>NZ_CP091057.1 GCF_021535045.1 Ornithinimicrobium sp. INDO-MA30-4 | reverse complement strand
GGGTCAATCGAGCGGAGGTCAGACGTCGAGGTGCACGATGACGTCCACGAGGGGTAAAAGACATGAGGTTCCTTCTCCTTGCGCCTACGGGGTCAGCTGTCGGGTTCAGGCTGGAGAGCGCCTGGTCACCCGGCCACGAAGACCATGGGTGACTTCACCCCAAGGGACGCGAACGTCCCAACAAAGTGGGTCCCCCGCTCCTGCCGCGCGGATATACAACGGGCCCGTGGTCGGTGGCAGGACTAAGCGGCCGTCACGGGACTCCCCGGTGAGGAAAGCGCTGTCAACATACCCCCAACAGGTATCAAATGTCACGTTTCGATAACGGACGCTGAGAGCCGCTGTGAAGATAGGCACGACCGGACGCGAGCCCAGCAAGGTCAAGGACCGAGGTCGGTCATAGCCAGCCATACCCTTTGGCGACCGCTCGACATCCCCGTCCCGGAAAACCATCCGGACGGGTCAAACGGAGAGTCACTTCACGCGTAGACGCGAGACTGCCCCTGACCGCTGCGGTCACCACTGCCCATCCCCTTACGGGCATGCGATCTGGGCTGACGCCTGTGACCGAGTGTTCAGTGCGCGCTGTATAGTTCAGTGCATGCTGACTATTGCTTCGCGTCTCGACGTGATGAACCGCCTGGGTCGTGCACTGGCCGACCCCACTCGATCCCGGATCATCTTGACCCTGCTCGACCATCCCGCTTACCCGGCGGAACTGGCCCGAGATCTGGACCTGACACGCCCGAACGTGTCCAACCACCTGGCATGCCTGCGCGATTGCGGGATCGTCGTCTCCGAGCCCGAGGGTCGTCGGACACGATATGAGATCGCCGATTCGCACCTGGCGCAGGCGCTGACGGCACTGGTCGATGCCACCCTGGCAGTGGACGAAGACGCCCCGTGCATCGATCCCGCCTGCTCGCTTCCCGGATGTGACGCAGCTGGGGAGGGCGCATGATCCTCACCTCGGTCTTGCAGGCGATGGGCCTGTTCGCAGCGACCAACATCGACGACATCATCGTGCTCTCCTCTTCTTCGCGCGAGGGCAGGCCAGCGCGGCACTACCGCCCGCATTCTGGCCGGCCAGTACCTCGGATTCGCCGGCATCCTCGGTGCCGCGGTCCTGGTGACCATCGGTGCCGGAGCATTCCTGCCCTCGGCAGCCATCCCGTACTTCGGTCTCATCCCTCTGGGCCTCGGCCTCTGGGCCGCATGGCAGGCCTGGCGCGTAGACGATGACGACGATGACGACGAGGCCAAGGTTGCCGGCAAGAAGGTCGGCGTGTGGACAGTCGCAGGCGTCACCCTTGCCAACGGCGGCGACAACATCGGCGTCTACACCCTGTCTTCCTCAGCGTGGAACCTCTCGCAGTAGTCGCCTACTGCATCGTCTTCCTCGCGCTTGTCGCGGTCCTGGTGGCCCTGGCAAGTTCGTCGCCACCCGCCCCTGATCGCCGAAGTGCTCGAACGCTGGGAGCACATCCTCTTCCCCATTGTTCTCATCGGCCTCGGCATCGTGATCCTCGTCGGCGGTGGAGCCTTCGGACTCTGACGTAGCGGCAGCGATCCAAACGGCCCCGACCGGGCGCACCCCTCTCGGTTCAGACCGCGACACCTACCTGCAGCCAGTCCTGCGTGATCGCGGCAACAAGACCGCCACGGAGCGCTGCAAAACCCCGCCACCAAGCGAACGAAGCCACAGCTCCGAGGAAGGGCCCGGTTCGCCTTATCGTGCGCTTGTCGTCGTTGGTCAACGCGGCACAGGGAAAACGGTGATGCTCAACGCACTCGAAGACGCCGCCAGAGCCCAACGGTGGGTCGTGATCTCTGAAACCGCGAGGCCAGGCGTCGCCAAAGAGATCGCTGAGACCAGCATTCCGGGGTTGTTGCGGGACAACTCGAACCCGGTTGACTCGGTTGTGACCAGTGCCAATGTTTCTGCTGCGGGGTTTGGTGGCGGTCTCAGCCGTGAACGTGTCGACCGGTTCCCCATTGAGCCCTCACTGCGATCAGCGTTGACCGAATTGGCCCAAGCGATGGACCAGAAGGAGGCGGGGTTCTACTGACGATTGACGAGGTGTCCTCAGACGCTGCAGCTGACCTGCAAGTCATCACCCAAGTTGTCCAACAGGCTTTCCGTGAAGGACGCCAAGTCATGTTTGCTGCGGCTGGCTTGCCCGCGAACGTGCAAGAGCTCCTCAACGCACCCGGCGCCACCTTCCTGCGCCGAGCCGAACGTTGTCATCTCGGGCCTATGGGTATCGATGAAGTGTCTACCGCGATCGAAGAGCCGGTTCACATGGCTGGTAAAACCATCACCCCGCAAGCGTTGCAGCAAGCCAGCCAAAGCACCCAGGGCTACCCCTTCATGGTTCAACTCGTCGGATACCAAACCTGGCGAGCCGGGCGAGGCTCTGCCGAACTCAGCACCGAGCACGTCACCCAGGGCATCGACATCGCCGGCCGCCGTGTGGGCCAACTCGTCCACGAACCAGCCCTAGCTCCCCTGTCGGCTGTCGACCGCGGTTTCCTAGCCGCGATGGCCATCGACGACGGGCCCAGCAAAATTGGCGATATCGCCAAGCGAATGGGCGTCAACCACGGTTACGTCAGCCAATACCGGGCGCGCCTCATCGATGCCGAACTCATCTACTCCCCCGCCCGCGGCAGCGTCGACTTCGCCACCCCCTACCTACGCGAACACATCAGAGAACAAACTACCCGCGCCACCAACCGCCAATACCCCGCCGCCCCACGTGCTACCAGTGCAACCGACCCAGTCACGCGGCGACCCGAAGACAAACCCCAACACCCTCCCCCACCAGAACAACCCTGCCAGTCCAGACAGATAGGCCACACTCGGTCTGGGGTGGATGCAGGTTACGCCGCACCTGGTGCAGTGGCGACTAGTTATGACTTTGTCACTTGGCGGACGATGCTCGAATGCAGCTACTGCGCCATGCCATCGCGCAGTAGTCGCTGGACACAATGGCTAATGCAGACGCTACTGCATCTAATAATGCAAAAAATGGTGCAAACGCTATGGCGCGCCGTAGGAAAAGCACTAGTAAAAGCATGAGTGTGCGCGTTATGGCATTGGGTAAAGCGGGCGCTGCCGCTTACGCTCATGCAAAATATACTGCGAAGAATGGTGCGGGCGCTATGGCGCGTCCTAAGGCTAAACGTTAGCGTTTACGGCAGGATGTGCGTTATGGCAATCAATGACGCGTTGACGCGGGTAGTGACGGTGGGGAACGGCAAGGGTGGTGTGGGTAAGAGCACGACTGCTTGCAATGTGGCGGGGTTGGCTGCGGTCGCCGGGTGGCGGGTGTTGTTGGTGGACTTTGACCCTCAGGAAACGCTGGGCACATTCTGGGGTACACCTGAAAGGGAATTCTGACGGTGGTCGCCACTTGGTTGACACTCTGATGCAGGAAGCCCGCTGACTCCTTCGCTACTGGAGGTGCGGCCCAATCTCGATGTTGTTGCTGGGGGTGAGGCACTGGACACGCTCGAGGACGTCCTGACTGGGCGTTTGAAGCGTGGCCAAGACATTCATGAGTTATTTGCTGGTTCCTTGGCCGCGGTAGCCGGAGACTATGACCTCGTCATCGTCGATACCCCACCGACTCGCCCCTTGTTGCTCAGGCTTGCCCTGGGCGCTACGCGATGGATCGTTGTCCCGACGCGGCCGGGCAGAACGAGTGTCGAAGGACTGCGTGCGCTAGCCAGTGAGATCACCGCAGCACGGCAAACGAATCCGGACCTGGAACTCCTCGGGGCATTGCTCTACGACGTAGAGACCAACGCGACAGTCATCAGACGTAACGCTATTGAAGACATCACCTCAGTCCTCGGGGGAGCGGCCCCAGTGTTCACGAATGTCATCCGTCATGCGCTCTCTCCAGTGGTGGAGTCTGAGGAGAAGGGGCTTCTGATTCACGAGGTCGCCGAGCAGGTTGATAGCGCCGAGCCGTATTGAAGGCGCTCCAAGACGGCCGCAAGCCTGTCCGCGTTCCAGGCTCCGCTCCTGCACTAGCTGAAGACTTTGTGCTCTTAACTCAAGAGATCCTGACTGCTATTGATGTCCATGAAAAGGAAATGGGTGTTTCCGCATGAGCACCGAACGTGCACCCCTCGCTGCTGTCCCTGGCCTTTCTCGGACAGCGAAAGTACCGCCACCCCCACCGCGACGCCCCGCGCCCACAGCCAACGGAGGAAGAGCGTGACAACGTTCGGCCCGCGAAAGGAGAGCCCGCCCAAGGTGTTGCGAAGAAGCCTGCCTCGCTGGCAAGCGAGAGTGTTGGCCGTCACGCTTTCGTTACCGGTATCGCTCATAACCCCAGTTAAAGCTCACGCGAGGGGAGAGGGGATCACTCAGCCAGAGCTCCTCATGGACGCGCTCAGCGCCACTCACACGCAACTAACCGACCTGCTCACGGCCGCCACCAGCCGGCCCACATCAGATGGCCTGTTCGTTCGTCGAGGCGCTAAACCACAGGACGCAGAACAATTCGGGACACTGTCACTGCGACTCCTCTCACCCAATCTCGAAGCTATCGACGCGCTCAAAGTCAAGCATGAAGCCCCGTCTCGATCCGCATTGTGCGCCACTGCTTTGAGGGCTTACCTGGCTGAGCGTTAGTCAGTGCATTAGCGAGAGCCATAGCGCCCGCCCCGAGTCACCTGGAGTTGGCCCAAAGTGGACTCCGGCACTGAAGGCGCTGGCCGCTAGGGTTGACCGTGATGTTCGACAGGCCAACCATCCGTCCCGATGCCCTTCGGCATGCCCGGGAAGCGGCGGGCCTGACCCAGCATCAACTGGCTGTGCGGCTCGATCTCTCTGGAGGGGAGCGAGTTTCGAGTTGGGAACTGGGCCGCGCTCAACCCTCACTTCGCGCAACTACGAAACCTGAGCGCCGTCCTAGACATTTCGATCGCTGACCTTCTTGACCTGCCTGATAGCGGGCTCAGCCTAAGGCTGATGCGGCTACGTGCAGGGTTGGAAACATCAGAGTTGGCCAAGAAGGTCGGCGTCTCTAACCGCACAATGCGCCGGTGGGAGGAGGGGGAGTATCGCCGTTTGCCTGCTGAATCTCGTCAGGCAGAACTGGCCCAAGCGCTGCTCGTTTCTCCGGCCAGCGTCCGGGAAGCGCTGCTCGCCAACGGCAGCAACGAGTAGTAGTGACCAATATCGCTTAGACCGGGGGCAGGTCGGGCGCTAGCCTGCATGAGGCGGGCATACACAAGTTCGGGGTAGTCACGGACTTATCCACACGCCAAGGTGGCACAACAAAGATAGCGGTATCGTGTCCACTAGTGTTTGATCCTGAGGGGCGAGTTCTGTGGCCTACGGACAGTGACAGAAGGGGAATCGTGATGAAGCACGCGAATAGCCGAGAGAAGAGTATCTGCGCAGTAAGCGCTGTGGTGTTGCTCGGCCTAGTCGGATGCACCGGAGGCAACAGTGAGTCGGGCGAGGCTACGGCCACGATGACGCCCGATGACATGGCCGCCACGTCATCGGCAGAACCCACGCTGAGCGAGGAAGAACAAGCTGAGGTAGACGCTGCCGATCAGGCAGAACCACTGATCGAGGACTTCATCCGCATGAATACCAACGCCTCAGCTGATCCAGATGATTTCAATAGAGGTGACTTCGAGGATGTGGCGATCTCTACTGCCCAGCGGGATCTGGAGAACCGCCTGGAGTCCCTGCGTAATTTTGGTAACACAAATGAGGGGCGGGAGGAGGTCATTAGCATTTCTCAGCCCGAGTTTTTTGACCTGGATAATCCGGATGAGCCTGCCGTGGTGGAGTACCTGGTGTGCACAGATATCTCGGATATCACCAATTTCGATGCTGACGGCGTAGACATCACGCCCGAAGAGCGCGCCGACCGCGTTCTGAAAAAGTACGGCATCGCGAATTATGAGTACCCCGATGAGACTCAGTGGCGTGTGGCCTACGCCGAGTGGCAGGAGGGCGAATCATGCTGACTGCCAAGCGGGGGTGGCCACCGCAGCCTTGAGCCTGGCACTTGCGGCCCTGGGATCATCACCTGTCGCTGCGCAGACGTCAGGGGTCTGCGCAGGGGAAATCGTCATAGATGAGTACGGGACGATTACGTGCCTTGCGACTACTCCCGGTAGTGGTGGTGGTACTGACCCGGTTGATGATGGTGGTGACGGCGGCAACAGTAGTGGCGGCAACAGCGGCAACGGTGGTGTTGACGACGGTGCTGGTCGTGTGGAGCTCGTGATCGGTTTGACGGGGCAGACGTGTACACCGATCGGCCTGACGGACCCACAGCCACCCAAAAATGACGCGGTGTGGGAGGGCAATGATGATGGCGCGATTTTTGATTGTGTGATTAATGCTGGTGCAGCTGATTCGGCTGATGTGGGTGAGGTGATTCAGATGCATGCCGCGGCGGATACGCCGCTTGCTCCGCCCCGCCAGATCCTGCCGTTCTTGCTCAGCAAGCGGTGGATTCGATGGGGCTTCAACCGGTTGAGATCGGCATCATTCCTGAACCTGGTGAAGGCTCTCTGGCACGGTTGGGTTGCCGCAGTGGATGTGGGTGTCCGATCCTGGCCCGGAGACGACGGGACCGAACACGGCTAGTGCTTCGTTGAATGGGTACACGGTGACCGCGATCGCCCGATTGGATCGGGTTGAGTGGGATATGGGGAATGGGCAGGTTGTGGCGTGTGATGGCCCTGGCACCGTGTGGTCTGCGGATGTGGGTTTTGATGCTGCGGGAGAGGTGTTGGATTCCCCTGACTGTGGGTATCGGTATCAAGAGATGGGGACTACGAGGTGACCGCGACGTCATTCTGGGAGGTCGAGTGGTCTGGTATTGGTGAAACCGGTCAGATCGATCTGACTCTTGCAGACTCGACCGCGATCCGTATGGGTGAGGTTCAGGTGTTGGTGCAGTGAAACGGTACCTGGAACTAGGCGTGGTTGTTGCACGACTGACGGTTGTTGTGCCTTTGGAGGGGTTTTGTGATGGCGAGGTTCTCTAAGAAGGGGACTGCTGGTGGGGCCACCCTCGTTGCGGAGGCTCCTGGCGAGGACGCGAGCGTGGCTGCTGAGCCCATGGTGGCCGCACCACCGAAGCTTCGCCGTCGACCGTTGGTGATGCTGAGCGGTGTTTTGATCGTTGCGCTGGGTGCGCTACTGGCTGTGGGGCCTTTGTCGCAACCTCAGAAACCATTGAGGTCGTGGCTGTCCGTGAAGCGGTGACGCGCGGCGAGACGATTAGCGCTGAGGATTTGGTGACGGTGCAGATCACGACGGACCCTGCTTTACAGACGGTGCCCGGCGCGGACTTGCAGGACTATGGGGGGCGCGTGCCGCGCAGGACGTTGCTGGCGGGTCTTTGCTCACTCCCGGTGTGGTGACCGACGAGGTTGTCCCGGAGAACGGTAGATCCGTGGTGGGTTTGGAACTGACTCCCGCTTTGATGCCGGGTGAATCACTGTTGGTGGGTGACTCCGTCTCGATCGTCGCTACCGCTGGTCAACAGGGAGACCCGGGCGCTGTCGGTGATGGACTCGTGTTTGATGCCGAGGTCGTGGGTGTCATTCCTGCTGCTGAACTTGGCACTAGCGTGATCTCGGTTGATGTCCCAGCTGATGAGGCTGCTGAGGTTGCTCGGTGGGCGGCTAGTGGCCGCGTGGCATTGGTCCTGGAAAGCAGGGAGGGCTAACGCCATGGCGGTTATCGCTTTGTGCTCTGCTTCCGGCTCGCCAGGGGTCACCACGACGGCTGTCGGGTTGGCCCTGTCGTGGACAAGGCCCTCGGTTCTGGTCGAAGCAGACCCTACGGGGGTTCACCCATCCTGGCGGGATATTTGCGTGCCCAGGTGTCACCCCTGATGCGATGACTGAATTGTCGATCGCGCAGCAACAGGGTCGGTTACGGGATGAGATTCCGCAGGTGGTGTTGCCGCTGCCGGATTCCCAGGTCTCCTTGCTTCCTGGCGTGCGGTCACATGTGCAGGGAAGCAGTCTGATCGGGCTGTGGGATGAGTTGCTGGCTGCTTTGAAGGGGCTGGATTCCACGGGTCAAGACGCGATCGTTGACTTGGGCCGGCTAGGTCTGGCTGGCGCTGCGACGCCGGTGTTGTACGGCGCGGACCTGACGTTGGTGGTGTGCCGCTCGGACGTGGTTTCCCTGTCTGGGGCACGGTCTTGGTTGGCGACGTTGCGTGCAGAGTTTGAAGAGTTTGGTGCTGGGACATCGCTGGGGTTGCTGCTGGTGGGTCCGGGACAGCCCTATTCGGCTAAGGAAGTTTCGTCGGTGGTGGGTGTGCCGGTGGTGGCGACGATCGCGTGGGACCCCAAGACTGCGCCGGTGTTTCGTGATGGTGAGCGGGTGCGCAAATTTGAATCGAGCAAGCTGGTTCGTAGTTTGCGGGCAGCGCAGGAGTCTATGGCGGCCGTGGTGAAGGCTAATGAGGACGCGTTGAACGACATGAGGGGTGAGACGCGATGACGGTTAATGATGTTGATTCAGGCGTGGGATCAGTGACCCCACGAAGCTGCCACTGTTCGCTGACGCAGCTTCAGATAGTGACTCTCGCCCGCCACGGGCGGGGCGTCGGCGTGGCTCTTTCTCCATGTCAGGTGTTGGTTCCTCACCGGTGGCCTCAGTCCGAGAAGCTGCACGCGCTGCGTCTGCGTCAACGCGGCCGGATGTTCGGCCGGAGTCGGGAGCCGTGGGTGGTTGGGCCATCAATGATGGCCTTGATTGGGGGATGATCGCGGCGCTTCGTCAGCAAACTGCAGACCGGCTCTCATCTGAGTTTGAAAGCCTCTTGGAGGACCGCGATGCTCAACGCGAGCGTGGGCGTGCCGTCATTCTGGACTTGTTGACGGCAGAACTGCGCGAACGGGCCCGGGCCAGCAAGGACCAATGGTCCCTAGTTGATCAAGAACGCATCGCTCAGGCCGTCTTCGACGCGGTTTTCGGCCTGGGCCGGCTACAGCCTCTCGTTGATGACGAGCAGGTCGAGAACATCATGATCAACGGTCATGACGACGTGACGCTAGAACTGACCGGGGGCCGGGTCATTCAGGGCCCACCGGTGGCTGACACCGATGAGGAACTGATCGACTTCCTCACGTTTGTCGCGACACGTTCTGAAGTAAACGCTCGGCCTTTCTCTGCGGCGAGCCCTCATTTGCACATGCGGCTGGATTCTGGTGCCCGGTTGGCTGCGGCTGCGTGGGTGACTCCGCGGCCACACGTTGTGATCCGCCGCCACCGGCTGACCGAGATCAGCCTGGACGACTTGGTTGATTTTGGGTCTATCTCGCCAGTGGCTGCGTCGTTTCTGCATGCGGCTGTCGTGGCTGGCCGCTCAATCGTTGTTTCGGGGCGCAGGGCGCTGGGAAGACGACGGCGGTACGTGCTTTGTGTGGAGCCATTCCGCGCGGGCAGGTGATTGGCACGTTCGAAACCGAGTATGAGTTGGGGCTGCACGAACTGCGGGAGAAGCACCCGCACGTGTTTGCCTGGGAGGCCCGGCCCGGCTCGGGAGAACGTACTCCAGATGGTCGCCAGTCGGGTGAGGTCACGATCAGTGAGTGCCTCGACGCGAGTTTCCGCTTCAACCTTGACCGCCAAATTGTTGGTGAGGTTCGTGGCGCTGAGGCCATGGCCATGCTGAAAGCGATGCAGTCCAGTGAGGGGTCGATCTCAACGACTCACTCCACGAACGCCGCGGGTGGCATTGAGAAGCTCGTGACGTGCGTGATGGAGAACGGTGCGCACGCCACCCATGACTACGCGGTGCGCGCCGTATCGGCGGGCATCAACTTGGTGGTGCATGCCACGAAAAACGTTTCGGCAATGCTGATGGCAGCGAGACGGTAAAGCGGTGGATCTCAGAGATCATTGCTGTCACCCCGGTGAGCAGCAGGTGGGCTACGCGACCACCCACGTCTTCAAGACCCCGCCTGGGGGCACGCTGGCCAGGGCCAGCACGTTGACTGAAGAGCTGCGTGAGCTGGAAGCCTACGGGTTTGATGCCTCAGCCTTCTTTGAGGAGAGCCGCGCATGAACTCTGCCGTGGCGGCAGTCGCCGGGGCCCTGATCACGGGGGACTTCTCGCGATCGTGCTGGGGTCGGTCAAGCGCCCGGAGTCAGTTAAAGGTGCGGCCCCTCAGCGCCGTGGTCCGGTGGCACCCCGGGTCAGTCGCCGCAGCCAGATTCTTCTCTTGGTTGGGTTCGCGTTGGGGTTGATCATTGCTGTGACAACGGGGTGGGTCATCGCGGTCATCCTGGCTCCCGCTGCCGTGGCCGGTATTCCCATGCTGTTCGCGGCACCTCCTGCAGGCAGGGAAGTTAAACGGCTTGAAGCGATGGAGGAATGGGTTCGATCGCTCTCTGGAGTGTTGACCTCGGGCGCGGGCCTAGAGCAGGCGCTGGCTTCTTCGCTTCGCTCGACACCCGAACTGATCCGCCCCGAAGTAACCCGGCTCGTGGGCCGGTTGCGGGGTCGGTGGAACACCGAGACTGCGCTCAAAGCATTCGCTGATGACCTGGATGACCCCACGGGTGACTTGATCGCCGCAACATTGGTGCTGGGCGCACGTAAACGTGGTGCTGGGTTGGGCGCGGTACTCGATGGTTTGGCTGAGTCTGTGGCCAGTGATGTTCGTGCCAGGCGTGAGGTAGAAGCAGACCGGGCAAAACCGCGCAGCAATGCCCGCCTCATCACGATCATCACGGTGATCGTCCTGGGGCTCTTGGGGCTCTCGGGGGACTACGTCGCTCCCTACGGGACACCGTTTGGTCAAGTGTTGCTAGTCCTCCTTTTGACGCTGTACGTCGCGACTTTGCTCTGGATGCGCAAGATGGCAGAAGGCAAGCCCTTACCCCGGATGATTGGTTCGGCCGCCAGGCAGAGTGCGCTATGAGCGGTTTGCAGTTAGCGATTCTGGCTGGATCACTCACCGGTCTTGGCTTCGCCGTGGTGTTGTGGGCGCTGGTCCCGGTCTCACCTGACTTGGGTGATGTGTTGCGGCGGTTGTCTCCAGAGGGGCGCGCATGGCGCAGCAGCAAAGGATTCAGGTTGCCGCCAGCGATGACGACTTTCGTGACTCGCTGGGCCGTTGGGCAGGTCGGGCTCTTCCCGCCCGCGTGGGGGTGCTGTCTCTGCCCAAGACTTAGCCGTGATGCGTGTGACCCCCACCCGGTTCTACGGCGAGAAGGTCACATTCGGGCTTCTCGGGCTCATGATCGTCCCATTCCTGTCCGGAGTGGCCTGGATTGTGGGGATCTCCCTACCCGTGTTCGTGCCTGTGCTCGGGTCTCTCTTGCTCGGAGTCGCGCTGTGGTACCTGCCCAACTACAACATCACTGATGACGCGAAAAGGCTCGGTTGGAGTACACCCGAGCCTTGGGTGCCTTCATCGACTTGGTGGCCCTGGAACGCAATGGCGGATCAGGACCACGACAGTCGATGGAAGCCGCCGCTGGCGTGGGCGACTCCTGGCCCTTCAAGCGCTTGAGCGAAGAGCTGGCGCGTACCCGTTGGTCTGGTGTCACCCCCTGGGACGCGATGCGCCACCTGGGTGAAGAGCTAGGTATCCCCGAGATGCACGACTTCGCTGACATCATGCGCCTCTCTGGTGAGGACGGCGCCCAGATTTACACCATCCTGCGTGCTCGTAGTTCAAGCATGCGTGAAGCGATGCTGAGCGCACAGAAAGCCCAAGCCAACGAGATCAGCGAGCGGATGACTCTCCCCATGTCACTGCTGGGTGTTCTGTTCCTCGTCATCCTCGTATCACCAGCCATGTTGGGCCTGTTGGCCACGGGATAGGAGGAGACAGGCCTACCAATAAGAAGATCACGTTTTTCACAACTCAACACAAACACCATCAGAAAGGCGCTCTCATGCGTAGAAGCATCATCAACTGGCACACTCTGATCTCAGCCCGCACGGCCCACGCCCGGCAGTTGCTCAGCGAAGACCGCGAACGCGGGTCCTTCTCTGTTGAGGTAGTCGTCATGGCCACCGTTTTGGCTGCCCTAGCCCTGGCCATTGGTGCCGCCCTGCTGGCCTGGGCGACCGGCAAGCTTGGCTCCTTGGGCTGATGAAGCATCGTCGAGCAGGACGTGGTTGGTTGTCTCGCGGCACGCGGGGCAACCAACCAACCGACCGAGGGTCCGTGACGATCGAAACGGTCATCATGCTCCCGGTCATCTTCCTGCTCATGTTCTCCGCCCTTCAAGCGGGCTTGTGGTTCCACGCCCGCTCAGTCGCCCTCGGGGCAGCCCAAGAAGGCGCCAGAGTTGCCAGTGCTGAACAGGGCACCGGCTCATCTGGGCAAGCCGCAGCCCTTGACTTCATCGTCGATGCTGGCGGTTCAGGTGTCCTCGATGGCTACGGCGTCAGCGGGTCGCGCGGCGGGACCGAGGCATCGTTCACGGTCACCGGTGAAGCACAAAGTGTTTTCCTGGTTGGGCACCCACCATCAGCCAATCAGCAACTCGCCCCGTGGAACGGATCACGGGATGAACACTATGGGCTCAGATCGTGAGCGGGGATCGGTCACTGTTGAAGCTGTTCTCTTGGCTCCGGCAGTGCTCGTGCTGGTCTTCTTGGTCATCTTCGGTGGGAGGTGGGCTATTGCTCAGCAAGCGGTTGAAGCAGCGGCCTCAGAAGCCGCACGCGCCGCGTCCATTTCTCGCTCACCGGGAGAGGCCAATGGGTCTGCGTCGGCTATGGCGGGGACCAGCCTGTCCGAGCAGAACGTTCGGTGTTCTTCCCAGTCAGTGGGGGTCGACACCTCCGGATTCGGGGCGCCAGTAGGAACGACAGCGCAAGTATCTGTCACCGTCACCTGCGTGGTCGACATGAGTGACCTGGCCGCCCCCGGCATACCGGGTGCACGCACGTTGACGGCAACGATGAGCTCACCGCTAGACACCTACCGAGGTAGGCAAGGATGAGGGCCATCCGCATGCCCCATCAAGCAGAACGGGGATCCATCTCAGTCTTCGCGATTTTGATGGCGACAACCGTTCTCCTCATGGTCGGGCTCGCCGTCGACGTGTCCGGCCAGATTCACTCCATGCAAGAAGCCCGCAGCGTAGCCCGAGAAGCCGCACGTGCTGGGGGCCAGGAGATCGAAGTCTCGTCCGCGTTGCGGGGACAAAGCGTGAAGGCCGATCCCGCCGGCGCCGCAGCAGCAGCCAACGCCTATCTCAGTGCGGCCGGTGTCTCAGGGTCGGCCTCAATCTCTGGGCCAGACAGGATCAGTGTCGCCGTCACGACTACCTACAACACCAAGTTCTTGGGCGTCATCGGTATCGGCTCTTTGTCAGCCACCGGTGAAGCCGAGGCTCGCATCACACAATCCTTAGGGGAGTAGAACAGTGAGACTACGACAACGACTGGTGGGAGCCCTGGCCGCACTCGGTTTGCTCGCAGTCCTGGTAGGGACACCAGTTTTGCTGCTCGCGTTGGGGGCCAATCCTTTCCCCGCCAGCGTGCCCTCCCTGGATGAGGCCCGCGCTGCACTCTTGAGCCCTGACGATGGAACACTGGTCCTGGGCGTTCTGAAATTGGTTGCCTGGATTGCCTGGATCGCCTTAGCGGTCATCATTGTCGTGGAGATCGCCGCACAAATCAGGGGGATGCGTGCGCCCACTCTGCCAGGACTTTCCTTTCCACAGTCAGCCGTGCGCCCCCTGGTAAGTACCGCCCTGGCACTGTTCATCCTCGCCCCTGCCACCGCCCCAACCTCGATGGCTACTGATGCGCCCGCGGCGGCACCAGCATCAGCGTCAGTGCAACAGTTGTCACCTCAAGCAGTTTCAGAAGTGACCGCCACGGAAGCGCTGACCAGTGAGACCGAGCAGCAAGCGGCTCCCACCCAGGCGTATACCGTGCAGACGGGAGATTCGCTGTGGTCTATCGCTGAACAACACCTGGGCGAGGGCAAAGAGTACCCACGTATCGCTGAACTGAACGAGGACGTTCTGTCTGGGGAGGGGATTGGCTATTTCCCGGCATGGAACTGCGACTGCCCGCGGATGCCACTGCGACCGAATCAGTCGCTCCAGCACAGAGCGTCGTCGTTGAAGAAGGGGACACGTTAAGCGGTCTCGCCGATCAGCACCTGGGCGACATGGACAGGTGGGAAGAACTATTCGAAGCCAGTGAGAACCTCGAGCAGCCAGATGGCCAACGCCTAAGTGACCCCAACGTGCTGCAACCTGGGTGGGTGATTGCGCTACCCACCGCCGCGCCGTCCTCGGCGACACCTCAGACACCAGAGAATCCTGAGAACGTTGTTGACCAGGTCGCGCAGAGCGATGCCACTCAGGCCGCAGAAGAAACAACAGCAGCAGCGGGCACCCTGGCAGGTGCGGTGCCGATCGCTGGCAACGCCGCGGCCCTTGGTCTGTCTCCCACTGCGCAGCAGGCTGGGGCGCTGGTTCAGGCAGAACCGGCAGACCTGGAAGCTGGAGCACAAGCCGATGTCAGCGAGCAAGACCAAAGCGGCTGGTCGTGGCAGGCCTGACCGGTGCCGGCATAGTGCTCGGGGCAGGAGCCTTCCTCGCTCTCGCCGCGCGTCGACGGGGCCAGTTCCGCCACCGTAACCCTGGCCGGGCTATCGCCACGCCTGACCCGGTGCTGGACCCAGTCGTTAAGACTCTCGAAACGGTGGGTAACTCAGCCGTTGCTAGCGTGCAAGGTCTAGACGACACGTTGCGACGCCTGGGTGCCACGTACCGAGACGCTCAAGAGTTGCTCCCGGTTCTTGCTGCAGTTGAACTAGCAAAGTCGGGCCTGACCCTGCACTTGTCTGAGCCTTCCGAGCTGTTAGGGAGTCGTGGGTATGCACCGATGACCACCTGCATTGGCGCCTCCCCGCCGGCACATCATTAGAAGAGGTAGGGCCACTCGAGGAAGACCTCCCGGCGCCTTTTCCCCTCTTGGTATCGATTGGTGCCGATGATGACGGGACAGTGTGGCTCCTCAACTTTGAAGACCTAGAAGTCAACATCGTTGGCGACGCCGACTACGCCCAAGACTTTGCCCGCTACATCGCGGCCGAGATCGCGGTAAACCCCTGGTCTGCGGGGTTCAGCTTGACCTCGTTGGTCTGGCCGAAGAAGTTGTCCCCATGAACCCTGCCCGGTTGCGGGTCGGTGACGTGGATAGTCTCGGCGATGCCGTGGCAGGGGTGGTCGGCGTGATCGACCGTCTAGGGGCAGGCGGCGACACGGTCACAGCCCGTACTACGTACCAGGGCGATGACACGTGGCCCGCCCGCATGGTGCTGATGGACGGGAACCAAGCAGCCAACCTTGAAGCTAAGCAACTCACTGGCCTGTTGGCCGAGCACGCTGGTCGAACATCGGCCTCGGTCGTCATCCAGGGTGAAGGCAGCAGTTCTCACGCCGTGGTGTTGGAAGCAACGGCAGAAGGTCGCATCGTGATGCCTGCCTCGGGGCTCGACTTGGTCATCGTCGGTCTGACTGAAGACGAAGCCAAAGGCTGCGCCACACTATTGGCGCAGGGCGATGACATGGAAGACGTACCCATGCCCCTACCCCAGGCCGGGGCCGATGATGAGGGCTGGCGGGCCTGGGCTGACGCGGCCGGAGCGCTGCGCCCCGAGCACACCGTGCCCAGGGGCGAAGACCACCCCGACGAAGAAGCAGCCTCTCTACTTGATGCTGATGACCAGGCCTATGTCAGCACCGCAGCGACCACACCTCAGGACTTGGAATCATTGGCACCCCAAGTCCCGGTCAGCGTGCGGGAGTCGGTCGATGAGGCCGACCCTGGTTTAGAAGCTGATCTTTCTGCCTGGTGGGACGAAGACACCAACCTTCCTCGTCTGCAGATGCTGGGTCCAGTGCACGCCCAAACCCGAGGTACTCCACGGGCGGACCGCAAGCCCTACCTCACCGAAATGGTGGCCTATCTCGTGCTGCGCCCCCAGGGCGCTACCTCCGAAGAGACGGCCGAGGCCTTCAGTATCACGCCTGCGAAATGCCGCGACTACGTCGCGAAGTGCCGGTCCTGGTTGGGTACCAACCCACGCACCGGCGAACCCCACCTTCCGCACGCGCAGAAAGCGCCCGCAGCAAAATTGCGCGGCGGCAGCGTCTACCAAACTCTCGATGTCCTCAACGACGTTGACCTGTTCCGCCGGCTCAGGGTCCGAGGTGAAGCCCGCGGCGGCACCCAGGGCATCGAAGATTTGAAGACGGCACTTTCCTAGTCCAAGGCCGGCCCTTTTCCCAACTGCGTTCCGGTGGGTGGTCCTGGCTCTTTGAAGGAGATCGAGTCGATCAACACATGATTTGCGCGATCGTTGACGTAGCTCACCTCATCTCCACTCACGGCCTTGAAGGTGGGGACCTAAAAGTGCCCGGTGGGCCGCAGAGGCAGCCACCCTGGCGGCGCCACACGAAGAAATACCCACCCTGGACCTAGCGGCCATCGCTGTGGCTGAAGGACGAAAAGCGCAGGCAGCCCGAAAGCTCAACGATGACGTGTGCAACAGGGTCGATGACGACGACTCAGTCCCGGCCGCACTACCCATCCGGACTCAGCAAATCTTGGACAACCACGACTGGCTCGACCAGCGCGAGGTCAGCTAACGCCAAGCACGAAGGCGTACCCACCCGGGCAGGTGAAAGCCCCGTCACCATCGTGGGGCGCACGAGAACGTGGTTCTGTGTTCCACAGGCATGGTGGTCAGCGGCAGATCTCCACAGTCACTGAGGAGTGCCCTTGCCTCTACCCGAGGGCGCGGGAGAATGAAGTGATCCTGGCGGCTGGCCGGTCTGGCTTCAGGTGTAGACGGCAAAGTGCGAAACGAGGAGGGCCCTGCATGGCTGAGATTGGGACACCACAGGAGTACGCGACCTACAGCGACACCGTGTTGTACGACGTTTTCTATGAGTCGGGGACGATGCTCGGCGGCAGGCTCATCGCCTGCGCTAGGGCCGCAGAGGCCCGCGGCGACTACGAGGCTGAGGCCGGGTTCCGGGAGGAAATGTTCACCGCTGACCGCTTGCGTGCCTCCGTGGGCGCCACTGATCGTGATGAGCAGGTGCGGGTCATGATCCAGTTTCAAACCCGCCGGGTTGAACTCAAACCGGTACTGGTCCGCTTGAAGGGCTAGGTGGCTACGCCCCATGGAGGAGCCACAGCTCAGGGCAATCTGGGATAGGGACGTTCGGTCCTCTGTATTCAAAGATGCGACTCCTGATTCACGACCCACCACGGTCCTCTTGGGTGGTCAGCCCGGGGTAGGAAAGACACGAACCGGTGTGCAAGCCCAAAACATGCACTCAGGGCAGGCCATCGTCCCGATCGTTGGCGATGACTTCCGGCGGTTTCATCCTGACTATGACGAACTCGTCGACTCTGACCCGCTACGGATGCCGGACGCGACAGCGGCGGCTGCTGGTCGGTGGATTCAAATGTCGGTTGACCACGCGAACGCTCAACAGTTTTCCAGCCTGATCGAAGGCACGTGGCGGTCCCCCGACGTGCCGCTGGATGGTGCTCGTCTAGCGAAGGGGTACGGCCGTGAGGTCCACGCGATTGTGGTGGCTGTTCCAGCGAAGGTCTCAAGGCTGTCCACATTGGAACGGTTTTACACCGATGCTGACGCTGGCCGGCCAGCGCGGTGGACGCCCCCGGACGCACACGATCAGACGGTCGCTCACTTGCCTTCTACTGTGCGAGCGATTGCGAACAGCCAGGATGTCGACCGGTTCACCGTAGTGGATCGCGTGGGGGAGGTGCTGTTTGATCAGCAAGGCTGGACACCAGGGCGTGCAGACGCGGCGGGAGAAGTATTCAACGCCGCGTTCGACCGGCCACTGACAGTGCAAGAATCTCGAGACTTTCGCCTCACCGCAACCAGAGTGATCGGGTCCCACGAACGACACACGCAAGGCATCTCCAGCGCTGATGCGACCATCCGCCAAGTAACCACCACAGCGGATGCGTTGGCCGCTATCGCTCGACGCACGCAGTCATTGAAGCGCAGCCCGGGCGCTCAAGAAGCCAGATTGAGTATCACTGCAGCCCGAGCGGATCGAGATACCGGCCCGACTCGCTAGGCCCCTCCAACCGGAAGCAACGGCTCGTAAATGACGATTCGACCGCCGGTCTAGATCAAGTGCAAGGGCGTGCCAAATAATTGTTGTCCGAGTGTGGGGGCGCTGATTTCTTGCAGGTCAAGAGAGTGCCCCGCCCGGTGAACCGCGTGTAGAGGTCGAAAAACAGATGTAGTAGGGGCGCTTTTGGGGATGCCCAATCGAGATGTTTCTCGTCGTGACACCACGACGAAAGGACTTCGAGATGAGCTTGGCAGAACAGCTTGGTGTAGCCGATCCCAGCAAGGACCTCTTGGCTCTCGCAGCTGGGCGCTGGTGTGAATGGCAGGGCCAGTTCCCCGCTTTGCGGGCATGTGGGGACATGCTCGACCTTCGGGACTGGGCACTGAACGCGCCGTATGAACAAGTCAATGAAGCCCACCGCGCCTTGGTTTGGTTGTCTTGCCCCCAGGGTGGTGATGACCCAGCAGCTAATGCCCTGTTGGTGTGGACCCTCGTCCCTGGCGCGGCGAGGCTTGCAAGCAGCCTCGTCGACGTTGAGCGCCACATTGATGAACATGTCGCCGCGCAGTTGTGGATCCAAGCACGCTCGGCGCGGCTCACTTGGCAGGGATCGGTGGCCAGCAACATTCTGCTGAACACCCGGCGCGCTGTCTTGGAGGACCTAGGTATTGGAACGCGCAGCCCATCGGTTGCTGCGATCAGCCACCCGCTAGATCAAGAGTTTGGGTGGGTTGCCCCGCCGGAGGACGGGCAGGGCGGAGTAGATGAGAAGTTCTATGACCTTGCCCAATCAGCCTGCGATAACGAACGAATCAGCAGCGCTGACGTCGAGTTCTTGTTGGAGCTGGCTTACCTAACGTCAACAACCGCCGGCCTGCGGGAGACCCGCACAAGCGGCGGGCTTATGGCCGCACAGCCCTGTGAAGTCCTAGCGCAGCGGTTCGGTTGCTCCGCGCCGACAGTGAAACGCCGAGCCCGTAAAGCGCTGCAAGCGATGCGCTCTGAATTGGTCAGCCATGCGTGATCTGCGACCCACTCACCTTCGGCTTATGGAGGGTGTGACGGACAATCCAGACCCTGACGAAGTGGATCGACTGATTCGCATGTCCACTTCAGAACCCAGAATCGTGGCCGACTTGGATGGCCTCGTGCGCGAACTGCACCAAGTGCAGGAAGCTAAAGAAGCGTTGTCTCGCCTTGATGCACCAACGCTACGCATGGCACTGCGGCGTCGCGGCCAGGGCCCGGCCACGGGAGTGGGGTCATGAGCGCTGTTGAAGTGGGGAGTTGAAGCGAGCCTGGAACGCAGTTCAGGCCGGTGAGTTCCGGTCCCTGACCCGAGCGCCCGCCGCACCAATTCCTGACCCTGAGCCTGAGTTGGTTGTCAAAGAAGCCAGCACCAGCCGGCCGGCTCAGCACCAGTCCTGGCAGACCACGGACACGGTCATTCCGGTGCTGGGCTGTCACGGTTGGGCTGGGGCGACGACCGTGGCTGTGGCGTTGGCTGCTGTCGCGACCGCACCCGCTCGGGTTGTTGAAACCTGTGGTGTTGCTGCCTCTGGGCTTACGGCTTGCGCGACTGCCGAGCTCGGTGTGACCAGCGAGGGTGGTCGAGGGGAACCTTTGAGTCAGCCGGGATAGAGCACGCGACTGACCTGTTCGCGCACCCGGGTGACGTGCCACCACCCACACCCAGCGACAAGTACACCCTCACAGTCTTGGATGTCGGGTGGGAATCAAGCCAACTGTTCTGCCAAGACTCCTGGGTCACTCAAACAGTGTTGGACGCGCCGCAGGTCGTCTTGGTCACCTCGGCCACCGTGCCGGGATTACGCAGGCTCGAAGGAGTTCTGCATCTCCTGTCTGAGCACACCGATGCGGTGATTGCCGTTGTGGGCCCGCCACGGCGGCGCTGGCCACGACACGTACGCCACTCTCTGGGCGCTAAAGCCAAAGAAGCCGATCAACGCGGTCACCTCGTGGACGTCCCCCAGGACGCAGCCCTGGCCTCCCGCGGTCTGGATAGCAGCCCGTTGCCCAGCCATGTTCTGGCATCCGTCACCAAAGTATTCAAGGCACTTGACCTTTCCACGTCAACCGAAGGAACACCATGAACATCCTCACCACCGTCAAGGAAGCCACCATCATCAGCACCCAGCAGGTGTGCCCAAGCGCCCCCGGTGATGCGCAGGTATATGTCGATCAACTCACCGGGTACGTCCTGTGGGGTGTCATTTCCATCTTTGTCATTGCCTTGGTCGTCAGTATTGGCGCCATCGTCTTGGGCCGCGTTCTCGGTATGAAGCACATGATGATGGGCGGAGTCATCGGACTGGGCGTCTTGTTCATCGTCGCCATCGTCTACCTGGTTTTCCCCGGGGTTGTGATGGGGATCCTGGGCTCTGGGTGCATCGATGTCTGAAGGCAGCGACGTTCAAGCCTGGAGCCGTGGGCGACTTCTCGCGATCTTGGGGGTCGCCGCCGCAGTGGCGCTTCTGCTTCTTGTCGGGCTCGGCCTGGCGATCTACCAGGCCCTGAGCTCTTCAGGTGAAGAGACACAGGCAACTACACAGCAGGCAGTAACAACGACGGCTCTGCCTGAATCGGGAACCGAGCGCCGTGCCGTTATCGCCGCGCAGCCCATGCTCTCGGCTGACTCGAGTAGCGCGTTGGAGGGGACCCCCTCGACCACACCCGCAGAGATTATCGAGATCCCAGCGCTGACTGACGTTGGCCCTGCCCAAGTGCCTTCTGGTGTGCCCCACACACCAGAAGGTGCAGCGGCACAGTTAGCGGCGATCGACAAAGCTGTTCTAGAAGGGATGTCAATCCCGCAAACTCACGAGGTCTACCAAGACTGGAGTCAAGAAGGCGCAGGTGAAGCGCAGGACTGGGTGATGACGCAGAACGTGCAAGCCTTCCTCACCTCTGCTGGCGCTTCAGGCCAAAGCAAGGACGACTTGACCACAGTGACAGTCACCCCGGCTGCCGCTCAGATCAAGGGCACTGACGGGCAGGACTGGGTGCTCGCGTGCGTACTGCTCGATGTCACTGCCGTCATTCGCCAATCCGAGCAGATCGCCTATGGGCACTGCGAAGCGATGGCCTGGGTTGATGGCCGGTGGGTCATCGCTGCTGGTCCCACACCAGCCCCCGCACCCTCCACATGGCCCGGTACTGATCTGGCCGAAGAAGCAGGGTGGCTTACCTGGGCCACCACGGCCGACTAGGAAGCAGACACTTCATGAACCCCTTCGACCTCCTCGCCTCGGGCGCAGGAAAGATCGTCGCCGACGGGTGGACGGCCGTCATGCTCACCTTCTGGGAAGTGGGGCTGTGGTTCCTGGAGTGGGCCTTCAAGATCATCGAGTGGTTGACGGCCCCCGACATCACCGCTGATGGCCCAGCCCGTCAACTTTACAGTTACACCTTTGGTTGGCGCTGGCGCTGATGGTGCTTCTTGCCACGGTTCAGATGGGTGTCGCTGCGTGGCGCCGGGACGGAGAGTCGCTAGCTCAACTACTGGTGGGAACCGGACAGTTCATCCTGATCTTTGTGGGGTGGCTGGCCTACGCCGCAGCCGTTCTGGTGGCTGCAGACGGTCTCACTGATTCGCTCATGGAATCTTTGATGGATCTTGACTCCTGGGGTGCGTTCCAGCCGTGGGGTGACCTCACAGTCGAGGACGTGACTGATGCAGTCTTGGCCACGGTCCTGGGCGTCCTTGGTGGGTTCGTGATCTTGGCCGCTGGTGGCCACCTGCTTGTCATGTTGGTCCGCTCCGCTGCCCTCCTCGTCTTAGTGGCCACCGCACCGATCGCGGCAGCGGGCTTTACTGTGTCGTGGGGCAAGTCCTGGTTCTGGAAGTCTTTCCGGTGGTTCCACGCCGCGGCCTTCACCCCCGTGATGATCATCTTGGTGATGGGCATGGGTATCCAACTCACCGGCGGGGAGGTCCTCGGCGAGGCAGACTCACTAAGCACAACAGTTGGCACCGCCCTCACCTCAGTGCTGCTCATGTTGGTCGGGATGTTCTCCCCGTTGGTTCTGTTCCGCCTGCTGGCTTTCGTGGAACCGGGCACGAGTTCGGGTGCGGCCATGCGTGCCGGGTACACCAGCGCCGGTGGACTACAGGGAATCTTGTCAGGCAGCAAAACCTCGGAGACGTCTTCGGCGGCTTCCCAAACGGACTCATCGGGGCGTTCCCAGTCCGAGGTGTCATCGGAGGCTCAGACCAACGAAAAGACCGCTCAAACATCGCAGTCGTTGCTTGGCGCGGCTGGTGCCGCACTGGGCCCTGCGGGGGCAGTTGCGGGCGCAGCGGCCGGGGCCATGATCGGCGCCGTCGTCAAGGTCGGCACCCAAGGCGCGGTTATCGGCGCTGACATCACTAACCAAATGGGTGTGGGCAGCGCCAACTACGTCCCGGACTACAGCTACCGCGGGGGAGGACGAACCCCTGGCAACCGGCCAGAGAGTCGAGATAGCGATGGCAACCCCATCGGAGACGAAGGTTCC
This sequence comes from Ornithinimicrobium sp. INDO-MA30-4, assembly GCF_021535045.1. Lineage (GTDB taxonomy): Bacteria > Actinomycetota > Actinomycetes > Actinomycetales > Dermatophilaceae > Ornithinicoccus. The sequence goes on along the minus strand of NZ_CP091057.1, from coordinate 89,475 downwards.
CCACCGCATGATCCTCCCAACGATGGCGGCAGCGACGTGCCTACGCGACCACCCATGATGCCGCCGAACTCTAATGCCCCTACCGCCAGTAATAGCCCGGGGCCGTCCCCGCTGATGCCGCAGGTGCAGGCGCGGGCGCTGGTGCGGGCGCTGGTGCGGGCGCTGGTGCGGGCGCTGGTGCGGGCGCTGGTGCGGGCGCTGCGGCTTCGGCACCGATCGTCCCGGTCTAACACTTCAAGAAGGTAGTGATTGAGATGACTGTGTATTCGGACTACTCCAAGGCCCGCGTGGGCTGGGTTCTTGGCCTCACGGGTTGGCAAGCAGGGTTTTGGGGTGAGTTTCCTGCCGATCCCCTTAGCCCTTTCAGCGACTCGTTACGCGGCGACTGGGTTGTTCCTGTTGCTTTGGCTTGTGGCTGTCTTCGTCACGGTGACGCCGATCAAGGGCGCTCCACCGTGAACTGGTTGCTGAGCTCGGTGTCGTTTGCCTTCGGTGGCCTCGCTGGCTGGACGAAGTTTCGGTCAAAAGCATCCCTGGGGCAATCTGTTGGCGAAGGTGAAGCCGACCTGCCTGGCCCCCTGCAGGGCATTCAGATTCATGATGGCCCACCGGATGGGCGCACGTTTAAGCGCCTCGCGGTCATCCAGAACCACACGGACCGGACCTGGGCCATCTCCGCGTTGGTGCAACACCCAGGGTTGGGCTTGTGCGAGGCGGATACTCGCCAACGGTATGGCGCCGGTTTGAGTGACCTCCTTGACGGTGCTCAACGATCCAAAATTGTTGATGAAGTCATCCTGCTTGTTCGCACCATCCCCGAAGACGGGGTGGAGCGTGAACAGTGGAAGAACAAGCACCGCAGCGCCAACGGCCCGTTAGTGTCTCGGCAGATCAATGACGAACTCCAAGAGGCGCTGACCCGTAACTCTGTGCGCACCGTGAGTTACGTGACTGTCGTTGTCTCGGAGTCCCGTTTGGCCAAGGCCGCAAAGGAAGCCGGGGAGGGTTGAGCGGGCGCGCCCAGATTTTGTACGCGGCCTCCAGCGAAATGGAAGCACTGATGTTGGGGTCCATGGGGATGAGTTCAGTGAACTGGCTGACCAGCCCCGAGCTCGCGTTGGCGTGCCGGACAGGTTTCGCACCAGGTGACCGTGCCGGCATCGTCGAGGCGCTTGGCCTTAAAGCGGGCGATGAGCACATTAACGCTGACGTGCCATGGTCCATGGCGGGCCCTCGGGCGCTGATCCCACGCCGCGGCACTACAGCCACGATGCGTGGAACTCGATCAGCAGCACCATCAAACTCCCGACTCGGGGCGCGGCGATGGGAGCCCTGCAACCTGTTCTGACCACCCAGAAACCAGGAGAGCGGCGCAGTTTCATGGTGGCCTTCCCTGTCATGTCCGCCTCTAAAGCTGACCGGCAAAGCACGAACAGTGGGTGGGCTGCCGATATTCGCTCGGACCTGCGAGTGAAGTTAAAGATCAAACAGAAAACCGCACAAGCCGATGAGGAACGCAAAGCTCGCGATCTCGAAGGCAAAGTGAGTCGGGGCTCTGCCCTGATCGAACCGTATGCCGTCGTCACGGTCACGGTGCCCAAGACCTACCGGGTGGCAGCTGCAGGTCGAGATCTAGACACCTCTGTGCGGCGTGCAGGATTCGCACCGCTGCGTCTCGACCTCTCAGGATCTTGGGTTCACCGCTTCCACCGTGCCTTTGGGTCTGGGCCTTAACCACCGGGGAATCTGATGCTGACGAAAAGCCCACACCTGGCCGCGACGTTTCCCGGCTCTTGACGGACTTCGGTCACGAACTACCCCGGACCGCCCCACCCACTAAGGCGGCGCGCGAGGCGAGACTTTTCAAAGTTGTAGGACGCCGTGGGCGCAGACAAGCCGGCTCGGGGTGGGCACCGGCCAACGCGCCAGTCTCCGCCTGGCGGATGACGAGTGATCAAGCGCCAGCGCTCTGGCCATTCATCAGCACCCCAGGACTGCCCCCAACCGGCGCACAAATGGGGATCGACCAGCTCTCAGGATCAGCGTTTCACTGTGACCCGTTCGGGTGGACCCTGCGCGATGACGTGCCGCTGACCAACCCCAACATCTTCTCTTTCGGCAAACCAGGCACGGGGAAATCGGCAACAACGAAGGCGTTCTGCCTACGAATGATGGACTTCGGGTACCGCACGCTCATCCTGGGTGACCCGAAAGACGAATACGAAGCACTGGTCAATTACCTGGGCGAGGTGCCCATCACCCTGGGGCCAGGGCTCCAAGCACGCGTCAATCCTCTGACGCTGGGCCCGATGGCCCACGGCTGGGAGAACCTCACCCGAGAAGAAGCGCGAACCAGGGCCACCATTGTTTTCTCCCGCTGGCTGACGTTGATTCGAGGCCTCGTCGGTTCCCAGAAGATCGGGCAGGCTCGCGTACCGTTCGGGCCCACTGACGAGGTCGCTGTGAAGACAGTCCTGGCCCAACTCACCGGTTACTCGGCGGGTGCCACAAAGATCGTGGAGACCACCATCCCAGCAGTGTGGAACGCCCTCAACAACCCCACCCCAGAACTGGTCAGGGACTGCCGATACCCGAGCGAACGAGACTTCCTTGACGGGTCAAGGACGCTGCGTGATTCCCTCAGCCAACTGGTCACAGGGACATTGGCCGGCCTGTTCGATGACCACACCAACATCGGTATTGACTGGAGTGCGCCGATCCAATCGTTGAGTCTGTCGCGCCTGGAACCGTTGGGGGATGAAGCGGTCGGTATTGCGCTGATGTGCCTGAACTCGTGGGGGCGTGGGATGCGTGAGGTCTCCTCCGCAAAAGACATGTGGATCTCGGTGAGAGACGAAGCGTGGCGGCAACTGCGTCTTGGCCCCGAAGCGGTGAAGTCCTTCGACGCCGACCTGCGCGTATCGCGGGGAGTCGGTGGCCAGTCAGGTGACATCCAGTTTGCGGTAGCCCACAAACCGTCGGACCTTCTCTCGGCCGGTGATACCGGTTCACAAGCACAAGCGATCGCGAAAGACTTGCTGCACCTGTGCGATATCAAGATTCTGCACGGTCAGAAGCCCGCAGTGGCCAACGAACTCGACATGCTCCTGGGGTTGGGTCAAATGTCGCGGGACATCATCACCGGTTGGGCACCCCAGGGCAAAGGGCGAGCCTTGTGGCAGGTAGGAGAGCAGAACTACAAAGTACAAACGGTGCTGCACCCCTTGAACGGGCACTGACGTACACCAATGACGGCATCGCCGCCGGGGGATAGGCCATGGGCAAAACACTGCTTGTGGTCGGCCTTGTCTTAGGCATCATCTTTTCGCCGATCATCGCCGCCATCACGCTCTTGGTTGTGATTGCCACCCCCGCCGTGGATCAAGAGCTAAGCACGATTGAGTGTTTCAGCGCAGTTCCCGCTACCGGGCAGTGGCGTCCACCCTTCGCTCAGGCCTACACACAAACCTCCACGTTCGGGATGAGATTTCACCCCATCCATCAAGTCACCACACTGCACGCCGGTGTCGACCTCACCGCCAAGCCCGCAGCGGGGGAGGTAGTCGCCCCCAGTAGCGGCACCGTCACCAATGTCTTTTGGAGCGACAGTGGCGGCAACATCGTTGAGATAGACCACGGCAACCAGGTCAAGAGCCGCTTCTTACACCTCAGTAGGACAACCGTGTCCAAGGGCGACGCCATCCTTGCGGGTGAACCCCTCGGGATAGAAGGAACCACGGGGAACAGCACAGGCATCCACCTACATTTCGAAATTCATGTCAATGGTGAGGTCGTCGACCCGGGGTGTTTATGGCCGAGCGGGGCGCACCACTGAACGGTGATCCCGTCGCCGCGGTCCCCGTCGACCCAGCAGACCTGCCTGATGATGTTGCTGAAGGTGGTGTCGGATTCGACCTGCCGTTCCCCGGTGTGCCGGTCAAGGCTTCGCTGAACAACCCAGCACAACCGATCCCCACGCATATAGAAGACCTCTACAAAGCTGCCGCGGCCGAATACAACCTGCCATGGACACTCCTCGCTGGCGTGGGCATGGAAGAAACCAACCACGACCGGCTCACCGCCACGAGCACTGCCGGCGCACAAGGAGCGATGCAGTTCATGCCAGCCACCTTTGCCCAGGTCGGCGTCGACGGTGATGGAGATGGCCGAAATGACATCAACAATACCGCCGACAGCATCTACTCCGCCGCGAACTACCTCGTCACGTCAGGCGCGACAAAGGGCCACAAGGCGTTCGCGACGCCTTGTTCGCCTACAACCACGCTGACTGGTACGTCAACGACGTCCTCACCTACGCCGAGAAATACGGCGGCGGCATAGTCCTCGCTGACCCAACAGACTGCGGACCAGGCAACGGCATTGGCAACCCCGACCTGCCACCTATCAGCGATGAACGTGTGGTGACCATGCTGAACTTTGCCGCTAGCCAAGAAGGCAAGCCCTACGTGCTGGGAGCCAACGGGCCAAACCAATGGGACTGCTCAAGTCTCACCCGCGCAGCGTTAGCCAAAGTTGGAGTCACGGCACCACGAACCGCCGCGGCGCAACGCGACTGGCTAGCCCTCGGAAACGGCTACCAAGTGAGCCAAGCCGAAGCCAAACCGGGTGACCTCGTGTTCTACGACTCCTACCTTGGTCCCAACACCGTCGGGCACGTCGCAATGATCTGGGACCCAGCCACCAAAACCACCATCGAGGCGTTCAACGCAGACAACGGCGTTGGGTACTTCAGTTACGAAGGAGTCATGGACAACAACATCTTCGAAATCTGGCGAGTCGGATCCGTCTCAGACCAACCAACTGCGACCAAGTAGCGACTCAGCCCACAGCCACGTTGTTGACCAGTCGCCAAGGATCGTTACTTCTGGGTTGCAGTGGGCCCTGGCAGTAGTGATCGCACAAAGAAGGCTCGTGGATCCTCGCAGGGGTGACCCTGGGAGCGGTTAGTCCAGGCTTGTGGAGGTTATGCAGCGAGAACGCCGAAATAACCCGTACCCATGGACGTGGGAAATCCCGGTCTTCATTTTCTTTGTGATGGGGATCGTGGCAGTTATCGCCCTTCACGTGGGTCGGTCTCTGGCGAACTTCTTTGCTGGTGGAGGGTGGCGTTTTCCGCAGTCTTCAGAGTGGTTCTCGAGCATTCCTGGTGTGCTCATGGGGGACGCCGCCGCGGGGTTACCTGGGGTTGAAGTGGTGGCGCAGTCGCAACCTCTGCTGGTGTGGATAGCGGTCAGTGAGGTGTTCCTCTTCGTGGCTCTCATGACCGCTGGGCTGGTCGGGTGGCTGCGGTGGGGCGCGCCGGCCACCAAGGGCATGGCCACCAGGGCGGAGGCCGAAAAGATGCTGGGTTTGCGGCGCATTAAGAAGGTGCGCGCTGTGGTGCGGCCAGACCTCTACCCCGGGAAGCGGTGAACACGATGGCAAAGCTTGATCCACGACAGGTTGGGTGGCAGTTGGGCCGTGCCCAAGAGCCCCACGGAGGGGACTTGTGGATTCCATGGGACCGCACAGCGGGCGTGATTGGGCCTCAGGGCTCAGGTAAGACATTGGACCTCCTCACGCCGGCACTCTTAGGGGCACCTGGCGCGGCTTTGGTGACGCTCACCAAGCCTCAAGACCTCCTGTTGACCTTCACATCCAGGTCTGAGGGAGACCGCCCCTGTTTCGTGTTGGACCCCTTCGGTCTGGTGCCGGGTCTGCCGCAGATGGTGTGGGACCCCATCGACGGGTGCGTGGACCCCCTCGTTGCTGAACGCAGAGCCAAAGCCTTCACCGCAGGGACAGTGAAAGGCGCCATGGCTGAAGGGTCAGGAGACCAGGCAGCCAGGTTCTATGCCGGGGAAGCCGCCAAAGTCATCCAGTCCTACTTCCACGCCGCAGCTTTGACGGGCCGAACCCTCGAAGACGTCCTGCAGTGGGTCGCGAATCCGCTGAACGCGGCCGAGCCCTCCGACATTTTGCGGGAACACCCCGGTGCGGCACCGTTCTGGTCGGGACTGCTCCAAGGCGCGTTGCATGGCGATGACCGAACAGCGGGCAACACCACCACGACCGTGCAGCAGGCAATGAGTCTGTTTTTCCAGGAGCCCATTCGCAAGCGGTGCATCCCTCAACCTGGCCAGCCTGCGACCAACATCGCAGATGTCATCGCACGCGGCGGCACTATCTACCTGCTGGGTCGCGAAGACCCGTATGCGTCCGCGTCACCCTTGATGACTGCCCTAGCGGAGCACATTCTTGACACCGCGCTGAGTGCCGCGCAGCGGTCCCCATGGGGCCGGTTATGTCCACCATTTCTCTCGTGCCTGGATGAGTTGCCGTCCACGGCACCCCTACCGACGCTACGTACCCGGATGGCCAACGAGCGGGCCATGGGCTTGTCCTTCATCTGGGCTGCGCAAACCCGCGCCCAGCTGGACTCGATCTTTGGCCAACAAGAAGCCCGGGCCGTGCTTGGCCTGACAAACAACCTCGTCATTTTCGGTGGGTCAAAGGACGTCCAGTTCAACAACGAAATCTCTGACGGGCTCGGCAAAGTGCGGGTTCGCCGGACAACCTGGAACTCGGGGCAACGCTCAGGCAGTTCGCACTCAGCCGAAGACATTGCGGTGATGACCGGCTCGGAGATCCGGCAACTCAAAGAAAAGCACGCGCTGGTCATCTCCGAAAACAGCAAACCCATCATCACCAAGCTGCGCCGGTGCATTGACGGCAAGGCCGGTAGACGCCTCAAGGCAGACGAAGCCGACCTGCGACAGCGACTCGACGCTGAGCAACCGATGAAAGTCACAATCGAAGCACGGACCACCGCAGCCCTTGCTGAAGCCCACCGACTCAACCTGCAAGGCGGAGGGTCTATTCAGTGACACAAGAACCCACCTACCGCGCGAACACCAGACCACCCGTACCCCTAGCTTTGCCCTTCCCACCCCGGGGCACCTCTTGGCCAATCAGTACCGAGAACTAGAAATGGCATCCAGCGGGGACGAAGCAGTCCTCGAAGCTCTCGGAGATCTCGGTTCTCTACCGCGCCCGTGGGAACCCGGCACCGTTCAATCACCTACCCTGCGGAAAGACCTCTTCGTCTGGCTCGACCACGTCGTGACCTGGTTCAACAGCGAGTATGTGGGAATCAACCACTGTGATCCCCGCCTGCTGGCCCCTACATCCCCATCTGGTCCACGAGATCGCTGTCCTAGCCGACCAGCGACGCAAAGCAGGAGAAGCCTTCACCAGCGACCTCTTCGAAGAATGGCACCGATACTCCGTCCCCTACTTCGTAGATCGAATGAAGGCGCGGATGCGTGGTCTGTGCGACGAGAAACACCAACCCTGGCCGGGTAAAGGCCGATACGCCCGGCACATCGACTGGGCCGAAAAACGCCAGGAATCCTTCGCTCTCGACATTGAATCAATGCATGGCCCCGAGACCACAACGCCTGCAGCACCGCGGCTCACACTGGTCGACGGGAATCTCGTGGACGAAGACTCCGGTGAGATCTATGAATAGACGGAAGGATGTGGTGTGCGGGTGTCCGATTGGGGATCCCGCTTGGGTGACCCCCAGTGCTGTCCGCGACGTCCTTCCGACTGGTCATTCAAGCGGTCAACGCAACAGAAGCGGGTCTAGACCCTAGATGCCGTTACCCAGGGTGGTCGAGCGTTAGTAACACATCTGTGCGGCGGGTGTACCCCAGAAGCACATGAGGAGAGGTCCGCATTGACTCAAGATGCAGTTGGGGGAGCATCACAGGGCCATTTTCGCGGGCGGGGTATGGGGATTCTGGCGAAGAGTAATTTTGTCGCGTTAGGTGACTCCCATCCACTCAATGTGCGCCCTTGGGAACTCATGGATCTGGCCTGGCCCTCGGGGTCGCGTTGGCGATCCGGCGTCCCGGTCGCGGATTTGAGCTGCTCGAGCCACCACTGCGCGAATGCGTTCTTGGCATTGAGCAACTCAGGTGGACCGGTAGCTGGCCATGTCGTCGCGGTCGATGCTTCGACGCGTACATAGGAGGGTTTCCGAGGATCCAGAAGGCGGGGGATCTGGTGCCACCTTCAAGGAGTCCGCTTCGCGCACCCAGGCCTGCGCCAGTCGGGTCGCGGTGGCCCTGTCGACCCCACCGGACAGCAAAGTCTCGGTCACGTTGCTTCGTGCGGCTTCGACCGATTCGGGATCAATGTCGAATCCAGAGATCGCGGTTTCGGTTGCTGCGATGTCGACGCCGTGGGCTCTCGCGCACCGCAGGAGGCGGTCGACCACCGGCACCAAGAACGCACCCTGGCCCACTGCCGGCTCTATCACCGTGCGCGAGGTCAGGTCGTTGGCTGGGTCGTACCCCGCGAGGTCGAGGATGAATTCCACGACCCAACGCTTCGTGAAAACGGCCCCGAGGTTCGCTCGGGCAGGCTCCGCACGGGCGAGGTGAGTCGTCGCGCTGTAAATCACGGCACTGCCCGCTCGGTGGTGGTTGCCTTCAGCCCTGCGCGACGAGCCAGGATCGCGTTGCGGATACGTTCGCTCGCCTCTTTTGGGTCTTCGTGCTCCCAGACCACGATGACGTCCCAGCCCAGTTCGGTCAGTCTTTGGACGGTGTGTTGGTCGCGTGCGACATTGCGGTCCAGTTTGTCGGCCCACCGGTCGGCGTTGGCTTTGGGTTTGGTCCCGTGTGTTGCGCACCGGTGCCAGAAGCATCCGCGGATGTCGACCGCGACCTTTTCGGTCATGAAGGCAATGTCGATCCTTTGACGCATTAGGGGATCGGGCCGGACTTGCAACCGGAAGCGCAGGCCGCTGCGGTGCAGCAGTCGGCGGATAGCCACTTCTGGTTTGGTGTCTTTTGTCGTTGCGTCTGCATGCGTCGCTTCGAAGCGTCGCTGCTGGCCCACGAAGCGGCCTCCAGGGTGGTCGCGTGTTTCGTTGGTGCTGCTCGAGGTCGCGGCGGAATTGCGCCGGTAGGTCGCGGCAGCACTCGTCGACGCGGGACAAGAACCCTGTGGTGGCCCGGTGCGACAATCCGGTTGGGGTCTTGACGATGTCTTCGAGTGCGGTCATCGGTGCCTGCTGTGGCCATTGCGAGGCTGTCGATGCGTACGCGCCAACCGCTGATCCCCACCCGGCTGGGCCACCGCCGGTCCCGACGGATCACGACGTCGCTGGCCGGCGGCGCGATCGATACCAGCGAGTCTGAATGGGCCAAGCGTTCGCCCAACCACTGGCCGACGCCGACCGTGACGGCGTTGCCGACCAGTTTCCAGCGTAAGTCTCGTTCACCTTCGACTACGGCGGGCGCGGTCCACCCCGGGGCAGTCCTGGAGAGCTTCGCCGTCTTCGATTCCCGGCAAGACCATGCGTCGCCCGAGTTCACGGGCTGGGAACCAGACGGCAGGCGCAGAGGGCAACCCCAAGGTTGATCCCCCTTCAGCGTGGGGATGGCACCAGCGACCAACCCGAGTCCGTTGCGTCCTTCGGTCCAATAAAAACCCCGAGGCTGATCAGGATGCGGATCTTCTGCCCTCGGTCCCGCATCTTGACCGAGCAGGACCGTCGATGGGTCGTGGTCGCGGGAAGCGAGGATGATGACTCTTGGGCGGCGTTGCGGGACACCGGTGAAGCGTGAGTCGACCGTACGGTAGGCCCATCGGTATCCGAGGTCGTCGAGTTGTTCGATGACGTGGCGCATCCCGGCCCCGGCGTGCAGGGCGAGCAGGTTGGGTACGTTCTCGAGCAGCACCCACTGGGGCTCGGTCTCGCGCACGATCCGGAAGACGTGCTCGACCAGACCGGATTTCTCGCCGAAGATCCCAGCCTTCCCCCTGCGTGCGACAGGTCTGTGCACGGGAAGCCTGCTGCGAGAACCTCGTACTCAAGGGCCGGAGGTAGGCCTCAATGTCGGTGGCGATCTCAACATCGGGGTAATGGGCAGCAAGGACCCGTCGCGCCGGTTCCCAGGACTCGCACATGTCCACGACCACATGTCCCGCCAATTCCAGCCCGGAGTCGAGCCCCGCGATCCCACTAAAGACCGACACAACACGCAAAGTTGCGACAGACTGGGCACGGCGTTCGGACATGTGAGCGACAGTACTCGAGATCGACCGCAGTATCGCCCTAGAGTGGGTCGGGTGTGGATGTAGTGGTCACCACGACCAAGACTTGGCAGACAATACCTGGTTAGCCAGCGTTCTAAATTCAAGGAAGAAGGCGACATGGGCACTCGATTGTTCACCGTCGATGCCCGCCTTCTGCGTGAACTCGGCGAGCGGCTGGTGGGACGTCCTCACATAGCTTTGGCTGAACTGATCAAGAACTCCTACGACGCCGACGCCCGACATGTCGAGCTGACCTTCGAGGGGGACCGGATCGCGATAGCCGACGACGGACACGGGATGACCGAGAACGACTTCACCGAGCGGTGGATGAGAATAGGGACAACGATAAAGAACGACCAGAAACTCAGCCCCGCCCTCTTGCGTCCGTTGACGGGATCCAAAGGGGTCGGCCGGTTAGCCGTGCAACTTCTTGCAGAGCGCCTCGACCTCCACACCGTAGGACTCTTACCCCCCCTTCTCTGGCGAATGAAACACCACTAACTCTCGCCCCAGAGGTCGTCGCCGGGATCTCTTGGCCCGAAGCCTTGAAGCACAAAGAACTGACCCAAGTTGACGTCGAAGTCGACGTCAAGACACCACAGTCGGAGTTTGCGGCAGGTTCGACTCACGGGACCCTCATCGAGTTGACCCATCTCACGAACCCATGGACAGCCGAGTCATTCGAGTTGTTGGCAAGAGAAATCTGGGCTTTACAACCTCCGTTCGCGACTCCCACCGACGACAAAGACCGCTTCACGATCACTTTGAAAACCCCGTTCCCGTCCGTCCAGGCATCTTTCGACGACCAGATGGAAGCGCTTATGGACATCGCTTCCGCCAAGATCGTCGGCAGGCTCCTCCCGCTCGGGGAGGCCGTCCCCAGCGGTTCCCAGACGTTCGGGCTGCCAGAGCGTGAACCGCCTTCGGATGAGGACGGCAAACTGCAATCCGGCCAGATTGAGCCGTCTGAGGATCAGCCGAACGAAGCTCCCCTCCCGCAAGATAAGAGTGCCGTGACGCGTATTCTCGTCATCGATGTTGCCCTTTCTGGGGCTGCCAGAGAGAAGTTCGTCGTAGACATTCCGGATTGCCAAATCACGGCATTCGATTTCGAGATCCGCGTCTTCGACCTGCGACATCGTCAACCACGCGGGATTAAAGTCAACGTAGCGCGCAGATACCTCAGTCACTTTGGGGGTATCCACATCTACGACAACGGTTTTCGTATGCCCTACTACGGCCCGGAACAAGACTGGCTGCGCCTGGAACTCGATCACGCACGGCGTCTGTCACGAAGCGAATTGCTGCCCGAAGAACTACAGGTTCGCAATGCGATGCAGGACCTGCCGTCGAACAAACGCGTGTTCGGCGCGGTCAATATCTCTACTTCTGTCGAACAGGCAGCGGCCGATGGAGCGGAAGGCAACCCGGTGACGCCCTTTCTATCCAGATCACGCGAGACCGCCTTCGGGACAGCCTCGCGCTGGACCAACTGACCAGATCGACCCGGCTGGCTCTTGACTTGTACGCCCTGACCAGGGCAAAGAACAAGGCGCGTGGTCAGGTAAGGAGGCGGGGCGGGTTACGCCCGGACAATTCGGACACTATTCGCAGCGCCAGCGACGTGGTGGATTCGCTGCGCGATACGTTGCCGAGCAGCGACTACCAGACACTCAAAGATTCCCTGGCCTCTGTCGCCGATGAGGTCACAGCTCAGCGAAAAGAAGCGAAGGCCTACGCATCGCTTCTCGGTGCCCTGGCTACGGCAGGGATGACGTCGCTGGCCTACGAGCATGAGGTATCCAAACAGCGCAGGGGCATCGAAGCTGTCGCTCGCAAACTGGGGGTTCTCGCACGCAATACCCTGAGGACCTTCGCAAGACTCTCTTGGAGCAGGCAGCCAGTCTGTCCCGTTGGACCGAGCGCTCCGACCGGATCAGTGAACTATTCAGTCCACTCACGCACGAAGAGAGCCGGACGGGGATCCAGTCTTACCGAGCCGCGAGTGTCGTGGACCAAGTTGTGCAGACGATGTCGGTCATTGGACGAGGCACGACCGTAGATAGCGATAACCTACCGACAGAATTGATGTTGCCGCCGGGCTCGTTTGCGGCTTGGTCAGCCATCTTCCAGAACCTGCTGACCAATGCTTTCCGGGCAACAGCGGAGGTACATCCCGGGCGGGTAACGATCGACGGGGGCGCCGGGCCCAGTAAGGGGTGGATTCGTTTCCAAGACAACGGGAGCGGCATGAACTTGGAGATCGCCGAAGAGTTGTTTCTGCCGTTCGAACGCGCAGCCGAATCCTCCGAGAAGGCCGAGGCGCTCGGTCTGGGCGGAAGCGGTCTGGGATTGACCATCGTCAGGATGATTACCGATGAACTCAGATGTGTAGTCGCATTCGAGACACCCGATCTGGGTTGGGCCACCGCGGCCACAATCACATGGAAGGTTTGAGATGGAAGCAGCATTCAGGGTAGTTATATGTGACGACGATGATGAGCGCGCAGTTGACTGGTCGGATCGAGTGTCGAATCAGTTACCTGAAGCCGATGTCGCACCTCTCAATTCTGTGGCTTTCGCCAAGGCCGTGCGGGACCTGAAAGCACGGATGGTTGCCTCAGAGTCTCAGACACCGGTAGATGACAACGATGAAGCCGGCGTTCTCGATCGCGCTGACATCCTCGTCCTGGATTCCGACCTCCTCCGTACAGAGACGTAGCAGACAGCCAACCTATCGACCCGTTGGTCGTCACCCACCTCGCGTCACAACTCGGAGTCGAAGTAGCCCACCTCGCTCGCGCCTATAGCCAAGTAGGGGCAATCGTGGTCGTCAACCAGGCAGCTAAACGCAGCACTTTCGACTTGACCCTCACCAAGACCAATACGTATGTCGCCGATGCGTACATAACTGACGACGAGTTCGATAACCCAGGTCTTTGGGACCCGGCCAAAACGACCGGATATCGGCCCTGGTCTTGGCCCGATCTCTGCAACCTTCCCGCTCGTATCGCCGAAGCTGTCGACACGTGGGATCTCAGTCACCCCGTTTGCGCCGCACTTGGGCTGGAACACTTGCAAGAAGACTGGCTCCTAGGCCAGATCGAGTCTCTCGACATGGTCGAAGGCCAGGAGCTTGCAAACATGACGTTCGAGGACGTCGCGTTGTCTCCGGGATTTGGTCTTGGTTTGCGTCCGAAGGAAGTGGCTCCAGACGCGACACGGCTTCGCGTGGCTGTGTGCGGCGTGCGCCGGTGGTTAGAACGCGTAGTCGTACCCGCACAGAACGTCCTCATAGATCTCCCGCACCTGCAACAGCGCAACCCCTGGTTGCTGAATGGTGATCGGCAGGAAATCGATGCGTGGAACAGGGTGGTCGGTCGCTGGGCACCCGATGAACCTCCGGTCCTCCCTGAAGCGTTTAACCGGTCGGCTTCACAACTCTTGGGGCGTAATGTTTGGAACGTGCGTCAAGTTCCGCCTAGACCCGCGGGTGAACGAGTGCAACCCAGCGACCCGGTCTTCTGCGAAGACACATCTTTGTTCGTCCCGATGGATAGCGCTCGTGGCTTTTTGAGCAACGTCGAGGGCAGCCAGGCACGCCGATACGTATCTAAAGTTAACGGCGTGACCTATTCGCCGCCGACACGGCTGATGCGTTGACGGACCAGCACCCCCTAGGGCCTGAAGACTTGAGGTTGATGTGGCGGGTACTTAGCCTATGGGTGGGTCGGTCCTCCCGACAGTTCGACAGTTCGATGCTCCAGGCACTTGTCGACGACTTCCGCCCCATCTCCGAGAGCGACCTAGACCTCACGATGCCGAAGCAAAAGTTGCCTTTGCGCCTGTGGGATCACGGATGGCTCGTTGGTAATCCCTTACCAAGAATCAAACCAGACGTCGTGCCGGTGGCCACGCTCTCACTGGGCGAGATGGTCTCAGACCACGTAAGCTCAGCCGCCTTCAGAGTGGCTTTCCTGGGCGAACGAAAAAATGATGCGAGCGTTCACAGCGAGGGTTGGAGGTTCGAGACTGCGGAGGTAGAACTTAACAAGAACAACAATTCGGAGGGCCCGCCAGCTCATCCCTATTTTCATGCGCAGGCGATTATCGGTTGGACTCGAGAAAATTCTTGTCTCTTGCACCCACCACACTCAGAGGCTGAAGAGTGTGACGGCACAGACGGGGCGCTGGATAATAATGTCCATCTGGAACGTATCAGAGCTAAGTCGGCCACTCTGGTTCAGCACCCCGCATTCCCTGTCGCCGCACAGACATTGACCGGACTTGCTGCCACCATGATTGCCACCATCTACGGTGCGCAACCTACATCTTCATTGCTGTCCGAGGACACTGGGTTAGCCAGGTCCGCCGGTCTCATCCACGAAGACCTGGAGCGTCTAGGCGTCTTCGCTTGAACATACTCCCGTACGGGTGTGCGACCAGCGAAAGAACTATGCTCACGAAATAAGCACGCACCTTGGTGCGACACCTCGGACCCGCTTTAGATCGCTCAGCATTCGTCCCAGTAAGTGCCACTACCTAACGTATTTCGATGGCAGCGTCCCTTCTACCCTCAGCGCGACCATAACGACAGCCATGTGTGCGACACCGGCTTCGTCTCGCTGGCCAAGACGTACTTCCACACGTCAAATCGTCACAGCTCGGCTATTCCTTAAACAAGTATCCTGATCAAAGAGTGTCAAGATGCGCAGAAGACAGCCCGCCTCGTCGCAGCACACCTGCCCAGGTTCGGTGCTCTCGACGGACGGACTCCTGCAATGTGCAGCTTGCTGTGTGGCGCGTTGGGGGAGGGTGTCCGCTGGCTTGGCGTGCTATCGAAGGCGTCGGCACGCACGAGTTCACTACCGCCAAAGCAATCGGAGCATCCTCGCTGCGGTGCAGGCATGGTCTGCTGCACGGATTGGTGACAACTGTTCCAGTGATCGTGAGGTCGCTGGGTGAAAGGATGTCACTACGTCGAAGCCGTATCCGAAAGAGTTTCGTGACGATGTTGTGAAGGTCGCGTTGTCGCGTGACCCTGGTGTGTCGTTGGGTCAGATCGCTGCTGATTCCGGGATCGCAAAATCAGTGCTGTCGCGGTGATTGCAGCAAGCCGAAGACGCCACCCTGCGCCCGTTGGGGGTGGCAAGGAGATGGCGGGTTGAAGCGCCGTAACCGGTTGCTGGAGCAAGAGAACGAAGTGCTGCGCCGAGCGGCGGCCTACCTGTCACAGGCTAATCTGCCGGGGAAATGATCTACCCGCTCGTCCGTGAGTTAGCCGTTGACGGGATTCCTGTGACGGTGACGTGTCGGGTTCTTGGCATCGCCCGCCAACCGCATTACCGGTGGTTGGCTCACCCGGTGACAGAGGCTGAGTTGGTGTGGGCGTATCGAGCGAACACGTTGTTTGATGCCCACCGCGATGACCCGGAGTTCGGGCATCGGATCCTGGCCGATGAAGCCCGTGCCCAGGGCCAGGAGATGGCTGAGCGGACGGCGTGCTTGGCCAGGCTGAAGGGAGTTCTACGTGGATTCGCTATCGCGGAAGAAATTGTCAGGCAGGATCTTCATGTAGGTGAGTCGTCCGGCGATGGCGGCCTCTAGGTTGGCAAAGGAGAGATCGGGCTTGGGCTCATCGAATACCCTTGTCCGATCTCGGTCGCGGCCACTACGGCGGCGTCGTACTTGCCTTCTCGGACAAGTCGTTGAAACAGGATGCGGTATCTGTCGAGGTATCCGGTGTCGTTGAACGCGGGGTCTGCGGGAAAGAGGGTCGCCCCATTCTTCATGGTTCGGGTGGAAGCATTTGTCTTCTCTAGAACCATAACGAAACCTAGCCAAGGTCGGACTGGACCGAACATTTCCTCTTCATGGCCGCGCCAAATATCGATGGAGTTCCCGATGGACTCTTCTGTTCGGTTGTTGAAGTTGTTGCCGAATGACCCCTGTTGGGATTTGAATTCGATAGCTGCGACTAGGGCGCCACGGTAGAGAACGACCAGGTCCCAGTCTTTTGAGCGTCGGTAGTATCCTGGCAGAGTATTTTTCTTTCCATGTAACACGACGAGCTCTGAACCAATGTCGGGGTCGTTGGAAAATAGGGCAGCTGTTGCTTGCTCTAGGGGCTTCAGATGCTGACCTCCAGTGACGGCCCCGCGGTTACCTGCATCGACTTTGCCGGATTCGATCTGTCTTTGCGTTTGCAGATCTCGGCCAGTCCAGAAGGCGCGGACAGCCTCATTCCATCGTTCATGCGTTGCCATCTGTCGCCCTTCTCGTGGCGTGCCTGTTGGCACGGGAAATGCTGTGCTGGTCAGGGTAGAAGAAGCTCCACTCAGAGCACACCGACTGGTAGTCCGTAAGCCTCTTCCGCTGCGCGGGTGGCCGCGTCCCGGTCGGACGCGCGATGCGCATCACGCAGCCGGTTAGCCACCGCCTCGGGTATGTCCTGTGGTGCCGGTACGCGGATCTTGCGCAAATACTGAGATTGGAAACGGAGCGTCCCACCTCTCATCCTCACTCCGTATGCCTCGATGAATGCTTGGGCGATTCTTGACAGCATCAAACCACCCAGGACTTCGAGGTCCCATTCCGTCGACACGATGTAGTAAAGGTTGTGGTGGGGGTAATAGCCACCCGGCTCGAACACGGGTGTGATTTGAGCCTTCATGTCCTGAAAGAGCAGTTTCGGTCGGTGGGCAAGCCCCGGTGACACCTTGTCGATGGTCCGGTACCAGGCCGCAGGTTTCTTCTTGGCCACGTACCGGTTGACCACGTTGGGGTGGCTGGCAAGGGCAAGCTTCAACCGGGGGTATGCACTGAGATCGACTAGGTTGCCTTGCTCATTCCATGGGTTGATCAGTACTTTTTGAGGCGTCTGCAGCTGCCCAGATCGGATGTCGTCAGCCATCACTAGTGGTAGGAGTCGGTCTGGTTCCACATCTGCTGTTGGGGCGACAACGTAGGCCTTATCTGCCCCGGTGGCGACGCCGATCCCAATTTTCGTTGTGCCGCCAGTCTCTTCTAGCTTGGGGAAGTTCTCCTGGAGAAATTCCAGGAGGAGCAACCGTTCGGGGGTTCCTGTTGGCCAGAACCCAGTGCCGCTGAACCAGGAATCCAGCCTTGCGCCACTCCATCCCACGCCGGATGCCTCGTTGTCAGTGGAACGAACAAAATGGGTCGCTTCTCTTGCACCAAGTTCGGTGAAAGTTGCTGTGGCATCGAGCACCGCGACTTCACTTTGCGGGTGGTTCCCTAGGATAGTGATGGCGGGGTAGGCGGAGACCTCGGTGGCGAAAGCATCGACATCATGCATCTGCCAGAGCGATTCGACAGCGTAATTGGTGGTGATGAAGTCCCGCAGGTTCGCGCCGTATGCGTTGCGCATCCACCGGTCTGCGCAGATATAGCCCAGCTTGCCGTCTGGTTTCAGCATCCCTAGAGCACGCTCGAAAAATCCCACGTAGACATCGGCCCGGCCACGCATCGTCGCCCAGCGGTCTCGGTATGCCGTCCCCAAATCGCGGGCAAGATCATCCGAGCGGATGTAGGGCGGGTTCCCCACCACGAAATTTGCAGGGGTATCGACATCGTCGAGGAGAAAGTCTGCTTGAGATATCCACGTGGTGGCGAGTGTCGCTGCCGTCTGCAGGTCGGCCCCGTTGGCGACTAACCTGTCGCGCACCACCGTTTGGGAGGACTGAACGTGCTTCGCTTGCAGGTCATAGCCGCGAATCACACCACTCAGGCTGGCAAAAGCAACTCCGTGTTCCAGCGCCGACGCTGACAGCCGGTCGACAGTCGGGCCGAGGAAAGCACCGTCGCCAACGGATGGCTCGACGAGGACCATCCCAGATAGGTCCGTGTCCACGGTGTAGCCGACGAGATCGAGGATTGCTTCGACAACCCAGCGTTTAGTGAATATCTCGCCGTGCGCGACGAGGTCGGTCGGCAACTCGATGGTCATGACTCCGATAGTTCCATGACACGGTGACAAACGTTGCTGTTGTTCGTTCAGCAGGTGGGCTTGCTCACCTGGGTGACCGCGCGTAGAACAGCCACCCATGTGCCGCGCATCTATCTAGATCAGGAAGTCGAGGATCCGATTGATCACCTCATCCCCCTGATGTCTCAGCAGGAATCTTCCGATTCAGACAAGGCCGAATCCGACTTTCTCGAAGACGCGTGCTCTACGGTGTCGCGTTCGGTGCTTGCCGACCTGGGGCTCAGAATTGTTTGATCTCACAAGCCTTACGTGGAGTTAGAGCGCGCCATACAGGTTCGGCGGTAGTGATTCCTGTCACAGTAGGCCATCGATGAGGTGCGTCTAGGTCGGTAAGGCAGGTGAACTCCCTTGCGTTGAACTCCAAACGGAGGTTGACCAACCCAGTGACTACTACCGGGTGGGTCCTGAGCCAATGTCCTTGGGCGGTGTGAGGCGGTCATGGCTGAACCTCGGTGACAGGTCCGTTGGGATTCCTCTTCGTGGTGGGTTCCCGCAGGGCTGATACGTGCGAGAAGCCTGGGCCGCCAGTCGGTAGCGCATCTCCCGGGCCGGTGTGTGACCCAAGTGCGGGTTATCGGCGATGGAATCGTCTAAGAGGCGTGGAACGTCATGCCCCTCTTGATGTAGTTGGTTGATGAGGTTTGCCAGTGCTGGCCAGTCCGCGGCCGAGGTGAGTCGAGCGTCGATGCGGGTGGCGGTTCCTGCCCACCGTTGCTCTGGAGGTAGGTCCGCTTGGGCTTCGAGGCGCTGACGTAAATCTGGGGAGCAACTGATTTGGTCTCTGACGACCTGTCGTGGGTCGGTGTTCCACTCCTTAACTGCGGCCAGGAGGGCTGTTCTGGCTTGGGTATCAGAGACTTCGAAGCGCGTGGCCATGGCCACCGCAGCTTCTCCCCATAGTGTGGGGTCACCGCTTGCCGCGACGGTGGCTGCGCTTGCGAGTCCTGTTTCGGCCGGCATGTTGTCGAGTCGTTCACGCAGCAGTACTTGTGAAGAGGCAACGGGGTTTTCCAGGGCGTCAAGGAGGGCATCGGGGCCGCCTCGTTCGAGAAGGTCTGATGGGTCTGAGCCCGCGGCAAGGATGGCTCGCGACGGGAGGATCGCGTGTTGGGCGAGTAGCCAGTGGTCCTTTTCGGCTGCGACGTGCCCTGCGAGGTCCGCGTCGGTGGCGATGATGGGTGCTTGTGGGTAGGCGGCTAGTTGCGAGGCTTGGGATTCGGTCAAAGCTGTGCCTAGTGGAGCGACACCCACATAGCGACCGGCTGTTGCCAGGGTGATGGCGTGGGCATCCATCGGTCCTTCAACAAGAACTGGTGTGGCGTCGCCACGGGAGAGGTCGGGGAGGGCACCATACAACTGATTTCCCTTGGTGAAGAGGGCGGTACTTGGGGTGTTGAGGTACTTCGGCCCAGCGTGAGGCGTCTCGTCCGTGTGGGCCGGGTTTCGGCGCCCAACGAAACCTAGGATGCGGTCTTGGTGAATGATCGGGAACACGGCACGATCGCGGAATCGGTCGATTAAGGTCCCGCGTCGCGTCATGGTGGCTAGTCCGGATTCGAGGAGTTCGGTATCCGTGGCGCCTTGGCCCCGGGCGTGGTTGACGAGGTTGTCCCAACCCGCGGGGGCGTAGCCGGGGCGCACGGAGGGTGGTCAGCAACGTCGAGCCCGAACCGTTCGTGCAGGTACGTCCTTGGCCAGCCACCCTGAGTGAACTGGTTTTCGTAGTAAGACAAGGCGAGGGCGTTGACTTCGGCCAGCCGAGAGTTTGGTGTCTCGACGGATTCCCATTCTTGGCCTTGGGTGACCATCCGTTCGATCTCTTCGTCGCTGGGTTCTAACGCTGTGGCGGTATCGCGGATGATGGCTTGCCAGGCCAGCGCGGCTTCGACATCCTCGTGGTGTTCAGCCTGCTCGGGCTGCTGCTCGAGCAGTGGAGTAGCCAAGTCGTTGTCGTTGAGGTCGGGCATGTCCATCATGTCCCTCCATTCCGCCTCTGTGGGGGCATGGCTAGGGGCGTCGTCCTCACCGTCCCAGAGGTCTTCAGGCGGCTCGTCGATGCCTGGGGTGACTGTGTCGATGTCGTCTATCGGCGTGTCAGTGAGCAGCGTGATTTTCCAGACCATGGCCTGGGCCGCATCGACTCCAGAGTGTGGGGTGGGGCTGTTCCCAGAAGGTCCTCGACCGACCATCCGCGTTGGTGGGCGTGGTCCAGCGTCGTGACCAAAGCCCCCCACATGGGGCTCTGTTGAGCCGTGGCGGCGCGCTCAGCCCCCAGGTACTCGCTGAAGGACTGTGCCCAGCCCGACCCACCTTCCAGCGGGTCACTCGCTACTGGTGGGCCCATGCGTGAACTCAGCCGCCACCACAAAGCCCCAGCCGCGTGATCATCGGGCAAGGGACCGGTCGCTGCAGCATTGTGCAGGAGCGATGCGCTGTTGATGCCCGAGCGGGAGGTGTTAGCCAGGCGTTCGGCTAACACCAAGGTGAAGGGTCGCTGTCGATGGAGGGGAGAGCTTGCAGAGCAAGTGTCCCCACTCCTGGAGGGCTGGCGCTCGGTTGCCACTGACTTGGCGCCGCAGTTGCTTTGGTGGTGAGCAGGGGCTTTAGCGAGGCTGCGCGGTCCGGTAGGGCGCATATCGTCGCTGGCAACGCTGCGTGCCGCTCGCCACACAGCAACATCGGCAAGTGTTTTTGTGTTGGGTAGAGCACCACCTTGACGTGCCCACTCAGGTACCTCTCCTGTTCTGAGCGCTGGCGAACCTGACTGCTGAGGTGCACCACCTGGTCATTGCGCGCTTGTAGATAGGTGCCCCAGGTGTCATCCGTTAGAAGGGCACCAGGAATGGCAGGCACCCAGGGCAGTGGGCCGTGCCCCGCATTGCGCAAGCCGGTGTCATCGAGTCGCCAATCCAGTACGGCTGCGGGATCATCAGCGGACCCCAGCTCTCGTTGATGGGCAGCACTACGCAAAGCACCTAGCGGGTCAACACCATTGGCGTTTAGGAGAGCCAAGTGTGCACGCAGCGTGGGCCAAGCGGGGGCACTCGTAATTCTTGGCACGACTTGGTCAGCCAGCGCGTCAATGGTGTGAGTGTCGGGGGCCCACAGGGATTCGGCTGCCTCGTAGAGAGAGTCAACGTAGCGATCAGTTGCGGGACCCAGCAGGTGGGCAGGGTCCGCTTCGTCTCGCAACACCGTTGAAGCAGAAGCAGGGGCACCATCTCGGCCAAGACACCTTCGAGTACGTCGACGGCGGTGAGGGGTGAACACCTTCTGGCCGCACCACGTTGTGGGGATCGCCATCACCGACGACCTCCAGGTAAACATGGTTGGCGTACCGACCACGGGTCATCATGGTGTAGAACTGCTGTCGAGTTTCTTGACCGGTCGCCAGTCCGTGCATGGCATCGACCGAGACGCCTTGTGCGCTGTGAACCGTGGTGGCGTATCCAAGTTCGGTCGCTGTAGCGACGTAATCCGCGGGCAGGTTGATGATGCGCCCATTTTGGGTGTGTTGAGCCCGAATGCTGCCGTCGCCCGGCACGTCCAGGACAGTCCACCGGTCGCCGTTTTTCACCCAGTCGGTGGGACTGGTTCGCAATGCGCGGTCGTTCTTCCTGGTGATGATGAGGTCCCCCACAGAGGCAACATCACTGCCGGCCAAGGGCTGAACGTGCGTGGGTTCATCGCCACCTTCTAGACGGTGCAAGCGCGCCCGGAGGTTCAAATCAGCAACTAGTTCACGAGTGGGAGCGAGCATGATCACGTCGAGTCCTCGACTGCGGTCCGTGCTCCATGCCGCGAAGACGTCGTCGGTCATGGTGGCGAGATCTCCAACATGGCAGCGTTGGTTGTCGAGGTAGAACCCCAGGGCCTCAGGCTTTCCTCGCGCAACGCAAGAGAAGCTGACCCTTCAGCGGGATCAGAAAACCGCATGAGCTCGCTGAGGTGCAGCGCGCCGGTGGTGGCCACGATGTCGCGCAAAACTCCACCGGCCCCGATAGCAGCAAGTTGCTGATCGTCACCGATCAGACGGACATTCCCACCTTGGCTAGTGACGTATCGGACGGCAGCATCAAGCGAGAGAGTGTCGGCCATGCCCGCTTCATCAATGATGACCAGGGTGTCTGGACCTATATCGCGTGCCCAGGACGGCAGGCCCCCGTGCTCCAGGGACCAGGTGAGTTTCGCGAGAGTGTCAGTCTCGGTCTGGGTCTGTTCGCGCAGGGCCGCTGCGGCTGCGGCTGAGGGTGCCAGGCCCAATACTTGGCCCCCGAGGCTTCCCAAGCCCGAGCAAGGGAGCGCATTGCTGTTGTTTTCCTGACCCAGCGGGCGCGATCGCTAACTGCAGCAGAGCCCCCGACGTTGCCATGCCGCGCACCAGCGCGACTTGGCCGGCGTTCAGTTCAATCCCGTTAGCCGCAGACTCCAGCAGCGCGATATCAACGTCAGCAAAGGAAACTGACCTGCCCCCGCCCTGTGCTGCAGTGACGCGCAAGTTTTCCTCTGCCTGTAGGACGGCCGCGGACGTGTATCGCGTCGATCCAGCAACGCTATACACGCTGGCGCCATCACGGCTTCGGCGTTGCACGTCGGGAACGGGCATGGACTCCTCAGGCGCAGCTAACTTCACTGACGCGGCGGTGAGAGCCTCGGTGGTCAAATGGTCCACGACGTGCTCGACCTCAGTGGGTGACAGGGGTAGGCCTCGTACGCGACGTTGGGCTTCTGCTCGCAAGTGCCACACCTGCCATGTTGAGCGTGATTCTTGAACCCGCTTCACCATGGATAAGGCCGTCGTATTGACCCACTCGGCGGTGACCTTGGTGGGACCACTGAGGCTTCGGTGGCCATTGAGTGTCTCTGCGACCATGCTTTTCAGCGCGTCGTCACTACCGAGGGAGTCCACGGCTTGGGCATGCCAGGCTTGCCGTTGTTCGGCCAGAGACCGGGGCTCGTGTTTGGCGTCCCTCGTCTCGAAGCGTTGCTTGCTGCGCTAACTGAATTGACTCGATGGGTGTTGGGGGGCGGCCATGCGTCTTTTGGAAAATGACGGCCAGTTCACTGCGCCGCACCTCGATAGAGGTTCGACGCGATGACCACGCCTTATTGAGGTCTGGGTCAACACCGACAATTTCTCGGATGGGGCGTTTACGTGGGTCGGTGTTGGTCCGCTCGGTGAACGCTATGCCCATCGAACGCAGGTGTGTTTCGAGGGCCGTGTTGTAGGTCTCTGAGGCTGTCACGGTCGCTTTATGCAGAACTCGACTATCAATCGAGAGCCAGCGCCCGTCCAAGGTCTGTACCTTGTTGGCGACGGCGACGTGGGTATGGAGGTCTGGGTCACCAGCACGTGAGTCACGGTGAGTGAACGAGGCTGCGACGAGGCCCCTGACCTCGACTTGTCGGATGCCATTGGTCCCAGTTCGGGTGTACAGAGCATGTTTCTCGACGAAGGCGAGAGCGTCCCGGACGGCGCTTTGGTGGGCGCGCTCAATCTGCACTGAAACAGCAGGGTCGGCCACGGCCCACAGGTGGAAACGGATTTCACGGGGAGAAGGTCAGGTCGAAGCCAGCGACGGCTGTGGTGCGGGGACGTGAGTTTTTGGCGATCGTGGCGGCGATCTCTCGTGCGTCGGCAGGCTCGCGGCCGAACTCGTTAACGAACAGGATCGTTGCGATCTCGGTACGCATCCGCGCCCTTTCTGAGACCGAAATGGCGTAGTCACCCGGTAGCCCCCGAGCCTCGTTGTACTCCTCAAAGGCACGAGCGACTAAGACCCTGAACTCGCTGACGTCTTCGGCTGCGTTGTACACCTTGTAGGGCCGACCTAGTTGACCGACGTCAGCCAAATCTTGAGCGGAGAGACCAGCCAACTGCCCGTCGGGGTAGTCGCCCTGGTTGGGGGCCAGCGGGTGCAGGCCAGCCCCAAACAGCCGGGCCATCTGCTCAGCGGTGACCTCATCGCCCTGGTCTAGCCCCTCGATGCCGGCCACTCCTGAGCCAATCCATTGACCCGGGGTTTCCCCTTTCGCCGTGTAGTAACCGGCCAAACCTGAGGGCCCGTCTCCGTTGCGTCCTGACGAGCCACCTGCCGAGTCAAGTAGTCATACCCCGACCCGGCAGTGAGCCGATGGATCGTCATGGTCATACCTATAAGAGGCCAGCACGAGTGGCTTCGCGGGTCACGAAACATCACTGAGGTCTCCGGCAATGCCAGAGGTGTGTGTCTCTTGGTTCGTGGTGTTTCGATCTGGGGGCGTTGAGGTTCTGGTCGGCGATGTGGTGACTCAGATCTGCTGCGGTGATCTTGAGCGATGGCGCACGGGGCCTTAGAAGGTGACAGGTGTGGTGAAGGTTGCTGAGAGGAGAGTGCGGTGTCGAATCAGACTGTTCGTCAGGTAGCTCGTCGTACGGCCAGAGAAGTGCAGAAGCGGGTGTTGGAGGAGCGGACGGCGCGTGAGAAGCGGTTGCAGGCGTTGGGTATGCAAGTCTGTGTGGAGTTGGCAGAACGCGACGAGGCCGTGTTGTTGCGGGAACGACGTGCGGGTGAGGCGCTGCGACAAATGACCAAGGGCGAAGGAATGTCGTTGGCTGAAGCCGCTTTATGGTCTGGCGAGATCAGCTTGCGCGAAGCCGGCCGGCTCCGTGCTCTCGCAGGGGACACCCGCTCAAGTGAGGCTCAGGTCGAGGCAGCAGCGGAACCTGTTGAGATCGCTAACCAGGATTAAGATCGAGGCCAAGCATGGGTGTGCACCATCGTGAGGATCATGCTTCTAGTCAGGTAGTGGCGTCGGCCGTGAAAGACCCCGCCGTGCGTGCACGGTGGGGAGCGAAGATCGTCACTCTCCCCGGAGACGAATGCTGGTGGTGGACCGGTGCGATCAGCGGGGGCGGTCATGGAAGATTCTGGATCTGTGAGCGACGAGTAATCGTCGCTCACCGCTTCGCGTACGCGATCGTCCATGGTGCCGACGCTCTAGCCGAGGTTGATGTTCTGGGGCACCGCTGCGACAACCCTCTGTGCCAACGGGTAGGCGAAGGGCACATCATCGCCTCCTCGTATCTAGAGAACAGGCGCGAGTGGGCCGCTCGACGAAACCTGATCGGGTCACCACTTGCCGACCAGCGAGGCGCCAGAGTTCGAGCACAGTACCTGCGGGACCTTGCCAAAGATGACCCACAAGCGTTGTCAGACCATCTTGGTTCTCTGCGGGCACGGTATGGGCAACAAATGCCGCTCTGGCCGTGAACTATTTGATCTTGGTGTTAGGGCAGCGGGGCGTGCTTCTGTGGCTAGTCCCGCTGCTAGAGACTGGCCGTCGCTTTCGGGTGCGAGGTGTTAACCAGTTCTCTTGCCGAGTCTGCGCAGCCAACTCCGGGGGTTCTGCCAGGAGTCGATGGCGTCGTTGAAACGCCGCACTCTGGCTAGGATCGTGCAGGTTTCCCACAAGTCTTCTTCGAAGTCATGGAGTGCTTGCTTCAGCAGGTGTTCAAGGTTCAGGGCCGTGGGGTCTTCGTCAGAGTCGTTTTGCGGGTTCGGGTTTTGCCCTAGATGTGATCTAGCGAAGCCGTCGACGAGGCGCTTACCTCGTTGTTCAAGGCGGGTACGACTCATGCACTGTGTGATGTGGTTTTCTTTTGTGCTGTTGAACACTGAGTTTCTCGGTGGTCTCCTTACGTCCCATAGCAGTTCCCGTGATTGTCGGGGGGCCTGACCACGCACAACGTGGAAGTCTGTTGTGTCCCGAAGGATTATTCCTAGTTCTCGAAACGATGTGCGGACGGTGGCTGATGGATCCCAGGGGTGCTTGTTCGGTAACCCGACAACGCGGCCACTTTGGTAATTGCTTTGGTAATTGCGCAATGGCTCATCCTTTTCCCAATCAATCCCACGGCGCCCACCCAGCGCGAAGGGGGAGAGCGGTTGGCGAAATCGGTGTTTTACCTGGATGACCCTGTCGCGATCGACGGTGTAGTCACCGTCGGTCGCGTGTTCGACAGCGCTACTCATGATGTCAGGATTCACGGCGATGAGTTCGCTGGCTACGTCGTTGATGGCGCCCGGCAGGGAGTTAGCCACGTTCCGCATCTTACTGAGGGCTGCTTCTGCGTGCCTGGCCTGTTCCCGTTGGTGGTCGTTGCGTCCTCGAGTTCGTGGCGTCAGACCGTGATCAAGAGCAAAGGCGGCCGCGGCGACAGTGACGGCTAGGACGGCTAGACCCGTCGGTGTAGCCAATTGGGCTATCACGCCTTGACCGTTCTGCAGCGCAGCGTCGGATGCAGGCCTGAGGGCCAGCCAGACCGACCCGATGAACAGGTAGGCACCGAGGGGCTGGCGCACCCACACAATGATCCAGCGAACGATAGACATCACGCTACTGGGCACAGCTAGGACGAAACGTGTTGCTGCTTTACCCACGGAGTGAGTGGTGTTTGTCGTTGGACGCTTTCGGGTTTCGGCGGGATAACCATAGCGAACACCTGTCAGCCTGCGAAGTTGAGATATCACCGATGCGGTTGCTACATAGCGTTCAGCGCCACGCTGTATGACGACCAGGTCTTTCCCCTTAACGGACCATCGAAAGATTGATTCGAGCAGGCCGTCGAGTTGCCACAGAACGGGGAACATCACGAACATCCTCACCGCGAGGCCTAAGAATGCCGCAATAGAGGACAGTGCGAAGAGGGTGAGGAACCCCTCAAGCCCTGTGCCTAAAGGCTGCTCTGTTTCCCTTTCAAGCCAGTGGACTAGCCACGAAAGAGGAGAAAATAGCCAGTCGAGCCAAGTCTCGTAGTGCCCCATCGCTGCCAAGCCCCTTCTGACCTCTCGCGGCGGTTCAGTCACCGGCGTACCGCGACAATTGTCGTTGTCACGTGTCTGCCCACTACTGGATGAGTATCCACCACGGTGATCGGACCTAAGTCTGTTGGGGTTCAGGCGGTGAACACAGCCATGATGTCTGGCCCGTGGGCGGCTCGGTATGTAGTGGTGTACGTCAGGTTCAGGAAAAGCCTTGAGGGAACGGAGGGGTGTTGGCATTGCGCTGGCTGCGCGTGACCCTGTTGAGCGCGTTCTCTGGCCTCGGGTAAGTACAGGCGTACTTACCCACGGGCTTCCGTTCGTGGAGTGTTTCCCCACAGGTCTGGCCGACGTGAATGTGTCACGACGGGCTGGGCTCCAGTGGAGGGTTCAGCACGTGCGCAGAGGTGCGCACCAGAAAGACGGGATGGAAGAAATGTCGGTTACAAGTCAGGTTTCTCCAGGCGTTCAAGCCCTGGAGCGGATGGTCCAACTGTTTGATCAGGCCCTGCAGCAGGCGTTGGATGCTCTTGTTGAGGCTCCAGTCTTACAGGGCGACCTGGTGGCGGATGACCTGGCGATGGATGCCCGCATACTTCGCGATGAGGGCCTTAGTCTCTTGCCCGCTGGTTTCGTGCTCAACGCACCGTTACTGGTCGAGTCGTCGGAAGTATCAGCTCTGGTGCTGTTGCAACGTGCTGAGTCCGTGTCGCGGGAGCTGTCGATCAGTCAGTTCCCTGAGGGCATGTCTGCCTTGATCGTGAGGTTGGTTGATGCACTCAGGGACCGGTCATGAGCCCGCGTGATGAGCGGAGCGTGGGGGAGGTTCTGTTGGAGGCCGAGCAACTCGCGCGCAGACTGCTTGAAGATGCTCCGGATCGCGACGGGCGAGCTATGGCGCGAACGTGGGGTGAGTCCGTAGAGACTGCTGCGGACTTCTGGTCGGCGATCGCGCCGCAACGTCAGGAGGCTGGGGGTGGCATCGTGAAGGAACAAGATGGTTTGTTGGGACAACTAGCCCAGTCTGCGCGAGGGCTGCAGACAGCGGGAAGAGTGTCGCCGGGGGAGGGGATTCGTTTTGATGACGAGATGACGTCGATTGCCGAGAACTTGGCGAGGGCGACGGAGTTGGTGAGTAAGTATCCGCAGCCACTGCGGCCTTCGCGTGCACAACAGGCAGACGCGCAGGCTGCTCGGACCCAGATTGTTCATACGCTTTACGTGTCAGCGCACGCAACGACTGTGGCGTTGGCGAGCAACATGAGGGATCACCAGGAAGCACATAGTGGCCGTGAGTACACGGATAGCGGGTATGGCGTCGCCCATTTGGTTGATGTTCAGCAGCGGGTGGCTGCCGCTGAGACTATGGCGGGCACGTGGCTGCAGGGCCGGTGGCCACGAGATTTACCGGGGTGCACCGACCTTCAGTTGATCCGCAACGGTTAGCGATGGCTTTAAGCGGGTGGGACATTCAAGCCAACCGGGCTCTTGTCTCTTCACCTTCCGCCGCGACCTTGAGTTTTATCTGTCAACAAGAGGCGTCGTTGCGATCAACGGCACGAGTCGTGCTGGGTGCTTCAGCTGTCACTGGGCACAGCGACAGCTTACAGTTCGAGGCCTATGCCAGGCCTGCCTTGGAGGGCTCGCAACTTGGTTGGGCTCGCCAAGCGCGGGATTGGTCGCTGATGAGTCCGCGCCGCAGCACCGCTTTACCACCGGAGCCTCTCCAGGCTGCGGCTCTGGAGTTGAGGGCGGCAACCCGAGAAATTACCCACAACGATGGAACGATGGCCACTCCTGATGTCGTGGCTTCACGCCTGGATGTGGGCAAAGCAGCCTTGAATGTTCAGAGCCATCTGGCTAGTTCGGTGGGCATTGCCCACGCGGTTCGGCAGGCTGGCCAGGATCCCGATCTAGCTGTGTTCTCTCAAGGTGCTAAGCAGGTCATGCAGCGAGAGGGCTTAGTCTCTCAGCAGTCGCTGCTTGTCGCCAACGTCCTTCAAAGCAACAAAACGATCCGGATGCCCGGTGAGTTGAGGGTGTTGATGGATTCGCAGGGTTCGAGAACGTTGGACTTGTCTAAGCACGCGCACAGCACGACCGCGAGATTGTTGACGTCGACGACCTCGCCGCCAACAGAAACCTCTGGAGCAAAGAAGCCGGCTGTGACCGCCCACGAACGATTGATGAGTTTGAGTCGCTCCAAGTCTGTGACGTCTGGTCCGTCGCGATGATCACAGCGCGATCCGGCTCCGACACGCCCGCGACTTCCCTAGGTGGCGATAGCAATAGCGATAGTGTCAGTGACATGGCTGCTGACCGGAGTATTGATCGCCGCCGCCCCAGGGGCGCGGCAAAGGGCTTTGTTCCTATTTACGCAAAGGTTGACCCCGAGCTCAAGGCACAACTTGATCGCTCGGCGGAAGAATGTGGTGTGAGCCTTGCTGAGTTCATGCAGGCATTCATCAATGCTCAGTTAGACCTGGGGCCTGACGGTGTTCCTACGTGGTGGGATCAGCCCATACCCGGCCAAGAGGAGTTGAACCTCCGCGCCTCATAGACCTTGATCTGGGCAGTGCCCCAGACATGACTAAGGCCCCTGCGCCAACAGGAGCCTTCAGTCGAAGTAGAAAACCGGTTACGACCCGGTTCCCGATGTGAATCCCTGGGGAAGGAGGCTTTGTGCTACCCAGATTAACACCTGGGCGCCAAATCGGTGCAGGAAACGCCGATAAAAACGCCCGAGATGGCGATTTTTGGCATCTGACTGCGGCGATGAGCCCGCGGGCAAAGGTGCGGATCGCTGCTGTTGACGCCTATGGGCACGTACTTAATGAGTACCGGCCAGGTGCCGATCACAGCGTCGATGGGGACATCCCGCAGCGCCCGTGGGCGGTGCACCTAACTGATACGGACCGCCAGTTCCGACTCATCGGGTTCGACTTCGACGCCAAAACTGAGGGATCGGCACCTGCATCTGCCCGAGATGCCCAGACCCTGGCCGGGTTCCTCAGTGAGGTTGGCTTACCAGCGGTCATCTGCGAATCGGGTCCCTCGGGGGCCGGCACGTGTGGCTGGCACTGACCGAGGGTGTCGAAGCAGACCTGGTGGCCACGCTCGCCCGATTGGCTCGTGCCCTGTGCCCTAGCCTCGACATAGCACCCTTGACTAACCCTGTTACTGGCTGCCTGCGCCCGCCGGGGTCACCGCACCGTTCCGGTGGGGTCTCGACCGTCCTGAGTGGTGATACCTCGACCTTGGCTAACCCGACAGGGACCCGAGCCCAGGTCAAAGACCTCGTTGCCAGGTTGGCGCTACTCGTGGGCGATGTTGAACCTTCCCATTCACTGGATGCGCGTACTCCGATCCCTGTCGATGAGCATGGCCAGCTGCATTTGCCTGGCCCACGGCGTGACCTGTCAGCGATCAGTGCGGCCGCCCTTGATGAGGATGCTGCCTCTGGTGATGCGTCCGCCGTGTTATGGCGGGTCCTGATGGGCGCGGCCGCGGCGAAGTGGCGTTACGCCGAGGTCGCAGCCCTCGTCGACACCAAACCCGGACTAGAGCACATCCGGACCTACCGCGAACGTAGCCAACGTAAACGTCGCAGTCGCGAAGACGCTCAGCGGCTGCTGAGACGCCAATGGGACAAAGCAGTCACCTATGTGGCGACGAACCAACGCGAAGGTGGTCAGGACCCCACCTTCGATATCCGGGCGTATGAGATCGCCACTCACGTTCGGGCGGTGCAGGCCAAGGCTGATGCTGCCGGGGGCGTTGGGCCACGGGGGCTGGGCCTGGTCATCGTCGAGTTCTCGATGTGCTGAGCATCCTCGCGCTGCAGGCCCTCGACGTCACCGTGGAAGCTGACATCCGACGCCTGGCTCTTCTGGCTGGCATCGGTCGTGAGACAGCCCGTACGGCGTTGTGGGCACTGGCCGCAGACGGTTGGGTGACACGGGTGGTACCAGCTGATGGGCCCCATGGTGCAACGTGGTGCGTCAGGCCCGGAGTTGTTATCCACAGTGCTACCGATACAGATCGGTCACAAGTGGACCCACGCCCCGCTGTTGGTAGTGGCACTGCTGAACGATCCATCCTCCTCACTGATCTCACCTCCAGAACTGTCGCTTCCTCCCATGATGTCTTCAGTTGTGCTCCTGCTCTTGGGGTTTTTGCTGGGAATGTCTTTGCCCGGTTGGGTACTGAAACGACTGATCTGGGGATGGTTTGTCGGTTGGTGGGAGCCACGAAGGAGCAGGCTTTGTTTGTGCTTGACCGGTTAGTCGTGGCGGGCATTGTGTTGAGGTCTAAGGCTGGTTGGCGTCGCCCAAGACAAGACCGGCGCCGCAAGGTGTCACGCCAACTAGGCGTCGATGGCCGGCTAGCAGTCAGAGCAAAGACGTACCACCTCGAGCGGCAGTTGTGGGGCTGGTGGCTTTCCGAAGAAGCTTGGATGAAAGCACCGCGGCGGTTAAGCGTGCGCTCACGCCCAGGACCGGGACAACTAGGCCTACTGCCGGACATTGGCACGAACGTCTACGGCGCACACCCCCGCACTGCGGCTGGGCGTGCCGACTACCGACAAGCCAGGGTACTCCTAGAGTCTCTTGCCGCTCCTGACGATATTTCTGCGACGCCAGTACAGGAAGCGTCCGCTCAAAACGCTTCCTGATGAACATCAACAGAAGCGCTCAGGCTCAGTGTCGCCAAATCTCAGCTTCTAAGCCCTACAGTCCGTGCTGTCCACAGGCTTTCCAGCAGCAACAACCTCAACGCTGCTAACCTCACTGCTTGGGCGAAGGTGGGGATCCCCTCCTCTAATAACCCTCGCCCAATCGGCTAGTCGAGCGCGGGTGGCTTTCCCAGCCACTAATCGTGCTCCTTGCCGCGTGGTGCCCACCGACCCCCCCTCGGTGGGCACCACACACCCAACTACCCCAAGACGCAACTCAGAATCAACACCAGACGCGGTGCAGCGTCGTGCCATGTCGTATCACTTTGACCGGGAGGGACATCTCCAGTAATGCAGTTACTCGTATCGAAATACTGTACAGTTAGTGCAGTTATTCGTATCGAGACACGGAGGTAGGGTTCTGTGAGTGCCGAAACTCTTCCACGCGATCGGAAGGGTGCGGCTGAGGCCAAAGACAGGATCCTGTCCTCGTCGTCAAGGTTTTGGCAACCCAAGGATTTCTTGCTGAAAGGCTCAACAACTCACCATCTGCTCTCGCGTCTGGTCGATGAAGGTGAGTTGCGTCGTGTCAGACGAGGCTTGTATTGGCGCGGACGTCGGACACCCTTGGGCATGTCGCCGCCACCACCTGAGAGGCTCGTGGCTGAATTGGTTCCCGGGCTTGGTGTTGGCCCCGCTGGCTTTGCTGCAGCAAACCTACTGAGGTTGTCGACCCAAATCCCTAGGAAGCAGGATTTTGCCGTCCCTATGCGGGCGCCGACTGATCTGGGTTCCCTTCACTTCGTGTCGAGGAATAGCCGGACCGGTCGAGTGAAAGCTGGGTTGAGGCCACGTGAAGTGGCACTCCTGGAGGTGTTGTCGCGGTGGGAGGATGTGGTTGAGGAGCCATCGCCAGCCGCAGAGAAGATACTCCAGCATTTGCTGAGGACAGGCACCCTGGACGCCAAGCGACTGGCTGCGGCATCAGTGACTGAGCCAGAAGACGTGAAGACCCGGTTAGCCGAGTTGTTGACTACGGCCGATCGGCCTGACTTGGCCGATCTAGTTGCGCGACCCCAGGAACTGGTTGCCTCGTGACTCATCTTTGGCGCGAAGCTGAGCCCGAGGAGTTCGCAGCAACAATCTTGGCGGCAGCAGAGCAACTTGGGGTAATTCCACTCGCTGTTGAGAAGGACTATTGGGTTTGTGAGGTACTGCGCGGAATCTCGAAAGAGCACCCAGGAGAAGTCATCTTCAAAGGTGGAACAAGCCTAGAGAAACTTCGAATCATAGAGCGCTTCTCTGAAGATCTCGACCTGCTCCTCGTGGACCCAGACAGTGTGTCCAGGGCCCCCAGGCGGGCCATGAAACAGATCATGACGGACGCAGGCTCCTTCATTGACGCAAAGATCACTGATGCACAATCCGGAGGGGAACCGGGCGCCTACCATCGCAAGGGGTATTTAGAACCACCTCTTGACCATTCTGAGGCTCCATCTGAAGGTATTGCTGATCCGGCTAGTGTTCTCCTAGAAATGGGACAGTCTGGAGGAAGCGACCCTAGCGACCAGCGCCAGATTAGCTCGCTCATGGGCCGACAGTTGCTATTGGCTGGCTTCGATGTCGACGCTTGGGACGATCTGCAGAGCTTTGATTTTCTGGTCCTGCACCCTGGCCGTACGTTGATAGAGAAGCTTCTTCGAGTCAATAACTTTGCCACCCCACATGAAGTCCCCATCCATGGGTTGCCACGGATCGGGCGTCAGTTCTATGACATCTACCAGCTTCTCAAAACAGGTGAAGTCCGGAAGCTCCTCGAGGACAAAGAGGAGTTTGGAGCGATCCTCAAGAGCTGCTATCAAGTGTCAGCAGCCTTTAACGGTGATGCGAAGCCTCCTAAGGGGGATTCGCTAGATGTGCAGCGTTCAACCCAGAGTCAGGCCTCGCCCAGGAACTAGCTCATCGGCATGACACTGCTATGAAAGAGCTGTACTACGGCAGCGAGGCAGCGCCCACCTTTGACGAGATTCTCGATCAGATTCGCCAGGACTCAGCGTTGCTCAACGTCGACTGAGGCCCTAGAAAACGGAGCGTTCCCTGCTATCTGCAAGGGCCCATCCAGAGCGCCGATAATCAATATTATGTAATGTTGCCTGTTCAGGGTCTCTATGCGGGCGATTAGACGGCGGTTCAGACCAGTCAGCCTAGCGAGCGGGGAAGCGACGATGGCGTTACCTATGTTCCAGTTGATGCGTTTTCGGGACACCAGTTGTAGCAACGCTGTGCACCGCCTGGTGGGAGGCAGTGGTTCTACGCCAGGTTGCCCTGATGGTGGAACGCAAGCCTAGCTGGCACGTAGAACGACGCAACAGAAGTCAGGACCAGGACTGCGGCTAGGGCCCAGGCAAACTCTGGTAACGCTTCTGGTTGGAAGAGGCGAATATATTCTGTGTGGTCGAGTCGAGGACCATAGACGCTGGCCGTGAGTAGCCAGAGGGTGGCTGCGCTGGCTCCCAGCTCGTAGTTGGTGATGTTCCCGACAATCGCTGTAGCGCTACACAGCAGGAGAGCGTGCCTGACTATCGTGGCAGTTTCGATGCCAAACAGTAGCGCTGCCAGACCGAGCACAGCGCAGACGAGGGCCAGCATCGCGAGGAAGAGGCCGCTGTCCCAGACGGCGAGTTGTCGTGGAGCACATGCCTCAAAGTAGGCGTGTCGCGCGCTGAACGAATAGGCCAGGGCTACCGCAAGCAACAGCACGGGGATGGCGCTAAGCGGCAGTGAGCCAGCTCCGCCGCCGAAGATCCCTGGGACTTCGAGGACTCGCTGTTGCGACATCGCGCAGAGCGCTGCGAAAGCCAGGGTGGCTGCAACGAAGAGCGTCAAGCGTCTTACTTTGAGGTAGGTTTCAGCCGCTTGGATCATCTACCACGCATTCTTGCTCAACTAAAGATTGGGCTGCTTGGATAGCGCCGACTTGTTCATCACCCGGGATTCAGCAAATTTTTGCAAATCAGATAGCTCGCTACCTGAGACGCCCGCCTGGACCAGGCTACTTAGCGGCAGGCCTCCCAATAGCGCATACTTTCTGGCTAACTTTTCAGTCGCCGGTGTTTCCGACTCAGTAAAACAGGTGTCTGCTTCCGGCACCAGGCCACGAGCGATAGATTGCCGTAAAGCAACATCGCTAAACCTCACATTAGCCACGAACATGACCGGGGCTTCGTTGGCTTTTTCCGACATATGGCTAATGGGTTGTAGACCGACCCTTCCAAACCCGCGTTGAACTCTAGCCCTGTTTCGAGGGCTTCGCCGATTCGGTTTACGTTTTCGGGCCATACACATACTGTGAGGCCCTCCTGAGTGCGACAGACAGTGCTTTCGCCGCGTGCCTGGACTCCATTAACGTTGAGGTTGCTATCTGAAGCATGTGCTGCCGCGGTGGCGACTCCTGCGGAACCCAACATCAGAGTAACAACGGCAACCAAGAGGGTGGGCCTGCGCCAACGGGTCCGGTTGAGGCTGGAGATGAGGATCATCGCCCCGACAATCAGCATGACTGAGAAAGTGATCGATCCCCAGAAGGCTCCGTCAGAGGGCTGAGATGTCGAGGCGCAGCACATATCAAACGTCGAATTGATATTACGCAGGGCGACGCTCAGAGTTCCCCGTGGAAGGGCAATCCAGCCAAAACACACCACCGCTGCAACCGGGGCTGCAAGCACCCGCGGCAGGGAAATCGCGGCGAGCACTCCGAGCCAAGCGCAGCCACATACAGACAAAAAGACTGCGGCCATCATGAGCAGGCCAAGGGAACTCGTGGGGACAGCCCTGGTTACGCTCACCACGGCCAAGCACACCATAAGTGGGCCGCCGAGGAGAAGAGGCCACAACGTCAAGGCGACAGAGGTCAACATTCCCTTGCGTGGGCGTTGATACTGCAGATACTCACACAAGGGCCGCGCCCGTAGAGCGCAGATCGCTGCCAGAACCGGACCAGCCAGGATTGACCCTCCCAAGCTCCGGGCTATCTCGGCTAGGTCATACCCCACGTCTACGTAGGCCCGCTCCATAACCGCGACGTAGACAGAGACGGCAAAGATTAGCGGCAGGGCCCAGACCGCTCCAGACCATCTGATCGCCACCCAAACGCTCAAT
Source organism: Ornithinimicrobium sp. INDO-MA30-4 (assembly GCF_021535045.1). Classification (GTDB taxonomy): domain Bacteria; phylum Actinomycetota; class Actinomycetes; order Actinomycetales; family Dermatophilaceae; genus Ornithinicoccus. Next base: position 53,717 of record NZ_CP091057.1, on the reverse strand, counting down.
GCAGACCTCCGGAAACGACATGGGTGAAGACGCTGGCCAGGCTCGATGATTCAGCATCGGGCCCCAACGCTCGAAACTCATCCAGCGTGCCGTCGAAGCGGATGGAGCCATCCAGAATGACCACGACTCGGTCGAAAAGCCCATCAATATCAGCGACCAAGTGCGTCGAAATCAGGAGCCCAACCTCGCTGCTCAGTTCAGTAAGCATCTCCCGGAAATTAGCCGACTGAGCTGGGTCAAGGCCCGCAGTCGGTTCATCTAACAGGAGGAAGGATGCGGGCGACATTAGCGCCTGCCCCAAGGCTAGACGCCGCATCTGCCCCCCCGACAAGGAGGCAGCAGCTTCATGACGCTTGTCGGCCAGCCGGACACGACGAAGGATATCCGCAGCCTTAGACTGAGAGTCCTTCCTCGACAACCGGCACAACCAACCTGCATACTCCATCTGGTCGTGCACCGAAAGGCCCCTCAGCGCCCGAGCATCTTGTGGCATCCAGGAGACCCCAGAGCGCAAAGCCTTGTTACTCGTGACTCCGCCCACCGAAACACTGCCTGAGCTCGGCTTCTCATACCCACATAACAGTTTCAGCAGAGTTGACTTTCCGGCGCCGTTCGGTCCCAACAACAGCACCCGCGACCCTTTAGGTAGCGTAAATTCTACTTCTTTCAGAACCTGACGGCGCTTGATTCCCCTGTATTTGAACGACACAGACTTTGTTTGCAGCATTCTACTAGTGTACTCAGGTGACATCACTAAGAAACCCCATAGGGAAGAAGGCAGGGCCGAGGAAAAGTCGGGTTTCAGCAGGTGAGGAGCCATGTCACGGTTTCGGGTGGTTGGCGGGCGTGGTGTCGGAGGGCGGCGGCGATGTTGCTCCAGCCTGCGAGGCGTAGGAGTCCGATCGCGGTGTTCCGTAGGGAGGCCATGACGTGAGGGGCGTGGGCGGTGCGGACCTGGGACCGGTCTTCGTCGTAGGTCACGTCGCGGACCCAGTGCAGCTTGTTCTCGATGCTCCAGTGGCCCTGGGTCCAGGCAGCGAGGACTGCGGGCGCTGCGCTGGTGTGGGGCAGGGAGGTGATGAGGTAGACGACCTCGACGCTCTTCTTCCCGTGCCGGGTGACGGTGCGGCGGAGCTGGGCGATCTGGGCCGCTTGGGCGAAGCCGATCCAGGCGGGGGCGTCGGTGACCTTGATGGTGCGGGTGACGCGTCGGCCGTGGCCGCGTTCGGTGCTCTGCGAACCACGCGGATCTTGCTCCAGGGCAGCTGCTTGAGTGCCTTGAGGAGGTTGGGCTGGTTGCCCTTGACGGTGAAGATGTAGTCCGCCCCAGCGGTGAGGATGGCGTCCGCGGTGTCGGTCTGGGTATGCAGAGCGTCCACCGTCACCACGCAGCCGTGCAGGTCAGCAGGGTCGAACCCGGCCAGGAGCTCCCTGAGGGCGGGGATCTCGTTGGACTTGGCGGTCACCGCAACCTGCCCCAGGACGACGCCGGTCCCGTGGTCGAGCGCGGCCACCAGGTGGGGCATGGCCCCGTTGGCCTCGCGCCTGTCGCGGGCTCCTCGCACGCTCTTGCCGTCGATCGCGATCACGCGTCGCCCCTGGATCACCTCCACCCGTGCCCATGCATAGGCAGCGAGCTGGAGGTCCAGCGCTGCTGCGTCGATGCGGGCGAAGAGCTTGCGCAGGGTCGAGGCCTCCGGTGCCCGGTCAAGTCCGAGTCCGCCCAGCGACTCCGCAGGCAGCGCACCGGCCCACTCGCCGATCGCGACGAACGACTTCGCGCCCGCCAGGACGGCGCTGACCGCGACGGCGAGCAGCCCTGCCAGCGGGTAACGCCTTCCTCGTCGGGCGCGGGGATCAGGCACGCGGGCGAGCGTGGACATGAGGTCATCGGCGCGTTCGAGTCTGCTCGCGCCGACAGTCGGGGAAGATGGCATCGACGGATGTGGCCCTCGGTCTGGAGTCGTTGTGTAGGAACTCCAATCCCAGCCCACAGGCCACATCCGTCACACACGCCACGCCGGTCACGACCCCAACGTTCTCCCAGGTCACAGCACCTGCCAGGCGACCTTTCCCAGGCCCTGGGGAAGAAGGTCAGCCTCACTGCCGTATTGCTAGTACCAAGCCCTGAAAGCACCGTTCACGTTTGACCCACTTCTTACGCTCCAGTGGTAGTTATCGCCAAACGATGCCTGAGTGTAGTAAATGGAGTCTCCTCCGCCGTAACAGTTGGCCTTGTATTCACTGGTATTTACGGTTACGTCCGGACCATACCTCTCGCGGCGAATGTTCACGGAGAAGTCTTTGTTGCAGCTGTTGAAGTACACGCGATTAGAACTTGAGTCGCTGGCGGCGTCGTACCAGGTTCTGGACCGACTGTCAGTATAAAAACTACTAAACGATCCTGAGAAATTCCCTTCAGCCAGTGCCGGAGCGACTAAACCGAAACCCAACAGAGACCCTGCCAAAACTCCAACGGTGTACTTTTTTGCGGTTCGCTTCATGGCTGCCTCTCCCCTGCATTCGCTAAACGTATTTGCACTCTAGGGGCGCAACAGCAGAAAGTCCAGACCTTCACCAAATAGATAATCGGTTTCGCTCGAAGACTGGTGGTTCTTAACGACATAGCAGGGACCTATTTCAGATCTTTGACCTGGGAGAACGCCCATCGCTGACATGACCTCCGTCGGTCCAGGCCCAAACAACGCCTTCATATGTTTAGAGATCGACGTAGGTGACTCGCCGTCATAGGGCTCAACCTCCTTCCGCATCCCGTGATCACGCGGAGTACGCAGATACGCACACAACACATCCACACACACCTGTGCCTCCGCTTCCGCCGGCTCGTCTTGGGTCAGCCAGTCATCAGCTAACGCCGACATCGCGTACACGCCCGCCAACCGGATCGCAGCGCTCTCATCACCCAACTGGCCAGCAGCCGTCGTAAACCGATCCCTCAAACCCCGAACACGCTCACGCTCAGCATTACCCCGGTCAAGATCAGCTTTCTCCCGATCTTTCTTCTGCTCGTTCTTGATTCGCTTCTTCTCAGTCTTCAACGCCTCCTCCGTTGAACGCTGACGTCGCAAACCCACCGTCGCCACCGCAACAGCACCCACACCAATACCCGCCTGCACTGTCACCGCAGCAACAGCCGGCCCCATACCCCCATCAAGCAATCCTCCGAGCCACAACCCCAGCAACGTCCCAACCAACAGCCCAATGAACACCCCAACGGACATACCCACCTGCACTAACAACGAACGCTGATCCCACCAACCCGCCTTTTTAGGTGGATCCTTGCCCGCCCTGTTCGCCTTCTTATCAGTCATCCCCCATCCTCAACCCCGCACGCCTAGCAAGCCCCAGCAAAACCCTCATCTTGTGAAAACTAGTTATCCATCTATCTAAAAATAGATAACTAGTCACCTGTCTTCCCTATCAGAAACGGTCGTTAGCGTTCATCGCTCTTGCCAGCCTTTTGAAGACAACCACAGCACCTGCGTGGGCCCATGTGTGAGAACGCGTGTCGAGCTGCGTTTAGGGTTCAGCACTGCGGCTTGGGACGAAGGGGCGGGAATGGTGGTGGTTAAGTCGGTTTCCCTCGGTACCCAAGGTGCCTGGCTGGGTTGCGTGACGCGGTCTTTTCGCCGGGGCCGTACGTGGGGACTTTGGGGTAACCGAACTCGAGGAAGTGTTGGGGGCTGGCACCTCGACGTGAGGTCGGTTGTTCCTACGAGGTTGCTGCCTCCTTGAGGATCACGCTGCGGGAGCCGATCATGTGCTTGCCGAGTCCCCCCACCCGCCAGGTTCCGTCGGCGTACTTACACAAGGTCATGAAGGCCCCATTACGCGTGGTGAACGCCGCGAACACCTGAGAGCTCTCTGGTATCCCGGCAAGAAGCGCACGAACGCTACGTGCTCTGGGGCGTCGACTGCGTAGTAGACCTCTGAAGCGATCGCCAGGTCATCGAGTAGCGCATCGCACCAGGCGTAGTCCCCGAAAGCCTCTGGAGTGTGGGTGGTGTCGTGCAGGGCGTCTATGTACCTCGCTCCCCGAGCGCTGTCCACCAGCTGAGCGCAACATGAAACGGGTCTTTCGGATTGGGGCTTTTGCTCCATGCGGTCGCCGGGGAATTCTCGGCTGGCGCGGCGACAAGGGCCGGAATGTCACTACTCGGCTCGGCACCGGCCAACAGCACCTGGTGCATCGTATTGGCGAACGTGGGCGCAATGTCGGTGATCCCGGCGAGCAAGTCTTGCGTTGTCATCCGCGGGCGACTCTTGCGTGTGGCGTCTCTCTCGATGGCTTCGGCACAGGCGGGTGTGTCTTCGTTCAGCAGCGTGAACAGGAACTGCTCAGGGTGCACAACGACCACCTCATGTGGATCGCAGGCATCTTCAGGGAAGTCTTTCAAGTTGGTGGTAACGAGGATGCTGGCACCCGATGCGACAGCAGCGGCAAGCACATGGCGGTCCTTCGGGTCACACTCGAGTCCTGCCTCCATCCATTCGTAGCCGTGCACTGTTGCCTCTGGAAAAGCCTTACGCATTGCGTTGATTCGTCGCGCCATTTTGTCGAGAGGCTGGCCCAATTTGTGGACCAGCGCCCGCTCGGTCTCCTCGGTATGTGTTCGGACCACCGCGGCTCGTAGAGCCCTTCTTCGGCCAAGGCCAGCAACAAACTGGACAGGTTGTAGGGCACTAGAACACAAGCGTCCAGTACGACAATGTCCCTCAACGGGTACTGACAATCTCGTCAGGAGCGGACGACCCGTGCGTCTCCGCTAGTTCGTCAAGGGCCTTGGCACGACGGCTGCGGCGGTGGGCCAAGAAGTCGTCGATAGCGGACCGGGCCACTCGCCGATGCACTCCTGGTTGTTCGTAGGACAACAGTCCGTCTTCGAGCATCTTCACTAGAGTCGGTCGGCTCACTCGCAACAGGTCTGCTGCTTCCTGCGTGCTCAACATCTCCTTAACAGGAGAACGTCGACCCGATGACCAGCCGCGAGTTCATCCAACACCTCGGTCAACACCGTCCGGGCATGATCGCTCACCTCGACGGTGACAGAACCCAAGGTGATGGTCGAAGCATCATCGAGTGACTCACGGAGCAGCGCACTTCCGCGCTCCGCTACATCAGCAGGAACAAGGCGGCGTGTAAGCATCGACATATACCGAGTCTACCGGCAAAACGAATGAAACGAAAGTTTGTAGGACTCCCCTCCGGGCGCACTCCCAAGCGTCACCACGGGACCTGTGAGCGTCTGGGGTACACCCCAAACACACACATCCACACCGAATGACCTATCGGAGCATCTGGAGTATCAAACACCATAGATGCACACATCTGTTCTAGGGTCTGAACATGTCGGGACAAATCGTGGGCTACGTACGAGTCAGCAGCGTCGAGCAAAACCCAGCACGGCAGATCGCCGCCATCGGCACCGTCGATGAAACGTTCACCGACCATGTCAGCGGAAAATCCCGCGCCGAACGCCCAGAACTCATCCGGATGTTGCGCCATGTCCGTCGCGGTGACACCGTCCGAGTTTCTTCGATGGACCGACTCGCCCGCTCGGTGATTGACCTGGCACAGATCATCCAAGAACTGAACAACAAGCAGGTTGAGGTGGAATTCGTTACCGAACGTCTCACCTTCGTCGCCGGCGCCGAAGACCCGTTCGCCATGTTCCAGCTCCACATGCTCGGAGCCGTCGCCCAACTAGAACGCTCCCTCATCAAAGAACGCCAACGCGAAGGCATCGACATCGCCCGCACCAAAGGCGTCTACCAAGGACGAGGTCGAGCCCTCTCTCCCGAACAAATCACCCAAGCCCACGACAAGGTCGAAGCCGGCATCCCCAAAACCAAAATCGCCCGCGACCTCGGTTGCTCCCGACGCGCGCTCTACGACGCATTACAAGCTCGCGGCGCCTATGCCACTCCATAGCAAAGGCTGAGCAACCCTCTCTTGCGCTACCCCCGGTTGAAGAACTGAGCCTCGCTGAGGGTCGAGCCCAGCCGAACTAGAAACAAAATTGGCGTGAATCTGCCGTCCGCAAAACCTTACGTGGGCCAAACTGTGTCCATGGCATCCACTGTTGAAGAACTCCTTGAAAAATTTCTCCTCGAATCACAGTCCACGGTGGAGCGAGGCAGCAAGTTTGAGCGTTTGATCAAATCGTTCCTGCTCAACGATGTGGAATGGGCCCAGCGGTTTGATCAGGTGTGGGAGTGGATGGAATGGCCCGGCCGCGCCGGCAAGCGGGACACCGGCATCGACTTAGTCGCGCGTGTACGTGAAACCGGTGACCTGGTCGCGGTGCAGTGCAAATTTTACGACCCTGACACGTTGCTCCAGAAGTCGCACATCGACTCGTTCTTGTCTGACTCAGGCAAAGCCCCGTTTACCGAGCGTCTGGTGGTTTCGACGGCTCTGAACTGGGGACCGAACGCTGAGGCTGCGATTCAAGGCCAGACCAAACCGGTGAGCCGTATTGGTTTGCATGACTTGGTCGAGTCTTCGATCGATTGGCACCAGTTCGATATCTCAACACCGGAAATTCTGGAACTGAAAGAACGTAAACAGTTACGTCCTCACCAGCGTGAGGCCCTGGACAAGGTCCGGGCCGGGTTCGAAACCGGTGACCGCGGCAAACTGATCATGGCCTGCGGCACGGGTAAGACCTTCACCTCCTTGAAGATTGTCGAAGAACAAGTGCCCCTGGGCGGGTCCGTGCTGTTCTTGGTGCCATCGATCGCGTTGCTGTCACAGACGCTGCGTGAATGGTCCATCGAGGCCGAAAACTCGCTGCGCACGTTCGCGGTGTGTTCGGACATCAAAGTCGGCCGCAGTGATGACTCCCCGAGATCTCTCTCGTTGACCTCACCATTCCGGCCACCACGGACCCGGTCAAACTTGCTGGGCAGGTCAACAACCCGGACGTAGCCGCGAAGCGCATCACGGTGGTGTTTTCGACTTATCAGTCCATTGAGGTGGTCGCGAAGGCACAAGAAGATGCTGGGCTACCCGAGTTCGACATGATCATCTGTGACGAGGCGCACCGCACCACCGGCGCAACCTTGGCCGGTCAGGATGAGTCAGCGTTCGTCAAAGTCCACGATGACAACTTCATCCAGGCGTCTAAGCGCCTGTACATGACGGCGACCCCACGCATTTATGACGACAATTCCAAAGCCAAAGCCGGGCAGTCCAACGCCATCCTTGCCTCCATGGACGACGAGAACCTGTTCGGCCCAGAGTTTCACCGGCTCGGGTTCGGCGAAGCGGTCTCCCTAAACCTTTTGACGGACTACAAAGTGCTCGTCCTCGCCGTTGATGAAGGTTCGGTGTCTCGCACGTTCCAAGGGACGATGGAAGCCAATAGCGAACTCAAACTCGATGATGTGGCCAGGATCGTGGGCTGCTGGAACGGCTTGGCAAAATTGGTCAGGCCGAGCACGACTTTTCCGTTGACCCTGAACCAATGAAGCGTGCTGTCGCGTTCTCCCGCGACATCAAAGCCTCCAAACAGTTCGCCAGCGTGTTCGATGAAGTTATCGGCGACTACGTCCGCAACCAAAGCATCGGTGAGGACGATGGTGAGCGGCCACCGTTGAACACGACGGTGCATCACGTCGACGGCAAAATGAACATCCTCACCCGCAACGAAGAACTCGACTGGCTCAAAACTGACCCCGGCACAGACTCTTGCCGTGTCCTCACCAACGCTAAGTGCCTCTCTGAGGGCGTGGACGTGCCTGCGTTGGATGCCGTGATGTTCCTCAACCCCCGCAAGTCTGTCGTCGACGTCGTCCAATCCGTGGGCCGTGTCATGCGCCGCTCACCAGGTAAAAAGTATGGCTACATCATTTTGCCGATCGGCATCCCGGCAGGGATGAGCCCCGAAGAAGCACTCAGAGACAACGACCGCTACCGCGTCGTCTGGGACGTGCTCCAAGCCCTACGCGCCCACGATGAACGCTTCAACGCCATGATCAACAAAATCGAGCTCAACAACACCCGCGACCAACGCATCAACGTCATCGGAGTCGGCGGCAACGACGACGAGTCCACCACAAACACCACAGACAAGCCCGAACCCAAGCAGTTGTCGTTCAACTGGGAAGCGCTCGAAGAGTGGCGCGACGCGATCTACGCCAAAATCGTTCAAAAGGTCGGCACCCGACGCTACTGGGAAGACTGGGCCAAAGACGTCGCCACCATCGCTGACAACCACCGCACCAGGTTGCTGGCGATCCTAGAATCCGGGCACGCAGCCGAGGAGTTCAATGCTTTCCACCGGGCGCTGCAAGCGAACCTGAACGAGGGCATCAACCGGGACGACGCGATCGACATGCTCTCCCAACACATGATCACCAAACCCGTCTTCGACGCACTGTTCTCCGAATACCAGTTTGCTGAACACAACCCAGTATCCAAAGTCATGCAGACCATGCTCGAAACCCTGGAAGGCGCGAACCTCGAAGCAGAGACCGAACCCCTAGAAAAGTTCTACGAATCCGTGCGCCTACGCGCGGCCGGTATCGACAACGCTGAAGGCAAACAACGCATCATCACCGAACTATACGAACGGTTCTTCAAACTCGCCTTCCCCCGCGCAGCCGACGCACTCGGCATCGTCTACACCCCCACCGAAATCGTTGACTTCATCATCCGCTCCGTTGACCACCTCTCGCGCGAACACTTCGGCAAAGGACTCACCGATGAAGGCGTGCACGTCCTCGACCCGTTCACCGGCACCGGCACCTTCATCACCCGACTGATCGCTTCCGGCCTGATCGAACCCCACGACCTAGCCCGCAAATACGCCTCAGAGCTGCACGCCAACGAGATCATGCTGCTGGCCTACTACATCGCAGCGATCAACATCGAAACCACATTCCAACAGCAAATGACCAACGCCGACATTGAAGCCCCATACGAGGCTTTTGGTGGGATCGTGCTGACCGACACCTTCCAGATGACCGAAAAAGACGACATCAACGACCTGGTCATCTTCACCAACAACAACGAACGCGTCGAAAACCAACGCGCCCTCGACATCCGCGTCATCATCGGCAACCCCTGTTCCCCCGAAAGCGGGGGTGTTGCGGGGTACTGTGTGGCCATGTCGAGCCCGACCCCGGTGATGTGGAGGCTGGGCCGCTCGCTGCTTGAGGGACACGGGGTGGGCACTTCGAGGGCGGCTGAGCTCGTCGTGAGGAGCGATCAGCAGGTTTGGGTCCGGGGCAGCCCTTCCTGCTCCGACCGGACGGCGCGCCCGACGTAGACGTGCTGTCCTTCTTCGCGTCGGCGAGCTACAAGTTGCTCTCGGAGCAGACCCAGTTGTCCTACGCCAAGGATCTGCGTCTCTTCCTGAGTTTCCTGGAGTCGCAGGGAAGGCCGTGGAGGGAGACGGCGACGTCAGATCTTCTGGATTTCGAGTACTGGCGTCGGCGCGATCCGGACAACGAGCACCGGGTCTCCGGGGCGAAGTTCAGTCGTGAGCTTGCGGCGTGCAAGAAGTTCTTCGCCTGGCAGCACAAGCGTGGCGTGATCGCCAGTGACCCGGCCGCCGAAGAAGTCGTTTCTGCTGAGGGTGCAGGCCCGCGTTCGCTGCGGCCCCGGGATGCTCGGCCTGTCCGGGTGAAGTGGTTGACACCGGGCGCGTACCGGCAGTGGCGGGACGTGAGTCTTGCCGGCCGGCTGCCAGATGGCTCGGCCGACCCCTCCTGGCGGGGGCGCAACGATGGACGGAACGTGGCCTTCGCCGACCTGCTCTGGTCCAGCGGGTTGCGGCTGAGGAGGCCGGCACGTTGTTGGTGCAGGAGCTGCCCGCCGTCGACAACCGCGGCCAGTTCCTGCGGGCAAGGGTGGGTGCTGGCGTCGCCAAGGGACGGGGCCGGGACTTCTGGTTGTCCGCCTCCGCGCGTCGGCAGCTGGAGGCCTATGTGCTCTCCACCAGGGCCGAAGCGGTGTCCCGAGCTCGACGTGAGGGCCGGTACGAGGACATGCCGGGCCGTCAGGTCGTGGCCGGCCAGGACCGTTTAGGCCTCCGGGTCCGGGACGGGGACGGACAGGTGCGGACAACCACCCTCGACCAGCTCGACTGGCGCGACCGCGTCCATCTGTTCGTCCAGGAGGAGGCAGGCCTCGCACCGGCCGCACTGTTCCTGGGCGACTCGGGGCTACCGATGCGGTACGAGTCCTGGGAGGCGGTGTTCTCGACCGCCAACCGGCGGTGCGCCCGACTGGGAGTCCCGGTCTCCTGCTACCCGCACATGCTGCGCCACTCGTTCGCGCTACGGATGCTGGTCACGTTGCTGCACGCGTTCGACCGACGGATGGGCCTGACGCCGGAGGAACGCAAGGACTACCGGATGCTGTTCGGCGACCCGTGGACCCTGGTCCAGACCTTGCTGGGGCACACGAACCCTCAGACGACCCGGGACATCTACCTGGAGCCGGTCTCGGGTCTGCAGGTCGACCTGTTCCTCAACGCCGAGGACTCCACTAAGAGCGAGCAGGAGTTCACCGACTTCGTGGAGCGGCACCTGACCGCCACCGGCCTCGTCAACGACGGCGGAGGAATACGGTGACCCCGGTGTCGATGCCAGCAGCGGGCTACCGCCGCCCCGACCGGTTGGACCCGACCCGGCTGGTGGTGTCGGTCATCGGCACGGACGGGCAGGAGGCTGGCCCGTTCGACTTCAGCCAGGCCCGGCCCACGGTCAGGTACGCCAACAACTGGTCGACGCGTTCGCGGCGGCCACCGGACCTGACGGCAGGTGGCGCTCAGCCGCGTCGATGAACACCGCGCACCGCACCTCGTTGGCGTTCCTGCGCAGCCTGGAACCGCTGGGGATCAACATCACCACGTTGAGCGACCTCGGCCCGGAGCACTGGTGGGCCTGGCGTGGCGAACGGGAGGCACGTAACCGGTGGCCTGGTCAGGTGAACATCATGCGGGTCCTGCTCAAGGAGGTACCGGAGGTCGGTGCCCTGACCAGGCGCGCCCTCGCCCAGCGGACCCACAAACCACGCAAGAGGCTGTACGACTCCTACTCGGTCGCCGAGTTCGAGGCCATTCGCCGTCGCGCCGGCGAGCTGGGCCGGGTGTGCGAGGCGAGGATCTCGGCGAACGTCGCCGCGCTCGAGCGCCACCGTGACGGCCAGTTCGACGACGGGCCCGATGTTCCCTACGACGGGACCCACCTCACCCGGGGCGAGCTCCTCGAACGGCTCGTGCAGGACGGGCGGTTGCGGTTCGGCAGCGGCGCGAGCGAGGCTGCCCGACAAGCCGCTACCGTCTTGGGCACCGGGGACCTGCACCCCACCTACGCCCTCTTCCCGACCAGGGTGGAGGTGTTGTCGATCATGGCAGCGCTGGTGTGCGACCGCGGGTACAACCTGTCGACCTTGGAGTCGATGGTGGTGCCCGACCTGGCCTCCGAACCCGGACGGGACGAGGTGCTGGTCTCGCACTTGGACAAGCCGAGGAGGGGACACCGCAGGTACTTCACCAACTCCTTCTCCGGGCCTCACGCCCGGACCTTGCGCACCGCGCTGACGATCACCGCACCAGCCCGGGAGTGCATGGAAAACCTGGGGCATGCCACGGACCGACTGCTGATCTCCGGGTCCTCGAACGGGGCCACCGACCACGCCACCAGGTGGTTCGTCACGAGCGGCTTCACCAAGGGCGGCACAGTGCGCCGGTGGGACCAGCTCGCTGGCCTGCGGGATGACGACGGAGGCCTGCTGCACCTGCATTTCGGACGGCTGCGCCTGTCCGAGCAGGTCATCAACCGCAGGTCCAGCCAGAACTCCGCCGCGGTCAGTGAGGACATCTACCGTCGACCGGACCCCTGACCGCCCACCTTCACCAGGACGTGATCCTGGAAGGCCAGGCGGCGGCCGTCGAGCACGCCACAGACACGATGCGGCTGCGCTACGCGCAAGTGCAGGACCTGGGCCTGCCGGCGCAGACGACCGACGCCGTCCGCTCCGGCAGTCTGGACACCGCGGCGACGGCGTGCCTGGACTTCAACCAGAGCCCGTTCACGCCGGAAGGAGAGCCGTGCACCGCCTCCTTCCTGATGTGCCTGGCCTGCCCGAACGCGGTCGCCACGCCCGCGCACCTGCCCCGGCTGATCCTGCTGGATGAGGCGCTGGACAACCTCGCCTCGGTCGACCCTGCCCGCTTCGACGCCCGCTACCGGGAGCACCGGGACCGGCTGCAGCACCTGCTCGAGTCCAGCACCACCACGGCCGAGCGAGCCACCGCCCGTGACGAGGCCACCGACGCCGACCTGGCAGTGATCGAACGGCTCCTGCGAAGGGACCTGGACGCATGACGACAGCAGCAGCCCCGGACCGCCTGGGTGGGTTCCTGGCCCGTTCCATTCCATCACTTCCGGCCGCCGGGGCCACGGTCGTTCCCGGCGGCTCGGTCTTCGGGGACGAGGTCTGGGACCTGAGCCCGTTGTGTCCGCGGCCGACCACCCGGTGGATCCGGCTTCACTTCACCCCTGCCCCGAGGCGTTACGCGCCGATCTGAAGCACTTCTTCTACCTGCTGCTGACGATGGATACCCCGCTGGAGCAGCTCGACCGGCCAGCCAGTGCCCGGAAACGGCTCGCGCCCTCCACACTGAAGACCCTGTTCGAGGACCTCAAACCGTTCTTCGGCTGGTTCGAGGAACGCGGCCTGAGCACTCTCGCCCAGCTCGACGAGGACGACCTTCGCGAGTACGCCGCCCAGGTCGCCAATGCACCGGTCGGGCAGAACCCCAAGTCGCGTCGCCTGTTCGGGCTCAGCAGGCTGTGGCTGCTCAGCCCCTACATGCGTCCGAGCGCCCGGTTGAGGCAACCGTTCTGGGAACGCGAAGGCATGGACCAGGTCATCGGCAAGAGCGAATGGACTGCGGAGAACAAATCCATCCCGGTCCACCCGGCCACCATGTCCGCGCTGCTCGTGTGGTGCCTGCGACTGGTCCAGGAGGCGCCACGCCTGATCCACCTGCTCAGCCTGAGCCCGAGTATCCCCGTGCCGCGGCGGGCGGTCCGACGTCCCTGCCCTGGAGCGCCGAACTCGGCCAAGACAGGGCCGAGGCCCATCGGCCAGTAGTCAGCACCGCGTGCCTGATCACCGTGGCCTACCTGACCGGGATGCGAGCTGATGAGGTCCTGGGCCTACGTCGCGGCTGCTGCACACCCACGGCCAGCACCCCCGGCAGATCTGCGGCCGGTTACGAGATCAGAGGCCGCACCTACAAGGCGGCCGTGGCCGAAGGCCGGAGCCTTCCCGAAGGAGTCGACCGCGAACACCCTGGGTCGCCATCAAGCCCGTCGCGGACGCGATTGCAGTCATGGAGGGCCTGCACGAGGGTGACCTCCTGTTCAGCGACACCCTCTTCAAGGCCCGCGTGAACGGGACCGACCTAGACCCTGGCGGGCCGTCGTCCAGGCGGGTGATCGACGCGATCAAGCACCTGACCGGTTGGTGCAACCAGCTCGCCAACGACCTGGAGCGTCCCCAGGACGTCATCCCGGAGGACCCCGACGGACCGATCAACCTGCGACGACTACGCCGGACCCTGGCTTGGTTCATCTACCGCCGCCCCGGCGGCCGGGTCGCCCTCGGCGTCCAGTACGGCCACCTGCACACGGCCACCTCCGACGGGTACGGCGGCAGGGCCTCGACCGGCCTGCGAGACCTGTTCCCGATGGAAGAAGCCTTCGCCCTCAGCGACACCCTGCACCGGGCCGCCGAGCACCTTCAGGCACACCCGCACGTCAGCGGTCCCGCGGCCGCCCGTTACCAGGCCGCCGCCGGCGAGTACCGCGACCGCTTCCAGGGCCTGGCCCTGACCACCAAGCAGGCCGCAGCCCTCATGGCCAACCCGTCCATGCGCGTCTACGATGCCCCCGGCCAGACCCTCGCCTGCTGCTTCGACCCACGGAAAGCCCTCTGCCGCAGGGACACCACCACGCGGGTGGCAGACCTCCGGACCTGACCGCCTGCGACCACCGGTGCGCCAACATCGCCCGCACCGAGGAGCACATCACCTCAGTCCGAGCAGAGCTGGCCGCGCTGCAGGAAGAGCACGACTCGCCCACGACACCTGAACCGATGCGACACCGCATCCGCGCCCAGATCGACCGGCGAGAAGCCATCGTCAACGCTCACCACGCGGAGGATGGTGACGGGCAATGACCGAGCACGGACCAGAACGCCGCGCCATCCGGGAGGCGATGACCAGGCTGCTGGAGGGCCACCCGGTCCGCTCCGACGGCAAACTGACCATCAAGTCCCTCGCCGAGGAGGCCGGTCTCAAACGGTGGATCCTCACCCACCGGCACCAGGACCTGCAGGCCGAGTTCCGCGACCGGATCGCCGCGCACGGCACCGACCCCGAACCTGTCAGGGCGCTCAAGGAACGCATCGAGATCGTGACCGCGGAGAACCGCCGCCTGCGCGAACAGCTGCGGGAAGCCAGGTCGACCATCGCGATGCTCGAGCGGCACATCGCGGTCGAGGCACTCGAGGCCACCCGTTCTTCGACGACCCCAGCCGAGGCCGGCCCGCCCCGGTTACGCCCAGTACCTGACAAGACCGACCTGCCGACCGAGGGGAACCAGTAGTGCCCAACATCTTCGACAACCTGACCGACCCGACCCGTCTCGGGCCCGCGCTACGGACTCCCTGGACGAGTTCGACAGCGTGGACGTGGCGACCGGGTACATCGACCTACGCGGGTGGTCCAACCTTGCCGACGTCCTGGACGAAAAGGAAGCGCCGAGGAGGACCCCCGACCGCCAGGGTCCTGGTCGGCATGGTCGCCCCCGCAGACTCCCAGCAGCTCCTCGACATGCTGCAGGACGACGTGCAGCCTCCGAGTACGGGTCCGGCATCCACGACCTGGAGAGCCATCGCCCGACGCGACCGGCTGGTTGCCCACCTGCGCACCCAGCTGATGCGGGGCCTGGCCACCCGGGAGGGACAGCAGACTCTGCAGACGCTGAAGCGTCAGCTGGAGCAGGGGACCGTGGCGATGAAAGTGTTCACCGAGAAGCCGCTGCACGGCAAGACGTACATCTTCCACGCGCCGGGCAAGAAGCACGGATCCAGATGGGGTACGTCGGGTCCTCCAATCTCACCGGGGCGGGGCTGAACCGCAACCTGGAGCTGAACATCGACGTGCAGGACTCCGACGCCACGCAAAAGCTGGCGGCCTGGTTCCAGGAGCGCTGGGAAGACAGGTTCTCCCTGGACATCACCGCCGAGATCATCGACCTGATCGCCAATTCGTGGGCGGACGAGGACCAGCCCACTCCGTTCGAGGTGTACCTGAAGGTCTGCCACTCCCTGTCCCAGGACGCCCGTGACGGGATGGGGTACGTGCTGCCGAAGTCGATGAGTGACCTGCTGCTGGACTACCAGGAGAGCGCCGTGCGGACATTGTCGAGGCGGATCGTGCGCCGCGGAGGCACCATGCTCGGCGACGTCGTCGGTCTGGGCAAGACGCTCACCGCTGTCGCGACCGCGCTGATGCTGCAGGCTGCTGAGGACTACTCCACCCTCGTGCTGTGCCCGAAGAACCTGCAGCCGATGTGGGAGAAGCACATCGAGGAGTACGACATCAACGGACGGGTGGTGCCCTACTCGATGGCCGACAAGGTACTGCCCGAGCTCAAACGGTTCAACCTGGTCATCTGCGACGAGTCGCACAACCTGCGGAACAACTCCACCATCGCCTACGACGCGATCCATCAGTACATCCGGACCAACAGCTCCAAAGTCCTTCTGCTGACCGCCACGCCGTACAACCTGGCGTTCACCGATGTCGCCAACCAGATCGGCCTGTACATCGACGAGGACGACGACCTGGGCATCGTCCCGACCGAGGCGCTGCACAACGACCCCAACCTGATGGCCAGGGTCGACGGAAAGATCAACACCCTCACCGCGTTCCGCAAGTCCGAGGAACCGGAGGATTGGAAGAGGCTGATGAGCGACCACCTCGTGCGCCGGACCCGCTCCTTCATCAAGCGCACCGCCAAGAAGGAGCTGGTCACCGGCCCAGACGGCACGACGACCGAGCGGGAGTACCTGCAGTTCGCCAACGGTCAGAAGTTCCACTTCCCGACCCGCGTGTCGACCCCGGTCAGCCACCAGTTCGCCGCGGACGACCCAGCCGCTCTGATGGAGGACGAGACCACGCTGGACGCCGTCCGCGACCTGCTCCTGCCCCGGTACCGGCTCGCCGACTACGACAACCCCAAGGCCCCGCACACCGACGAGGACACGAAGAACCTGGACGACATCCGCTCGGGCCGAGGCAACGTCAGCGGCTTCGTGAGGATCGGACTGTTCAAGCGACTGTCCTCATCCGGCTACTCGTTCATCCTGTCGCTGCAACGCCAACGAGCCCGCAACGAGCTGTTCATTCACGCGATCGACCACAAGCTACGCATCCCGCTGGGCTCGTTCACCGACAAGCAGATCAACGTCACGGACGAGGACATCGAGACCGACGGCAGCCTGCACGGCAGCGCCGAGACCCGCTACAAGAGCCTCGCCGAGTCCCTGCCGGCAAAGACCAAGTGGGTCAACACCACCGTCTTCAAGCCAACCCTGCGTCACGACCTGGTCAAAGACACCGAGACGATCACGTCGCTGCTGGAACGGTTCGGGGACTGGGACTCCACCCGGGACTCCAAGATCAACGCCCTGGTCGACCTGCTCACCAACGACCATCCCGGGGAGAAGGTCCTGGTCTTCACCGAGTACGGCGACACGGCCGACTACGTCGCCCACGCCCTAACCGAGGCCGGTATCGCGAACGTCGCCCTGGCGACCGGCGACACCGACAACCCCGCCGAGGTCGCCCGCCGGTTCTCCCCGAACTCCAACCGGCTCCCCTCGGAGGACCAGAGCGTCTCGGTCGAGGTGGAGCGGCCCGTCGACGTGCTCGTCGCCACCGACGTGCTCTCCGAGGGCCAGAACCTGCAGGACAGTCACATCATCGTGAACTACGACCTGCCCTGGGCCATCATCCGGATCATCCAGCGCGCTGGCCGCGTCGACCGCATCGGGCAGAAGTCCGACACCGTCAACCTCTACCTGATCACGCACGAGAACATCGAGGAGCAGATCCGCCTCCGGCAGCGCATCAAGGAACGACTAGGAGCCGCCGCCGAGGCGTTCGGCTCGGACGAGAAGTTCTTCGGTGGCGACAAGGAGATCAAGATCCTCGACGACCTCTACAAGGGGCGGGTCACCGAGGACGACAGCGATGACGAGGCCGAGGTCGACTCCGTCAGCGAAGCCTGGCTGGTGTGGTCCAACGCCCTGGACAAGCACCCCCAGATCACCGCCAGGGTGCTCCGCCTGCAGGACATGATCCACTCCACCCGGGACCAGTACATGAACGAGTCCCACGGGGGTGACTTGCTACATCTCCACCGGCTCCGGCGTCGACGCCTTCGCCACCGCCACCATCACCGACCACGGCGTCCAGGAGCGGATCCTCACCCCCTGGAAGCCCTGCGGATCTTCCGTGCCGAACCCACCACACCCACGGCCCCTCTACGCCCCGACCACTTCGACCGCGAGACCGCCCTGGTCCAGGGACCGCTAAAGACCGAGACGATCGCAGCCGGCAACCTCAAGGGCGTACGCAAGTGGGCCTGGCAGCGCCTCGGCGGCACCGTCTTCGGGGAGAAGGCCTCCGCAGCCCTGGACGCCCTGCATACCCGGCCCCTGACCGAGCACGCCAACATGCGGCTGAGCCAAGCACGACGCAACAAGTACAGCCTGGACGACCTAGCCGACCTCATCAACCAGCTGCACGACGAGGACAGGCTCGTCATCGGCGCCACCGACACCGACACCATCAAGATCGTCTGCTCGCTAGGAGTGACCAGCTCGTGACCACCGCCCTGATCGAACGCGCCGAACAGCGTGACTACCAGAAGCTGTTCATCCAGGACCTGAACTGGTCCCGGCCCGACCAGCCCCCAGTCACCGTCGAGTACGACGGCCGCAAGGTCAGCGCCACCAACGTCTCCTCGCACAAGGGACTGCGCGTCTGGGTCGTCAACGAGAAACCCGACTCCAAGCTCGAAGCCACCCTCGACCAGCACCTGGCCAAGAGCAGCACCGACCGCATCCTGATCTTCCACGACGAGCACGAACAGGTGTGGCGCTGGCCCGTGCGCCGAGCAGTCGGTAGCACCACCACGACCAGACTGAGCCGACACCGGCACCGCAACGGCGACACAGACCCACGGTTCGCCGAGAAGCTGGACGTGATCCGCCTCCCCTACGACGTGATCTTGGACAGCAACGCCGTCCTGGCCAAGGTCCGCCAGGCCTTCGACGTCGAAGCCGCAAACGAGACCAAGCACGCCTCCAAGCTCATGGCCCGCCTCTACGCCGCTATGGAGAAGGCCTACCCCCAGAGCACCACCCGAGAAGAACGGGACCACGAGATCTCCGTCACCCTCGCCCGCATCCTCTTCCTCATGTTCGGCGACGACACCGACATGTGGGCACCAGACCTGTTCAGCACCCTCATCCGCGACCACACGGCCGCCGACGGTTCAGACATCGGCGCTCAGCTCAGCGACCTGTTTACGTTCCTCGACACCCCAGAGGACCAGCGCGACACCCGCCAGGCCGGGTTCGACGGGTTCAGGTACGTCAACGGTCGGATCTTCTCCGAGCCGCTGAGCCTGCCCGTCCTGAACGCAGAGTTCCGTACCGCGGTTCTAGAAGCGTGCGACCGCGACTGGGCCAGCATCAGCCCAGCCATCTTCGGGTCCATGTTCCAGTCCGTCCGCGACGCAGAAACCCGCCGGCAACTCGGAGAGCACTACACCTCCGAGGAGAACATCCTCAAGACGCTCAACCCTCTCTTCCTCGACGAGCTCCGCACCGAGTTCGCACACGTCCGAACCCTGGGCAAGTACGAGGCCGACCGGCTACGCAAACTGCGCGACAAGCTTGGCCGCATCCGCTACATGGACCCCGCCTGCGGTTGCGGCAACTTCATCATCGTCGCCTACCGCGAGCTGCGCGACCTCGAACTCGCGATCATGGAACGCCTCCAGGAGATCACCGGGGACAACCCGATGCTCCTGGCCAACGTCGGACTCAAGGTCACACTCGACCACTTCTACGGCATCGAGATCGACGAGTGGCCCGCCCGCATCGCAGAGACCGCAATGTTCCTCGTCGACCGGCAGTGCGACCTCAAACTCGAAGCCTCCCTCGGCCACGCCCCCGACCGCCTGCCCATCCAGGAACAGGCCACCATCGTCGTGGACAACGCCCTACGGCTGGACTGGACAGGGTGTGCCGCCCCGACGAATACGTCCTCATTGCTGGCAACCCACCGTTCCTCGGCCACATCTCCCGCAATGCGGAGCAAACCGAAGACCTCCGTCATGCCTGGGGCGGTGCGGACATCGGTCGTCTTGACTACGTCACAGCCTGGTACGCCAAGACCTTGCAGTACTTCGCGGACACGCCGGGGCGCTGGGCATTCGTTTCGACAAACTCCGTGACCCAAGGCGACCAGGTTCCACGCCTCTTCGGGCCAGTGTTCGAAGGTGGCTGGCGAATCCGGTTCGCCCATAGGACCTTCGCCTGGACATCGGAGGCAGTGGGCAAGGCGACAGTTCACTGCAACATCATCGGCTTTGATCGTCACAACGGCCCGGCACGGCTCTTCGAGTACGAAAGCGCGTCTTCAGCACCCCAGGAGACCCAGGTCGCTGCCATCAACGGTTACCTGGTTGACGGTCCGGACGTCCTCGTGAGGCCGCGCAGGACCCCGTTGTCACCGCACATCGCGCCAGTGACCTTCGGGAACATGCCACGCGACGGAGGCCACCTCATCGTCGAAGCCGACGCGTACGACGAGGTGATGTCCGATCCCGTCGCGGCTAAGTACGTGCGCCCATTCCCAGGGTCGGAAGAACTCGTCCGAGGTACTCAACGGTGGTGTCTTTGGCTCACTGCGATGGATCCCGCTGATGTCCAGCAGTCGCGCGTGCTGAGGGACAGGATCGAAGGCGTCCGTCAGATGCGCCTCGCGAGTAAGGCAAGCAGCACGAGAGCGATGGCCACCACCCCACACCTTTTCGGCCAGCGGGCAGCTGAGATGTTTGACTCGTACTTAGCGATCCCAGCCGTGGTCTCGGAGTCGAGGCCCTACTACACAGCTGCCCGACTGCCAGCGAACGTCATTGCATCGAACAAGCTCTACGTTGCACCAGACCGCGACGGCTTCCAGTTCAGCGTGATTTCGTCCTCGATGTTCTTGACGTGGCAGCTCACCGTCGGCAATCGGCTCGAGTCACGCCCCTCCTTCTCCAACACGCTCGTGTGGAACAACTTTCCTCTTCCCGACGTCAACGACCAGCAGCGCAATGCGGTCACCGGCGCCGGCCAGTCTGTGGTCGAGGCACGCGCGCTCTACCCATCACACTCCCTCGCCCAGCTGTACAGGGCAGACTCGATGCCGACCGAACTGACCACGGCTCACAACGCCCTTGACAATGTGCTCGACGCCATCTTCGGCCTGGACCATGCTGACCAGAACCTTGAGGGGCGCCAGAGAGCCTTGTTCACAGAGTTCGCGAGACTCGATGCCGGCCAGATCGGAAACCTGCGGTGAGCGGCGGCTGGGTTGAGTGCGGCCAGCCACAAGGGTGCTCGACATGAAGGATGACAACACAGTAGAAGGGCTGTCCCGGGAGCCTCGGATGCTGAATCGCTCCCGAACCAGCCCGTGCCCTGAACTACTGCGGGAGGGTTCGTGCTAGGAAAATTCTGCCGCAACAAGAGTGAGTCCACGGCTGCACCAACTGCTCCTGAGGTCGTGGTCACCGACGAGCAGGCGTGGAAGCTCCTTTCGATGGTGAACGAGTGGATCAGGTTCGCCGACGCGAAGGCGGGCGCCACCCTCGCGTTCTCTGGGGCGATGGGCACACTGCTCTACAACGTCGTGAATGAACTGCATCGAAGAACCGCTTGGTTGGACGTGACGGTTGTCATGACCTGCGCCCTGCTCTTCGCGGCAGTGCTGCTCGCCGGCTGGACGATCGCGCCTCGCATAAAGGACAAGGACGCGGTCCCCGACACGGTCAATAGCTTATTCTTCGCCAGCATCGCAGCGAACTACAGGGGGAAGCGGCTCGCCTACAGGGACGAACTAAGTCGGCTATCGATAGATAGCCAGGCACTGGTGGAGGAACTGGCCGACCAGATCCACGCCAACGCGACCATCGCCACCGCGAAGAACCAGCGCGTCGCGTGGGCCGTGCGTGCCGGTCTTGTCGCCGGCGTGCTACTCGCCCTCGTCACAATCCAAGTCAGCCTCCTGTGACAGCGCAGGTCTGTCGGACGCCCCGCCTACCCTGGTAAGAACACAACGAGAACGGGGCACACCTGTGGAAGCGCAAGGGCTAACAGATCTGCTGGACGAACTGGGACGAGATGTGCAGGGGACCCTGCACGCCGTCCCACCTGTGGTGCATCTTGACGACCCGGACCTGGGCGACATTCCCGGTCAGGGTTCCGAGAAGTGGCTCAAGATCCCGCGTGTGGTCGCTGTCGTCGCGGATCTGAAGAACTCTACCCAACTCGGCACAGGCCGTCACGACACGTCCACCGCCCGAGCATACGAGGCAGCGGTAGAAGGGTCAGTGAAGATCCTGAACAGGTTCGGAGCCGATTTCATCGACATCCAGGGGGACGGCGGCTTCGGTCTGTTCTGGGGTGATCGTGCGATCGCGAGGGCCCTGTGCACAGGGGTCACGATCCGCACGTTTAGCAGCACGTTAGTGGATAAGCTGGAGACGAAGTGGGGTGCGAGCGGTGGGCCAGAGACAGGCTTCAAGGTCGGCATCGCTATGGGTCGGGTGCTCGTGAAGAACCTGGGGACACCACGCAACCAAGCTGAGCAGGAAGCAGTCTGGGCTGGGCGGCCCGTCAACTACGCCACGAAGTGCGCACAAGCCGCGGACCGTCACCAGATCGTCATCGCTGGCTCCGTCTGGGACCGAATCCGTAGTAACGACTACCTGGCCTACTCGTGTGGTTGCGGGGATGACCCGCCCAGCGCGGGCCTGTGGGCTGACAAGACCATCGACCGGCTCACCGACGACGAGCAGTACGGCCGGATGACAGAGGCGGGTTGGTGCGAGAACTGCGGGACCGAGTTCTGCGAGGCGATCATGTCCGGGAGCAGAAGGAGGGACGACATACCCGACGACGTGCGAATCGAGATGTCCAAAACCCAGATGGCTGAGGCCATCGCCGCGGTCGCCCAACGCCAGCGGGAAGCTCGCGTTGCCCGTCGCGCGGGACTGACACGGAAGTAGTCGATCCATCGGAGCACCGGAGCACCGGAGCCGCCAAGGAAGTTGTTAGCCCGGGCACCCTTGGCTGGCGGGTTCCGATCGTCCCCGGTCACGGCGGTCAGCGCTGAAGGGACAGCAACACGGGTTAACCCTCGAGTCGGGGGAACTCCACTTCTACACCCACGCGTGCAACAAGTACGACATCGGTCCCTTCAGTGCTCTGATCGACGCTCTACCCGACGGTTACACGAAGGAGCAGGATCGGTAGGCTTGGCGCGGGCACGAGGCCGCGCCCAGCCTGACGCCGCCCCCAGCCGCCAAGTCCTTATGCGGGGGCGGCGTCGTCTTGATCAACGCCGCAGCGGAAGCACGTTGTCCAGCCGCTCAGTCGCCCGAGCCTCCACCTGAGCGCGCATGCTCCGCGACCAGCTGGTCGCGAAGTTCAGTAGGAACTCCGAGTACCACCTCGCCCGACCGAGCTGGCGGAAGCTCACCCTGCAACGCTTGCAGGTCGGGGGATAACCCAAACCCGACCTCGATCGCGTTAGCAACGAGGAGGGGTCGCTCGACTGCTCGGGAGGTCGCCCCAGGTTCACGCAACCGCCAGCGTTCACCGGTCCTCGGATCACGCCCATTCGACAGTTGCTTGAAGAGGGACACTCGCCGGTCGTCGTCAAGGAGCTCGTTGCGGTAGCCATGCTGGATGAGAGCAGCGATGGACATGCCCCATCGTTCCTTCAGTTCCAACAGGCCCATGACAGTCACGTGCCGTGGCCACTGCGCCCGAAGGGTTGCGCTGGGGAGAAGCAACTCGGCCGCAAACTCGGTGGCTTCTTGTTCCCGTTCAGGGCCACTTGATTGCCGATGGAGCGCAAGGTGCCCAGCTTCGTGGGCCACCGAGAATCGGACACGCTCCCATGACGAGTGCTCCCGGATGAGGACGACTGGAGCAGCGCGGCCGGATTGCAGGTTGAACCAACTTGAGGATGCGTCATGGTTGCGGAGGTGCGTTTCTTCCTCGAAGTTGACCACCCCAACGAACACGCCGAGCCTCTCCAAGGAACGGATCAGGTTGTCGATGGGCTGGGCGGGCCGAGCCGCAAGGACGCACGCACTTGCTGCGCTGCGTCACGCGGCTCGGCGTCCAGGACAGTCTGGAACGGGAACGTGGTCGGCGGCAGGGTGACAACTCGGTCCAGTGTCGCGAGGAGCTCTGCGTACATAGTCAACCAAGAAGTGACCGTCTGCTGCGCTCCTTCGTCATCCGACTGTTCGCCCTAAACTGTGTCCCACTCGAGGTGGCGAAGGCTCGTGGAGGTGCGTTGAGCCATCCAAGGGGGGTACTCAAGGCCAAGGCAAGTGCGTGCGCAACAAGTGGGTCGACTTCGGTTGAATCGGAGTTCTCGATGCGCGAGTAGGTCGGCGCACTGATCGGAAGCGATTCCACTACCTCACGCGCCAGCAGGCGGCGCAACTGTCGAGCCCACCGAACCCGGTCTCCAAAAACGGTGAAAGTCTCAGGCACCGGACTCACCCATCTGCTCCGGCTCGGCTGCGGACTCAACCCCTTCCCCACCTAGCGAACCCAAGTCGACGTCGGCCACAACCACGTCGCGACGAGCCATCGCCGACCGGAACACACCTTCGTCCTCGTCGGACAGAGACGATGCTGACGCCATCGCCGATGTTGATCCCGCAAAGACCAGGACCTCATCGACGATTGACACCCTTCAAGAATCCACCGTGCTTGCGGGTTGGACACTAGGGCCAAGGAGACGGAGGCCAGACCCATACCGCCGCGATCCTTCTCGCACAGCATGAAGAGCCGAAGGCCGGCGTCCTGCTCTGCCTCCGCCAACCCGCTGAGCTCAAGTTCGCCTTGGACCTTGACAACTTCAGGGGCGGGCGGCGCGGTCTTTGGACGGGCCACCACGTGCACCGGCTTCGAACACCCTGGGATCGTGAACCAGAAGCGGTCGCGCTCCGAGGGCTTGCGGACGCAGCGGATTCCCTTCTGCACGAGCAGCTGTCGCGCTCGTTCGCCCTCCTCTCCATCGACCATCTGGTTGAGAAGTGCGCGGATCATGTCCCACTCACCTCTTGACTCTGGGAGGTCTGAGATGCGCTGGCGTACGATCCGGGTCGCGAGGTCAGCCAACGAGCTGAGGTACTCCATCGAAGTGATGCCCTCGGACGGCAACTGGGAGGGACGGTCGGTGCCGCAGTCGGTTCCAGCCAGACGTGAATTCATGCCTGAAAGTTTCACATGGATCCTCATGCGAATCAAGGAGGCCCCGTCGTTCGGCGCGTCGGTGAGCGTGCAACACGCGCCAACAGTCGGGGGAACCGCCCTACTCCGTCGGCCAAACAAGCGGCAACGACAACAACGCCAACATCAAATACGCCCACCTCGACACATCCATCGAAAACACCTTCGCCAAGAAATCAACCGCGAAAAACAAGAACAGCCTCTACGACTCCTACGTCCGCGCCATCCGCTGGTCAACCAACCGCATCGGCGACGCCGGACTCATCGGGTTCGTCACCAACGGCGGATTCATCGACGCCAACACCGCCGACGGCCTACGCAAAACCCTCGCCGACGAATTCACCGACATCTACATCTACAACCTGCGCGGGAACCAGCGCACCGCCGGCGAACAGTCCCGCAAAGAAGGTGGCAAGGTCTTCGGCTCCGGGTCACGCAACACCGTCGCCGTCACCTTCCTCGTTAAGAACCCCAACGCCAACCGCAACAGAGCAACCGTCCACTATCGAGACATCGGGAACTACCTCACCCGCGAAGACAAACTCACCATCGTCAACGACTCGCACCTAGACACGCTCAACTGGGAAACCATCGAACCAAACGACGCAGGCGACTGGACCAACCAACGCTCCCAACAGTTCGAACAATGGCAAGCGGTGAGCGGCGACAAACAGGCGATCTTCGCCGCAGCCACCCGAGGACTAGAGACAACCCGCGATCCGTGGATCTACAACTACTCCTCCGCCGCGGTAGAAGCCAATGTTTCGCGCATGGCTAACTTTTATAATGCCCAGGTAGAGAAGCTCAATCAGTTTGTGGCCAGCAACCCCGGCATAGAGATTAAGAAGTCAGCTAAAGAACTCAAAAATAATGACCCCACACGGATCAGTTGGTCGTCGAGCCTGGAACAAAGCCTCGTTCGACGCAAGCGAGCTGCGACCGAGAGCAACCTTGTCGTGGGGGCATATCGGCCCTTCTCGAAGATGGCAGTGCACTTCGATGCAATGTTCAATCATCGTCGAGGCAAACTGCCGTCGATGTTCCCCACCCCAACCACCCCAACTACGGCTTCGTCGTCATGGGACCCGGAAACGACAAGCC
The DNA here is from genome assembly GCF_021535045.1 of Ornithinimicrobium sp. INDO-MA30-4. Lineage (GTDB taxonomy): Bacteria > Actinomycetota > Actinomycetes > Actinomycetales > Dermatophilaceae > Ornithinicoccus. The sequence goes on along the minus strand of NZ_CP091057.1, from coordinate 27,964 downwards.
ATTTTCAACCCATGCAGTGGACGCTCTCCCCGACCTCGGCATGTGGGGCTCGGGACCAAGCCAGTTTTTCGCCCGATACACCTACGAAGCCGTCGCAAGCGACACCCTCGAGTTCTCAGCTGATGTTGTCGATGGCTACCGTCGAATCGACAACATCACTGATGCCACGCTCAAGGAGTACCGGACCTGGTACGGCAACGACGTGACCAAAGACGACGTCTTCGCGTTCATCTATGGCTTCCTGCACTCCCCCGACTACCGCACCCGCTTCGCTGCCGACCTCAACCGCTCGCTCCCACGCATCCCCCGCATCGACGTAAACCAGTTTCCCACCTTCCGCGACGCCGGCGAGAAACTCCTGGGACTACATATCGATTACGAGAATGTCGAGCCCTATCCGATTGTCGTCGACGGCATACCGGAAGGGCTCAAAGGGGAAGCGCTGTACGACGCGCTACGAGTGCAAAAGATGAAATACGGCAAACAGGGCAAGGAGAAAGACCAGACCGTCATCCACTACTCCCCCTCGATCACCATCTCCGGCCTACCTGAGGAGGCGCAGCGATACATGCTGGGCTCACGCTCAGGGTTGGACTGGATCATTGACCGGTACCAAGTCAAGGTCGACAAACCCTCGGGCATCGTCAACGACCCCAACGACTGGTCACGCGAAATGGGCAACCCCCGCTACATCCTCGACCTCATCGCCAAGGTCACAACAGTGTCCGTAGAAACCATGAAAATCGTGGATTCCCTTCCAGACCTCGAGATCGTCGAAGACTAGCGACCTGCACGTTTACCGGGTGTAGGCTTCGCCGCCAACTGACTAGGTCTTGATTAGCTGAGCCCACTCCCCCACGGCACCAAGTGCGTGGTTGTCCGCGCGACCACGCACTTGGTGGCGTGCCACACTGCTGGCCTTGAGCACATGGCCCTGAGGGAATGAGCTCACCGCTCCCACTGCCGATCTCGTCCGCCTGGATTGTCACCCTCATCCGCGGCGAAGCCTCAACGAAAAGACGTCTTCCTATGTAGCCCTACTGCTCCCTAGTGGTGGCTGCTAGAGGTCTTCGAAAAATCCTCGTCGAGTTTCATGAGGGTCACCGCGTAGCCCGGTTGCACACCCACGCTGTGTTTAAGCATGAGAGAGGCCATTTCATCGCCATCGATGGGGATGATGCGAACACCGACCCGGTCGGCGTAGCTAAGGGCTTCGCCAGTAAATCGAGAGGTGGTCATAAAACACCTCGGTCCGCCTGTTGACCCTGCAACGCACCAACGAAGGCCTGCATAACCGGTCGCCCGATGGACCTATCGCGGTCATACCGCTTCGCTTGAACATAGATACGGTCAAGGCCCAATGGGTCTTGGCTGATGACACCATCAATGCCCGCGTCTCCCGAGGCTGCAGTCGGCTCGATTTGGCCAGAGGTTCCATACTTCATGGCTCCAGGAGCCTGAGCACGAGCGTTTCGAAAGCAGTAGGTGGAGTTGCATGACGCGATCAAGAAGTTCACCAGTCAGCGCAGCATGGACGGTGGCCACAGTGTGTACGATGACTTCTTCCGGCGTGTCGTCAGTGTTCAGTGTCTGCGTGGATTGGCTCAGGTCATCGGCCATCGCAGAACCCGCAGGCTTGGTCTTACGTCTGCTGCGTTTGCGGAACTCCTGAAAATCTTCGAACTGAGCAAGGTCCGCATTTGAGATAGGTCCGCCGACTTCGGTGAGAAGTTTTTGTCCTCGGTCCGTGATCTCAGCAATACCCCGTTGGGGTCTACGTATTGCTCCTGCTTGGACCAGGTAGGTGACAGCCCAGCCGACCCGGTTCACGTAGACAGTCTGTCCACTCTCAATGGTGCTGGCACGCTCAGCTTTCTCAATGCGCATCTCGTCTGCGACGAGCTCCGCAAGTTGTCGAAACGGTTGACGGCCCCGATCTGCGAGAACCTCTAGCGTTGGACGCATCATTGCTTCGTATGTTGGAACGGCCATAGCCTGCTTTCCCATCTTGGTACTGCGTAGGACAGTTGCTAGTCCAGCCAAATCATGATGGCATCCGGGAATCTCATGCCTTTCCCGTTCTGCACCTGCTGCGGACTGAGTTGTGGCGAGGTCGTGACTAAGGGCGCGGGACAACTTCGCAACGCACTAGTCTGCCGACCGCGGATGCGGACACTCCCGTGGCCGCGGCCGCTTGCCTCTGCGACCGGCCTTCTTTGATGAGTCGGTGGATCATGTCTGCTTGGGCCGGAGTGATCTTGGTGGGCCTGCCCAGTTGTTTTCCGCTGGCCTTGGCTGCTGCGAGGCCGGCTTTGGTGCGTTCACGAGTGAGATCGGCTTCCATCTCAGCAAGGGCTGCGGTCACGGTAAAAAAGAACCGACCAGAAGCAGTAGTGGTGTCGATATTGTCTCGCAGTGAACGAAACTCAACACCACGGCTGCGTAGATCGTCCGTGACCTCCAAAAGATGCCGGGTTGAACGGAACAGACGGTCGAACCGCCAAACCGTCAGCCTGTCCCCGGCTCCAGCCGACCAAGGAGTTCATTCAGCATGGGCCGCGTCGTACTCGTCCCCGATGCACTCTCCCGGGCAACGTTCTCCAGCGGCACCCCAGCCTGAACCAGAGCATCGACCTGCAGAGCGACCGACTGATCTGCCGTGGACACCCGGGCGTACCCATATTCAGCCACTCCACTCCCCTATCAACCCGTTCGTGACCCGAAAGCACTCTCCCCCACGAGTATCGGATCACTTTAGTTTCGAGTCAAGATTTCGGATCAACACGCAAGCACGAACTACCACTTCCTCCGTCAGTGTTCAGGCTGCTTCGTAAACGGTCGATTACGAATCAGCCTGCCGCTCCTCCCCTGCTTGGCGCGCCAGTGCTCGGACAGGAGATATCTCGGCATGCTAAAAATGATGAAGATGCTAAAGGTTTCTAAAAGTGGGGTGTTGTTGTGGTGACGAGTCAGAACCCGTTCACACCATCGTTTGGGGTCTCTCCCCCGGTGCTGTCGGGCCGGGACGAAGTGCTGGACCTATTCAACGAGGCTCTCGAGTGTGACTCCGTCCGCTAATTGGCGGGGTTCTTCGGTCGCTTCGTGGCGGTCTCACTGACGAGCGATGGCCAGCGGGGCCGGGTCGATCGGTCCCCGGGACGCTGTTCGGCACCAAGCGGTGGGCACTGCACCAGCCAGGTTCGGGACCGTGCGGATCACAGGTAGCGGCAGATGGTCGTGGCGTCGCAGTTGGTCGGGTCGACCGTGGCGGCAGCGTCGCTGAGTTGGGCGACGGTGTGTCGCAGTGCCTGTAGGTCGGCGATTTGGCGGTCCAGGTCGTCCAGGCGGGTCTCGAGCAGATCTTGCACGTGCCGGCAGGGTGCGACCCCGGCGTCGCGGATGTCGAGGACCTCGCGGATTTGGGCCAGAGTGAACCCAGCGGTGCGGCTGCGGCGGATGAAGCCCAGGCGCGCCAGGGCTTCAGCGGCGTAGTCGCGGTAGCCGTTGGCGGTTCGGTCCGGTGCGGGCAGCAGCCCGGCTTCTTCGTAGAAGCGCAGCGTCTTGGTTGTGGTGCCGCTGGCCTCGGCCAGCTCACCGATCCGCACGGCGCCTCCTTGCTCGAACGGCTTCCACGTTCATCTTGACCTTTCCTGCACTGGAAGGTCCATTCTGGTCACTGGAGACGTGCAACGCAAAGGAGATGTGCGATATGGGTGAGGACTACGACGTCGATTTGGCCGTGATCGGGTCAGGAGGCGCGGCCATGTCGGCGGCGATCGCGGCCAGCCAGGCCGGCAAGAGGTGGTGTTGATCGAACGCGGCGTCCTCGGCGGCACGTGCGTGAACATCGGCTGTGTGCCGTCCAAGACGCTGCTGGCGGCCGCCGGAGCGCGGCACGCCGCGCTGACCAACCCCTTCGCAGGCGTCCCGACGTCAGCCGGACCGGTGGATCTGGGCGCCCTAGTGGCGCAGAAGGATGGCCTGATCGAGAGCCTGCGCGAGGCGAAGTACGCCGACGTAGCCGCCGCCTACGGCTTCGAGGTCCGCTCGGGCCAGGCCGCCTTCCTGAACAAGGACACCATGGCCGTCGACGGCGCGGTGCTGCGGGCCCGGCCTACCTGATCGCCACCGGCTCCACCCCCGCCGTCCCGGACGTGGCCGGCCTTGAGTCCGTGGACTGGCTGACCTCGACCACGGCGATGGAGCTCACCGAGCTGCCCAAGTCCCTGGTCGTCATCGGTGGCGGCTATGTCGGGATGGAGCAGGCCCAGCTGTTCGCCCACCTCGGTGCCCGGGTGTCGGTGGTCGGGCGTCTGGCGCCCCACGCCGAGCCGGAGCTGGCCCAGGGGCTTCGGGAGGTTTTCGCCGACGATGGCATCACGGTGGTCGAGGAGCACGCGACCGCGGTGGCCACCGGCATCGGTCCTCATGGACAGGACGTCGTGGTGAGCACCGCCTCCGGCGCGCAGGTCCGCGGAGCACGGCTGTTGGTGGCCACCGGGCGCTTCGCGCGCACCGACGGCCTGGACCTGGCCGCTGCCGCGGTGGACGTGGACGAGCGGGGCTTCGTCGTGGTCGACGAGTCCCAGCGCACCTCCAACCCGCGCATCTACGCCGCCGGTGACGTCTCGGGGGCTCCTCAGTACGTCTACGTAGCCGCCGCCGGCGGTCGGGCCGCCGCGCTCAACGCACTTGCCGACGACGGTCGGGCCACGCCCGCACGCGTGGACTACACCGGTCTGCCTGCGGTCGTGTTCACCAGGCCCCAGCTGGCCTCGGCAGGGCTGACAGAGGACGAGGCCCTCGCCCGCGGGTACGTGTGCGACTGCCGGGTCCTGGGCCTATCCGACGTCCCTCGGGCGTTGGTCCAGCACGACACCAGGGGCGCGGTGAAGCTCGTAGTTGACGCCACGACCGGCAAGGTGCTGGGCGTGCACGCTCTGGCCGACGGCGCCGGGGAGATCATGCTGGCGGCCACCTACGCCATCAAGGCCGGCATGACCGTTGATGATCTGGCCGACACCTGGGCGCCGTACCTGACCATGGCGGAGAGTCTGCGCATCGTCGCCGGCCTCTTCCGCAACCAGATGCCGACGTCCTGCTGCGCCTGAGATCCCTCGTATCCACTGGCCCAATCCGAGGCCCGGGCCGGAGCGCCGGGGACGCCTGGTCCTCGGTACTGGTGCAGCAGTGCGCCTGTTCTGCATCGGGCACCCTTGCTGCTGGCCTTCGGTGTAGCCGGTCTCGGCGCGGTGTTTTCACCGGCACCGCCGCCGTGCTCACTATCGCCGCCATCGTCCTGGCGGTGACCGGAGCACGCCGCGCCGACCTCGGGGCAGCTCTGCTTGCCGGCGTAGCACCAGCTCGTGCTTGTCGCGGTAGGACGCTGCGCCCTCCAGGGCGAGGGTGACCATGCCGGGATCCAGGGTCCGCACGATGTCCCACACCACCGAGTAGGAGGGGACCGGCCACCTCCGGGCGGCGCAGATGCCCGTGACTTTGCGATGGATCGTGGCGATGGCCGGCCGCGGCTTGCTCAGTGCCAGGCCCTCGATCAGGTCGACGAGGTCGGGCGGAAGGCGGCGGGAGCCGGCGTCCGCCCGTGAGGCTGTCTCCAGTCCGGCGTAGCCGTCGGCGCGGTAGCGGGCGTGCCAGCGCTCCAGGGTCCGCAGCCCTACATCGGTCTCGCGAGCTAAGCGCGCGAGGGGCACCTGGTCCTCGACGTGGAGCCTGAGGATTCGCCACCGCGCTCGAGCGTCCACGACGCACCTACTGCAAGGCGTTCTCGCGCCCGCGCTCGGCGCGCTGAAGGGCGCGGTAGACCGTGGAGCGGCCCACGCTGAACAGCTCGGCCAGCTCGCCCACGGTGTGCTCGTCGGCAGCATGTAGCTGGACGAGGTGAGCTTCTTGCCGGGGGTGAGTTCGGTGACTTCCCGCGCAGCCGGCCCTTGGCCTTGGCGACCTTCATCCCCTCGCGGGTGCGGGCACGGATGAGGTCGGCTTCGAACTCGGCGACCATCGCCAGCACGTTGAACAACAGTTTCCCCATCGGGTCGGTCGGGTCGTACACCGATCCGGCGATGCTCAGCTTCACTTCCCGCGCCGCGAGGTCGTCGGCGATCTGGTGGGCATCACGGACTGAACGCGCCAGCCGATCGAGCTTGGTGACCACGAACGTATCGCCGTCCCGGCAGGCAGCCAGCGCCTGCCGCAGGCCCTCACGGTCGGCGTTGCGGCCCGTGAGCCCGTGATCGACGTAGATGCGCTTGGGATCGACGCCGAACGCCGCGAGTCCGTCACGCTGCGCGGTCAGGTCCTGCTCGTCGGTGGAGACTCGGGCATAGCCGACCTTCAAGGGGGACATGCTCCCCAGTGTGTCATATAGCCTCCCTTCACCGGACAGTTCACCGGACGGGTCTTGCGGGACAGCCCGCCAGGCGTGCCGTCGTTCCTCTCGATAAGTAGCGGTGGTGTCCGGTGAGGGTTCCCCTTACGGGCATGCGATCTGGGCTGACGCCTGTGACCGAGTGTTCAGTGCGCGCTGTATAGTTCAGTGCATGCTGACTATTGCTTCGCGTCTCGACGTGATGAACCGCCTGGGTCGTGCACTGGCCGACCCCACTCGATCCCGGATCATCTTGACCCTGCTCGACCATCCCGCTTACCCGGCGGAACTGGCCCGAGATCTGGACCTGACACGCCCGAACGTGTCCAACCACCTGGCATGCCTGCGCGATTGCGGGATCGTCGTCTCCGAGCCCGAGGGTCGTCGGACACGATATGAGATCGCCGATTCGCACCTGGCGCAGGCGCTGACGGCACTGGTCGATGCCACCCTGGCAGTGGACGAAGACGCCCCGTGCATCGATCCCGCCTGCTCGCTTCCCGGATGTGACGCAGCTGGGGAGGGCGCATGATCCTCACCTCGGTCTTGCAGGCGATGGGCCTGTTCGCAGCGACCAACATCGACGACATCATCGTGCTCTCCCTCTTCTTCGCGCGAGGGCAGGCCAGCGCGGCACTACCGCCCGCATTCTGGCCGGCCAGTACCTCGGATTCGCCGGCATCCTCGGTGCCGCGGTCCTGGTGACCATCGGTGCCGGAGCATTCCTGCCCTCGGCAGCCATCCCGTACTTCGGTCTCATCCTCTGGGCCTCGGCCTCTGGGCCGCATGGCAGGCCTGGCGCGTAGACGATGACGACGATGACGACGAGGCCAAGGTTGCCGGCAAGAAGGTCGGCGTGTGGACAGTCGCAGGCGTCACCCTTGCCAACGGCGGCGACAACATCGGCGTCTACACCCTGTCTTCCTCAGCGTGGAACCTCTCGCGGTAGTCGCCTACTGCATCGTCTTCCTCGCGCTTGTCGCGGTCCTGGTGGCCCTGGCAAAGTTCGTCGCCACCCGCCCCCCGATCGCCGAAGTGCTCGAACGCTGGGAGCACATCCTCTTCCCCATTGTTCTCATCGGCCTCGGCATCGTGATCCTCGTCGGCGGTGGAGCCTTCGGACTCTGACGTAGCGGCAGCGATCCAAACGGCCCCGACCGGGCGCACCCTCTCGGTTCAGACCGCGACACCTACCTGCTGCCAGTCCTGCGTGATCGCGGCAACAAGACCGCCACGGAGCGCTGCAAAAACCCCGCCACCAAGCGAACGAAGCCACACGCTGGGCATCGCGAAGCTGCCGCAGATGAGCGGTGTCCGTAGACGGGGGCAGTGCATCCGTAAGCCATCCTTCGATGCTAGGTACGACCACCGACATTCCCGCTATGGACGCTTTGCTCCGTCTAACCCGTTCCTGTTCTAAGACACTCGACTGCAGGTTGCTGGCAAGGAATCGCAGGTGAGTTCGTCGCCTGGCTGGCGGGCCTCGTGTCGGGCTCTAGTGGCATACCGGTACCGGACAAACACAGTAGACCCCGCTAGGGCTACCTAAGCGACCAGTAGCAGCGGATGAAGCAGTGTCCGCTGCCCGCAGCTGGCGGGCGCCCCTCGGATGACGAAGAAGAGAGGTGTGATCCCGGGCTATCGATATCCTGGGTTCGCTCGACTTCACAGCAGCCGCAACTGCGGAAGTACACCATGTCGGTTCAGCCACCTGCTTACGAGGACAGAGTGTTACTGGTCCATGCCTCAATTCGCTCAGTCTGGGACATAAACAGCCCAGATTGCATCTGATGGGCGGTGCCCATAACGATGACTGTTGCGCGGTCCCGGTACCAAGAGATTGAACGGGCGTGATTCTCTTTCGTGAGCATCACTCGCAACTTGCTTTTCGTTCCCGGAAGTAAGTGTCGAGGACGAAGAAGAAGCCATCCTGGTCGTCGTCCTCTGAGGAGTGACCGATCTCTAGGATGGGGCCCGAATAAACTTCCGAGGGAATCGGCTCAGGGCGGGCCAGCCGCCGTGCCAATTTTCGTAGTTGAGGTCGTATCTCGCGGGGGACGTAGACGGTGGTTGGAAGTGAATCGGTAGGACCAAAGGCAGGCGACCACTCAAAGCTGATAGCGACCTCGTCAACCGAAGAGTTCCTCACCATCTCGTCTAGAGATAGGCATAGCTCGCGACTAACGCCGACGCTCGACGCGGTGTCAAGATCGTCATCACGCAGCTGGTCGATAGATCTTCCTGTGAGATTTACCGCGGACGCGACAGCGGTAGCAAGGGTTCGAGTTACCCGGCGTTCATAGGGTTCTGGCACGACCGAATCCTGATCGAAGGTGATCAACGGGTCGGTGGTCCGCTCGAGGGTGATGACCAGTGGGAAAATGAAGGAGCCATCCTCGGTATGGGCTAGTTCCGCATCTCGTGCGAGTTGTTGAGCGGCTGGCCGGTACCTACGAGCAACGCTCCGCGCAGGAGCGATGGCACTTGTGCCCGTTGCTGAGAGCAGTCTGCGACCGTTCTTGAGTGCCTCAGATGCGGCGCCAAGTGGGATTCTGCCGTTCTCCAATGCCAGGCCGACCAGACGAAACTCGATGCGGTCAGTCAGCGGTACGACGAGGCGACGCAGCACGTCGCGAAGATCACGATTCATCGCAGAGGCAATTCGCTCCGCAACTCCCACCGCGACGATGGGGTCCCGCCAGAGTTCTCTAGGCAATGCCACTGTGGAATCGCCGAAGTTTAGAAGCTCACCAAGTGGCCCCTCGCTCTGCTGCGTCCACCCGACCTGGCGCAGCCAGTTCCTAAAGAGCACCGCATCAGCGGCGGTCATCACTTCAAGCTGGGAAGGTGCCTGCAGGCGACCTGCTCTGGGGAGGTTGCTGCGCCCGTAGGTGGGGTCAGACATTGGTCCACGTTCCGCCGTAGCCGCTCATGTAGACACCCTCGTACCAAGCACCGACAGTGTCGGATTTGAAACGCTGCGTACGATCGAACTCAACGTGGGTGGCCGTCCCAGAAAGATTGTCAACCCTTGACCAGAGGGCGTAGGCGCCCGCTTGGGTGTTGGTTTTTTCGTACTCGAACCACGCTTTTACGTCCCTCTCCATGAGGACATAAATGAAGTAAGTGGGTAGCGCATTACGTTGCCATTTTCCCTCCAACTGTCCTTGATCGCGAAGTTCAGAGTTCCGGCTTGCGGTGCAAGGCTGGGCGTTGTCGAGCCCTTAATCTGTACGCGGAGATCGAGCGCTGGATACTCAATACTCCCGTCGACCGCAAGTAGATCTTCGCCGGCGGAGGTCTCCTTGAAACCGACATGTGCCTGAGCGCACACCTCACGTACGTACGCCACGGCGTATCGGCCTACAGCAGCAGAGAGGTCCAGTGTGTTGTGGAGCATGCTCCCCCTTCGGTTGGACAAGTAGGCGCAAGGTAACAGGCGTTAGAACAGTTTTGGCTGTGTCATGGCTGAGACAACAGAAAGACTTGCTCCCCAACCATCCTTTCCCCCTCCCGCCGCGTCTAAAACCGGCTCCGTATAAGCGGGCTCTGTCCAGGGTGGCCGGAGGCCATGTGTAGCACCGAAGCGAAGCGGAGGCCCTTGACAGGGCCCGCGCGGTTCCGATGCTCAAAGGTCGCGGGAGGGGAATCCAATGGACCGGGCCGAGGCCGCTCTATTACCTAGTTAGATACGAGCAAGATGTAGCAAAGGTGTACCTTATACTGTCGTCCTGGCGGTCGTTGTGCCAAACTGGGGTTTGGGTCCCACGGTCGTGGGTCGCTGCGCTGGGCTGTTTACTACCGGTTGGGAGGTGGCTGCGGTGGGTGGTGATGGTGGCTTTGCACGTGTGAAGCGCCGGCGTCCGCAGGCCGGGGCCCGTCGATCCCGGCGGGTGGTGGTGAAGGTCAACGATGCGGAGTACGAGCGGTTGTCGTCGATGGCCGAGCAGCAGGGGCTGTCGGTGGCCAGGTTGATGATCCGGTCCACGTTCAGTGGGGGCAGTGTGGCTGCGATGAAGGCGCAGCTGGTGCATGACGACGTGCGCGGGTTGATCCGGTTGATGGGCCGTCAGGGTGTGTTGTTGAACCAGCTGACCGCTGCGACAAATGCCACGGGACAAGCTCCGTTGGAGTTGGAGCCGACGTTGCGTTCGATGCAGCGGGTTATCGCACGGACTGAGGCCTTGGCCGATTCGTTGGACCCGAGCGCATGATCGCCAAGGTGTGTCAGCCGGGCAGCGACTTAGGCCGCGGGATGAGTTATTTGTTGGGGCCGGGACAGAACAATGAGCATTCGCAGCAGCGGATCATTGCGAGTACGGGCGCCGCGGTGTTGGACGGGCCGACGCCGTTGTGGTTCCCCGGAGACGACGCGATGATTCACGGCGGTGAGGAATGGCGGTTCAGTACGAGCAGGGCCTTGGGGCGCGCGATGGAATCGGCGTGGTCTGAGCAGAGTGAGTCTTTGTTGGTGGCTGCCGGGGGCCGAGGAGTAAGCGAGGAGGCCGGCCCGAAGAACCGTTCTGGTTCGGAGCCGGCGGATATTGAACGTGATGGGGAGTTCCTGGTCGACGAACCGTGGGTGGGCCGGGAAGGGCCTGCGCATAGGCCGCACGTGTTTCACGCGGTGCTTTCCCTGAGCTCAGAGGAAGGGCAGTTGAGTGATGAGCGGTGGGTCGTATCGCCGCCGATTACGTCCAGGAGTTGGGGCTAGCCGGGCGGGCCGGGGAACCCGATGCGAGGTGGGCGGCGGTGCGTCACGGGCTGTCGAAGAACGGTAACGACCACATTCACATCATGGCCAGCAAGGTCAACAGTGCTGGTGCGTGGTGGGATGAGAGCTACTGGAAGGTGCGGTCCCGTGCGGCTGCCGACGGTATTGAGGAGCGGTACGGGTTGCGGCCGGTGCGAGATTCGGCTCAGCACAAGGCAAGCCCGGAACCATCGCGGGGGATTTCCGCCGCGCGAACTGGTGGGAGCACTCCAAGGAGCCGATTGACGCGTTGACGCGGCTGAGCAACGTGGTGCGTTCGAGCGCGGTCAAGGCCGCCACGGAGGCCCAGTTCATTAGGGACGTTCGCCGGCAGGGGTGCGTATCCGGCCCCGGTTTGAAAAGGGTGGGCGCAGTGTCGTGTCGGGGTACTCGGTGACGGCCGATAAGGGGTCGGATGCGGGGTGGAAAGGCGGCAAGCAGTTGGGTGTCGACTTGTCGTTGACCAGTCTGCGTAAGACGTGGGAGGACACCCCGGAGAATCGGGCGCAGGCTTTGGAATTGTGGACCAGGTCCGCAACGGTCCCACCCCGCAAAGAGACCCCGTTGGATCTGAAACGGTGGAACACCACGCAGCAACATTTGGCCGCGCAGGCGATCGCGTTGGGCAAGGTCGGTCCGGCTGATGGGCAGTGGATGTCAGCCTCCCGGGAGGCGGCGGCGGTCTGGGCGCAACTGGCGCTGCAATCTGAAGGCCCAGAAGCTGCGGCGTATTCGGCTGCCGCTCGGGAGATGGCCCGGGCCAGCCAGGACCGGCGTTACCAAGCACGGGCGGCCACCTCGGGGATGCGCGACGCTGCACGGCACCTGTCGTTGTTGGCGATGGCAGGGTCACCGTCCAGCGCGCGGGGAACCCTCGCCGTGGTGGAGCAGATGATGCGGATTACCGAGGCGGTGCGCGCCGCTCAGGAGGCACGGGGTGAACGGGTCCGCGCGCAGCGAGTAGCCACCGTCCAGAGCCAGCGGTTGGCCCAGGTGCAGGCGCAGTTGCGAGGAAAAGCAGAGACGTTGGGTGTCGCCGGTGGCGCACCCATGACGACGTGGGCCGGCCGGGCCAACGGGACCGGAACCTGGACGATCGGGGACGATGATGGCTGAGCACGAACTCGACGAAGGCGCGCAAGCCCTGACTCAGCAGGCCCGGATGGCGATGATGATCGCCGGACGGATGGTGGAGATGGTGGCCCGCCGGCGCGCAGACCAGGACCGGGCGGCAGCGGATGAGGCACGCGATCGCGCGGCGACTGCCTCCCGGGCGGCTGACCGGTTAGAACGCCAGGATCGTTCCGCGACCCGAGAAGCCACACGCGCTGGCGGGCGGGAGCAGGATCGGGGTAGGCAGGCCGCACACCAGGTGTACGCCCCGTTGACCAACCCCCGCACCTTCGCTGGTGCCGAGCCGGAGACGGTGGCCGCTGGGTACACCCTGGCCACAGTGTGGGCTGACCGCGATCCCCGCGCGGCTACCGCTACCGAACAGCTCGATGCCCTCTGTGAAGACCGTTGGGGCGTGCCAGCTCGCCGGCTCACCCGCGCCACCGGATCCACGGAACGAGAATCTGAGGTGGCGACCGCAGCCAAGAGGTCCCGCGGGACCTGCTGGAACGGGCCCGCGATGACCGGTGGCGCGAACGAGGAAGCAGTGAGGATCTCGCGGCGGCATGGCGGGCAGCGAGCATCGTCGGCGACAACACCACCCGCGAAGCGTTGGAGACCACGATGGGCACCCGCTTCGGCTTCGACGTCGAGGACTACCTGCGCAAGGTTCGCAGCGGGCAGGAAGATCAAGCAGTCCCAGGGGATGCTGCATGGTTGACCACCCAGAACGGGTCAGACCGGGCACTGGCCGAACGGGAAGCGACCACCGCTGCCGCCGAGCAGAGCCTCGTCAAGAAGTTCTCTCATGACCTGGCCGAGGAGCGCGTGAACGACCCCGAGGGGGAACGTTTCAACAGCAAGCCAGACACGGGCCTGCAGGACACCCCGGCTCTGCGGGGCGGACAAGCACGAGCAGACGACGAAGCGGCACGTCAAAGCCAGGCGGCCGCCGCTGCGAGGACACGAGCAGACAGCCGCGCCGATCAGGCCGCCATGCGCGAACACCAGGTGCCTGCGGCAGCAAGCTGGCGCGGGCAACGACCGCGCCAGCGTTCGGCACGCGCACCGTCGACGGAGTTCGCAGCAACGTGGCGAAGGCCGCTGTCAGGGTAGGCACGGGCGGACGTGAGTCCAACAGGGTCAAGGACCGAGGTCGGGCATAGTCTTTCCAGGGTTGGGCAAGAAGACTCTGGCGAAGCGTTTTGAAAGCCCGGGGAGGCTGGCGTTTGGATTTGCGCCGACGATGTCCCGGCCGAACTCGGCTTCGCGCAAGGGGACGCCCCAGTTCCAAAGTCCACTTTAGGTGGTTCTTACCGATGGGATCTCGGTCTGCTCGACCGCGACGTCCTCGTTGAGGACGGGCTCTGGGGGCACTCGAAGCGGGAGAAGGAGTCCGGCGACGCGGGTTGGCGGGGGGCCGGCAGTGGGGCGTCCAGATGTTGGGTTGATGCCTAGGAGGACTCCGTGGCTAGGTTGGTCGCCGTGAGATCTGACAACGAAAACTGTCTCTGGTTGGCGCGAGTCGCCACGCAGTCCGCAACACGAAACGGCTAAGGAGCCCCTACCGTTCGGGGTCTCCCAGCGTGTGGAAGATGTCGCGTAGAACGAGCACAACGCCCGCTGCAGTCGCCAACCAATCCATGTGTTTTACCGGCTCTTCCCAATTGCGGTGAGGTTGTCGTGACACCTCGAGAGCGGATGTCGAGGTGATGCAGGGCCGGCCCCGACGAGAATGACTCTATGTCGCGCGTGTGACCGGACAAGGCGCTTGTGTCCGCAGCAGACCTACTCCTTCACTGGAGCATGAAGACTGCGCCGAAGCACGAGAGGGCATACTGTACTGGGGTATCCACCTGCCGTGCCGCAGGTTCGCTTTTTGTCTCTGCATGAGGAAAGAGATGTGGTGTTTCTCGGGATCCTGTCCATGGTGGCCGTGGCCGTTTCTACGGTGGCCGCGGTCTACGGTCTTTGCCGTCTCACTGCGGTGTCGCCCGCTGCCCTGATCTCGCTTCCGTTCCAGTCGGGGTGGGCACCACAAGAGCACGCCCTGTCGAGATATCACGCACGGTGGTACGTCGCGACGCTGCTGTTCCTGGCTTTCGACGTTGAGATGCTCTTCATGTACCCATGGGCCGTCGTTGTTGCCAACCTTGGATTTTCGGCGGTTTTAGAGATGTTCCTTTTCCTCGGAGCTTTGCTAGTGGCGGTGCTGTGGGTATGGCGTGAAGGCGGTCTGCGATGGGCTTAAGCGACGTGCTCGCCCGGGTCGCAGCACGTCGCGCTCATGTACTCATTGTCGAGACACCCGGCTCCTGGCTGGTGAGGGCCCGATTGGAACGGGACCTCATCGAGCGTGGCTGGTGTCTGGGCCTCACCCCGGCCGACGCCGACGTGCTAGCTGTGTGTGGCATGCCTGGCCCTGACCTGAGCCGTGTGGTCAGCCGACTGTGGGAGGAGATGCCGGGGCCACGTGTGCGGACAGATCTCGACGAGACGACCGACATCGTCCAAGCGTTGGATGCAGTCGCGGATCAACTTGTCGACACCGAAAGCCACCGCAAAGACGCGGCTCATCGGGACCACGAGCGCCAATCAACCAGCGATGACAAGGCGATGGACCGCGGGGACATGGACCACGGGGACATGGACCACGGGAACATGGAAATGGCGCCGGACGGGATCGCGCTGGCTGAGGGAGAAGAGGATAGGGATGGTCCTCGAGATGGATGTGCTCCATCTGCGCCTAGGACCTGTCTTGCCGCACTGGCCAGCCGGGCTCGTGTTGAGCTGCACCGCGGGTGGCGACGTCATCTTGCGCGCCGAGGGATCGATCATCGATGACCCCGAGACGGGTGCTTCCACCGTCTCGCAGGCACCCAATTCGGCCTGGCGCGCCGACAACCTGGCCGGCTTCTTGGCCTTAGCCGGGT
This sequence comes from Ornithinimicrobium sp. INDO-MA30-4, assembly GCF_021535045.1. Lineage (GTDB taxonomy): Bacteria > Actinomycetota > Actinomycetes > Actinomycetales > Dermatophilaceae > Ornithinicoccus. Next base: position 12,780 of record NZ_CP091057.1, on the reverse strand, counting down.
GGGAGGACGCCGCCTCCTTGCCCGCCGAATCCGCAACGCACAACTCACTTCATACAGTTCATCAGAGATTGACACTGCACCTGAGGTTCACGCTTCGCTGAAGCGATTGCGCCGCCAAGTCACGCGCTCTCTAGTGCTGCGAAGGTCATTGAGAGGGTTGCGACCGCTGACGCCTCAGGAGATCGAGATACACGGTCTTCCGCAGCACCTAGAGGGCGATACGTGGGATCGCCTGAGGACCATGCTCGACCAAGCCGTCGACGCCGCCGCTGTTAACGCGGCCGATGACACACGCGAGCGGGCCCCGAGACTGAGCCCGAGTGCGGTCGCCATTGCTGTCGTCGGCCTGGACCTCGCCGCGGCTCGCCTCGTCATCGCGTCCCTGAACATGCCGCCCACACCAGCGCCGATCCCGGCCACCCATGGGTGGGGCTGAAATGGTCGCGGTGTCGCCGGGCTGGGCGATCGTCGGCGCGGCGATCTTGGGGGTCATGGTCTTTCTGTCTGCCGCGCTGAATAGCGTCCTGACCGCACGGGCGGAGCGGACCAACGGATCCGACGGTTCGGCATACCTCAGGGGTGCGGTCGCGGGGCCGATGGAGGAGAGCGCGCGGCTTCTGCGGCAACGCCGGCGCAGCACCGTGTCGGCCGACTCGTTGTTGTGGCGCAGCTCTGGCGCGGGCCTGCTCGTCGTGGCCCTGCTGATGGTGGCGGTCGTACCTTTGGGGCGATGGACCATCGCGCCGCTGGACGTGGGGGTGGTCTGGTTCAACGCGATGGACGTCGTGGTCTGGGCGTTGGTGTGGCTCGTCGGCTGGGGGCCCAATTCGGCGCATTCGCTAGTCGGCGGATACCGGTTCCTCGCGCACGGCTTGGGTTATGAGTTGCCGCTGATGTTCGCGCTGGTGGCGCCCGTGATTGCCGCAGGAGTTTGAACGTGGGCACGGTCGCCGCCGCGCAAGAGGGCCAGTGGTTCGTGGTGTGGATGCCGGTCGCCTTCGGCGTGTACTGCCTGGGAGTCGTCGCCTTCTCGGTATGGGGACCGTTCGCCGCTGCACTGGGTGCCGACATCGGTGGAGGCGTGGGTGCCGAGTTGTCCGGGGTCGACCGGTTGCTGTTCACCGCCGGGCGTTACGCCCTGCTCGCCGCTGGTGCCGCCTTTGCCGTGCCGATGTTTCTCGGTGGCGGATCCGGGCCCTTCGCGCCCGACTGGGTGTGGACGTTGGTCAAGACGGTTTTGCTGTTGAGCGCCCTGGTCTGGCTTCGCCGGCGTATGCCGATCATGCGCCCCGACACGTTCATGGAACTCGGCTGGGTGGTGTTGCTGCCCGCGGTGGTCGCGCAGGACCTGATCGTTTCTATCGTCGCCGTCGTCAGGACCGGGTCATGACCGAGGCAAGCATCCTGATCGACATCGCCCACTGGGTTCTCGCTATCGTGGCGATCGTCGGTGGCGCCGCCGTGTTCTACGTCGACTCCATGGCGCGTGCCACCTATGCGTTGGCGATCTCCTTCGTCGCGGTCGGCATCGACGTGCTCCTGCTGCAGCAGAACTACATCGGCGTCACGATCATCTTGATGATGGTCATGGAGATGGCGATCATGGCCGTCTACATGGTCATGTTTATGGGTATGAACCCGGCGTTGATGCCGATGAGCATGGTCCACGACAACCGGCGCGCCATAGCGGCAGCCGCCCTGACGTTTGCCGTCCTTGCGGCCGGCATCCTCCTCATCGATTGGCCCACCAGGCGAGGTGTGCCTGCACCGGACGTGACCGCAGCACTGGGCGAGGCGCTGATGGGCCCCAGATGCTCGTGATGGCCGTCATTAGCCCGGTGATGGTCTCCACCATCGTTGCTGGGGTCGTGCTCGCCGCGCACCGCACCCGGTATGACCGGATGGGCGATGACCTCAAGCGTCGACCCGCAAGCGACCCGCAACCCGGAGGACTCGGACGATGACCCTGGAAACGGTGCTCCTACTCGCCGCCGCACTCTTCAGTATCGGCCTCTACGGCGCGATCTCGCAGCAGGTCGTGGTCATGGTCATGATGGGCCTGGAACTGATGATCAACGGCGTCATCATCGCGGCCGCCGGATTCTGGTGGTTCACCGCACCCGAGCCCTCCGGCAGGTCCTGTTGCTCGTGGTCATTGCGGCGATGACCGTGGAAATGGCGATGGGCTTCGCCGTGGCCACACTGATGCACCGCCAGGCGGGGGCCGACATGACCGACATGGCCACGGACTTGTCCCGGTGATCGCTCTCGCTCCGACCCTGTTGTGGTCCATGGTGGTGTTGCCTGCCATTGTCGGTGCCGTCCTCGCCCTAAGCCCGCGCGCCGAACGGATCGCCGCCCCGGTCGCGATCGCCGCTGCGGCAGCGACCGCTGGGCTCGCGGTCGGCGTGTCGGTGATGCGACCGAGCGTGGCCGTGCCGTTCGTGCTGGGCACCGACTTCGCCTTGGCGGTCGACACCCTGAGCGCGCTGCTGGTGCCTACCATCGCGTTGGTGGCAGCATTGGCTCTGATCGTGGCCACCGGTGAGATCGGCGATGCCCGGCCCCGGTTCTTCGGGCTGATGCTGCTCTTCGCGGCCTTCGCGTTGATCACCGCGACCGCGACGACCGTGCCGACCCTGTTGTTTGCGTGGGAGTTGATGGGCGCTGCGTCCTACGCACTGATCGGATTCTGGTGGCGCGACGACCACCGGGTCAGCGCGGGACTGACCGCCTTCGTGACCACGCGCAGCGCCGACGTCGGACTGTATGTCGCAGCGGCTGCCGCCTTAGCCGGTGGCGCCGGGTTCGTTATAGGCGACCTGGCGATGCTTCCCCGGGGTGGCGACACGTCATCGCGGCCGGGGTGTTGGTGGCCGCGCTGGCAAGGCAGCGCAGCTGCCGTTCTCGTTCTGGTTGTCCTCGGCGATGGCCGGCCCCAGCCCGGTAAGCGCCCTGCTGCACTCGGCGGCCATGGTGGCGATGGGCGGTTATCTACTCCTGAGGGTCGAGCCGCTGCTCGCCATGACCGGGTGGGCCGGGCCCGTGACTGCGTGGATCGGTGCGGCCACAGCGCTGCTTCTGGGTGCCGTGGCGCTGGCCCAGCGCGACCTCAAACAGCTTCTCGCCGCATCGACCTGTGCCCAACTCGGCTTCGTGGTGTTGGCGGCAGGGGTGGGCAGTGTGGCCGGCGGCGCCACCCACTTAGTCGCACACGCAGCCACCAAGGCTCTGCTGTTCCTGGCCGCAGGGCTGTGGCTCACCGCGCTCGGCACCAAGGCCTTGCCCGGTTTGCGGGGGCCGGGCGGAGGTGGCCGCTGCTTGGAGTCGTGACCGGACTCGGGGCCCTCTCGCTGGCGGGCGTGGCGCCATTGTCGATGTGGGCCACCAAAGACGAGATCCTTGCGGCAGCCCTCGAAGGCTCGATGGCGCTGTATGTCGTCGGGCTGGCGGCGGCGGCGTTGTCCGCTGGGTATGCGGCCAAGATCCTGGTCGTCGTGTGGCGTCGAACCTCGTCGGAAGAAGCAGCGCAGGCCCAGGCGCTACACGATTCCGAACAGCAAGGGACGCGAGAGGTGCCTGCCGTCGCATACCCGCCCTGGTGATGTTGGCCACGGGTGCGGTCCTGCTCGGAGTGTTGGCGCTCGGCCCGTGGGGCGCGGCGCTCGCCCACTCCCTCGACGGTCGCAACCATCCCAGCGCCAGCGCCCTCGAGTTGCTGATCTCGGTTGCACTGGCGCTCACCGTGCTCGGCGCAGTCTTCCGTTGGGGGGCACCTGGACCGAGGTGGGCTCGGGGTTGGTTGGGTCTGGAGGCCGCCGCTCGAGGCGTCGTGGTGACCCCGACGGTGAGGTTGGCCGATGCCCTGGCCCGCTTCGATGACCGGGTGCTCGACGCCGGGGTGATGGCGGCCTCGGCCGCGACGCTTCGGTTGGCACAGCGTGCCGGGCGATTCGATGACCGAGGGCTCGATGGGACGGTCGGTGTGGTTTCGGCCGTGGCGCTTCGCGCGGCTGATCGTGCGGGCCACTTTGACGACCGGGTCTTCGACGGTGCGGTGGGGTGGGTCACCCGCGGGGTCCGCAGTCTTGGCGCGTTGGCCCGTCGGCCGCAGACCGGTCAGCTGCACCACTACCCTCCAGGTCGTCGCGATCCTCGCGGTCGGCTTCCTGCTCCTGGTGTTTGTGGGGGATGAACGTGCTCAGTCTGATCGTTTTCTTGCCGTTGACCGCAGCCGTGGGGCTCCTCGCCCTGCCCAAGCTTTCGCCGGTCGTGGCCGGACGGGCCTGGGTGGTCGTGTCCGCCCTCGACCTCACGCTGATCGTGGCCGTGTGGATCCGCTACCAGAGCCCTGCCCCCGGAGCCTTGGCCTTCGAGGAACAGGTGCCATGGATCCCCGGCGTCGACAGCAGCTACCACGTGGGAGTCGATGGGTTGTCGCTTCCGCTGCTTGCGATGAGCGCGATCATCTTCCTCAGTTGCGCGGTCTATGCCCTGCGTCAGGGCGAGCGGACGCGCATTCAGGCGGCGCTGTTCCTGTTCTTGCAGAGCGTCAGCCTCGGCGTGTTCGTGGCCGCCGACCTGATCTTGTTCTTCGTGTTCTTCGACCTGTCCATCGTGGCGATGTACTTCGTCATTGCCGGGTGGGGCCACGGGGACGCGGCCCGGTCTGCACTGAAGTTCTTCCTCTACACGTTCCTGGGCTCCTTGGCTCTGCTAGCCGGGTTCATCGGGCTCTACGTCGCAGCGCAGCCGCACACCTTCGACATGGTCCGCCTGGCCCAAGAGATGCCGTTGGCCGGTCGACCGGTCGCCAGGGGCTTCGTGCTCGGCGCCATTCTGCTCGGGCTGGCGGTCAAGACCCCGACGGTCCCGTTCACACCTGGTTGCCGCCAGCCCACCCGACGCCCCCGCCATCGGATCAGCAGTCCTGGCGGGGTCTTGCTCAAAATGGGTACCTACGGGTTTCTGCGGGTCGCGATGCCAATGCTTCCTGAAGCGTGGCGATCATGGGCGTGGATCATCATCGCGGTGGGCGTGGTGTCCGTCCTCTACGGCGCGCTCGTCGCGCTGGCACAGCAGGACCTTAAACGAATGATTGCTTACACCTCGGTCAACCACATGGGTTACATCGTCATGGCGGTCGGTGTCGCGGGTCTCGTTGCCGGCGACAACGCCACCGCACGCGAGGTCGCCGTCACTGGGGCGGTGACCCAGATGGTCAGCCACGGACTGATCACCGGGGCCCTGTTCTTGCTGGCCGGGGTGCTGCACGATCGCGCCGCGACCTACGACATGGGTGCCTACGGCGGACTAGCCGGCCCGGCGCCTCGGATGGCCACCCTGTTCGCCATCGGAGCCTTCGCCTCGTTGGGGCTGCCGGGGTTGTCCGGGTTCATCGCCGAGTTCAGATCTTCACCGGCAGTATTGCGACCGCACCCATCACCGCGGTCGCCCTACTCGGCATACTGCTGACCGCTGCACTCTTCTTGCGTGCGCTGCAACGACTCTTCACCGGCACAACGCGTGGCGCTTCGGTGGACTTCGCGGATCTGCGCCCCACCGAAATGTGGGCGGTTGCACCGCTGCTGCTGCTCTTTTGGCCATCGGGGTGGTCCCCGGCCCCCTGCTGGCCATCATCGAGCCGGCTTCACAGACGCTGATCACGTTGGTCGGTCGGTAGTCGATGCGCCCACTGCTGCTCCTGCCGGAGATCATACTGTTCGTCGGTGGTCTCCACCGCGCTCTTAGGCGGTTCGTTCCTGCCCCGCGACCGGCAGTGGGTGACCCGAATCGTCGCCGCCCTTGCGCTCCTCGGAGCGGGGGTCAGCGCAGCGTTGTCGTTGAGCGGCCCGGCGCAATCCGCGTTTGAGGGTTCATTCACCGTCGACACCACGACTGGGGTGGCCCGGATCCTGGTGGCGGTGGGAACCCTGCTCGTGCTCGGCATAGCCACCGACGAGATTTCCGGCTCGCCTCGAGAGAGCGAGACGTACGCGCTGTTGCTGTTCTCGGCGACCGGCGCCCTCGTGCTCGCGGGGGCCGACGATCTGATGGTCGTGGCCGTGGGGTTCCTCCTAGCCAGCATTCCCCTCTACGGGCTCATCGGCCTGACTGGCGGTGCCACCAGCGCCGAAGCCACCATGAAGACCTACCTTCTGGGGGCACTGTTCGGCATTGTGCTGATGGGTGGGGTCACCGTGCTCTATGGCGTGACCGGTACCACGGGGTACGCCGAGCTCACCGACCGCCTTCCCGCCGCACCTGCTGGGGCGGTCGCTTCAGCAGTGTTGGCCATTGTCGTCGGGTTGATGTTTAAAGCAGGCGGCTTCCCCGCCCACTTCTGGGTGCCGGACGCCGCGCAGGGCGCGAACGCCACGGCCGCCACGTTCTTGACGACGATCCCTAAAATCGGGGCCGTCATCGCGACATACCGCCTCATGCTCACGCTTCCGGACACCCTCGCCTGGCCGCTACTCGTGGCGGTGCTGGCCGTGGTCAGCATGACGCTCGGCAATCTGGCGGCCTACTGGCAGAGCGACCCGCGACGGCTGCTGGGGTGGTCGACCGTCAGCCAGGTTGGCTACCTGCTGGTGCCCATCGCCGTAGCCGGCCACTCCGCGCTGGCCCTGCCCTCGCTGCTGGTCTATCTCACCGGGTACACCGTCACCAACATCGCCGCGTTCTCTGTCACCGCTGCGCTTCCCCAGCACCGCACTTTGGAGTCCTACCGCGGGATCGCCCGCGGCCACCCGTGGCTTGCCGTGAGCCTGGCGGTTTCGCTGCTCGGTCTCGTCGGCACCCCGCCGACGGCTGTCTTTGTCGGCAAACTCACCACCGTCACCGCAGCTTGGGACGGCGGCCTGGCCTGGTTGTCCATCGTCGTCCTTATCAATACGCTGCTGAGCCTCTTCTACTACCTGAGGTGGATCGCCCAACCGTTCCGTCCCGGCAGTGACCCAGCGCCCGACCCCTTAGGCATAGGGCGCTGGTCCGGGCGCTTGGCCGTGGCCACCGCAGCCCTCAGCGTCGGCCTCGGGATCGCGGCCGGCGCGGTCTGGAACACCGTCGCCGCCTGACCGGGATGGAGTCAGCTGGCTGTGGGTACTGGTACAGCCTAATACCCCTAGGGGGTATATTGGTCGTATGGGTAGTCATGTGGAAGACGAGCGAGAGTCAATGGTTGGGGCGGGAACGGACCCGGTGTGCGGGATGCGGGTTAAAGACGAAGATGCTCTGAGCGCCGAGCACGACGGTCAGCGGTTCGTTTTCTGCTCCGCAGGTTGCCATGCAAGTTCACGACTGACCCGGACCGTTATGCCGCACCGCAGGCCGACCACGACGGTGAACCTTCTGGGGCTGCCCGGGAGGGGCCGGGGTGAGGAGGTGGAGTACACGTGTCCGATGCACCCTGAGATCCGTCAGATGGGGCCGGGCGCTTGTCCGATTTGCGGGATGGGTTTGGAGCCCGCGACAGTGACCGCTGACACGGCCCCAGCGCCGAGTTGGTGGATATGACGCGCCGGTTCTGGGTGGGCGCGGCGTTGGCGGCACCGGTGTTCTTGCTAGAGATGAGCACGCACCTGTTCGGTGCGGTCGATGACGTGGTGCCCTCCCGAGTTTCGGCGTGGATCCAGTTGGTGTTGGCGACCCCGGTGGTGTTGTGGGCGGGGTGGCCCTTCTTCGTGCGCGGGTGGGCCTCGGTCCGTACCCGCAACTTGAACATGTTCACCCTGATCGCGATGGGTACCGGCGTCGCGTGGTTGTACAGCGTCATCGCCACCCTGGCCCCGGGGATCTTTCCCGATTCGTTCCGGGACGGTAACGGCACGGTCGCGGTGTACTTCGAAGCGGCAGCGGTCATCACCGTGTTGGTCCTGCTCGGTCAGGTCCTGGAACTGCGGGCCGGGAGCAGACCTCCGGGGCGATCAAGGCGTTGTTGGACATGACCCCAAGACCGCGCGCCGGGTGAGTGATGATGGCAGCGACGAAGAGATCGCGTTAGAACACGTTGAGCTTGGCGACCGGTTGCGGGTCCGTCCCGGGGAGCGGGTCCCGGTCGATGGTGAGGTCGAAGAGGGCCAGTCATCGGTGGATGAGTCGTTGGTGACGGGTGAGTCGATGCCGGTGACCAAGGCGCCTGGAGACAGCGTCATCGGGGGACTATCAACCAGAGCGGTGGGTTGGTGATGACCGCGCAGAAGGTGGGACGCGACACCATGTTGTCGCGGATCGTGGCGATGGTGGCCGAGGCCCAACGCTCCCGCGCGCCGATCCAGGCCTGGCCGACCGGGTCGCAGGAGTGTTCGTTCCGGCCGTGATCGCAGTAGCGGTCCTGACCTTCGCGGTGTGGGCTTTCGTGGGACCCGAGCCCCGCTTCGCTTACGCGCTCATTGCTGCTGTTGCCGTGTTGATCATTGCCTGTCCGTGCGCGTTGGGTCTGGCCACGCCCATGTCCATCATGGTCGGGGTGGGCCGCGGGGCAGGTCTGGGTGTGCTGATCAAGAACGCGGAGGCGTTGGAGCGGATGGAGAAAGTCGACACGTTGGTGGTGGACAAGACCGGCACGCTCACCCAGGGCCGGCCCAGTTTGACTCACACCGCGCCTAGCGACGGGTTCGACACCACGGAGCTGGTGCAGTTGGCGGCCGCCGTCGAGCGGGCCTCTGAACACCCGTTGGGTGAGGCCATCGTTGCGGCCGCTCACGACCAGAACCTCGAGATTGCTGACGTCAGCGATTTCGAGGCGCCCACGGGCCGCGGTGAGCGGTACCGTGCAAGGCCGCCGGTGGTGATCGGCGGTGCCACGTTCCTGCAGTCACAGGACGTGGACACCAGCGGTGTGCACGACCAAGCCGAGGAGTACCGCGCCCAAGGGGCGACCGCGATCCTGATCGGGGTCGACGGGGTCGCCGCCGGGGTGTTCGCGATCGCCGACGCGATCAAGGACACGACCAAAGACGCGGTCAAGGCGCTACGCGCTGAGGGCATCGAAGTCATCATGTTGACCGGTGACAACAAAACCACCGCCCGCGCTGTCGCAGACCAGCTCGGGATCGATCAGGTCGAGGCCGAGGTGCTGCCGGAGCACAGTGGACATCGTGAACCAGTTGCGCGCTGAGGGGCGGGTGGTCGCGATGGCCGGCGATGGGGTCAACGACGCCCCAGCGTTAGCGGCAGCCGACGTAGGCCTGGCCATGGGCTCCGGGACGGACGTGGCCATGGAAAGCGCCGGGGTCACGCTCCTGGGTGGTGACCTGACCGGCATCGTGCACGCACGCAGCTTGTCCCAAAGACGATGCGCAACATCCGACAGAACCTGATCTTCGCGTTCATGTACAACAGCGCCGGCATCCCCATCGCGGCCGGAGTGCTTTACCCGGTCTTCGGGTTGTTGCTCTCCCCCATCATCGCAGCGGCCGCGATGTCGCTGTCCTCGGTCAGCGTCATCGGGAACGCACTACGCTTACGTACCCAGAACCTCTGAGTGCACCCGCACCCTTGATCCGCGTGAAAGTGATATCGCCATGACAACAAGCGGAGAGGCGCCCGCGCCCCGGGTACGCCGACACCAAGGATTCTCAGATCAAGAGACTCCAACGCGCCGAAGGGCAGGTGCGAGGGTACGGCGCATGGTCGAAGAAGACACATACTGCATCGACGTCCTCACCCAGATCTCGGCAGCCACTAAAGCACTGGAAGCCGTGGCGATCAGTCTGCTGCACGAGCACCTCACCCACTGCGTGAGCGAGGCCATCCACAGTGGCGGCGACGAAGCGCAGGACAAGATCAACGAGGCCTCTGCGGCTATCGCCCGGTTAGTACGCTCCTGAAGCCCGAGCCCATCAGCACCTACGGGACGGCGCGTCTGGGATCGGGCCGGAGTTGCACTACCGCGCCCGGTCCACCATTTTGCGTGAGGGTTGCGCTCAGAACTATCAGTCGATGATGACCGCTTGGACATCGTTTTCCCCAGCGATGAGAAGTTCGATGTCACCCCGGGGTGTTCGCTGAGCGGACATCGCTTGGATTGCTGAGGCCAGTTGTTCGCTGTCCTGCCAGGTGGCAGCACCGTCGGTGGACACGTGGACGGCCCCGGTGTCGCTGATGCCGACGACGGTGTCTTGATCAGCCCAGTCCAGCAGTACTAGGGTGGGGCTGATGGCACAGGCTCCCACCTGTTTCCCGCCTTGGGGCTGCGTTGTAGCCCGCTGGCCGTGCTGGCTAGTAGCTCTCCTCCTGCTGGTCGCAGTGCCAGGTCGATGAGGTCTTCTGGTGTCGCGGCGTCCTGCCATGTTTGCCCATCGGTGCTGGAGCGCACCGTTCCATCGAAACCGACGGTGACGGTGTCGTTGCCGTCCAGGAGGTGGAAATCGGACTCTCCTGCCCGGGACAGCGCCGACCAGGTCCGGCCGGCGTCGTTGGTTTCGATCAGGCCCACCGGCTCAGCCAGCTCCACGCCCGGGCCTGGGTGCCCCGAAGCCCGGTACGTGCTCTCGTTCAGCACTGTGAAACCCATGAGGTCGATCTGGGGACCGACTTGGGACAGTTGGTTCCCGTCGACGGCCCATAACCCGTCATGGGTGGCTAACACGATGCCGCCCGATGGCCCGGCCCGTTCGATGGCGTGGACGTGGGTGTCCGCGATCGCCAGTCCCGAACCCGTGGGCTCTTGCGGCGCTAAGCGTTCTGGGGTGCTGCTACACCCCGCCACAAGAACAATGCCGAGGGCCGCGCCCAGGGCTGTGAAGGCGCGTGGGAGCGGGGACGGCCCGGGAGTTGGTGACCTCACTGGTCCGAGCCCAGCATCTGCTCCATCTCATCGATCTCGCTCTGCTGGGCATCGATGATGGTTCCGGCAAGAGTGACCGCGTCGGTGTTGAGGCCTTCATTTTGTTGGGTGCGGGACATGCTGATCGCGCCTTCGTGGTGCTCGATCATCATCTCTAACCAGATCGTGTCGAACTGGTCCCCCTGCGCGTCCATCATGTCTTGCATGTCACCTGGGCTCATCATCCCCATGTCGCCCATCCCGCCCATCCCGGTCGGGACGTCCACGCCCCAGTCTTGCAACCAGGCCGTCATGGTCTCGATCTCAGGGTCTTGGGCGGCTTGGATCCGTTCGGCGAGATCAGCGACCTCGGGTCCGCCCTGGTCGATCGCCATCTCGGACATGACCACGGCTTGTTGGTGGTGCGGGATCATCCCGGTCGTGAACTCGACATCGGCGTCGTTGAACTCCTCGGCGGACTCTTGCTGGTCCGAGGCGTTGGGCTCGGTAGAACCGGGTTCTTCGGTGGTGCAGGCGGACAACGCGAACGTCATGACAACAGCGACGGCGGGCATCGCGAAGGTGCGTGGGTAGAACATAAGAGTGCTCCTGGTACTGGGAGGATAAAGGACCTTGCTGAGGCCGGCCAGACCACGACGCTCAGCCGGCGCTACAACGCCTCCCTCAGGTGCGCATCACGCACAACTCATGAGTACGGGGGTGCACCCACCACATCGCCGGGTCCCAGAACGGTGACGCGACCAACTCCCGCAGGCGACGGCCAGACCGGGCCCACCCCCGGCCCATCAACAGCAAGAAGGTCCCCACCAAAATCAGCGCGGTCAACACAGCTAGACAGGCCTGCGCCAGCGCCGTGGAATGCCCAGGGCCCGGTTCCTGGTGCCCAATGCGGCCCGCAGCCGGAACGGTGGGTCCACCGTGGCCACCACTCGTGGCCACCTCTGAAGCGTGAGACGCAGCAGCGACCGTAGGCGCAGCCAGGTTCGGCGCGGTGCCGGTGTGGGACAGCCCCAGACCATGCATCAACACCAGCGACAACACCACCACGACCATCCACACCGTGCTCACCCATGCGCCCCAGACAGCACCACGCGAGGCCCGCCCCACCTCAAACACGCTGCCTTGCCTCCACGAACGTCCCTTCCGCGTGACCAACCGGGCTACTACCACCTATCGTAACGACGCGTCTGGTGCCGGACACCAGTGGCCCGCACCCCACGATCGGGTACGGGCCACCAGTCCACTCACCAATCAGCCAACGCGGCCATAGCTGGTCACGCCGGAGAACATCTTCCGCTTCTGGGTCGGGATCCGGGCTTGCCGGAGTCGTAGATCATTCCGTCGCCGGCATAGATCGCGTTGTGCCATGCCGGGGCACCCCAGAACACCAAATCCCCGGGCGGGGCTCTGAAAGGGGGTCGTGGCCTGACGCTGCGCCTCAGCAGTACGCGGCAGATCAACACCGACCTTGGCGTAGACGTACTGGGTGTACCCCGAGCAGTCGAAACCCGTCGAGGGCTGGTGCCACCCCAGGAGTACATGATCCCGGTGTACTGCTGCGCGTAACCCAACACCCCACTCGAGCTCGTGCTCGAAGAACGGGCGCTGCTCCGTGAGGAGCTCTGCTGAGAACGGCTATCACTGCTCGTGGCGTTCAGTCCCATCGCCCTGCTCGTCAACGGGCCAACGATGCCATCAGCAACCAACCCGTTACGGGACTGCCACCGCTTCACCGCAGCATGAGTGACCGGGCCGAAAATTCCGTCAGCGGTCGTGCCCACGACCGACTGGACACTTTCCACCGTGCCCCCACGAGAGCCCCAACGCACCGTGGTCGTGGTCGGGTGCGAGGGCACAGGCAACGTCGGCAGCGCTGAGACCGTCTTGCCTGTCGCGCTGGCCGCAGGAACGCTCGGGGTGGCGGCTTGAGCCCCACCGGTCATCGAGACCATCAGCCCAACGCTGGCCGCCGTCACGGCGCCCGCACG
>NZ_CP091056.1 GCF_021535045.1 Ornithinimicrobium sp. INDO-MA30-4 | reverse complement strand
CGTCCGCGAGACCTGCACGCCACCGAAGGAGCGGTTGTCCAGCAGGCCGCCGTATTCGCGGGCAAAGGGGACACCCTGAGCGACGCACTGGTCGATGATCGACTTGGAGACCTCAGCCAAGCGGTAGACGTTGGACTCACGAGAGCGGTAGTCACCACCCTTGACCGTGTCGTAGAACAACCGGTAGTCGGAGTCGCCATCGCCCTTGTAGTTCTTGGAGGCGTTAATGCCACCCTGTGCAGCGATGGAGTGAGCACGACGTGGGCTGTCTTGATAGCAGAACGACTTCACGTGATAGCCGGCTTCGCCCATCGTGGCGGCTGCCGAAGCGCCAGCCAGTCCGGTGCCGACGATGATCACGCTCAACTTGCGGCGGTTGGCCGGGTTAACCAGTTTGGCCTCGAACTTGCGGGTGGGCCAGCGGTCTTCAATCGGGCCGCCAGGCGATGCTGCATCCGCAATCGGCTCGCCCTGGGTATAGAACTTGGTGTCGGCTTCAGTGCCGCTCAACGTGTCAGTCATGTTTTGCTCCACTCAGTCTTTGCGGGCGCTCAGGGGATGATGCCGAAGAGGATGGCCAGCGGCGGCGGCATGTAGCCCACCACGGTGACGACAGCGACGAGGATGGCTGCGATCCGCAGGCGCTCGGCTGCCTTGGCGCTGGTGTTGAGCCCCAACGTCATGCCTGCGGCCCAGACACCGTGCAGGAGGTGCATACCCAGGGCAGCGACGGCGAACAGATAAATCAGCACGACCCACCACAGCTCAAAGCTGGAGACTAAGCGGTCAGCAGGGTTGTCGTAGTCGCCGTTGACCTGGATGGTGTTGGTCGTGAAGTGCAGGATGTGGAAGACGATGAACAGCAAGAGAGCCACACCGCCCCAGCGCATGGCCTTCGAGACGAACATCGACTTGGCTGCCTTCGTGACGGCATACCGCGACTTTCGAGCGTTGCTGGCGCGAGACCACAGCGCGAAAGCGGAGTATGCGTGGCCCACCAGCGCCAGAATCAAGACTATTCGCAGGATCCACAACATGCCTTCGTGTGGAAGCAGCGGCTCCCCCAACTCACGCAGGTGCTCGGCGTATTCGTTGAAGGCTGCTTCGCCGGCAAAGATCTTGAGGTTGCCGTACATATGGGCAAGCACGAAGCCGATGAAAATCAGCCCGGTGATTGCCATCAGGGACTTCAGCGCAATGGTGCTCGGCCCATTCCGCGTCGTTGAGGAAACTGTTGATGTGGCCACGAGCACGATGTTACATGTCACATTCGGCAGATAGTCAGACGCCCTGCCTACGATGTCCGCGTGATTAACTCCCCGCGACCCGCACTGATGAGCAGCAGGCGCTGACTCATCGGCTGTTGGGCGCGGCCGCGAGCGCTCGCGAGTCGCGTTGGGCGTGGTGGGGTCCGCTACTGGCCATGCTGGTTGGCGGCGTCCTGCGGTTTGTGAACCTCGGGCAGATCCACCGCTTGATCTTTGACGAGACCTACTACGTCAAACAGGGTTGGTCGCTGATCCAGTTTGGCTACGAGCGAGACATCAAGGATGACCTTGAGGAACCCGACGAGTTATTCACCAACGGCACCGCCGATGTATTCGGTAGCGCACCTGATCTGGTCGTGCACCCACCGGTCGGAAAGTGGATGATCGGTGCCGGTGAGTGGCTCTTTGGCATCGACTCATCTTTTGGCTGGCGTTTTGCCGCTGCCCTGGTGGGCACCCTCTCGATCTTGCTGCTGGGGCGCATTGCCTGGTTGATGTGGCGCAATGCCACGTTGGCCACCGTCGCTGCGACCTTGCTGGCGGTCGATGGCCATCACTTTGTGCACTCCCGGACCGGGTTGCTCGACATCTTCCTGATGTGGTGGGTCCTTGTTGCCTTCTACTTTTTGCTCAAGGACCGCGAGCAAGCCCGCGAACGGCTAGCGGTGCGCTGGGGCAGCGTTGCAGACCGGTCATTCATGTCGTGGGGACCACACCTGGGTATGCGGTGGTGGCGCATCGCTGCCGGCGTCAGCCTGGGCTTGGCCTGCGGCACCAAATGGTCGGGCGCTTTCTTTTTGGCGGTCTTTGGCATCATGACCGTGCTCTGGGACATGAATGCCCGTCGCGCCGCCGGAGTGTCGTCCTGGTTCAAGGGTGGCGTCTTCAAGGACGGGATACCGGCGTTTTTCTCGATGGTGGGCGTTGCGGCACTGACTTATCTGGCGAGTTGGACCGGCTGGTTTGCCACCGAAGGCGGGTGGAAGCGCGATTGGGCACAGGACCACCCGGCTGAAGGCTTGGCTCGCATCGTGCCCGACCCGTTGCGGTCCCTGTTTGCATATCACCAGGAAGTGTTGTCCTTCCACACTGGCCTGCAAAACGAGCATGCGTGGGCATCCAACCCGTGGACCTGGATAGTCCAAGGGCGCCCGACGCTGTTCTTTAGCCGGTGGCCCAGCCAAGGCGAAGATGGATGCACCGTTTCTGAGTGCACGCGCTACATCACCTCACTGGGCAACCTGTTTGTCTGGTGGGGCGCCGCGATCGGCATCTTCATCGTGCTCTTCTTGTGGCTGTTTGGCCGCGATTGGCGAGCCGGAGCGGCGCTTTCCGGTGTGATTGCCGGCTGGCTGCCCTGGTTCCTCTACCAAACGCGCACGATCTATAGCTTCTACGCCATCGCCTTCACTCCATGGCTAGTGCTCATCGTCGTCACAGTCTTGGCGTTGATCTTAGGCGGCCAAGAGGCATCTGAGTCACGGCGATTCTGGGGCAGAGTCATCGTGGTGAGTTATGTGCTGCTGGCCGTGCTCTTCTTTGCTCTCTACTACCCGGTCTACGTGGGGCAGTTGATCCCGCGGACCCAGTGGAGTCTGCTGATGTTCCTGCCGTCCTGGACGTAGGCCCCACCGCCTACATCCAGGTATGCGGTCGAGTCAGCCCTCGTAGCCCATCGCTTCAGCGAGGAGCAGGTGACGGCGGCCTTCTTCGGCCCGGCCTTGACGCTGCAGCGTGCGAGAGAGCACGAAGTGGGCGTAGGCATCGTCGGGCCAACGCTCAACGATCGAGGTCAACATGTTTTCAGCGCGGCTAAGTTGGGCCGAGTGGAAATAGCTCCGAGCCAACAACAAGTGCACATCAGCACGGTCTGGCTCCAGAGCAATCAACTCTTCGAGGTGGGCTTGAGCATCCGTGTAGCGCTTGGCCTCAAACGCAAAGTCGCCTTGTCATAAAGCTCGCTCGACGAAGCAGTGCTGCTCGCCGTGTCGGTGCTTTCGTTGGTGTTGTCGTTCGTGTTGTCCGAATCCATGACAACTATTGTGCGCCCTGGCATTAGAAGCGCGCGAATGGCTCCGGGGTGATCTCGCGAGCAAGACCGATGGCTCGATCAAGCGGAACGTCATTGATACTGAGCTTTTCTGAGCCGGCAGCGGTCGTCGCCACGAGGTTACAGAGGTTGTTGCGCCGCTGGAAGAAGCTTTGGTGAATAACCCAGCCGATGACACCGGCGCGCTCCAGGGCTTCTCGTTTGATGCCAAGCGCCCCGGTGGTGCTCACCAGGTGTTGATCGGTGAGCGCATTGCCGCGAATCCGATGACCGAGGAAGGCCATGAAGGCCGACCAGAGGGCAACCACGAGAACTAGGGTGATCACCACCGGGAAATACCACTCCCACTCGACGACCGGTGTGTACCAGGCGAGGTCAGGGAGCAGCGGAGCAACAACCAACGCTGGCAGGCCAAAGAAGACCGTGAACCACTGACTTTGCAGGTGTAGCCGTCGCGCCGCCGCAAAACCATGTCCCTGGGTTGGCACCACCAACGCGGTGATGTCTTCGGACGTGGCTGTTTGGCCCTCAACTGTTTCGCGCGCCAAGACCTCTGCCCCGACCGACAGCACGGTGGACTTCGGGCTAGGCGGCAATGTTGCGACCGAGCCGCCCTGGCCGACCCCCGTAGCGATCGTGCTCAGCTCCGCACCACGCACCAGTCGCAGAAGCGCCGGTTGGGTCATCACGACACCACGGACCTTTGACTCTTCGATGGTCGTGGACTTTGTCGTGAAAAGCCCTCGGGTGAGTCGGATAGTGCCCGAAGAGGAGCGCACGAGGCGCAGCCCAAACCAGCGGATGACATAGGTGATCGTGGACAGGAGCAGCCATCCGAGGATGACGGCGAGCCCGCCTAGCACGATGGCAACCGTCAGCGACTGATCGAGCACCTGCTGGCCAGTCCGCTCCAGGGCGCTGGTGTCGATTGACACCTCGACTTGGTTGACAGCTTGGCTCGCTATGCCACCGACGGCGGCGACGACAACCAGGCTAGCCAGACTAAATGGAGCGAAGCGCAACCATGACGCCTTGAAACGCGCCAACTCTGTCTCAGTCGCTGGCTCACCGAACCCGCTGACGTTGGCATCGGCTCCTGCATCGGCGGTCTCGTCGTCTGCCCCGGCCAACCTTCGCTCAGCTTGATTCGAGTTCGCGACTCCCGCCCGCCCCATCGATGAGCGGTTGAGCAGGAAGTGCCGAAGGTCATTGGCCTTAGGCACCGCCAGCGAAGCCAACGTGATCTTGTCGTTGTCAACGCCTGTGCCGATCTCGACTTTCGTCACCTTGAGGGCACGACTCAGCAAGCCGGCTTCAAGGTCAACGCTGCGAACACGATCGAGTCGCACCGTCTGCAGATTGCGCGAGAGCAAGCCTTTGCGCACTTGTAGTTGCACATCATCGACGCGATAGCGCGTCGAGATCCATGAGGTGGTCACCGCGATGGCACCAAGCACGAGGACCGCGCCGGCGAAGCCAAGCCCGGCAACATCGAGCCCGCTTCCGAACCCGAAAAAGGCCAGAATTAGCGGGAACGCGAGATACCGAATGCCTTGAACAGCCGAGACCGGGATGGTCCACGGGCTCAGGCGCTCCCACTCTTCTTCACCGCCTGGGGGCTCCGGGAATGGTTCGTGCGCTTGCTGCGATTCGGGTAGGTCTTCAAATGTGGGAGGGGCTGGGGGCGGTGGGCCAAAGTCGGGGTGCCCATCGCCGGTTTGTGCTTCAGCCCCGCGTTCGCCCTCGACTGGACCCCCAAACTGCTGCGGGAGGGGATCCGGCGTCCCTCGTTGGGCCTGACCTGGGGGCGGCGGCGCATGCGGGTCAAAGGTTCGTTGTTTTCGGGCGGGCGCTCGTCGCTCACGTGGCGTCGCCTTCGTCTTCACTCGTGATGCGCGCTAGGTCAGCAACAACCTGCTCAGCGACATCTTCATCAAGCGCCTCGATCGTGATGGGCCCGGCAGCTGAGGCCGTGGTCACCGTGATGTTGGCCAACCCGAACAGGCGCATCAGCGGGCCGCGCTGGGAGTCGACTGTCTGCACTCGTGACAGCGGCGCTATCCGCAACTCTCGAGAAATCCACCCTGAGCGCGTGTAGATCGCATCCATCGTGACCTCCCACCGTGCCACGCGATAGCGAATCCGGGGTGCCAAGACGGTGTTGATCAGTTGCAACGTGACCAGGGTGAGCGCACCCGCCAGCGCCCAACCCTTCCAACTCCAGTCCGGGGTCAAGAAATATCCAAGGGCCGTTGCGACGATGAGGATCACCAAAAAGATGGCGTCGCCAACAGCCCAGTAGATCTTCGCCTTGGGGCTGACCTGGAAGGCTGGCTCCCGGACTGTTTCAATCATGGCTCCATCTTAGAGCGCCCCGCCGACAATCCAGCGGGCCTCAGCCCAGCGTTGCGACCATCAACGCCTTGATCGTGTGCATCCGGTTTTCGGCTTGGTCAAACACGATGCTGGCTGTGGACTCAAAGACTTCGTCAGTGACCTCAACGCCCGGGGCCAACTCGGGGTGCTTGGCGACCAGCCGCTGGCCGACGATTGTGCCGGTGTCGTGGAAGGCTGGCAGACAGTGCATGAACTTGGCCGCTGGATTGCCCGTGGCGGTCATTGCTGCCGCGTTGACCTGGTACGGCATTAGGGCCGCGATGCGCTCGTCCCACACCTCGTCGGGCTCACCCATCGACACCCAGACATCGGTATGCACGAAGTCAACACCTGCGAGCGCCTCACTCATGTCGTCGGTCACCAAAACGCGAGCACCAGTTTGTTCCGCAATCTCGCGGCAGAGCGTTTGGACCTCAGGGGCGGGCTGATATTCACGTGGGGCGGCAATCCGGACGTCCATGCCTAGCTTGGCGCCCAACAACAACAGCGAGTGCCCAGTGTTGTTGCGAGCGTCGCCGACGTAGGCATACGAAATCTCGGTGAAGGGCTTATCGATGTGCTCCCGCATGGTGAGGGCGTCGGCCAGCATCTGAGTCGGGTGCCAGTCATCGGTGAGCCCGTTATAGACCGGGACCCCGCATACTCTGCGAGTTCTTCGACGACCACCTGGTCGGAGCCGCGATATTCGATCGCGTCGAACATCCGGCCAACGACCCGGGCGCTGTCCTTGATCGACTCCTTGTGTCCGATTTGGCTGGAACCCGGCTCTAGGAAGGTGGTGCGTGCCCCTGGTCGGCGGCAGCCACCTCAAACGCACACCGGGTGCGAGTGGAGGTCTTCTCAAAGATCAGAGCGATCGACTTGCCCGTGAGTCGCTGTTGCTCGCTCCCATCGGCCTTGACCGCCTTGAGGTGCGCGGACAGGTCGATGAGCTCACGCATCTCCGCTGGACTGTGATGGCGCAGCGACAAGAGGCTGCGTCCACGCAGGTCAACCGGGCTGTCTGACTCGATAACGGGGTTGGGCATACCGGCCATGGGGGCCGATGGCTCATGCGCAATAGTCACGATTATCCTTTGAGACGTACAGGAACAGCGGAACATGCAGCATACGGCATAACTATGCAGTGATGGCAAACACACTCTACAAAGGTGCGCTAGATGGCCCAGGAGCGCTAGCGTTCAAGGCGTCCGTCCACTTGCCGTAGGGGAAACCATTTCTGCGCGGCTCATCTGGGGAGTATTTTTGGCTACTTCATCATCAGCAGCGACTGAACAGGCGCGCGGCTCGTTTAACTCGCGGCGGGTGTTTATCTTGGCCGCCATCGGCTCAGCCGTTGGCTTGGGAAATATCTGGCGCTTCCCGTACGTCGCCTACGAAAATGGCGGCGGAGCCTTCATCGTCCCCTATTTGGTAGCGTTGTTGACTGCCGGAATCCCGTTTTTGTTCCTTGACTACGCACTCGGGCACCGCGGCAGGGGTGGCGCACCCCTATCGTTTGCCCGGCTGAGGAGGCGCACCGAGGCTCTGGGCTGGTGGATGGTCGGAGTCTGTTTCGTGATCGGCGTCTACTACGCGGCCGTCGTGGCGTGGGCCGTGCGCTACACCGGGTTCTCCTTTGACCAGGCGTGGGGCGATGACCCCAACGGGTTCTTCTTTAACTCGTTCCTGCAGTCCAGTGAGCCGAGCGTGAATTTCGACATCGTGCCCGGTGTAGCCATGCCACTGCTGATCGTCTGGGTTGCCGTCTTGATCATCATGGCGATGGGCGTGTCCAAGGGCGTCGGAGCGACGTCGATGGTGTTTATCCCACTGCTGATGCTCACCTTCTCGATTCTTGTCGTCCGATCACTCTTTCTGCCCGGTGCCGCGGTGGGCCTCGATGCCCTCTTTGCCCCTGACTGGAGCACGCTGGCTGATGGCGGGGTGTGGGCTGCGGCCTTTGGCCAGATCTTCTTCTCCCTGTCCGTCGGCTTCGGCGTGATGATCACCTACGCCTCGTATGTCGGGCGCAAGACTGACATGACCAGCTCGGGGCTCGTCGTGGGCTTCTCCAACTCCTCGTTCGAGTTGCTGGCTGGCATTGGGGTTTTCTCCGCCTTGGGCTTCATCGCGCAGGCGCAAGGTGTGGCTGTCGGCGAAGTCGCTAGTGGCGGTATTGGCTTGGCCTTCGTCGCCTTCCCCGCCATCATCAGTGAGGCCCCGGTGGTGCATTTATCGGGGTCTTCTTCTTTGGCTGCCTGGTGATGGCTGGCATCACATCGCTGGTGAGCGTGCTGGAGGTCGTGATCTCAGCGATCCGCGACAAGTTTGAGATGTCCCGCGTTGGCGCCACCATGGCCGTCGGCGTCCCGGCTGCCGTCTTGAGCCTGGCCTTCTTTAGCACTGCCAGCGGCATCATCGTGCTCGACATCATCGATCACTTCATCAACCTGTTTGGCATCTTGGCTGTTGCTGTGGTGAGCATGTTGGTCATCGCGTGGGGTGCGCGGGCACTGCCCGAATTGACCGCACACCTCAACGCAACTGGCGGCTTCAAGATTGGCCGTGGCTGGCAGGCTTTGATGGCGATCATCGTGCCAGCCATGTTGATCTACATCCTGATTGACGCCTTCATCGCCGAATTCGCAGCGCCCTATGGCGACTATCCGACCTGGATGCTTATCGTGCTCGGCTGGGGCATCTGCGGTGCGCTAATTGTGGTCGCCATCCTGGCCGCCCGCGTGAAGTGGCGACCCGGCACCAGCCTTGAAACCCCCGCCGCTATCAAGAAGGAGCGAGTCCAGTGACCGGATCTGCCATTGTCATGATGCTCATCGCCATGATCACCCTCTGGGGCGGCCTTGCGTTGGCCCTGATCAACATCCGCCGATCACCTGACGAAGGTCAGGACGACTTAGCGCAACGTAGAACGTGACGAGGGTGGGTATGCCGACACCCGGCATACCCACCCTCGTCATGCTCAACGCACTAGTCAGCTGAGTGGTCAATGATGTAGCGCTGGCTGAACCGTTCAGCCAGGTAGCCAACACCAAAGGCAACAACTAGAGGCGTGGCCAGCATGAACCACGGTCCATCTGCCCCAATGGACGACACGCTCAGGCCGCCGAGCAGACCCAGGCCCAGGAACTGTGTCGGCGATGCGGGAACGAGGGTGCCTGGCTTTCTCGCCAGAATGAGAACGGCACCCAGGACGAGCACCGCGAGCGCGCCCACGTCCCGCCCGGTCGTTAGGCCGCTATCCCCCGCGCTGAAACCCCAGGCGGAGAAGGATATGAACGCCACCACCGCCATGACAGAAAAGAGATTGATCGCACCGCGAGTTCCGGGCGTGACCGCGCGATCAGAAACTGACGTCGTCTCCAATGCGCCACCCTCTCTTGTATTGACAACGTACGCCGGGCCCCATGATGAGTCAACGATGTTGCCCTCCTGTCTCACCTCAGCAACACTCAACGCAGTCAACCTGGCGACCAGCGCCGGAGGCCCACGACGGAGGCACAAATGCGACCAGAGGTCATCGTTTTCGATGTCAACGAGACACTGTCCGACATCAGTTTCTTGGATGCCCGATTCGCCGAGGTGGGAGCCCCAGAGCTGCTGCGGCCAGTATGGTTTACATCCGTATTGCGGGATGGCTTTGCGCTTGCCACATCTGGCACACAAGCCAAGTTCAGCACCATCGGCGCGGATTCATTGCGCAGCGTATTCACTGGCATAGCTCTGAACCGCGACGTGGACGATGCGGTCCAACACGTAATGCAAAGCTTCTCCACCCTCCCCGTTCACGGGGACGTTCCCGCAGGTATTCGCGCCTTGCGTGCTACCCGCAGGCGGTTAGTCACCCTCACCAACGGTGCCACTGCCGTGGCCGAGGGGCTACTGGGGTCAGCGGGCTTGTTGGATCAATTTGAAGCCCTGCTGACCGTCGAGGACGCGAATGTGTGGAAGCCCGGTCTGGGTGCCTATGAGCACGCATCGCAGCGCTGCGACGCCCCACTCAGCGAGATGCTGTTGATTGCCGTGCACCCGTGGGACATCGACGGCGCTGCACGCGCTGGGATGTCCACGGCCTGGATTAACCGGAACGACACGCCATACCCCAGCTATTTCAAGCAACCCGACTACACGGTGACCGCGCTGGACCAACTGGCTGAGCAACTTCCGAAGTAGATCTATTGCGGAGAGCCGAGGGGCGTGCGAAGGTAATAATTCACCTCAGGGATAGGAGTCTGGCATCGGCGAAAAACCCAGTGAAGACATGAAGGCAAAGTTCCGCGAGGCCCTCGATAAGAAGAAGCCCCACGCTGGGGTTAACCCTGAGGGCCAAGAACATCACGGCAAGGCCGAGGGAACACACGCTGCCGAGACATCCGCGTCTGAGCAGTCGTTCCATCGCAAGTCGGGGATGTAGCCGCGCGAACGAGCACCTCCCAACAGCAAACAAACCGCAGAGAGCCCATTGGCCCAGGCAATTGCCTCAGCCAATGGGCTCTTTCATGTGCCCTGGGATGCGGCGCCGAGGGTGCGCCGAAACGAAAAACACCCGAATGACAAGGTTGCCGTTTCCCTCAGGAGAGTGGCGTCATACCAGGTCACGCGGGTGTTTCTGCTGGTGGAGCTGCGGGGAATCGAACCCCGGACCTTCTCATTGCGAACGAGACGCGCTACCAACTGCGCCACAGCCCCTTGAGCATCTAACGACTACGGAGATTACCACCTTGACCACGCCGGGACGAACCCGGCAGACCAACCATGGACTAGCTCCAGTTTTGAACTGCGGGCAACTCTTCTTCTTCTTCGTCAAACGCCATGTCCAAGCCATTGGTCGGCATCGGCTCAGGAGTGGTTAACCGCGTTGCTGGCGTGCCAGCCTTCGCCTTCATCGTGTACGTCGGCGCTGGGACTGGGACTGGGATCCAGGTGCCAGCAGCCGGGGCTTCGGCAGCTTTAACCTCAACTGCCGCAGGCCGCTCAATCCGCTCAACTTCTTCGAGGTCATACAGCGAGGCCTCGCGACGCGCTGCGGGAGCGGAGACAGGCGCCGGACGAGCCGTGGGACGCTGAGGAACGACGCGCGGGGCAGGCTCTGCCTCCGGCTCGATCTCACTCTGGCTAGCCATCGCTGCCGCTGCGCCGCCAACCATGGAGGCAGCCTTGCGCGGAGCTGGCTTCGACTGAGGCTGGGATTGGGTGCGCTCACGACGAGGAGCGGGAGACGGTGTTGCCCGACGAGACGCGACCCGGGCTGCCCGCGCCTTCTTAACCGAGCTGCGGATGAGCGCGATCGACGCCACGAACAAGCCCACACCGGCGGCAAGGGCCCACCAGGACCAAGCACCAACGACGGCAAGCACCGCGCTGACAACCATGAAGAGGGCCGATGCGAGAAGAGCCACCGCGCGCCGTTGGGGACTCATCAGGAGGCCCTGTTTGCCAGCAACGTCAGGCGAGGGCCTCGCGGGCCGGGCCGAAGGGATCGGGAAGACGCGGCTGCCGAAACAGTGGGACGCACCGGGCGCATTGGCGATTCACCGTAGGACCGACTCTGCGTCGCCGTGAATGACTCTCGTTGACCTCGCAACTCAAGCACCCGCATCGCCTCCGAGTAGCGGTCATATGTTCGCGCGGTTGCCACGTGATCACGGCGTTGAACCCAGTGGTGCACCAAATACCCCGCCCACAAGGCGAGGATCAGGAGAAAGATCAAACTACTGGGAAGCACGTTTGCAAGAGTAGGCACTAGAACGGTTACTACTCGGGAACATGCCGGTGTGTCGCTGAAGTGACTGCTGTGACTTGTGTGAATGGCCTGCTCAAAACCCACTGCCCAACAGACCAGTCACTTCAGCGACATGTGCACTCAGCCGGCGAGCGATCCACCAAAGATCTGCCACGCCAGAGCCGACTTCGCGACCAGGCTCAACACCAAATAGACCTTCTCGCCGTAGGCGTAGTCAGCCCACTTGCCGATCTCCTTGTATTGCAGCCACTGGTTCAGGGCGAAACTCATGAAGAAGACAAATAGCGAGATGACAATGCCAAACACGAAGGTCGGGATCGCATTGCCATCGCTATTGCTGCTGCTACCGATGATGTTGACCGCAATGGCAACCCAGGGAGCAGCACCGGCCACGCAGCCAAACCAGAACGGCAGCATGGTCGTCTTCTCGCGGCCGGGAGGGTTCATCGACTCTTGCAGCCAACCGAAGAGGATCATTCCCACGTTGGCGCCGATGATGCCAATGACCGCGGCGATACCGGTGATGCCGTTGTAGAACGCGATGAGCAGCATCATCAACGTTGCGCTGAACGAATATTCAATCCAGCGGAACCGGTTGATACCGCGCTTGAGGTCCGTCTCGTATGCGCGGCGAAAGACCGTGGCAGTCAGCAGGTGATCGATGGCCGCCATCGACAAGAAGATCGCAATTGCCCAGGCAATCCGAACGTCAAACAGTGCCTCGGGGGCCGGCGGCACACTGCCGGGAGGCCCCTGAGGGAACTGCGACGTCACCGTGATAGCAAAGCCATTGGCGAGAAAAAGGACGGCACCCACTGCACTGCGTGCAGCAGAGTGAGGCAGAGGTTCCAGCGGCGTAACCGGCTCAGGCTTGAGTCAGTGACTCCATTTGCGTCGATGATGTCGTCCTCAGTAGTTCGACAAGTGAATTATCAAGACTGCGCTCGCCCATATACCCAAGTTTGTGGAGTGGTTTAGTTGTGCGGATCGCAATCCGTCGTCTCGCGCAGTTCGCCAAGCTTGAGCGCACGCACCATGTGCCCCGCATACCGGTGCTCTGCCGTCACGACGTAGGTGAGATGGTCGCGCCAGGCACCGTCAACAAAGATCAGGCCCTCGCGCATGCCTTCAGGAGTCAGACCCAACCGCTCCACCACTTTGATACTCGCCGTGTTTTCCGGGCGGATATTGATCTCAATGCGGTGCAGGCCAACATCGGTGAGGCCGTGATCCAGCAACATCGCTAGCGCCCAGGTCGCCAGGCCGCGCCCAGTTACCGACTGGTCTAGCCAATACCCGGCAGACGCCGTCCACCGGGCACCCCACTGAATCTCAAACAGGTGCATCTGCCCAACTGGCCCCTCGCCAGCATCAATCACAAACGGAACTAGACGTCCTTCGCGAGCAGCGCGGTCATAGGAGCGACGCAACCGACTGAACGGCGGACTCACGTTGTCCACCCCCGAGGGTTTGTTGACTCCCACGGCTTTAGCCACTCAAAGTGGCGGGCCCGCATCGCGTCCCACGCTTCACGGTCATTGCGCTGCATGGGCCGCAGCGTCAACCGCGTCCCATCGGGCATCTTGGTGCTGACCTTGGTAGGCCACGTCCACATTAGGCGCCGCCTCGAACCCAGTCTCCAGAGCGGCCACCCGACTTTGCCGTCACCATGACACCGTCAATCACTGCCTCGCGGTCGACGGCTTTGATCATGTCAATCATGGCCAATGCGGCCACGCTCACGCAGGTCAGCGCTTCCATCTCGACACCAGTCCGGTCCGCGGTGCGCACCGTCGCGGTGATGGCGACGTGGTCGTCGTGCACTTCAAGGTCCACCTCGACCGCGTGCACGGCAACGGGGTGGGCTAAAGGCACCAACTCTGGTGTTCGCTTCGCTGCCTGGATGCCAGCGATCCTGGCCACTCCGATGGCATCGCCCTTAGGCACGGTGCCGCCGCGCAATGCATCCACAGCCGCGGCGGAAAGCTTGACTCGCCCTTGCGCTGTTGCGGACCGCGTGGTGACGCTCTTGGCGGAGACGTCGATCATGTGGGCCGTTCCGTCAGCACGCAGATGGTTCAGACTCATCCGCGATGCCTGCCTCGACCACCAGCACGCTCTAACTCGTCCTGAATGCGTTGGGCGTTTAGTCGGGCCTCGATGACGCCCCATGGGCGCAACTCCAGCACCTCAACCAATGCACCGACCTCGACCTCTTCGACATCGGCGGGCACGACAGCCAACGCATCGGCATTAGCTAGGCCTGCCACCATGTGGGACCCGCCACCGCCTACCGGGCGAACTGCATAGGCACCGGTGGTGTCGAGCTCAACGGTGACCCTGGCGTATTGCTCCTTGCCAGCCGGTGCGTTCCAGCCCTCCAGCACGATCGCTTCACGACGAACAGTGCGGAAACGTCGGCCGGCTCGGCGCTCAAGCGCCGGACGCACGAAAACCTCAAAGCTGACCAGGGCGCTAACCGGGTTGCCGGGCAGCGTGAAGACCGGAATCTTACGCTTGCCAAGCACACCAAAGCCCTGCGGCTTGCCAGGCTGCATAGCCACTTCACTGAACTTCATGTCACCTTGACCAGTGAGGACAGCCTTGACCGCGTCATACGCGCCCTTACTCACTCCCCGCTGGTAATGATGACGTCTGCATGGCTCAGGTGGTGATCGATGGCCTTCTTGACCGACTTTTCATCATCGCTGACATGACCGACGTGCACAGTGGTGAAGCCAGCCTCGCGCACAGCCGCGGCCAACATCGGCCCGTTGGAGTCGATGATCTGACCTGCCTTGAGCGACTCTCCGACCGGGACTAATTCATCACCGGTGGACAGGACCACGACCCGCACGGGGCTATAAACGGGCACCGACGCCACGCCTGCCGAGGCCAAGGCAGCCACCTGGGAAGGGCCAATCGTTGTGCCAGCCGGGACGATCAAGTCGCCGACCCGCAGGTCGCCACCAGCGGGCCGAATGTGGGCACCCGATTCGGCCCTTGCGGATCTGGGTTTCGCGAGGTCGGTCGTCGGTGTCTTCCACCGGAACAATCGCGTCTGCGCCTTCGGGGATCGGCGCGCCAGTCATGATGCGCCACGCCATCCCCGGCTCAAGGACACGGGGCTCCGTGTCGCCAGCGGGGATGTCGCCCTGCACTTTGATGTTCTTGGGGTTCTCGGCGTCAATGCCTTCGACGTCTGCAGCACGCACGGCATAGCCGTCCATCGCAGAGTTATCAAAGCGCGGCAGATCGACCTCGCTGACCAACGGTTGCGTCGTCACCAAGCCATACGCACGCTCCAATGGCAACCAAGCTTCACGGGTGGGGCGGACTCGGCTCAGGATGTCCTCGAGGTGCTCCTCGACCGGGATCATGCAAGTCCTCCTTGACTGCGACACAAGCGTGCAAAGTTCATGGCCACACCCTATCCCCGCCAACCGACAGCGCCCTATGCGCGCCCAGTGCAGAATGTCCCCATGGACGTCGAACCCGGACCGCTCACGGGAGACATAGCCGCCGACAAGGCGGCGTGGCGTCGAGCAATCCGCCAAAATCGGCGGTGCCGCCTCGAGGTTGAAGGTCCAACTAGCCGGGCCGGCGACGGAGAAACGCTCACCACCCACATCACTTCGTGGCTGATGAAGTATGCCGAAGGTCGTAGCCCCGTCTCAGGTGAGGGTTGGCATATTGCCAGCTTTGAGTCACCCCCCACCGAGCCACCGATGAGCCAGACCAACGAGTCTCTGCAATCGATCGTGGTCAATGGCTTTGGGTGCGAAGTATGGCTGCCGATCACCTTGGCTGACGGAGTTTGCGTTGGCGCTCCGCCACGCTTGGGGCATCAGCAAACCCTCTCCATGCCGATCCCGCACACCTAGAGCAGAGCGCTGGCGCCGAGTTGCTGGCACAGGTCGACGTCATCATCGTCCCCGCCCTAGCCCTGAGCCGCTCGGGGCGAAGGCTAGGCCAAGGTGGCGGCTACTACGACCGGGCAATTCCTGCTCTTCGTCAGGCCCAGCCGAATGCTCAGACACTCGGAGTTAGCTATCCCAGCGAAGTCTTCGCCAATGTGCCAGCCGAGCACCACGACATCGCCGTCGACTGGTTGATCGACCGCGAAGGCGTGATCCCAGCACACTGAGGCGGCAAGGCACTACGGCGTCAGGGTGAGCGTCTGCTCCCGGCTGTCCTCAACACTTTCGCGGCTAAACGACCACGGATACGTATCCCCGTCGATCCAGGCCTGGGTCTGGTCGTCGTAGTTGTCGTTGAAAACGTGACCGGAGTTGCCGGTTTGGTTGACCCACGTGGAGGCGTCGAGATCGCCCAGGTCGACGACCATGCGCATCGACGGCCCTGAGGTCACGTCGTACTCGTCGGTCCCCGCATCCCAGTTGTTGGCATTGACCAACGCCGAGCCGCCGGGCACGGCATAGGTGCCGCCATTGAAGATCGACTGCACGAGGCCAGGCACGCTGGGATCGCCGAGGACTTCGTGGGTCATGGTCACTTCGTGCAACCGACCCCACTGCCAGTCTTCGCTGTCTTTGCTTATGTCTTGGGTCAGTTGCAACCGGGCCTGCACCATGGCTTGCTCCAAGACTTGGTCGCGCGACTCGACCACGCCAGGCGTGCGGATGTCGTCCCACCACTTGTCGTCAGGACGCTCAAGCAAGTTAGAAATCGTCAACATGGAGCGCGAGTTGCCAGTCGCATACGCATCAAGCGGCAACTCGTCGTCCAGGGTGAGATCGAGCAACTGGGCCCAGACGGCGTAGAAATACATGGCACCGCTGCCCTGCACACCATCACCAACCGGAGCGCTGCGATCCCAGGACGCCAACAACTCGCGTGGCTCGGTGTAGAACTCGTCGCCGTCGAGGTTCACATCCATGAGGAATGGGATCAAGGTGTCAGCGAACGAGTTATACGAGTCGTACTGGATGTCGCCCATCGTCTCGACCGTTAAGGGCCCTCAGCCATATGCGTCGCTAGGAGGTCAGCGATGCGCTGAGCACGGTAACCAGAAGCCCACTCGGTCGTCAGGTAAGGCGTGCTGCTCTGCGAAACTGCTTGGTTGGCCGTGACGATCACACCGTCGTCTGGGTTGTAGGCCTTCGGCATCTGCTCAAACGGCACCCAGCCCTTCCAGTCATATGCGGAGTTCCAGCCGGGTGAGGGCAGGTAGCCAGGAGGCGCACCAGCCGTGGCCGACTCCCGCACCGGCACCAAACCGGGGGCCTGATAGCCGATGTTGCCTTCAATGTCGGCGTACACAAGGTTTTGCGAGGGTGCGTCAAACAACTCCGCGCCAGCTTGGAACTCTTCGAAGTTGGTCGCAGCGTTCAACTCAAAAATGGCTTCGGCGGTGCGGCCAGGCTCCAGCCCCGTCCAGGCCAGGGACACCTCATAGCGACCGCTGGACTCGACGCCTTGCAGCGGTGGGTCCTGGCCAGCCTGGGCAATCGTGTTGACCACATCAGACATCACTGGGCCGTGCTTGGTCGAGCGCACCAACAGCTCTTGGTCCTCGCCCCCGGCAACCTTGATGGTCTCAACCTTGGCGTCCACTTCGAGCCACTCACCATCGACCAAGTATTCGGTGCCCTGGATGTCCTCCAAGTAGAAGTCAGTGACATCGGGGTCCAGGTTGGTGAAGCCCCAGGCGATTTGCTGGTTGTGGCCGATCACGACGCCGGGGACGCCAGCCAGGCTGAATCCAGTGACGTCGAAGGCGCAATCCTCGCTAATTTCGCGGCAGTGCAAACCGGTCTGCAACCAAATGCCCGGTTGGCTGATGCCCAGGTGCGGATCATTGGCTAGCAACGGCATGCCGCTCTCGGTGTGTTCACCAGAGACGACCCATGAATTGGAGCCGACGCCTTCGCCGTTGGCCGCCATCGGCGGAATGGCGTCGAACGCGGCCAGGGTGCCTGCGTAGGCATCATCACCGGCGGCCAATTGCTGCTGAGTCAACGGAGATTGCGGAGGCTCGACGGCCTCGACTCCCCGTCACTTTGGCCAGCGTCATCGCCAACCGTGCCGCCTCGACCCGGCCCGCTTCCGGCACTCGTCTGCGGCGGCGACCATTCGCCAGCCGACAGGATCGGGGCATTCATGTCATAGGGGTAGTCGGGATAGAGAGCGTCGATCTGCCCAACCGACAGGTCGCCAGCCAAGCGTGCTCGCAACAATTCGTCGCTGTAGTTGCCGCGCAGATCCCAGGCCATTGCCTTGAGCCACACCAAGGAGTCCACTTCGTCCCAGGCCTCGATCTGATAGCCCGGAGC
Organism: Ornithinimicrobium sp. INDO-MA30-4; assembly: GCF_021535045.1. Lineage (GTDB taxonomy): Bacteria > Actinomycetota > Actinomycetes > Actinomycetales > Dermatophilaceae > Ornithinicoccus. The sequence continues at coordinate 2,675,601 of NZ_CP091056.1, read as the reverse complement.
GCTCTGGTCGAGGACGACATATTCAAGAGACACCTGTGAGGGCGAAGAGTTCGCCTCTAGGTAGGCGTTGACGCCGGCTGTATAGGACTGCAGGTAGCGGCGAGCCGTCGGCTCCAGCAGCGCTAACTCTTCCTCGGCTACTGTGCGCCAGCCCATAGTCCGCACAGCGCGGTCAGCGTCCAACCCACCCGAACCGACGAGCTCGGAGAGCCGCCCCGAGGCGATGTGTCGTCGCAGATCCATCTGAAAAAGCGGTCTTGGGCAGCCACGTAGCCCTGCCCGCGGAAAAGGTCCTCGGACGTGTCGGCATAAATATGACTGACACCGAGGTCATCTCGAATGACCTCCACGGGGCCCGCCAGGCCAGTTAATGGACCTCGCCATCGACCTGCGGAAAGCTCCGCCGGGTCAGTCCGAGGCCCAAAACGGAGGCAGCAACAGCCACCACCAGCAACACGGCCAGCAGTGGCAGGAAAACGCGACGTAGCAATCGAGGCACGATCCCGAGGGTATGCCACTGGGCTGACACTCAACAGACTCCACGCCTATCTGCCCCAAGAAGAGTCAGGTCAGAGCACCCACAAATCCCCCTTAGAATGCTGGACGTGCCTACTTATTCGTATTCGTGCCGCAACTGCGAGCACAGTTTCGACATCCAGCAGGCGTTTTCTGATGACGCACTGACAACTTGCCCGGAATGCGAAGGCTCCCTTCGCAAGGTTTACGGCAACGTGGGCGTGGTGTTCAAGGGCTCCGGCTTTTACCGAACCGACTCTCGCTCCACCTCTACTTCGAGCATCAGTTCAGACTCCAATGGGTCTAAGGACTCGGGCGGCTCAAAGGACTCAGGCGACAAGAGCGCCAGCAAGCCCGCGAAGGATGCGCCGGCCAAGTCCACTGACAGCAAGTCGAGCAGCGCCTCCGCAACGTCGAAGTAGCCCACAGCGCCGGGCTATCCACAGCCCAGCGCGTTGACGCCCCGCCTGCACAGTGGCCACCTTCACGGTGGCCGTGCAACGCGGGGCTTCATACGTTTTCGGTATGTCAGAACGCGCCTTCCGCAGCACCCTCCCCCGAAGCAAGCCCCGCTTCTTTCATGCGCGGTTAGCGCGCCGCTGCCTGGCAGCCGCTTGCGTAGCCATTGCTGCCTGGCTGGCGTTTTCTACACTAGACAGCGCCGCTGTTGAGGGCGCGACCTCTGTCGTGGTGGTTGCCGCGAACGTCCCGGCTGGCACCGCGCTCTCCGAGGACGACCTCATCGTCGAGGCACGCCCTATCGATAATCAGCCCACCGGGGCAATGGTCGACCCGAACGACGCTATCGGATCAACTACCTCTCACCCCTCCAGGGCGGCGAAATTCTGACCACCTTAGACCTCAGCTATCGGGACTGGTTAGACAAGGATCAACTGGCCATCTCGGTGCCTGTCGCCGACCCGCTGATCCTGCGGGCTGCAGAGCCGGGCCAGCGCGTTGATGTCTGGACCGTCGGCCTGCCCGAGCCACTGGCTCAAGACGCTCTGGTGCTCGGCCAGTCCGCGCCGACGGAAGCGCCTGCCTTGCTCATTGCAGTGGATGTGGTTGCGGCGCAAAATCTCTCAACCCACGGTCTCTCCGCGACAACGGCAATCGTTGCTATCCGATCTGCTACCGCAATCCCCAGCGAATAGCCATGTGATCCCCAGCACAAACTCAGACAAACGGAACGCATTTCCCCAGGTCATGCGCTTCGTAGCCGACGGTGTTCCTCAGATCACATTGGTGACCCGCGAAATCAGTTGAGATCTCTACTATGTTACCGAGTGGTTCGCGACGCGCTCTGCGTTGGCGATAGACCATCACCCCCAACGTTGCGGGCACTCGTTTGCCCCACCGATAGGAATCATCATGCTCAAGGGCTTCAAAGAATTCATCATGCGCGGAAACATCGTTGACTTGGCTGTTGCCGTCGTCATCGGTTCCGCCTTCGCCGCAGTTGTTGACACCGTCATCAGCTCGATCATCACCCCGCTGCTGAACGCTGCTGGTGGCGCCGACTCGGAGGGCCTCGGCTTCGCGATCATCAGCGGCCAGGCCAACACCTTCATGGACTTCTCCGCGATCATCAACGCGCTGATCGTCTTCGTGATGACCGCCGCAGTTGTCTACTTCATCATCGTGGTTCCGATGAACAAGATCGCTGAGCGTCGCGCTGCTGGCCAGGAGCCGGAGCCCGAGGCCGTCGCAGAAGACGTCGCCGTCCTGCGCGAGATCCGCGACATGCTGGCCAAGAACAACGGTCAGATCTGATCTAGCAAGACCTGTGACTCACTCCCAGTGCGGCGGGCGTTGATCTTGCCACCACTGATCTGAGCCAGCGCTTCGGCCCGGCCCATCCTTCGTGGATGCGGCCGGGCTTTGCGTGCCGTTGGCAGGTCCGCAGGCTCGGCATCCACCAACTCCGATCGGTCTTGCTCGGCCACACCATCGGTCGCCGGAGCAACCACCTGGCGGTGGCGGCGCTTGCGCTCCGATGAAGTCACGACGGCCTCCGGTTCGAGGCCTCTCGCACCAACGCAACCAATCGGGCCACTTCGCGCGCCGGATCACGGAAAAGGTCACGGCTGCGAGCGCGGGTATGCACCCAGCCCAGCCGCATCAGTTGATCGTGGCGTAGTCGGAACTCGTCCCGACCTGGCGTTGCCTCAATGGCTCCAAATCGGTGTCCACAGCCACCAGCAGCCTGCCTGGTCTAGCCGGATCCTCGATGCCCAGCGGCACCGCATACCGGCCATCTCCCACTGCGTGACGCACCGCGAACCCTTCGGCGGCCAGACGCTTGCCCAGGTCAGCCAGCAAGGCTGGCACTTCAGCATCAGCATCGCCTGGCAACCGCGGCTGGAAGACCTCGCGCAGCAGGTCTGCTCCCGCGTTGCGCGGCCACGACGTGATTGGGTCGGTGGTGACAAAGTCGACGGTGCCTCGGGCTGCCGAAAGCATGGTGACAATGTCCTCGGAGTCGACGGTGTGCCCATCTCCAGAGTTCGCCCCAGGCATACCGACCCAGACGATGTGGTCGCGGACCTGGCCAGCCCATCGGCGAGCCTCCACCACAAAGAACTGCTCGTCGGCGTCCTCAGCCAGCGCGGGGTGGCTGACACCCTCGCGGACCAGACGCTCACGCAACGCCACGTGGAGCGCTGGCAGGAAACGAGGGCCATCGACCAGGATGCCGACCGAGTCCTGTGGCCTGCGGCCAGGTGGCGCAGCAGCGCCTCAACGGTCTCTTCGGGCAGGCCTGTTGGGCTATCGGAGACAACCACATTGGCTCGAGGGCTACGCAAGACCCCCGGGTGAGCCTCAAGAGTTTGTCCAGGCCGGGCCTTCTCTACGATCTTGGCCAACGGAGCAACCAGCCGCTGGTCCTTGGCCCGGTAATGCGTGCTGAAGGTGTAGGTCGGCAACAGGTCGGCGGCGTCATCGAGCAGCGACGTGAGCGGCTCATCGCCCGGCAAAATGTCCTCAACGATGGCATGGAAGGCCATGGGACGAGGGCGCAGACTGTCGCCAGCAATGATTGTTTGCTCACCGTGGCTAATGGCTGCAATGCAGTGTGCCGTGCGCGTGCGCCCGGCATGCTCCACGATCGTCACCTTCACCGAGAAGCGCTCAGGAATCGTCGCCGGAACGACCAGTGGGCTACCCACGAGAGCTGGCCGCAGCGCCTTCACGACGTCCGGGCTGCGCTCCAAGACAGCGCGCAAATCATGCTCGTGCGCGTCGGCAGCGGCATAGAGGGCCTTGACCTGTGAGGGGTTCTTGGCAACGACCCGTTGCAGCTTGCGGTGCAAAGACCTCAGCACCCGCGCCCGGTTGCGGCGCAACTGCTCACGGTCGGCTCGGCGCAACGCCTTAGCCGCATCAACTTGGTCTTCGCCGCTCAACGTCGAGCCATCATCAGCGCTCTCGAGGTAGTCAAGCAGTGAGGCATAAAAGATGAGGTCGACTTCGGCATTAACGTCCTCAGCGGTGATGCCACGTTTGGCCAAGTCGTCAATCAACGGGCCAAGTCCCTGTTCACGCAGCGGTTGCAACATGATGTATGCCGAGGCAGTGACCGGCAACCGATCAGCCCGGGCATCCAGGCGCAGCAAGCGCTCAAGGAGCAAATCAAGGTGTGTGGTCATGACGTCTTGGCCACTGGGGGTTGGCTTGAGCACCTTGGCCAGCCACACCAAGTCACGGTGGATCGGCATGAATTGCTCGCTGGCTTGCTCCCATTGAGCCGGGGTGTTGGGCGGGGCGGCCCTGCCCGCCAGCTCTTCCCACTCTGCTCGCTCATCGCGGGCTGCTTTCACCCGCACAGCGAGGTCGGCCGGCGGCACACCTGGGCGCAGGAGCCCACGCACTTGGCGCTTGAGGCGTGTCCGCAACAGCGCACCTGGACGGTCTGCGGCATTGTCACTGGTGGCGCGCACCAGGTCATCGAGCGGAGCTTCGTAAATCTCAGCGCGGAAGACATCCAGCGTCTCGTAGACGCGGCCCATCAGGTTGACTCGGGCCCGCCACTGATCGAGGTTGAGCGGCGCTGGCAAGCCCGCCTTCTTGCATACCTGATCAATCTCTTGCCTGGCCTGGATCAGGTCAGACATGACGAGGGACTTCACGATCGCGGCGGCACGCTCAGCATCCTCCGGAGACTGCAGTGCAGCCCCAAACCACGGGTCTTCCATCCGCCCGCGCTGCCAGACACCAATCTGGGCAGCCTCGGTCAGAGTTTCCCGCAACTGGGTCAGTCGGTCCGGGGTCAACGACTTCAGGACCGATGTTTCCAAACGAACATGAGACAGCGGCGGGTGCGGCAAACCGTTGAGGCCGGCCACGGCAGACTCCGTCTGAGCCAGCGACAAATCCCACGGCGCATGCTTGGTATGCATCTGCGACTCATGCTCGATCAAGCGAGCCTGTGCTTGGCGCCAGGTTGGCAGCGGGTCTTCGGGAAACTCCGGCTCGGGGGCGCCGGTGGAGCGTCTGAGTTGATCGGCCAACGACTGGATCGCGATCCGGGCACGCCGTGGGTCTTCGGGCAAATCAAGGACAACCTCGCCGAGGCCGACATAGGCCAGGCGGCGTTGCAAGGCATCTATAGCGGGGCGTTCTTCGCTCACGACCAGTGCAGTGTGGCTTTGAGCCAAGGCTCCAGCAACGATATTGGTGATTGTTTGAGTAGCACCCGTACCAGCGACCGTGTCGATCAGGATGCTGCCGCCGTGGAGGCAACATCGATTGCACGACGCTGCTCAGCGTCAGCATCGAGAACGATGAGTTCGTTGGCCAGATCGTTTGCTCGATTGTCGTCGGGGTCCACTGTCCGCTGCCGCTCATCCAGCCCGGCCAGGGACGCGATCATCGGGTGCTTTGCCAGGCCCTCTGGGCTCCCAAACAGGTTGGCGGCCAGCGACAACTTGGCCCATGGGAAGTTGCTGATGACCAAGTTTGGACCGATGCCAAAACCCGGGACCTCGGCACAGATATCTTCTAACTGCTCATAGACAGCGCGCGGGTCGAAGCCACCGTTAGCCGTGGCGAGCGCTGTGAGTGCGTGCGGGTCGAACTGCAACTTGTAGACGTCTTCAAGGCAGTGCAACAGAGCGGGGTTAAACACCACGTCTTGGTCGAGTTGAATGGTGTAGTCGCTGCCAGCCTGGTCGACCGGGTGGATCTTGCAGCGGCGCAACATCACGGGAGCGCGCGGGATCTTGAGGACCTGCTTAGGGATGCTCCACGTGGCCATGCCGACAGCAATAAAACTCGTCGTCATGCCGTGCTCGCGGCGCAACTCAATGGACTTACCGCGGATGGCTGCCAGCCGGTCGCGAGCTTCAGCGAAGGCGACGTGTTCACGGACTAGGCCGGAGAGGCGCGTCGGGCTGCCGGTCAGCAGTCGCGCCACTCCCCCTGGGTGGGCAACCGTCAGGTCGAAGGTGCCGAGCGGCAACTCACGGTGCCACAGCAGGGTGTTGCTGGGGCCTCCCATGGCCTTAACTTGCTGATACCAATCCTGCTGGGCAGCGTGGACGGCGGCGATCCGGTCATCGGTTTCGTCGGCAGGAGGAGTCACACCTTCGAGATTAACGACTCAACCTGCATGGCGGCCGTAGGGCGTGGCCGGATCAGGAGTGAAGTTCGTGAAATCTTGCGCCAAAGCCCGACAAGCACATGTGTGGCGTGCTGGACTCCTACTTGATGGGCAGGGAAGCAGCCTGATTTTCGGTATGGCTGGGGTGGCGCAGGGTGTATGCGCCCAGCAAGAGCGTCACCCCAGCCGCCAAAGCGGCGAGATAGCCAAAGCCGAGCACCGCAACAATCACCCCGGCGAGCGCGCCGCCACTGGCGCCAGCTAGCCCCATCACGACATCTGACGCGCCTTGGGCTGAGGCCCGCTCCCCCACTGGAACTGCAGCGGAGACTTGAGCAGAGCCAGCGACCATCGTGCAGGACCAGCCCAAACCCAACAGCACGAGGCCGGCGGTCAGGTTGATCGAGAAGCCGGTGGCTGACAGCCCCGCGAAGGCGCATGCAGCCAGCAGAATCGCGACGCCCAGCATGATGACCCGCCCTGAGCCGATGCGGTCGGTGAGATAGCCGACGACCGGGCTGAGGGCATACATGCCAATGATGTGCATCGAGATGACAAAGCCGATGACTTCGATTTGGGCGCCACCGTGAGCCATGTGAACCGGCGTCATCACCATGATCGAGATCATCACGATGTGCCCGGCAGCAATGGCGATTGCACCTGCTCGAGCGGGGCATTGCTGCGCAGGACGCGGATCCCCTCGGCGACTGAGCCCTTGGATGCCTTGGGGTCAGCGGGGACGTCCACTTCGGCGAGAGCCCGGGCCGTCAGCAACGGGTCAGGGCGCAGCGAGGCCATCAACAGCACCATGGCAAGCAAGAAGCCGACACCGCTGATCGCCCACGGTCCAGCCAATTTGGGCAGGTCAAAGCCGGTGGCTAGGCCCGCGCCGAAGCCAATCAGGTTGGGCCCGGTCGCCGAGCCGATCGTGGCCGCCCAGACCACGAGACTGAGTTGCAATCCGCGCTTACTCGGCGGAGCCAAATCCACGGCAGCAAACCGCGATTGGCTGTTGGCCGTTGTTGAGGCACCAAAGAGAAAAGTGCCGATCAGCAGCAGAGCGAAACTGCTGGTGGCGGTAGCGATCAACGCAAGGCCCGCACCGACAGTGCCGACCGCATACGAAATCACGAGGCCGATCCGGCGGCCACGACGAGCCATCAGCGACACGATCGGGATGGTCAGCAGCGCCCCGCCGAGCACTTGGCTGGTGTTGGCCAGGCCAGAAAGCGCGTCGTTGCCGCTGATCTCTGCGGCGATCACCGAAGCGACAGCAATGCCACTCGCGACACCAACGCCACCAAAGATTTGGGAGGCCATCAGGGTGCCAACAATGCGACGTTGGACGTCGGGAAGTTCGGCCTGAGTGGGCAGGGCGCGTGCGGTCACTGGCTCAGTGTCTCAGGCTTCGGACGCTCAATCGGATGGCCCTCGCGATCCCAGACCGAGCGAATCAAACCCAGCGCAGCGTGGATAGCTGGCCGGCGCTCACTGGAGTCACGGTGGACTGCAAAAATGCGCCGCGTTGGTGCTCCCACAACAGGCAGCGTGACCACGCCGGGCGGCAAGGTTCCACGTCCGAGTCGAGGCAACAGCGAGACCCCAAATCCTTCAGCGACCAGCATGACCCGGCCGTTGATGTCTTCGACCGTCGCGCCAATCCGGTAGGGGATGTTTCGTGAGTCAAGGGCATCGAGGAGCCAGTCACTAAAAACGCCTGGCGTGTCATCGATCCAGACTTGATCGTGCAGGTCAACCGGGTCGACTCCGTCCGGTCCGATGGGGACTTCGAGCGCAGACGAAGCCACCACGTCAACCGCGTCCAGCCCCACTGGCCACGCCTTCACTCCGTCTCGCATCGGCACATGCTTGTCTGTCCAGTCGTGGACGACGGCTAGATCGACGTCGCCACGCCTGACTGCCGCCACGGACTCCTCAGGGCTCATCTCTCGGAGCGTCAACTCAATCTCGGGGTATGCCTTGGCACAGGCTGCCGCGACCGGCACCAGGAGGCCGCGCATCGCCGAGGGAAAGCCCGACAAAACCAGCGAACCAGTCACTTTGCGCTGCAGTCCCTCCAACTCAGCCCGAGCGCTCTCCTCTAGTTGCTGCATCTGCTGGGCCAACCTGACCAGCACGTATGCAGCCTTGGTCGGCGCGTTGGCCCGTCCCCTGCGCGTCATGATCGGCTGGTGAACCTCACGCTGCAGACGTGCCAACTGCTGGCTCACCGCGGACGGTGTGTAGCCGAGCCGATCAGCTGCTGCCAGCACAGTTCCCTCTTCGACGACCGCCTGCAGAGTCGCGAGATGCTCAGGATTAAACATGTAGCAATTCTTACATTTTTAGTGAAGAAGCGGTGACTTGTGCTTAATTCATAGGCATAGCAATCTAGAGGCAGATCAACCGGTGGGTAACTCTCGGGAGATCATCCAAACATCCAAAGTTCTTCGAGGAGGTCCTCCACATGATCGCTACCTTCGCACTCATCGCCCTGTCCATTGCCGCGCTTTACGCCATCGGCCAGGTCAACGGGGCCACCGCTGCACTCGTTCCCAGCATTACCAACGGCGTCAAGAACGTCGTCACGGTTGGCGCTGGCTACCGCCCGGTCGAGCACATCCGCGGCTGATTAAGCGCCAGATATAAAGAGTGGGCTCACACCAATCGGTGTGAGCCCACTCTTCGTTCGCAGATCACATCCTGGGCATGACCATGCTGGAACGCGGGCAATCAGTTGTTAACCTGCTCTCTGAAGTCTTCCCCGCCCTCGTAGCTCAGGGGATAGAGCACCGCTCTCCTAAAGCGGGTGTCGCAGGTTCGAATCCTGCCGGGGGCACCAACGTTTTGCTCCTTCGCGGGATGCTTGACGTTTGGTCTGCGGCCGGTGCTGTTTCAACGCCCGCCCTTTCAGGTCGCGTGACGGTGACTATCTGCATACCCTCGCAATATGAGTGAAAACACCAGTATCACTGTCACACGCACGATCGACGCGCCGAATAAAGACGTGTTCGACGTGATCTCGCTGCCCGAAAACCATGTCGCTATCGACGGTTCTGGCTTCGTGGTCTCCGTGGATCAGGGCGACCGCATCACTGGGACCGGCCAGGTGTTCACGATGAACATGGCCGGAGACCACATGGGCGGTGACTACAAGACTGACAACCACGTCACCGGCTACGACGAGGGCAAGTTGCTCGCATGGCAGACCGCACCAGCTGGCACCCAGCCTCCCGGTTGGCAATGGGTGTGGGAGTTGACGCCGCATGGTCCCGACAGCACCGAAGTCCGGCATACCTATGACTGGAGCAACGTCACCGACCCCGACCTGTTGTCTAAGATAACTTTCCCCTTGGTGTCCGAAGACGACATGGAGACGGCCCTAAAGAACCTCGCGGCAGCAGTCGCTTCTTGACCTGTTTCTTCACGACGAAGCAGCACCGGGCCAGCTGGCCCGGTGCTGCTGTGTTTCTACCGGTGACGCCGAACACGCGGCAACAGACATAGGCACCGCGGCACCTAGCGTGTCGTTCTGGCGCTTTAGCCTCAGTACTGCAGAGTCACTCCGCTGTCGGCAGCCTCACCAAAGCTGGCATCTACATGGACCGGGTCCTTGCCAGAACGCTGGAGCAGGCTTGCAGCCACACCCGCGCGGTAGCCAGATCCGCAGTGCACCCAGATGCGGCACTGCGGCACTTCATCCATGCGGGTCACGATTTCGTGCAGCGGGATATTGGTGGCTCCCTCGATGTGCGAACCGGCAAACTCATCGGTGCGCCGCACATCAAGAATCGCTTCACCTTCGGGCGCTCCGCGAGCAAGCCAGCCCAGTCAACGCGCGGGTAGGCCGCAACGTCGGCGCTTGGGGCGATGTCTCTTGGGCCAGCACCCAAGGCTGCGTCAGGAGAGTCGATACCGATACGCGACAAGTCGCGGATTGCGGACTCAACGTCGTCGTGGGTTCCGGCGAGGGTAATGCGCTCACCCCAGGGAATGACCCACCCCAAGAAGGTGGTGAAACTGGACCCGTCGCCATACTCAAAGCTGACTGCGCCGTCGAGGTGCTCCTTTGAGAACGCGACACGGTCGCGCAGATCAACGACCCATTCGCCATCACGCAGTCGCTGAGTCAGCTCAACTCCAGAGAGCGGCTCAGGCACGCTGAGGTCGACCGGGCCAGGACCATTCTCGTTAGCCGGACCCATGTGTGCGTAGTACGTCGGGTAAGCGCTGAGGTTTGCGATCAATTCGCGCACAAAGTGGTCCTCGTCCTCGTCGGTGAGGGCGTGGTTCGCCTGCAGTTGTTCCTCAATCGTTGAGCTATTTGCACCGGTAGCCGGACCACTGGAGCAGAACGAACCGAAGCCGTGAGTCGGATACAGCTCAGCTTGCTCGTTCGCTTCCGATGTCAAGCGACGCACCGACACATACTGCGCGTGAGTCAGCTCAGTGGTCAGCGCGGGGTCAACCAAGTCGGTGCGGCCCACGGACCCAAAAGCAAACTCCCACCAGAGAAGACAGCCTGCTCTTCGGTGTGCGTGACGATGTAGGACAGGTGAGTTGCGGTATGACCGGGGGTGGCAATCGCCTGCATCCTCAGCGAGCCGACCTGGACCGTCTCGCCGTCCGAGATCGGAGTTCGCTCAAACTTCACCGGGTCGGCCTCATTCACCAGATACGAGGCGCCAGTGACTTGGGCCAACTCTAGGCCACCAGTGACGTAGTCGTTGTGCATGTGCGTCTCGGCGATGTGCGTGATCTCAACCCCGGCGTCACTAGCCGCAGCGGTGACGCGATCAATATCGCGCTGAGGGTCGATCACCAGCGCCTGCGTACCGTCGTGGATCAAGTAGGACCGATCCCCGAGCGATGTTGTGTCAATGACGATGACCTGCATGAAATCTCCTCAAGTTGTTTGCCTGAGTTAAATGTACGTACTATTGCCTGAGAACGCAAAAGTACGTACATCCGCCACGATCGTCACCGAGGAGAATCCCTTGAATATTTCTGCCACCGGATCAACCACTATCGATGCAGCCTGGCTCGCCGAGCGCCGCGCGAACGACAAAGACCTGCTGGTCCTTGATGTCCGCACTCCCGCGGAGTTTGAGACTGCCCACATCGAGAAGTCCTATAACGTCCCGCTGGACACTTTGAAGGAACACCGCGACCAGATTTCCTCCCACCTGGAACAGGACGTGGTCCTGGTCTGCCGCTCGGGTGCCCGCGCTCAGCAAGCCGACACGGCGCTGAGCGCCACTGGCCTCGACAACCTGCACGTGCTGCAGGGTGGAATCACCGCGTGGCAGTCCGCCGGCCACCCTGTCGTGGAAGGTGCCCAGCGTTGGGACCTGGAGCGTCAGGTGCGCCTGGTTGCTGGATCAGTCGTTCTCACCAGCGTGCTGACCAGTGCGCTCGTCCCCCAAACGAAGTGGCTGGCTGCAGGGATCGGTGGAGGCCTGACCTTCGCCGCCCTGAGCAACACTTGCGCGATGGGTTCCATGTTAATGAAGTTGCCCTACAACAAGGCCGGTCGCCAGACCCTCAGCAACTGCTCGACCAGCTCACCGGAGCCTGAGCACATGCTCCTCCTGACCCTCGTGCTGGCGGTCCTCGTCGGGATCACTCTTGGCCTCCTCGGGGGCGGCGGCTCGATTCTGACTGTCCCCCTGCTGGTATATGTGGCCGGCATGGAAACGAAGGAAGCGATCGCGACCTCCCTTCTTGTCGTGGGAGTCACCAGCGCCGTCGGCGCGATTTCGCATGCCCGCGCAGGACGGGTCCAGTGGCGAACTGGCTTGATCTTCGGTGTTGCGGCCATGGCCGGTGCGTATGTCGGTGGTCGGGGGCAGAATTCGTCCCCGGCCAATGGCTGCTGATCGGTTTTGCCGTCATGATGCTGGCGACAGCTATCGCTATGCTGCGCGGCCGTAAGAAGATCGACCCAGACAAGGTTCACACTGGTATGCCTCTGGGCCGGATCATCGTGGACGGCGTCGTGGTCGGCCTGATGACTGGCCTCGTTGGGGCCGGTGGCGGATTCTTGGTTGTGCCCGCGCTCGCGCTTCTTGGTGGGCTTCCCATGCCTATCGCGATCGGCACTTCACTCGTCGTCATTGCCATGAAGTCCATGGCTGGCCTTGGTGGCTACCTGGCCTCAGTGCAGATCGATTGGGCGATGGCGGCAGCGGTGACGGGTGCCGCAGTGCTTGGTGCGCTCATTGGCGGACCTTTGGCCGGGCGCATTCGACCGGACTCACTACGCCGCATCTTTGGCTGGTTCGTGTTGGTAATGGCGATCGCGATTGGAGCCCAAGAAGCTCCGACTTTGGGCTGGTCCGCTGTGGTCGTGGCAGCCGGAGCCATCGTCATCGCGATCACCTGGCTCACCACTGGTCGGCGTAGTAGCACTTCCGAGGTTTCGACAGCCTAGGCCACGGACCCTAGGTATATTGATCAGCATGGGCGCCCTTGATCGGTCCCGGAGGAACCCCTCTGGGCGCAACTCCACGCCGACCTCCTCCGCCGCCTCGCGGCGGGGGACTTCGCGGCCGGGTTCCCCGGAGAAGCACAGTTGCGCGACGAATACGAGGTTTCGCGTCACACCGTCCGAGAGGCGATGCGCCGCATTCGCGAGGCTGGCCTTGTCGAGTCCGGGAGGGGCCGGCAGAGCCAAGTCCTCTCGCAGAGAATCGAACAACCCCTCGGCAGCCTCTACTCCCTCTTCCGAGAGATCGAGTCGCGCGGCATTGTCCAAGAATCCGTCGTGTTGTCGTGCGGCCTCAAGAGTCATCCCGAGGCCGCTGCTCAACTCGGTCTACCTCCTGAATCAGACCTCTTCGCCCTGGAGCGCATTCGTCTGGCAGGTGGCGAACCCCTCGCACACGACTGTGTGTGGCTACCAGCCCAGATTGGTAAGCCGCTGCTCGACACCGACTTCACCAGAACCGCTTTGTACGACGAGCTCGCCAAGCACCACATTGCCGTCCCTGATTCAGGTCGCGAGCGCATCACTGCGACGCTAATCAGCCCGAAGATGGCCAGCCGCCTTAATACCCCAGTGCCTGCGGCAGGCCTCACGATTGAGCGAACCGGGCTGCGCAAGGGCAAGCCGATGGAATGCCGCCGGACGACGGTGCGCGCTGATCGGTATGAGTTACTCATGGCCTGGAATGAGCGGGGCTATGAGGTGGGCGGGCAAACGTCCTGAAGGGTCCAGCCAAGCAACTTTCCCTGCGCACATCCCCCACTGCGCAGGCATACCAAGCCCAACAGTGGGCACACCCCGCACCAACGCAGCCGCCCCCTGCTGCTGCGCCAGCAGACGACATGTTGAATGCGCTAGAGAGGCTCGCTGCCCTCCGGGCGCAAGGCATCCTGACTGACGTAGAGTTCGCCCAGCAAAAGGCTCAGATCCTCGGGGTTAATGGCGGCGCCTCCATCTGCCTGCTGAATCGTTGTGTCGTGACCCGTGGTGCATCCTGAAGGCATGGACGACTTGCACGTGACCCCAGGGCCAGGGGCGCCCCGGGGTCTGCACATCCCGGCCAGCGAACTGGTTGAGCAGTTCTCGCGTTCCTCGGGTCCTGGCGGCCAAGGAGTCAACACTGCTGACTCGCGCGTGCAACTGAGCCTTGACCTCGGTGCGACGTCCGCGCTAAACGACGTGCAGCGCGCCCGCGCCCTCAATCAACTCTCCGGACGACTGACCGGCACGGTGCTCACCATCGCTGCGAGCGAGCATCGGTCGCAACGTAAGAACCGAGTCGCGGCCCGCGAGCGCCTGAGCGTGCTGTTACGAGACGCAATGAAGCCAGCGATCCCGCGTCGGCCCACGCGCCCAACAATGGGCTCGAGGCGCCGTCGACTGGATGCCAAGCACCGACGCTCCGAAATCAAGCGCCGCCGTGGGCGTCCAGGACCGGAATGACGGACAGCTAGGCCCGCATCAGCGGCAATCTATTGCGTGGTCACCTCAAGAATCTTCAACACTTCTGCTGAAGACGTATCCGGGTTGACGAAGACAACACGCAGCACTATTCGGCCACGCCAGCGGGTCGGCACACAGAGCATGGTCCCTTCACGCGCTAGGCGGTCGCACCAGGTGTTGTAGTCATCCTCATCCCAGCCGGGTCGGTCAAACATGACAACCGACAACTCGGGGGCTACCAGTAGATCCAGATGTTCAATGCGCGCAATCCCAGCCGCTACTTCACGCGCCGTGAGGAGAGTCTGCTCGATTGCTTCGCGGTAACGCTCGGTGCCATGCGTTGCCAGCCCGAACCACAGCGGTAAGCCTCGGACTCGGCGCGATAGGTGCAGCGCCAGGTCGGAGGGTTGGGCTGTTCTCGGTCAATGTGGTCAAGATAGCTGGCATGCTGCGAGTGGGCATCTCGAGCAGCATCTGGCTCGCGATACAGCAAGGCGCAGCAGTCGTATGGCGCAAACAGCCACTTATGCGGATCCACGATGAAACTGTCGGCGCGCTCGATGCCGTTGAACTGCTCACGCACCGAGGGCGCCAATAGACCGGCCCCGCCATACGCGCCATCCACGTGCATCCATACACCGTGCTCGGCGCAGGCATCAGCGACATCGGCGAGATCGTCGATGACTCCAGTGTTCGTGGTGCCAGCAGACGTCACGACCGCGAACGCTGACGGCGTTCGCTCAAGCACCTCGCGCAGAGCCGCACCCGTCATGTGCCCACGTTCATCGATCGGGACTTGCGCCGTCGTTACATCGAGAACTTCAGCCGCAGTGGCAATCGATGAGTGCGCACCGCTGGTGTAAACCAGAGTCCATCCTCCCTCGGGCTTTGAGCCACGGCGGGTCAGTGCGCGTTTGCGCGCCGCGAAGAGGGCAGAGAGGTTGCCAATTGTGCCGCCAGAAACGAAACACCCAACGGCTGTCTCGGGCCACTGCAGCAGACTCGCCAGCCACGCAAGCACCTCGTTTTCAGCGTGAATAGCGCCAGCGCCGGCCTCCCAGAGGCCACCAAAATGTTGGCGCTGCCCGTCACCGCGTCAAAGGCAACAGCCGAGCGATTTGGTGCGCCCGGGATATAGGCGAGGTTCAGTTCGTGCCCCTGGCTACGGGTCGCCGGCTCCAGGACATCCTTGAAAATCCGCATCGCTTCTGCCGATCCGATGCCGCCGGAAGTCACCGTCTCACCTGCAGCGGCTACGATCTCCGATTCGGGGTGTGCCGTAGACCGCGGGTCAGATGACCTGGCCATCCTGGCCACAGCCCACTGCAGTGCGTCACGCACAGCGGACGATTCGTCCCCCAGAATTCGTTAGACCCCGCTAGGTCGGTGCCGTGTACGTGCGAGCCGTTGCTTTGCTGACGAGATTCGTCGTCACTCATCGTGTTTCTCCCCTATTCGAGGTGGCTTCATTGCCATTTCTAGCGGGTCGCAACAATCGTAAGGCTGCGAACGATCTCTATCTACCCCGGCCCCCGCAGTCGATGATCTCGCTACCAACATCCGTTGAGACACACAGACTTTCACCCCGCGCGTTCGGCAATGCTCGCGCTTCACGAACGACCAGATCGCCTCTCAACTGCAGAAATCTGCGACTCGCCGAAGTCTTGCAAGTTGCGAACGGTGAAAGAACGGCCATACTTCGGGAACACGCCGCTCTTGCGGTTACTGCACCTATCTAGGAGTTCTCATGGGATTCATCCTCTGGATCATCGCCGTCATCTTGGTCGTTTCGGGCATTTTTGCCATCATCCGAAAGCAGATGCTGTGGGGCATCGTCCTCATCGTTGTCGGCCTGCTGGTTGGCCCCGGAGGCACCAGCATCTTCGGATGATTGCCTGGCCTCCCCGAGTGGCTGGTGGCACACCATCATCCGCAAGGTTGCCCGGCGAGGCCGACAGAACGCGAAATGGTCCTGGACCCCTTAGGGGAGCCAGGACCATTTCTTGTCGCGCTTGTCGCTACTGCTCTTCAGTCACGATGTGCATCGCGGATTCCTCGCCGGTGCCGCCGTCTGGCTCTTCGGTCTCTCGCGCAATCATCTGTGCATCGGTGTCGCTCTCAGCGCCATCGTCACTGGCGGCCAACTGGTGAACGTCACCGCTTGAACCAACGAAGTTCTGATCGGCTGGGATCGCATCGACATCGTCGCCCCCCACCATCGGGGGTCCGTCCAGCCCACTTTCGTTCTCAGGGCCCCGTATGCGCTGTCCGGGTCGGGGACCTCCTGGGAGATGCGCTCATCGATGGTTTCTTCGTGCGACTCCCCGTCTTCGTCCTCGTTATAGAACGTGGCGCTCTTGAGCCGGTTTGAGGTTTCATATCCCTGCTCAACCGGGTCACCGCCGGGGACCAGCGTGTCCTCAGGTTGCAATTGGTTTTCATCATCCACGCTGTATGCCGTTAGTCCGTCACTGACGTTTTCGCCGCCGGTCTGTTCACTCATTCGTGTCTCCTCGACTCGGGCCAGCCCGCTATTCGCGGACGAGTTGTGCTGCTGCCGTGAGTCTCGCATACCGGAGAAATTCCGCCTCGGTCACCCCCGCCGGGCGTTGACCACAAAAGCAACCGCAAACACCATGACCTGTGCGACGAGGAGGAAGAACAGGACCATCGGGACCTCAGCCCCCAAACCCATCGCGACAGCAGCCACCCCCGTAAGCGGGATGGCAACGAGGCCAAGGGTCGCGAACGCGTGAGTGAGCAAAGCATCTTCACGCTCGTCTCCAGTCTGAGAAAAAGCGCGCTCGAACGTTGTGGCCCGCTCCGGGTGCCGAGTGATCCGCCAAAGCACAACCAAACTCGCCAACAGACCGACACCAGCGCCCTGCAGGAATCCCGTCCCCATGTTCCCGGGCCCTCGCGCCTGAAGCAGCAACCCGAGGCCCAGAATCAAGATGGTGATGCCCATCAGAAACAGCACGACGAGCACCTTCCGGCGTGCAGTGTATTTAGTCGTCGACATGGAAAATCTCCTCAACTCCTGAGCGGAAGTGTCGCGCGATCGCGATTGCTAACGAGAGGGAGGGGTCATATCGGCCGGTTTCGATTGAGTTGACCGTCTGCCGAGACACTGAAAGCGCCTCGCCCAAGGCTCGCTGCGAAAGACCCGCAGCCAACCTAAGCTCTCGGACATCGTTGCGCACGCTCACTCCCACTCTGCGATCTTGCGGGGCTTCTTGGTGTAAAGCACCCTTGCCACATCAAGGTAGACGCGACGAACCAAAGATGTCAAGCGAACTTGTCATTTGCTGCTGTCTTTAGGTGCCGCGGGAACCAAACCAGGCCAAGTCACGCAAGAGGTGGGTGTCTTCGGTGAGCCACCTCTGCAGAGTGGGTGCCTGCCCTGCCGCAATGGCTCTGCGTAGAACTTGCGGCAACACTCCATCGAGCTCGACACTTAGCCCTTCACCCCCGGGAAATCGTCATCCCGGTACTCACCTGTTGGCCGATCATTCGCCACCTCGACCTCCCTGTTACGGAGTTCAACGCGTCGGATCTTGCCTGAGATAGTCTTCGGCAACTCACCGAACTCCAATCGGCGAATCCGCAGGTAGGGCGGGAGGTGCTCACGCACATACGCAAGGATTGAGCTCGCGGTCTCAGGCGTGGGCTCGTGCCCAGGCGACAAGACGACGTATGCCTTAGGGATGGCCAGTCGCAACTGATCCGGCGCTGGGACGACGGCTGCCTCGGCAACGGCCGGATGCTCGATCAGGACTGATTCCAACTCAAACGGCGAGACCTTGTAGTCGGAAGCCTTGAACTCATCATCCGTGCGTCCAACGTAGGTGATGTAGCCCTGCTCGTCTCGGCTCGCTATGTCACCCGAGTGGTAACGCCGGCCACGCATCGCCTCAGCATTGCGCACCGGGTCCCCTTGGTAGCCGGTCATCAGCGCGACCGGGTGAGCCGCCAAGTCGAGGCAGATTTCGCCCTCGCCGGAGCTATCGATGACCTCATCTGTAGCTGGATCAATGAGAACGACGTGCACACCGGGCAGCGGGCGGCCCATCGAGCCCGCTTTCACCGGTTGGTTCGCAGTGTTGGCAATCATCGCAGTCGCCTCGGTTTGCCCGAAGCCGTCGCGGATCGTCAGGCCCCAGTGCTCTTGAACCTGGTTGATGACCTCTGCATTAAGCGGTTCACCTGCACCAATGGCCTCGCGCTGGGAGACAGGGCCCCCGCTGAGGTCAGCGTTGATGAGCATCCGCCACACCGTCGGTGGGGCGCAGAACGTCGTCGCCCTTTCATCGCGAAAGGCGTTCAGCAACGTTGCGGGGTCAAAGCGGCGGTAGTTCAGGACGAGGACTGTTGCCTCTGCAAGCCACGGGGCGAAGAAGTTTGACCAAGCGTGCTTAGCCCACCCAGGGCTCGAAATGTTGAGGTGTATGTCGCCGGGTCGCAGCCCCAGCCAATACAGGGTGGTGAGGTGGCCCACTGGGTATGAACGGTGGGTATGCTCCACCAACTTTGGCCGGCTTGTGGTGCCACTGGTGAAGTAGAGCAAGAGCCGGTCATCCGTGCTATTGCCGGGGTGGGTGACCGGCTGCGGCTTGAGCTGATAAGCGGCCCGGTGGTCGATCCATCCTTCAACCTCACCGACAGCAACGCGTAGATAGTCACCCGGCACATCTTCAAATTGGCTGCGTCTTCGGGGTTGCAGACAACTGCGCGGGCGTTGCCGCGAGCCAAGCGATCAAGGAGATCCGCAGAGGTGACCGCTGTCGTGGTGGGCATGATGACAGAGCCCAGTTTGGTCAGCGCCAGCATCGTTTCCACAACTCAACTTGGTTGCCAAGCATGACGATGACCGAGTCGCCTCGACCGATCCCGTGTCCCGCCAGAGCGGCCGCGATTTGGTCGGAGCGATCAACCAACTCCGCAAAGCTGTAGGAAGCCCGGCTCCCATCTTCCTCGAGGATCACCAAGCCGGGCGCATCATTTCCGCGCGCGAACTCGTCAAACCAGTCCAGTGCGAAGTTGAAATGGTCACCGACATCCGGCCAGGCGAACTCAGCGACCGCGTCGCCATACTACGTTCGCTGGTCGATCAGTCTGTCTCGGACGATTCGCAGTTCCCCGGTGCCAGTCATGTCCGCATCCTGCCAGGAAGATGAGCCGGATCACACCCCATTTTTGGTGTGTCACGGTGCGAACGGCACAGGCTGC
The DNA here is from genome assembly GCF_021535045.1 of Ornithinimicrobium sp. INDO-MA30-4. Lineage (GTDB taxonomy): Bacteria > Actinomycetota > Actinomycetes > Actinomycetales > Dermatophilaceae > Ornithinicoccus. The sequence goes on along the minus strand of NZ_CP091056.1, from coordinate 2,656,324 downwards.
GCCCTGGCTACTGAGTGGATTGTTCCTGGTCGGCAGGCGGCTCTGGATCGACGGTCTCTATCGGATCGGCTGGTTCGACTGGTTGCACCGGCTCATCGGGCTCGGTGGGCTCAGCCGGATCAGTTGTTTCGGCCGGCTCGCTGGTTTCAGTCTCGGATGGCTCGCTGTCGCCTGCATCGATCGCGTCAAGAAGCGCAGGAATCGCGAACCAGCCACCCACCACGAGGAGGGCAATCACCGCCAGTCCCACCACCCATCCCACCCAGGAGTCGTTTGACTTGGCCACCGGTGGTGGTGCCGTGCGCACAGTCCTGGTGTGCACAGCCTGGGTGCGCGCTGGGCCGGTGGACTGACGAATCGGAATGGGCGGCAGCGGAGTCTGCAACATAGGGGCGGGCGGTATCCTTGGAGCTCTCCGACCATTCCAGCGAGCACCTGAGCAACTGAGCCAACGGTGTTTCGCTGGCTGGGTCGTTTGCCCCAGAGAGAACCTATCGCACGCCATAGCGGGTCGGGGATGCCCTCAGGCCGGGCTGCCAGCGACGCCGAATGGCGCTGCATCACGGCCATTGGCCCGCCGCCTTCGAAGGGGGTCACTCCGCAGCACATTTCGTAAAGGACGATGCCCAGCGCATAGGCATCCGCGGCTGGCGTTGGCGCCCGGCCTTGCCCGATCTCAGGAGCCATGTAGTTAGCCGTCCCCGACATCGTCTTGGACCGGGGCGACGCAGCAAGATGAGCAATGGCGAAGTCTGAAACGAAGGGGACCGGTGCGCCCGAAGACATGTCGAGCAAGATGTTCTCTGGCTTCACGTCCCCATGTGCCAACCCAGTCCGGTGGATGCCTTCGAGCCCTTGGGCGATTTGGGAACCCACCCTGGCCACCTCGCTGGGAGGTAGCGTTCCGGCGTGGTTGAGCCACGCACGCAAATCGCCGCCCTCAACGAGGTCCATCACGATTGCGAGATTGCTGTCCTGCGTCACCACGTCGTGAGTACGAGTGATGAACGGCCCGTCGGCAGCCACGAGTTCCGCGTGAGCCCGGCCAAATTGCTCGACCACACCAGGGTCCTCGGCCAGATCTGAGCGCAGGACTTTGATGGCGGACTCATAGCCCTCAAGGTCGCGTCCGCGATAGACGGTGCCTAACGCACCGCTGCCCAACTTGTCGGTCAGAACGTAGTTGCTGCCTAAAGGTTGCTCAGTCATGTGCGGTCCTCTGGGTGGCTGCTAGTCCTGACTAACTCATCGTCAGGAGGCTAGATGGACTCGATGGGCGTTTTCGATTGAAACGTAGCGCTCAGGGCTACACGTCAGCACAATAACCTGGCCGGCACTGCTTGGGTCGGACAGCACGCGCCCCATCTGCGCCAGGCGGTCGGGGTCCGAGTAGCCCAGAGCGTCATCAACAATCACCGGCGCGCCCTCATCGGCATCAACGAGTGAGGCGACCGCAAGGCGGCTGAGCAGACCTAACTGCTCTTGAGCACCGCCAGACAAACTCTCGAACGGCACCGAGACCCCGTCGAGTTCACGGTGGGTGATCACCAGGTCCTTGTCGACGGCCACATCGAAGCTCTCGCCGTGCATCCGTCGGCCAAGGGCTCGGAGCGCCGCCGCGTACGGCTCAACATACTGATCATGGGCTTCATCCCGGCAGCCGGTCAGTGTGAGGTGAAGCTGCTTTGCTGCCCGGGCACGACGATCGACCGCCACGAGGTGCCCCTTGGCTTGCCGGAAGGCCTGCACGGCAAGGTCGTAGTTTTCGCGGCGGCCCTCGCTGGCAGCCTGCTCAACGCGGCCGTTCAGTTGATCTGCGAGAGTCTGGGCGGCGCTAACCGACTTCTGCTGGGCAGCAAGCGCCTGCTCTGCCTGTGCCAGCGCTCGCTCGGCGGCTACCAAATCCTGTTCGGCCTGATCAGTGGCTATCTCCGCAAGGGCCGCACGCGCCTCTCGACGTTGGCCTCCGCCACTGCGACAGCCTCATTGAGTGCCTCATCAGGTGATTCGGTGCAGACCTCGCGCAGAGCCGCAGTGACCCTGTCCAGCTCGCGTTTCGCCGTTTGGCGGCGTTCTCCAGAGCGCTCGAGTTTGCTGACGACAGCAGCCAGCCTGCCCCCCACCAACTCGTGCATTTTGCTGGCATCGGAATGGCTTCGCTTCCGGTCAGCAAGTGTCTCCTTCGCTTCCGCAATGACTTTGCGCAACCCGTCTGTCTCGCGGGGCTTCACTTCATCCGGGGAGCCAAGTCGATCGTCCAGTTCAGCCAACTGGTCTGTCCAAGCCTGCGCACTTTTCCCCGACAGTGCCGTCTTTAGCTCGGCATCCGCGACCCGCAGCGTCCCGTGGCTCTCCCGATACTCAGACCCCGCACGCTGCGCATCGTCCACGCTGCTCGCGCCCGCCACACTCAGCAGGTGGCTCAACTTGGCAGACTTAGCCTCAAGGTCTGCGCGCAGGGTTGCCGCGTCGCCACCAGGGCGCACTCGGACCCTGGCCACTCCGGCCACGGAGATCTCTGTCTCGGCAGTGACCAGGACGTCCTCCGGGAACCCGCCGGGCGCCATTGCCGTGGCCTGACCATCAATCGTGATCTCAGCACCCTCGCCGATTCGCTCCACGGACACCAAGTTGCGATGGCTTCAACGGCTGCCTGCGCCGCAACAACCTTCGCGCTGGCACCGGCAATCTCATCAGCCATTGCTGGCGTCACGGCAGCGCTATCAGCTGCGCGCTGAGCTGCATCGTGTGCCTTCGTCAGATCACCGATCCGAGCGCAAGCCTCTCGCAACTGCGCTAGCCGCTCTAGGTCTTGGGCTTGCGCGTACTCATCGTGCAGATCGGCCAGGGTCTGCGTGGCAGTCTCAGCCTCGGTGGTGGCTCGGCCAAGCATGTGCTTCGCCTCATCAACGGCGTCGCCAAGCTCGCGCCTCTGTCTCGTGAGGGCTTCGGCATCGGAGTCCACCACAACGACCGCATCCTGTCGCGCTTGGACCTCAGCTCGCAGTTTTTCGCGCTGGACGACCGCGGATTTGCATCGACGCAGCTCAGCCTCGGCCAAGTCGATGCGCTCCCGGGCCTGGCGCCTGAGTTGCTCTGCCTCACGGGCAGCCTTTGTGGACACCCGTGCTGCCGATAGCGCCTCTTGCAGCTCAGGCAGCCCGTCTTTCGCGGCGTGCCACTGTTGCACGGCAGCGTCTCGCTGACCCATCAAAGTGAGTGATTCCTGCCAGGAGCCATGAGCGAACACAGCTTTGTCGTGCGAATCATTGGCAGAGGTCAATGCTTGCTTGAGCTCGCCACTAGGCCGCCCTGCCGCGGGCGTGAAGTAACGCAAATATTCGCGCTCCACATCGCTGAGCAGGTCGTCGCCACCGGCCACGTGCATATCTGCACCAGCGGCTTGATCCAGGGCGCTTTGAAGCACTGAGCTCTCGGAAAGCGCGTTGGTGGCCGCTCCCCCGCCTTGGGCGAACCGCAAAGATTCAAACAGCGTGCGGTCTAGGTCGCGATCGATCAGCCGCTCCAGCTCTCGCTGCGCGTTGTCTCCCGTAAAGGACTGTTTCGTCGGGCTAAGCACCTCAACGACGATCTTCGTTGAGCGCAGCCACTGTTTGGCAATCCGCAGGCGGCGGCCGCCAATGGTCACTTCAGCTTCGACGTAGGGCCCGAGGTCCTGACCAACCGGCTGCATGGCCTGAATGTCCTTGGACCTGCTTGTCGACTTCTTTTGGGGTCCAGCAAGAGATCAAGCGCTTCGATGACGGTGCTCTTGCCAACTTCGTTTGGCCCATCCACGATCACCACACCAGAGTCAGGAAACTCAACCGTGCGAGATGCGACCCCCTTGACGTTGGCCAAGATAACGGAGTGAATCTTCATCGCGATCCCTCTTTCTTAAGCCGGTAGAGCAGGGCAAGAGCATCGCGAGCGCTCGTCGAGTCATCGTCAGCGTCACTTCGGTACGTCCATTCGAGCAACTCAGAGTCGTCAACCTCGAATCCCGGCTCAGGGGTGTCTTGCCCCCCGGGTCCTGGTCGGTCTGACTCAAGATCTCGCTGGCAGCACGCGCCACGAAGCCACTAAGGCCCAGGGCTGCCAGGTCTTCGTCGCTACTCAGCACGGCCAGCGACGAACGGCTCTGCCAGTCGGGGATGGCCGCGAACATCTGCTCATAGCGCTCCATGCTCACCAGCAATTCGTGGTGATCGCTCAGGGCCAACGTGCCCTGAAGCGTCAGTTTGAGGACGGTCCGGTCTTTCGACGGCATCGCTGACAGTCCACGCTCAACAGCTGCGACATCGGCCGCCGTCGACACGTCAAACGCACGCTCGGCAAAGGTCCAGGTGCCCACATGATGTTGCGTCACCGCAGGAGCCTCGCCAGGCTTGAGATCCACCACCAACACATTTCCAGGCGCCTCTTCACGCAAAGCCGTGACTTCACTTGCCCCCGAGTACCAAATCGCGCCAGAGGTGCCGATGCTCGTCGTCGAGTGCCGGTCGCCGAGCGCCACGAAGTGGATCTGCCCAGCGGCCAAGGCCGACTCCAATGGCTCGGCAGCAATGTTGAACCGTTCGCCCGCCCCTCGGTCGAGAGCATCAATGGAGCCGTGGCCCACGACGATCCGAGTTGTGCCGTCAGCAGGACCCATTTTGCCGAGCGCTTCAGACACCAGGTCACGGTCTGGGTGTTTGCCATGCCACGGAGCAGCCACTAACTCGACACCCTCACGGATGCTGATCGGACCTGGCTCCGCCAAGATGTGCACGTGGTCGGGCAGGTGAGCGACAAAGTCGTCCTGCTCATACAGCGTCCCGCGCTCCAAAGAGTCGTGATTGCCAGGCAAGAGATAAATCGGCACAGCAACATCGCGCATGACTTCAAGCGCCCGCTGCACGGTTTGCGTGTTCAATTGGTTGTTTTCAAAGACATCGCCAGCAACAACGATGAACTCGCAGCCTTGAGCAACAGCCACGTTGCCCAGACTGCGGATCGACTCCAACCTAGCGTCGGCAAAACGCGCTTGGGCCTCTGCGCTGAGGAAGGCGCGGGTCATCCCGATTTGCCAGTCCGCCGTGTGGAGAAATCGCATGATCTTGCCCTCCTTCGCTCATGGAGTCGCTTCTGCGACGCCCTTGATGTGGTGTGGTTACACGTTAAGAGAGAGCACTGACATACCTGCCGAGGACTGGCCGAGGGTCGTCACAGATCTGCGGCAGACATCAATCCCTAGCTGCTCAACAGCAACAACGGCAACATCGCCCCCATTAGCCCCAAGATCGTCGTCAGACCTAGGTAGCGCAGTGCGGCGACCCGATCCCGCTGCCACACCTCATAGGTCTGAACAGCCAACGTGCTGTAGGTCGTCAGCGCCCCGCACAGCCCTGCACCCAGGACCAACGTTAGCCCCGGCGCAATCCGGTCAGACAGCGCGACGACAACCCCCAGCGCGACCGAACCCAACACATTGACCAGCATGATTCCGCGAAACGGCCCCCATCCTGCAATTGCGCTCAGGTGTCGAAGCACGGCCCCCAGCGCGCCACCGAGCGCGACGAACATCAGCCCGAGCGTAGAGAACCCCATCTCAAGCCATCCTTGGCGTTAGCCGACGAGCGATAGACATCCCGGACCCAGCCACAAGAACACACAGCACCGGCGTCACGAGCAAGTAACTAAGGCCAATGGCTAGGTCGCTAGTGCCAGCAACCCCTGCGCCGCCAAGCACCGCCACCTGCACGGCATACGTCGAGAAGGTGGTGAACCCACCTAAGAGGCCGGTGCCCACGAAAAGCTTGCCGTTCGCTGTGACCTTGTCTCGCGTTGCCAACTCCGCAACAATCCCCAAGACAAAGCAACCCACGACATTCGTCAGCAGCGTCGCGAGTGGAAATGTACCCGCACCGGAGGGATACAGTAGCTCGACCGACCAGCGCAGCACGGCCCCAATCGCCCCACCAGCGGCAACAAGTGTGAGTTGTGCCCTATCTACGTGCATGGCTTCGACCCTATGTCAGTGCATCCGATAAACTGAGTGTTATGTCGACTTCTATAGAAGCCGTCTCTGGTAGTACCAAGCCGGGCTCAGCCCGGCTCCTCACCAAGGCGCACCAATGTTAATCGCCAGCGGTCTCTTCATCATTCTTGGGCTCACCGCCCTGACGGGTTACTTCGTCGCCCAAGAATTTGCTTACGTTTCCGTTGACCGCGGCAAACTAAAACAACTCGCCGACGAGGGTGACGCCGCCGCAGAGCGTGCGCTCAAGATCACCTCTCGGCTCTCCTTCACTCTGTCGGGAGCGCAGTTCGGCATCACACTGACTGCGCTCCTCGTGGGATTCGCTGGTGAACCACTGCTTGGCCAAGGCCTGGCTAATGCGTTTGGCTTCACCGGACTATCCTCCGCTGCGCTGCTCTCGATCTCCGTGATCTTCGTGTTGGTCTTCTCCACCTTCGTGCAGATGGTTCTAGGCGAATTGGGGCCAAAGAACTTGGCGATCGCTAAGACCGTTCCGTTGGCTCGAGCGCTGTCGCGTTCCACGTTGATCTACCTCAAGCTCGCTGGCCCGATCATCACTATCTTCGACAAAGCTTCTAACAAGCTGCTGCGGTCAGTGGGCATCGAGCCAGTCGAGGAGCTGCCGCAGGGCGCAACCCCAGAAGACCTTCACCGCATCATCGAAGAATCTGCCCTGGGCGGCCTGCTCGACGATGACCTCAGCCGCTTGCTGGGGCGCGGTTTGGCTTTCCGTGGCCACGCGGCTGAAGAGGTGATGACGCCTCGGATCGACGTTGAAATCGTCCAGGCAGATGAGCCAGCAGCCCGAGTGCTGGAGCTGTTGGAGACGGGGCACTCCCGCTTCCCCGTGGTTGGCCGTGATGTCGACGACATCGTTGGCGTGGTTGGTCTGCATGAACTGCTGCAGATCAGCCCCGAAGAGCGCGCCCACACTCCCGTTCGTGACATTGTCGACGAAGCAGTGATCCTGCCCGAGTCGCTGCCGCTCCCACGTGTGCTGGAACGCCTTCGCGAGTCCCACCGCCAGATCGCGGTTGTTGTCGACGAGTATGGCGGCTTCGCCGGCGTCATCACGTTCGAAGATGTTGCCGAGGAAGTTGTCGGTGAGATCTGGGACGAAGACGATCTGCACGAAGATCAGCCAGAGGCACGCGCCGACGGCTCCTGGGAACTACCGGCTCGCCTGCGGATGGACGAAGTCGAAGACATCACCAACATTGAGCTGCCCGAGGACGAGGACTATGACACGTTGTCTGGCCTCGTCATGGACACACTGGACGAATGGCTGAGGTGGGCGACGAGCTCGACGTTGTGTGGAAACCCGCAACGACGATGGAGAGCCGCAAACCAGCAGCGTCCATATCGAAGTGAAGTCCTTGACCAGGCACGTGCCCGACACGGTGGTGATCCACGAAGCGGTCATCACCGACGAGGACGGCAACGTGGTCGAGGCCGCCAACGACGATAGCGACGATGCGGCCGATAAGGATCACGGCACTAAGAAGGTGGATTCATGAGCACCGGAACAGCTCTGCTGATCTCTGTTGTCCTACTGGCCCTCAACGGCTTCTTTGTTGCGGCCGAGTTCGCTGTCGTTGCCGCTAAGCGCCACCGCCTCGAAGAGAAGGCTGCTGAAGGTAGCCGCGCTGCCAAGGCAGCTGTCAACGCGAACAAGGAACTGAGCCTGATGCTGGCGGGTGCCCAATTGGGAATCACGCTGTGCACCCTGGGCTTGGGGGCTCTTTCGGAGCCGGCAATTGCCGCACTCTTGGAGCCCTTGCTGCACGCCATTCACGTGCCCGAGTCGTTGATGCACCTCATTTCGGTCATCATCGCCGTGGCCATCGTGGTCTTCTTGCACATGGTTGTCGGTGAGATGGCTCCGAAGTCGTGGGCGATTTCGCACCCCGAGTCTTCGGCTCTCATCCTGGCGATGCCCTTCAGGGCCTTCACCTGGGTTTTCCGTCCGGTGATCTTCGTGCTGGACGAAATCGCCAACGCCTTGCTCAAGCTCTTCAAAGTCGAGCCCGTCGATTCAGGCGAGAGTGGCCGTCGCGGCCCAGCTGACCTGCAACTCTTGCTGTCGACCTCACACGAGCACGGCGTCCTGCCCGACCAGGAGCACGCCATGCTCACCGGTGCATTGCGCTTGGAGAACGAGACCATCGCAGCTGTGATGTTCCCGCTGAGCGAGGCAGTCACTATCGCCTCGGATGGCACCGCGCTCGACGTCGAGGCACTGTCACGTGACAGCGGTCGCAGCCGACTCTTCGTCACACAGAATCGCCAGGTCACTGGTTTGGTTCACGTGCGCGACGCGATGCGAGCAACCGCTGGCGGCCAGCAAGACCGCCCGTTGACAGACTTCATCCAAGAGACGGTCGCACTGCCCGCGTCGATGCATCTCATTGACGCAGTGAGTGCATTGCGGCAGCAGCGCGCACAGTTGGCATTAGTTCAGGACGGCAACGGCCAGACAGTCGGTTTGGCTTCACTCGAAGACATCCTCGAGCAGATCCTCGGCGAGTTTGACGACGAGACTGACCTGCCCGAACCAGCAAACGTCTAGTCGGTATGCGGTGAGCTAGTCAGCGCGCCGCATACCGACAGCAAAGACCCGGCTCCCCGTGAACACACATCACGAGGGGCCGGGTCTTTCTATGCCGTCTCAGGCCCATCCTGCGAGGAAAGTGCAGTCGAAGACGCTGGCCTACGCGCGGCACCGTCGGATCGTAGTGAAGCGCTCGCCGTCCTCCGGCTGCTGCCAATAGCGGCGCTCCCCCGAACTTAGCACCCCGTCACAGAAACGACAGTTGCTAGACCCCAAAGGGTCGAGCCTGCTCAAAGAGTCTCGCTCAAGCAGCGACATACAACAGTGAAGCCCCACACCAGATGGTGTGGGGCTTCACCAGACGTCTTCGATGAGTGTCGCGTCATCGTTGACGCAGAATCAAACTCAGTGGCTATTAACCAACGCGGCCGTAGCCCGATACGCCAGAGAACATGTTGCGCTTCTGGGTGGGGATGCCTGCACGACCCGAGTCGTAGATCATGCCATCGCCGGCGTAGATGCCAACGTGGTAAGCCGGGTAGCCCCAGAAGACCAAGTCGCCGGGAACAGGGTTGCTGACCGGGGTAGCCATCGACTGCTGAGCAGCGGCGGTGCGGGGCAACGAGATGCCGTTCTGGGCGTACACGTAGCTGGTGTAACCCGAGCAGTCGAAGCCTGCAGGAGTGGTGCCACCGAAGACATACATGATGCCGGTGTAAGCAGCAGCGGTGCCGATGATGCCGGAACCGGAAGCAGCAGGTGCCGGGGCAGGAGCAGCAGCCGTGGTGGTCTGCGAGCGGCTGGCGCTGCTGGAGGTGGAACGCTGCGAGGTCGAAGCAGACGTAGTGGCCGGAGCCGACTCGTTGCTTGTGGTGGACGTCTGCGCTGGAGCGGAGGTCTCGGCCGGGGCAGCAGTCGTCTCAGCAGCAGGAGCGGCGGTGGCCGTGGTCTCAGCAGCAGGAGCGGCGGTGGCCGTGGTCTCAGCAGCAGGAGCGGCGGTGGCCGTGGTCTCAGCAGGAGCTGCCTCAACGACGGGCTCCGGCTCGGGCTCGGGCTCCGGCTCAACGCCGACGAAGCCGGCGGTGCCGAAGGTCTCAACTGCGACGACGGCGGGGGCCTGCGGCGCAACAGCGGCCTCAACCGGACGGTCCGCCCTTTCGATGACGCTGTTCAAGTCAACTGAGAGCAGGTTAACGGCGGAAGAGTTGGAGCCAGCGGACACGGCGGCGACATCGTCAACGACACCGCGGGGGGCAGCGTTGGCGGGAACGGCGATCGTGGCCAGCAGTCCACCTGAGGTGGCTGCAATGGCAGTGGCCTTGGCAGTACGCGAGAACGCGATGCTCTTGGCCGAAAGGGCGTGCGGCGCGCGGTGGCGGCCATTCAAGATTTGCGACACAGGTATACCTCTCCATGAACCTACGGGGTGAGCTGTCGGGCTCGGGCTGGAGTTGCCCGGACAAGCTCCGTAATCGGAGGCTGTCTTAGCCCCTAGGGATCCTTGCTCGATCCCAGACTTGGGTCCCCCGCTCCTGTCAAGCGGATATTGCAGGACTCAACCGCAGTGACAGGATTCGGCTTCACGGTGAGTGTCTCGCTGTTCTAGCGCGACAAGAAGAACACTACAGTGCCGACTCCGGGAATGTCACGTTTAGGTAAAGGCAAAAACCGATCTTTTTCAACAGTCTTTAGTTGAACCCCTCTGACCTGCATAAATACGCGTAGGCAACTTAGGCTGCAAGCGTTTTCGTGACGGAGTTCACATCACGAAACGATATCGAGAGCGCCGCAAGGCGGAACTTTTAGTAAACCCGCAGGTCACACGGCGGTGACGAAGAGGTGGAGCGCCACATCGTGCGGAAGTGAGATCCGCTCGCCCTCAGGCCCGGTGAGCAACACACGATCGCCCTCTTGTTGCAGGTCAACACTAGCGCCTGGAACAACGCCAGCGTGCAGCAGCAGGTCCAAAACCTCGGGATCAACCTGGGCCGGCTCACCGAGACGAATCAGCCGCCACGACTTTACTTCTTCTTTAACAACTGAAGTGACCGGCGATCCGCCCGCGGGCACTGCCGGCTGGTCGATCCCCAACTCAGACAACCCAGGGATGGGGTTGCCATAGGGCGAGCGCTCTCGGTCTTGGATCAAGGTGAGGATGTGCTTCTCCACGCGATCGCTCATCACGTGCTCCCAGCGGCAAGCCTCGTCGTGCACATAGGCCGGGTCTAGGCCGATGACATCAATCAAGAGACGCTCGGCCAGCCGGTGCTTGCGCATCACTCGCATCGCGGTGACCTCGCCGAGGTCGGTCAGGTGCAAGCGACGATCCTGCTCAAGGTGCAACAAACCATCGCGTTCCATCCGCGCAACGGTTTGACTCACGGTCGGGCCGGAATGGCCCAGACGCTCGGCAATGCGCGCACGCATCGGGGTGACACCGTCCTCAACCAACTCATAAATGGTCTTGAGATACATCTCAGTGGTGTCAATCAGATCAGTCATCTGCGCTGCCTCCTTGTGGCCTGCCTTGATTCTACGGTTGCTCACAGACAATCCTCGTACCATTGCGTCTTCTTGAGCTGTCAACGAGGAGTAACCAACCATGGCACGTCCGCAGTCGTCCGATCGCAATGCCAAAGTGGCCGCTATTCAGAAAGAGGCCAAGCGCAAGGACCGCAGTCGTCTCTTCACTATCTGGGGCGCCTTGGGACTCGTGCTTCTCCTTATTGTCGGCGCCGTCGGCTTCGCGATTGCCAACCGCCCGACGCTTGACGCAGTGCAAGAGTATGAGGACTTGGGCCGAGACCACCTTGTTGAGGCAGTGGAGTACGACCAGTCACCGCCTCCGGGCGGCGACCACCACCCGGCATGGCTGAACTGTGGCGTCTACACCGAAGAGGTTCCGCAGCACCACGCAGTGCACTCGCTCGAGCATGGTGCCGTCTGGCTCTCCTACCAGCCTGATCTGCCCGCAGCGGAACTCGAGACGCTGCAAGGCCTGGCCGACCAGCCCTACATGATCCTCTCCCCCGTTGCCGACCAGACAGCGCCCGTCGTGGCCACCGCTTGGGGCTTGCAACTGGAGGCAGACTCCGCCGACGACCCCCGCTTGTCGACCTTCATCGGTGAATACCGTCAAGGCCCGCAGACCCCTGAGCCAGGCGCCGCTTGCACTGGTGGCACAGCCGTCGACTTGGTTGAAGCAGGCAAGTGACACGCGGGAACACGTCACCCAACGTGCGGTCTCGGTTTGCCCCGCTAGCCCTTGCTGGGGCTTTGGCCATCGCGGTCCTGCTCTTTGCCGCGTGGTTGTTAAACCCGTCGACCCCGGACAACGACTCTGTTGAAGCCGGCTTCGCTCGGGACATGGCCGAGCACCACGCCCAGGCAGTCGACATGTCGCTCATCACGCTCAGCGAGTCGGACAGCGACGACATCGGGTTTTTGACCTACGACATCGCCACGACCCAGAGCAACCAAATCGGGCGGATGCAATCGTGGCTCATTGAGTGGGACCTGCCACTCGCTGGCGACGGCACTCGCATGGAGTGGATGGTGCAAGACGACGGATCAATGGCCGGCCACCACGACATGTCAGCGCTGGAGAGCACTGAGCGTGGATATAGCGGTATGTCGATGGCTAGCGAAGGCACTCCCGGAGAGTCGGACTATCGCGCCATGCCTGGGATGGCGACCTTGGGCGAAATGGATCAATTGCGCAGCGCTGAAGGTGAAGACGCCGAGATCCTTTATTTGCAATTGATGATCACCCACCATTTGGCCGGCGTCGACATGGCACAGGCAGCGCTCGACACAGCCGCCGACCAACAAGTGACCGACCTCGCTCAAGCGATGGTCAACGGCCAGGAGTCCGAGATCTATTTGATGTGGGACTACCTGGATGCGCGGATGCAGAGCCGCGTGAGGACTTGGCCGCGTTGGGTTACACCGACCGCTAGGCCCACGACGGCTAGGGCTGTAGCCGCTCCATCGTCCATGCCGTCAGGTCTGAAAGGTCACCTGACCCGGTCCGCGTCAACCGCAGGCGATCGTGCAAGCGGCTGCGACGTCCGGCCCAAAACTCCACGCTGGTCGGCTCGATCCACCAGCCGCCCCAGTGCTCCGGCAGCGGCACATCATCAACGTTTCCATGGTCTGGGAAGCGCTCTTCCAACTCCCGGTATGCCGTGTGCACGACTTCGCGCGTGGCAGCCACCTGAGATTGCGCGGAGGCCCAGGCCCCAATGCGGGATCCATACGGGCGGCTTTGGTGATACTCCAGCACGTCCTCGCGGGACACGGGGACGGCAACGCCCCGGAACCGAATCGCCCGGAACATTGAGGGCCACACCAGGGCGGCAGCAACATGGTCCTGCGCCCGAATCTGTTGGCCCTTGGCTGAATCGATGTTGGTAAAGAAGGCCAGACCGCGGCCCTCAAGCAACCGCATGAGCACAGTGCGGACGTCCGGAAACCCGTCGGCATCCACTGTGGCTAAGTGGATAGCCATCGGCTCGGGCACATTGCCTTTGGCCTCCTGCTGCTGTAGTGCGGCATCGACCCACTCCTGGATCTGCGCCAGCGGAGACGAAGCAAACGTGTCTTCATCGAGACCGTCAGAGTTGTAATCTGTGCGCGCTTGGATGCCCATGCAGCCATTGTCGCAGGCACGATCTAGGCTAGGACCACAGGCATTGATATAGGAGGCGATCACATGCCAGGCAAGAGCAAGGCTGTCGGAGCCGCACTCAAATACGGTCCGCTGGTCTACACAGCGGCACAAAAGTACGGCCCACAGGTCGTTGAACAACTCAAGGGTCAACGTGAGCCAGCCGAGAAGTTCGTCCAGGACAAGGTAGCTAAGGGCAACCAGCGCAAAAAGGCGTTGCAGCACGCTGGCACGGTGGTGAACGGCAGCATCCTGCAGGTTTTCTACAAGAACAAGGCGCATTGGATCGTGTTCTCCGGCGATGAACCTATCGCCGTGCACCCGCCGACGTCAGCCTCCTACAACGACTTGCTGCAGCATGCTGACCTCAGCAAGCGGGTCTTGCCCGGCCAGCGCACTAGCGGGCCGGCCAGTTTCAAGCGCCGCAAGCCCGCTAACCGCCGTGGCGGCACCAAGCCGGCCGCGTCGACTTATCGGCTGAAGGATGAGGGCGAGGGCGATACGCCTCCCACTCCCCCGACTCTGGGCTAGCGGCCCACCGCATACCCCTGCATTCCGCGTGGGTTGGCCCCGGCCGAAATGATTCCGGTATGCGGGTCGCGGGCCACCGCGCACATCCGCCCGAGGGTCCAAGCACCACTGAGTTGCAGCAGGTGCCCTTGGGCCTCGAGGCCAGCCAGCACCTGATCGTCGATCCGGTCTTCGGCCACGACGACACCTGGCTCGATCGCCCGCGGATAGAACGAACCGGGGAAGCTGGTCGTGTGCGACATCGGGGCATCGATCGCCTCCTGCAGCGTGGCGCCACCCACGAGGTGACGCAGCAAGAACAGCGATTGCCACTGGTCCTGCTGGTCTCCACCGGGTGAGCCACAGGCCAGCACTGGCTGACCGTCGCGCAAGACCATGGTCGGGGTCAGCGTCGTGCGGGGCCGCTTGCCCGGCACCAATGAGGACACCAATCCCTGCTCAAGCCACATCATCTGCAGCCTGCTGCCCAGCGGGAAGCCCAACTCCGGGATTATTGGCGACGACTGCAACCAGCCACCGCTGGGCGTCGCCGAGATCATGTTGCCCCATCGATCGACGACGTCGACGTTGCAGGTGTCTCCGCGAGTCACGCCATCGCGACGAACCGTGGGCTCACCCACCGTCGCGTCGACCGGGTGCTCAACCTCCGCGAGCGCCAACTCAGCCATCCGAGGCGTGGCGCCCCGGGTTGGCCCGGCCGCACGCCCAGGTCGGCCCGGTCACCAATCAGCCCGGCCCGCTGAGCCAAGTAGTCACGGTCAAGCAGGGCCTCGAGCGGCACTTCGGCACTGTCACCCAACCAAGCCTCACGATCGGCCATCGCCAGTTTCCATGCCTCGTTAGTGGCATGCAGCCCAACAGCCGAGTCCGGGTCGAGCACCGCCGGGTCCTGATCGCTCAGCGAATCGAGCATGCCAAGCACCTGCAGCAGCGCTGGGCCTGACCCCAACCGCCAGTTTTGGCGATGGTGTGCCTCGCAAACTCCAGCGTTGCTGGCTCCTCCCAGGTCGCTTCATAGGAAGCGAGATCATCGGCGGTGATTACGCCGGGGGCCACTTCGCCCCCGTTATGCCGAAAGGGACGCGTGGCAAAGTCCGCTATCGCCTGAGCCACAAACCCGCTCGACCATTCAGCTCGGAAGCCATCAATCTGCTCCTCGCGGCCGCCTTCGACAGCTTCCGAGGCCACGATTAGCCGTTCCAACGTGGCCGCCCACGCTTCATTGCGCCACAGCTGCCCGGCGACCGGCCCTTGCCCATCGGCTAGCCACGCTTGGGCTGAGGTCGGCCAGTGCGTGGCAAACAGGTCGCTGACTCGCTCCACGGTGACCGCGACCGCACCCAGCAGCGGATGCCCGTCCCGCGCATACCCAAGAGCAGGTTCCAAAACCTGTCGCGGCGTCATCGTGCCGTAGTCCCTCAAGAGCAGCATCCATGCCTCTACCGCACCGGGCACAGCCGCAGCGAGCGGGCCGGAGCCGGGGACCATGGACATACCCAGGTCTGCGAAGTGTTCGGGTGTTGCGTTGGCCGGGGCTGGGCCTTGACCGCAAAGCACCAATGGCGAGCGCCCGGGTCCGGCGATGATGGCTGGCAGGTCACCGCCGGGGCCATTCAGATGCGGCTCGACGACCTGCAAGACAAACCCTGCGGCCACCCCGGCGTCGTAGGCGTTGCCCCCCAACTCCAGTATCCGCATCGCCGAGGATGACGCCAGCCAATGCGTGCTGGAAACCATGCCAAACGTGCCGGTCAGGGTGGGGCGGGTCGTGAAGGTCACAATGCTCCTCGGGTGGACGCCATCGTCGCGGAATATTGGCTGCCAATTTTCCGTTGCGATCCCATTGAACATCCCCGGCGTGAGGAATCTCGATCCGGCTCCCTAGAAAGACCGATCTGTGACTGAACGCCTTGCCCCTGCGGGCCCTGTTGACGAAGCGCCGACCCCCAAGGCTCCGCGTGAGTTGACCACCCGAGAGATGGGTGTCATTTGGCTGCTGCTGGCGGCCGCGTTCGTCGTCATCCTGAATGAGACGCTGCTCGCTGTCGCGCTCCCTGTCTTGCAGGTGGAGCTGGGTGTCAGCGAGTCCGCTATCCAGTGGCTGACCAGCGGCTTCATGCTCACCATGGCCGTCGTCATCCCAATCACTGGGTTCCTGATCCAGCGCCTGAGCACTCGCACCCTGTTTGCGACGGCCCTCGGGCTCTTTAGCACCGGCACGCTGGTTGCGGCAACCGCACCTGGCTTTGAGTTCCTGTTGGTGGGTCGCATCGTGCAAGCGACCGGCACCGCCGTCATGATGCCGCTGCTGATGACAACAGTCATGACGCTCGTCCCGCCAAAGGATCGTGGGCGGATCATGGGCCGCGTTTCCATCGTGATCTCGGTTGCCCCGGCCATGGGACCAACGATCTCGGGCGTCCTGCTCAACACCTTGGGCTGGCGTTCGCTGTTCTTGATGATGTTGCCGATTGCCCTCGTGATGCTGCTGATTGGCATGCGGTACATCTCCAACATCAGCGAGCCTCGGGCGCTCTCCGTTGACCTACTCTCGGTGGTGCTGAGCGGCTTTGGCTTCGGTGGCTTGGTGTATGCGTTGACTCAGATCGGTGAGAGCGTTGGCGGCGACATCGCGGGCCTGTTGATCCCGCTAGGCATCGGCCTGGTGTCCCTGGCCCTCTTCGTTTGGCGCCAAATTCGCCTCGGCGATGACGCACTGCTCAACTTGTCGACCTTCGCCAGCCTGAACTTCTCGCTTTCGATCTTGTTGATGATGACCAGCATGATGGCCCTCTTTGGCACCATCGTTTTGCTGCCGTTCTATCTGCAGGGCGTGCTGGGGCTGGAACCGTTGGCGGTCGGACTGTTGTTGCTCCCCGGCGGTCTGATGATGGGTTTGATGGGGCCACCCATCGGTCGCGCCTTGACCGGGTTGGCCCTCGCCCATTGCTGATCCCCGGCACCGTGATCGTGAGCTCAGTTCTCTGGCTGCTGACCCTGACCGGCAGTGGCACCCCACCGTGGGCCATCTTGGCCGGCCACGTCGTGCTCAGCATTGGCCTCGGGATGCTCTTCACCCCGCTCTTCACCACGGCTCTCGGCTCGGTGCAACCGCACCTGTATCCACATGGCAGCGCGATTGTCGGCACGGTGCAGCAGGTCGCGGGCGCAGCCGGGACAGCGCTTTTGTCACCATCATGAGCGCCGTTCAGATCGGTCAGAGCGATCTCGGCGAGATCGAGTCACTGTCAGCCGGCATCAGCGCCGCCTTCTTGACCGGGGCCGTCATTTCCACCCTCGGCGTGACGCTGACCTTCTTTATCAAGCGACCTGCAGAGAGCTAATTCAGGGCGCTGGCCACTGCCGCTGCCGCCAGCATTAACGCGAGGGCAGCCAGCACCAGGAAACGTCGAGTGCGCGCATCCATCAGCGGGCCTGCTCGGGCATAGTCTCGACCGGTCCACGGACAAGTTGGATCGGGTGTCGAAGTCGATTGCCTCGACGAATCGAAAGATGGTCAGCGCGCATGAGATATATCGTCGCAGCCGTTGCTGCTAAACCGGTCATGACGGTGGCAATCAGGATGGTCCAGCGAGCGCCATAGGCGTCACCGATCCAGCCAACCAGTGGCGCACCGAGCGGTGTCCCACCAAAAACACGGCCATGTAGAGCGACATCACTCGGCTGCGCACCGCTGAGTCGACGGACAGTTGCACCATCGAGTTGGCTGTCACCATGACGGTGAGGGCAAAGAAGCCGGTCGGGATCAACAACACGACGAAGATCGGCCAGGTCGGGGCCAAGCCGACTGCCAGAGTTGCTGCCGTGAATCCAAACATCGCCCCGAGCAATCGGCGCCAGCGCGGTCGACTCTGTCGGGCTGCGAGCAACGCACCGGCTAGCGAGCCAATGGCCATTACCGAGCCGACCAGTCCATAGTCTTCGACGCCACGGTCAAAGACCGAGGTGGCCATCAACGCGTTAGTGATCTGGAAGTTCATCCCAAACGTGCCATGCACAAAAGCCAGGGCCATGATGAGCATGATGTCGGGACGGTGCCGCACATAGCGCAAGCCTTCGGCGATCCGACCACGCCCCTTGCTTTGGGGTGCCAGATCTAGGTCATCGACCCGCAACGAAAGCAGCGCCAGCAGCACGGCGACGAAGGTTGCCGCGTTTATCAGCAGAGTTGGACCGGTGCCGATGGCGGCGATGAGCAGACCAGCGACGGCTGGGCCAACCAACCGGCCGCTGTGGAAGGACGCGCTGTTCAGGCCGACGGCGTTGGTCAACAGCTTGGGCGGGACCATCTCAGAGACGAAGGCTTGGCGTGCTGGCGCATCGATTGCGGCAGCACAACCCTGCAAGAAGGCGAGCACATACATGTGCCACAACTCCATGTGGCCGCCGATGACCATGACACCCATCAGGACGGCTGTCAGCGCCATCACCGACTGGGTGACCAACATGACGTCCCGCTTGCGGAAGCGGTCACCGATCGCTCCACCGATGGGCGCAAGCAGCAGCATCGGCAGGAACTGCAGGCCGGTCACGATGCCCAAGGCCTGGGCTGAGTTGTTAGTCAACTCAGTGAGGACAACCCAGTCTTGGGCCACTCGCCCCATCCAGGTCCCGGTGTTGGAGACAATGCCACCAGCGGCATACACCCGGTAGTTGCGGACCTTCAGGGCCGCGAACATCGTGCTCACTTGGTGGCCACCTGCCCCAACAAAACGGCGGCTTGCGCCAACACGTCTCGCTCGTGCTCCGACATACCCTCAAGACGGGCAGCCATCCACCCGTCGCGGCGCGCCTTCTCCTTCACGACAAAGTCACGCCCCTGCTGCGTCGGTGCCAACAGCGTCACGCGGCCATCGCTGGCGTCTGGCTGCCGCACGACGAGGCCTTGCTCGACGAGAGCGGCGATCGTTCGAGTCATGCTTGGCGCGCTGACCCGCTCGCGTTCGGCCAAATCTCCCGCTGCCCCCGGCGCCTCTGTCAGCCGCGCCAGCGCACCAGTGGTGGGCTGGCAAGTCACCGGCACCATCCAGCCGCACCTGGCGGGCTACCCGCATACACGCCATTCGTATGTCGTGTGCCAAGGCTGCAGGATCGCTGGCCTCGGGACGCTGGCTCGAGCTGGGACTGGGATTGCGATTGGGAGCGGTGGCAGATTCGTGACTCATTAGTCACGACAACTAGTTAGCCTTGCTAACTATTCCCTGCGGCTAAATGCCGAGGAGCCCAAAGCCTCGCCACTACTGTTCAGCGGCACCCAGGTGGCTTTGCGGCGTCTCCGCGCGGATCGCCACCGCAAAATCGACATCCTCTTGCACTATGCCCTTGGCTGCTTCGAGGACCTCGCGCACCGCATCGGCGGGGATGATGCAGACGCCAAAGTCATCGCCAAAGACATAGTCCCCAGGAAAACCGTCACCCCGGCAACAACGACGGGCCGGTTGGCCTCATAGGGGGCCAATCAGGCCACCCCCGGCCGCCGTCGTTTCACCTCGGCAGAAAGTCGTGAAGTCGTGGTCTTTCAACTCAGTGAAATCCCGCAACCGGCCATCAGCCAACAGCCCGGCAAGCCCCTGCACGCCTACGCGCAGCATCTTGGTGCCACCGCCCGGCGAAGCGTCCGGATGCCCGTTGCCAGCTAGCACCAACACCTTGCCGTCGCCGTCATCTCCGATGGCCTCATAAAACAGGTTCGCGAAGTTGTATTTTTGGACGGCATCCGCTCCGGCTGAGCCGGCATATAGCTGATGGTGACAGCAGGCCCAAAGAGGGTCCGGCCATCTCGATTGGGGCTAACGAAATCAAGCATGTGGGTGCGGTGTGAATACATCCGCCTCAGCGCGTCAACCACGTCAGCCGTGCGGACTCCTTGAGCGAGTGCGCGCAGCTCATCGTGCGTCGTATCAGGCCCCAAGCCACCCACGGATCGGGTCAATGGCGAAGTAGATGACGAAGAGTCCAGCAACCAGCCACATCAGTGGGTGAATTGCCCGAACCTTACCGCGCACCACCTTCAGCAACACGTATGCCACGAAGCCAGCACCAATACCTGCGGTGATCGAGTAGGTGAAGGGCATGAACACGATGGTCAGGAAGGCCGGGAAAGCGATCTCGATGTCATCCCAGTCAATCCCCTTGACCTGCTGCATCATCAAGAAGCCGACGACGACCAGCGCCGGCGTGGCGGCCTCGTACGGCACGATGGCGACCAGCGGCGACAGGAAAGTGGCCAGCAAGAACATGATGCCGACGACGACCGAAGAAAAACCGGTGCGCGCACCTTCGCCCACACCAGAGGCGGACTCGATGTATGCGGTGTTGCTGCTCACGCTGCCAGCACCACCGGCGACGGCGGCGAGCGAGTCGACGACCAGGATCCGACGGGTGTTGGGCGGGTTGCCCTCTTCGTCGAGCAGGCCAGCCTCGGAGCCGACGGCAACCATGGTGCCCATCGTGTCGAAGAAGTCAGCCAGCATCAGGGTGAAGACCAACAAAAAGACCGAAACGCCGCCGAGGGCGGAGAACGACCCCAGCAGGTTGAACTGGCCAAGCAGGCCAAAGTCGGGGGTCTGCACGATGCTTTCCGGCAAGGTTGGTGAGGTCAGGCCCACCCGGTTGGGTTCACGACTTCACCGGTGGCATCGGTCTGGGTGCCGATGTTGAGCCAGGCTTCGAGCACGATGGCCAGCACGGTCGAGCCGACAATTCCGTAAAGGATCGCGCCTTGGACCCGCAGCGCCATCAACGAAATGATGGTCAGCAGGCCGATCACGAAGACCAAAGTAGGCCACCCAGCGAGGAAGCCACCGACGCCCAATTCCAGCGGCACCGGGCCCGCAGGCTTGCGAATAATGCCTGCGTCAACCAAGCCGATAATGGTGATGAAGAGGCCAATACCAACGCTGATCGCTGTCTTGAGTTGGCTGGGGATCGCGCGGAAAACAGCCTCGCGGAAGCCGGTCAGCACCAAGATCAAGATGATTAGGCCTTCAAGGACAACGAGTCCCATCGCGTCAGCCCAGGTGACGCCATCAAGGTTGGCGATGCCGTACGCAACGAAGGCGTTGAGGCCCAATCCGGTGGCCAGAGCCAAGGGATAGTTAGCGACGACACCCATCACGATCGTCATGATGCCCGCGACCAGCGCAGTGGCTGCCGCGATCTTGCTGAGATCGCCATCGGCCAAAACTCGCCGGTGCCATCGGGGACGGTGCCGATGATGAGCGGGTTCAGCACCACGATATAGGCCATCGTGAAGAAGGTGGCGATGCCACCTCGGACCTCGCGACTGAGCGTCGATCCGCGCTGAGAGATCTGGAAGTAGCGGTCTAGGCCCTTGGCCTGAGAGTCCGTGGTCACAGTGGACATGCAGAGGTACCTCGGAGAACGTGAAGGTGAGGTTGGTAAGACGCACCGATGCGCCAAGAACGCTCGCCATGCTAGCCGAACTTCACCCCTGGCTGATGCCCGAGAACTGCAGTTATTCGGTGCCTTGCGTCACTTCAACGGAAGAGTCGTCCAGCACGAGGGGCCCACGTGATCCGGCTTGCGTTGCTCGACATCAACTTCGCTGTGCGCGCCGCAGCCGTGATCCAGGCTGACGACCGTGCCATCGCTGGGCGACCACTCGTTGGCGCATACCCCAAAACGGATCGGAGCGCTCCGGCCATCGGGACAAAAAAGCCACAACTGGTGCAGTTTGCCGAGGCCTTGCGAGCCACTTCGGCGCTTGGCCCGTGCGACCCGTCATACCAACGCTGGGCCGCTCGGTCCCGACCTTGAGCGGACAAGACCCGCTTGCGACCTAGACCGAGCTCAAAGAAACCCACCTGGTCGACGTCCTCGTCTCCGGTGGCTTCAAAGCCGCCTTCCAGAGACGCGTCATCTTCGACGTATGGCGTGCTGTCACCAGCACCGATGTCACCAGGCTGCAGGCGCTCCACGTAGGGCAACCAATCCGGCGGCAACAATGCTTCGTCGCCCGGCACCAGGTGCGTCTCACTGACCGTGGCCTTGCGGCCGCGCGGCACACGGGAAAGCGTGATGGCCCAGCGCCACCCCGGTACGCCCGGGAAGTGCAGGCGAAGTAGTGCGTCACAAGACGCTCCGCTTCACCTAGGACGCCGAGATGCTCACCGACCGTGCCAGGCTCAGCGACGTCGAGCGCAGCCAGTCGAGCAACCTCGACGGCTCCGCTCAACATCGTGTCGACCTTGCGGGCGGCCATGCTCAGGCTCCAGCCTCAAACTGGTCTGCGACCCCGCGCAGCGCCTTAGCCAGTGCCAATGACACGTTCTTGTCGGGGTAGCGCCCTTGCGCAGCGAGTCCGACGATGAGTCCAACAGCGTGATCAGGTCTTCAACCACGGGGACTAGCTCATCGGCCGGCTTGCGCTGACGCAGCGCCTTTGACCTGGCAACCGAAGGGGCTTCGTCGAGCAGGCGGACGTGCAGGGCCTGATCGCCACGGCGACCTTGAGCCACGTCGAATTCGACTCGGGCACCGCGGCCAACGCGGTGGCACCCGAGGGCAGCGCGCTGGAGTGGACATAAACATCGGCGCCTTCGTCACTTGAAACGAAGCCGAAGCCCTTGTCCTCGTTGTAGAACCTGACCTTGCCCGTAGGCACGTGAACACCTCATCGTTGCGTTAGTTGGGCAGATTTGGCGCACGCGAAAATGCGCAGCCAGTCTGCGTTGTTTTCCTAGGCTATCCCCTTAACCCAAAAGCAGCCCCGGCCCTGCGGCCGAGACTGCTTCTTGACGCTATCGAGCAGGGGACTTAGGCGTCGACCTTCTCTTCGCTGTCCTCAACTCCGGCGAACAAACCGCCGAACTCGTAGGCGCTTTCGCCGTGCGAGCGCTTGTCGACGCCCTCTTCTTCGACATCGGCTGCCACTCGGAAGCCAATGGTCTTGGCAATCGCCATTCCGATAGCGAAGGTCAAGACACCGGTGAAGGCGATCGTGAAGACTGCCGCGACAAGTTGGGCGACCAGCTGGTCGACGCCGCCGCCGTAGAACAAGCCGCCACCAACGCCATCCACTGGGATCATCAGGAAACCGATACCGACGGTGCCGATCAGTCCAGCGACCAGGTGCACGCCGACAACGTCGAGGGCGTCGTCATAACCGAATTTGTACTTCAGGCCAATGGCGTAGGCCGACGCTGCGCCAGCGATCAGGCCCAGGGCGATGGAACCTACGGGGCTGAGATTTGCACACGCCGGGGTGATGGCGACCAGGCCTGCAACAACACCCGAGGCTGCACCCACCGAGGTGTAGCGCTTATCGCGGATGCGCTCCACCGCCAACCAGCCGAGCATCGCTGCGGCCGGAGCAACCATGGTGTTGACCATGATCAGGCCACCCTCTTCAGCCGTGGTTGCCGCGCCAGCGTTGAAGCCGAACCAGCCAAACCACAGCAGGGCTGCGCCGATCATCACCAGTGGGATGTTGTGCGGCTTGTGGAAGCCGATCTTGCCGAAGTCAGAGCGCTGACCAATGATGTAAACCAGGATGAGCGCTGCTACACCTGCGTTGATGTGCACGACGGTGCCACCGGCGTAGTCGATGGCCTCACCGAAGGCCTCGCCGATGTAGCCATCTGCGCTTAGCAAGCCACCACCCCAGACCATGAAGGCCAGCGGGCAGTAGACCAAGGTGACCCATACGGCCGTGAAGACGGTCCAGGCACCGAACTTGGTGCGGTCTGCCACGGCGCCGCTAATCAGGGCGACGGTGATGATGGCAAACGTGGCCCCGAAGGCTGCGCCGATGAGGTCAGTGGTTCCGACAAGGTTGGACAGGCCGAAGTTGGTGAACGGGCTGCCAAACAGACCGAACACCTCCGACTCGCCGCCACTCATCGAGTAGCCCCAAAGGACCCAGATAACGCCCACCATGCCGATGGAGACAAAGCTCATCATCATCATGTTGAGTGCGGCCTTGGTGCGGGTCAGCCCGCCGTAGAAGAATGCGAGTCCCGGCGTCATCAGCAGCACTAAGGCGGCCGACATCATCACCCAAACGTCGCCTGCAGTTAGCTCCATGAGGTTCTCCAGAGTGGTTTCAGGGGGCACCGCCAGGGTTGCGGCGCCTCTGGAGAGAAATATGCGCCGCTGTTGTTAAGAAAAGCGGCGCAGTCTTGTAACAGGCGTGCTCCTAATGTTTCCCCGACGTAAATTGCGTGCTGAGCCAATCCCTATGTGATCAGCGCCACACAACGTTCCAGCCGCGACTTCCACCAGTCCTCACGAGCCGGCTCGGCCCGCCATTGCTCCACGTCACCCTGCGACACATTGTGTATGGCGTGGGTCGCGCGCTCGAGGGTCAGGCTCCCCTCTGTCGGCAACAGCGAGTTGGCCACCACGTCACCATCCAGCAGCGCGGCTGTGCCGAGCCCGCACGCGTAGGGCAAATCGGGCAATGCAGCCGCGAGCGCCACACCGGCGGCTAAGCCAACTGAGGTGTCGATCGCGCTGGAGACAACGGCCGGCAAGCCAACCTGAGCCACGATGTCGAGCGCCGAACGCACCCCACCCAGCGGAGCCACTTTGACGACCATCAGGTCCGCAGCTTCCAACTTGGCCACCAGGAACGGGTCTTCGGCCTTGCGAATCGACTCATCGGCAGCAATCGGCACGCTGATCCCCGGTGAGCCAGCAAGACCCGCAACTGCGCAAGGTTGGCGACTTCCGGCACTGGCTGCTCGGCATACCCAAGTCCCACTGGTGCAGTTTCGCGATGGCCACCAGCGCGGCGCCAACGTCCCAACCTCCGTTGGCATCCACCCGGATCTTGCCTGCGGACCCCAGGTAGTCGCGGGCAGCAGCCACCCTTTCGATGTCATCGCGCAGCGATTGGCCCGGCTCAGCCACCTTGATCTTGACGGTGCGACAGCCAGGAAGCGGTCCAAGATGCCCGGCACCTGGTCGACGCTGACGGCTGGCAACGTGGCGTTGACCGGGACGACGTCTCGCACTGCAGGTGGCCATCCGCCCCAAGCTGACTCCACCGCGGAGCGCAGCCAACGCGAAGACTCGACGTCCGCATACTCCGGGAAGGAGAAAACTCAGCCCACCCCTGTGGCCCCCGGATCAAGGTGGCCTCACGGTGGGTTAAGCCTCGAAATCGGACCCGCATCGGGATCTGCACCACCACTGCTGAGTCAATGACGTCGGCTGGGGCAATGCCCAACTCGGCCAGCGACCGGGTGCGCAGTGATTGGCTCATCGCCCTATTGTCGTATCCGTGACTGCAGCAAACAACGATGCCCCCATTTCGCCGATCTTCGATGCCGATGAGTGGGAGGTGGTGCCTGGGTTCGATTTCACCGACATCACCTATCACCGTGCGCGCTCGACGGGTTGTGTCCGGATCGCCTTTGATCGGCCGGAGGTGCGCAACGCTTTTCGCCCGCACACTGTGGATGAGTTGTATCGCGCGCTGGATCACGCCCGGATGACTCCCGACGTCGGCGTCATCTTGCTCACCGGAAATGGCCCCAGCGCCAAGGACGGCGGGTGGGCCTTTGCTCCGGCGGCGATCAGCGCATCCGCGGCCGCTCTGGCTATCAGTACGCCGAAGGTGAGACGGCAGACACCGTTGATGAAGCGCGGGTTAAGGCTGCGGGCGGACGACTGCACATCTTGGAGGTGCAGCGCCTGATCCGCACGATGCCCAAGGTAGTGATCGCGGTGGTCAACGGTTGGGCCGCTGGCGGTGGGCACTCACTGCACGTTGTTTGTGACCTGACAATCGCTTCTCGTGAGCACGCCAAGTTCAAGCAAACCGATGCCGATGTCGGATCCTTCGATGCAGGCTACGGGTCGGCCTACCTGGCCAAGATGGTTGGCCAAAAGAACGCCCGCGAGATCTTTTTCTTGGGTCGAACCTATTCAGCCGAAGACATGCAGCGGATGGGCGCGGTCAACATCGTCGCTGATCATGCCGAGCTGGAAGTTGAGTCGCTTAAGGCAGCCACCGAGATTATGGGCAAGTCCCCGACTGCTCAGCGGATGCTCAAGTTTGCCTTCAACGCCGTCGATGATGGTCTCAATGGGCAGCAAGTTTTCGCTGGTGAAGCGACTCGATTGGCCTACATGAACGACGAGGCCGTGGAGGGTCGAGACGCCTTCCTGCAGAAGCGAGCCCCGGACTGGTCTGCCTACCCCTGGTACTTCTAGGGAACCCGTTCCATTACGGTTTCACCACAGTCCAGCCACTTCGGGTGCCAATCGTGGAATACTCACCCAACATCATGTTTATCTCCCTTGCTTTGACACACGAACGGATCGAAAGATGCGACGCACCCTGGCTAGCGCATTCGCTGCCCCTCTGATTCTGCTCGCGGCATGTGGCGGCAGCGACGACGGCCCATCCGTCGCCGAAGCGACCACTCCTGAGGCTGCCTCGGTGACCGAGGAGCCGACGACCGAGGAGCCCACCACGGAGGAGGCGACCATCGAGGAAGAGACCTCTGAGGAGCCCACCACGGAGGAGCCCACCACGGAGGAGGCGACCACCGAGGAAGAGACTGGTGCCGCTGGTGGCAACGGCGGGGCTGATGGCGAAGCCGCAGCGACGGTGACCGAAGACTTCATGACCGCGTTGTCGACGGCCGACCCCGAGTTGTGCCAGTTGATTCTCAACTTCAACAACGACGGCCCCATGACCGACAGCCCGGACGAAGTTGAATTGTGCGAATCCCTCGTGGTCCCCACCCTCGAAGGCTTGATGACCGAAGAAGAGATCGCGATCATTGACTTGATCGAGATCGACGGTGCTCAGATTGATGGCGACAAGGCCACCGTCACCGGCGACAACATGAACGAACTGTTTGCTGAGGGCTTCGGCGAAGACTCCATCGTCTTGTACAAGCACGACGGCGACTGGTTCGTCAGCCTTGACGAGAGCTTCAGCGGCAGCTGAGCAACCTCATTGTGATTGGTCTACCTCACAGGGTATGAACACCACGTGGAGTTAGTCCTTGACACCCTCCCCCGGAGCAGGCGTGGAATGTGGTCGCAGCCGCGTTAAGCGGAGCCGATCCCGTCTTAATAGCCCCCGGGGGAGTAGTGTTTCTGCACCAGATTCCTCCAGCAGCGATGCTGGGCTCCTCAACGGCGCTGCGATCGCGATGGCTACCAGCGGCTCGACGGGCCTGCCGAAATGGGTGGTGCTGGACGGGGACGCGCTCCGAGCCTCCGCAGAGGCCACGTTGGAGCACCTCGGCGGCCCCGGCCAGTGGTTGCAGCCGTTGCGGCTGGGCCACATCGCCGGCTGGCAAGTGTGGACCAGGTCCGTTCTCGCTGGCATTCCTCCTGTGCTGCTGCCCACTGGAGGCGGTCACTTCTCGATCGCTGCCTTTGCCGAAGCAAGCGCCCGGATGAACCTGGCTCAGCGGCGCTACACCGCCCTTGTCCCCACACAGGTCCACCGCCTGCTGTCCGACCCAGTCGGGATAGCTGCACTCCAGTCCTTCCACACCGTCCTGGTCGGCGGCGCGGCGCTACCTCCTGCGATGAAAGCCCAACTCGACGCGCACGACATTTCCACCATCACCACCTACGGCATGACCGAAACCGGCGGCGGCTGCCTCTACAACGGCACCCCACTGCCGGGGTATGCGGTGCGCACCACAGACGATGGACGACTGCAGTTGAGTGGGCCCAGCCTGGCCCGTGGCTACCTCGGCGATGACGAACTCACCACGGCTTCCTTTCGTCACGACCAAGGACGCCGCTGGTTTACCACCGGAGATCTAGGCGAACAGCGAGATGGAGTCTGGCAGGTGCTGGGCCGCGCCGATGACGTCATCAACACGGGCGCCAAGAAGGTGCTGCCCGCTCGGGTTGAGGCATCCCTGCAGGAGGTCTCGCACATTGAGCAAGCCTGTGTGTTGGGAATCGCTGACCCCGAATGGGGCCAACGACTGGTGGCGGCCGTGGTGCTGGATGACCCCGCCGCCGCGCCTGCGAATGCCACCGCCTGGCTACGAGGCGCCTTGCGCGACTCCCTAGATGCTCACGAGATCCCCCGGGACATCATGGTGCTGGACCAGTTGCCGCTCTTACCAAGCGGCAAGGTCGACAAAGCCACCCTTCGCAGGTTGCTCACTGACTCAGGTGGCACAATATGAGGTAGTTCCGCTCCCCTCTTAGCTAGGTCACTCATGCTTCGTGTTGTCCTCGCCGTGGCGTTCTTCGCTTTCACGGTTTATTGCGTCGTCGACGCGGTGAAATCCGACAAAGACGAGGTCCGCCGACTGCCCAAATGGCTGTGGGTCACCCTGACGATCATCACGACTCCCTCGGTGGCATTGCCTGGCTGTTGTTGGGACGACCCCGCCCCGAGGGCGGCAAGGGCGGACGCCGGGGGCCATTGGGGCCGGATGACGATCCAGACTTCCTACGGGGGATTTAGCAGCATGGCAACAATTCAACAGTGGGTTGCTGGGGCACGTCCCCGCACCCTTCCCGCGGCCTTTGCGCCCGTGGCAGTCGGCACCGGAGCGGCCGCAGCCCAGGGAGAAGCAGAGCTCGGCTGGGCCATCCTCGCCCTGCTGGTTGCCGTGTCTCTCCAGTTGGCGTGAACTATGCCAACGACTACTCCGATGGCATCCGCGGCACCGACAACAGCCGCGTTGGGCCAGTGCGCTTGGTGGGGCAAAGTTAGCTGACCCGCTAGCTGTCAAAACTGCCGCGTATGCCTCCTTTGGCTTTGCCGCACTGGCTGGCATGGCGCTGGTGGCTGTCTCTGGCGCGTGGCTGTTGCTTTTATGGGCGCGGCCGCCATCGTGGCGGCTTGGCGTTACACCGGGGGCGACAAGCCATACGGCTATCGCGGACTGGGCGAAGTCGCCGTTTTCGTCTTCTTTGGCTTGGTCGCAGTGCTGGGCACCCAGTGGACCCAGTCGCACGCGTTGAGCCTGCAGGGCCTCGCCGGTGCGATTGCCATCGGCTGCTTTGCCTGCGCTCTCTTGGTTGTTAACAACCTGCGCGACATTCCGGGAGACCGCCAGTTGGCAAGCGCACGTTGGCCGTTCGGCTCGGCCCGGTAGCCACTCGGACGTTCTATGCGGGCCTGATCGGTGTCGCATACTTCATGGTCCCGCTGGCCTCAATTGGCTCACCGTGGGTGCTCATCACTTTGGTGGCCGCACCCGTTGCTGCCGTGCCGCTACGTCTGGTGATGTCGAGTGCCACCGGCGCTGCGCTCATCCCCGCGCTCGCGTGGACTGGCATTGCGCAGTTGGCCTTTGCCGTCCTCTTCGCGGTCGGCTTGGCCGTCTCTTAAGCCAAGCGCTCTTCACCTCAGATGAGCGGCTGCGTCTTTAGACGTAGCCGCTCTCGTCGTCTTCGTCATCCTCATCGGTGCGCTGCTCGGCGGCCTGCGCGCGGCGACGCTCCATCCGCGATTGCACGGCAGTGTCGACCTGTTCGGCCACTGCGTTGCGCTGGTGCTGTAGCAAAAGAAAGACAGCACCATCGAGACCAAGCACCCCACACCAGCGCCCAAATCGTGGGGCCCAGGATCCAGATGAAAAGCAAAAACGAGACCGCAAAGATCAGCAACCGCATCGCGCTGTAGCGAACGATCATCGACATATCAGACCCCCGAGTACGAGTGCAGACCAACAAAGACCAGGTTGACCACGGTGTAGTTGATGATGATGCAGGCAAAGCCAGCCAGCGCGATGTACGTCGCCTTGCGGCGAGTAACCCCGCGGTGGCCCGTGCGTGCAGGTATGCCGCGTAAACAGCCCAGATCACGAAGGTCCACACCTCTTTGGCGTCCCAGCCCCAGTAGCGTCCCCAGGCCTGCTCAGCCCAGATCGCACCAGCAATCAACGTAAACGACCACAGCGGGAAGCCGACGATGTGGATGCCATAGGTCAACCGCTCCAAGGCAGCCGACTTTGGCAGTCGGGACAGCCATCCGGTGACTCCCTCGACACCAGACTTGTCCTCAGCGCGCTCTTTAATCAGATAGAGGGCCGCAGTGGCAAAGCCGATGGTGAAGACACCCACGCTCAAGGTCGCTACGGTCACGTGGATGATCAGCCACACGCTATTCAGCGAGGGCAACAACTGCAGCGCTTCGGCATGCCAAGCAAGTCGGGCGGCGCCCAAGATCAGCAGCGTCGGAGCGGTCGCAAACAGGCCTAACCACAGCAGATCACGCCTAAGCGCCCAGCCCGAATAGA
This sequence comes from Ornithinimicrobium sp. INDO-MA30-4, assembly GCF_021535045.1. Lineage (GTDB taxonomy): Bacteria > Actinomycetota > Actinomycetes > Actinomycetales > Dermatophilaceae > Ornithinicoccus. Next base: position 2,626,325 of record NZ_CP091056.1, on the reverse strand, counting down.
TCACCAACGCGAACGTCCCGGCTGCCAGCGCAAACTCATACATATTGCCTAGCGGGGGCCGAGAGACCGAGAGCCCTCGCAGCGCGACTGATGCGACGAGCAAGAAGGTGGCCAGCAGTGTGAGTTGCAGGCCGATCACTCCCCAACGCCGCCCCTTCTCTGGGGAGGTGGCCGGTGGTGCGACGATCGTTGTCACGCTGCCGGTGTCGCCAGTGCCGCTGCGCCCAGCAGCCACGGCCTGCTTCTCTTGGCTCTTCGGCCTGTCGGCCGACGCCGAGAACGCGAGGTACATGGTGAACGACACCATCGCAAGCGCCAGAACGGCCATGGTCGCCCAGATGCCAATGTCAGAGGCAGCGGCCAAAGTCTCGTTTCTCATCAGTTGTCCTTCTGTGCCAGTGGTGCGCCAGCCTTGTCGGCAATCTCGGCGGCGATCCGTTCGGTGAACTCAGTCAGTGTCGGATCGGTGCCCTTCACCAACCCTGCAACAGTCATTCCAGTATGCGCCTGGTCTGTTTCGTCCTCGGGGGCGAGTCTGACGTAGATGCGCCGCCGCCGGATCGACAGCATGGCGATCAGCCCCAGCATCGTGGTGATGGAAAAGGCCAGCACCCAGATCCGGCCCGGTCGTGGCGAGCCACGACGCCGCCCCAACGCGCGACACCTTCAAAGGCAATACTGCCCAACTCGTCCGGCAGGTCAACCTGTTCGCCGGGGCTCATCAGGAACTGGACTTGATTGCCGTCGCCATCTTGCACCGCGTCCATTCCGGAGATGTCGAGGGCGTAGACCGACTGTGGCTCGCCTGCCGGAAACAGCTCTCCCTGATAGACACCAAGGGCTAGCGCGGGGTCAACCAGGCCGGGAAGGTGCTCGTGGGGCCAAACTCGGGGTCGATCTCCACGGTTGGCAAGAAAGCGCCGTAGAGGCCAAGCTCGGGGTCGGCGCCGGAGACTTTGACTGCCCCGGTGGAGGTGTAGTTGTCGTCCTGAGTGAGGAACGGACCGCGTCGGAATAGGTCACATTGCCCTCGGCATCGCGCACCGTGATGATCGGCGCGTAGCCATTGCCCAACAGGTAGACCGAAGCTCCGTCCAGAGAGACCGGGTTGTTGACCGACAGGCTCTCCTTCGTCGGCTCATCATCTGGGGACGACGCGATGCTGACTTGGGCGTCAAAGAGGCGCGGGGCACCAAACTGGACGCCGGTGGCTTCGGTTTCAAACTCGACGTCGAGGTCGTCCAACGTCAACGTCCAGTTGCCCGAACCATCCACGTCGGCCCACGGGCCGGGCTGGAGGGTGTCATAGGCGCCAACGCTGCTGGTGAATCGTTGCCCCTCGACAATGATGGCCTCGCCGCGCCAGCCAAAGAGGTGGCCTACTGCGACGGCGACGATGATGCCCAACAGCGAGAAGTGGAAGACGATGTTGCCAGTCTCTTTCAGGAAGCCACCCTCAGCAGCGACATCACGCACGACGCCATCTGCATCGGGCTCCTCTGCGCGCAGCCGATATCCACGGCGCTTCAATACCGACCGGGCTGCGGCCAGCACGTCCTCACGCGGCGCTGCCACGACCACCTCGTGATGGGCAGCTAGGCGGCCCAACCGCTGAGGCGCTTTGGGAGGTTGTTCTTTCAGGGCCCCGAAGTGCACTTTGATCCGCGGGATCAGACAACCGACGAGCGAGATCATCAGCAACAGGTAGATGGCCGCGAACCAGGGCGAGGCATACACATCGAAGATGCCGAGGCGATCCAGCCAGGGCCCCAGGGTCGGGTTTTCACGCAAGTAGTTGCGCACTAGCTCTGGGCTGACAGGGCGCTGTGGCCAGACGGACCCAGGGATGGCAGCGACGGCGAGCAGCAAAAGCAGCATGAGCGCGACGCGCATACTGGTCAGTTGACGCCAGATCCAGCGGGCCCAGCCGACAATGCCGAGCGAGGGCTGCGCTGCCTGTTTGTCGCCCTGAGCCTTCTTACTCATCACACCACCGTGCTAAAAGAACTGGTCAAGTTAGTTTGGATCCATGCGGTGAGCTCGCCCCACACCGAAGACCATTAGGAGGCCCAGGGCAATCAGCAGAACCCCCGAGAGCGTTTGGATCCCCTGGTGCCGATCGCGCAGCCACCGTGAGGCGGAGGTCGCCCACCCTGCTCCAGCAGCGACCAGCAGGAAGGGCAAGCCAAGACCGATGCAATAGGCAACGGCCAAAATGACCGCACGCGCAACGACCCCGTCCCCAGGGTTAAGCGATGAGCCGAGGGTCTGGATCGCCGCCAGCGTGGGGCCGGTGCAGGCGCTAAATCCAAGGCCAAAGACGACGCCAAGCAACGGCGCTCCTGCCAAGCCGGCCGAAGGCCGCCACCGCGGCTGCCACCCCGAAAAGTTGGGCAAGAGCATGACCACGCCAAAAGCGATGACAGCTACTCCCCCGCTCTGTAGCAGCAAGGTCTGGTTTTCCGCTAACAGCAGCCCAAAGGACGACAGCACGACGCTGAGCAGGATAAAGACAACGCTGAAGCCAGCGACGAAAAGCGCCGCCCCGGCCACGAGCCTGCCCTTGCCCGCGCTCTCGTCGCCATTCACCGACATACCGGTGATGTAGCCCAAGTAGCCAGGCACCAGGGGAAGCACGCACGGCGACGCGAACGACACCAGACCCGCTAGTGCAGCGATAGCCAGTGCCGCCAAGAGCGAACCGCTGAGGACCAGATCAGTCACGATTCCGCGAGCACGTCCTCAACGAGGCCGCGCAGCGTGGCGGCATCGATCTGACCGAGCACGCGGGCCGCGACCTGCCCTCTTGGTCAAGGACCAGGGTGCTGGGTCGAGCGTTGGCAAGGCCTTCCAAGTCCAGCAGGGTTGCCCCGCCGTCGTCTTCCAGCGAGGGATAGGAAATATTCTTGGCTTCTTGAAGGCTAGGGCGCTCGGCACGCTGTCCCGGGCATTAACCCCAATAAAGTCGACCGGTTCGCCAGCTTCGGTGAACTCGGTGTAGACCTGCTCCAAATCTGGGGCTTCGTCAATGCAGGGGCCACACCAAGAACCCCACACATTGACGACCAAAACATCACCACGGGCATCCACCGAACTCCACGGCTCGCCCTCAAGGGTCATGCCATCGATCTCGAGGACAGTCTCGCGGTCAGCGGCGGCGACAAACTCGACGGCACCGTCCCCGGCGATATAGCCCTTGTTGTCACCAGACTGCGCCTGTTCCGCGATGGTGTTGCCGTCCGAGCAAGCCGTCAGCAGGAGGGCTGCAGTAGCTAGCCCAGCAGCTTTTCGAAGGGCCTGCCTTTTCATGCCCCTGCCCCGGGCTGGGCCATCGGCAGCAATGCTCCGGCTGGCTCGGCATAGGTCAGGTCGACGATTTCGTCACCGCGGTAGCGAACCGAGGTGACAGAGGCCAGGGTGCATTCGCGCTGTCTCGGGTCGTGCCACAGTCGCTTGCCTTCAAGGTGTCGGCGCAACGTCCACACGGGCAGTTGGTGCGAGACCATGACCGCTTCGTGACCAGCGGCCAGCAGCCGCGCCGAGTCCAGAGCCGCCATCATTCGCGTGGCGATCTCCGAATACGGCTCACCCCAACTCGGGCGCATGGGATTGACCAGCAGGCGCCAGTTCTTCGGCGAGCGAATAGCGCCTTCCTTACCCCCGACCCGGACGCCCTCAAACTGATTCTCTGACTCGATGATGCGGCGGTCGATCCGCAGCGGCAGACCGTGACGGGCAGCGATCGGCATCGCTGTCTCCTGAGCCCGCTCAAGGGCGAACTGATGACCGCCGCAACATCGCGATCGGCCAAGTAGTCCGCGGTCAACTCGGCCATCTCGCGGCCCAACTCGGACAGGTGGAAGTCAGGCAGGCGGCCATACAAGACCCGGTCAGGGTTGAAGACTTCGCCGTGGCGAACCACGTGGATCACGGTCTCGGCTGAGGTCGTCATGGGCGAGATCCTGCCAATTCAACCTGAGTGATGTCTGACGCGGCGCCATGGATGGCATCGACGATGTGGGCTACAACTTCGTCGTCGTGCGAGGCACTGACAAACCACGACTCAAAGCAACTCGGCGGCAGGTGCACACCCCGTTGCAGCATGGCGTGGAAGAAACGACCGTACAGGGCAGAGTCCTGGGCTTTGCTTCCTCGAAGTTGGTCACTTCGTGCTCGGCAAAAAAGACGCTGAACATCGAGCCAGCAGTCTGGATGCGGTGTGGGATGCCGTGCTTGGTGAAAGCCTCGGTCACCGCGGCTTGCAAGGTCTCAGCGACCGCGAGCAGGCGTTCGTAGACCTCTGGCGTGCATTGCTGCAGCGTTGCCAGACCGGCAGCCGAAGCCACCGGGTTACCCGACAAGGTGCCGGCCTGATAGACCGGGCCGTCGGGCGCCAGCATGTCCATCACGTCGCGACGACCGCCGAACGCTGCCGTGGGGAAACCTCCGCCCATGACTTTGCCAAAGGTAAAGAGGTCAGGTGCGCCACTGGCTGGCTCGCCCTCCAGCCCATACCAACCTGCGGCGCTGCATCGGAATCCGGTCATCACCTCATCAGAGATGAGGAGCGCGCCATGCTCAGCCGTGATCCGGCGCAATCCTTCGGTGAAGCCCGAGGCCGGTGGCACAACGCCCATGTTGCCTGGAGAGGCTTCGGTGATCACCGCGGCAATCTCCTCGCCGCGAGCAGCAAAAGCCTCTTCGACTGCTGCCAGGTCGTTGAAGGGCAAAACAATGGTCTCGGCGGCGCTCGATGGCGGCACACCGGGCGAATCAGGCAGGGCAAATGTTGCGACACCCGAGCCTGCTGCAGCCAGCAAAGCGTCGACATGGCCGTGATAGCACCCGGCAAATTTCACGATGACCGAGCGGCCAGTGAAGCCGCGAGCGACCCGGACAGCGCTCATCGTGGCTTCGGTGCCGGAGTTGACGAGGCGAACTGCTTCGACCGGCTCAACTCGGGCAACGATTTCTTCGGCCAACCGCACTTCGCGCTCCGTTGGCGTGCCAAAGCTAAAACCCTCAGAGGCTGCTGTGGTCACCGCATCTAGGACCGCAGGGTGAGCGTGACCCAAGATCATCGGCCCCCAGGAGCACATCAAGTCGGCATAGCGATTGCCGTCCACATCCTCCAGCCATGGCCCAGACGCCTTGGCGATGAAGCGGGGGTTCCACCCACCGATCGAAAGGCCCGCACCGGCGAGTTCACACCACCAGGGATGACGCGTTTTGCTTCGGCGAGCAACTCAACAGATCGGGCTGCGGTGGTCGTATCAGCGTTAACCATCAGTGTTGGTGGTGCCTTTCGGATCGTTGTCGTCAGGGCTGGCCTCACCCAGGCCATCAATACCCTGCAAGTCAGAGGTGCGGTTGGCTAGAATGACTCGACGCATCACATCGGCCACGACCTGCGCCTCTTCATCAGTCATCAAATCGGTAAAGCCCTTGCGCACACTCTCGACGTGCAACGGGGCCATCCGCTCAAGCGTGCTCAGCCCAGCCGGGGTGAGATGCAACTCAATCCCGCGGCCGTCCTCCCGGATGCGTCGGCGGGTCACCAGGCCAGCGGACTCCAGTCGCTTTGCGGTATGCGTCAACCGGCTACGAGACTGCACGACCCGATCGGCGAGCGATGACATCCGCAGCCGGGTGCCGGGCGCCTCGGAGAGCATTGACATGATTTCGTACTCGCCCATGCGGTGACCGTGCTCGGCCAGGGCGCAGTCCAGAGCATCAAAGAGCAGGGAACTCCCCCGCAGCCAGGCGCGCCAAGCATCCTGTTGTTCGGTGCTCAGCCACTGCGGGTCGTGGGGTTCTGATTTTGAGCCCGAAGCCATCGCCTCAAGGTCGTGTGACGCGGTTGAATCATTCACGGGGATTCACTGTCCTCTATCCAGCGGGCCACGTCGGCGGCGTAGTACGTCAGGATGACGTCGGCACCGGCGCGCTTTATAGACTGTAAGGATTCCAGCACAGTGCGCTTGCGGTCTAGCCATCCCAATTGAGCTGCGGCCTCGATTTGGGCATACTCGCCAGAAACTTGATAGGCCGCGACCGGTACATCGCTGTGGTGAGCCACATCGCTGAGCACGTCTAAGTAGGGCCCGGCCGGCTTGACCATCACTAGATCGGCGCCTTGCTCTAGGTCGAGTCGCAGCTCTCGGGCTGACTCGCGCCGGTTGGCCGGATCTTGCTGGTATGTCGCACGGTTGCCTTGCAATGTGGAGCCCACGGCCTCGCGGAAGGGGCCGTAGTAGGCGGAGGCGTACTTGGCTGTGTAGGCCAAAATCACCACGTCGGTGTGGCCCGCTTCGTCCAGGGCCGCGCGGATCACGGCGACCTGGCCGTCCATCATTCCCGAGGGCCCCACGACGTGCGCTCCAGCCTCGGCCTGCGCAACAGCCATCTGCGCATACCGTTGCAAAGTCGCATCGTTGTCAACCGTTCCGGTTGCCGTGAGAACTCCGCAGTGACCATGATCCGTGAACTCATCGAGGCAAAGGTCAGCCATCAACACGAGACTTTCGCCAAACTCTGCACGCAGATCAGCAAGTGCGAGATTGAGAATGCCGTTTGGGTCAGTGGCTCCTGAGCCAATCGCGTCCCGATGCTCTGGGACGCCAAAGACCATCAGGCCGCCAACGCCGAGAGCGAGCGCTTCGCGGGCAGCCTCGAGCAACGAGGCTCGAGTGTGCTGCACAACTCCTGGCATCGACGAGATGTCGACGTCCTCTTCGATGCCCTCGCGGACAAAGACCGGCAAGATGAGATCAGCAGGGTGCAGCCGATTTTCGCGCACCAGGCGCCGGATCGCAGACGTCGAGCGGAGCCGTCGCGGCCGCTCGCCTGGCAAGACCAGACTCATGCACGTTCCTGGCTTGCTTTGCGGCCACGAGTGGTGCGTCGTTGGCTCGGGCGCAACGGACGCTCGCCCGTTGCACTCGCTGCGGCGGCCAACTCCAGGCCATAGTTGGCTAGAGCATTCACCAAAGATGCAGACGATGGCTCTGGGGCGATGACATCGACCCGCAGACCGTGCTCTTCTGCCGTCTTGGCCGTTGCCGGCCCGATGCACGCGACGACCGTCGTGTTGTGCGGTTTGCCAGCAATACCCACCAGATTGCGCACGGTGGAAGAAGAGGTAAAGCAGACCGCATCAAAGTCGCCAGCCTTGATGGCCTCGCGGATCGGCGCCGGGGGCGGCGAAGCGCGCACCGTGCGGTAGGCCGTCACATCGTCAACTTCCCAGCCCAACTCTTGCAGCCCTGCCGTGAGCGTTTCGGTGGCGATATCCGCCCGAGGCAAGAACACCCGGTTAATCGGGTCCAGCACCTCGTCGTATTCGGGCCACTCTTCGAGCAGTCCCTTCGCTGACTGCTCAGCCTCAGGCACCAAGTCGGCGTTCAGTCCCCAATCGTTCAGGGCGTTCTCGGTCACACCGCCGACCGCAGCGATCTTTAGTCCAGAGAACGAGCGAGCGTCCAACCCCACTCGTTAAACTTTTCACGCACCGCGCGAACGGCGTTGACGCTGGTGAAGCCGACCCACTCATACCGACCCGTGACCAAACCACGAATGGCCTTGTCCATCTGCGTCGGCGTGCGCGGGGTTCAACACTGATGGTGGGCACGACGGAAGCGGTGGCTCCGTGCGAGGCGATCTGGTCCACCATGGGGGCGGCCTGATCCTTGGTCCGCGGCACTAGCACGCGCCAGCCGAACATCGGCTTGGACTCATACCAGGACAACTCATCGCGCAGGCCAACCTGGGCACCAACCACGAGCACAGAGTCCTCGTTGTGGTCCATCCGCTCCAAGAACGAGGCAGCCTGGCCCAGAGTGGTGACGTCGGTGCGTTGGGTGATCATCGTCCCGTGTTCGGTGAGCGACACCGGCGTCTCCGCGCTGCGCCCGGCCGCCAACAGGCCCTGCACGGCGCGGCCCAGATCGGTGGCACCGCCCAAGACAACGACCGTGACTTCATCAGCCACCGATCGGGACCAGTCAACCTTGCCGGTGGAGGCATTGATCATGTGCAACTCGCCGATGCCCTTGCCGCTGAGCGGCACACCTGCATACGCCGGGACCGACCAAGCGGTAGAAACACCGGGAACGATGTCGAAAGGCACACCGGACTGCGAGCACGCGAGCGCCTCAGCCGAGAGACCGCTGAAGGCGCTGGGGTCCCCATCCATCAGGCGAACAACAAGGCAAGAGTTGGGGTATTTCGCGACCGTCTTGAGTAGCAACTTCGACCGCGAGTTCGCGTTCATCAGTTTGCCGGTGCCCGTTGCTGCGCCGTCTACGAACGCGACCTCGGCCTTGGTGAACGGCTCGATCTGCTCCGCGAGGTGATACGAGTCAAGGATGACCACATCAGCGGCAGCCAGATATTCGCGGGCGCGCACGGTCAGCAGACCTGGGTCACCCGGCCCGGCACCAACAAAGGCGACACGGGTCGAAGTGTTGTGGGAAGTGATCTGGGTGCTCAAGAGTCACGCTCCGTTGCTGTTGTCCGATCGCCCGCTAGGTCAACCGGAGTCGGAAGTTGCTTCAACAAAGAGTCAGCAAGCTGTTTTCCCAACTCGCTGGGATCAAGCCCGGTCATCGCCTCGCGTAGGGCAACGCCGTCATGAGCCAGGAAGGCCTCCAGGTGGAGACCGTGCTCGCCGTGCTGTGCCAAGGCACCAATCGGTGCCGTGCAGCCGGCCTCTAGGCGCGCAAGGAGCGCGCGCTCGGCAGTGACCGCTTGGTAGGTCGCCTGGTCATTAAGTGGTGTGCACGCGGCCACTACCTCGGCGTCGTCACTACGGCATTCGACTGCCAGCGCACCTTGCCCGGGTGCTGGCAGCATCTCGGTGAACTCCAAGGTCTGGGTCGCTTCACTCATCCGGCCAAGTCGGTTCAATCCGGCCGCGGCCAGGATGGTTGCATCGACTTCACCAGAGAGCACCTTAGTAATTCGTGTCCCGACGTTGCCACGGATGTCGACAAGAGACACTTGCGGCGCCAATAGCTGTAATTGAGCCGCCCGCCTTGGCGACCCGGTGCCGACCAGCGCACCCTGCGGCAGATCCGCCAACTGCGCTCCACGAGTAATCACGACGTCGCGGGGATCCTCTCGGACCGGCACCGCTGCCACCATCAAACCGTCTTCCGGTGCAGTGGGCAGGTCCTTCAAAGAGTGCACCGCAATATCGATGTGGTCTTCGCGCAATGCTGTGCGCAGCGCACTCGCAAAGACTCCTGAACCACCGATCTGGGTCAGTGGGGCACTGTTGACGTCGCCCTCAGTGCGGACTTCGACCAACTCAACGTCATGGCCCAGCGCCCTGAGCGCATCGGCAACGTGCCCCGCTTGGTCGTTGCCAAGGTGCTGCCCCGAGTGCCCAGCCGCAGGATCCGAGTCTGACGGTGTTCCGCCCCGGGTGCGCACTCTTGCTCCGCCGCAGTGAACGGCGGGGTATGCCGAAGGTTGGGGCTCATGCGTCATCACCTGGTCCGATCAACGGCGGCGTAGAAACAGCCGCCACGTCGTGGGGGTCGAGGTCAAAGAGGTCGCGCAGAGCGTGGGCATAGTCGCCCACGCTGTCGGTCGCTTCTAGCTCTTTCACCCGCACGGTTGGGGTGTGCAGCAACTTGTCGACGACCCGCTGCATACCCATTCGCACTTCGTCGAACTCGTCTGCGCTGAGGTGCGGCATCCGCGATTCGATCCGGCCCAACTCTTGGGCAACGACGGCCTCAGCTCGAGCCCGCAGGGCAACGACCGTTGGGCCTACCCGTCGAGCACGGCGGTGCGTTAGATACACGGCGACTTCGCTGGTCACCAGGTCACGGACCTGCTCGACGGCATCCGACTCATCGCCCTGCTGTGCGACGACCTGCAAGTCGGCAAGCCCCCAGACGGAAACGCCGGGCAGCGCAGCCACTTCGGGTGCCACGTCGCGCGGCATGGCTAGATCGAGCACCGCTGTCGCTTGGCTGCGTCGCCCACGAGCCGCCAACATCGCCTCGGCAGTCAACACGTGGCCAAGGGATCCGGTGCAGGTAATGACCAGGTCGGCCTCCGACAGCACCGTCTCGAGCTCGTCCCAGAGGTGCGCTGTGCCGCCGTTGGCGGCGGCTAGCCGCTCACCACGCTCGGCGGTGCGATTGACGATGTGTAATGACCCTGCCTGCGCCCGGGAAACCGTCGCGGCGGCCAATCCGGACATCGCACCGGCCCCGATCACGACGACATTGGCGCCAGCCATCGCGGGCATCACTTGTTGAGCCTGCTCAAGCCCCAACGCCACCAGAGAGCGAGCAACCATGTCGATATCAGTTTCCGTGTGGGCGCGCTTGCCAACGCGAAGCGCCTGCTGGACCAGACGGTTCAGGGCTGGGCCAACTTGGCCATTGCGCTGCCCGGCAGCCAGCGACTCGCGCAACTGACCGAGGATCTGGCTCTCCCCCACGGCCATTGAGTCAAGGCCACAAGCTAGCGAAAAAGGTGGCAGACCGCACGATCGTCGTAGTGGACGTAGAGGTGATTGCTTAGTTCATCGAGGTCAACGCCAGTCGTCACGGCCAGCGCAGCACCAGCATCGCGCAGTGCGCCGTGGAAGGTCTCAACCTCCATCACCATCTCTACCCGGTTGCAGGTGGCCACCACGAGGGATTCGGTGATGGCGCCGCTCTGCATGAGGCGAGCCGATAGGTCGGCAGCCGCCAACGGGCCTAGCGCCATGCTTTCAAGCAACGCAATGGGGGCGCTGTGATGCGAAACTCCGACAATCAGGACGGTCATCCGACTCCTCCTCCCCTTGGCCACATCGCGCCGCTGGGCGTGAAACGCCAAAATCTGCAGCTCGGTCGACAAGTCAACGCGACGAACGTCCACGGTGCTTGGGACTCGCAAGGCAATGGCAGCAAAATTGAGGATGCTGTGCACGCCGTGCTCGACGAGCCGATCAGCAATCTGCTGAGCCTGGTCGGCTGGCGTGGTGATGACACCGATCGCTAGCCGCTCATTGGCCGCGAGCGAATCGGCGAGCCGGCAAACCGGAAGCCCCTGAACGCTATCCCCAACAATGCTCGGATCGTCATCGGCGAGAGCCACGATGCGAAAGCCACGCTGACCAAAGCCACCGTAGGCAGCGAGCGCACGGCCCATATTGCCCATCCCGACGATGATGACTGGCCAGTCTTGGGTCAGCCCCAACTCGGCGGTGATCTCATCAATCAACTGAGACACGTCATACCCGACCCCGCGAACGCCATACGTGCCCAGGTAGGAAAGGTCTTTGCGCAGTTGGGCCGAACGGACGCCGGTCACGCTGGCCAATTCTTCGGAGGCGACCCGACGGCTGCCTGCCTCGCTCAACTCGGTCAGAGCCTGAAGGTATTCCGGGAGTCGGCCCACAGTGGCTCCAGGCACGACGCGCTTGTTGGACTGAGGCAACATCGGCACCGATCCCTTCACGAACTGGCCTGCAGATGCAGACCTTGAGGCGAACTCCGTAACCTCCAGAGTAGACCTTGTGAAGAAAAGCACAAAGTCGAAATCACCGTTTGGTTAAAGCTTCAACCAGCCTGGGGACGTCGAGTTGGTAGTAGTCGAACTGCTGCCCGTCAAGGAAAATCACGGGAATCCACTCCCCATACCTGCTGAGCAGGTCAGGATGGTCATCGATGCTGGCTTCGATGAAGAGCTCCGCAGTTTGGGCCGTGACCTGCTCCAGGCCCGTGCGCACTCGATCGCACAAGTGACAACCAGGCCGGCCGAGCATCGACACACGGATCGGCTTGCCAGAATCGGCAATCAGATCCTTGCGCGGAAAGGCTTCTTCCGCATCATGTGGACGCACAAACGGCGCCGAACCCGGTGAAGGGCGGCGCCGTACGTGTCTAAACATCGGTCCCTAGTGGTAGAGCCGAGTTACTTCTTGTTGCGACGCTGGTGACGCGTCTTGCGCAGCAGTTTGCGGTGCTTCTTCTTTGCCATCCGCTTGCGGCGCTTCTTGATCACAGAACCCATGTGTGAACCGTGGCTTTCGTCTCGAGGTGCATCGCGCGACGGCGACACTTGGTGCTGGTCGACCCGCACAGGCACGACACGTATGTCCGTGCCCCAGCGGGATAAGTCGGCTCACCTTACCTGTCCGGCTGGTGCTGCCTCAAATGCAGCGTTAGCGCAGGCGGCGAGGCTTCACTCAGGCAGTGCCGTGGTACGACTCGTTGAGGTAGTCGTCAACAGCTTGGCGGGGGACGCGAAATGAGCGCCCCACACGCACGGCGGGCAACTCATTGTTGTGCACCAAGCGGTACACCGTCATCTTGGAGACGCGCATCAAAGCGGCCACTTCGGCCACTGTCATGAAGTTCATCTCTGCCACTTGGCGGTCCTCAGCCATGGACGGTTCCCGTCTTGTTGTTCTGGGCCACTGTCGTGGCACCACGAATTCAGCAATTCCTGCGTGCCCCGTAACCATAGAGGCAAACGTGGCTATTGGGAAAGTCCAATCTTCATGTTGTCCATCGCGACACGCAGGCGCAGTCTAAATGTGCGACGAATCACAGAAGTGCCATTTGGCTAGTCGAAGAACGGGTCGAGCCCCCACCCCGGAAAGACTGCCTTGCGTGTTGCCATCACGGCGGAGTCCACGCCGTCTTCGGGGTTATACCCTGGGCCCAGTCACCAAAGTCAATCGTGACCCCGCCTAGGTCGCCCATGAGGGCGGGCGGCTCGACAGAAAGCGTCTCGCGCACATGCCGCTGCCATTCCGGCGGCGTGGGTGCTTGCAGATCAATGGGCTGATGGGCCGCGATAGCAACCGTGTGTCCACGCCCGCGGCACAACCTGCACGACCTCATAGCCTCCACCCCCAAGCGCGACCCACTTTCCGCCCGTGTGCTCATGAGCCAGCGCATCGACCCACTCATAGGCCTGCTTCATGCCATCAATAGAGAGCGAGAGGGTGGCCAGCGGGTCGGCAAAGTGCGAATCGCAACCATGTTGGCTCACGATGATCTCGGGCTCAAAGGCCGCCACCATTGCTGGGACCACGGCTTGGAAGGCACGCAACCAGCCAGCATCGCCAGTATGCGAAGGCAGGGCGACGTTGACCGCAGTATCGGGCGCCTTGCGGCCACCTGTGTCCCCTGGGAAGCCGCTTCCGGGATAAAGCGCCGCCCCTGTTTCGTGCAACGAAATCGTCATCACCCGGGGTCGTTCCAAAGATCGATTCAACGCCATCGCCATGATGGACATCGAGATCCAGATAGAGGACACGCTTTGCGCCCTGGTCCAGCAGCCACTGGATGCCGACGGCGATGTCGTTGTAAACACAGAAGCCACCCGATCGGTCGGCCATTGCGTGGTGCAGCCCACCCGCGAAGTTCACGGCGTGCTCGGTAGCCCCGGTCCACACTGAGCGCACCGCTGCGAGAGTGCCACCCACCTGCAGCGAGCTAGCTTCATGCATACCGGCGAAAGCAGGTGTTTCCTCATCGCCGATGCCATTGCGCGCCCGGCCGCTATATGGGTCGGCGGAAAACCGCTGCACGGTGTCGATCAAGGCTCGAGTATGCACCGAACTGAGGTGTTTGTCCGTGACCGGATCCGGTGGGCTGACTGAAACCCCCTCGGCCCCAAATAGTCCCAACTCTTCGCAAAGCGCCGCAGTGAGGTCTAATCGAAGTGGGTGCATTGGGTGCCCAGGGCCAAAGTCGTAGGCCGTGAAACCCTGGTCCCAGACGACTTTGGTGTGGATCATGGCACCTACGCTAGCGAATAGAAATCGGCATGAGACACATCGGCGCTACCAGGAGGCATCAATGAGCAGGCATAGGCTGTTTGACGAAGACATTTTGGTCATTGGCTTGGGTCGATTGGCGCGGCCGCCGCCCTGGAGATGGATCGTCTTGGCTACCGAGTCCACGCGGCAGAGAGCAACGGTGAAGTCGCCGAGCGCTACTCCCGCAAGCTAGTCCGGGTGCAGGTCTTGGACTCCACCGACCCCGAAGAGTTGCGCAAAGCCAAGCCACAGGACTTCCGAGTTGCCGTGGTGGGGATCGGCACCAACATTGAGGGCTCGCTGCTGACCGCTGGCAACCTCGTCGACGCTGGCGTGCCGGCCATCTGGGCCAAGGCCGTCAGTGTGGAGCACGCTCGGCTGCTGGAGCGCATCGGCGTGCACCACGTCGTTTTCCCCGAAGCTGAAGCCGGTGGCCGGGTAGCCCACCTGGTGAACGACAAGATGGAGGGCTACATCGAGTTTGAGGATGGTTATGCCATCGTCAAAATGCGCCCGCCGCAGGAGATGATCGGCTTCACCTTGGGCGAGACCGACATTCGCAAGAAGTACGGCGTCACTGTTGTTGGCGTCAAAGCCCCCGGTGAAGATTTCACCCACGCTGTCCCCGAGACCAAGGTTGGACAGCACCACATCATGATTGTGTCTGGCCCCAGCAAACACATTGAACAGTTGGCTGGCCGCCCCTAAGCGACCAGCCCTCCCCACTGGCCCCTAGAGGCTGGTGGGGATATTGCCCGACGAGGAGCCCAGAGGCAGGACCATGGCCATCTCTTCGGCGTCCTCGTCGTCGACGTCTGCGCCGCGGATTTCCATCGGGCGACGGTTATCGGTGGGTCGGAAACCGAAGCTGCTAGCGAAAGCCACTGCCCGGCCATTGTCGGTGCCTACCCAGTAGGCCAAGTGGGTCAGGTTGTCCTCGCGGGCTGCGTTGGCCGCGGCCTCCAGGAGTCGGCGGGCAACACCGGTGCCGCGGGCAGACGGGCTCACCCACAGACCGAAGAGTTCACCGATGTGGTCTTCTGCAGTGTTCTCAGTGCCGATTGATGCGACCCCTACCGCTTCAGACTCAGTCGATGCCAGCAGGCGCTGTGACCTGGTCATCCGACCACGCCAACGCTCTTCGGGGTAGTCCTCTTCTTCCTCGGCAGAGGCCACGAATGCTTCCGGAGATTCACTCAAAGATCGCAGGCGAAGGGCGCGGTATTCAGCCCAGTCCTCTTCGGTCAACCGGCGCACAGTGATTTCAGTCATAACGGTTACTCTCCCACATACTGTCTTGGTGTTACCCCTTTGGCGGGTGAACTTTTGGTGATTTGGCTAGGACAAACTACCGGAGGATAGTTCCGCTGAGCGTTTGGCCGCGGCCTCCATCGCCGACATAAAAGCGGCTCGAACCTTGTGATCCTCCAGTTGGCGCAGCGCCGCGACGCTCGTGCCTCCGGGGAAGAAACTTGCTCCCGCAACACTGTTGGGTGCTGGCCGGTCTCGCGCAACATGGTCGCGGCGCCAAACAAGGTCTGCACTGACAGCTCCGTTGCCGTCGCCCGAGGCAACCCGAGCAGGACCCCTGCTTCGATCATCGCCTCGACCACATAAAAATGTAGGCGGGACCGCTGCCACTGATGGCCGTCACCGCGTCCATGTGGCCCTCATCCAGCACCACCACCTTGCCCACCGTGGCAAGCAGATCTTCGGCCTGTGTCATATGCTCCTCGGTGCAGTGTTGCCCCGAAGCCAGCGCCGACATTGCCTGGTCAACGAGTGCTGGAGTGTTGGGCATGACCCGAACCACCGAGGTGCCAGCAGGCAACCTGTCCTCGAGGTAATCAGTGCTGATTCCGGCTGCGATGGAGAGCACGAGGGCATCGCTCGACACGTTTGCGTGGCATTGGGCCAGCAAGCCGGGCATATCCTGGGGTTTAACCGCGATGATGACGATATCTGCGTCTAGGACTGCCTGGTCGGGAGTTGTCCCAGTCACGCCAAACTCGGTCGCGACTTCGGCGGTGCGAGCCGCCATCTTGTCACTGACCGCCACATCGGCAGGGTCTTGACCAGCACGGATCAAGGCGGACAGCAGAGTCGCTCCCATGACACCAACGCCAAGGACAGCAATACGCATCAACTAGCCCTTGGTCGCGAGCGCGCGCAGGAAGAAGGCCATGTTGGCTGGACGCTCGGCCATCCGGCGGACGAGGTAGCCGTACCACTCTTCGCCGTAGGGGTGTAGACCCGGACCTTCGCGCCGGTGTTGGCTAATCGAACCTGCTCATCGGGCCGGATACCCAGCAGCATTTGGTATTCGAAGGAGTCGGCGTCGCGTCCGTTGCGATCGGCCAGCACGCCGGCGATCTCCACCATGCGGGGTCGTGGGTTGCCACCATTGGATAGCCCTCGCCCTCCATCAGCACCTTGAGGCAGCGCACGTAAGACTTATCGACCTCAGCCTTGTCCTGGTAAGCGACCGACTCAGGCTGCTTGTAGGCACCCTTGCAGAGACGCACACGGCTACCTTCGGATGCCAAGGCACGGCAGTCCTCTTCGCTGCGGTAGAGATAACTCTGGATGACGGCACCGACCCAGGGATAGGTCTCGCGCAGTTCGCGCAGCGCCGACAGGGTGGCATCGGTGGTGGTGTAGTCCTCCATGTCGAGGGTCACGGTGGTGCCGGCCGCTTGCGCCGCCTCACAAATCTCCCGAGCAAAGTCCAGCGACATTTGATAGCCATCGTCACCAAGGGCCTGCCCCAGCGCACTGAGCTTGAGAGACACCTCGGCGCGACCGTTGGCCGCCTGACCGTCAGCGGACAGTTGGGACAGCAGCTCCAGATAACTGTCTCGGGTATGCCGCGCCATCTCGATGTCGAGGGTGTCCTCGCCCAAAAGTCGATAGTGGCGAGGCGACCTGAGTCGAGCAACTCGCCCGTCACCTTCACCACGTCTTCGTTAGCTTCACCAGCCACAAAGCGCTTGACGACATCGCGGCTGATGGGAGCTTGCTCAACCACCGTCCGCAACTGATCGTTACGGGCCGCCACGAAAAGGCCCTGCCGCATCAAGTTCGCTGGGTCTAGTACACCGAGGTCCATTGGCACAGATTACGGCCTATAGCGCTCTGTTTGCACCCCGGTCCCCCGTCGGGTGTATTTCACCCCTACGCTGACGCGTCAACCCGACCCAGGTGCGCTCGGGCGAACGCGAGCGACTCGGCTAAATCGATCTCTCGCTGCTTGCGCCCCACGGTTCGAGTGCCGACTTCAAGGGTAACGATGCCACCGAAGTCGTTGGCAACAAGTTGCTCGAGCACCTCGGCACAGGGCTGTGATCCGCGACCGGGCACCAAGTGCTCGTCTTTGAAACTGCCGAACGAATCGCCTAGGTGAATGTGCGATAGCCGGTCGCCAATGCGGTTCAACAGGTCAATGGAATCAGTGCCTGCAGTTGCCGCGTGCGAGATATCCAGGGTCATATGTGCGTAGTCCTGGCTTGTTGGGTCGTGGTCAGGCAGGTAGGCCTGCATCTCACGACCCGCAGCCCGCCACGGGAACATGTTCTCCACAGCCAACACCATCCCGGTGGCTGCCTCACGCTGAGCCACTCCTGCGACAAACTCTTCGGCATAGCCGCGCTGCCACCGAAAGGGCGGATGCAAGACGACACAGCCGGCACCAACCTCGTGGGCTAACTCGATCGAACGGTCGATCTTGCCCCACGGGTCCCAGCCCCAAAGTCGCTGTGCCAACAACAACGTCGGCGCATGGATGGCACCAATCGTTAACTCGTGGAGTTCACAGAGATTCTTAAGAACGCCGGCCTCTTGGGTCACCGGATCGGTCCACACCATGATCTCAACGCCGTCGTAGCCAAGCCGTTGCGCCAACTCGAAGCCGTATGCGGCGTTGTTCGGATAGACCGCGGACGTGGACAGGTGGATGGGGATATCCCGGTTTGCCATGTGGCCCAGGCTAGCCGCTTAGGCTGTTGATATGCCCAGTGCTGACTTTGCCCCCGAAGTCGACCTCAACGCACCCCGCTGGTGGGTTGAGTTTGAGGATCCCGCTGACTCCGACCAGCGCCTGAGATGTGACCTCACGTGGCTGACCTCTTACTACAACTGCATTTTTGGCCAAGGGTGTCCCGGCATCTACGACGAGCGCCCTGACGATGGCTGCTGCACCCTGGGCGCGCATTTCACCGATCAGGACGACATCGATCGTGTCAGCAGCGTTGTCGAGGGCTTAGGGCCTGATGAGTGGCAGTTGCACGATTCGGGCCGAGACGGCTTCTGGCTCGATGTGGATGGAGATGACGCCTCGACGAAAGTCGTTGACGGGGCCTGCATCTTTCTCAACCGGCCCGGCTTTGCTCAGGGCGCTGGCTGCGCTCTTCACCAGGTGGCGATGCGGGCAGATGTGCCGCCACTGACGATGAAGCCGGACGTCTGTTGGCAGTTGCCGATCCGACGGACCTACCGCACCGTGGAGTTGCCCGACGACACGTCATACCTGGAGATCAGCATTGGTGAATATGACCGTCGCGGCTGGGGGCCCGGGGACACGAGCTTGATTGGTATTGCACGGGGCAACCGGGTGCTCACACCGGGGCGGATCCGGTGTACCTGTCATTGCGGGACGAGCTCGTAGAGTTAATGGGCCTGGCCGCGTATGAAGAGTTGGCTAGGCTGTGCGCCGAAGCAATGCCCGCGCCGCATGCCAGGAAGGCGCCCAATGGACGCACTTTGCTACCCGTGTTTGTCCACCACGCTACCGAAGCAGCCCTGAAGGCTTAAGCCTCCTGGCATCTGCAGCGACCTCATTCAGGCGCTCCTCATTGCCTAGCAAAATTCGAAGGGCCGGAGCAAGGTATGTCGGTGGCTGAACCTAGTCTCTAACTATGGCTTCACGTTCATCATCCGCACGCCCTAGCTTTCGTTGCACTGACTGCGGTTGGACCACCCTGAAATGGGTCGGCAAGTGTGGCGAGTGCCAAGCGTGGGGCACCGTCAGCGAGACAAACGCCATGACTGTCCGCACGGCTGCTGCAGCCCCTTCACGCCCGGCACTGCCGATTGCAGACGTCGACGCTGACGTCGCCAGGGCCACCAGCACAGGAGTCGGCGAGTTTGATCGCGTATTGGGCGGCGGCCTGGTGCCAGGTGCAGTGCTCCTCATGGCTGGGGAGCCTGGCATTGGCAAGTCCACTCTGGCCCTCGAGGTGGCGGCACGGGCTGCGCGTGCCGGACACACTGTTCTCTACGTGTCAGGCGAAGAGTCCGCGGCTCAGGTCAAACTCCGAGCACAGCGCATTGATGCGCTAGCACCGAATTTGTTTCTCGCATCAGAGACTGATTTGGGCGCAGCTCTGGGCTTGCTGGATCAAGTTAATCCAAGC
Source organism: Ornithinimicrobium sp. INDO-MA30-4 (assembly GCF_021535045.1). Lineage (GTDB taxonomy): Bacteria > Actinomycetota > Actinomycetes > Actinomycetales > Dermatophilaceae > Ornithinicoccus. Next base: position 2,607,134 of record NZ_CP091056.1, on the reverse strand, counting down.
CTGCTGGTGGTCGACTCAGTTCAGACCTTGGCCAGTTCCCAGATCGATGGCGCTGCTGGCAACGTGGGGCAGATCCGCGAGGTTGCCTCCGCTTTGATTCAGGCAGCCAAGGCCAACAACATCTCCGCGCTGCTAATCGGCCACGTCACCAAGGACGGCTCAATTGCCGGGCCTCGAGCCCTAGAGCACCTCGTCGATGTGGTGATTCAGTTTGAGGGTGAGCGTCACTCGCGGTTGCGTTTGGTGCGCGCAATTAAGAACCGCTACGGCCCCACCGATGAAGTCGGCTGTTTCGACATGGGCGATACTGGCATTGTTGGGCTCGCCGACCCCAGTGCACTCTTTCTCACCAGCCGAGATCGCCCCGTGGCGGGGACGTGTGTGACCGTGACTTTAGAGGGCCGCAGGCCCTGGTTGCAGAGGTTCAAGCTCTGGTGACCGACTCCACCGGTGGCAGCCCCGGCGCACCACCAGTGGGCTCGATTCCTCAAGGTTGGCCATGGTGCTCGCCGTGCTCACCCGCCGTGCAGGCCTCGACGTCAACGGGGCTGACTGCTATGCCTCCACGGTCGGCGGGGTTCGTCTAGGCGAGCCTGCGACGGACTTGGCTGTGGCCCTCTCGGTGGCCGGCGCCAAGCTTGATCGCGCGCTCCCCCAGGGCCTCGTGGCCTTCGGGGAAGTGGGGCTGGCGGGCGACCTTCGCCCAGTCACCGGAGCGCCCCGGCGACTCGCTGAGGCAGCGCGGATTGGCTATCGCCGAGCCATCGTGCCCGCTGGCTCGATGTCCGAGGGCGACGCGCCTAAAAACATGCGAGTGATTGAGGCCAGCACCTTGCCCGAGGCGATTCAATTGGGCTTAACCGGATCGTGACCGCTACGCACGTGGCCCACTAGTTACGGGCCGGTACGATTGCAGCAATACTGTGTGGGCTCCGATCACTCTTCGACGGCATTATTCGCACACAGCGTCACGGCAAAGCGGGGATGGATGAGCAACGAAGGGCCCACAGACCAGGAAGTCCTGCGCTCGGTCATTGCTGCTATTGCCCCCGGCACCGATTTGCGTGACGGGCTGGACCGCATCTTGCGAGGGCGCACCGGCGCCATGATCGTCTTGGGCGACGACGACGCCGTCACCGCCATCAGCACGGGTGGCTTCCAGTTAGACATCGAGTTTTCTGCTACCCGCTTGCGTGAGCTAGCCAAGATGGACGGCGCGATCGTGCTCGACCGTGCCGGCAGCAAAATCGTCCGCGCAGCCACCCAACTCGTGCCCGACCCCACGATCGAGACGCGCGAGAGCGGCACCCGGCACCGCACCGCAGAGCGAGTGGCCAAACAGACTCGTCACCCAGTGGTGTCAGTCAGCCAGTCGATGGCCATCGTTGCTATCTACGTCGGCGACGTTCGTTATGTCCTTGAAGACTCAGGTCAGATTTTGGCGCGCTCTAACCAAGCCCTGCAGACCCTAGAGCGTTACCGCTCCCGCTTTGATGAGGTTGCGGGCTCCTTGTCAGCCCTGGAGATCGAAGACTTGGTCACGGTGCGTGATGTCGCCAGTGTGCTGCAACGCCTCGAGATGGTCAGCCGCATCAGCCGTGAGATCGAGCAGTACGCCGTGGAGTTGGGCGTCGATGGACGCCTCATCAGCCTGCAATTGGCCGAGCTCACCGGCGGGATTGGCAATGACCGTGAGTTGGTCGCCCGCGACTACACCGGCCAAGGTGGCGCGCAGCGCTCGCCCAGCGAGGTCCTGGCCTGCCTGGGTCGGCTTTCTGGTCCCGACCTGCTCGACTTGGCCCAAGTCGCTCGGTGTATGGGCTTCTCTGCTCAAAGCGACGCTCTCGACACATCGGTGTCGCCCTGCGGCTACCGTCTCCTGGGCAAGGTGCCCCGCTTGCCCATCGCCGTAGCTACTCGACTGATCATCCACTTTGGCACGTTGCAGGCGCTGCTCGCCGCTGGCGTTGGCGACCTTACTCAGGTCGATGGGGTGGGCGAACACCGCGCCCGCACCATCCGCGAAGGGCTTTCCAGACTGGCCGAGACCAGCATCCTCGAGCGCTACGTGTGACTTCCGCAGTTGAGGAGCAACTTCAATCTGAAGTGCTCGACTGGTTTTCCCGAGCTGCCCGCGACCTGCCGTGGCGAGCGGCCGACTGCTCGCCCTGGGGTGTTCTCGTCAGCGAAATCATGCTGCAGCAAACTCCCGTGGTGCGGGTCTTGCCGGTATGGCACGAATGGCTGGCCCGTTGGCCAACCCCGGTGATCTCGCCGCCGAAAGCTCCGGCGAAGCAGTCCGCGCTTGGGGCCGACTGGGCTATCCACGCCGGGCCCTTCGCCTACACGCCGCAGCAACCTTGATCGCCCAAGATCACGACGGCCGTGTGCCCCGCGACCCCGTCGAGTTGCGCGCGTTGCCCGGCATTGGTGAATACACCGCAGCCGCGGTCAGCGCCTTTGCTTTGGCGACCCAGCCACCGTCGTGGACACCAATGTCCGCCGTGTGTTGGCTCGGGCTCGCAGCGGTGAGGCCCTGCCAGCAATGAGCCTCAACCGCGCCGAAATGCGATTGGCCCACGAGAACGTCCCGGCTGATCGCGAACGTGCTGCCGCTTGGAATGCTGGCGTCATGGAGTTGGGCGCTCTCGTCTGCAAGGCTCGCTCCCCGAGTGCGATGTCTGCCCGATTCGCTCACACTGCGCATGGCGGGCTGCAGGCTATCCGCCCTATGCCGGCCCGCCGCGCAAGGGGCAAGCGTGGGATGGCACCGATCGCCAATGCAGAGGTGCCCTGCTGCAGGTGCTGCGATCACGCGATCAGCCAATCCCGGCCGAGCAACTCTCGCTAGCCTGGGCCGATGCCGAGCAGCGCGAGCGCTGTGTGGCATCGCTCCTTGCGGATCAACTACTCGAGAAAGCTCCCGCAGGGCATTACCGGCTCCCCGGTTAAGTCACAGAATGTCGTCAGTGGTGCCGCGCGAGCGATAGTTCACATACTGCTTGCGCACCTTCAGTGCCTTTTGCAGCACTGGGCTGACCGGGCTGAGCGCCAAGTCATAGGCCGGGTACCAGTAGCGCTTGGTGCTGAACTTCAACTTCATCTTGAACACGCCGTACGAGTGCTTGGATTCATCCAACAAACGCGGGATGCCCCAGAAGTCGAACGTCGTGTAGCCGTGCGCTTTGGCATCCCGCATCGACTCCCAGTAGAACGCGTCAGGGGCCTTGGTATCCTTGCGCTTCTGCCCCTCTAGCGGCGGGCGGTCATCACGGATCGAACCGCCATAGAGGTAACAGGTTGAGTCACCGATAGCGAGGAACATGCCCCCGGCTAGCGGTCGGCCCTCATGTCGGGACAGCACGATGTATGCCTCACTGCCATCGCCATTCGCTTCACGCAGCAGCGTTTCGTAGTAGGCCCGCGGGAAAGAGCCCAACTGGGCACGCTCGTTGGTCGCCGTGAAGATGTCCCAGAAGCCCTCGAAGTCGTCATCGCGCCCCGCTTCAACGCCCATGCGCTGCGAGCCACGGACGTTGCGCCTGGCCATTTTGTGCAGGCCGTTAAACAGTTCGTCTTCACTAGCACTGAGATCGGCCAAGATGGTGTGCTCTGGCTGCTCGGCGACACCACGCTTGAACGGTCCCAGAGCGGCCGGAATCACCGACTGCTCTTCGTCAAGGTCCGTTTGGGTGGCTTCGGTCCCAGCCAAGATCGGCACTGAAGGCTCAATCTTGACGTGAATATCGGTGCGCCGGGCAATCTTCTTGATTGCCTTGGCGACCTCGGGCAAATCGTCCAGCGTCTGCAGCGCCGGGCCGCGGGGGCGTACAGTGTGGCCACACCGGGGACCAGCGTTTTGCGGATCAACTGGATCGCGCCAACGGTCTCGCCGTCTCGGCGGATGAAGAACCTCATCGGCTCTTGGCCGATGACCTTCCGCGCCTCGCCATAGCCCCAACTTTGCAGCGGGCTCGTGATGGGCATCTGCGCCACAACAGCGTTGTAGGCGTTGCGGTCGACGGCTTCAATCAGGAGAGGGACACGCTTTGACCATAGCGACAACCTATGGGCCGCACATAACTTGACGCGGCCCAAAACGCCGAATTGGCGAGCCCGTTTCCGGGCCCGCCATTTCGATGTCTATTCAGTGCAGAACTACTCCGAGGGCAGTTCCTCAACCTCGATCACATCTGGCAACTCCGACTTGTCGGTGCCGCTGAACGTGAACTCAGCCTTCTTACCCTCGCCGACAGCGTCGACCAAGATGATCTGGCCAGCGCTGATCTCCTTGAAGAGGATCTTCTCGGACAGTTGGTCTTCGATGTCGCGCTGAATCGCACGGCGCAGCGGACGAGCACCCAAGACCGGGTCATACCCGCGCTTGGCCAACAGTGCCTTGGCAGCCGGCGTGATCTCCAGGCCCATGTCCTGGTCCTTCAGACGGACATCGACCTTGGCGATCATCAGGTCCACGATCTGCTCGATCTCGACCTGAGTCAGCTGCGGGAAGACGATGGTGTCGTCAACACGGTTGAGGAACTCGGGGCGGAAGTGCTGCTTGAGCTCATCCGTCACCTTGTTCTTCATCCGGTCGTAGTCGCTGCTGGAGTCTGCGCCGGGGCTGAAGCCCAACGAGACGCCCTTGGCAATGTCGCGGGTTCCCAGTTGGTCGTCATGATGATGACGGTGTTCTTGAAGTCGACGACACGTCCCTGGGAATCGGTCAAGCGACCGTCTTCCAAGATCTGCAGCAGCGAGTTGAAGATGTCCGGGTGGGCCTTTTCGACCTCATCGAACAGCACCACCGAGAACGGCTTGCGGCGCACCTTTTCGGTGAGCTGGCCACCCTCTTCATAGCCGACATAGCCGGGAGGCGAGCCGAACATACGAGACACCGTGTGCTTCTCGGAGTACTCCGACATGTCCAAGGTGATGAGGGCATCCTCGTCACCGAACAGGAACTCGGCGAGTGCCTTAGCCAACTCGGTCTTACCAACACCGGTCGGACCAGCGAAGATGAACGAGCCACCAGGACGACGCGGGTCCTTCAGACCAGCACGAGTGCGTCGAATGGCCTGAGACATTGCCTTGATGGCCTCGTCCATACCAACGATGCGCTTGTGCAGTTCGTCTTCCATGTGCAGCAGACGGCTGGACTCTTCCTCGGTCAACTTGAAGACCGGGATGCCGGTCGATGCAGCAAGCACCTCAGCAATCAGCTCTTCGTCGACCTCGGCAACGACGTCCATGTCGCCGGCCTTCCATTCCTTCTCACGAGCAGCGCGCGCCTGGGTGAGCTTGTGCTCCTCGTCGCGCAGACGTGCTGCCTTCTCGAAGTCCTGGCTGTCGATGGCCGACTCCTTCTCCAACTTGGCGGCCGCGATCTTGTCGTCGAACTCGCGCAGGTCTGGCGGAGCGGTCATCCGACGGATGCGCAAGCGCGCACCAGCCTCATCGATCAAGTCGATGGCCTTGTCCGGCAAGAACCGGTCGTTGATGTAGCGGTCTGCCATGTTGGCAGCAGCAGCCAATGCGCCGTCGGTGATCGAAACGCGGTGGTGTGCCTCGTAACGGTCGCGCAGGCCCTTGAGGATTTCGATGGCGTGCGCCAGCGTCGGCTCATTGACCTGAATCGGCTGGAAGCGACGCTCAAGAGCGGCGTCCTTCTCAATGTGCTTGCGGTACTCATCCAGCGTGGTGGCACCAATGGTCTGCAGCTCACCACGAGCCAACATCGGCTTCAGGATGCTGGCAGCGTCAATTGCGCCCTCGGCTGCACCTGCACCGACCAGAGTGTGAATCTCGTCGATGAACAGAATGATGTCGCCACGGGTGCGGATCTCCTTGAGAACCTTCTTCAGGCGCTCTTCGAAGTCACCGCGGTAGCGGCTACCGGCAACCAATGCACCGAGGTCCAAGGTGTACAACTGCTTGTCGCGCAGCGTCTCGGGCACCTCGCCGCGCACGATGTCGGCAGCGAGACCCTCAACAACAGCGGTCTTACCAACACCGGGCTCACCGATGAGGACAGGGTTGTTCTTGGTGCGGCGCGACAGCACCTGCATGACGCGCTCAATCTCGCTGGAGCGGCCAATCACCGGGTCAAGCTTGCCCTCGCGGGCAGCCTGGGTGAGGTTGCGACCAAACTGGTCAAGCACCAACGAGCCAGCCTGCTGGCCCTCTTGGGCTCCGGCGCCAACTCCAGCGGAGGCGGCCTCCTTGCCCTGGTAGCCCGACAGCAACTGGATCACGGTCTGGCGCACGCGGTTGAGGTCGGCACCCAAAGCGATCAGCGCCTGGGCAGCCATGCCCTCGCCTTCGCGGATGAGGCCGAGCAGGATGTGCTCGGTGCCGATGTAGTTGTGACCCAACTGCAGACCCTCACGGAGGGAAAGCTCCAGCACCTTCTTGGCACGTGGCGTGAAAGGAATGTGCCCGGTTGGGGACTGCTGGCCGGGGCCGATGCTCTCTTGCACCTGGTTGCGGACAGCATCTAGTGAGATGCCGAGGGATTCAAGGGCCTTTGCGGCGACCCCTTCGCCCTCGTGGATCAGGCCGAGCAAGATGTGCTCGGTGCCGATGTAGTTGTGGTTGAGCATTCGCGCTTCTTCCTGCGCGAGAACTACAACCCGGCGGGCCCGGTCGGTAAACCGTTCGAACATGGTCTCTCCTGACGTTCGAGATACCTCGATGGTATGTGCGTCTGACTGGCTCAACGCCGCTTTGCGCAGGACTGTTCCACATTCAGGCCCAATATGAGCCTATGTTCGCCCACGGCATAAGGCGCTGGAGGGAATCAGGCGAAATTAACGGCGCCTAGCGACGTCGGGGACATCCTGCGCACTCGCTTGCACCTGGCAACGCGAAGATAAAACAGCAGGCTTGGCGGCCTGCCCCAGTGTTAGCGCTTGGCTGGGCCGCCGCATTCCACACGTCCTCGACCAATCCGAGTCGCTGCTTGCTGCTCATCGCCGCCTCAGGGCGATAGCCAGCAAGGAACTGCGCGGCCCACTCCCGGTATGCCCGCTCTGCAGGAGCCGCCCAAGCCTGGCTGCGTGCGGTGTTGCTTCCAGGCTCCTTCGCCAGGCAGAGGACCCGCGGGAAGAACGTGCGCGGGTGTAATGACACCGTCGCTCCGTCGGTGATCACGCCGGGCGCCTTGCCGAGGTGACTCGCCACGATCGCGGCTGACACCAACACCTGCAGGCTCCACTGGGCGACAAAGGTTGCAGCGACCGCGGGTGGAGCCTGCGTCCCGGCGCTCTGCGCATCACGCGTCGCACGCCGCCAGCCCACTTGCCGCCGCCCGGTAAGGACATCGTCAAAGGTCAACTGCGAGCCGGCACCTGGGTGGCCCTGGCAACCAATATGGACGGGCACTGGCAGCGCGGCCTCGGCGGGAGCGGCCAGCGACGTCACCCCGTTTCGAGTCTGTGCTGCTGGTGTCGTCTGAGCGGCTGGCCTTAGCCCGATCGACACTGCGCTGCAGGGCGGCCAGCAGGTCGACAACCTCACCGCCGTCGTCCTCAGCGTCGGCTGCCGGCTTGGTTTGCGTGTCTCCGCCCTCGATCTTGGACTTCACCAGCGCCTCGACCGCCTGCTGATAGTCGTCTTCGTAGTCCTCAGGCTCAAAGTCGCCGGCCATCGACTCGATCAGCATCCGAGCCATCGCCACTTCGGACTCTTTGGGCTCGGTGTCGGTGTCGAGATGGTTGAGCTCTTTGGTCGCCCGAATCTCGTCGGGCCAGAGCAAGGTCTGCAGCAGGATCGCATCATCTTTGACCCGCAGGGCCGCGATCGTCATCCGGTTGCGGATAGCGACGGTGACGATCGCGACGCGGTCACTATCGCGCAGAGATTCGCGCAGCAGCGCATACGCCTTGGCACCCAGCGCATCGGGCTCGATGTAATACGGCTTGTCATACAGAATCGGGTCGATCTGGCTGGCCGGCACGAACCGCTCCACCGCGATCTCTTTGGAGCTGCGGTTAGGCAGCGACGCAAAGTCCTCATCGGTCAGCACAACCGTCTGGCCGTCCTCTGATTCATACGCCTTCGCGATGTCGCGGTAGGCCACTTCCTCCCCGTCGGCCTGCGCGATCCGCCGCAGCCTGATCCGGCTGCCATCGCTGGCTCGTACCTGGTGGAAACTCAAGTCGTGGTTTTCGGTCGCCGAGTAAAGTCGCACCGGGACGTTAACCAACCCGAACGACACTGCGCCCTTCCAAATAGCTCGCACCCCTCAGGATGGACCCATGAGACCCATGCTCGCCACTCCCGGTGCTGCAGCGGGCCCAGTATTGGTGCCTCAAGGTGCAGGGTGGCGCCACGAAGTGAAGTGGGACGGCGTGCGGTTGCTGGTGGATATCGGGGCCGATGGCCTCGTCGCCACGTCCCGCTCTGGCCGCAATGTGTCGGTGGGATTCCCCGAGTTTGCCGGTCTGCAGAGCCTCGCCTCCGACATGCTGCTCGATGGTGAGGCCGTGGCCCTGATTGACGGCAAGCCGGACTTTTCCACATTGTGGACCGGGTCCACCACTCGTCGGTGACATCAGCGGCCCAAGCCGCAGCCAGCCGCCCAGCGACCTTCATGATCTTTGACCTCTTGCGCTTTGATGGGATGGACTTGAGCGGTCTGCCCTGGGCCGACCGGCGGCGATTGCTCGAGGACCTCATCCCACCGGCCCGTCACTGGCAAGTGCCACCCACGTATGCCGATGGGCAGCAACTCTTGGAAGCCACCGCTGAGCAGGGCCTTGAGGGCGTGGTCTCCAAGAGGGTCACCTCGCGCTACTACTCCGGCCAGCGCAGCGAAGACTGGCTGAAGTTCCCCCATCGACGGACCCAAAGCGTGGTCATCGGCGGCTGGCGCCCTGAGATGGGGCGCCAGGTGCTCGGTGGCCTTCTGGTGGGGACACCTTCGGCTAGCCAAAATCAACTCACTTTTCTGGGACGAGTTGGCAGCGGACTCAGCGGCGCTGCGGGACGAGCACTGCAGGCGACCATAACGGGTTTGGCCAGCGACCACAGCCCTTTTGCTCAACAGATCCCAGCCGAAGACTCCGCGAGAGCCCGCTGGCTTCACCCCTCACTCGTCATCGACGTCGCCTCACTCGGCGCCACCCGCGGCGGGCGCTTGCGGCAACCATCTTTCCAACGAGTCCGCACTGACCTCACACCCCAGGACGTCACGCCGTGAACAACCCAGCAAAATCCGTCACCACGGTCGAGGTTGATGGCCGAGCCCTCCAGATCAGCAACTTAGACAAAGTGCTCTACCCGGCCACGGGGACCACCAAGGGCGAGGTTTTGCAGTACTACGTCAGTGTTGCCGATCGGATCCTGCCGCAACTCAAAGACCGACCCGTGACGCGCATCCGCTGGCCACACGGCGTTGCCGACAACCATTTCTTTGAAAAGAACCTGCCCAGCGGCGCGCCTGATTGGCTGCCACGCGTCGAAGTCACCGGGCACGGCTCTCGTGGGGGCGCCAGGGTGACCTATCCCCTGGTCCGTGATGTCGCCACGTTGGTCTATCTAGTCAATCTCGGCTCGCTGGAGTTGCATTCTCCCCAGTGGCGAGTCGATGGAGACGGCAAACCGACGAACCCCGATCGGCTAGTCATCGACCTTGACCCTGGCCCCGGCGCAGGCCTGGCGGAATGCGCCCAGGTCGCGTTGTTGGTCCGGGAAGTGCTGACCTCGGCTGGCTTGGCCTCGTGGCCGTGCACCAGTGGCAGCAAAGGCATGCAAATGTATGCCGAGTTAGATGGTCAACGAGGCAGCCATGAGGTCAGCGCTGTGGCTAAGTCACTCGCCATGCACCTCACCGACAAGCATCCCGACCTGATCTTGTGGAAGATGACGAAGGCACTGCGCGACGGCAAAGTCTTTTGGATTGGTCACAGAATGTCGCAGCGAAGACGACGATCACCCCTGGTCGCTGCGCGGGCGGGAGCAGCCTCGCGTTGCTTGCCCTCGCGAATGGTCAGAAATCGAAGATTCGGTCAGCGGCAAGGCTGAACTGCAGCACGTTTCGCTCGCCGAGGCGATAGAGCGCGCACGGGCCTAAGGCGCGAACAGGCATAGGAAAGGCCCTCACCACACAATTCGTGTGGTGAGGGCCTTAGCCAATAGCTCAGATCAGCGAGTTAGTTCGCTGCCGCGCAGAACCGTTAGTTCGCTGCCGCGCAGAACCGTTAGTTCGCTGCCGCAAACGCATCCTGCAGCTCCTGCGAGACACGGCCACGGTCGCTGACGGCGAAGCCGTTGTTGCGGCCCCACTCACGCATGCGGGCCAGCTCTTCACGGCCTGCGCCGGATGCGCCGGTAGCCCCGCGACGGCGAGTCTGACGACGGCCGCCCGAACGACGTGCCTGCCCGACCCACTTGGCCAAGTCATCGCGCAACTGCGCCGCGTGAGCGTCATTGAGATCGATCTCGTAGGTCACGCCATCGAGAGCAAACTCAACTGTCTCCGATGCCTCAGAACCGTCAACGTCGTCTTCAAGAATCACTTGCACACGTTGTGCCATTAAAACCTCATCAAATACGGGAGCCTGTTGGCGATAACTATGCGCAACAAGCAATGGAACGTCTAGGACATCTTAAAAGTATCACTAATTACGACCGTCAAACGACAAACGACAATGCTACTGCGGAGTATCCTTCCGCGGCTCTTGAACGTCCTCCTCCGCGGCCGCTGCACGCGAGTTCTCCCATTCACGTTGAGCCGCGCGTTCTCGCCTGTCGCCCTCAAGAATGTGCTTCATGATCACCCAAAAGAGGAACAGCAATCCAGCTGTGGGGATCAATGCCGCGACATAGGGCCAAACGTTCGCAAGCGCGTCCATAGTCAGGCCTCCGGCTTAACAAAGGAAAGAGAATCGTTTCGCGAATACCGGAACCGCTCAACAGCATCATGACCCGGTCTAGGCCGAGCCCAAGCCCACCCATGGGCGGGGCGGCATACTCCAGAGCCTGCAGGAAGTCCTCGTCGAGTTGCATGGCCTCCGCGTCGCCACCTGCGGCCTTGAGCGACTGTTTGGTCAGTCGCTGCCGCTGCATCTCAGGATCGACCAACTCACTAAAGGCGGTGCCACGCTCGGTGCCATCAATGATTAGGTCCCAGGCTTCAATCAGCCCAGGCTCAGTGCGGTGCGGCCGGGCTAAGGGCTGCGCTGACGCGGGGTATTCGCAGACGAAGGTGGGCTGCAACAACGTCGGCTCTACCAACTCGGAGAAGAGCTCCATGGCGATCTTTTCGCCATCCCAGACTGGGTCAATGTCCACCTCGTGCTGCTTCGCCAGCGCCGTGAGCTCTTCTGCCGGTGTTTGCACAGTGACAGCAACGCCGAGCGTGTCAGACAGGCCGCGATAGAAGGGCAGCCATTCCCACTGCGCGTCAAGATCAATCTGGCCGCGCGGAGTCTCAATCTGGCGAGACCCAATCGCGTCGGCCGCGGCCAAAATCATCTCTCTAGTGAGATCAGCCATCGATCGCTGATCGCCATAGGCCAAATACGCCTCAAGCATCGTGAACTCAGGGCTGTGGGTGGAATCAATTCCCTCGTTGCGGAAAATACGACCGATTTCAAATACTCGGTCGATTCCGCCCACAACGGCACGCTTCAAATACAACTCCAACGCGATGCGCAACGTCATCGGCAGGTCCATGGCGTTCAAATGCGTGTGAAATGGCTTTGCATTCGCTCCACCATGAACAGGCTGAAGGATCGGCGTTTCGACCTCGATAAACTCATGCGCCTCAAGCACCCCGCGAATGGCCCGCACCATAGCGGCCCGGTTCATCACCATCTGGCGCGCCTCATCGCGAACAATCAAGTCCACGTAGCGCCGACGCACGCGCTGCTCTTCAGAAAGTTCTTTATGCAAGACCGGCAACGGGCGCAGCGCCTTGACGCCATCTGCCACCGGCTCGCCATCACCGACAACTCACCGCGGCGCGAGGAGATGACCCGGCCATCAATGAACACGTGGTCACCCAGGTCGACGAGAGACTTCCAGTCCGCCAACTGATCGCCCCCCACCTCAGCCAAACTCAGCATGGCTTGCAGCCGGGTGCCATCACCAGCCTGCAAGGTGGCAAAGGCCAATTTCCGGTGTTGCGCACAAAGACAACGCGGCCAGCAACCCCAACAGCGTCCTGGGTCTCCTCGCCGGTCCCCAGGTGGCCCCATTCGGTGCGGACCTGGCGCAACGTGTGAGTGACCGGAACCGTGACTGGATAGGCCTCACGGTCTGAGTCCAGGAGTTGCTGGCGCTTAGCGCGACGCACCTGCATTTGCTCAGGAAGCTCGTTTTCCAGCGGAGCATCAGTCGGCTCGTTTGATCCAGCGGAAGCAGCGGGGTTTCAGTCACACCCTCAGGATACCGACCGATCCTGGGGCATCTGGGCAGCCTCGTGTCCTGAGCTTGCCCAGAGCAGTTGAGTCGCATACGAACGCCATGGGCGCCAAGCCTCACCCCGTGCTGCCAGCGCTCGCGGTTGGTCGGGTAAGCCCGCGCCTTTCGCGGCCACCAGCACACCTAAATCGGCGTGCGGGAAGGCGTCCGGATAGCCCAAGCCACGCAGCGCGATCATCTCGACCGTCCACGGGCCCACCCCTTTCAGCGAGTGCAATTGGGCCCGGGTTTCTTCGATCGGAGCGGCAGGATCAATCACTAGTGACCCGTCGGCCAACGCGGTCGCCAGGCGGCGCACAGTCTCTCGCCTGGTGCGCGGCATACCGGGGAAGTTGTCATCACTGAGCTCGGCGACACAGCCCGGACTCGGAAACAACCTGCCTGGCGCCTCCGGCACGGCTGCCAGCAGTTCGGCCCGCACCGATTGCCCGCAGGCATCGACAAACTTTCGCGCCATCGTTGCTGCCGCTTTGGTGGAGACCTGCTGCCCAAACACCACCCTTAGCGCCATCTCTGCCGGATCTACTGTCCCGGGCAGTCGAACGCCGGGGTGCTGTGTCACGAGGGCTGCAAGGTCAGGGTCAGCACCGAGTCGCTCGTCGATGGCCGGTGAGTCGGCATCCAGATCAAGCCAGCGCCGCACGGTTGGCTCCACCAGGCTCAGGTCGCCACCTTCGGCAAACCAGCCCCGTACGAGTAAGGGGTAGCCCGGTGTGATGTGCAGAATCGCCTGGCCCCGGCCCAGTTGCAAAGCGCGCATCAAGCCGCCATCAATCCACCGCTCCACACCGGGGACCAGCGTGGCAGCGAAGTGGCCAAAGAGGCTGGGCGCGTGCAGCGGATGCTCGTAGGCCAGCTCCCAATGCCGCTGTGTGATCGCCACTAAGAAACGCGAGCAGCCGTCTCGGCCCGCCGCTTCACCTCATGGAGCAACGACCCAGCCAACACGACTCCGAGCACGGGGAGCACGAAGATCACCATGGTGCTGGTGAAGCCTTCCAGCGCGTCGTGGTGAGTAGCGGCCAAGACGACGTATGCGGTGTAGGCAACGTAGAGCGCCACAAACACCAGGCCCTCCCAGCGCACGATCCAAGCCCCGGTGAACGCCACGATGAAGAGCCCCCCGACCGTGGCAACCATGACTGGCACGTCAAAGGCGCCCACCGACGCGGGCACGTCGAGACCACCGGGAGCCAGCAACGATGGCAAACCCAGGACCAGACCAATGTTGGCCAGACAACTGCCGACGACGTTGCCGACCGCGAGATCGGTCTGACCACGGATGGCAGCAATTGCAGAGGCGGCCAACTCTGGCATCGAGGTGCCGATCGCCACGACGGTCAGTCCAATCACCAATCCACTGACGCCAAGGGCCGAAGCAATGCTGGCCGCTCCATCGACTAGAAGTTGCGAGCCCACCACCAGCAGAGCAACGCCCAACAACACAAACCCGGCGGCGATCGGCATCTTCATTGTCTTGGTGTCGGCCTCTTGTGAGGGGTCCGCTGGCTTTGCCCTGCTCGCGCGGATGCTCATGGCGATGTAGGCAATCCAGACGCCCAGCAACAGCATGCCCTCGACAGTGCCGATCCTGCCATTGTTGGCAAAGAGCAACAGGGCCAGGGTCAACACCAGCAAGGCCGGCAGGTCGAGTTTGAGCATTTGACGCCGCACCAGCAGCGGTGTGATGACGGCGCAAACACCCAAGATCAGCAGAACGTTTGCAATGTTTGATCCCACGACATTGCCAATCGCCAGATCAGTTTCGCCACTGAGCACTGCGCCGGTGGTAACCGCCAACTCGGGGGCCGAGGTTGCCACCGAGACGACTGTGAGCCCAACAATCAACGGGGAGAGGCCGGTCTTGATCGCGAGCGCCGAAGCACCCCGCACCAAGACTTCTCCCCCGCCGACCAACATCACGAGGCCGACAAGAACAAAGACACCATCAAGAATCACTGCCTCAGTGTAGGTGGGCGCCAAGCAGGCGCGGTGAGAGGATGCCCAGGTGGCAGGCTCCCCAGACTCAGTGCCGTGGCATGACGCCTGGCACGCCGCGCTTTACGGCTCTCAAGGCTTCTATCGTCGCCCCGAGGGCCCCGCTGGTCACTTCACAACTTCAGCCGTCGGCATCCCCCACGCGACGCCGATCTTGGCTCAAGCGCTGATTAACCTCGCGGACCGCCACCACCTGAGCACCATCGTCGATTTTGCTGCTGGTGGAGGCGCGTTGATCGCCGCCATCGCTGCCCACGACTCGAGCAAGCACTGTGTTGCCGTCGATATCACCGAGCGCCCCACTTCACTACCAGCCAATATTGGATGGTGGCGAGCAGATGGTGGCGCCATGCTGCCGTCGGAATGGGAGGGACTGCACGATTGCCTTGTTGTTGCGCACGAGTGGCTCGATGTGGTGCCCTGCCCGGTGGCCCAGCGCGACCAGGACGGCTCCTGGCGACTCGTCCTCGTCAATAGCGCTGGGGCTGAATCGCTCGGCGGACTAGTCACGGGCGCCAACCTGGACTGGCTAACTGAGTGGGTCTCCTCAGCGGTCGAGCGCGCAGAAGTCGGTTCTGCCCGCGACCAGGCTTGGGACGGGCTCTGCGCTGGCATCAGCAATGGGCTTGCCGTGTCCATCGACTACGGCCATGAGTATGCCGAGCGTCCAGTGGGTGGGACGCTCATCGGTTTTCACTGCGGCCGGGCGGTCACTCCTGCTCGATGGCAGCACCGACATCACCGCGCATGTGGCTGTCGACTCCCTCGCTGCGGACGTTCGATCGCAGCAACGTGACATGTTGGCTGACCTCTTGCCCACGATGGCTCCCCCGAGTCACGCCCTGGCGAGCACCCAGCCAGCGGCATACCTGCAGGGTCTGGCGACCCACGGCGCCTGGACAACCTTGCGCGCGGCTGACGGCCTGGGCGAGTTTTGGTGGGTTCAGCGACGCCTGGGGCGATAACGTGGCAGTGTGACCGGCGCTGAGATTCCCCAACGGACGCTCGATGTCACGATGGGCGCGGCCGGGCTGAGCACCACCGAAATGGTCCTCAACATCGGCCCGCAACACCCAGCGACCCACGGCGTGCTGCGCATCAAGATCACCGCCGACGGCGAGCGGATTCGTGCCGCTGAGCCGATCGTTGGCTATATGCACCGGGGTGCCGAAAAGCTCTTTGAGGTGCGCGACTACCGGCAGATCATGATGCTGGCCAACCGGCACGACTGGCTCTCCGCCTTTAGCAATGAGATCGGCGTCGCGCTGAGCGCTGAGTCGTTGATGGACATTGAGGTGCCCGAGCGTGCCACCTGGGCCAGGACCCTGCTCTCCGAGCTCAACCGGGTGCTCAATCACCTGATGTTTCTGGGCTCCTACCCACTCGAACTTGGCGCGATCACGCCGATCTTTTATGCGTTCCGCGAGCGCGAGCAGTTGCAAACCGTGATGGAAGAAATCTCCGGCGGCCGTATGCACTACATGATCGCGCAGATAGGTGGCCTGCGGCATGACCTTCCGCCGGGCTGGCTGGATCGTGTCGACGATGCCGTGGCACAGGTGCGGGGGCGACTTCCAGATCTGGAATCGCTGTTGGTCAGCAATGAGATCTTGCGTGCTCGCACCGTTGGCGTTGGCGTCTTGAGCAAAGACACGGCGCGGGCGTATGGCGTCAGCGGGCCAATCGCTCGGGCTAGCGGTGTAGATCTGGACTTGCGCCGAGATGAGCCCTATCTGGCCTATGGCGAACTCTTTGCCCCTGGCGGCCCCGGACGTGTCGTGACGCGCACAGCGGGGGATGCTCATGCCCGACTCGAAGTGCTGCTGGAGCAGGTGCAGGTGAGTCTGGATCTAGTCACTGCCTGCACGGAAAAGCTGCGCTCGCTGCCCGAGGGGCCGATCAACGTGCGACTGCCCAAGATCGTCAAGGTGCCCGCTGGCAGTCACTACTTCGCCACCGAGAATCCTCTGGGTTTCAACGGCTACTACCTCGTCAGTCGCGGCGAGAAAGTGCCCTGGCGGCTCAAACTTCGCTCTGCTTCGTTTAACAATGTGCAGGTCCTGACTGAGTTGCTGCCAGGCACGGTCGTGGCCGACATGGTCGCGATATTGGGCTCGATGTTCTTCGTCGTTGGGGATGTCGATAAGTAGGTCTCGCATCTGATTGACTGCGAGAGCATGGTCTATCGCTCAGCCTCGCTCTAAGAAGCGGAGCCTGGGGTCGTCGTCGTCATCATCTGGCGGCACCCGGCACCACTCTTGGGCGACGAAGCCACTGACGCTGAC
Organism: Ornithinimicrobium sp. INDO-MA30-4; assembly: GCF_021535045.1. Lineage (GTDB taxonomy): Bacteria > Actinomycetota > Actinomycetes > Actinomycetales > Dermatophilaceae > Ornithinicoccus. Next base: position 2,590,422 of record NZ_CP091056.1, on the reverse strand, counting down.
GGCCAGGGCCGCCAGAGCAGCCAGGCCCGCCCGCAGGATCAACATCTGCACCGAAGGCACGTCGACGTTCGCCAGGTGCAAAGCGATGTAGGAGAGATAGAGGCCAACCAACGTGGCTCCGCCGAGCGCGGCCGCTTGGGCTGCCACCAACGAACCTCGCGCGCGCTGCGGCGTCGGCATCGTGGTGGCCTTGCCCTTGGTGTAGCCACGGATCTGCCAACCGCTGTAGAGCACCAGGACAGCTAAGAGCAGCAGCGGCACAACACTGATCCAGGGCACCACCGGCAACTCGATGCTGGTGCGTGCCCAGCGCATACCGAGTCCACCCAAGACGAGTGCGGCGAAGCCGATCAGCAGCGCACCGCGGATGGTGATGGCGGAGTCTTCGGGCTCTTCGTTGCTCATCGGAGCTCCGGCTTGGCAAGGCCCGGACGCCGTCGGCATCAGCCTGCTCGGCCAACTCAGCCACTGGCACCACAGCCTCACCGACGCGCAGCGCAGCGGCTGGGTCAACGTCGAGCCAGGGGATCAGCACAAAGCCACGCTCGTGGGCGCGAGGATGGGGCAAAGTCAGGCTGGGATCGTCACTGACCAGGTCGTTGCCGGTCAGCGGATCGCCGTGCTGAATAAGGTCGAGGTCTAGAGTGCGGGCACCCCACCGGACTTCCCGAGTGCGGCCAAACTCTGCCTCAATAGCGTGCAACCGGGCCAGGAGGTTTGCCGCAGTCAAGCTGGTGTGGGCTGTGGCCACCGCGTTGACGTAGTCAGGCTGCTCGGGCCGCCCACGGGGTCAGTGCTGAACAATCCCGAAGCCCGCACACCCCATACCCCCGTATGCGGCGCAGGTGCTGGACCGCGCGCACCACTGCCTTCCTCGGGTCTTCGAGGTTGGCGCCCAGCGCGATCACGACGGGCACGTCGCGTCGACGCGTGAGGGCCACGGCAACATCGGTGAAGGGGACGCCGACTGGCGCTTGCGGCTTGTGCACGGTGACCGCGATCGACTGCACCAGGGTTGGGCTGCCAGCACTTGATCGCCGATCTTGCCAGCGACGGCCTCGATCAGGTCAAATGAGGGGCCCTCGATGACCTGAACAGCGACCGCAGCCACTTCGGCATAGTTCACGGTGTGGCTGAGGTCGTCGGTGGCAGCTGCACTACTCAGATCGACGTCGAGATCAATGTCGACGATGAAGTCCTGTCCCTGCTCCTTTTCGAAGTCAAGGACACCGTGATGGCCGTAGGCCTTCACCCCGCGCAGCCAGATCGCGTCAACCACTGTTTGTCATCTCCCAAACGGCAAGGGTGTTTTGAGTGGCCGGGACATCGTGCACGCGCACGGCCCAGGCCCGGCTTGCGCGGCCAGCAGGCTCGTTGCTGCCGTCGCGATGTCGCGCGCGTTGGTTGCCGACGGCGCGGCGTCCGGGTCGAGATCTGCACCGGGTCGGCTAGGCAATTGGCCCAAGAACCGCTTGCGGGACGTCCCCACCAAAACGCGGAGGCCCAGCGCGGTGATCTGCGGCAGACCAGCCAACAGCGTCCAGTTGTGCTCAGCGTCTTTAGCGAAACCAAACCCAGGGTCCAGGATGATCTGTTCGCGCTGGACCCCAGCAGTGGTTAAGGCCTCGACTCGCGACTGCAGGGCAGCCAGGACCTCATCGACAATGTTGTCGTAGTGAGCCAGATCGTTCATCACATCTGAGTGGCCGCGCCAATGCATCGCCACAAAAGGCAACTGACGCTCGGCTATCAGCGCAGGCATCTGCGGGTCAGCCAGTCCACCTGACACATCGTTGACCAGGGTGGCGCCCGCATCGATGCAGCGACGAGCAACGTCGGACTTCATCGTGTCAATCGACACAGTGACGCCTTCTTGGGCCAGCCCAGCGACGACCGGCAGCACCCGGTTTAACTCTTCTGCAGGCTCGACTCGTCCCGCACCTGGCCGAGTCGATTCACCGCCCACGTCCACAAACCGCGCCCCTTGGCTGACCAGTTCGAGACCATGCGCAACGGCGGCATCCGGGTCAATCCAGTCGCCGCCATCGCTAAAGGAGTCAGGAGTGACGTTCACGATGCCCATAATCTGCGTGGGCTCGCGAGTCGCCGACACTAGATCACCGCCGCGGGGCAAGGATGAGGCTCATCGCCTCGGCGCGAGTGGCCGTGTCCCGCAATTGGCCACGCACTGCCGAGGTCAAGGTGCGCGCCCTGGCCTTGCGAATGCCGCGCATCGACATACACAGGTGCTCTGCCTCGACCACGACGATGACACCCTTGGGGTCCAACTCTGCCTCAATTGCGTCGGCGATCTCGGTGGTGAGCCGCTCTTGGACTTGAGGGCGGCGGGCAAAGATATCGACGAGGCGTGCGAGCTTGAGAGCCCGGTCACTTTGCCATCATCGCCAGGGATGTAGCCCACGTGCGCGACGCCGTGGAAAGGCACCAGGTGGTGCTCGCACACGCTGTACAACTCGATGTCTTTAACCAAGACCATTTCGTCGTGATCCACGTCAAAGTGGTGCTCAAAACCTTTGATGGGTCTTTGGAAAGACCAGCAAAGATCTCAGCGTATGCGCGCCCCACGCGGGCGGGAGTGTCCTGCAAGCCATCTCGGTCCGGGTCTTCACCAATGGCGAAGAGGATCTCGCGGACCGCAGCCTCGATGCGAGGCTGATCGAAGTCAGGCTTGTCCGAACTCATTCGTGCCACCCTCGCTGGTGTTCTGCCATGACGTGGAGGGCATGCCCTCCGAGACCTGGTGGCCATTGGACTGTGCGCGCACCTCTGCGGGCGTCAAAACCGGTCCGCGTTCATGCACGGTGCGGGCATCGTTGGACAGCCAGATCGGACGACGAGGACGCTTGATGACATCAGCAAACATGACCGCCAACTCTTCGGCGTTTAATGTCTCCTTTTCCATCAACTCCAGCACCAACTTGTCGAGCAAGTCACGGTTGTCGTTGAGTGCGTGCCAGGCCTCGTCGTGAGCGGCCTCAATGAACCTACGCACCTCTTGGTCAACCAGGCTTGCGAGGTTTTCGGAGTATTCGCGCTCGTGACCCATGTCGCGGCCCAAAAGACTTCACCCGATCCTGAGCCCAACTTGATGGCGCCGACGCGCTCACTCATGCCGTATTCGGTGACCATCTTGCGGGCCATCCCAGTGGCCTTTTCGATGTCGTTCGAGGCGCCGGTGGTCGGGTCGTGAAAGATGATCTCTTCGGCGACGCGGCCACCCAGGGCGTAGGCCAACTGGTCAAGCAACTCGTTACGCGTCGTGGAGTACTTGTCATCCAGTGGCAACACCATGGTGTAGCCCAATGCGCGGCCCCGCGGCAGGATCGTGATCTTGCTGACCGGGTCAGTGTTGTTCATGGCCGCAGCCACCAGTGCGTGTCCACCCTCGTGGTAGGCGGTGACCTTGCGTTCCTTTTCGCTCATCACTCGGGTCCGCTTCTGCGGGCCCGCAATGCTGCGGTCGATGGCCTCATCAAGGTGCTTGTCCGTGATGATCTTGGCGTCTTGACGGGCAGCCAGCAAGGCAGCCTCGTTTAGCACGTTGGCCAGGTCAGCACCGGAGAAGCCAGGCGTGCGGCGAGCGACGGTTGCGAGGTCAACATCGTCAGCAACCGGCTTGCCCTTGGCGTGCACCTGCAAAATGTGCAAGCGGCCCTCCATGCCGGGCGCTTCAACAGCGATCTGGCGGTCAAAACGACCTGGACGCAGCAAAGCCGGGTCAAGAATGTCGGGGCGGTTTGTCGCAGCAATCAAGATGACGTTGGTGGTGGAGTCGAAGCCGTCCATCTCAACCAGCAACTGGTTCAGTGTCTGCTCACGCTCATCGTGCCCACCGCCGAGGCCAGCGCCACGGTGACGACCAACAGCGTCGATCTCGTCAACAAAGATGATGGCCGGTGAGTTTTCCTTGGCCTGCTCAAACAGGTCACGCACACGGGAGGCACCGACACCAACGAACATCTCAACGAAGTCAGAACCGGAGATGCTGTAGAACGGCACGCCGGCTTCACCTGCGACAGCGCGAGCGAGCAGAGTTTTACCTGTCCCGGGAGGGCCGTAGAGCAAGACACCCTTGGGGATCTTGGCGCCGACATCCTGGAATTTACGAGGCGCAGCCAGGAAGTCCTTGATCTCGGCGAGCTCTTCGACAGCCTCATCGCTACCGGCGACGTCGGCAAACGTCACCTTGGGTCGGTCAGGCGCTGCCAACTTGGCCTTCGACTTGCCGAACTGCATGACGCCACGGCCGCCACCCTGCATACGCGTCATCAAGAAGAGGAAGAGACCCAAGATCAGCAGTAGTGGGACAACGGTGATCAGCAAGGAAACGAACCAGTTTTGCTGAGCCGGGTCGTCGTTGACGCCATCGGCCGGCACGTTGTCGCTCAGCGCGGTAACAACACTCTCGCCACGCGACTCGACGTAGAAGGCCTGCACCTTTTCAGTGGCGTCGCTGCCATCATTCGGGCTATAGGCACTGGTCAGCGTCAAGTCGACCCGGTTGGGGGTCACCTCAGCCGAAGCAACGTCACCATCGTTGATCAGTGTCATCACTTCGGAGGTGTCAACGCGGGTGTATTCACTCGGCTGCAGCACTGTGAACCAGAGGAAGCCCAGGCCCACGATCAAGACGATCCAGACCCAGGGCTTAGTGCGCGGCTGCTTCTTCTTTTGCTCATTCGCTCTCGGGGCAGGGCCCCGCTCCTTTTGCTCGAAATGACAGGGGAAGTCTCCTGTCGTCAACGTGTCGCAGCGTCCTAGTGTTCCAGAGGATCACTCATACATGTGCGGGGCGAGAATGCCGATGACCCGCAGGTTGCGGTATGCCTCGGCAAAGTCCAGGCCGTAGCCCACGACAAACTCGTTTTCAATGTCGAAACCGACGTACTTAACATCGATCTCGACCTTGGCTGCTTCGGGCTTGCGCAGCAGGGTGCAAATCTCGACGGACGCGGGGTTGCGGGACAAGAGGTTGGTGCGGATCCAGCTCAGGGTCAGGCCAGAGTCGATGATGTCTTCGACGATCAGGACGTGCCGTCCACCGATGTCAGTGTCAAGGTCCTTCAGGATGCGCACCACACCGGAGGACTTGGTGCCCGAGCCATACGAAGAGACCGCCATCCAGTCCATCTCTGCCGATCCCGGCAGCGATCGCATCAGGTCCGCCATCACGACGACGGCGCCCTTCAGGACGCCAACAAGCAAGACGTTCTTGTCTGCATAGTCTGCCCAGATGTCTTGGCCCAACTCTTTGAGGCGTCCCTGAATCTCATCCTCGGTCAGGAGAACCCGCTCGAGGTCGGCTCCCATGTGCTGTGCGTCCATGACTACTCCAAAGCTGTGAGCGATTGCAGGGGTGGCGTGGTGCGTGAGCGAAAGAACACGCTCGGGTCACGAGGTTAAGGGGCTTCCAGCCACACAGCAGAGTGCTTGCGCTGCGCTTGGACGCCTCCAGGCAGATTGATGGGTCCTTGACCATGCCAGTCAACCAGCAACCGGTCGATTTCGCCCAAATGGGTCGAGGTCAACGCTCCCGGTGCGCTGCCGATCGCATGGGCAGCTCGCTGCCAACACCGTATCCTGACGGCAGCCGGGAGGGCCAGCAGGTCTGTGACATCCCAGGGCTGCTCCCCCAACTCTGCGTATGCCGTCTCGGCCCACCCGTCCAACGCTTCAGTGTCGGTGCGCAGCAACGAGGCGCTACGCGCCAGCGCCGCGCTGATGCCGGGGCCAAGCTGAGCGTCCAACGTGACGATCGCTTCGCGTGCCCGCACTCGGGCGAATCGTTGGTCGGCGTTGTGCGGGTCTTGCCACGCGGTGATGCCCAGGTCGTCGCAGCACTGCACCGTTATGGACTTGGGGACAGACAACAGCGGTCGCAGCAACTGCGGGCCGGCTGGGTCATCGGGCATGAGATTCCGTGCAGCTGGCATTCCAGCTAGTGCGTTGGCCCCGGATCCGCGGGCCAGACCGAGCAGCACACTCTCGGCTTGATCGTCTTGGGTGTGGCCAACCAACACTGCCGATGCCCCGATGTCTGCGGCATAGCGAGCCAACGCCGCATACCTCGCGGCCCGAGCATCGGCTTCAACCCGGCTTCGGTGAGCTCGACGGTGACGGACGCGATGTGCGTCTGCTCGATGCCAAGGTCAACACATTGACGCGCAGCCTGTTGCACAACCTGGGCCGAGCCATCTTGTAAGCCATGGTCAACGATCAGTGCAAAAGCTTGACCAGGACCTCTCGACATTTCGTGGGCTACGCCCGCTGCGAGCGCCAACGAGTCGGCTCCGCCGCTGCAGGCAACGACAACCCTTTGATCGCGCACACCTGCGTCTGCGAGCGCCTGTCGCACCGCGAGGCGCACTGCTGCGACAGCCGCAGGCGGACCAACCACGCTACCCGTGGACCCGGCGCACCCAGGCTGCCGGATCACTGATTTCGCTGGGGAGCGGAAGGGTCTGCGGTGATGTCCAGATGGTGTTGAAGTCGTCGCGGCCAATCTGGTCGACGACGGCACGCACAAAGACGGCACCGTCGCGGTATTGCTTCATCTTGGCGTCGAGGCCTAGCAAGCGCCGCAAGATGACGTCGATGCTGCCGGCGCCCTTGCGTCGCTCATTGAACCGTTTGCGGATCTGGTCAACGCTGGGGATCACGGCCGGGCCAACTTCGTCCATTACGACATCAGCGTGCCCTTCGAGCAGCGACATGATGGCGGTGACCTTGGCGATTTGCTCGCGTTGCTCGTCATCGGCCAACAACGTGGTGATGTCGACTTCACCGCGAATGACGCCCGGCAACCCTTGGGCAAAGGCTTAACTTTTGCGCGGTGTCTGCGCCGCCGACCATGCCTTGCCCGAGGCTTTGCGCGCTCTCGATGAGGTGCTCGCGCAACCAGGGGACGGCGGTGAATTGCACTCGGTGAGTTTCTTCGTGCAGGCACACCCAGAGGCGGAAGTCACTCGGGTTGACCTCCAACTCGCGCTCAGCCGACAAGATGTTGGGCGCCACGAGCAACAAGCGAGGCGTGCCTTGCGGTGCTAGGTCGTATTGACCCAAGACCTTGGTGCTGACAAAGGCGAAGAGGCCAGCGACTTCACCCCCGGTCACCACCCCGACTCGGTTGGCTAAATCGCTCGGTGCGCCGAGGTCTTTGCCTGACTCCAGGCGCTTGTCGCGCTCACGGTCGACCGCCGCGTCGAGGACGGCCCCAGCATGCCGCGCGCTGACTCAACATTGGCTGAGATCCAGCCCGCACGGTCGACGACCAGCGGTGGCGCTGCACCTGGCGGCGCTTGCAGGCCGCTGGTTTCGGCAACGGGGTCGATCGCCAACTGTGTTGCTCGCCGCAACTCCGACACCACGTCCTTGACCTGCACCCGTGATGCTTTGGGCCGGCCGGCACCATTTTGTGGCAGCGGATGCAGCAAAACTCCAGTTGACGTAGTCACGCCCAGCGATGGCAGTCATGTCTCCAACGTAACCCGGCTCAACAACCGCAATCGGCGACGTCGGCCAAAATCGAGTCAATCTGAGCCCGCGCATTGAGGAAGTCGCCACCGATGCCTACATCGTTATCGGTCAGCGCGAACGCCAGCAGCCGACCATCATCGGTGACGATGTAGCCAGCCAGTGCTGTCACCTCTGGCAGCGATCCCGTCTTGGCTCGGATGACGCCTTTGCCCTCAGTGGCTGCATCGGTCAAGAAGCGGTCAAAGAGGGTGCCGTTGAGGCCAGCAATCGGCAACTCATCCAGTGCGTCCTGGAAGGCGGGGTGCTGCCCACTTGCCCCGTGAACGAGCAGATCGCCGAGAACTCGCACGGGGATGGTGGTGCCATCCGACAGGCCAGAAGTGTCGGACAACTGCACACCGGTGGTGTCGACGCCATAGACGTCTTTGATTTGGCTGGTGACCCACGCGTTGACGGACTCTTGCTCGCCTGACTCACCTGCCCTGACGGTGGCCTGCCGGGCCAGTTGCTCGAGCATCGCGTTATCGCTGGTGCGTAGGCCAACACCCAACACCTCGGCAAGTGGCGCCGACTCAACCATCGCGATTTGGCCAGCATCACCCGGGGCTTCGGCGCGCTCGATATCGCCTGAGACGACATCGACCCCTTCGTCGCTCAGCGTCTGCACGAACGCTTCGGCCACAACCATCGCGGGATCTCGTGGGGATGGGTCAAACGGCAGGGCACGATCGTCAGCAAAACCCAGCATGGTGATGCGCCCAGCAAAGCCGTTGGTGACCCAATAGTCAGTCCACGCTGGGACGGTCGATGCGCCAGAGGCATACGAGGTGTCTAGTGAGATCGTGATGGGGCCAGCAATGCCCTGCATCTCAAGGGCCGCAGCCGTCTGCCTGGCTAGATCGGTGATGCCAGCGTGCCCCACGACGTTGTTGGCGTTGCCGTTGCCCGCGCTCAGGAGCATGTCTCCGCCAGCGACCAACGCGATCGTCGCGCTGGGGGACGCGGTTGCTGTCGCGCTCTCAGAGTCACCGCCAGCACCCTCTTGAGGCACCAAGACAACAGACGTCTTTAGCGTCTCCAGCGGATCGAATTGCGTCACGACAGCGGCAGCGGTCAGCAACTTGGTCGTCGAAGCAGGTGTCAGTGATTTGTTGGCGCGGATGTCATAGAGGGCCTCGCCGCTCTCGACATCGCGGATCGTCAGGGCTCGGTCGCTCACGTCGCCGAGCGCATCGTCACTCCACCCGGCGGACACGATTGGCTCTAGCGCTAAGGGATCGACTGCAGTGCCCTCGGTCAACGCTGCGAGGCCTGGCTCAGCCACCGGCTCAGTCACCGTAGGGCGAATGGCAGCCTGTGCCGCTAAGACGTCGCCGTCACCCTCGACGTTGGTCTGCGCAACTGCCATTGGGGCACAAAGCACGCCGGCCGCGAGGGCAGCCAAGGCGACGCCCGGCATACCCCGTCTCCCCCGTGCCATCTGGCCTCCTGATGAATTGTCCTCGTCGATCTGGCAACCACTCTAGGCGCGGGCCCGACAGAGGGCGAAGTGTGAGATTCTGCTGGGAAACGTTTGACTGTCAGCATCCACTCATGAAGGGACCAAGTCTCTATGTTCTTCGACGTCACGGTAGAAATCCCGCGGGGAAGCCGTAACAAGTACGAGGTTGACCACGAGACCGGTCGCATCCGCCTCGACCGTCTCCTCTTCACGCCCATGCACTACCCGGCCGACTACGGCTACATCGAAGACACCTTGGGCGAAGACGGCGACCCGTTGGACGCCTTGGTCCTGCTCGATGAGCCGACTGTCCCCGGCTGCGTGGTGTCGGCCCGTCCGGTGGCGATCTTCCACATGACCGACGAGGCCGGGGGCGACGACAAGCTGGTGTGTCCCCAACGACCCGCGCAAGGAGCACGTGCAGGACGTTGCTGACCTGGGCGAGTTTGCCAAGCAGGAGATCCAGCACTTCTTTGAGCGCTACAAGGACTTGGAGCCGGGCAAGGAAGTCACCGGTGCCGATTGGGGCGGCCGCGAGGCAGCTGAGAAGGTCTACAACGAAGCAGTTGTGCGCGCCAAGGAAAACGGCGTCAGCACCCTTCGCTGGGACGGCCCCACGCACTGAACTGCACCTTAAGCACAGTCAACGACCGCCATACCTCATGAGATCTGGCGGTCGTTGACGTTTAAACGTCACGTTTGGGTCACGGAAAGAGAAAGTCGTGAAACCTGCGGAACGATGATCACGTCCACACAGCATCAGCCCCTGACGGGGGAAAGAGATTCAGGAGCGCACATCATGAGTTACGGAAATGCCAATTACGGCCAAGTGTCGGGGCGCCTCTCCAAGGGCGTGTGGCTGCTGATCACTTTGGCGTTGATCTTCTCGCTGGTGATTATCGGCGGAGCGATCGCTGCGGTGCAGGTGCTTTCCGGCGGCGGCGACAAACCGTCCTCTGCACTGCCACAGGAGAGCATCGGTTACCTCGAGCTTGACCTCGACCCTAGCGCGAGCCAAAAGTTGTCGGCGCTGAGCTTTATCTCCGAGATCGACGTCGAAGAGCTCGACGACATGAAGAACGGCGACGGGTTCGGGTCGTTGATCAACGAGGGTTTCGCTAGCGACCCCGAGTTGGCTGGCATGACATACGAAGAAGACGTTGAGCCGTGGCTGGGGCAGCGTGCGGGCGTCTCAGGTCTGATGGTCGACGGTGAGCCCGAGCCAATCCCCGTCCTAGCCGTGCAGGTGACGGATGAGGATGCAGCACGCGAGTTCCTCGAGTCACCCGGAGTCGCGGATGAGTCGAGCGAGTTCACCTTCACCGGCGACTACCTCGTCATGACCGACGCTGGTCACCTGTCATCCTACGAAGCTGCCATGGACGAGGGCAGCCTCGATGACAACGAAAAGTTCAACGAGGCCATGTCCGAGTTGGGCGATCAGGGGATCTTGACGGTGTGGGGTGACTACGCCGCACTCAGCGAGCTCGAAGATGCACAGGTCGCTATGGACGACTTCGGTGTCGAAGAAGACTTCGGCCTTGAGGATGACATGGCCAACGCCTACGGACTGAGCCCCGAAGACTACGCGGATGCCAGCGCAGCCATGACGATTCGTTTCGGCGATGACTACTTGGAGATGTACGGCGTCACGGTTGGCGTTGACAGCCCCGTTGACTTGAGCGGCGACTCCGCGCACTTGATCGGCGATCTGCCAGATGACACCTCCTTTGCCTTGGGCGTCGAGAACGGTGACGTGCTGGCCAACCACGCCTGGGACCAGTTCGCCACATCCTTCCCGGACGAGGCACAGTCCCTGGTTGACGAAGCTGCTTACGAAGGCTTCGAACTGCCCGGCGACATCGCCACCGTCTTTGGCAACAGCATGACGATTAGCGGTGGGCCGGGCGTTGGCACCCAGATCGAAGAGATGGCCAACTACGGCACTTCAGGCACCGTCGACATGGGCTACCAGGCCGACACCGACGTCGAGCGTCTTAACGAACTGTGGTTCGCCTTGACCGCTGGTCAGGACGTCTCGCCTGTTGTGGTCGGTGACGACGGCAACGTCTGGCGGATGACTGGTGGCCAGTCCTACCTGGACCAGCTGACTGATGGCGGTTCGTTGACTGGCAGCGATGTCTTCCAGACGGCGGTCCCCGAAGCGGACGACGCCCAGTTCGTCGCCTTCGTGAACCTCGACGACTTTGAGTCGATGTACCTGGATGAGATGCCCGCTGAAGGTCGCTCGGCAGTGGAGTCCATTGCCGCAGCCGGCATAACGAGCCAGTTGAGCGAGGACGGCAACGGCTCGTTCAGCCTGCGGATTGTCGCGAACAACTAGTCACTAGCGGTATGAGAGGTGCCCCGGTCTCTCATAAGGCCGGGGCACAACTGCGAATAAGGCGGGCGCTATTCGCAGTCAGCGCAGATAAGTGCAAACAACGCAGGCCCTATTGGGCGAGCTGGCGTGGTTAGACCTGGCCGGCTGTCCATCGCACCCATCGCGATCGCTGACGCTCCGCACAAAACGGGCTCTAGGGGGCTAACCTTCCTGGTGTGGCTGCTGATTGGGAATCGCTTTGGGGTCCGCACATGGGTGGCTGGGCCCGGTTCATGGCCTACGCGACTACCTGTGTTGGGGTGCTGATGGTGGCGTCGGCGTTCTTCCCAGGCCGCGGCTGGTGGGCGGTGGTAGGGGTCTTCTGGCTTTTGTTCGGTGGTCTTTCGTTCTGGCGTGCGCATCACCCAACTAGTTCTAAGCGGCATTGATGTTGCGCTGACCGTGCTGTTGCGCTGACCGCTTACAGCAGAAATGCCCCCGACGTGTGTCGAGGGCATGATCTGAGCCACCTGTCGGAGTCGAACCGACGACCTATTCATTACGAGTGAATCGCTCTACCGACTGAGCTAAGGCGGCGTGGCCACTGAGGCCTCAAAGAGAATACGTCATCGGGCCCGACTGTTGCGAATCGGCGGGCCCGATGACGACCTCAGCAGGTCAGTCCGTCTTCGGGGACCACATCGTCAATCAGGAATCCGTCGATGGCGTCATCGATGCAGGAGTTGGACCGGCCATAAGCCGTGTGGCCTTCACCTTCATAGGTCAGCAAGACACCGGAGTCGAGGGTGTCGGCCAGCTTGACTGCCCAGTCATACGGCGTGGCCGGGTCGCCGGTGGTGCCAACGACCAAGATCGGGGCGCACCTGCGGCCGAGTAATCATCGATCGTCTCGACTGCCGTCTCGGGCCAGATGCCACAGGCACCTTCGCCGTTGAGGTACTTACCAAACACCGGAGCAACCTCGTCGAACTGTGGCTGCATCTCCTCGGCGGTCGGCGCACCCTCAGGCGATGGGCGGTCTAAGCAGTTCACTGCGTAGATCGCCTGGCCGCTGTTGCCGCTGTAGACACCCTCAGCGTTGCGGTCGGCGTAGAAGTTGGCGAGGTACATCAACGACGAACCGTCACCGTCCTGAGCGGACTGCAGAGCCTGAGTCAGCAGCGGCCAGGCTCCTCGTCATACATCGCAACGATGATTCCCAGCAGTGCCCAACCCTCGGTCAGCTCGGTCACGCTGTCGCCAGAGACCGGGAGGGGTTTTCATCGACTTCAGCAAGGAAGTCGACCAGGTTCTGCATACCGGCATCCACGTCGTCACCCAGCGGGCAGTCGCCGGAGTCGATGCAGTCCTGCACGTAGGCACGTGTCGACTCTTCGAAACCACCAGCCTGACCCAAGCTGACCTCTTGGTCACTCAAGGTCGGGTCGAGTGCACCATCGAGCACGAACTGGCCCACGTTTTCTGGGAACAGCGAGGCGTAGGTAGCGCCGAGGTAGGTGCCGTAGGAGGCACCCAAATAATCAAGGTCCTCTTCACCCAAAGCTGCGCGCAACACATCCATGTCGCGAGCGGCTTCAACGGTGGAGACGTGACCCAACAACTCTGGCGCGGCGGCCTCGCATGCCTCGACAAACTCTTCGTTCAGGGCATCGGCCTCGGCTTCTTCGGCAGCGTCATCGGGGCTGGGGTCGCTGCCATAGAAGTCATCCATCTGCTCATCGTCAAAGCACATGATCGGCGCTGAGCGAGCAACTCCGCGTGGGTCGAAGCCCACCACGTCGTAGACCTCGCGCACATCGGTGGAAAACGCCAACGGCGCAGCCTGGGCATACTCAACGCCTGAGCCACCGGGACCGCCGGGGTTCACCACCAGGCTGCCCTGCTTGTCACCGCCAGCAGCAACGCGCAGCAATGCCAACTCGATGGAGCCATCCTCGGGAGCCTGATAGTCAATGGGGACCTCAAGAGTCGCGCATTCACCGCCATCGCACTCGTCCCATGCCAGAGACTGGTCGTAGAACGTCTCCAAGCCCTCGGGGACAGCAGAGGTCAACTCGCTCGGCGCGGCGGACTGGCTCGAGGACTCACTCGTTCCCTCAGCCGACGTCACCTCGCCTTCATCCGTGCAGGCGGCCAACACCGTCAACGCCCCCACCATTGCGGTCGCGGCGACAAACCTGCCGCTTCGACCCTTCACCTTTGACGTTGCGCGCACAGCACTCCTCTCCCGATCATCCGCGAGCGCCCGAACGAGCGCGCGGCAGTATTAACCCAACCATCATTGCTTCCATCACCAGCAGTGGCGCACCGTTGGCAATCAATCTCTGTCGCGCCAGCGCGATTGTTTCAAGCGCACCGAGCAACTCTTCAGAGCTCATCGCCTTCGCCAGTGTGCGGATCTGCTCCAACTCACTGGCATTGACGGGATCAACCTGGGCTCCGGTTCCCAAAACCAACGCATCGCGATACATCGAAGACAGATCAGTCAGCGCTGCATCAAGCGTGTCGTGCTGGCGGCGCCTGGCCTGACGCTTCTGGTCGTCCTCCAGCGTGCGCAGGTGAGAACGCACCGCCGGCGGCTGAGTGCGTGCGTGCGGATCGGCGCCTAACTGACGCAACAACTCGGCACGGGCCTCGCTGGCATCTTGCCCCGAGGTGTTTTCGGCACCCGCGGTGGCCTCCTCAACCAGGTCGGCAGCACTATCCAGCGCTGCACCAAGCGACGACAACTTCACCGGTATGGAGATCAGTCGCCGCCGACGGCCACGTGCATCTTCGTTGGTGGCTAGCCGCTTGGCGATGCCGATATGGCTCTGGGCTGCCCGCGCCGCGTAATGCGCCATGGCTGGGTCAATGCCGTCGCGCACGATCAGTAACTCCGCGACCGCATCGACCGGCGGCGTCCCAAGACGGACGTGACGACACCGACTGCGGACCGTGACGATCAGGTCATCCAGAGTCGGGGCGCACAACAGCCAAACCGTGCGCGGCGGCGGCTCCTCCAGTGTCTTCAGCAGGGCGTCTGCGGCTTGTTCGTTGAGTCGGTCGGCGTCTTCGATGATGATGACGCGCCATTTGCCCATGGCTGGTCGTGACGCTGCAGCGAGCGCCAACTCTCGGGCCCGGTCGACACGAATAAAGGTCTCGTTGGTCGCCACGACAGTGACATCCGGGTGACTGCCCAGCATCACGGTGCGGCAGCCCTCGCATTCTCCGCAGCCGGTCTCCCCTGGGCGGTCACACTGCAACGCCGCTGCAAAGGCACGTGCGGCGACCGAGCGGCCTGAACCGGGAGGCCCCGTGAAGAGCCACGAGTGGGTCATGCTGGCCGGGTTCGTGGCGGCTCGGCGCAACGTCTGCACGACCTTGGTTTGGCCGACCAACTGGTCAAAGACACTCGCGAGCCCTGCTCCCCCATTCGCTGACCAACGGCACCTCGCACCTGATGCTGCAGCTCTGCAATCGATTCGCCAGCTGACACCACCAGATAGCGATCCGGGTCGGCGGCCGCCAACTCCAAGAATCCATCTCGCACGGCGGTGTGGAAGTTGTCGGCTTCGCGCTCGAGTCGGTCGTGCTGATCTCCGCGCCGCTGCCGGCCCTGATCGGCGGTGACATCGAGCAAGACCACCAAGTCAGGCAGTAAGCCTTCAGTTGCCCACAGCGACAACTGACGAATATCGCCCTGGTCTAGCGCGCGAGCCACGCCTTGATAAGCCACCGAAGAATCCAGATAGCGGTCAGTCAGCACGACGGCACCCCGATCAAGCGCTGGCTTGATCAGGGTGTCGACGTGATGTGCTCGATCGGCGGCAAAGAGCAACGCCTCGGCCCGCGGAGCGACATAGTCGCCATGCAAAACCAACTGCCGAATGGCCTTGCCCAACTCGGTGCCACCAGGCTCGCGAGTCGTGACGACCTCATGGCCTTCGCCGCGAAGCCACTCACTCAAGAGCCGAGCCTGAGTTGATTTGCCAGCGCCGTCGCCGCCCTCAAAGGCCACAAAGAAACCTCGGTGGGGTTCACCATCGGGAGCGTCAGGAAGAGGCATACCCAGACTCTAGGTCAGGAGGCTGACAGGCCACCTGCACGCTGTGCATTGGCGTGCACGGCGTCATGCACAAACTGCGCGAGACCGGGAGCAATGTCCTCATAGGTCTTGGTGAATCGCGGGTCGCTGACATACATCTGCGCGATCCCAGCATGCATTTCACGCGAGCAGGTGTAGAAGCGCTGGTCGATCTGCAATCGCGCGGCCTCGGCAACATCCATCGCCGCTTCACTGGTCGCCGGCTCACCCACGCTCAGCAGTGCGACATACCGAGCGTTGATTTCGTCGGCTTCAGCCTTGATCGCTTCCCAGTCGGCCTTGTTGTAGCCTTTGGTTCGCTTCGATGACTGAGCCCACGCATCGGTGTCACCCCAACGCTGCTCGGCCTCAACCGCATACTCCTCGTCAAAGCCGTTGCCAAAGATTTCGCGCATTTCCGCGTCGCTTACTGGCTTGTTGTCCATCTGCGCCTCCATCGCTGTGTCGATCGCGGCCACCATGCCTTGCAGGTCAGCCACCTTGGTTAAGACCGCTTCGCGTTGGCGTTGCAGGTGGGCCACCACATCACCGCCGCCATCGAGCAACTCGGCCACTTCCTCAAGGGAGAAGCCAAGACGTCGATAGACCACGATGTGCTGCAGGCGCTGCAGGTCGTCGCCGGTATAAAGGCGGTAACCCGCATAGCTGCGCTCGCTCGGCTGCAACAACCCGATTGCGTCATAGGTGGTGCAACGATCGGATCGTGATGTCGAAGCGGGCGGCCACTTGCCCAACTGTCTGCTCTTCGGTCATGAGACTGAGCCTGCGGCCTCACGCCGCGTGAGGGTCAAGCCCTGGTTACGTGAGCGTCCCGTGACCATGCAGCGACTCAAAGATCAGCGCAGTCTCGGCGTGCAAAACACCGGGCCGATTGGTCAGTGGTCGAGCACAAAGTCGCGCAACTCATCGGCAGACTCGGCAGCCACGTGGACGAGATAGTCCGTCGCACCAGAGACGTGATAAGCACTGATCACGCCAGTCAACTTGGGCACTTCGGCGCGGAACGTCTCAAAGTGATCGCGTCGGTGACCACCAAAACGAACAGCGATCATGGCCTCGACGGGACGGCCCACTGCGGCAGGATCGATGTCGGCATGGACTCCCCTGATGACGCCCCGCTCGCGCAGCGAACGCACCCGGACCAGGCACGTCGACTCGGCAATCCCAGACTCTCGCGCGAGCATCGAGTTGGACATCCGACCATCGGCAGCGAGCAGTTGCACCAACTTTTGATCGGTGGCGTCAGGCGGGCTGTGGTCTCCGCCCTGTGATTGCTTCGGCATAGGGCGAGTCTACTCACTAGTTGGCGGTGGTTTATTCGTATATTTATACGGTGCGACGCAGACCCTGCGTCTCTATTGCAATACTCACGCATTATCTGCACAATTGGGAGCATGATGGACAACGACGTCGCTCTCGATACCCGTGCTGTGCACTCCGCCCGCGAAGACCTGACCGCGCTGGGCGTGCACGTCCCGCCGATCGACCTGTCGAGCACCTACCCCGTGCCCGATGTCGCCACCGGCGGCGCTGACTACGAGCACCTCGCCACTGGCGGGGCACTCACGCAGGGTCAGAGTGGCGTCTACCAGCGGCTGTGGAACCCCACCGTTGCTCGGTTCGAGCGCGCCCTGGCCGACCTGGAAGACGCTGAAGAAGGCGTCGCCTTCGCTTCCGGTATGGCGGCGCTCTCGGCAGTCCTTTGGCATGCGTGAGCGCTGGAAACCACATCGTGGCCGTTCGCCCGCTTTACGGCGGCAGCGACCACCTGCTGGCTACCGGCTTGCTCGGCACCTCGGTCACCTGGGCTACTCCCGGCGAAGTTGCTGGTGCTATCACCGAGCAGACCGGCCTTGTCATTGTCGAGACCCCGGCGAACCCCACGCTGGACTTGGTCGACATCGCTGCCGTGTCGCGCAGCGGGCGACGTCCCGGTGATGGTCGACAACACGTTCGCCACCCCGGTGCTGCAGCGCCCGATCACCTCGGCGCTGCGATGGTGCTGCACTCGGCCACCAAGTTCCTCGGCGGCCACGGTGACCTACTCGCCGGCGTCATCGCCACCAACAGCGAGTGGGCCGGCCGCATCCGCGGCGTGCGCGCCATCACCGGCGCCATCCTCTATCCACTCGCCGCCTACCAAGCACACCGCGGACTGCAGACTCTCCCGGTGCGAGTGCGCGCGCAGCAGGCCACCGCAGGCCTGTTGGCCCAATGGCTGTCCACCCACCAGTCAGTCAAGGCCGTGCACTACCCCGGCTTCGGTGACTCTGACCCCGCTGGCCTCGTTGGCACGCAGATGTCTGGTGGTGGCGCTGTGCTGGCCTTCGATCTCGGCTCGTTCGAAGCGGCCGCTGCAGTCACTCAGCAGTGCAAACTGATCACCATGCTGTCAGCCTCGGCGGAGTCGACAGCCTGATCCAGCACCCGGCATCGCTGACCCACCGCCCGGTCGCTTCGAAGCCAAGCCCGGCGAAGGCATTGTGCGCCTGTCCGTTGGTCTCGAAGACGCTTCGACCTGATTGCCGACTTGGGTCAAGCCCTCGCGCAGGCAGTCACCACAAACACCTGGGAGTCAGTGCGCGGCTGAGGCCTGGCCTGCTTGTGGTTGGCCCGCTCTAGGATGGCGTTGTGCCTGACTACGCCCTCGAACTCAGCTTTGACGAGGTCAGCGACCGTGCCATTCGGCACCAATGGGCGGCGCTTCAGGCCGCTGGCTTGCCCTCGCAGGCTGATCACAAGGGGATGACCAACGCCCCGCACGTCACGGTGGTGGCGGCCCAAGACATACCTAACGAGAGCGTGGACCTGGCTCGAAACAAGCTCGCGCTGCCTGCAGAGCTGACCGTTCGCGGTTTGGTGCTCTTTGGCGACGGGCCGCGGGTGACCATCGCTCATTTGGTCGAGCCTGATCACGAGTTCGCTGCGCTGGTCGCCGAAATTCATCGCGGAGTCCCCGCCAATCGGTATCCGGTGTGGACTCCGCACATCACCCTTGCGCGACGAGTGCCGCGGGCCAAGGTTGCCGAAGCCCTCGACGTGCTCAGTGCAGGCGAGCCACTCGGCACCATCACTGCCACCCGATTGCGCTGGTGGGATCCAGTGCAAAGGTCGTCGAAGACGTGGCCGTCGCGGCTAAGCCCTAGAGCAGGTCGAGCAACTCAGCCGGGGTCTGGGCAATCGCGCGGGCTCCAGCATCGGCCAACTCACCTGGTGCGCCATATCCCCAGGCCACGCCGACTGCCTTGATGCCGTGTTCGGCGGCGCCGTGCACATCGTGCTCACGGTCGCCGACCATCTTGATCGAGTCCACTCCCCCAACCACTGGGGTATGCGCCAGCGCGTGCTCGATCACGCTCGCCTTGTTGGGTCGCTCAACACCGGCCTCATCAGCCCCAAAGACCGACTCGAGGCCATCGACGAAGAACTCAGCCAAGCCGAAGTGGTCGATGATGCGCCGCGCAGCAGGCTGCGGCTTTGAGGTCGCCACTGCCATGTGGACACCGCGCTGCTGGAGTTTGGTCAACAACTCGACAACGCCGGGATAGACCGAGTTGCCGGTGTAGATGGCGCCCGCCTCAAAGTGCACGCGATAAGCCTCAACAGCCTCGGCTACTCGCTCTTCAGGCACGCCAATGGTCGGCAGACTGACCCAAAGGGCGGGCCCAACAGGCCAAACAGCACCCCGTCGTCGGGTGCGGGCAAGCCCAAATCGGCGAGCGCCAACTTCAGCGAACTGATGATGCCCGGCGCCGAGTCGGTCAGCGTGCCGTCAAGATCAAACAGGACAAGCTCAGCAGACATACCCGGCCTTAGGCCTTCTTAGCCGCAGTCTTGCGGGTAGCCGTCTTTGTCGTTGTCTTCTTCGCTGCCGAAGCCTTCGCCGTGGTCTTCTTGGCGGCAGTCTTTTTGGTCGCGGCCTTCTTTGTCATCGCCTTCTTGGTGGTCTTTTTCGCTGCCTTCTTGCGAGTGGTCGGACCCTTGGCCCGCTTCTCCGCCAGCAACTCAAAGCCGCGCTCGGCCGTGATGGTCTCGACGTCGTCGTCCTTGCGCAAGGTGGCGTTGGTTTCGCCATCCGTCACATAGGCACCGAAGCGGCCATCCTTGACGACAACCGGCTTTTCGCTGACTGGGTCGTTGCCAAGTTCCTTGAGCGGCGGCGCGGCGGCGCGGCCACGCTGCTTGGGCTGGGCATAGATCGCCAGGGCCTCTTCGAGCGTGATGTCGAAGATCTGGTTTTCGGTGGCCAGCGAGCGCGAGTCCGTGCCCTTTTTCAGGTACGGGCCATAGCGACCGTTCTGCGAAGTGATGATGTCGCCAGACTCGGGTCTGCTCCAACCTCACGCGGCAGGCTCAGCAACTTCAGCGCCGTGTCCAACTCGATCGTGCCCAAGTCCATGTCCTTGAACAGCGAGCCAGTGCGCGGCTTCACCTTGGCAGCCTTCTTGGTGCCCTTGGCCGGTGCCTCATCGCTCTCGGGCAGCACCTCGGTGACATACGGGCCATAGCGCCCGGCCTTGGCGACAATGTCGCGACCGGTCTCGGGGTCTTGGCCCAACACGCGGCCATCATCTGATGCCGTCTCCAGGAGTTCGCGGCCCTTTTCAGCGCTCATCTCATCGGGTGCGATGTCGTCGGTGATGCTGGCACGCCTGGGGTCACCTTCAGTGTTGGTGTCTTCGACGTAGGGGCCATAGCGACCCACGCGCACCACGATGCCTTCGCCGATCTCGATCGTGGAGACACCACGAGCATCAATATCGCCCAAGTCGGCCACCAGGTCCCGCAGGCCCTCAGCGTTCGTGGACTCATCGCCGAAGTAGAAGCGCTTGAGCCAATCGACGCGCTGCTCGTCGCCGGAGGCAATGCGGTCCAGGTCGGCTTCCATCGACGCGGTGAAGTCGTAGTCGACCAACCGCGGGAAGTGCAGTTCCAGCAATCGGGTGACGGCAAACGCCAGCCAAGTCGGGATCAGCGCAGAGCCACGGGTACGCACGTAGCCGCGGTCTTGATGGTGCCGACGGTCGCGGCGTAAGTCGACGGGCGACCGATGCCTTTCTCTTCCAGCGCCTTGACCAGCGTCGCCTCGGTATAACGAGCCGGCGGGTTGGTCTGGTGGCCCTGCGCTTCTGCCTCGAGGGTGTCGATCGCGACGCCCTGCGACAACTTGGGCAGTCGGCGCTCTTGATCAGCGTCGTTGCGTGCGTGGCGGTCTTCGTCTCGGCCCTCTTCGTATGCAGCCAGGAAGCCGCGGAAGGTGATGACGGTTCCCGATGCAGAGAACTCAGCGTCCTTGGCACCAGCGCCTTCAGCCAGCGCGACGCCCAACTTCACGGTCGCAGTGGAGCCGCGCGCATCAGCCATCTGCGAGGCGACGGTGCGCTTCCAGATCAGCTCATACAACGCATACTCGCCGCCGCGCAGTTCGCCACCAACCTGAGCCGGGGTACGCATCGAGTCACCGGCGGGGCGGATTGCCTCGTGGGCCTCTTGGGCGTTCTTCGCCTTCTTGCCGTAAACCCGGACCGCTTCGGGCACGAACTCAGCGCCGTAAAGGTCACGCGCCTGCTGACGGGCGGCAGAGATTGCCGAGCCAGACAGCGTCGTCGAGTCGGTACGCATGTAGGTGATGTAGCCGTTTTCGTACAGTCGCTGCGCGGTCCGCATCGTCGACTGGCTGTTCATCCGCAGTTTGCGGCTGGCTTCCTGCTGCAACGTCGAGGTCGTGAAGGAGCCGACGGGCGGCGGGTGTAGGGCTTTCGTTGACTTCGCGGACCGTGACGACGGATTGCTCCATCGAGTCAGCGATCGCGGTGGCCAGTTTGGCGTCGAGGTGCTTGACGGTCTCGGTCTTGAGCACGCCAGCATCGGAGAAGTCCCGACCGGTGGCAACACGCTGGCCATCCACGCCAGTCAGTCGAGCCTTGAAGGCCTGACCTGAGTTGGACGACGGCGAAAACTCACCTTCGACATCCCAGTAGGACGCCGACTTGAAGGCCATCCGCTCGCGCTCACGCTCAACGACAATGCGAGTGGCGACGGACTGGACTCGGCCAGCCGAGAGGCCCTGCTTGACCTTGCGCCACAGAACGGGCGACACCTCATACCCATAGAGGCGGTCGAGGACGCGACGGGTCTCTTGAGCGTCGACCATCCGGGTGTCGAGATCGCGGGTCTCATGGGCGGCGCGCTGGATGGCTTCCTTGGTGATTTCGTGGAAAACCATGCGCTTGACCGGGACCTTGGGCTTCAGGACTTCGAGAAGGTGCCAGGCGATCGCCTCACCTTCGCGGTCCTCATCAGTTGCCAGCAGGAGTTCGTCGGCGTCTTTGAGCGCCCGCTTGAGCTCGGCAACCTTCTTTTTCTTGTCGCCGTCGACGACGTAGTAGGGCTCGAAGCCGTCCTCAATGTTGATCGAGAACTTGCCGTAGGGGCCCTTTTTCATTTCCGGGGGCAACTCGCTCGGGTTCGGCAAGTCACGAATGTGGCCGACGCTGGCGTCCACCTGATAGTCGCTGCCGAGGAACTCACCGATCTTTTGGCCTTGGCCGGTGACTCGACGATGACAAGTTTGTGAGACACGAAAACTCCTTGCTGGGCAACGCGGTCGTGGATTCGTCACGACGAAAGACGCGAGACCTCTGTGCGCCACACGGTAGCGGACGTTCACGAATGCTTGGTGTGCGCCTCAACATGTGTCGCTATGGTGTGCCAGTTGGCCTAACGAGAGGAGAGCACCTTGTTGCTCAACCCGCGACACATCCTGGCATGCCTGGGCGCAGCCGCCGCGATCGTCCTGACCGGGTGTTCTGGCACTGAGGTTGGCCCCAGTGTCGAAATCGGTGACCCGATCACCTCGGCACCCGCCAATGGCTCTGATGACAGTGAAGCCACCGGTGATTCCAACACGGCGACGGCTGACGACAGCGAGCGCACAGTTTCTGCTGCTGCCGACGGAACTATCCTCACCACCGGTGACCAGGCCAGCTTCGTGATGCCGTCGGGCAACATTCAGTGCGTGATGCGGCCAGGCTCGGCCATCTGCCAAATCGCCTCAAAGCAGTTTGACCCCAGCGAAGGCGACATGGACCCGAACGCGCTCGGCGACTGCACCACCGAGTCTGCCGACGCGGTCACCGTCATCGACGACGCGGCCGCGACCTGGGGTTGCACCTCAGAAACCATCCGCGGTCAGGCTGCTCTGGACCTGGGCGGCTGGTGGGCGGCTGACGACGTGGGCGACACCGAAAATGTCGATGGCACTGACCTCGCAGTGCTGTCTTATGGGCAGAGCCTGCAGTTAGGCCAGATGCTCTGCGTGAGCGAAAGCACCGGCATCTCCTGCCGCGACCTCAACTCCAGCGCCGGATTCACGCTGGCTCGTGAGGACTATTCCGCCTCTTAGACGGGCACTCGGCGGGCAGCGCGCTCGCCAGTCACGACTGCAATCCCGCCGATGACGACCAGGCTGGCCAGCATCGAGACGATGCCCAACGAAGCCTGTGTCCGTGTCGACGGCATAGCTGACAGCGACCATCATCGGCACACTCGGCGGTAGGGCCGCAGCCCCGACAAGCGGGGTGCTGCAAGCGGCGCGGTGTGCGGCATACCAATGCTGTGGGCTTTTGGTTGTCGTTGATGTCTTGATGCCCAAGAAAACCTGCGGGTTGTCGCTCTACGCCCTGCCCACTTGTGCCATCAGGTAGAAGAGCACGGCCCCAAACATGATGTAGCCGGCCATCATCCAGCCGATGCTGATCAGGCTAACGGACGTTACAACGATAACTCGAGGCCATGACCACCTATGACATGGGTTCGCCCGGGGCCAATGGCGACTGTTTCTTGTCACTTCCGCGCGATGCGCGAGCCTCGCATTAGCGGTGACGGGCGGCCCTCAACTTGGGGCGATGAGCCCCAAGGCTACGCCGATCAAGAGAAAGAACAATGCTCCACCTTTCACGATCGCGCTCGGCTTATCACGAACAAAAAAGCCGAGAATCACCGAGAAAGGAAGGCCAATCACGACGAGACCAAAATCAACTTTCCCCTCGGACCCAAAAACTCCTCCCACTACGATTCCAACTGCGAACCCGATGGCGGGTAACAGCCAAGGAACGCCTGGTGAAAGCAGACCCGAGGATTCTAATTTCTTCCGATCTTCACTCACAGCCATCTCCGCACCTCCTAGCAGTTGTTACGAATAGTGTCGATACCAAGGAAATAAGTGGCCGCCCCCGTTCCGGCCCTACCCAATACCTTTTGAAATACCCTCGTCAACAGGGCCACCTTCAAAGGGCAGGTCCATGGTGAGTACGTCACCGTCGCCTACTGCCACAACGATCGGACCTTGGGCATCAGTCGGAAGCGCGACATCGGGATTGGCGACAGACGGGGTTTCGCCCATTTCCGTCACGACTGCTTCAGTGAAGGAGAGCGGATCCTCACTTACATCGGAGGCTGAGGCACCAGCGGCCGTGCAAAGTAAGGATACGACAGCAACCGATCCGACCAAAGAATGCGCGTGCTTGATTTCATGATTCCCCCTTCGAATCGCCCCCCCATTGAGGGACAGATAAGAGAAGAATGAGTGATCTTCCTGCCACTGTCAATAGCAGATTAGGACGAGTTTAGGGCAAGCACCCTTTCCGCAGATCAGGAGCACCTCAGACGGTCTCCATATCGACTTCAGGGGCGGCAAACTGACTGCGATAGAGCGCCGCGTAGGCACCATCGGCTGCCAATAACTCCTCGTGGCTGCCCTGCTCGACAATGTGTCCGGCCTCCATCACCAGGATCAGGTCGGCGTCACGAATCGTCGAGAGCCGGTGCGCAATCACAAACGAGGTCCGGTCTTGGCGCAGCGCATTCATCGCCTGTTGCAACAACAACTCGGTGCGGGTGTCGACCGAGCTCGTCGCCTCATCCAAGATCAGCAACGACGGGTCCATCAAAAAAGCCCGGGCAATCGTGATCAGTTGCTTCTCGCCCGTGGAGACGCTGCCGCCCTCAGAGTCGAGGACCGTGTCATAGCCATCAGGCAGGGAGTGCACAAACCGATCCACGTATGTCGCCTGCGCGGCTTCCACGATCTGCTCACGGGTGGCCTCAGGTCGACCGTAGGCGATGTTTTCGGCGATCGTGCCCTTGAACAGCCAGGTGTCCTGCAGCACCATGCCCATCCGCGAGCGCAGATCGCGGCGCGTCAGATCGGTGATGTTGACGCCGTCCAGCTTGATCTGACCGCCATCAAGCTCATAGAAGCGCATCAGCAGGTTAACCATCGTGGTCTTACCAGCACCGGTTGGACCGACAATAGCGACGGTCTGGCCGGGCTCAACCGAGAGGTTGAGGTCTTGGATCAGTGGCTTGTCCGCGTCATAAGCAAAGTCCACACCCTCAAAATCGACCTTGCCGCAGGGGTTATCGATGACGGCTGGCGAGCCAGCATCACGGCTCTGCTCGTCGGTGTCGAGCACTTCAAAACCCGCTCTGCCGACGCAACACCCGACTGCATTAGGTTAGCCATGGCGGCAACCTGGGTCAGCGGCTGAGTGAATTGGCGCGAGTATTGAATGAAGGCTTGCACCTCGCCCAAGCTCATCGACCCGGAGGCGACGCGCAGCCCACCAACCACCGCAATCGCAACGAAGTTGAGGTTACCGATGAACATCATCGTGGGCTGAATCAGACCGGAGATGAACTGGGCGCCAAAACTGGCGTCATATAGCTCGCTGTTGGCCTTGTCGAAGGACTGCTTGGCTTCGTGCTTGCGACCAAAGACCTGGATCAACTCGTGTCCGGAGAAGGACTCTTCGACGACCCCGTTGAGTTCGCCAGTGTGCTTCCACTGCCGGATGAACAGCTTTTGTGCGCGTTTGCCGATGAAGGTAGTTACCACGATGGAGATCGGGATGGTGACCAACGCGATAATGGCCAGCAACGGCGAGACGTAGAGCATCATCGCGATCATCGCGAAGACGGTCAGCAGCGACGTGAGCAGTTGGCTCAACGTTTGCTGCAGGCTTTGGGCGACGTTGTCGATGTCGTTAGTGACGCGGCTCAGCACTTCACCGCGGGGTTGCTTGTCAAAGTAAGGCAGTGGCAGCCGGTTGAGTTTGGCCTCCACATCGCGGCGCAGGTTAAAGATGGTGCGGTTGACGACCACGACCAATACCCGGGCCTGCACCCAAGACAAGGCCGAGGCCACGACATACAGCCCCAAGACAAAGAGCAAGACGTTGGCCACTGCGGTGAAGTCGATGCCTTGACCGGGCACGACGTTATCCATCGCGGCCAAGATATCTGCCACCGTGTCGTTGCCGTCAGCCCGTAGGTTATCGACGGCTTGGGCTGGGTGATCCCGGCTGGCAGTTGGGCGCTGAAGACGCCGGCAAAAATAAGGTCGGTGGCTCGGGCCAAAATGAGCGGGCCGAGCGCGGTAAGGATCACGCTGACAACGCCGAAGCCAAGGACGATGAGCAGCAGCATCCGCTCGGGCTTGAGTAGGCCAAGGACGCGTTTGGCTGAAGGCACAAACTGTTGGGCCTTCTCTGCCGGAGCGTTGAAGCCCGCGCCAGGTCCATGCCCTTGGCGCTTGGGGCCGCGACGAGCCTCGGCGGCCTTTTCGTCTGCTGACTTGGGAGCTTCGCTCATATCAGGCCACCTCCGCCGTCAGTTGGGATTCAACAATTTCTTGGTATGTGCTGCAGCTTTCCAACAGGTCAGCGTGTCGGCCACGGCCAACCACTTCCCCGTCTTCGAGCACGATGATCTGGTCGGCGTCGATGATCGTCGAGACGCGCTGGGCGACGACGATGACCGTGGCGCCCAAGGTGTGCGAGGCCAACGCGGCCCGCACTCGGGCATCGGTTGCGACATCCAGCGCGGAGAACGAGTCGTCAAAGATATAGACGTCCGGCTTCTTGACGAGCGCTCGAGCGATCGCCAGGCGCTGACGCTGACCACCGGAAACGTTGGTGCCACCTTGCGCGATGTGGCTCTCGAGCCCCTCAGCCATTTCGCGCACGAAGTCTTCGCCTTGAGCGATCCGCAACGCCTCCCATAGGTCTTCATCGGTCGCGTCCGGGTTGCCGTAGCGCAGGTTGGAAGCCACGGTTCCCGTGAAGAGGTAGGGCTTTTGCGGCACAATCCCCGCCTTGCTCCAAACGTCGTCCAGACTGGCTTCGCGCAGGTCGACGCCGTTGAGCGTCACGACGCCGCCCGTGACGTCATACAGACGGGTAATCAGCGAGATCGCGGTGCTCTTGCCTGCGCCAGTGGACCCGACGATGGCGGTTGTTTGCCCGGGTGGGCGGTCAGGCTGACATTCCGCAGCACAGCTGACTCGGCGCCCGGGTAGTGGAACTCGACGCTGTGGAACTCAACTTCGACCGACCCACCAGGGATTGATTTGGGGTTGGCGGGGTCAAGAACGGTCGATTGGGTGTCGAGCACCTCCATGATGCGACCGGCCGAAACAGAGGCGCGCGGAATCATGGTGGCCATGAAAGTCGCCATCATCACCGACATCAGCACGAACAGCAGGTAGGCCATGAAGGCGATCAGCGAGCCGATCTGCATGTCTCCAGATTCGATGCGCTGCGCACCGAACCACAGAGCAGCGACGGTTGAGCCGTTCAGTATCAGCATGACCAGCGGAAATACCATCGCCATCAACTTGCCCACGGCGAGTGCCGCGCCAGTGTATTGCGTGTTGGCCTCAGCAAACCGGGCTTCTTCTTGGTCTTCGCGCACAAAGCGCGCACCACGCGTACCCCAGTGATTTGCTCGCGCAGCACCCGGTTTACCCAGTCCACGGACTTCTGCATGATGCCAAACTGCGGGACCATCCGAAAGATGATGGAGCCAACGGTGATCGCCAGCAACGGCACCGCAACAACCATCAGCCAGGCCAGTTGGCGATCTTCGCGTAGCGCCATGATGATGCCGCCGAACATCATGATCGGGACGGTCACCATCAGAGCGAGCGCCATGAAGGTGACGTTTTGGACCTGGGTGACGTCGTTGGTGGAGCGGCTGATCAGCGTGGGGGCACCAAACTGGCCGACCTCACGCGCGCTAAAGGACCGCACTTGGGAGAAGACATTGCCGCGCAGATCGCGGGCCACCGATGAGGCTGTGCGGGCCGCGATATAGGTGGCACCCACGGTCACGGCAATCTGAACGAAAGAGAAAATCAACATCAACCCGCCGAGGTTGATGATTTGGCCGGTGTTGCCCACCGCGACGCCTTCATCAATGATCCGGCCATTGAGGCTGGGCAAATAGAGCGAAGCCAGAGTGCTGATGAGTTGCAGCACCAACAGCACACCGATCTGCATCCGGTATGGCGCCAGGTGCCGGCGCAGGAGGGGGATCAGCACGATGTGGCCTTTCGAGTGCCGTCAAGCAGGGTGTCGACGATGAACGTCGGGGCCAGTGTTTCGCCCCGGGTGATGTGGCTGTTGCTGCCCGAGAAGGTCAGCAGCCGAACGAGTTGGACCAACTCAGCGGCGGGTATGCGCAACTCGGCTGCGTCGGCAGCGATCAGCGACTCGAGGCTAGCCTCGACCGCTTGGTGCTGGGCGTGTGCAGCCTCAGCGTCATCTCCGTGCACCTCTGGCGGGTGGACCAGGCCGACCGCATGCATCAGGTCAAACAAGGTGATGACGCGCTCTTGCAGCAGGGTGACTGCCTGGATGAGGCGTTCGCGCAGCGACTGGCGCAGGTCGATCTGGTGGAGCTTCTCGATTAGCGGGCCAGGGTTGAAGGCATCGCGCAGGGCTGAGTTGAGCAAGTCTTCTTTGCAGTCGAAAACGCGAAAAATGGTGCCTTCGGCGACCCCAGCGTGAGCCGCGATCTCTTTAGTGGTGGCGGCCATCCCGCGCTCGCGCATGACTTCGAGCGCAGAGGCTTCGAGGTGTGCGCGTCGCTGCGAGGGTGGCATGGCTGGGGCTCTCGTGGACACCGGACTACAGTAAGTGAGTGAGCGCTCACTCCAAGTTGGGGGCTGGCAATACCTGCCAAGGTGCCCACCGGAATAGCGCGGTCCGGCCCTAGCCACGACGGTGGAACCGTCGGTGATACCAACGATCAACCGGTGGCGGCCCTTCTGTGCGCTTGCTCGGCAGACGACGGAACATTTGCCAACCTCCAGTGTCTTCCGGGCGGGCTCAGCGAAACCGAATTCCGGTCGGCGGCGACGTCGTCGATTGAGCGGGCAGACCCAAGGTTGGTTGGGACGGCAACCGGCATACCTGGTTGGGGTTTGCCTCGGCGACAGCGCGCGGGTGACCCCTGGCCCCATGTCTCCTGTGGAGGAATAACGGCCAGAGCGGCACTCTTGGGCTCCTTTTCCTCCACTACGACGCACCCTGACTGCCGGTGCGCTACGGTTACGCGTAATTCTGGGGCGATTGGACTGGGGAAACAAAGATGCGATCGAGAACCTTATCTGCCGCCATGGCCACAGCGTTTGGGTTGGTTGCCCTCACCGCGTGTAGCGGGTCCGAGAATGGCAGCGACTCATCAATGGAGACAGCCACTGCTACGGCTGAGCCGTCTGCTTGGGATGAACCCGTTGAGGTGCTGTGGGCCAACGACGAAGAGTTGATGAGTGAATTCGAGGTCGTTGACGGAGTCGCCCTCGCGTACGTATCGATCGGCAATCAAGAGGAATCAGTAGTGGCATGGGACGCCACGACTGGCGACGAACTTTGGCGTGAGCAGGCCATCCCTGGCACCAGGCCGACTGGGGTTGAGCACGGCATCCCTGCTGTCGAGATTGATGGCATGTGGACCACCGCGTTCCTAGACCGCCATGAAGACACGCCCAACAACACCTGGGGGCACTTGGCCGTTGTTGATGTCCACACTGGAATGAGCAAGTGGCCAGAACAAGGCAATCAACTCCTCTGGAGCGATCGCCCGTCAGAGTGCGATGACACCTACTGCCTGACTGGCCTGATCTGGGAAGTCGATGACGAGGCTATCGCCAAGCACCTAGATATCGAGTCAGGCGCCCTTGAGGACGGCCCACACGACGAAGCCGACAACGCAGGCGAGGCCCCGTTTCTCCCCCGGGAGGGGTCTTCGTCGGCGAATACATCTCTGTGACCGCACCCGGAGAAACGAGCGAGGCGCTCAATTACGGAGCCGATGGAGAGGTCAAGTGGTCGCGTCCGTACGCGGACGTGTTCGGAGACGGTAAGAGCATCAATGGCGGATGGCACTGGTTGGATTATGAGCCCGACCTCCCCGTGATTGGGTTCGGTAGCCCGTATGAGGAAAGAGATGGGACTCAACCGTTTGAGGCGAGCGATGACCTCGACGCAAATCTCCTGGTCGGATTGGACCGTGGCACCGGCGAGACACTGTGGTCACTTGAAGGCACCGCTCCGTGCCGCAGCACTTCTTTGGCTACCTCCCAAATGAGGACAGCGAGCAAATCATCGTGTGCCGCTTCAATTCGGGCACCGCAAGCTACTCTTACGACGGCGAGGAAGTCTCTGACCGAGTGTATGCAGACGTCGATTTGGAGATCATCTCCGTCGATCCGCACAGCGGAAACGTCAAGTGGGCTCAGCCCCTCGGCTCGGACCCAGCGAACTTTGCGTTTCCGTCGGACGGTGGCAGCAACTTCGAGACCGGTTCATCTATTGTCTCGGTCATCAATGATTCGGCCGCCTTAATCGACGCCGACTCCGGGGCAACTCAAGAATTCCCCGAGGACGCAGCCCTCCTGTGCACACAAGAGCCGGAGCCGATTACCCTCACAAGCTCCTACTCTCGGGGCAAGCCAATCGATTACTACCTCGCCGACGTCGTTGGTCCGTGCTCAGCAGAATCCGAGGAACTCTCGGATACCGACATCTCACGGGGCACGCTGGACTTGGCAGGCTACGAATCTGACGAAATCGCGGTCATCAACCTCACTTCAGGCGTCACGGCGTTCGCCCCTGCCGAGCCTTAGGTCAGCAGGCCGTCAGCGATCAGTCCGCGCAGCACGGGCATGGCTGAGGCTTTCGCTTCGTCCACGTCGACTTCGGTCAACAACGCAATTGCCGTGATCAACTGATCGGGCGTGAGTTCACCGTCGAGCGCCGAAACCAGACCGGCCATCACCGTGTCGAGTTGGACCGCTCGTCGCAGCCCTCCGCCCTGGCGCAGGATGATCGTCGACGGATCACTCTCGCCGGGGATGAACGTTCGCTCTTCGGTCACATCGCCAGCCACACTCCACGGCACCGACAACACTTCGGCATCCCCATGGTGGGCTAGCCAACTGCGAGCGCGCACACCGGCCAAAACCGTCGGGCCAGCGGGACTCGCCACTTGATGGCCGACAGCCTCGGCGACGAACCAGGTAGGCCGGTGCTCAGCAGGCTTCTGCAGCGTGATGATGCCAAGCCAATCTCTTCGACGCCGCGCTCGGCAAAGTCCGCTAGCCAATCGGCATAGACCTGCTCAAACTCAGCCGTGCCCCGGCGGTGACCGCCATCGCGCGCCCACGTCTCGGCATACTCGGCGGTGTCTTGGGTTTGCCGCTGAATGATCCAAGCGTCCAAGCCGCTTCCTCAACCCAGCCGCTCACCCGGGTTTGCCACTCGTCTGCCCCACTGACTCCAGGGCCGGTCTCCCAGTTGCCCATCAGTTGTGCGATGCCGCCAGGCTTGAGGCGATCGGCCATGTTCCTGACCAGGTGCTCGACGATGCCGTCACCAACCATGCCGCCGTCTCGGTATTCATAGAGGGCAACTCCGTCGCGCCGAGGGGTGATGACATAGGGCGGGTTGCTGATGATCAGGTCAAATTGCTCATCACCGACTGGTTCGAAGAGGGAACCGCGCCTCAGGTCGAGACTCAAGCCGCTGAGCGCGGCCGTGACCTGGGCGTATGCGAGTGCTCGCTGCGACAAATCGGTCGCCACAATCCTCTGGGTATGCGCGGCAAGGTGGAGTGATTGCACCCCACAGCCGGTGCCAATATCGAGCGCCTTCACTACGCCAGGCCTGGGCGTCCATGAGGCCAAGGTACTGGACGCTCCGCCGACACCGAGGACATGGCTGGTGGGCAGTGGCCCGTCAATGACGTTCTCCCCAGGTCCGAGACGACCCACCACTGGCTGGTTTCATCGCCGTAAGGCCGCAAATCGCAGGTGCCAACGAACCCGTCACTGATGCTCCGGATCAGACCTGCGTCAGCCAACTCGTCGGTGCTGGCTTGAGGCAGTGCTGATTCGAGCTCTCCCGCTGAGACGGGGTCGTTAAAGACCCAAAGCCTGGCCAAGACTGCGGCCGGTCGCGAGCTCTCGCGGACCTGGCGAAGGGCCAACAAGGGCTGGCCACGATGCAGGGCAGCGCTGGCGCGATCGCCCAAGATCTCGTCTAGACCGTCGACCGTGTAGTTGGCCGCAATCAGCCCCTCTCGCAGCCGCGTCGCGACCTCAGCAGAGACGGTGGGCGGTGGGCGCGAAGGCGTTTGGTCTGACACCGGACCAGACTAGCTATTGAGGTGCGGGCACAGGAGTGTCAGTGCTGCCGCATACCCTTGAGCACAAATGACAGAGGCAAAGTTTGACCCGCAGCAGGTGCTTGAACACCTAGCTCGCGGTGACCGCGGCGAGCGACTCGTGCATACCCACGTCGTCCCTGCCCGTGAGGCTCAGTTGGCGCAGTGGCCCGAGTGGGTGCCTGCACCGTTGTATGCGGCGTGGGCTGGGACGGGCATCACCCAGCTGTGGAGCCACCAACGTGCCGTGGCCGATCTGGCTTGGGCCGGGCAACACGTTGTCGTGGCGACCGGCACGGCGTCAGGTAAGTCACTCGGGTATCAAACGCCGGTGCTCTCAGCCCTGCACGACGGCCTCGACTCCCCCACCGGGCGTGGCGCCACCGCTCTTTACCTCTCACCGACGAAAGCCCTCGCCGGTGACCAAGAAGCCAACCTGCTAGCGCTCGGGATCCCCGGCATTCGCGTCGCCACCTATGACGGCGACACACCCACGGACGAGCGCCGGTGGATCCGCGAACACGCACACTATGTGCTGACCAACCCCGACCTGCTGCACTATTCGTTGCTGCCGAGCCATGAACGCTGGGCGCCTTTCTTGCGCAAACTTCGGTTTGTGGTGGTCGACGAATGCCACATCTACCGCGGGGTGTTTGGCACCCACGTCAGCGCTGTGCTGCGCCGGTTGATGCGAGTCGCTGCCCGCTATGGCGCCTACCCCACCGTGGTGATGGCCTCAGCAACAGTCGCCGATCCGGCCGACCACGCGACGCGCCTGCTGGGTCAACCGGTCACTTCCGTGACCAACGATGGCTCACCTCGCGGATCGGCAACCTACGCCTTGTGGGAGCCACCGTTAGTTGATGACGGCGTGCGCCGAAGCGCCGTTGCCGAGAGCGCTGGCCTCCTCTCTGACTTGGTGAGCCGCGATGTGCAAACCGTGGCTTTGCTCGATCCCGAGTCGGCGTCGAGATCGTGGCAGAGATGGCCCGGCACACCCTCGAATCTGTCGATCCCGACCGCGCCCGCAAGGTCGCTGGCTATCGCGGTGGCTACCTGCCCGAGGAACGCCGTGACCTCGAAGCCGCCCTGCGGAACCGCGACCTGTTAGGCCTCTCCGCGACCACCGCGCTGGAGTTGGGCATCGACATTGCCGGGCTTGATGCGGTCCTTATCGCTGGCTGGCCCGGCACTTTGGCCTCATTTTGGCAGCAAGCCGGGCGGGCCGGTCGATCAGGCACTGCCTCATTGGCGATCTTGGTCGCGGGCGATGACCCACTGGATCAATACATGCTGCACCACCCCAAGCGGGTCTTTGAGCGGCCAGTCGAAGCCAGCGTCTTTGACCCCGAAAACCCGTTCATCCTGACTCCCCACCTAGCCGCGGCGGCAGCCGAGTTGCCGCTCACCGCTGAAGACACCCAGTGGTTTGGTGAGCGAGTCCCAGAACTGGCTGACGCATTGGTGCGCGGCGGAGTGTTGCGCAAACGCCCTGGCGGGTGGTTTTGGGCGCGCCCCGATCGCGCCGCAGATCACCTGCAACTACGCAGCGCTGGTGAGCCCGTGCAAATCGTCGAAACTCGCACGGGCCGGATCTTGGGCACCGTCGATGGCGCCCGAGCCCACACCACCGTGCACACCGGCGCGGTTTATCTCCATCAAGGCCAGTCGTATGTCATCACCGACCTTGATCTTGCAGGCAGCAGTGCGATGGCTACCCCGGGCGACCCCGGCTGGAGCACTCAAGCCCTCAGCAACAGCACCTTCACCATTTGGGCTCCGACGCCGCAATGCAGTGGGGCCCAGCCAAGATCAACTGGGGCCGGGTAGAGGTCACCAACCAGGTCACGTCCTTCCTTCGACGCCTGCCCAGCGGTGAGGTCGTCGGTGAACACCCGCTCGATTTGCCACCAACAACGCTCAAAACTCAAGCAGTCTGGTGGACCTTGGCCGAGGACGAACTTGCACTGGCAGGCGTAGGTGAGGCCGACATACCTGGGGCTCTGCATGCCGCTGAGCATGCATCGATCGGCTGCTACCCCTGCTGTCGACCAGTGATCGGTGGGACATCGGCGGTGTCTCCACAGCCCTACATCCAGACACGGGCCTGCCCACGGTGATGGTCTATGACGGGTACGCCGGGGGCGCAGGCATCACCAAACGAGGATTCGAGGTGATGGCGACCTGGATCACCGCGACCCGCGATGCGATCGAGGACTGTCCTTGCGCCTCGGGCTGCCCTTCGTGTGCAGTCTCCCCAGTGCGGCAACGGCAATGAGCCACTGGACAAACATCTTGCGTCCGCGGTCCTTTCCCACCTGCTTGATGGCGCGGCTAGCCCTGAGAATCTCCGGTAAAGTTCCACCGAAATAGTTCGTTGCCAGGCGGAGCCCTGAATACGCACTCGCCCTCCTTATTCGCCTGGAAAGGCCCGTGATGTTCGCCATCGGACTCATCCTCATTATCTTGGCCATCATCGTGATCGCCTACGTCATTTTTGCCACTCGCGACCTTGAGGTCCTCACTGTTGACTGGGGCATCGTCCAGACCGACCTCAGCCCCCTGCAGTTGTTTTTCCTGGGCGCGGTGACCGTGCTGGTCTTGAGCATCGGCAGCGGCATGCTTGGGGTTGGCCTGAAGCGTGCCGGCGCCAAGCGAGCCGAGGTCAAGCGTCTGCGCAAGGAAGTTAAGGCGCAAGACCCCAACGCGAAGCAGCCGACGAAGCAGGAGCTCAAGGCAGCCGCCAAGCGGGGCGATGACATTTCGCCTAAGCAGGCACCTGCCCAACCCGAAACGCATCAGTTCCCGAAGCAGGACGGCAACACTCCCCGCCTCCGCCGCCCAACTACTGAGGCGCAGCGACAGGCCAGGAGCGCGCCAGACCTCAGCCGGATTGGCCGCTGCGTAAACCAGCCCTGGCAGTTGCCGTCGCTTGGCCCAGCACCCCAGCCGACACCATGACCTGCACCGTCACGGCGGGCCCGTCGTCCGTTTCGACGACGGCGCACGACGTCATCACCGCGTCGTTGGCATGCACGATGCCCTGGGCCCTGGCACACAGCCCCATCGCCGGCAGCGAACACCAACTGTTGGGCTCCCGCCACAGCAGCCAGGTCAGCAGCGGTCCTCGCCTGTGCACTTGCCAACAACGCGGACCCGATGGCCAGCCCGGCCAACAGCACAGCGCATAAAACGCCAATTGCCGCGAGCGCGAGCACCGTCCCCGAGCCGCGCTCACGGCCACCGCTGCGCATCACAAACCCGGCTCCGTCGGTGCCGTTGCGACCGATCGAGCGGCTGGCAACCACGACCATCGCTCTGCTGCCTGCACCGTCACGACCACTTGGTCCTGACCGACCGAGACCACGACAGTTGACCCAGTCGGAGCGCCTTGGGCGCCCAGAGTCTGCACAACTTCTATTGGTTCACCGCGTGATGCGGCACGGCTGCTACCCGCGCCGCATCAGCGCAGCGCACCTGATCGATGGCCAGGCTGAGACCACTCAGACACATTGCGAGCACCACGACGAGCGCAGGAATCGCCATCGCTAACTCAGCGGTCGCCATCCCGGCATCGCGCACGCGACGCTCGCGAACCATCACGAAGCCACTGACAGCGCGGCCTCGATGACCCCAGTGACCATCGTCTTGATTCCGCCCGACTTCACGATGGCCAACAGGACCGCGGCAAAGGCGCATGCAGCCAGCGTGCCCACGGCATACTCGGCCGTCGTCATCCCTGCTTCCTTACGACTAGCCAGGGCAGTGTGCGCTCGGCGAATGCGGTGTCGAATTTTCATCGTTGCTCTCCTTCTCGATGTCGTCCGCTGATGCGAACGAGCTACGCACGGTGGATCCGCTGCGTTGCCTCAACATTCATCGAGAATCGGAGTAGCCCGTAGATCCCTTAACCCATCTGTGGGCTTAGAAGCAGCTCTCGTGGGGCTGTGCATACGACGCGCTAGCGGGCAGCGATATCCGATCCAGCATGAAAACCGCTGGTCCAGGCATTTTGGAAATTAAACCCGCCGGTGATGCCGTCAACATCCATCACTTCACCCGCGAAATAAAGGCCCGGGACGAGTTTGCTCTCCATCGTCTTGAAGTTGATCTCCTTAAGCGAGACTCCGCCACAGGTCACGAACTCGTCCTTGTTGGTGGCCTTGCCGCTCACCCGAAACGTCGCATTCGTCAACTCGTTCACCAACTTGTTGGCTGCCGCTTTGCCCAACTCAGACCATGTCGTCGTTTCACCAATCCCGGTGGTCTCAAGAAAACGTAGCCAGTGCCGCTTGGTGATCGTCTCGAACGGGCTGCGGGCCGACAACTGTTTCTTGCCATCGCTCATTCTTTTAGCCGCAATCGTCGCCGCTGGATCGCTGTCCGGGAGCCAGTTGACGGTGATGTCGAACTGATAATCACGCTGCGCTAGTTCACGGGCACCCCACGCAGAGATTTTGAGAATGCCGGGGCCACTTAAGCCCCAATGCGTGATCAACAGCGGCCCGCGGCTCTTGAGTTTGCTCTGCTGGATGCGGACCTCGGCAGGATTCACCGACAGGCCCGGCAAGCCAACGATCCGCGGATCGTTGATCTTAAAGGTAAATAGCGATGGCGTGGCTGGTTGAAGTTCATGCCCAAAGCTAGCCGCGAGGTCAGCCCCAACAGCCAACCGGGTGCCACCTGTCGCGAGCAAGACCTGATCAGCCGAATAGCTCTTTCCGTTGTTAGTGGACAACTCAAAGATCTCGCCGTCCTTGGCTAACGACGTGACACTTTGCGATGTGTGCACCGTGACTCCAGCCGCCTCGGCAGCATTGAGCAATGCGTCAATGATGGTTTGTGAGTTATTGGTGACGGGGAACATCCGACCATCGGCCTCCGTCTTCAACTCCACTCCCGGCCAGTGAACCAGTCAATCGTGTCCGCGGCGCTGAAGCGGTTAAAGGGCCCAATCAAGGCTTTCTCGCCGCGCGGATAGTGGGCGCTCAACTCTCGAGGGTCCATGCAGTCGTGGGTGACATTGCACCGGCCACCGCCAGAAATCTTGACTTTCTGCAGCAGTTGCACCGTGCGCTCCAAGACCAAGACCGACTTCGTCGAACGCTCAGCGCAGGTGATTGCCGCGAAAACACCCGCGGCGCCGCCGCCGATCACGATGAGGTCGTAGTGCATGCAGCAAACTGTAGGTGGCTCACGGCAAATCATGGCCCCTCAGCCCGACATCAGTATCAAACTCCCATCACCCAGATCTGTTTCTGGCTCCCACACAACTCGGCCGATCACCCCGCAAAGATAAAAACACTAAATGTCCTGGGTGCCCCTTGACGAAGCGTTGTAGAGTCGAGTCATTTCCCGCGACAGTCCCCGAAAGGTTCATCAATGTCTTCGCAAACTCATTCTCGACAAGTAGTTGTCGGATATGACGCTTCTTCACCGTCGGAGGCTGCACTCAAGTGGGCTGCCCGTGCGGCCAAGAAGCGCGATCTCCCCCTGCTCGTCCTGCACGCTGCTGAGCGCATCCAGTACACCCAGGATGAAGGCAGCGGCGTTTGGGACAAGAGCCGCGCCCTGGCAGACGCCAAGGACGTCGCTACGGGTGGCGCAGAGCGCGTCACCGCGTCCTTCCCCGACGTTGAGGTGAAGACGGCCGGATCCCTGTTCACGGCCAAGGTCGCCCTCGGCGAGGTCTCCACCAACTCCTCGATGATGGTGCTCGGCACCAACGGTCGCGGCAAGGCTGGCAGCTTCCTGCTCGGCTCCACCGCATACGCCATTGCTGGGTATGCCCGGTGTCCCGTTGTGATCGTGCAGGACGGCTCCAATGAATTGCCCGGCCCAGACCGCCCGATCGTGGTTGGTGCCAATGGCACCCCCGGCTCCGAGCGAGCCATCGAGACCGCTATCGACGCAGCGCACGAGTGGGGCTCCCCATCTCGCTCGTGAGCACCTGGGCACCCGCTGAGCCATGGACCAACGGCCCCGCTGGTTACACCTCTGTTGCCGAGGCGTCCAAGGACTACCAGGCTTCCGCAGAAAAGATCAACGCAGAGATTGTCGCCCGTGTCTCCCAAGAACACCCCAACCTCAAGGTCACGGGCACCGTCGTTAAGGGCAAACCCGTGGACAGCCTAGTCAAGGCTGCTGCTGGTGGCGGACTGCTCGTTGTTGGAAAGCGCGGCTACGGAAGCCTCGTGGGCTCCACAGTGGGCTCCACCACGCTGGGTGTCCTTAACTCGGCCAAGTTGCCCATCATGGTCGTCGACTAACTCGATCTTGCAGGTGGCTCGGGCGGTCCAGCGTTTCGCTGGACCGCCCGAGGGTCGTTATGGCGAGACCCCAACGTCCTGAGCAAGCGCGATCACCACGGGCACCACTGCGGTCAAGACGAACGCTGGCAAAAGGCCAAGCCCAGCGGTAGGACCAGCCGGATAGCTAGTTTGGCCGTGGCCACTTCCAGCCCGATCAAGGCATCTCGTCGGGCGTCTTTGGCTGCATGCAACAGCAATGCAGACGGTGCCACCCCGGCACGACTGGCAAGTTGCAGCGCGTTGGCTGCGGGCTGCCACCGCTGCGGGGCGCTACCCCAAGCTTGCGCGTCATCGTCACCCAATGCGATCCGCATCGCTACCCCGGCCAACTCTTCAGACAGGTCACCGTCCAGCGCCTGACTGACTGCGCGGATTGCTCCACGCACATCCGCACCGCCCGACATCGCAAGCGCGAGCAACTCCAACGCTTCCGGCATCGTGGCCTGCCCACCGATAGCTCCAGCGCTGCGCCTTCCACCGCGTGACACCCGTCGGCGGCGGCGAGCTCGCCAACGAGAGATGCGCCGGGGCCAAACAGCACTGCCGCGGCCAGCAAGACACCGCCACTCAACGCGGTGCCCGTCAGCAACGTCTCAGC
This sequence comes from Ornithinimicrobium sp. INDO-MA30-4, assembly GCF_021535045.1. Taxonomy (GTDB): domain Bacteria; phylum Actinomycetota; class Actinomycetes; order Actinomycetales; family Dermatophilaceae; genus Ornithinicoccus. The sequence goes on along the minus strand of NZ_CP091056.1, from coordinate 2,551,572 downwards.
TGCGATCAATGTGCTCACGTGAGCCGCCCCGTCACAGCGCAGATGAGCCGGGCAACAATGACGCGTCCGACCAAGATCAACGTCACGCCGATAGCCAGCGCAGACATGCCCACCGGCGTGCCATAAAGTGCCATCGAGCAAACCCCATGCTCCAAGCCATCAACACCCCACCCACCGGCAGCATCGACAGCAAGTTGCTGGTTGCTGTCGTCCCGGCCGTGGCCGCTGCCACTTTGCCTCGAAGCTCGCTACGAGATCGGCTGGCTAGAGCGCACGACCGCACGGCCTCCGCTAGGGCAGCCCAGCCTTTCGCTGACGCGCCAGGCTCGTGAAAGCGCTGCAACATCTGGGTCGAGTGCGCCGTGCCAGCCTGGCCCAGGACGAGGCCAGTGGCTTGCCAGTGCGCGCGTCGTCAATCACGGACTGCCAGGCGGGGTCCCCACTCAATCGCGGGGACGATGCCACTGCCATGGCGATAGCATCCGCGTGACTCAATCCCGCGGCCATGGCGGCAGCCAGCGCGTCTAAGAACGGCACGACACCCATGCCTGTGGCTCGACGAGCCCGCCGCTCCACCCATCCTGCGAGACGCTGACGCAGACTGCGTCGGCTAGTTGCCCGAGGCACGCCAGGCCACAACAACACAGCCGATGCCAGCAGAATGCCGCCGATCCAGGGACTCACGACGCAACTCCGGGTCACGCCTCTAGCCGGCGGAGGGCTCGCCCCTGGGACCCGCGCAAGGAATTGGTTGAGGCCCGGGCCAGCAACCCAGCCCGCCGCGCCACGACTCAAAGCTGCCTGGGTGCGTACGCCGTCGCGGTCGTTGGTGAAGACAGCCACTTCAGAGACCATCCGCTGGCCGCCGGCCCCCTGCCAACATGCACCGCCACATCAAGGGCCGAGGCCAGTTGGGCGTCGACTGCCGCTGGGGACATGTCCGCCAACGCCCCAAGTGCCTGAAATCGGGACACGATATCGCCGGTGGAGTTAGCGTGCAGCGTCCCACAGCCACCTTCGTGACCAGTGTTCATCGCGGTCAACAACTCGCGCACTTCAGCACCTCTGACCTCGCCTAAGACGAGTCGGTCAGGACGCATCCTCAACGACTGCTGCACCAACGTCGTGAGGCTGATGCCACCGCGACCCTCGACGTTGGCGGACCGCCCCGCCAGATACACCACATGCGGATGGTCCACTCGCAACTCACGGGTGTCTTCGACAATGACAAGCCGCTCGCCGGGGCTGGCCAAACTCAGCAAGGCACCCAGCAAGGTCGTCTTTCCGCTGCCCGTGCCCCCACCAATCACGAACGCTGCGCGACCTCGACCAAGCGTTGGAGCACCAGGGCGAGGTAGTCATCGACCATTCCCCACCGGCGCAAATCAGCTAAGGCCGGGACCACACGTCGCGGAACACGCAGACTGACGTGCGCTCCGCCCTCCACCAGAGGAGGCAGAAGGGCGTGGAGGCGGATGCCACCGGGCAGGAGCCCATCGACGTAAGGCGCCGCGTCGTCTAATCGTTTGCCTGCAGCGCTTGCTAGCCGGACCGCAAGTCTGCGCAGCATCGCCTCATCGCCGAATCGGTCAAAGGCCTTCTCTAGTCCCTGTCCACGGTCCAGCCAGACCGCGCCGACCCCATTGACCAAGATGTCAGTGACGGCCACATCGGCTAAGAGCGGGGCGATGGGGCCGAGGTCAGCGTGCCATGTCGTGGCTGCTGCGATCGTGATAGGAGCGGTCGCGGTAGATGCCATAGGAAGAACCTGGCACCCACCCAACATCAGTGGGCAGCGCAGGTGAAATGTGTGGAATGAGGAGGTCAGGGACCGACCATGTGGAAAAAAAGTGGGGGACGGCCCCCGCTGGGGGGTGCGGAGGCCGTCGACGTACAGCCCTGGGGGAGGGCTGCACGCCAGCGCTCAACCCGAAGGGAGCGCTCGTTTTAGTATCCCCCGTTGTTGATCGTGTCGCAACCGCTCCGAACTGGGCGAATTCTGAATTTCCCCTCATCCATCCCCGGCGCCCTTGCGTCCCAGCGCAACCGACGATGTGGCGTGTTTAGAAACTGCCTGGGCCCCGATGCCACGTGCGACGTGCTCACACGGTGCTAGCGCGCCGTTCACGGAAAGTTGGGGGTGCGGCGGTGGCGACCCGAGGGAACAGTGCGTGCTCTCAAGTCATCGCGTCGGGGCAAGCCCGGCACGGTCGGTCCAATCGTGGACTGGCCTCGCGTGGGTCCACGGATCGTCACCGCCGGAGGTGCTTGACCTGCAAGAACCTCTATGTACTGGTCTACACCCGGGCGGTAGGCAATAGCAAGAGGTGGCCCAAATTCTTCATCTATTGCGTGCGGCCAGCCAGCACCGAGTCGGCGATTTTCTGCCCTTCAATCGCGGCCAAAGTCATCCCCTGGCCGCAGTGCTGGATCCACAGCGCCACCCCCTGCGAGCCGCCCTGGCAGTACGACAGCAGAGCACCGCGATAGTCGGCACCGATTTTGACGGCATGGCCCGCTTCGGGGACCGCCACCCCCGTGGGATCCAAACCGCCGGCTCGGACGATGAGCCGCTCCAGCGCCCTAGCCACCAGTGCGTTGCCCTGGACAAAGGGTCGCGCCGCGATGATCTCGGCGTGCGCGATGGCGGCAATCACCAAGGTCGGCAGTGAGCCTGAAGGAACCAGTGGCAACAGGTCTGCCACGGCGTTAAGTCTCAATCGTGCCTCATCAGCGCTCGGCGGGGGGCCCAGATCAGACCACTCACCACACGTCTCGCCCTCAACTCTGGGCCGTCCGACCTGATCCGCTGGCAACAACCCCGAGGCTGCTGCGACATGAAGACGGGAAATCACCTGGCGCCCCGCCCGAAGGTCTGCATTCGTGACTTCTTCGGTCGCTGCGGTGACCTGGACAGCGGCACGCACCGTAGCCCACACGGGATCAGGGCTATCTGGCCATGCGGTCGCACCCCGCATCACATCGCGGATCACCTCCACACTGCCGCGAGAGCCTGCAACTTCGGCCCCTTCCAGAAGAGCGGTCACGGTGGCGCCACGCACTCGAGACTCAGCCGCAGCCTGAGGTATGCGGCGACGCAAGGCTTGGTGCCACCTCAACTCGGTGCAAGCCTGGCGCCCTTCCTCCACCGACTCACTAACTCCCGGCAGTTTTGCCAGTCCGCGAATGGCCTGGACCGCTGGCCCCTCGGGTTGCGGGGCGGCGGGCCGTGATTTGGGTGGCATTGCAGGCATCGACACGCCTTGAGGCTACGTGGTCCTGGCCGAGAACGGCCCGTCATCTTGCCGAATCGACCACAAAGAGGTTGAGTGAAGAGTCCATGCGTTGATGTCTGAGGAGGCACTGTGGCTGAAGAGTCGTTATCCAATTTGCTGCACGAGGACCGCAACTTCCCACCGAGTGAGGAGTTTGTCGCCCAAGCAAACGGGACGCAGGCGTTGTATGACGCTGCAGCTGCTGACCGGGAAGGCTTTGGGCTGACCAGGGTCGCGAGCTCATCAGTTGGGACACGGACTTCACTCAGACGCTTGACTGGAGCGAAAAGCCCTTCGCCAAGTGGTTCGTGGGCGGCAAGCTCAACGCGTGCGTGAATGCTGTCGACCGGCACGTCGAAGCTGGAAACGGCGACCGCGTGGCCTTCCACTTTGTGGGTGAGCCCGGGGACCGCCAGGACACCACGTATGCCGAACTTCACGAAAAGGTGCAGCGTGCCGCAAACGCGTTGATCGCGCTGGGCGTTGAGACCGGCGATCGGGTCGCCATCTATCTGCCGATGATCCCTGAGTCCGTCGTGGCAATGCTGGCCTGCGCTCGCCTGGGCGCACCGCACTCCGTCGTCTTCGGCGGCTTTTCTGCTGACGCCCTGCGCACTCGGATTGCAGATGGTGAAGCCAAGGTCGTGATCACTGCCGACGGCGGCTTCCGCAAGGGCAAGGCAGCCACGCTGAAGCCTGCCGTCGATAAGGCCATCTCCGGCGACACCACGGTCACCAACGTGTTGGTCGTGCGTCGCACCGAGTCCGATGTCGACATGGTCGAGGGCCGAGACCTCTGGTGGCACGAGGCGCTCGAAGCTGTCGAGCCCACGCATACCCCCGAGTATTTTGACTCCGAGCACCCGTTGTTCATCCTGTACACCTCGGGCACCACAGGTAAGCCCAAGGGCATCCTGCACACCACCGGCGGATATCTCACGCAAACAGCCTTCACCAGCAAATACGTCCACGACATCCATCCGGAGAAGGACGTCTACTGGTGCACGGCTGACGTTGGTTGGGTGACCGGCCACTCTTACGTGAGTTATGGACCGATGGCACTCGGCGCCACGCAGGTCATCTATGAGGGCACTCCCGACTCGCCCCACAAGGGACGTTGGTGGGAGATCGTGCAGGACCTCGGCGTAACCATCTTCTACACCGCTCCGACAGCCATTCGTGCGTGTATGAAGTGGGGCCGGGACATCCCCGATGGGTATGACCTGTCGTCACTGCGAGTGCTCGGCTCGGTTGGCGAGCCGATCAACCCCGAAGCCTGGGTTTGGTACTCCGAAGTCGTTGGTCACGGCAAAGCACCGATTGTTGACACCTGGTGGCAGACCGAAACGGGCGCCGTCATGATCAGCCCCATGCCCGGCGTGACCTCCACCCGGCCTGGATCAGCACAGTTGGCCATCCCCGGCATCGAAGTAGACGTCGTTGACGAATCTGGAGCCTCTGTCCCGGACGGCTCGGGTGGATATCTCGTCGTCAAGGAACCCTGGCCCGCCATGCTGCGCGGCATTTGGGGCGACCCTGAGCGCTACGTCGACACCTACTGGTCACGGTTCGAGGAGTTCTACTTCGCCGGCGACGGCGCCAAGAAAGACTCCGATGGCAACATCTGGGTGCTCGGCCGGGTCGATGACGTCATGAACGTCTCAGGGCACCGCCTCTCCACCTCAGAAATCGAGTCCGCTCTGGTCTCGCACTCCTCTGTGGCCGAGGCTGCCGTCGTGGGAGCAAACGATCCCATGACCGGCCAGGCCGTATGCGCGTTCGTCATCTTGCGCGGCGAGGCAGTGGCCGCGGGTGATCAACAGGGCGAAGAGTTGGTTACCGCCTTACGCAATCACGTTGCTGATCGGATCGGGCCGATCGCCAAGCCTCGTCAGATCATGGTGGTTGCCGAGTTGCCCAAGACACGCTCCGGCAAAATCATGCGTCGACTCCTGCGCGACGTTGCTGAAAAACGCGATGTTGGGGATGTGACAACACTCGCTGACTCAACCGTGATGGATGCGATTTCGGCAGAAATGAAGGAAAACTAACCTTCTGTTGACTTCGACGGCCAAGATTTTGCCAAAAACTTACTCAATATGGGTCGAAGCACCACACTTGGGCAGGCAAGATAGTTATATCGACGCGGAGTGATGCTGCAAAGCATCTACCCACTGGCTGTCACGGGACCGGTGAAGTGTCGAAGGGAGGTTACCCGGCACAAACAGGGGGTGTCGGGTAGCCTCCCAAAACTTTCTCAGGGCCACGCATCTCGATGCGTGGCCCTGAGTCGTTACCCCCACCCTCACTCGCCCCCTCCGAGCCACGCCACACACTCCCCAGTCTGGGTTCGAATGCGCACGGTGCAGGTGAGGCGTTAGAATTGCGCGCATGGCTCTCCCTTCATCCAAACCCTCGACCGTTGACAACCAGGGCGTCGCCCCCGAGCGAACCCTTGGTCAGATGGTTGCTGACGCCACCGCTGACGTCTCCGGTCTGGTGCGTAGCGAGATTGAACTCGCTAAGACCGAGATCAAGAACGACGTCATGCACGGTGGCAAGGGTGCCGGGATGTTCATCGGCGCCGGTGTGCTGGCGCTGTATGCCTTCGGCCTCTTGCTCTTGGCCGCAGCCTGGGGCATCGTGGCCGCTGGCCTGCCTGTGTGGGCTGGTCTGCTGATCGTCGCCGGCGTGCTGTTGCTCATCTGCGCCATCCTTGGCCTGGTCGGCAAGAAGCAGATCGACAAGGTGCAGGGCAAGCCGGTCAAGACAATCGACAATGCCCAGCGCACCATCGCCGCGGTGAAGCCCGCCGCCAAGCAGTAGGGCTCCTACTCCGGCAACGGCCTGACGTCCCTGCGGTTCCACCCTTCAGCGATCTCGGCGAGCTCAAATAGCCGGTCCAAGAGGCCTGCGGTGAAACCCCAGACCAGCATGCCGTCGGCATCAAAAGCCGCGCCAACGTAGCCACTGGGATGCCCCACTGAGAACCGCATCGTCGGCTCAAGCAGTTGGTCTACGCGCACTCGCGCCACCCGCTCAACCTCTTCGGGCTGTCGCGCCGTGACCACGTGTGGCCGGTCCCACCATCCGACAATCGGCGTGACGTCATACCCGCTGATCGGGATGTGCAGGGCTGGCAGCTCCCCAGGATCTGCACGGATTCTGGGTCTAGCCCAATCTCTTCATTGGCTTCGCGCAGCGCTGTTTGCCTCGCGTTCACGTCTCCGGACTCTGCGCCACCGCCTGGGAACGACACCTGCCCCGGGTGGTTGCGCATCGTGGAGGCTCGTTGCGTCAGCACCACATCGGTGCTGCCATCAGGCCCAGAGCCAAAGAGGATCAGCACGGCTGACTGACGCCGTCCTCCCCCAGGTGGCGGGACATACGAGCTAAACCACGATGCCGGAGCGCTGGAGACCTTGGTCATCACCTCGGTTAGCCAGCCCGGAACCCCATTTTCCGCCGCGCTCATCGTGGCGGACCCGTCTTGACCAACGTTGCGGCGGCTTCTGGCTCGGTCTCGCCGACGCCATACGAGGGGCACCAGGCAGCCACCGGACAGGCGCCACAGGCGGGCTTCTTGGCATGACAGATGCGTCGCCCGTGAAAGATCAGCACATGCGAAAGCGCCGTCCACTCTTTGCGCGGAATCAACTCGCCAACGACGGCTTCGACCTTGATCGGATCTTCAAGCGTGGTCCAGCCGAATCGTCGGACCATCCGGCCAAAGTGAGTGTCGACAGTGATGCCCGGGACACCGAAAGCATTGCCGAGCACGACGTTAGCCGTCTTGCGGCCCACGCCTGGCAGGCTCACCAAGTCAACGAGACGACTGGGGACCTCACCATTGAACTTTTGCACCAACTGATCGCTCAGCTTGATGATCGCCTCGGTCTTTGCCCTGAAGAACCCCAACGGTCCGACGATCGACTCGACATCCTCGCGCACGGCCGCGGCGAGCGAAACGGGTCGGGATAGCGCGCAAACAGGGTAGGCGTGACGGAATTGACCCGCACATCGGTGGTCTGGGCTGACAGAACCGTAGCGACCAGCAACTGGAATGGGTTTCGAAAATCCAACTCACAGTCAGCGTCTGGGTAGCGCTCGCTGAGAACCCGATACATTTTGCGTGCCCGTCGAGTGGTCGACAGCTCGCTCTCCGAAGTTATATCGAGGGGCCGCCGCGGTCTGCGCGCAGGAGTTTGAGTCACGCCTTCACCCTACGGCTCACCCACGACACGCCCCCACTGCTGGCACCACTTTGTTCGATGGCTCACTGGCGAGCTGCATCCATTCCTTGATTGCACCTACTGTGACCTGCGTCTCAGCCGACACAAAGCCGCCCAATTGGCACCCGTCAGAAAAACCGACCCTGTGAATAAGCTAAATGCCCTGCCCAGAGGCGCGTTTTGGTGGCAGGATGAGCGACGTGGACCAACAGATCGTGATGAAAGCGCCCCTCTTCGCTGCCTTGGACGATGAAACTGCCAGTGCGCTGGTGGCGTCAATGACTCCGCAGTCGATGCACCGGGGCGACGTGCTTTTCAGCGAGGGGGACCGAGGTGACTCTCTGTATGTGATCATCGCCGGCAAGGTAAAACTGGGCCGGGCTAGCGGGGATGGTCGCGAGAGTCTGATCGCTGTCTTGGGGGCTGGCGAAATGTTTGGCGAGCTAAGCCTCTTCGATCCCGGCCCTCGCCTGACTAGCGCTACCGTGGTCTCCGAAACCGACGTCATCGCGCTCGGCAACGAAGACTTGCAGAAGTTCCTCGCTGAGCACCCTGCTGTGGCGATGAAGATGCTGGCTGGTTTGGCTCGCCGATTGCGCCGCACCAACGAAGGTCTATCGGACTTGGTCTTCACCGATGTTCCCGGCCGCGTCGCCAAGGCCCTACTGGATTTAGGCACCCGATTTGGCGAGCCCAGCTCCGAGGGCGTCAAGGTCAACCACGACCTCACTCAAGAGGAGTTGGCCCAGCTGGTTGGGGCTTCGCGAGAAACCGTCAACAAGGCGCTGGCAGACTTCGCCAGCCGTGGATGGCTGGTCCTGGGGGCAAAGGCCGTCACTATCCTCGACATCGACCGCCTGCGCCGCCGAGCCCGCTAGTTGCCGACGCTCAGTCGTTGCCCTGTGCTGTGAGGTAGTCCAACTGCGCCATCACGCTGAGACGTGCCGCTGGCCAGACCTTCAGGGGCACGTCCGAATAGATCAGGCGCATCACAAAGTCAGTCTTGTCTTCACCAGGTCTGCGGGTCAGCGTGCCATCGGCCTCTCCCGCCAACGCGGCCCGCACCTGGTCCAGGCGCTCCCTGCGATGGTGCAGATAAAACTCCACCGTCCCGGCAGCATCCGGCACGGTAGGGCCGTGCCCAGGAGCAATGCTGGTGACTTCACCGTTAGCTGCGAGCGCCTGGATCCGATCCAAGCTCTCTAGGTATGCCCCCAGTTGCCCATCGGGGTAGGAGACCACCGTGGTGCCCCGGCCAAGCACCGTGTCGCCCGTAAGCAGCAGATGGTCCTGCGGCAAGAGCAGGCTCATCGAGTCTCCGGTGGCCGGGTGTCGGCACAACCACCAACTCAAGCCCGGCAGCCCGGATGACTTCACCGTGATCAAGGTTGCGATGCGGACGGCCTGCGGCTTTCACCGGAGCTCCGGTCAACTCCAGCAAAACGGCCCACAGATTGAGCATGATCCCAGTGGCCGTGGGTGAGCACGATCAGTCCAACTCGTGCGTCCCGTTCGGCAATCACGCTCAGAACATCTTGCAGATGGCCCTCCTGCAACGGGCCGGGGTCGATCACGATGGCTTCATTCGAGCCTGGATCCTGCAAGATCCAGGTGTTAGTGCCATCTAAGGTCATCGCGGAGGGTTGGGACATAACTGACACCACACCCGATCATTCAGAGCACCGCTCGTCCACGGCCGAACAGACGCATCGCTAGCGGAGTCCATCGTCATCCCTCACATGCTGGGTAGGTTCGCCATCGGCGTCGACGCAAGTGCGCATCCACCATTGGCCATCACGGTGGTGGGGCCAGGATTGCACGGGCTCCATCCGGTAGTCCCGCCCTCGGAAACTGCCGGAGCCGTGGTGGCGCGTCAACCGCTCGAGGAGCACTCGAGTCGGTGGCATCAAGACGATGCGTCGCTCGCCAGCGGCCTGCAACAGCGCGTGTGGGTGATGCCACCCGCCGTCCACAAACTCGGTCGACGTCAGCCCGGCCTCTTGCTCTGGGGGCACGAGGGCAGCATAAAAATAGGTATCAAACCGAATCGGTTGGTATGCGGGGTGATCCATCGAGCAACCGGCCGCAAGGCGCTGGCCCCGTCTCGAAGCACCACACCCGTCTCTTCGGCCAACTCTCGTGCTGCCGTCGCCCGCGTGTCAATATCGGCTGGCTCAGCCCCACCGCCGGGAAAGGCGAGGACGCCCCCAGCGAACGCCATACTGCTGGCTCTGGTGCCGGCGAAAACCTGCAGCCCATCGGTGGTGTCGCGCAACAGCAGCACACTGGCGGACAACCGCGGCTTGGCCACTTCGCCGTCGGGGTCGGCCAACCACCGCTGGGCCCGAGCGACGTGGGCCAGCGGCATCGGGAAGTCCCGATACGGCTGGCCCACCTGTGTCATTGGTTGTGCTCGTGCAGTCAGTCGCGGACAGCGACCGTGATCTCAACTTCTACGGGAGTATCGAGCGGCAGGACGGCCACGCCGACAGCGGAGCGGGCATGCACGCCAGCCTCGCCAAAGGCTTCACCCAACAGGTTGGATGCACCGTTGATGACGCCGGGCTGACCCGTGAAGGCTGGATCGCTGGCCACAAACCCGACGACCTTGACGACTCGTTCGACGCGATCCAGGTCGCCGATGACCGACTTCACGGCGGCAATGGCGTTGAGCGCACACAGACCCGCGAGACGGGCGGCCTCGGCTGGGTCAACCAGGCCATCTCCTCGCCGACCTTGCCGGTGGCGGGCAGTTTGCCGTCAACAAACGGCAACTGGCCGGAAGTAAAGACCAGGTTTCCCTGCTGCAGGGCGGGCACGTATGAAGCGACAGGCGCTGCCAAGTCAGGGACCGAGAGGCCCATCTGCGACAGGCGGTCTTCGACGGCGCTCATGCCAGCGGTCGCTTCAAATAGGCCACCAGGTTGTCGCCGCCACCGGGGGCAGGCACAACCTGGACAAGCTCCCAGCCATCGATACCCCAGTTATCGAGGATCTGCTTGGTCGCGTGGATCATCAGCGGGACAGTCGCGTATTCCCATTTAGTGGTAGTCACGAAACCGACTCTATCCGCAGTGTTCGTCACGTCCAGGTTTTGGCCGAACGTTGGGCGGTTATCGGGTCGGCGCCAACGGCTTCAACGCGGGCGCCACCGTGCCGGTGATCATTTGCTGCACCAACATTTGGGAGGTCACTGGCCCTGGCACATGCCCCACATGCCGTGACCGCCGTGTGCCCAAACGCGAGGAGCATCGGTGGGACCGACGAGGGGCAAGCCATCAACGGTGACTGGCCGCGAGCCCACCCACTCATCCGTGCGGCTGAGCAGGTCTAGACCCGGCAGCAAAGGCTCTGCGGCCCGCACGATCGCGTCAATCCGTGCCGGCGCAAAAGCTGCATCGGGCTTGCGGAACTCCATCGTGCCGCCGATTCGCACCCGAGAGGCTCCCCGCCTGAGTCCCGCAGCGGTGAGCAGACCACTCGCTGCTGCGGGAAATAGACCGGAGACCCAATCGTCTTGATTGCGTCGTCCTCGTGCTGCTCCACGCTAAACGAGTAGCCACGGCCAGCCCTCAGTCGGGTCCGCACCCCGTATGCCTTAGCCAACTCAGGCAACCAGGCGCCGGTGGCCAGCACCACTGCATCAGCCGTGATCGGTGCGTTGCCAGCGATATCGACCGCGACACCTCCGGGCCCATGCCGCAACCTGCGGACCTCGGCTCCCGATCGGACTTCCCCACCACGGTCACGGACCTGCGCGGCGAGCGCTGCGACATACCGGCCGGGGTTGATGGTTCGTTGGCCATCGATGCGGATCACCGCTTCGATCTGGTTGGACACCGCAGGGGCAATTGCTCTGAAGTCGTCCGCACTCATCGGGGTGAACTCAACTGGATAGCCGGCTTCTCGGACTTGATCGAACTCTTCCAGAAGGGCGTGGCGCGCGGCAGCATCCGTGAAAGCAGCGTGGATCGGCACCGGCCGACTGCGGACCGCTGCTGGCAGGTTGGCATCCAATAGCTCGAAGGCTGCGAGCGCATCGTGGTTGAGCGGCGTGAGAGCCGACATCGTGCGACGCCACTGGGCGGGGTGCAGGTGGTCGCAAACTTCGTCAGGAACGCCCACAATTCCGGATCAACCGCAGCCGGTATGTGCAGGGGCGCCGCGGGGTCCCTCAACGCCTTCCACCCGTGTTTGAGCACAGCAGGCTCCGCTAGAGGTATGGCCATGGCTGGGGTAATCCACCCCGCGTTGCCCCACGATGAGCCCGCGGCGACGCCAGATCGGTCCAGGACTGTGACGTCCACGCCCTGTTCTTGCAGGAACCACGCGGTCGACAAGCCGACCATCCCGGCGCCCACGATCACGACGTGGCGAATTGGCTCTGCAGGCTGCATTGGCACTGACATGGCGCGACGCTATCAGCGCTTCACGCCATTCTCAGGTTTTCCCCAGCCTGGGAGTCATGAAGACTGCTACCGCGTGGGCCAAGGCGACGTCGCTCCTGGGCGCCTTCCTGGCTATTGCCGTGCTGATGGGGGTGCTGGGCGCCGGGCTATTGCTGCCGGTGGTGGGGACTGCTGGCACCGCCGCAACTCAAGGGGTCAAGCTCTTTGAGGAGTTGCCCGGCGACCTTGAGTCCAACCCACTGGCGCAGCAGTCTCGGATCGAGACGGCAAGCGGTTCGCTGATTGCGACACCGGCCGACGAAAACCGCATCGTGGTCTCGCTCGAAAACATCGCACCCGTCATGCGCGATGCCCAGGTGGCTATCGAGGACGAGCGATTCTACGAGCACGGCGGCCTTGACCTGCAGGCTTTGGCCCGCGCCTTGGTGAGCAACGCGACTAGCGATGACACCCAGGGTGGCTCAACACTGACCCAGCAGTATGTGAAGTTGTCACTGCAAGAAGAGGCCCGAGCCACCGGGGATGCGGAGGCTTTGGCTGCTCTGCAGGCGCGCAGCGGCATCGAAGGCTACGTTCGCAAGCTTCGCGAGTTGAAGTACTCGGTCACCCTGGAAGAGCGACTGACCAAGGACGAGGTGCTTGAGGGCTACCTAAACCTGGCCTACTACGGCGACCGTACTTACGGAGTGGAAGCCGCTGCCCGACACTACTTCGGTGTGAAGGCCGCTGACTTGAACCTGCCGCAATCGGCGACGCTCGCTGGCATTGTTCGTGCGCCTGGCATCACCGACCCCGCCAACAACCCCGAGGCATCGCTGGCTCGTCGCAACGTCGTCCTGCAAAAGATGTATGAGCAGGGAATGATCTCCGAAGAGGCCTACGACGAAGCAGTCGCCTCGGACTTGAACTTGAAGTTGCGCGACTCGCAGCAGTCTTGTTTGAACTCGCCCTACCCCTACTTCTGTGACTACGTCACGAAGTGGTTGCTAGAGCAGGATGCCTTGGGCGCCACGGTTGAAGAGCGCCAAAGAAACTCAACACCGGCGGCCTGACCATCACGACCACCTGGACCGTGACATGGCGACCTTGATCAACCAGACCACTCAGGACTTCACCCCCATCGGCAACCCCTACTTGCTAGGGTCCGCCGCGGCCATGGTTGAGCCGGGCACTGGGCACGTGTTGGCCTTTGGTCAGTCCTCTGACTACAGCCTGACCCCGTCTGACGATGGCGTTGAAGCAACGACCGTCAACTGGAGCGTCGACAAGAAGTACGGCGGTAGCGACGGGTTTGCGATCGGATCCATTGCCAAGGCCTTCTCGCTTGTGACTGCCCTCGAGCAAGGGGTGCCGGTCAACTCCACGCTCTCTGTCCGTGCCCCGATCACCGGCGACGATGGCCGCAACAAGACGCAATGGTTTCCTTCTGACTTCCAGTCTGCGTGCACCGTTGGCGTCGAGGGCTGGACGCCAGGCAACGCTGAGAATGCAAACTTTGACACGCGGATCACGCTGCGCAAGGCGACCGCCTCTCGGTCAACAGCGCCTTCGCGCAGTTGGCTTCAAACGTCGGCACTTGCGACATCCAAGACACCATGACGACTCTGGGGCTCCTAGGTGCTGACGGTGACGTCTATGGCCTGGAAGAGAACGACTTCAGCCCGGCACCTAACTTGATCCTGGGCTCGGATGACGCCAGCCCGCTGACAGTCGCCAACGCCTACGCGACCATCGCTTCGGGTGGCGTGAAGTGCCCGGCTATGCCGGTCACCAAGATCGTTGACGCGCAGGGCGAAGAGATCCCGCTGGACCTGCCCGAGTGTGAGCGCGTCATCGATGCCGATGTCGCGGCCGGCGTTGCCGAGCTCATGCAGGGCGTGACCGACATCTCTGGCTCGGGTTGGCGCGCAGCGCTGGATAGCGGCCAGCCTGTCGCCGGTAAGACCGGCACCGACGACTTGTCGCTTCAAACCTGGTTCGCTGCTACACCCCGCAGGTGTCCACCGCGGTGTGGATTGGCTCGCCTGGAACCAGCAAATACTCCGGCACGATGTCGAACATCACCATTGGCGACCGTTTCGTCGAAGGCACGTTGTATGGCTCTAAGTTGGCCGCTCCAATGTGGAAGGTGCTGATGACGTCGGCCCTCGAGGGCGAGCCCATCGAGCAGTTCGAGCAACCATCGAATGAAGTGCAGTCCGGAGCCACGGTGATCGTGCCCAACGTTTCGGGCATGTCGTTGTCCAACGCTCAGGCCGCCTTGGCCGAGGTTGGCCTTTCGGGTGGCGCGACGACGGTGGCTTCACCGCAGCCAGATGGCACCGTGCTCTATACCTCCCCGGTTCTGGGTCGAGCGCTAGGGCAGGTGAGCCGCTGACCATCTTCATTGCGGGTGATCCGGCCACGGCGCCCGCTGCGCCTGACGAAGGCGACGACGGCGAGGACGGCTAGCGATCTTCACAACCGCAAGAGCGGGGCTGACCAGTTGATGGTCAGCCCCGCTCTTCTTATGCCCCGTGGAGCGATGTGATGTCGCGTTTAAGCCTGCAGCGCCTTGCGGACCGCGGCGGCGACTCGGCCGCCGTCAGCTCTGCCTGCCACCTGAGGCTGCACAACCTTCATCACGGCACCCATCTGGGCCATCCCGGTCGCGCCCGTCTCAGCAACGGCAGCCTTGGCCATCTCCTCCAGCGCAGCGTCATCGAGTTGGGCCGGCAGGTAGGCCTCGAGGATCTCCAACTCAGCCTCTTCGACCGAGGCCAACTCCGGTCGGTTGGCGTCGTGATAGGCCGCCGCTGACTCTTTGCGCTTCTTGGCTTCCTTGGCGATCACCTTGAGCACATCGTCATCGGTGAGATTAACGTGCTCTTTGCCAGCAACCTCGGCGTTAGTGACGGCGGTCAATGCCATCCGCAGCGTCCCGGAGCGCACCTTGTCCTTGGCGCGCATGGAGTCGTGGAGGTCGCTCTGCAGAGTGCCCTTAAGTGAAGAAGTCGAGTCGGTCATACCCCCAGTATCTCACCGCTTTGCTCACACCTGGCTTGGTTTTGGCATGATCGGGGTATGTCGTCACTACCCCGCCTCGCTGCTGTGGCCGCCGGAGTGGGCGTGGGCGCGTTCGCCTACAGCACTCTGGTCGAGCCAAGAGCTTTGCTTTGCGCAGATTTGCTGCCGCAGTGCTCCCACCCGGATCGCCAGAGATTCGTGTTTTGCATGTCAGCGACCTGCACCTTGCACCTGGTCAGGAGTACCGAGCGCAGTGGCTGCGTGGCCTGGACGCGTTGGAGCCAGACCTGGTGATCAGCACCGGGGACAATCTGTCGCACATGGAGGCGGTGCCGCTAGCGCTGGAGGCCTATGGCCCGTTGCTGGATCGGCCGGGGATGTTTGTGTTGGGCTCCAACGACTACTTCCCGCCCACGTTGAAAAACCCACTGCGCTATTTTAACGATTCGCATAGCCGTGGCGAGCAGATGACAGACCTGCGGTTGCCGACCCAAGACTTGATTGACGGTTTCGTGGGCGCTGGCTGGTCTGACCTGACAAACGCGCGAGGCCGCACCCGCCTGCGCGGCCTCGACTTTGAGTTCGTCGGGGTCGATGACCCGCACCTGGGCTATGACCGTTATGCCGAGGTGGCTGGCCCAGCCGATCCGTTTGCGGCGCTGACTATCGGGGTGACCCACGCGCCATACACGCGCGTTTTGGACGCCATGAGCCGCGATGGGGCTGATCTGTTGATCGCTGGGCACACGCATGGCGGACAGGTGTGCTTGCCGTTCTATGGGGCGCTCGTGACTAACTGCGACCTGGACCGGACTCGCGCCAAGGGCCTGTCTCGATGGTGGCCCGGTGCAGGCCGCACACCCAGCGAGTTTGCGCCAGAAGATGCTGCCTACCTACATGTCTCGGCTGGCCTGGGCGCCGGTCGCCTATCCCCCATGCGTTTGGCCTGCCGTCCGGAGGCCGCACTGCTGACCCTCATGCCCCGCGAGCGGCCCAATTGGGCAACGAGCGTGCCCTCAACGGGCAAACCGAGCAGAGCGCCCGCTGACTTCGCGCTTTGGTAAGGCCAAAGTCTCGACAACCAAGACAGGGCAGCCGATTCGGTGCAACCGGCGTTCTTGGGATATCGTGGCGGACGCTGCGCGCCTGCTGAGGGCGCGTGCCACGGGGTGTGGCGCAGTTTGGTAGCGCGCGTCGTTCGGGACGACGAGGTCGCAGGTTCAAATCCTGTCACCCCGACCAAAATGTTTTCGTTAGAACCCTGGTCCTCATATGGATCGGGGTTCTTTCTTTGTGACCCCTGTCTTACGTGAAGTTGACCCCTCGGGCTTTTTACGCGTGAATGCGTCCCAAAGCGTGTCCTCCGGGTGTCCGAAGACGTTTGGAAGGATGACCCGGGTGGATCTCCATGAGGTCGATACTCACCCCTGGACATGCTCGCTGTGACCCCTGATACGACACGCAGGGTAGAAGTTCTAGTGCGACTGGTTTGGTGTCGTCGCCGTTCGACCCTGAGATCGTCGGCCAGCGAGTCAGACATGAGTCGTTGGAATGGCTCAGTCAGGTCACTTCCAGTCACGCCGTCTTCGTCGATGTAGATGTGCTCAAAGACAGCCCGGTTGAGTGTGCGTCGCAGGTTGTCCGGTGCGCCGACGTACTGCTCATGCGCACGCGTCAAGAGTTCACAAGCGATAGCCAACTTGGCCCGCACCAGGTCAGAATCGGTATTCGCCCTTGCGATGCGCTGCTCTGCGAGCGCCCGTCTGGTCGCGATGGTGGCTTGCTCGCGTTTCAGGTCTGGCAACGAGATGGCGTCGGCATAGTGTGCCGTCATGAGTTTATGGCTCTGCTCGTTCAATGTCGTCAGTTCGGCCTCAGCCGCCAACCGGTCATCGCTCATCTTCGGCAGGACAAGATCGATGTGCTCCAGCGTCAACCGCCGGATCTCCGAAACGGCGTGCTCCGTCAGCGTGACGGTCTGCCAGTAGTCCTCGATCAGCTGCTCAACGACGTGAACTTGCGTGGCACGGAAGGTGCAGCCGTTCTTGTGGCCTTGACGACCGAGGCAATAGAAGTACTCGTATAGGTCACCCTTGACTTTCGCGACTTCTCGAACGAGAGCCCATGACCACATTGGCCGCAGAAGATCGATCCCTTCATGTACGTGGTGTGGACGCGAGGCTTGTCGCCGCTCTGGTAACGCTCGGCCCGGATGCGCTGAACGGTTTTATACAACTCTTCGCTGACGAGCGCTTGATGCTTACCCTTGTACTCCACGCCTTCGAACGTCACGACCCCTACGTAGTAGCGGTTCTTCAAGATGTTGTGGACGTGGGAGATGGCTATCGGCTGGCTCCCCTCTTGGGTGTGGGCAATGTGCTGACACCGTTGCGGTTCAACTCATCACGGATGGCGACGACGGTCCAGTCTCCACTGGCGTACTTGTCGAAGATCCACGGCACCCAGTGCGCTCGCTCGGGGTCATTCGTGATCGTCCGCACTTCGCGGCCTTCGTCGGTGCGCTCACGAGTGTTCATGTAGCCGAACGGCGCTTTGCTGGGGGTGCCACCGCTCTTGGCTTTTGCAGCATTCCTTTCTTGGCTTCGGTGCCCAAGTTTTGGCTGTAGAACTCAGCGATCGAACTCATGATGCCGTGCAGCAGCATTCCGCTCGGCGTCTCGTCGATGTTCTCTGAGCAACTGACCAACTGGGCACCTGCCGTCGTGATTTGCAGATTGATCTCGACGTCATCGACACGGTTGCGGGCCAATCGGTCGACCTTGTGGACGATGACATACTTGACGCGGTGCTCGGTGACGAAGTCGAGCATGGCCTTGAGTTGAGGACGGTTAGCTGAGCGGGCGCTCTCACCGGCGTCGACAAATTGGGCCACTACTTGCACGCCGAGTGCTTCGGCTTTACGGACACACGCCTCCCGCTGAGCGGGGATGGAGAAGCCTTCGACCTCACCGCCGCGCTCGGCTTGCTCCCTGGTGCTGACGCGCAGATAGACAACAGCCATCGGCAAGATGGCGGTCTCGGTTGCGGCTGTGCTCATGCGTAACTCCTTCGGTGAGGTGGTGCGTAGCGGAAGATCTGCGCTTCGTTCCTTGGCGTTCGAACTGGTCGAGCGCATCTGCTAACCGGTTTGCTATCAGCGATGACATCGAGGCCGGTTTGCGCCAGTCGGACGCGGATGGCGGGTTCGCTGACGTTGAAGTGGGCAGCCAGGTCGGCCGGTCGCTGGATGCCACAGCCCCATGCATGTTTGAGGTCGCGCTTGCTGACCAGTGCGCAGCCAGCGAAGTAATCGGCGGCCATTTCGGCTTGCTGTCCGGCGGTCTGCTTTTGGTGCTTTGGTACAGCCGCTTCGTCGCCCCGTGGTCGATCACGTGCTTGAACTCGTGCAGCATCGTGAAGCGCTGGCGAGCCAGTGAGTCACGGCCCGCGATGGTGACAACCCACTCTTGGCCGTTCCAGTGGCTCATGCCACTCACCGGCAGCGCCGCCTCGAAAACAACTCGGATACGAGGTAGTCCATCGATGTGGTGCGTCTGGATGCCGTCGGTTGATCTGGCGTCACCCGTCAGCAGCGCCGCTAGTCGGGTGGCTTGACGCTCGGCGATGACCAACGACTCAGCAAAGGTGCAGTCACGAACCGGGGCAAGTGCCCGGACGCGTTTAAGGATCGATACGTATGACGTTGGGCGTGTTGTTGAGTGGTTCATGAGGAGCCTCCTTTCTTTTGCTGTTCTTCGCTTATTCGTCTTCGCCAGGTGCCGGGCCGCGTTCAGCGATGCCGTAGCGGCTGGCAATCTCGGTGAACGACGCTTCAATCTCGGTCCGTGCTTCTGGGGGAGGTCGCGGTACTTGCTGCGCAGGTAGGGCGAGAAGTTCGGCAGGCCCTTGGCGGGTACATAGCCCGCGGCGCTGTACAGATCGATGAGTTCGATGCCGAGCGTGGGAGCCAGCGCTTCGAGTAGTCGGGGGTTGGGCGACTGAATCTCGTCTTGCTCCAGCTTGCCGAGCATGGACTTCGAGACGTCGGCCTCAGCAGCCACGTCGCGCAGGCTCAGACCTGCAGCCTCTCGGGCGGCACGAATAAGGTGTCCGAAACTTGTCTTTGGTGGGGTATTCGAATTCGGTTGTGTCATTCTTAGGATATCCTTTGTTCTATAAAGTTGACCATGGTTTCTATTGTATTGCATTTGTCCCTATTTGTGGACGATATCTCACTATTCCACAACAGGATTATCTGTCTTTATTGGGTTAGATAGGCAGGAGCCGGAGGAGAGCCGCGCTTTGATAGCGCGGCTACAATCCTCCGGACTCCCGCCCTTGCTCTACTGACTCTTGGAACGACTGCGCGGTGGCGCTGTGGTCCCGAAGAGTTGCGCGAGAGCGGCGCGTTGCTCGGCTGCTTCTCGATCGATGACCACCGTGAGTTCGTCCGCTTTGGACGAGAGCTCTGGGTTGGCTGCCATGGTTTCGAGTTGCCTCTCGATCGCGACGCGGATGACGTCGGTGACCGATTCGCCGCTGAGCTTGGCGAGGAGCGTGAGGAGAGCGTGTTGCTCGTCCTCTAGTCGGATTGCCAGGGTCTTCATCAGACTCTGACCTGCCTTTCTGAGGGTGTTGTCTCACCAGCCATGACAGATGCCATAGCGGTGAGCCACCTCCTCGGGGTGGTGCAGCCGCCGAACCGCTGCGGTTTCGAACGAGCGGCTGCAGTCCCTCGACGAGGGACGCCCGGGCTATGGGTTGCTGCTAAAGATCCAGACACCACCTTCTGGCCGATGGGCAACTGCCACGTCGCCGGAGAGCCAGGCGTCTTGAGCCCACGACTCAGTGTCGATGTGAACGTATCGCGCGAGGTCCCCGACCTGTTCTTGAGCCATTCGTTCGATGGTCTCCCTGGCACCGGACTCGTCCATGAAGGCTTCGGCCCAGGCAACGGTCGATTCGTGTTCGCCGAGGTAGGCGTCGGTGAAACTGGACAGCATCGAGAGGTCTCCGTCGTGCAGTTCGGCGTAGGCCGCGAAGGCTGGGCCATGCTCGGCGATGCCACGAGCAACCGTGGCGACGTGCTCCAGCTGGTCAGATTCGCCCGGCTGGTAGCCGCCGAAGCCGTCGTGGTCGAAGATGCCGAAATCTTCTGCTGCCAGATCGTGGCTCGTTGCCAGGATGGCTTGGACATCTGCCCAGAGCGTCTCGGTTTCGACGGCCGCGTCGCACCAGTTGCCGTGTAGTCGGCCGTCGTTGTAGTCGGCCCAGGAGCCGATCCAGACTTTCGGGTGCAGCCTTGGTGCTTGCTCCCGCTCGGGGTTTGTCGCTTTCTCGGTTCTTGGGTCGTGTTCATTCATGGTCACCTCCTTTCGGTGTCGTGTTTCGTTCGTCAGTCAGCCGCTGGTCGGCCAGGCGGATGTAGTCAGGGTTCAGTTCGATGCCGAGCCAGTCTTTGCCTTGCCGTTCGGCAGCCAAGGCCGTGGTGCCAGCACCCAAAAGGGATCGAGCACTAGCCCCGGCTCTGACTCGGCGTCGCAGTCGCAGGACGGTCGGATAGGCAGACGGGTTGCAGAGTCGCCCCGTCGCTGAAGTGGCCGTGTCCAGGGATGACGACACTGGACGCAACGTTTCTCGGGACAGCCGGCTCGTAGGATGCGCTCGATGAGCGATGCGGGGTAGGTCGCGAAGTGGGCCCTTGGTAACGGCTGGTGGCCATCCTCCAGACATCTCCCGGATTCTTGCCCAGGGATGACCAGCCAGCCCTCGCCGTTTCAGGCTGGCCAGTCCTTGGTCGCCGTCGGCGTTCGGACCCAACCAGGCAGGACGGGTCTGGTCGTCACGTCCTCCCGGTCGCTGCGAGGTGCTGCCCTTGGTTTCGGGCCTTGACTTGTGTGGTTCGCGGATGGCGTGGAGGTCGAAGTAGTAGCGCGGTGAGCGGGTCAGCAGGTAGATGACCTCGTAGGTGCAGGCCAGGCGGTCGGTGACGCTACTCGGGATCGGGTTGGGCTTGGCCCAGACGATCTTGTTGCGCACGATCCAGCCGTCATCGATCAGGGCCAGCAGTAGATGTTCCGGTGCGCCCAGCAGGCTCTTTCGTGGCGCACCTTCGCGGCTGTGGGTGCTGTAGGCGTCGCCGAGGTTGAGCCAGTACGTGCCGTGTGGGGCGATTACTCGGCCAATTTCCCGACTGATGTCTCGGAGTTCACGGACCCATTCCTCGACCGTTGATTCCAGCCCCATCTGGGTATCGGTCGCGTAGTCGCGGAGCCGGAAGTACGGCGGGCTGGTGACCACCGTGTCTACCGAGCCTGTCGGCAGCGTGGGCAGCACGGCACGGACGTCACCGAGCATGGTGGTGTTGCGCTCGATCTGCGTGTCTGTCGGGCGGCTCATGATGCGCTTCCGCTCAGGACTTCAGCGATGGTGCTGGGTGTGGCGAACCGGTACAACTCGGGCGTAAGTCGCGGCGTTCTGGCGACAGCAGCTCTCGGTTGGCGGCTCGGCGCTGATCCGTGAAGAGCCACAGCACTAGAGGAAACTGGCGTGGCGGTCTTGCTCCTGACCACTGGCTCGGTAGTCCGCGTAGTGGCCACACTTGCGGAGCAATACGGGCAGGCTTTCGGTGCCCAGGTCCACCTCGATGAACCAGCGGTCCTCGTAGTCAGCGGTCAGAACGGTCCCCGCCAGGTCAGGTTGCAACCAGCGCGGCTCGCCACCGAGGCCGGTGAAGCGTCGCCACGACTGCGGTTCAACCTCTACCTTTACGTCTTCGATTGCCTCAATGGCGCGGTGCTGTTGAAGGAGCACATGCACGTCTGCGACGGCCAGACAGTGCCGCAGGAATCGCAGGCTGGGCTCGCTGACTCGGTATGTTGCGCCGTCATGAGCCACCAACCGGGCACCGGCTGGAGCCAGTTGCCAGACCCGTGGTGAGGAGCCGCCGATAGCGCCACCCACACGTCGATCCAGTTGGCGGATGAGTGACCAGCGTTCTAGCCGTGACAGCACGCGGCGGGTTGTGCGTGCTGCGGAGGCGTCGCTGTTGTGCGTCGTGAAGATCAGGTGCTGAAGTTGGATTGATGTTACGAAGCGGTGCTCAGCAATGGTGCGCAGGACCTGATGGTCACGGTCGACCATCTGTTCAATAAGTGAGCCTAGACGTTTACGACTGACGCGGCGTTGCTGTGCCTCACGTTCGGGTGTAGCGGACTCCGGAGAGGCGGAGTATTCGTCCCCCGTATATCGGCTTCTGAGCCGTTGACCTGTGACGATGCCGATTCGTGTTGCTGTTCGGACGGAATGCCGAGCGGCAGCCCCTCACCTGGGATGTAGGCGACGCGCCGACTCATGGCCGGGCTCCAGAATTGGGGCCATCTGTTGTCGAACTGGCTCGCCGCGAGGTTCGTCCCAGTGGGTTGCCCGAGGGGGTTGCGGTATATCAATGAGGCTTTCCAGTTCGCGTTCAACTTCGTCGAGGGGCTGCCCGTATCGCTGTCGTGAACGTTCTTTAATGGCAGCCACAGTCTGAGTCGCGGCGGGTAGCGGCTGCGTCACCAGCGAACACCACGGCGCTTGCGTGCCGTCTACATGCAGTTGGGCGTATGCACCGAATTTGGGAAGTGCCGCGAAGTCCTCAGGCGCTACTAGGCCGGTCTTGGTGGTCAGGTCGCGGGCGTCTTTGGCCGATAGCTGAAACGCGACGCGGGAGCGGGCATTGGCCAGCACTGCTTCACGGACCGGTGTCGAGAGTTGCCGAGGTGTTGGTGCGCCAGGACGAATCCGACGCCGAGGCCACGAGCCTGAGCCAGTGCATCCGATAGGTCGCCAGGGAGCCGCAGGTATTCCTGCACTTCGTCGATAAACACGTACGACGGGCGGCGCTGGCTCTGCGGCACGGCGGCGCGACCGAGCGCGGCCTGCCAGAGCAGTCCGACGACGAGTGATCCCAGTAACTGTGCCGCCTCCGGGCCCATGGTGCCTTTGCTGAGCGAAACAAGGACTACGCGTCGCTTGGTAAAGACATCGCTGAGGTCGAAGCGCGGACGGCGTTGACCAAGGACAGCGCGCATACCAGGGCGGAGCAAGATGGGTCGTAGCTTGTTCATCAGAGGTGCGATCGCGTGCTCACGTTCGGCAGCGCTGAGCCCTGCGTACCAGCCCCAGAACGAGCCCAGACCGAGTGGGTCCGCCTTCGCAGCGTGCTGAGTCACTGATCGCCGGAAGCCGGAGTTCGTCAGCAGTAACGGCACCATCACCAGCGATGCATCGCCTCGTCGGGCGAGGGTCAGCAGACTGGCGTGCAGGATGTCGTGAGTGCGTGGGCCCCAGGACTTGGCATGCAGTGAGTGGATGATCCCTAGCACCGTGTCCGCCAACAGATCGGCGCTTACATGGCCTTGTGGAGTGAGTGCTGCCAAACCGACTGGGGACGGGTCCGTTGGATCGATGACCACCACATCGTCGCGTCGGGATGCGGGGATGCGACCGAGTAGGTCTGTCACGAGGTCGCCTTTCGGGTCGATCACGACCGCGCCGTGTCCGGCCTCGATGACTTGGAGCGCCAGGTTGCCCATGACGGTGGACTTACCGACACCGGTCGGCCCCAGCAGATGGAGATGCCGCAAGAGATCGACTGGCTTGATCGCGACAGGGCGCGTGGCATCGAGCGAACTGAGGCCGACACGAAGTCCCGTTTTCGGCACTTCACTGGTTGCGACTAATTGCACAGGATGTCGCGAAGGCACGCCAGGCAGTTCGACGTCTGGTTTCGACGCAACGGGCCAGCCGAGCATCGGGACGAGTTCGTCAATCGAGAGTTCGAGTGGCCAGAGATAGGGCGACCGAGCGGTGTCGAAAGAACCTGTCGATGCACGTCGCAGAGCCAAACGGGCACCGGGCGTTTCGAGGCCACGTAGTGCGGCAGCTACGCCATCTACGAGACGACTCGTCCGTTCCGTAGTCGCCGCACTGGCAGCGATACGAAGACTGCACCGAAGCGGTACTGGGCGTACCTGGCCCGTGCGTCACGGCGAATGTCCGGCTCAATATCCCTCAAGCGACGTGGCCGACGTCGTGGGCCAAGGATCACCTGCAGCCGAACTCGCTCATTGCGAGATGCCTGCGACAGCGCACCGAGTACGGCACGGGCGACGGGCTCGATGTGATCCGATTGCACCGGACGCTGCCGATGTCCCGGTAGGTGAACTCCGGCTGCCTGCAACATTGATGCCGTTGGCGCGCTGCGTTCGTTTGCTGTGCGCAGGCCAGGAGCACCACCTGTAGGGCGGCAAGGATGCGAGGTATCACCGCGCGGTCAGCACCTAAGCGCCACGAGATCACGCCCGCGTTGCCCTCGGCTTCGAGGACGACGCGGGGCTGACCGTTCAGTCCAGCCAGTGCTTGCAAGGCGGCTTGGTGGTCTCGGGCGTGACTGGCGCAGGCAGCGACAGACGTGTCCAGGTGAACGAACCGATATGAGCGAGATCAATCATTGGTCGGCTCCTGCTGCTGAGCAGCCTCGGCTTCGGCCTGGGCGATGGCCCACGCGACGAGCGCCTCGGCGATGCGACCGGTGTCGGGTTGCTTGCGTAGTTCGCCGCGCACGCTCAGGTGCCGATCGTTACCTCGTCGCTGAGGGCGAGAGACAGATCGAGGTACACGCTTGCGGGTCTGGCGACGAGCGCTCTTGAAGTCGTGGTTCTTACTTAGGTCTTCACTGTTTTTG
Organism: Ornithinimicrobium sp. INDO-MA30-4; assembly: GCF_021535045.1. Lineage (GTDB taxonomy): Bacteria > Actinomycetota > Actinomycetes > Actinomycetales > Dermatophilaceae > Ornithinicoccus. The sequence continues at coordinate 2,526,920 of NZ_CP091056.1, read as the reverse complement.
GGTATGATCATTAGACCCTCCTTTCGGTGGTTACTGCGTTAATGGGGTTTTCCGCCTATGTGTCCAACATTCGGGACAATGGCTTGTGCTTCACTATGCGTCCACGATCCGGGACGGTCAAGAGAGTTTGCCTATTCCACAACAGCGACCGGAACAGCCCTACCCCTGCCGAAATTCACCAGCGAGTCCGTCGCCAAATGCCGATCCAGACCAACGAAACGACCGCTGCCGATCCGGCCAGCCACAGCCAGATCGACTGGACTATCTCGACCGCGAACCAGAGCGCCATCGCTGCGAGCAGGAGCCCGAAGCAGGCACCGACCAGTCGATCGATCCAGCGCCCTGGTCCGCGGTCACCACAACGAGTCGTTCCGTGAGCGTGGACGCTGGCTCTGGGCCTGGCGGGCGACTTCGTACAAGCGGCTCATGGCTTCATGGGTGTGCATCTGTACACGGGCTTCGCTCAGCAGACGCTCACGCTGATTGGCGCGGCGGCGCAGGTCGGAGCGAATGGGGATGCAGAGTAGGAACGCAAGCCCCGCAATGGCCACGATGAGCAGCACCACGCCGATGCCACCAATGACCGCGTCGGAGGTACTCACTTCAACCGCCGAGAGAAGCCGTTGAGTTCGTTGACACTGGCGAGGGCGTGGATGTCACCGACGGCCTGCAAGCGGCTAGCGGCGATGGGGACTGTCTGGGCCAACTGTTGCTCTAGCTGGCTGACCATTGCGACGCCTTGCATCGCCCGGCCAGCAATATGGTCGATGGCATCTAGCCGAGCATCCGCTTCGTGAGCGGCTGCCGCGGTCTTGATGACCGCCAGTTCGCTGCGGTTGACGATGCGCGAGACCTCACGAGACTGACGCGAGAAAAGTGCGGGGCTGGAGTTCGAGGTGTAGGGCTGGATCTGGGACATGGGGCTAGCCTCCTGGCCAAGGAGCAGTACGCCGACTGCCGTTCGGACCACCTTTCTGAAGCGAAGGTGATGAGAACGACGCTAAAACGCCTGGTCAGGAGGTTGCAAGCATAAGCGTGATAACACCAAGACCCTGTGTCCCAGTCGGATTCCGACACAAACCGGGGTCTAGGCACTACTATCCACAGGCATGAGGGGTAGCAGGTATCCGGAAAGCGAGATGGACTTCGCGCCTGCCTACCCGGACGAGATCCCCGAGTCGTGGCAACGGTTCTTCGACCTACGCGAGGACCTCTTGCTTGACTATGGCTACAACACTGCGCGCGCGTACTGGGGGGATATCCAGGATTGGTTTGAGTGGGCAGTCAAGCAAGAGAAGGACGTTTTCGCTATATCCGATAAGGACGTCCGCCAATACACGATCTTGCTTCGCCGCCGAGGCTACAGCGAAAACACCATACGACGTCGTGGTGTGGCACTCAGACTTTTAAAAGACAAGCTGAATGGCAATGATAACCGCGCCTGCGCAGAAACCACCAGCCCTCCAGTGGGATGCCGGCAGGTCAGCAAACGAAGCGCGCTTCGTGATAGGGAAGATTCAATGAATGATCTCCCACCCATAGTCAGTCAAATCTTCGATCGCGGAGCGGAGCAGCACGGCATACTAGGGCTAGCCCTGGGCGGGTCACACGGAGCCGGTAAGCCACAGACGGACTCTGACGTAGACCTGTTCGTCATTTGTAGCGATCCAGTCTTCGTGGAACTCGCTTCAGGCGAGCTCCAAACACTTCAATCCTGGCTGGCGACAGACTTCTTAGCCGGGAAGCCAAGACTTGTGGACGGATACGGGATGGGCATCAACGTTCGTCTCGAACCCTCAAACCTCCACCTTGACATCTTCTTTAACACTACTAGGTTTGCGCCGAACCGGCATCGGTCTAAAAATAGAATTCTGTTCGACTATACGGGAGTGTTACAAAATCCCACGTGGATGCCAACTACCCCTACTGACGGCACAGTCGACCGGTGGGCGCTAATAGTTAAGGCCAAGAAGAGCATTCGATCCGGACAATATTTCGATGCTCTCTACCGCCTTATGCGAGCTCAGATTCTTGAGGCGAGACCACTACCTGATCAAACCAGCAGAGCACTTCAAGTCGCGGCTCAACATTTGGCAGACACGGTCTACGGTGGCAAGGAATGACAGGACCATTGATTCAGCTGGCGGATGATGAACTTCGTGCTATGGCGAAGTCTCTGGCGGCTTCCTACCAACTCCATTTTCCAATTGGCGGCGCATGTCAGACGCAACTCCAGACAGTGTCACCCCGGGTGCTATTGACTCCCGTGTCAAGCTACACGATGGATCGACTCAGAAGCGCGCAGGAATATGCGGGCTACTACCTAGAGTCGAATATCGAGTACTTTCGTCCAGTGCGTGTCAGACAAGAACCCAGAAGTCAGACATCAGCCTCTGCAACAATAGGCAGTTCTATGCATTGCGGACCCATCTGCGAGCAGACTCGCGATGGCATCATGGTCGTAGACGGACTTCATAGACTACGCGCCGCCATGACCTCTTCAGCCAAACAAGTCACCGTGTGGACGGTAATCACTTCCTCATCTCAACCTCCTCCCGCTGCGTGTCTTGCTATTGGTGATATGCAGCAGCGTAGACAACACGGTTCCCTGCCGAATCTGATGGATGCGTTCGATCCACAGTTCTTTCGTCCCGGACACCGCATCTCCGCCTCAACTATTGACGGGCTCGCTTCGCACATATAGATTAGGAATAGTCAGCCGCACAATACCAACAACATATTAGACAGGAAGCAGATGGACGCAGTGTGGACCAAAGACGACGACACGACTAAGGCCTTGGGGGATTCTGCGCCGCGCAGGGTAGCCTTGACATGCGCTTTCGTTGTGACCAATGACGATGATGACGTGTTGCTAGTAGATCCCCACGCTGATGGGTCGTGGAAACAGTGGATGCTTCCATATTCGTCACTTATACTAGATAGCGACCCCATCACAAAGAAAGCACTCTCAGCCCTCGACACTGAATCAACGCTTCTCGACGTCCAGAAGGCGCTTGATGCCCTTTTGGCAGACAAGCGCGATGAATACCAACAGGCACTGAACGACCATATCAACAACGTCTTCCCGCGGGGAACTCTGGAGTTAGGCGATGCAATTGGCCTCAATTACTCGCTGAAGTTTTCGAAGACCTCAGATAGCTATACCGGATACCGTTTCGAGTACCGCAGCGCACGGAGCATTGGAGCAACAACTGAAGCACCATCCTTTGGATATCTATGTCGCGGCTAGAAGAGATTGCCATCAATCGCGATACGGTTGTACGTGGACGCACCTTTGCGAGCAACGTGCTCGAACTGCCCGATATGGTCAAGTGACCCTTGTATCAGATATTCGAAGCTGACCATCCCGACAGTCAGCTACTCGATGGCACGCTGGCGGCGGTTTGGCATCTTGCTACGCTCGAGCTAGCAGTGCGAGTGGAAGGCGCCGAGCGCACCTACCTGGTTATGCAACAGGCAAGTTATCCTCTCATAGGATCCCCAGGCGAGGCTTTAGACGTCGGCTACTGGTGTCTGCCTAACTTTGCAATTCCTGTGCCGATGAAATTTTCGCCTCCTACTACCGTTGGGTCTCTGAAGCGACTTATTGAATCAACCTGCAACAATTACGATTTGGAGGCAGAAGTCCAACAGATGGCATACACGCTAGGCCTACGTGATGTCGAACTGACACGCATACCGGGCTTTATTGAAATCAAGTCCTCACCAAGAACACCCAGCGTCGTAAAGGCGTTCTCAATTGAACGTTTTCTAGTCACATCAATTGATCGGAGCTGCCTCAGGAATATAGCTGATCCTGAAGCCATGCACGGTTTCGTGTTTCTGCCGCTCGATGATGTCGAAGATTCGCCGGAATTATTTAGCCAGCTACATGGTCGAAGCCACCGTTCGCCCTGGGGTAAGCCCATCATGACGAACATTCAGCGACTAGTAGATGATCCGAGAGAGCGGACGCGCATATCTGATTCAAGTATCTCCGTGCCTAGCAGCGCTTTCCACTATGACGAGCAGGGCATCTTAGCGGTGGGTGATTTAGCTGGCTATGGAAAAGTTCTTAAATACACGCGCGAGAACATGCATACCTTCAACCTTACGGTCAACGAAATTGAAACACATTTCCGCGGGAGTGTATTACTCGCTTTCGAACGCATGGCGCGAAGAGCAGGCACTACCCAGATTCAAACGGCGGGTGACGGTTTTCTGGCGGGCTTTCCGTCTCGGACGTTGCGCCCTTGGCAGAACGCCTTAGCCGATCTACTTCATGAGTGGGAGAATGTCCTTTCTTCAGTTAGCGCGCTCAATGGAGCAATTCGCGAGCCGGACTTGAGGGTCGGCTCCAGGTTAGCTATTGTCAGTGGACAATATTCTTTCGGGAGGATCGCTGGCCCCGAGAGCGCAAGGCCGGCGTTTGATGGTGCTTCTGTTGTGGATGTGGCTAGAATTGAGCAGGGGCTTGCATTAGCGACTAAGAAAGGATTGCCAGAGGAGTTCTTAGATCAGTGGTTTCTTGCGCCTGATGGCTCACGGCACTATCTAGCTGTTCATGCTGATCTCGACGTCGATGACACCTTTTCGAAGGTCTTGGATGGCTTTGGCGGGGACTCCTGGAAGTTGGTTCGAAAGAGTCGCAGTTCCAAGTTAGAATATTCAGCTTCGAGAAGTGGGCGAAATAGATGTTCAAAGACAAATTTGACGAGCTAAAACTACCGGCGGCGCTTCGTTCCGTTGATCTAGATTCTCAATTGGAGGCTCGCGAAGCCATTGGCTCGTGGCTCGCGAATGGATATTTCCTACAGTCAGGGCTGTCTCTACCCGTTCAGCACCGCAACGGGTTCTATAAGTTCCCGGTTGCAATGGCTGCTAATGGGGCGAAATTAGCCGTGCATGTGTGGCCAAGTGCCGATCTGCCTGGAGTTGCTGAGGACCCGCATACTCATCGATGGAACTTCACGAGCCATGTACTGGTCGGCAGACTGTCTGAGCGCATCTACGAAGAGCGCTCAGGCACGCAGGAATTCACCGAGTACAGTTGCGGCTCTTCTGATTCTACGAAGGCACTTCAAATCAATCGGCAAGGCGTTTCATTAGAAGTTGTGGGCGAAACCCAGATAGCCGCAGGTGTGCACTATAGTCGAACCTCCGGGTTAATTCATTCTGTAGCGAAAGACTGCACCGGTCCCGCTATGACCCTAATTTTCGAGAACAGCCGGACCTCGCCCAAAGTAGAGTTTTTCGACCGCCGACCACGACCTTTTCGGACGTACCTCATGTGTATCATGACGCAGACACGTGGAAAGTAATCGGTAGAGATTTGGCGGTATCTCTAAGTTGTGACTAACCTGGACCCCCTGTGGCAGGTGACTTAGGCGCAACCGATTCAGTTAGCTTGGCGATGTTCCAGCATTTCTACCAGTCTCATGTTAAGGGCCTGAGGGTCAAGAGCAATCGGGGGTTCGCATTGAGGCCACTTATTGTCCATCTATCACTTGATCACGGCTACGATCGTCACTGTCGCGCCGCTTCGAGCCTCCTACTCTGTATCCTGTGCCCATGACAGCCCGAGTCTCGAACGACCAGTGGGAGCCGCTGCAAGGTGCATTGCCGCAGGCTACAGAAGTCGGCAGAGTTTACGTGATCCCCACTCGTACATCCGGCGGAAGCAACACCAGGGACCGCGTCGAGCTCTACTACCCCGACAACGTTCGCTACCTGCCCAAGGCTGCGCGTCTTCAGAACCTGCCGGTTGAGTTCTCGCAGCCAGAGGGTGGGCGACACTACGTTCAAGAGTTCGGCGTCGATCCGGAGACATGGTCTTTGGGGCTCGCCTTCCTAAGTCTGGCGAATGACTGGCTCATTCTGACGGTAAGTCTCTTCATCGCGCACCGCGCAGATCTGCAGGGTTGGACCACAGAACAAGCGGAGCAGCTGCCACTCAAGGTGCTGATCTCGGAGACCGGGACCCTTAGGAATTGGCAGATCGAGGGTAGCGGCTCAGAGGTCCTCGAAGCCCTGAGAATCCTCCGCCGTGGCGCGACAGAAGATGACCGAGGTGCCTAAGAGCAGAGGTCCGCGTTTCAAGCTCCTCGTCTTAAAGTCCGGGCCCATACCCCCATCCGGCGGGCCTAACCGTGAGCGGTACCTAGATCACCACGGACGCGAATCGCTCAAGGACGCCGACGACGCCTACGCCCACGTTCTTAACGTTCTTGGTCCTTCCGGCGCAAGAATGCCCATCGCTCCTAAGCAGTTGGCGGAGAATGATGAAGGCCTGCGGTCGAAGATTCAGAACGAGAAGCGCGACGCGTGGGGCCAGTTGCTGCGGAACTGGATCGCAAGACCATCAGCGCCATTGCGCCGCACATCACAAAGTCAGTCTCAGCGGCCGTCGCGGCGCTCAACTACCTTGAAGATCATCCCCTTCGGGAGACTGCCCATGAAGCGATCCACCGGGCCGCATTCGTGCAACGGGGGCTTCTAGGTTGTCCCATTGTCCTACGCGATGACGGATTTTGGACGGCTTGCCCGATCAAGGTCTCTCACCTGAGGATGGGAGTATCTGCTGGTCTGGTGAGCGACTTCGGCTGCTCCGTTTGCGGCCAGTTGGTCGAGGACTGCGACCATCAGATGGGTGAGTTTTACTCGAAACAAATTCATCGCGACGACGAAGGCGCGTGCTCACTTTGCGGAGCTATCAACTGCGAACACACTGAGGGTGAAACCCATTCGGTGGAGGCGTACGCCGAAGCTCGTAACGTAAAGGCACGCGAGGTCTCGTTCGTTGCGCGACCTCGCTACCCACAGGCTCGCATCGTCGAGATGGAGCAGGAAATGGGTCTGGCCGGGCAAGACCCACGGTTTCGAGTGCTGCGGAGCGAGGCGACCTCAATTGCGATGCGGATCTGGGTCCGTGCAGAGGTTTCAATGAAATGAGCGAGTGGGATCTGGGCAACGAGCTGGGTCCAGATGATTCGCAGGTTTCGCTCTCAAACGGGTATCAGGCTTAGCAGACATGGACCCCCAGTCGGCATGGACGGCGTTTCTCTCAAACCTCCCATCGGAAATCAGAGCATTGCAGGAAAATCCACCTGAAGATGTTCTTGGCAACGGCGTCGGAACAGATCAATTGATCGCTGCCCTATCTGAACAGGTGTCACCTCCATCTTCTGTCCACGAGCGCGCACTGGATTCGCGGCACGGTACCGCTGCGTACCTGGCCGCCGGCTGGCGGCATATCGTTTTTAGGCATGCCCGCGCTGTCATCATTCTGATTGAGCACGATTTCAGCGTCGAGGCGCAAGCGAGCGCCAGAGTGGCAATCGAGCATGCCATCGCGCTTCAGCGCCTATCGCAGGCCGCAGATGAGGGCACGATCGGCTCTTTCGTCGGTGAGCTCGCCTATCGAGCACAGCAGCGGTCGGGTCGGCAACTCGCGTATCTACAGGAACTTGACGACAGCGGTGGAGGCGAAAACGCAGCCCTTCTTCAGGCTGCGGCCAGCAGTCACGCCGACTCCGCCGTGAGTCGCAGTAAGGAGTACCCGAATCTCGGGACCACGAAGGGGTTGTTCGATGGGTTGCCCAACGGACGACACCTGCACACTGTTTACAGCCAACTCAGCGAAGCAACGCATGCTGCAATTGCCAGTGCGACACCGTACATATTCGAGGCAGCACGGTCCGGACAGCCTGTCCCGGCCGCGCCCCGCCCGGTGTCTTGGACTGAGACTGCACTTCTTCTCTGTTGGTCCTGCTGGGCGGCGGAGGATGCCATGGTTCGGTTTCTGGAAGATGGAAGCGACCTCGCGACTCGGCAGATCGAGATAATGGCAACCGTCGGACTCGCTTCCGGCTAAGCCGACACCTCGCTTTGCCTTGGGTCTGGCTCGTGCCAAAGCGCAACTCGTTCTGTAATTCTGGGCAGCGCCGTCTGGTAGTGCAGTCCCCGCGGGCGAACCTGCACTCCCCGAGCCTTCAGGGTTCGGAGGACTGTGGACTTGGCGACTCCGACTTGCTCGGCCACGGACTGAGCGTTGTCACCTGCTTCGTACAGCTCGACCATGCGGGCGTGGTCGCTGTTCGTCAGGCGGCGCTTGACCGTCTTGGTCTGGCGTGACCGAGCGGCAGGGACCGACCGCACAACAGAGGTGTTGAGGGTCACCGAGGCCAGGGCGACCATGTGATGTCTCAGGACATCGGCGACAGTGGCCCTACGGAGACGTAGGGCCACTGTTGTTTTGTTTGGGGGTTTTTGGTTGGTAGTCGCGGGTGGGGTCCAGGGTGAGCTCGCGCAGGATTTCTCCGGTGGCGGTGTTGATGATGGTGATGTTGAGGTCTTGGATGAGGAGTCGAACGTAGGTTCCGGCGTAGGTCCGGCCGATTCCGATGTGGTGGAGTTTGCTGTTGTAGCGCAGTGTCACTGATCCGGTTTTGCTGACGCGGTCGTCTCTGACTCGGTAGTGGTTGTCCTGGCTGCGGTCTCCTGGGGTTGCTTTGGGGCGTGTGGTGTAGGCCGTTGTTGGGGTTGTGTGGTGTGGCAGTGATCGGTGGGGCCGGTTGTTGTTGTACTCGTGGCGGAACTGGTTTAGTCGTTGTTGGAGTTGGGCTGGTGTGGTGGGTTGAGCGGGTTGGGCTCGCAACCATTTTTTGAGGGTTTGTTGGAAGCGTTCGACTTTGCCTTGGGTGGTTGGATGGTTCGGTTTCCCGTTTTTTGGGTGATGCCACGGGTTCTGAGTTCGACTTCGAAAGTGCTTTTCCCGCCTCGCCCGCCCGCGAAGCGGGTGGTGTACACCATCCCGTTATCAGTGAGCGTGGATGCGGGGTATCCGTGCTGGTCCGCGGCTTTGGTGAAGGTGGCTAGCACGATGCTGGCGGTGACTCGGCGGTGGGCACTGATGTGGAGCGCGTAGCGGGGTGGTCATCTAGCCAGGTGATGATCTCGGTGTCTTTACCGCCTGGGAGGCGGTAGTGGGTGAAGTCTGATTGCCATGTTTCGTTGGGTTGTTCTGCTGCGAAGCGGGTGTATGAGCTTTGGGGCGTTTGGAAGGGGCTGGGGTGATGGCCCCATTGCGGACCAGGATCCGGTGGACCGTCGCGCGGGAAAGTGCGGTGTGGTGTTCATGTTGTAGGTGCCACCGGATGGTGTCAGCGCCTGCGTCATGGCCTTGGTCGGTGAGGGTTTCGCGCAGCTCGAGGACTCGTGCGGTGGTTTCTGGGTTTGTTGTGTTCGGGGTGTGGTGAGGCCGGCGAGATCGTGGCTCGAATGCTGCGTCACCGATGTCGTCGTAGCGGGCTTTGAGTCGGTAAACCCAGGATCGGTGAACTCCGTACCGAGTGGCTATTTCGGTAGGGGTGAGGTGCTCGGTGAGCAGGGCAGCGATGACCAAGCGCGCTTTCGACATTTATGAGCATCACCACGACCGGCCCGCAGAGTGTCGCCGATGACGCGAGACAGGGTGTCGCTGATGTCTTGAGACATGTGTCGCCGATGTCCTGAACCACAACACTGTCACCCGGACAGTTGTGCCCTGGTGAGAGGTTTCTCTCGCCAGGGCTTTTTGTGTCTCCGGCTCCCGCAAGACCTACATCCAGGAGCAACTCAGCGCATTCCCATATTCTTAAGGCTCTAGCCACTCAGCGCATGGAGGTGACATGCCACCTACAACGCTCGCGATCCTGCTCGTGGGATTGCTGCTGCTCATTTCCGTGGCGGCCGCCCGGCTCTCTGAGGGCCTTAAAGTCCCGGCCCTGCTGTTGTTTCTCGGCCTTGGCATGCTGGTCGGCTCCGAGGGCCCAGGCGGTGTCGCGTTCGACTCCCCCGTCTTAGCCCAAGCCATCGGGACGGTCGCGCTCGTCCTCATCCTCTTCAGCGGCGGACTCGACACGGAATGGTCAACGGTCCGCCCGGTGCTAACGCCCGGCCTAGTGCTGTCGACCGTCGGCGTGCTGATCACCACCTTGATCGTCGGCACGACCGCGTGGTGGCTGCTTGCCTCGTTCACGGAGTTCAGCCTGGGCCAAGACGGCCTGAGTTGGCCAGAAGGCTTGCTGCTCGGGGCCATCGTGGCTTCCACGGACGCCGCCGCAATCTTCACGCTCTTTCGCGGCGGTGGTCCATTGCCCCGCCCGCGCATACGCGCTCTCATCGAGCTCGAATCGGGCACTAACGACCCGATGGCAGTCATCCTGACCACGACGCTGCTGGGCTTGATTACCTTTCAGACGGCAGGGCCTGGCGCAGCACTCTTTGGGTTAGCCACCGGGTTGCTGCTGGGCGTCGGCGTGGGGTGGGCAGTCGGCGTAGTTGGCGCACTGGCTATCGATCGAGTGAGGCTTGGTGCGTCCGGCCTTTATCCCGTGCTTGCGCTTGCCTTCGGTCTATCCGCCTACGGCTTGGCCGAGTTGGTGACCGGCAATGGCTTCTTGGCGGTCTACGTCTGCGGTCTCTTGATCGGCAACCGGGTCACGGCGGGCAGAACCGTCATCATCCAGTCCAACGATGCCCTGGCATGGCTTGCGCAGATCGCGATGTTCTTGACGATGGGGTTGCTGATCTTCCCCTCGGATCTGATTGACGTAGCGCCGGTTGGCATTGCTGTTGCAGTCGTCTTGATGTTCGTCGGCCGACCCGCCAGCGCTTTCCTTTGCCTGGCCCCTTGGCTTCGACCGCAAAGAGATGGGGTATGTCTCGTGGGCGGGCCTCAAGGGCGCCGTGCCTATTGTGCTGGCGACCTTCCCGGCCACCGTGGGTGTTGCCGCAGCAAGCGACCTCTTTAGCGTCGTCTTCTTTGTTGTTGTTGCTTCGGTCTTACTTCAAGGATGGACCCAAATCCCGGTGGCTCGACGCCTCGGGGTGCTCAACGGCAGTGACGGGACCAGCGGAAATAGCCCAGCTGACGCTAAAGATTAGGTCACAGTTTGGCTTCGGTTGCCCCCGGTAGTGAATTTTTGCCGGGCAATGACATCTAATCGTTGACGGGCAATTGAAATGAGGTTTAGGAAATGCGCAGACAAATACTAGGTATGGGGGCGCTCCCGGTCCGCCGTGTGAGCTTGCAACGGCGTGAGGTCGTCAAAGGTGTGCTCATTTTGGGCGCGACCTTGGGCGGCGTCGTCGACGACGGCAATAGCTTTCCTGAGCCCGCACCAGAACCGGCCCCCGAGCCGGAGCCTGAGCCTGAACCCGAGCCAGAGCCCGAACCGGTGCAGACAGTCTTCCGCCGCGGAGATTCCGGCGATGCGGTCGGCAACATTCAGCAAAGACTGGCTGCGAGCGGCTATTGGTGGAGCCCAAGACAACTTCTATGGCCACCTCACCGAGCAGGCAGTCTTTGCCATCCAAAAGGCCAACGGCCTCTACCGAGACGGTGTTGTTGGGCCAAACGTCAACGCCGCGCTAGAACAGCGGCTATCGACACCCGCCGGCTTCCAGCGGCGACTACATCGAGGTCAACAAGGCCCGGCAGATCCTGCTCGTGGTGCGCAGTGGCGCAACCAGCATGACGTTCAACACCTCGACAGCCAACGGCGAGCCATACGAGTTTGAAGGGCGCGATTACACCGCCCGCACGCCCACCGGCGACTTCAACGTTTGGTACACCTACTCATCAGGCTGGCAGGACGGCGAACTCGGCGAGATGTATCGGCCGATGTACTACTCCGGCAACTACGCCATCCACGGGTCGGCATTTATCCCGCCCTACCCGGCCTCGCACGGCTGCTCTCGCCTCTCGTCGGCGGCCATGGACATGTTCTGGAACGAAGGCATCATGTCGATGGGCACCCGCGTCCTCGTCGTCTGAGTCGCCCACGCGCTCAGCGGCACCTCTGTGGCTATTCGCCCAGCGGGTTGAGGATGCGATCGAGGAATTGCCGAGTCCGGCGATGCCGCGGATTGCTAAACATCTGCGACGGCGCTGAAGCCTCCAGGACAACGCCACCATCCATAATATGACCTGGTCCGCGACCGCGCGGGCAAAGGACACCTCGTGGGTGACGACAACCATCGTCCAGCCCTCGTCAGCCAACTCCTTCATCACGGCCAAGACGTCGCCGACTAGCTCAGGGTCGAGCGCTGAGGTTGGCTCATCAAAGAGCAAGACATCCGGCTTGAGCGCGAGCGCCCGAACGATGCCTACCCGCTGCTGCTGACCGCCAGAGAGCTGGAAGGGATAAACGTCGCGCTTATCCGCCAACCCAACTCGAGCCAATAGCGCCTCTGCCTCAGCGATCGCCTGTGCCTTCGGCGTCTTTTGCACATGGATAGGCCCCTCGGTGACATTCTCGAGGACCGTCCGGTGCGGAAACAGGTTGTGCTGTTGGAAGACCATGGCTGACTGGTCCCGCAGCAAAGCGCGTTCAGACTTCTTTGCGCCTTGCCGAAGTCAAAACTCGGCCCACCGGTGAAGGTAATCGTGCCACCGTCGGGGCTTTCCAGGCTGTTGAGCGAGCGCAACACCGTGGTCTTGCCTGAGCCGCTCGGGCCCATCAACACAGACACCTGGCCCTTGCGCACCGTCAGGTCAATCGACTTCAAGACCTGCAGGTCGCCAAAGCTTTTGCTCAACCCTTGGACGTCAAACAGCACGTCGCCTTGGTTCATATCGCTGCGTTTCATCGCGCCGGGCTGCGACTGAGAGCCGGAGTTTCCCCTGATCCCAGAGTCGGCATCATTTTGAGACATAGCGATCCAGCCTTTCTTCCAACATCGACTGACCAAACGCCAGGAACGTGCTGATCACCCAGTAGACCAGGGCGGCCTCGATATAGAGCAGCATGAACTCTTGGCTGAAGGCCGCGATCTCTTGGGACACCCGGAAAGTCTCGGTCACCAAAATCAACGATGCCAGTGACGAGTCCTTCACCAACGATATGAAGGTGTTGGACAGCGGTGGCACTGACACCCTGGCCGCTTGGGGCAGGATGACCCGGCCTAGTTGCTGGGTCTGCGACATACCGATGGTGTAGCCGGCTTCCCACTGGCCGCGGGGAACGGACAAAATGGCCGCGCGAATAACCTCAGCGGCGTAACCGCCGACATTGAGCGAAAACGCGATGATGGCACTCGGCCACGGATCCAACGTGATCCCCACGGACGGCATCCCGTAGAAGATCACGAACAGCTGCACCAACAGCGGGGTGCCCCGAATGATCGAGATGTAGATCCGCGCCAGCACTGAGAGCACTTTGCTCTTGGACAGTCGCATCAACGCCACAATCAGCGCGATGACAAGACCGATGGCAAACGAGATCAGCGCCAGCGGAATGGTGCCTTTGATGGCACCCTCGACAATGGGCCAGAGGGAGTCTAGGAAAAGTTGCGCGTTCTCACTCACGTCTGGGGCTTACTGCGAAACGTCTTGGCCGAAGTACTTCTCGCCCAACTCAGCCAAGGTGCCGTCGTCCTGCATCTGCACCAGGGTCTCGTTGAAAGCCTCGTTGAGGTCTTCCTTGTCCTTGGTGAAGACGAACGCGTTCAGTGACTCTTCGTCGGTCTCCGCGCCGATCTTGATGCCGGCCTCGGGGTTCGTGGTTTCGTAGTCCAGGAAGGTCAACTTGTCGTTGACGGTGGCGTCGACGCGGCCCTGCTCCAGCAGCGTGATGGCCTGGGCCCAACCCTCAACAGCCTCGACGTTGGCTCCGTTGTCATCTGCAACGGTGAACCAGTTGCTGGTGAGCGACTGGGCAGTGGTCTTGCCATCCAGGTCGGCCAGGCTGGTGATGTCGGTGTTGTCCTCGGCCACCACGACAACACCCGGCGACACCGTGTAGGGGTCGCTCATCAGGTAGGATTCTTCGCGCTGGTCGTTGATCGAGATCTGGTTGGCGATCACATCAAAGCGGTTGGCTTCCAGGCCTGCGAAGATGCCGTCGAACTGGGTCTCCTCGAACTCGACCTCCAGGCCCAAACGGTCAGCGACCTCGGTGACAACGTCGACGTCATAACCGGTCAGGTCGCCAGCGCCACCCTCGTGATAAGTGAATGGGCGGTAGGTGCCCTCGGTGGCGACGACGAGCGTGCCGTCGGAGATCGTGCCGTATTCACCCGCTGCAGTTGAGCCTGCAGCGTCGCTGCCCGAGTCGGAGTCAGAGCCGCCGCAGGCAGCCAGCGTGAAAGCGGCAGTGATGGCGGAGACCCCGAGGATGAGCTTGCGAGACATAAGAGATGGCCTTTCGAAGACGTGCCGGGCAAGGCTGCCCGACAAAGATGCGATGTGATTCAAACACGCCAACCCCAAACGAGACGAAACCTATTCCAATAGTTTTCGTTATGTTGTGTCGGCGATCTAAACACGCTGACGCCAAGCCGCTCTGCGGTGACAGCATCCACCCATGTGATCAGACACCCGACACCCCCTTATGCCGACTTTGCGCTCCACCGGCCCACTGCCTCAACGGCCCCGCCGCATCCTGAGTGAGGGCTCGCCTGGAGGCAGCAAGTCGACATTGGCTCAAGCCATCGCCAGCGCACTACAGATCCGGTATGTCGAGATGGACGCTTTGGCGCACGGGCATAACTGGACCATGCGGCCCAGTTTTCACGCGGATGTTGGCGAGTTAGCCAGCCAACCCAGCTGGGTCACCGAGTGGCAGTTTGACCAGGTCAGAGACATTTTGACCGCGCGGGATGACCTCATGGTCTGGCTTGATCTGCCCCGCTCAACCGTGTTGCGCCAACTGGATGCGCGCACTCTTTCGCTCCAGACTCACCACACCTAACTCGAAGCCGGTAACATCCAGCCACCCCTGCACACGGTCTTGACCGAGCCCAACCAGATGCTGCGCTGGGCTTGGCGCATCCCCCACCAACCGGCCCAGCGAATGGACACTTTGAGCGATGAGTGCCCGGCGCTTTCGATGGTGTGACTCACGAGCAACGCGGACAACCGCGAGTGGTTGGCCAAACTTACTCAGAACCCCAGTCATGATTGATATGTGATGAAGCCCATATCGATCAGCCCTGATCTCCGGACGATTTCTGCGACTCCGCTGTTGCCCTTGGCTCAGCGGCTCGGCGAATGCCCACGATGGGATGCGCCCACTGCCACTTTGAGTTGGGTTGACGTGCTCGCGGGCGAGTTTCACCGGGCGGCCTGGGATGGGTCGGCACTCAACAATCACGTTGTCGAGCATCACGACACCTTCGCGACCTTTCGCGAGATTGGCCTGCACTGCGAAGTGTCCTGCCTGCGCAATGAGATCCGCTGGCCGGGTGACCACGCGCCGACAACCATCGAGATGCCCGAGGATCACCGGTTTAACGACGGACGGATCGACGCAGCGGGTCGATTGCTCATCGGGACCATGGAGTTAGACGGGCAGCGCGGTGCTGGCTCGCTCTGGCTGGCGCAGCCTGGCCTGCCATCATTGCGCCTGCGCGAGGGCACCACCATCGCCAATGGCCTGCGTTTCAACGCTGCTGGCGACACCATGTATTGGGTGGACTCCGGCGACGAGGCTCTCTATGTCTTCGACTACACCTCCGGTCTCGAGTCGTTGCCGCAGCAGCGCCAAACCTGGTCCTTTGCCGATATCGACGGCATCCCGGATGGCATCGATATCGACCAGTTCGGCCACCTGTGGATCGCGCTTTATGGCGGTGGCGCTGTCATTGAGTTGGACCCCGCCACGGGCGACGTCCTGACTCGGGTCGAGGTCGGGGCCACGCAGCCAACCGCCTGCGCACTCGGCGGTGCGGACGGCCAGACACTCTTCATCACCAGCGCAGCAAAGGAACTGAGCGACCCGCAACCGGGCATCGACGGCGCGCTGCACACCGCATACCTGGGATAGCATTTGCTCCATGGATCTCTGAGCTAACCCCGGCCGCACTCGCACGCTCATCGAAGGTCCCTCATGTCTGCACATCTTCTCGTCAGCGATCTGTCCGCTAGCCCTGGCAGCCGCACCATCTTTTCCGACCTCAGTTTTAACCTGGCCCCCGGCGACCTCGTCGGTCTGGTCGGCGCCAACGGGGCTGGCAAGTCGACCTTGCTGCGCATTTTGGCTGGGTTGCTGGAGCCTGAAAGCGGTCGAGTCCAGGTCAGCCCTGCTTCGGCAACCATTGGCTACCTGCCACAAGAGCCGCGCCGCTCCCCCGCCAACCATGGTCACGAGCAACTTGCTGACCCCGATATCGAGGCCTACCTGGCCAGACGCACGGGAGTCGGACCAGCCGAAGTCGAAATGTATGCGGCTGCCGACGCCCTCGGCGATGCCTCCCCGGGCGCAGCCGACCGCTACGAGATCGCGCTGCAAACCTGGCTCTCGCTCGGCGGCGCAGACCTGGCAGAGCGCAGCCACGACGCGTTGGCCGCGGTCGGCATCACGGTTGGCCTCGACACCAAGATGTCCAGCCTTTCTGGCGGCCAAGCAGCACGGGTGAGCCTGGCGGCCCTGACGCTGTCTCGCTATGACATCTATTTGCTGGATGAGCCGACCAACGACCTCGACTTGGCCAGCCTGGAGCGGCTGGAGCAGTTCGTCATCAGCCTCCGAGCGCCGGTCATCATGGTGAGCCATGACCGCGAGTTTTGGCTCGCACCACCAACGCCGTCCTGGAGTTAGACCTCGCGCAACAGCGGGCCAACTACTACGCGGGCAGTTATGACTCGTTCCTGCAAGAGCGAGCGCTGGCTAAACAGGCTGCTCAAGACCGCTTTGAGGAGTATGCGTCAGCAAAAGATGATCTTGCCAGCCGCGCCATCCGACAACGGCAGTGGACCGACAAGGGCGTCTCGAATGCAAAAAGAAGGCGTCCGACCCCGACAAGCATGTGCGCAACCACAATGTGGCGGTCAGTGAAAAGCAGGGAGCCAAGGCCCGCCAACTGGACCGAGCCATTGAACGCCTTGAAGTGGTCGAGCAACCACGCAAGGAATGGGACCTTCGGATGACGATCGCTCCCGCCCCACGCTCTGGCTCGGTGGTCGCCACCCTCGCCGGAGCCTCGGTGCAACGCGGCGATTTCACCCTGGGGCCGATCAGCACGGGGATCGAGTGGGCAGACCGGATCGTGGTCACCGGGCCCAATGGCGCGGGCAAGTCGACGTTGATCGCATTGATCCTGGGCCAGATACAACCCGAGGCTGGCATGGCACACCTGGGCAGCGGCATCCGCCTGGGCGAGATTGACCAGGCCAGAGATGCGTTCCACTCAAACACATCCTTGGGCCGGGCCTTCCTGGACGCATTGCCGGACTGGTCAGAGGCGGAGGCCCGCACACTGCTCGCCAAGTTTGGGTTGCGCGGTGATCACGTCACCAGGGCTAGCAACTCACTGTCTCCCGGCGAGCGGACCCGTGCCGGTCTGGCGCTGCTGCAAGCCGAAGGCATCAACCTGTTGGTCCTTGATGAGCCGACCAACCACTGGACCTGCCGGCCATTGAGCAGTTGGAGGAGGCGCTGGAAGACTTCGCTGGGACCGTCCTGCTCGTCACCCACGACCGCCGAATGCGGAGCAACGTCCGCACGACTCGACGCTGGCACGTGGCCGACGGCCACCTGAGCGAACTCGACTAATGCCCATACCCACAGATCAGTTCCCTGGGCACCCAGTAGATGTCAGGTTGGTGACGACTGAAAGCCGACATGTGACCTGGGGCATACCGATTGCTAGAGTACGGCGCATGCCAGGGGCCCCATCGACACCGCGTCCGCACGCCCCGTTTAAGGAAGGTGGGAGCCGGTGAGCCTGTTAGGGACTCTCCTGATCCTCGTGGTCTCTGTCCTGGCCTCTCCAGTATTCACCCGATATTTGGGGCGAAACGCTGGATATCCGCTTGCAGTGATCTACCTGGTCGCCGCGGCGGTATTCACACCAGCCGCGATCAAGGTGATGAACGGGGAGCACGTCACGTATTCCGTGCCGTGGGTCCCCGCGCTTGATCTCAATTTCGCACCCAAGCCGATGGCATTGGGGTGGTCTTCACCTACATTGCGCTGATCATCGGCGCCATTGTCTTCGCCTATTCGGCCCGCTACTTCCACGACGGCAGGCAAACCAGCTTTACCTGGTCATGGCGGCGTTCACGCTCTCCATGGTCGGTTTGGTGCTGGCCGATGACCTCATCCTGCTGTTCGGCACCTGGGAGCTCACGTCACTGGCGTCCTTCCTGCTGATCGCCCGTTCTGGGTATGGCGGTGAGCTCGCTTCGCTGCGAACGATGATCATCACCTTCGTTGGTGGTCTAACAATGTTGGCTGGTGCCACGGCGATCATCGCCAAGACCGGCACGACCAACGTCACCGAAGCACTAGCCCACCCGGTGTGGACGCAAGACGCTGGCTTCACCGGGACCGTGGCTGTCCTCATCCTGATTGCGGCCTTCACCAAGTCCGCCCAGTTCCCATTCCACCTCTGGTTGCCCGACGCGATGGCAGCGGCCACCCTGGTCAGCGCCTACCTGCACGCGGCAGCGGTTGCGAAGGCCGGCATCTTCTTGCTGATGCGCTTCACCCCGGCCTTCCACGAGACGCCGGTCTGGAACTACACGCTGATCTTCACCGGCCTTTTCACCGGCGCCATGGCCGCCTGGTTTGCGCTGCAAAAGACCGACCTCAAGAAGATCATGGCCTACTCCACGGTCAGCCAGTTGGGCCTCATTGTCGCCACTATCGGTATCGGCACCGAAGAGGCTCTGGCTGCCGCAACGTTGCACACCATCGCGCACGCCCTGTTTAAGTCGGGCTTGTTCATGATGGTTGGCGTCATCGACCACTCGGCGCACACCCGAGACATCCGACGGCTGCCAGAGTTGCGGCGCAAGATGCCGTGGTCGTTCGCAGCAGTGGTCTTAGGTTGTGCTTCCATGGCGGGCCTGCCGCCGATGTTGGGCTTCGTCTCGAAGGAAGAAATCTTCGTCGCGATGCAGGATGCACCTGGTGGTGCCTGGATGGGCTGGGTTGCCCTCTTTGGTGCTGTCGGTGGCGCGGTTCTGACCTTTGCCTACTGCGCCAAGATCGTCTTCGGGGGCTTCATTGATGGCAAGCGCACCGACGTTGAGGTGCACGAGGCTGAGCCGTCGCTGCTGATCCCGGCCGTATTGCCGATCTTCGTCGGTCTGCCGTTGGCACTCTTCGTCGGCGTGCTTGACACACCCGTGGGTGCAGCCGTCAAGGCGGCCTTCCTGTTGTCGAGGAAGGTGCTGAAGGCGGCGAGCACCACGAGGTTCACTTCGCCTTCTGGCACGGCTTCAACCTTGAGTTGGCCATGTCCGCGCTGATCGTCACGATCGGTGTCATCTTGATCTTCAACCGCAAGCGCCTGTTGCAGTGGATGGCGCATGACACGCTGTCCGTCGATGGCGCATGGATCATGATGCGCATCGTCAAGATTTTCAGCAACTTTGGCCGCACTTTGGTCAGCACTGTCAGAGCCGACAACCCCACGCGACACGTCGCTGCTCAGTTCGTGGTCTTCTGTGCAGTCGCCATTGGTGGCGTCCTGACGATCCTCAATACCTCGGGTCTTGACCCGGCTCAGGATAACCTCGGGCGCCCCGTCGACGTCGTCATCATGATCATTGTGATCGGGGGCGTGTACGGCGTGGTGACCTCACAGTCCCGGCTCGCGGCGGTGGTGGCCCTGTCCACCGTCGGTATCGCAGTCACTGTGCAGATCTTCGCGCTTGGCGCTCCAGATGTCGGGCTAACGCAACTGCTGGTTGAGGCACTGACCGTGTTGATGATCATGTTGGTTCTGCAAAAACTGCCGCTGAAGTTCGGGCGCGGACCGCGTTATGGACAAAAGTGGGCCGCTTTGCTCGCTGCAGGCGCAGGTTTGTCCGCTGGCCTTTTGGTCTGGTCGCTGACAGGTCGTCGTGAGTTAACCCCCGTGGCCGACTACTACCTGACTGAGGCCTACGAAGAGACCGGTGGCGCCAACATCGTCAACACGATTCTGGTGGAGTTCCGTGCACTCGACACCATGGGTGAATTGAGCGTGCTCGGTATGGCTGGGATCGCGATCATCGCCGTCGTGTCCACCGTCCGACACTCCACGATGGACCCACCACCGGAGAAAGACCGCAACTTTGTTCCCCCGCCAAAGGTGCCCTTACGCGCTGCAGGCTCCACGGCATCCCGGGCCATCATGGAAGGCTGGGGCAACGCAGTCCCGCTGCAGCTGCTGATTCGGGTGACCGTGCCACTGCTCGCCGCTATTTCGGCGATCTTGTTCCTGCGCGGACACAACTCCCCAGGTGGTGGCTTCATCGCCGCACTGGTCGGATCTTCCATCGTTGCGCTGATCTACTTGGCCAGCAACCGCGACCATCAGATTGGTCGGCCTCGGCTTCCAGTCTTCCTGATTGGTGTCGGCATCCTGCTGGCATTGGGCACTGGATTCTGGGGCCTGATCGCCAAGGGATCCTTCCTGCAACCGCTCCACGGCTACGCGTTTGGGCAAAATCTCTCCTCGGCGATGGTCTTCGACCTCGGTGTCTACTCGGCCGTGCTCGGCCTGGTGATGGCGGCCTTCAACTTGCTGGGCGCCACCACCGACTCTGATGAGGGTGCGCGAGAACGTGCCGACGAGGCATACGAGGGAGAGTTGATGGCTCCACTGGAGACGGTTCGTGGTGAGCGGCCGGTCATGGCCAAACCTCGGACACGACACTTGTCATCTGGCAATGCGCCAAGCAGGACGGGAGACGACTCATGACTTCGATCCTGCCCATCACGGTCGGTGTCCTCGTTGCCGGTGGCGTCTATCTGATGCTGCAGCGCGGCATGGTCCGGATTATCTTTGGCCTGGCGCTACTGAGCCACTCGGCAAACTTGATGTTGCTGACCATCGGCGTTACCGCCTGGCGCGGCGAACCGCTGGCTGACCGGATGGATGTGGCCACCGCTGCCGACCCACTGCCTCAAGCTTTCGTGCTGACGGCCATCGTGATCACCCTGGCGGTCACGGTGCTGATGTTGTCGCTTGCTGTGATCGGGCATAACGACGACACGAAGCGCATGCCTTCGACCGGGGAGTTCCACGACCGATGAACCCATCCATGCTTCCCCTCTTCGTGGCGGTGCCACTGCTCGCGGCCGCCCTCGCCGTGATGATTCGCTCCACGCTGCCCCAGCGCATCCTGATGATCGGTTCGCCGATCACCACCTCGCTGGGTGGTCTGTGGCTGCTCCTAGAGCACCGCGACACCGGTAATCGCCGACAACGTCGGAGCCTTCCCCGGCGGGGTGTCGATCCCGTTTGTCTCAGACTCCTTCACGGCGCTGATGATCTTCGTGACCTCAGCGACCGTGGCTATTGGCCTGTGGTTTCTGACCCAGACCGGCGAGGACCGATTCAGATTTGTGCCGGCGCTGGCGCTGATGCTGATTGCTGGTGTCAACGGCGCGCTGCTGACCGGAGACCTCTTTAACCTCTTCGTTTTCGTGGAGGTCATGCTGCTGCCGTCGTATGCGCTCATCGCCATCACCGGAACGTGGCGCCGTCTTGGCATCGGTCGCCTCTTCGTCATCGTGAATCTCACCACCAGCACGATCTTGCTAGTGGGCGTGGGCTTCGTGTATGCCTCGGCTGGCACTGTCAACCTTGCCGAGTTGGCTGGTGTGGCTCAGGACAACCCGACCGTCAGCCTCGCGGTTTCGGTCGTGTTGCTGTCCTTGGCCATCAAGGCCGGTGTCGTGCCCGTTCACGGCTGGATGCCCCGGTCCTACCCCGCCACCTCGGCTGGCATCATGGCCCTGTTCTCGTTCGTTCACAGCAAGGTCGCGCTGTATGCGATCTACCGCATCTACTCGATCACGTTCCAGGGCGCTGCCCCTGGTCGACCGTTCTTGTCATCGTCGTCGCAGCAACGATCCTCATCGGTGCCTACTCGACCTTCGGCGAGCACATCATGCGTCGCGCTCTGGCTTGGCAGATGGTCAGCGGTGTCGGGCACATCCTGATCGGCTTGGCGCTGTTCACGCAGTTCTCGATCGCCGCCGGAATCTTCTACATGGTGCACCACACCATCACCATGGGTTCTCTGATCTTGACTTCGGGCGCCATTGAGCAGACGTACGGGTCGGGGCGCTACGAACGTCTGGCCGGCCAGCCCGGCGCGACCCCTGGGTTGCGGCGGTCTATGCGTTGTCACTCATTAGCCTCGTGGGCTTCCCACCTTCGGCTGGCTTCTTTGCCAAGATTGGCCTCGTCCAAGCCTCTGCTTCCGCGGGAGCCTGGCAGGCCTGGACCTTCATCACGGTCATCATCGTGGCCGCCATCGGTAGCCTGATCGCTATGCAAAAACTGTGGTCTGGTGTCTTCTGGGGCCCACAGATGGAGAACTACCGACCTGATAGCCCCGGGCGGGCCGCGGGCGGCGGGTGCCACTGCCCAAGGATGTCAAGATTCCACTCCACCTTGCGGCACCCGGCGCGGTCTTGATGCTGGTGCAGCTCGGCATCTTTATTTTCGCTGGTGCCGTGCTGCCATACATGCTGCGGGCGGCAACTGCCCTGACGGAACTTCAGCCCTACGTTGAGGCGGTGCTGGGATGATCTATCCAATTCAAGCCCTGATCTACACCGGGTGGGTGGCTAAGGAAGTCTTTACTGGTGCGCTGACCGTAGGGGCAGATGCGCTGACCTCCGGCAAAGGTGCCACGCCGATGATCGTGGAGTATCCGCTACAGTGCACAACCGACTTTGAGATCACCGCGATGGCATCGTCAATCACGATCACGCCGGGCACCATCACCGTCGGCATTGCGCCGAGCACGGGCCCGGCGCCAGCCACCTTGTTCGTGCACTCGATGTATGGCAAGACCCCTGAAGAGGTCCTGGAAGGTTTGCGCGATATGGAGCGTCGGCTGCTCAAAGTCACCCGAAAGGAGGCGGCATCATGACCGTCATTGTGTGGGTCACTGTCGGGCTCCTGGGCCTCGCAGCCATCTTGGGCGTCATCCGACTCTTGACCGTCACCGACGAAGCCTCGGCTGCTGCTGTGAGCGACATGGTCTACTTCGCGGCGGTCGGCATTTTCATCATGGTTGCTGCCCTGCTGGAATCATCCGTGCTCTTTGACGTGGCATCCATCTCAGCGCTGCTGGGCATTCTGGCAACCGTGGCACTGTCACGCATCCTGACAAGGGGACGACGATGACCGACATTATTGTGACCACCATCGTGGGCGTCCTGGCCATCGGCGGCGCGCTGTTCGTCCTGATTAGCGCGATCGCGATGCTGCGCGTCGACGATGCCATTAGCCGGATCAACGTCCTGAGCCCTGCGACGGGTTTGGGCCTGCCCATGCTGGTAGCGGCGGCCTATGTCTACGACTTTAGCGAGTATGGCTTCGACGTGATCATCTTGCTCAAGGCGATCGTCGCCATCGCTGGATTCGTGATCATGTCCTCGGTGGCATCAAACACTTTGGGCCGTGCGACCTATCGCTCTGGAGCGCCCATCGACCCCGACACCTCACCGAACGAGTTGGCTGATCGTCCAGAGCGGACGCACCAAGACCTTCCGTGACCTGAGAGCCGACCCCGTTGAGCCCTCCTGGACTCGGTTGGGGGCGACGATGCAGGAGTTTGAGTTAGTTGCCTTGTGGCTCTGCGTGCAGAGCGGCAAGCTCGGCTTCCATGGCGGTCTCGTCGTCGACGTCTAGACGCACGTGCGCCAACAACGTGAGCAAGACCCGCAGGGCGGCTGCGCAGCGCTCGCCCCAGTTAGACAGATAGCTGAACTGCCACCACCACAAAGCCTCGGTCTTTGACCCGGCCTCCCAGTGTCGCAACCCATGAGCCAAGTCCTGAGCGATACTGGCGAGGTCATTGGCTAGGCTCCCCTGCACGACTTCGTCGGCTAAGACCGGGTCAGCCACTTCGGAGTAGTCGTCGACACCAGAAAAGAGTGTCTGTAGGCCTTCTCTGATGGCATCGAGGTCTGGGTCAGGGCCATCGTCAGGCTCAAACTGCTCAGCCGGCACGACATCCACCATGGCGCCCAATTTGGCACCCGCTAATTGCACCTGCGAAACCGCCAACAAGGTCAGCGGCAAGGCTGCTTGTGGCGCTTGGCCAAAGGCAACTTCGCGAAGCGCCACAAGGAAGGTGCGGGCCTGCCCCGCCGCTTCAGTGCCGATGGACACCAACTCTTCGTAGTCGTAGTCCTGGGCCGCTTCAGCATGGGCTCGCGATGACGTCGTCATGCTTGAACTCTAACCCGCTCACCCATCAGTTGTCTGGGATGCGGCGGGTGAAATTTAGCTTGGTTGGCTAGCCCGCTGCACCAGGCGGCGACCCTCAAAGGCGCGGCCCAAGGTGACCTCGTCGGCATACTCCAGGTCGCCACCAACGGGCAGCCCGGAGGCCAGCCTGGAGATGCTGACCCCCATGTCTTTCATCAGACGCGAAAGGTATGTCGCAGTCGCCTCGCCCTCAAGGTTTGGGTCGGTGGCAATGATGACCTCGGTGACCGAGCCATCGGCCAACCGCCGTAGTAACTCGGCGATCCGCAGGTCTTCGGGCCCAACCCCACCGATCGGGTTAATTGCGCCGCCCAGCACGTGATAGCGGCCGCGGAACTCGCGCGTCCGCTCAATGGCAGCGACATCTTGCGACTGCTCGACCACACAGATGAGGGCAGTGTCGCGTCGTGGGTCAAGACAGATCCGGCATTCTTCGGCTTCCGCCACATTGCCGCAGGTGGCGCAAAACTGCACCTTGTCCTTGATCTGCATCAAGGCTTGCGCCAACCGCTCGACGTCTTCACCGTCGGTGGTGAGCAGGTGGAACGCGATTCGCTGCGCGCTTTGGGACCGACACCGGGCAATCGCCCTAGCTCATCGATCAGGTCTTGGACCACGCCTTCATACACACTCTGACTGTATGCCGGGCGTGGGCTTGGCAACGAATGCGGCTCGCGCTGGCCTGACTAATGAGCCCTAGAGCCGACGCTCTCGGTGTCGTTAGGCGCTCGGCGGGCGCTGGTTGTAGTCGTCGGCGAACTCTTGCCCCGTCATCGCCAGCACCGCATTTTGAATCTCATCGGTGACCGCTCGGCGGGCCTTGCCAGCCGGGACGCCCGCATACTTCTCGGCGACATTGATCGGCTTGCCAAACTCAACGGTGAACTTGCGGACCTTGGGCAAAGCAGAGCCAACTGGCTGCAGTTGATCGGTGCCCTCAACGCCACGGGCACCACTGGGCATTTTGCTTCCAGCGCGAGCCAAGCCACTCCGGTGCGGAAACGATAGAGTCGGCCGTCGCGCGAACGAGTGCCTTCCGGATAGATACCAAAGGCGCCACCGTCTTTAAGGTGGTCCAACGCGAGATCCAATGACTCCTGGGCTGCTCGAGCACTGTCGCGCTCAACAGGGATAGACCCGATTGAGGTGAACCACGTCTTACTCACCCAGCCTTTGACACCCTTGCCCGTGAAGTACTCCGACTTGGCCAAGAAGGCCACCTGTCGAGGAGCGGTCAGCGGGATAGCGACGCTGTCGGCGAACGACAGGTGATTGCTAGCCAGAATGACTGGGCCACTTGAGGGGACATTCTCGGTCCCAATGATCTCTGGCCGCCATAGCCCGAGGGCCGCCGGACGAACAGTGAAGTGCAAGATGCGATAGAGCACTAGCAGCCTTCCTCAGCTGACGGAGTCGTCGTTGATAGCGATCACCGTACCGCCGAGGACGCTCTCAATGACAGGTTGCCCAAGGAACTCGACGTGTCGAGATCTTCATCATCGTCGCTAGGCATGTCTGAACCCGGCGCTGCCGCAGGTGGTTTGGGCGGAGTCCTGACCTTTGCCACCGGCTCGGCTGGCTGCTCGGGATTACGCGCCCGGCGCAGGTCGGCTCCGCGCAGTTTTGCACCGACCAGCTTGGGCTTCTTGGCTCCGGCTGCTCGCCCCGCGCTGGCTCGGCCTGTGCTGGCTCGGTTGTTGCTGGCTCGGCCTGTGCTGTCTTAGCCGACGTTGACTTGGCCGACGCGTTTGCCTCCGGCTCGCTGGCCCAAGTGGGCGCGGGCTTTGACGCGGTGCTCTGCCAGTCGGCTGGTGGCTCGTACGGCGGCGGCTCCTCCATTGAGGCTCATCTGAGTAGGGCTCTTCCATCGGTGGCGGCCCATCGTCACGCTGAGCTGGTCGCCGCTGCTCTGGAGCCTTGAGGCTCAGCGGCCTTCGGGGATTCTGGCGCCTTCTCCGCATCTCGCTCAGCCGCTGCTCTGCGCAGGTCTGACCCACGTCGACCGCTCGATTCCCGTGTCGGCTCATTGGACGATTGCGGTCGCGATGCCTGGCCCCGCCCTCTTGCGGACGTGGTTGCGCCGAGGGCTGCGGTGCCTGAGTTGTCGATGCCTGCTGCCGCGAGGCTGGCATGGGGTCGCCCTTCACCATGGCCTCAACGCGGACGTCCAAGGCGAGCGCATCCATCAGCGCTTGCCTTGTCACTTCGGCGTGGTTGCCACGCCGGAAGGTGTCAGCCATGCCCTGGGTGGCGATTTCAAGCAGAATGCGCTCACCGTCAAAGTCGACCACCTTGGCATTGACCGAGACGAAGCTCCAGGTCACACGGCGAATCTTCTTGACGGCGTCGAGCACCTCATCCCATTGGCGCCGAATAGCACCCGTATCGAGGTGCCCCGCCTGGTTTTCGCGGCCTAGCCCGCTGCCTGCCTGGCTCGGCTCCTGCTCAGCTGCAGGCTGGTCCGGCGTTGAGGGCCGCTGGCCTGCAGACCCATGTTCTGTGGTGGGCTGCGCCGACGTGGCCGGTGTCGAATGGGGTGCGACCGAACTGGTCGGTGGCGCGGTGGACCGGTTGGCTGATCGCTGAGCGGCAACCGGATGCTCCGGGAGCCAGAGGCAACTGCCGGTCGGTCCTGTCGAGCCTGCTCCGGTGCCTCCGTGGGCGCTGGGCCTGCGGCAGTCAGGCGACGCTCAATGCGGTCCAGGCGTGCCGCATACCCTGCTCCCCCGCTGCCGTTGGCAGCAGCAAGCGTGCGCAGGTCAACTCCAACACCAGACGGTAGGACACGGCACCAGTCATCTCAGCCAAACCGCGACTGACGACGTCGGCGCTGTGGGTCAACGCGGACGGGCCATAACTGCCTGCCTGACGACGCATCCGTTCGACCTGATCAGCCGGGAGGCCGGGCAGCAGTCCACCAGCACGATCGCCAACGGCCAGCAGCACGATCAAGTCGCGATAGCGCTCGAGCAAGTCTTCAATGAACCGGCGCGGATCGTGGCCTGACTCCATCACCCGGTCGATTTGGGCGAACGTGGTGGCTGAATCGGTGGCGGCAACGGCCTCCACAACTGCATCGAGCAACTCGGTGTCGGTGAAGCCGAGCAGAGCAGCGGTGCGCTCATACGTCAGGCCTTCGTCCCCAGCGCCCGAAATCAACTGATCCAAAACAGAGAGCGAGTCGCGCACGGACCCGCCGCCGGCACGCGTCACGAAAGAAAGCACCCCAGGCTCCAACGAAACGCCTTCGGCCTCAGACAACTCTTCGAGGTAGGTGGTCAACCGCTGCGGTGGCACCAGGTGGAAGGGGTAGTGGTGAGTCCGCGATCGAATCGTCGCCAGGACCTTTTCCGGCTCCGTGGTGGCAAAGATGAACTTCACGTGCTCTGGCGGCTCTTCGACCACCTTGAGTAGGGCATTAAACCCATGTGAGGTCACCATGTGCGCCTCGTCAATGATGTAAACCTTGTAACGCGATTGAGCTGGACCGAATGCTGCCCGCTCACGCAGGTCACGCGCGTCATCGACACCACCATGGCTGGCTGCGTCAATCTCGATAACGTCGATTGACCCGCTACCCCCGCGGGCCAATGCCACGCACGACTCGCATACCCCGCAGGGTGGGTGTTGGTCCTTGCTCGCAGTTGAGGCAACGCGCCAAGATTCGGGCGCTGGTGGTCTTGCCACAACCGCGCGGGCCGCTGAAGAGGTAGGCATGATTAACGCGGCCGGTTTTCAGAGCCTGGATCAGTGGCGCGGTCACATGCTCTTGACCGATCACGTCGGCAAACGTCTCGGGCCGGTAGCGTCGATACAAAGCGGTACTCACCCTTGACCCTAGCCGCCGTCACTGACATGGCGACGACGACGACAGATGTTGTGCAGACTTGTGACCGTTGCCTGAACTACCCAAAGACCCAGGAGAAAATCACCACCATAGGCCGGCATCAGGGTATGGATCGCGGGGGCAATGGTGAGCGCCACTTTGTTTTTCGGCGTCTTCATCGTGCCGATCGCGATCGGCATTCCCCTCCCGGGCGCTGCCACGGCGGTGACAGTCATCTCGCTGTATGCCGTTGTCTCCCTCACCCGGCTCGCCTGGCCACGCGTCGTCGTCAGCGACAAGGGCATCCGGGTCTCATCCTCCACCCACCCCAAACGAATCCCCTGGGAGCACGTCGACTGGGTAGAAGTCCAGACCTCCCGGACCCCTCGGGGAAATATGAAGGCAATGCGCCACCTGGTGATCTACCTCAAGAATGGCGAATTCGTCACCTCAGCAGATTCCCTCGCCGCCGAGCTCTACAGCGACCAGGCCTCCCGTGCCGATCGCTTTTCACTCAACCTTGAACAACGCGGGTTGCCAGTCGAGCGACGTCCGGTGACAAGCGAGTGACGAGCTGGCTGCGACAGCACATACCAAGACTATTCCGGACGCACAATCGACATTCGGTGCGCGGCACGAGTCAAAACGACGTAGAGCACCCGGGCACCACCTGGTGACTCCGACACAATCTGATCGGGATCGATGACGACGGTGGCGTCATACTCAAGTCCCTTTGACGACAGCGGATCGACGACGCCGACACGAGCCTCCAATGAATCTGACACCTGCACCGCGAGATCCCACCACTTGGCGGGAGCAATCAACGCGATGGCGCCATCGACCTGCTCCAACAACGTATGCACGGCGGAGCGCACCTCATCTGCCAGATCCGCTGCCGAAACGGCCGTGTCAACTGGGTGGTTACCGGTCTCGCGCACCGCTTCAGGGATATCAGCATCGGGCACCACTGCCGAGATCAGATCGCGTGCGACGTCGAAAATCTCTCGCGCATTGCGGTAGTTCGTCGTCATGTGGAAGCTCTGCCTGCGGGCTGGGCCAAACGCATCCTCCCGAGCTACGGCCGATTCAGCCAGGTCGGGCCACGAAGACTGAGCGTCGTCGCCGACGACCGTCCATGACGCGCCCCGGCCACGCCGAGCCAGCATCCGCCACTGCATCGGCGACAGGTCTTGCGCCTCATCGACCAACACGTGCGCATAAGAATCACTCGGGGTCACCGTGGCGTTCATCAGCATGGCGCGCGGTTCGTGCGGGACGCGAGCAGAGGTGTTGGCTTCTGCCTCTGGCTCCATCGAGGTGGGCTCGTCATCGGAACTACCGCCGTGACCGGAGCGACCGCTGCGAACTGCTGCGACGCCATACTGCGAAACGTCGTCTAACTCCTCGATCTCGTAGAAGCCGCGCTCTTCCTTATCGATCTCGACCATCTGGCCCAGTCGTGACTGCAACTCGTCGATCAACGCAACGTCTGCGACCGACCACTGCCCGGTGCGCAGGGCGACCTGCATCGAGCGGGCGAGCGTGATGGCCTCCGCCGGGGTCAGTTCGGGGCTGGCCAACCGCACGGCATTGTCGTCTTCAGAGAGCCACAGCAAGACTTCGCGTGGATCAACGGGCCTCCACCACTGCTTAACGAAGGCCTCGACATCGCGCGAGTCCTCAAACTTGTCGAGGAACTCCGGCCGCTCCCCCGTCTTGACCTGGTTCCACGCCATCTCGGCCAGGGCGCGGATGACCGCAGCGGGGCTGACGTTGCGTTGGTGATTGCGCAGCACCTGGCGGCGTGCCCGCTCCAACTGTGGCGGGTCCAACCGGATCGCGTGACCGGCGATAAACGCTCGCAACACCGTCGGCGCATCGGGCACTGGCTCTTTGACCAGCCGACCCAAAATCGGGCGCATCCGCAGAGAGCCCTTAATAGCCGCAGCCTCTGGGGAATCGACGCGGACTGCCGTCATACCCCCAACGACGTCACCCAGCGAGCGCAACGTGACACTTTCCTCGCCCAGCGAGGGCAAAACACGCTCAATGTATGCGGTGTAGGCCGACGAGGGACCAACAACCAGGACTCCGCCAGCCTCAAAACGGCGGCGCTCTGAATACAGCAGGTATGCGGCACGGTGCAGCGCGACGACAGTCTTGCCAGTTCCTGGACCACCGGTGATCTCGGTGACTCCTCTTGCCACTGCCCGGATGGCCTCGTCTTGGTGCTGCTGGATCGTGGCCACGATGTCGCGCATGCGCTGTCCACGGCTCCGCGTCAGAGCGGCCATCAGAGCGCCGTCACCCACCACGACCATGTCGTCGGGCGCTTCGGCGACCATCAGGTCGTCCTCGATGCCGATCACGCTCTGTGCGTGGCTGCGCAACACTCGGCGACGAATCACTCCGTGCCGCTCAACCGGCGTGGCGCGATAGAAGGCCGACGCTGCGGGCGCTCGCCAGTCAATGACGAGCGGTTCATACTCGTCGTCCCGCACCCCAGCCGACCGATGTAGCGCACCTCGCCGGTTTCGCCACGTTCTTGCTCGCGAGCCGTCGCATCGAGGTCAAGGCGGCCAAAGACCAGCCCCTCGTGCTGCTGCTCCAGCGAGGCGCGGCGGCGGTTAGCCGTGAGACAAGGGCATCGCGTTGAAAGAGGCCAGCCATCTCCTCTTCGCGAGGATCACCTGTGCCCGCCCGCTCTGTCTGCCCCTGCACCATGCCTTCGGCATGCACTAAATCAGCACGGGTCGCCGCCTTAGCCAACTCGGTATAAACCCGGTCAACATGCGACTGCTCGTGCGCGATCTCTGCCGCAAGCTCGGCCTGCTGGTCAGCACTCAAAAACGAAGTCCTCTCTCATTGCCCGACTCCTGCGAGGTCACGGTCGGAATCGGGCCAAGGAACTACTTTACTCGCCTCACAACCAACCGCGGCGGACGGCCTCGGCGCCGGCCTGAAAGCGAGAGCTGGCACCAAGCCGGTCCGAGAGCCACCTGACCCGACGCTCCACTGTGCGGGTGGAGCAACCACAGTGTCGGGCAATCACTTGGTCGGAGAGACCGGTCGCCAACATGCTCAATATGCGCTGGTCACGGGGGCTCAGCCCGCGGGATCGAGTCTCTCGGACCGGGACCAGGGCCGGGCTCAGCGGCGTTCCGTATTCAAAGAGGACCTTGGCCCACTTGCGAACCGCGGCCACCGGCGTGGGCGGCGCATCTCAAAGGAGCCCGGAGAATCTGGGTCATGAGCGGTCAGGTCAACGACCATCGCGCGGGTATCGACCGAAATGGCGCTGAAGATCAGCTTGGACGCCAGCCTGACTTCATACCCTCCTCCACCCGTCGCTCCAGCAGATTGAGCACGCCGGGACGCTCAAGCAGCCCGCGATCAACCAACATCCGCACCTTGACCCCTGAAGCCGCCAAGGGCCCAGGCGCTTCGAGTGCTAGGTCAAACAATGCTAAAGAAGCTGGCGACGTGTCATGCACGGCCCATACCTGTTGAGTCGCGCTACGGACCAACTCATGCATCGAACGCGCGACGTCTGCGACGGTGTCCAACCACACGACCCCATGCTCGCCAGACATCGTCGGCGCACGGCCGGACTCCCACATCGCTTGCAATGAGGCCGCCAAAACACGAGACTCCTGCGCTCGACGCTCGACGCTGTTGGCCCAGGCCGACATTGCCTGTTCCGGAGGGTTGACTGCCCACGTATCTGGGCCGGTCGGCGTTACAAAACCTCGGTCTTCGAGGACCCGAGTCAAGTAGCGCAAGGTGCTTGGCTCAATCCCCTCACCTTCCAATTTCGCACGCGTGGGCTGCCCCATATGCACCATCGCCAGGTATGCGCGCGCCACCTCGGCCTCAAACTCCGACTCGGTCATCAATGGCAGGTCGTTAGTTGGCGCAACGCTGCGCTGGTTGCCTCGCCCGCCAGACGTCCCATCGTTATTTGCGTCGTCGCCACTCATCTGTGTCCCCTGGTGCTATCCATGATGCCCACAACAGGTCTCAGCAAACCTGCTCCTGCTTCAATAATGACGGAAATGCGTCATTGACGCTATCCCGACACCATTCCTCTTGGCGATCCGCCAGATATGTGTTTATATTCAACTATCGGCGTTCGCGCTGATGTGGGGATGTGCGTGTCGACGGTTCTTACCCCCCCTAGAACCGTCAGACCCTGCTCCACTTGTGGCCCTCCTGGGGGAATGCCCCCCTGCCTCCCAGGAGGGCCACACCCATTCTTTCTCCTCTTCTCTCGCGCCCCTGCTGTCCGACCTTCTCTGTAGGCTTCACTCTGTGAAGATCCTCGTGATTGGCTCCGGCGCCCGTGAACACGCGATCGTGACTGCGCTTCAGCGCAGCCCTGAAGTAGCCGAGGTGATCGCTGCACCGGGCAATCCGGGGATGGCGCTCACGGCAACCTGCCTGCCTGGCGTTTCGGACGTGACCGACTCCAGTGCCGTGATCGCCGCTGCTCGAGATCATGCCGTCGACCTCGTGGTGATCGGCCCCGAGGCACCCCTCGTTGCTGGGGTCGCTGATCAGGTCCGCGCAGCAGGCTTTGCGTGCTTTGGCCCTTCGGCTGCAGCCGCTCAACTCGAAGGCAGCAAGGCGTTCGCCAAAGAGATCATGGCTTCGGCTGAGGTGCCGACCGCCCGCGCTTATGTGTGCGGCAACGCAGACGAGCTCGGCAACGCCATGGACGCCACGGGCGCTCCTTCGTGATCAAAGACGATGGCCTAGCTGGCGGCAAAGGCGTGGTGGTGACTAACGACGAAAATCAAGCACTGGCGCATGGAGCTGATTGCTTCTCAAAGCCATCCGGCACCGTCGTCGTTGAGGAATACCTTGATGGCCCGGAGGTCTCACTCTTTGCCTCACCGATGGCCGCACCGTCGTGCCGCTAGCCCCCGCTCAAGACTTCAAGCGCCTCCACGATGGCGACGCCGGCCCCAACACCGGCGGGATGGGCGCATACAGCCCACTGCCCTGGCTCGCAGAAGTGACGCCCGACCTCGTTGATCTCGTCCTTGACCGAGTGGCCCAGCCCACGATCGACGAGATGCGCCGTCGCGATATGCCGTTCGTCGGTGTGCTGTACGTCGGCTTGGCGCTGACGCCCCAGGGGCCGCGCGTCATTGAGTTCAACGCCCGGTTTGGCGACCCGGAGACCCAGTCAGTTCTCTCTCGCCTGCAGACGCCACTGGGCACACTCCTGCTCGCCGCCGCGCAGGGGCGACTTGACGAGGAGCCCCCGCTGACCTGGCGCGACGACGCCTCAGTCACCGTTGTGCTCGCCGCCGAGGGCTATCCGGCTGACCCGCAGACCGGTGCCACCATCATTGGCTGGCAAGAAGCGGCACAGCCCGACCACACAGATGTCTTGCACGCCGGCACGGCACTGAACGACGCCGGAGAGCTCATCGCCAGTGGAGGCCGCGTGCTGTCCGTGACCAGCCTGGGCGCTGACCTGAGTCAGGCCCGCGAGCGCGCCTACGAAGGGCTTTCAAAGATCTCAATGAGCGGTGGCCAATTCCGCACCGACATCGCCGCAAGCGCTGCCCGGGGCGAGATCTCGGCCCCGGCGCAGCCTCGGTCAGCAACACCACCCAGGCCGCCATCGACCGCGACACCAGCCTGCCGCACCACCTGCCGATTTATTCGGGCAAGGTCCGAGACCTCTACGCGCCGCTGGACCCCAACACCGGCATCGTCAATGAAAAGGCTCTGCTCCTCGTGGCGAGTGACCGGATCTCGGCCTATGACTTCGTGCTTGACAGTCCGATTCCAGACAAGGGCGCCATCCTCACCCAGATGTCTCTCTGGTGGAACGAGCAACTACGCGACCTGGCTCCCGACCATGTTTTGTCCACCGACGTCCCCCACGCCGTTTCGGGCCGCGCGGTCTACGTTCGACGCCTGTCTATGCTGCCTATCGAGTGCATCGCCCGCGCTTACCTGACCGGCGGCGGGCTCAAGGAATACCAGGCCAGTGGCACCGTGAGCGGCGTGCCCTTGCCCGCAGGCCTACAGGACGGATCTCGGCTGGAGACCCCGATCTTCACACCATCGACGAAGGCACCAGCTGGTGAGCACGACGAGCCGATGACTTTCGATCAGGTATGCGAGGTGCTGGGCGAGCCGTTGGCCGCCCGTGTCCGTGATCTGACCATCGCGATTTTGGCTCGCGCCAACGAGATTGCCAGCGATCGAGGCATCTTGATTGCCGACACCAAGGTCGAGTTCGGCGTTGACCCAGCAGACCTGGATCTCGACATCGACGACCCGATCGAGTGGTCGTCCTTGGATCCTGACGACGTGCAACTCATCCTCGCGGATGAAGTGCTCACCCCTGACTCCTCGCGCTTTTGGCGAGCAGACCAGTGGCAAGTGGGACAGCCGCAGACTTCCTACGACAAGCAGGTCTTGCGGGATTGGCTCAGCACCGAGGCCAGCGGTTGGGATCGCGCTGACGACGGCCCACCACCACCTCTTCCAGAGGACGTGGTCCTGCTGACCCGCGAGCGCTATCTAGAAGCCTTTGAGGCTCTCACCGGAGCACCGTTTAACCCACCCTCGTGACGCCCTCCAGGCGATCCAACTGAGACTCGCAAGGCAACGCACGAGGCTCATGTGACGACGGTCAGGAGTGTCCCCGCTCCTGGATAGAATGAGATCTGACTTCTCACCTCAATCTAGGAGTGGCGGACCCCTATGGGAACTGTCGTTGTTGATGTCATGCCCAAGCAAGAGATCCTGGACCCCCAGGGCCAGGCGGTGGTGGGGGCACTTCGGCGCCTCAACTTGAGCCAGTTCACCGATGTGCGCCAAGGCAAACGCTTCACCCTTGAGGTGGCTGGCGAGGTCACCGACGAGGTCTTGGCTGCAGCCCGAGAGGCTGCCGAGACCTTGCTGAGCAATCCCGTCATCGAAGATGTCGTGTCGGTTCGCGATGCTGATGCCGCCGCTGATGCCCAGGAGGACGCCTCGTGAAGGTCGGTGTCGTCACTTTCCCCGGGTCGCTAGACGATCACGACGCCGCTCGCGCCATTGAGTTGGCCGGTGGTGAAGCTGTGCATCTGTGGCACGGCACTGCGGACCTGCAGGGCGTCGACGCCGTCGTGCTGCCTGGCGGGTTCTCCTACGGTGACTATCTGCGCGCTGGAGCCATCGCCCGGTTCGCGCCGGTCATGGATGCCCTGATCCCGGCCGCCAAGGATGGCCTGCCTGTTTTGGGCATCTGCAACGGCTTCCAGGTCTTGTGCGAGTCACACTTGCTGCCCGGAGCCTTGGTGCGCAATGACCACCAGAAGTTCATCTGCCGCGACCAAAAGTTGCGCATCGAACGCGTCGACACTGCCTGGACTGGCGACTTCGCCCAGGACGAAGAGATCACCATCGTCCTGAAGAATGGCGAGGGCGGCTACATGGCCGACGAGCGCACCCTGGACATGCTTGAGGCCGAAGGCCGTGTCGTGGCTCGCTATCTCGGTGGCAACCCCAACGGTTCCCGGCGCGAGATTGCGGGCATCAGCAATGAAGCCGGCAACGTCGTCGGCTTGATGCCACACCCCGAACACTGCGTCGAGCCTG
Organism: Ornithinimicrobium sp. INDO-MA30-4; assembly: GCF_021535045.1. Taxonomy (GTDB): domain Bacteria; phylum Actinomycetota; class Actinomycetes; order Actinomycetales; family Dermatophilaceae; genus Ornithinicoccus. The sequence continues at coordinate 2,491,273 of NZ_CP091056.1, read as the reverse complement.
GGTTTGGTCCTGGCCTCGAAGGCTTGCCATTCTTCACGTCCGTGCTGCGTCAGGTGGTTTCCGCATGAGCAATCTGCCCGCATACAAGTGCGACACCGTCGATATCGCCAGCCAGGACCCGCAGGCTGAGCAGCCCTGGGCCGAATTGGGCTTGAAGAGCGACGAATACCAGCAGATCCGCGAGATCCTGGACCGCCGCCCGACCAGCGCCGAGTTGGCGATGTATTCGGTGATGTGGTCTGAGCACTGCTCCTACAAGTCCTCCAAGGTCCACCTGCGTCAGTTTGGCGACAAGACCACGGATGAGATGAAAGAGAAGTTGCTCGTCGGCATCGGCGAAAACGCCGGCGTCGTTGACATCGGCGATGGTTGGGCCGTGACTTTCAAGATCGAAAGCCACAACCACCCCAGCTATATCGAGCCCCATCAGGGCGCTGCAACCGGCATCGGTGGCATCGTCCGCGACATCATGAGCATGGGCGCACGCCCGTTGGCTGTGATGGACCCCCTGCGTTTTGGCGCCTTGGACCACCCTGACACCGCACGGGTTTTGCCCGGGATCGTCTCGGGCGTTGGCACCTACGGCAACTCACTGGGCTTGCCCAACATCGGCGGCGAGATCAACTTTGACTCCTGCTATCAGGGCAACCCGCTGGTCAACGCTCTGTGCGTGGGGTCAATGCGCACCGAGGACATCCACCTGGCGAATGCGACCGGCGTGGGCAATCTCATCGTCCTGTTTGGCTCCAAGACCGGTGGCGATGGCATCGGCGGCGTTTCGGTCCTCGCGTCCGAGACTTTCGACTCGACTGGCCCGGCCAAGCGGCCTGCCGTCCAGGTTGGCGACCCGTTCGCCGAGAAGGTGCTCATTGAGTGCTGCCTCGACCTCTATGCGGCCGACGTGGTCGCTGGCATCCAAGACCTCGGTGGCGCTGGCTTGAGCTGTGCGACCAGCGAGTTGGCCAGCAACGGCGATGGCGGCATGCAGATTCACCTCGACCGCGTGCCGCTGCGTGACTCGTCGCTCTCCCCGAAGAAATCCTGATGTCGGAGAGCCAAGAGCGGATGATGGCCGTCGTCGAGCCAGGCAAACTCGATGCCTTTATGGCGATCGCGGCTAAGTGGGACGTTGAAGCGAGCGTCTTGGGCGAGGTCACCGACGGCGAAAACCTCGAGGTCTACTGGGGCGATGACCTGCTGGTGCAGGTGCCGCCGCGTTCGGTGGCCCACGACGGCCCGGTCTATCGGCGCCCGCTGGAGCGCCCGGCATACCTGGATGATTTGCAGGCCGACGGCACGGCTCACCTCAACCGGCCCAGCACAGGCGACGACCTCGCTCGCACGGTGTTGGATCTCATCGCATCGCCGAATATGTGTGATGCCTCGTGGGTGACGGATCAATACGACCGTTATGTGCGCGGCAACACGGCGCAGGCCATGCCCGATGACGCTGGCGTGGTCCGCGTTGACGAAGAGACTGGTCGCGGGGTGGCACTGTCGACCGACTGCAACCCTCGCTTCACCAAACTGGACCCGTATGCAGGCTCACAGTTGGCGTTGGCGGAGGCCTATCGCAATGTAGCCGTCGCCGGTGCAGCACCGCTGGCTGTCTCTGACTGCTTAAACTTCGGCTCCCCCGAAGACCCAGGCGTGATGTGGCAGTTCTCTGAGGCTGTGACTGGCCTGGCCGATGGCTGCGCCGTCTTGGGTATCCCGGTGACCGGCGGAAACGTATCGTTCTACAACCAGACTGGGGACATCGCGATCCACCCCACTCCGGTTGTGGCGGTGCTTGGCGTGCTCGACGATGTTGCCAAGCGCAACCGCTCGGGCTGGGCTCATGCTCAGGACGCGATTTATCTGTTGGGCGAAACCCGCGATGAGCTTGATGGCTCCGCATGGGCTGAGGTAGCGCACAGTCACCTCGGCGGCCTGCCTCCAACCGTCGACCTCGCAGCAGAGCAGACGTTGGCCAGTGCTGTGTTGGCTGCCACCGATCAGGGCCTGATCACCTCGGCACACGACCTGTCGGATGGCGGTTTGGCCGCTGGGCTCGCGGAGTCATTGCTGCGACACGGCGTTGGCGCCAGCATTGACTTGTCGTCGGTGGCTTCACGCGATGGAGTCGATGCCTTTGTCGCGCTGTTGAGCGAATCGACTGCGCGCGCCATCGTGAGCGTGTCGGCCAGCGATGCTGAAGCCTTTGAGGCTGTGCTGAGCGACAAGGGTCAAACCTTTGCTCGGATCGGCACAACTGGCGGGGATCATCTCAAAGTTGAAGGTCAGTTCACGCTGGCTATCGAAGATCTGCGCTCGGCTCACACCGGAGTCATTGAATCGGCGATGAGCCACTAGTTCGCTGAGCCACTAGTTCGCTGGGCATGAGTGAGGGCTGCACGCCGATTGGTGTGCAGCCCCTCACTTTGTGCTGTTTGGTCCCCGCCCGGGTGCATTTCATCTGCGAAGTGACCATCCCCACCGGTCAGCAAAAGTGCGATTCGCGGAAAATCTCGCTGTTCGCGTGTTTAAACATGCGAACAGCGCACAAAAGCGCGAATCGCACTTTTTGCCGGGGCAGGAGCTACCTCACCAGCCGGCGCTCACCAGGCGAGGCTGACAGGGGCGAGGCTGACAGGGCGAGGCCCGCTCTCCGTGGTTAGACGTCGTCTTCGCCCAACAGGCTAAAGCGCTGGATGGTCTCGGTGCGGCCGGGGCCAACACCAATCGCCGACACTCGGGCGCCGATCAGCTCTTCGACTCGCAAGACATACGCCTGCGCGTTGGCCGGCAACTCATCAAAGGTCTGGCACTTAGAAATATCCTCCGACCAGCCAGGCAGCTCTTCATAAATGGGCTTGGCGTGGTGGAAGTCTGACTGGTTGACCGGCATCTCATCGAAGCGCTCACCGTGCACGTCGTAGGCAACACACACCGGGATCGTCTCGAGGCCCGTGAGGATGTCGAGTTTGGTGATGACGAAGTCAGTCACACCATTGATCCGCTGCGCGTAACGCCCGATGACAACATCCAGCCAGCCGCAGCGACGCGGGCGGCCAGTCGTCGTGCCATACTCGCCGCCTTGCGAGCGCAGGAATTCGCCGTTTTCGTCTTCCAACTCGGTCGGGAACGGCCCCTCGCCAACACGCGTTGTGTATGCCTTCAGGATCGCGATCACTCGGTCGATCCGCGTCGGGGGCACACCAGAGCCGGTGCAGGCCCCGCCGGAGGTGGCGTTTGACGATGTGACGAAGGGGTATGTCCCGTGGTCGACATCAAGCAACGTGGCCTGACCGGCCTCGAACAGGACAACCTTGTCGTCATCGAGTGCATCGCTCAGCACCAACGACGTGTCGAGAACCATGGGGCGCACGCGCTCGACGTGGGCGAGCAACTCCTCCATGACCTCTTCCGCTGCCACTGCGCGACGGTTGTAGATCTTCAGCAGCGTCTGGTTTTTGACCTCCAGGGCAGCCTCGACCTTCTGTCGCAAAATCGACTCATCAAAGAGATCCTGCATCCGGATGCCGACGCGGTTCATCTTGTCCGCATAAGTCGGGCCGATGCCACGGCCGGTGGTCCCCAATTTGCGCTTGCCCAAGAATCGCTCGGCCATCTTGTCGAGCACCCGGTTGTACGGGGGATGACGTGCGCGTTCGAGCTGATGCGCAGTTTGGACGTGTCGACCCCACGGGCCTCCAACGCGTCCAACTCTTCGATCAGCACGGATAGGTCGACGACGACACCATTGGCGATCACCGGCGTCACTGAGTCGGTGAGAATACCGCTGGGCAGCAGGTGAAGCGCGTACTTTTGGTCGCCAATGACAACAGTGTGGCCAGCATTGTTTCCACCGTTGAACTTCACAACGTAGTCAACGCGGCTACCAAGCAAGTCAGTCGCTTTTCCCTTGCCTTCATCGCCCCATTGGGCGCCGATCAAAACAATTGCGGGCATAGGATTTTCACCTTCAGCGGTACGTAAAACGGACAACCCCAGCGTACCGGGGGTTATCCCTTGCGTTGATCAATCACGCCACTTCGCCCAGCAGCGAGACCCAATTGGAACCGAGTGTCGACGCCTCGGTTGCTCATTTCGTCCGAAATGCGACGCCGGACGGTTCTCAGCCCCACCCCGAGATGTCTGGCTATCGCTTCATCCTTAAACCCCAGCGCCATCAACTCCATGATGCGTGTCGATTGCTGAGCTGGGGCGAATTCATCCAGCGGCTCGGCTCGTCGCCACATTTCTTGGAACAGTTCCTTAAAGGCTTGGACCAGGGCAGCCGAGCGCACCAGCAGGTATTCAGCAGGACTGTCATCACCAGAATTCATTAGCACTCCCGCATCCCCGAACACCGCGAATTGCACCGAAACAGCATCCAGGAAGCGTTGGCGCTCCCCGGCACTAGCCCGCTCCTCGGCGATAGCCCTAGCCGGGGCGTGTTGCAAGACCTCGATGCTGAAAATGGACTTCACCTCACGCCCACGTAGCAGGCTGTCTCGACGCAGCCTTGAGACGCCGGGGTCGTGGCCGGGACCAACCTCGATTTGGGCCGTGACCTGCAGAACCGCGCCCGTGGTCATCCGATCAAGCCGTTCGACAACTTCAGGGGCATGGGCAGTAGTCACTTCTTCAAAGAGTGGCAATTTTGGGGCGTCGATTTGCTGACCTTGCCGAAAATCTCGCTCCAGGCTGTCGATTGATTCCCGCATCGTGGCGATCTGGGATCGTCGGGACTCGATGTCTGACTCAGCCCGGTCCAGTAAGCGGCCAATGCTCACCCTCGGATCGAGCGCACGCACCACGTGATCAGCGCCAATGCGCACCAAACCACGGCTCTCGAGTGCGGCTACCACGTCTTGGGTCCGCTGCTGACTCCAACCAATGGCCCCGGCATGGCCAGTCGTAGGGCACGGCTGCGAGCGCAGCACATGGCGGAGAAGGGCAAGCGCGTCATCGGGCAACTCGGCGAGTCTGGATTGGTCGTTCACGTAATGCAACTTACTGCCACTGGCATACAAAGGCCAACGTTGGGGAAATCTCTGTGATTGCATGGGTTTCGTCGGGCATACCGCAGGGGACGCGCAGTCTGACACTCAGGGGTGTGATCGGCGCCTTGTCGGTGCAGGCTTGGCGCCGATCACAACCACATTAAAGGTTCAGTTCGCGTGCAGCATCCGCGGACGAGGCCCGCAAGAAGTCAGCGCAACGCCGCTCTTCTTCCGTCTCGCCAATGCGCTCTGCCGCCTTCGACAAAGCGCCCAGCGAGCGCAAAAGCCACGGTTAGGCTCGTGACTCCACGGCACTGGTCCCTGTCCGCGCCACCCAGCCTTACGCAGCGAATCCAAGCCACGGTGATAGCCGGTGCGGGCAAACGCATACGCCTCAACGTCGAGACCGTCTTCTAGAGCATCTTCTGCCAGCACTGCCCACGCCATACTCGAGGTGGGAGCTGCCGCCGCAACCTGGCGAGGGTCGACGCCCTCCTCCAACCTGGCCGCCGCCGGGTCAACCGGCAGCAAGGTTTCGGGGATGCCCAGCAGGTCGTTGCCGATCACTGGTGCTTGCCTGCGGAGTTCAGGTGCTCGCATGCCTCAACAACACGGGCAGCCATGGCGGCCTCAGCTTCCTTACCCCAGGCGCGCGGGTCGTACTGCTTCTTGGCGCCGACCTCGCCATCGATCTTCAGGACGCCGTCATAGTTGGCCATCATGTAGCCAGCGATGTTGCGGGTAAAGGCGTATTGGGTGTCGGTGTCAACGTTCATCTTCACGACGCCGTTGTTGACTGCTTCGGCAATCTCCTCGGCTGTCGAGCCAGAGCCACCGTGGAAGACCAGGTCAAACGGCCGCGCGTCGGATCCCAGACCCAATTCCTTGGCCGCAGCCTCCTGGGCCGTCTTCAGGATTTCGGGGCGGAGCTTGACGTTGCCCGGCTTGTAGACGCCGTGGACGTTGCCAAAGGTGAGGGCGGTCAAGTAGCGGCCCTTGTCGCCACCACCGAGAGCCTCAATAGTGGCCATCGCGTCTTCCGGCGTGGTGTATAGCTTTCGTTGATCTCGTTGGCGACTCCGTCTTCTTCGCCACCAACAACACCGATCTCAACCTCAAGCACGATCTTGGCAGCGGCCGCCAGACCCAAGAGCTCTTCGGCGATCTCTAAGTTTTCTTCGAGCGGGACAGCAGACCCATCCCACATGTGTTGCTGGAAGATGGGCAGTCCGCCACTCTTGACCTGCTCAGTTGAGGCAGCGAGGAGCGGACGCACGAAGCCATCCAACTTGTCCTTGGGGCGGTGGTCAGTAGCCAGCGCGATGTTGACGTCGAAGTGCTTGGCGACTTCGTGTGCGTAAGCCGCGAACGCCAGCGAACCCGACACCATGTTCTTAATTGTCGAGCCAGAGAGGTAGTCCGCGCCACCGGTCGAAACCTGGATGATGCCGTCGCTACCGGCCTCGGCAAATCCGCGGATGGCGGCGTTCAACGTCTGACTAGAACTGACGTTGATCGAGGGGTAGGCGAACCGGCCAGCCTTGGCCCGGTCCAGCATGTCCGAATAGACCTCGGGGGTTGCGATGGGCATAAATCCTCCTCATGGGCCCCGGCATACAAACCGGGAACAGCGATTGGCTCAGTCCTTATGCTTCCACAGATCGCTCAATGGCAGGACAAACCAGCCGGTGAAATCCAGTCGATGGCACCGAGACGCGTTCGCAGTGGGTCTCTCAGGATGCAGACGGCGGCACTTGCCCGAAGACATGCTGGCGGACCCAGGCGTGCATGGCGATGGCCGCAGCGGCGCCAGCGTTTATGGAGCGAGTCGAGCCGAACTGAGCAATTGAGTGCACCTGGTCGGCGGCGGCCAGGGCTTCAGGACTCAGGCCGGGCCCTCTTGGCCAAAGATCATCAACGCTTGTCGAGGCAGGTAAGCCTCCTCCAGTGGCGTCGAACCCGGGCCGATCTCGAGGGCGATGATCGGCATACCTCCAGGGACAGAACTGGCCCATTCGAGCAGGTCCGCGACGCTACTGTGGTGGTATTCGTGCTGGTATCGGTCGGTGACCATGGCTCCGCGACGATTCCAGCGACGCTTGCCCACGATGTGAAAGGCCGCGACGTTGAAGGCGTTGCCGGTGCGGATCACCGAGCCGATATTGAAGTCGTGGCCCCAGTTTTCGACGGCGATGTGCAGCCCGTGCCGCCGTCCATCGAGATCGGCGATGATCGCTTCCTGCCGCCAGTAGCGGTAGGCGTCGACCACATTGCGCCGATCGCCGTTGGTGAGCAACTCAGGGTCGTAGCGCTCAGGCAGGTTTCCCGATTCCGTGCTTGGCCACGGACCCTTCCATGGGCCTAGCCCGACCTCTTGCTTCTGCTCATCGCCGACCGGTGCCCCGTCGGCGTTGGCCTCGCTCACAACGCCCGACCTGTGATCTTGGGCTCTGGATTACGCAGTCGGTTGATCAGCCACCAAGCGAAGAGGCCCACGACAACGACGATGACAATTTTTGGAAAACTCCGGTGTAGGCCTCAACCTCGGTCCACCGCTCGCCAAGATAGAAACCAGCCAGCACAAAGATCGTGTTCCAGATCAGGCTGCCAGCGGTCGTCAGCAGCGTGAAGGTGACGATCGACATCTTTTCGACGCCCGCCGGGATCGAGATCAGGCTGCGGAAGATCGGGATCATCCGGCCAAAGAAACTGCTTTTCGGCCGTGCTTTTCGAACCAGGCTTCGGTGCGATCTAGGTCATTGAGGTTGGTCAGCGGGATCCGGGCCCAAATGGCCCGCAAGCGTTGACGCCCCAAAGCGACGCCCAACCCATACAGCGCAAGCGCGCCGACGGCAGAGCCAAGCGTGGTCCAAAAATAGCTCCGGCCAGGCTGAACGAGCCCTGGCTAGCGGTGAACCCTGCCAGCGGCAAGATGATCTCACTGGGCAGCGGCGGAAAGAGGTTCTCCAACGCGATCGCCAGGCCAGCCCCAGGACCGCCCAGGGTCTCCATCAAGTTGACCGCCCAGCCCGCGACTCCAGTCAGTTCACTGCCACTACTCACGCCGTACTCCTAGATTGAGGTGGCTGCCAGATCGGAGCCGTAGACCATTTTGGCACTGATCTGCTGAGGGCCCGCTGAGATCGCCTGACGTGGCCCAACAGGCCGGATGCCAACAGTATGTCGGCCCCTCCCACTACGGTGGAGGTGACAGGGGTGGCTTGAGAGCCCCAGACAACATTCGCGGCGTCCAAGCTGCGACAGTTTTGAGGATGGACCGACTATGGATCCGATGCAGTGGTTTCTGATCATTCTGGTGGTGCTGATCGTCGCAGCCATCGCCTACATGCTGACTCGTCGCCCGTCCGGCGGCCGGGACAAGGCCGACAACGGCGCTGATGACGCGTCGACGACCCAAGATACGCACGCCCCCGGCGGCTCGCACGTTGCCGCCGGTGACGCTGGCACGGTCGATAAGCACGCTAGACCACACGGCGACGCCGAGCCATTCGACCAAGAAGCGTCAGCCGTCGAGCCACCAGTCGCCTCGGAGACTCCCGAGCCCGAGGGCGTAGATGAGCCGGTTGCGGATGGTGAGCCACAGAATCAGGCCCACGAAGGCTCGTATGTCGATACGGCCAGCGGCGATGAGGTGCCCGTCTCCGACGCCACTGGCGAAGAGCCAACGCCCGTCGTGGACCAGCCTGATGTCGACTCCGAACAGGCCGTCGAGGAAGCCCCCGTCAGCCCGATTGAGGAGCAAGAGGCAGAACAAGAGGCCGCAGCGCGGTCAGTGACCTTTGGCGAGCCAAGCCCGGCTGCCGAAGAAACCACGTATGCGGCTCCCGCGAGCTTTGAGGCTGCGCCGAGCGACGATGCCCCCATCGACAAGACCACCGAAGAGCCGTCTGGGCAGGAAGACGCCCTCGGTGATTGGACGCCCGTTGACTCTGAGCCAGTGGTTGAGCAGGGCGGCGAGCCGAGCGTTGAGCACTCGGTCGAGAGCGTCGAGGCGCCCGAGGTCAGCCAAAGCCCGACGGTCGTGCCCCCGGCACAAACGGAGTGGGACGACGCCGACGACATTCCAGCCGATGCGACGGAGGCTGGCTTTGTAGAGGCTCCCGTAGCCGACGCACCCATCTCGGAGGCTCCTGCATATGACGCACCCGCCGCAGACGAATCAGCGACGGTGCCCTTCTCGGACGAGCCGACCGCGGATGAGCCGATGCCGGAAGAGCCGACCTTGCACAGCGACGGCACGGGGAAGAGCCCGACTCGCCACACTTCGACCAGGCAGAGGCCACTCCCGCTCAAGGCGAGATCGTGGAGGGCCCATACGGCTCAGGCTCCGCGCTGGCCAACGAAGACGGCTCCGAGCCGGCCGGCTACGCGGTGAAGGGCAATCAGGGCTCAATGCTCTTCCACACCGCAGAGTCACCGAACTTCGACAGCTCCCGCGGAGACGTCTGGTTCGACTCCGAAGAGAGCGCAAAGGCCGCTGGCTTCGTCCACTGGGACCGCAAGCGCCGCTAAACACCCGCAACAACATGAAGGGCCGCTTCTCACTGCGAGGGCGGCCCTTCGCCATTTCCCAAGGTGCCCTCACCAGCCACAGGGACCCCTTTTGACCCAGCAAATGAACAATTCCTTTGAGTCACAACGATGGGATTCTTGTCAGCGAACGGCTGACCTGGGAGATCCCTGGGAGCCTGTGATCAGGATCACATAATCACATCGATGTAGTTCTCGCGTGTCGCTGATGTGACTCGAGTGAAAGGGGTTGCACAGGGTGCCTTTGTGGGCTTCACTCGTCTTTGCTTCACTCCCCGATTTTTGGAACGGACTATGACTGCTGAGAACACGCCTGCAGCCAGCCTGCCCACCTCCCGGCAACGTTGCGACATGCGACGCGCTGCGATGGTTCTTGCTGCTGCGGTGATCCCTGTAGCCGGCGCTGCACCCGCCCAGGCTGCCCTTGTGAACGTTCCTGCCACGCATCCGGCCCTCGGCCAGACTGCGGCTGCGGGCATCGCTGCGACGCCCGCAGTTGCGCCAGCGCGGCACCTGCCGACGATTCCGATCCAGACGGCACCGAGCACGGTGACTCGCTATGTCGACGTCTACATGGCTAATGTCCGCTCCGGTCCAAGCATGTCGAACTCTGTTGTCGGCTCCGTCAGCCGCGGGACCAAGGTCACCGGCACGATCGTCAACGGCTGGCTCAAGACATCCAACGGTCGCTACATCGGACTCTCGGTCCTGCGCAGCGGCTCGGGGTCCAGCAGTTCAAGCTCGTCCAGCAGCTCCTCGACGGTGACGCGCTATGTCACCGCAGGTGTCGGCAACGTCCGCTCCGGCGCCGGCCTGGGCTACGGCGTCGTCGGCACCCTGAGCCGCGACACCAAGGTCACCGGCACCATGACCTCCAACGGCTGGCTCAAGATGAGCAACGGCCGCTACATCTCAGGTGTCATCCTCACCTCAAGCAGCCCTTCAAGCTCAAGCAGCTCGGGCTCGTCCAGCAGCTCTTCCACCGTCACCCGATACGTCACCGCAGGCGCCGGCAACGTCCGCTCCGGCGCCGGCCTGGGCTATCGCGTCGTCGGCACCCTGAGCCGCGACACCAAGGTCACCGGCACCATGACCTCCAACGGCTGGCTCAAGATGAGCAACGGCCGCTACATCTCCGGTGTCATCCTCACCTCAAGCAGCCCTTCAAACTCAAGCAGCTCGGGCTCGTCCAGCAGCTCTTCCACCGTCACCCGATACGTCACCGCAGGCGCCGGCAACGTCCGCTCCGGCGCTGGCCTAGGCTATCGCGTCGTCGGCACACTGAGCCGCGACACCAAGGTCACCGGCACCATGACCTCCAACGGCTGGCTCAAGATGAGCAACGGCCGCTACATCTCCAGCGTCATCCTCACCTCCAGCCGTCCGCAGTCGTCGGCTTCGAGAGACGATGTGAGCTCCGGTGGTAGCAGCAGCGTTAGCTCGAACGCCGTCTTGCGTGAGGCTGAGAAGTACTTCGGCATCATGTACGTCTGGGGCGGCGAGACTCCAGCAGGCTTCGACTGCTCTGGCTACACGCAGTACGTGCACGCTCAACTGGGCATCTCACTGCCACGCACGGCTGCTCAGCAGCAAGCCTTTTCAACGCCAGTGTCCAACCCACAGCCGGGCGACCTGGTGTTCTGGGGCAGCCCCGCCTGGCACGTGGCGATTTACGCCGGTGACGGCCAGATCTATGACTCAGGTCGTGCGGGCATCCCGGTGCAGAAGCGCAACATGTTCTCCGGCGTGACGGGCTACGGAAGCGTTAACTAAATCCGATCGTTCGCGCTTTGTCCCGGTATTTGCTGGCTATTTCCAGCGAACACCGGGACAAAGTGCGTTTAGCGAGTCCACGGCGCAAAGTTAGAGGGTCTTCGCGATCTTCTGCGCGGCTTGCAGTTCTGACTTGAGCACCCTCTCAAGTTGGCCCAGCGAGCCAATCGCCTCTTGCAGCATCTCGACTCGATCGGCCACCAGAATCGGCATCGGCTCTGGCTCACCGTAGAACTTGCCGATCGAAACAGCCGCAAAGTCTCGCCACCACCACGGTGGTCTTGGCGGGTTGAGACCCTGCGGGTCGGGCGTGTAGCCAACTTCGGCCAAGCCGAACGCCGCAACTACATGGGGGCGCAAGAAATACTCGTGCTGACCCGCCTCAGCGCCTCCTGAGCAGCCCCTTGATCGCTTCCGCGATGTCGCCTGACCTGGCGCCATTTCCAGTTACGTCAGGCTAGGCCGAGATCGCTCAGGGAGTAGGCAGCCAAGTAGGGCAATCCTGCTTCGGTGATGCGGGCCTGCGCGTCCTTGGCACGATCCGCGATGACGGCAACGGCCACCACCTCGGCGCCCTCCTCACGGCATGCCTCCATTGCAGTCAACGGCGACCCTCCCGTGGTCGAGGTGTCTTCGACCACGACGACACGGCGGCCCTTAATGGAAGGACCTTCGATGCGCTGTTGCAGACCATGCGCCTTGCCTGCCTTGCGCACGACAAAGGCGTCGAGTGCCTGCCCACGAGCGGCGGCGGCGTGCAACATGGCGGTGGCCACCGGGTCGGCGCCCATCGTCAACCCACCGACTGCGTCGAACTCGAGATCTTGGAGTTGGTCCAGCATCACCTGGCCCACGAGTGGACCGGCCACTCCATCCAAGGTGACGCGACGCAGGTCCACGTAGTAGTCAGCCTGAGCGCCCGAGGACAAGGTCACCTGACCGTGCACGATGGCTTGATCGCGAATGATCTGCAGCAATTGCTCACGAGGTGTAGTCACAACCGACACTTTATCGGCGGTTGCGGTGAGTCGCCCTCAATCCGCGCGACGGTGAGGTCGGGATGAACCGCTAGACATCAACCGAATCGTCTTCGCTGTGGAAGACGCCCAACTGCTCGGCCGCGTCATTGAGAATGCGCTGGACCGTCAAAGTGTCGGCGAGGGCATGACCTCAGACTCGGTATGACCGCCCTTGATCCGTTCGGTCACTTCAATCAACTCATGGCTGTAGCCGGTGCCCGACGGCGGAGCGTCGATGACTTCTGGCTCTTGACCGTGCACCGTGATCGTTGCTGATGCGGGGTGGTGGAAGCGCGGCGGGATGTCGATGACGCCCTTGGTGCCGATGATCCGCGCCGATCCAGGGCTCGCCTGGCGCAACGAACTCACCAGTGAGGCGGCCTTGCCATCACAAAGTCGATGAGGATCGCAGCCTCCATGTCGACGCCTGTTGGAGCCAACGAGCCCACCACGTGAGTTTTCTCAGGCGTGCCGAGGAACCACTGAGCCAGCGAGACGACATACACACCCAAGTCGAGCATTGCCCCTCCCCTTGCTCGGGGTCGAACAGCCGATCCTGAGGGTCATAGGGCCGGTCAACACCCAGATCCGCCTGGACGGCTCGCACGTCGCCGATCTCGCCTGCCTCAACACGTCGGCGGACCTCAACCATCGTGGGTTGAAAGCGCGTCCACATGGCTTCCATCACGAAGACACCTTTGTGGCGAGCAGCCGCAACGATTTGTTCGGCGCCAGCAACGGTCGCGGTGAAACTCTTCTCCACGAGCAGGTGCTTGCCAGCCGCGATAGCCGCTAAGGCGATGGCGTGGTGCTGCGGGTGCGGCGTCGAGATGTACAGCACGTCGATATCTGGGTCCGCAATGATCTCGCCGTAGGAGCCGTAGAACTTTTCGACACCAAAGTCAGCCGCGAATGCCGCCGAGCGCTCGGCACTGCGCGACGCTACGCCCGCCAGAATGGCCCCGGGCACGTGCTCAAAGTCGGCGGCCACCCCCTCGCAATGCGACCCGGGCCAACGATTCCCCATCTGATGTCATCCATGCCACAACCCTAGCGACCGCCTCCGACAGACGCGTCAGTTTGCGCAATTGGACGCTGACTCAGAGGCATTTGGCCAAGATTCAACCAGGCTCAGCGTGATCACCACCGAGGCTGCTGTCCACGCCAGTGGCGCCACCGCCCCCGGCTCACCATCGTGCATCACCTTCTCGGGAAGCGAACCTGCCTCAGTGCGATGCTCGTCCAGCCACGACAGCCAACGTGCTGTCTCCTGCTGATCACCCTCTGCGGCAGCGACTAGGCCAAGCAAAGCCGTCTCCGGAGTCCACGAAACCCCGTCGGACTTCCACCCCGCTCCCGGGGCGATACCCCCAGCCGGTCGCATCATCTCCGCCATGCCCGACTCAAGCGCTGGCCTGGCACCTGGATAGCTACACCGAGCCAGTGGCGGCATGAGGAACATGAGGGCCGCATCCACCCGACCGTCCACCGTTCGCGGGTAGTCGGGGCCGAATGCATCGACGACTGCCTGCCGCATGGAGACAGCCTGAGACTGCAGCTCCGGAGCCCCGGTGCCGGCCAGCCGCCAATCGTTGTCGCTTAGCCAGCCCTGTTCCGTCATCCAGACAGCCCAATCCAAGCCGTTTGCGCTGGTGGCGGCAACGCCGAGGGTTAACTCGTCCTCCGGGACTTCCCAATAGTCTGGTGATGGAGCTGGCAGGGCAGTGCCGGGGGCAATCTGATCGATGATCCGCACGGTGGACAGGATGATCAGGGGCTTCAGCGTGGTGATTGCCTCGGCCCGATCCTCCGGCGTTGGCTGAGCAGCGATCACCGACGCCACAGCCCACAGCGCCCAGCCTGGGCCATCCTCCTGTGGCTCACGCGCATCGGGCACCGCCTGGTCGCCTTCAGGCAGATAGCGCGCCTGAAAAGATCCGTCGTTAGCCTGCTGATCGGACAGAAAGCTCAGGACAGCCAGGGCATCTTCGTGGTGCCCAGTCTGCGCGTACGCCACCGCAACAAAGGCGGCATCCCGCGGCCAGACATACCCCCAATTCGGCGAAGCCGCTGCCAAGACTGCACCCACCGCTGCATCGCCTGGTGCCGTGAGCGTGCGCATGTCCCACAGCGCCCGGGCAGACATATCTTCATAAGGGCCACCAAGGCCAGGCGTTTCGCCACGACTGAGCCACATCACGTCGCTCGCCACCGCGGCCCCCAGCAATGAGGCGTGTATCGACTCTTGCTCAGGCTCAAGGTCGAGAGCCAAAATACGGCGACCGGGGCCCCAATAGTCGTCCTTAGTCCACGACTCCAGGGCTCAATTCGGCCAGGTCGCCGCGGGAGTCAATAACGACCCCGGCCTGGTGCAGCGGGACAACTGCGTGGCGAGCGCCCCACCACATTGATCCTAAACTCAGCGTGCCGACCAAGACGGCGGCAACGGCCCACAGCCGCAAGCCGGGGCGACGACCTGACCTCAAGACGTGCGGCGGCGAACAGCCAACTCAGTCGACACCTTGCGGATCAGACTGCGGGGCAGAGTGTTCAAGACGGCGGCAAGGCTCTTGTAGCGAGCGCCAGGGATCGAGATGATTTTGCCAGCAGAGACGTCTTCCAGCGCGTCTTGAGCTAACCGGTGGGCATCGAGCCACCAGGCCTCAGGCAGCCGATCCATGTTCATCGCGGCGCGCTCGTGAAACTCGGTATGCACGAAGCCAGGGAGCAATGCAGTCACCGTGACGCCGGTGCCAGCCAACTCCGCTGCCAAGGCTTCGGAGAAGACAGTCACATAGGACTTAATCGCCGAGTAGTGCCCCATGACGGCCAGCGAGGCAACCGAGGAGACGTTGAGCACCGCGCCATGCCCGCGCTCGACCATCGCTCCGACAGCCGAGCGGCTGAGCACCATCACGGCGCGCACCATGACGTCGAGTGCCAACTCTTCGGCCGCAACGTCGCCGACGGTAAAGGACTGGTTGACGCCAAAGCCAGCGTTGTTCACCAGCAAGTCGATGGGCTGGTCAGGGTCGGCGACCCGGTCAGCCACTTGCCGCAGCTGCGCCCGGTCGCTGAGGTCCGCCGCCAGCACTGTCGCCTCAACTTTGAACTGTGACGAAATCTCGGCAGCCAGGGCTTCGAGCCGCGCTTGATCACGTGCGACCAAGACCACGTCGTGGCCTCGATCGGCAATCTCGATAGCGAGCGCGCGGCCAATTCCGGCGGATGCTCCGGTCACTAAGGCTGTTCCCATAAGCCCAGAGTAGGGCGAAGGGCTGTCATACCCGACCTTTAGGGTGTGGGGTGTGCGGATAGCTACTTGGAATGTGAACAGTATGCGGGCCCGAGTCGATCGGGTGGTCGCTTTTTGGAGCGCCACGATGTCGACGTGTTGGCAGTGCAGGAGACGAAGTGTCGGAATGACCAGTTCCCGTATTCAGCCTTTGAGGGCACCGACTATGAAGTGACCCATCACGGGCTGAATCAGTGGAATGGCGTGGCCATCATCTCCCGCGTCGGCATCGAGGATGTCCAGGTGGGGTTTGCTGGGATGCCGCAGTGGGGCGACCCCGCAGCGGATGAGGCACGGGCACTCTCCGCGTTGTGTGGCGGCGTGCGCGTGTGGTCTCTCTATGTGCCCAATGGGCGCGAATTGGGCGATCCACACATGGATTACAAGCTGGAGTGGTTTGCGGCCCTGCGCACAGACGCAGCCGGCTGGTTGGCCGACGACGCCGATGCGCAGATTGCGCTGATGGGCGACTGGAACGTTGCGCCTACCGACGAAGACGTCTGGTCAACTGAAGCTTTTGAGGGCAAGACTCACGTCAGCCCCGAAGAGCGCGCTGCTTTCTTTAGTTTCAACGATGCTGGGTATGCGGACGTCACCCGTGAGCACACGCCCGGCCCAGGGACGTACACCTACTGGGACTACACCCAGTTGAGTTTCCCCAAGAAGCGCGGCCTACGGATCGACTTTGCCTCGGCTCCCCCGCATTGGCCAACCGAGTTGAGGGCGCGATGATTGACCGCGAAGAGCGCAAGGGCAAGGGTGCCTCTGACCATGCCCCGGTGATCGTCGACCTGACGTAACCCACCTCGACATGCAATTATTCGCACATTTTGACAATGTGCGAATAATTGCACACATAGGCTATGAGCGGATATCCTCACATCCAAGGAGGTGTCGATCATGACCGAAATTTGGACGAACCCGCAAAGCCCAGCAGACATCGGCGGATACTTAGCGGACGTGCGCAGGCTCCAAGGGCTCACCCAGGCAGAACTGGCCGAAGCCACGGGGCTTCCCCGGCGGTATGTCGTTGAGCTCGAGGCGGGCAAGGAC
This sequence comes from Ornithinimicrobium sp. INDO-MA30-4, assembly GCF_021535045.1. Lineage (GTDB taxonomy): Bacteria > Actinomycetota > Actinomycetes > Actinomycetales > Dermatophilaceae > Ornithinicoccus. The sequence goes on along the minus strand of NZ_CP091056.1, from coordinate 2,474,591 downwards.
ACCCAGTACTCTCAGCGCCTCTTTGCCGTCTTCCAACGCCTCGGCGTCGAGGTCAATTTGAGGGCTCATCCCGCCAAGTCCGATCCCGAAGAATTTGACTGGTGAGCGCCTCGGAGCTGCAAGTCTGGCTATATGGTGACCAGGTTGCGACAGTCGCACCGCACCCCGATCGAGTCGATCGCATCACCTGGCGATGGACCGCCGCTGCGCTGCAACGTTGGGGCAGCCAATCTCGCATTGTCAGCAATATTCTGCCGATCACGGCGACTTCACGCCGCGACACAGATGTTCGAGCAACAACGTTCATCCAAGGGCTCCTCCCCGAAGGGGAGGCTCGTGTGCACTATGCCGTCGCGGCAGGAGTTGAGCCCGACGACATCTATGGCTTCCTCACTCACTATGGCCAAGACACCGCCGGCGGCCTGAGCTTCGTCGCTAACCGCCCGACGCTCAGCACATCCAAGGATCGTTCCTTGACCGATGGCGACATCGCTGCCCGGTTGAAACAGGTGACGAGTCGCGCGGCCGGAGCAACCCTCCAGTCCACTTCGTTAGCAGGCATGGTCCCCAAGATTGGCCTCAATCGAATCGGAGCCGAGTGGTTAGCCCCTGGCCCGGGCAACTTGTCGACCTGGATCCTCAAAGTGGGTCACCCTGAAGGTTCGCCTGCCGCTGATGTCATCGATACTGAGGCACTATGCCTCGACTTAGCTCGCGCCCTTGGGCTCACAACAGTTGAAGCCCAGGTGCACCGTTTCGAGGACATGCGAGCCATCGCCGTCAGCCGATATGACCGCGTGGTCCACGACGGCATCGTGACCGGTCTCCACCAAGAAGATCTCGCTCAAGCAATCGGCCTGTCGACGTTGGACCCTGCCCGCAAGTTCCAACGAGGCGCACGGATGCCAAGTTGGAGCCACGCAGCCAGTGTGCTGAAGACATCAGGCAGCGGAGTCGCCCCGCTAGCCAAGCTCGTGGCGTTTTCCTACCTCGTCGGAAATACCGATCACCACGCCAAGAACACGTCATTCTTACGACCACCCACCGGCTCCGTGCGCCTAGCCCCCGCATACGATATTGCTGCGCACCTACACCACGAAGGCAGTCACCTTTCAGCGCTAGATCTGGCCGGCGAACGGAGCTTTGATCGACTCACGACCAGCCACGTCACCGACGAAATCAGTAGTTGGGGAGTGCCTGCGTCAGACGCAGCCGCCCTAGTGGCCAACGTTGCTCAGAGCTTGGGCCGCGCCCTGGCAGATATTGACCGAGCTCACCACCCAGGTGTCCCGTTGGCTGCGTGGGACATGCTGATGGAGCGATCTGGTTCAGCTCTCAGCTCTCTGACCAACTAGACCTCGCACCAATCAGCGCGTGCCGCCCTGAGCCATAGCCGAGTGCCGTCGCCACGCCAACGGGAGGGTCGAGGCGGCCAGGACAGCGCATACCAGCAAGGCTTGTGGGAAGCCCCAGCCTGCTGCGATCAGACCCACCAACACTGATCCGGTCGCGGTGCCCAAGTCGAAGCCCAAGTTCCACACCGCGCTGGCCGTGCCGATGTGTTTGCGCGGCACGACCTCAAAGGCCACGACCAGGGTCAGGTTTTGCAAGCCACCATAGCTAACTCCGAGCAGCAGGCTGGCCAGCACGAACGCCACCAGGCTCAGCGTGCTCGCCCCATCACCACTGATGGTCCAGGCCGCGAGCGCCATGCTGATCACCGTAAGGATGACCAGTGGGGGCAGGAATCGGTCGGCGCCATATTTGTCGGCCAGCGCCCCCATCCGCCAACGCGAGAGCGCCCCGGTCAAGCCCATCCCAAACAAGGCCAGGGTCGACGCCCATGGCTTATCGACAAGTTGCGGGGCAAAGGTGATGATCGCGCCACCGCTTAGCGTCACGCCCAGCAACAACGCCATCGGCCGCAACAGCCTCCGGTATGCCGTGGTGAGAGTCATCGTCGGAGCCGCGCTTGATGAGTGCGTGGCCTCGGCATCGGGCTCTGAACTCATCGGACCGTGCAGCACGCGGCCCAACCTGATCGCGAACGGGATGCCAATCAGCGGTCCCGCCCCAATCAAAAAGACTGGCCAATATCCCACGGTGGTCGCCACGAACGGAGAAAGCGGCAAGATCACCAGGTTGGGCATGGCGACAGCCAGGCCGTAAGCCCCAATGGCAGCCCCACGGCGTGCTGGGTCAACCAATTCGGCAACGGCGGCGCTGCCAGTGACGGTCAGGATGCCGAAGCCCACGCCACGCAGCGCCGAAAGCGCGAGCGTGAACTCCAACCCATCGCTGAACAGGTGGAGCAGAGATGGCACTCCCATCAGCAACATGCCCGCACTCATGGTCGTGCCCCAGCCAAACCGCCGGACTAAACCTGGGACAAACAACTGAGTGAGCACGGTAAAACCGAGCAGCACACCGTTAACCAGACCCGCACCGGCCTCACCAGCGCCGCCCTCGACGACCCACAACGGAGCCACTGTGATGAGCGAGGCATAGCCGGAAAACCCAGCGATCGTCATACCGATCAGGGCAGGCATGCCCCGCAAAGAGAAGATTGAGGAAGTGATATTGGTTCCTAGCTCTGCTGTGCTTTCATACCCGCAGTCTCTCAGGCCGAGCGAGTCGGCGTGACTGCCCGTTTTAGCCCCAGACCCAAGGCGACCACCGCGGCCAGCCCCGCGGCCAACGCTGCCCCAGCAAACACCGACTGCACCTGAACAACCCCGGCATCAAGCAGCGCGACCGTGTCGGTGGGATCGGGCAGCAGAGCAACGGCTTCATAAAACTGCCTCAGCCCGTATGCGGTCAGTGCGGCGAGGCCGACCACCATCCCGACCATCCGGGCCACCACGACAAGCGAACTCACCGTGCCATGCGAATCCGGGCGACTGTCAGCCAGCGCGGCATCGTTGACCGGCGCAATCGCCATGCCAACCCCGAGCCCGACCAAACCCAAAACCCAAGTCGTCTCCCAGGCTGCACCAAGCGAAGCCCGATCCCAACCAGCCATCACGGTCAAGCCCACTGTCGTGCCAGCCAGGCCAGCAGCAGCCACAACGCCCGGGGCGAGCCAGCGCAGCAGCACACCGCCCAAAACCGCACCGATCGGCACGGCCACCAGGAAGCGCACCAAGACGAGCGCAGCCTCGGTCTGGGTCGACTCGCCATCGAGGCGAGCCAACAACGGCACGTCAACGACGATCGCGACAATTGCAGCACCGACCAAGAGGCTGACCAGCAGCGCTGGCCACACGCGCGCCCGCACTACCCCGGTCGGGATCAACGGAGATTTTGCCGTCTTTGCCGGATCGCAAACGCCACGACGGCCAAAGCGCCGACGGGGAGCAGCCACCACCCCAACGGGCCCAACACTTCGGTCTCTGGCTCGGCAGATGAGAACGTTAAGACCAGTGAGCCCAGGGCGATCGCGATCAGCGCAGCGCCCCACAGGTCGACCTGGCGCAACACCGGCCACCACTTCGGCACGGTTACCCCGGCCCAGGCCAACAGCGCGATCGTGGCGGCTAGTCCAACGGGCGTCCACACGCGCGAAGTTGCCGTCTCCCCGAACGGGATGAAGGGCTCGCCATAGGCAACTGAGGTGACCAACGCTTCCGGCGCGGTCAGCGTGAGTAGCCACAGTCCGGCGGTAATCAGTCCAATCGCCCAGCTCAGAGCGGTGCGCGGGATATTTCGTGGTTGGGGTCGCTCCGTGATGGTCGCGGTGGCTCCTTGCCTAGCGCCAGCAGCAGCACCACAAACAGCAAGCCAAGAGCCACATTCAGCCAGAAAATGCCCCGCCAATCGCTCACCAGCAGCACCGCGGCACCGAGCAGCGGTCCAAGGACTGCGCCGAGTTCTTGAACGCCACCGACAACGCCGAGTGGGGTGCCGCGCTGCCCTGGGGGCCACAGATCAGCCACCATCGCCAAGGTCGCTGGCACCAAGCCTCCCCCGCCGATGCCCTGCAAGAATCGCCCTCCGACCAGCACATTCAAGTCGACAGCGAGCGCCGTCACGGCCGATCCCAGGACAAAGATCAGCAGGCAGGCGATCAAGATTTTGCGCCGTGGCACCAGGTCGGCCAGACGGCCGATCAGCGGCAACACCGCGATGTAGCCCAGCAAGAACCCCGAGATGATCGGCGTGCCACGCTGGAGCGACTCGATGCCCAGCCCCGCGCCAGCCATCATGTCCGGCAAAGCCAGCACCACGACATACGTGTCGGCGGCAGCCAGCATGACGGCCAACGCTGCAACGGTCAGCAGAGATTTGGCCCCACGGACGTGCGACTGGGTGGGCATGCGGTCAGGGGCAGTGACAGTGACGGGCACGCCGTATTCGTCGAGCGTAACGGTGTAAGTCGACTCTGCTGGCGGGTAGAACGGGCCGGTCACGGTGACGGTGCGCAACTCCCAGGAGTCTTCGATCAGGCCATAAGTGACATCAAACTCAGCGCCTCGGTCGCCCACGGTCAGCAGGTCAGCGACTTGATCACCGGAGATCGTGCCGTTAACTTCCTGCACCACATCACGGCCGACTCGGGACTGTTCGCCAAACTCGGCGCTGTCGGTGTCTTGCAGCAGCGACGGCAATCCAGCATCCGCACTAAACAGGACAGCGGGGTCAGGGACACCGAAAGTCTCCGGGTTGACCGAGGCAAAAGCGGGCGTGAAGGGCAGTTTCAGATACAACTCGCCGTCCACCGCGATCGCGGGGACATCGGCCTGCACACCACTGATCTTGCCGGTGATGGTGCCGTCAAAGGCGGGCGGCTCCGTCGTGCCCGACCCCTCAGCCTTGATGACATAGGCAGAGGCTTCTTCGGGCAGGTTCGTGCCCTCCATCAGTAGGTGAACAGACCCGGCTTCAGTGAGGACGTCGTACGCGGTGTCCAGGCGATCTTGTGCCGTTGGTGCCGCAGAGGTTGCCTCCGCCGTCTCAGGGGCCTCATCGCTGCTGCAGGCTCCGAGGCCGACGAGCAATGCCGCGCTGGCGGCGATAGCCCACGTCCGCTTGCTGGATGTCTTGCTGTTGGCCTGCATATCTGCCCCCTGCTGGGTCGCGGAACGAGAAACTCCATTATGACGGCTGTATGACGCATCGCCCGTCGGGACCGTTCCTCGCCGTCATAGTTCGGTCATCTTTGTTGGTGATCGCGGCGCTTAGGCTCAGCGGTATGCGCAAATCCGTAATTGCTGTCGTTGCCGTTCTTGCTGTGGCGGTGGGCCTTTGGGCGTTTCAGCCGTGGAAGCTCTTCACCAGCAGCGAGTTAGATGAGGCGCTGCCTGGGACCGTCTCAACGGCCAGCGATGACTCAGCAGCGACAGTCGAGGATGCAGCCGCAGCAACCGCTGGCTCAGATGGAGCCGCTGAGGACCCTGCTGCCGACGAGGCAACCGCAGAGCCAGCCGCGTTGACCGAGTTGGCCCGTGGCGACTTCATCAGCCAAGCGCACCCCACCAGCGGTGAAGCGATCATCTCGGAAGACGCCGACGGCACCCGCTATTTGCGCTTTGAGGGACTGGCCAGCGACGACGGCCCAGACCTATTCGTCTGGCTGACCGACCAGCCTGCCGAAGCAGCCGACGATGTCTATGACGACGGCAAATACGTGAACCTCGGGAAACTCAAGGCCACCAGCGGAAACCAAAACTACGAGATCCCGGCAGATGTCGATATCGACTCGTTGACCTCGGTGTCGATCTGGTGCGATCGCTTCAACGTGTCGTTTGGTGCCGCTCCCTGGCTTAAAGACCAGGCGAGCGGCAGCCAAACGATTAAGCCACAACCTCCAGGCTCAAACCCTCGCCATCGACGTCAACCTTGACTGTCTGCCCGTCATCGACCTGACCACCAAGCAGCAGTCGGGCCAGCCGGTCACCGATCTCGGTCTGCACCAACCGGCGCAGCGGACGAGCGCCATACGCCGGGTCATAGCCACGCTGGCCAAGCCAAGCAGCAGCCTCGTCGCTGACCTCAAGGTTGATCCGTCGATCAGCCAGTCGCGCCGCCAGTGACTTCACCTGCAGGCCGACGATCGTGGCCAACTCATCTGGGCTCAACGGGTCAAAGATGACGACCTCGTCGAGCCGGTTGAGGAACTCTGGCTTGAACGCCGTGCGCACAGCAGCCATTACCTGGTCGTGCTTGACGCTGCTCTCCGTGGTCGGGTCAATCAAGAACTGGCTGCCCAAGTTGGAGGTCATCACCAGGATCACGTTGCGGAAGTCCACGGTGCGGCCCTGGCCATCGGTGAGCCGTCCGTCATCGAGGACCTGCAGCAAGATGTCGAAGGTCTCGGGGTGGGCCTTCTCCACTTCGTCCAGCAAGACCACGCTGTATGGCCGGCGCCGGACAGCCTCAGTGAGTTGCCCGCCCTCTTCGTAACCGACATACCCAGGAGGCGAGCCAATCAGCCGAGCCACCGCGTGTCGCTCGGAGTATTCGCTCATGTCGATGCGGACCATCGCCCGCTCATCGTCAAAGAGGAAGTCAGCCAACGACTTTGCCAACTCAGTCTTGCCAACACCGGTCGGGCCCAAGAACAGGAACGAACCGGTAGGGCGGTCCGGGTCGGCAATACCAGCCCGCGAGCGCCGAACCGCGTCACTGACCGTGGTGACCGCGGCCGATTGACCGATCAGCCGAGCACCCAGCAACTGCTCCATTGAGAGCAACTTCTCGGTCTCACCTTGCAGCAACCGACCTGCGGGGATGCCGGTCCAGGCCGCAATGACCTCAGCAATATCGTCGGCGCCGACTTGGTCCTTCACCATCGGGTCGTCCTCAGTCTGCACCGTCGTTGCCTCGGCCTCTTGGGCCTCTAACAACTCGGCTTCAGCTGCCGGGATGTCGCCGTAGAGCAACTTCGAAGCACCCTCGTATGCGCCTTCGCGTGAGAGTCGGTCAGCCTGGGTCCGCAACTCATCGAGTCGAGCCTTGAGGTCACCAACGCGGTTGAGGCCAGACTTCTCCTGCTCCCAGCGCGCCGTCAGCGCCGACAACTCTTCGCTCTTATTGGCAAGGTCTTCACGCAACCGGCTCAACCGCGCCACCGAAGCATCATCGGTCTCGTTGGCTAAGTGGAGTTCTTCCATCTTCAGCCGGTCGACCGAGCGCCGCAGCTCGTCGATCTCGACGGGCGAGGAGTCAATCTCCATCCGCAGTCGCGAAGCTGCCTCATCGACCAGGTCGATCGCCTTGTCGGGCAACTGGCGACCAGTGATGTAGCGATCCGACAGCGAAGCGGCAGCGACCAAAGCTGCATCCGAGATCGCAACCTTGTGGTGCGCCTCATAGCGTTCCTTCAGCCCGCGCAAGATGGCGATGCTGTCCTCGACACTGGGCTCACCGACATACACCTGCTGGAATCGGCGCTCCAGAGCGGCGTCCTTCTCGATGTGCTCGCGGTATTCATCCAGCGTCGTCGCACCGACAAGACGCAACTCACCACGGGCTAGCAGCGGCTTGAGCATGTTGCCCGCGTCCATCGAACCCTCCGACGCGCCCGCACCAACCATGGTGTGCAACTCGTCGATAAAAGTGATGATCCGGCCGTCGCTCTCCTTGATCTCGGACAGCACCGCCTTGAGCCGCTCTTCGAACTCGCCGCGATACTTCGCGCCAGCGACCAAGGCACCGAGGTCGAGGGCGATCAGCTGCTTATTGCGCAACGACTCGGGCACGTCACCAGCAACGATGCGCTGGGCCAGACCCTCCACGACGGCGGTCTTGCCGACGCCAGGGTCACCGATCAGCACCGGGTTGTTCTTGGTGCGACGCGACAGCACCTGCACCAACCGGCGAATCTCGGAGTCACGACCGATCACGGGGTCGAGTCGACCTTCGCGGGCAACAGCAGTGAGGTCATTGCCGTATTTGCGCAAAGCATCTTGAGTCGCTTCGGGTTCAGCGCTGTCGACCCGTGAGCCACCACGCAAGTTGGGGATCTGCTCGGAGATCGCGTCCGCGTTCAGTCCAAACGGGCCCGCCTGGGCTAAAGCGAGGAGCAGGTGATCGGTGGAGATGAAGGAGTCGCCCATCGCCTGCATGGCTTCGTTGGCCTGGTTGAGCGCGCCGAGCAGCGCACGGTTGGCTTGCGGGTTGGCCACGGTGCTGCCGCTGACCTTGGGCAGATTGGCGAGTTGCGCCTTGGCGGCCTGGCTGGCTGCTTGAGCTGAGGAGCCAACGGCAGCCAGCAGCGGCCCCGTCGTGGTGTCGTTTTGCTCGGTCAATGCTTGCAGCAAGTGAGCGGGTTCGACGTTCGCGTGACCAGCGGCGGCTGCCTCACGCACAGCGGTTGAAAGGGCCTCCTGGGCCTTGGTGGTGAAGTTCAAATCCATGGATTGCCGTCCTCTCTGGCACGGTCGTCTGAGTTTACGTCTACTCAGATCAACCTTGCCAGAGTTGAGTCTATTCCGCTCAACCTGTGCGCAACAAGCACGATTCTGCCAATCACGGCTGAGTGCGGATCAACTTCTTATTCATGAACTCCTTCATGCCATAGCGGCCCAGCTCGCGACCAAAGCCCGAGCGCTCAACCCCACCAAATGGCAGCGGAGCACCATCGCGGCAAAACAGGCTTATTGCGCTGACATATACCGCCCCCACGCAGCCAGACAGTGCCGATTTTATGCCGAGACGCTATCCCCAACTATCGCGCGGGGCACGACCATCGGCGTTCCCGTGACCGGGTCATCGATCACCAGGCAGGGCAGGCCAAACACATCGTGCACGCCTTGCTCTGTGACGACTTCAGCCGGCGGACCCTCTTTGATGATCTCGCCGTCGCGCATGGCAATTAGGTGGGTGCCATAGCGAGCAGCGTGGTTGAGGTCGTGCAACACCGCCACAATCGTCCGCCCCTGCCGGTGCAGCCGGGCAAACAGGTCGAGCAGACTGATTTGATGCGCAATATCGAGGTATGTGGTGGGCTCGTCGAGCAGCAAGATCGGGGTGTCTTGGGCCAAGGCGACCGCCACCCATACCCGCTGCCGTTGCCCACCCGAGAGTTCATCAACACCGCGGTCGGCTAACTCGGTGATGCCGGTGTCTTCCATCGCGGCAGAGACGGCGGCTTCGTCGGTGGCGCTCCACTGCCGGATCAAGCCCTGATGCGGGTAGCGACCGCGCGACACCAAGTCAGCCACCGTGATGCCATCGGGGGCGATCGAGGTTTGCGGTAACAGGCCAATCTGCTTCGCCACTTCTTTGGCTCGCATCGACGCGATTGCTTGGCCATCCAACACGACCTGGCCTTTGCCGGGCGCCAACAATCTCGACAACGAGCGCAACAGGGTCGATTTGCCGCACGCATTCGGCCCGACGATCACCGTGAATGAGCCATCGGGGATCTCGACGCTCAGATCGCGTGAGATCGTCCGTTTGTCATAGCTGAGCGTCACGCTCTGCGCAGACAGTCGTGACTTCACTGGGTCGCTCATGCGCTTCTCCTCGCCTGTTGGGCCAAGACATAAATCAGATAGAGGCCGCCGATCACGACGGTGACCGTGCCAACGGGGACCGCTGCGGGCACCACGTGTTGAGCGATCAAGTCAGCACCCAACAGCAACACTCCACCGACCAGCGCAGAGCCAAAGAGCGGCAACCCGCCAGTGCGCATCAGCCGAGCAGCAACCTGCGGAGCCGCCAAGGCAATGAAAGCGATCGGACCGGCGGCGGCGGTGACGGCAGCGGTGAGAGCAACACCAATCGCCATGATCGCCATCCGCGCTGGCTCGACTGGCACGCCGTGCGCCTTGGCTGAGTCGTCGCCCAACTCGAGTTGGCGCAGAGGTCTGGCCAGGAACCAGACCGCGGGCGCTAGAACGCCGAGCAAAATCAGCGCTGGCCAAACTTGGGACCATTCGGTCAGATTCAGCGACCCGGCCGCCCAGATCGAGGCAGCCATCGCGACCTCGGTTTGGGCTTGCAACAAGAGATAAGTATTAAACGACGACAACATGGCGGTGATGCCGATGCCGACGATGATCAGCCGGAAGCCCTGGACTCCCTGCCGGAAAGCCAGGACATAGACGACAGCGGCGGTCGCCAGGCCGCCGATCATCGCCCAAATCGACGTCGACAAAAACGATGGCCCCACCAGCACAACCCCAATCAGCACGCCGGTGTAGGAGCCAGTGGTGAAGCCGATGATGTCGGGCGATCCCAGCGGGTTACGGGTCACGGTTTGAAAGAGCGCTCCCGCCACACCGAGGGCGGCCCCAAAGGCGACCGCGGCGACGGCGCGCGGCATCCGCCACTCCAACACCACGGTGCTCGCAAAGCCGCCATCGACCCCTGCGAAGATGGCCTTCACGACCTCGACCGGCGACAACGGATAGTCGCCGACCCCGACAGCAACACCGGTGAGTAGGCCCAGGGCAGCGATCAGCAGACCCGCCACGACGGTGGCGCGCGGGTTGGTCCGGCGTGACCAGGTCTTCGGGGCGGGCTGCGCGGTCGACGGCCGCTGCTGTGGGGGCGCACTCATAGCGAGTTCACCTTCATCCGACGGGCCAAATAGATCAGCACTGGCGCGCCAATAAACGCGGTGACGATGCCCACCGGCAACTCGGCGGGGCGCACCATGAGACGGCCAACGATGTCTGCACTGACCAGCAAGATCGGCGCGAGCACGAGGGTGTAGGCCAAAATCCAGCGCTGATCGGGCCCGGTGAATCGGCGGGCTACGTGCGGGATCATCAGGCCAACAAAGGCAATCGGCCCAGCCAGTGCCGTCGCTCCCCCAGCCAATAGCGTGACAGCGATGACGGCGGCGGTGCGGATCAGGATGATGTTGGCGCCCAGGGCTGACGCGAAGTCATCTCCAGGGCCACCGCGTTGAGCGACGGGCCGAGCGCAAGAGCCACAATCAGGCCCACGAGCATAAAACTGCCGATGGTGGCCACGCCCGACCAGCCACGGTCCTGCAGGTTGCCCGACTCCCAGGCACGCATGGCGTTGAAGCCCTCGGGATCGGCCAACACGATGGCGGTCACGATGCCGCTCAACACGGCGCCCAAAGCTACTCCAGCCAAGGTCAAGTGCACTGGGTTAGCGGACCGCCCGCCCCATGACCCGAGCAGATAGACCAACACGGTGGTGACAAGCGCACCAAGGTAGGCAAACCACTGAAATTGCGCTGGCGAGGTCAGGCCTAAGACGCCCACGGCAATGGCCACCGCGAAGGCTGAGCCGGCCGTGACGCCCAAAATGCCGGGGTCGGCAAGGGGTTGCGTGTCACCGCTTGGATCAAGGCACCGGAGACGCCGAGGCCCAGACCGGCCAGCAAGCCAATCACGGTTCGTGGCATCCGGCTTTCCCAGACCAGCGTCCCCGCGTCGGAGGATTCGCGATCAAGTAGCGCCGCCCATACTTGAGAAAGCGGCAGGTCACGGGCGCCGATAGCAACGCTGGCGCCAGCGATCACGACCAACAAAAGCAAGGCCGCCAGCCACCCCAGGGCCAGGCGCCGTTGGCGCGCAGCAGTCACTGAAGGCACAGTTAGAGGGACGACTGGCGTCGCCTCTGGTGCCTTTGATTGCTCGGTTGGGGCTGTGCTCACTACGCATTAGGTTAGGCTACGCTTGCCTAAATACCAACCACGGAGCGACGCCACCCGCGCTCGCATTCAGCACCACATCGAAGGAAACGATGAAGCGTTCTTGGACTCTCGCGGCCGCCACCTCGGCCCTGCTGCTCGTCACTGCCTGCTCCGGATCGAGCGATGTCACCGGCTCTTACGACGAAGCAAGCACCGGGGCTTCAAGCGCCGAGGGCTTTCCCGCCACCGTGAGCACCGCCTTTGGCGACGTCACCATTGAAGAGGAGCCGGTGCGTGTGGTGGCGCTCGGCTGGGGCGACGCCGAGACCGCATTGTCCTTGGGCACCCAGCCCGTGGGTGCCAGCGACTGGTTGGGCTTCGGTGGCGAAGGGGTCGGTCCGTGGATGGACGGGCAGTATGACGAGGCGCCGGTCATCATCGAAACCCTTGAGCCCTCATACGAAGAGATTGCAGCGCTTGAACCCGATCTGATCTTGGACACCAAGAGCTCGGGTGAGCAGGAGCGCTACGACCGACTGTCCTCGATCGCGCCGACCGTGGGAGTCCCGGAGGGCGGCGAGAGCTATCTCACGACGACCGAGCAGCAGGTCGACTTGGTCGCTGAGGCACTCGGCCAACCGACGGCCGGCGACGATTTGTTAGCGGACCTGGAGGCCGAGTTCGCCAGCCAGGCCGAAGCGCACCCCGAGTGGGATGGGCTGAGCGTTGCAGCAGCCACCAAAACCAGCGAGGGCTGGGGCGCCTACGTTGAGGGCAGCTCACGGGTGCAGTTCCTCACCGACCTTGGCTTTGTGCAGAGCCAAGAGATCGCCGCATGGAGCCCAACGAAGGCGGATTCTCAGTCGACATCTCCAGTGAGCGCCTAGATCTCATCGACGCTGACCTGATCGTCGCCTTCCCGATCTTTATTGAGACCACCGAGATCACCGAGGACCCATTGTGGCAGGAAGTCCCGGCCGTTACTGACGACCACTCGGTCGTCATTGATGGCGACCTATCCTCGGCCTACTCGTTGGGCACGGTGGCTGCGACCAAGTATGCCCTCAACGAACTTGTCCCGATGATCGAAGACGCCACCGCAGGCGAGTGAGGCCCCGATGAGCAGCGACACTTCTTCCGTGATCACCCGAACAGACGTGCAGCGTATGCGCGTGCTGGCGGCAACCCAGGTCTGCCCCAGTTTTGTGCGGATCACCTTGACCTGCGCAGACTCGACGCCGTTTCACGGGCAGGGTTTTGACCAGTGGCTTCGGCTGTTTATCCGGCGTGAAGACCAAGCAAAGCTGTCATTGCCCGAAGGTCCGTGCGAGGGCTGGTACACCCGCTGGCAAAAGATGGATGAAGCCATCCGGCCAGTGGTGCGCAACTACACGATCCGCGATGTTCGCTATGCCGCGAACAACGTTGAGGTCGACATCGACTTCGTCATCCACCGCAACCCGGTCAGCGGCGGAGTCGAAGGCCTAGCCGCCCAATGGGCGCTGCGCACCTGGCCCGGCGATGAGGTCGGCGTGCTCAACCAGGGCCTGATCTTTGACGCGAGTCGAGCCACGGGGCGCGATGTGCTGCTATTGGCCGATGAGACCGGGTTGCCGGGCGTCGAGTCAATTGCTCGTTCACTGAGCGGTGCCGCGTCGGTGCGAGCCATCCTCGAGGTGCCCACGCTGCAGGACCGGCGACCGCTGATCGATGCCGTCTCCGGTGGGCAGATGGATGTCACCTGGCTAACCCGCGATGACCTGCATGCTCGTCCGGGTAGCGCCATTAAGGCGGCCTTGCCGCAGATCACCTGGCCTGCTGACGGGTATGCCTATGCCACCGGCGAAATATCGATGACTCGTGCAGTCCAAAAGGCAGCCGACACGGCAGGAATGCCTGATGGGCAAGCCCGGACCTGCGCATACTGGCGTCCCTCGCGAAAGCGCGGCTAGCCCCGGTCTCACGACGGTGGGGAACTCTCATCTCCATGCGGCACGATAGAGGCATGACTGAAACGCACCCTGCGCACTGCTGGCTCACCGACATGGATGGCGTGCTCGTCCACGAAGAGCACGCACTGCCCGGCGCTGCCGACTTCATCGCTGAGTTGACCGCGACTGGGGCGCGGTTCCAGGTGCTGACCAACAACTCGATCTACACCCCGCGTGACCTGCAGGCCCGCCTGTCAGCCAGCGGGATCGAGTTGCCCGAAGAGTCCATCTGGACCTCGGCGCTGGCGACCGCGGATTTCCTGTCGACGCAAAGCCGAACGGCTCCGCCTATGTCATCGGCGAGGCCGGACTGACGACGGCTCTGCACGATGTCGGCTATGTGCTCACCGATCGCAACCCCGACTATGTCGTGCTCGGCGAGACACGGACCTATTCGTTTGAAGCCATCACCCGCGCTATTCGCCTCGTTGAGGCTGGCGCGCGACTGATCGCGACCAACCCTGACCCGACCGGCCCCTCCAGCGAAGGCTCACTGCCGGCGACTGGTGCGGTGGCGGCACTCATCACTCGTGCCTCTGGGGTTGAGCCATATTTCGTGGGCAAGCCCAACGCGTTGATGATGCGCAGTGCGCTCAACCGGATCGACGCTCATTCCGAGAGCACAATCATGATCGGCGACCGGATGGACACCGACATTCGCTCGGGCATGGAGGCTGGCCTGCGCACCGTGCTGGTGTTGTCTGGCTCCACCAAAGAGAGCGAGGTCGACCGCTTCCCCTATCGCTCGACCTGGATCAAGCCCTCGATTGCCGAGGTTGTGCCACTGGTTCGCGAGTTGGCTGGTCAGTCGCACCTGCTGCCCTGAGGCCCACTGGTATCTGTCAGGCTGCAGTATGACCAGCGACCTGCACGGCTTGCAGCAAATGTTCGCTAACTTTGGCGAAGACATGGTCAGAACAGCACCTTTGTATGCGCGGCTGGCCCGATCTGCAGCGCAAGACCGCGAGATCGCTGGCTTGTTGCTGGCCAACGACACCCCGATCTGCGGGTCTGTGCCTTGCTGTTCGCGGCTGTGCACCACGAGATCCTGCTCGACCTGACGGTCCCGATTGCCGCCTGGTATCGATCGGTGACCGCCGAGCCTCGCGATGATGACCCGTGGCCGACGTTTCGTGAGTTTTGCCTGGAGCGATCAACGAGCATCCGCCACACGATTGCCACGCAGACCACACAAACAAACGAAATCGGCCGCTGCGCCGTGCTTTTGCCGGTGCTCAAGATCGTCGCTGACGAAGTTGGGCCGCTTAGCCTGCTTGATGTCGGCACCAGCGCCGGGCTGAACCTCAATCTGGACCGCTATTCGTATCGCTACCAACCAGGCGGCGGACTCGATCCGGCCGATGGCATTTCCAGCGCAATTTTGCCGTGCAAGACCAACGCTGAGACACCAGTGCCTGCGGCGATTCCGATCATCAGCGGTCGACGCGGTCTTGATCAGTCTCCTGTTAATGTCCGCGATCCGGCTCAGGCGAGGTGGCTGCAGGCGTGCGTATGGCCAGAAAAGCCCGAGCGCTTCACCCGCTTGGCGGCGGCGTTGGAGATTTCCCGTGAGCACCCACCTCCGGTGTTTGCCGGAGATGCCATTGACGATGTTGCTGCGCACGCTCGGGAGGCAGCGCGCGAGGGCATCCAGTCGTCCTGAACTCCTGGGTGCTCAATTATCTTAGCGGGACGCAACGCAACGCATACCTCCAGCAGTTGGATCTGTTGGGCACCCAGATGGACCTGACCTGGGCCTTTGCCGAGTCGCCGATCGCATAAATTCGCTCGATTCGCATGTTTGGACGTGCGAATCGAGCGCACAAGTGCGAATCGCACTGGCGGTGTGCGCCGCTGATTCGCCTACCCGCCCGCTTGTCACGCTCTCGCTTGTGTCACCGGTCTGAGGTAGAACTGAAAGAGTGAATTCACGCATTTGGCCACGGTGGCCCATGATCGCCGCGCTCAGCGGCGCACTCGTCGCGGCCAGCGTCAGCGGTGGCGCATCAGTGGCCCAGGAAGCACCCACTTCGGACCGGTATGTCGTGACGTTGGCTCAGCCGTCGCTCGGCGCGGCCGAAGCGGGATTAGCCCCAGCCGCACAAGCGCCGGTCACGAGCGATGCCATCACGCAGCAGCAAGATGCCGTGCTCAACACCGTCGACGCGGAGCCGGTGCACCGCTATGACACGGCCCTCAACGGCTTTTCGGCGGAGTTGTCGACGGCCGACGTGCTGGAGCTAGGCACCGATCCGAGAGTTGTCTCCGTGACACCAGTTCGCACGTTCGTCCCGCAACAGGACGTCGACGCAGACCCGGGCACCGACACCAACGACTCCCCGAGCTTCCTCGGGCTTGACGAGCCCGGCGGAGTGTGGGACCAACTCGGGGCATCAACGCAGCCGGCGCTGACCAGGTGATCGGCGTGATCGACACCGGCCTGGCCTGGGACAACGCCTCCTTTGACGCCACCGGCATCTCGGCACCTACGGGCTTTAGCGGCATTTGCGACTCGGCCGACCCCACCGGATGGCCAGCCAGCGCCTGCACTAACAAGATCCCCGGGGCCGGTTATTTCGCGGCAGGCGCCCTCTCTGAGGGGCCACTGGCCGCTGGCGAATCACTCAGCCCCTGGACACCGGGAGCCACGGCACGCACGTCGCCAGCATCGCCGCGGGTCGCTCGCGCTTGGCCAGCACCAACGAAACGATCAGCGGCATGGCACCCGCGTCCTCGGTCGTGCCCTACAAGGTGTGTTGGCAGGTCGTCGGCACCCTCGGACAATACGAAGCGTGCGCCGAAGACGACATCCTGGCTGCTGTAGATGCTGCGGTTGCCGATGGCGTCGACGTCATCAACATGTCCCTCGGTGTGCCTGGCGATGACGGCTACAACAACACCCCTTATGACGAGGCGATGAAGGTCGCCGCGGCCCAAGGCATCTTTATTGCCACGGCTGGCGGCAACTACGGCCCCGCTGGCAATCCGCGCAATCGGTCTGTCAGCAATGGGATGCCATGGGTGGCGACGGTCGCTTCAGCCACTCACCGCCCTTCTGGCGCTCTCGGCAACATCACGAACACCTCATCGCGTGGCCCCGTCGACGAATTGGCGGAAAGGCAGAACCTGTTGAAACCAGACCTGGGCGCGCCAGGGGCCTTCGTGCGGGCTGCGGTCCCCGGCGGAGATGATGAAAAATCAGGCACCTCGATGGCTTCACCGCACGTGGCCGGGCTAGGCGCCTTGATCATGCAGTTCCACCCCACCTGGTCACCGATGGCTGTCCGGTCGGCGATGCAAACGACGGCCAGGTCCTACCAGAGCACGAACGCGCCGTTTGCTGGCGGCAGTGGCTACGTGCAACCGCGCTCTTTCCTTGAGCCTGGACTGATCTTCGACGCTGGCCCCGCTGACTGGGATGACTTTGAGTCATCGCTGACGACTGGGTACCAACTCAATACCGCTTCTATCCAGGTCGGCAAGTTGCCCTCCTCGGATATCCGCACTGTGACTCGCACGGTGACGAACGTCGGGTCGACCACGCAGACCTACACCGCTGCATACTCTGGGCCCTCGTCGTTGGCCGTTGGCTTCTCGCCGCAGTCATTTGAGATCGCGCCAGGGGCAACCCAGCAAATAGAAATTCGGTTGGCTAACATGTCGGCCTCACCCACAGCATGGCAGTCGGGTTTTATCACCTGGACCAGCCCAAGCGCAGCCGACGTGCGCATACCTGTGGTGGCTCGAGGCATGCAGGCTAAGCCGGAGGTAGAACGTTGGGGTGGAAACAACCGATTCGAGACCGCTGCTCTGGTTGCCGATGAGTTCCCGGGGCCTGTCGAGACGGTCTACCTGGCATCGGGGCTGACCTACGCCGACGCCTTGGCTGGCAGCGCCCAAGCCGCAAATGGCCTGGTTCCGGCCACCATCACCAGCAATGGCGAGCCAGCACCGATCTTGCTCACAAAACCTGGTGAAATCCCCAGCGCAACGGCCGCCGCACTAACCTCCCTCAACCCGTCCAACGTCGTTGTCTTGGGCGGTCAGGCATCGGTCTCAAACACAGTCCTCAACCAATTGACCGCTCAGGGGTATGCGGTGGAGCGGGTTGCTGGAAACGACCGTTACGACACCGCTGCCGAGATTGCGCTGCTGAGCGACCCGGGCATACCGGTTGCCTACATCGCAAATGGTGGGGATGCCGCCTTTGCCGACGCGCTCACTGGCTCTGCCGCAGCCGCGCGCGATGACGGAGTGGTGCTGCTCACCGAGAAGGACAGCGTCCCGCAGGCAACACTTGATGCGTTGGCCGCTCTGCAGCCTGAGCGCATCGTTGTTTTAGGTGGGCCAAACAGCGTTTCCTCGACGGTCGAAACCACGGTAGGAGCCGACGATCGCTTCGCTGGCTCAAACCGCTATGGCACGGCGGCGCTGGTGGCCCGCAGCTTTGATCCACAGGTTTCGCACGCCTATGTGTCGTCTGGTTCACGTTGGCCCGATGCGCTGGCGGGCTCGGTGAAGGCTGGATCGCAGGGCGCTCAATGCTGATCACCCCACAACCCGAGTTGTCCGGTGTGATTGAGACGGAGTTGGACACGCTATCTCCACAGAACGTCACGGTGCTCGGCGGCACAACGTCAGTGTCTCAGGCCGTTGAGGACAAGCTGAATGCCAACTACCCCCGCTGGCGCGCTGAATAGCCCCACTCATACATGTGCGTCAGTTAGCGGTGGGGCCGCCAGAGCGTTAACGCGGTCGAGGTCGACCGGCGCGTGGGCCGCTTGCCCTGCCGCATCGCCTCAATCTCGCCGCTAATCCCAGCAGCGAAGACCCGCTCCCCCAAGCCCAGCGCGTGACTCATGGTCTCGTTCGCCAGGCTCAACTCAGACACCCGCGCCTGCAGCGCTGCCACCTGATTTTCCAATTCAAGAATCCGCTGGATCCCCGCCAGGCTGACGCCTTCTTGCGAGAGTCGCTGAACTTCGCGCAGTCGGTTCACGTCCTGGAACGAATACCGCCGACCCCCGCCCCGGGTCCGCTTTGGCGTGACCAGGCCCAACTTGTCGTACTGACGCAACGTTTGCGCATGCATACCGGCGAGGTCTGCAGCGATGGAGATGACATAGACGGGCGCGTCTTCGTCGATTTCGCCGTGGTTGCGCATGCCGTCACCTCCTTGGTGTCGCTCGGTGGTCTATCTCATCGGGAACGGGCCGGTCAGCGCAACCTTCTGCGCTAACCGGCCCGAATCAAGCTATTCGCTCGCGCGGCTGAAAACCTCGGCCCGCGGGTCAAAACCCTCGTCCGCAGCCTGCAGGACTTCGACTGCCGCCTGGGTCTCATCGGTGAGCCGTTGTGGCACCACCACCGAGACCTTGGCCAGCAGGTCGCCCGTGCCCTTCGACGTGGCTACCCCTCGGCCCTTAGCCGAAGCGAGCGCCCCGAGGGCGTGCCCGGCGCGACCTTGACCTTCACCTTGGCACCATCCAACGTTGGCACGCTGACGGTTGCGCCCAGCGCGGCCTCGGCAAACGTGACCGGCAGGTCAACCAGCAGGTTGTTGCCGTCGCGGCTAAACACCGGGTGCGACGTCACCTTGATCGCGAGCAGCATGTCGCCACGCGGGCCGCCACCTTCGCCAGGTGAGCCTTTGCCGCGCAGTCGAATTTTCTGTCCGTCTTTGACCCCGGCTGGGATCTTGGCGGTGATGCGCTCGGAGTTGGGGCCAGTCACCGTGACGGTGTCGCCCAAAACGGCCGAGCGGAACGACAGGCTGGCGCGCGCTTCAACGTCGCGACCTGGCTGCGGTCCGCGGAATCCTGCCCCGCCACCAAAGCCTGGCCCGCCAAAACCGGCCTGGCCTCGTCCGCCGCCTCCGGCGAATCCGCCGAGCAGGTCTTCGAGGTTGATGCCCTCGGCGCCACTGAACTGCTGGCCGCCACCACGGGCCTGTCCGCCGCCAGCGTTGCCAAACATCTGCGAGAAGACGTCATCGAAGCCGCCACCGGCAGCCCCGCCGCCACCAGAGGTGAAACGAGCGCCACCGCGCGACATGGATCGGATGCCGTCGTATTGCTGACGCTCTTCGGGATCGGAGAGCACCGCATACGCCTCGCCGATCTCTTTGAAGCGGTCTTCAGCGGCCGCATCGCCAGGGTGATTATCCGGGTGGAACTCACGCGCTAGCTTGCGATAGGTCTTTTGATGGTCGCCTGATCGGCGTCCTGGGCGACCCCGAGGATCGCGTAGAAGTCTTTATCGAACCAGTCTTGACTCGCCATCTGTGCGGGTCACCTCCTTTGCCTGAAGTATGTCGGTGGGCTGGCTTGCGCGCCTGCCCTGGTGTGACGACACGAGGGGTCCCAGCGTGTGGAACCCCTCGCGTCGCATACTGCTGCGGTTGATCAGGATGGGTCAGCAACCGCCACGCGTGCCGCGCGGACGATCCGCTCACCAACCTTGAAGCCTGGCTGCATGACCTGGACGATGGTCGTCTCGGTCGTGCCTTCAGGCAGGTCGGCCTCGGGGAGGTGCATCAAAGCTTCGTGCAGTGCCGGGTCGAAAGTCTCGCCCTGCTCGCCGAAGCGCTCAACACCAAACTTGCCCAACGTTGCCTCGAGCTTGTCTGCGATGGCCGCAAACGGACCCTCAGTCAGATCGCCGTGCTGACGTGCTGAATAGATGTCATCCAGCACGGGGATCATCGACTCAACGACTGCGCTCGTGGCCAACTGGCGGTCACGGGCACGGTCGCGGTCAACGCGCCGCTTGTAGTTCATGTACTCGGCTTGGAGCCCACGCAGGTCTTCGAGCCGGGAGGCAGCCAACGCCGCGTCGGTGTCGCCCAACAACTCGTCCTCGTATGAGGTGTCGTTGCCATCTGCGGGCGGCCCGTCGGGGTCAACCTCGTTGTCGACTACTTCAGCGTCGACAACTTCCTGCTCTTCAGCGGACTGCGCGTCGGGCGCGGTGGGGTCGAGGTCGTCGGCCCCACCGTTGCCCTGGCTCACGTCGCTCACTTGGTGTCTTCGTCGTCGACAACCTCAGCGTCAACAACGTTCTCGTCAGTGGCGGACGTGTCTTCGGTGCCTGCCTCAGCCTGTGCGTCGCCAGCCTGAGCCTGAGCGGCCTCGGTCATCGCGGCGCCCATCTTCATGCTCTCGTTGTTGAGGGTCTCAACCTTGGCGTTGATGTCCTCAACCGAAGCCTCGGACTCGGGCTTGAGTGCGTCCTTGAGGTCGTTCAGCGCGGTCTCGACCGGGTCCTTGGCCTCGGCGGGCAACTGCTCGCCGTTCTCCTCGAGGAACTTCTCGGTCGAGTAGACCAACTGCTCGGCGGTGTTGCGTGCCTCGGTCTCTTCGCGACGCTTCTTGTCCTCTTCGGCGTGTGCCTCGGCGTCGGCAACCATGCGCTCGATCTCGTCCTTCGGCAGCGCGGAGCCACCGGAGATCGTCATGGACTGCTCCTTGCCGGTGCCACGGTCCTTGGCGGATACGTGCACGATGCCGTTGGCGTCGATGTCGAAGGTGACCTCGATCTGGGGGCCG
Organism: Ornithinimicrobium sp. INDO-MA30-4; assembly: GCF_021535045.1. GTDB lineage: Bacteria > Actinomycetota > Actinomycetes > Actinomycetales > Dermatophilaceae > Ornithinicoccus. The sequence continues at coordinate 2,453,493 of NZ_CP091056.1, read as the reverse complement.
CCACGCGGGGCCGGGCTGATGCCGGTCAGCTCGAAGTTGCCGAGCGGCTTGTTGGCCGTGGCAATCTCGCGCTCACCCTGGAAGACCTGGATGCTCACACTGGGCTGGTTGTCAGCAGCAGTCGTGAAGACCTCAGAGCGCTTGGTCGGGATGGCGGTGTTGCGCTCGATCAGCTTGGTCATGATGCCGCCCTGGGTCTCGATACCGAGACCGAGGGGGTCACGTCGATCAGCAGCACGTCCTTGCGGTCGCCCTTGAGGACACCGGCCTGCAGGGCTGCGCCAACGGCGACAACCTCGTCAGGGTTAACGCCCTTGTTGGCGTCCTTGCCGGTCATCTTCTTGACGATCTCCGCGACGGCGGGCATACGGGTGGAGCCACCGACCAACACGATGTGGTCGATCTCGCCAACCTTGATGCCGGCGTCCTTAATGACCTGGTCAAGGGAGCCTTGGTGCGCTCCAGCAAGTCGGAGGTCATCTTCTCGAACTGTGCGCGGGTCAGCGTCTCGTCCAAGTGGATCGGGCCGTTGTCGCTCATCGAGAGGTACTGCATGGAGATGTTGGTGCTGGTCGAGGACGACAGCTCCTTCTTGGCCTGCTCTGCGGCGTCACGCAGACGCTGCATCGCGATCTTGTCATTCGACAAGTCGGTGCCAGTGGAGTTCTTGACCGTGGTGAGCAGGTGCTTCATGATGCGCTCGTCCCAGTCGTCACCACCGAGCTTGTTGTCACCGTGGGTGGCGCGGACCTGGATGGTGGCGAAGCCGTCATCGGCGTCCTTACCAACCTCGAGGAGGGAAACGTCGAACGTTCCGCCACCGAGGTCGAAGACCAAAATCTGCTCGTCTTCCTTGCCCTTGTCCAAGCCGTAGGCCAGTGCAGCGGCGGTCGGCTCGTTGACGATACGCAGGACCTTGAGGCCAGCGATCTCGCCGGCGTCCTTGGTGGCCTGACGCTCGGCGTCGTCGAAGTATGCGGGGACCGTGATGACTGCGTCAGTCACGTCTTCGCCCAGGTATGCCTCGGCGTCGCGCTTCAGCTTCATCAGCGTGCGAGCGCTGATCTCCTGTGCGGTGTAGGGCTTGCCGTCGATCTCAGTGGACCAGTCGGTGCCCATGTGGCGCTTGACCGAGCGGATGGTGCGGTCAACGTTGGTGACGGCCTGGCGCTTGGCGATCTCGCCAACCAGAACCTCACCGTTCTTTGCGAAAGAGACAACGGAGGGGTCGTGCGGCCACCCTCAGCGTTGGCAATGATCTCCGGCTCGCCACCGTCGAGAACGGCGACAGCGGAGTTGGTGGTGCCGAGGTCGATACCTACTGCACGTCCCATGAATCAATCACTCCTGTATGTCATGTGGCCGGGTCCGTCGCCGGTTGCCCTAGCCGCTGGTGCGGGTTGATGTAACTGCACTCAACTTTGCTCATGCGGCTGAAGTTTGTCAAACCCGCAGTCACGTAAGTTGAGTTCACTATGCTCAACTCTTGGCTGGGTGGGTTTGTTCCCGGGGTATTTGCCGAATTTCGGAGCTATTGAGAACTCCGGGTCGCCAAGATGACACGATGGCGGTTCAGCTGGCCCTGCGCCACGCAACCTGACGTCGACACCGCCTTGCCGGGGCATCGAGCTGAGCCTCTTGCCGACCTCCTAGCTGCGGCCCCAACTGCATGGCAGCCATTGCCGGCTTTTAGTCTTTGAGGGTGGGTCATAGGTTGAGTCCTCCGCCGATGAGAAGCATGCGTAGGCGGTAGTTCTCGAAGTTGGTGAGGCCTCTGTCGATGCGGCGGTGGAGCTCGATGAGGACGTTGATGGCCTCAGTGCCGCCGTTGGTCGCGGTGGTGTCGAAGTAGGCCAGGAACGCTTCTTTCCAGGCACGCAGGGTCCGGCCCAGACGTGCAATTTCGGGGACCGGGCAGGTGGGAAACGAGTTGATGATCCGCTCGGCGATGGTGCGGCCGGTTTCCTTGTCGGGGTGTCTGTAGGCCGAGCGCAGTTCTTGGGCGCCTTGCCAGGCCAAATCGACCTCGCCGTGGGCTTCGCCGGCGGCGAACGCCGGGGCGATGCGGGCGCGCTGCTTGTCGGTCAGGTTCTCTTGTGGGGTGTCGAAGCACGGGGCATCGACCAACCTGACCACCCGCCTGCTGTGTACCTGCGCCGCTACCCCGCAGGCCGGGCAACCGGCCGGGACCGGCGCGGACTCGATGGTCACGGTGAGCAACTCCGGCTCACGTCGAACCGCAGTCACGGGTAAACCGTCTAGGCCGACGAAAAGGTCGCAGTAGCTGCAGTACGTGCCTCCGATGCTCCGGGCACGACAACGAGAAGTAGGCTCAGACACATCGAGGCCCTTGGCGATCAGGAGAGATACGAGTCTCTGACCCTCGACCTCGACCTCGACCCGCCAACGCATCAGCGCGGCCCCTCACCCAACCCTCAAAGACGAAGAGACTACAACAGCATCCACCCTGTGGAAGGACCTGCGGCCTTCGACCTCAGCAACCGCGTGCTGGCTGGAGAATCGCTTGGTCCGCGAATTCACCTAGGGCGCGATCACAACCCGCGGCGAGAGGTCCTTAATCCACACGACTTTGCGCCAACTACTTTGCGCCCCCGTAGCGCGAGGACCCCCCATGCCGATGCGCTCGTTTTAGTGCAAGGGGAGACCAGCTTTGTACATCCATGTGGCCGAGTTGCATCGTCCTCCCACACTTCGACCTTATTTATGGTCAAGGCCTTGTGGCCTGAGCGGACATCCGACGAGGTTTCTATGAGTTCATCTCGGATTGCCAACTGCTTCAGGATATCGTTACTCCACAGGCATTACCCACTCCACCAACAGGGGAACCACCTTGAAGAAATCGATGACTGCGCTCGCAGCGACAGCCTTGGTGTTGTCGGCCTGCAGCGAAGATGCCCCTGAAGTGACCGCCGCTACGGAGACGGTGACAATCGAGGCACCAGCCCCAGAGGAAGCCGCTTCGACAACCGTGGCTCCCGAGCCGGCAGCAGAAAGTACCGAGGAGCCCGAGCCGACCACCGAGGAAGCCGCGGAGTCTGAAGATGATTTCGGCGACTCAGAGACTTCCGCCCGCGGCAACCTGATCAAGGAGGTCGGCCAGGTAGCAGGCATTTACGACGTTGACACCGACGAGTCCATCGTGAACTTCAAGCTGCTGGAGGTGGAGAAAGGCGTCGACTGCACGTCCGGCTTCTCTGATGCTCCCGCCAACGGCCAGTTCGTGGCGTTCACTTTCGAGGTTGAGACGTTCCCAGCCCTGGCCGAGGACATAGAACCGTTCTACGGCTCCTTCGCGATGAACTCGTTCTACCTGACGGCTTTTTCTGACGACGGGGTTCTCCAGAACGACATCGACGGAAACTCCTGGACCTGCCTGGACCCCGCTGACGAGCTTCCTTCCGAAATCGGCCCGGGCCAGAAAGCCACCGGCAAGGTCGTGATCGACACGTCGCTGCAATCGGGTGTCCTGGTCTACACGCCGACATCGTTCGGCAACGCCGCCGGCTGGGAATGGGAGTTCTGAGATACGCGAAGGACAGAACGTGTTGCAGCTACTCCTAAACGTCGCAGGGGCGCAAATGCCGCCGTTTGTTGGACTGGCTGCGGGCAGGGTCGCTCAAAATGGCGGATAGAGGCGGCTGAATGGCACCATCGCAGCGAAGAGCGGAGTTAGTAGTCGTACGAGAGCGGCGTTTCGGCGACTCTATATCTAGCCGTGGGCACGGCTCGACGCTCGCATCAGGGGTGATCATCGGTAGTCTGAGGCGTAAGTGAACTGCTTGGCATTCTGGAACTTCGTGTCGTTTTAGCATCTTGAGGTGGACACGCGCTTTTTGGCCGGATAGCACACGTCAAGCTCAGGAGCAGCGACGTGATGTCGGTGCACGCTAGCGACTGCATGGTCGACTTCAGAGCACGCCTTGATAGCAGACTCCGCGCGATATCGTTGAACGGTTCATCACAGGCGGCAGTTGTGCGCATCTGAGTGAAGAATCTTTCGAAGCGCTAAGAATGCGCGTCGCGACGAATTTCCAGATATATCCAAGCCAAATCTTCGTCGTTGGCTCTGCCAGCCAGGATTCTCTACTGCCCCTGGTAAGCGTTGGACTATGTTCCCTGAAGGAGCGATCTTGATGTCGCGATCGTTTCCTCAGAACTGTACCGGCAGCGTCATACCCTTGTAGCAACACTCCTGGTCGGTGGGGGTCTGGCGTGGAGGGTCTGGATGGGTGCGCGGCGGGCGTTGACGTTTGCGGATGGAAATATCGACGGGGTGCAAGGCTGGGTGGAAGGTCAGGGCGATCGCGATGAATCTGGTTAGGTGCCCCTCGGTGATCAGTCGTGAGATTCGCCGGAATAGCTATAAGCATGCGGGGTATCAGTCCATGCGCGCCGATTGTGAGGCTGAGCGGCGGCGGGCACGTCCTCAGGTAGGCAAAATTTCTGCAGACCCGGTCCTGCAGGCTCGTCTGCTGCCCGATCTGAAGTTTGGCCGGTCCCCTCGTGCTATCGCTGGCCGGTTGGGTGCTGAAGCGAAGGAGGGTTGAAACCACGCTTAGGCCCCCACAGGGGCATGCTTGCGGGTGAGTCACGAAGCTGTTATGCCTACGCGTTATGCGATGCCCGGTCCGAGCTGATCCGGCACGGGATCCGGTTGGACTCCAAACACACCCGCCGGTGTCCCCTTGGTGGCCGACTTGCGACGGAATGCTTGACGCACGGGTGGCTGAGCCCACCAACGACTGAGTTGCATTAGTCCAGCAGGAAATCACTCATCGCTGCTGTGAGCGTGGCATCATCCACCCCATGCCATTCGCCAGGGAGCGTCTGGCTGACGCCTTGGGGCATGGAGTCGGCCAGTTGAGCCGCCCAATCCAAAAGCGGTGGGGCCGTGTGATCACTGGCCATCACCAAGGCGGGGGCCTCAACCACCTCGAAGCGCGAGGCAGGGGTTCCCGCGAGGAACGTCAACTCATGAACGATCGTGCGAGCATTCCTCAAACTCTCACCGGTGAGCGGCCCCATTTGGCTCAAAACCTCCTCCGGTATGCCGACGATCTCGACGTTGAACCACCGGTGGCGGCTTCAACATCAGCATCGACCCGACGCTGCGCCTCTCTGGCCAGCGCATGCTCGTGGTCAGACTCAAGATTCAGCGGCGGCTCAAGCAACGCGAGCCGCCGGATCGGCAGCCCGGCCTCGGCCGCTAACAGCGCAAGGGTCGCTCCCGAAGAGAAGCCATAGATATCCACGGGGCCACCGCCAACCAAGCCGATGACGGCGGCAAGGTCTTCAAACTCCCGCTCCACCGCATACGGCTGATTGTTTCCGCTGTCACCTTTGCCCCGCCGGTCATATCTCCACACGCTGAACCGCGCGGCCAAAGCCGCTGGCAAAGTCGGCTGCGGCGATGTCGCCCGGGACGCCCCGACGCACTCGATCATGACCAGCGCCGGGCCGTCGCCCTGCCTACTCCAGGCAATCTCAGTGCCATCGTCCGAGGTGACAAACCCAGTGGACATTCGCTCTCCTTAAGAAGTGGCACAAGTGTCCAATTACCCCGGCACCTCGCTCCAACATCGTGCGCCTCACCGATACCGCAGTCAACGATCGGCTGCGCCGAGTGCCCCACTGTCAGTGCTCAGCGATACGGTCGGCAACAACGAGACGAGGAGCTAGGCATGCCAAAGATCACCCTGAACAACATCGAGTTGCCGGCCACAGACTTGGACGTCGCCAAGCAGTTTTATGAGGACGCGTTCGGCTGGTCCTTCATTGACTACGGACCCACGTATGCCGCCGCCCAGTTGCCGGGAATGGAGATTGGGTTTAGCACCGACGCGTCCGTTGCCGCTGCTCCGCCATATGGAGCAGAAAGCTCAACAGGCCCACTGCTGCTCCTACAAACCGCAGATCTCGGCGCCGCCTACAGGACTTTGACAGAAAAGAAGCAACCATCGTCACCGAGCCATTCGAGTTTCCGGGCGGGAGTAGGTTTCACTTCCGCGACCCGAGCGGCAACATCCTGGGCATTTACACACTCTCCGAATTGTGAGGCGCTGAGTCAGCCGATTCCACACCACCCGGCACCGACTTGAGGGTGTGGCCCACGGCTTGTGCGCCGTACCGCCGTCATCGCGTCGATCGACCGGTTGCTCCGACCTAGAGGTTCAGTCCTGCAACTGCTTGACCGTCCCCAACGGCACTCCCAGCGAAGCATCCGGGAAGCGCTGACGCATCTCCTCGATCTGTGCCTGTATCTCAGGGGATGCGTTCCTCTCCTTCGCGATCTTCTGCTGCTTGGCGAAATAGCCCGAGAACTGCAGATCCTTGTGGAGTTCGGCTTGCCAGAGATCGCCAACCCCAAGGGCAAAAGCCCATCCGGTGAGCGGGTGCACTCGGCCCGCGCGCCACTCGGCTTCAATTTCATCCTGATAGGTCGGCAGCCAGCCGCGCATCTCTTCGCCATCGATCAGCAACTGCCGGCCATATTCGGTCGGCCGGATCAGCAGCCACCTAAAGCTGTACACGGCCACCAACGCGAAGAGCACGGGCATCCCCACCAGGTAGAGGACGGTGCTGCCGTCATATAGCGGAACCGTCATCATCCCTACCACGCTTGAAACCATCACGGCCCAAAGGAGCAGCCACATTGCCCGCCATCCCTTGTTTTGCGATGGTTCAAATGTCAGCAATAAGTCAGCGCGGGGGACGCCAATGCCACGTTTAAGTAGCCGCTTCTTGGCATCCTCGCGCCAGACCGGCCAGAGCAACTGCTGGTGAGCCAACTCGCTAAAGTTCGTGCCAGTCCCCCGGTCAGCAAGACCTCGGTTTGCGCTAGTGCCGCGTCGATCTGCTCCCGCTCCTTTTCACTTGAAGCGTCGAAGGCCTCTCCCTTGCGGACGTAAAAGTGGCCCTGACCATTCGGCTCCACCAGGATCTTGTGATCTGCTGCCAGCGACGCCAGATAGGTCAAGTGCACGCGAACGTCGGCTGCCCCTTGGCGCGCAGCCACGAACTCCCACGGCTGACCTTCCGGCAGACTCGGCGTCGCGCCGTTGGGCAACGAGGACGGCTTGCCCAACGGCAGCCCGGCGCCCCTGGCCAAGAGCCACATGACCAGAACCGTGGCCCAGGCGGCGACCAACGAGAGACCCATGGCGGTCAGAATCTCGGACCAAGGCCGCCCGCCGATCGCTTCAATCTCTTGGTAGGACAAGTCCGAGCCGACTTCCGTTGGCCGAACCCGCATGAACAAAGTCACTGAGACCACCAGCCACGTCAGCCAAAGCGAAGGCGCAAGCCAGCGAGAAGATTGCATGCGCCCATCATGCCCGGGGTATGCGCTGGTAGGCCACTTCTTCGCGACCACAGGGCAGTTCGTCAGTTGGTCAGTGCCGCAAGGGCAGCTAACTGTCTGCCGATGACAAATTCGAAAAGAGAAAGCTCACTGGCCGGAATGCCGTTTGACGACGCCGCAGTCCGCCACTCCCCGACGGCGCAAACAACCCTGGAGATAATCTCGTTCGCTTGACCTTTAGACAGTCGACACATCGAAGCAAAGTCCTGCAGGGCAGAGACCTCCGCCTCTGCGCTGGCCATGCCAAGAATGCCGGTCACCCGTTGCCTGCTCAGATCGGGGTTGGGGTTCACATCAAACATAGGACTGAGCTTCCACCCTCCGCTTTGGCGAATGAAGCCATGGTTGCGTAGATGGTCATCAGTGTTGTGAACAGCCACATTGAAAACCACCCGAGCGAACAACTCCGCTAGGTCTTCCCTAACCGCAGCACCAGTCTCAGGAAGCGTCTCAGCGATGTCCGCGTAGTCGCGCTCGTCTCCATCACGCGCTCCAGTAGCGTCATTGCGCTGACATAGCCCACGCGAGCGCCGCCAGCAGCACGGTCGAAGCGCTCAAGAAGCAAGACTTTGCGGGCCCCAACGCTGGCCAGGCGATTGTTCGGCACGCTCAGCCCGCACGCACGGGCCATGTCGAGCATTGTTTTCTCCCACGCCATGGCGTCCCACTGGTCATCGGCATGCGGGAACTTCGCGACCAGCAGGCCCCCATCGTCTGCGCGCACCGACGCCTTTGGCCCCGCGCCACCCAGCGACCCCGATCCTGCATCGAGTAGATCCTTGATGGCGGAAAAGTCGGTGATAGCGCCACTGCGACTGACTGTGTCGGCTGATGCCAGCAGTCGCGGGAGGGACACAAGCTTGGGAACTTCTGCGCTGGGGCTGAGGAAAGGCCCTCGCCGTCACTAAAGCGCAGGTTTCCTTGCCGAGTCGCGTCATTGACCGCGGTCAAGTAGTCGACGTCCGTTATTGTCGGCAACCGTCGATCGCTTTGAAGTTGCAAACTGCGACGCCGCTTGTCGATCAAATTACGCCCCCACCGGTCGGGTGCGCTGTCGGAGAACGCTCCAGGCAACCCCTCGACGTATTGCTGCCCGGATTGACGTACTAGCCCCGGGTCCAGGTCATACCCATCAGGATCGACGAGAAAAGATGAGTCATACACGAAGGTTGTGCTCACGCCAGCACGGCCAGAGGTGAAGTATGCGACTCCCGAACGGACCGCTCGACCTCTGACTTCAGCATGAACGACCAACTGCTTCAATGCCGCACTCGCCTCGGCAGGGCAGCCGCAGCTCGGGCTCGCCCGAGGTCAGTTTGATAGGGGTCGAGAGCATCAACCACGCGGTCAAGAGCGCCCAGCGCGCGCGCCACCCCCAGCACAGTTTCGAGCGACACTCCCGTGTCACCGCGTTCGAGGCGACGCAACGTGTCCCGCGAGATATTCGCACGCTCGGCAACCTGTACTGCGGTGAGGTTTTAGATCCGTCGCCACCGAACTGACCTGAGCTTGCGGATGTACGTGGTTTTCAAGGGTTAGCTGATCGTCCGCTTATCGGTTGGGGTTTTTGGTGTCCGCCGGTGGCTGTAGTTCTTGGCTCTGGGTAGCGTCGTCCGTGCGTTGGACCTTCACGACCACGTCGGTGTCGGATTCTTCTGTCGTGGCGTTCAGGGGATTCCCTGAAGGGATTTCTTGGTTCCTTCGTTGATTTCGTAAGCGAGGTTGTGGGCGACGTTTCTTCTGGCGCTTTGGTACCGAGCCACGTCGCGAACTACTCCTGGCTGAAGGGTTCGCAGAAGGTCTGGGAGGCCACCGCCTGAGAAGGGGCGGTCGTTTGCGGCAGCGTGGAGACCTACCTCAGCATTTGTGCGCTTGTCTTCGGGCGGTTGCGCTTTGTATTCGCGTAAGAAGTCGCCCCCAAAGCCACGACCGTCCATCCCTTTAACTTTGGCGATGAGTGTCGCCGCCTCCGACGAGGACACTTTGGTCGCTGTCCAATCGCGATGGTTGGTATCCAGCTGAATCTCGAGGTTCACGCTGTGGTGCCAGAGCTTCGTGTTGCCGAGGTAGAAGTAGACGCGGTCTTCGTGGTCGACGGCCACGATCGGCGGACCTGCTGGGTCACTGTCCTTGGTGAACGTATAGAACGTGGTCATCGCGTACCTCTCTTCCCTCTCAACTCTATGCCTTTTCCCTGATGGGGACACCGTGGAAGTGGCCGCTGGCCTTGGTGCTGTCTGACTGCTCAGGGCGATAGATGGCGCCAGCCCTGAGGGGGTTGGCACACGTTCGGAAGCAGCAATGCACCGTTTGGTTGCCTCGCGGCGTGCTTGCCGCGAATGTTACGAGGCGCGGGTGATTTCGTAGTCTCCGTGGATTTCTTCTTTGACGCTAATGGGCAGCGTCGAGTGGATCTGAACTTCGACTACTCGTTGTTGTGGTGTTCGGGCGATGAGGTGCCCGCCCTTGTAGGAGTTACCGCTGAGGAAGGAATCTTTGATCTCGACGGGTTCCCACCGTGCGTGGGGATGGACGGCCAGCAGAGCGGCCGACATTGGGCCCAATAGCGACCGGCTGATGAACGCTGCGGCGGTTGTCGCCAGTGCGACTGCGAGCGCATCGCGTCAGACTTGGTGAGTTGAGTCCAACGCCCCGGCAATGGAGTGGAATGCCTCCGTGACATGCCTTAATGCAGCAGATACAAGGCATTACTGTGCGAAGACATCAGCCGAATGCGGTTCAGATCAGCACCAGCAAAGCCCCGCCGCGCAATCCCGACACCGCCACGACCAACACCAACGTCGCCAACCGACTGATCCCCCACAGCGCGCTGAGATCACCTGTGGGCCGTCCCGCCCGCAGCGACGCAACAAAATCGCCGATTAGATAGACCGCCAACAAACCCGTGGTCACCACCAGCACGACCATGGCAACCCCAGCGGCAGCGCCCGCAACGAGCCACACGGCGGCAAGGGTCACCGTCGTCTCCAACACAAATCCCCGGCGACGAACAGCCAAGCAGCCCCCGCCGACGATGCATACTGTCGGAAAACCTCCACATACTCCTCGTCGTCCGGGCTCAGCCAAACTTCACCGTCGCCCAAATCCACGTGTGGCGGCGCCTCCATCCGCACCCGCATCGCCCGGGCCGGGACCCCAGCGGCCAGTCCCGCCAAGTAGTGGCCCACCTCGTGCACGATCACTGCGACCCAGATCGCCAGGGCCGCATACCCGATCACGGCAAGCACCTGCGTCACCATTCCGTTCCTCCGCTGAACCCCTGAGACCAGCAGACTAGCCCAGCCGAGCCAACAGTTGAGCGATCCGGATCTGCGCCTGAAAGCTCTGCGACATCTCCTCAGTGGAGTGAAAGTTCAGCACGACATGCGCCTGCTGATTGGGGTAAAAGAAGAGGTGGGTTCCCATGACGCCAAGGTGTCCAACTGGCTGCGGCAGCCAACGAAGCAGCGGGAAGAATTCGCCAAACTTCAGGGTCATGCTGCCCGCTCCATAGTGAATGCCGCGACGCATCCGGTGTCGCACGTGCAGCATCCTCCTCGAGGCTCTCAGCTCTGACAAGACGGCCATCGTGCAGGGCTGCCTGAAACGCCACGAAGTCTTGGGCGGTCGTCACGATTCCGCCACCTGCCCAGTCAACACTGACGCGGTGTGCCCGGCTGAGTTCGTGTTTGCCGAGCCAGAGCGGAGACACATCGAGCGTGCTCAAATCATCGGGTATGACGGTGGCGTCGTATGGCGTGCTCGTGCGACTCATCCCTAGCGGGCTAAAGATGCTGCTGCTCAGCGCGGTAGCGAAGCTCTCGCCGCGGGCTTCCTCGATGATGCGGCCGAGCAAGATATAGCCGGTGTCCGGGCGCTCGCACCAAAACCTGCGGCTGCGGCATACCGTCTCGGCGCCGGGCAGCCTTCTCCAACCAGGCGCTCACTCGTCGTTGCTGAGCATCCGATGGCGTGGTTGGCATACCGCTCTCTGTGTCTATCGGACCTAGCCATGCGGCACAACGCCTAGTCGCTGCCGATCTCTCGATCTAGATTGAACCTATGGATAGCAAGGAAGCCGACAACCTCGAGGCCACCGAGCCAAAGGCTGGCCTACGAGAGTTGTTTTCCTATCTTCGTGGGCATAGCCGGGTGCTCATCATTGTCGTCGTCATCTCGATCTTCGGGGCTGCCTTGAGCCTGGCTCAGCCGGTGATGGTCAATCGGGTCATCACAGCGGTTGGGGTCGGTGAGGCAATCTCCGGATCAGTCATCGTGCTGGTTGCCTTGGTGATCGGCTCTGGCCTGCTGGGCGCATTGCAGCAATATCTGCTGGAACGCACCGCTGAGGGCGTCGTCCTCGATGCGCGCCGACGATTGCTACACAGTCTTTGAGGTTGCCGATCGCTGAGTACGACAAGCGGCGAACCGGTGACCTGGTTTCGCGCGTGGGCTCCGACACCACGTTGGTACGCGCCGCGCTGACTGGCGGTTTAGTCGACGCGTTGGGTGGTGGTCTGGTTTTTATCGGGGCACTGATCGCGATGGCTATCCTTGACCTCCTGCTTCTCGGCATCACGCTGGCCGTCATCGCGATTGCGGTGGTCGCGGTCGTGGTCGCCAGTTCGCGGATCCAGACTTTGACGAAGGAATCGCAAGAAGCCGTTGGCCGGGTTTCGGCTGGTGTGGAGCGCGCGCTGTCGGGCATTCGCACTATCCGCGCCGCGGGTGCCACCAGCCGGGAGCAAGCACGACTCGATGCCGATGTGGAGTCGGCTTGGCCTCGGGGTCCAGATCGCCCGGATCGGCGCCATTCTTTGGCCGGTCAGCGGCTTGGCGATCCAAGGCGCTTTCCTGGCAGTCCTTGGTGTCGGCGGTTATCGAGTAGCGGCCGGGACGTTGTCGGTCGCAGACCTGATCACCTTCATCCTGTTTCTGTTCATGATGCTGATGCCCTTGGCAGTGCTTTTAGCGCCGTCATTACGGTGCGCAGCGCATTGGGCGCCCTGGCCCGGATCCAAGAAATCTTGGACCTGCCCAGCGAAGACGACGCCTCGCATACCGGCGGCAGCATTTCGTCACTCGAGCAGGGCAATGCCTCTGACCAGGCCATGGTGACCTTCGACGAGGTCTCGTTTGGCTATTCGAGCAAGAGCCAGTGCTGCACGACGTCACTTTCACCGTGCCCACCGGCGCGACTACCGCGATCGTCGGGCTATCGGGTGCCGGCAAATCGACCCTGCTGGCCCTCGTCGAACGCTTCTATGAGCCCAGCGTGGGGAGCATCAGCGTTGAAGGGTCCCAAATCCGCTCCATCCTGCGCTCGGACCTGCGCGCCAAGATCGGGTATGTCGAGCAGGACGCTCCCGTGTTGGCCGGCACGATCAGGGACAACTTGCTGCTGGGCGCACCCGATGTCGACGCAGACCGCTGCCGCGAGGTGCTTGCCTCGGTCAACCTGCTGGCTCGCATTGAGCAACACCCGGATGGGCTGGACGCTGTCGTTGGCGATGATGGCGTTGGCCTCTCCGGCGGAGAACGCCAACGGATGGCGATCGCCCGAGCGCTCATCGGCGATGCTCCCCTGTTGTTGCTCGATGAGCCCACGGCCAGCCTCGATGGGCGCAACGAACGAGCCATGCACGACGCCATCCGCTCCGCTGCGGTTGGCCGGACCGTGTTGATCGTCGCGCACCGTTTAGCGACGGTGGCCAACTCTGAGCAGATCATCGTCTTGGACGCTGGTCGGGTGGCTGCTACCGGCACCCACACCGAGCTGTTGACCAGCAGCGATCTCTATCGCGAGTTGGCCCAACATCAGTTGCTGCCCGGTGCGAGTGACCATGACTAGCCTCAGAGTTGGGGCCCTGCTGGTGCCGGTCTTTCTTATGGAGCCCTAGAGCTTCCTAGTGGAGGAAAGGAGCGAAATCTGGCCCGTATCGCTCCTATTCCTCCACTAGGAGACATGGGCCCCGCTGCGGGTTGATTGACGGTGCCGAACGACGGTCCCGGCGATTCGATCAGCCGGGGTCCTTCCGGCTCCTGAAGCAGCGGCGATCGCCTGGGCAATGACGATCACATGGGCTGCACCGGACAACAAAGCGCCGCGACCTGAGCGCCCAGCCGTGAACTCCCACACCGACTGGTGGCCCAACTCCCACGGCAGAGCCGTCTTCAGGCAGGCGCGGACCAGGTGCTGGCGCACACTGACCGGGCTGCCATCTTCACCAACAACTTCCAGCCCCATCATGCGTTTGCCGGGCGTCCCACCGCAGCTCTCGGCAAACCCCAGCCCCAGCGCAAACGGGATGGTCAGTGCCAGCGGCACGACGATTCGAGCGACTGACCCAGGCGCTTCCAGTGCACGGCCATCGGCGCGATGACGAACGAGGTTGACCGCCGCGCTAGCCCCTAGCGGCAAAAAGATGAGCGAGTTGTCGATGCCGGTCGCCACGAGCCTGCGCAGCCAAAATGATTGGTGATTCCCCATAGCGAAACACTACGCCGCAAGTGTGGCTATTCGCCCCGATAGTCGCCAAAACTCCACAAGTTGCCCTCTGCATCGATCACGGTGCCGCCCCGCCCGCCATACCCCTGGTCTTCCATGGCGCTGAATGATGCGGCTCCTGCCGCGATGGCCCGCTCGAACGCCGCGTCAGGTTCGGCAGTCACCACATAGACGGAGCCAACCCCGGTCGGCCGCTGCGCAAACAGGTTGCCTGCTCTGCCTGCCGAACTCACCATCACGGCTCCACCTTCGGCCAGTGCAGTTGCGCGTGCTCAATCACCGACTCATCGTGCTCGCTTCGCACGACGATTGAAGCCGTGAACCCGATCGCCTGCAGCAATTCGATCGCCGCCGGGGCGTCGTCATAGTTGAGCGTCGGCCAGACAAGACTGGGCTTCTCATCACCATTGGTGTCCATCCCTCATAGTGGCACTGATCGGCTCGCTCAGGTGGGCCCCAACCCAGATCGACCCTCGTCGTATGCGCACTGAACAGCCTCGATAAGATCCTCGCTATGCGCACTTGGACTATCGCCACCATCACTTCCGCCGTCGTCCTCGGGGTGCTCGATGCCTTGTGGATCACGCTTTTTGCCGGGCCGACCTATCGGGCGGAGATGGGCAATGCTGTCCGCGAGAACTTCTTTATCGTCCCGGCGATGGCCTTCTATGTCATCTACCTGTTGGGCCTCACCCACTTCGTCACGATGCGCACCTTGCAGTCGAGCACTCTCGTTGCCGTGCGTGACGCTGCCTTCTTCGGTTTCGTCTCCTACGGCACCTACACCTTGACTGGCTGGGCCGTTCTCGAACCCTTCAACGCAATGGTTGCACTGCCTGATTTGGTATGGGGTGGTGTCGTTTCGACCGCGACTGTCTTGGTTGCGCGGGTCGTCATCAAGCGGATGGCTCCTGCCGCGATGCAGGGCGCCAAAGCCTCTCAGCCATCGAGCAAAGTTCGATGATTCCCTCGACCTCTGTGCGCGATGCCCGGGCTGAGGATCTGCCGCGAGCGCGGGAGTTAGCCGTCGAGACCGGCCTCTTTTCCGATCAGGAATCGCATGAGGTCGAGCAGCAGTTGGCACAGGTCGTGGACGGCAACGAGTCCGGCAGCGTAGTCGTGGCTGAGACGGATGATGCGGTGGTTGCAGCCGCATACTTTGCGCCGGAGCCGTTTTCTGACCGGTGTTGGAATCTCTACTTCCTCGCTGTCGACCCGAGGCATCAAGGTCAGGGGTTGGGCCGCCTCCTGGTCAATGAGGTTGAGACTCGCCTCATCGCCCTCGGCTCACGTGAGGCCAGGGTGCTCCTGATCGAGACCTCAAGCACGGATGCCTTTGTGGGCACCCGTGCCTTCTACGCCCGCCGCGGGTACGTTCAAGAGGCAACGATCCGCGACTATTACGGCCCTGAGGACAGCAAGGTTGTCTTCTGGAAGTTGCTCAACGCCTAGCGACATGGCCACAAACCACCTTGATGAGCGTCTTGTTTTAGATATAGTTTCACTATATTGTGAACTTAATGAAATTACGTGCGAAGGCGAAGGGCGCGAGCAATGGATGACACAGCAATCGAGACCAAGGGGCTAACCAAGCGCTACGGCTCCATGTTCGCTGTCAACGACCTTGATCTCAAGGTCAACACCGGCGAGATTTTGGCTTCCTTGGCCCAAACGGGGCTGGCAAGTCGACCACCATCCGCATGCTGCTCGACCAAATCCGGGCCTCCGACGGCTCGGCCTCTATCTTTGGCCGCGACATCCGCGAAGACTCCCTCGAGATTCGGCGCATGGTTGGCTACATCCCCGGTGACCTTGCGCTCTACCCCAAATTGACCGGCAAGCAGACGCTTGACTACTTCGCACGCCTGCGCGGCGGCGTCGAAAAGTCCTATGTCGACGAGCTGGCGGAGCGGCTCAAGGCAGACCTGTCTCGCAAAGTGGGCGAATACTCCACCGGCAACCGGCAAAAGATTGGCCTGATTCAAGCCTTTATGCACCGGCCTCCCCTGCTCATCCTCGACGAGCCCAACGCTGGCCTTGACCCCTTGATCCAGCAGGAGTTCCATTCCCTGCTCTCTGAGGCACGCGACGCAGGTGGCACCGTCTTCTTGTCATCGCACACGTTGTCTGAGGTGGAGCGCGTCGCTGACCGTGTTGGCATCATCCGACATGGCCGGCTGATCGAGGTTTCGCGCGTCGATGAACTCAAACGCAAGGCCATCCGCCGACTCGATTTCGAGTTTGTTGAGCCAGCACCCGAAGGCATGTTCGACAACGTGCCGGGCATCCGTTCAGTCGAAATCGACGGGGTCCACGCTCGAGTTTCCTTCGACGGCGGGATCAACGATCTGCTCAAAGCGGCCATGACTCGCGAAGTCGCTAATCTGCACAGTCGCGAGGCCGACCTGGAAGAGATCTTCCTCGCCTTCTATCGCGACGATGAGTCAGCCGACGGAGCGGCAGTGGACGAGGGAGATGCCGCTCATGTCCGGTGAAGTGCTCACCAATGACATCAGGGATCGCCTGTGGCCAACCCTGATCATCAGCGCCGTTTTGGCCAGCTTGGCGACATTCGCACTGTCGATTGCAGCCGGTCTCGGCGACTCCTGGACGCGATGACGGACGCGTTTCCCGAAGCGTTGAACGCCTTCATCGGGACAGACGCCCCAGGTGGGTATGTCGTCAATGAACTTTTTGAATTGATGGCACCGCTGGCCATGGTTGCCTTTGCTGTGACGGGCGGCGCTGCCGCCATCGCTGGCGAAGAGCAGCGCGGGACGATGGGGATGCTGATCGCTCAGCCACTCAGTCGCAGACACGTCTTGACCTCCAAGGCGCTCTCGGTGTTGGCCACTCTGGTTTTGCCGTCGCCGTGTTTTGGGCCGCGATTGCAGTCACCGTTTCGATCGTTGACATCGAGTTAGGTGTTTCCGACACCACGGCCGCCTGCGTGCATCTGCTGGCGCTCGCCGTGTTCTTTGGCGCAGTAGCGCTCGCCGTCGGCGCTGCCACCGGGCGAACTGACCTCGCCTTGGGCGTCGCCGGTGGTTTCGCTGTGCTCTCCTACCTGGTGAAGTCGATGCTTCCGCTCGCAAACCTGGACAGCTGGGCACAAATCAGCCCCTGGTACTACTACTCCGGTGGCAACCCACTCGTCGAGGGCATCAACTTCGTCCACCTCGCAGTGCTCGGCACGCTCACCGTCATTGCCCTGCTGGTGGCCTATCGCACCTTCGCCACTCGCGATCTCAAAGGATGAAGATGTCGACCTCAACGGCACCTGCTCACTCGACTCGGCCAATGATCTCGGCCCACCCCTATCAAGCCATCGTCAGCCGATCAGTGAGGGAACGACTGCCCCTGACGTTGATCATTAGCGTCCTGTTTCTCGGCATGGGCCTCCTTGTTGGGGCTCTCTGGCCGTCGTTAAAAGACACCTTCGCTGAGCTCGAAGCCGAACTTCCCGCAGTGTTCACCGCCATGCTTGGTGGCGTCAGCCTCGGCACGCCCGTGGGTTGGGCCAACGCCGAGATGGTGGCCCTCGTGGCTCCGATGGGAACCATCGCCGTGGCCGTGATCGCCGCCACCAGGGCATCGCCGGCGAGGAGGAGACCAAGACGCTCGGCGTGCTGCTTTCCACCCCGATCAACCGCACGACCTTCATCCTGGCCAAGGCGACCGCAATGGTCATCCTCGTCGTCATCATCGGCGTCGCCAGCTATGTGGGTCTGCTGATCGGCAGCGTCGTCGGCGATATGGGCCTGAGCCAATCGGGGATGATTGGCGCCAGCGTGCACATCACAGCGGTTGGCATCTTCTTTGGCGGAGTAGCCACCCTATTGGCGCCACCACCGGCAAGCGGCGCCTCACTGTTGGTGCCGCCGGGGGACTTGCCGGACTGTCCTTCGCCGCAGCAAGCTTCTTGCCACTGTCGGAATCGTTAGCAGATGGCGCTAAGGCCAGCCCGTGGTACTACTTCAACAACGCCATCCCGCTGGCGAACGGCATCGAGTGGGCACACGTGCTGATCCTGATCGGCGGTGGCGTTCTTCTCGTGCTGGCCACCCTGCCTATCTTCACGCGCCGCGACCTTCGGGGCTGACCTCATAACTCAGTAGATTCGACGTGTCCCAGCCCGACCTCATGCATGAAAGGAGTAGCACTGTGACCCAACCCCGCGCCCTACGCAGCAGGGCGATCCGCACCGACGCTGCTCAAGAGCGGGGCAACACCCTGACGCCTTTGAGCACGCCAGCGGCCAACACTGGTCTAGCCATTAGCGTGGCCGCCCGCTGGACACTCCGACTCCTCATCCTCCTTGTTGGCCTGATTGCGCTGCTCTGGGCAGTCGGGAGCCTGTGGTCGATCGTGCTGCCAACGCTGCTCGCCGTTTTGCTGTCCACAATGTTGCGCCCCATCAGCCAAGCAATGGCACGGCAGATGCCCAATGCCGTGGCAGCCTCGCTAACGATGGTGGGTTTCGTCGCTGTCTTGATGGCCATCGTGGCCCTGCTCGCACCAAACGTTCGGCGGCAAGGATCAGCGATGCTTGATGAGTCGCCCGACTATGTTTCACAGATCGAGTCAGTGCTCGCAGGTGCGCCGTTTAGTTTGGGGCCGAACGCGCTCGGCGACATCTGGGCCACTACAAGCGCACGCCTTGAGCAAAACAGCTCTCAAATCATGGACACGCTGATCAGCGGCGTGGCCGGGCTCGGAACCTTCGCCGTCACCAGTGTGCTCACCTTGGTGCTGACGTTCTTCATCGTCAAAGACGCCGAGCGCTTCACCCCTGGCTGACATCTTGGACTGGCTCACTGGCTGGGCCACACGCGACTGAGCTCGCCTCCAGGGTCTGGCGCGCGCTGAGCTCGTTTATCCGCGCCCAAGCCACCGTCGGCCTCTTTGATGCGGTGCTGATCGGTGTCGGCTTGTGGCTGCTCAACGTTCCGTTTGCTTTAACACTGGCCGTGTTGATCTTCTTTGCCGCATTCGTGCCGATTGTCGGGGCATTTGCAACTGGCTTCCTGGCGGTGTTGATTGCCCTCATCGCACAAGGCCCAGGCGTCGCCATTGCCGTCTTCATCTTGATTCTGCTTGTGCAACAACTCGAGATGAACGTGACGCAGCCGCTGCTGCTCGGTCATGCGCTCTCGCTGCATCCGGCAGCTGTCCTGGGGGCCGTGACCGTCGGCGGCACGCTTTTTGGCATCGTTGGCGCCCTGCTGGCGGTGCCGGCCCTCAGCGTCATCGCAGTTTCAGCGCGATACGCCCGCGAAGTGAGTGCCCAAACCAGCAGGGGCCCGAACCCGCCCATCGACGAGGAGTTGCCCCATGCCAAACACTGAGCAGTCTTCTGACCCAACGACGCCCATTCCCGCTGAGATGGTCGACTTCGTCGAAAAGGCTGGTGTCGTCCTCGAGAGCACTGGCCTAACCCGACTCTCTGGCCGGATGCTCGGGTGGCTCTTGATTTGCTCGCCACGAGAGCAGTCGGCCGAGGATCTAGTCGTTGCTCTGCAGGCGAGCACCGGCGGCATCAGCACCCAGGCGCGCGCCCTCATACGGTATGGGTTTATCGAGCGGATCGGTCTGCCCAAGGACCGCAAGACCTACTACCGGCTCAAGGACCACGCCTTTGAGGCCGCCTTTGCTGATCAGACGCAGAGCCTGGGCCAGGTCCACGACCTAGCGACCGAGGGGCTCAACCTGGTAGGCCAGTCTGACTCGGCCTGCCAACGCCTCTCCCAAATGCAAGATCTGTTTGGTTTCATGCGGGTCGAGATGCCACAGATGATGCAACGATTTCACGCCCAACAGGCAGCGAAGCTCCACGAGGGCGACAACCCGTAGCGGCCAGGGGCAGAGCTCACCCGATCGCAGTCTTTCCCGGTGGCCGCACGTAATTTCGTGCGATCACCGGGACTTTCTGCGACTCGCCCCTCGTCAACTGACCAGGCTGTCACACAGTGGAACCGGCACCCGCAGCCTCACGTCATAGGCGCACGGATCGGGTGACCGCAGGGGCTCATCCGATCCGGAGGGCTCAAGAGAGTCTTATCTTCGATGAGGAAGGTGCGTTTGATGAATCGCAAAGCGGGAGTTGCATTTGGTGCCATCGCGGCGATTGCTGCGTTTACCGCGGTGAGTGCGGCCTATGGCGGAGATGGCTGGGAGACCCAAACCTCAGTGGAGCTGACTACCTACTCAAAGTACGGGGCACCAGCGCTTGAGGACCCACCTATGGATGTCGTGCTGGAGTTCGACGGTGACTGCGCGGTTCTGGTCGGGGACAGCATTACTTATGCAGCGCTATTTCCCAAGGGGACAACCTTTGTCGAGCGTGGCAACGAGCGGGCCATCCGACTCCCCAGCGACGACAAGGACCTCATGCGGATCGATACTCGTCAGCTCCTTTTCGGTGAGACCGTGATCCCGGATGATCTGAACGTGACCGACGTGAACAACTGCTGGGATCGCGAAGGGGACGAGCCAGCCATCATCGTCGAGAGGCTCGACTTCCCAACTGCCGAGCTCTATATCCCGTAGCGACCGTGGTCGGCTGAGCGCAGGGGGCTCATCCGATCGCGGTTTAATGCGGTATGCGCGGCTCACCTGCCAGCAACGCTCCCACCATCGGGAAGCGATGGTGGGTAGCTGCGGAGCCCAGCGCTCACAGTGCTTGCCGAAGCCACGACGTTCTTGGGGAGCACGCTGGCGCTTGTCCCGCTGAGTCTGGCACTCGTCGGTTGGCTCAGCTATCAGCGCCGATGGCAGATGGCGACTCTCGTCACCATCTGCATGTTGACCTCGCTCACGCTGACCGTCGTCCTCAAAAATGCAGTGGGCCGCGCTCGGCCCTCCGCGGACACTTTGATCGGCGCCATGAACACCGGGTTTTCGTTCCCCTCTGGCCACACTCTCAACGGTGCAACATTCTTTGGGCTCTTGGCCGGAGTCATCGTGGTGTTCGCTCGAGAGGCTGGCAACCGCGCTCTAGCCATTTCAGCCCCGGCCATCTGCGCGGTGGTCGCACTGGCGATCGGCCTCAGCCGCATCTATCTCGGCTACCACTGGCTCAGCGATGTGCTCGCCGGGTGGGCGCTGGCGGCCCTCATCCTCGCTGTGATCCCGCCTTTCCTGCTGCGGCCTACCCAGCACAGGGGCCTAGTTTGACGGCATGACCGAAAACACCACTGTTCCCGCACCCATCGACGACTTCATTGCAGCCGTCAATCGGCACGACGAAGCCGCCTTTCTCGATTCCTTCACCGCAGAGGGCTCCGTTGATGACTGGGGCCGCATCTTCGCCGGTCGCGAAGCCATCAAAGGCTGGAGCGACGGCGAATTCATTGGCGCCAACGGCACCTTGACCGTTGAAGAAGTCAGCACCGAGGGCGAGGCCATCCACGTTGTTGGCGACTGGCGCAGCACCCACGCCAATGGCCGCAGCGCTTTCACCTTCACCACCGAGGGCGACAAGATCGTCCGCATGACCATTCGCGAGGGCTAACGCTCCCCGCCACCACCGCATACCCCCATGTGCCTTTTCATCTGCCAGGCGATCACTATTTTTGGTCACTTCGCGAGTGAAAAGGCGCATGAGCAGCGTGAGACCCTTGGCTCATGGTTGAACTGTTAATTATCGCGATTGCTGTCTATGCCTTCGCGATGCTGTCGGAGAAGTCAGCAATGTCCCCCGTCACGGCCCCGATGGTCTTCACCGCAATCGGGCTGCTGGTCGGGGCGGCGGGGTTCGGCTGGTTTGACCTCTCGCTCGAGGGCGAAGCCGCCACCATCTTGGTCGAGGCCACCTTGGTGCTGGTCCTCTTCATCGATGCCTCCCGGATGGACCTGCGCGCTTTGCGTAAGCACTCTGCACTGCCGGTGCGATTGCTCGTGATCGGCCTGCCTTTGACCATCATTCTCGGCACTCTCACCGCCATGGTCTTGTTCGACCAACTCTCCGTGATTGAGGCTGCGCTAGTCGCGGCCGTCCTCGCGCCCACCGACGCAGCCCTCGGCCAAGCCGTGGTTGGCGATCGCCGCCTTCCCGTGCGCATCCGTCAGAGCCTTAACGTCGAAAGCGGACTCAACGACGGCATCATGGTCCCCGTTGTCACCGTCTTCCTCGCCTTGGCCGCGGTTGAAGAAGAGGTCGTTTCGGGAGCAGGCGAGGGGGCGCGTTCATCGCCGCTCAACTGGGCTTTGGCCTCACCGCTGGCATCATCGCGGGCGCGGGCGGCGGCTGGTTGCTGCACCGTCGCGCTTCGGCCCATCAGGTTGAAGGCGTCTATCGCCAACTGGCCACGATCGCGATGGCGGCGGCCGCCTTTGCTGGCGCTGAGGTCCTGGGTGGCAATGGCTTCATCGCCGCGTTCGTTGCTGGCCTAGCCTTCGCCCGGGTCGCCGCCAACGAGTGCAAGGACGTCCAGGACTTCACCGAGGACGAGGCCGAACTCCTCACCGCGATCACTTTCCTCATCTTTGGTGCCGTTCTCGCTGGCCCCCGCCTCGGTAACTTGACCTGGGAAATCGCCTTGTATGGCGTGCTCTCGCTCACCCTGGTGCGCATCGTTCCCGTGGTCATCTCGATGATCGGCTCCGGCACCCGGTATGAAACTCGAGTCTTCTTTGGCTGGTTTGGCCCTCGTGGGTTGGCCTCAATCCTGTTTGCTCTCGTGGCCTTCGAGGACCTGCATAACTCGACGGGTGAACTGATCATGGATATCGCCGTTTGGACCGTGCTGTTCAGCATCTTTGCCCACGGCATGACGGCCAGCCCTTGGGCCGGCCGCCTCGGCCGCAAACTCGAGAGCGGCCCGGCTGACATGGCCGAAATGGAGGAAGTCCCCGAGTTGCCGACGCGTCGCGGAATGATGCAATAACCAGACTATTCACAATGCGTATACCTAGTGTGTACAGTGCTCCTTATGAGCACCGCACACACGCTTCTTGGCCTCCTTGAGCAAGAACCCGCCTACGGCTACACGCTCAAGCGCGACTACGACGTTCGCTTCGGCCAGGAAAGCCGCTGGCCTACGGGCAGGTCTATTCGTCCTTGGCTCGGTTTGAGCGCCAAGGCTGGGCCGAAGTCGTCGATGTCGAGTCGGGCCAAGGCCCTGAGCGCAAGCGCTATCGGATCACCGAATCGGGCGTGGCCATCATCGACGACTGGGTCATGGAGCCACAGTCGCCTGGGACGTTCTCAGTGTCCACGCTCTTCGCCCGGGTGTCCGTCGCCCTGCTGTCGGGGCGTGACGCCACCGAAGTGTTGGTGCGCCAACGAGCCAACCACTTGGAGCGTATGCGGGTGCTCACCCGAGCCAGGGGCGAGGCAGATGCCGCGACAACCTTGGCGCTGACATACGAGATTGCGCACTTGGATGCCGACCTGCGGTGGATTGAGGAGTCCGGCCAACGCCTAGACGCGGCTGGGAACGCGCTCAAGGCCGATAAGTGAGCGCCCAAACATGGCCGCAAGACGCCTGCCTTCAGACTGCGCCGAGCGACCCTTCCAAAGCGCGGACCATGGCCGTCAAAGCCACCGGTCTCCACCTGAGCTATGGATCAACCCATGCGCTGCGGGGAGCAAGTCTCTGCGTGGACCCCGGCGAATCGGTGGCCATCATGGGCGCTTCTGGCTCGGGCAAGACCTCGCTGATGGGCTGCCTCGCTGGCCTCCTGCAGCCTTCTGCCGGCCGGCTAACTGTGCTAGGCCAGGACCTGCATACCGCCAGTGAGGCGACCCGGCGCAAGTTGCGCCTCCGCAACGTCGGGATGGTTTTTCAATACGGCGAGTTGCTACCCGAGTTAACGATCCGAGAAAACGTCATGCTGCCCCTGCAACTGCTGGGCACCCGCAATAAGAATGCACGCCAGAGGGCTGACGAACTGCTGGAACGGTTCGACATTGCTGCAGTGGCCACCCAACGACCTCAACACGTCTCAGGGGGTCAGGCCCAACGCGCCGCCGTCGCTCGAGCGCTCGCGACCAAGCCCCCGCTGATCATGGCGGACGAACCCACTGGCGCCCTCGACACCGCCGCAGGCGAAACAGTGATGCTGGGGCTGACCGGCGCGGCCGCCGAATCGGGAGCCAGCCTGATTGTCATCACCCATGACCATCGTGTCGCTGCCTACCTCGACAAGCACCTCACCATGAGCGACGGGTCGTTCATCACCGGCGCAGGGGGCTGGTGATGAACGCTCTTCGTTCGGTGAAGTTGGGGGTGCAGTTGCGCTGCGCGCTACCGGGCAGGGGCGGTTCAGAGCGCTGACATTATTCGCGGTCTGTTTCCTCGGAACCTGGATGATCGGGGCCCTCTGGGCGCGGAATGAGTGGATTTCATCAGTGTTCGACATCCCGACAGATGTCGTTTACGGCAGCATCCCGAATGTTGCCATCCCAGGGATCAATGCCATTCCCGAAGCCCAACTGCGCATGCTGGCGATCTTGGGGCTGGGCCTGCCCATTGCCGCCTTGCTGCTGACCATTGGCCAACTCTCCTGGCCAGAGCGCCAAGCGCGCCAGCAACGTTTGGAAAAGCTGGGGATGAGCCCTTCCGAGAAACGATGGCTGGTCTTTGGCGAGACGGGAGTCCCTGCCGTTCTCGCTTGGCTCCTTGGGATTGGTGCCACCATGTCCAGCGAGTTGAGGGTGCTGCGGTTTGACGCGGGCCCGTCAGTTGGCGAAATTGTGCTCTTCACAATGTTCTCGGGCATCACTATTGCGGCCCTGACGGTCGTCTTTCCGCTGATCGCGATCCTGGCTTCCACCATTCGGTCACGTCCCACTGCGTCTGGACTCAAGCGCTCAAATGGCCCATGGGGATCGGTGGCGCGAGTCACGGTGCTGCTCGGCGGGGTTGCCCTGCTTATTGCTGCCCGGGTTGATCCCAACGCGAGCCTCGGCCAGGGCGAAACTACCGCGTCGATGCAGCAAATCGGCGGCACTTCAACCATCGTCTTTTTCGTCGGCGCGCTCATCACCGGGCTCGGGATCTTTATCGTTTTTCCCTTGGTAACCAGCGCGCTTGCACCGTTGCTGACCAGAGTTGGCGGAGCCAGCGGACAGCTTGTCGTTGGCCGCTTGCACATGGATCCGACGGTTCAGACTCGGCTGTTGGGATCCCTGATGTTGGCCCTATTTTTCGCGACAAGTTCCGTTGGTGTGGCGACTGCCTATCAAACGATTCAGGTCGACCGGGCGCAGGCCTTGGTTGATGACGAGGCGCCGATGATCGATGTCCAACTGCGTGATGACGTGAGCGACGCCGAAGGCACCCGGGCGTTGCTGGCCATTGATGGAGTGGAGGAGGTCTTGCCGCTGACTTACTTCTACGGCAGGTGTGGTGGTGAAAACTCCGGATGCGGCTTCCGAATCATCGCCGCCGATTGCGCCACCCTTCGGGCCTTCTTTCCTGAACTTCAAGGGTGTCAGGACGGCGTGCCCGCACTCAGTGTGCGCTCAACAACACTCAGCGAAGACTTGGCACTCTTTCAGGGGGTGACTGAAGTGGGCATTTACCGTGTCGAGTCACCACCACTGAACCACTAAGCACAGTCACCGTAGACGCCAACCAAAGGATCACGCTGCCCCCAGGTGAAAGCCAGTATCTTGACTACGTCGTGGTCCCAGCCGGGACGCCGGGCACCGAGAGCGCAAGTGAGGTTGGCCAACAACTCTTCATTGTGCGCGGCGACCCCAACAGCGGCTACCGCGATGAGGTGGCTGCCCTGGGCCCTAGTCAAGATGAAGGGGTGGCGGCCTCGCCGACACGATGGATCGCGCCGACAACTATGTGGCGGGATTACAAACGGTGATGGTCATCATCGCGGCTGCCGGTCTCGGCGCGGTGGGATTGGGCGTTGTCGATCGGGCCTTGGGACAGCGACGAGACATTGAGCGGTTACGAGCACTTGGTGCATCCCAGCGAACGCTCTGGCAGATTCACCTCATCGAGGTCGGGCTGCCACTTTTCATCGGCACAATATTGGCGATCGGCTTTGGCTGGTTCGTGGCAGATAGCTATCTGGCGTGGGCTGGGCCTGGCTACCCCAGCGCGCCCGTCAGCGACATCGCAGCCCTGGCTGGTGTCGCCGCTTTGGGGTCGATCGCCGTCGCGTTGGTCAGTGGCCTGGTGGCCACGCGGCCGCTTAAGCAGGCCACCCAACCCCGGAAGGGCTAGCTTCTCAGCGGACCATCCGCACTTCGGCGAAACCGTCGAGGTCGGCATCTACTGTCTCAGCGCCGTCCTCAACGAACCCGTGTTTGCGATAGAACGCTCGCGCCCGCGGGTTGTCACGGGCCACCCATAACTGCGCTGGTCGGTCCCCCAACACAGCGGTCAGCAACGCTTCGCCTACACCACGGCCATACCAATCAGCAGTGATGTAGAGGACGGCCAGGCACTCGGCACGGGCTGGCTCCTCGTCGCGAGTCGGACTCACGGTGGCAATGCCAATAACCTTGCCAGCGCTATCCATTGCAACGCGGTTCTTGGCCAAAACTGCGTCACTCCCAGCCAGGATGCGCGACCACAGTTGCCGACGGGCTTCCAGGACCGCGTCGTCATAGAACTTCGCCGGCAACAACTCCCCGTATGCCTCGCGCCACCCTTGCACGTGGACCGCCGCCATACCCTCGGCGTCCTCGGGCACCGGGACCCAGACTTTGAACTCGGGGACACCATCCATGCTCGGACGCTAGCGAACATTCCTCAGCCGCTACCGACCAACACTCCGACTATTACGATGAGGGGCGATGGCAGCGGCCATCCACCACCACCGTTTGGACAATCATGACGATCGCGGTCACCGCCGTTTCCGGCCAACTTGGCTCCTCCATCGTGCGCGCGCTGCAGAGCCTCGACTCCGACGAGCAGATCGTTGGGCTGGCCCGGACGCCGGCACGCGTCGAAGACCTCGGCATTGATGTGCGGCCCGGCGACTACGCCGACCCGGCAATCCTGACGCAGTCCCTGACTGGGGTAGACACGCTGTTGTTGGTCTCGGGCAACGAGCAGCCAGAGGCGCGGATCTAGCAGCACCGCAATGTGCTAGATGCTGCCAAGGCAGCTGGCGTCACCAGGTGGTCTACACCAGCGTGCAGGGCGCCGAAGAAGGCACCGCGTTTTCGCCAGTCGTGCAGAGCAATCGACAGACCGAGGCCGACGTCCGCGAATGCGGCCTCGACTTTGCGATCGGCCGCAACGGGATCTACATCGAGCCAGACATTGAGGCCATTGACGACTACAAGGCAGCCGGTGAAATCGCCAACTGCGCTGGCAAGGCCAAGTGCGGCTACACAACTCGCTCGGAGTTGGCGTTCGCCTATGCGCGCATGTTGACGGAGGGCTCCCTGAACGGCCATACGCTGTTGCTGCACGGCGAGCCACTGACTCAGTCAGCGTTGGCCAGCCACCTCAACTCGGCGTTTGGCACTGACCTGGTGTTCCGCTCGATGAGCGTCGACGAATACCGTGCAGATCGCGTCGCCGCCCTGGGTGACTTCATGGGCACCGTCATCGCGGGCATCTACGAGGGCATCCTCAACGGAGCCAACGATCAACCCAGCGACTATGCCACCGCGTCCGGTCGGCCGCACCGTGCTTGGGACGACTACTTCGGCTCGCTCGCTACCTGAGCCGAGCGAGGCACCGACGTGCACCCTGCCCCTATGCGACGTCGGGGTTGGGGCGCACCCGCCGACTCAGCGATTGCCCCAACGCAGATCCGACGAGTAGGCCCAAGGCGATCGCGCTGATCACAGCGATGACGCCAAAGGCTGCCTGCGCTCCTTGGCCAGAATCAGAGACCAGCGCAGTGACCTCAACAAGGCCCAAACTGCCCGGAACCAGCAGCCAGAATGACGGCAAAAACACCACGAGCCGAGCGATGCGAGGTCGGAACAACTCAACGATCGTCGCCCCCAGACTGGCTGCCACCGCGCCCATAAACCCGCCCAAGGCATACGTGCCGATTTGCTGGCCCAACACCTGAGCCGCAAATGCGCCGGAGATCACCAGCAGCACCCAGCCCTGCATGCGCAACGGGACACCTTCCATCACGCAGATGCTCACGCCAATGAGCACCAACCCGACTGGGGCAGCCCACCAACCCAACTCATCAACACGCATGTTGACGAGTTCTGAGGAGGAATCTGCATCAGGGTGGTGGCTGCCAACAGCCCGATAGCGAACAAGGCCAACTGAACGGCGCCGTAGGTCAGTCGCGCCGACCCAGCCTGCATGTGCCCAGCCGCCAACTCCGACATCCCCGTCACGAGTAAAGCGCCTGGCAGCAGCACAGCAAGTGGTGGCAAAACCGTGCGCAGGGCTCCATCGATCAACCCATAGTTAGCTGCAGTGAAGACCAGCACCCCCACCGCGAAGGCAGCCGCCGTGGGCAGAAGAACCCCCAGCACGGAGGCCTTGCTTGCCAACTCGACCATGATCCGGACCAGCACCGCCGCGACGGCGGCGACAGCCAAGTTGACCACGCCAGGCTGCAGGATCATCGTGATGCCGATCGCGAGGATGATCCAGGCCAACCGAGTCATCCACAACGGGTAGCGGTCGGGCCGGTCACTAAGTGCGCTCAGCTGTTCGCTTGCCTCTTCGCAGGTGATCTCGTCATAGACAACCTGATGTCTGATCCGGCGAACGTCAAAAGACTGATCCAATTGCAGACCTGTCGCAGCCAGGCCGAACGTCGCCGCGCCGCCCTGGGTGAGCGAAAGCGTCAGCCCAGTGGGGCCAACACCGGCCTGAGCCTGCGGGTAGCCCAGATGCTCGGTGACCTGCATCAGGTCGGCCTGCACCTCGTTCACCGGCTGACCGGTCGCGATCATCGCGGCACCCAACTGCACCACGAGCGCCCGACAGCGCACCTCATGGTCTGGGGAGGCAGCACGATCGGTCGTCATGGCCTCACTTTTTCACACGGTTTGCACACGTGGGGCTGCCCCGGGGTGATTAGCCCAGCATGTTCTTGAGCTTGTCCCAGAACGACGGCTTTGCTGGCTCGGGTTCAGGCGTTGCTGTTTGCTGAGGCGCCGCAGGCGGCGGTTGCTGCTGCGAGCCCTCGGTGGCATCCCACAACTGCACAATTTTGGCCCGCTCCTGCTGATAGACCTGCGGGTTGGTGCCCTGCGCGATGTAGGCGTCGCGGTCGATGATCCCGGTCACGCCCGCCACGAGAGCCACGAGGTCAAAGCCGCGGTCTACATCGTCCTCAGTGCGCAATAACTCGACGGCGAAGGGCATAGCCGGCTCATAGACGATGTCGCCGAGCACGACCATTGCGAGGTAGCGGTGGAACTCGTCGATGTCGTCCTGGGCATAGCGCAACAGGGCCGCTGCATCGTCTGGCTCTTGCTTGAGGCCGTCGTGCAGCAAGTCACGCCAGTCTTCGAAGTCAATCCCCACGCCCTCGGTTTCCATGCGCACCAGGGTGGGGCCGATGACTTTTGCTCCGTAGGTGTTGCTCATCTATGCACTATGCCAGCCACTTCGCCGCTCGATCTAGGTGTTCGCGCTGTTTGGCCTCATCCATCCCATCCCACATCTTGGTCATCATCCGCGACCGGAAGTTGGCCTCAAAAACCTCACGATGATCCGAAACGAATGCCCAATAGAGCCCGTCCCATTCGGCTCGCCACTCCCCCGGCGGCAGATCCGACATCTTCTTCAGATAGTTCGAGCCCGAGACATAGGGTTTGGTGGTGATGGCTTCCCCGGAAGCAAACTGGCTCATCGCATACACATTGGGCACCATCACCCAGTCGTAGGAGTCGATGAACATCTCCATGAACCACTCATAAACCTCGTCGGGGTCGATGCGCAGCAGACACATGGCGTTGCCGAGCACCATCAACCGCTCAATGTGGTGTGCATAACCACTGCTCAGCAAGCGCTTGATGACGTGATCGACCGGCGGTAGGCCAGTCTCGCCAGTCCACCACCCTTCATCGACAGAACGCGCATGCTCCAACCGGTTGGACGTGCGCATCTGCCGACCCCACAGCAAATAGGTCGCCCGCATAAACTCCCGCCAGCCAATGATCTGACGGACAAACCCCTCCACACTCGCAAGCGGTATGTCGTCACTCTCGCCAACCTCAAGCGCGCGCTCCACGATCGCTCCAGGCTCCAACAGCCCCAGGTTGAGGCCCGGCGTCAGCAGGAGTGAAACAGATAGGCGTGGTCTTTGCTGATGGCGTCTTCGAATGGGCCAAACTCTGCAAAGCGGTGAGCCAAGAAGTTCTCGAAGCCCGCCTCCGCCTCGTCGTGGCTGGTCGGCCAAGCAAAACCTGAAGCATCCCCGGGCGCATCAGGGAACTCCCGACCCACCCACTCGATCGCTTCGCTGACCTCATCAGCCCGCTCATCTGGGAAAAGAGCATCAGGCACTCGATGCTCGCGTGGCAACTTCTTGCGGTTGTCTTCGTCAAAGGACCACTGGCCCCCGACTGGCTGATCGCCATCAACCAAGATGTCGAGACGTTGGCGCTGCCACGAATAGAAGTGCTGCATCCGAGCCGGGTGCTCAGCAAACCAACCGCGCGCCTCATCGCGGGTGGTCACAAAGTTGGGAGACTCCAACACCTCGAGGTCGCCGCGCTCATACCCCGCATCGGCGAGCGCCTGCAGCGTGTCACGCGCCAACCAATCGTCGACCACGTCATACACGGAGATGGTCTTTGGCTTGATCTCGCTGAGCAGAGCGCTGAGTCGGGAGCCACTGGTTCCCTCCGCGCTTGTCTCGATGCTCCGCACGTCGAAGCCGGCTGACTCAGCCGCGCCGCGAACCGGCGCATCGACGCCCGGTGCAGCACCAACTTTTGCGCGTGGAAGGCGTATTGCCGGAAGAACAAGTCGTCTTCCACCAGCACCATGACGGTGTCGCTCGACGCCTCCAGATGTTGGACAAAAAGCTGATGCGGATAGATCAGCCGCAGGTCGTTAGCCACGCGTCACCAAAGCCACACGTCACCAACCGAGCGTGCCCGGCGCACCCTTGAACGGCCCTTTGATTTTGCTGGTGATCCAACCGCCATAGAAGTCACCGTCCTGGGCCTGCACTAATTCACCGTCGACATAGATCGCATCCATCAGACCGGGCATCAGCGCGACGTGCCCCAGCAGATCAGCAAAGCCCGACGTCGGCTCCGGGTAGCGCCATGCAGCCCGACTCGCCCTGGCCTCCCCCACCACAACATCAAAATAGCTGGCCTGCCCCTTGAACTCACACGTCGTCCGACCCGGCACTGGCTTCAGCACCCCTGGCTCAAAGGCTGTCCGAGGCAAATAATAGGTCGGCGGGTGGCTGGTCTCCAGCACTTGAATCGGTTTGTCCGTCCGCGCAATGATCTGGCCACCGAAGTGCACCTCGACGGCTTCGTTGGTGCCGCGCAAAGCGGGTGGCCGCGGGTAGTCCCAGACAGATTCAGGCTCGTGCGTCATTCCCTTAGATTAGGTCGCCTGCCACCGAGGCTGCGGAGTGGGGCAACACTTAGGCTGGGGTGATGCCGACTGCGCAGAGCGAAATCCAGGTCACCGGGGCTCGATTGCACAACTTGCGGGATGTCTCAGTGGCCTTCCCGCGCAATCAGCTCATCGCCTTCACCGGCATCTCTGGCTCCGGCAAGTCGTCGTTGGCCTTTGGCACGATCCACGGGGAAGCCCAGCGGCGCTACTTTGACTCCGTTGCCCCGTTTGCGCGCCGGTTAATCCATACTGCACTCGATCCACAAGTCCGTGACGTGCAGGGTTTGCCGCCGACGGTTGCCTTGGAGCAAAGCCGCACCGGCGGCAGCACCCGCTCCACGGTCGGCACCATCACCGCGACCAGCAACTCATTGCGTCTGCTCTATTCGCGCTGCGGCGACTATCCGGCAGGGCTGACCTCCTCTATTCAGACAGCTTCTCCCCCAACACTGCCGACGGCGCGTGTCCCGAGTGTTCCGGCCTAGGTGTCGTGCACCGACCCACGGAGGCCTCCCTCGTCCCCGACCCCAGCCTCAGCATCGCTGACGGCGCCATCAGCGCCTGGCCCGGGGCTTGGCAGGGCAAGAACTATCGAGATGTCGTCGACACCTTGGGCTACGACATCCACATCCCTTGGCGAGAACTGCCCCAAGCCGATCGCGACTTCATCCTGTTTAGCGACACCGAGCCCGTCGTCACGGTCCACCCGGTGCGTGAGGCGGGTCGGGTACACCGCCCCTACCAGGGCAAATTCGCCAGCGCCGCTCGTTATGTGATGCGCACGCTAGCCGAGTCCAAGAGCGCCAGTGGCCGCGCCAAGGCGCTGGACCATGTGGAAACCACTCCTGCCAGGTATGCGATGGTCGCCGGCTCAACCCCGCAGCCTTGGCCGTGACCTGGCAGGGGCTGCCGATCGACGAAGCCAACGCCCTGCCCGTCGATGAGTTGCTGCCGCTGCTGCGCGACCGGCTGGATGCACCTGGTGAAGAGCCGGACAGCGCTACCGACCAGGCCGAGCGCCTGCTGGCCGATGAGCTAGCCAGCCATCTGCAAGTTGTTGTCGACCTCGGCATTGGCCACCTCGACCTTGGCCGTTCCAGCACCTCAATCTCCAGCGGTGAGTTGCAGCGCCTTCGGGTCGCGTCCTCGGTGCGTTCTGGGCTGTTTGGCGTTGTCTACGTGCTCGATGAGCCCTCGGCGGGCCTGCACCCACGCGACACCGAATCGCTGTTAGCGGCGCTGCGCGGGCTGGTCGAAGCGGGCAACACCGTCCTGATCGTTGAGCACGATATGGCCCTCGTCCAGGCCTGCGATTGGGTGGTTGATGTTGGCCCTGGCGCTGGCATCAACGGCGGCGAAGTCCTCTACTCCGGCCCAACCAGCGGGCTCAACGCAGTCGATGGCTCAATCACCGCGCGCTATGTCAACGCGCCGGTCCACCCTGGCGACATCCGCAACGACCAGCCTCGCGAGGCCTCTGGCGAGGCACTGATCAACGGCATCACCGCGCATACCGTGCAGGATGTTTCGGTCACGATCCCGCTTGGCCTAGTCAGCGTCATCACGGGCATTTCCGGCTCGGGCAAGTCCACCCTGCTGAATGGCATTGGCGAGGGCATCGAAGCCGCCACCTTCACCGGCAACGGCCAAACCCAGCGCACCGTGTCGATCAATCAACGCCCCATCGGCCGCACCCCGCGCTCCAACCTGGCCACCTACACCGGGTTGTTTGACCACGTCCGCAAGCTCTTCACCAAGACGCCGCTCGCCAAGGAGCGAGGCTACAACGCTGGACGATTTAGCTTTAACGTCGCCTCAGGCCGCTGCCCCACCTGCCAAGGCGAGGGCAGCGTGGCGATCGAGTTGCTGTTCTTGCCTGGCACGTATTCGACATGCCCTGACTGCGAGGGGTCGCGCTACAACGACGAAACTCTCGAAGTCCGCTGGAACGACCGCACCATCGCTGACGTTCTCTCCCTCACTGTTGATGACGCGATCCCGGTCTTCAAAGACGAGCAACCAGTCGCCCGAGCACTCGCTGCCCTGCAAACCCTCGGCTTGGGTTACCTGCGGCTCGGCCAACCAGCCACCGAGCTATCGGGCGGCGAAGCCCAACGCATCAAACTCGCCACTGAGTTGCAGACTGAGCGCCGCGCGCCGACGCTCTATTTGCTCGACGAGCCCACGTCTGGCTTGCACCCTGCGGACGTGCACCGACTGCTCGCGCAACTGCATCGCCTCGCCGACGCCGGGCATACCGTCGTGATGGTCGAGCACGACGAGGCTGCCTTGAGCACCGCCGATTGGCAGATCGAGATGGGCCCCGGTGCCGGCAAACGCGGCGGGCAAATCGTGCGGTCTGAGCCGGGCGCAAACAGCCCCGAATTGTACTCCTGAGATACTTCGAGCTTCTAAGCACCCTGCCTCATCGCAGGCCACAGCACCGCTCTATCGTGATTTCTCACCACCTGGTTATCGCGCCTCTCTGTGGCCGATCGACCGCAAGCACGCCGTCAAAGGAGATCGCATGAGCATTCAAGATCAGCACTCAGACGCACAGGAGAAGAGCTGGACTGACCTCGGCCAGGACCTGTGGGCATACCTCACCGGCCGTGGCGCAGCTATCAACTACAGCTTTGAAGATATGACCGTTGAGGTGCCGCGTGACACCGGTGCCGACGCCCCACGGGCCACCTGGAAGCTCAACGGCACGCTGCGCATCACGACGAGCGACAACGAGTCGGCCGGCTCGGACGCGCAGTAGGGCTGATTGCCATGACACATCGCTTCAACATCGACGCTGATCTCACCTTCTCTATGGAGCGACCTGCCAGCGATGGCAATGGATCCGAGCAATCTCTGTCCGGCACCATCACCGGCAGCGGCCGCCACCTGCAGGTGAGCTGCGACGATGTTGGAGCGATGTCATCAGGCCTATCGTTCCGCGAGGCCCGGCAAGTCGCCGCAGTCTTCGCCGGACAAGGCCTCGCCGTGACCCTGGCTGGCAAAGACGGCCCCATCGTCACGATCGGCGACGTGAAGGGCAGCAGATTGGCCCGCCTGGCCACCCGCTCCAAGCACATCCGCATTGATGACCTCAAGGCCGCCGCGTCGCTGCGCGGCTCAGTGGGCTCCGGTCGTGGGACCAGCGACAGCTTCTTGCCACCCTCGACACCCTGGCCCATCGCTCCAACCTTCCGATGGATGGTGCGACGCCTCACCACAACACACGACCCCGACGGGGGCGGCCACCCGCGCTTGGTCTTTGCCATGGGCGACACCGCCCAACCCACCGATCAGCGTCGTGTCTTCGACCTGCCCAAGACCGGCGCCACCATCGGCAGCGCGCCGGATTCAGACTTGCGCCTGAGCTGCATCGACCCAATGCAGGCCAAGATTCGCCGAGACGGCAATGACGAGTATGTGCTGGTTGCGATGGGCTCGAGCACGCCGACCCGGGTCAATGGTGAGGTCGTCGCCCGCGAGCGCATCCTGCGGACCGGGTCCCGCATACAACTGGGATCGTGGACGATGACCTACTCGCGCGAGGAGTTCGCCGATCACGGGCGCCCCTTCGGCGGACGAGCAGGTGGCGAGTTCAGCAGGCAACGCAAGCAGCCCGGTCGCGACTATCGCTAGGCAATTGCGCGGCGTGAACAATCACACCCTCTAGCTGCCCACGGGCAGCCCAAACCGCTCCCTGACGACCGTTAGGATAGGCCGGTGAGTAGCCAAACCCCTGAGCCCGAAGCACAGTCCCCCGACGCCACGACCACGATTTTTCCGTCGGTCACGGCCTGGGCCGATGTTGCGGACACGGGGCGACTTCTCCCCCAACGCCAGCCATTGGTGACGCTGGCCAATTGGCAGACCTACCCAGCGCTGCGCTGGTCGTTCCAACACATGCGGGAGATCATGCCTAGCCACGTCATCGACGGCTCCGACGCCGCTGTCACCCTGCCCTCGAACCCGATGGAGTTCGGCGAACTCGAGACCGGCCGGGAAAACTACCCGACGGTTGACGCCCTCATTGAAGGCACGCAGACCGACGCCTTCTTGGTGTTGCGCGACGGCAAGATCCTGGATGAGCGCTACTTCGGCGACATGAGCCGGCGCAAGCGCCACCTGGTGATGTCGATGTCCAAGTCCATCGTCTCGTGCGTGACGGCCTCGCTGGCTGCCGACGGTATCTTGGACCCTGAAGCTTCCGTCGAAACCTACGTGCCCGAAATGGCCCAAAGTGGGTATGCCGGCGCTCGGGTTCGCGATCTGCTCGACATGCGCTCGGGCATCCGCTTCCGTGAGACCTACCTCGACCCCGAGTCCGAGGTGCGCATCATGGAGCGCTCGATGGGTTGGGCTCCGCGTGGCGATGACGACCCGCTGGGCATGTACCCCTTCATCCTCAGCTGCACGCAGGAGAAGGAACACGGCGGCATCTTCGAATACCGCTCGGTCGAGACCGACGCCTTGGGCTGGGTCTGCGAACGCGCCTCCGGTATGCGGATGGCTGACTTGATCTCCGAGCGCATCTGGGTGCCGATGGCTGCGTTCCACGACGCCGAGGTCTCGGTTGACCCGCTCGGCTCGGCCATCCACGACGGTGGCGTTTCGGCCACCCTGCGCGACATGGCTCGCTTCGGCCAGATGCTGCTGCACAACGGCCGCGCTGGCGATCGTCGCGTTGTCCCGCAGTGGTGGATCGACACGATCATGGCGCCGCCCGGCGACGTCCGCGAAGCCTTTGCAGCCTCCGACAACGAGCCCTACTTGCCTGGTGGCTGGTACCGCAACCAGTTCTGGGTTGTGCCCGGCGACAACGGCCCGATCATGCTGGCCTTGGGCATCCATGGCCAGATGGTCTTCGTTGAGCAGAGCACCGGCACGGTTGGCGTGAAGTTGTCGAGTTGGCCGCTGCCCCAAGATGCCGACAAGTTGGTCAGCACGATTGAGGCTTTCCGCTCCATCGCCCGTCACCTGGCCTCTCAGGACTAGCCTGCACTTATGCGCCTGACGCCGACCGAACAAGACCGGCTGCTGATTTTCACGGCAGCCCAACTTGCTCGGTCGCGTCGAGCGCGCGGCCTGCTGCTCAATGTCCCTGAGGCGACCGCGCTGATCAGCGATGAGGTTTGCGAAGCCGCTCGCGATGGTGCGCGGCTGAAGGATGCGGCCCGCCGTGGTCGCTCAGTCTTGGGCTTTGGCGACGTCCTGCCCGGCGTTAGCGACATCGTCACCGAGATCAAAGTTGAAGCCGTCTTTGATGATGGCACTCGGATGGTCGTGGTCCGCGAGCCCTTTGGCGAGATTGCTGAACAATCGACGTATGCGCCCGGCGTCGGCGCCATGACCCATCCGGTCGAGCGTGATGCCACTGGCGTCAGCGCTTCAAGTGACGCGGCGCTGACGCATCTCGAGGTCATCAACACCTCCGAGGTCCCAGTCAGTATTACCTCGCACTTTCACTTCTTTGAGGTCAACCGGTTGCTGCGCTTTGATCGCACCGCGGCCTACGGGATGCGATTGGCTATCCCCGCAGGCCAGGCCCAGCGGTTCGATCCCGGTGTGCTGGTCGATGTGCGGTTGACGCCCATTGGCGGTGACCGCATCGCGATCGGCTTTGCTGGTCTCGTCGATGGCGAACTCGACGATCCAGCCACCCGCGCGGCAGCCTTGCAGCGAGCCACCGAGCAAGGGTTCTTGAGCACATGACTGGCACCAGGCATACCCACGGGGTTGTTCCGGCCGACGCGGCGCTCACCGCCAGCGACTACGCGGCCATCCACGGGCCGAGCACCGGTGACCGCGTGCGCCTCGGCGACACCACCTTGAGCATCCTGATTGAGGCTGACTCTCAACGCCCCGGTGATGAGTTCATTGCCGGCTTCGCCAAGACGGCCCGCGATGGATTGGCCATGAAGTCAGCGACCGTCGCGCAGACCTGCGACATCGTGATCTCTAATGTTGTGGTGATTGATGCCATGCAGCCGATCGCCAAGGTCTCAATCGGCATTCGTGAGGGCCGGATCGCCTCCATCGGCCGGGCTGGCAACCCCGACACGTTGGCCGGAGTCGATGTCGTGGTCGGGACCGGCACCACGATCATTTCCGGCGAGGGCCTGATCGTGACGGCCGGGGCCATCGACACCCATGTGCACTTGTTGTCCCCGCGCATTATGGAGGCATCGCTGGCCAGTGGCGTCACCACGATCTTGGGCCAAGAGTTTGGCCCGGTCTGGGGCGTCGGCGTGAACTCGCCCTGGGCGCTGCGGCACGCATTCAACGCCTTTGACGCCTGGCCGGTCAACATTGGCTTCCTCGGCGCGGGTCATCCTCGACCCCCGCACCGCTGATCGAAGCGCTGGTCGAAGGCGGCGCCTGCGGTTTCAAGGTGCACGAAGACATGGGTGCGCACTTCACGGCGCTGGACATGGCGCTGCGAGTGGCCGAGGACCACGATGTCCAGGTGGCTTTGCACACTGATGGCCTGAACGAGTCGATGAGCGTCGACGACACTCTTTCTGTCGTCGCGGGCCGCACTCTTCACGCCTTCCACATCGAAGGGTGCGGCGGCGGGCATGTGCCGAATGTCCTGCAACTGGCTGGCGTGCCCAACGTCATCGGCTCCTCAACGAACCCGACCTTGCCATTCGGTCGAGATGCCCTCGATGAGCACTACGAGATGATCTTTGCCGCTCACGGGCTGAACCATCACAACACGTCCGACGCGCAATTAGTCCGTGACCGGATTAGAGCCGGGACGATGGGCGCCGAGGGTGTGCTGCACGATGCCGGCGTCATCGGCATCACCTCATCAGATGCTCAAGGTATGGGTCGTGCTGGCGAAACTGTGCGGCGCACCTTCCAGATGGCCGCGGTGATGAAAAAGGCCAGCGAGTCTGCCGGTGAACAACCCAGCGATGACAACGAGCGAGTGCAGCGCTACATCGCAAAACTCACGATCAACCCGGCTATCGCCCACGGCCTGAGCCACGAGGTTGGGTCGATCGAAGTCGGCAAGTTGGCCGACTTGGTACTGTGGGAGCCGCACTCGTTTGGCGCGAAACCGCAGTTGGTGCTGAAGGCGGGCTTCCCGGCCTATGGCGTGACGGGTGATCCGAATGCGACGACGGACACCTGCCAGCCGCTGGTTTATGGGCCGCAATTTGGCGCTCATGGGGCGACGGCCGCTGATCTCTCGGTGGCCTTCACCAGTCAGGCTGCGGCGGCCGATGGCAATGACTCGATGACGACGCGCCGCCGCCGAGTCGGAGTGCGCGGCACACGCAATATCGGGCCGGGCAACCTTGTGCACAACAACCGACTGGCCAGCGTGCAGGTTGACCCGGCCGGCCGCGTCACGCTGGATGGCCAGCCGTGCTTCGTTGAGCCCACCGACACCGTGCCGCTGAGCCGGTTGTACTTCTTGTAAACACCCTCTGGAGCGCTATGAACATCCTCTTCGTGATGGCCGTCGAAGCCGAATATGGTCCGCATCTGCGCGAGCGGATCACGCCGCTGATCACGGGCGTTGGCCCGGTCGAGGCTGCCATTGCGGTGACCGCCGAGCTCAGCAGACTGGCCGCTGCCAACAACCTGCCTGACCTGGTGGTATGCCTGGGCTCGGCTGGCAGCCAA
This sequence comes from Ornithinimicrobium sp. INDO-MA30-4, assembly GCF_021535045.1. Lineage (GTDB taxonomy): Bacteria > Actinomycetota > Actinomycetes > Actinomycetales > Dermatophilaceae > Ornithinicoccus. The sequence continues at coordinate 2,414,474 of NZ_CP091056.1, read as the reverse complement.
ACGCTGGCTCAGGCCGAGGTCTATCAGATCTCGTCGGTGGCTTATCGCGACATGGATGCCTCGGCGCTCGGATTTGAGCCTGGCCGGACGCCGTTCCTGGACCTGCCGCGGGTGCTTGACCTGCCGCTGCGCATCGAGGGCGTGCCAACCGCCAGTCTCTCGACCGGCGCTGCGGTGATCTCAGGCGCAGCCTATGACGCCATCGACGCCGACCTGGTCGAGATGGAAACCTTCGCCGTCTGGCGGGCCTGCCAACGCTTCGGCGTGCCGCTCATTGGTCTGCGTGGCATCTCCGACGGCGCCGAGGACCTGCAGACCGTCGCCGATTGGACCGAATATCTCGGGGTCATCGACGCCAAACTGGCTCTAGCCGTGGACAGCATTAAGGCGGGACACTACTCACGTGTGTGAGCAATATCCCGCCTTAAACTCCGTCAAAGTTGTCAACGTCAATGCTCAGGAACCCTTATGCCATGGGCGCCTGATCTCGCGTTCAGCTGCCGCTGGTCAGGTTCCCCACGACAAAAAATACCCCTCCCAACACGAGGAGGATCGGCCAGAACCGCACCGGGATGAAGAACAGGGTCGACCTCGGTAGAGTCACCACTTGCTGACCGGTCTGAGGATCCACCAACGGCGCGATTCGCTGGGTCTGCACCGAGCCATTCTCAAGCGTGATTGGCTCGGCCAACTGCACATGGCCCACGGCTGGCACAGGCTTGTCGATCACCTTGCCAACCAACTGGCGCACGGCAACATGCAGCAAGCCAGCGGCAACAATGATGCCGATACCGATCATGATTCCCTCGCGCGCCCCGTTACTTCCTGCGTCCGCAAAAGGCTATCCATCAGATAGCCCAGAGCCACGCCGATGCCCAAAAATGGCAGCACTAAAACCCCCACCGACTCCAAATAATCATGGGCACAGGTTACTGGATCCATGTCTGGCAGGCGAATGCGCCACAATTATCATCCGCCTGCCCATCCGAGCCAGCCTTAGAGCGGGCTGCAGCGCTTGAGTCCTACTCCAGCAACGACTACTTCAGCAGCGCAAAGAACGGCTGCTCGACCGGCTTGGGGCCAGCCTCAATCTCGTTGGCCGCATACAGGTCATGCAAGCCGGTGATGAAGTGGCGGCAACGCTCAGTTAGCTCGTTGTCATCTGTCTGCATCCGCGACTTGGTGACCAAAATGCCCAGGTCAGCACCCTTGTAGAGATAGCTGCCTTCGCCACCGATGCGCAGGAAGAACGCCTCATCCTTGGTGGCCAAGTAGTGCCAGTCCAAGGTGTTGCGCTGATACTCCAGCGTGCCGTCCTTGTTGATGTGATAGATCCCGGTCTTGGGCGCTTCGGTGATCATCCGGATGCGCTCGTCACCGGTCTTGAGGATCAACTGGCTCCAGTGGTCGACCGAGGCCAACTCTTCCCAACGCTGGTTGATCTCGTCAGCGTCGATCTCATAGTCGACATCGAGGTATTCAAGCAGGTGGAACAGGAACAGCGGGATGTCGGCATAAGCACCAACAGTCACGTTGGTCATCGAGCTAGCGCCCGAAACGCGGGGGTTCAGCTCACCGAGGTAGACCTCGCCGCTGTCGATGTCCAGCAGAATGTCGATCTCGAAGAAGCCGTTGTAGCCCTCCTTGCGCAGTCGGTCACCCAGATTGCGCACGTGCTGGATGGCCACCGCACGCTGCTCGTTCGTCAGCGCCTCGGGATAAACGTCGTTGCCACACCAACCGCCGCGGTATGGCGTCAGCTCTTCATAGCCGGTGAGGTCACGCATGAAGGGGCCCACGATCGTGCCGTGCCTGGTGTTAACACCTTCCACAGCAATCGCGCGGTTGTTGATCCGCTTCATAACCTTGACCTGCTCACCGACGACGTCGGCGGCAACCTTGTTCCAGCCATCCTGGTCATCGACAAAGTAAGTCGTCTTACCCGAGTCGCCATAGGCGGTCTGCAGCACCCAGTCGGTGCCCAAGCCGTTGTCTTCGGCCTGCTTCAACAGGTCATCCCAGCCATCAACGACGGTCAGGATGTTCGGCACACTCGGTGCACCGGCTTCATCGCCCAGTCGGGTGGTGACGATCTTGGAGTCGAGGTAGTTGCGCAGCTCAAAGGTCGGGTGGATGAGCTCCCAGCCGGCCTCCTGGCAGATCCGCTCGGTCTCCTCGTCAAAGAAGACCATCGAGATCTTGGCCTGCTTGCCGGTGCGTGACACCCGCTTGTTGATGTGCGCAATCACTGCCGGGTGGGTCAGCAGGTAGTTGTTGATGTCCTCGCCACTCTCGAAGAGCGGGTGCTCGATCTCTTCGGGGACGAACACCCGGGGGTGGTAGCCATCCCAGGAGTCGTAGTAGGAAATCATCGAGAAGTTACGAACCCAACGGTCCATACCGAGCAGGTTGAACGCGGTCGGCCCCACGAAGAAAATGGGGGTCTCGTTAGTGCGCAGGTAGGAGCGAATCTCCGACATGTTGTGCAGCACTCCGCGCGAAGGAACCACGCCACTTTTGCGCACGGCTGCCGACTTGGCAGCCTGCTTGGACTTGGCCTTCTTGTTGGCCGAGGCCTTCGAGTGTTGGTTCTTGGTCGCCATTCTTATCCCCTCGTGGGTGGTGTGACGCCCGATGGGCGTTGCCGTCATCCTGCCGTATCTCGTCAGCGCCCTCAATAGAGCGGCGGTGACTAATTCAGTGCGCGGGCGCATTCGTGAATCGCCGCGTAGGTATGCGAGATCAGGGTGGTATCTCGCGGGTGTGGCCAGGATGACAGTTTGAGCGCGACAACACCTGAGTTGCCGTCCATCACCATCATCTGACCGTGGATGCCCAGGCAGAGCAGTTCTCGTCCGCCTTGTTTTGGCACCCAAAACTGGTTGCGATATGAGCCGTCTTCGTCCAGCACTTCGCTGTCGATCGACTCATCGGGGTGTCCTTCGCGCAAATCCTTCACGAAGAACGGCGACACAATGCTGGTGTCACCGACCGACCCCGAGTCCAAAATCATTTGCCCAAAGCGAGCGACGTCGCGCGGACGCAGCGCTAGCCCACCGGCATGCGCCGGGTGCCCCTCATGGTCAGTTTCAAAGTAGCCATCAGCTTCGATGCCCAGTGGGCCCAGCACCTTTTCGGTCAGCATCTGGGTCATCGACATGCCCGCCGCGCGCTCGAGCACCCAACCCAGAGCGGTGGTGTCGAGAGAGCGATAACTCAACGGCCCTTCGTGCAGGCCAATGCGTTCGCAACCAGCGACCATCGCATACAAATTGGGGTATGGCGCGTGTTCAGACCGCAGGCGACTCGCCTCCATCCGGGCCAACTCACCATCCGGGGCCCCGTCTTCGCGGTAGTCGCCGCCGGTGCGCATGTCGAGGAGATCGCGGACCGTCACCTTGGCGTAGCCGCCGTAGGCCAACTCGGGCACATAGTCGGTCGCGAGCGCTTCGGGATTGAGCAGGTCGGCTTCCATCAGCACGCCAGCGACGGTGCCGATGATCGACTTGGTGATCGATAGCAACCCGTGTGCCCGGTATTCGTGCTCAGGCGAGGAGTACCACTCATACACGAGTTTGCCCTCGTGCAGGATGACCATCGCATCAGTCCACGAGTCCCGCAGGAAATGCTCAAAGATCGTGGGCTGTTGGTCAATGCCGGCCACGACAACGCCGGAAAGATCGACTGGAGCGTGCGTTATTTCACGGACCGGGCCATCGCCGCGCCACACCGGAATAGGCGGGGGTTATGGCCGCCAGAAAAGTGCGGAAACTCATTCATAGACGAGCAGCACGCCCCAACCACGACAGCGCCGCGTGGGCATGGCTCAGCACTGAAAGGTGCCCGGCATCGGGCTCTTCCCAGAGAGTCACGATGGGCAATCTATCTGACATCCAACGACTATGGACAGACGGCACCATCGCATCGGCCCCGCCATGAAAGAGGAGCACCGGTGCAGTTATCGAGGCCGGGTCAAAGCCCCAGTCGTTGACAAACGCCAGGTCGTCATCAATCAAGCCACCAGGGCCGTGCTCCAAACCCGGGCCGACCACGCTCTCCAGCCAAGCCCAATCACCTCTGAGGGCCGCAAGGTCAGCGTCAATGAAGCCGATATCGCGCGCTGACGGCTCCGGCGCATCAGGCTGGATAGCCGCTAACTCGTGTGCTTCTTTGACCTCTGGCCCGGCAATCGCGGCGCGCAATGAGGCCACGCCCCATGGCGCCATGCCGCTAAAGAACTGCTCCCCCATGCTCCGGTATGGCGCCACGCCAGCCCCGACGACAACCGAAACGACTCGCTCGGGAGCCATGGCCGCGACAGCTAGAGCGTGCGGCCCGCCGCCAGAATGGCCCATCACCGCGAATCGATCAACACCGAGGTGATCGGCGATTGCCAGGACATCACGGGCTCCGTCGATGACGCGACGCCCGGTGTCTGGTGGACCCGCCATACCCCGGGCGGTCATTGGAGACCCACACCAAACCTTCCGCCAGAGCCCGGTCCAGCATTGGCGCAGGTGGCCAACCAACATTCGGGCTGCCGTGATGCCAAAACACCGGGAGCAGCGCGTAGTGGTCATGCCCCTCGGGCAAAGCCAAATAGAAGTGCAGATTGCGGCCGTCGGGCAATGGCAGGTCTTGCTCGACGATGCTGAAGCCGGGGCTGTGCGGCGGGCTAACCATTGCGGCCCCTTGCCGCGACGGACCAACGATCGAGGACAACCCAACCGTCTTCTTCGCGGCGAACGACGACCAACTCATCGGCAAGGTTGACCGTGACGCAGACGTGATTAGAGCCACCCGGAGCACATCGCCGAGGCCAGGGCTCGCCATACCCTCGGGAAATTGCACCGTTGCGTGGTGCTCAGACAAAGCAGTGATCCGTGCCTGTGGGTGCTCGGGCAGTCGGCCTCCTCCGCTCACCCACGGCTGGCGATCCGCCCCAAGGACCTTGCTGCCAGCATCCAAGATCACCGTGTTGCCCCGTTTGCTCACGACGGTGGCGTGCGCGGTGAGCGCCACATCAGCAAAGGTGACGGTGCCTAACTCGACCTGCTGCGCGTCGTTGAAGACATAAACCCCGGGCCGGATCTCGGTGAGCGCACTGCTGTCAGCGGTGGCAAAAGTGGGTGTCGAGCCTCCGGAGATCACGTTGACCTCATGGCCAGATGCGCGTAGCGCCGCCGCGGCAGTCGTCAGCGCAGCGGCCTCCTGTGTCGCCGTCTCGGCCCGATCTTGGGTGTAGCCGTGCCCGGGAAAGGTAAAGACGCCAGCCACCGGCAGACCAGCAGCCCGAGCCGCGTCAGCAACAACGCCAGCCTGGTCTGGCCAAATACCACTGCGGTGGTGGCCGCTGTCGACCTCAATGATGACCTGCACATCGGTGCCCTGCACTTCAACGCCCTGCAGCGCCTGGCCCCACTGGGCGGCCGACTCGGCTGAGTCAACGCCCATGCTCAGTCGCACCCGCTGAGCCAGATCCTTGATCCGCTCAACTCGCCGGGGCGTTGGCCACAGGGGGTAGGCCAGGAAGATGTCATCCACTCCCGCATCGGCAAAAATCTCCGCCTCGCCAATGGTGGCCAGTGTGAGGCCGACCGCTCCAGCAGACATCTGCATGGCCGCGATCTCGGCCACCTTGTGAGTTTTGCCATGCGGGCGCAGCGCTAGACCACGCTCCGCCGCAGATCGAGCAATGCGATCGACATTGCGATGAAGGACATCAAGTTCTACGGCGAGGAACGGTGTGTCTGGCGGTTCTTCTGTTGCTTCACAGCCACCTAGCGTGGCCTCGTCACATGACACGTCGGCGGTGCCCAGCAGCCCTAGATCAGATCAGCTAGCGACGAGGATAAGCGCAAAGACCAGGCCAAAACCCAGCACCACAGCCATCACGAATCCACCAGCAATCTTGCCTAAAGCACCCACAAAACACCCTCACTTGGCCCGAATATGTCTCCATCAGGCTACAAGGAACTGCTATCTCTGGGACCGTGTGGCTGCGCCACCAGGAATAGCAACAGCGGGACACCGATTGCTCGGTGCCCCGCTTCAACAGGGGAGTTACTAGGTGGTGCTGTTCAGGCGTTCTTGATGGCCGAGATTTCGATCTCCACGGTGATCTTGTCGGAAACCAAGACGCCACCGGTCTCGAGCGCGGCATTGAACATCATGCCGAAGTCGGACCGGAGAATGCTGGTGCTGCCTTCGAAGCCGACCCGCACGTTGCCGTAGGGGTCGGTGGCCGAGCCTGCGTATTCGAAGTCGATGACGACGGGCTTGACGACGCCCTTGATGGTCAAGTCGCCGGCAACACGCAGCGTCTCGTCATCGACGGCGGTGACCTCGGTGGAGGCGAACGTCATCGTGGGGTGCGTCTCAGCGTCGAAGAAGTCACCGGTGCGCAAGTGGCCGTCACGGTCGGCGTTGCGGGTGTCGATGCTGGAAACCTGGATCGTCACGGCGATCTCAGTGTTGGTCAAACCGGCTTCGGTGCTGACCGAGCCCTCAAAGTCGTTGAACGACCCGCGAACCTTGGTCACCATTGCGTGGCGAGCCACCAGACCCATGCGGCTGTGCTGCGGGTCGATGGTGAAGGTGCCAGCCAGGTCGTTTAGTGCAGTGCTCATTGAAACTCGCTTTCATGCTGTTCATAGATCAGGTTGTTGATTCGTCAATCACATTAGACCACGTGTACGTGACGTGTCAACTACCGCTAGAATGAGCGCATGCCTGCCCGTGAAAACCCCTGGTTAGACGAGCACCAGCAGCGCGTCTGGCGACAATGGCTGCTCGCCCACGACCGCCTGAACGCCGCGCTTAACCAGCAACTGAGCCTCAGCAGCGGTCTATCGCTGCAAGATTTTGGTGTCTTGGTCGCCCTCAGCGAGGCCCCTAACCATCGACTGCGTAGCGCGGAGTTGGCGACAACCCTTGGCTGGGAGCGCAGCAGGCTCTCGCATCACCTGGGTCGAATGGAAAAGCGTGGCCTCATCTTGCGGGAGCAATCGTCATCAGATGGCCGTGGAGCGTATGCGGTGATCACCAACGAAGGAATGCGCCAGATCGTTGAGGTCGCCCTGGGCACGCCAACACGGTCAAGGAACTCATGTTCATGCCCTTGAGCCCCGAGGACCTCGACACTCTCGACCGCCTGACTAGTGGAGTCCCAGCCCGCGTCGCCGAGGCATCAGGTGGGGCCTAAAGGCTCGCTACGCCTCAGTTAACCTCTCGGGTCTTCTCCACATCCCGGGCGCCCAGCCATGGCAACAGAGCCAACAAACTAATAACCCCCGTCGCAGCAAAGGCCCAGCCAAACCCAAAAGCGTCGGCGATCAGGCCGATCAAGATAGGCCCCAGGATCGCTCCCCCGTCCTGTGCCATCTGGAAAGTGGCGAGCGTGCTACCACCGCTGCGATGCGACCCCACAACATCTGCCACGGTGGCTTGCTGAGCCGGGTTTACCAGGCCGGCACCTACGCCGCTGATGATCGAAAGTGCCAGCAACTGCCACAACTCAGTGCTGAAGCCGATCAGTCCGAGGCTGAGGCCCGTGACCACGAGACCAACCAGGATGAGTGGCCGCCGCCCCACACTGTCCGTCATTTTCCCCGAAGCTTGCAAAGTGAGCGCCGTGCCGGCGGCAGCCACCGCGAGCGCCACCCCCGCAGCCCAGGTGGCCTCGTAGACCACGTAAGCAAACTGCGGCAGGATCGCCACCCGCACGCCAAAGTTAGACCACCCATTCGCAAACGCCGAAAAAGCACTGCTCGGTACGCCGGAACGCGCCAAGCCTGCGACAACCTCAGTGGTGGGACCTGATGGCTTGAGACACCGGGCCGCAATGTCGACCCCCGCAACCGTGAGGCGACAGACGCAGCGGCGATGATCAGCGCCACCGAGTAGGCCACGAAGGGGACCCGCAGACCGAGCGAGCCCAATAGGCCACCCACCACAGGCCCAACCATGCCGCCGATCAAAAACGCGCTCGCATAGGCGGACGAAACTCGGCCGCGCATGTGCGGTGGAGCGAGCCTGACGAGCAAGGCCATCGCCGACACGGTGAACATCGTTGACCCGATGCCGCCGAGCCCTCTGAAGACCAACAGTTGCCAATAACTCTGCGCGAATGCGGTGGCTAGTGACGAGGCGGAAACAATGACGAGTCCGGCTAGGTAAATTGGCCGCTCGCCCAGCTTTGAGACCAGCGCTCCACCCGCAGGGGCAAAGACCAACCGAAAAAACGCGAATGCCGAAACCACCACCGACGCTGCCGCAACCCCCACGTCGAAGCTGCGCGCATACGCCGGGAGCACGGGCGAGACCAGACCGAAACCAATAGCGATCACGAACGCCGCTGCGACCAAAACCCGAATTTCTCCGGGGATCGGTTGCGACCGACGAGCTGTGCGCATGGTGGTTCCTCAAGCGGTGATTGTGAAATGGGGTGGCATTGCTGCCTGCCAGACTCTAACGCCAAACAGGTTGACTGAATCATGCGGCACTAGAGATGAGAGACACTTTGAGCATGGATGAGCCACACTCTTGCCCCCACTGCGGACATATGTTGAGCATGTTCACCGAGCCTGTGCCGGACAAAGGCGAACGCCTGGCGGCTCGAGTCGTGAGCGTCGTTGCCTCGTGGTGGTTCCCCATTGGCCTCATCACCGCAATCACGATTTGGGGCATCATCAACCTGCTGTACCGCGGCCTTGAGCCCTACCCCATGTTGCCCCTGGCTATCTTGGCCACCACGCTCGGGTCTATCGCCGCTCTGCAGGGCCCGCTGATCCTGATCACTCAGCGGCGCTCGGCCCAGCGCGACCGTGCCCGAGACCGCGAGACATACCTGGTGGCGAGTCGCAACGAGCAAGAACTGCACGAACTGCTCACCGAGATGACTCGGCTCCGGTCAACCCTTGAGAAGATGAAAAGGATTCATGAAGGCAACCTCACGCTCTTCATCTCCTAGCGTGGCGGCCAATAGGCCCCTGACCGCCTTGTCGCACTAAGGGACTCAAGCCGCACCCTGCTGAAGGCAGAGCGAACGGGCTGCCGGTTCAAGGGATTCGTGAGGGAATCATGGGTAGGTCTTTACCTTTTGCATGCCTTAGCGTGAAGGAATACAACCGCTTACATTCCGAATCGTGCGAACTTTTTGGCTTGTCTTTCTTGATCGCGAGACTGCATGCGCTCCACCGAGCAACCCCAGCACCCCACCCGACGAACAATTGCGCGCGGCCTCGCTTGGTCGGTCCCCGTCGTGACGATCGCTGGCACCGCTCCTGCCATAGCCGCCTCCACGCGAAAAGATCCAGGCGTCAACGGCTGGGTCCTTAACACCCGGTCCGGCCTTGAAATTGCCGTCACACGCTGCGCGTTAACTCCAGCCCGACGACCACCATCACCACCCCAGACAGCGCCCCCTTCGGCCTCTATGTCTATGACGTGCACCCAGAGAACACCTTCAGCAACATCAGGCTGGTGTACTGGATCATTGGCAACCAGACAGCCGCTTGGGCCCCCGGCACGAATCACTCTTCCTGCTGCAGCAGCCCCGTTCGAGGCACGCCAGCGATGCAGCCCGACGGAGCTCTCTACACCCCCTACACCTTCACGTATGCCTGCCCAGTCCTGGCATCGCAGATTTCTCCTGCTGACTCCGACGGAGTGGCCCGGCTCAAACTTGGCCGCTTCGACACCACAGCGACCTTCACCCAGCCGACCAGTCTGTGCGATGACGTGACCTACTGGACTCAGCGCTTCATCACCATTGACGAGGATGGCAGTGGCCCGGCCACCCCTGAGGTTCGGACGTTCCAGCGTCGCAACGGGACGCGAGGCACTTACACGGCAGGGGCACTGAGGTCAGCGGCTCGCCAGGGCGCGAATAGCGACAGCCAGTCTGACCTGTCCTAACAGGAGACTGCAGGCATCCGGCTCTGCGAGTCGGGCCAACAAGAGGCTGAAGTCCGTTTCACCGTAGGTGAAGTCACGAACTCCTGCCCCTTCGCCTCATGCCCACGGCTGACGTAGCATGACTCCCAATTGGCCCGACCGCAGCGAAGCCGCTGCCTAATCAAGGAGCTGTCCCCATGGCCACCAGAGGCTTCCAAGGACGACCCAGGACTGAGTCCGCGGCCGTTCCCCCGGGCAGTACGTCACCGACGACTTCCCGTCCTTACCGCTGGCCCCACCGAATACATCGATGAGGCCGACTGGAAGATGACGATCACCGACGGCACGACTTCCAAGACGTACGACTGGGAGTCTCTGCACGCGCTCGGCACCGTCGACCTGGTGACGGACTTCCACTGCGTGACGCACTGGACCAAGCTCGGCTCCACATGGACCGGCGTGCCAGTCTCCAAGGTGTTCGAAGACGCTGGCGTTGAAGAGTTTGAGCACGCAATCGTTAAGAGCTACGGCGGCTACACGACCAACCTGCCGACCGAAGACCTCCTCGAGCACGACGCGATGATCGCGGTCGCGTTTGAGGGTGACGACCTCACCCCGCCCACGGTGGGCCGGTACGTCTTTTCGTTCCCCACCTGTACCTATGGAAGAGCGCCAAGTGGCTGAGCGAAATCCGCTTCACGGATGACGACGAGCCTGGCTTCTGGGAACGCGCTGGCTACCACAACTACGGCGACCCGTGGCGTGAACAGCGCTACTACAGCGACTAGGCGATGACGACACCTCCCACTCCCCCGGCAAGCTCGGCTGGCGCCAGGCCAAGGTTCGTGAAAATAAGGACGAAACGGGCTCTGCGCATACCGTCTTCCTGGACGACGAGCACTGGCAGGCACATGAGGCCGGCCAGCACGTTGACGTCCGACTGACGGCGCCCGATGGCTATCAAGCAAGTCGTAGTTATTCACTGTCGTCGGGCCTGGCGAGGGCCCGGCTATCACAGTGGAGCGCGTCGACGACGGCGAAGTTTCGCCATACCTGGTTGATGTCCTTGAGCCAGGCGATGAGATCGAGATTCGCGGCCCCATCGGCGGCTACTTCGTGTGGCGCCCAGAAATGGGCCCGACGCTGCTAATTGGCGGCGGCTCCGGCATCGCTCCGTTGCGGGCCATCTGGCAAGCACGCACCGACGCAGCCCCGATGGGCGTCATCTACTCAGCCCAAACAGCCAAGCGAGTGATTTTTGCTGAGGAACTGGCCCAGGCCAGCGACATGTATGTGCGCGTCCACCTGACGCGAGAAGAGCACGCCGACTATCGCCATGGCCGAGTTGGCGAAGCCGACTTAAGCGAAGCCATCGAGGCAGTCAAACCACAGTTGATCTATGTATGCGGACCAACCGCATTCGTCGAATCGGTCTCTCAACACTTGGTTGGGATGGGCATCGACCCACGGGCCCTGCGCACTGAGCGATTCGGCTAATTCTCATCTCACATTGAAATGACACCAGGAGAACCCATGACTGAAAACGTTGAATTCACCCTGCACCGCGCCGACAGCTCCAAGAACGAGGACCTGACCAAGCTCGCTCGTCACGGCGCTGACACCTTTGGCTTCAAGGCAACCCTGACGGTCGACCGCAAGATGGCGCAGTTGCTGCGGTTGCGCGTTTCGCAAATGAACAACTGCTCTTTCTGCCTCAAGACGCACTTTGAGGCGTCGCGCAGCGCCGAGATCGCCGACGTCGAGATCGCCACCTTGTCGACCTGGCGCGAGACCGATTTGCACGACGAGGCAACCCGCGCGGCGCTGGCCTACACCGAGGCCATGACCGCACTGTCTGACCCGGCCGTCGCCGCTTCCTTCGAGCCGCACATGACGAGTTGGCCAAGCACTTCAACGAAGCCGAGATTCTTGAGATTGCGGCCGTTGTCATCAACATGAACATCTGGACTCGCTTGAAGATGGCTGAGGGCGCCAAGCCCCGATTGGCGTAGCCAAACCTGGGCTTTATTTCGCCCACCAGCAACGGAAGGCCAGCGCGAGTTCTCTCGCGCTGGCCTTCCGTTTTCGCTGGCTCGGATGAGTAAACATCTACTTGTCATGACAACTTTTAAGGTTGCACGGTAAATGTGTGCAGTGACACATTGAGTCCGCCCTGGGAAGTGAGATTTACCTCCGCCTAGCGACTTGACCTGCACGGGAACCCAATCTCCCTGCGGTGCAACAAATCCCCATCCCGATGTACCGATCAGTAGATATCCACAGGCCGAATAATCGGATTTGACCCTCTCGATGAAGAGTCCCTAATCTTGGGCAACGCCAAGCCAACGATTGACCCAATTAGGGGAACCACGTGACTGTTCCAACCAAGCTCGAAGCAAACAACGCTACGCGCCGACGCACCGTGATGCGTGGAGCCGCCTGGTCTGTACCTGTGCTGGCCGTCGGAGCGCCCGCCGCGATTGCGGGGCCCAGCACCTGCCTGGTCGACGAGTCCTACTCCGTCGGCCCCAACCAAACGGTGAACATTCGCGCCATTTGCGTCGGCCAATCACAGCAGCCGACCAACCCAACAGTGGTTGAGCAGGACTACGGCACTGGCTTCCTTCCCGCCTATGTCGAGATCTGCAATTGCCAGGATGAGCCCGCCTGGTATCGCTGGCAAGAGACCGACGACCGGAGCCACTTCCAAATTGAGGTGGACGGCGAGCACAATGACCAAAACTCTCAGACCGCCGGCTACCGCACCCCGTTCCGCCTGGAAGGTTTTGGCGAAGAGGGCGGCTGCCGCCAGTTCCCGCTAACCTACCGTGCGTCGGCTTCCATCCCGACGACCAACGTCAATGTGACCATCAAGTGGAAGTTGCAGCGCAGCGCTAATAAGACCGGCCGGTGGACGACGATCGCGAACTTCCAGCGCACCGGAACCGTTCGACGTGACAACCAAACCGATGCAGACTTCGACTGCACCGGGAAGGAAATCAGCGAGCGAGGCCATCTACCCAGTCCACTGCAGACAGCAACGTCGACTAGAGATTGAGCTGAGACCATCACTTCGGTCCTCAGTAACTCTCAGCGCCCGGATGCCGAAGAGCACCGGGCGTTGAGTGTTGATGTCTTAGGGTCAACCTTTCGTCTCGAGGTCAGCACCGAGGCTGGGCTGGCTCAACTTCAAGAGACGTGGGGACGCTCGCTGCGGCACCTGGACGACGACTCACTAGTGAGCTTGCAGGTCGGCGGCCAGTCCGCCATCTTGCCAATGCCCTTGCAACAACGCCTCACCTTCGACATGACACAGATAGCGATGGCAAAACTGGCCGGCCGCGCAGTGATGTTGCACGCGGGGGCTGTGAGCAGGGCCGATGGGCAAATTCTCGCGCTGGTGACCGAATCCGGCGGCGGCAAGACCACCGCAGTGATCGAGTTTGCTCGCAACGGTTGGGGCTATGTCACGGATGAGACATTGGCCGTGGTCGATGGCGCTGTTTTGCCCTTCCCTAAACCACTGTCGCTAGTAATGCACCCCAGTGCCCCTGATGCCAAGATGCTCGTTTCGGCTGAAGCGCTCGGCCTCGGCGAATGCCCAGAAACGCTCAGCATGGGTCACCTGGTCTTGCTCAACCGAGATCCCGCTGCCAGCCTCCCAGAGTTGACGCCGCTTCAACCAGTCGAAGCGGCCTGGCGCCTGATCCCACATTCCAGTCACCTTTGGATTTCGATGCTCCACTACAAGCTCTGGCCGGTCTCGCCTCGTCGATCAAGGGCTGCTGGACCTTCGCCTATCGCGACATTTGGGCCAGCAAGGATCTCCTCGCGGAGGCCCCCGATCTGCCACCACGCCATTTCGCTGCGCTGCCCCTGAGCAACCCCCACATCGCGCTTCCGGCACAGACTTACGGGCATGGCCAGGTCCGTGACGCAATCATCGACGCCGAGTCCGCTGCGCTGCTGATCAACGACACACCAGTGCATCTGGATCTTCTGACCGCCACCGTGTTTGAGGCGGCTTTCGAACCATCAACCGCTGCCGAGATTGTGGCGCACACCGTTGCCTGCTTTGGCGACCACCCGGATGCTGCAGCGCTGGTCAAAGAGCGCCTGGCCTTCCTCGTTGAGCGCGGGGCCCTTCGCGCAGGCTGAGAGATCAGCCACACATTGAGACTTCAGGGTGACTGTTAGATGCCTGAACAGATATGGTGAAACCGCTGGTAGTAGAGGAGTTCTGAGGCAGAGACGCCCGGAGCGGTGACCTCCTACCACCCAAAACCTGTTCCACGAAGAAAGCAGTTTGCGTGTCTACCACTGAACGTGCCCCTGACCACGTGATTTTCGAGCACGAAGAGAATGTCACTTCCGTTCGTGCCGCATTACGCGACCCCCGCAAGTTGCGCACCGAAGTCCTAGCTGGCCTCGTCGTCGCGTTGGCTCTCATCCCCGAGGCCATCTCGTTCTCGATCCTTGCCGGAGTTGACCCACGAGTCGGCTTGTTCGCCTCCTTCACGATGGCCGTCACCATTGCGATCGTTGGTGGACGTCCAGCCATGATCTCGGCCGCAACCGGAGCCATCGCCCTGGTGGTGGCGCCAGTCGCCAAGGAGTATGGCCTCGACTATCTGATCGCCACAGTGCTGCTCGCTGGCGTGTTCCAGATCATCTTGGGCGTAAGTGGCGCGGCGCGCATGATGCGCTTCATCCCACGCTCCGTCATGGTCGGATTCGTGAACTCACTAGCCATTCTGATTTTCATGGCTCAGATTCCGCACCTGGTCGATGTGCCGTTCTTGGTGTATCCGATGGTGGCCATCGGGATCGCCATCATGGTCTTCTTCCCCAAGGTTAATCAGGTCATCCCCGCGCCACTGATTGCCATCGTGCTGCTCACCGCGGTCACTGTCCTTGCCGTGATCAAGGTTCCGAACGTCGGTGACCAGGGCGAACTCCCCGACAGTTTGCCCGAGTTGTTCATCCCGGACGTCCCCTTCACGATGGAGACCCTGCGAATCATTGCTCCGTATGCGCTGGCCATGGCCATCGTGGGCCTGCTTGAGTCCTTGCTGACCGCCAAACTGGTCGATGACATTACCGACACCCACTCGCCCAAGACGCGTGAAGCGTGGGGCCAGGGCGTCGCCAACATCGTGACCGGCTTCTTTGGCGGCATGGGCGGTTGCGCAATGATCGGCCAGACGTTGATCAACGTGAAGGCCTCGCGCGCTCGCACCCGAATCTCCACTTTCCTCGCCGGCGTCTTCCTGTTGATCCTGATTGTCGGCTTGGGTGACTATGTCGCCGTGATCCCGATGGCTGCCTTGGTTGCCGTCATGGTGATGGTTTCTGTCGGCACCTTTGACTGGCACAGCATCCAGCCGGCCACCCTGCGCCGGATGCCCCGCAGTGAGACCTTCGTGATGATCACCACCGTGGTCATCGTGGTGTGGACGCACAACTTGGCTATCGGCGTCGTGGTTGGTGTGCTGACCGCCATGGTGATGTTCGCCCGCCGGGTCGCTCACTTCACCGAGGTGGAGAAAGTCGAGAACGAAAATGACACCACAGCGAAGTACCTCGTTCACGGTGCGCTGTTCTTTGCGTCGAGCAACGACCTCGTCACCCAATTCGACTACGTCGGTGACCCCGAGAACGTATTGATCGACCTGTCCGGCTCACACATCTGGGACGCCTCGACAGTTGCCACGATGGATGCCATCGAGACGAAATACGCCTCTAAGGGCAAGAAGGTCCAGTTCGTTGGACTCAACCGTCAGAGCCAACTGCGACATGACCAGTTGGCTGGTCACGTGGATCCCGGCCACTAGCCCCCAGATAAAGGCGGCCCACCCGAGACATTCGGGTGGGCCGCTTTGCGTTGCCGGTAAGAGCGGCGCGCGTCAGTTAAGGGTCTCTGCTCCAGCGCTTTGCGACACCACATCGAAGGGTGCCGCGGAGGTTAAGCGGCCGCGAATACCAGCAGTCACGAATGTCTTGGCTGCCTTGGCCGCTTCTAGCGGAGTGGCGCCCAGCGCCAGTTGCGCCGCGACTGCGGCAGCCAGCGTGCATCCAGCACCAGCAACCTGGACGTCTCCGACCTTTGGTGCGCTGAGAATCTCGGTCGTATCCGCATCGACATACACATCGACGGCGTCCGGCCCGGAGAGGTGAACTCCGCCCTTGGCCAACACTGCGGCCCCACTGATCTTGTGGATCGTGCGGGCTGCCTCGGTCAGGTCGGCGACGGAGTCAATGCGGCTGAAGCCGGATAGCGACAGCGTCTCAAAATGATTCGGCGTAATGAACGTCGCCAGCGGGAGAATCTGTTCTTTCAGCGCGGTATCGGTGTCGAGTGCCGCTCCAGGCTCTTGGCCCTTGCAGATCAGCACAGGGTCAAGCACCACGTGCCCAAATGCTCGCGATTGCAAAGCAGTTGCGACGGTCGCGATCGTGCCCGGCGTGCCGAGCATGCCCAGCTTCACGACGTTGAGTTGATCGGTCCGGTATGCCGCTGTGATGGCTTCCAATTGGTCTGTGATCACCTGTGCGTCAACCGGGACAAAGCGGTGCCCCCAGTTGGCTTTGGGGTCAAAGGACACGATGCAGGTCAAAGCCACGGCACCGAAGACGCCGTGGGCTTGGAACGTCTTGAGGTCTACTTGCGCGCCCGCTCCACCGGTGGCTTCCGAGCCAGCGATAGACAGCGCAACGGGGAGATTCGGCATGACCCGATCATGTCAGGCTCCGGACCTAACCGTGCGCCAGGGCACCGCCTTAGGCACCGCTTGGTCGGCCCCCGTGGTCGCTTTCGCTGGAGCCGCCCCTGCGCTTGCACAATCCAGCGACTGTGAGCAGGACACCCTCAACACTGACGTTTGGGGAAATCGCTGGGCGAAGAAGACAGTTCCAACAACGGGCTCAAACGCGTACCAGACCGCTGGCGGAACCTACACCTGGCCCACTCTGCCCGATGGGCGGGTCATTACGATGGTCGCCTCAGGCACCACGCAGAGTGGCGCGGAACGATTTGCTAGCCGCGCTGGAAACATCAACCCCACCGTGGGTGCCACGGGGAACCCGGGCATGCGTTTCGGCCTCATCAGGATCGGCCGGCAAGATGGCAAAGGGGCTCAATTGAACCTCTCGTTCTTTGCCGATGGCGCACCCATCTTTGTCGAAGATTTGACGTTCACCATCAGTGACATTGACGGCATGGAGGTGAACGGGAAACCCGTAATCACCGAACCAGCAATTCATGGTCGCGAGCTCCTCTATTTGCTGAACCGCAGCAACTTCACCGCTGTTGCCGAAGACCCAGTTCGAATCATCGGCGACGGCACATCAGCCGCCCCGCGGACCCCGAACTCAAAAACTCTCGACAACATCAGCGACGAGAACAGCAACTTGGGGAATGTCTACGTCTCGGCCAACGTCCCGGTCAGCTCAGTAGACATCGTTAAGTGGGACAACCAGGGACAAGACACCGGGGACAACGACAGGTCGCCCACGGACAACTACTTCTCGAACTTTCGGTTCACGGTTCCCTGCGCATAGTTCGCCGCCATGGATCGCCCTCGGGGCCAGTGCTAGCTCACCATTTGGTGCTGGCACTGGCCCCGAAGCGGTCCGGCCGCCTGGCGCCGCGCACTCTGTCGCCGGGCTCGGCCACCTCAGGCTCTAGGCTGGAACGGTGAGTCAAACTATTGAAGTGCCCATCCGTGACGGGATGATCCGTCTCGGGCAACTCTTGAAGTTAGCCAACGTCGTTGAAGACGGCGCCACTGCCCGACTCGTCATCGAAAATGGCGAAGTTTTGGTAAACGGGCAGGTGGAGACGCGGCGCGGTGCTCAGATTCGCCCCGGCATGGTGGCTTCCTTTGCAGGACAACGTATGACACCGGTTACAGCGGAGATGAAAAACTTGTAATCGGAGCGCTATCTCCATTAAGTTCTCCCTAGTTTCCCCGCCCCGTCGCTTTGCGACCTTTTGGCCAAACGTCGGTGGTCTCAACACCACCAGCGTTGATATCCCGGTGGCTCGCGGCATTGCAGGCATCGAAAACGGTCTACGCACCCGACCTCGACTTCACTGTGACTGACATCGACGGCAAAAATACCGAGAGCCTGCACCTCATGGACACCTCAAACTACGCAACCACCGTCATCGACCCCACCTACCTCGAGGGCGACGGCACCGCCTTAAACCCCTGGTCGGTCCTAGCATCTGGCGGATCAGCCCCCAACAATAGGAATGGGTCGAAGGGCAACATCGACATCCAAGGGATCGTCCCTGCCTCCAGTGTCGGAATGGTGTATTTCCTGAACACCGATGTGTCCCGGGGTAGCGGCAGCAACGCTAACAGGATGTTTATCGCCGACCTCAGCTTTTCGGCAACCTGCGTCGATTAACACCACTGCACTCAGAGCCAGCCGACCCTTCTGGCGAGCACGGCATACCCGACAAAGGCCACGACATCGAGCAGGGTATGCGCGATCACCAGCGGGAGCACACGTTTGGTCCGCAGGTACAACCAGCCGAATAGCAGCCCCAGCACGAAGTTGCCGACAAACCCACCAAACCCCTGGTAGAAGTGGTAAGTGCCGCGAATCAGGGCTGAAGTCAAAATGATGGCGACGTTAGACCAGCCAGCCTGCCCCCAGCGCTTAAACAGGTAGCCGATCATGATGACTTCTTCGAGGACGGCGTTTTGCACTGCGGCAAGGACCAGCACGGGAATGGCCCACCACACAGCATCGAGGTTGGCTGCCGCAATGGTGGTGTTCAGCCGGAGGGCACGGGCGCCGAAGTAGAGGGCTAAGCCTGGCAAGCCGACCACGGCGGTGAGGACCGACCCCTGCCGGCCCGCCCGGGCCAGTTGTGAGCGATTGCTGGCGGTGAGCCCCATCGATCGCGCCGCGCTGCGCATACCTCCGTCTTCGCGCCCCAAGAGATGTAGGGCCAGTAGGACCGGGACAAGTGCCAGGACGATACCTGTGACTTGATAGGCCAGATCCAGCCACGGTTGCTCAACAACAGATGAGTTCATGCTGGTGGTCTGCTCGCTCAGTGAACCATCGGCGCTCACTTTGCGGATCAGCGACAACACCGACCACAGTGCCGAAGCCCCCAGGCTCACTCCCAACACCAGCGCGGTTTCAAGGACCAGGTCCCGCCGAGTCAACTGATGCGCGGCAGGGCTTACCCCAGCCATACCGCGGTCAACCCGAGCAAACTCAGGGACAGTGCGACTAACTGAGCGACGCTGGCTCGTTCTTCAGGACGAAACCAACGCACGGCTCCGGCCAACGCCAACGGCAGAGCAACGATCACCAAAAGCTCGTTAAGTTGAGGATTGACCAGCCACCCGTCGACAAGATCACCGCGCCGACCACGTACACCAGGAACGGCATGGCAGCGATCCGCAACGTGAGCGCGTTTAACGGGCCTTCCTTCCACCTAGTCTCGCGGCGGATCCGCCATTCACTCACGAGGTAGGCCAAGGCCATCGCCGACAAGAGCAAACCAGGTATGAGAGTCACCGCACCAGCGTAACGACCCGGGCCGCAGCCGATTCCCAGCCGACTTGAGAGTTGCTGTCACCGCGCTACCAGCACACGAAGGTAAGGGCTTCATGATCGAAAGGTCATGATTTGGCCAAGTACCGTTTACAGGGGCGCGCAATAGAGCGAGACTGCAATAAGGCGGGAGCACTTTCCCGCCGCGAAGGTTATCCCCCACTGAAGGATTGCATCGTGTCCCCAACACCTCGAGGAGCGCGCAGACGGGCTATTGCCGTCACTGCCGCAGCGACCATGGTGGTCGCACCTCTAGCGCTAAGCACCAGCGCGACAGCCCAAGATTCCGACGTTCAATTAGAGGAACAGAATGAGGCTGGGCGCTACATCGTCCAGCTGAAATCCGATCCCATCTCGGCCTACACCGGAGGGATTCAAAGTATTCCCGCCACAAAGCCGGGCGTTGGCCAAAAGGTCGACGTTGAGACGTCAGCCGCGGATCGCTATGCCGACTTCCTGACCGATGAGCGTCAATCAGTCTTGAGTGAAGCCGACATCAACGACGAAGCGGTGTCCTACACCTACGACGTCGCCATTAATGGCTTCTCGGCAGACTTGACCGCCGAGCAGGTCGCGGCCTTGCGCAAATCCGACTCTGTCGTCAACATCTTCCCCAACGAAACCGCTACGCGGACACCGTGGGAACGCCCGATTACCTGGGGCTGACCGGTGAATCGGGCGTGTGGGAATCGCAATTGGCGGAACCTCTAACGCTGGCGAAGGCATGATTGTCGGCGTTATCGACACCGGCATCGCGATGGATAACCCCAGCTTTGCTCCTCTTGAAGACGCCACGATGCCTGCAGGCATTCCGTGTGAATTCGAGGAGGAGCCCCAGTTTGAGTGCAACACCAAGGTGATTGGCGCTCAGTACTTCCGTGCTAGTGGCAACATCATCGACTCCGAAGTTTTCCCCCACCGACACGAATGGGCACGGCTCACACACAGCGGGCACGTCGGCCGGCAACAATGGTGTCCCCATGTCAGTCAACGGGGTCGCCTTGGGCGACGGCTCGGGCATGGCACCACGGGCACAGATCATTGCCTACAAGGCGCTCTGGAACACCGAAGACGACCAGGGCACCGGAACTTCTGAAGACTTAGTGGCCGCCATCGACGCTGCTGTCGAGGATGGCGTCGACGTCATCAACTACTCCGTCTCGGGATCCCGCGACTTTGTGGTGACTCCAGACGAGATCGCCTTCTTTAACGCAGCCAATGCTGGTGTCTTTGTCGCCACATCTGCTGGCAACTCAGGTGCCGATGTTGGCCCCAGCAGCGTGGCCCACAACTCCCGTGGACCACGACAGTGGCGGCTAGCACGCACGACCGTGGCGCCGTCAAGACTGTCACCACGTTTGATGAGGCTTCCGACAACCAAGAGGGCGACACCTACGAGGGGGTTGGTGTCGGGGACGGCGTTGACTTCTCCGACGTCATCCTCAGTGTCGACGCTGCCGCTGAAGGCGTTTCGGCAGAAGATGCAGCCTTGTGTCTGCTCGATGTTGACCCGGCGACTGACGGAAACCAGCCGAGCTTGGACCCGGCCCTCGTTGACGGCAAGGTCGTGTTGTGTGACCGCGGCGTCATTGCCCGCGTCGACAAGAGCGCAACGGTCGCCGAGGCCGGTGGCGTCGGCATGGTCTTGGGCAATGTGAGCCCAGGTCAGTCCCTGGACGCCGATTTCCACTCAGTGCCGACAATTCACGTCGACTCAACGGTGCGCGAAGCACTCGTCACCTACGTCGAGTCCGCCGATGCAGCACAGGTCAAGATTTCGGCGCAGGACGACACACCCGTCGTAGCTCCCGAAATGGCTGGCTTCTCCTCCTACGGTCCGGCTACTGCTGGTGGCGGCGACCTGCTTAAGCCAGACATCACGGCTCCTGGAGCCAGCATCGTGGCGGCATATCACAATGACCGCACGAGCGGTGATCCAGCGTTCAACAGCATTTCAGGCACATCCATGTCGGCACCGCACATCGCCGGCCTGGCTGCGCTGATGATGCAGCAGTATCCAGACTGGAGCCCATCAGCCGTGAAATCGGCCATGATGACGACGGCACGCGACGTCAACACGGCTGGTGACCCGATCCAGCGCAACGGTGAAGACGCTTCACCGCTGGACTTTGGTGCAGGCGAGGTAGTTCCGGCCCTCTTACAACCCTGGCCTGGTCTATGAGTCCGGTGCCGCGGAGTGGTTTGAGTACGCCTGCGCGATCGGGCAATTCCAGCTTATTGGGCAGGACTGCTCTGGCTTCGAAGACTCGGACCCCAGTGACGTCAACTACCCCAGCATTTCGATCGGTGCCTTGGCTGGCGAGCAGACCGTCACTCGCACGGTGACCAACGTGAGTGATGCAACGCAGGATGTCGACGCATCGGTCGTCGCACCAGAAGGGTTGGCTATCAGCGTCTCGCCCGAGACCTTGCGCATCCCGGTTGGCGAGACTGCTGACTTCGAGGTCACGATCTCGGCTAATGGCGCACCCGCAGGCGAGTGGTCATTCGCGCAACTCACCTGGGGCAACGACTCCATCAATGTCGAAAGCCCGATCGCTGTGCTGCCGTCAGCTATCAGCGTCCCGGAGGAAATCTACGAGACCACCACGGAAGGCAGCACTGATTTCCAGTTCACCACCGCCGATGCGGTGCAAGCAGACCTAACGGTTGATGGTCTCGAGCCTGCCACGGTGGTTCCGGTTGAGGTCACACGCGACCCCTCCACGGTCAACGACTACACCGGCGTCATGAGTATTCCCGAGGGAACCTCGGTGGCTCAGGTGTCCACGTTTAACGAGGGGGTCAGCGCCGCTGATATTGACCTGTCGGTCTACGACTCGAGTGGTTCCCTGGTCGCTTCCAGTGGCAATGGCGACTCTACGGAGCAAGTCCGACTGCTGAATCCAGCCGCCGATGAGTACTTCGTCACGGTGGATCTCTTCTCTGAAGAGCCAAACGCAACGGTTGAGCTCAACCAGTGGGTGCTGACGGAGTCTGCGGACAATATGACTGTTGACCCGAGCACGTTCGAAACGGCCGCTGGCGTCCCCAACGATTCGACGCTTTCGTGGTCAGGTCTGGACGCTGGCACCAGGTATCTCGGAGCCATCAGCTACTCATTGGATGGCACCAACCTGGCCACAACGGCAGTTGTGGTCGACCCCGCGGACGCGCTCGAAGTTGAGCGCATCTCGGGTGACAACCGCTTTGAGACCGCCGCGGAGATCGCACAGAGTTACCCGAGCGATGTCGACACGGTCTATCTCGCAAGCGGGTTGGCCTTCGCTGATGCTCTCTCGGGCGCATCGCCTGCCTCGCAGTCGCAGGGCACCGGCACCATGGAAGCCGCAGGCGTGGCCGCTCCGATTCTCCTCACGGAGTCTGACGAGTTGCCCCCGCAACGGTTGCCGCCATGGAAGCCATCGCCCCGGCGAGTGTCATCATTTTGGGCGGCACTGGCTCGGTGAGCCAGGCCATCCAGGATTCGCTGGAAGCAGACGCCAACGTTGTTCGGATTGGCGGGACCAACCGCTACGAGACATCCGCCAACGTTGCGATGGAGCTCTACCCATCAGGTGTGGACACGGTTTACATCGCCAGCGGTGAGAATGGCGCGTTCGCTGACTCGCTCAGCGGTGGCGCATTGGCCGGATCCGAAGGCGCTCCTGTGCTGTTGACTCGCGGCGATCGCGTCGAGGACTCAACGCAAGCGGCGCTGGACTACCTCGGCGCAGAGAACGTCGTTGTTCTCGGTGGCAAATCGTCGGTCGAGCCAGCTGTCTACGACGCTGTAGGCGCCACGGATCGCTTGTCCGGCGACAACCGGTACCTCACTGCGGTAGCCATTACGCAGGCATACGACGCCGAACAGCCGAAGACGTTCCTGGCCTCGGGCAACGCTTGGCCGGACGCCCTAGCTGGCGCTGGTCTGGCTGGCTACGAGGGTGTGCCGATGCTGCTCACCAACACCGCGTCGGTGCCCGACTCGGTCATGGGTGAGTTGGACCGGCTGTCCCCCGCTGGCGTCACCATCTTGGGTGGCACGGCAGTGGTCAGCCAGGAAGTTGAGGACGCGTTGAACGTGGCGCTCCCCGCCTGGGCTGAGTAACCTCACCGCATAGCGACACCTTTGAAGGCCCGGTTCCTGGAGACAGGAACCGGGCCTTCATCACCTTCTGCAGCTGACCAGCGCTACCGCAGCGAGCCAACCCAACCGACAGCCCGCTTAGCCCCGCGGGTTGCGCTCATAACGGATACCCAGGGCAAGCAGCGCGCCACCAACCAGAGCAATGGTCAGCCAGCGAGGCAAATAGACCGCGTAGGGAGCGACTTGGGAGACACCGACCAGCAAGGTGACGAAGGCGCAGACGACCACCAACCGGCGCTGCGGGAGTGCCGCGTACAACACCGAGATGGCACCCACGACGCAGAGGACTACGACGGGCATCGTGACGGCTGGGCCGGAAACCAAGGCAACCGTGAGGGCCCCGTCAGCGGAAGTCGACAGTCGATGCACCGCTCGCCTCTCGGTGGCAGCCTGGAGCCGCATGCTGAACAGCGCGTGGAAGTCACTGCTCCTGCCCCGCTCCATGCGCGAGCAGCGCAAACGAAACCAGCCAATGGGTCGCCATGAAGTCTCCTTCAACGATGTCGCTCAGCGCACTTCTCCCCTGGGCGTCGGCGGCTGCGCCTATCCGCTGACGGGCGTCATCACCCAGGCAGTCGGAGAGGGCACGCAACTGCCAGGCCCGAGAGAGTGCTAACCCGCGTAGGTGCACAAATTGCCCGTCGTTGCCATCAAGCACTTCAGGCACCGCGAGGAGTTGCGGGTGCCCGCCCGTGCCCCAGCCAGGCAGAAAAGCCGCCAGCCACGGCTCAAACTCGGCTTCGGGCAGCACTCGACTCATCAGCATTGCCTCGCACAGCGCCGGTGAGAGGAAGTCACTGCCGCTGGGCTCATATCTCGTTTGATAGTCCACATCCGAGCCGAACCACTCGCGGGCTCGGGTTTCAATGGCGGCGCACACGTCGTGGCGCTCAAGGCGGGCGAATGCGTCGAGCAGCAACGTCAAGGCAAACGCATCGTTCTGGTGTTTTCCATGCCGGACCGGGTATGCCTGGCGCGGCAGCCACGCATGAGTCGCCTGAGCGATCTGGTCCAACAGTGGCTGAACCGCAGCCGCGGCAGCCTTGAGTTCCGCGAGCCGACTTCCTGAAGCGCGGCACCCAATTGCGCCGCCCACGCCCAGCCATACGGACGCTCGAAACCTGGATGATCCTTCAAATAGCGCACTTCGACCGCCAAGTTCTCGGCGCTCAGTCGATTGACGAGCAGCGCGAGCCCGCGGCGGCGAGTATCGGCCCGGAGGTCATCGGGATAGTTGCTCAGCAGATGCAGCAGGCTCCACTGCATGTGCACGCTGGAGTGCCAATCCAAGGATCCCCAAAGGCAGGGTGCAGGCGCTGCGGGGTGATGTCGACGTCTTCTGGGCCCCTGGCCAGGTGGCCGGAGGAGTAGGGGTAGGGCCGCTCGATCACCTCAATGGCAATCGCTGCCCAAGCTTGGGCATATTCACGGACCGTCGCGGAGTGCAGAGCCATATTCCTTTCTACACTGGGGCGGTGAACTCGACACTGCCGTCCAGCGACTTTTATTACATTGCCTTAGGCGAGGACCGCTATCAGCCGACGATCCACACCCAAGGTGCCTGGTCTGCGCTGGAGCAGCACATGGCACCGGTAGGTGTTGCTCACGCACGCCCTAGAACGCCACGCGCCAAGGCCCGAAATGCAACTGGGCCGAGTCACCTTCGACATCCTGGGCATGATCCCCGCCCAAATCAGCAGCATCACCACCCAAACGTTGCGGCCGGGCCGGACGATTGAGCTCATCGAAGCCTCAATGTCGGTTGGTGATCGAGTCGTCGTGCGCGCGACTGCTTGGCGGCTTTCGGTCCAAGACACCGAGGAAGTAGCGGCTAGCGAGGCGCCCGCGCTGCCAGCGCCAGACGAGTGCCCGCCCTGGGGTGGCATGGGTCGTTGGGGCGGCGGGTACATCGAATCGGTGGAGTTCCGGGCCGTGCCTGGCTCTCGCCCCGGTGCCGGGGCAGCCTGGTTGCAGACCCTTATGGACTGGTCGATGGCGAGGAGAGCACAGCGCTAGCCCGGTACGTGGGCCTGGTCGATACTGCCAACGGGATCGGCCCACGGCAGGGCCCGAAGCCTGGATGTTTCCGAACACCGACCTCAGCATCCACTTATTCCGAGCCCCGGAACTGCCCTGGGTTGGTCTCTGTGCGCAGGCATCCTGGGGCGCTACCGGGCTAGGGCTCACCACCACCTCTGCATGACGTCCACGGCCCGGTGGGTCAGGCCAGCCAAGCGTTGACCATTAGGCCCCAACCCACGAAGGCCTAGCCCGCGGAACCTCACCATGAGGCGTAACGTCGTAAACCCATGAAGGCATTCACGAGTTTCAGCACCGGCGCGCTGGTCTTGGCGTTGCTCACGGCCTGCTCCATCTCGCAGGACTGCGCCGATGGCGCCGATTGCGCACCCCTGATGGTCAGCCGGTCGCGTCCACGGCCAGCCCCAACACTCCAGAAACTGAGGCAGCCGAGATGAACGACGAACGGGTGCAGGCTGCTGTCGCCGATCTAGGCAGTCGGTGGGACGTGTCGCAGGAGGAGATCCAGATCGCTTATCACCGTTCGGTGACCTGGTCTGATGGCTCAGCCGGCTGCCCCAAGCCTGGCGAGGTCTACACCCAAGCCCTGATGCCCGGCGAACTGCTGATCTTGTCTGTTGATGGCGAGCAAGCCAACTACCACTCAGCTAATGGCGGGAATTTTGCCTACTGCGACTCCCCCACGCCGCCCAGCAAAATCGAACCGGTCAACCCAGACATCTAGCCAACGCCAATCAGCGCTACGCTGGCAGATTGAGTCGCAGACTTATCTCCTGGCCCGTCGTGAACTCCACTGCCGGAGCAGCGATGGCGTCTACCTCGCCCATCCCCTCCACATGCACCACGAGACGGGTCTGCTGGGCACCTGGGCTGGCCCGGCGCACTAAGCCTTTTAACGATCCGCCCTGGTCAGCGGCCAGGGCTGAGGGCCGCAATCCCACAGTCTGACCGTGCCAGGCCACATCCGCGATCGCAGCGACCCGCCCCGCCGCTGCGTCACGGAAGAAGGACGTATAACCCAAGAACGAGGCAACGTCTTTGGAGACCGGCTCTCGCCATACCTGACGGGTGTCGCCCACCTGCACCAACTGACCAGCCAACATGACCCCCATCCGATCAGCCATGGTGAAGGCCTCGTCGTGATCGTGGGTGACCATAATCGCCGTTGTCTTGGTGCGCACCAAGATCTCGCGCAGATCGGTGGCCAAGCGATCACGCAACGATCGGTCCAAGGCCGAGAGCGGCTCATCGAGCAACAACAGCGTGGGCTTGGCCGCCAATGACCGGGCTAGTGCCACTCGCTGCTGTTCGCCGCCGCTGAGGGTCGCCGGTCGGCGCTCTTCATATCCCGGGAGCCCGACGACCTCCAGCAGTTCCGTCACCCTGGCCACACGCTCAGCCCGTGGCAGCCCTTGCAACTTCAGGGCATAGCCAACGTTGTCGCCCACGGATCGCTGAGCAAACAGTTGCCCGTCCTGAAACATCAAGGCAAAACCACGTTGGTGGGCGGGCACACCCGCTAGATCACGACCGTTGAGCGAGACCCTGCCCTGTTCCAGTGGCTCTAGCCCAGCAATCGCACGGAGCAAGGTTGATTTGCCACAACCTGACGGCCCCAGGATGGCCAACACCTGCCCCTCACTCAACTGAAAACCAGCGCCCTGAACAGCCAATTCGCCATCGAAGGCCACGTGGGCGTCGGCGACGTTCAGCATCGGCATCTCCTGTTCGCGCGGCTGCGTCATAGCTGGCCCACTCCCTCACCCGCAGGCGCTCAACCAACGACATCACGGCGACCGTCACTACGCTCAACAGGACCGAGGCCGCGAGCGCCATCTGCAGATTGTCCACTCCGGGCCTGCCAATCAGGTCAAAGATGACGACCGGCACGGTTGGCCGATCCGGTCGAGCCAAAAGCTCGTCGCCCCAAACTCACCTAGCGAAACTGCAAACGCGAATCCGGTGGCGGCCAAAGAGGCTTGGCAATGACCGGCCAGTCAACGGTCCAGGAAGCCCGGATGGGGCCTGCCCCCAAGGCGGCCGCAGCTGGCGCAGCCGCGGATCAACTCCACGCAACACTGGCGTCAGAGTGCGGACCACCAGCGGCATCGCTACCATCGCTTGGGCAATGGGCACCAAAATCGCCGACGAGCGCAGGTCCAGGGGCGGACGGTCCAGGGTGATCAAAAGCCAATCCGATCGTCACCGCAGAGACACCCAGCGGCAGCATGATGGCGGCATCTAACCCGGCGATGAACCTGCGGGCTGACCGACGGCGAGGTCGGCGCGAGACCACGATCGAGACAATCACGCCAAGCAGCATCGCGATCAAGGTTGCGTCGAAGGCCGTTCGCAGGGAGTTTTCCATGGCATCCAGGACGCTCACTCGTAGCGCAGGGACTGCCTCCGGCTCGGCCAACAAACGGTAGGCCCGCAGAGTAAACCCTTCCCCGTCGTGAAAACTGCGCCAGATCAGCGTGCCCACCGGCAACAAAATCAGGACCATCGCCCCGGCAGCGATCACCAGCGCCGGCAAGTCAACAAGGCCTGGTCGCCGCAGGGTTTGGGCACCCGAGCGCCGCAAGGATTGCTCACGCGATGACCTGGCGCGCTGCGCCAACACCAACATGAGCACGACACCGATGAGTTGCAGGGTCGAGAGGACCGCGGCGGCCTGCAGATCTAAGAACTGAGTGGTTAGCAGGTAGATCTCGGTCTCGATGGTGCCGTACTTCAAGCCGCCGAGGGTGAGCACGACGCCGAACGCTGTGGAGCAAAGAGGAAGACAAGTGAGGCCGCCGAGACAATCGCCGGCGTCAATGCCGGCAAGGTGACGGTGCGCAAACTTGCCACGGGGTCGCTCCCAAAGTGGCCGCTGAGTCTTCTGCCCGAGTGTCCAGGCCTTCCCAGGTGCCACCCACAGTGCGCACTACCACGGCCAGATTGAAGAAGACATACGCCAGCAGGATCGCCCATGGCGTGCCATCCAGGCCCATGAAGCCCAGCGGCCCCGATGTCGACAACAACGCTCGGAACATCACACCCACGACGACCGTAGGCAGCACGAACGGCATCACCACAATGGCTCGCAGCAGCCCCCGGCCCGGGAAGCGTAGGCGATAGAGCACATAGGCCAACGGAACACCCAGGCAAGTCGTGATGGTCGTGCCAGCCAGCGCCATACCGAGGGTGAAGCCGATGACTCGAATGGTGCGATCGCGGCCAAGCACCTCGGCTACCCCGGAGAAGTCCCACGCGCCATCGGGATAAAAGCCCCGCGCCAACATGCCGGTCAAGGGCAGCACAAAGAACACCGCGAGGAAGGCAAGCGGCAGCACCATCAAGGCAGCCAGAAGCCACCCTGATGGTGCCGATTTCCAGCGGCTCAACACCAGCGCGGTGCCCTACTGGGTGGCAATGTCAGCCCATTCGCGCACCCAGGTCTCCCGGTTTGCGTCGATCTGCGCCGCATCGACCGTGATGGGCTCCGGTGCGACATCAGCAAACTCAGCCCAGGCTTGCGGTAACTCAACAGCGTCATCAACGGGGTAGACGTACATCGTTTCCGGCAACGCTGCCTGCATCGGCTCGCTCAGCAAGAAGTCGATGAAGGCCTGTGCCCCTCCGGGTTGTTGGCTCCTCCAGCACCCCGGCATATTCGACCTGTCGGAAGCACGTGTCGAGCAGTGCACTGGTCGTCGGCTCCGATTCGCCTTCGGGGATCGTGAACGGCGGTGAAGACGCATAGGACACCACGATGGGACGGTCACCGTCGCCTCCGCCGGCAGTGAAGTCCACCGAATAGGCATCGGACCAACCGCTGGTCACCCGTGCGTCGTTGGCCATCAGGTCGTTCCAATAGTCGAGCCAGCCGTCTTCACCGAAGTGGCCCACCGTGGCCAACATGAAGGCCAAGCCCGGGCTGGACGTGTTGGCGCCAGGCGTCACGAAAAGCCCTTCGTACATGGGGTCGGTGAGATCTTCCAGGGAAGATGGCGGTTCAATGCCCTCCTCCTCGAACCAGACATCGTCGATGTTGACGCAGACGTCACCGAAGTCGATCGGAGTGAGCAGGTCTGCGCCTTCGCCGCTGAGCTGATCATCGGCAGCGCTGTCCGGCAGGCCCGGAGACGCGTAGGCCGCTAAGACCCCTTCGTCCACCGCGCGGGAGGCGAAAGTGTTGTCGATGCCAAACACGGCATCGCCCAGCGGACTGCCCTTGGTCAAGATGATCTGGTTGGTCATCTCGCCACCGTCGCCTGAACCCAAGATCGTCGCTTCATATCCCGTCTCCTCGGTGAACTGGGCCAGCAGTTCTTCGGGGACGGTGAACGAATCGTGGCTGACGACTACGACTTCGCTCGTGGCCGAGTCTGCCGTGCCACTCGAGTCGCTGCTCGAGTCATCGGACGAGCCGAGCGAGCAAGCCGAAAGGCCTAGGCCCGCCGCCAGTGCTAGGGCGAGCGTGCCGGTGGACCGGCGCCGGACATGCCTGGATGTGGTGGTGTGCATGCAAAGCCTCCATAATTTAGGAGGGGATCGACGCCGGGTATGACGTCTTGCGAGTCTCGACTTCCTCCACCGGTACTAACCGGATCAGGTTCGAGGGTCTGCGGCTAGGTGCCGCACTCTCAGCGCTGCTTGCGCTCCCCTGTCGTGTGCACTCTCGACACTACACCTCCACTGCCGTCTTCACACTCGCGGTATGGCACTCTAGGGTAATGGGAAATCTGGTTTGGAAAGTTGTCGCCACTGGTGCCGCGATCGGTGCAAGCACAGTCGCGCGTAAGGTCACCGATGGCACGTGGAAGTTCGTGTCCGGCAAGGAAACCCCAAGAACCCCGAAGACCCAGATATCCAGTGGGGCGAAGCTATCGCTTTCGCCGTCTTCTCAGGCGCCGTCGTCGGCCTTACCCGGATGCTGGCTAACCGTCAGGCGGCTGCTCTCTACAAGCGCTCAACGGGCGCCCTGCCCAAGGACGTCGCCAAGAAGAGCGGCAAGTAAACACCCTCCCAGCAGCACTGCCAGCAATTCATGGGATGGTAAGAACGTGGTAGTTCTCCTGTCCATGATTTCGCTGGGCGTGATCTTGCTGATCATGCTCGGCCGCTGGATCCAGCCCTATTCCAAGCGCAAGCCGATCTATCAGTGGTCCCTCAATGACTACGGCGGTCACATGGTGCGCGGACTCAGCGTCTTTTGGGCCGCCGGAGAGCGCAGCACCTACCGAATGGATCGGCTGCACGAAGAAGCAGGCCGTGACCCTAAGCGAGAGCCGGAGGGCTTGGGGATCATGGACGCGCCGTATCTGGATGACCCGGATGACCCACGCGGCAAGTTGGACCCACCACGTCCCCGCGATGAAGACCCCGACGTCGATCCTGATCATCCGCAGCGACCTTCTGCCCAGGCAACCTGCGCGAGTCATGAATGAGTCAGCGGCGCCCCTGCGCATCTTGATCGCCTACTCATACACGATGCACTACCGACTAGGCGTCTTTTCTGCCCTGGTTGATCACCCAGACGCTGACGTCACGATCGCTGCTGGCCGCACGGTCTTGCGCCATGCAGCGCAAAAGGTCGAGCCCATTGACCCCGATGAATTGGCAGCCTTGCAGTGGCACGACACCAAAGCCTGGCGCTCACTGCGGTGGCAGCCCACGCTCCTTAAAGAGACCTTGGCAGATGGCTACGACGTGGTCATCTGGGATCCATCCATCCATTGCCTCACCATGTGGGCCTCCTCTATCCGGCTCAGGTTGAGTGGTCGCACGTTGGGCTATTGGGGCCTGGGGTGGACCAGCACGCATGGCGCTGTGAAGGAACGGCTCAAAGTGGCCGGATTTCGCTTGGCCCAGGGCTTTCTGACTTATGGCCATCGCTCCAAGGAACTCGCGATCGAGGCTGGCTACCCCGGCAACGCGGTGTATGTCGTGGGCAACAGCATGATTGACAGCCCTGCGGCAGCGCAGATCGCCGCGGACGGGATGCCTGGCCTGTCCAGCCCTGCGGATCCGCTTGTGCTGGGAGTGTCTCTGCGGCTCACCGCCAGAAAGCGAGTGGACCAACTTATCCGCGCGGCCGCAGCCCTGCAGCACAGTGGTCAACCCGTCCAGGTGCTCATTGTCGGAGATGGCCCCGAGCGTCCAAGCCTGCAAAGGCTCGCCGAAGAGCTTGAAGTGGATGCGACCTTCCTTGGTGCGCTCTACGACTCGGCGGCCATCGCCGACTACTACCGACGCCTACACATCACAGTTATCCCTGGTCACGCAGGACTAACAGTCATTCAGTCCCTGATGTTTGGCCGACCAGTCGTGACTCACTCCAACACCGATCAGCACGCCGCCGAGTGGGAGGCGTTGCGCGATGGAATCAGTGGATCGTTCTTTGCTGAGAATGACCTCGGGGACCTGACTCGACACATCGCTGAAGTGGCGTCGCGGATCCGCGACGACTCGCGATCGGTCTCTCGGGCATGCCGTGAGGACTATGTGGAGCACGGCGATCCGCGAGCGCACGCGGACCGAATCGTCACCGCAGCCCAAAGATCCGGGCCCAAGCAAAGGCTTGAGTCCGGATCTCTTGATCACGCGATTGGCCTACTTGGCCGGGGTGGACTCCCCCACCTGCGGGCGCAGCAAGTTTTCCTGGTCCTGCTTCCACAGATCAACGAGTCCGCGGAAGTGGCCCAAGAACTTCTCGTGCTCGTGCTCGGGGTAGGTGGACTTCACTGTGTCGACAATAATGTCGTCGAACGCTGGAGACGACACCCAGTCCAGGACAGCTTCAGGCAGGTGCGAGAGGTGCTCATTGCACCAATCCCAGTAGCGATCGGCCTCAAAGTGATCGTCGGCCAACGCGCGGTAGCCCAGCATCTTGTCTTGGTAGGACAGCGACTCATCGTCAGCAATGTCGAAGTAGCGACGCGTTTCGAGGTCGACCTTGCCGCGGCGGCCTGTCACCAAGCAGTACGTTGACCAGCGCACCAACGCGGTCATCGCCCAAGGGAAGTAATAGTGCAGCGACGTCAGACTGACGTCAGGGCAGGCGTTGGCGTAGTCAATCGGGTGCACTTCGTCGCCGGTGACCAGCATCTCAGCCGAGTTGAACTCCCAGCCGAAGAAGGCGTTGACCACCTTGCTGACCGTCTCGGCTTCCCAGCCGGCCTGCTCAGACAGGAAGTCGTGCGTCACGGCATACCTGTTGTGCATTGGCTCGTCGGGACGGAAGTCCATCACCATGGTCTCGGGGCCAATAGAGAGCGCCCGGGCGAAGTGCTCAAAGTCGACCGTGGCCTGCAGGTGCATCAACATTTCGCCGGACTCGTCGTACGACTTGTGCAGGTCTTCGCGGTTGTCGACTCGCGAAACACCACGCCAGCCACCACCGTCGAACGGCTTCATGTACAGCGGATAGCCCAAGTCGTCGGCGATCGCTTCGAGGTCAAAGGAGTCGTTGTACTTCTCGGCGGTGTAAGCCCAGCGGGTGTTGTCCAGCGGATTCTTGTAGGGCACCAGAACGGTGCGGGGGACCTTAAGGCCGAGACGCAGCATGGCGCAGTACGCGCTGTGCTTTTCCATCGACTGGAAAGTGAAGGGGCTGTTCAGCAGGTAGGTGTCATCCGTGAGCGCGGCTTTCTTCAGCCACTCTCGCGGGTGGTAGTACCAGTGCGCCAAGCGGTCGATCACGAGCTCGGCCGCACCGGGTCGGTGAGGTCAAGGGTGTGATCCGAAGTCGCTCGCTGGTGAACTCAAACGTGGTGTCGCCGGAAGTCACCGGACCCACCATGCCGAGAATCTGCTCGAAAGCCTTGGGCCAATCTTCTTCTGCTCCCAGAAGGAGCCCGATCAGAGGTGAGCGCGTCGACGTCATGAAGAAAACCTATCGGTTTTGAGCACGGAAATGGTCACTTTTTCACAACTTACTCAGGTGAAGCGGTGCAGATGGTGAGCGACCTGTTTGCGCCACCAAGGCCAGTCGTGGGCGGAGTCATGACCCCAGACATCGAGCTCATGACGAATATCCTTGTCAGCCAGCACGCTAGCCATCGTCTGGGCGCCCGGCAGCGACTTCGTCGGGTGCACTTCGAAGGGGCCCTGACCAACCACGAGCACGATATTTGCGTGCTGACGGACCCAGTCCAGATGGCCCCCATCCATATTCGCCACGTATGCAGTGGGGTTGGCGAAATACGTTGCCTCGCCCAACTCACCCCAACCGTTCCATGTCGAGGGGTCAAAGTTGCCGGACAACGAAATGGCGATGGGGAAGAGATCAGGGCGCTTCAGCCCAAAGTTCACCGCGTGATACCCGCCCAGGCTGCACCCGGTGGTGATGATGCCGTGGTGGTCGGGAGAATCGTCCGCGATCGTCGGCACCACGTGTTCGTAGATGAAGTTCTCGTAGTAGCCATGCTGCTGAGCTCGTGCCTCTGTCGGCAGATCGTTCTGCGACCAGGACAAGTGGTCAAAGGAATCCACGCAATACAGCTTGATACGGCCCGCCTCGATCAGTGGCCGCAGAGCCTCGACCATGCCGTTGTTTTCGTAGTCCCAGGCTCGCCCCGCTTCCGAGGGAAAGGCCAACACTGGGCGACCAAAGTGGCCGTACCTAATCAGGGCTCCGGGACGATCCAGCCCATTGCTCCAAAACTCCACTTGCTCGCGCTCCATGACCCAACCTCACTTGTGCGGACGTGCGTGATGACGCCAAGCGTGCCACAGACCGCTCTAACGCAGGATCAAAAGCCCATCTTGGTGCTCAGCAGAGCAACCTGGTCACGATTGGCACCGCCGTGCCATCTCAACTTTTTGGGCGCGCACCGGATGACTTTGCCTTCTCGCTATCGCCCGACGGGACGATTTCCTGTTGCGGCACGACTATCGCCCCTAAACCCACACAAACACCCAGTTCACGCGCCTCTCAAGGTCGTCCTGCACACTCGGACGACTCCATACTTGTGACTCATGACCTTGCGCATCGGACTCCTCGGACGGGGCCGCCTGGGCTCCCTCGTGGAAGCCGCAGCGGACTCCGCTAGCGATGCTGTCGTGCTGTGGTCCGTGGGCCGTGGCGATATCCCCCGTGAGTCAGTCGATGTTGCGATTGATGTCAGCACGGCAGAGGCGGTCCCGAGCCATCTTGAGTGGGCCCAGCAAACGCAGACGAACCTTGTCCTTGGGGTGACAGGTTGGGACCGCGATCACGCTGTCCTGGCGGCCCTGCGCGAACAGGGCAGCGGCGGGCCCATCGGCGTGCTGGTGGCCCCCAACTTTTCACTCTCGGTCGCGTTGATGCATCGGATGTCGTCCGTGCTGGGACGCTACGCCACGCAACTCGGCCCGTCCGCTGACCTGGCGATCTCAGAAACCCACCATCGCGCCAAGGTCGACTCCCCAGCGGCACCGCCGTTTCACTGCGCTCCACCCTCGCGAATGCAGCAGATCGCAGCGAGACCGAAATCCAGACGACAAGCCTGCGCGTCGGAGCCGTCGTTGGACAACACCACGTGCGCGTCGAGACGGATCTCGAAACCATCCAGATCAGCCATTCAGCTCACGATCGCTCCGTTTTCGCCAATGGCGCCCTGCGGCCGCGCGCTGGCTGGATGGCAAGAAGGGTGTCTTCACCGTGGACGACTGGGCCGACGACGAGTTGGCCCACCTCTTCGCGCCACAGCCATAACGACCCCACCCACGAAGTACTCACTCAAAATATCCTTAAGGAGGATCGACCATGAGCTCACTCTTCACCGGTCTCGGCGTAGCACTCGCTACCCCGTTCGCCGACTTCTCATCATCAGCAGGTGCAGCCGTTAAGTCGGCCTCCACCCGAGCACCGCAGCCACCACTGGACCTGCCCGCTTGGGAGCGTCTCGTCAATCACGTCATTTCAGGCGGAGCCGACTACGTGATCGTTTTGGGCTCAACTGGCGAAGCGGCCACCATCAGTGAGGATGAGCGGGCTCAATTGATCACCAGCGCCGTTGCGCTCGCGGCCCCCACGCATACCCCGGTCGTGGTGGGCGTTGGTCACAACGACACCGAGCGGACCTGCGACTTGGCCGAGGCGGCTGCCGCGGCCGGCGCTGACGGAATCTTGGTCGTCGCGCCGTTCTACAACAAGCCACAGCAGTCAGGGATCGTGGCGCACTTCGCGGCAGTAGCTCAATGCGTGCCCGACCTGCCGATCATCGCCTACAACGTGCCGAGTCGCACCGGCACCAACATCACCCCAGCCACCATGCAACTCATCTGGGCTATTCCGAGCGTCGTCGCACTCAAGGAATCCTCGGGAGATATGGGCCAGATGATTACCCTCATTCAAGAAGCCCCAGCTGGTTGCGACGTCCTCTCTGGTGAAGACAACTTGGCCCTGCCAGCGATCGCGGTTGGCGCGCGCGGGTTGGTCTCGGTATGCGGCAATGTCGCCCCAGCGCATACCGCTGGTTTGGTGCACGCGGCGATGGCCGATGACATGCCCGCAGCACGCCGGCTCGCCACTGACCTAGCGCCCTTGATGGAGGCCATGTTCGTCGAGACCAACCCGGTCCCGGTCAAGGCCGCTATCGCTTCGCTGGGTTTGGCCAGCAGTGCAGTGCGGATGCCGTTGATCAAGGCCTCAATGGACACATGGAGGCAGGTACACCTAGCCCTGGCCGGACTAAACCTGCACCGGATGGCGCCCGTCTCGGTGCGCTCGTCGGCACTGGCTGCGGTTGCTCCAACAGTGCGTCACGAAGCCGCAGCTCGGGTATGACCGCGGCACTTGAAGACTTCTTTGGGCAGCCGGTTGCCGAGGCTGCTGCACATCGCGATGCGCCAGCCTATGTCGCCGATCTCCTCAACGCACTTGAGGATGGAACTGCACGAGCGGCCACCCAGCGCGATGGTCAGTGGATGGCCCACCCGTGGGTGAAGCACGGCATCCTGACCGCTTTTCGCCTCAGCAACCTCATCAACATGGACTGGCCTGGTGGCGCCGTCGATAAGGACCTCATCCCGGCCCGTGATTTCACGG
This sequence comes from Ornithinimicrobium sp. INDO-MA30-4, assembly GCF_021535045.1. Classification (GTDB taxonomy): domain Bacteria; phylum Actinomycetota; class Actinomycetes; order Actinomycetales; family Dermatophilaceae; genus Ornithinicoccus. The sequence continues at coordinate 2,377,785 of NZ_CP091056.1, read as the reverse complement.
TGGCTGACGGCGTGCGCATTGTCCCTGGCGGCACCTCTGTGCGCCGGGGAGCGCACGTGGCCTCCAGCGTCGTCGTGATGCCACCGAGTTACGTCAACATCGGCGGGTATGTCGGCGCCAACTCCATGGTGGACAGTCACGTCCTCGTTGGGTCATGCGCCCAGGTGGGCAACGGGGTGCATCTCTCCGCAGCGGTTCAACTTGGCGGCGTGTTGGAGCCCATCGGTGCACGCCCAGTGATCGTCGAAGACGATGCGTTCATCGGCGCCCAATGCGGCCTGTATGAAGGCGTCGTCGTGCGGACCGGGGCCGTCCTGGCGCCAGGCGTCATGCTGACGGCTTCCAGCACCATTTTGACCTCGTCAATGAGCGGGAAGTCCGCGGAGAAGTGCCGGCTGGCGCGGTTGTTGTGCCCGGCAGCCGACCCGCCACCGGCGCTTTTGCCCAGCACCATGGGTTGTCGCTCTATGCGCCGATGATCGTCAAGTACCGCGACGACCGCACGGATGCAGCCACGCTGCTAGAAGACGCACTGCGGTGAGCGCCGCTGCAAGAGTGGCGGGGTTAACGACCTCGCCCATTCGAGCAATCGCTGCGGGCGCTCCGGCCGATGCGATCTCGCTGGCGCTCGGCGAGCCAGGCTGGGACTTCCCGTCCGTCGCTAGGGAGTCGTTGGCTGCCTGGAGTGCCACGGTGCAGCAATGCGCCTATGGGCCCAATACCGGCATTCCAGATCTAACAACAGCACTCGTCGACTACACCGGGGTGGATGCCGACCAGATCATGGTGACCGCTGGCAGTCAGGCCGGCATGTTCGCGGTCTTTCAAGCTCATGTCGAGCCAGGCTCGCAGGTCCTGATCCCCGACCCTGGCTTCCCTGCCTACGAGACGTTAGCCACCCTTGCTGGTGCCACGGCCATTCGTTACCCCTTGGGCACGGCTCACGAGCTAGATGCCAACTCCCTGATCAATGCACTCAACTCGGCGTCCCGTCCGTCGCTGGTGGTGATTGGCCACCCAGCCAATCCCACCGGCGGGGCAGCGAGCGCCCAGATGCTCAACCGAGTGGCTCAACACTGCGATCAACGAGGAGTTCCGCTCCTCAGCGATGAGGTCTATCGGGAGTTGTGGCTCGATCACCTCCAACCCTCGGTCCGCGAGGTCAGCAAAACGGCACTGGTGCTTGAGTCAGTCAGCAAGGGCTGGGCCGCCCCCGGGCTTCGAGTTGGCTGGGTCACCGGGCCTGCCACGCTCTTGGCCCCAGCCCGGCTGATCCACAACGCGATGAACACTGCACCGGCTCGACCCAGTCAAATAGCCGCCGCCGCGCTCGTCTCACACTCAGCTGAGGTGTTGACCGAATCTCGGGACCAGGTGCGAGCCCGCTGGGAGGTCTTGGCCAACAGCCCGCTCGCCCTACATTCGGCCCGCCGAGCACAAGCGGGGTTCTATCACTGGCTCGAACTGCCCCCTGGGCAGTAGCGGACCCGAGCGCCTTCATCCTGCGGGTTCGAGATGAAGGCAAGGTCCTGGTCGTCCCGGGTTCAGCCTTCGGGCCAGCGGGTCAGCACTACGTTCGGGTCAGCCTGGGCGGTTCTTTTGACACACTTCATGACGGCCTAGCGCGGCTCGCGCCCTGGTGGGAGAGGCAATGTTGACCAAGCCACAAGAAGATCTGTACGCCTTCACCGAAGCGGACATGCTCAAGGCAGCGAAGCAGTATTCATCGCCGTGCTTCGTGTACTCGCTGGGCATGGCCCGGAGCGCTATCGCCGGTTGCGCGCAGCACTACCGGCACGAGTGCGACTGGCCTACGCGGTGAAGTCCAACCCGGGTGCCCCGCTGTTGGAGACCTTCGTCCGCGAAGGGGCTTGGTTTGATTGCGCCTCTGCTGGTGAGATCTCAGCGGTCTTGGGGGCTGGCGGCACGGGCAGCGCCATGGTCGTGGCCGGCCCAGCCAAAACTCACCGGGATCTGCAGGCCGCCCTGTATGCCGGGGCGCGAGTGCAAGTGGACGGGATTGAGGACGTTGCTCGGCTCAATGAGCTCCACACCGAAGAGGCACCCTTGCGCGTCAGCGTTCGGGTCCACCCGGCCTCAGGCATCGTGGAAGGCACCTCGATCATCGGTGGCTCTGGACCATCAGCATTCGGCGTTGACGAGGAACAACTCGATGAGTTCCTGCAGATGGCGGCCGCTTATGACGGGGTCCTCATCACCGGCCTTCAAGTGTTCGCAGCCAGCAACGAACTCGATCCAGGCCAACTCCTAGCCAATCACCGCACGGCCCTGCGCATCGCCCAGGGCATGCACGAACGCCACGGTATCGACCTGGAACTTATCGATATCGGTGGCGGCCTGGGCGTTCGGTATGCCGCGAATGAACCTTCGCTGGATATCCATGCCTTGGGATCGGGACTGGGCCGTCTGCTCGACGCCAACCCATGGTTTGCTGGCGAGTTGCTGCTTGAGCCAGGCCGTTGGCTCTCTGCCCCAGTCGGCATTTATCTCACGCGAGTTGTCCGGGTGAAGGAGAGCCGGGGCGTGCGCTTCGCCATGCTCGAGGGTGGCATCAACCACTTGCTCCGTCCCCTGCTGACGGGGCAGTCCTTCCCAGTCACTGCGTTGGATCGCGAAGGCGACACCACGTCATACACTTTGGCCGGGCCTTTGTGCACGTCGCTGGACCGTGTTGGCACAGCTGAATTGCCGGTCGACCTGCAGGCTGGTGACGTGCTCGCCTTTGGCCAGACCGGGGCCTATGCCTACACCCAGGCCATGTCGCATTTTCTCTCCCACCCCGTGCCAGATCAGCACTGGTGGGACTAGCCCTGTCGGCCCTTCGCGACAAGGTCGAGTGAGAACGTGTGGGCCGATGATGCCCCATGAGCGCACGCACCCGCCCGGTTACCTCACTTCCGATCAGTGACCGGCACAAACGTGTAGCCCATGTCTTGAAGGCCCTCGACCGTTGCCTCCAGGTAATCCATGGATAGGTAGGGATGGAAGAAGAAGCTGGCGGTCGACTCGCGCACGATCAAGTTGGCTTCGGCACGCTGCAAGAGACGGCCGGGTCTCGCGGCGCGTGGTTGTTCAATTCTACTTCTGAAATATTGTCCAAGGTCTCGGGATAAACCGTCGAGCCATAGAAGTCGTGCGCAACATACGGGAAGTACTGGCCGTACACGATCCCCTCGTCGTAGTTGATTCCAGACAGCGCACCAGCAAAATAGAGTGAGTTTTCATACCTAGACCCATAGACCTCGGTCATCGCTGCATAGGCGTTGAGACTGGCCGCATAGTGGGGGGTTCAAAAACCGTGGGCTCGCCCAGACCAGCCTCGATCATCACCTCGCGGCCCGCCTCAATTCGGTTCATATGATCAGAAACGCTATCGGACGGAACCGGGCCAATCTCACGGATATAGCTATCTTGCACGCCTCCTCGAACTCGAACGGCGGCAGTTGATCTGGGGCGCACCCGTACCGGTAGAACTCATAGTCCTCTCCTGTCCGCCCAGAGTAGGGGTTGTCGACATCGGCGTATTGATGCGGGGTCCCGTGTTGGATCAAGGTGCCGCCGCGTGTCTGCATGTACTTCAACGCATCCGCCACCTCGGGACGGTCCAGCAAGCTCACTCCGTACCAATCCTCACCGTCGGGCGTCCGAGCGATGTGGATCGGCATGACGGCAACTTGAAAAGGGACGTTTTCGCTGGCCAGATAGTCGGCAACAGCACGGAGGCCCTCAGGGTCAGCCTCGGGGCCGACATCCTCTAGCCGAATTGATGAGACGGAGTCCTAGCGCAAAATTATTTGGAGCCAAAACTCACACGAGAGTTACTACGAGAGAGCACACGCGTCACTAGTTGAACTCTCGAACAGCACCTGGCTTCAGGTTCCCAGCCAGGATGGACCCGACCAGTGCTTGACCGGAATGGCCTCCGTAAGGCGCCGAGGTAACCGTACACCCGTGAGTGCGCCCTCGTTTTCCCGCAACCTGCGCGCCAAGACGGCGGCAAACGCGAACTGCATCCCCATGCGCCACAACAGAAATAAGCCAAGCGGAGCGATCCTCCATATTTACCCAGGCGATGACGCCAAGGGGCACAGCAGACTCACCACATCATTCGATTTGTACCTATGCGCAACCGGTGTGGGCTAGTCGGTCGACCCACGCCAAATCCGGCAAAATATTAGACAAGACTTGACCAGCGGTTGCCGATTACTGAGAATTTCTATCGCCCTGGAGCAGCAATCGGCTCCAGGCGATACCGAATATCTTTGCCATCAACGCTCGTCACGACGACGCGAACTTCTGTCACGACAACCCCCTCGGCATTGGCTCCACCGCTAATACTGCAGTTGAGAGTCTCCCCCGGTTCACCCACCAGTGGCCCAGGGCAATCCACCGACTCGACATAGATCTGTTGTCCGGATAGGGCCTGGACGATGCTGGGCTCTAATTCGTTCGCACTTAACTCCAGACCGCAACCAGAAAGAACGCCCACGGCGAGGCGCAGCTAGCGCGGTCTGGATTGGGCGTCGCTTAGCGATCATTAGTCAATCCTACGAAACACTCGATGGCCCTGCCCCGGCATCGACCAGTTGAGCCACGACATACTCCGCGACCGAACTATGCCACTGGCCAGGGTGACGAACCATCCCGTGGCTATCTCCATTGATCGCCAGGTAACGAGCATCGGCTCCACGCTGCGAGAGGGCAATCGCAGCGTATGCGCTGCCCGCCGGGTCCGTCACTCGGTCTTGCGGAGAGTGGATCAGCAGCATGGGCGTGCCGCCAACCCTGCCCCAGTGTTGTTCGTCAGCCTTCTCCACCCATGCCCCGACCGTCACGACTGCAGCAACAGACTCTGCGTCGGCCAACCGCAAGGCGACTCGGCCGCCCATTGAATGCCCCACCAACGCGATCGGCACCCCGGGGTAGCGCTGGCGAATCACCGCCAATGCCCACCGGGTGTCGACGACGGGATCAGGCTCTCGCCCCTGCTGGCTCGCACGCTCTGCGTTCCAGCCCCGCTTGGCATATTGCAGGCTCACGACGGCCATCTGATCACCGGCGCTGCGTGCGATCGCCCAAGCAAAGGTCGCAAGCGAGCGACCGCTAGCTGCCACGGACTCGTCGGCCCCGTGTCGTGCTTTCGGCCACCGTGTAGCACCAGAGCCACCGCCTGCGGCGCGGGCGGTTCAGCAGTCCAGCGCAGCGAGGCGCCGGTGACAGAGGCGGGTCCAGACATACCCAAGACGATACGTGGCTACCGTGGGGGCATGAGTCACGACCGTGCGCGCGCTGCACCTGAAGCGCTAGGCCTGGATCACAGCATCACCAGCCACGAGCGCGCTGGCAGCCTGGCCGAAGCAGCGGCTGAGCGCGGCGTCAACGAGTCCGATTTAGTCAAAACTCTCGTGATTCGCCGGTCTGAGGGTGACTACCTCTTTGTCCTCGTGCCCGGTGGACGAGAGATCTCGTGGCCTAAGTTGCGCCAAGCACTTGGCACGAACCGGCTCTCGATGCCCAGTGCTGAGGTCGCTTTCACCGCGACCGGCTACCAGCGCGGAACGATCACGCCCTTCGGCTCAACCACTCCTGGCCCGTCGTGGCCGATGAGAGCTTGGCTGGCCCGCCCGGACGAAAGATCTCACTGGGCGCCGGTGAGCACGGTAAGGCAGTCACCGTGCAGGCAAAAGACGCTCTGGAAGCTCTCGACGCGCTGGTCGCTGACGTCACGGCTCCCGCGCCACCGCCGGAAAAATGAGCAGGTCTGTCCCTAGGTGTGGGTAGTCTCGGCGTATGGCTGGACTGTATGAGGGCTATCCTCTCGCTGCGGATAAGCACGACGAAATGTTCGCCTTTGACGAGGCTGGCCCCGAAGAGATCGCGGGGCCTACAGCCGTCTGGCGAGCGGGCTAAGCGACGTCGGTAGCGAAGATCTGCAATCGCGCTCGGAGTACCTCTCCTCGACCTATCACGACCAAGGTGTGACCTTCGACTACGAAGGCGAGGAACGACCCTTTCCGCTCGACATCGTGCCCCGCATCATCGACGCTCAGGCTTGGGCCCACGTCGAGTCGGGCGTCGCGCAACGGGTCAACGCACTGGAGATGCTGCTGGCCGATGTCTATGGCCCCGGCCAGATCTTCGCCGACAACATCTTGCCCAAACATGTGGTGAGCTCATCTAGTCACTTCCACCGGGCCGCGTTCGGGATCGATCCGGTGAACGGCGTCCGCGTGCACGTGTCGGGCATCGACCTGATTCGCGATGGCGAAGGCAACTTCCGCGTCCTGGAAGACAACGTGCGCATCCCCTCCGGCGTCTCCTACGTGCTCACCAACCGGCGCGCGATGGCTCAGACCCTGCCAGAGATGGTCAGCACCCACCGGATTCGTCCCGTGGCGTCATACCCGCAAAAGTTGTTGGCAGCCCTGCTTGCCGCAGCCCCTAGCGGTGTCTCAAACCCCACCGTCGTGGTGCTGACCCCTGGGCCCTACAACTCGGCCTACTTCGAACACTCACTCCTGGCTCGCTTGATGGGCTGCCGCCTCGTTGAGGGCGGGACCTCGTCGCCCAGGCCGGGCGCGTGATGATCCGCACCACCCACGGCCTGCATCCGGTGCACGTGATCTATCGGCGTGTGGATGACGACTTCCTTGATCCAGTGCATTTCCGGTCCGACTCCGCTCTTGGCTGCCCAGGGCTGCTCAACGCGGCCCGCTCGGGCAACGTCACCATTGCCAACGCGGTCGGCAACGGTGTGGTGGACGACAAACTGATGTACACCTACCTGCCCGACGTCATTCGTTATTACCTGGGCGAAGACCCGATCCTGCCCAACGTGGACACCTGGCGCCTCGAAGAGGCCAGCCATCGCGAAGAGGTGATGGATCGTCTCGATGAGTTGGTCGTGAAGCCTGTTGATGGGGCTGGCGGCAAGGGCATCGTCATCGGCCCCCAGGCGACCAAGGCCGAGCTGGACCAGTTGCGCAAGACCGTCACCGCGGATCCTCGGGGATGGATTGCTCAGCCGGTCGTGCAGTTGTCCACCGTGCCAACGATGGTTGGCGATCAACTACGGCCGCGTCATGTGGACCTGCGGCCCTTCGCCATCAACGACGGCAACAAGGTATGGGTGCTGCCGGGTGGGTTGACCCGCGTTGCCATGGGCGAGGGCGAGCTCATCGTGAACTCCAGCCGCGGTGGTGGATCCAAGGACACCTGGGTGTTGGCCGGCGACGGTCAGCGTCAGCGCGTCACTGCGCGGGCCCGGCCCGTCGAGATGGTGGCCGAGCCACAAGTGATGATGCAGGAGTCTTTAGTGGGCGCGAATCAAGCAGAACAAGAACAGCAACAGCAACAGCAACAGAGCAGTGACGAGGTGTCCTCATGCTGAGTCGTATTGCGGAATCGCTTTTGGATCGGCCGCTACCTGGAGCGTGCCGAAGACACCTCGAGACTGCTCGATGTGCACGTGCAACTGCTGCTAGAAGACCCCGTCGTTGACGAGGAAGCAGCCTCTCGTGCGCTGCTCACCGTGATGGGCGTTCAGCCCGAGGGCCAAACTGACCAGGCTTCCGTCATGCGCTTGTTGGGATGGGACGCTGACTCCCAGACCTCCATGGTGTCGGCGTTTTGGGGCGCCCGCGAGAGCGCACGCCGCTCCCGCGAAATCGTTTCCACCGAGATGTGGGAGGCCATCAACACCACCTGGAACATCATCCAGCGTGGCCACCTGCGGCGGGCTAGGCCTTCTCAGGCCTGCCAGACGATGCGCGAACGGTGCGCAGTGATTTCGGGTATTGCCGACTCGACGATGAGCCACGATCAAGGCTGGCAGTTCTTGGTGCTGGGTCGCAGCCTCGAGCGGATCGACATGACGGCTCGAATGATTGAGGCCACGGCATACACGGCTGATGCGCCACAGGCCTGGCTGACCACACTGCGTGCTTGCGGTGCCTACCACGCCTTTGTTCGGACCTATGGCGGCGCCGAGTCGGCCCGCGACGCAGCCGAGTTTTGCTGCTGGACCGACTGTTCCCGCGCTCTTTGGTTTTCTCCTTGAACCGGGCCGAAGCGGCCTTGGTCAACTTGGACGTCGGCGAGCGCCGAGCCGGGTTCACTGGAGACGCCATGCGCTTGATCGGTCGAGCACGTGCCGAGTTGGAGTTCCGCGCGCTCTCCGACGTGATGAGCGACCTGCCCGCACGGATGACTTCGCTGCAGCGCACCTGCAGTGAGGCCAATGACGCGGTTGCTCAGCGATACTTCGTCGGGGCCAACCCGGTGACCTGGCACTCAGGGGTGAGGTAACAGATGTTGCTACGTATTGTTCACAAGACCGGCTACGAATACGCCGGTCACGCGAGCGCTTCCTACAACGAAGCCCGGATGACGCCGAAGACGACCCCGCACCAGCAGGTGTTGCACACGCGGGTCGAAATCAGCCCGTCTGCCTGGACGCATACCTATAACGACTATTGGGGCACCGCTGTCACCACCTTTGAGGTGCATGACCAGCACTCCGAGATGACCGTGACGGCATCAGCCACGGTGGACGTCCAGCGCCCCGAAGTGCAGGGCAACAGCCTCACCTGGGAGCAATTGCGCTCAGCCGAAGAGCAGGCGGACAAGAGCGAATACCTACAGCTCAGCCCGCAGGTCAACCCTGGTGAAGAGTTGCTGGCTCGAGTAGCCAAGATTGCCGAGGAGTCGGCGACACCAGGTGATTGTGCCCGCGCGGTGACCGCCCTGATCCACGAAGACATGAACTACGTCAGCGGCGCTACCGGCGTGAGCACCCGTGCTGAAGAGGCCTGGGATCAGCGCAAGGGCGTCTGCCAGGACATGGCCAACCTGACGATCGGCTGCTTGCGCTCGGTCGGCATCCCTACTGGGTATGTGTCGGGCTACTTGATGCCCAAACGCGAGCCTGAGATTGGCGTGCCCTACAAGGGCGAGTCGCATGCCTGGGTGCGTTGGTGGGATGGCGTCTGGATTGGCGCCGACCCGACAAATGACATTCAGCCAGGCAATCGGCACGTTGAGGTGGCCCAGGGCCGCCAATACGGTGACGTCCCACCGCTGCGTGGCATCTTCACCGGCACCGGGACATCAAAGATGTTCGTCGAGGTTGAGCTCACTCGTTTGAGTTAAGCACGCACGCACTTGATCAGTCTGAGTTATCCCAGGCTGATCAAGTCGTCGTGGTTGTCGGGCAGCAGACCCGGCATTGCCACTGCCGTGACGTTCAGGCTGTTGAACCGCAATCCGCCCGAGTGCGTGGTCAGGAAGGCCGTTTCTGAGGCGTCGGCGCCTGTCGCGATGCGCACCAAGGACGCACGTGGGGCCAACCGAGTTGGGTCGACGACGAACCACTGCCCCTCAACGTGTGCTTCAACGACGGCGTGGAAGTCCATCGGCGACAGCCCTGGCGCGTAAGCGCTCACGAGACGAGCCGGCACTCCGCATGCCCGCAGGAAAGCGATCGTGAGGTGGGCAAAGTCGCGGCATACCCCGGACTTGGACATAAAGGTCTCCGAGGCGCCGTCAGTGACGCGGGATGAACCCAGGATGTAGGCGGTCGTCTCGTTGACGTAGTTAGCGACCTCAAGGACCAACTCTTTGCCTTGGTAGTTGCCAAACAACTGACGGGACACATTCTCGAGTCGGTCCACATCGACATACCGGCTGGGGCGGATCCAGTGGATGCGGTCCATCGCCGTCAATTCAGCGGATTCACCACCGGACTCCACCACCGCTTGGTAGTCCACGGCGAATTGGCCGGATGGCACATCCTTGAGCAGATGCCACCGCGACCCCTGGGCGCCCTCCACTTCCGTCGCCTTAACGGAGGCACCATCGACCGTGATGCTCAGGGTTTCCTGCACTGGGTTTGCCTGCTTCGACACCATTACGCTCAAGGCAATTTCTGCAGGTGAGGTGATCTGTGCTCGGAGGGCGCTGGTGACTGAACGTTGCATATCTGCATCGTCTCACCTCGTTGGCTACCCGTAGGGACGCGGGACCGCTAGCCTGAGGCCACCCAACGAAGGGATTAAACACGATGGACGTGCTGTGGGGCCTAGCAGGAATGGCCGTACTCCTCGGATTAGCTTTTGCGCTGTCCACCAATCGCAAGGCGATCCGCCTACGCACCGTCGGTGCCGCGCTCGCTTTGCAACTCCTGTTTGGCGTCATCGTCCTCTACTGGTCAGCTGGCCAACGTGGACTTGAATATGCCGCCAGTGGCGTGCAAGCCATCATCAACTCCTCGAACGCAGGTATCGGGTTCTTGTTTGGCCCGGTCATCCCCGAAGAGGGCCTGATCTTCGCCTTCCAGGTGCTGCCGGTCATCATCTTCTTTGCGTCGCTGACCGCAGTTCTCTATCACTGGGGCTTCCTGCAAAAGTTTGTGGCCATTTTGGGTGGAGCCATCCAAAAGGTGTTGGGCACTGGCAAGGCCGAATCGGTTAACGCTGCGGCCAACATCTTCGTCGGCCAGACCGAAGCTCCGCTGATCATTAAGCCCTATATCAAGGGTTTGACCCGCTCAGCTCTCTTCGCCGTGATGGTCGGTGGCCTTTCCACCGTGGCGGGCTCCGTGCTCGTTGGCTACTCACTGCTGGGCGCTCCCCTGGAGTACCTCATCGCTGCTAGCTTCATGGCTGCCCCAGGCGCCTTGCTGATGGCCAAGATGATCGTGCCCGAAGACGACCCGGACGCGGCTGATGCTGAGTCGTCTGTCGTGAGTGACGGAGTGCGCCGTAAGGAAGAAGCCAAGACCGCACGCTCGCAGACAACGGTCCGAGAGCGCGTCGTGCAGCGACTGGTGCCGGACACCAAGATCGATGACGACGAAGACAAGGATGAAGCCGGTGGCGAGAGCGAATACCGCAACGTCATCGATGCCGCCGCTGGTGGTGCTGGTGAAGGCCTCAAGTTGGCCCTCAACATCGGCGCGATGCTGTTGGCCTTCATCTCGCTGATTGCCTTGGTCAACCTCATCTTGGGTGTTGTCGGTGGCTGGTTTGGCATCGACGCCCTGACCTTCGAGCAGATCTTGGGCTACGTGTTTGCACCGCTGATGTTCGTGATCGGTGTGCCGTGGGAAGAAGCCGTGCAGGCTGGTGGCTTCGTCGGCCAAAAGATCGTGGTTAACGAGTTCGTTGCCTTCGCTGACTTTGGTCCGATCGCTGACACCTTCAGCACCAAGACCTCGGCCATCATCACCTTCGCATTGACTGGTTTTGCCAACCTTGGCTCGCTCGGCATTCTGCTGGGTGGCCTTGGCGGCATTGCCCCGAGCGTCGCTCGGACATCGCCGAATGGGCCTGCGCGCTATCGCCGCAGCAACCCTGGCCAACCTGATGAGCGCCGCAATCGCCGGCATACTCATCAATTAGCGACCCGACCAGGTCCACTCTTGATGCCCCGTCCGGACACTCCGGGCGGGGCATCAGTTGTCTGCGCTCTAGGCTGGCCTCATGACATTGGCACTCAGCGACCAAGACCGCGCGTGGCTCGATGAACTGGCCGCCTCGATCTATCTGGTCAATGGTCTGGCACGACAGCGGGCTGAGGAGCGCCAGCAGACCCTGATCAAGCCCCCAGGCTCCCTTGGCGAGTTAGAGACCATCTCGGTGCGGCTAGCCGCCATCTTGGGCAGTGAGCGCCCCGCGCCAGATGGGGCCACAGTGATCGTGGCTGCGGCCGACCATGGTGTTTCTGCAGATGGGGTGAGCGCCTTCCCTGCTGCCGTCACCGCAGCGATGATCCAGGGCCTCCTTGCGCCGACCGCCGCAGGCACCGGGGTGCGGCGATTAGCGCGATTGCCCGATCAGTGCGGGCTGACGTCGCCGTCTTGGACTGCGGCGTCAACGCCGAACTGCCTGATCATCCACAGTTGCGCAAGGTCGCGGTTCGCCGAGGCACAGACAATCTGCGTGTTGGGCCCGCGATGTCAGGCACGGAAGCAGTCGCGATGATCCGTGCTGGTGCGGACGCTGCGCGCGCTGCGATCGCGGGTGGAGCCGACTTCGTTGTTCCGGCGGAAATCGGGATTGGCAACACCACCGCTGCCGCGGTCATCACCGCCAGGGCTCTCGATCGCCACCCTGCTGATGTGACCGGACGGGGCACCGGCATCGATGATGCCGTCCTGGATCACAAGATTGCGGTCGTTGCCGAAGCTTTGGCTCGGACGCATGCTGAAGACCCGGTGGAAGTGTTGGCCGAGTTTGGTGGCTTCGAGATCGCAGCCATGGTCGGGATGATGTTGGCTACCGCCGACGAACAGCGGGTGATCGTCCTCGATGGTTTTGTTGAGGCCGCCGCAGCACTCATCGCCGTGTCGATCGCGCCTGCCGTCAATGACTATCTCGTTGCCACTGGCCGGTGCGCCGAGCGCGGCCACGGAGCCCAATTGGCTGACCTGGGCTTGCGCCCACTCTGGGATTTAGGTCTGCGACTGGGCGAAGGCACTGGTGGAGCGTTAGCCATTCCGATCTTGCGGGCAGCCGCGGCCACACTGCGCGAAATGCAGACCTTCGCCGAGGCAGGAGTCCCCACCGAATGAATCTTCGGTCTGAAGTCAGCGCTGTTGGCCTTGCGCTGTCATTTTTGACCGTGCTTCCGGTGCCGAGCAAACCCCACCTGGAGCCCGGCGCTCTAGCCCGCGCGACGGCATACTTCCCGGTTGCCGGCTACGCCATTGGTGCGTTGGTCTCCCTCGTGCTTCTGCTGCCAACGGATGCTGGTGTCTCGGCAGCTTTGGCTATTGCCGCCTGGTGGGCGCTGACGGGATGGCTACATTTTGATGGTCTTGTCGACAGCGCTGACGCCTTGCTGGCGCCGGTGCCGACAGAAAAGCGCGCGGCCATCCTCAAAGATGTGCACGTTGGCGCGTTTGCCCTGGGCACATCGCTAGTCACCATGCTGCTGATGTGGTCGGCTTTGGCGGCTGGGGTGACTCCGTGGGCTCCGCTGGTCGCTTCTGTAGTCGCCCGCGCCCTGGTGTTGGTGCCGATGCGGCTCTATCCAACGCTTGAGCAGGACAGTTTGGGTGGCCAAGCGCGCACGCTGGGGTGGGGCCGGGTAGCCGCGGGTTTGGCCGTTGCGGCACCAACGCTCTTGGTGCCAGGAGCCTGGCTTGGTTGGCTGGTCGCGTCAGGGATCACCGCCCTGGTCACCTGGTGGGCCGCCCGTCGGTTGGCTGGCCGGCTCAGTGGCGATATCTATGGGTTGCTGATCATGACCGCTGAAGTGAGCGTTCTGGTGGCCTTCGCCTTTTAGACTCCACAGATGCGAGCAATTGAGATTAGCGAGTTTGGCGAAGCAGAGAATCTGTCCCTGATCGTGGTGACTGACCCCGAGCCGGGACCAAACGAAGTGCTCATTGAGGTGGTCGCTGCCGGAGTCAACCGGGCCGATGTCATGCAGCGCAAGGGCCACTACCCGCCCCCGCCTGGCACGAGTGAACTCCCTGGGCTCGAGGTGAGCGGACGAATCGCAGCGTTGGGTAGCGAGGTCTCCGGGTGGGAGGTAGGCCAAGAAGTTTGCGCCCTACTGGCTGGCGGTGGCTATGCCGAAAAGGTCGTCGTTGATGCGTCCCTCGTGCTGCCCTTGCCCGCTGGTGTGTCGGTGCAGGACGCTGCGGCTCTACCCGAGGTTGTTGCCACCGTCTACAGCAATTTGATCATCGAGGCGGGGCTGAAGGCTGGCGAGACCGTGCTGATCCATGGTGGCTCCAGTGGCATTGGCACGATGGCGATCCAGATCGCGTCCGCGTTGGGTGCCCGCGTTGCGGTCACCGCTGGCTCCGACAAGAAGCTTGAGGTATGCCGTCAGCTCGGTGCCGACATCACGATCAACTATCGCGAACAAGACTTTGTCGAGTCGCTGCTTGAGGCAACCGACGGCGCTGGAGCCGACGTCATACTCGATGTTGTGGGCGCGGCCTACCTTGGCCGGAACGTCAAAGCACTCGCCAGTGCTGGGCGGATCGTCGTGATCGGCTTGCTCGGCGGCGCTAAGGGCGAGCTGCCCATCGGCCTGCTGCTGAGCAAGCGCGGTCGGATTATCGCCACCTCTCTGCGAGCGCGGCCGCTCGCAGAGAAGGCCGAAATCGTGTCAGCCGTTCGAGAGCAGGTGTGGCCACAGATCGCGGCTGGCAGCGTGCGCCCCATCATCGACGGCCACTACCCACTTGCCGACGCCACTCGCGCCCACCGGGATCTTGAGGCTAGCCAGCACATCGGCAAACTCCTGCTACTGATGTGAGCTGGAGGTGGCCGCCGGTTGATCACTCGAACAGGATGTACTCCGGCTCAGGCGTCAGGCCGAGCACCTCGGTGCCCGTCATGATCGGGCCGTATTCGGCGTCTTCTTCGTAGAAGAGCTTGAAGCCGGCATAGACGTGGGGCGGCTTGTTTTCGTTAACCACGTTGTAGGTGTCGATCTTGGATTGCGCATCACCGATGCCGTCCACCGACTTGATCAGCACTACCCCATCGTGCTCTTTGAGGTCATCTTCGTTTTCGACGACTCCGACGTGCACCTGGTGATACACCATGACCTTTTCCGGCAGGTCGTTCTCGGCAACCAGGTCTTCCAAGTACACGGCGACCTCATCCAACTCGGCACCGGTCGTTCGGCCATAGACCTGGCCGGGGATCTGGCCCTCGTCAATGGCCCATTCTGGGTCGAGAGCCACGCCAACGTCGGGCTCAACGAGGAATTCTTCCCAGTACTTCACCTCGTCGATGAAGTCACCACGCCCCGGCTGAATGTTGAGGAGCAAGATGCCGTCATGCCGGCGTGCTGCATCGAGGTAGTCCTGGACAACCTCGTCCGACACCCGGGTGCGGAACATGCCGTCGTCTCCAGCGACTGGGTGCACGATGGTGGCGATGAGCTCGAGGGTCGGCAGTTGCTCGCGGCCGCCAGCGAATTCTTCTCCGCGTTCTTCCATCTCAACGACTCGCTCGTCCAGGTCACCGATGCCCAGTCGGCCCAGCGCTTCGGACCCAGGGGCTCCGGAGTAGCCGAACAAGCGGTAGTCCGGGAAGATCTCTCGACCACCACGTGGCAACTCGGCTGGTTCGGGCGCTTCAGTCGTGACTTCGGCATCATCCTGAACTGCCACTTTGCTGCCAGCACTGTTGTCGGTGCCGTCGCTCGGCTCCGACGATGAGGTGCTGCATCCGGCTAACAGCACGGCGGCACAAACTACTGCAAAAAAGCGTGGCACGCTCAAGAGACCCTCCCAGATGGTTCACGTGAGGCTAACGCTATCTCAGTCACGCAAACGGCCTGGTCCGACTCGTTTGCCCAAAGCGGTGAGGTCAGCATCAACTCAGCACTCGGCCCTCTCGCGGCTCGGTCTGAGTCGTGTTAAACAAATCCCGGATCTGACGCGTTTCCCGGTCGACGCCTGGCTTCTCGCCAACTTCCCACCAGCGGCAGCGGCGCGCTTCAGCGGCCAAACTCAACGCTGGCCGCTCACTCACCTGGACACGAAAGATGACATCGACACTTTGGGTCGCCGAATAGACGCCAAAAGCGACCGGCTCACCAGGGTCAATCCGCAGCCCTATCTCTTCCCAGACCTCGCGGGCGACAGCCTCCGCGGGTGTTCCACCGTGGTCAACAAGCCCTCCAGGCAGACTCCAGCCCTTGCGATGTGGCTGACTCAACATGAGCACGGCGCCTTGGTGCTCAATGGCACATACTGCCCCCACGGTGTAGTTCGGCGTCCCTGCCCGCACCAGGGTGCGGCGAATTGGCCCCGGCAACATCCGAAAGCCGACCAACGCTGCAGTGCCCGCCTTGCGTTTCAGCACCTCAAAGGTCGTCACTGGTCTGCCACCACCCCGCGAGCGGCAGCCTTGCCGGAGAACATGCACCCACCGAGGAAGGTGCCCTCCAGGGAGCGGTAGCCGTGCACTCCCCCGCCGCCGAATCCGGCCGCTTCGCCAGCGGCATACAGACCGCGGATCGGTGCGCCTGTGCTGTCGAGGGCTCGTGAGGAGAGGTCAGTCTGGATCCCACCCAGAGTTTTGCGCGTGACAACTCGCAGACGGGCAGCCACGAGCGGGAGGTGCTGAGAGTCAAGGAAGCGGTGCGGCGCTGCAGTCCGGATCAACCGATCGCCGCGATACCGACGGGCCTCGTGAATCGCAGCGATCTGCGCATCCTTGCTGAAGTCGTTGGCGACCTGCGCGTCCCGAGACACGATGAGTTTGCCCAGATCGGCCGAGCTAATCAGGTTATCCCCGGTCAATGCGTTCATATTGCTAGCCAACTCGGCCACGGTTGAGCCTGTCACCAGATCAATCCCCGCGTCTTTGAACGCCCGCACGGGGTCAGGCATGTCCTTCCTGGCCCGTCCCAGAACGTCTCCAATCGACTTCCCAGTGAGATCTGGGTTTTGCTCCGAACCTGAGAGGGTCCACTCCTTGCCCAGCACTGTGCTGGAGAGCAGGAACCACGAGTAGTCATGTCCCGTAGATCGCAGATGCGACAGCGTTCCGAGCGTGTCGAAGCCTGGAAACAGCGGTGCTGGCAGGCGCTGGCCCTGCGCATCAACCCATAAACCAGATGGCCCGGCGAGCACCCGAATACCGTGCCCCGGCCATACCGAATCGTGGTTGGCCAGGCCCTCAACGTAGTGCCACATTCGGTCCCGATTGACCAGGCGCGCACCCGCATCCTCACTAACTCGCAACATCGAACCGTCAACGTATGCAGGCACGCCCGTCAGCATGTCTGCTGGCGGGGTCCCCAGCCGCTCAGGCCAGAACTCTCGCACCAACGCGTGATTTGCGCCGATACCGCCCGAGGCGATGACGACAGCAGAAGCGTGGATCTCAAACTCACCGGTGACGCTGCGGGTGCTGCGGACGCCGCGTGCGCTCTTGTCCGTCGCCAGCCGCTCACCTCTGACCCCGGTCACGACGCCATTGGTCGTTATCAACTCCGTCACCCGGTGCCGACCTCGCAATGCGACCTTTGGTTGGCTACGCCCTCCCAAATGGCACGTTCGAAAGGCGCAACGACGCCTGGCCCGGTGCCCCAGGTGACGTGAAAACGTGGGACGGAATTGCCGTGGCCCGTGGCAGTGCCATCGCCCCGCTCGGCCCAGCCCACGACCGGGAAGAAGGACACGCCCCGGCTGCGCAGCCACGAACGCTTCTCACCTGCAGACCATTCGACGTAGGCCCTCGCCCATCGGCGGCCCCAATAGTCCTGGGGGCTCGCCCCGTCTAGTCGATCAAAGCCAGCGGATCCCTGCCAGTCTCCCCAGGCAAGATCCACCGAGTCCTTGATACCCATCCGGCGCTGCTCGGGAGTATCAACCAGGAAAAGGCCCCCAAAAGACCACCAGGCCTGGCCGCCCAAAAAGTCCGTTGACTCCTGATCGACAAGGACGACCGATCTACCTGCGTCAACCAACTCAGCGGTCGCAACGAGACCCGCCAAACCGGCACCAACGACCACAACGTCTGCGTCCATGAAACTCCGTCCACATCTCTGAGGTACCCAACCTACTCGCCCGCTACGACGTAGGCTCAGAGGTGATGGATGCGAAACCTGCCGATTCCCGTGTTCGGCCCCTTCTGAGATGGCTTCGTCGCTCCGGCATTGTCCTAGCGATGGTGGTCGTTGCTGTCCTCGGCGGAGTTGCGACGACGAAGCTGTGGCCGGTGACGGTCGAAACCCAGTTGTTTAGCCTGGATCTCTCGCTCTCGCCGCTTCCATCGCAGGCCAACACAGTGCATACCCCCACGGTTTTGGGCGACATCAACGTGACTTTTGATGGGCCATTGCCTGCTCTCGGGATCGATGCTCAAGCACAGGTGGGCGATGAGGCCGCCGCTGTGCTCAATCGCCCGGGCGTGACCGTTAACGATTTCCAGCCCAGCGAGATGGAGATCGGTGAGGCGGCGCGCGAGGGCGCCATCGAAGTGGTGTGGAAATTTGGCGCTGGAGCCTTGGTCACCAGTTCGCTGCTGGCTGCCTTATGGGTGCTGGGCCGTCGCCATCACCGCTGGGGACGAGCCGGCATCGCTGTCGTGACAGCCACCGGCGTGGCCCTAGCGCTCCCTGGCGGCGCAGCCCTGCGGACCTACCGGCAGTCGAACTTCTCCACCTTCACCACCACGAGTCTGCTCTCGACGTTCGGCGCCACCACCACTGTTCTGACCGACCTCAACAGTCGCGCAGAGCAGGCAGCCCCTACCTGCAAAACTTGCTAGCGCTAAGCGAGGCGGCACGAAATGAGTTCACCCCTGACGATCTAGATGCATCCCCAGCGGCGCGATTCCTGCTGGTATCCGACCTGCACGGCGTCAATTACTACCCGCTCATCAAGCAAATCGTGGACGAGCAGAACATCACGGCCGTGATCGACACCGGAGACATCATCAACTTCGGTCGGGTCCAGGAGGCCGAGGTCGCTGATCTCTTCGCCGGGATTGAATCGCTCGGGGTGCCGTATGTCTACGTCGGCGGGAATCACGATGCGACCTCACCCGACGACGAGTCAATGCTGCGAGCGATGAACGAAATCCCCAACGTGGTGCTGGTCGAGCCCACCGCGGGGAGTTCTACGAAACTGAGGTTGCTGGCGTGCGCATCGTCGGATACAACGATGTCCGCTATTTCGGTGAGGAGGGCGTCGACTACGGCGCCGACCAGCAGGTAGCCCTGGATTCCTTTGAGCAGGTGCTTGAGGCCACCATCGAAGCGGACCCGGACGGACGCGAGCCCGACATTGTCATCAGCCACGAGCCATACGCTCTGGAGAACCTCGACGTCAGCGGCGTCACAATCAATGGTCACATGCACCGACCGACGCTAGACGGCAATCACATTGGCGTGGGGACGTTCTCCGGCGGCGGCCTATTTAACCACTTCATCTACCGAGATGCCGAGGGTGTAGACACCGCCGGAGAGCTGCCTGGGCAGCCCTACTCGTTCGACATCCTCGACTACACCAGCACTTGCCGGCTCACTTCACTGACGCGATTCAGCTACAGCAACCTCGTCACCGGCACGCCGCAATTCGATGACGTCTCACTGATCAATGGCGCTCGGCTCATAGATTCGCCACCACAGGATCGAACCTGCGGTGGCGAAGATGTCATGACGCGGGAGCTAGGCCCGGTTGGTGTTAACTCTGCCAGGAGAGAGTCGAAGGCTTCCGGGATCGAGCTGGTGCCGTTGTTGAAGTTGACGGTATGCCCGATCAGATCATCACGATCGACCGCCGCAACGATCACCGAGGCCACGTCATCACGAGATACTGAGTCGTTCTCCAACTCGGTCCCGACACGGCCATCCGCTCCCTGCACCTCGATGGCGCCAGTCGCGGGATCGTCCGTCAACGCACTGGGACCCAGGACGGTCCAGTCCAAGTCGCTGTCTCGTAGCGCCTTGTCGGCCTCGGCCTTTGACTGCGCGTAGGGATAAAAACTGTGGTCGCTCGACAGACCGTGCGCGAGGCTGGCACCGAAGTAAGACACCATCACATAACGCTTTAGGCCAGCCTCCGCTGCACCAGACATGGACGCTATCGCTGCATCGCGGTCAATCGCGTAAGTCAGCTCCGGTGATCCACCGCCAGCACCTGCAGACCACACGACGATGTCTTGAGCCGCAAACAACTTCGCGAAACTCTTGGCATCCCGCCCGTTGAGGTCAGCGACAACCGCGGTGGCTCCCAGGCTCTCAATCGTGGGCACCTGCTCGCTCTTACGAACCACAGA
This sequence comes from Ornithinimicrobium sp. INDO-MA30-4, assembly GCF_021535045.1. Classification (GTDB taxonomy): domain Bacteria; phylum Actinomycetota; class Actinomycetes; order Actinomycetales; family Dermatophilaceae; genus Ornithinicoccus. Next base: position 2,358,001 of record NZ_CP091056.1, on the reverse strand, counting down.
CGTGACCTCATGACCCGCTGCCACCAACTTCGGCGTCGCAAGCCGTGCAATCTTGCCGTGTCCCCCAAGGATGATGATCCGTGCCATTACTAAACCTCAATCTTCGAACCGATTTGTGCCTCGTCTTAAGTCAACGACATACACGGCCCTGCTATTTCATCAGGCGGAAACAACGGCAGCCTGACACATGCTTGCGTCCATGCCGCGGCTAGATTTGCGGGCTCGCCAGTGGACCCCCGTCCGTCGGCGACAGCAGTATGTTGCGCCAACAGGCCCCATAAATGGGTTTAGCCCCGCAAACACCCAACATGTGTTGGGGTTTGCGGGGCTAAACTGTGAATGGTTGTCCGGCGGTGTCCTACTCTCCCACACCGTTCCCAGTGCAGTACCATCGGCGCTGTCAGGCTTAGCTTCCGGGTTCGGAATGTGACCGGGCGTTTCCTGACGCTATAACCGCCGTAACGTTGTCGAGTGTTACGAACAGATGTTGTTAAACCCCTTCACACACACAGTGTTTACTCCTGCCGGCACCCTGTTGTGCAACCTTGTGGGGTTGTTTTGGGTGTGGTGGTGTGGTGTGTGTTGGGGTTCCCTGTTTGTATCTCGGGAACCACAGTGGACGCGTAGCATTTTTGTTGTTTAAGTTATCGGCTTATTAGTACCGGTCAGCTTCACACATTACTGTGCTTCCACATCCGGCCTATCAACCCAGTAGTCTAGCTGGGAGCCTCTCCAGGAATTAACCTGATGGAAACCTCATCTTGAAGTGTGCTTCCCGCTTAGATGCTTTCAGCGGTTATCACGTCCGAACGTAGCTAATCAGCGGTGCCCTTGGCAGGACAACTGACACACCAGTGGTTCGTCCATCCCGGTCCTCTCGTACTAGGGACAGCTCTTCTCAAGTTTCCTACGCGCGCAGCGGATAGGGACCGAACTGTCTCACGACGTTCTAAACCCAGCTCGCGTACCGCTTTAATGGGCGAACAGCCCAACCCTTGGGACCGACTCCAGCCCCAGGATGCGACGAGCCGACATCGAGGTGCCAAACCATGCCGTCGATATGAGCTCTTGGGCAGGATCAGCCTGTTATCCCCGGGGTACCTTTTATCCGTTGAGCGACGGCGCTTCCACAAGCCACCGTCGGGTCACTAGTCCCCACTTTCGTGTCTGCTTGACATGTCTGTCTCGCAGTCAAGCTCCCTTGTGCACTTACACTCGAAACCTGATTACCAACCAGGCTGAGGGAACCTTTGGGCGCCTCCGTTACTCTTTGGGAGGCAACCGCCCCAGTTAAACTACCCATCAGGCACTGTCCCTGATCCGGATCACGGACCGAGGTTAGGAATCCAAAACGACCAGAGTGGTATTTCAACGATGACTCCACACACACTGGCGTGCATGCTTCATAGTCTCCCACCTATCCTACACAAACCGTTTCGAACACCAATACCAAACTATAGTAAAGGTCCCGGGTCTTTCCGTCCTGCTGCGCGTAACGAGCATCTTTACTCGTAGTGCAATTTCGCCGAGTTCGCGGTTGAGACAGTGGAGAAGTCGTTACGCCATTCGTGCAGGTCGGAACTTACCCGACAAGGAATTTCGCTACCTTAGGATGGTTATAGTTACCACCGCCGTTTACTGGCGCTTAAGTTCCGAGCTTCACCAACCAAAGTTGATTAACCCATCCCCTTAACGTTCCAGCACCGGGCAGGCGTCAGTCCGTATACATCGTCTTACGACTTCGCACGGACCTGTGTTTTTAGTAAACAGTCGCTTCTCCCTGGTCTCTGCGGCCTTCAACGCTAACCAGCAAGTGGTTTCACGTATCCGGCCCCCTTCTCCCGAAGTTACGGGGGCATTTTGCCGAGTTCCTTAACCACGATTCACTCGATCGCCTTAGTATTCTCTACTTATCCACCTGAGTCGGTTTGGGGTACGGGCGGCTCGAACCTCGCTAGGAAATTTTCTAGGCAGCATAGGATCACCCTACTTCCGCATACGCGGTCACTATCAAGCCTCGGAACATATCGGGCGGATTTACCACTCCCGGTTCCTGCGCTCTTAGACGTGGACAACCATCGCCACGCGGAGGCTACCTTCCTGCGTCCTTCCATCGCTTGCCTACTACAGAATCGGGTCACACGCTCCACACACAAGAATCCCGAAGGATTCAGCGCGCGTGCTTTGGGTGTTTAGCATCAACTGATTCAGCATGGGCGGTTCTTCGCCGGTTCCGGAATATCAACCGGATGTCCATCGACTACGCCTGTCGGCCTCGCCTTAGGTCCCGACTTACCCAGGGCAGATTAGCTTGACCCTGGAACCCTTGGATATTCGGCGGACGGGTTTCTCACCCGTCTTTCGCTACTCATGCCTGCATTCTCACTCGTGTGGCATCCACGACTGGATCACTCCGCCGCTTCACTCGCCACACGACGCTCCCCTACCCATCAATACGCTTGGACCACCCAAACACGTTGGGTAGCCGGGCAATGTATCAATGCCATAGCTTCGGTGGTGTGCTTGAGCCCCGCTACATTGTCGGCGCGGAATCACTTGACCAGTGAGCTATTACGCACTCTTTAAAGGGTGGCTGCTTCTAAGCCAACCTCCTGGTTGTCACAGCAACTCCACATCCTTTCCCACTTAGCACACGCTTAGGGACCTTAGCTGATGATCTGGGCTGTTTCCCTCTCGACTACGAAGCTTATCCCCCGCAGTCTCACTGCCACGCTCTCACTTTCCGGCATTCGGAGTTTGGCTGACGTCAGTAACCTGGTGAGGCCCATTAGCCATCCAGTAGCTCTACCTCCGGAAAGAAACACGTGACGCTGCACCTAAATGCATTTCGGGGAGAACCAGCTATTACGGAGTTTGATTGGCCTTTCACCCCTATCCACAGCTCATCCCCTCAGTTTTCAACCTAAGTGGGTTCGGTCCTCCACGCCGTCTTACCGGCGCTTCAACCTGGCCATGGATAGATCACTCCGCTTCGGGTCTAGACCCAGCGACTCAAACGCCCTATTAGGACTCGCTTTCGCTACGGCTTCCCCACACGGGTTAACCTCGCCACTGAGCACTAACTCGCAGGCTCATTCTTCAAAAGGCACGCTGTCACCAGACCGCAGTCCAGCTCCAACGGATTGTAAGCACACGGTTTCAGGATCTATTTCACTCCCCTCCCGGGGTACTTTTCACCTTTCCCTCACGGTACTTGTTCGCTATCGGTCACCAGGAATATTTAGGCTTAGCAGGTGGTCCTGCCAGATTCGCACGGATTTCTCGAGCCCCGTACTACTTGGGAACAAACCAACGAAGTCACACACATTTCAGCTACGGGGTCTCACCCTCTATGCCACGTTTTTCCAAACGTCTCGCCTATGCACATGATTTTTTACTCCGCACTGAGTTAGTAGACTCAGAACTGGTATGTCCCACGACCCCGACCATGCAACGCCTACTAGCTATCACACATGACCGGTTTAGCCTGATCCGCTTTCGCTCGCCACTACTCACGGAATCACTATTGTTTTCTCTTCCTGTGGGTACTGAGATGTTTCACTTCCCCACGTTCCCTCTACCTGCCCTATATATTCAGGCAGGAGTAACTGGAGATGAATCCAGCCGGGTTTCCCCATTCGGAAATCCTCGGATCAATGTCTGGTTATCGACTCCCGAGGCTTATCGCAGATTCCTACGTCCTTCTTCGGTTCCTGGTACCAAGGCATCCACCGTGTGCCCTTAAAAACTTAAAGTTCACAAAGATGCTCGCGTCCACTGTGCAGTTCTCAACATACAAACAGAACCTCAACCCAACCCAACACCTACCCACACACGTGAGTGGTTTGTTGAACAGTTAAGGCCCCAACCACCAAACCCTGCTTCCCAACAACCCCAACAACCACACCCTCCCCAAAGGGAAGACCTGACTGCCACAGCTGTGTACTCACAGACTTGTTTAGTGGCCTAAGCAACCAACCACTCATCGTGGCCGATCCCTCAGGACCCAACAACGTGCTACACACCACACCCCATAACCCAGACACGTTCCACACCACACCAACACCCACAGCAAAAACTGTGAACATCTTCGGGTTGTACTAGCACCAGGCCACACGGCCGGCATGAACTAAATGATGTTCCACCCTTGAGCAGTCACCCCACGAACACTCGCCGTGGAAAGTAACTACCTTCTCACCACAACCACAAGACCCATAACGGGAAGTAGTTGCTTAATTGGTGTGAAGTGCTCCTTAGAAAGGAGGTGATCCAGCCGCACCTTCCGGTACGGCTACCTTGTTACGACTTAGTCCCAGTTACCAGTCCCACCTTCGACGGCTCCTTCCCACAAGGGGTTAGGCCACCGGCTTCGGGTGTTACCGACTTCCGTGACTTGACGGGCGGTGTGTACAAGGCCCGGGAACGTATTCACCGCAGCGTTGCTGATCTGCGATTACTAGCGACTCCAACTTCATGGGGTCGAGTTGCAGACCCCAATCCGAACTGAGACCAGCTTTTTGGGATTCGCTCCACCTCGCGGTATCGCAGCCCTTTGTGCTGGCCATTGTAGCATGCGTGAAGCCCAAGACGTAAGGGGCATGATGATTTGACGTCATCCCCACCTTCCTCCGAGTTGACCCCGGCAGTCTCCTATGAGTCCCCACCATCACGTGCTGGCAACATAGAACGAGGGTTGCGCTCGTTGCGGGACTTAACCCAACATCTCACGACACGAGCTGACGACAACCATGCACCACCTGTATACCGACCCAAAGGGAACACCCATCTCTGAATGCGTCCGGTATATGTCAAGCCTTGGTAAGGTTCTTCGCGTTGCATCGAATTAATCCGCATGCTCCGCCGCTTGTGCGGGCCCCCGTCAATTCCTTTGAGTTTTAGCCTTGCGGCCGTACTCCCAGGCGGGGCGCTTAATGCGTTAGCTGCGGCACAGATCACGTGGAATGTGACCCACACCTAGCGCCCAACGTTTACGGCATGGACTACCAGGGTATCTAATCCTGTTCGCTCCCCATGCTTTCGCTTCTCAGCGTCAGTAATGGCCCAGAGACCTGCCTTCGCCATCGGTGTTCCTCCTGATATCTGCGCATTCCACCGCTACACCAGGAATTCCAGTCTCCCCTACCACACTCTAGCCTGCCCGTACCCACTGCAGACCCGGGTTAAGCCCGGGCTTTCACAGCAGACGCGACAAACCGCCTACAAGCTCTTTACGCCCAATAATTCCGGACAACGCTCGCACCCTACGTATTACCGCGGCTGCTGGCACGTAGTTAGCCGGTGCTTCTTCTGCTCCTACCGTCACTTTCGCTTCTTCAGAGCTGAAAGAGGTTTACAACCCGAAGGCCGTCATCCCTCACGCGGCGTCGCTGCATCAGGCTTTCGCCCATTGTGCAATATTCCCCACTGCTGCCTCCCGTAGGAGTCTGGGCCGTGTCTCAGTCCCAGTGTGGCCGGTCACCCTCTCAGGCCGGCTACCCGTCGTCGCCTTGGTGAGCCATTACCTCACCAACAAGCTGATAGGCCGCGAGTCCATCCTTGACCGAAAACTTTCCACCCCACACCATGCGATGCGGAGTCATATCCAGTATTAGCACCAGTTTCCCAGCGTTATCCCAGAGTCAAGGGCAGGTTACTCACGTGTTACTCACCCGTTCGCCACTAATCACCACCAGCAAGCTGGCAGATCATCGTTCGACTTGCATGTGTTAAGCACGCCGCCAGCGTTCGTCCTGAGCCAGGATCAAACTCTCCGTAAAAAAACAAACTCTTTTAACAAGAGAAGTTCAATACCCAACTATAAAAAACTACAAAATCGCTGACCACAATTTCCCCGGGGAGGAAAACACGGCCAACTAAACAAACTTGGCATCATTTTTTAGCACGCTGTTGAGTTCTCAAAAATCGGACACACACCAAAAACACCACAAACAAACAGTTTGCAACACCAAATGGGGCAACCTCTCTAGCCTAACTGATCACGACGTCTTCTGCAAGTCACCGTTTCCGGCTGCTCTTCGAAGAGGTTGTGGTCAGATTGACCAAACCGTAGGAACGCGTCCTGCGGCGAAGAGCAACACTACACGCGACTAGGCGCAGCGCCAAACCGCCGCGTTGACCCCTCGTAAATGCTCGCGTGGGAGGGTGGTCCACTCATCTAAAGACTCAAGGGCGGGTAAGCAGCGGGGATGGAGCTAGCGATGAGTACGCGCAAGTCGATCACCAGGGCAAAGCTGGATCGGTGGAGCAAGACCGAGAAATCGGCCACTTCAGTTGCGGTGTGTCGGATGACCGGGTCGTGTGACCATGCCAGCAAACCGCACATTGACGTGAGGCAACAGGCAGCTTGCACAACTGTCTCCTCGCGGTGCCCGGCCCTGTGGACGACTCCGCGCGAGGCGTACTGACAGGGTCCGCCATCGCCAAGCGATACATTTGCGACATGGGAATCACGCAAGGCGGCAGCGAAGAAGCACGCGCCCAACGGAGGCCCAATTTGCAGATGCCGTGTCCGCCGGCCTTGCCACCCTCCCTAGACCAGCAAAAGTCGATGGCGATCCAGATACCGAACTATGAGCACCCTTGACGATGTCGCCCGGATGCGGCTAATCTCCCAACGGCTCATCCAACCACTCAACACGCCCACCGATGCCGTTCGGCATATGACGTGTACGCAGGGCCAAGACCTGCCCGGCTCCACCTCTTCTATCGCGTTGCGCACAGCATCACGCAGCCTGGCTCAGGTCCGCGACGCCTATGACAGTGGATCTATCGTGCGGAGTTGGCCCATGCGGGGGACTCTGTTCGCCGTCGCTGCAGAGGATCTTGGCTGGATGTTGCAGTTAACCGGCGCAAAGATCATCCGCTCCACGTCACGTCGGCGAGCCCAGTTGGGCCTCAGTGACGCACACCTGGAACTCGCAGAGCAGGTTGCCCGTGATGCACTCAGTGTTGGACCACTCACGCGGACGGAACTCATGAGGGCTTGGGCTGAGGGGGTCACGCCGTAGAAGGTGGGCGTGGCTACCACTCCATCTTTCACCTGGCGGTGAAAGGCATCATTTGCCAGGGACCCCTTCGCAACAAAGACCAGTGCTTCGTGCTCACCCACGATTGGATTCATTCACCTCGCACTCTTGACCCCCAACCGGCTATCGCCGAATTGCTACGCCGCTATGTCGTGAGCCACGGCCCGGTGCCAATCGCCGACTTCCTTTGGTGGACCAAGTTACTCAAACGCGAGATAGCGGCAGCCGAGGTAGAACTACGCCCCGAATTCGAGATCCTTGAAATCGATGGAGTCGAACACTGGGTAGCGCCAGAGGTATTGAGCGCCTACCCAGGTCTCAAGCGCAAGACCACACCCCCATACTGGTTCCTGGATTCGACGAAATTGTGCTTGGCTACGGCGATCGGCGGGCTGTGGCTACCAAGGAGCAGGAAGCCAAGATCGTGCCCGGCTCCAACGGCGTATTCCGTCCAACGGCGCTGAGTGCAGGGCGGGCAGTTGGAACCTGGAAGCGACCGACGCGCAAGAATGCGGCGGTCGTGGTCGACCCTTTGCAGAAACACTCCCATTGGCCGTCTTGAAGGCGCTGCCCGACCTCACCAGCGGACTGCCTCAATAGACGGATCTTCTGCTAGGACGGGGCCATGGAGCTTTTGATTCTGAACAGCGCGTCTTGACTGCTGCCACCCGGCTTGCGGCCACGCTCGGTAACAGCGACAACCACACCATGGCAGCTGCTGCGATGGATACAGCCGGCCGCATTCATACCGGCGTGAATGTCTATCATTTCACCGGTGGTCCATGTGCGGAATTGGTCGTTTTGGGAGCGGCAGCAACGCAAGGCGCCGGCCCTCCTGACAATGGTCGCCATTGGCGACCAAGGCCGCGGGCCCGTCGTGCCCTGCGGTCGGTGCCGACAAGTGATGCACGACCTTCATCCCGACATTGACGTCATCGTCCCCACCCACGACGGCGTCAATATGCTGCCCGTACGCCACCTACTACCGGACGCCTTTATCCACCCCGATGCCTACGCTGCCCGACTACTGAGATTCAACAAGCGATACACAGAGAGCGTGATGAGCGGTGAGAAGTCCTCGACTGTCCGCTTCAACGAACCTCTATCGCCTGGCCCCGTGACCATCGTCTTTGAAGACCACAAAGATCATCTCACCGTTCCAGCAGTCGTCACTGACATCGAAACCTTCCCCTTCTCAAGCCTCACAGCCCAGCAGGCGAGTCAGCCACCCCAGACGGATATGAGCACTTTTCGTAGCGCTTTGCAGCAGCACTACCCGAACGGGATCCCACAGAATGCAAACGTCGACGTCATCACTTTCCGGGTCGAGACCGGGCACAGGGCTCAATCACTTGACGCTGGCCCTGACTTGTGACTGCCTGACTTATGACTGGCCGATCGATGAGCGACACTTCGGCGTGAAACCGCGTGGGATCAGCGTGACAGGTGTAGTCGTGCGCGTCAGGCGTGACTCGTTCTATGGCTCAAGATCCGGGCAAAACCATCACTTTGACGGCCGCCGGATCTTCGCGCCCAGCCTGCAGTGCGGCCTCGACTTCAGCCAGGGGGAAGTGATGGGTGACCACGGCGTCAAGGTCGATTTGGCCAGAAGCCACCAAATCGATCGCGACCGGCCATGTGTTGGCGTACCTGAAGGCCCCAGTGATGACGAGTTCGCGATCTTGCACGTGGGAGAGCGGGAGTTGCACGGTGTCGCCCCCCATGCCGACTAACACGACCCGGCCTGCGCGCGCCATGATCGAGATGGCATCCCAAGTAGCCCGACCATTACCAGAGCACTCGAGCAGCACATCAGGCTCAATCCCCGCTTCGGCCAAGGAAGCCTGAGCTACGTTGATGGCTCTGAATCCGAGACGCTCGGCCAAGGCTAAACGCTGTGGATTGACATCCGAGATGGCAACTGAGGTCGCCCCGTACGCGCGGGCAGCCTGGGCTGCGATTAAGCCGATGGGGCCAGCCCCGGTCACAAGCACGGTCGATCCGGGAGCGACTTGTGCGCGCTGACAGGCCCACACACCCACCGAAAGTGGCTCGATCAGCCCCGCTGCGTCATCGCTCATCGAGTCCGGGATGGGATAAGTAAAGGCAGCCGGCACCGAGACGAACTCAGCGAACGCCCCATCATGCGGCGGGGTGGCGAAGAAGGCAACGTCCGGGCACAAATTGTAGTGACCAGTCAGGCACTGCTGGCACGAGAGGCAGGGCACGCCCGGCTCCAATGAGACTCGCTGCCCCACCGACAGAGACGTCACATTCGTCCCAACAGCGGAGATGGTGCCGCCTGCTTCGTGGCCCAAGACTAGCGGCGAGTCAACCACGAATGATCCGATTTTTCCATGCTCGTAGTAGTGAACATCCGAGCCGCACACCCCCACCGAAGCCACCTTGACCAAGACATCGTTTGGACCTACCGGTGGAATATCACGCTCCTGCACAGCCACATCTTCTACGCCGCGCAACACGCTGACCTTCATCATCGCCATAGGAACCCCTCTGATCGTATAAACACACGGTGGGCAATCTGCTCAAGTTAACATACTGGCCAAGCGCGAGACGGGGCTCGCGTTGGCTCCTCAATGCTGCAGGTGAGCACTCGGCAAAGCGGAATCGCGCTACGCAGAGTGCTGCGCCAAAACGTCTTCAGCGAAGCCCTTACGGCGGCGCAACTCCCAGTAGGCCGAGACGAAGTAGACCAATGTCCCGACAAAAGCGACCCAGAAGAACAGGAACTGGCGCGATTCATAAGTCGAGGCATCCGAGCTGGTTAGGAGCACGACGAGGCCCATCGCGAAGATCACGAGGAGGTCGATGATCCACACCCATTTCAGGACACGGCTCAGTGTCCTCCTGTCACGCGTATCGACATCAGGGACAGCCTGCTTCTCGTGGTAGACCTGCACCCGCTCGGCGAAGAGCTCATCCTCAGCTTCACCTTCTGGATAACTGTCCGCCGCACCCATCTTTTGTGCGAAGAGAACGTAGAGAACAATGCTGAGCAGGAATGCTGGAACGAAGGCGAAGTACACAGGCATCAGGCCAAAGCCAACCGTTGCGGCCGCTAGGGCCAGCGTGATCGCCCAGGTCAGCAGAGCCGGGATATTCGTCACGTTCTTGTAGCGAGCCCAGTACATTGACAACCCGAGTCGCGGCAAAATCCAGTAGGACGCGAAGAGGATTCCACCGATGGGCACCAAGGTGATCCCGGCATACGTCACGAAAAGCAAGTAGTTGCGGTAGATGAACGGGAACACACTGGCCACCAGCACGATGACACCAATAATCAGGGTCGCCTTCTTGCGGGACAACGTGGTGACGACGCCCTGGGCGGCCAACCCAGAGCGGTACAAGTTGGCGTTGGCGGTGGTCCAGCCAGCAACGACAACCACAATCAATCCGGCGTAACCCAGCGCCTGGAACGCAACAGTTCCTGGCTCGATGTCGACAATGCTGACACTCACGATCGCGGCCGCGGCCGCACCCATGAAACCAGCTGAGATCCAAGCCATGTAGTGGCCAAGGAGCATTCCGGTGGCTGACATATAGCCGTACCAACTCTTCTTGGCGTAGCGCAACAACGACATGTCGATCATGCCGGTATGCGCAAAACTGTTGGCTCCCCAGGAGAACCCAATGATCCCGAGCAGTGTGATGCCCGGGGCGCCATCGACGGTTACCCCGGTGAAGATCTCGCTTCCGCCAATGTCGAGAAATCCGCTCCACCCATCAACGACAGTCGATCCGGTGGCGCTCTGAGCGACGGCAGGCAGCATGACAAGGCCGCCGACGGCGAACATGGTCATCAACCACGGCGCGCAGATGCTGGCAAATTCAGCGAGCGCATTGAAGCCGAAAGCAGCGACCAGGACAGCAACGCAGCCGAACGCCACCGCAAGGACGATGAAACTCAGGCTCGTCGGGAAGGCCTCGGTTTGCGGCTCGAAGTCGAGCACGATCCTGAAGGCGGTAGCTGACACCGTAATCATGGCAGCCGAGATGAGGGCGAAGAGAAACGCATTGAGGGCGTTGAACACCTTGGACGGCACCCCGCCGGCAATTCGGCTCAAGTAGGTGTAAACACTCATTCGGGTGCCGACGGCGATGGGGGCCGCCAAAAATCGGAAACTCAGCACAGCTAGCAGGTTGCCAATGGCCAAGCCGACCAAGACATCTACCAGCGATGCCCCCAGTATCACGAACGTCGCGCCGAAAATGAACTCGGTGCCGGCCACGTTCTCTGCAGCGTAGAGTCCGGCAAAATGTGCCGGCCCGTGCATTTCATGCTCACCGGCAGGAAGCTGCTCGGCATCCATCCCCTGGATCTGTTGGTCGATGCTGCTTGAAGTGTCGCTGGACATCCTTGTCCCCTAACAGGCGAGTCCTATGTAAGCGCCGAAAAGACCCAGAAATGTCTGCCCGACCACTACAGCGTCACACGCAACCAGCCGTCTGGCAACCCACTCATCGAACGGGTCTGGGATAACGAACCCCGGCACGAACGCAAATTTCCCATAAGTTCCCATAAGTAGTGGGGGGGAATGGGTTTAGCCCCGCAAACACCCAACATGTGTTGGGGTTTGCGGGGCTAAACTGTGAATGGTTGTCCGGCGGTGTCCTACTCCCCACACCGTTCCCAGTGCAGTACCATCGGCGCTGTCAGGCTTAGCTTCCGGGTTCGGAATGTGACCGGGCGTTTCCCTGACGCTATAACCGCCGTAACGTTGTCGAGTGTTACGAACAGATGTTGTTAAACCCCTTCACACACACAGTGTTTACTCCTGCCGGCACCCTGTTGTGCAACCTTGTGGGGTTGTTTTGGGTGTGGTGGTGTGGTGTGTGTTGGGGTTCCCTGTTTGTATCTCGGGAACCACACAGTGGACGCGTAGCATTTTTGTTGTTTAAGTTATCGGCTTATTAGTACCGGTCAGCTTCACACATTACTGTGCTTCCACATCCGGCCTATCAACCCAGTAGTCTAGCTGGGAGCCTCTCCAGGAATTAACCTGATGGAAACCTCATCTTGAAGTGTGCTTCCCGCTTAGATGCTTTCAGCGGTTATCACGTCCGAACGTAGCTAATCAGCGGTGCCCTTGGCAGGACAACTGACACACCAGTGGTTCGTCCATCCCGGTCCTCTCGTACTAGGGACAGCTCTTCTCAAGTTTCCTACGCGCGCAGCGGATAGGGACCGAACTGTCTCACGACGTTCTAAACCCAGCTCGCGTACCGCTTTAATGGGCGAACAGCCCAACCCTTGGGACCGACTCCAGCCCCAGGATGCGACGAGCCGACATCGAGGTGCCAAACCATGCCGTCGATATGAGCTCTTGGGCAGGATCAGCCTGTTATCCCCGGGGTACCTTTTATCCGTTGAGCGACGGCGCTTCCACAAGCCACCGTCGGGTCACTAGTCCCCACTTTCGTGTCTGCTTGACATGTCTGTCTCGCAGTCAAGCTCCCTTGTGCACTTACACTCGAAACCTGATTACCAACCAGGCTGAGGGAACCTTTGGGCGCCTCCGTTACTCTTTGGGAGGCAACCGCCCCAGTTAAACTACCCATCAGGCACTGTCCCTGATCCGGATCACGGACCGAGGTTAGGAATCCAAAACGACCAGAGTGGTATTTCAACGATGACTCCACACACACTGGCGTGCATGCTTCATAGTCTCCCACCTATCCTACACAAACCGTTTCGAACACCAATACCAAACTATAGTAAAGGTCCCGGGGTCTTTCCGTCCTGCTGCGCGTAACGAGCATCTTTACTCGTAGTGCAATTTCGCCGAGTTCGCGGTTGAGACAGTGGAGAAGTCGTTACGCCATTCGTGCAGGTCGGAACTTACCCGACAAGGAATTTCGCTACCTTAGGATGGTTATAGTTACCACCGCCGTTTACTGGCGCTTAAGTTCCGAGCTTCACCAACCAAAGTTGATTAACCCATCCCCTTAACGTTCCAGCACCGGGCAGGCGTCAGTCCGTATACATCGTCTTACGACTTCGCACGGACCTGTGTTTTTAGTAAACAGTCGCTTCTCCCTGGTCTCTGCGGCCTTCAACGCTAACCAGCAAGTGGTTTCACGTATCCGGCCCCCTTCTCCCGAAGTTACGGGGGCATTTTGCCGAGTTCCTTAACCACGATTCACTCGATCGCCTTAGTATTCTCTACTTATCCACCTGAGTCGGTTTGGGGTACGGGCGGCTCGAACCTCGCTAGGAAATTTTCTAGGCAGCATAGGATCACCCTACTTCCCGCATACGCGGTCACTATCAAGCCTCGGAACATATCGGGCGGATTTACCACTCCCGGTTCCTGCGCTCTTAGACGTGGACAACCATCGCCACGCGGAGGCTACCTTCCTGCGTCCTTCCATCGCTTGCCTACTACAGAATCGGGTCACACGCTCCACACACAAGAATCCCGAAGGATTCAGCGCGCGTGCTTTGGGTGTTTAGCATCAACTGATTCAGCATGGGCGGTTCTTCGCCGGTTCCGGAATATCAACCGGATGTCCATCGACTACGCCTGTCGGCCTCGCCTTAGGTCCCGACTTACCCAGGGCAGATTAGCTTGACCCTGGAACCCTTGGATATTCGGCGGACGGGTTTCTCACCCGTCTTTCGCTACTCATGCCTGCATTCTCACTCGTGTGGCATCCACGACTGGATCACTCCGCCGCTTCACTCGCCACACGACGCTCCCCTACCCATCAATACGCTTGGACCACCCAAACACGTTGGGTAGCCGGGCAATGTATCAATGCCATAGCTTCGGTGGTGTGCTTGAGCCCCGCTACATTGTCGGCGCGGAATCACTTGACCAGTGAGCTATTACGCACTCTTTAAAGGGTGGCTGCTTCTAAGCCAACCTCCTGGTTGTCACAGCAACTCCACATCCTTTCCCACTTAGCACACGCTTAGGGACCTTAGCTGATGATCTGGGCTGTTTCCCTCTCGACTACGAAGCTTATCCCCCGCAGTCTCACTGCCACGCTCTCACTTTCCGGCATTCGGAGTTTGGCTGACGTCAGTAACCTGGTGAGGCCCATTAGCCATCCAGTAGCTCTACCTCCGGAAAGAAACACGTGACGCTGCACCTAAATGCATTTCGGGGAGAACCAGCTATTACGGAGTTTGATTGGCCTTTCACCCCTATCCACAGCTCATCCCCTCAGTTTTCAACCTAAGTGGGTTCGGTCCTCCACGCCGTCTTACCGGCGCTTCAACCTGGCCATGGATAGATCACTCCGCTTCGGGTCTAGACCCAGCGACTCAAACGCCCTATTAGGACTCGCTTTCGCTACGGCTTCCCACACGGGTTAACCTCGCCACTGAGCACTAACTCGCAGGCTCATTCTTCAAAAGGCACGCTGTCACCAGACCGCAGTCCAGCTCCAACGGATTGTAAGCACACGGTTTCAGGATCTATTTCACCCCCTCCCGGGGTACTTTTCACCTTTCCCTCACGGTACTTGTTCGCTATCGGTCACCAGGGAATATTTAGGCTTAGCAGGTGGTCCTGCCAGATTCGCACGGGATTTCTCGAGCCCCGTACTACTTGGGAACAAACCAACGAAGTCACACACATTTCAGCTACGGGGGTCTCACCCTCTATGCCACGTTTTTCCAAACGTCTCGCCTATGCACATGATTTTTTACTCCGCACTGAGTTAGTAGACTCAGAACTGGTATGTCCCACGACCCCGACCATGCAACGCCTACTAGCTATCACACATGACCGGTTTAGCCTGATCCGCTTTCGCTCGCCACTACTCACGGAATCACTATTGTTTTCTCTTCCTGTGGGTACTGAGATGTTTCACTTCCCACGTTCCCTCTACCTGCCCTATATATTCAGGCAGGAGTAACTGGAGATGAATCCAGCCGGGTTTCCCCATTCGGAAATCCTCGGATCAATGTCTGGTTATCGACTCCCCGAGGCTTATCGCAGATTCCTACGTCCTTCTTCGGTTCCTGGTACCAAGGCATCCACCGTGTGCCCTTAAAAACTTAAAGTTCACAAAGATGCTCGCGTCCACTGTGCAGTTCTCAACATACAAACAGAACCTCAACCCAACCCAACACCTACCCACACACGTGAGTGGTTTGTTGAACAGTTAAGGCCCCAACCACCAAACCCTGCTTCCCAACAACCCCAACAACCACACCCTCCCCAAAGGGAAGACCTGACTGCCACAGCTGTGTACTCACAGACTTGTTTAGTGGCCTAAGCAACCAACCACTCATCGTGGCCGATCCCTCAGGACCCAACAACGTGCTACACACCACACCCCATAACCCAGACACGTTCCACACCACACCAACACCCACAGCAAAAACTGTGAACATCTTCAGGGTTGTACTAGCACCAGGCCACACGGCCGGCATGAACTAAATGATGTTCCACCCTTGAGCAGTCACCCCACGAACACTCGCCGTGGAAAGTAACTACCTTCTCACCACAACCACAAGACCCATAACGGGAAGTAGTTGCTTAATTGGTGTGAAGTGCTCCTTAGAAAGGAGGTGATCCAGCCGCACCTTCCGGTACGGCTACCTTGTTACGACTTAGTCCCAGTTACCAGTCCCACCTTCGACGGCTCCTTCCCACAAGGGGTTAGGCCACCGGCTTCGGGTGTTACCGACTTCCGTGACTTGACGGGCGGTGTGTACAAGGCCCGGGAACGTATTCACCGCAGCGTTGCTGATCTGCGATTACTAGCGACTCCAACTTCATGGGGTCGAGTTGCAGACCCCAATCCGAACTGAGACCAGCTTTTGGGATTCGCTCCACCTCGCGGTATCGCAGCCCTTTGTGCTGGCCATTGTAGCATGCGTGAAGCCCAAGACGTAAGGGGCATGATGATTTGACGTCATCCCCACCTTCCTCCGAGTTGACCCCGGCAGTCTCCTATGAGTCCCCACCATCACGTGCTGGCAACATAGAACGAGGGTTGCGCTCGTTGCGGGACTTAACCCAACATCTCACGACACGAGCTGACGACAACCATGCACCACCTGTATACCGACCCAAAGGAACACCCATCTCTGAATGCGTCCGGTATATGTCAAGCCTTGGTAAGGTTCTTCGCGTTGCATCGAATTAATCCGCATGCTCCGCCGCTTGTGCGGGCCCCCGTCAATTCCTTTGAGTTTTAGCCTTGCGGCCGTACTCCCCAGGCGGGGCGCTTAATGCGTTAGCTGCGGCACAGATCACGTGGAATGTGACCCACACCTAGCGCCCAACGTTTACGGCATGGACTACCAGGGTATCTAATCCTGTTCGCTCCCCATGCTTTCGCTTCTCAGCGTCAGTAATGGCCCAGAGACCTGCCTTCGCCATCGGTGTTCCTCCTGATATCTGCGCATTCCACCGCTACACCAGGAATTCCAGTCTCCCCTACCACACTCTAGCCTGCCCGTACCTGCCAGACCCGGGGTTAAGCCCCGGCTTTCACAGCAGACGCGACAAACCGCCTACAAGCTCTTTACGCCCAATAATTCCGGACAACGCTCGCACCCTACGTATTACCGCGGCTGCTGGCACGTAGTTAGCCGGTGCTTCTTCTGCTCCTACCGTCACTTTCGCTTCTTCAGAGCTGAAAGAGGTTTACAACCCGAAGGCCGTCATCCCTCACGCGGCGTCGCTGCATCAGGCTTTCGCCCATTGTGCAATATTCCCCACTGCTGCCTCCCGTAGGAGTCTGGGCCGTGTCTCAGTCCCAGTGTGGCCGGTCACCCTCTCAGGCCGGCTACCCGTCGTCGCCTTGGTGAGCCATTACCTCACCAACAAGCTGATAGGCCGCGAGTCCATCCTTGACCGAAAAACTTTCCACCCCACACCATGCGATGCGGAGTCATATCCAGTATTAGCACCAGTTTCCCAGCGTTATCCCAGAGTCAAGGGCAGGTTACTCACGTGTTACTCACCCGTTCGCCACTAATCACCACCAGCAAGCTGGCAGATCATCGTTCGACTTGCATGTGTTAAGCACGCCGCCAGCGTTCGTCCTGAGCCAGGATCAAACTCTCCGTAAAAAAACAAACTCTTTTAACAAGAGAAGTTCAATACCCAACTATAAAAAACTACAAAATCGCTGACCACAATTTCCCCGGGGGAGGAAAACACGGCCAACTAAACAAACTTGGCATCATTTTTTAGCACGCTGTTGAGTTCTCAAAAATCGGACACACACCAAACACACCACAAACAAACCTGTTTGCAACACCATTTGGGGCAACCCAGCCAACTTTACTACCGCGCACCCTCACAGTCAAAAGCCACGTTCAACCCACCAAAACAGTGAGGAACCACAAACTTCATCAACCCATGCCGCGTATGTAGCGAGACAAGACCAATCTCATCCACCAACCCCGGGACCAGCCAACCAAGCAACTTCTTGCTAATTGTCCGTGCCTCCCTGTCGGGCTGACAAAGAGAACATTACGGTCCGACTGCTTCAGTGTGCAAATCGGCTGGTCAGGAGCTTTCGGACGGCAACCAGGCACCGAGGACGGGCGTCCAGGGGTGGACCTCAACGTGTGTGACGAGACCTTCGCGCTGAAAGGATCACCCTTCAATTGCGCACGAACACCCTCTGCGTGTTCACCGCGAACGATGAGCAGCGCCCCTGGCTCGGAAGCCTTCAATGGGCCGCTCAACAGCAGAGCGCCTTCCGCGGCTAAGCCGGCGAGGAACTGTCGATGAGCCGGCCGATTGGTGTCGAGCGCTGACGCGTCGTCGGCATAGACGTAGTTGACGGCAAAAATATGAGTCATCCGGGTCTCCCTATGGCTGGATTGCGTCGAGTGCTGCGATCAGGTCACGCAGCAAGTCATCCGCGGATTCGATCCCGACGGAAAGTCGGATGAGCTCTTCAGGCACTGTGTGAACTTCCGCTGCGTGCCGACGGCGTCGTTCGATCTGCGATTCAACGCCACCCAGGCTCGTGCTGTGCGTCCAGAGCGAGGTCGCCGCGCATACCGACTCAGCACCTGCCGCACCCCCGATCACTTCAATGCCGACGATGGCGCCAAAGCCGGGATAGCGCACCCGGGTAACAGCTGGGTGGTCGGCAACGCCAGCAGCAATGGCTTGCGCGTTCTCGCCAGCTCGCTCAACCCGCAGACTCAGAGTGCGGATGCCGCGCAGCGCCAACCACGTTTCCATTGGTCCCGGAATCGCACCTCTGCTGCTTCGGTGAGTATGCAGTTGCTCCCCAAAGCGCTCTCCAGACTCAGTCTTGGGGGTGACGGTTGCCCCCATCACCAAGTCCGAGTGGCCAGCCAAGTATTTGGTGACCGAGTGAACGACGACATCTGCCCCCATCGACAGCGGCTGCTGCAGAAGCGGCGTCGCAAAGGTGTTGTCACACATCACCCAGGCGCCACGCTCATGCGCTGCCTCAATGAGCGTCGGCAGATCTGCAACTTCAAGCATCGGGTTGGTTGGCGATTCGGCCACCAACGCATCGGCCCCATCCAGAGCAGCAACAACCTCGCTCGTATCGGAGATATCGACGCGCCGCAGTTGGATCGCCCCGCTATTGGCTAGGTCATCCAACAATCCCGTCGTCCCGCTGTATGCGTGATGCGGCGCAACGACAACGCCACCGTGCGGCACTTGCGCCAGGACTGCAGAAATGGCGGCCATCCCGGACGCGAAGGCCAGAGCCCGACCTCCTTCGAGATCACCCAAAACGGCTTCCAGGCCCGACCACGATGGGTTGTCCACACGCGCATAACTGACGTCGCCATCAGCTAGGTAGGTCGAGGTGAACGTCACTGACGGGTTCACCGCCGCTCCAGGCTGGTGGGCCGGGCGGCCCAGGGAAACCACGCGGGTCGACGGGCTCAAACCAGCAGAATCTTGCACGCTCACACTTCGCTCTCTTCGCTCTGTCGCGCCCGGTACGCCGCAGCGGCGACCCGATTACTACACGTCGTCCCGCAAAATCTTCGCGATCGGTTGCGGGATAGATCCACGTAGACATTGTCACAGTCATCTGCGTCGCACGTCTCGAGCCTGCTGCGCTCACCGGCACGCATCACATCGATCAGAGCCATAGCCGCTTCGACCGACATCCGAATTGCTAGCGGGCTCTCCTGCGTCGTGGCATGCGGATGCCAGTCGAACTCATCGTGGCGCACCAACTGCGGCAGGGCCTTTCCCTCGCGAAGCAGTGCGTTGATGCCCTCTGCTTGCTCCGCCTCGTCGGCTAGCCAAATCGCGCGCAGCCGTGGGCGCAAAGCACGCACTTGCTTTAACTCCGCGGCATCCCCAGCAAAGAAGCCAGTCCATCGGTGTTGCCGCACGAGGTCAGCGAGATCAGCCAACGTCGTCAAGGTGTCGGGCTCGGACGCCGTGTTGATCAGCACTTCTGCGGCGACGAGAGCGTCTTCCGTGTCATGAGCAAACTGCACTTTGACTCCTGATGGGTAGATGGCTTAACGTCAGGAGTGTAAGTGCTGATGACTCATGACGATCAAGTTCTTCTGTCCCCAGCATCCCCCATACCTCGAAGGAGGACCACCCATGGACCGCACGATGCGCACCGGCCTGGCTCTCGCACTCATCTCCGCAGCAACCTTTGGCACCTCAGGAGCTCTCGGCAAACCACCGATGGAGTCGGGCTGGAGCCCAGTTGCTGCCGTCACTGCCCGCGTGTTGATCGGGTCGATCCTCTTGGCGATCCCGGCCGCATTCGCCATGCGTGGTCACTGGTGCAGTTTGCGTCGCGGGTGGAGCTCCATCGTGCTGTTCGGCATGTTTGCCGTGGCGCTGGCTCAGGTCGCCTTCTACCAGGCAGTTCAGTACATCCCGGTTGGCGTTGCGCTTTTGCTGGAGTACCTCGGCATCATCGTTGTTGTCGGCTACCTGTGGTTGCGTCATGGTCAACGGCCCCGCCCGTTGACCATCCTGGGCTCCGGCCTGGCGCTCATGGGCTTGGTGCTCATCCTCGATGTCTTTGGCGCCATGGCTATCGACGTGCGCGGCGTGCTCTGGGGCCTGTTGGCTGCTGTTGGACTGGCGTCATACTTCGTGATCTCCGGCGACGACCGCTCCGGCGTCCCCCCGGTTGCCGTTGCCACCGGCGGCCTGATGGTCGGCGCACTCGGCCTGATCTTGGCCAGCGGGTTGGGCTTGGCGTCGTTTGAGTGGAGCACCAACGACGTCCCGCTGGCTGCCACCGAAGTGCCTGTCTGGGTGCCCTTGGCTGGCATTGGCGTCTTCGCTGCAGCGCTTGCGTATGCGTTTGGCGTGGCTGGTGCTCGGCGACTCGGCTCCAAGTTGGCCTCGTTCGTCGGACTGACTGAAGTGATGTTCTCGGTGCTGTTTGCTTGGGCACTGCTCGGTGAACTCCCAAGCGTGATGCAACTGCTTGGCGGAGCATTCATCGTGGCTGGCGTTGTCGCCGTTAAGGCCGATGAGCGGCCCGAGGTGATGGTCAAACCAACCGCAGAAGCACCTGTCCTCACCGCCGCGTGAGCGAGGTCACGAAATGTCCTAGGGGCGTTGAAGGTTTAGTTACTGTGCCTTTTCAAGAATCTTCAACGCCCCACGTGACTGGCCCGTCGGCCAGTTCGGAATCAATGACCCCCGTGCGTGAGCCGTCCCGCCTGTCTCGTCTGCTGCTCTTTGGCGCCCTCGTCGCCATCGGCCCGCTGACGATCGACATGTACCTCGCGGCTTTTCCCACGATCGTTTCCGACCTCAACACCACCGAGTCCGCAGTTCAGTTGACGCTGACTGCCACCTTGGTCGGCTTGGCCCTAGGGCAGTTGACGATTGGGGCCATCTCCGACGCAGTCGGTCGGCGGATTCCGCTGATCACGGCACTATCGGCCTTCGTGCTGGTCTCGGTTTCGATCACCGCCGCTGACACGATCAACTCCCTGATCATTTTGCGATTCCTGCAGGGTTTCACGGCAGCTGCTGGCATGGTGCTCAGCCAGGCCATGGTGCGTGACCTGTATTCGGGCTCCGTGATGGCGACCTTTATCTCGCGTCTGTTCCTCATCGTGGGCGTCGCCCCGATTTTGGCACCCAGCATTGGCGCACAGTTCTTGCACTTCTTTGAATGGCACTCGATCTTCTGGGGCCTGGCCATCTTTGGCCTCGTGCTTGTTGGCCTGTCTCTCTTTATGGTCAAGGAGACGCTGCCGACCGAGCGTCGCTCAGCCAAGGGCCCCAAGCCCGTGATCGCCTCGTATGGCGTGTTGGCCCGTGACCGCCGCTACGTCGGCCTGGTCTTGACTGCGGCCACCGCGATGGGCGCTTTGTTTGCCTATATCTCCAGCGCACCGTTCATCTTCCAGGACCTCTACGGCATGAGCACCCAGGAGTATGCACTGGTGTTCGCAGCCGGAGCAGGCTCGCTGACCATCACGAGCCAGATCAACGGTTCGCTCGTCAAGCGCCATCACCCGGCCAACATCATGCGCATTGCTTTGCCGGTTGGGGTTGTCGTGGCAGTAGCCCTGCTGATCGCCTCGCTGCTTGACCTTGGCGTTGTCGCCACCGTCGCGGGCGTCATGGCAATCATGGGTGTCGTCGGCTTCATCATGCCGAACTCTCCCGTGATCGCCCTGAACGACCACGCTCGTCGCGCCGGTGCCGCAGCGGCGGTGTTGGGCGCTAGCAACTTTGTCTTCGGCGCCATCATCGCCCCGATCTCCGGAGCCTTTGGTGCTGCAAGCCCGGTCACGATGGCGGGCGTCATGGTTGGCTGCTTGAGCGCTTCCACGTTCTTCTACTGGACGCTGGCCCGACCTAAGGACATCGTTGCCACCATGGAGTGGGAGCGCGCCTAGCCGCTCGGCCCCAAACGGCACCGACAAAGCCCTCATCAGCTTGCTGGCGTGGGGCTTTCGTCGTCTCCAGCCCCGGGAGCCTCTCCCTGAGAAACGATCTCCAAGAGCCGAGAGAAGATCCGGTGCAAGTGCACGACGTCTGCCTCTGGTAACCCGCGCAGGAGCGTGTTTCGCTGGATTCGGCCGACGGCGTCGAGTTGCTCCAACACCGCGACGCCGTCGTCGCTGAGGGTCAACATCACGCGGCGACGATCCCTCTGATCCGGCGTGCGGGCAACCAGGCCTTTGACAACAAGCCGATCAATGAGGCCACTGATGGTTGGTGTCGAAACCTCTAGCAAATCTGCCAAGCCTTGCCCCGTCATACTTGTGGCTCCGTGCAAGAGCCCCAAGATCTGAACTTGTCGCAGGGTCAACTCACTGGGGTAGGCGATCGCCCCGGCCTGGCGCAACATTAAACTACGTAGTTGCTGCTCAACGGATGCCAAGTCGGCTTCGAGTTGGTCACGGCTCGCATTCTCCGACAAGACGACTGCTCCATTTCACCTGGTGGATTCACACTGAGACTTTGATTAGCCGCAGGCTAACTATCAGGTGCATAATAATGCTGAAAATACCGTGTCCGCACCACGCGAGGATCCCTCGATGACAAAACTGACGATGTTTAGCGTGCGCAACCGCGCCCTCATCGCCTTGACCACACTCTTCGCCATTTTTGCTGGCCTCTGGTCGGCTAATGTGCTGCCGCGAGAGCTCTTCCCGTCGCTACAGTTCCCCGTCTTGGTTGTTGCCACGCCAGTCCCGGGAGCCAGCGCCGCAGTTGTTGAGGAGCAAGTAAGCGGACCGATGGAGGACGCCGCGCAAGGCATCCCAGGCCTCGTCGAAGTGCAGTCGACCTCGAGCGATGGCTTCTCCGCGGTGACCCTCGAGTTGGACTACGGCACAGACCTTGGCGCCGCCCAGACCAACCTGCAGCGTCAGATCTTCTCCGTGCAGGGCCTGCCGGATGACGCCAGCCCCTCGGTCTTTGCCGGAAACATCGACGACTTCCCCATCATCCAACTCTCGGCGACCGGCGGCGAGGACCCCACTGACCTGGTGCGCCGGCTCAACGAACTGGTGATTCCAGACATCGAAGAGCTGGATGGCGTGCGCGGAGTCCAGTTGACCGGTGTAGCCACTCAGGTCGTCAGCGTAGATCTCGACGAAGAGGCCGCCACCGCTGCTGGCGTGAACGCCGGAACTGTTGCTTCCGTGCTGCAAGCCAACGGCGTCGTTAGTAACGCTGGCACCGTACTGGATGGCGACACCGAGTTGCCGGTGCAGGTCGGCACCCGGTTGAACTCGGTTGACGACATCGCCAGCCTGCCGGTCGTTGCTCCAGCGGCCGCTACCGCGCCAACCGCCCCCGACGCTGCCGATCCCAATGCCGCCGAGCCTGACATCGCACCAGCAGCAGCGCCGTTGCTGGGCGACATCGCGACGGTGGAACTGCGCGATCAGGAGGCCACGGCATACACCCGCACGAATGGTGAGCCCAGTGTCGGCTTGCAGATCACGAAGACACCAGACGGCAATGCCGTTGACATCTCCAACTCTCTGGATGAGTTGATCCCGGAGCTGGAGACGCTGCTTGACGGTGGCGAGTTAACCATCGTGTTTGACCAGGCCCCGTTCATTGAGCAGTCGATTGAGGACCTCACCACCGAAGGGCTCCTTGGCCTCACCTTCGCCATCCTCGTGGTGCTGGTGTTCCTGCTCTCTGTGCGATTGACCCTCGTCACGGCGCTGTCGATCCCGCTGTCGCTGCTGATTGCCTTGCTTGGTTTGCAGATCGCCGGGTATTCGCTCAACATCCTGACGCTTGGCGCCTTGACCATCGCCATTGGTCGAGTCGTGGACGACTCGATCGTGGTCATCGAGAACATCAAGCGACACATCGCTCGAGGCGGAAACCGGCTCACTGCCATCGTCGACGCCGTGCGCGAAGTGGCCGGTGCTATCACCTCGGCTACCGCCGCAACCGTCGCTGTCTTCCTGCCGCTTGGCTTGGTCAGCGGCCAGGTCGGCGAGCTCTTCCGTCCGTTTGCGTTCACTGTGGCGATTGCCATGATTGCGTCGCTGTTTGTAGCGCTGACCATTGTCCCCGTGCTGGGCTACTGGTTCTTGGGCCGCAGCGGCGGAGCATCGCAAAGGACTTGGACCGGGAAGAAGACGCACCGGACAAGTTGCAGAAGGCCTACTTGCCCGTCTTGGCGCGCTCGCTGGCGCACCCGGTCATCACGCTCGCGGTGGCTGGTCTGGTCTTGGCCGGGACGGTCGGGGCAGGCACCTTGCTGAAGACGGACTTCATCGGCAGCGCCGACGGCGACACCTTGACCGCCACCATCACCCTGCCTACCGGCACTGAGTTGGCCTCGACCGACGAGACTGCTCGCGAGGTCGAGGCATGGTTGGGCGATCAGGATGAAGTTGAGTCCTACCAGTCGACCGTCGGATCCAGCGGTGGCATCGAAGCCGTCTTCCTCGGCGGCGGCAGCAATGCGGCCACCGTGGCCATCACCCTGGTCGAAGACTCCGACGGGGCCGCTTTCGCTCAGGCGTTTGAGGACGAGGCACCCGTTCCCAGCGACGCTAATGTCGCTGTCACCGGTGCACAGCAGCAGCCCGGCTCCTCCAACCTGGAGGTCGTGGTCAGCGCTGCCGACTCAGATGACTTGATGACCACAGCTGCACAGGTCGTCGATGTGGTTGAAGAAGCTGGCGGCACTGATGTCACGAATAACCTCGCTGACACCGTGCCCTCTTTGCGGGTCACTGTTGAACGTGAAGCCGCGGCCGCCGCTGGTTTGACCGAAACCCAGATCGGGCAGATCGTCAGCTCGGCATCGACTGGCAGCACCGTTGGCCAGGTTGAGTAGGGTGCCGACACCTATCTGGTCAACGTGTCTCAAGGCGAAGCCCCGGAGACAGTGACCGACCTGGAGGGACTCGTCATCGGCGCATCACCAGCCGGTGCCTTGACCCTGGATGATGTCGCCGACGTGGAGTCGGTGGATGAACTGGTCCGGATCACCCGGATCGATGGCCAGCGCAGTGCTTCGATCACCGCAGTCCCCACTGGCGACAACTTGGGCGCACTGACGGCCGACCTCACTCAGCGACTTGCTGATTTGGATGGCCCGAGGGCGTGACCGTTGAGCTCGGTGGCGTTAGCTCTGACCAGGAAGACGCCTTCGCCAGCCTGGGTCTAGCACTGCTAGCTGCCATTGCGATCGTTTATCTCGTCATGGTGGCGACCTTCAACAGCCTGCTTCAGCCGATCCTGCTGCTGGTCTCGGTGCCGTTTGCTGCAACGGGCTCGCTGGTCATGCTGCTGATCACCGGCACCCCGCTGGACGTCGCGGCCATGATCGGCATGTTGATGCTGATCGGTGTGGTGGTCACGAATGCGATCGTGTTGATCGACCTGATCAACCAGTACCGCTCTCGCGGGTATGGCATCCATGAGGCTGTCGTTGAAGGTGCCCGTCACCGTTTCCGCCCCATTCTGATGACCGCATTGGCGACGATCTTTGCGTTGACTCCGATGGCGCTCGCGGTCACTGGCGGTGGAGCCTTCATCTCCCAGCCACTCGCGATCGTGGTGATTGGTGGCCTGATTAGCTCAACAGCATTGACCTTGATCTTGGTCCCGGTGCTGTATGAGTTGGTCGAGCGGGCCAAAGAGAGGCTTGCCGAGCGGCGCATCGCTCGTCGAGGCAAGCACGAGGCGAGCGATGACGACAGCGCTCCAGCGCCCGCCTAAACTTCGGCATGAATGACTAGTGGCAGAGCCTCCCTCGCGTGGGGCTCTGGCACGAAATTGCGCGGCTGCCGATGCGTTTCCAGGCGACGTCACCGTCTCAACGGCTGAGTACTGGGTGCAGGACGATGGCGGCAACTACACCATCATCCGCCTTGAGGACGACTACTCGATGGCCCTCGTGGGCACCCCCGACCGCAAGTCGATCTGGCTGTTAGCCCGAGACAAGGACGCCTTCTCCTCGACGCTGGCCGGCGAATACGTCGAGACGGCTAGAGAGCAGGTCTTTGAGGTCGACAAACTGCTCGTCGCTGACTGGGACAACCGCGTGATGTTGGAAGAAGCCCGCGACAACGACTGACCCGCACAGATGAGGCCCGCCCGGACATATCCGGACGGGCCTCATCTCATGTGGTGACTCAAGGTCTCAGTCGGGGATAACGCCCCAGCCCTCAGGTCCGTCCGAGCCTGCTGGGTACTCCTGCAGCGGGACATCGCCTGCCGACCAAGCCTTCAGCACGGGATCCACGATGCGCCAGCACTCTTCGGCAACGTCGCCGCGGATCGACAACAGCGCGTTGCCGTCCATGATGCCGCCCAGCACCTCGCCATACGGGAGCATGCGCGCCTTGCCCAACTCGGCGAAGAGGCTCTTTTGCTCCAACGCGAATGGGTCGCCCTCGGCGTTGATGGCCAATTCCAGCGTCAACGCACCGGGCTTGAGTTGCAGGATGAGGCGGTCGGGCTGGTTGTTGTCCTTCAGACCTAATGGCAGGTGCCGTGGTGACCGGAAGGTGACGATGATTTCCTTGCTGACCTCGCCGAGAGCCTTGCCACTGCGCAACACAAAGGGGACGTTCTTCCAGCGAGCGTTGTCGATCCCGACGACAATTTCCGCAAGCGTCTCGGTCTCACGGCCAGGTCAACACCCTCTTCGCTGGAGTAGTCGGGGATCTCTTTGCCGTCCACGGTGCCGGCGCTGTAGCGGGCGCGTCGGGAGGAGACGGTCGCGTCGTCGTTCCATAAACTGGTAGCCCGCAAGAGCTGTGCCTTGAGCGACTGCACCTCATCGGCCGTCAACCGTGCAGGTGCCTCCATGGCAAAAAACGCCAGGATCTGCAGCAGGTGTGACTGGGTCATGTCCTTGAGGGCACCAGCACTGTCGTAATAGCCAGCGCGGCCCTCCAAGGCCAGCGTTTCGTCATAGTTGATGTCGACTCGCTCGATGTGATCAGAGTTCCAGATCGGCTCCATCAACCGGTTGGCGAAGCGCACGCCCATCAGGTTGAGCACCGTTGCCACACCAATGAAGTGGTCGACGCGGTGAATGCGCGACTCGGGCACGACGCGCAACAGTTGAGCATTGAACTCAGCCGCCGACTCCGGGTCATGGCCAAATGGCTTCTCCAGCGCCAACCGGGTGTCGACCGGTAGATCCATCTTTTCGAGCAGAGCAGAGAGCTTCATCGAGATCTGCGGCGGCAGCGCGAAATACATCACGATGGGGCCCTCGAGGTCAGCCAGCACACCATCAAGTTGCTCTTGCTCCAACACATCGGCCTGGTAGTAGACCGCTGTGGTCAGCAATTGCTCGATGCGCTCTTGTGGCAGCTCGGCCGACTCCATCGCGGTGCGGAACTTGTCATGCCACTCGTCCTCGGAGATGGCCTCACGCGCTGCGCCGACCACGCGGACCTTGCGCCCGGGCTCGACCGCCAGCAAGGTGCCCAAACCAGGCAGCAGCAACCGGCTCGTCAGGTCACCTGAGGCGCCAAAGATCAAGAGTGTGGTGGTCTCATCTGACATCGGTGTTTGTCTCCATTGATAGGTGAGTATGTCTTGCGTTGCCCTAGTCTCTCAGGCTCGGTGAGCACTCGGCTGCTGCTGCGGGTATGAAACACTGACCGGGTGTCAGAATCCTGGGTGGAGAGCAACGTAGCCCTAGCCTTTGGCGTGCTTTTGTGGTGGCCATCTTGCGCGGTCAAGCAACCTATTGGATTGCTCGCAGTATCACCGAGCAGGCGCTTCGACACACAGCGCCGCAAGAAGGGTGGCGTGCCGACGTGCACGCCTGGCTGCAAGGCGAGGGCTTGTCGCGCGGCCGAGCCTTGATTCAGCGCTGGGGCCTCGTGGCCGTGCCGCTCTGCTATCTGACCGTCGGCTTTCAGACGCTGGTTTTGGCTGCGGCCGGTGTGATGCGGTTGCGCTGGGCGTGGTTCACCCTGGTGCAGATCCCCGGCTCGATCGCCTGGGCCACGATTTACACCACGATCGGCTTCGCCGTATGGCGCGCAGGGCTAGCCGCGGCTGCTGGCTCTCCGTGGGGGTCTCGGTTGTGTTGGTGATCATTGTGGTGCTGGTCGCCACTGGGCTGATGCACCGGGTTAAGAAATCACGTCTTTCTTGAGGAAGTGGCGGTAGGCCAATGCGGTCAGCACCACCGCATACAACAGTGCCCACATGACGCCGGGCACCAGTGCGGTGAAGTCAGCGTTGGGGGTGAACAGTGAGACCCATTCGCGGTTGTAGTGCGTGGGCAGTGCATGCCGCCAGTCGCCCAGGGCCGAGAGTTGGTCCAAGATCGCGGAGACAATCACTGCGATCACCGCGATGCCGACAGCGGCCAAGGGGGCATCTGAACGGACACCGGTCCAGAGCGCGAGGGCCGCAAAGGCAACTGCACGATGAAGACATAGAGCGCGCCGAGGCCCAGACGGGTCAGGGTTTGGCCCCAATCCAAGGAGCCAGCATCGCCCAAGGTCAACGGGCCAAAGCCATAGAAGACACCACCGACCAGCAGCACCCAACCCAAGAGGACCGCGGTGGCCAGAGCGGTGAAGAGCAGACCGACAGTGAGCTTTGCAGTCAGCAGTCGGCCGCGCGGCACTGGCGCAATCAACAGATAGCGCAAGGATGACCAGGATGCTTCCGACGGCACCGGGTCACCGACAAAGAGCGCAGCCACGATCAGCAGCAACAACTCCGAACTCACGAGCAGCAAGAACAGCGCGAAGTTGCCAGACCCCGCGGTGGCGAGATCAGCGAAGTTATCGGGCCGCCCGCCGCCATTGTCGCCGCCCACGGCGAAGGCTGTGACGACGATCAACGGCAGCGCCAAGATGATCCCGAAGACCCACTTGGTGCGCAGCCGGGATAGTTGGCGTTGGGCTTCAACTTTGAGGCGGAGGGCGTGCGTCTCTCTCCGGCGCACCGCCTGGCGTGGCCGTTGAGTTCTCGGTTTCTGTGCTCATCGGGCCCTCACCTGGTTGAGACGGGTATCGCCAGCAGCGCCCGCGATGGTCGAGAGGAAGACGTCTTCCAGGAGCGCCCTTCCTCGACGCCAATTTCGGCGACTGACCCGGTCGCCAACACCTTGCCCGCGTGCATCACGACAACGTGCGAACAGGTCATCTCGACTTCAGCCAGCAAGTGACTCGAGACGATGACCGTGCGCCCAGTTGCTGCATAGTCCTGCAGCATTGGGCGCATCGCTGCGATCTGGGGCGGGTCGAGTCCGTTGGTGGGCTCATCGAGGATCAGCACCTCAGGCATACCGAGCATGGCTGCGGCGATGCCCAGGCGCTGACGCATACCTTGGCTGTAGGACTTGACCGGGCGGTGCACCGAGTCGGAGAGCGCCGCCGCATCGAGTGCTTGCTCAAAGTGCGCTTCCTCGACCGGTCGGCCAGTGGCGGCCCAGAGCGCGTGCAGGTTTTGCAGACCAGTGAGGTGTGGCAAGAAGCCGGGTCCCTCGACCAAGGCGCCAACCCGTCCGAGGACGGGTGAGCCAGCGCTGACCTGGTGACCGAGCACGTGCACGGTGCCGTCGTTGGGCGCGATCAGCCCCATCACCATCCGCAGCGTGGTGGTCTTTCCTGCGCCGTTGGGCCCAAGCAGGCCGACGACTTGCCCGCGCTCGGCCCGCCAGGTCACGTCCTGGACGGCCTTGTGCCCGTCCGGGTAGGACTTAGTCAGACCGGAGACCACCAATGGCACATCGGCGATCTCGGCGTCGAAGGCGGCTGGCTGATGCCGCGAGCGCCAGACGAACACGCCAATGACGAGCAGCACGAGGGCCAGGGCAATCGCCACACCCCGGCTTTCGGCGTTGAACCACCCGGGCGCTGCTTCGGCGGGAGCGGGCGCCGTCGGGACGGTTAACCCGGCGTCGGTCACGGCGATCTGGTCAACGCGTGTCTCGTCAGGGCTGGCAAACGCAGAGTCGGTGGCGGAGACGACGACCTGGAGTCGGCTGCCAGCGTCGACCTGCCAGGTGGCCATCGGCAGTGCCACCGTGATTTCGGTGCTTTCACCTGGCGTCACATCAGCCTGGACGGGCGCCACGAGGCGGCGTGGCAGGACTGGTTGGCCGCTGCTGACCTCCCACACCGAGAGGAACAGCGTCGTTTGGTCGGCATTGGAGGTGACGTCCAAAGTCACCTGCGGGGCACCCACGATTGTGAGGTCTTCGGTGAGAGGCTCGGTGGCATAAATCGTTGATTGCCCAGGAATCGCTGAGAGCAATTGGGTGCCAAAGCCGCCGAGCGCACCGAGTCCGGGCAGTGCCGTATTGGCCTGCGGCACACCGCCAGGTGGGTTGATCAGGCCTGGAAGGCTGGTGGCGTCAAGACTGAGTGGCAGATCTGCCATGCCCACATCAGTCGTCGGCGGGTAGGTGTCAGCGGAGGCAATCTCACCGTCGGACTCCTGCGTGGGCGGCATCGCATAGCTAAGGTCGGGACGGGAAGCGAGTCGGTCGTCACACCTTCGTCGCTCAGGGTCGCCTCAAGCCAGGGCAGCCAGTCGGTGTCAGCACCGGCGGTAGTCGACGCCGTCAGGTCAGTGGTCTCGGTTGCGTCGTCTTCGCCCCCGAAGCCAAGCCCTCCGTCGACAGCAGCCGTGGCCCCGTCGTGACCGCCGTTATACCAACTGACCGCGACCGGGATGCCAGCGTCTTGTAGCGCGCGGGCATTTGCATCGGCTTGGTCGAGGCCAAACAGCGAGTCGGACATGCCTTGGATCAGGTATGTCGGGGCCTCGATATCCGCCAACACCGGGGCAGGGCTATGGTCGCTCAGCAGCGTCAGGAGTCCATCGCTCGGCTCGCCAGTCTCGGCTGCGCTCAGGAAGAGGTCGCAGACCTGCGGGTCAAAAGATCCGCATCCACTGGGGTCGCCCGCAACGACGCTGGTGAAGAAGTTGGAGGCCCACCAGGCTTTAAAGGGCCAGGCTGATCGATCGGCTCATTGGCGAAACCAGCCTGGTCGGGGTTTTGGATGGCGGACTGTGGGAAGAACGCGTCGCCTAGGTCGTTCCAGGTGATGGCCGCGACGACGGAATCCACGCGGTCATCAGCGCCAGCACTCATCAGGGCGGCCGCTCCCCCATAGCTGCCACCAGCAACGGCTACCCGAGGGTCGTCATTGCCGTCCTGCACGACTGCGTCATCGCTGGCCAGCACATCGATCAGGGCTGAGACATCAGCGATCTCAAAGTCGGGGTCGTTGAGGTGGACCCGGCCACCGGAGGCACCGAAGCCGCGGGCGGTGTAGGTGAGCACCACATACCCAGCAGACTGCAGGTCAGCGGCTTGCGCGGCGACGGAGTCTTTGCTGCCGCCGAAGCCATGCGCGAGGACGACGGCTGGGGCGGGGGTTTGCGCTGGATAGAAGGTGTCCACATCCAACTCGACGGTTGAGCCGTCCGACTCATCGCCCACCGCAACCGTGGATGTCGTGGGCTCAGCCGCGCTGGAGTCATCGCTTTCAGCGGCCTGCGCCAGTGGTGCGGTCACGCCGACAGCAGCAAACAGCGAAACCCCTGGTGCAGCTCTAGCCCACCGAGTGAGTCGGTGGGCTGGGCGCACCAGGGGTTTCATCACGCAGAGCACTCTACGGAGCGCATCTGAGCGTTATGACATCAGCCTGTCCAGAGGTCCGTGTCGGGGTGGAATTGGCTCCACGCGAACCAGAAGGCCGCGTGGCTGGGGATCATCTCGCCATCGCTATCGAAGACGCTAAAGCCACCAGCGAATGAGCGCACCTGCACGTCGCCAACAGCAACACTCTCTGCCGATTCAAGTTGCTCGCGCAAGACGCTCACCTGCATACCAAGAGGCCCGGCACCCTAGAAGGGCAAATTAGAAGATCAGGTGCCGGTCGCGAACGTGCTTCGTGGTCGAGATCGCCAAAATAACCAAGCCAGCAAACGCGAGCGCCGCACCAACCAACGTGGGGGCCTGATACCCAAACCCGCCTGCGATAACCAGACCACCGAGCCACGCGCCCAACGCGTTGGCCGCATTGAGCGCGGAGTGGTTCAGGGCGGCACCCAAGGTCTTGGCTTCACCAGCCACACTCATCAGTCGCATCTGCAGGCAAATGACCCACGACGCACCAGACGCGGAGATCAAGAACAAGACGATGAGGGCTGGCACCAGGAACTGCGAGGCATACCAAAAGATCAGCAGCAGCGACATCATCAGCACCCCGCTGACAGCCAAGCCCCGCAAAATTGACCAGTCGGCCAATCGCCCACCCAACGAGTTGCCCATAACGGAGCCGATCCCAAAGGAAAACAGGAAGACCGGCACCCAGGCATCACTTTGTCCAGTGACCTCAGTGACCGTGGGCGCGATGTAGGAGTACATCGCGAACATGCCGCCGAAGCCAATGCTGCCAACGCCCAAAGTTAGCCAGACCTGGCTCTTCTTGAAGGCGCCGAGTTCTTTGCGCCAGGACAGTGATGAGTCCGCAGCGGTCCGAGGCACCCAAAGGCGCACCAGCAGCATCGTCAGCAGGCCAACAACCGCGACCGCCCAGTAGGCGCTGCGCCAACCAAAGACCTGCCCCATCCAGGTGGCTACGGGAACGCCAATCAAGTTGGCTAGCGGGATGCCCATCATCACCGTGCCAACAGCCTTGCCGCGCATGGTGGAGGAGACCATAGAAACGGCAGCCAACGAGGCCAGACCGAAGAAGGCACCGTGCGGCAGACCCGCGACAAAGCGCGCAGCCAGAAGGGTCTCGTAGGTCTGGGCCGAAGCCGATAGCACGTTGCCAACAACAAAGGTGGCCATCATGGCCATCAGCATGAAACGACGCGGGAAGCGGGCACCGAAGATAGCCAGGAGCGGCGCACCGACGACCACGCCCACCGCGTACGCAGAAACGACGTGACCTGCCTGCGGGATTGAGACGTTCATGCCCTCGGCGATCTGCGGCAGCAGACCCATGGTGACGAACTCCGTCACGCCAAGGCCGAAACCGCCCACGATTAGCGCGATAAACGCCAACCTGGTGTCGGCCGGGAGTTTGCGCGAGGTGGTGGGGGCTGCAGACGTCACGTGCTCTATTCTCTCATCTGCGCCGCGGGCCAAGGCCCATCAGTTTTGTCGCACAGCCGATGTGGGCGCACACTGAAAATTTATGACTATGCCGCCTATCCCCCACTTGTCCCGCGTACAACCTCGATACCGAGCACGCTGACTTTGACGTCGTCATCTCAGCAACGGGAAGCGTCCTGACGGTGGCGATCCCGGTGGTTACGATCGTCGGATACGAGACAGTCGGCCACAAACACCGCGATGCGATGTTGGCCCGAATGGATGGAGATACTTCGACATGAGCCTTCACCCCACCGTCGCAGCAGCCAACGCCCTGGCGGACGATTTAAGCGCTTTGCGGCGGGATCTGCACGAAGCTCCGGAGATCGGCTTGCACCTGCCGGGGACGCAACAGCGAGTGCTGAATGAGTTGGCAGACATCGACCTCGAGATCACGTTGGGTAAGGGTCTCTCATCGGTCGTTGGCGTGCTGCGCGGTGGGGCGCCGACTCCAGTAGGGCAAGAGCGCCCTGTTGTGTTGCTGCGCGGCGATATGGACGGCTTGCCCGTCGATGAAGAAGTCGACGCCCCCTATGCCTCGACCAACGGCGCCATGCATGCCTGTGGTCATGACCTGCATGTTGCCGCGCTCGTGGGAGCCACACGACTGCTCGATCAGCGCCGCGAGGAGTTGGCCGGCGATGTCGTCTTGATGTTCCAGCCCGCTGAAGAAGGCCCCGGCGGGGCTGAAGTGATGGTGGCCGAGGGGCTCCTGGACGTTGCTGGCCGCCGGGTCGACGCGGCATACGCAATGCACGTTTTCTCCTCCGAAGTTCCACACCGTCACTGGTCTTCGCGTCCCAAGGAACTGATGGCTGGGGCGGACACGGTCAAGATCACGGTGCACGGCGAGGGCGGACACGGATCAACTCCGTTCCGCTGCCTCGACCCTGTCCCGGTGCTGTGCGAAATCGTGCTCGCCCTGCAGACGATGGTGACCCGTCGATTTGATGTGTTCGACCCGGTTCTCTTGACCGTAGGCCTGATCCGCGGCGGCAGCAAAGACAACATCATTAGCGATGAGGCAGATCTGGCCGCGACCTTGCGGACCTTCTCCGCCCACAACCTTGAGGTCGCGATGCGTGAGATCGTTCGTGTCGTTGACGGAGTGAGCGCTGCGCATGGAATGACAGCCACCGTCGGCTTCAGCGAGGGCTATCCCGCAACCATCAACGACCCGGACGAGTATGCGTTGGGCGAGCAGGTTGTGAAAGACCTCTTTGGTCCGGATCGGATGGAAGTGCGCGAGTTCCCTGAGATGGGCTCCGAAGATATGTCATTCGTGATGAACGAAGTGCCCGGTGCCTACTTCTTCTTAGGCGCCTGCCCACCCGAGGCGGACCCCGATACTGCCGCTGACAACCACTCAGCGCGAGCTGTCTTCGATGACATGGTGCTACCGGACGCAGCCGCGTGGCTAGCCGAGATGGCTATTCGGCGGATTCGTCTCGGCGTTTCTTAACCGACCTCGGAGAATCGCGCGGCGTCACCATCGCCACCAGGCTGATGCCTGTTTGCGGGACCTTCGTCTCTTCGGTGATGACTGACGTCACGCCGTCCTGGTGGATGAATAGACCGATCGCGTCTGGTTGCATCTCACGGAAGTCATCCAGGGTGAACTTGTCCGTCAGTTTCGTGCTGCGGATGCGCATGCCAGCGCGAGAGTGCCGGTTCATGTCCTCAAAAGATTGTGGCGGATCAAACGGCACCCGAGCGCTGAACCGCGGGGCCGTGGCCTTGCGGTCGGCTCCCTTTTTGGCCTGTTGGTCGGCATCGCTGCGCCGCAATTGATAGACGTTGCTGCTGCTCAGCGTCGAGGCAAACTCCTTGGCCGCCGTGCCGTTCGCGTCGTCATCCGACGTTGCCGAGATGAAGGACCCGATGCCGGCTAGGTCCATCTCTTCCACGGCGTATTCGGACAACATGTGGGTGCGCTCTACGCGGATGTTTTCCATCCGGGCCTTACGCAAATTACCTGCATCCTGGGTGACGATCAGGGTCGGCACCTTCAGATCACCCAGCACCGCCGCTGATTCACGCACCCATTGCTCCGCCCCTGCGAACATCACGCCATACGGCGTCGTCGTCGCTAAGCCCAGCCGCTCAGCCAATCGACCAATGCCCAAACCGTAGATCGCAACCGTGGCAACAATGGTGACGAAGACCAATGGCACTAGTTCTTCGGCCCCTTGAGCCAAACCTGTCAAGCGCGAGGCTTCAAGCAGCAAGGAATCTTCCGCTGCTCCCGAAGCCTCAAGCGCAGCCTGCGACGCTTCCTGCGCAGCGTGGTCCAGTTCCAGGGCAAAGATGCTGGTCACTGCGGCAGCGACGATCCCTCGTGGTGCCATGCACGCC
The DNA here is from genome assembly GCF_021535045.1 of Ornithinimicrobium sp. INDO-MA30-4. Classification (GTDB taxonomy): domain Bacteria; phylum Actinomycetota; class Actinomycetes; order Actinomycetales; family Dermatophilaceae; genus Ornithinicoccus. Next base: position 2,322,578 of record NZ_CP091056.1, on the reverse strand, counting down.
AGCAAGACTCGCTCTTCACGGGTCGCACCCGTGCCCAAGAGCCCGAGAAAACACTCACCGGTCGGACAATCAGGATCAGCGCCGCAACGAAAATCGCGGCCTGGGGCGCGATCGAAATGAGCGCATCGGGCGTGACGCGTCCGGCCAACATCACGAATAGCGCGCCAACGAAGAGGACCTGGAGGTGCTCCTTAAACTCCTGGACGTGCTCGAGATGCAGACCTGGACGGTTGCCCAGGTAGATGCCCAACACGGTAACCGTCAAAAGGCCACTCTCTGGCTGTAACACGTTGGATATTTCCAAGGCTCCAATGGCTGTTGCCAGGAAGACGACGCCCTCAAGGAAGTCGGGGATCAAGTGGCGACGCATCAGGAACTCAAGGCCAGCGCCCAAGACGAGGGTGAGCACCGCAGCAATCCCGACGGATTTGCCGAGTGCCTCCAATGCGGTAGCGATCGCACCATCCGGCCCTCCGACGAGAACCGCCTGATAAACCAGCACCGCCAAGATGGCACCGATCGGGTCAACGACGATGCCCTCCCAGCGCAACATGTTGCTGACCCGCCGGGTCGGCCGCAGTTGTCGCAAAATCGGGTTGATCACTGTGGGGCCAGTGACAACCAGAATGGCGCCAACTAAGAGAGCTAGGCGCCACTCCACCCGACTGCCCAAGCCGCCAGGGTGATCAGCGGCCAGGCAATGAGCATCGTGACCGAGCACAGCCGTCGTACCGGCTTGCCGACCTCCCGCAGGTCGCGGAACTTCAGCGATAACGAACCCTCAAAAAGGATGATGCCGACGGCCAGGCTGACCAGCGCAAAGAGCAGGTCGCGGCCGAGCACTTCTTCGGGCGCCACACCTTGCCCCAGGCCAAAACCGACGATCAGCAAGATCAAAATCGACGGGACTTTGACCTTCCACGCAAACCACTGCGAGGCAACCGCCACACCGATGACCAACGCGAGATATTCAGCTGGTCCCACCGGACTGTTCCTCTCGTGCCTGCTCATAGCGCGAGAGCGCCTCGGACCGTGCTGCCGAATGCTCAACAATTGGGTCGGGATATCCGTGCGCTTGACCGTCCAGCGCCTTCCAAGGCTCGTGCACAGATTTACCGTCGAGGTGCCTCAACTCGGGCACATAGCGCCGGATGTAGTCACCGTCGGGGTCGAAGCGTTTGCCTTGGGTGATCGGGTTGAAGACACGGAAGTAGGGAGCGGCGTCGGTGCCGGTGCCTGCCACCCATTGCCAGCCGTGGTTGTTGGAGGCGATGTCACCGTCGATGAGGTGCTCCATGAAGTGCCGTGCGCCAACCGGCCACCAAACGTGCAGGTGCTTCACCAGGAAACTTGCCGTCACCATGCGCACACGGTTGTGCATCCATCCGTCGGCGAGCAATTGACGCATGCCCGCATCCACAAACGGGTAGCCGGTCTTGCCCGCACGCCAGGCGTCCACTAAGTCGGCCGTGTCTGGGTCGTCATCGGGATGGTCGTAAGGCATCGAGGCCAAACTCTGCCGGAGGTCTGTCCAGGCCGAAGAGGGTTGTGCCAGAGGACATCGGCATAGAACTCTCGCCAAGCCAACTCGCTCACAAAAGTGAAGATGCCATCGCCTTCGCGGCCCTCGAGGTCGGCGAGAAGCGTGCGGGGATGGATCGTGCCGTACTTCAGCTGAGCAGAAAGTCGGGACGTGCCGTCCGTGCTCGGCCGATCGCGCTGATCCTTGTAGTCAGCGACCGACTCACCAGCGAACTCTTCCCAGCGGGCATGTGCTGCGGCCTCACTGACCTCATCGACAGTCATGCCTTCGGGCAGGTCAGGAGCCGCGGGCAACTGCTCGGAGTCGACACCACCGTGCCAACTGAGGTCAGCCGGAACCTCGGCAGGGCGCGGCCAGCCGTGTGCTCGCCACGCCTTGGAGAACGGCGTGAAGACTTTGTAGGGGTCACCACCGCCGTTAAAAATCGTCCCCGGCCCGATCGCATACGGGCTTCCGGTGGCTATCAGCGGGGTTTCTCCCAGCGCTTCTCGCACCCGCTCGTCTCGGCGGCGACCAAAGGGCGTCGTTTCTAATGTGATGTGCACGCTGTTGGCGCTCACCTCAGCGACCAACTGCGCGATAACCTCCTCGGGCTTACCCGTGCGCAAGACGACGGCTCCGTCATACGACTCGTTTAGTGCTCGCAGGGCACCAAAAGCACGTTGGTACGCACCGAGGAGTCACCTAAGAGCACTGGGTCAAGGACGAAGACCGGCAATGTCGCTGCCCGCTTCGTGGGCAGCCCCGAGCGCAGGCAGGTCGTGAAGTCGCAGGTCACGCCGCAACCACAGAATCGCCGTGGCCATTGGCGACTAGCGCTCCAACATCGTGCAAATGCAGGCGCGGTTGCCCTCGGGGTCAGCCAAAACCACAAAAGCGGGCGCTTGCGACTCGTCGACCATGGTGCCGCCAGCCGCGAGCGCCGCCTTGATGCGGGCATCGCGAGCGTCGTGCGGGACCCAAACATCGAGGTGGAAGCGCTGACGCGGGGTTTCGTGGGTCTCAGTGTCTTGGAACCAGAGCAGCGGCACCTGATCGTTGACATCATTGACGTCGTAGTCGTTGAGCGCTTCTGCAGAGCCCGACAGCAACGCAGCCCAGAACGGCCCGATGGTCGCGCGGTCGGCCGAATCCAACGCCAACTCAACGACCGTGAGCGCCGACGAGTCAGACATGATGCCCATCTCGTGAGCGATCTGACTGATTCGGCGTGCCATGTCGATGTCGTGCTGGGTGATCGAGTTGCCGAGGTCATGCGAGACCAGTTTGAAGTCAACGTGGCCGTAGGTGAGTTTCACATCAGGGTGGTGGAATGCCTCTTCGGCAGCCATCCCCACGGCGTTGACGAACTCCATTCCGGCGATGAAGGTGGCTGTGTTGAAGCGCGCGTGCAGCGCTTCTGGCATTTTGCGCCAGTCTTTGAGGTTGGCGTCCAGGATCTGTTGCGTCGTTAGTGCGTCCACGAGAACACTCTGACATGAACCTCTGACACAGACTAGGTCGGCCGGTCACGCATTCTGCCCGGACGCGTTCCGAGGTCGACGTCGTCAAAGCCCTCAGAGAAGTCCAAGGCCTGCCCCACCCAGAAATCTAGATCGACGTCGCTGCGCACGACGTCCATTTCAACGGCAAGCCAACCTTCGCTCATCGTCCGCTTGCCCATCCGGGCACGGGTAACGCCATCTCGCTCCAGGAACTCTTGGGTTCGTTCTTTGGGGCAGCTAACGAGCAGATTGCCATACGTGCTCGCAGTGATCACGAGATGTCCGCACACGAGGAACGAGATGCCGCCAAACATCGCTTTCTCTGCGGTGCCGGGGATGTCGCCTAGGGCGTGTCTCAAGCGGTTTGCCAGGTCCACGTCGTATGCCATGGTGCGAGCCTAACGAGGGCAGAGGTCCTTTAGTGGGGCCAAGACCGCTGTTCTCAGCGCTGTGAGGCAAGATCGCTAGCATGACTGACCATGCTCACACAGGCCCCCAGCCGTCTGATGCGCAGGCCTTCTGGGACAAAAAGTACGCCCAAGATCGGGTGTGGAGGAAGCCCTAGCCCGCACTTAGTGGCCAGGGCCAAGGACCTTCCGCCAGGCCGGGCGCTTGACCTAGGAGCTGGCGAGGGCGCCAACGCTATTTGGCTCGCTCAGCGTGGCTGGGAGGTGGTCGCCCTAGACATCTCCCCTGTCGCCCTGTCTACCGCCCAGGAGCACGCGCGCCAAATGACCGACCGCGGGGAACACATCACGTGGGAGAGCGGAGACCTGTATGGCGGATGGCAGCCAACGGGTCACTACCAGCTGATATCCGCTCAATACCTGCACGTTCCCCGAGATCAGATGGCTGCGATCTATCCAGTCCTGGAAGCCGCCGTCGCACCAGGGGGTATCTCTTGATCGCCAACCATCACCCCAATGACTTATTGACCGGAGTGCCTCGACCACCGGATCCCAACGTCTACTCCACGCCAGAGGAGGTTGTTGCTGAGCTCGAAGCGAGCAACTGGGCGACGTTGCAAGCGATGACTCTCGTGCGGGACCCGGTCGAGTTTGACGGCCCCATGGTCGACCTATCCGATGCGGTCATCTGGGGGCAAAAAAAGTAACTCACGAGCCTGAGCCAGCGGCGCCTCGCTCGTCCCCCTAAGAGCGCGGGATCTCCGCCCTTCGCTGACACTCGTCCCCGAACATCAGTTGACGCTGGCAAGCCGTGGCCGGCCAGTAAGTTGGGTCTAAGCCGGACCTTGATTCGGACGTAGATAAGGAATATTTACTCGGGGGTGGACGCGTTCAGTTACTAACCCGCCGCGGTCTAAACGGACCCCGCCTGACGTTTGTCAGTGCGGCGCGGTAGCGTCATCACCAGCAAGATTGAGTCAAGAAAGAGGAGAAACATGAGCGTTTCCTACACCGTCCCCGGTCTCTCTGACGAGCAGAGCAAGACCATGGTCACTGCCTTGCAAGACCGGCTGTCTGCCTACAACGACTTGCACCTGACGTTGAAGCACATCCACTGGAACGTGGTTGGCCCCAACTTCATCAGCGTCCACGAGATGATCGACCCCCAGGTTGAGTTGGTTCGTGGGTATGCCGACGAGGTCGCCGAGCGGATCGCCACCATGGGCGGAGCGCCAAACGGCACCCCGGGCGCAATCCTCAAGGACCGCACCTGGGACGACTACTCCTTGGGCCGGGACCTGGTCCCTGCCCACTTGGCTGCCATGAACCTGGTCTATGTCGGTGTCATTGAGTCAAACCGCAAGGCCATCGCCACGGCCGGCGAGATCGACCCGGTGACCGAGGACATGCTGATCGGTCACACCGCCGAGTTGGAAAAGTTCCAGTGGTTCGTGCGTGCACACCTGGAAAACATGACCGGCCAGCTTGCCGCTTCGGAAGCGTCCACGGAGGGAGAGGCTGCTGAGGCCGCCCGCTGAGCTTGCGCGATTTCTGCAGGCAGCCCTGCTAGATCCCGTTCCTCGGGATCACTCGCAGAGCGACGCAGACTTTCGCAAGCGCCGCATCGTCGCGGCCATTACTTTGGTGGTCGGGTCTGTCCTTCTCGCGATTGGACTGACCCGACCCCCAGGTGCGACCAGTTTCTACGTGGTCACCCTGTTGCTGGCCGCCGTATGGACCGGCGGGGCATTCGCGTCGGGGCCATTGCATTTGGGGTGGGCGCATACCAGGACGGGTGAACGACATGCCCGCCCAATCCTGCAGCCATTCCTGCTGGGTGTGCTGATCGTCGCCATCTTCTGCGCTGGCGCCGTGTTGGTGGCCCAAGTCCCGTTCTTGCGGGATCTGGTCAACAACGTCCTCGACTACGCACGATTTGCCTCACTCCCGGTCGTCGCTGTCATCACCTTGGTGAACGGCATCGCCGAGGAGTTGTTTTTCCGAGGTGCCATGTTCGCTGCCATCGGGCGACGCCATGCGGTGATCATCTCCACTGCCCTCTATGGCCTTGCCACCATGGCCACCGGCAACCTCATGCTCGTCTTTGCCGCAATCGTCCTAGGCTTCGTCACTGGCCTTCAGCGCAGGGTGACGGGTGGGATTCTGGCCCCGATCATCACGCACCTGACTTGGTCGATGTCACTACTTTTCGTCCTTCCGCCGCTCCTCACCGCACTGGCTTAGTGACAACCATGCTCAGCCCGCCAGGCTCCACTTACAGCGACAAAATTAGGAGTTCCCATGCCGGCAAAACGTGCCCTCGTGACCGGAGCCACTGGCTATATCGGCTCCCGTCTGGTCCCAGCGCTGCTTCGCGAAGGGTGGACCGTTCGCGTGCTCACCCGCAACGCCGACAAGATCAAGCCACGTGAGTGGGCCGACCAAGTTGAGGTAGCCGAAGGCAGTGCCACCGATGCTCAAGAGTTGGCAGATGCTCTGGCGGGCGTGGACACCGCTTACTACCTAATTCACTCTATGGACGGTGGTGGCGACTTCGTCTCTCGCGACCGCGCCCTGGCCCAAGGGTTCGCCAAAACCGCCGAAAAGCGGGAGTCCAGCGCCTCGTCTACCTCAGTGGCCTCTACCCGGAGGGCGAAGAACTATCCACGCACTTGGGCTCACGCAAGGAAGTCGAAGACATTCTGCTCGGCTCAGGTGTGCCCACAGCTGTGCTACGTGCCGCTGTGATTCTCGGGGCGGGCTCGGCCTCGTTCGAGATGTTGCGCCACCTCACCGAGCGCCTGCCCGTCATGATTGCGCCGCGTTGGCTATCGACCAACATCCAGCCCATCGCGATCGACGACATCATCCGCTATCTGGTGGGTTCCGGCGATCTGCCGCCCGAGGTCAATCGAGGCTTCGACGTCGGCGCTGACGAGGTGCTGACTTACCACCAGATGATCCTTCGGTATGCGTCGCGCTCGAACCTCGTCAAGCGCCGGGTCCGCACGGTGCCAGTGATGACACCTGGCCTGGCGAGTCACTGGGTTGGTCTCGTAACTCCTGTCCCCTCGAGCATCGCTAAGCCGCTCGTCGGATCGCTGATCCACGAGGTGATCTGCAAAGAGCACGACATTGCTGAGTACATTCCCGACCCAGACGGTGGCTTCGTCGGCTTTGACGCGGCCGTTGACGCGGCCCAAGAGGGCCCACAGGCCAAGCCACTGCGCCCCGAAGTTGACCCCGACCACCCCGGTCGAATTAGCGCTGCTGACCCCGACTGGGCGGGAGCAACCGTCTTCACCGACCGGCACAGCGGCACGGTTGATGCCAGCGTCGATCAAATCTGGGCCGAGATCGAAAAGCTGGGCGGCGAAGACGGTTGGCATGTCCCCGACATCTTGTGGGAAGGGCGTGGCCTGCTTGACCGTGCCGTCGGCGGCCGTGGACACACCAAGCAGCGCACTCCCGGTCCGCCAGCCGCTGGCTCCACGATTGACTCATGGGTTGTCGAGTCCGTCACGGCCACCGGCTCTGACCGCGAACTAGTGCTGCGCTCCCGGATGAAACTGCCCGGTCAGGCGCTGATGATCCTCAACGTCAGCGGCAGCGAGAATGGGTCGCCGACCCTGACTCAAACCGCTAGGTTCACTCCATCGGGCCTGGGTGGCTTGGGCTACTGGGGAGCACTGTGGCCAGCGCACACAGCCGTTTTCCTGGCTATGCATCGCGGTCTGGCTAAATCGGCAGCAAAGGCCGCCGCCGTCTCTTAGGCAGACACGACGCAGATCGGCCCAGGGCACACCATGCAGTGCCCTGGGCCGATCTGAGTCGCCGCGCCTAGGTGTGCGAGATGTGCTGCAGATATCCCTGTGCTGCTCGCTCGCCACTGACCATGGCGCCCTGAATGCTCGCGGTGTCCATGTGGTCACCAGCCACAATCACGGATCGGCTGACTCGCATGGCCTGACGCGTCCGCAACGGCGCTGGTTGGCTGGGCAGCGCCTCGGGCACCTCATGCCGATGGATCAATTGCCACCCACGAGTGTCGACCCCAAACAACTCACCCGTGTGATCAAGCACCTGCTCGGTCGCGGCTGAGCGCCCGCCGTGCATCAGCGACGAGGCTTGCACCAAGTGCCGCCCCGGAGGCGCATACGTGGGCGCAGCGGCCGAAATCACGGCGGCATTCTTGACCGGGCCGGCCTTCGGGCCACGACCATCCACCACGAGCATCGGCGGCATATCCGGTGCTTCATCCATCGTGAACCAGTCAGCCACGACGCCCTTCATCTCAGGCGCTTTGACGCCCACCAGGCTCTGAGCCGCAGTTGCCCCAGTAGCCACCACAACGAGGCGCGCCGAAGCAGTGCGGCCATCTGCGGTGTGCACGATGGCGCGACGACGGCCCTGCTCGATTGAGGCCACCTGCACCCCGGTGGTTACTGCGTCGCCCAACTCGTCGGCAATCTGCTGGGGCAGGGCTTGCATACCCAAGCGAGGCAGCCCCGGTGAGCCAAAGACAAACATCCGCAGCAGCAACCGCATGAAGTTCATCGACGTGGTGCCTTCGTCTTCGAGCACGACACCGGCCAAGAAGGCTTCCATCACCTCACGCAGCGGACCGGTCAGGCCGACTGCGTCCATCGACTCGCCTCGCTGCGCGTCGCGAGCGTTCTTGACCCATGAGGGCGGTGCCAACGCCGGTCCGGCCCAGCGAGCCAGCGCGATGACATCGACGGGTGCCAGCAGGCCGCTGCGCAGCAACTCACTCGCCAGCGCAGGCTCACGAATCGGGTCCACGAGCATGGCAAAACGGTCTTCGCTGCGCACGCCCACGCCCGAGCCAAACATCTGCATACCAAGGGCATTAATGTCGATGTGCTCCTTGATGGCTGGGTAGGCCGGGTTCAACACCTGAAAGCCACGATCGAGGCGGAAACCATCAATGAGATCAGTGCGGATGCGACCACCGACCTGATCACCGGCATCCCACACCGCCACGTTGACGCCTTCGCGCTGCAGGGTGCGAGCGCATTGTAGACCGGCAAGACCGGCCCCAACTACCAGCACGTCGTGTTCAGTGGTTGCGGCGCTCACGTTCGTCATCTGGCCATTCTCCTATGTCGCAGCGTCATTAACGGTTTGCGACTCTGCCGGATCGGGATCGGGATCGTGCAATGGTTCGCCAGCCTTGGGCGCCATCGGTGCCGCGCTGCGGTGGCTATCGAGCCCCGCCATCGCCCAGCGCACGGTGTTCGTGCCGAGTTGGCCGACCGGCTGAGCAACCCAACGTGCCACTGGCTCGCTGACCGGCAGATTCAGCATGTCCCGTGCCCACTGCGGCAGCAGCGCCACTCCGCCAGCTGCGAGCGCGCCGTACCCAGGGCGCGCGGGGATCGGCAGCGGTGGGTTGAGCAGCAGGAACCGGGCTGCTTCCCGGGCAGCTGCCGTTGTCTCCATTTCCGGCCGGTATGCAGCCAGCTCGGCCTGCAACTCAGCCACCGTCGTGGGTGGGTCAATCACACCCAACTTGCCTGCTGACAGGCCTGCTTGCTTGACGTAAAGGTCTGCCTCGGCCGGAGTCAGCGGGACCGGTGCATACGTCTGGAAGCCTCGCAGGAACGAATCGATCTCGGCTATGTGCACCCACATGAGCAAGTGCGGGTCGCTGGCCCGATAGGGACGGCCGAAGGCATCCTTGCCGCGGACCCGTTCGTGGATCCCGCGGACCATGGCGATCGTCTCTTCGGCTAGCTCAATCGTGCCAAGGTGGTCGACGCGAGATAGGTGCTGGTGCGCTGCAGCCTGCCCCAAGGGTCGCCTTTGTAGCCACTGTGCCCAGCCACACCGGCCATAGCCATCGGGTGCAGCATTTGCAGCAGGAGGGCCGTCACGCCGGCCGGGAACATGGACGCGTCCGCATGCACCCGCCATACCGGGTCTTCAGGGGTAAACCATCGCTCGCCCTGCGCGCCCCAAATGTGGGCGGCTCGCTCTTGCGCGTCATCTCCTGCGACCTTGGATCGCAGGGCCTCGCCGATCTTCAGCTGGATCGCGCTTGACACGCTCAATCCAGCAGTTTGGGCCATCTTCACGGGACTGGCTGCCACGGACCTTCACCTCATCGCTAACGTTGCACTTCATACACCTACTGAAAGACTGTCACCACGCCATTTGAGACAACACACCGGGAGGGCACAACATGCCATCATCACGGACAAACGACCGCACACGACAGATCGTGGTCACCGCCTCGGAGGTCTTTTGCCTCATTGGCACGCTCGTTGGCGTCGGGGTCTTAGGCACCAGCGTCGAAGACACTGCGGACGGTGCTCTCGCCGCGGATGCGACCCTGCTTGCGCCCGCGGGCACAGCCTTCTCGATCTGGTCCGTGATTTACATCGGCCTGTTTGCCTACACGATCTGGCAGTGGCTCCCCTCACAGACTACGCGCGAAGTGCACCGCCGCATCGGCTACTTGGCGGCAGTTTCGATGATCCTCAACGCTTCCTGGCTGCTGGTGACCCAACAGGGTTGGATCTGGGTCAGCGTGCTCGTCATCCTGGCCCTGGCGGTCAACCTGGGTCTCTTGTTGCGCAAGATGACGGTGCGCCCCAGCCGCGAACTGACCGACAAGATCATCATTGACGGCACCTTCGGCCTGTACTTGGGTTGGGTCGCCGTAGCCAGCGTCGCCAGCATCACGACCGCCCTCATCGTCAGCGGCCTGGACCCCCACCCGTTCCTGGCCAACATCTTCGCGGTTGCTGTGCTGATCGTGGTTGTCGGGCTGGGTGTCCTCTTCAACGAGCGTCTCGGCGGACGTTGGGCTGTCGCCGCGGCCATGGCCTGGGGCCTGGGCTGGATCAGCGTCGGTCGCCTCACCGACGAGCCGCACTCGATCGTGACCGGCTTAGCCGCCGCCCTCGCGGCGTTAGCGATCCTGGGCCTGGCTTGGCGAGCCCGCAGGTCCCGCTAGGCCGCGACTGGCGTCGAAACCCTCGATGGTGGAGTCAATCTTGCGAGGCCACCAGAACTTCTCGCCCAGGGTCAGCGCCAGAGCCGGCACCAACACCGTGCGCACCACGAGAGTGTCGATGAGAACACCCACGAAGATCACGATGCCGAGTTGAGCCAGCAGCACCAGTGGCAGGACACCAAGAGCCGCAAACACGGCGGCCAGCAAGATACCGGCGCTGGTGATCACGCCACCGGTCGCGGCCAGTGCACGCAGCATGCCCTTGCGAGTCCCAAGTGTTTCGGCTTCTTCGAGCGCTCTGGTCACCAGGAAGATGTTGTAGTCGACACCCAGGGCAACCAAGAAGATAAAGGCCAATAGCGGCGTGCCCGAGTCCATGGCGGTGAAACCAAACACCTGAGTGAACAGCACCCAGGACAGGCCCAGCGCCGCGACATACGTGATCACCACGGTGGTCACCAGCAGGACTGGCGCCAAGAACGAGCGCAGCAAGCCAATGAGCGCCAAGAGCACCAAGCCCAAGATCAGCGGGAAGATGAGCGTGCGGTCTGCGGCTGTGGCTTCCTCTTCATCGATCGCCTGAGCCGCCGAACCGCTGACGTAGGTGTCAGCCGTTTGGCTAGTCACGCCCCGCAATTCAAGGATCGTGTCTCGCGCCTCTGGGCTGCTTGGCGCGTCCTCAGTGATGGCATCGAAGGTGGTGACGCCTTCGGCTTGGGCACTCATCCGCACCGAGTCGATGCCATCAACGTCGCCGATCGCCGTCTCAAGGTCAGCCAACTCGGCCTCGTCGGTGGCAGCCGTGACGATCACCGTTGGGTCGGAACTGCCAGCGGGGAATGATTCGGCCAGTCGAGCCGATGCTGAGATCGACTCTGGCTCATCCAGGAACTGCTCCGAGGTCGGCAGGCCCAAGTCGACGCGGAAGACGCCCAGGGACAAGACGAATAGCGCTGCCAGGGTGCCGATGATGAAGGCCGGAGGGCGCTTGTTGACCATGTCACCCACGCGACGCCAGATCGAACGAGTCTCGGTGATGGCCTTGGCCCCAAGCTTGGGCACCAGCGGCCAGAAGATGCCGCGGCCAAAGAGGACCAGCACTGCAGGCAGCACAACGAGGGCAAAAGCTGCGGCGACCAAGATACCGACGGCACAGGCAACCCCGAGGCCACGAGTGGTCGGGAAGGCCGACAAGGCCAGGGTCAACAGGCCAACGAAGACCGTCGAGGCACTGGCAAAAACTGCCTCAGCCGTGCGCCGCAGAGCCAGCAGCATCGCTTCGTTGCGGCTCTCGTGCCGCTTGAGCTCATCTCGATAGCGGGAAATGAGCAAGAGTGCATAGTCGGTGCCCGCACCAAAGACCAACACCGAGAGGATTCCGACGGTGGATTCATCCCACGGGATTGAGGCAACTTCAAGCACGTTGGTCGCGACAATCGAGGCAACTCGGTCGCCAACACCCACCACAATTAGCGGCACCAGCCACAGGAACGGGCTGCGATAAGTGACCAACAGCAACAGCGCGACCACCGAGGCCGTCACGGCGAGGAGTTGGAAGTTGGCGCCTTCAAAGACTGCGGCCAGGTCAGCCTGAATGGCTGCTGGGCCGGTCAAGGCGGACGTGACGCCGTCCGGCACCTCCTCGGCCAAGTCAGCGCGCAGCTGGGTCACCTGCTCGGCAGTCACCGTGGCCGTCTCGGCCGGAACGGTGAGCACCGAGATTGCCGCAGATCCGTCCTCGGAGGGGACGACCTGAGCGGTGACGCCTTCGGGCGCGACTGAGTCCATCACCTCTTGCAAGGCGGGCAGTTGGCTGGTGATGTCATCGCCATCAACCGTGAAGAGCGCGATCGCAGTAGAGGTCTCGTCCTCGGGCAGCCGCTCCTGCAGCGCGACCGCCTCGGTGCTGTCATAGCCGGCCGGTAGCGAATCAGTCGCCGACGGCGAGCGCTCACCATCTGACACGAATCCGGCGACCGCCAGGGCCAGCAAGAAGGTAACGACGGCAACAATCCAGGCGCTCTTGCGCCCAGTGATGATCTCTGCAGGTGACTTCACAGATAGATACTACGACGATCTAACTATTTTGAGGAACCGGAATCTCTCGACTCCAAGAGGTGAGCCGTTACCAACGCGTCAACCATCGTGCCGGTCAGGGTGCCCGCATGACCATCGGGTGGGTCGCCAAACTCCGTAACCAGCGCATCAGCAAGCTCAGGTATGCCGATCCATCCGGCTTCTGCCCGTTGCAGAATCAAGGTAGCAGGGGAGAGAGGCGATGGATCATGCCGTTCGCGAGGACCAGAGCCTCGCCCTCGCGCTCCAGCACATCAACGATGTCACCAACCCTGACCTGCCGAGCCAGCGAGAATCCATCGATTTCGTGAACGCTCACGGCACCTCCTCCATGATTTCGCGCGCCAACGGCAACAGGTCGGACGCCTCTGAATACCTAACGCGCCTGGCTCCGCCCGTCAATTCAAGGATGTGCGCCAACCACTGCAGCGGCTTGTCCGTCACCATAAAAGCTGACGACTCCGGGACAGCGGCCTCAACGGCGCTCAAGGTGTCCAGTTCAGCGATCTGCGCTGGGCCCTCATGCGCCGCGACTCGGTCAAGGAAAACCAGCCCGGCCGGACGGGCAGCAACAGCGGGGAGACTAAGGCCCAAGGGCCCCGGTGCCCGCTCTTCTTTGACGCCGGCTGCCTCCTCCACTCTCGTCGAGACTGGTTTGGCGTACGGAGCGATCGTGCCGTCACGTCGAATGGCGATCGTTTCGTCAGTGAGATAGCTAAAACTCGGCCCAAGGGTTCGCACCAAAGTCGACTTACCCATGTTGCCTGGCGCCACCCAGATCGAGGCCTTGCCTGTCTGCGGGTGAGCTAACCCAGCCGCATGCAGCATCAACAAACGACCTGATTGCTCCTTGATGGCGGCCGAGGTGACGTACTGGGTGAGGAGCATCAGCAAGCGCCCTGGGTCTGGCTCTGCGAAAGCCCACGGTTTGCCCGGCTTGGGCTCCCAACCCACGGTCCGGTGATGGCGCTGTCCCCCTCGGGCAACAACTCGGCGACCACCACGGCATCCACGTCGGTGGTCGGCGCGAGGGCGAGACTCCAGGCCTCTTCAGCGCGGGCAAACAACTCATCGGTGTCTCGGCCATGCAACACGATTTCTATCCGGGTGTCCAAGACGTGCACTGCCAACCGTCGTCCACCCATGGCTTTAGGGTATCCCGGCTTATCCTGAGGGACATGTTCAGCATTTCTCTGCTTGCCGCGACCGTGATCGTGGCAGTCATCTTGCTCATCAGTGGCGTCGCCAAAGCCCGTGACCCGCACCCACTACGCGCCTGGGCCGACATGGGCATCCCCAAGGCAGCGCGCAAAATGTGGCTCGCTCGCACCCATGCCTATGGCGAAATTGCGCTAGCGGTTTTCTTGCTGGCTCTGCCTGGGGCACTCGGCATAGCAGTTGCGGTAGTTGTTCTGCTGCTTTTCGTCGGCTACTTCGTGCTCATCGCCAAGCTGGTCGCTGACGAGGGCGACACCAACTGTAATTGCTTTGGATCGCTGGGGTCTGGTGTCGTCGATCGCTGGACTTTGCTGCGCAATGGGGTCTTGGTCGCACTAGCCGGTCTGAGCATCACTGACCTCGCCCTCAACGGAGTCGCCGCACCTCGCATACTCGATCAGTTTGGGTGGATCCTCGCCCTAGCGGTGACCGCTTTGGTGACGGCCCTAGTGCTCGGCGCCTTCTCAGCAGCTCCGCAAGCTGACCCCGAGGACCTCGAAGACTACATGCGTTCTCCAATCCCTTATGTCGACCTGATCGGCCCATCGCTGGACTCGAAGACGACGTTGCGCGGCCTCGCCCAGCAGCAGGCAGTGTTGCTGCTGATGCTCTCCCCTCATGCTCCCCTTGTGTCCGGGTCACCGATGCCATTCCCGACATCGCGAAGGACCTGCCGATGGTCGCCGTCCGGATCGTCACAGCCGCCGACTTGACCTCCGCGTTTGACCGTCAGCCAACCTGGGAAGGCATCGCCTACACCGAAGTGGGTCATTCGCTCTCGGAGCACTTCACTTCTGCTCGACCAGCCGCGATCCTCTTGGGCGCCGATGGCCTGATGGCTGGTGGCCCAGTCACCGGGCCAACCGCGATCCTTGAACTTGTTGATGAGATCAAGGAACAACTCCTCGAGGCTCAGGGATAGGTATGCCTCGCGCGGCTGAGGATGACCAGTCACCGGATGAGGTAGCGCTGGCGAACGCCGCGGCGGAAATTTATCGTTCTGCACCCCAGGACTTCGTCGCGACGCGAAAGGCAGCGGCCAAGGATGCTCGTGCCGATGGCCACAAGAGTCTGGCGCTAGAGATCACCGCGTTGCGCAAGCCAACGCAAGGCGCAGACGCCCTGAACAGAGTGGTGCACGCACAGCACCCGGTGTTGGCCGACATTGCCGAAGTTGGGGCTCACTTGCGGCACGCACAGTCAGCCATGGACACGGCATCGCTGACCAAACTGCGCCCTCAGCGCGATGCCGTCATTGAGGCAACCCTGCAAGCCATCGGGGCGGTCAGCGACGGGCCATTGTCCGATGCCCTCAAGCAGTCTGTGCGAGACAGCCTGATCGCTGCCTTCGCCGATGCTGCCGCTCAAGAGGTGGTGCTATCGGGCATGTTGACTCGCACTTTGAGCTATTCAGGTTTTGGCGAGGTCGACGTGACTCAAGCCGCGGCGCGCACCAGCACGGGAACCGTATTGACCGCCATCGTGGGTGGTGGACAAAGCGACGCAGACGAGGCTCATGAGCTAGACGAGGGCCCAGACCTAAGACAACGACGGATCCAGGAAGCTAAGGCTCAACGAGATCGCGAGGCCGAACAGGCGAGAACCTCGGCAGCGAAGGCGCTGGCCGAGGCAGAGCGCGAGATGGCCCGTGCAGAGGCCGAGGTGCTCCAATCAAGCCGCCTCCTGCACGCCGCTCAGCAACGTCTGAACGAGGCAAGCAATGCCCGAGATGCTGCGGCAAAGGCCGTCAAAGCGGCCAAATAACGCAAGAGCGGGTAGCGGGCCACCTGGCCTACTACCCGCCCTACAATGCGAAGTCAGTCTTGCTTGCTCGCGTCGACCTTGCGGATCATCTTCCACGCGGCGGGGAAAATCGCTGCAGCAATCAGCCACTTGACGATGCCACCAGCAATGAAGGGGTAGAACCCGAGCGTCAGCACGGTGGTGATGTCGTGCTGGCCGGTGATCATCGCAAGGTAGGGCAGACCAAAGATGAAAGGCACCAGACTTGCGAGGCCGAAGCCGGCCATCGAGAGCATTGGGCGCCGGTCCCACTCACGCTCAGCGAGCCAGCCGATCACGCCAGCAGCAACGATGAAGCCGATGATGTAGCCAAATGAGGGCTTCAGCAGGTAGGCAGCGCCACCACCGAACTCCGCAAACCACGGCACGCCAGCCAGGCCGACGGCCGTGTAGGTGCCGAGTGCGGCCACGCCGCGTCGCATACCCAAGCTTCCACCGACCAAGAGGACAGCCAGGGTCTGGCCGGTGATCGGGACGGGGTACAGCGGGATAGTCACCTGGGCCAAAACGCCGACCGTGATGGCACCAACCATCACCAAGACGATGTCAGTGGCCATACTGCGGCTGATGAGCCGGTCGGCCAGGACAGGCTGACGGGCAATGCGGCGGTGCTCACGAGCAGCCTCCTGCTAGTTGAAGGGAACGTCCCCGCCACAGTAGCGACATCTGGCCCCCAGGCGGTAGCGCCACGACCGGGCTCATAGGATCTAGCCAACGCCCCACCCCACGAAAGGCCTCGTCATGAACGTCATCGCTTCCCTTGTCGTCACCGGCATCATCTTTGGCATCCTCGACTTCTTCTGGCTAGGCCGGGTCGGTCGGCCGTTGTATGACGAGCGCATGGGCTCGATTCTCAAGCCAGAGTTCAACATGGTGGCCGCACTGATTTTTTACGTCATCTACGTGGCGGGCATCACCTACTTTGCGACCCAACCCGCGCTCGCCGAAGGCTCGTTTGGCAAGGCCGTGCTCGCGGGAGCATTCCTCGGCTTCTTTGCCTACGCCACCTACAACCTAACCGCGCTGGCCGTCCTCAAGGGCTACCCCGCTTCGATCGTGGCGATTGACATGGCCTGGGGCACGCTCGCGACCGCCATCTCCAGTGGCGGTACCTACTTGGTGATCCGCGCGCTGCCCTGGTTTAACTAGCGCTGATTAGCGCCCTGGGCACGCTTCCCCTCAAACTAGGAACGTGAAGATTGAATCCTGACCAGTGGCGGAGATTGCCCCGGCCTCAACGCGGTGATTCGCGGTGCGGTGATGAAGGGCGATCGCATCTACGGACACACGTTTGTCGGCATCCGCGACGGCTGGCGCGGCCTCGTGCAAGACGACGTTTTTGACCTGCCGCGTCACGATGTGCGTGGCCTGTCCAAGCAGGGCGGGACGATCCTGGGCACCTCGCGCACCAGCCCCTTTGCGCACGGTGGCACTGAACGGGTCAAGCAGGTGATGGCCAATCACGGCATGGACGCTTTGATCGCCATCGGCGGCGAGGGCACGTTGACCGTGGCTCGTATGCTGCACGACGAGGGCATCAACGTGGTCGGCGTCCCCAAGACGATCGACAATGACTTGTCGGCCACCGACGTCACCTTCGGCTTCGACACAGCCGTCGCCATCGCCACCGAATCCATTGATCGTCTGCGCACCACCGGCGAATCCCATCACCGTTGCATGGTGGTTGAGGTCATGGGCCGACACGTCGGTTGGATTGCGCTGCACGCCGGTCTCGCATCTGGCGCGCACGCCATCTTGGTCCCCGAAGTCCACGTCGGCATGGACCAGATCGCGTCTTGGATGACGAGCACCCACGATCGTGGTCGGGCCCCTGTAGTGGTCGTCTCAGAGGGTTTTGTCCCCGAGGGCGAAGGCGAAGCAGTGTCGCTGCGCGGGTTGGATGCCTTGGCCGCCCACGGCTTGGGGGCATCGGCGATCACCTGGCATTGGAGATCGAATCGCGCACGTCGCTGGAGACCCGATCCACCACTCTGGGTCACCTGCAGCGCGGCGGCGTGCCCACCGCATACGATCGGGTGTTGGCAACCCGCTTTGGCACCGCAGCCATTGACACCGTCAGCCGCGGCGAGTGGGGCGTCATGGTCAACCTCGTCGGCATGGAGATCGGCACCGTGAACCTGCGCGATGCCACCAGCGAGCTCAAACTCGTTCCCCGGCACGCTTGGGACGAAGCCGCGATCCTGTTCGGCTAATCACGCCCTAGGTATGTGGCGCGCCTCGCGCCCAGGCCCGCGCCACGAAGGCGGTGCCGTGACCACGCAGCGTCACTGCATCGCCAGCGCACGCTTCAACCATCGCCGCCCGGCCCCGGTGCAAGTGAACGATGACCCCACGGCTTGAGACGACTTCTGCTGAGCCATCGACGATAAGCACCACCGCAGGTCCATCGCAGGGCAGCGTCAACGTCGTCTCTTCCGGCCCAAGATCCACGGCATCGAGGCGAAACTCCTGCGCCGGACACTCGTAGTGAGTCATCAAGCTAATTCGCTCTGCCCCAACGAACCGGGGTGGGCGAGGCTTGATGTCCGTCAAGCTCAGCAATTCATCGGGGTCGATAAACTTGCTGGTCAACCCCGCGCGCAGGACATTGTCGGATGAGCCCATAATCTCGACGCCAGCACCGCAGAGATAGGCATGCAGGTCACCGGGCCCAACATATATCGCCTCGCCGGGCTTGAGGCTAATGCGATTCAGCAGCATGGCCACCAAGACACCGCTGTCTGCTGGGTAGCGCACCGCCAGGTCGAGAATCGTCTTGGCTTCGGCTGAATCCACCCCTTGCACGCCTGTGCCACGGACTCCACCAGGCCGCCAGCCCATTGCCGTTCCCCCAACACCCTGCGCAGGTACTTCTCCGCGCCGTCGTCGCCAGCGAGTAACTCCCTCAGACCTCGCCAATCGGGGTGATCGACCTTAAGTTGGTCAAAGAATAGTCGTGTTGAAGCGAGCGGCCGGAGCCCACTGAGCGCTTCAAAGTCGGTCAGCGCAACAATCATTTCCGGCTTGCCAAAGGGGTCGTGATAGCGCCGACCTGGATCGCGAATATCCAGGCCAGCAGCTTCTTCAGCGGCAAACCCGGCCGCTGCCTGCTCGTCATCGGGGTGCACCTGCAACGAAAGCGGTTGTGCAGCGGTCAGAATCTTCAGCAAAAACGGAAGTCGGTCGCCAAATTGCGCCCGAACTCTTGACCCGAGCACTGCTTGCGGATCCAGAACAACTCGCTGCGCCAAACTCAGGCCTGAATTCACCCAGGAAGAATCAGCAGGATGGGCCCCGACCCATACTTCTGCGTGTGGTTCGCCGGTGTAGGGCAAGTCCAGCAAACGCGGGATGAACTCGGCGCTGCCCCACGCATAATGGCGAATGGGGTTAGTCAGGGGATAGACCGGAAACCACGTGGGACCCGATTGGTTTACTGCCTGTGGGGTCCCCGAAGTCAGCGAATCAGCGGGGTCCATCAACTCACGTCCTCTGGAATCTGCGAGCACAGGGGATGCTCGTTGAACGACCCTTATTCTAAGCGCGAAAGCGGAATGGGCTCGGACACGTTATCCACACATGGAAGCCCATAAGCCACGCTGCACCACCACGGGCGCATCAGGGGCTTGTGGGCCGTTCAATGCTTCGTCGTCATCGCCCCAGTGAGAGCGCACAAACCAACTAGACGGCAACCGGTTGGCTACCCGACAATTTTCAGGGGGCACCAAGAGATGACGCCAGTGAACCAGGCGGTGCATGGCGGGCAACTTTCCCCCGCGTCAGGTGTGACACGCTGAGCGCATGACCCTTGCGCCACAAACGCCGGTAACCGCTGCCGACATTGACGCCGCTGCCAAGCGCCTCACCGGGCGAATTACGCATACGCCCGTGACCTACAGCCACCGGCTATCGCGCAACACCGGAGCACACGTATGGCTCAAGCGTGAAGACCAACAGGAAGTTCGCTCCTACAAGAGCCGGGGCGCCACCAACCTGATTGACCAGTTGAGTGATGAGCAAAAGGCGGCCGGAGTCGTCTGTGCGAGCGCCGGCAACCACGCCCAAGGGTTGCTTTCGCCTGTGCGCAACTGGGCGTCCAGGCCCGTATCTATTTGCCCCGAACCACGCCACGGCAGAAGCGCAATCGGGTAGCGACCCTGGGCGGCTCCTATGTTGATGTCGTCGTTGGGGGCGATACCTACGACGCCGCCTCGACAGCAGCTAGCGACTACGCCGCAACCACCGGCAGCACTTTGGTGCCAGCTTTGACCACCCGTGGACGATCGCTGGTCAAGGCACCGTTGTGCGTGAAGCCATCGAAGATCTCCCCAGGTGCCAGACGTTGTCGTTGTGCCGGTTGGTGGCGGTGGGCTCCTGGCTGGAGCGGCTACCTACCTCTCGCAGCGACATCCTGAGGTGCGAATCGTTGGAGTCGAGCCAGCCGGTGCGGCCAGCATGCGGGCTGCGTTGGACGCTGGCGGGCCGGTCATGCTGCCTAGGTTGACCCCTTCGTTGATGGCGCCGCCGTGCGCCGAGTGGGCGATCACACCTTCCCGGTCGCTCAAGCTGCCGGTGTTGAAGTGCTCTCGGTCAGCGAGGGCCGGGTTTCAGTCGAGATGATCGCTCTCTACCAAACGGAAGGGATTGTGGCCGAGCCAGCCGGGGCGCTGGCGCCTGCGGCGCTGGAGGCCCTTAATCTGCAGCCTGGCCAGGTCGTCGTGGCGATCCTGTCCGGTGGCAACAATGACGTGCTGCGCTACCCCGAGGTGATGGAGCGCGCACTTGTCCACGAAGGGCGCAAACACTACTTCTTAGTGGACTTCCCGCAGGAGCCTGGCGCTCTGCGAACATTTTTGTCCGAGGTGCTTGGCCCAGACGACGACATCGCGCTCTTTGAATACGTCAAGCGCAGCAACCGAGAGACCGGTCCAGCGCTGGTCGGTATTGAGCTTGGCCGCCGTGAGGACCTCGCTCCGCTGCTGGCGCGGATGGACGCCTCCAGGATGCAGGTCGAACAAATCCCGCCGGACAGCCCGTTGTTCCGGTTCATCCTCTAGCGGGCCTGCACTCCCGGTGACGGGCGGCTACACTCCCCCACTCGGTGGGCGGGCCTAGCGAGACCATCACGGCAAACAGAACCCCCAGGCCGACGATGGCAATGGCCGCAGCGACGAAGGGGCTCTGCAGCACACCGGTCACGAGCTTTTCGGGGCCACCGCGCGGCTTAGCTCCGGACAGACGCCACTTCGACTTGAGCAACCCACGGCGCTGCGCCCACCGTTCAAACGGGATCGTCACATACGGCGGTATGGCGCTGGCCAGGCCCATGAGTGTCTGCTTGCCGGTCCACCGCTGGTCCAGGAGACCATCAACGTGGTCGCAATGTAGGCGAGAAAGACAAAGCCGTGCAGGCCGCCACCGATGGTGACCAACAGATCAGTTGTCTTGGTGACGTACTTCAAAAACATGCCGATCAACAGCAAGGTCCAGGTCACGGCCTCGGCGAGGGCCACGGTGCGAAAAACTGGCGGGGTGTCACGGAACCTCCATTTGCGTGGGGCGGTCATTGCGGCTTGGTGCCCGGCCCCATTGCCGCTTACGAGAACTAGCCTAAGCCGCCGAGATGAGGAGAAAGACCCCCAGGGCGGCACAGCCACAACTGCTCGCCAAGAACAATCCGACCCACAACCCCGGCACGGTATGCGTGAGTCGCGCCAGTTGGCCCGGGTCCGACCCTGCTTGGTGCCCCCGTTTGCCGATCGCCGCCATATCCAGCACGGCCCGTGGGGCTCCCAGCAGCAGCAAGAAGGTCAGAAGGTAGGCGAGCCAACTCAGCGTCGTCGCTGGCAATGACCAACTGGCCCAGGCCAACGGAATCGTGATCGCCAACATGGTGAGGCCGCCATAGACATTGCGGATGGCCAGAGTCATCACGATCGCGGCGAGGACCAAGAACCACAGCAACCCCACGGCATACCCCTGGGAAAGGAGATAAGCGGCGACGAGGCCAAAGACGGCCGGCGCGGGATAGCCCGCGATCAGTGTGGCCACCATGCCGGGCCCGCGCGGTTTGCCAGAAGAGACGGTGAGGCCTGAGGTGTCGGAATGCACTCGGATGCCCGCCAGTTTTCGACCCACCATCAGCGCCACGACGGCGTGACCGGCTTCGTGCACGACGGTGATGCCGTGCCGAGCGATCCGATACGTCGATGGGCTTCCCACGAGGACGAGCGCCACCAGGGCCAGCACCGTCGTAATAGTCAGCGACAGTGGCGCTTGAGTGCCGGTGGAACGCTCCCAGATTTGGCTTAGGACATCGAGCACAGCGGTCCTGAGGGCTGGCTGTTACTCGACATGGGCAAAACACTAGCCCGTTACGCGGTGAATGAGGCATGGTGAGTCTATGAGTTGGCTGACATGAGCGGGGCAAAAGACTGGGCTGCTGGCGTGCCGGGCGTTGCCTATGCGATGAAGAACTCCTTGGTCGAGATGGGTGTGAAGCGCACCGCGTTGACCCTGACCGCGCTCAACCAAAACGGCGGCTTTGACTGCCCAGGGTGTGCTGGCCAGACCCTGAGCACCGCAGCGCTGCCGAGTTTTGTGAAAACGGCGCTAAGGCTGTAGCTGAGGAAGCCACCACTGATCGGGTGACACCGGCGTTTTTTGCGCAGCATTCGGTTGCTGATTTAGCGGGCCGCTCTGACTATTGGCTGGGCCAGCAAGGCCGCTTGGTCGCGCCGATGGTGTTGCGCGAAGGCGGCACGCACTATGAGCCCATCCAGTGGGACGAAGCCTTTGACCTGATCGCCAGCACCTTACGCGGGCTGGACAGCCCCGACGAGGCGATCTTCTACACCTCTGGACGGACCTCGAATGAGGCGGCTTTCGCATACCAACTGATGGTGCGGGCCTTTGGCACCAACAACCTGCCGGACTGCTCCAACATGTGCCATGAGTCCAGTGGTGAGGCGCTGAGCGAAACCATCGGCGTAGGCAAGGGGACCGTCACGCTGACGGACGTTGAGACCAGCGATTTGATCATCGTGGCGGGGCAGAACCCGGGCACGAATCACCCGCGGATGCTGAGTGCGCTGGAGAAGGTGAAGAAGGGCGGCGGCCGGATCATCGCGGTGAATCCGCTGGTGGAGGCCGGCCTGAAGCGGTTTAAGAATCCGCAGAAGCCGTCGGGCGTGATCGGCAGTGGGACTGACCTGGCTGATCAGTATTGCCAGATCCGGGTCAACGGCGACCTGGCCTTTTTTGCTGGGATCGGCAAGCTTTTGGTCGAGGCGGATGACTCGCGCGGTGGCGTTGTGGACCACGAGTTCATCGCCGAACACACCGATGGGTTCGAGGCCTTGCGGGGTCACTATGCGAGCCTGGCTTGGGCTGACCTGGAAGCGGGCAGTGGGCTGAGCCGCGCCGAGATTGAGCAGGTTGCCGAGCAGGTGATCGCGGCCGACTCGATGATCATCTGTTGGGCGATGGGGCTGACTCAACACAAGAACTCGGTGCCCACGCTGCGCGAAGTCATCAACGTCCTGCTGCTGACCGGCAACATTGGCCGGCCAGGTGCAGGTGCCTGCCCAGTGCGTGGGCACTCAAACGTCCAGGGTGATCGGACGATGGGCATTTGGGAGCGCTCGCCAGAGTGGTTCCTGCAGCGACTTGATGACAGGACCGGGATCCAGGCTCCGCGCAAGCATGGCGTCGACGTGGTGGATGCGATTCGGGCCATGCGCGATGGTAAGGGCCGGTTCTTTATGGGAATGGGTGGCAATTTTGTCCGGGCCACCCCTGACTCGGCGGCGACCGAAGCGGCGTTGACGCAGACCGACCTGACGGTTCAGGTGTCCACCAAGCTGAATAGTTCACACGCGATCACCGGCAAACAGGCGTTGATCCTGCCGACGCTCGGGCGCACCGAGAAGGATGAAACTGGTGGTCATGAGCAGTTCGTGAGCGTCGAGGACTCGATGAGCATGGTGCATGCGTCATGGGGCCGGTTGAAGCCAGCCAGTCCGCATCTGCGCAGTGAAGTCGACATCGTGGTCTCGATTGCTGAGCACCTGCTGACGGATTCGCCTGTTGATTGGGCTGCGATGCGGGCTGACTATGGCGTGATCCGGAGCCATATCGAGGCCGTTGTGCCAGGGTTTGCCGACTATGAGCGGCGGGCCCAGGAGCCTGGTGGGTTTGTCCTGCCGAATGGGCCTCGCGACTCCCGGACATTTGCGACCGAGACTGGCAGGGCGCGGCTCACCGTGAATGCGCTGAGCAGGGTTGATGTGCCGCAGGGACGGTTGCTGCTGCAGACGATGCGCAGTCACGATCAGTACAACACCACGATTTATGGCCTGGATGACCGCTACCGCGGGGTGCACGGCGAGCGCCGAGTGCTTTTCATCAACCCAATCGACCGCTTTGAACTGGGGTTTGAGGAGGGCGCACTGATCGACATTATCTCGGAGTGGCCACTGCCCTCCGGCGAAATCGAAGAGCGGCGCGGGATGGCTTTCGCGCTCATCGACTACCCAGAAACGGCACCGGGGTGCGTGGCTGCGTACTTCCCCGAGGCGAATGTGTTGGTGCCGCTGGACTCGACGGCTGAGCGGTCGCAAACTCCGACCAGCAAGTCAGTGGTGGTCCGGCTCGAGGCTTCCGTGCATACCGGAGCATTGCCGCAGCGTTGAGCACGCCGGGCCCCTGAGAGACTGGACCTATGGGACGAGTGACCGCACGCCACCGCACGGTGCGCATTGATGTTGACCGCGGCGTTCGTCGGGCTCGGCCAGAGACGGTCGCCGTCGAGGAGCCGCTGGAGTTGCGGATTGGATCGACGCCGCTAACCGTCACAATGCGCACGCCTGGTGATGACATCGAGTTGTTGCATGGATTTTTGTATGCCGAAGGCATCATCACTGGGCGCACGGACATCGACGGCGCTCGCTATTGCGCAGGCTCTGTGGCTGATGAGGGGCTGGGGGTCGAGGTCAACACCTACAACGTGATCGAGATCGACTTGGCGCAGGGAGTGCCCGACCCGATTGCCGCAGGCAAGCAGCGTTCATTTGGCACGACCAGTTCATGCGGCGTCTGCGGCACGGCCAGCATCGAAGCCCTCGACATCCGGGCGCCGTTTAATCTGTCGGCTAGTCAGATGGAGATGTCGGCGCAGATTCTCCTTTCGCTGCCTGATGAGCTCCGCAAACAGCAGAAGGCCTTCGACCGGACCGGCGGGTTGCATGCGGCTGGGCTGTTCACGGCTGATGGTGAGCCGCTAGTCGTGCGTGAAGATGTCGGGCGGCACAACGCTGTCGACAAGGTGATTGGCTGGGCTATCCAGGCCGAGAGGTTGCCTCTGCGCGAGACAGTTTTGCAGGTCAGCGGCCGAGTCTCGTTTGAGCTCGTGCAAAAGGCTTATCTGGCTGGTATACCCGTGCTGTCGGCCGTCTCGGCACCGAGCTCGCTGGCGGTCGCGACGGCACAACATGCCGGTATGACGCTGGCTGGCTTTGTGCGCGGCTCGACCTGCAATGTCTACACACCCCAGAGCGCATCACCTGACCGAGGCAGCCCCCTCCGGGCGGCGATTCGCACTTTCTCCCGGTGGTCGCGTGTTATTTCGTGCGAACACCGGGACTTTCTGCGATTCGCGCTTGCGGCCGCCAGGACTTGGGCGAGGGCTTGGGTGGGAGGCGTTAGGGACTCGAAAGGTCTTTATCCAGCAGTCGCGCCTACCATGGGGTTAATGTCGACACCCGAAACTCCAACGCTCGTCATCACCGTCTCGGATCGCTCAAGTCGCGGTGAGCGCGAAGACGCCTCCGGCCCTGCCCTGGTCGAACTACTCAGCACTGCGGGGTATGCCGTCAGTGGGCCGATCGTGATTCCCGACGGGGCCGAGTCGGTCGAGTCAGCATTGCGCACCGCTGTGGCCGATGGCGCTCGGCTGATCGTCACCACCGGCGGCACTGGCATCGCGCCACGCGATTTCACCCCGAAGGCACTCGGGCTGTTATCACGCGTGAGATGGAAAGTGTTGCCGAGCACTTGCGCCGGCACGGAGAGCAATACACGCCGCTGGCTGTGCTGTCCCGCGGCGTCGTGGGCGTCGTCGACCCAAGCCCTGATGCACCCGAAGGCAGTGTTGGCACCCTGGTGGTCAACCTGCCTGGAAGCCTCAAAGCCGTAAATCAATCTATGGAAGCACTTGCTCCCCTGCTGCCGCACCTGCTGGCCATGGTTATTGGATGGGATCACTAAATGCAGACTTTGATTGACCGATTCGATCGTGTCCACCGCGATCTGCGGATCTCGCTGACCGACCGCTGCTCATTGCGTTGCACATATTGCATGCCCGAGCAAGGCGTGCCGTGGCTGCAAAAGAACACGATGCTGACCACCGAGGAACTGCTGCGCCTAGCCAGCGTTGCCGTCTCGCTGGGGATTGACGAGGTCCGTCTGACTGGCGGCGAACCGTTGTTGCGTCGTGACCTCGTCGATGTCGTCGCTGGCATGACCGCGCTCGATCCCTCTCCAGAGGTGTCGATGACGACCAACGCGCTGGGTCTGACCAAAAACGCCGAAGCTCTCGTTGCGGCTGGTCTGACTCGGGTCAACGTCAGCCTCGACACCCTCAACGACGACACCTTCAAAAAGATGGCCCGTCGAGACCGCTTCCAGGACACCCTGGATGGCATCAAGGCTGCCGCCGATGCGGGCTTAGCTCCGCTCAAACTCAACACCGTGTTGCTCCGCGGCGTGAATGACCACGAGGCCCCTGACCTGCTGGAGTTCGCGTTGGAGCATGGCTACGAGTTGCGCTTCATTGAGCAGATGCCGCTCGACGCTGGCCACACCTGGCACCGCGAGTCGATGGTCACGGGCCAGGAAATCCGCGACCGCCTGGAGACCCGCTTTGAGTTGACCCCGGTGCCGGTCCGCGGCAATGCGCCCGCTGAGATGTTCTTTGTCGACGGTGGCCCAGCCAAGGTGGGCGTGATCGCTTCGGTGACGTCGCCGTTCTGTGGCACTTGCGACCGCGTGCGCCTGACCGCTGATGGCCAACTTCGCAACTGCCTCTTCGCACAAAATGAGACCGATCTGCGCACTCCCTGCGCGAAGGCGCCAGCGACGAAGAGTTGGCGGACCTGTTCCGCGCCAGCATCGGCGCTAAGTTGCCTGGTCACGGCATTAACGAGCCTGGCTTCTTGCAGCCAGGCCGACCGATGAGCGCAATCGGCGGTTAGCTCAAACGCTCTCGCCAGGCCTGCACGTCGACCCACTCATCGACGTCCCGCAGGTCGGCGGGATCAACCGCGACTTCCTGCATACGCAGTGGTTTGAGCAGTGACCGCAGCGCTTGATTGTGCCCTGTCCCTGCTTGACTGAGCGCTTCACGCAAAACCGCAGTACGGTATGCGGCCAGCAGCCATTGCGTGCGCCCGGACTCATCAATCGGCGCAACTGCCTCGACATCAACCTCAGCCTGCTCGGCTGCTGCGACCAGCGCCGGGAGCACGGCCCTCACCCCAGGCTGATCGACAGCGAGAAGCAAGGTCCAGTCGCGATCGACTTGCACGGCACTCAACCCAGCGATCACGCCTGCGACGGGTCCACCACCAGCGGGCCGCTCCTGAGTCCAGGTCACGGCCTCACGCAGCGAAGCGAGCAGGCTCGAACGCTCAGCCGTCTCCCCCACCACGACAACCGACTCCGTAACGGGCTGGATGGCTCCGAGCGTTCGCCCCAAAAGGCTCACGCCACCCACCTGCAGACCAGCTTTGTCGACGCCGCCCAGCCTGCGCCCGGCACCGCCAACCAGCACGATCGCGTTGACCTTCATGCGCCGACATTCTCTTCGATCTCCTGCATCCCGGCCGGGATGGTGAACCAGGCCATGACACCACCAAGGGCCAGCAGGACAGCACTAATCCACATGGCCAGACCATACTGCGCATCCAGCGCGGCGGGCACGTTGTAGTCATCCCCGGACAGACCCACCACCAGCGGCAAAGCAGAGACCGCCAGCAACGAGCCACTGCGCGCCACGGCGTTGTTGATGCCACTGGCGATCCCGGCTCGACGGTCGGGTGCCGCAGCCAGCACACTCGCGGTCAGCGGAGCGACGGTCAATGCCAGCCCCAGCCCAAAGATCGTCATGCCAGGCAGCACGTCGATGACAAAGTGCTGTCAGCGCCAATCCCGGCCAGCAACCAGATACCACCAGCCATCACCAGGGGGCCAAAGGTCATCGGGATCCGTGGGCCAATCCGGGCGCCTAACTTCCCACCGGGCGCAGCCAGAAGCAGCATGCACACGGTGATCGGCAGCGTCGCGACACCGGCCGCGAGCGCCGAATAGCCGGTCACGGTCTGCAGTTGCAGCACGACGAAGAAGAAGATGGCCCCCATCGCCGCATACACGAGCAGGGTGACGATGTTGGCGGCGCTGAAGGTGCGGTTAGCAAACAACTCCAGCGGCATCATCGGGTTTTTGGCCAGCCGCTCGGTCACGATGAATGCGGCGGCGGCCACCAGCCCGATCAACCCCAAGATCACCGCGGTCGGCGTCCCCCACTCGATCAGCGCATACGTGACACCGGCTAAGGAGGCAGCGGCCAGCAGGGCACCGAGCACGTCAAACGACGGCACTCGCCGCTCGTCGCGGCTTTCGGGGCACAGCGTCGCGTCAGCCAAACGGTCGCCACCGCAATCGGCACGTTGATCAAAAAGATCCAGCGCCACGAGGCGTAGTCGATCAGGAAGCCGCCCAAAAACGGACCGAGTGCATTCGAGATGGCAGCTAGCCCGGTCCAGGCACCAATCGCGGGCCCTCGATCTTTCGGAGCAAAGGCACCCTGAATCATCGCCAGCGACCCTGGAGTCACCATCGCGGCGCCAACCCCTGAAGCAATCGGGCCACGATCAACATTTCAGGATTGACCGCCAGCCCGCAGAGCAGGGATGTCACCGCAAACCAGACGACTCCGATCAAAAAGATGCGACGGCGCCCAAGCGGTCGCCCAACGAGCCGCCCAGCAAGATCAGCGCGGCCAGGGACAACAGGTAGCCATTGCTGATCCACTGCAGGTCAGCCAGATCAGCGCCGAGATCCTCGCCGATAGTGCGCAGTGCGACATTGACGACTGTAGCGTCCAAAAAGGTCATGCCACTG
Source organism: Ornithinimicrobium sp. INDO-MA30-4 (assembly GCF_021535045.1). GTDB lineage: Bacteria > Actinomycetota > Actinomycetes > Actinomycetales > Dermatophilaceae > Ornithinicoccus. Next base: position 2,293,886 of record NZ_CP091056.1, on the reverse strand, counting down.
CCCAGCGTCGCAGCGACGATCACCCCGCGGCCAGCGCGAGATCGGTAGGTCACAAAAGACTCGGGTGCACTCACTTCGTCAGTATGTTCCCATCAGGGCACCCCAAAAATTCAGACAGCCGGTGCTGCCCGCAGAAATATCCCGAAAGGCGCTGAGCACCACAGTCACCGACAAAGAAATCTTTTCGTACGGCCAATTCACGGCCGAACCTCCGCCTGCACCTGCCACTGCGAGCCAAAACAACTGAAGAGCCCCGCCAACGGGTCTGCATCGGCGACGGCGTCGGCGAGCGCTTGAGAGGCTTCCACTCCAGCCGCCAAACCTCGGTGATAGTCCACCATCGTTGAGGCCGCAACAGCTTCGGGCACTGCACTCACCGGACCAACGACCGTGGTTGCACCCAGTTCCAACAGACTTGCCGTCATACCGAGTGCTTCTTGGCCACCCCGCGCTCGGGCCACCCCGCCGTGGCAGGACGACAAGACCACATGCCGACTGCGCATCGGCTGCCCTTCGAGGTCGTGAGCAAAGAGTGGGCCATCTGCCATCTGCAGGGTCGAAAACAGCGGGTTCTCTGCGTGATGCTCGCCATGAGCCGCAACATGCACCAGGTCCGACTGGGCAAAACCCAAGAGCGCTTCAGCGATCGAGGCGGAGTCACCACCACTGGTTTTTTGCCCAGTCCAGATCTCCTGACTGAGCGCACTTCTTCTGCGCCCAACGCGAGCTGCGGCCCCGACAGTGCCATGACCTGCGGGTTCGCAACCAATTCAGCTTTTCCTCTAGCCCAAGCTGATGCTGAGCGCGACACCGAGGTGGCCAGGCCAACCCGACTGGGAAACATCGAAAACGGCAGGCCCAACCATTGCGGAGGCGGCACGATCACGAGTGGCGTTCGGTCCTCAGCAACTTGCGGCAGACCACCCAAGAGGGCCCGGTCCAGCACCCCCACCCCATGCTTCAACGAGTTCATCACCGGAGCCCGCAACGGGCTGGCCTGCGGCAGGCTGCCCACCACGCCCAAGTCGCCCCGCACCGTTTGCGCCACAGTGCTCAAGTCAGCAAAGTCCCCCACCTCGACACCCCGAGGCTTCTCACCAGGCAGGACCGCGACTCCGTGAGCAAGGCCGCCCACTACATAGATCATCAGCACCGCGACGCCCTCGGCATCGACGCGCTCTTGCAGCTCGGGATAGCGCCACGTCTGGCTCGTCGCTTGGGCACCTTCCCCGCTGGTGGACCAGTCTGATGACCGAACGGCTAGCTCTGCTTCAACCAGACGTATGCGGGCAGCTTCGGTCTCTTCACCCGGCACCGCAGACCTGAGGTCGGCTTGGGCACGCCGCAGTGCGCTTAGCAATTGTCGGTGCTGGGGATTGTGCGGCGGCCGACTGGGCGCTAGCGAACCCGCCAAGTCTCGCCATACTTCGGCCCGCTCGATCACATCGGCGGGTCCGCGCGCGTGAGCCAACCGACATCCATTGATGCAAGATTGCTACTGTGCACGGCCATAGCGGTGCGAACGTCCAGACCAGCGGCCCGCTTTTGCGTCGCCGCGATATCGCCAGCAGCAACCTCCAGCCATTCGCGCGCCCGCTCAGAATCAGTTTGGGCAGCCACCCAGAGCGCCTGGAGCCGGGTTGATAGCAATGGCGAACCGATCAACGGCTCCGCGTCGTGGAAAGCCGCTTTGGCCGCTTTGGTGTCACCGAGGTCCACGAGGGCTTGCGCCTCGACCAGCAGGCTGCGCCGCAGGAGCGACTGGTCTTCCGTTTGGGTCGCGACCTCTCGCAAGGCACTAGCCAACCTCGCTCGTGCGCGCGGCCGCTGTCCCGCTACCCCCATTGCCTCCAACGTGGCCAGCACGGACCTGCGCCGCCAACCGCCTTCTGCTCGGGCCAGAAATCCGCGGGTTGCCCTGCTTGCGACGTCAATCGCTTCTGCACTATTGCCGCTCAGCAGCGCGGCGCGTACCAACTCAAGGTCGATTTCACCCAATTGACGCTCTGATCCCGCGTCTCTCGCCAGTGAACGCGCTCCTCCAGCGCCCCGTGAGCTTCGCTCACCAGACCAGCTTCGAGCAAAACTCGTCCCCGATCAAGTTGTGACTCGCTTCGGTCCACGTCGACATCGAGCGCGTCTGCTTCCGTCATTAACCGCAGCGCAGTCGGCAAGTCGCCAGCCAGGTATTCGACATAGCCGAGGTTGTGCATCGCCATAAATAAGCCCTTGGGCTGATCAATCTCGATGCTCAACTCGACTGCGTTAGATAGATCCTCGCGAGCATTGGTCAACTCCATAAGTTGACTTGCAAGAGCGCCGCGGCTCAGGAGGAGTCGCATCCGGTTGCCCGGCGGCAGCACTACGCCCTGGCCGTCTGCTCTACGCAATGCGCCTAGGGCCCTAGCCATTTCACCGCTCCTGCCCAAGAGCATCGCGGCTTGAATGTCACAGTTTGCCGAGTCCTCACCGGGCCCTGCCTCAGCTCGGATCGTCTCCAAACCATTCATGGCGCAGAGCAAACCTTCGCGCTCGAAGACGACCCAGGCTCGACTAATGAGGGCTTGCCTCTCGACTGCTAATGCGCGGGCCTGAGTGGACGGGTCTTCCTTGACGCATCCTGCGACAAGATCCAATACCTGCGCGATGGACTTCTCCGCAGAATCCGTGTTGTAGGCGCTGAGCGACTCCCGGGCAGCGTCCAACGTGGCCTCAGCCTCAGCGAGCAGATCTCGCACCTCGTTACTCACCAATCACACTTGGACCGCCGGAGTGATGACGGGCTGCCCCACCGCCGTGTCCAGGTGAATGAAGAACTTCGCCATGCCGGTTGGGATGCCTTCCACACCAATCGCCCGTTCTCGTCGGATTTGGTGACGAAAGTCCGTCCGTCAACCAAGAGGTCGACTTGGACGCCGGACTCCGTGAGCCAGCCATCGACCCTTCGCGTCTCCGCCTGCGCTGACTCTTGGGAAACCCGAATCATCAGGCTCACCGAGCTGCTAGTGAAGGTGATCGTGTCGGTAGACGCATACACCTCCTCAGACCTAACGCCAACTAACTCAGACACCTGCAACTGCGCCACCTCAGCCTCCAACGCCGCCCAAGACAACTCAAACTTCACCCGATCAGCAAGGCCGGACGGTGGCGGGTCGCCAGCTTCAACAATCGCTCGCAACTCCGCCATCAGGTCAAAGTCATAGTCATCGAGCGGTTGCTCTTCATGCAGGTGCTCACTCATCACACACGCTCCAATGTGGGTCTTTGCTCAGTGCTGATCGCAATGTCGTCAGGCAGCGGCCCCTGGTTGGGCCGATGGACCCCATCGGCATCCCCAGATCTTTGGCAACCTGTTCGTAGTGGGGGCGGTCCGCGAAACACACCATCCGTAGCAACTCCTGGCACCGGGGCGTCAGTTGGCTGAAGTGCGACCACAGCACCTGAGCGCGGTCGCCGTTGATGGCAGATTCGAGCGGATCCGGCGGTGGAGCCATACCCAGCGGCTCGTCCTTGCCCAAGTCCATCGTGGTGGTCAGTTCGCTTGGCCTGGTTGTGTCCGCCCGCTTGGCGACTCGCCAGGCTTCTCGCCTCGTAGCCGTCATCACCCAAGCCACGATTGCCTGCGGATCCTTGATCGATTCAGCCTTTTCAACCACTTTGAGCCACACCGTTTGAACGACGTCCTCGCTGGCTGCTGCGTCCAACCTGCAGGCACGGGCCACGTGCCACATCACCGGGGTCAGGATGTCGACAAGCTCATCCATCCGCCAAACCTGGCCAGCGCGATAGTCGGTGAAGGCCGCCGCTGCTCGGTCGGTTAACAGTTGCCCCTGCTCGGCACTCATCTCTTTTCACCTCGCAGCAAGCCCTGAACGACCTTTGCGCCTCGGTCAATCCACGCTTGGCTGTTGCCTGAGGGCGCCTTTGACTGACTAAACAGCGCCGCGATTTCGCCCGCGGCAACCGGCGCGGAAAACGAAGTGCCGCTCCAAATGGCAAACCCGCCAGAGAAGTCATCCAGGTCGATCGTGGCTCGCTCATAGCCTTGGCGAGTGTGGCTCGAAGCCGGTTGGGTAGCCCCGTCCAAAGTGACCGGCATGATGCTCACAAGATTGGCACCGAGTCGATGCAAGCCAATCCACGGCCCAGCGTTGCTGAAGGTTGCGACGGTGCCGCCATTGGGATTTAAGGCGCCCACCGCGACGAGCGGCACCCGACCAGTCGACGAAGCGCTCGGGTTGGCGAAGGCCGCGGGGAAGAACGGTGCGGTCGTTGATTGGTTGCCAGCTGCCGCAACGACGGCGACTCCCCAATCACCAAAGGCCTCAAGCAGGCCCCCAAAAACAGCATCGGTCGCAGCGTCCGCAGGGCTCTCGTGGTAGTAACCCAGGGACAAAGACAGCACGTCGATCACCTCGCTTGCGTTACCGCGCTGCACCGCATCGATGTGTCGCACAACCAGCAAGGCCAGACTCTTCAGCACCAAGGCTTCCTCGGCGATGCCATCGTCTTCCATCAACGGAAGCCCGAGAATCTTGGCCTGCGGGCAGGCCTGGCGCACGAGGCCGGCGATGAATGTGCCGTGCCCGGCATATTGCGGAAGTGACCCTGAGATCGTCGCACTGGGTGGACCCGGTGGCACCGCGAGTGGGCCGTCAATCCCGAGTCTTACCCCGCTGGCAACGATTTGATCTTCCACATTGGCGTTGAACCACGGATGTGTGCCCAGCCTGGTGTCCGGAACCACGACCACGGGCGCCGACGCCGCTGGCCTGGCGTTGAGGGCGGGGTCCGCAGCAACCACTGCTACCGGCGTTCTGCCCCCTGTCCCTGGCTGCGCGTAAGACATGGTGGCCCCTTCGCTGCCCATCGACATCCAATACGGCATGGACATCCAGTAGGGCATCGACATCCAATAAGGCTCAGGAGTCAGCAGGTGATTCAACGCAACATCGGACTCCCCAAAGCCCTTCTGCCGCAGACGCTGCAGCACCGGCCACGCATCGATCGGCGGCGTCGCCGAATCGTTTAACACCAGGATGACCCGAGTCGGCCAAAACCGCTCGAGAATCTGCCCCGCGTCCCCGCTTGATGGAGGCTCGCCCTTGCCGCCCTGCTCGATCTGCGGCGTGAAGCCAAACTCCTGGCCGATCTGAGCCAACTCAGCCATCACTTTTGGCCGGTTCCCCCGTTAACCCCAAACACCAACAGCACACTGCCGATGTATGCCGTGGGCTGCAGTGGCCCTGATTTGGTGCGCGCAGCGGTGGTGGGCTCCAACACCCTGGCGCCGTATCGGGCAAGGATTGCTGGCGGGATCACCGGGCGGGGGCCACTGCCGGTCGAGCCTGGCTCATTCACAGGAGTAGTCATGTCCGTGCCTTCCTGACCGGACTCGAGGCTGAATTTGCCGGTCAGTGAGAGGAATCAGATGTGCGCGCCCCGATACATCACAGGAGAGTGATTGAGATCACAATCCTGCAATCGTTTCGGACTTGGCCGCCACCGTCAAGGTTTCACGGCCCTTTTTACCCGCCAGCAAAGGGCGGCAGCACGTCCAACACATCATCCGCGGCCAGTCCCATTGACCGATCCCCCATATTGGCCCTTGAGCAGCAACGAACTGTGCGCGATCACGTGGGCCAACTTGGGTCCGTGGGCTTCAATTGCGGCTTCCAGCGCGGCGCTCACGGAGTCGGCCGAGATCTCTTCTCTTTCGGTCCCGGCGGCCTCAGCGGCGGCGGCAAAATAGCGCAGTGTTGGCATGAGCGCTCCTAATAACGGATCAGGCTGGGGTCGATCTCTTCAGTCCACGCAACCATGCCGCCCGAAAGTAGCGAGAGGTCGGCGTGCCCCAATGATCTCAAGTGCGTGGCTGCTCGCCGCGCACGCGGGCCAACTTGCAGGTGACCACGAGTGGCCCATCGGGCAGAGCACCCAGGTCTTCCCAGGTCAACACCTCATCCAGGGGTATGGCGTGGGCTCCGTCGATCAGGCCCAGCGCGTGTTCTCCCGGCTCGCGGACGTCCAGCACGGTGACGGCATCGCGCTGGGCAGCGAGCTCAGCGGGCGTGATCGCGTCGAATCGTTCGGGCGCCGATGTCGCCTTCGGAGCCGAGGCCACCGCACCCACAGGCCGAGGCCGCAACGGCACCTCGCGCATCCGCATACTGGCCGAGTCCAGCAACAACACGCGACCTACCAATGGCTCCCCTGCTCCGGTGATCAACTTGATCGCCTCTCCAGCCATGATCGAGCCCACTTGGCCGGTGAGCATGCCCAACACTCCAGCGTCTGAGCACGATGGTGTCGCCTCCGGGGTGGCAACATGGGGAACAGATCGCGCAGACTCGTGGCGTCCTCGGCGGCTACCAGCGGCTCCGGCATAAAGGTCGCGATCTGCGCATCGAAGCGCAAAACGGCTGCCCACACCACAGGCATGCCCAGGTCAGCGCAGGTGTCACCAACCAGATAGCGAGTTGCGAAATTATCCGTCCCGTCAATCACTAGGTCGTGCCCACTAAGCACGTCGACCACATTGTCATCGTTCAGTTCGCTGATCAGCGGCGTGATCTTGATGAGTGGGTTGAGATCGACTACTGCCCGGGCGGCACTGAGCGCCTTGGGCTCACCAAGATCTTGGGTGCGATGCAGCACTTGTCGTTGCAGATTGCTGAGATCAACCACGTCGTGGTCAATGACCGTGAGCGAGCCAACCCCCGCGGCGGCCAGATAGAGCAAGACCGGGCTGCCCAGACCGCCTGCCCCGACGACGCATACCGATGCATTAGCCAGTCGGCGTTGCCCTTCGATGCCAATGCCTGGCACCAACAGGTGCCGGGAGTATCGAGCCAGCGCCTCAGCATCTAACTCGGGGCCAATCTCGACAAGGGCTTCACTCGATCAGCCTAACTGCGCTCGAACAAGACACGGTGACCAATACCGTTGGTTATGCCGCACAATAGATTTTGAAATGTTGCTCCAACGGAGAGTGCTCAACGCATGCAAATCTCTTTTGCACAATCGCCGCGGTCAACACTGGGGGTGGAGTGGGAAGTCGCACTCGTTGATTCAGTGACTGGCGAGCTGGTGCCACTTGGACCGCAGGTGGTCGAGGAACTCGACTCGCCCTTGGTAACCGGCGAATTCATGACCAACACCGTCGAGATGGTGACGGGCGTCTGCCACTCCGTCGCCGACGCCGAGCGCGACCTGCGGACGGCGATGTCGTCGATCCAGAAGGTTGCCGCGTCGCATGGCCTCGGCGTTTTAGCCGCTGGCACCCACCTGTTCAGCAGTTGGCGAGCGCAGCGCGTCTCCGAGGGCTCAAAATACCAAAAGATGCTTGACCGCACCCAACACTGGGGCCGCCAGATGGTCATCTATGGCGTGCACGTACATGTCGGCATCGAGAGTCGCGATAAGGCCCTGCCGCTCATGTCATCGCTGCTCCACGCATACCCCCATATGTTGGCGCTTTCGGCGAACTCACCGTTTTGGGAGGGCGAAGACACGGGCTTTGCCTCCCATCGTTCGCAACTTTTCCAGCAGTTGCCGACCGCAGGTTTGCCCTTCAATTCACTCAGTGGTCCGAGTACGAGTCGTTCGTCGAAGACATGATGACCACCGGCGTGATCGATGCCCTGGGCGAGAACCGGTGGGATGTCCGACCGGCTGCTCACCTGGGCACTCTTGAATATCGCAACTGCGATTCGGTCAGCACGATTCACGAGATCGGCGCGATCACCGCCTTGATCCAGTGCTTGGTGGAGGAGGCTTCCCGCAAGCTAGACGACGGTCAAGAGTTGCCAGCGCTGCAGCCTTGGCATGTCCAGGAGAACAAGTGGCGGGCAGCCCGCTATGGCTTGGATGCCATCGTCATCACGGGGTCGGACAACTCTGAGCGACTGGTCACTGATGATCTCATCGACATGACGAAGCGGCTTGCCCCGATTGCTGCCGATTTGGACTGCTCGGAGGAGTTGGCTCGGATCCCCGGGATGATCAAGCGCGGAGCGGGCTACCAGCGACAACACGCGCTGGCGGCTGAGTCCGGTGGCGACCTGCGCAAGGTTGTATTGGCCATGGTCGAAGAGACTGCGGCCGAGCTCCGATAGTCGTTGATAGGGGTCGCCGCGCGACTGTCAGCGGTCAGGCATACGGTGAGGGTATGGAATTTAGATACCTCGGCAACAGCGGTTTGAAGATCTCAGAAATCACCTATGGCAACTGGTTGACGCACGGTTCGCAGGTCGAAAACGACGTCGCGACTCAGTGCGTCCACGCGGCTCTGGACGAAGGCATTTCTACCTTCGACACCGCAGATGTTTACGCCAACACGGTCGCCGAGTCGGTGCTCGGTGAGGCACTTAGGGTCAGCGTCGCGCCGACCTTGAGATCTTCACCAAGGTCTATTGGCCTACCGGTCCCGGTGGCAAGAACGACACCGGCCTGTCGCGCAAGCACATTATGGAGTCGATCGATGGGTCGCTGCAGCGCCTGCAGACCGACTATGTCGACCTCTACCAGGCTCACCGGTTCGACACCGAGACCCCACTCGAAGAGACGATGCAGGCCTTCGCCGACATCGTCCGTCAGGGCAAGGCTCACTACATCGGCGTCAGCGAGTGGACTGCTGAGCAGATCCGCGCCGGTGTTGCACTGTCCAAGGAGATGGGCTTCCAGCTGATCTCTAGCCAACCTCAGTATTCAATGCTGTGGCGCGTCATTGAGGACGAGGTTGTCCCGACGTCTGCCGAGCTTGGCGTAAGCCAGATTGTCTGGAGCCCAATGGCCCAGGGCGTCTTGTCCGGCAAGTATCAGCCCGGCCAGGCACCGCCTGAGGGCTCGCGTGCCGCGGACGAAAAGGGCGGCGCCAACATGATCAAGCGCTTCATGAACGATGATGTGCTCACCCGCGTCCAGGACTTGAAGCCCATCGCCGAAGAAACGGGCCTGTCGATGGCTCAGTTGGGTGTCGCTTGGGTGCTGCAAAACGACAACGTGGCTGCTGCGTTGGTCGGTGCATCTCGCCCCGAGCAGGTCCGCGAAAACGTCAAGGCTGCTGGGGTAAAGCTAGATGTCTCGGTGATGTCCAAGATCGATGACGTCTTGGGCGACGTCGTTGAGAAGGACCCCGCCAAGACGGCCGAGACAGCTCCTCAGGGCCGCGTCGCCTGATCAAGCAGCACTCGCAGAATGCAAACTGCCCGCTCACCTTCATGGGTGAGCGGGCAGACTTGTTTAAAACTGTTAGCCAGCGGAGCGCGTGGCGCGACGCTGACCTTGGCCACCACCAGAGCGCGAGCCGTGGCCTTGCGGGCGGCCGGAGCCGGAGCGTCCAGCACCGGGGCGACCGCCTTCGTTGCGGTTGCCGCCCTGTCCCGAACGTCCGCTGCCATTGCGGTTGCCACCCTGGGGGCGGGAGCCGTTGCGGCCACCGCCACCACTACGGGGCTTGCCACCACCACGGCCCCCTGCTGACCAGCAGGCTGTTCAGACTTCAAGACCAACGGCTCACGGGCTGGGACGCCGCCTTCTGGGCGGGGAGCCAACTCGGCCAACAGTGGGTGACCAACCTTGACCCTGGTGGTCGTCGGCTTCACGCCAGCAGCCTTGGTGAGCGCGCGCACATCGCGCACCTGCTCATCGGTCATCAGCGTGATGACGCTGCCTTCAGCGCCGGCACGGGCGGTGCGACCAGAGCGGTGCACGTATGCCTTGTGTTCAACGGGCGGGTCCGAGTGGATCACGAGTGCGACGTCATCCACGTGAATGCCACGGGCCGCGATGTCGGTAGCGACCAGGGTCACTGCACGGCCATCGTGGAAAGCGTCCATGTTGCGGGTGCGGGCGTTCTGCGCCAGGTTGCCATGCAACTCGGCAGCGGGGACGCCGCGACCGTTGAGTTGCTTAGCCAACTTCTTGGCGCCGTGCTTGGTGCGCGTGAAGATCACCGAGCGGCTAGCTGATCCGGCCAAGTCCACCAGCACATCGAGGCGGTCGTTGCGGTCGATGTGCAGCACGTGGTGGTTCATCTTGCTCACCGGGGACTGTTCAGAGTCCGCGCTGTGCCGCACTGGCTGGCTGAGGTACTTCTTGACGATGACATCAACGCCGTTGTCCAAGGTTGCGGAGAACAGCATGCGCTGCCCATCACGCGGGGTCTTGTCCAGGATCCGCTTGACGCCGGGCAGGAAGCCCAGGTCAGCCATGTGGTCAGCCTCGTCCAGGATGCTGATTTCGATGGCGTCCAGCATGACGTCGCCGGTGCTCATCAAGTCTTCAAGGCGTCCGGGGCAGGCCACCAAGACGTCAACGCCTTCGCGCAGGCCCTTCAGTTGAGGGCCCTTGCCAACGCCACCAAAGACGGTGATGGCCTTGAGGCCCGAGGCAGCAGCCAAGGGCTTGAGCGACTCGGCAATCTGGCCGGCCAACTCGCGCGTCGGCGCCAAGATCAGCGCACGGGGGCGCTTGGGCGCACGGCGCCGCGGGTTTTCCAACAGTCGGGCCACCATGGGGAGCAAGAACGCATAGGTTTTGCCCGAGCCGGTGCGGCCACGGCCGAGGACGTCACGACCAGCCAAGGAGTCAGGCAGCGTGGCGGCCTGAATAGGGTGGGGCTGACAATGCCGCGCGGCTCAAGCACACGGGTCAGCGAAGTGGGCACGCCGAGATCGGCGAAGGTGTTGCTAGGCACAGGAAAGTTCTCAAAAAGTGCATCTGTCTCGCCCGGCACGCTAGGGAGTGACGGTCATCGTCACGAACGCGGCCTCTGCGGATTTCCAAACGCGATGAGGAGCAAGCCCGCGGCAAGACTGGGCGGACTGCTGCTGCCAACCCTACGGCATACAAGTTGAAGCGTGAACCACACCGGTCACGCGGCTGATCGCCTAGTCGACGAGAGCGTTAGCTAAGCCTTCGTCAATCACGAGCGAGTTGACGAACTGCCCCTGGATAGCCGCGGCCATGGCTTGCGCCTTGGTCGCACCAGCGGCGAGCGCCCAGACGTTGGGTATGGCTCGGAGTTGGTCTGCGGTGATGCTGATCATCCGCGTGGTGATCTCGAGCTCAACTGGCGCTCCGGCCGAGTCGTAGAAGACTCCAGCAGACTCACCGACGACGCCAGACTCTGCAGCCTCGGCCAGCGAACTGTCGCCAGCAATCTCATAGATCGTCGAGAACCCAGACGCCCACTGGCCTACGCCAACGACAGCGTGCGTCACCTCACCCACCGCTTCCAAGGCCGAGCCAACGGAAGACTGGCGGCGCATAGCCTCGGCTCCTTCGGCGTCGTCCAGCAAGAACGGCGCATGGAAGATCACCGACTCGCCGTTGCACGATCGAGCAACGCTGCGGATGAGCTCAACGGCACTGGCGTCGTAACCCGCGACTTCCATGCCACCACTCAATTGAACGATCTTGACCGCGGGCCAGCCTGAAACATGTTCAGACATTGCCAAAACGGACCGAGACCATGGCAAACCTACGACATCTTTGTCCGTCAACGTCTCGGCCAACAGACCAGCCGCCACCCGCCCCAGTGCTTGATTGATCTCATCCGGCGTGGTGGCGCCGGGAGCCAGGACAGCGCAGTCGCTCAGGCCAAACTCTTCCTTCACGCGTGCGGATAGATCGAGGTTGAGGCCTTCTGCAGGTGCAATCTCGATCCGGACCAGGCCACTGTCATGAGCAGCATCAAGAAGGCGCGCTACTTTAAACCGACTCAATCCGAAGTGCTCGCCGATCTCGATCTTTGACTCGCCACGCAAATAGTGGCGGCGCGCAATGGATGCCATGAGCAGCAATTCGGCTTGGCTCGTGGCTGTCGACACTGCTTCCTTCTTCCTGAGATTTGCCGCTCCGCGATCTTCATTCCTACGCCCATCTGGACATACGGTGGATCCCGTCAGACTTCTTGACAAGCACTGAGGGTACGCCCAATACTCAACAGTGCATAGGGGTGCTCATTTGAGCGTCCGCGGCGAGGTTGTGGGGGTCAGCCCTCGAGCGGAGCACTAGTAGCGGCTCGCCGTGCAGGACACAGAGGTCTAAGGTCTATCCACGGGAGCCGTGAAGCGAATATGAAACTGTCAAACAACACTCTCAGCGAGTTGGGTTCGGCAGTCGCTGTGCCCTCCTACGACCGCAGCAAGGTCACCCGCGGCATCGTTCACTTCGGGGTTGGCGGCTTCCACCGGGCTCACCAGGCGATGTACGTCGATGCGTTGATGAACACCGGGGAGGGCCTCGACTGGGGTATCTGTGGGGTTGAGTCTTGCCGCACGACACCAAGATCGTCGACACGCTCAACGAGCAAGATGGCCTCTACACGATGACCATCAAGCACCCAGACGCACGCCTCGAGTCGCGAGTGCTTGGGTCAATTATTGAGATGCTGCACGCACCTTCAAACCCGCAGGCAGTGTTGGACGCGATGACCGATCCCGCCACCCGCGTGGTCTCCTTGACCATCACCGAGGGTGGCCTACCTGATTAACCAGGCCACCGGGCAGTTTGATCCTTCCGACGCCTCGATCCAGGCCGACCTTAAAGACGGCGCCACCCCCAGCACCGCGTTTGGTTACATCATCGCGGCGCTAGCTGCTCGTCGCGCCGCGGGCACTCCACCCTTCACCGTGATGTCATGCGACAACTTGCCGGGCAACGGCGAGGTCGCCCACCACGCCGTCAGCGCTTTGCGCGGCTCAAAGACCCCGAACTGGCCGACTACATCGAGGCCGAGGTCCCCTTCCCCAACAGCATGGTCGACCGCATCACTCCGGTCACCACGCCCGAAGACATTGCCTCACTCAAAGAAGAAACCGGCGTCGAAGACGGCTGGCCAGTCGTGTGAGCCGTTCACTCAATGGGTGTTGGAAGACAAATTCGCTAGTGGGCGGCCACAACTCGAAAACGTCGGCGTCCAGGTCGTCGAAGACGTCGTTCCGTTTGAGTTGATGAAACTTCGCTTGCTCAATGTCAGCCACCAAGCGATGAGTTATGTCGGTTTCTTGAGCGGCTATACCTACGCCCACGAGGTATGTGAGGACCCGGTATTCGTGAATTTCCTGTCGGGCTACATGGCTGACGAGGGCATCCCGACCCTGCCGGTTGTCCCGGACACCGACCTGAGCGCATACCGCAAGAAGTTGATTGAGCGTTTCGCCAACCCGAACGTTCGCGACACACTCAAGCGTTTGTGCGCCGAGAGCTCGGACCGCATCCCCAAGTGGCTCGTGCCGGTCATCAACGAAAACCTGGCCAGCGGTGGACAGATCACCCACTCCGCCATGATCGTGGCCTCCTGGGCTCGCTACGCCGAGGGCGTGGATGAAAACGGTGAGCCCATCGAGGTAGTGGACCGCATCAGGGACCGCGTCATGGCGGCAGCTGCCAAGCAGAAGGAAGACCCGCTCGCCTTCTTGCGAGCGCCCGACTTGTTCGGCAACCTAGTGGAGAACGAGCGGTTTACGACCGAATACACCGCCGCTCTAGCTTCCCTGCACGAGCATGGCGCACGCACTAGCGTGGAGAATCTCACTAACCAGTGATGGTCCACCTTTGAAAGGCACCGCATGAGCGAGCCAGTCCTGGTCGCAGGCGTCGATAGTTCGACTCAGTCCTGCAAAGTCGTGGTCTGTAACGCCGAAACTGGCGAGGTGGTGCGACAAGGTCGGGCCAGTCACCCAGACGGCACGAGCGTTAACCCGTCGGCTTGGTGGACAGCCTTTGAGGAGGCGAGCGCTAACGGCTTACTTGATGGCGTCAGTGCCATCTCGATTGGCGGGCAGCAACACGGCCTGGTCGCGCTCGATGCCAGTCACGCCGTCGTGCGCGATGCCCTTTGTGGAACGACACCCGCTCGGCTCCCGACGCAGCAAACTTGGTAGCGGAGTTAGGCGGGCCAGGAGTATGGGCAGAGCGAGTTGGCACCGTGCCGCTGGCCGCGATCACGGTCGCAAAGGTCCGCTGGCTTGCGGCAAATGAACCGGGTGCAGCTGAGGCCACCAAGACAGTGGTCCTCCCCACGACTGGTTGACCGGCCAGATCCTGAAAGACCGGGGCGGGTTCACCGGTTGGACCACCGACCGCGGCGACGCCTCGGGCACAGGCTATTGGTCTGCGCGCACTGGCGAATACGACCTGGGCTTGATGCATCAGGCGATGGGGCGAGCGTTTGAGGCTCCACGGGTGCTCGCTGCCAACGAAGCCGCTGGCACCACTGACGATGGCATGGTCGTTGGCGCGGGCACCGGCGACAACATGGGTGCGGCTTTGGGGCTTGGCCTCCAGCCCGGTGATGTTGTCGTTTCGCTGGGCACTTCGGGCACTGCCTTCACCGTGTCAGAACTCCTGCCCCCTCGACGCCAGCGGCGCTGTTGCCGGATTTGCCGATGCGACCGGGCGCTATCTGCCGTTGGTCTGCACTCCTAATGCCGCCCGAGTGCTGAGCGCCGCCGCGGACATGCTTGGTGTTTCGCTGGATGAATTGGACGAGTTAGCCCGCAGCGCCCAGCCAGGGGCTGGCGGATTGACGCTGCTGCCCTATCTTGACGGCGAGCGCACACCCGATCTGCCGTTTGCGACCGGCACGATGGCCGGAATGACCGGGACAACATGACCCCGGCCAACTTCGCCCGGGCAGCCGTCGAGGGGATGCTGCTCAACCTGCTTAGCGGCATCGAGGCCCTGCGAGCCCAAGGCGCGTCAGCCAATCGGGTGTTCTTAATCGGTGGCGCTTCGGCCTCGCAAGCCGTGCAACAGGTCGCCGCCCAGCTCTTCGGCTTGCCCGTTGTGGTGCCCGAGCCGGGCGAATATGTCGCCCTGGGGGCAGCCCGCCAAGCCGCTTGGGCACTCAGCCGCAGTGACGCTCCACCGGAGTGGCCCATCAGCCTGGTTGCCGAGTTGCCTCCAGAGCCCGGAGTCGCCGCCGAGAACGCTGAGATCATCCACCGGTATGCCGAAGTGCTCAGGCTGATGCACAACACCTTCTAGCGAGACCTACTGACAGCTAGATTTGAGATTTCCTTAAACCCAAGGTTGGAGTTGTCCTGACCAGTCGCGTGAATGCCTTGATCGGGTCAGCCCAAGACGCTATAGCCACGCGCTGGCGGACTCGCGAACCAGTGATTCCTGCGCTGCTGACCATCGCACGCCTCACGACCGCGGCGGTCTTGTCGTACCTCATGACGCTGTTCCTTGTCGACGGCCCCATCGACTTGACCTGTGCTTTGACAGCGATCTTGGTCGTCCAGACCTCGCCACAGGCCACAATAAAAATGGGCATGGTGAGAGTTGGCGCCGTGTTGACGGGCGTCTTCATTGCAGTGGGAGTCTCAACCTGGGTCGGCCTGACGTGGTGGAGTCTGGCGCTGGTGATCGCCATGGCACTACTCGCCGCCAATATTTTGCGCCTGGGGGACCAAAAGCTGGAGACAGCAATCAGCGCCATGCTGATTTTGGCTGTAGGCGGCCAGGAGATCGCCGTCGAGACTCGGATCTTCACGACCCTGATTGGCGCCGGTGTCGGAGTGGCCTTCAACTTGTTGCTGCCGCTGCGTGCCGACCGAAGCCGCTGTGCTGAATGTGCGTGAAGTGGCTCGCCGGCAGGCCGAGGTGTTGCGGGGTGCCAGTTGGTCGCTCAGTGAAGGCCCGGTGACGAAGGCGCAGTTGATGGCGCTGCTCTCGCACTCGCGTGATGCTGGCTCGACGACCGAAAAGCCGAACAGGCAGTCTTTGCTGTCGAAGAAAGCCTGCGACTTAACACGCGGGCGATCGGCTCGGCCAACACCGCAACTGTGCTTCGCTCACGTCTTGACTCCCTAGATGCCTCTTCGTTCGCCGTTCGTGCGCTCTTTGTCGCCATGCGCAAGGAGGCCCCAGAGCACGAGTCCACCGACGACGGATTCGGGGAAGAAGCGCGAATCGCTTTGTCGATCGTGCTGGACAATGTCGCCACCTGCGTGGATGGCTTCGGTGAGTTGTTGGAGGCTGAGTCGGCAGGCCGTCAGGACGAAGTCGAGAGAGCCCTGACCGAGAGCCTTGAAGTAGCCCGTGAGGCGCGCGCCATACTCACCGAGTTGTTGATGGTTGATGCCAACTCGCAGACATCGTTGTGGTTGCTGCGCGGCTCGATCTTGGTGGCTGTTGAGCAGATTATCGAGCCGCTAGGGCTTGAAGATCGGGCCAGGCTGGCCAAGCAGATGAGTGGTGCCCAGCGCGTTGTTGCTGGCACCTCGGAGTTGTTGCGACGGGACATGCTGCCCGCGGCTGAGGCGCTTTCCCCAGCAACCTGATCGCTCGCGGACTCCCACCGACGGGACTGCGCCGCGGGTTTAAGTACACGCGCGATCAGGCGTCAAAACTCACGGGCGGGCGCAAGAGCAAGGGGCCGCAAACCAGCAGCGATGAGGATAAGTCGGAGTAACCTGCTTGGCATGAGCAATGAGACTCTCGACGAGCGCGGCAAACTGGCGAAGCGCCTCATGCCTGGCGGCGAGACCCCTGACCCTCGCTTTAGTCTGGCCAATGAGCGCACTTTTTTGTCGTGGATCCGCACCGGCCTCGCTCTGCAAGCCGGCGGTGTGGCCGTTGAAGCGTTTGGAGCTTTCGATACGCCCTATCGCCAAGCCGTCTCGATCTTGCTCTTGGTGTTTGGCATGTTGGTGAGCGGTGGTGCCTTCGTGCGATGGATCGGCGTCGAGCGGGCAATTCGGGCCAAGCGGCCGCTGCCGGTGCCACTCATTGCGCCCCTCCTTGGCCTGACAGGCGCTATGGGCTCCGTCGTGATCATCGTGCTCGTCTTGGTGACTTGATGCCATTGGCCAAGAACGTGACGGCTGCGGGGGTTGACCCTGGGCTGCAGCCGGAGCGGACCACGATGGCATGGTCGCGGACGGCAATGGCACTGGTCATTGTCAGCGTCCTCCTTGTGCGCTGGTGGCCCATCTTTGGTGCCAACGTGCTGCTGTTGCCGGCTATCGCGTTGCTCGGGGCCAGCATCATCATGCTGACTCAAAGCGGCCGCATGCATGTGGGAGTGAAGGCCATTGAGGCTGAGCACTTGGTCGTGAGCCCGTGGCCCAAGATCACGCTGCTGGCGTTGACGTTCTTCCTGGGGCTTGCGGGTGTTGTCTTGGTCTTGCTCGGGCCTAAGCCTCCTCGATGCCTGGCCCGTGCCCGGCTCCGACAGCCTGCCCGCCTGCGTGGTGGCCCGCCTGCCCGCCTGCCCGCCTGCGATGAGGCGAATTGGGCTTGATGTGCTGTTTTGCAGGCCACATCCCGCCCATTTCACCTCATCGCACACCGTGGCTAGCCGACGGCCATGGCTATGTAAGAGTTATTTGACACATTGGCACCACAGGGCTACCTTGGATGTAGGGAAGTCTTACATGGGAGGCATCATGCAACTCGCGATTCAGGACAAGAGGACACGCTGGGCGACGGCGGCAGCGGCTGGCCTTGGTATAGCTGCTGCACTTGGGGCAGTTGCAGGGTTGACCCGCGATAGCTTTGGCTCAGCTTTGCCGTTTTCACGGTGGTCATGGCTCCAACTTTGGTCGCGCTGAGCGCGATCGTGCTGGGCGAAGGTCAAGGCACCCAACCCGCATACGCTGACGACACCATCGAGACCCACTGGATCCGCGTGGCTGCAACCGGTGCCTTCCTCGACTTGGTGATCGCCATGGGCTTGGGTCTAGCCATCACCTCCATCCTTGATCTCGCCGATATCCCGCTCATCGTCTTTTGGTGCTGGCCATGGTCGACGCAGGCTTTCGCTACTGGCGACTGTTACGCCAAGGCGGTGAGTGATGCCGCTGCGCAATCGACTCAAAGTGCTGCGCGAGGCTGAGGGCTGTCGCAGCAGCAGATGGCCAAGATCCTTGGCATCACCCGGCAGACCGTGATCTCGATCGAGAACAACCACTTTGATCCTCGGCTATCCCTGGCCTTTCGCGTTGCCGAGCACTTTGATGTCCCCGTCGACGAAGTCTTCTACTCCGCCGATGACGGCGAATAAGATCTAAGATCACGAAATGACGTATCAGGTGGGGATCGTGGCAGTGCCGGAGTCAGACGCTGGGCCGAGCGAGGACATGCAGGCGGTCGCTGAACTGCAGCATCGCGTGCATATGCAGGAATCCGGCCACGACGACTGGGGCTCCAGTGCTGAATCCATCTCAAAGGACTACGCGAGTCAGCAATACACCGGCAAGATCTATGCGCTAGCCCGGATAGCGAGCAGGCGGTGGGCACCGTGGTGGCCTGGTGGGATAAGGCTGCCGATCGACCCATCGGATACTTCAACATGGCTGTTCCCAACGAGCACTTCACGTCTATCCTCGCCGATGAATTATGGCGGGTCACTCGCGAGGCGCTGCTGGCCAGCGGTGCCAGCAGCGTGCAGTGCTGGATCCCCGACCATGGCCAAATGACCCTCAAGAGGCTGCTTGGCTCACCCCGTCAGTCGGCACTGGCGCTGTGCCGCGCGATGACTGGTCTGACTGGCTATTGGGGAAGGGTTCACCCTCGAGCAGGCTTCAGCCGCTCAATTGCTGCAGGTCGAGGAGGGGCTGCAGCGCTGCCACCAACTCAGCTATTCAAAAACTCGGGGGTATGCGACCAAGACTTGGCGCGGCCCGACGCCGGAAGATCTCGTGGACGCGATGGTGGCAATCCGCAACCGGATGCCGCACGAAGCGCCTAATGCTGGTTTCGATGATCGAGATTTCCAGGAGACCGCCGAGCGCCTCCGCTCTCGGGAGTCGCGGGCTGCCGAGCGAGGCGAAGTAGCCGTCACCACCGTTGTGCTTCACGAGGCCTCGGGAGAGATCGTTGGATACACCGTTTTGCAGGTCATGCCTACGGGCGTGGCCGCTGTCCAAGGCGACACTCTGGTCTTACGCGAGCACAGGGGCCATCGGCTTGGTCGAGCACTCAAAGTCACCAACCTGCGCGAAATGGCCGAGCACCACCCTGACGTTGAGCGGGTGCACACATGGAGCGCAGCCGAGAACACCCACATGATCGCTATTAATGCGGCTATTGGGTTTCGCGAAAACGGCGTTGAAGCCGGGTGGCAGTGGAGGCCACCTCAACCACTAAGCCGATGAGCCTCAGGCAAAGAGCCGCACATCCGCCGGGCGGATCAGCCAGGTCAGGGCTACGGTGAGGCATGACTGATTCCCTGCATGTTGTCGCCCAGATCCCGACGAACCCCGAGATGGGTGACGCCGTCCGTGCCGGCCTCGCCGAACTCGCCAGCGCCACCCAGAGCGAAGATGGTTGCCTCGCCTACACCGCCTATGAGTCGGCCGTCGCACCAGGCGTTTTCATCACCGTCGAAGAGTGGCGCAGTCAGGCCGATCTCGATGCGCACATGACGACGCCACACATCGCCAAGGCTTTGAGGTGCTCGGCAGCGCGCTCGTTGGCGAGGTCGCGATCCACCCGCTCAATCCCATCTGAGCAAAACTCTCAAGCAATAATCGGCGCCGCGGTCTGGCCCCAGCCCACTCGGGGCTGGCCAGCCGTGGTGTCTGCCCACGCCTGAGCCAAACGCGCTGGCACACCTGCCAGCACTTCCTCGGACAGCACGAAGGGCAGACGGAGCCAATCGTCAAGGCCACCGCCGGGAGCAAACGTCGGCCCCGAAGCCAGCACTACTCCATATTTGCGGGCTGCTGACACCAGCGCGGTGGAGCGCGCATCCGACAACTCGCACCACAGCGAGCCACCGCCAGCTGGTCGCGCTACCTTCCAGTCGGGCAACTCGCGATGGATCCCGGCGAGCAGCGCTTCCATCGAGGTGTTCTCTCGCAAGCGCCGATACTCCCGCGACTCTTTGTGCCTGGCCATCAGTTCCACCGCAGCCAACTGCTCCAACACTGGGGCCCCGAGGTCGAGACGCAAACGCACCTGAGCCATGCTGGCTATCCGCGATTTAGGCAGGCGCATCCAGCCGATCCGCAGCCCACACCAATAGACCTTGCTCACGCTGCCAACCGTGATCGAGTCGGGCACATAGGCGGCCAGCGGCAACGGCATCGCACGTTCTTGCAGCGACAACTCCACGGGCGACTCATCGATGATTGGCACCACCCGCGCCCGGCGCAGCGCTGCCCCAACCCGCTCACGCTGGGCATCATCCATCAGGATGCCGGTGGGATTTTGAAAGTCAGGCACGAGGTAGGCCGACCGAGCACCCGTGAGCCGCAGCAGTGCGGCCATGCCTTCGGCATCCCACTCCTGCCCTGAGTCATTCATATCGATTGCGTGCGGCACGATCCTCGCTCGCAGCCCTTAAGCGTCTCGATGATGTTGGGGTAGCACGGCTTCTCCACCAACACTCGATCCCCGGCGCCAGGAGCGCTTGCGCCGCGATAGCCGCTCCACCCAGAGCGCCCGAAGTGATGAGGATCTGGTCTGGATCAGTTGGCAGCCCTCGCTGGGTAAACCTCGCCGCGACCATTTCGCGCAAGACCGGCAGCCCGCTGGGGTAGTAACCCGTGCCTGGCAGATAATCCACCACCTTTTCGGCGGCAATCTGGAAGGCCTCGGGCACCAGTGGTGCAGCAGAAGGAGCCGTTGTCGTCAGGTCGATCTCATCCTCGATCGTGCCCGAAGGGGACAGCAAATGATCGACGCGGCCGCCTGGCACGTCGGGGACAAAGATGCGACTCCCCGAGCCCTGCGTCGTCCGCAGGTGACCCGAGTCCCGCAACTCTTGGTATGCCCTGGTCACCGTCGTGCGGCTGACCTCCAGAGCCGTCATCAACTCTCGCTCGCTCGGCATCCGTGCCCCCGCGGGGAGGCGACCCTCGATGAAGGCGCGACGCAATCGGCCCGCGAGCGCCGCATACATCGGCGGCTCGAGTGGCGTGCCCGTCAACACCTTGGCAACCGCGCTCGCCGAGAGCGTGCGCGCACTATGCGTCAAGGAGGCAGGGCCGGTCATGGGGCAAGGTTAGACCCGGCGCCCAAGCGATTCACCCCCAACCAGACCACCTTTTCAAATTGGCTATTTAGGACAAGGCCAATCGTGCGTCATGATGGCTGTATGAGCACGAAGACCACTCCAAAGCAGCGCCGTCAGTTAGCCAATCTTGGCCCCATCGAGCAGATCCGCGCTGGCCAGATGCCCCGCCGACTGGTCCAACTCCTCGCCGGGCTCGCCCTGTATGGCTTTTCCTGGCATTGGTCCTACGTGGCACGCTGGGCGCAACCCCCTGGGACGTGTTGAGCACCGGCTTGATCCGCTTTATCCCGGTCAGCTTCGGCACGATGACCATCATTTCGTCTGCCTTTGTGCTCCTGTTGTGGATCCCGCTGAAGCAAAAGCCGGGCCTCGGGACCATCGCCAACGCGTTCTTGGTCGGCATTGCAGCAGATGCAACGCTGGCCACGATTGGCGAAGCCGAATCGCTCTGGGCGCGCATCGCGCTCATGCTGGGCGGCATCTTCTTGAACGGCGTCGCCACCGCGATGTACATCGGCTCACAACTTGGCCCCGGCCCCCGCGACGGGCTGATGACTGGGCTCTCTCGAGTCAGCGGCAAGTCAATCCGTTTGGTCCGCACTGGCATCGAGGTGACGGTCGTTGCGCTGGGTTTCGCGCTCGGCGGAGCACTCGGTGTGGCCACCGTGATCTATGCCCTCGCCATTGGGCCGCTGGCCCAATGGATGCTGCCCTGGTTCACCATCGATCTGAAGATGCCTCATCCCACAGCGCAAGACATACCCTCTGGTTTATGAAGATGTAGGACACAGATTGGCCCGCGCCGCCCAACGCTCGGCGTGACCAACCGTGGCGAATTAGGCAGGCGAGGGGCAGACTAAGGGTGTGGACGCTTTCGGAGGGGCACGTTCCAGTTTCCGGTCGCTGATGGCGGACCAGGCGGCGGCGAGACCGCTGTCCTGCTGCACGGCTTCCCGCAAGACAATTCAGCATGGGACACGATTTCGCCGTTGCTGCACGAGGCCGGTTTGCGGACCTTGGCGCCGGACCAGCGGGGGTATGCGCACACCGCTACTCCCAAACGTCGCCGCGACTATGGGCTAGATGAGTTAGCCCTGGACGTCATCGCCCTGCTCGATGAGGCCGGACTGACGAAAGTGCACATCGTCGGCCATGACTGGGGTGGCGCGGTTGCTTGGCATTTGGCCTCTCGGCATGCCGACCGGGTTTCGACTGTCACGGTGATCTCGACGCCGCATCCGGCGGCTCTGAGTTGGTCGATGCTGCGCAGCAATCAGGCGTTGATGAGTTACTACATAGGCCTATTTCAACTGCCAGCGCTGCCCGAACGCGTCCTTGCACCGCGGCTCTACCGCTTCTACCGGGGCTCTGGCCTGCCCAAAGAACACGCAAAGCGCTATGCCAAGCGATTTTCCGCGCCCGGAAGTCTGACTGGCCCAATGCAGTGGTACCGAGCGATCCCGCTCTCCCGAGTTAGGACCGGTCGCTCCTGGTGCCCACAACACGTGTGGGGCCGCGACGACGCTGCCTTAGGCCGTGTTGGTGCGCAGCGAACCTCGCACTATGTGAATGCGACCTATCGCTACCTCGAGGTCGAAGGTGGCCATTGGCTGCCTGAAACACATCCGCGGTTGGTGGCGGATGAGGTCATCCGGCGAGCTAAAGGCTACTGAGCAGAGTCAGAAACCGCGTAGGCCGCACCGGCAACTGCCGCGGTCACGCTCAGCACCGCTGGCCAAGCCCCCATCTTCTTGGCAAGCGGGTGGGAGGCACCGAAGCCGACGACATACAGACCGAGCAAGCCGGCTGCGGTGCCCACGCCATCGCGAGCGGCCCAGGTGCGCGCCGCATACCCACCAGCAGCGGCCAAAACCACACCGCCCAGGGGACGAATGCCGGTCTCGCGCGCGGATAAAAAGCCACCCACCAGCCCCAGCGCAACGATCGGGGCGGTGCTGACGTCGGCTGCGTCTTTGATCTCCATGCCTTCACTCTAGAGCGCGGGGCGAAGCGAAAACAGGGGGTCCCGCACAGCGTGAAAACGGGGTCCTCTACTCTGAAGAAATGCCAGGTCACCAGATTGATGAAGCCGTCATTGCCGTCGTTGGAGCCAGTGGTGCACTCGGCTCGCGGATCGCGAGCAAACTAGCCGAACAAGGAGCGAGGGTCATCGCCGTTGGCCGTGATCGCGACAAGCTCGACGCCGCGCAAATCCCCGGCGCGGTGCTCGTCGAAGGCGACTTAAGCGATGCCACACTCGGCGATCGAGTGGTTGAGGCAGCCGTCGAGTTAGGGCGCTCGACGGCGTTATCAACGCTGCGGGCGTCGTCGCGTTTGGTCCGTTAGCCGATACCGACGATGCCGTCATCGAAGACCTGTTTATGACCAACGTGATTGGGCCGCTCTGGCTCACTCGCCGCATCACGCCGATGCTGAGCGAAGCCAACGGGTTCTTGGTCAACATCTCGGCCGTGGTCGCCGAAAAGCCGCTACCGGGTATGGTCGCCTATGCCGCGAGCAAAGCGGCCCTAACCGCCGCAGATCAGGCGTTGGTGCGTGAGTTGCGCCGCGCAAAAATCACCGTGATCGATGTGCGACCTCTGCATACCGAAACTGGTCTGGCAACGCGCCCCCTAGCCGGGGAAGCTCCGAAACTGCCCGAGGGGCTAGAGCCTGAGGTTGTTGTTGACGCCGTTATTGCGGCCATCGAGTCGGGCCAGAATGAAGTTGAGGCTTCTTCGTTCGCTTAGAACGCAGCGTCGACTTCCACATCATCGAGTTGGTCGGATGGCTCAATCGTCGACATCTTGAGCCATCCGACCAACACTCTTGGGGCTGCTAGGGCTTGAGAATCACCTTGATGCACCCATCTTCTTTCTTTTGGAACATGTCGTAAGCCGCGGGCGCCTCGGTCAGCGGGACGCGGTGGGTTGCGAGGTCTTCGACACCAAGCACATCGCCATCTTCCTCAAGGACACCGATGATGTCGTCGGTCCATCGACGGACGTGGCACTGACCAAAGCGCATCGTGAGACCGCGGTCAAATATTTCCATCATCGGCATGGGGTCCTTTTCCCCGCCATACACGCCAGAGACGGAGACCGTCCCGCCACGCCGGGTCGATTTGATCGCAGTAACCAGAGCTTCAAGTCGGTCGACGCCCATGTTGTCGGTGACTGGCTTAGCGATAGCGTCGGGCAAGTGCCCGGCAGCACTAAGCACCGCACCAGCCACCGGCGAGCCGTGCGCCTCCATACCAACTTCGTCGATCGTGCCATCAGCCCCTCGTCCGTTGGTGAGGTCTAATATCGCCCCGGGGACATCGTCAACGGCCGACAGGTCTACTACCTCAACACCTCGACTGCGCGCGAGCGCGAGGCGCTCGGGGACCAGGTCCACCCCGATCACCCTGCGCCCGAAATACTGCGCGATCCTGGTGGCGAGTTGACCGACCGGGCCGAGTCCGAACACGGCAACGGTCCCGCCCTCCGGGACATCGGCGAACTTAAACGCCTGCCACGCGGTCGGCAAAATGTCCGAGAGGTAGAGGAAGCGTTCGTCGGCGACCCCTTCAGGGACCTTGACCGGACCGAACTGCGCCTGCGGGACTCGCAGGTACTCGGCCTGACCTCCGGGGACAGACCCATACAGTTCGCTGAACCCGAACAACGCGGCACCCTTGCCCTGAGAGCGGACCTGGGTGGTCTCACACGCGGCGTACAAGCCTCGCGAGCACATCCAGCACGAGCCACACGAGATGTTGAACGGAACGACCACCCGGTCACCGACTTTGAGATTGCCCGCTTCCGGGCCGACCTCTTCGACCACTCCCATTGTCTCGTGACCGAGCACGTCGCCCGGCTTGAGGAACGCGCCCAAGACTTCATAGAGGTGCAGATCGGAACCGCAGATAGCCGTCGAGGTGACCTTAATGATCGCGTCGTTGGGTTGCTCGATCTGGGGGTCGGGGACCTCCTCAACCGAAACCTTGCTCTTCGCCTGCCAGGTCAGTGCCTTCATGATGTGCTCCTCAAACTCTTAAAGGATGGTCGGTGCGAGCCGTTTGCCGCTCATTGGTGCACCAGCGTGTCGTGAGTGCAGCGAACTCGGCCGCGTTCTGTTCCCGCCGGTTGGGCATTGTCAGACCTCAACAAACTGCTCTCCCGCGCTAGATTAATCACTTTAACGCTCAACGAACCCACCGTTAGAGGGGGTTAAACAGCGATTTGTATCTAACCAAGTGGACGCTGGTCTTGAGTTCGCAACGGCATCACCTCTTGCGCTGCACCCGAGTCTCAGCCCAAATCGGTTCATCCGAGGCGAAGACCAAGCCATCAGAGCCGAACACCAAGAATCGATCGAAGTCGCGGGCAAACCAGCGGTCGTGGGTGACTGCGACGACTGTGCCCTCAAAGGTGTCGAGGGCATCTTCGAGCGCTTCGGCGGAGTGCAGATCAAGGTTGTCCGTGGGCTCATCCAGCAGCAACAACGTCGCACCGGATAACTCAAGCAGCAAGATTTGGAAACGTGCTTGTTGGCCGCCAGAGAGTTGCTCAAACTTTTGCTCACTCGCCCGCGCCAAGCCATACCGATCGAGAGCGCGGGCAGCCATCTCGCGGCCTCGCCCGTCGCGGTGTTCATCGCCGCGGTGCAGGATCTCGAGCAACGTGCGGCCCTGCAATGACGGCTGATCATGTGTTTGGGCGAACCAGCCAGGCCTGACTCGCGACCCCAACCGCACCACTCCGGTATGCGCGACAGGCTCGGGCTGCACGTCGCTGACCGGTTGGTGCTCGATATCCGGGTCCGACCCACCAGCGGCCAACAGCCGCAAGAAGTGCGACTTACCGGACCCATTCGACCCCAACACCGCGACCCGCTCGCCAAACCACAACTCAGCATTAAACGGCTTCATCAGCCCGGTGAGTTCCAGTTTTTCCGCCATGACGGCGCGCTTGGCGGTCCGGCCACCCTTCAGCCTCATCCGCACGCTTTGCCGCACCGGCACAGCCTCGGGTGGACCAACCTCTTCAAACCGGGCAAAACGAGTGCGAGCTGCCTGCAGCCGGGAAGCCATGTCGGAGTTATACGCAGCCTTCTCGCGATACATCAGAACCAACGTTTTGAGTTTGGCGCGCTCTTCTTCCCAGCGACGCAACAACTCATCCAGGTGATCATTTCGATCTTCGCGAGCCTGCTGATAGGTCGAGAATCGGCCGGGGTGGATCCATACGGAGTTACCGCCCGCGCTGGGCTCAACCGTGGCGATCTTGGTGGCTACCCGGTCTAATAGTTCGCGGTCGTGGCTAATGAAGAGCACCGTCTTGGGCGACGCGATGAGTTCGCTTTCGAGCCAGCGCTTAGCCGGGACATCGAGGTAGTTGTCTGGCTCGTCGAGCAGCAAGACCTCTTCGTTGCCGCGCAGCAGGGCTTCAAGCACGAGGCGCTTCTGCTCACCACCGGACAGCGTCGTGACTTTGCGCCATTGAGCCTTATCAAAGGGCACGCCCAGTGCCGCGGTGGTGACGACATCCCAAAACGTCTCGTGCTCATACCCGCCGACGTCTGCCCAGTCCGAGAGAGCTTGGGCATACGCCATCTGGTCCTTTTCGGAGTCACGCTCCATCATCAGCATCTCAGTGCGATCAATCTCAAGTGCTGCATCGGCAATGGCTTTAGGTGCCACCGACACCAGCAAGTCGCGAACCGTCGAGTCGTCGCGCACCGACCCGATGAACTGAGACATCACCGCCAGCCCGCCGGAGCGAACGACTCGACCGCTGTCGGCCGCCAACTCCCCCGAGATGATCTTCGTCAGCGTTGTCTTGCCAGCACCGTTAGGCCCAATTAGCGCAACCTTGGCCCCTTCACCCACGCGGAACGACACATCGTTCAGCAACACCCGCCCATCGGGCAGGGCAAACCCCACTTCCTGCACTTCTAGATGGCCCATACGCGCATTATGCAGGGGAAGGGTCAACAGTGAGTTATGATCAGAGACGGTCTAGTTCGAGACATACCTTTTCGAAGTCCCCAATTCTTTAGGAGTACCCATGTTCTTTGACATCCTCGGCTTCCTGGTTGCCGGCCTCATCATCGGTGCCCTCGCGCGCCTCATCAAGCCCGGCAAGCAGGGCCTCAGCCTGGTCATGACCCTCGTGCTCGGTATCGTCGGCACCATCCTTGGCGGACTGGTCGCTAGCTTCTTGGGCACCGGCGACATCATGGAGCTGAACATCCTCGGCTTCATCCTGGCGGTTGTCTTCGCTGTGCTGTTGATCGGCGTTGCCGAAGGCGCTGTCGCCAAGAAGAAGTAACTCATTTCGTAAAGCAAGAAGGGGCGTATGTCGGATATCACCGACATACGCCCCTTCTTGTCTCGGCCAAAATCTACGAAACCCGTGCGATCGTTCGGGTACGTACGTTACGTTTTTCACACGCGCTGCACCGTGAGGGGGCAGGCGCCTTCAGGCTGGCTTCACCGCCGACTCCAGCCATGACTCCAGGAGAGTGTGATGACGACCGGTTACCTTTGGGACGAAATTTTTGGTTGGCACGACACCGGCAGCGGTTCGATGTTTCCTGCCGATCCGCTGGCAGGGCTGCAGCCCATCGCGCATCACGTCGCGCACCCGGACACCAAACGACGCATGCACGAGTTGGTTTGCGTTTCCGGTCTTATCGACCACCTCACCCGGGTGAGCCCACGCAACGCCACGGACGAAGAGATCCTGCGTGTTCACACCGTTGACTACGTGGAACGCATCAAGCGCGAAAGCGAATTGCCCAAAGGCGGCGACGCCGGAGATGGGATCTCACCATTCGGCAAAGGTGCATTCGAGATCGCTGCTCGCGGCGCCGGGTCAGCTATCGCGATGACTGAGGCCGTCGTGAACGGCGACGTCGACAATGGGTATGCGCTGGTCAACCCCGCTGGACACCACGCTATCGCCGAAACCGGCATGGGCTTTGCATCTTCAACAATGTGGCAATCGCGGCCAAGCACGCCCGCGAAGTCCTCGGCATGGAGAAGGTCGCGATCGTCGACTGGGACGTCCACCATGGCAACGGCGCTCAGGCCATCTTTGCCGAGGACCCCAGTGTGTTGACGATTTCGCTGCACCAAGACCGCTGCTTCCCGCCTAACTCTGGCTTGTTGGAAGACCGCGGCGTCGGAGCAGGCATCAACTACAACATCAACATCCCGATGCCGACCGGCACTGGCGACGAGGGCTACGCGTATGCCGCCAAGCAGGTGATTGGCCCCGCCCTGGAGGCGTTTGCTCCAGACCTCATCTTGGTGGCCAGCGGGTTTGATGCCAACGCGATGGACCCGCTGTCGCGGCAATTGATCACCTCACGAGGCTTTATCGACCTTACGGAGACAGTGAAAAACGCGTCGACCTCGACGGTCCAGGGCCGGATCGTGATGATCCAAGAGGGTGGCTACAGCCCGGTTTATGTCCCGTTCTGTGGCGTCGCCACCATCGAGACGCTTGCTGGAGTACACGTCCTCGAAGATGCGATCTTGCCGGTCGTGGGCGGCATGGGTGGACACCAACTGGAGGATCATCAGAAAGCCCTAGTCGACCAAGTCGCGACCTACATCAAGGACATCTGAAAGTTCGACTTCGCGCCACGTCGAAACCACCCTCAGGAGTTAGCAGTCCTATAGCCGCCCTAGGTGGTTTCGGCGCGACGGGGGCTAGGGGTGAAGCGATCCCACACGCGATGGCCCTCGAGCAGTTTGATGATGTCCGATGCTACAGAGTTCGGTGCCTGGTCGGTCACAACCCCGGCCCCGTCTGTGGGCACACCTGCGGCGCTCAAAGATGCTGCGCCATGGTCAAGGGCACCGATCGCTTTCGCGTGACGCCACACCTCCCCGACCAATTTGACCACCCGGGGTCAAGGGTCGATTCGCTGGCTCCAGCTTTGGCATCCAAAGACGGCACTGCATCTTGGCCCGGACGCGCCTCGCCAGCCAGGATCAAGGCGTCAAACTCGGCGGAGTGTGCCGTTGCATAAGTGCGTTGAACGACCACACCGTTGTTCAGGGTGCCCCCACCGGTGCGATTACCAAGGGGACTACTGCGCGCTTCATTAACTCCCCACGCAACGTCTCAATATCCTTACTGCTACTCGTCGCGTCTGCCACAATGCCAACCTGGCGACCTTCGACGGGCCACGAGCCACCGACCTGAGACAGAGCGGGGCTGGGCGTCTCGTCACCAGTGGAAGCGAGGGCTCGGGCGCTGTCAGCCCTAACCCACTGGCGACAGCCCCAGATAGCCCTTGGTCGATGTTGGCTAGCGCTTGTAACTGGCGCTCCTTGATGCTTTGCTCGTAGCACTTGCCCAATTCGAAGGTGTAGGCGCCAATCACGTGATCCTGCTCTACCGCTGTGAGCGAACGGAAGAACAGGCGAGCTTGGCTGAAGTGATCATCGAAATCGGCCGGAACCTCTCGGACCTTGCGCCCACCCGAGACCTCCACCGGCACGTCAACAAAGGCACCCTGGTCAGATCCTGCTGTGAACGGGCATCCCCCATCGAGGGAGTTCGGCCGATAGGGGCGACACCCTGATGCACTGCGCTTGGTGCATTCCATCGCGCAGCATGTCGTTGACCGGAGCGTGCGGACGGTTGATCGGCAATTGGTTAAAGTTGGGCCCGCCGAGACGGGTGATCTGGGTATCAATGTAGGAAAAGAGCCTTACCTGCAACAGCGGGTCGTTGGTGACATCGATGCCCGGAACCAAATGGCCCACGTGGAAAGCCACCTGCTCGGTCTCGGCGAAGTAGTTCGTCGGGTTGGCATTAAGGGTCATTGTGCCGAGCAGCTGCACCGGGGCAAGTTCCTCGGGCACGATCTTGGTCGGATCGAGGAGGTCGATGCCCTCGAACATCTCATCCTCGCTGTCGGGAAACACCTGCACCCCCAGGTCCCACTCGGGGAAGGCACCAGCCTCAATGGCGTCGGCTAGGTCTCGGCGATGAAGGTCGGGATCCATCCCCATAGCCAGTTGCGACTCTTCCCACAACAGCGAGTGCACGCCTTGGCGCGGTTTCCAATGAAACTTCACCAACGTCGTCTGGTCTGCGTCATTGATAAGCCTAAACGTGTGCACACCGAAGCCCTCCATGGTCCGGTACGACCGTGGGATGCCTCGATCCGACATGTTCCAGATCGTGTGGTGTTGGGCCTCGGTATGGAGTGAAACAAAATCCCAAAACGAGTCGTGCGCGCTCTGAGCTTGGGGTATTTCCCGATCCGGATGTGGCTTCGCGGCGTGAACTACGTCTGGAAACTTAATTCCGTCTTGAATGAAGAACACCGGGATGTTGTTGCCTACTAAGTCGAAGGTGCCCTCACCGGTGTAAAATTTCACCGCGAACCCACGCGTGTCTCGCGCAGTGTCGGCCGACCCCCGAGAGCCCAGCACTGTGGAGAACCGGGTAAACACCGGCGTTTGTGCTCCCTGGCGCAGGAACTGTGCCCGGCATATGCCTTCTCCGTTTCCATTGGCCACGAAAACTCCGTGCGCTGCGGCTCCCCGAGCGTGCACCACTCGCTCTGGGATTCGCTCGTGATCAAAGTGAGTGATCTTCTCTCGTAGGTGGTGATCCTGCAGCAAAGTTGGTCCGCGGCGCCCTGCCTTCAGTGAGTGATCGGTGTCGCGCAATCGGGTGCCAGTGGCGGTGGTGAGCCATTGACCCTGTTGCGCCAAAACGTCAGCGCTCAGCTCGGTCTCCCTACCTGTTGGGCCAACACGAGCCGGACCAGCCTGGTCTGACTTAGGTGGTGGCATGCTACCGGGAGAAGTGGGTTCGGCCATGGCCGGTGCCTGCGACGAGGAGCACCGGGCAATGGACGTTCTGTTTGCTTCGACATGGGACTGCCTTCGCTGGATTGGGTTGATGTCAGAAGAAATAGAGAGTCTGTTAAAACACGGCTTTGCCACCGGTGACCCCAAGGACCGTGCCGCTGATGTAGCTGGCGTCGGGGCTGGCAAGGAAGACGTAAGCAGTTGCTACCTCGGTGGGTTGTCCGGGCCTGCCAAGCGGGGTGTCTTGACCGAAGTTTTGGACCATTTCGGCATCGAAAGTGCTGGGGATCAAGGGGGTCCAGATGGGTCCGGGTGCGACCGCGTTAACGCGGATACCTCGCGGGCCCAGTTGTGCAGCGAGGTTGACGGTGAAGTTGTTCAATGCGGATTTTGTCGCTGCGTAGTCCAATAGAGGTTCGGAGGGTCAAATGCCTGAATCGAGGTGGTGTTGATGATGCAACCCCTGCGCTCATGCTGGCGACCACGGCTTTGGTTAGCCAGAATGCGGCGAACAGGTTGGTGGTGAACACCTGCTCAAATTGTCCTTCGGGGAAGGAAGTAATGTCGCCGGACTGGGCCATTTGATAGCCAGCGTTGTTGATGAGGACATCGATGCCGCCGAGTTGTTCCACGGCCTGTTCGGCCAACTGCACGTTCGCTGCTTCGGTGCGTTGGTCGGTAGGCAACATCACACACGTGCCGCCGAGGTCTTCGATCGCTTGTCTGGTGAGATCAGCGTCGTCGCCTTCTTGTGGCAGGAATGAGATCGCCACGGACGCGCCCTCTTTGACAAAGGCAATCGCGATGGCGCGCCCGATTCCCGAATCACCCCGGTAATCAACGCTCGGAGCCCGGTCAGCCGCTCCCGACCGACATAACTGGCTTCCCCATGATCGGCGGGTGGGTCCATCTTGGTGGTTGACCCGGGCCATTGCTGTTCTTGGGGTGGTAGTTGCTGGGGATAG
This sequence comes from Ornithinimicrobium sp. INDO-MA30-4, assembly GCF_021535045.1. Lineage (GTDB taxonomy): Bacteria > Actinomycetota > Actinomycetes > Actinomycetales > Dermatophilaceae > Ornithinicoccus. Next base: position 2,262,112 of record NZ_CP091056.1, on the reverse strand, counting down.
TCCACGGTGTCCTCCGGATGATGTGAGTGGGTTGGATTCGCTGGCGCAAGTAGTCCTGGTCAGTAGAGATCAGGAACCATGTCGAGTAGGAGTTTTTGACAAAGCCGTGGCAGGCGGGCGGACGCCGTCCTGGCCGCGGCTTCATGCTAAGCACTAGACATCAAAGGGGGCACACCCGCATGGGTGGGGGCCCGTAGGTGGGGTTTGATACACCCGGTATGTCGTGGGTGGCCCCTAGGATGAGGGGAACTTCAACGAGGATGGATGACAGTTATGCACCAGACGATGTTCGTGAACCTGCCGATTGCAAATGTCGATGTCAGCCGTGAGTTTTTCACCTCATTGGGCTACACCTTCGACGAAGACTTCTGCGACGAAAATGCGCTATGCCTTGAGCTCAACGACTCGACCTTCGCCATGCTGCTGCAGCGCGACTTTTTGCTTCGTTCGCTGACCGGCCGGTGGGGGACGCCAAGGCGGACACTCAGCACCTCTTGGCTCTCCGGGTCTCCACCCGCGAAGGCGTCGACGACTTGGTCGACAAGGCCGTGGCCGCTGGCGGCAAGGACGTGCGCACCGACGACAACGACTTCATGTACTCACGCTCCTACGCCGACCTCGACGGCCACGTCTGGGAGTTGATGTGGATGAACACCGACAATATGGGTGACAAAGAGGCCTGACCACAGGCACTTGGCCTACCCGCAAACCACGCACAGCAAGGACTCTGTATGCGGTACGTAGCCCGCGGCATTATTCAGTTGCCGATTGGCGCCAGCGCCTACCTAATTGATGGCGACGAAGGAGTAACGCTGGTCGACACCGGCGTGCCCGGCAAGGTCGGTGTCATTGAGTCTGGCCTCAAAAGATGGGCCGGACCTGGTCTGACCTGAAGGCCGTCTTGATCACTCACGCACACCCGGATCACACTGGCAGCGCACGAGCGGTCAAAGACCATAGCCAAGCTCCGGTCACGATGTCGGCACGCGATGCACGAGTGCCACACGGACTGGAGCCCGTCACCCCGCCACCGTTGAAGGATGCGCTCGGCCCGCTAGGTGGAGCATTTAGATTCTTGCCAAAAGCCGAGGGGTTTTCGGTCGCGACCGAGTTGGTGGCCGACGGCACAGCAGGTCTGCCCGAAGATTGGGCTGTTATCAGCACCCCTGGGCACACGCCTGGGCACGTCAGTTATTTGCTGGATCGCGCCGGTGGGCTGCTCTTCGCCGGTGATGCGGCGATGGTCAACCGCTCTGGCGAGGTCTATCCCGGGCTAATGAACCCAAAGTCTGAGCAGGTCAAGCAGTCGATCGTGCAGTTGGCCAAGCGCGATTTCCGGGCGGCCTACTTCGGCCACGGCGGTCACCTCACCAATGATGCCGCCAGCGCTTTCCGCCGTTTTGCCTATCAGCAACAGTGAACTGAGAGCTTGAGATGCCTGAGCTAGGCGCCATTGTTCGCTCATTGGTGCTCTTTGGCTTTGCCGCGCTGGCTGAAATCGGCGGAGCATGGCTGGTCTGGCAGGGGATTCGTGAGCACCGAGGGTTGCTCTGGGTCGGTGGCGGCATTGTGGCGCTCGGGCTCTATGGCTTGCTGGTGACCCTGCAGGCTGAAGCGTCCTTTGGGCGCTTGCTTGCCGCATACGGTGGCATTTTTATTGTTGGCTCGCTCGCCTGGGGGATGGCCCTGGACGGCTTTCGCCCCGACCGCTTTGATGTGATCGGAGCGATGATTTGCCTGGTCGGCGTCGCGGTCATCATGTACTCACCGCGCGGCTAATCAGCACTCAGACACATCTAGGGGTGCGCGCCCGTCTCATGCTCAGCATGCTGGTAGCACTCGAATTGAATCGTGGAGTGCTCAACATCAAACTCTGACTCCATCGCGTTTTGCAGTTCATCGAGCATGCTCTTGAGGTGCCCGTCATGGAAGCATTCTTCGCCAACGACTACGTGAGCAGTCAAAACTGGCAGGCCAGTCGCGACCTGCGTGGCGTGCAAGTCGTGGACGGCGTGGACGTGGTCGACGTCCATCATCCGAGCGCGCACATCGCCGAGATCCAACCCGCGGGGCGTCGACTCCAACAGGACGTCAATGCTGTCGCGCAGCAGTCGCAGGGTGCGCGGGATGATCAACACGCCGATCAAGATTGAGGCAATCGCGTCCGCCCGCAAGAAGTCGGACCAATAGATAAACCCGGCTGCGACCAGCACGGCCACCGACCCTAGAGCGTCATTGATGACCTCAAGGAACGCCGCTCGAGTGTTGAGATTGTCTCCGCGCGAGCCAGTCAAAATCGCGATACCAATGGCATTGCCGAGCAGGCCAATGACACCGAAGATGACCATGGCTCCCGAAGCGACCGGCTCCGGGTTGAAGAGTCGGCTGATGCCCTCGTAGAGCACATAGGTGCCGACCGCGAGCAAGACTGCCGCCTGGGCCGCAGCAGCGACGACTTCTGCTCGGCGGAACCCCCAAGTGCGCTGATCGCTGACCGGTCGGCGAGACAGCAAGGCAGCCACCAGCGCTAATGACAGCCCAGCGACATCGGTCAACATGTGGGCGGCATCGGCCAGCAGCGCGACACTGCCAGAGATGATGGCGCCGATGACCTCCACCACCATGACCGTGGCAGTGATGGCCAGGACGACCGCTAGCTTGCGCCAGTGCTTGCCTGCGTCGGCAACACTCGGGGGTGGTCGTGATCGTGGCTCATGCCCGGCCTCGATCCACGCGCTGGCAGCATCCAACACTCGGGCCGTCGCGTCGGGGTCAGGAAGGCAATACATCGACGAGCGGCCCTCGGTGCGGACATCGACTATGCCGCACTCACGCAGCACCACCAGGTGTTTTGAGACCGTGGACTGCGCCAACCCTAAGTGATCGGTCAGCTCCGTGACCCGGTGCTCACCGGTGAAAAGGTGTCGCACAATCTCGAGCCGTGAGGGCTCCCCGAGTGCCGCAAACACCTGCGCCATCTGCTCAGTACCTATCGCCATATAACGATGATAACGCCATATAGCGATACCGGGCAAGCGTCAGGCGAGTTTAAGGACTCGTCCGAGGCCGAACGGTGGTGCGGTGACGCCGCTGATCTCTTCGGTGACCGAGGCTGGCACGGAGATATCGGCCAGATACAGGTCCCCAATGTGCGGCGACCCGCGCAGGCCAACCTTCGGCAAGCACAGGGTCATCGTTGCGTCGGCGTTGACGACCGGGCCATCAGCCCTGCCTGTTGTGGTGTTCAAGCCAGTCGGTGCGTCCAGGCTGACAATCGAGCCAGTCGAATACCGGGATGCCCATGGGGCGAACAATGTCGAGCTGCTGAGCCGGGACCTCCGTCATCGTCTGCGGGTCGACACTCAAGACAACCTCAACCGCGACACCGGCATTGTGCAGGTGACGAGCACAGACCAGGCCGCCACCACCATTGCCGCAACTGCCCGCGTACACGACAGCAGTTGCTGGGGATGCGGTCTGAATGGCCACCCGGGCCAGGTTGCTACCGGCATTTTCCATCATCTGGATCAGCAGAATATGTAGATCCTCGATCATGATGCGGTCGATCTCGAGCATTTGCTCGGCGTTAATCCAGCCAACGCTGCCGGACGGGATGCTGGGGATCACTGATGGAGGCGCTGCTGCAGGCATGTAGTGATTGTGTCACTAGGGCGGACCGTGGAACCCGTCTCAAGCACATGCCCCGGGTATGTCGGTGGCGCAGGTCATGATGGGCAAGTGAGCACATTGTTTGGGGCGCAACCGCGCGAAGTAGCACCGGGGCAGTACACATCCCCGGGTGGCTGACTCTGTCTCAGCAAATCGAGTTGGTGCAACGATGCCGCGGTTGGGCGCGCGGACCAGTGCCGATGCGACCCGGGCAGACCCCCGGCGGTCGACCGATGTCGGTGCAGACAGTGTGGCTGGGTATCCGGTGGACATCCGAGGGTTATCGGCGCGAGAGCAGTGCTGGCGTCGTCGTGCCCCAGATGCCCGAGGCGCTCACTTCGTTGGCCGCAACTGCGATTCACGACGTCAGTGCGATGACTGAGCACCTGCGTTTTGACGAGCACGGGAACCCCATGACCGAGTCTTTTAGCCCAGACATGGCGCTGGTTAACTTCTATGACCACGCCGCCAAAATGGGCCTTCACCAAGATAAAGACGAGACCTGCCAAGCGCCGATCGTGTCCCTCAGCCTCGGCGACACCGCCGTTTTCCGGCTTGGCAACATCGAGACGAAAAACAAACCCTGGCAGGACATCGAGTTAGCTTCGGGTGACCTGCTGGTCTTTGGCGGTCCGTCGCGCATGGCTTTTCACGGCGTCCCGATGACACGGCCTGGCACCGCCGACCCTGCTTTAGGACTTAGCGGCCGGCTCAACATCACCATTCGCCAAACAGGTCTTCCGTGAGCGGCCCTTGGACTACTTCTTCAGCGAGCGACGGTCGATCAACAGCGCGGCGGTGTTAAGGACACCCCAGCCTGTCGTGATCATCAATGCGTTCTTGCGGGCCTCGGGGTCTTTCGTGTTACTACCCAAAACGGTCGCGTCGGCGAAGTCAGTAAAAATACGCATGACCATCGACGCCGTCACCAAAGTCGGCGAGCTAGCAAACATGCCAACTGCTGACACCGGGATGTCGCGGGCTGCGTAGGTGTAAGCGACAAGGTCGACCGCGGGCTTCTGCCCCTCCGGCGCCTTCAGCGCATCGCCGAGGTGGCGTGGCTTTACCAGGGCAAAGACTGCGTAGGCGGCAGTGGCGGCGGACAGGGCACGGCTCAATGGAAAAGTCATAATCAAAATCTAGCCGGGTCCGTTAGTGGCGTTTTCGCCGGGGTCGGCTCCTCGGCCAGAGTGCTGTCGAGGAGCGCTCACGGCAGCATCCCCGCACCGAGGTGAAAAAGTTGGCAGACTAACCTCACGTCGGCGTCCTCCGGCGCGTCTACTAGATATGGACACACTCGCGATGACCCAGGTGCACAGTGTGATGCCCTCCCCCGTGGGCGATCTGACGCTGGTTGGCGACGAGGCTGGGCTAAACGGCGTGTACTTCCCAAGGCATCTGCGTGAGCCCGAAATGGACGTCCTGGGGCCACGTGATGACGAACACCTCGCCGATGCCCGCACTCAACTGTCCGAGTATTTTGCTGGTGAGCGCACCGAGTTTGATCTGACTCTCGCGCCTAAGGGCCAAGAGTTTCAGCAGCGGGTGTGGGCCGAGTTGGTCAAAATCCCGTTTGGCCAGACCACCACGTATGGCGCGATCGCCAACGCACTCGGCGACCCCAGGGCGGCCCAAGCGGTCGGCTCAGCTAATGGCCGCAATCCGATCAGCATCATCGTGCCGTGCCACCGGGTCATCGGCGCTAGCGGGGCACTCACCGGGTATGCGGGCGGCCTCGATCGCAAACGCTTCTTGTTGGAGTTGGAAACGCCCGTCGCAGACAAAGCCATGCGCCTATGGTGACGCCCCGTTTCGATGAGCTGTTGCGGGCTGGCCCCGCGTGAAGCCATTCGAGGTGCTCGTGCAAGATCACGGCGCCAAAGTGCTGCGAGTATGCCGTTCCGTCGCGGGCTTCGACGACGCCGAAGATGCTTGGTCAGAGACGTTCATCTCGGCGCTCCGCGCCTATCCGCAGTTGCCTGCAGATGCCAACGCTGAAGCCTGGTTGGTCACCATCGCTCATCGACGATCCATCGACCTCGTGCGCCGGCGCAACCGTCAACCACTACCGGTTGACGACCCTGGCGAAACGGCTGATCGGAATGGTGCCGGGGCACCCGCCGATGCGGACGTCGCCCACGGACACGATGACCTCTACGCAGCGATGCGCGATCTGCCCAACAAGCAACGGCTCGCGGTGGCTTATCACCACCTTGGCGGCTTGGCTCATCGCGAAGTCGCCGAGTTGCTGGGCGGCTCCGAGGCAGCAGCGCGCCGAGCCTCCGCCGATGGCGTCGCTGCCCTGCGCAAAACACACCTTGGGAGGACTTGTCATGAGCGATAAAGCGACCCTGGCCGCACTCAACAACCAACTTCGGGCGACCGCGGAGCAACAACATCTGCTCGACGTGGCCTACCGAAGCATCGACACCCCAATCGGCCAGGTGCTCCTAGCGGCCACTGATGCTGGGCTGGTCCGAGTGGCTTTCGCGATCGAGGGCCTCGAAGGCGTCCTGCAGCAACTGGCCGACCAGGTCAGCCCGCGAGTGCTGATGGCTCCGCGCCGGTTGGACACAGCCGCCAGCCAGATGGATCGCTACTTCGCTGGCGATGGCGCGACTTTCGACATACCTCTGGATTGGCAGTTGTCTGCAGGCTATCGACGCGAGGCTCTGCATCAACTGCAGCAGATCGGCTATGGCACTACTCAGTCGTATGCGCAGGTCGCGGCCGCCACCAGTAGCCCGCGGGCGGTGCGCGCCGTCGGGACAGCCTGTGCGACCAACCCATTGCCGATCGTGGTGCCCTGTCACCGAGTGACTAGGGCCGATGGCACCCGGGGCAACTACCGGGGCGGGATTGCCGCTAAGAACTTTTTGCTCGACCTGGAGTCCTCCGCGGCGCTCTGGCGCTCGCCAACCCAACAAGACAGACTGATCCGGTGACCACCACCCTGCTCTGAGCTCCCGTCCCTGGCTGCCACCGATCGTGCAAACGCGGATCGATGAGATCTCAGCCCGCGTAGCCACCGCTGAGGCTTCAACCGTTAACGCCACTATCGATGCGCTAATCGCGGAAAACCACAACATTCACGATCGCGACTGCATCAATCTCAACCCGGCCACCAATGTGATGAACCCACGCGCCGAAGCCATGCTGAGCGCCGGCCTCGGCTCCAGACCATCCCTGGGCTATCCCGGCGATAAGTACGAGATGGGCTTGGAGGCGATCGAAGAGATCGAGGTCATCGCTGCTGAGAGGGCCGCCCGGGTCTTCAACGCCAGATACGCCGAGATCAGAGTGCCTTCCGGTGCCATAGCCAATCTGTATGCGTTCATGGCTAATGCTGAGCCCGGCGACACGATTATCGCGCCCCCGGCCAGCATCGGTGGCCATGTCACCCACCACGCAGGCGGCTCAGCAGGGATGTTCCGCCTCAATACCATCGACGCTCCTGTCAATGCCGATGGCTACACGGTCGGCATCGACGCGCTGCGCACCCTGGCCCACGAGGCCAAGCCAGCGATGATCACCATCGGCTCCAGTCTTAACCTGCAGCATCATCCGGTTGCCGCTGTGCGCGAGATCGCTGACGAGGTCGGGGCCACAGTGCTGTTTGATGCCGCTCATCTCTGCGGGATGATCGCCGGCGGCGCTTGGCCAAACCCGCTGGATCAGGGCGCGCACTTGATGACGATGAGCACCTACAAGAGCCTCGGCGGGCCGGCCGGTGGATTGATCGTCACCAACGATGCCGACATCGCTCAACGCCTCGAAGCCATCGCCTTCCCTGGCCTGACCGCCAACTTCGACGCAGCCAAATCGGCCGCGTTGGCGGTCACCATGCTCGATTGGCAAACCCACGGCGCGGCGTATGCGGACATGATGGTCAGCACCGCCGCAGCCCTGGCTCATGAGTTGCAGGAGCGTGGCTTACCGGCCTATACGGCCAACGGCGTGCCGACAATCTCCCACCAGTTTGCTCTCGAGGCGGCCCGCTGGGGTGGTGGTCAAGCCGCCGCGAAGCAATTGCGCCTCGCTGGCATCTTGACCTGCGGTATTGGATTGCCGATCGATCCCGTTAACGGCGACATGAACGGGCTACGGTTTGGCACCTCGGAGATCGTCCGCCTCGGCATGAAGACCGAGCACATGGCTGAATTAGCGGATTTGATCGCAGACGGCCTCGCTGACGACACCAACCCCAGTGAGACAGCCGCCCGAGTCACCGCCTGGCGGCAACAGTTCTCGGGCATTCATTACGTCAGCGCTTGAGCAGGTGCCCAAACATCTGGCCAGTGGCTAGACAGTCCGGCCTGTTCTCCTGACCGTGGCCAGGTTGAGATCCTTATCTTATTTACCTACACATTGGTAAGAAAGTTAGACCTCTGCGAGTCGGTCTGTGTGTAGCGCCCGGATCAACCCGTCAGATTGTCTCGACTACGTGTCTTACAGAAGATCGTCTTAGAACCCCAGCCTGGTCAACGAGTGAGGATCGGCGTCACGGGTCTCCCAGGTCGTTCTGGTCAAGGTCCACCGCACTGTCGTCCTCGGCCTCTATTTCCACGTCCTCGGTAAGCTCAGCTACAGACGGAGATTCGATAGACCACCGTTCCAGTGCCCAAGACGCGAAGACAAGCTGGCGTTTGTTGATCACTTCAGGCGTCCACTGGTCGTGGTGGGCGAGTCTTTGCTCTTGCCTCAGCTCGGCCTGGGCATAGCACTTCTTGACGTCGACGCCAGGACCGGCGGCCTGGCCACGCTTATCAGTAAAGCACTTTCGGCCGTATGCGGAGTTGTCATAGGTAAGGACTAGGTTGCCCAGTGAGTTCACCAGGGCAGCGTGCTGCTCCTCCGTGAAATGGTCCCACCAGCACTTATCCTCGGGTGCTGGGTGCCGCGGCAGAATGTGCTCCGTTGTCCGCTGCTCACCTGCGCCAGTAGTGAAGCGCGACAGCGGGGGTAATTCCTGATCATGCTGACGAATGCTGAGTTCGTATTCGTACAAGAAGTACTTGTGACCCCTTCGCGCGTACCAGTTCTCATCCATTGACTCAAGGGTTGCTGTGACCTCATTGTCTGATGCGTAGCGCCAAATAACCGCGGCGACCTCACGTAGGATACACTCTCGTTTATCTTCGCCTTCAGGAGTGGAGTAAAGGTCGTGCGCAAGTCGCAGCAATCGAGCCTCCCCCGCGTTCAGGCGGCGCTGTCGGATGACAAAGACGCGAGCCGAGTATTTCTCGCACAGGGCGACGAGTTGGGCGTAGAACTCACCGTCATTCGGGTGCCTCAGTCTGGCGGCAAACAACAGTGGTCGATATGGCGCTACGACACCTGATCGTTGGAGTGCTGCACTAGCATGCCGTGCTTCGTCTTGGTGGGAAGTGAAGTTGTCGAGGTTAGCCGTTCCATCGAACATCTCCTTGAGAAAGAAAGAGCACTTGCGTAGGCCAGTGACGTAAGACTTGAGGTCGGCCGAGAGCCGGTTCCATGCCTCGTCCTGATCCTGGGCTGCCTTCTCACGGGGCACAAGCCGGGTCGCTCCGGAAATGTAGTTACTGCGGTCGAATGCTACCTTTACCGAGGCGATCTGCTTCCACCCCGTCGGTCCGGGTTCTGGGTCGCCAACCAGTGCGCACGCAGCAGTTGATCGTCAGCGTCACGTGCTTGCCCCGCGATGTTGGTGAATATCTCGGCCCAAGCATCGTTAATGAGTTCGGCAAGCTGTTCGGCTCTGCCATCGCTCATGGTGCGGGCCAGATAAAGCAGATAATTCTTAGTCTTCTCCAGATCACTAAGGCCGCGGCCACGTTCGTTCAACGTCTCAAAGATGACGCCAACCTCGGCTAGGGACTGCACCTCATAGACCAGAAACCCCAGACCCGCGGTCACCCGACTCTGCAAGTCTTTGAGGCGGAGGAACTCGTCGTTCGGTTCCGATGTCACCAGGGTGGCGAGACGAGCGTCAAAGAAGGCCGCGGCGTCACGCAGCCGCTCCTCACCGGAAATGAGCGCTGGTCCCACGTGGTGGCCCGTGCCGAGCGAGGTGTTGACCCAGTAGTTATTCAGACCAGCCCCCAACCGCAGACGAGGGCGCATGGCGTTGTCAATACTGACCATGCCGTACTTGCCGTGGAGCATCGTGGACATGGCTGCAGCGTGCTCGACGCCAGCCTTAGCCAGGATGTCCAGTCGGCGTCGGATGCGGTCGAGTAGCAGGAGGCATGTGGTGAGGCGCTGCTGCCCGTCGACGACCTCACAGTGTCTCCAGTTGGTTCCGTCGTCGGCCATAGACGTCCTCGGCGCATTGTTGACCGAGATGTCGCGCAGCACCAACGTCCCCGCATAGTGACTCTTATGCGGGCCGAGGAGGTCGAGGTCTTCCCAAAGGTCGGAGAGCTGTTTTTCCCGCCAAGCGTAGGGACGTTGGTAGTCCGGGATCTCGAGGAGCCGCTCGGTGATCACGGCAGGCAGGCGGACCTCCTGTGAATTGGCCACAACTAACTCCTTCAGCGAGGGTGACGTTTGCGAAACTACAGGCACAACGGCATAAGAGGACCTGCCCCATCCGCTGCTAGAACCCGCTGGGATCAAGCGCATGTCGGAATGGAAGATTCGGTGGCAGTTGTCGCTAAAACGTTGGCGTTTGGACGAAGACGATCGTGCGATCTGTGTCCAAAAGAATTCTTACGTGCACCCATGTAGACCTGTGCTTCTGGGGTACACCCGCCCCCCGGATCTGTTACGAAATGCCCGACCACCCTGGGTAACGTGCATCTGGGGCCTAGACCCTGTTCTGGAGGACGTCGGCTGAGAAGACGATCTGATTGCTGACCGAGCATGAGCAGTGTGCGTTTAGGAAGGTCCCTAGATGCACACATCTGGATTGTGTTGTTCTGGGGTAGACCCCAGAAACCCGTACACGGGTCTAGACCCTAAAGGAACACCGGGGATCGCTAGTGCGCTGACCGCTCGTGCGGCGTCGCGGCGGCTTGGGTTTCGGTGTTGTGTTGGTGACGGTAGAACGTGGCCCGAGACCAGCCCACGAGTTTCGCGGCGTCTTCAGCGGAGCGACCTTTAGCGCGAGCATCGTTAACGATGTCGAGTTTCTGGGCGATCATGCCTGGATCAACAGGGGGCCGGCCGAAGACAGTCCCCGTGGCTCGGGCAGCGGCAATGCCCGCGTTGACCCGTTCAGTGATCAACTCTCGCTCGTACTCGGCCAACGTCGCCAGCATGTTTAACATCAGCCGACCACTCGTCGTGGCGGGGTCGATGCCGTCCTGCACGGAACGAAGCTCGATGCCGGACTCACGGAGGAGGTTCACGGTGTTCAACACATCGATCAAAGACCTGCCGAGCCGGTCGACTCGCCAAACGACGACTGTGTCGCCCTCAGTGGCGTAATCCAGGAGGCGGCGCATTCCGGGGCGTTGCGCCGCGCTTTTGCTGCCCGACGTCACATCGCAGAACACGTCACGGGGTTCCACTCCTACGCCAGCTAGAGCATCGAGTTGCAGTTGCGCGTCCTGGGCGGCGGTGCTGACTCGCGTGTACCCCAAAGCCTCATCGGCCTATAGTGCCTCATAAAACCCTAGAAGGGGAAGAACCGAGTCACTTCGTGTTGAGGCAACTTCATGAGACACCGGAGCGAGTCATCACGAGCACGTCAACTCACGTCCGGCCGGAGGCGGCCGACTGTCTCATCAACCTTTAGTTAAACGACACAGGCTTTTTAGTCTCTCTGGCGCGCAACCATCATCGCCGCCGCCAGACAACCCCCGATGGCTACTATCATCCACACTAGATACTCAGTCCGCCTTTCTTGCCAGAAGAAGATGGCCGCGAAAACTATCTGCATTAAGAAAAGGGCTACAAGGAGCAGGGCTGTCCTACGCGGAAGCACCGTTAGCAGGCCTCCACGGCACTTGCGCCCGAGATCACAAATCCCACATAACTGGCTCCGATCACGGCGGCTGCTCCGAGTGCCAACGTACCACCGGAAGCAATGGTCGCACCTGCCCCAAGAATGGCAACTTCGAGCGTGAAACCGCTCACCCCCGCGCCCAACAGGCTCACTCCACAACTAAGCGCTCCGGTGGACTCGTCGGCCAAGACCAAGCAGTTCCCAGTCACCAATGCACGGACAATTGCTATTCTATTCGGAAGACTTTAAATTCCTAACGGCCAAGAATAAGAACCCTAGACACGTTATTCCCAAAAGGGCAGCCCCTACTCTGCCAGCATTGTTTTTGCCGTTAAAAGCAAAGTAGAAAAAGACTATTGCTGGTAAGGCAAGCGAGACTACTGTAGCGCCTTTTGACAAACTTTCTCTGGACATATTTGAAGCACCTCTCTCTCCGTTTCAGCAACTTTCCGAAATTCCATTAGCTGAGTATGCGATTGCTCCTAAGGCGGCGTAGTGACCCGCCACTCCTACAGCCAGGCCAACTCCCGTCCAAGCGGTAGTGGCTGCACCGAACCACGAAACTCCCAAACCTACTACCGATAGACCCATTGACCCCCATGCCCCGACACACGACATGGCGCCGGTGGGGTCGGTTTGGTTGGTGGGGTTGCAGCCGGAGTAGTTATACGGTTGGGCTTCGGCGGGTTGGGTGGGGTTGATGACGCGCTCGAGCGGGTCGGTTTGGCCCCACCGCCCGGTTTGATCGTCGTAGTAGCGCAGACCGATTTTGTAGAACCCGTTACCGGTGACGGAGTTACCGTCGAGCCAGGCGCCGGTGTAGCGCCAGTGGATGAGGTCGGTGCCACCACCAGTGCCGTATTGGTACTCGCCGTAGGCGCCGTACCCGTAGGACTCGGTGCGCTGCCCGGTTTGGTCGGTGCCACCGATGACGGATCCGGGGTGGTCGGTGAGGTAGTACCGCCAGTCCCCGTTAGCTCGTTCCTCACCTAAAACACGCCCATCAGGGGCGCGGACATAGTTGCGGGTGCCCGTGGCGTCAGTGGACGACATGACACCCAGGACCGAGTTAGTGGTCGTGGTGCCACCGATTTGGGTGCGTTCAAACTGGCTGCTGCAGTCATAGGTAGCCGTTTGTGCGCTTTGGCCGTAGCGGTGTTCCAGGCTCGTGGCCTGGTTACGGTCGTTGTAACTGATCACCGACCCAGCAGTGTCACCGGTCATGTTGCCCACCTCGTCATAAGTGAAGTCTGTTGTGCCTTGCGGGCCGGTCATTGACGTCACCTAACGATCGAACTAGTCAGAAGGACTGATGTGTTTCACCGTAACCGAACAAATTTTAGACGCCGAGCGCTCGTACTAACATCATGTGTCTCGGAATCTGACTTCTTACGGGAGTTGTGTTGGGCCCCGCGCTAGGTCGTGGGGTGCGATACATAGACACTCAAGTCCCCGTACTCCGTCGCCGGACGCGAGACTGAATCGCCAAGGGCACGAACATACCTACGCCCAAGGGCACAAGGAACCACGGACTGCCATTCATTATCGCTCCGAGGAGCCCTCCCACGCCGAGTAGTAGGAACAGCAGACTGGCTAGAGTCTCTTTTCTAGTAGCCAGTGGCAAGGCAATACCCTGTGATCGCGAGTCCGGCTACGGCGAAACCTGCGGCGGCTGCTGCCCATCCGACAGGGTTGTCAGGCCCAAGCTCAATAGTGCACCGGTAGAGGTGCCCAGAAAAGCGGAGATGCCTGTCATACCAAGCGCGAGTGCGTCGAGAGCAAACCCTGCCGATGCGACCTCGGCGCTACAGGCTCCGGTGGGGTCGGTTTGGTTGGTGGGGTTGCAGCCGGAGTAGTTATACGGTTGGGCTTCGGCGGGTTGGGTGGGGTTGCTGACGCGCTCGAGGGGGTCGGTTTGGCCCCACCGCCCGGTTTGATCGTCGTAGTAGCGCAGACCGATTTTGTAGAACCCGTTGCCGGTGACGGAGTCACCGTCGAGCCAGGCGCCGGTGTAGCGCCAGTGGATGAGGTCGGTGCCACCACCAGTGCCGTATTGGTATTCGCCGTAGGCGCCGTACCCGTAGGACTCGGTGCGCTGCCCGGTTTGGTCGGTGCCACCGATGACGGATCCGAGGTGGTCGGTGAGGTAGTACCGCCAGTCCCCGTTAGCTCGTTCCTCACCTAAGACGCGCCCATCGGGGGCGCGGACATAGTTGCGGGTGCCCGTGGCGTCAGTGGACGACATGACACCCAGGACCGAGTTAGTGGTCGTGGTGCCACCGATTTGGGTGCGTTCAAACTGGCTGCTGCAGTCATAGGTAGCCGTTTGTGCGCTTTGGCCGTAGCGGTGTTCCAGGCTGGTGGCCTGGTTACGGTCGTTGTAACTGATCACCGACCCAGCAGTGTCACCGGTCATGTTGCCCACCTCGTCATAAGTGAAGTCTGTTGTGCCTTGCGGGCCAGTCATTGACGTCATTTGATCGGCAGTGTTGTATTCCGCGGTGTACTGGTTCACGGTGTCTCGTGTCCCGTACTCCCACGCGCTCCTGTTGGGTTAGCGTCGTAGGTGTAGGAGTTATTCTCAAAAATATCACCGTTAGAGACAACGCAGGAAATTGTGCCGAACCCAGTCGCTGCCAAACCAACTGACCTAGCGTCAACAAGTCCGAATGTCTGTCGCACTATCCGACACGACCCGTTTTCCAAAGAACCCAGTGAATAGTCACCGATACATAGCCGACCCCCAGGACTATTGCTACAATCACTCCTACCGCTTTTGGTCCGGATTGCAAGAAATAGAGCATCGGAATGGCCCCGATCGCCATGCGCAATAACAAGAGACCATGGTTCACGGGCTCTTTCGCCGGCTCCGCATCAAATTCGTCCACGTTTCCTACTTCCTGAACAGGTCAGCATTCGCTTTTCAATTTGTCGACTGCGCCTGGTACTGAAGCCACGTCCATGCCTAGCCATAAAAGGGCTCCAGATAACGTCGGCGCTGCTATCAGAGCCGCTAACCCTAAACCAAAACCAAATGCCACGAGACCAGCGCCAGCAATAGCGAGTCCACAACCCTGCGATATTGCTCCGGTGGGGTCTGTTTGGTTGGTGGGGTTGCAGCCGGAGTAGTTATACGGTTGGGCTTCGGCGGGTTGGGTGGGGTTGATGACGCGCTCGAGCGGGTCGGTTTGGCCCCACCGCCCGGTTTGATCGTCGTAGTAGCGCAGACCCATTTTGTAGAACCCGTTACCGGTGACGGAGTTACCGTCGAGCCAGGCGCCGGTGTAGCGCCAGTGGATGAGGTCGGTGCCACCACCAGTGCCGTATTGGTACTCGCCGTAGGCGCCGTACCCGTAGGACTCGGTGCGTGACCCATTCTGGTCGGTGCCACCGATGACGGATCCGAGGTGGTCGGTGAGGTAGTACCGCCAGTCCCCGTTAGCTCGTTCCTCACCTAAGACGCGCCCATCGGGGGCGCGGACGTAGTTGCGGGTGCCCGTGGTGTCGGTGGACGACATGACACCCAGGACTGAGTTAGTGGTCGTGGTGCCACCGATTTGGGTGCGTTCAAACTGGGAGGTGCCGTCATAGGTAGCCGTTTGTGCGTTCTGGCCGTACCGGTGTTCCAGGCTGGTGGCCTGGTTACGGTCGTTGTAACCAGTACGTCGGCTTTCAAGCCGCCGTACTGGTTACGCCACCGGTAATACGTTTGCTCCGCCACCCCCAACTCACGGCACACCGCTGCGACGTCTGAGCCGTCGCCCAGCATCCGATCAGCCAGCCCCAGCTTGCGCACGACCTGCTCCGGAGTGTGTCTTTTGATGTTCTTCTTCGTCATGATGAGACCAGTCTTCCTGCCCGAGAACCGGGCGACAAGACAACTCACACAACAACTGGCCCTAAATTATGGGGGCAGCCCACCGCCTCTGGGCCCAAACAGACAACTAACCCCCAACAGCAGTAATGTACGAAGTCAGACTATTCAGCATGCTCACCCGGCTGGAGTATTGCGCGACGCGGTGAAGGACTCGCCAGTGCCGTCAACACAGGCTTGGGGACCGTTACATGAAGAAGGCCCCTCTCCGTGCGGGCGCTTGTGGTGCAAAGCAAATCCTTCTCCGTCATTACCGCCTATTCGCCAGAGGAGAACTCTGGAGTTGGCGCACCGTACACTGCGTAGGCAAGTGCTAAAACGATCAAGGCCGAACCAATAGCACCAGCATAATTATCGCGGCCATCATTGAGTGTCAGCACACCTAAGGTAATAGAAACTATACCGAGAGAAAAAACGATACAGGCCGGAATGAAGAATACAGTCAACGTCCTGTTTTTTTCGCGAGCTATCTTTTCACTCGACACACCTCTATGTCCAATCAGTAACCATACGCCGCCGGCAAGCATAAATAATGTCGACAGTGCTTTTAGTGCTGCTCCGAGGAAATCCCATTCTGCCAGCAGAATCGGCGCCAAACCGCCGACGAGAAACAAAAGTATGCCCCATTTCGGATGCTCCCGTATCATTACCGTTCTCCTCGTCAAATTGTTAAGGAAAAGAGTAGCCAGTCGATCCTTGCAGGATCAGATTGGCACCACAGCCGTACAGGCCGGCTACCGCCGCTGTCGCTGCACCGGCAAAAGGACCAAAACCAATCCGACAGCAATCCCGGCCGTCAACCCGCCGCTTATTCCTTGTCCACAACCCTGCGATATTGCTCCGGTGGGGTCTGTTTGGTTGGTGGGGTTGCAGCCGGAGTAGTTATACGGTTGGGCTTCGGCGGGTTGGGTGGGGTTGATGACGCGCTCGAGCGGGTCGGTTTGGCCCCACCGCCCGGTTTGATCGTCGTAGTAGCGCAGACCCATTTTGTAGAACCCGTTACCGGTGACGGAGTTACCGTCGAGCCAGGCGCCGGTGTAGCGCCAGTGGATGAGGTCGGTGCCACCACCAGTGCCGTATTGGTACTCGCCGTAGGCGCCGTACCCGTAGGACTCGGTGCGTGACCCATTCTGGTCGGTGCCACCGATGACGGATCCGAGGTAGTCGGTGAGGTAGTACCGCCAGTCCCCGTTAGCTCGTTCCTCACCTAAAACACGCCCATCAGGAGCGCGGACACATAGTTGCGGGTACCCGTGGCGTCAGTGGACGACATGACACCCAGGACCGAGTTAGTGGTCGTGGTGCCACCGATTTGGGTGCGTTCAAACGACCGACGGATCCGCCGTGGACACTCTGGCGTATCCGTATTCAACCATCCCACTCCCCTATTGACCATGCCTATCGACCATGCTGTGACCCGAAAATACTCTTCCCGCGAGTATCGGACCGATTTAGTTAGGAGTCAATATTTCGGACCAACAGGCGAGCACAAACCCCCACTCCCCTACCCCAGACGACCAGTCTGCTCCGTAAACGGCCGTCACCGAGCAACGGGCTAGACGTCCTGCTCATCGTCGAACACAGAGTTATGGATCAACGCGGTCTCTTGCTCGTGGTGCGCTGCTCCGATTGAGGCACCTCTGCGGGAATCTTCACCGGACAGGTGCTACGGGACGACGAGCTCCGCATCGAAGCAGAACGAGCCCCTGACGTCCGCGTTCGTCGTTTGGGGTTCCCCTTGCGGTGAGTCGCTCCACCTTCCGGTCTCGTCCTCCTGACGCCGGCTCTGGAATCCGCGCATTAGGGCGGCTGGGGTGCCAGACTGCTGACCATGGTCACACCTCACGGCTTCACCTACCGGGTCGTGGGAGACGACGTCCTCATCAGTCACCACGGACGGCTCGCGACGACACTGCGGGGCACCGCCGCGAAGCGATTCCTCACCGATGTTGAAGGCGTAGACCCGCAAGAGCTGATGGCCAGACAGACCGGCAACTACAAGCGGGGGAACGAACGCGCTGCCAAGAACCATCCGCGCAACAAAAGTAACTGAAGCCCGCCCTGGTTCTTCAGTTACGGCCTCCCGGTCGGCGATCCCTCTGCGGACGCTTCTGGCCTAGGTGTACTGACCATGGACCTAGGCGTCGCTATAGACGTACGTTGTGAAACGCGCAGGCACATTGGCGCGCTGCCAATCAAGCTCAGATCTCGCGTCGGCCCCCAGCGCCTTGCGCGTATACCGTGCGACTTCTCGGCTGTGCCCAGCCATGTGAGCGACCGCGACCGCTTGACCGCATGCTCTAGCCACGGCTTCGGCGGCCGAGTCATCGACCTCGCGGGCGGCGGCGTGGCAACCGAACGCGAACTTCCGCATGGGCCCGACGCTCAACTCTTGTCGGGCAAACGCACCGGCACCTTCAAGTGCTTCCAGCAAGCGCGTGTCACTTGGTGCCGCGCTTTTAAAGATCGGCAAGAGGCGCCTCACGCAATCGGTCGTCCAACCAATGAGTTCACGGCGGTCTGCTTCTGGCAACGTGAGATCGGAACGGTCGACGGTCATGACCCAACTCTCGGTTCAGCCGATGGACGAGTCAAGGCCTCGATCTTCGAGGCCTGAACCCGTCGTCATGGGGTATCCCGCACCGGGGCTGGCAGCTCTGCGCCGTCGAACTGGGTGCCCTAGACCGGTAGTGTCCTCAGCCATGATTCGTGACCGCAGGAATCAAGACCTAGTGCGCCTTTGCGAAATCATCAGCGAACTCGACGATACAGTCGAGAGTTTAGAGCCGCTGCACTGGCTGCAGGAGACGGACGCCGAGGTCTCGTGGGTGTTCGACCAAGCGCCGGTGAGCGCTGCACCCACAAGGAACGTCGTTGGTCACGTGCAGATTTATGAGCCACCGGACGTCGCTTAGGTGCGTGACCTCGCCGCGCAGCTGGGCGGACAGGCGCAACCTTTGTTGGTGATCGGGAGGTTGTTCGTCAAACCGAGCAAGCACGACGACAACATCGCGCGGTTTCTTTTGCGAGAGTCAGTCAGGTACGTAGATCAACAGGGGGCTGTGGCTGTGCTCGATCCGGGAAGCCGCGCTCTGGTTCCATCTTCACTTCCAGCCAAGCTCGGCTTCACCGAGGTGCCTACCTGCAAAGGCGGCCAACTCGTACGCACATCGAACGAGTGAGGGCACTCGCCAAATCGGTTGCCTCCCGCATGCCGTCCTCGCCGATGAGGGATCGCCATACGACGACCAACCCGGTCGGTCTGCCAAGGCGCCGCGACCGGTACGGCGACGCCGGACTCGATACCAACAAGCGGTCAGGCCGCCCCGAATCATGACCGCGTCAGCATCCTGCACCGGTCAAGCGTGACGATCCCGTCGTGGCGATGGCGTGCTCAAGGGTTTCGGGTCGGCGCGTGAGCAATGGCGTCAGCGTCCAGAGGACGTACAGATGCAGGAGCGATTGCCGTCGGCGTCTTCGACCACCCAGTAGCCAGGTGCCCCTGCATCGCTGACCAGGCGTCCACCGGCGTCCAGGACAGCGCGAAGGCGAGACTCGCCCTCGTCGTGGCTGACCCAGACATCGAAGTGCCAGCGCTGCTCGAAGGACTGCTCGGGCAGCGCCAAGCCTCGTCGACCCCCTGGGTGTCCTGCCACCACACCGTGGGAACCTGTCCGCTGGGGTCGACCGGTTCGCCACGCTGGATCTCTGCGCCGAGAAGAGCCGCATAGAACGGAGCGAGATGCTCTCCCCTAGCGGTGTCGAGGCCAACCTCGAGCTGGGTCAAACCCGGCACGTCAGCCAAAACCCCCAGCTCGGCGGCGTAGCTGCTGATCCGTCGAGCCAGATCGACGTCGCGAGCAGTAATACCTCCCACGTCGCGCGAGAAGAGCGACACGATCACGTCGGTGTAGGTGAGGGTGATGTCCGGGTGGTGATCGGCAGACGCTGCGGCATCACCGATCTTGTTCACCAGCGCCAGTCCGGTGGCGAAATCGCCTGTACAGAACCGAGCCTTGATACGGCCCAGGATCTGTCGCCAGTCATCGATACCCGCGCCGCGCACCTGCACCCCGCTCAACGTCGACTGATCACTCATGACACATCCCTCCATCCAGAAACCGACCGCTGCGAAGACCACCCTCAAAGCGCTTCTGCACCGAACTCTCGCAGATCCACTCGTGCGCACTCCACACACAGTCCCAGGCGGGAACGCCCACCGGAGCTAACTCAGGGTCGCTGACCGCAGGGATCCGAAGCCCAGCGAATCGTCCCGCAGGGGATCGGTCACGGGACGGCACGGAGCTGCGCACGGCCGCGGTTGGCGGCGGAGCCAGCGCAGGAGGACGATGTCTCGTTGCTGACTCGCGACCCGTCGGCCTAAACGTCCTTGCTCGTGGTCTCTGGGAGACGGGTGTGTCTCGACGCACTGGACCGGGGACTGACTCGCCTGGCTGCGCGGCTCTGAATCAGTTCTCGGCTGGCTGGTTCAGGAACCAGCGGTGACCGAACGGGTCGACGAAGACAGCCACCCGCCCGGCGGGCGGACTGTCCTCGGGGCCGCGCGCCATCGATGTCCCGGTCGCGACAACGCGCGCGGCGGTCGCGTCGACGTCGGTGACCGTGAGGTGCAGCGACACCGCCGACCCGCGCGCCGGGTCGGGGCGGCTACCCCAGCCGAGTCGAACTCGTCGGACATCATCCAGTGCGCCTCGCCGATCGCCAGCTCGCAGTGGCCGACCCGACCGTCGTCCATGACGATCGGCTCGTAGGTGACCTCGGCGCCCAGCGCGGCGATGTACCACTCGATGGCGGCTCGGGCGTCGGCGACGCAGATGTAGGGAGTCAGATGGGTCATGGGGTCTCCTGTTCGTCGAGCTCGGTGAGCGGTGTCTGGAACGACCAGAGGTGGCCCTCGGTGTCGCGCACGCTGTACTCGCGGACGCCGTAGGGCATGTCGGTCGGCTCGTAGTCGATCGCGGCGCCGGTCGCGGCCACGCGGGCGTGGTGGGCGTCGACGTCGTCGACGAGGACGGCGAGCGAGGCGGTGACCGTGCCGGTGGTCAGCGGCGAGACCATCCGGTGCTCGGGAGCCTCCCGGTGCAGCCATACGACGCCGTCGCCGGCGTGGACCTCGCCGTGTACCGCCCGGTCGCCGTCGTAGCCGATCGGCCCGGGGGCCAGACCCAGGACGTCGACGAGGTAGGCGTGCCCCGCCGCGATGTCGCGGTACACGAGCAGCGTGATCCGCCGGGTCAGCGCGGGCTCATCGGCCGTCAGGCCCGAGAGCAGGTCGAGCAGGGCCTCGTCGCCGGGGCGGTCACCGTCCAGGAGTCGGTCTTCGACGGCCCGGACCCGTTCTCGCACCCTGGCGAGGTCGGCCAGCCGGGCGTCGAGATCGGCCAGGTACCGGCGGGTCAGCGCCAGCAGGTCGTCTGCATCGGGGTCGAGGTCGGCCACAGGCGTGCCCAGCTCGCGGAGCAGCCGGACCCGGTAGAGCCGGTCGAGGGCATCGCCGTCGTATCGGCGGCGGCCGCCGGCGTCGCGGTCCGGAGCCAGGAGGCCGAGCTCCTCGTAGTAGCGCAGGGTGCGCTCGGTGACGCCGGTACGTCGGGCGACGTCGCCGATGCCCCACTGTCGGCGTTCGGTGCTGGTCATGCTCTTCACGCTATAACCTCACGTCACGTCAGGAGCAAGATCTCCCACCGGCCACCGACGAGGGTCACCTGAGCGTGCAGCGCTCGTCGGCCCGTCGCGGTGGGACCGCGATCACCTGCCCCGCCGGAGCCAGCACCACACCCGCGACGCCACCCGCAACTGACCAGTGCTCGACAAGAAGGAGGCCGGACGGACCGCTTGAACCTCGTCCCGCAAACCAGCCTGTTCCGGTCATCGATCGGCTTGTGGGACGCGACCCCTGGCGCTGAGACACTCGATCCCCCTAGCCCTCAGACTGTCAGCTAAGGGTGCCATTTGAGGATCTGCTGGTACTGAGCGTCGGTGCAATCGATGTCGATGCGCGGTGGTGATGCCTTGGGTATCAGGGTACTCAGTTCGAACCGCAAGCGACTCTTTCTCTGGTCAGTAGAGTCGCGTCTGATCCGATCTATCTTCGCCCATGTGATCGGGTCGGTTTTGCTCGGCGCTCCGCGCCGGTGGACACCAACCTCGTCAACGACGAATCGTTCGCGGGCTGAGAAGAGCAGGGCGACGGCACCAAGCAGAGCTAGGCCGGCCCACCCATATCCCAGCAGTGAGAGGTCATCGTCACTCTGGGTGGCCCAGCCCCACGCGAGAGCAATACTCGATACAACCCAAAGTCCCCACATCAGGAGCAGCAGATTCCGGTTGTATCGGCGAGTGACTACCTGGCACTCACCGGTGTTTCCCCGCTTACTAGACGGTCCCTCATTCAATTCCGAACCCATGGTCCCTATCGTGCCAGCGACGGATCATCATATGGGCATCCTCATACGGGAACGGTTCAACAGAACTCGCAGATGGCCCACATGCGGATGTGGGGAATGGTCAGTGCGTCGCATCCCCGTAACGGCGGCTGAGCACCTTCATCCGATCGGCGAGCCCTAGTCAGCGGCGGATACCTGGACGAGGACGCGCTGGGCGGTGTCAACGTCGGTGCGGGCCAGAACGTCAAGTTTCCAGCCCTCATCGAGCCCGGCCAAGTCGACAGAGACGCTTCCCTGGTCCACTGCGGCACCGATGGTCTGGGCCGCGGCGATGGCTGCGTAAAACTTCGCCGCGAAAACGGAGGCTGCTAAATCGCTGATCGAGGAGGCCGTTGCCACGATCACTGCGGTCGACTCAAGAAGCACATCTGCACCAGCAAGCGTGTCGCAACCGTTGAGCACGACCAGCACCGGAGGGACGTCGGTAGCGCCCAAAGCACGGGCAAGAAGATCGTATGGCACGTCCCGGCCCTCTGGGGCTTCCACGCTGCCGTTGTCGAACAGTAGAGCAGCGTCACCGGCGTGGCCAGAGAAGTGCACGACGTGGGGCCGCAGGTCGTTAAGTCCGGCGATCAAGTCATCTGCGGTGGCTGCTGGGCGGTAGTCAATCGTGATCAGATCCCGATGCAGGGCGCGGCGGACCTGGTCCTGGACACCACGGACCTCGGCGTCGGTGCGCAAGTTCTGCTCGGGATTGGCGGTGAGGTAGAGCACCCGCAACTGCTCAGCCTTGGGTGCCGGCACCGTCCGCAACTCGTGCACGTAGCGCACGGTGGGGCTCGACAGGCGCGCCACCTCGCGGGCATGGGTTTTCTCAGACTGGCGCCGCCGGGCGTCTGCCTGGTCAGCAGCCCTGCTGGCGGCTTTGCGCTTGGTCTCGTCGCGTCGGATAGCCGCCTGCATCTCCCGGTCGAGGTTGGTTTGAGCGGTCGCCAAGTCCCTCGCGAGATTCCCTAGCTTGGTGGAAGCCTTGGCGACCTTGGTGTCCTCCCCGATGGCTTTACGCTCGGCACTGTCAGAGTTGCGTCGATACGTGCGGGCCATCGACTCACTCGTCCGAGGGGTGATCCTGGCGAGCTCCTTGGACGCGTCGGCACGATGCTTGGCGGCCGCGGAGCGCGCTTGGCCATCGCCTTCTCCTCCGTACCCTGCTGCTTCTTGATGGTCGCGATCTTGTCGCGGTACTGTTTCTCGGACATAGGCCCTCCTCAGGACACCTACAGCATGCATGGAGGGTCTGACATTGAGCGGCTGATGAGCAATGTGTCCGCGGCGGTCGCCGACTACGGCTACCTCAGCGATTAAATGATTCGCCGCAAGCGGATCCCCAATCGGTGACGATTCGCGGTGTGAGGCGTGGAGTGCCGAATCTTGCGGTCGAGGCGCAAAGTGATAGCTACCATCAGATCTCATCGGCGAGACGGGTGGAGGCGCTCAAGTGGGGATAGAGGAGTACCAGCATGTGCTGGGTGAGGCGACCGGTCACGGGTGGGGATTTCTCGCGGCCTGCGGCGCGACATGGTTTGCATGCTCAGCGGCTTGGAGGCACTGGGGACCGAAGGTTGGTGCCTACTGCACTTTGTTTCAGGGGATGGTGGCGCTGCCCCTAGCCTTGCTGCTGACGGCGTCAACGCCGGGTCCAGATCGTCCGGTCATGGCCGGGATGGAGGGCGTATCGGTGCTTCTGGCGTCAGGCCAGTTGCTGGGCTTGCCCATCGTCATCTACTTAACCATTCGCACCTTTGGTTGTTATGTTGTCGGCTCGCTACCTTGCGCTGGCCAAAGGTCCAAAAGCCAGCAGGACAAGATTTTCGAACAACACCACTAGTAAGTAGAGCTTCGGAGGTTATTACTACCAGAAGTGGGCAGCATCGGGCGCCTATTGGGTATCCCCACCACCTTCGCCCCGAGCCCACCCTCAACTCAGCGATGCTAGCGACGATACTGAAAAACAGTTGGCCACTAGCAGTGTTCGTGTCTAACACCTCTTTGAGCGACCGCAACTCCACCCCTCTCGAGGCCACCTTGGAACTGGTTGCGAGGAGTGATGAGTGGGACTCAATTGCGACTAAAAGCAGCCCCCATCTTAGAATGAGAGTCGGGCATTTCCCAACATGTAGGCAATTGCCGAGGCCCCAGCCTCTACATGTAGTAGTTACACGGATGTAACTCGCCGTACTTGTGTGCGATCATGCGATAAGGAACACACGAATAGCCCGAAATCGGGCTATTGCCGATTCGGCTTTCGTATTTACTTTCACTGTGGCAGGTGAAATTCGAGAGTACATCTATGTTGCGCCCCGTCAGAACAGGGCTCACCGACGAGGCTTCGTTCAGTTCCGTAACAGGGTCATCAAAGACTCATTGGAGGAACACGACATGAAGCGCAGACTAGGCGGCTACACCGTCACCTGCCCCAACTGCCGTAGCAAGTTTGCTATCGGCGGGTACAGCCCGGGTCTGATCCGCTGCGGTAAATGCCAGAGAGCATTCAACCTGCGGTAGGCAATAGCCTCGGGGGCCGTTCCCAAACGCTTGGCCCCCGAGGCCAACCCACTTTGCCCACGAACCAATTCCAATTATCACCGTGGCAGTGAAGAAGTGCTGGTTAGCCTTCAGGGCATATCTGGGCTGTGCCGTCGTTGTATCCCGCAGCACTTTTGGGCTGGGAGGGCTCTGACTGGGGATCGGTCATACCCTGCGCGCTTCGGTCACAGTCAGTAGCCTCCCCCATTGTTAGTCTCCGGATCCGATCCTTGCTTCCTGTGCCATCGCGGCTAGTCCGCGTTGGAGTGCCTGCTGGGCGATGTATTGCTTGGAGCGGTCGTGGTGAATCGCGAGGTCCGCGATTTGCTGTGCTTCAACTTTCTCCCCTTTGAAGCGCAGCAACATCGAGTTCGGCAGAGCCTCGGTCGACACAGGATCCGTGGCAACGGTCGACCTAGCCGGCTGGGGTATTTGTTGCGGTTGGGGGTCGGCACCGGCCGCGAATGCGTCTGCTGCAGCGCGATCAACATTGGGCACTGGTGGGGTGCGTCTTTTGACCATTTACTTCTCCACTTCCGCTACAAGAGTTTCGATTTCGGCTTTGGCTTTGGGGTTGGACCATTCCACGACGCCGAGCCCTTCGCAGATGACGTCTCGGTAGGCCTTTCGCTCAAAGATCACGCTGCTCAACGGTTTCAGCGTGGGAAAGTCTGCTAGGTAGGCTCCCCCATCGACTCGTTCGGTCACGCTCGGGTTAGTAGGCACCTGAGTCAGAAGTCCTAGTGCTTCAAGGTCGGGGTTGAGATCCCGTGCTTGGTCGACGACTTCGCTCATGTGCTCCAGGGTGTCCAGGTCGAGCTGGCTGGGGCGTGAGACGACAATGATTTGGTGCGCGGCCAGCATCGTGGTCCGCAGTTCGCGGGAGTCATGCCCTGCAACATCGACAATGACCTCGTCATACCGACCGTTCCGGTCTGTCAGCGTCTCGCGCACGTTCTCTCGCTTTTCTACACACGCCATCGTGGGTGTATGCCCGTTCTCTACCCGTTCTGCGTGCCACCGCTCAGCCGATAAAGCCAAGCGGTCAGGGCTCTAACTGTGCCGGAAACTCAGGACTTTGCGGCGCCAGAGCGAAAGAGTTGGGCGATATAGGCCACCTCTTCGTCGCGTTGCTCTTGGGCGCTTTCGGGCCCCGCACTAGCCTCAAGGGCCAACACTTCGTCGTGCATTGCCTCCATCGACAAGTCGAGTCGGTGTGCAGTGTCAGCTGCTTCCTTGAGCTCATCCAATAGGCGCAACGGCACGTCGTGTTGGAACTTGTAGTAGATCTTGTGCTCAAGGCTGGCCCAAAAATCCATCGCCACCGTTCGGATTTGAACCTCGACATACACATACTCCACGCGGTCCGACATGAAAACCGGAACGCGGCATATGAGGTGCAGACTGCGGTACCCATTGCTCTTAGGGTTGGCAATGTAGTCCTTCTCGACCACCACCTCAACATCGGGTTGCGCAATCAGCATGTCTCGCATGGAGTAGGTGTCAGATACAAAACTGCAGGTAATCCTTATGCCCGCGATATCGAAGATGTTCGCCCGGATGCCAGCAATAGTAATCGGCGCCCCGATGTTGCGGGCTTTTTTAACAATCGCACTAGGCGACTTTAGCCGGGAGCTGACATGCTCGATCGGGCTGTAGTCGTGCGCATACTGAAACTCCTCCTTCAGCACATTGACCTTGGTCATAATCTCGTCAATGCCAAATTTGTACGACATCAAGAAGCGCGTCAGATCAAGGCGTGTCGGAGGGTGTTCTTCGAGGTTCTGATGCTCGCGAGCGGTGAGGTGATCTTCGCTGATCGGTTCGTTCACCCTGCCAATGTATGCCGACGCACGGACACGCGCACGCCTACTGAGGAGCGAGCGATCCAATCACTGCGGCGGAGCCGACACCAGGGCCGCGGCATAAGCATCAACGACATGAGTCTCAGTAAAGCCGATGCCCACGAGTAGCGATGGCGCCGGATGCCCTTCGCCAGTAAGCGCGGCAAATCGGTTTTGCCACTGGTCGCCAGCACTCACCTTGGCGGTCCCCCATTCGCCACCCCGCGCCAGATCGCGGTCGGCGATTGCACGTGATGGCTCAGGGCGGGTTGTGTCTCCACCCATAGATCAACTTCTGGGCTCGGCTCCGTGCCGATACTCACTACGTCGAGCCGCAAGGACTCTCGGGCTGACTCAATCAGTTCACCTAAGTGCTCGCCAGCAACAACTCGGGGCGCGGCACGTCTGGGTCACGGATCACCCCCACCCAGCCAATGGGCGCAGGAGAAATGCCCAGCACCGTTTGATTAATCGCGACGGCGTCAGGCTTCTTAAGCCCATCACCAGGAACATCCAACAAAATCTGAGCTTGGGCGACGGCCTCCGCGACCTCGGCCAGTGCTTTGCTGGCCGCCGATGTCGACACCGCAAGTGCGATATCAACGTCAGCCAGTCGGCGGCGGGCCAGACGCACCAGGCGCTGAATATCATCAAACTGGGTCACCAGACTAGGTTATCGATCGGTAACAGCCCACGCTTCTTACAGCCAGCCACGATGGCCGCCATTTCCGAGCTCGATCTGCCGCTGCGCTGACCACAAGTAAAATACGTGCTCGCGGTCCAAGGAGCGGACCAGCTCCTGGCTCATCTGAGTGATAGTTTCAAGTATTTCGCGGGAATCCCAACTCCAGGCCGCCGGTCGGGCGGGCTGCCGGATTGATCCAACGAGACGTCACTACCTTGCCACGGGTGAAAAAATGCACCCTTCGGCACCGTGCGCATGAGTGTCGCCAAACAACGAACGCTTCCAACCACCGAAGGAGTAGTAAGCCACCGGCACTGGGACTGGAACGTTGATACCGATCATGCCGACCTGTACGTCGCTTTCGAAACGTCGGGCAGCACCACCATCGTTGGTAAAGATGGCAGTGCCGTTGCCGTATTGATTGGCATTGATCAGTGCAACAGCCTCGTCATAGGACTTCACTCGCACCACAGCAAGCACCGGGCCGAAGATCTCCTCGGTATAGATCTCCATGTCGGTGGCGACGTGGTCAAACAAAGTGGGGCCCAACCAATAGCCATTCGTTGCGCCTCGTGGCTTCACCTCGCGACCATCGATCACGACACTCGCTCCAGCGGCTTCGCCTGAAGCAATCAGGTTTGCCACCCGATCGCGGTGGGCTCGGGTGACCAATGGCCCCATGTCGGCCTCTCGGGAGCCATCGTCGTTGGCTGTTGCTTCTTCGCTGCCATCACCAATCAACAGGGTTTGGGTCCGTTCCTTGATTTTCTCGACCAGTTCGTCGGCAATCGGTTCAACTGCGACGAGGACACTGATGGCCATGCAGCGTTCTCCGGCGCTGCCATAGCCAGCATTGACTGCGGAGTCCGCGGCAAGATCGAGGTCTGCGTCGGGCAGCACAATCATGTGGTTCTTCGCGCCACCGAGCGACTGAACCCGCTTGCCGTGCATGCTTGCTTGTTCATAGACATACTGAGCAATGGGCGTCGAGCCAACGAAACTAATGGAGGCGACATCAGAGGAAGTAAGGAGAGCATCGACTGCCTCCTTGTCACCGTTGAGCACGTTGAATACACCGTCCGGCAACCCGGCCTCGCGCCACAACTCAGCGAGCCACAGGGCAGCAGATGGGTCTTTTTCGCTGGGTTTCAGAACAACGGTGTTGCCTGCGGCGATAGCCACCGGAAAGAACCACATAGGCACCATCGCCGGGAAGTTAAAGGGACTGATGACCCCACGACCCCAATGGGTCGCGCCTTGAGTGCACGTCAACTCCGGTGGAAACTTCGGAACTGTGACCGCCCTTCAGCAAGTGGCCCATGCCGCACGCGAACTCAACGACCTCTTGTCCGCGCGCGATCTCTCCCATCGCGTCCGAAAAGACCTTGCCGTGCTCAGCAGTAATTAACTCGGCCAATTCAGCCTTGCGGCTGTTCAAGAGTTCGCGAAAGGCAAAAATCACTGGGTGCGCCGCGCCAGCGAAGTTGCGGCCCAGGCAGGAGCAGCCCTCTTCGCCGCCGCGATGACCTGAGCAGAATCGGCCGCGGTGGCCAAGGCGACGTGGCCGCGCACCTGACCCGTGGCCGGATTAGTGACCTCGGCCCAGCGTTCACTCGTGCCCGCGAACCTCTTTCCGTCGGACCAATGGGAGATGGCGAGCGCGTCAGAGGGAGAAGTCATCCCTCATTGTGCAACGCGCTCGGAGACATGCGCCAGGCGTCCTCGGCATCCAGTTAGCGTCACCAGTTAGCGTTGCCTGATGACTTGGGAAACAGACTTGCAGGCAGTCTGGGAGCAGCACCACGAGTTAGACCCCCGGGAGTTCATCGAGCAAGTAATCGCCGTCATCAATCAGCCTGGCATCCCCCAAGCCCTGCGCGAATATGAGGTAGCGCGCGGGCATGAGGGCATCAACCGGCCCGATTTTGCCGTTGACGGCTATCAGCGGGCTCTTGATGAGGGCCTTGACCCTGACGTTGCTAAGCAGGCCAGCGCCGGGCTACTCCGCTGCCAGACCATCCTCGGCCGCGGCTAACAGGCCAGCCTTCACACCCATCGATAGCGCCGGGGCGAGCGGCAAAGCAGGGATCAAGGCGGCCTGGTAGGCGTGATAAAGATCCGGTTTGCCTGGCCACACGGTGTTGGTGACGACGTTGTTGCGGTCCAACTGGTGATGCCACGAGCCGTTCTCGCGATCCATCAGGTGGGTGATGACATACCCCCACCACTGCTCATACCAATCGACGTATGCCTCGCGCCCGGTCCGCTTGTAGAGCGCAGCCGCAGCCGCGATCGCCTCGGCAGCCACCCAGTGCATCCGGTCATGCACGACCGGGGCACCTCCCAGTCGGTGGTGTAGACGAAGCCGTCGGCGCCATCGACCGCCCAGCCATCGATCATCGCGCGGGCAAACAGCCCGGTGGCTGACTCAAAGGCTCTCGATCAGGTCGTCCGTCAACGCGGCTTCGAGGTGCAGGATCAGCCGAGCCCACTCAAACCCGTGACCGACGGTCGCGCCGAACGGCTTGAACGGGTCGTCGGGGTGATCCCGGTTGAGCTCAAGGTCAGGCTCCCAATCGGCAGTGAAATGCTCGGGGATGCGCCACTCGTTGGTGGCGCTAAAGGAGATGACATTGCGGGTGATCATGTGTGCCCGCTCGCGAATCTCGTGCGAGTCGAGCACGTCAGCGGCTGCGAGAAGTGCTTCAACGGCGTGCATGTTGCCGTTCACGCCACGATAGGAGTCCAGCGTGCTCCAGGTGCGGTCCCATTGGTCGACGCACATGGCGTCTTCTTCGTCCCAAAACTTGTCGGTGAGCACACCGATAGCCCGGTCCAACAACTCGCGAGCTCCCGGCAACCCGGCCGCGGTCGCGCTGGAAGCCGCCAACACGACAAACGCGTGCTGGTAGCACTGCTTGGCTGCGTCCTCGAGTGGTCGACCATCCAGGTCGACACCAGGGAACCAACCCCGTGCTCATCGTCATGCAGTTGTCCGGTCAGACCTGCCATCGCACCCTCGGCGATTTCGCGTGCACCTTGAGTGCCCAACATCGAGCCGAGCGAATAGACGTGCACCGCGCGACAGGTCAGATAGGTCTGGATGCCTTTGCTTGGGTCAGGCTGACCGGCCTCGTCCAGGTAGTAAGCCCCACCGCCGGGGGCAACAATGTTCTGGCCAAAATCGAGCAGTCGGTCGCGCTCGGCGCTGAGCCAGTCCCAGTGGTCGGCTCGGTCGATCAAGGGCTGCATTGATCCTGCTTTCGTGAAGGGTGCGACCAGATTATGCGCTGCACCCCCGTGAGTCACGCCATGTCCCTTGAACAGGTTTTGGCAAGACCCACGCCGCCAGGCTGGCCTTGATTAAGGTCTCATCGAACTCATCAGCGGTGTCGGACAGTGCGGTGATGGCGCCGCCGATACCCCAGGTGGCCACTCCATCGACCAGCACAATCGTGCGGATCACCACGCTGAGGTCAAGCGTTGCGTTAAAACCAATCCACCCCAAAGCTCCGCTGTAAATGCCGCGGGAGAGCCCTCTAACTCATCAAGAATCTGCATCGTTCGCACCTTTGGCGCCCCGGTCATCGAGCCTGGCGGGAAGCATCGCCGAACAGCGCTCAACGGGCTAGCAGCGAGTTGGCCCTGCACGGTCGAGACCATTTGATGCACCGCGCGATAACTCTCGATCGCAAACATGCTCGGCACTGTCACCGAGCCCGGCGCACAAACACCATTGAGGTCATGCCGCACCAGGTCGGTGATCATCAGGTTTTCGGCACGGTCTTTGATCGAGATGGCGAGGTCATCACGCTGCTGGGCGTCCTGTGCTGGCGTGGTCCCGCGTTTGCGAGTGCCCTTGATCGGCCGAGAGGTGATCGTGCCGTCGGCCTGGATGCGCAGATAGGTTTCGGGCGAAGCGCTCAAGACTTCGATGCCCCGAGTTTGAGGTAGGTCGCATAGGGCACTGGGCTGACCGCGCGCATCTGCTCGAACGCCTCAAGACCACTGCCGGCGAAGCCTCGGCGGGCCAGGTTGGTCAGGCAGATCTCGTAGCTCTCGCCATCGGTGATCAGCCGCTGTGCTTGCTCAATCTTGGCCAGATAGTGGGCGCGGTCATCGCGCAGACCCAGGGTGTTTTCGTCCACCAACCCCGGCGAGTATGCGGTGCGCTGGCTAGGTGGCGACGCCTCAGGGGCTTGTTCTGGCGGGGGTCGTGGCACCTCGCGCGCTTGGCCTGCTGGCACTAGTTGGCAACTGAAGATCTGCCCAGTGTCCTGATCGAGAACCACAAAGTCGGTGGCAAACAGCCATTGCGCATCGGGGTGGCGGCCTCATGGGCGTCTTCGCCGTCTGCGAGCGCCTTGAGCTCATAGCCAAAATAGCCAACCAGCCCACCGGCGAATCGCTCGCCCCACCCCGGGGGCGCATCCACGTGGACGGCCGTCACAAGGTCAGCGAGCAAGTCAAAGACATCACCGTGGATGCTTCGCTGCCCGCTTGGCCCCAGCAGATTGAGCGTTTGGGTGGGTAAGTCATAGTCGAGGCCGACCCCAGTTGAGCCGACCGCCCCCATCACCGATGGAAGCCAAAGGCCTGATCAGCATTGGCATAGCGCTGCCGGAAGACAGTCGCCGGATCAGGCGGATCAATAAGTTGTTCCACGTGCAACACCCAGGAGGCCTGACCACCGACCGCGAGGAATGACTCGATGATTCCGGTGCTCGGCCCTGGTGTTGGTGGCTCTGGTGTTGGCGGCCCTGACGTCAGTTGCTCAGACGTTGTCGACGAGACCGGCTCAATCGCCACCCCGGCCAGCCGGACAAAGTTAGCCAACAGCTCCCGGCCGCCCTGGCTCGCAATCGACTCGGGGTGGAACTGAACTCCCCAGATCGGCAGCGTTCGATGCGCCAGGGCCATCACGATGCCATCGCCGGTGCGTGCCGTCACCTCCAGCGATTCAGGCACATCGGTGCTGATCAGCGAGTGATAGCGGACCACCGGCAGGCTGGCGGGCAGCCCGGCAAAGAGGCCATCGCCGCTGTGCTCAATCACGTCAACAACCCCGTGACGAGGCAGCGGCGCGGGGTGGTGCGGCCGCCAAAGGCTTCATTGATGCCCTGGTGCCCCAGGCATACCCCGAGGATTGGCCGTTCCGCCCGGGCAATGACTTCGGCGCACACCCCGAAGTCCTCACCTCGCGAGGGCCTGCCTGGCCCTGGCGACAGCACAAAGGCATCGATCTGAGCTAACGGAAGATCCGCATACCGAGTCGTGTTGGGGAAGGTGAGCGGCTGATCACCGGTGACTTCGTAGAGATATTGCGCGATGTTGGCCGTGAAGGAGTCGGCATTGTCGATCAACGCGATCACCACGGGGCACCTCTCCAGCGATCTATCCGGCGCGGGTGAAGTCAGCGGGGTTGAGGCCACAGATTGGCGCGATATGGGTCGGTGTCGCTTCATACGCCGCACCTGTTGACCCATCACTCTCGATGATGTCTGCGAGTTCTTCGGCGGCCCCTGGCGGTGGATTATCGCCCAACCGCTCCAAAATAAGCGCCGCCGGACCGGCCGATGGAGACTCGGAGACTTCAAGGAAGGCGACGCACATTTCGCGGATAGCCCGATCGATGTCTTCATCGGAGCCTGAGACCACCGTGATGGGTTCCGGCTCACCTGCGTCGTCAGTCGATGCTTCATTCGACGACTGCGCAGCAGGTTCCGCGACGGTGGTGGGCTCAGCAGACGAAGTCACCTCAACCGTGAGAGGCGCTTCGTCCGCTGAGTTATCCGTCCCACACGCAGCCAACACGAATGCACTGGCCGCGCAGAGAATCAGGTGACACCTCATCGCCACAATCTACGCCTGCAGTGTGCTCGCAGGTCAGAGGCGCACGACCATCTTTCCGGTGTTGGCGCCCTTGAGGACACCAAGGAAGGCGTCGACGGAGTTGTCGATGCCGTCGACAAAGGTCTCTCGTGCGGTCAGTTTGCCTTCGGAGAGCCAGCCGCCAGCCTTCTGGGCGAACTCGCCGCCGAGGTCCCAGTGGTCGCCGACCAGGAAGCCCTGAATCGTGCCACGGGTCTGGATCAAGCGGGCCAGGTTGCGCGGGCCGGGGCGGGCTCGGTGTTGTTGTAGACCGAGATGGCGCCGCAAATCGCGATGCGACCGCCTTCGCGCAACGCACCAATCGCAGCCTCCAGGTGCTCGCCACCCACATTGTCGAAGTAGATGTCGATGCCCTCGGGTGCGGCTTCCTTCAGCTGCGGGGCAACTGGGCCGTCCTTGTAGTTGAAGGCGGCGTCGAAGCCAAGGTCGTCAACCACGTGCGCAACCTTGTCCGCCGACCCTGCGCTGCCGATGACCCGGCTGGCGCCCAGGGCCTTGGCGATCTGACCGACCATGCTGCCGACAGCACCAGCGGCACCAGAGACGAAGACGACGTCGCCTTCCTTGATCTGCGCGATGCGGGTCAGTCCTGCGTATGCGGTGAGTCCCGTCATACCCAGCATGCCCAAGTATGCCGACGCTGAGGCGACGGAGGTGTCGACGACCCGAGCTTCGTCTGCTGGCATGACGGCCACTTCGCGCCAGCCCAGACCGTGCAACACGTGGTCGCCGACGGAAACCTTGTCCGAGCGGGACTCTTCGACAACGCCGACTGCAGCACCGGTCATCGCTTCGTCCAACTCATACGGTGCGGCGTAGGACTTGGCGTCGCTCATCCGACCACGCATATAGGGGTCAACCGACATGACCTCGTTGCGGACCCGGATCTCGCCATCAGCCAGTTCAGCGATCTCGCTCGTGACGAGGTTGAAGTCCTCCTGGGTCGGCCAACCAACGGGCCGGGAAGCCAGACGTACTTCGCGGGGTACGGTGATCTGCTGTGTCGAGTCGCTCATCATGTCCTCTGCTTGTTGCTTGCGCCTCCGGTACAGGGGGCTAATGGGGCCAACCACACGAAGGTGGCA
Organism: Ornithinimicrobium sp. INDO-MA30-4; assembly: GCF_021535045.1. Classification (GTDB taxonomy): domain Bacteria; phylum Actinomycetota; class Actinomycetes; order Actinomycetales; family Dermatophilaceae; genus Ornithinicoccus. The sequence goes on along the minus strand of NZ_CP091056.1, from coordinate 2,228,140 downwards.
CGTATGCCCGATTCAGTGATTTCGGTGGTAATGGCCAGATATCTGGCAAACTCGGTCATGCGCACAATCTTGAATGTGATCTGGCTGCTCTTTGGCGGAGCCTGGTCCACGATCGGCAACGTCATTTGGGTGATCGTCGCTGGTTGGTGGCTTGCGATCGGACACATCGTGACGTCAATCCCGATGTTCTTGTCCATCGTGGGCATCCCGTTGGGCCTGGCCAACCTCAAGATGATCCAGATTTCGCTGTTGCCTCTGGGCAAGATGATCGTGCCGAGCGACAATCTGCGCTTTGCGAAGGCTCAGCAGTCCAATATTGGCCGCGTTGAGTGAGGCTTCGGTCAGCTGAGGCCTAGGCCGCGCTCGGCATCGGCAGCAGGTGTGCCACGTGGCTGTTTGCTGCGGCGGCGGAGATTTGCACGGATCCCCAGGCTTCCATGGCCGCGACGCCTAGCCAGACAAACAGCCCGGCGCTGAGGGTTGCCGCGATAGCACCGGCCATCTGGCCGCCGCGACGCAGGCTGCCAATGATGGCCCCAGCGACGATGAGTAATGCTGCTAGATCGATCAGGCCAAAAGCGCTGAGGTCAGTCACGGTGAATCCTCGAGTGTTCGTCAGTAGAGCCTTTAGCGTCCGGCAGTCTGCTGTGCGAGTGCTGTCAAGAGCCCGTGCGCTGCCTCCTAGTGGAACTTTGCGCCCGAAAACGGGCCATTTTTATGCGTGAAACGCCACTAGGACGCATCGCGATGTGAGCGATGCCACGCTTCAAAGGCTTCGCGACTGGTCTTTGACGGGGTGTAGCCAAAGACTTCTTTGAGCCGATCGTTAGCTAAGACGGGTCGATGCTTCAAGAAAATGGTCTGCTCCGGGCCATACGCCGTGAGGTTGAGTCGCTTGCCTGCGGCCAGTGCTGCCTTCAACACCCGTTCCGGTATGGCGAGCACGGGCTTGCGCAGTGTTGTCGCGATTTCATCGATGCTCAGCGCCCCGTCACCGGCGACGTTGAAGGCCCCGGTGGCTTGGCCGGTCACCGCGCGCTCGATGATCGCCGCGACGTCGGTGTCCCAGATAAAGACAAACGGCGAAGCTGACCCGCGAATCTTAAGCAGGCGCTTGCGCTCAAACAGTGCGGTGATCTGGTTGCTGACGCTTTCGCCCAGGATGGTGCCGATCCGCAAAATGACCTGCTCAAGGCCTGGGTGCTCGGCTCGGGTCGCAGCAAGCATCTCTTCGACTTGGCGCTTGTGGTCGCTATAGGCGAAGGCCTCATTGCCGCGCAGCGGGTCATCTTCATGCAGCCAACCGTCGTGGGCGGCGCCGTTGTCTGGGTGGTAGCCATAGGCCGCGCCTGAAGAGGACACGACGATGCGGCGCACGTTGTGGCGCACACAGGCGTCGATGACGTGCTTGCTGCCGTTGACGTCGACGGCATACTCCAGGGCTCGCGACGAGTCTTTGCCTGGTGTGACGATGGAGGCCCAGTGGACGACCACGTCGATGGGTTGAGCGGCGAAGACCTGCTCGACTACATCGGCCGAGGTGACGTCCATTTGGCGGTAGTCAACACCTGCGACCGGGTTGGCCGGAGCCCGCAGGTCGGTGCTGATGATGGAGTGGCCCGCTGCGGCCAAACCAGCGACGACGGAGGTCCCGAGGAAGCCGTTGCCGCCGGTGACAAGGACGGTGCCGGTCATGTCACGCGCCTCAACGCACACGGCCCGGCGCGACGACTGGTTCGGGTTCATCCTTGGTGCGACGAGCCCACAACTGAGCCACGATCAGGCCAGCGATGATGTCCCAAATGCCCCACCAGGCGGCGACCAATGCCATACCCCCAAGTCCGCCGTAGAAGGTGAAAATCAGCACCAAGCCCAGGCCCGAGTTGCGGATGCCGACTTCAAAGGTCATCGCTTTTCGGCTGCGCGACGGCAGGCCGGTGACTCGGGCAATGCCATAGCCGAGGCCGAGTGATAGGGCGTCCTGCAGCACGACCGCGATCATCACGATCATGATGTAGTTGACGAAGATGTCCCAGTTGCCGGTCAGACTGATCACGATGATGGCCCCAAGGGCCAGGAACGCGACTGGCCCGACGATCTTGCTGGCCTTGGTGGCAAAGGCGGGTCGCAGGTTGGCGATCGTCAGGCCCAAGACAAACGGGATGCCGATGACGACCAAGATCTCGCTGAGCACATCCCACGCGTTGAGCTCAATGCCTTGCAAGAGGGTTGAGCCAGTCGGGTGCAGGCCGCCCCAAAAGCAAAGAGCGGCGCCATCGCAAAAATCGCGATCACATTGCCGACCGCCGTCATTGACACCGAGAGCGCCACGTCGCCCTTGGCCCGGTGGGTCAGGATGTTGGAGACATTGCCGGGCGGGCAACAGGCCACAAGCAGCATGCCGAGCGCGACCGAGCCACGCACGTCAAGCAGCAGCGTGAGCAGGAAAACGAGGCCGGGCAGCACCAAGAATTGAGCAGCGATGCCGACCGCGATGGCCTTGGGCCGGCGGAAGGCCTCTTTGAAGTCAGCCACTCGTGTGTCCAGCGCGATTCCAAACAGCAACGCCGCCAGAACGACCTTGAGCGTGAGCAGCGAGCCTTCGTCAAAGGCAATCCGTATGTTGTCGACATCCGTCATGCTTGCGCTCCGATCGGCACTTGGGTGCCACATTCAGCGCCTGCAACTCCTCGGCGAGCACCGAGACATAGGCGTGCTTGTTGACGTAATACGACATCCGCTCCAGCGCCAAGTAGTTGTAGCCACCCGTGACGTCAGGTCGCGGACCAGCAAACTTGGCCTCGAACGCGGCAGCGGCTTCGGGGTTAGCCGTGCGCGCCTTGAGGTAGGAAGCGAGCAACTCAGCCTGCGCATACCGGCCCTGCCAGCCAATCCCCGACGACTCCAGCATCCCCAGAATGAAGAGGTTCGGAGAGTTCGGCGGGAAGATATTGAGATAGAGGTCAGGCGATTGGCCACCCCAGTTGAGGTGAGCCCTGTCGAGGAAGGGTAGTGCAGCCGATAGCCGGTCGCCAGCACAATCAAGTCGTATTCGGTGAAGCTGCCGTCTTTGAAGCGGACGCCAGTTTCTTCGAACCGATCGACATCGGGGCGCACCTGCAGGTCGCCGTGCCCCGCGTGATGCAGCACCAGGGTGTTGACGATGGGGTGCGACTCATAGATCTTGTAGTCCGGCTTGGGAAGCCAAAACGGCTGGGGTCGCCGGTGAATTGGCGCAGGATGCGGGTGTCGATGGCCTGCTTGATCTTGGGTGGCAGCGGTTTGCCCTGGTTGAGGGTGTCGGCCGGCTTGCCGAAGAGATATTTCGGCACGAAGTAGTAGCCGCGACGCACCGACATATCAATGGACTTGGCATGGTGCACCGCGTCAACGGCGATGTCGCAGCCTGAGTTGCCAGCCCCGATGATCAACACTCGCTTGTCGGTGAAAATCCGCGCGCTCTTGTATGCGCTGGTGTGCATGATCTCGCCGCCGAACTCTCCGGCGAAGGTCGGGATCGTCGGCTCGCTGAGAGTGCCGTTGGCGGCGATGACCCCCGCGTGCTGATGAGTGGATTCGTTGCCGTCGGCGTCGCGAGTAGTGACGAGCCAGCCGCCGCTGCTTTGCTCGTCGTTGATGACTTCGGTGTCGATGACTTCGGTGTCGAAGCTAAACCCGTCGATCAGGCCAAAGTGTTTGGCGAAGTCGGTGAAGTATTCGCGCAGGTCACCGTGGCTGGGGTAGTCAGCGACCTCGTCGCGCATCGGGAACTCATCAAACTGCGTGGTGGTCTTTGACGAGATCAGGTGAGCCGACTCATACATCGTGCTTCTGGGGCCCTCGATGTTCCAGAGACCACCCACGTCGCTTGCCAATTCGTAGCCGTGCCACTCAATGCCATAGCGCTGCAGGGCGCGGGCAGCGGCCAGGCCGGTCGGGCCAGCGCCGATGATCGCATAGCTGCTCGGGTTGGGCTTTGTCACGCTTGGCTCCTTGGGCTTTGCGGATGCGCCGACTCATCATCTGCGCGTAGAGGGAGGGGGATGCGCGGCGGATATACCAGGACAGTTGGGCGATCCGGCCGACCAGGACGCGGTCTTTGCCATGCTCGATGCCGTTGATGATCGCGTCGGCGACGTCTTGCGGGGTGACTTCGCCGCCCGTCGAGGGCCGATGTTCGGTGCCGACCATCGGGGCTGCCACAAAGGTTGGGTGCACGAGGGTCACGCCGACGCCGTCTGGCTCTAACTCTGAGCGCAGCGCCTCAAACAGGCCGGTGACCGCGTGCTTGGAGCCGACATAAGCCGGGCGGCCGACAACGGGGGCGAACCCGGCGACTGAGCTGACGGTGACGATTCGTCCGTGGCTTGCTTTGAGGGCGGGCAGTGCGGCTTGAGTGCAGGCCAGGGCGCCGAAGTAGTTGACGGCCATCACGCGCTGGTGCGCTGCGATGTCGTGCTCGTCGAAGTCGCCGATCAGTGAGAGGCCAGCGTTGTTGATGAGCACATCGATGCGGCCCTGGTCGGCGAGGATCTGCTGGAAGGTTGCTGCGACGCAGGATTCATCGGTGATGTCGCAACCGAGGATGGGCGCGCTGGCTTGGGCTGGGATGTCGACGCCAATGGGGATGCCGCCGGCTGCGCTCACGGCCTCGACAAGAGCCGAGCCAATCGAGCCTGCCGCGCCGGTGATGACCACCACTTTGGCGTGCAGATCAGGAGGTTTTACCGCCACGGTGCGGACCTTTCAGCCAGGGATTTATCGCATCGTAGCAACGCGGCCCTGCCCAGGTCCGTCTTCTCGGCCACCGTCTCAGAGCCCGCCACCCACCTCACCTGAGCCCCACCGGAATCAGCCCGCGCTTCCCGGCGTTAGTTGAAATGTGAAGAACATTGGCTTTTCCTCGTTTGGACACTGGAACCCGGCAAACGGCTCGCAGACTCGCTCTGCCTCCGACGTGCTGCTGCAGTCGATTGACCTCGCGGTGGCCGCTGAGGAGTTGGGCGCTGACGGCGCGTACTTCCGGGTGCATCACTTTGCCCGGCAGTTGGCTTCTCCCTTCCCGCTGCTCGCTGCGACCGGCGCCAAGACCTCAAAGATCGAGATCGGCACCAGCGTCATCGACATGCGCTATGAAAACCCGCTGTATATGGCCGAGACGGCTGCCGCCGCTGACCTCATTGCGGGTGGCCGACTGCAGTTGGGGATTAGCCGTGGATCGCCCGAGCAGGTCGTCGAGGGCTATCAGTACTTCGACCACGCCTCGCGCGATGGTGAGAACGACGCCGACATGGCGCGACGGCATACCGCCCGATTTTTGAGGCGATCCAAGATGAGCGGTTCGCCGAGCCCAATCCGCGGCCGATGTTCCCGAACCCGCCGGGCAAGTGGGCATCGACCCGCAGTCGCCAGGTTTGCGCGAGCGGATTTGGTGGGGCGCCGGCACGCGAGCGACCGCTGAGTGGACTGGTCAGCAGGGGATGAACTTGATGAGTTCGACGCTGCTGACCGAAGACACTGGCGTGCCGTTCCACCAGTTGCAAGCCGAGCAACTTCGGGTCTTCCGTGACGCTTGGGATGCCGCTGGCCATCAGGGCACTCCACGCACGTCGGTCAGCCGGAGCATCTTCCCGCTGGTCACGGATGCGGATCGGCAGATGTTTGGCCGTGAGGCGCTCAGCCGCGACCAGGTTGGTCATATCGACGGTGGGATCGCGCGATTTGGCAAGACGTATGCCGCTGAGCCCGATGTGTTGATTGAGCAGTTGGCCGCTGATGAGGCCGTGCAGGCCGCCGACACCGTGCTGTTGACGGTGCCGAACCTGTTGGGCGTCGACTACAACGCGCACCTGTTGGAGAGCTTTTGACGCACGTCGCTCCCGGTTTGGGCTGGCGCTAGCGGCGGGATGAAAAACACCCCGGGGGTGTTGAGATAGATAGAGGCCGCTCCTCTGATCCCCAGGACTGCCTAGGTTGATCGCAGTGTTGAGCCGGCCATACATTTTTGGAGGATCAATGAACAACCTTGGTATCCAGGGTCAGGCTGCCCCCGAGTTCCGTGTCCCCATGTGGATGAAACCCGGACGGTTCGCCAGCGCCCGAGGTCAAGCTTGCTGACATCACCGAGCCGTATATCTACCTCTACAACTTCCAGTCGTGGTGCCCCGGGTGTCACTCGCATGGCTTCCCGACGCTGAAGGCAATTCAGGCAGGGCTTGAGGAGCGCGGCCTGTTGGATCAGGTGCACTTCACGGTCGTGCAGACGGTCTTTGAGGGCCATGACCAAAACACCGCCGAGCAGGCTGTTGCGTCGCTGAAGCGGCACGACATCACCGGCGTTGACCTGGGACATGACTCCGGAGAGCCGCCGACCATCATGGCTGACTACCGCACAGGTGGCACGCCATGGGCCGTCATCATTGGCCCGCCACAGGGGCCAGAGGGTTTGCGCCCGGTCTTGGCGAACGACTTCCGAGTCGACGCTGAGGTGCTGGTCGACTCGTTCGCGAAGTTGCTGGCTCCGGCCGATGCACAGGACGAAGCTGAGGCTGCACAGGCCTAATGCTTGACTAGAAGCGGTGGAAGCTGAATATAGCTTCCACCGCTTTGCGTGCCCGCCTTCGTCGCGTGCTGCGCTAACCTCGGCGGATGACTTCCACCTGGCCCACCGTCGCGGCCGATGAATTGCTCTGGGTTGGCGGCGAAGAGATGCGCGCTGTCGACAAGCACATCTTTGACGAGTTGGGCTATTCGATCTTTCAGACGGTCGAGAATGCTGGCCGCTCGCTCGCCGAGGTGACCCGAGGTTGGTATGCGCCGCGCGAGGCCATCGTGCTGGTGGGCCGAGGCGGCAATGGGCTTGGCGGGTTGGTAGCCGCTCGACATCTTGCAGCAACCGGCGTGGAGGTCACTGTCGTATTGACTGCTCCTCGGGCCGACTTTGACGGGCCTGCCGGTGTGTTGTTGTCGGCGCTGTCTGGCTTTGAGGTCCCGGTCGTCGACGATCCCACGCCACTGGCCGAGTTGGGGCCGGGCGGCGATGGCGTGATCTTGGACGCGATGGTCGGATACAGCCTGCAGGGCGAGTTGTCGGGTCCGGCCCGCGAGCGTGCCGAGCAGGCCAACGAGCATCCATGGCCGGTGCTTGCTCTTGATAACCCCAGTGGTGTTTCGGCTGATGCTGGGCCTGGCGCAGATGGTGCGGGCTCGCTTCCCGCAGGTGCCATCGATGCTGACGCCACCATGACGCTGAGCCTGCCCAAACATGGTCTGCGCGATCTGCCCGGTGAGCTATTCATCGCTGACACCACCATTCCGCCGACGGCCGTGGTGGCTGTTGTGAGCAGAAGAAGTGGCCACGTTCCTTCCTGCGGCTCTGCGCATACCCCGCGCACTCCCCGTTTTACCTCGGCCAAATCTTGCGGGTCGTCTAGCTCGAACCGGGAGCCATCCCCACTCGCCAACAGTCGCAACCTTCCCTGTCCACAGGCAACAAGTCGCCCCCAGCGCAACCAGCACGAATCGCGACACACTGTTTTTGTGCCACCCACCGCCCTGTCCCGACTGGAGGCATACGTCTCCCCTGGCCAGGCATTCACAAGGCGCCAGCTCGAGCGGCGATTCGGCGGACATGCCCTGCGCGATGCTCTCGAACAGGGCCCGCTTGTCCCAATGCTGCCAGCCGTCTTCGGCGTCGCCCCTACCCACGGTTTTAGCTGCCGCGCTTTGGCAGCTTCGCTGTGGCTAGACGAGCGTGGCATTCTCGGCGGCACCACTTCGCTCCGACTACTCACTTTGCTTGACCGAGACCCACCCCAAGTGACCGGAATCGTGCCCACCGGAAGTCGGCTGAAGACTCCCCCTGGCTAAAGCTGTACCGACGCAACGTTCAGGTGCCTCGCAGTTGGGCTGATGACATGTTCGTGGCCCGCGCCGATCATGCCCTGGTGCAAGCTTGGCAGCCGGGGCGCGAGGGTGTCGTCATTGATGCCGTCCGCCGCAGAATGGTGCGAGTGTCCGCGATCGCCAACGCGGCAGAACGCTATCCACGCGTCCAGGGCCGTCGCGATCTGCAGCGTTTATTGACACACCTTGAAGGAGGCGTCGAGAGCTATTTGAGTGGATCGCGACCACCCAGGTCTTCACTGGTCCAGAGTTTGCTGAGTTCAAGCGGCAGGTGAATGCGCGTGTTGATGGGCGGCGTTATGTCCTCGACATGTGGCACGAACAGGCGCGATTGGCGATTGAGTTAGACGGGCAGGCATACCACTCTGGAGATGTTGCGCGGCAGCGTGACGTCACCGAGATGCCGACCTCGCGACCCTTGGGGTCCTCACCATCCGTTTCACGTATGCCGACATCACCGGCCGCCCGCAGTGGTGTCGAGACCGTGTGAGACGAATACTGTCGACGCGGTTGCGCCCTGGAGGAGCGATTTGAGCGAAATCAGCCGGTTCTCGCTCAAATCGCTCCGCTAGGAAACACCAGGCGCGCTAGTCCTTGAGGAAGGTGCGCAGCGCGTTAACAAAAGCCTCGGGCTGCTCCGAGTGCACCCAGTGACCTGCACCCTTGATCGTGGCCTTCACGGTTGAGGGGAACAGCGCTCGCATCGCCGGGGTGTGCTCAGGCTTGATGTAGGGCGAATCGCCGCCCGCCAGCCACAACACTGGCCCATCGTTGGTGGCACCTATCTCAGGGAAGCCACCAATCTCGGACAGGCTGTTGCGCAGCAGGTCGAGGTTTGGCCGCCATTGCCACCCATCGGCTCCTCGCTGCAGGTTTTGCAGCAGGAAGCCCCGCACGCTGGCCTTGGGTATGTCCTCAGCCAGTTGCTCATCAGCCTCACCCCGACTGGTCAGCGCGGCGAGGTCGAGCGCGCTCAGACTCCCCAGCAGGTGCACGAAGTCGTCGACGCCATTGCTCGCAGCAGGCGCGATATCAACAATGACCAATCGACGGATCAACTCGGGATGCCGCAGCGCCAACACCATCGCGACCTTGCCGCCGAGTGAGTGACCCACCAGGTCAATCGGCCCATCGCTAGCGAAATCCGCCGCCAAATCAGCCGCAACCAGTTCAGCCATCTCGACATAGCCAAAGTCGTCGGTCCACCCAGATCGCCCGTGATTGGGGAGGTCAACGAGCAAGGAGCTGTAGTCAAGCTCCAAGGCCTTAGCAATCGTCGTGAAGTTTTTGCCCTGCCCCATCAGCCCATGCAGAAAGACAACCTTGCGGCCCCCTTGTCCAACAACGCGGCTATGGATCTCGACTGATTGGCTCACGCCCCAACGGTAGAGGACGCGAGCCGCACCAGCCGCCAATCGCCACCCATCAGGCGATCAATCATTAACCCCGCAATGCACTCGCAAAGATCGCCGGGAATTTGCGCCATTGCGGCTTGGCAGCAAATGCCGTCAGCCGTCGAGCCGTCGTCGCAGCCGTCGTGTTGTTCACAAACCACGGCGGTTTGGGCGAGATCGACAGTTCGCCGCCCATCAGCGAGCGCGGCAATGGCCGGAACGGGCCAGAGACAACGGTCCGCTCAACGTCATCGAGCAACAACGCGTTGTGCACGACACCGATCCCGCTCTGCACATCTTCAGGGGTATGCCCGGGGAAAGCTCCCCAGGTCGCACGCGGTGACAAGAAGCCCAGGGCCGTCCACGCGTTGACGCCGATCGTGCCGTAGCGCAGCCGAGCAACGAGCGCTTCCAGCGACGGCCCAATCGCCTTCTTGGTCTTCGGGTCCATGATGATGTTGGCGCCCAACGTGCCATGCAGGTGCTCATTGCTGGCATCGATCGCATGCGCCAAGAACACCTCGCCCTCACCCTCAATCTCGGCGACACCCAACACCGGCGCGAAATACTCCGTGCTCAAGGCAGGCTCGACATCGTCCAGCGATAGGCCAGTCACCAAGGTCCGCTGGCCAGCGACAGCCTCGGCCTGGTCATAGGTCGTGCATGCATCCGACACCCGGCCATCGCTGCCCGGATACCAGCCGGGCCGCTTGGGCGCATCAGCAAGCGCCGTCCGCACTTCTGCCAAAAACTCATCCTTCTGCGCCCAATCGGAGCTCACAATGACGACCTGACCAGCAATGCAGTTGAAGCCACCGTTGTGCAGTCGCATCGTCGCCACATGATTAGCCTGGAACTTCAGGTCGGCCTTGGACCATTGCCCCGGCACCACGATGACCGGTGAAACTCCACCCAGTTCAGCCGTCACCGGCTTATCCACTTGGCGCTCACCGAGCCTGCGGTTGGCTTCACCTTCGGCGCCGGACCCCCAGACGATCGCGTTGAACGTCTGTTCACTGCCGGTCATGTGCACCGAGGTGATATCCGGGTGGCTAGTCAGCGCGCTACCGACATCGGCCCCACCCGTCACGATCGCCACCAACCCGGCGGCAAGGAAGGGCTCAAAGATGTCCTGATAGACCGAAAGCAGGTCATCCGTGATCGGGTTCAACTTCAAAATGACCGTGCGGTTGTGTGCGAACAACTCGTACAACACATCCAGCGGGGCGATCGCGAAGATGTTGCCTGCCCCCAACACCACCGACACTCCGCCGGTATGCGAGGGGTCAAGTTGCGTCAGCCCGGCACGTTCGCGCAACTGGACTTCGGTCACCCCAGGTCGAGTCCACACGTGCGCGGCAAAACCGCTGAAGAGCAGCCGGTCAAAGACCGAATGCGGCAACACCGAGACCGACTGGCGTCCGCCGGGGGCCGGCTTAACTGCATACCCACGCAGGACTTCGTCGCCGTCGAGGCGACTGAGAGTTTCCGCGAGCGCCTCGACATAGGTCTGCACGGCATACGGGCCGCTGCTCCACTCTTCCCCGACCAGTGGCGAGCTAGCTGGCAAGCCCTTAATCTCGGCCGCGATATTGACCCAGCGCTGAGCGTTATCGGCGCACAAGGCACCGACCTCAAGAAGCATTTTGCGCCGCTGAGCAACGGGCATCGCCGCCCAATCACGCTGTGCAGCGTTGACGGTTGCCACAGTAGCATCGAGGTTTACCGCGGTCTGGATGGTCATGGTGACCTTTCGCTCAGGGGCTTTCACTGTGACACAGCAACCGCAAACACGCAGAAGGGGCCGGTGCCCGCAGGCCCGACCCCTCTGCTTAAGCGCAGACTACTTACTCTCAGCCAGCTCTTCTTCCTTCTCCAAGCTCGCGCGGGCCTTAGCCGAAGCAACCTTGTTGATGGACTTGTGTCGCTGTAGGTCCCAGTAGGCGAACACGAAGTAGATCACGGTGCACCAAATGGTGAGGTCGTAGAACAACTCGCGGTTCACAAAGTAGGTGTACAGGTCGGGGCTATCGAACATGACCCGCCAAGCCAGCACGGCCGGGACAACCAGACCAACAACGATCCAAATGGCCTTGATGATCTTGGTTAGCGTTGTTGTGTCCTTGACCTCAGAGAATCCGCCCAGCCGAGCCTGCTCCGCCTGGAACTCCACAACTCGCTTGTTGTAGGCGGCCTCGGCCGCTTTTTGCTCGGTGAAGTCTTCACCCGCACCGGCCTGTTTGGCCAGGAACATGTAGAGACCCACAGCCAAGAACCATGTCGGCACAAAGAGGTAGTAGAACGGGATGATGTTGAGGAAGTTCAAGCCGAAACCAAAGACCAAGCAAACGCCCCAGGTGATGACGGCTGGCATGTTGTTTTTCAGACCCTTGTAGCTCATCCAGTATTCGGACAGGCCGTACTTCGCGAAGAGTTTGTGCTCGGCGTAGGCAATGCCACCCAGTGCCACCAAGATCAAACCTGCGTAGGTCAACAGCGGCAGGATGCTCTTGTAGATGAACGGGAAGCAGGCGGCGACGATAGCCACGAGGCCAACCTGGATGGTCACCCGCCAGCGAGGGCTGTTGGGCAAGAGTGCTTGGGCTGCCAGACCCGCCCGGTAAAGGTTGGAGTTCGCAGTGGTCCAACCCGCGACGATCACAATCACGAACCCGGAAGCACCAAGTGCATAGAAAGCCACGTCACCGGGCTCCGCCTCCAAGATGCTGACCTGCATCACGGCTGCGGTTGCTGCGCCCATGAGGCCAGCCGAGATCCAAGCAATGTAGTGACCAAACATCATGCCAGCGCTGGTTGCATACGCGGCGTTGGGCGTCTTCGCGAAGCGCAGCAGAGCCATGTCGATCAGACCGAAGTGCGCGAAGGTGTTGGCTGCCCAAGCGAACCCGATAACCTCCCACAAACCAATGCCCGGCTCACCAGCAGCGTTGGTGCCAGTGAAGACGCTCTCGCCAGCGATCGCGATGAAGTCGTTAAATCCGGTCAGTGTTGTGTAGCCGGTGACCGATTCGGTCAGCGCGGGGATGAGGACCATGCCACCAACGGTGAACATCACCATCAGCCAAGGTGCGCAAATACCAGCAAATTCACTCAACGCCTCAAAGCCGAAAGCGGCAACCAGCACCACAATCGCGCCCACTGCAAGCGCAATGAAGACAAAGTATGGGCTGGTTGGGTAGGCCTCGACCTGCGGCGGAATGTTGGAGACCACTCGCACAGCAGTAGCCGACACGGCAATCATTGCGGCCGAGATGGAGATGAAGATCAACACGTTGGCGCCGTTGTACAGCCTGAGAGCAGGTCGCCGCCAATGCGTTCCAGGTAAGCAAACAGGCTCAACCGGGTGCTGGTGACGATGGGAGCAGTGATGAAGCGAAAACTCAGCACAGCCAGGGTGTTACCGATAATCAGACCAATCAGGATGTCCCAGATCCCGGCACCCAGGCCGACGAACGTCGCACCAATGACGAACTCAGTAGCCGCTACGTGCTCCGCTGCATACAGACCGAAGAAGTGGCCAAAGCCGGTGCGTCGGTGGGCGCGACTGGCAGTTGCTCGTCGTCGAGGTCCTCCAGCTTTGCGTTTGGATCACATCCAGTCGTGCTCATGCGCGCCTCCCTGCGTGGTGCCCACCCAGGGCCCGTGAATGTGAAGTCATGACGGGGTTCACTCGTCGGCCGTTAGCGACTGTTGGATGACGGTGCCGGTCACCCATTGAGCGTTTTCAGGGCTTCCTCGACGGTGATCTCACCTTCGACAGCTAGCGCGAAGCGGTTGCCCACTGCGGTGCCAATGCTGGGGAAGGATGGGATCGCGACGTACTGAATGCCGGTGTAGGGAACTGGCTCGACCGTGGGGTTGTTGGGGTCGGCCGACTCAATAGACTCCAGTGCCAACTCGGCGAACGGCGCCGCATCCGTATACTCCTGCGTCTCGTACAGCGAGGTACGCGTGCCAGGAGGAACGTTGGCCCAACCGTCTTCCGCGGCGACGAGCTCGGTGTACTCCTGCGAGGTGGCCCAGGCGACAAAGTCCTTTGCTGCCTCAGGTGCATCCGTGCTCTCGGGAACGGCCAGCGACCAGGCCCATAGCCAGTTGCTGTTGACCTCCAGGCCGGTGCCGGGGGCGAGCGCAAAGCCGACTTCGTTGGCTACGCGGGACTCATCCTCGTCCGTGAGGGCCGAGCCAGCGACCGTAGCGTCAACCCAGATGGCACAGCTGCCTTCTTGGAACAGCTCCAGGTTGCCGTTGTAGCCAAGCTCGAAGCATTGTCGGGGCCGAAGGCCTGCAGCATCGAGGTGTAGTCGCCCAGCGCATTGCGCCAATCCGCGCTGTTGAGCTGCAGGGGCGTATGCGTCGTCGAACCACCGGGCGCCGTAGGAGTTGGCCATCGCGGTGATCAACGCGACGTTTTCACCCCAACCGGGAGCGCCTCGCAGGCAGACCCCGTTGACGTCTTCGCTGTCGAGTTGCTCGGCAGCTTCCATGATGAATTCCCAGGTGGGCTGTTCGGGCATCTGCAGGCCGGCCTCGTCGAAGAGGTCGGTGCGGTACATGGTGAAGGTCGACTCACCGTAGAACGGCGAAGCGTACTGCGTGCCTTCGTAGGAGAGCGCCTCGCTGATGGCGGGCAGCAAGTCCTCGGCGTTGTAGTCCGCTGGCATGTCATCCAAGGGCAGCAGCCACTCGCGCTCACCCCAGATCGGGACCTCGTAGGTGCCAATGGTGACGATGTCATAGCCGCCACCATCAGTGGCGATGTCGGTGATGACTCGTTGGCGAAGGGTGCTTTCTCCGAGAGTCTCAAACTCGACGGTGACGCCGGGGTTCGCCTCTTCGTAGACAGAAGCAAGCTCCTGCATACGCACCATTTCGCGGTTGTCGACAGTGGCAATGGTCAGCGTCGTTTCTTCGTTTGAGGACTGGGCCACCGTAGCGGTGGTCGCCAGCATGCTCGCCCCGGCGACGGTCACTGCACCCACAATGTAGGGCCGCGTGCTTCTTGGCATCTGGATTCCTTATCGTCTTTGATCGGCATCTCGTGCCCAACGAGAGCGGCACCCCGGCCCCCCCCAATCCCCGCTCCTGTCCATGACCAGCGTGTGCTCATATGAGCGAGGCTGATCTCACATGAGAGTGACCCAAAAAGAGATGACTGTCAAGGGATTCTCAGACTCTTATGGGCAAAAGTTCAGTCAAGAGAAACCCTGCAGGCCAAGGGTGACGGGCGCACCCGGCGGCGCACGGCTACTTAGACCAGCCCATCGGCTCGCCGCACGACGTCACGCAAGAACGTGTCCAAGTCGGCAGGATCGTCGATGTATTGCGAGGGCTTGATCGCAAAAGTCGTGTATCCCTGCTGCCACTGCTCCGCAATTGGCGCCATCGCAGCCCCCAAATCCGCGCATGAGTCGTCACTGCTGAACGTCGCACGCGTCCCCCCAATCATTTCAATCTCATCGATGCTGCGCCCGCCTTGGGCAAGCGCAGACCGCAGCGTTTCCAACTCCTGCTCGGTAGGCGCACCAAGGGGTGGAACCCATGACCCATCCGCACCAGGCGGTCCAGGACCGGGCCGCTGACTCGCTGAGCGCCGAACCAGAGACGAGGGCCTTCGGGCCGGCTGGAAGACAAGGATCTCGACGAACTCCTGGCCGACACGTCTTCAGTCGCGGACACCCTTGCCCTTTTGACCGCTACGTGGCTCTCACCAGCCAAAACTTCGACAAGGTGACTGACCTGTCAACCCTCGTGCCGGTGCCCGAAGCGCCCTGGTTCCCCGCCGACCTGATCAGCTGGGAAGCCCGTTGGTGCCTGGCACACATCACCGCCGAGGTCGCGCGGCATACCGGACATGCCGACATCATCCGCGAAACCATCGACGGCAAGAGGGCGTATGAGTTGAACGACTTGGCCGAGGCTCAGGCCGGCTGAGCCACCCAAGCCCCCCGGCTCCTTAGTCACCAGCGACCTGGGGTGCTACCTCGGTGCCCAGAAGTTCGATGCCGCGCAGCAGGTCAGCGTGTGCGAGTCGAGGGTTAGTCATTTGGATGGAAACCCGGTCAACTCCGCCCAACTGCTGAGACACTCGCCGCAGTTTGGTGGCGATGGTGTCTGGGTCGCCCATGAAGAATGCGCCGTCGGGTCCGCTGGTGGCATCGAACTGGCCGCGGGTCGGCGCAGCAAAGCCCCGCTCGAGCGACACCTTGGTGAACATCTCATGCCACCCCGGATAGATGGTGTCAGCGGCGGACTGGACGCTGCCTCCCACGAACCCAAACACGTGCAGACCCACCTGAAGCGACTCGGGGGCATGCCCTGCCTGCGCACCGGCGCGGCGGTAGAGATCAATCAGCGGCGCGAATTGCTTTGGCTGTCCGCCGATGATGGCGACCATCAGCGGCAACCCGAGCAGGCCCGCCCGAACGAATGATTCTGGAGTGCCACCAACACCGACCCAGATCGGCAGTGGGTGCTGACTCGGGCGCGGGTAGACACCCTGCCCGGTGAGCGCTGGCCGGTGCTGACCTGACCAGGTGACGTGAGTCGAATCGCGGATCTTCAGCAGCAGATCGAGCTTTTCTGAGAACAGCGAGTCATAGTCGGAGAGGTTTAGGCCGAACAGCGGAAAGGCCTCGGTGAACGAACCTCGCCCCACGACCAGGTCAATCCGCCCCTTGGAGATGAGGTCGAGAGTGGCGAACTGCTGGAAGACACGCACCGGATCGGCGGCGCTGAGCACTGTCACCGCGCTGCCCAGCCGGATCCGTGACGTCCGTGCTGCGGCAGCGCCAAGGATCACCGGTGGCGCTGAGTCGTAATACTCCTCGCGGTGGTGTTCACCGATCCCGAACGAGTACAACCCCGAGGAATCAGCGAGCGCAATCTCTTCCAGCAAGTGTTCGATCCGCTCCTCAGCCCCCACCACGCGTTCGGTCGTTGGGTCAGTCACCGTCGAGACGAAACTGTCTACTCCGATGTGCATGGTGTCCTCCTGTTGGACTATTGACGAGCTGCATCCTTCAATGTACTTGACGTGTCAACAACTGTTCGCGCGGATTATTTCCCGCGAGCTCCATTAGCAGGTGGCGACTCCCTAATGGCAGCCGCGGCGACCATACTAAAAAGATGACTCACCCACTCGAGATTTCGTTCACTCAGGGGATCACCGTCGTGTTGTCGACGGTCGGCATGTATGCGGCGTTCCTGATCATGATCAGGGTCTTTGGGTCACGAGTGCTGGCTCGCATGTCGACGTTTGACCTGGTTGTCACCCTGATGATGGGCGCCATCGCTGGTCGAGTCGTGCTCGGCCACACGCCCGTTTTGGCTGCTGGTGTGCTTGGCCTGGCAACCTTGCTTCTGCTTGAGGTCATCGTCGGCATCGCCCGAGCGAGTGACCGCGCCACCTGGCTTCTCGCGCCACCGCCAGTGATGATCATCGAGGACGGGGCCGTGCTCAAAGAAGGTATGCGGCGCTCGCACGTCACGCACGCCGAGGTTGCCAGCGCGCTGAGACAAGCAGGGTCAGGCACATCGCCGAGGTGAAGTACGGCATTTTTGAGTCGACCGGCCAAATCAGCGTGATGCGCTACGGGCGTGAAGTTGACCCCGAGTTGCTGGTTGATGTCATGCGACCTGGCAACAAATCCAAGACCAAGCTCCAACCGCCCCCGTCCAAAGATGACGCGGCGGGTGGCACTTGAACAATCAAGGGATGACGAACCCGCAGCCTAAGCCACCCACCACCGCAGTGCTCCACCTGGGTCGCGAAGAGCTGGTGATTCGCCAGCGCTACGAGGTTTTGAGCATTGTTAACGACCTGCTCATCGGCATCTGGTTTCTCGTTGGCAGCATCATGTTCTTTTCAGACACCTGGGCCTATTGGGGCACCTGGCTGTTCGTCATCGGCAGTGTCGAAATGCTCATCCGTCCGGCCATCCGGTTTGCCCGACACGTGCACCTACAGCGCTATCAGCCAAGCAACCCGGCGGTCGGAGCAAGCGGTCAAGATTTCTAGGCCTAGTTTCCCGCGGCCGGGTTTGCCGAGTCGGCCTGGTGACGCTCGACATACGGCATGACGGTCGAGCCATCACCCATCGAACCGGACGCGATCACGCCCAGCGAACCGTCCTGATCCAAGATCACGGCCTGCACGTTTTCTGCGAACCATGCCCACTCTGACGGACAGCGGTGTCGACGTCGATGTGCGTGAGTCGATGCTTGCGCAGGGCAGCATTCTGCAATTCGCCACCGTAATAAAGCAACACCGGCGGCGAATCGAGAATTCGCCTCATGAACTTCCACCGAGCGCGGCCAGCGGCTAATACCCACTGAATCGTGACCAGCAACACCAACGCTGCCACGGCTTGAGCAACGCTAACTCCGACGGCCGTGATGACTCGACCGAAAGCTGAACCCAAAGTGACTCCGATGACGAAGTCAAGCGGTGTCATTTTCGCCATGGTGCGTGGACCGGTGCCACGCAGCAGCAATACGAGTGTTAGATAGCCGACCGTGCCGAGTAAAAGGGTGTGCCAAATGGGAGCCCATCCGGACCAAAAATAGTTAACATCCATGTCTTCAATGGTCACACGGATCAGCGCGCGGTCTATGGCGCGCGTGCGGTCAGGAACAGCGGACTGTTCAAGCCTTCTGCAATTCCTGCGCCAGCATCACGATGATGCCGCTGGGGCCACGAACATATGTCAATTTGTAGACACCTTCGTATGTCGCTACCCCGCGCAGCGGATAGCAACCGTGCCCGGCGGCGACGGCGAGCGCCTCGTCGATGTCGTCGACCGAGAACGCGACCCGGTGCATACCGATCTCATTCGGCAGCGCGGGCTGTCTCTCGATCGCGTCGGGATGAGTGTACTCGAGGAGTTCGATGCTGCCTCGACCGTCTGGTGTTTGTAGCACTGCGATCTTGGTGTGATTGCCGTCGATCCCCACCGCTGTCTCTGACCATTCACCACTGACCTGGTCTCGGCCAAGAACGTTCAAGCCAAGATCGGTAAAGAAGGCGATCGCGGCTTCAGATCGCGAACCGCGATGCCAACATTCTCAAGTTTGATGGCCATGGATGCACGATACGACCCCTACCCAAGCATCGCGCTGGCCGAATACCGGTGTAGCAATTGAAAACGCTACGGACACTTCGTCAGAAGGTCCGTAGCGTTGTTGTTCTTCAGATATCAACGACTACGCGTGGTTGTCGTCGTTCTTGTCGTTGAACGCGTCCTTAACGTCTTCGCCAGTCTGCTTGGCAGATGCCTTGCCCTGGTCGGCCTTGCCCTCTGCCTGCATCGAGGTGTTGTCCGTCGCGCCGCCAACAGCGTCCTTAACCTTGCCCTTGGCGTCTTCGGCCGCGTTGCTAATTTTATCGCCGAGTCCCATGAATTCTCCTTCGCTAGATGGACGGTACGTTCACCACAATTGGACATTTTTGCCTGGCATGCAAGCCCAACGCCACCAAATCTGTCGGACGGCTTGAGAATCCACTTCTGAAGTGCCCTTTGGCCCAAAAACACCCCCCTGGGGTGCCTCAAGCGACCGAGACCCCCTCTGCCTGCGAGATCGCCCACGCTGCGTTGATCAGCCCGATGTGACTGAAGGCTTGCGGAAAGTTCCCCAACAAGTCGGCACCTGCGGGATCGACTTCCTCGGCTAGCAACCCGACATCGTTGGCATAGGAGATGGCTAGTTCGAAAGTCTCGCGGGCCCGGCGCGTTTCTCCGATCAGGGCCTGAGCCTGAGCCAGCCAAAAGGTACACAGGAGGAACGTCCCTTCTTCGCCTTCTAGACCGTCCTCGGCCAGATAGCGAAAGACCAGGCCGTGATCGTCGGTCAGCCGCTCTGCAATAGCGTCTATGGTCGCGCGGACCCTTGGGTCATCAACAGGTAGAAAGCCGACAATGGGCAGCATCAAGACCGACGCGTCGAGATGGTCTGAGCCGAACGACTGGGTGAACGCTTGTGCGGTGTCACTCCATCCTTGGTCAAGAATGGCCGTCGCGATCTCTTCCCGGGCCGCTTTCCACTCGGGTATGCGAGCCTTGGCCTCCAGAATTTCGGCTAGCTCGATTCCGCGGTCGAGGGCAACCCAGCACATCAATTTTGAATACAAGTAGTGGCGGGGTTCGCCGCGTATCTCCCAGATACCTTGATCGCTTTCGGTCCATCGGGTCGTGGCAGCCTCGACGGCTGAAACGAGGAATTCTTGCGTCTCGGTGTCGAGATCGCCCAATTGATCTTGGAATCGGTGTGCTGCACCGAGCAACTCGCCATAAACATCGAGCTGTCGCTGGTTCCAGGCGCCATTGCCTACACGCACCGGTGTGCTGTCGCGCCAGCCTCGTAAGTGGGGCAAGGACCGTTCGCTGAGATCTCGCTCGCCGCCAACCCCAAACATGATGGGTAGGTCGTTGCCTCGCAGCATTGACGTCGCCGCAGCGTTGGTCAGGAAGGTGAAAAAATTGCTGGCATCGTCGGGACAGGCAGCAATCCACAATGCTTCCAGCGTCAGGCTGGCATCTCGCACCCAGGTGTAGCGGTAGTCCCAATTGCGGGAGCCGCCCACCGTTTCGGGCAGTGATGTGGTGGGAGCGGCCACAATTGCTCCGGTTGGTTGATATGACAGTGCATGCAATACCCGGCCAGAGTGGGTCACCAAATCAGGCCAGGGACCGTCGTAGTTTTGACGCTCGGTTGACCACCGTTGCCAGTTTGCGATCACGTCGTTGAGGCCTTCTGCTATCTCGCTTGAGGACCAGACATCGGGCACCGCCTGTGAGCTGGTGCGGTGCTGGAGGGCAAACCCATGCGACTGACCGCTCGACAACTCAAACTCGGCAGTCACCGACTCGCCTAGTTTCACCTCGGCCGGGGAGGAAAACACCAAGATGTCGGCTCCACCGCGGGCCACCACCCCGCCGTCAACCGCATGCAGCAGTGGATGGATCAAGCCGTACTCAGGTCTAGGTGCATAGTCCATCGTGAAGGCGATGCTGCCTTTGGTGCAGGTCACCTGTCGAAGAAGCACCCCAGGTGATTGGGCTGCCAAGTCGTGATCTGGCGTATTAGGCCCGATGGACATCGCATCAAGCACAACCGCTTCACCAGTCGCGGTCCGGTAGGTCGTCTCGAGTGCCATTGACCTGTCCAGATAACGGCGCTCGATGGATGCCTCATCCACTGGACGCAAGAACCAGTGCCCACCGTCGTCATCGAGCAAGCCGGCGAATACTGCTGGGCTATCGAACCGAGGGAAGCACAGCCAGTCGACACTTCCGTCGCGACTAACCAGCGCCGCCGATCGGCAATCCGACAACAACGCATAGTCAGCGATTTCTTGGGATGCCATCAATGGCTCCTTATTCTTGGCCGCGGGTTGTTTCGCTGAGTCCCATCTTCTATTGCGCACGGGCTAACGCAGGTTAAGACTGGCACCCATGTCTAGTCGTATTGCAGCTATCGCCATTGACGCCGAGCAACCAGGACTCATTGCCAGATTTTGGTGTGATGTTCTTGGGTGGCACATCACCGAAGAACACAACAGCATCGTCAGTATCGCAGCGCCCGATGGTGTGGGGCCAACGATCGATGTCTTAGTAGTCCCTGAGAGCAAGTCCGTCAAAAACCGCATCCATCTGGATTTGACTGCCGACAGCCCCAGCGCCGCGGGCGAACTCGAGCGACTTCTTGCCCTAGGCGCGCGCCCCACCGATGTGGGGCAGGACGCAGATGAGAGTTGGGTAGTGCTCAGCGATCCAGAGGGAAACGAGTTCTGCCTACTCGCGGTCAGGTGAGGACAGAACATGACATGCACTGACGTCGTGGTCATTGGTGCAGGTCAGGCCGGCTTGTCGGCTGGCTACTATCTGCGGCGAGCGGGACACCGGTATGTGATTCTCGATGATCAGCCCACCCCCGGTGGCTCTTGGTCTCACGCTTGGCCCTCATTGCGACTGTTTTCACCGGCGCAATTCTCGTCGCTGCCGGCCAGACCCATGCCTGCATGGCCCGATGGATTTCCACCCGCTTCACACGTGGTCGAATACCTCGCTGAGCACGAGCGCCGATACGATCTACCGGTCAAGCGACCGATCCGGGTCAGGGAGTATGTCGAGACGGATCTGACCTCGTCGTAGAAGCCCAGAACTGCTTCTGGCGAGCGCGTCGAGTCATTAGCGCCACTGGCACCTGGCAACAACCATTCTGGCCGATCTACCCAGGCGCCCGAGAGTTCACCGGAAGACAACTGCATACCGTGCACTACTGCGAGCCCACGGAGTTCACCGGACAACACGTCGTCGTTGTTGGTGGCGGCAACTCCGCCGCCCAACTTGTCGCCGAAATCTCCACGCAGGCAGATACGACGTGGGTGACTACTAGCCCGCCACGGTTCCTACCCGACGATGTCGATGGCAGGGCGCTCTTCAAACTCGCCTCTCAACGCGCCGCTGCCCTGGCCGCTGGGCACTCCGATCCGGGCGGAATAGCAGAGCTAGGAGATGTGGTGATGGTGCCCGAAGTCCGGGCAGCCCGGGATCGCGGTGCTCTCAAAGCGCTACCGATGTTTGACCGGCTCACCCGACGCGGTATTGCCTGGAAGAATAAGCACCAGCATGCCGATGCAATGTGTGGGCCACTGGTTTCCGACCCGCTTTGAACCACCTTCGACCATTGCGGTTGCGCGAGCACGACGGCACCATCGCCGTGTCGGGGACTCGCGCCGTGAAGGAGCCGAGGTTGCACCTTCTCGGCTACGGGGATTGGACTGGGCCGGGATCGGCCACCATCGTCGGTGTCGGCCGAAGCGCCCGAGACGCTGTTGCTGAACTAGATCTCTAATTTCAACTCATCCTTGAATCATTCCAACCAGGAAGTATTCTCGATGAATGTTGACCCCAGAAGTTCCCGCTGAATTGGCGGCCGACCAAGAGTCTGCGGAGTCCATGATCCGTGCTCGCGGCGTGCGGGTCACCGCTTCTCGGGTGGCTGTGCTGCGAGCCGTCAACGAACTGCCCCACGCAGACGCAGATACCTTGACCCAGGCCGTGCGGAACCGGCTCGGTGCTGTGTCGACCCAAGCGGTGTACGACGCACTCGCGCTTTTCAAACAACTGGGGCTGGTCCGAAGAATCGAGCCAGCTGGCTCGCCGGCTCGTTTCGAGACGCGGGTGGAGACAACCACCATCACGTGACTTGTCGTCAATGCGGGACCATCGCCGACGTGGAATGCCCCTCGGGCGAACCACCCTGTCTGACCCCGCCCGATACCCAGGATTTCCTGATCGACGAGGCCGAGGTCATCTATTGGGGCCGCTGCGCCGACTGCCAACAACAACCAGTGTAAAAGACCAGCCCACACGTTCCCACGAACTGTGGAAACATCCCTTTCCCATGAGGAGACACATGACCAACGCTGACAAAGATTTGATCCACGACGGCACAGACCCCAGCGGGTCGGCTACTCTCGGTGGCGCGCCGGCTGAATCTGACCGCAATAGCCTGAGCCTGTCGCCCAATGGTCCACTGTTGCTTCACGACGTGCACTTGGTCGAGACGCTGGCCCACTTCAACCGAGCAAACGTGCCAGAACGCCAGCCGCACGCTAAGGGCTCGGGAGCCTTCGGCGAGTTCGAGGTGACCGGTGATGTCTCTGCCTACACCAAGGCGGCTGTTTTCCAGCCCGGCACCAAGACCCGTATGTTGTCTCGTTTCTCGACGGTCGCGGGTGAGCAAGGATCGGCTGACACGTGGCGTGACGTCCGCGGCTTCTCACTGCGTTTCTACACCTCCGAGGGCAACTTCGACCTGGTTGGCAACAACACGCCAGTGTTCTTCATTCGCGACCCCATGAAGTTCCCGCACTTCATCCGTTCGCAGAAGCGCTTGCCCGACTCTGGCCTGCGCGATGCCACGATGCAGTGGGACTTCTGGACGCATACCCCGAGTCGGCCCACCAGGTGACCTACCTCATGGGCAACCGTGGCTTGCCGCGCTCGTGGCGCTACATGAACGGCTACGGCTCGCACACCTACATGTGGGTCAACGAAGCCGGTGAGCGCTTCTGGGTTAAGTACCACTTCCACACCAACCAGGGTGTGGAAAACCTCACGGCAGACGAGGCCGAGCGCCTTGCCGGAGCGGACGGTGAATACCACCGCCGCGACCTCTTCGACGCGATCGGTCGCGGGGAGCACCCCACTTGGGAGTTGTCGGTGCAGGTCATGCCGTATGAAGACGCGAAGGACTATCGCTACAACCCGTTCGACCTGACCAAGGTCTGGCCACACTCGGACTACCCGCTGATCAAGGTCGGCACGATGACCCTGAACGAGAACCCGACGAACTTCTTCGCCCAAATCGAGCAGGCCGCCTTTGCGCCGAGCAACACCGTGCCCGGCATCGGCTTCTCCCCGGACAAGATGCTGTTGGGCCGCGTCTTCGCCTATGCAGACGCACACCGCGCCCGGATTGGCACCAACTTCCACCAGTTGCCGGTCAACCAGCCGGTCAACAACGAGCCAGCCCCCTATATCGTCAACGGCAATATGGCCTATCAGCACACGGGTGATGCCCCGGTCTATGCGCCGAATAGCTTCGGGCGCCCCTACGCCGATCAAGAGGGCCCAGTCGCCGAGGGTTGGGAAGCCGATGGCGAAATGGTGCGCCAGGCATACATCCTGCACGCCGAGGATGATGACTGGAGACAGGCCGGCACCTTGGTTCGCGACGTCTTTGACGACGCCACCCGTGATCGTTTCGTTGACACTGTTTCTGGTGCTCTAGCGGGGGTTCACCCTGAGGTGCTGGAGCGCGCATTCCAGTACTGGCACAACGTCGATGAGCAGATCGGCGCCCGTATCAAGGACGCCGTTCAGGCCAATGCAGCAGCGGGCGATGCCGATCCCGCTCCAGAGACCATCCTGCGGGAGCCAGCCACCAACGCGCGGACCTAACCAAGCAACACGGCTGCTCAAGCCAACAACCAGGCCCGCCGGGTGCAAGCGCTACTTCGCTTGCACCCGGCGGGCCTGCGGCAGTTGTCCGCGCTGACGCATGACAGCGAGAACACGCCGGTGACTGTCTATTCGTTGTCGCCACCAGTGTCTTGGGGCATCGCTGGTCCGCCCTCGACGGTGGCAGTCTCCCCTGCGTCAGGACGCACCCACGCGCGTACGGCCGGGCTGTCTTGCCCAGTAGCCCGGGTGTAAGCACGAATCTCTAGGCGCTGGTCGACCATCTGCTGGCGTAGCCCGGCATACCGAGTGGCTAAACCGGGCACTCGGTCGATGACGTCCATCACCAGGTGATAGCGATCCAGGTTATTCAACATCAGCATGTCGAAAGGCGTGGTCGTCGTGCCCTCTTCGACGTATCCGCGCACATGCAGGTTGGAATGCCCCGTGCGCCGGTAGGTCAGCCGGTGAATGAGCCACGGATAGCCGTGGTAGGCGAAAACCACCGGTTTGTCGGGGGTGAAGATCGTGTCGAATTCCCGATCTGAGAGCCCGTGCGGATGCTCCTTCTCATCTTGCAGTCGCATCAGGTCCACCACGTTGACCAGGCGCACCTTAAGGTCAGGGATGTGCTCGCGCAGCAGAGCCGCCGCAGACACCGCCTCCAGCGTCGGCACGTCACCGGCACAGCCGAGCACCACATCCGGTGACTCCCCCGCCACCTCGGTGCCCGCCCAATCCCAGATGCCCAATCCACGGGTGCAGTGCTTCAAGGCCTCATCGACCGACAAAAAGCTCGGCGCGGGTTGTTTGCCGGCCACTACCACGTTGACGTACTGCTTACTGCGCAGCACGTGGTCGTAGGTCGACAGCAGCGTGTTGGTGTCCGGTGGCAAATACACGCGCACGATGTCGGCCTTCTTGTTGACCACGTGGTCAATGAACCCGGGGTCCTGGTGTGAGAAGCCATTGTGATCCTGGCGCCACACATGCGAGGACAGCAGGTAGTTCAACGACGCGATCGGCCGACGCCACGGGATTTCGTTGGTCACCTTGAGCCACTTGGCGTGCTGGTTGAACATCGAGTCGATGAGGTGAATAAACGCCTCGTAGGAGTTCATTAAACCGTGCCGACCGGTTAACAAGTAGCCCTCAAGCCACCCCTGGCACTGGTGTTCCGAAAGCATCTCCATGACCCGGCCCACTCGGGCCATCGCTTCACCCTCATCGTTTGGCAGATAACCGGCCATCCACTGCTTATCCGTCACCTCAAAGACGTTCTGCAACCGGTTGGAGGCTGTCTCGTCGGGCCCAAAGATCCGGAAGTTATCGGGGTTGAGCGTGATGATGTCCCGCAAGAAATTGCCCAGGATGCGGGGAGCTTCGGTCATCGAGCCGTCTACCTCGACCCCGTAGTCGCGCCAGTCCGGCATCCGCAAATCGCGCAGCACCAGACCGCCGTTGGTGATTGGGTTAGTAGACATGCGCAGAGCGTCCGGCGGATTGGCCGCAGTGATCTCAGCAATCAGAGCACCGTCGTCGTCGAACAACTCTTCAGGTCGGTAGCTGCGCAGCCAATCTTCAAGGTTCTTCAAATGTTCGTCGGTATCGCGAGCGTTGGCCAGCGGCACCTGGTGTGAGCGCCACGAGTTCTCGGTGCGCTTACCGTCGACCTCCTTCGGCCCGGTCCAGCCCTTCGGCGTGCGAAAAACGATCATCGGCCACAGTGGCCGTTCTTGAGGCTGCCCTGCGGCGTCGCGAGCAGCAGCATCAGCCTTGATCTGAGCGATCTCGTCGAGCACGACATCGAGCAGTTCGGCATACCTGCGGTGCGCGGTTGCATGGTCTTCGTCTTCAAAACCGCCCGTGAAAAAATGTGGCTTGTGACCGTAGCCGTGCATCAAGGCAGCGAGTTCGTCCTCAGGAATGCGAGCCAACACTGTTGGGTTGGCGATTTTGTAGCCGTTGAGGTGCAACACCGGCAACACCACACCGTCGGTATGCGGGTTGAGAAACTTGTTGGAGTGCCACGACGTGGCCAGCGGGCCAGTTTCGGCCTCTCCATCACCCACGACCGCGAAAACCAGCAGATCAGGGTTATCGAAAGCTGCTCCGTAGGCGTGAGACAGCGCGTAACCCAGTTCACCGCCTTCATGGATCGACCCAGGCGTCTCTGGGGCAACGTGTGAGGAATGCCGCCGGGAAATGAGAACTGGCGGAACAGGCGATGGATGCCCTCGGTGTCACCGGTGATGTCTGGGTACGTTTCGGTGTAGCTGCCCTCCAGGTAGCAACTGGCCACCAGCCCGGGGCCACCATGGCCCGGGCCCGTCACATACAGCGCGCTGGTGCCCCGCTCGGCAATGGCGCGATTGAGGTGCGCGTACAAGAACGTCAGCCCGGGGTGGTTCCCCAGTGGCCGAGCAAGCGCGCCTTGACGTGCTCTGGCTTGAGCGGTTCGCGCAAAAGCGGGTTGTCAAGAAGGTAGATCTGGCCCACAGACAAGTAGTTGGCGGCCCGCCACCACAAGTCCACTCGCCAAAGCGTCTCATCGGATAGCGCCTGATCCGTCGAATCCTCCCGGCTCGGCCAAGCGTTCTCGGAGATCGTGTACGTCTTCATCGCATTCCCTGCCTGTCGATTGCATCAGGTGGTGGATCGGACCCAACTCGAATGGTGCGCGACCCCGGCGACGTGTGCAGGATGTCGCAAACATCGCCAAGCTAATTATGGCACCACTCGCGCAACTGTTCGAGCTGCAGGCCGTGTGTCATCCCCCAACTCACTGCACGGGCGCGGGTATCGACATCGATTTTGCGATAGGCGCTACGAATGTAGGACTTCACTGTGTTTGCGCTCAGGTAACACCTGGCCGAAATTTCGGCATTGGACAAACCCTGCGTGATGAGCGCAAGCATTTCTGCTTCTCTGGGCGAGAGTCCCGCTTCCCGGCCTGGCCACCGTTGGGCCGCACCGGGTCCGTTGATGTCGATGTTTGGGTCGTCGCTATGGTCGGGATCGCGTGAGCGGTCGGCGTACATCACGACCTGTTCTCCCGCGTGGACGCGCTCTAGCGCAGTCACCAACTCATCGGCCGACAACGTCTTAGGCAAATAGCCCGAAAGTCCCTTCGATAACCCGGCTTCAAGCGCATCAGGCTGCGACTGCCAACTGTAAACCACGATATGACCACAGTTCGGATTCGCTACCAGGGTCTCGACATCTTCCCCATAAATCTGCGGCACGGCGAAGGTGTCATACAACGTGACATCAACGGGATCGGTCGGCGTCAGATTGACGTTAAGTTCGGCAACCCGAATGCGATCCCCGTAGGGCGCCAACATGTCGGCCAACCCGCGCACTACCACCTCGTAGTCGTTCATCAGCGCTACCGATAGCGTCGCTGAACCCGAGTTTGTGGTGCTCGGCTCGGTGGGGGCGCTCATGGAAGTGCAGATTACACCCACGCACCGAAGCCGATTTGAACAAGGCCCCTATCCAGCGATAGGGGTGGCCACTAACTGCGCTGCAGGACGCCACTCAACCGGCCACGAGCCTGTTCGGCGGGTCGCTGCTGTTCACCCTGCTGGGCACCCAAGACGACTAAGACACCCGTCACAGCAGGCAAAGCCCACTGGCAATACTTCAACTGCTGTTGTGCAGAAGCGAGTTCGCTGTCACTGCCCGCGGCTGGTTCGGTAACCCCCTGAGTGGGGTTGTCCTGCAGGTCATAGACCTTCTTGCCCAACATGCCGCTGTATACGGTCAATCCGACCCCAACGACAGTAAGAGCAGTTTTGACCGCGGTGTTCTGTTGCGCTTCCTCCTGTTGCTCGACGCGCTTTTTGTTGCCGGCGATGAGGCCTCAGGCCGCCCAAAGCATGCAGCGCAATCGCACCAGCGCTAACAGGGGCCCAGCGAGCCCAACCCAAGGAGGACAACCGCAATGCTTCTTGCGAAGATTGCGCCTGGGCCGTCGCTCCGTTCAAACCCACGGCCCCCATGAGGGATCCGCCGAACCATGCCCCCAGACCGAGATCGTGAGCAGACCTAACCAATGTGTTGCGTTCTGACACTGTTCCTCCTGAGACATCTGGTGAGTAGCCAGCAAGAGCCAGCTACGTGATCATTCACTAACTATTTCAAGTTAACCCCGCCGTGAACACACCCGAGAGGGTGCCCTCATTCCAGCCCCATCACACCGACATCTGGCGCAATTCGCGGCCGTTGAAGTGCACCAAACCGCGCTCAGCAAACGCGTTCAACCACCCGAGCATCGGCCACTGATCCCAACGCTCGTGAAAGACCTGCGCGTTTCGCACGATGGCGTCCAGATGCTCGATAGGTGGTGAGGATATGGGGTGATGTTGGTGGTACGCGTCGGCGCCGCCAACCCAGACGAGGTCGATCCCACGCGATCGGGCCGTCCATGCCAGATCAGTATCTTCGCCACCGTAGCCAACATAGTCCGGGCAAAACCCGCCCAGGATCGACCAGGTTTGCGGAGTGAGGGCAGCACTGAGGGACCAGAACAGATCGTGATTTCCCCGGGCTGGAGTTGGCCAGGGTCGGGAGCGGGTCGTGCTGGGTGGGGGTCTCGCACCGCGTCCAGTCCGTCACTATGCATCGGCGGCACCATCGCCTCAGGTAGGTATGTCACTGGCCCGCACCACAGTGCCGGACCAGACCCAAGGGCTGCGTCGGCATACCGACTTAGGGTGGAGTGCCGACCAGGCAGTCGACGTCGAGCAGCACAATGAGGTCGGCTCCGCGGTCAGTGCTCGCTGCACTCCCTCATTGCGGGCGTAGGCCAAGGGCAGCCCTAGCTCGTGTCCGTTGACTGCGAGAACGTCGACTTCACGATCGCCTCGATGCGCTGCCACCACCTTTGGTATCTCACGGTCGTCGATAGCCACGACGACGTGGTCGCTGTCCGGGTTTGACTGGGACAGCAGCCGTAACTGGTGGCGTAGATGAGTATGCCGACCGCGCGCAACGGTGACGACGCAGACCTTAGCCACCTTTACCTCCTCAATCGTGGCGGGCCGCTTGCTGGCACCCACCCGTTCAATGATGTCGGCGGCGCGGCTGGCGGCGTCGACAGTCTGCCAACGAGCCCATTGAGATGGCCGACGAATCGCTTCGGTCACGGCTGTGGCCCAATCGAGCCTGGCGAGGTCCTGACTGCCAACGGAGACCGCCAGTCCTAGACGACTCAACTCAGCCCCGAGATAAACTTGCTCTTCATGGGGTCGCGCTTGCGGGTATAACACTGCCGGTATGTCGAGCGCTGCTGTGTCGGCGATGGCATTCTGACCGCAGTGGGTCACGACCACCGCGGCGCGCGCCAACACGGCCCCGACGTCATCCACCCAATGAGAGCCACCGATTTCCACCCACGCCATATCTGGTAGTTGCTTGGAAAGATGTTGAAGAGTATCGCCAGTGGTTGTGCCATCGCGCCCGCTCAACAGCACACCTGTACTACCACTTTGGCGCGTAGCGTTCAGCCCTGAGATTCCTCCGGTATGGAAAACCTTTTCTGTATAGGGCTGCAGCGCTGGGTTTGGGCTGGCCTCAGGTGGCCACGGAGCCAGGATGGCGGTGGCGCACCGGTAAGCCAACGTGTGCGCATCATCGCTGCGATCACCTGGCTGCGCCACGAGAACGGTGTTCACCCCCAGCAAGCGCAGCAGGGTCACCACTTCAGCGGAGACGTCAACGACAAAAATGTTGGGACGTCGCTCCAGCACCCAAGTCGCTATGGCTGCCATCTTTGCGGAGAAGCCCGCGTGGGCCAGCGGCGCCCAATGCAACGCTCCGAAGGCATCCGGGTCTACGAAAGGTTCTGACCCATCGTTATCCCTGGGCAGGGTGATTCCCGCCTCCTCTTGTAGGTCTGAACCAAGAAACACCACGTCATGGCCCCGCTGCCGCAAATTTGCCGCGATGACTTTAGCGCGGGTCAGATGTCCAGCACCGTGGTCGTGAACGTAGTAGCCAATTACCATTCTGCAATCGTCTTCCGATAGATGTCCTCGTAGGCAGCGACCATGGCCGCCACTGAAAACCGCTGCATCGCACTGGCTCGCACCTCGGCTCGCGGCATAGCCGCGGTGCTGTCAACGTGCGCCGCTAAGGCCAGACTCGTGGCTTCATCCGTGTCTCCTGGACTGACCAACACACCCATGTGTTCATCAAGCACCTCAGCTAATCCGCCTCTGCGCAGCGCCAGCACCGGAGTGCCGGTCAATGCGGATTCGACCGCTACTAGACCGAAAGGCTCATCCCAGCGCGGCGTCATCAGGAGGAGCCCGGCGCTACCTACGACGTTCGCCGTCTGGTTTTGGCTGAGGTGTCCTTCGTAGTGAACATTTCCTCCCAAGAGAGGCTGCAGACGTGCCGTAAACCAGGCAGGGTCGCCGATCGGGCCGATCAGGCGAAGGGGTCGATCAGCGTGGCGGGCCGCAGCGACGGCGAGGTCAGCACCCTTTTCCGGCACCATCCTGCCCACCCACACTGCATCCGGCCCCCATTTCCGGTGGCGAACGTAGCCCCAGACACTCCACTGGGTATGACGACCGCTGGCTGCGACAAGGACGTCCACTGAGCGGCCAGCGAAGCGCTGACCGCGACGAAAGAGGCACGGGTTTTGCACAACGCGATGCCCAACTCCATCCACGGGAACGGAGGGTGTGTAGCGTTGTGACAAGGGGTAGGTCTACGGCTTCGGCGCTCATCAACGGCAGATGATGCAGGGAGTTGTTGTGTACAACGTCGAAGTCTGCGCGACGTCGCATCAGCTCACTTGTCACCGCGAGGAACGCGTTTTGGTCACGCAAAAAGCCCGGTTCGGGGAGTTGGGGGTCTATCGCCGCCACCGTCGAGAGGTCCGGCAAGACGGGGTGTTCGACCAATTCATCGGCGAAGTCGGGATCCGATCCGGGAGCGGCAAACAACGTCACCCGGTGACCTCGTTCGCGAAGTCCGCGAGCCAGCGTCGCGACATACGACTCTTGGCCACCGGCATACGGTTCGACCACCGGATGGCGAGAAGGGCCCAGCAAAGCGACTCTCACTGCGGAACGCTCAATGTGCCCAGATAATCCGCAAAACCACTTTCGGCCCGGCCGACACGACGCCCCGAGGTCGCGACGCGGGTGGTGTCGGTCGCAACCCATCGCGAAGTATGAGACCTAGACCGAGCGACAAGAGCAACATCTTCATGCGCCGACCGCGGACCAAACCCATCGACTTCGCTCCAGGTGCTCGCTCGGACACCTAGGTTGGCCCCGTGGACGTGGGGGTGGCCCTCCGTCAGCTGGTGCTTGCTGTGCCAGGTGGCGAGCAGGCGGGGGTCGTCCAGGCCGAACGGCTCCACGGTTCCCACGACAAGATCCATCCCGCTATTGGCCCACATCAGCTGACGGACTAGCCACGTGGGTGGCACAACGGTGTCGGCGTCGGTGCAGGCCAACCAGGTTTGGGTCATCTGCGGCCCACTGAGACAGCTCAATCCGTGAACTATCGCGGCGTCCCGGGTGGCTCCTACTCCTACCCCGGCCAGAGTCACTATCTGGTTTCCACTGGATAGCGCCACGGCTCCCGAACCGTCCGTACAGCCGTCTAAAGCCACCACGACACAGGTCCGCACGCCGGGGTAGACCTGTCTCAACGTGCTGATCGCCATAGCGACGCTCTTCAAGCAGGCCGGCAAAAGAGCCTCTTCGTTGCGTACCGGAATGGCGACGACGACCTGGTGGATGTTTTTCACGTGCGACCTTCTGACTCGGCGATCGAGGGCGCATCGGCCCAAACTTCGATACATAGATCCCCATCTCGATACTGAGCCGATGGTGAGTAGCCCAGCACAGTGCGAGCTTGCTCATGGACCAAAATTCCGTCTAACGGCACTGACTTCGTTGGATGCTGCCAATGGCATAGCAGCAGTTCGCCGCCCGTGACTAACGCTGCTCGGGCGCGGCGAAGGGTGGCGATCAATTCGGTCGCGGTCAGAAAATAACCAACCTCAGACAAGATCACCAGATCGAATTGCTCATGGGGTATGTCATTGGGCAAGTTCCCCGCTGTGATGTCGGCGGCTGGTGCGGCCAGCCGAGCGGCAGCCACCGCCCGCGGGCTGGTGTCAATCGCGACAACCTCTTCTGCGCGATTGACAAGCGCGGACGTCACGTGTCCGTCTGCACACCCCAACTCCAAAATCCGCTCATAGCGGGCGCGACCTAACGCGGCTAGGAGCAGTGAACGCCGTCGCTGCTCGTAGAAGGACTGGGCGTTTCCCCATGGGTCACTCCCCGCGTCATACATCTCATCAAAGGTGGCCGAGCGGGTGATGGTGCGGCTGTCTCGATCTTCTCGGCTCAAAACAGGCAACTCAGCGCCAGGGTCGATCAGTGTTTCGATGAGTCGCCGAGCACGAGCCAAGAGGGTCCCGCTCAGGATCGCTGCTACCGGTGGATGGTCAAAATTAACGTTGCTGGGCATGCGCTGCGAGGCAAACTCCTCCAGCGCCGCGCGTTTGAGCCAACAAGCGACCCGTGAGGGCTCGGCGGCCACCATTCGAGACCAGGGCACGGATGCGGGTTCGCTCCAATGCCACATCCAGATGGGAAAGTGAACTACTACGGCGCCGGTGATCTTCGCGGCGCGTTGGGCTGCGCGCCCCAACGAATCGTGGTCAGTGTGGCCGTCGTCGGTCCACGGGGCCAAAATCAACGTGGCCTCATCGCTGCGGTTGACGATGGCCTGCATCAACTCCTCCTCGTGCTCGCTCAAGCGCGCATCCGGCAGATTGAGGTGACTCAGATGCGCATGCGATGCCAACTTCTCGACCGCTCGCTGCACTTCATGGCGGCGCTGATCGCCCAACCGCGATCGGCCCGACTCCTCTAGGCCAGGCTGAGACCTTTCGCCGTTGGTTCCCATCAGCACCGTGATCGGCAGTTCCAAAGCAGCTAAATCGGCCAGCAGGCCGCCAACGCCAATCGTTTCGTCGTCGGGATGGGCAGCCGCGACCAACACCGTCGAAAAGCGACTAGCCGTCGCTACGAGGTCGAGGATTGGAACGTCCTCCCACTGCGGGGTAGACCACCAGACTGCTTCGCTTATCCCCTCGTCTTCATGCCTAAATTGCACGGTGTTCGAGTTCACTTGGCGGCTCCATGCGGCGAATCCACGTGAACGTCTGCGACGACAAGCGAACCAAGGCGAGCCAAGTCCCGCTCTGCGTGATGTTGACGCAGATACAAAGTGAGGTCCGCAACTCGTCGAAGATGGGGTTCGTCAAATGCCAAGGGACCGGGCCCTAGCGCATGCCCGACGCTCGTGATGACTCGCTCAGCGACCTCGGCGACACAGGCGCGCGTCCGGCTCGCCAGCAATGCAGCTTCGCTTGATGTCGTCTGCGGATCGTCCATCGCCCTGGCTGCTTCGCGCAAAGTTAACAGCGCGGAATGCAAAGCAGCGTCGCAGCAACCAAGGTGCATCAGCGCGATTTGATCCGGCGTCCGGCGTGCGGCTGCAGCTTTCAGCGCACCGGCTAGGGCTGCCGCGGCACCAAACCAGGCGGCAGCTACAGCCACCCCGCCCCAGGCGAAGCCGGGACGCTCTAGGTACCAACCGGGAGGGCCGACTGGTTCCGCCGCGGCGTTGTCCAATTCCACCGTTCCGGTGCTGATCTCTTGCAGGCCCAGCGCCTTCCATTCCGAAGGCAGCACCCGGACCCCCTCAGCACGCAGCGAGAGGGCAAACAACTGTTGTCCGACACCCTCAATTGACGCCGTGACGAGGGCGTGTGAAACCTGTGTCGCCAAGGAGCACCATGGCTTCGCGCCAGTGAGGGTCCACTGGTTATTAGCATCCGGTCCAGATGCCGTGACCCGCGTCCCAGGGGGCTAGCGGCGTAAACCCCCAGGTCCCAGGCGCGTCAGCCCCACGGGGTGGTTGGCTCGTCGACCCGGCTTGATGCAAAATCGCCAACGCGTCAAGGTGCGGCTCGATGACGCGTGCTGCGCTGAGGTCAATGCTGGCGATGGTGGCCAAAGCTGAGAGCACGGGCCAACTTGAAATCCCGATTTGAGGGCCCAAGCCAGATAGCGAGTTGGCTAGCCGGAGCGCGGAGTCGATATCGGCGGGACTACTGGGCACCCTGTGTGCCAACTCCTGATCGGCCCATACCCGGAATCCCCACGGTTCGGGTGACGCGGCAGGCTTAGTCGGCGGCAGTGTGGGCACTATTTGAACGATAGTCCCCTCAGGACTTAGGAGTACCCCCGCAAGGGTGGGACGGCAGCACGTTTGATGAGGCGATCAGGGCATGACCACGCATCAATATTTCTCCTCACTTCGGCTGCGAAACGATAGATGTCTTATGCCGCGCCAAGTCTATTCATAGAAAGAACATAGGGGGCGAGGACTCAATGGGGAGTAGCCCGCACCCGAGCCAGGAGTTCTCGACATGTTTACGACCTATTCCCTTCGCGCGGCTTGGTCATGTCTCACCGCCGACAAAACAATGACCAAGTCGCAGCGCG
This sequence comes from Ornithinimicrobium sp. INDO-MA30-4, assembly GCF_021535045.1. Lineage (GTDB taxonomy): Bacteria > Actinomycetota > Actinomycetes > Actinomycetales > Dermatophilaceae > Ornithinicoccus. The sequence continues at coordinate 2,193,298 of NZ_CP091056.1, read as the reverse complement.
GCGAATCGCCCGCAAAGTCTGCGGGCCTGCAAGCGCCAGATCGCCCTCGCAGGCCCGCAGACCTACGCACCCTCTACCGCTGCCCAGCATTGCTTAAGGAGCCAACCGCTACTCAGTTGGATGGAACTACTTCAGATGCCGATCCACAGCAACACCGAACGTCTTCTGACTAGTCGGCTGAGACCGACCGTTCCTTTCAAAACCCGTCTACGGCGTACCGGTGTAACTTTGAATGCATGACTTCCCTCTGTCGGGGGTTGTCTTCCCTTGACGCGGGCGATCTTGAGCTAGCCGGAGGCAAGGGCGCCAACCTCGGTGAATTGCGCGGTGCTGGATTCAACGTTGCAGATGGCTTCGTTGTCACTACCGATGCCTACCGTCAAGCTGTTGCTGATCGCCACCTCCGACCGGGCAGCGGCAGCACCCAATCTCGCTGCCAACACAGGTGCGTGCCGAGGTGTTGTCTGCATATGGCCAGCTCGGCGCTGGCCAGGTGGCGGTCCGCTCTAGCGCTACGGCAGAAGACTTACCCGGAGCAGCATTCGCTGGTCAACAAGACACATTCCTGGGGGTCTTGGGCGAGGAACACCTGCTAGAAGCGATCCGCTGCTGCTGGACCCTCCTTATGGACCGAGCGCGCAATTTCATATCGCGCTCGGATCGGCATCAACTCCACTGACGTGGCGATCGCGGTGGTGGTACAACGTATGGTGCCGGCTGACCGAGCCGGTGTCCTGTTCACGGCTGACCCCATTACCGGGGCACGGGATCGGGTGGTAATCGACTCCGACCCCGGCCTCGGCGAAGCGGTCGTGTCAGGTCTCGTCACGCCCGATCATGCGATCGTTGACGCAGCCGTGCAGGTGATCGAGCACCGCGACGGACAGCGCGAAACCGTCATCCGTGCACTTGCCTCGGGTGGCACCGAAACGCTCGTCGGTGCCGACGCGGTGGCCCACGGCTCTCCTTTGCCGCCGCCGACTTTGCTGCGCTGGCTCGGATAGGCCGGGGCATCGCAGAGCACTGGTGGCCCACAAGACATCGAATGGGCCGTGAGCGCTGGCAAGATTGCCATCTTGCAGGCGCGTCCGATGACCGCGCTGCCGCCAGCGCCTATCTCGCTAAGCAGGGTGCAACGATTCTTCGGGCCGATAGTCCTGGAGTTGTTACCCAGGCGGCCCTATCCAATGGAACTGAGTGCCTGGATGCTGCCCACCGTCGGTGCCCTAGTTGAGCAAATGCTTGCTGGACTCGCTGGCGCCCGCGTTTCACTCACCGATACCGTCCCTGCTCAGGACGGAGTTGTGCAATCCTTCGTGCCACCCCGCCCCGCACACCCCTATTCGGCTCCTGCGCTCCCTATCCCGCACCAGGCGAAACGCCAACGACTGGCGACACGATCCACTGCACCACCGATACCTCGACGAGGCGACTGCGCTGGCAGCCACGGACGTCGCCTCGGCTCAGTGGGCCGATTTGGTCGAGATTCCTACCCAGGCCGCGCGCTTGGTTGATCTGGTCGCCCAGGTGCGGATCGGCTACCTACCGGCGGCAGCTGCGGGGATCATCCGACTGCGGCTCGTCGTGCGCGCCTTGGGAGCCGATCACCTGTTGCAAGACCTCACCGCACACGCACCTACCCTCACTCGAGAGGCCAACGACGCCCTATCTCACCTCGCCGCCGTGGTGCGCGAGGACAACCAACTACGGCATGCATTCGCTGATCTCGAAGGCGACGAACTGCTCGCCTACGTGCAGACCAACACCTCAGCGATCGACTTCGCTCAGGGTCTAGCGACGTTCCTGGCACATTACGGACACCGGGAAACAGCCAGCATCTTGCTGCTTCGCGAACCTACCTGGGTAGATGACCCAAGACCGTGCTGACGCTCGTGGCGATGCTGGCCTCCGAACGCCCCGACGCCTCAACCGCCACCAGAGGCGAGGGCTCGCTAGATACCTTGCTCAACCACCCCGTCATCCTTCGAACCAATTCCCAAGAATGGGTCCGTCGCCTGGTCGCCGCGGCGGCCTCCGCGGTAGCACTACGGGAGGACACCCATTTTGAGGCAACTCGACTAATGCCGGTCACCCGAGGTGCGGTGGTTGAAGCCGGACGACGATTAGCGGCGGCGGGCGCGATTACTGATCGCGACGACATTTGGTACTTGAGCTGGCCAGAGGTGGCCACGATCACCGATCCCCACGAGATCTCACCAGCAACCATGAAGCGGTTAGCCGCGACGGTGCGACGGCGTCGTGCTGCGTATGCAGCATTGGCTGGTGCCCCGCTGATTGCGACCAGCACGCTCTATCCGGATGCAGAGCGCGAGGCTGATGTGTTGGTTAGCGGGGCTCCCGGCGCGGGAGGCAGAGCCACTGGGCGGGTCCGCGTCGTGCATGGTCCCGAGCAGTTCGGGCTTCTGAGAGGAGGCGAGGTGTTGGTCTGCCCGACCACCAACCCGTCTTGGACGCCCCTCTTCATTCGGGCCGCGGCCGTGGTTGTCGACCACGGTGGGATGGCGTCGCACGCGGCAATCGTGGCTCGGGAGTACGGCCTACCCGCAGTGATGGGCTGTGGTCGCGGGACGACAGTGTTAAGCGACGGTCAGCAGGTCATCGTCGACGGAGACCGTGGGGTTGTGATGGCCGCAGACACCCAAGATTATCTGCGCGGCTGAGCGCCAAGGGGAGCCACGTCGAAGAGTTGCGGGTTGAGTGCTGACAAATCTAACGGTGCACACTGGTACCTATGGCACGCTCTGGAGAAACGCACACAACCGGGTCTGACCACCAGTCGATAGACGCCTTTCACGATGTCCTTGTCGTCGGTGGCGGCAACGGTGGAGTCTCCGCAGCCGGTCGGGTACAACGCCTGGGGTGCCGCAATGTGGCCGTGATTGAGCCTCGCGCCGTGCACCGCTACCGGCCGCTGCTGAACTATGTCGGTGGCGGACAAGCGAAGCTTGACGAGCTCACCAGCACCATGGCCAGCGCGCTGTCCAACGGGATTAGCCACTACCGCGAATCGGTTCAATCCATCGATCCGCAACAACGCATCGTCACCACCGACGCGGGTCGACGCCTGCGCTATCGAGATCTGGTGTTGGCCCCTGGGCTGCTCCCTGATGTCGATGCGATCCCGGGTCTTGCGGCCGCCTACCACGCGGGTTGGGCCACCACGACCTTTGTCCCCGAGGCCGCTACTCAACTTTGGCCGATGATCAAATCCACCCGATCGGGCACTGTCGTCTTCACCGTTCCACCGGAACCTGCGCCGTGTGGTGGGTCCGCTCTTAAACCGCTCTTTCTCGCGTGCGACTTTGGCAACGCGAGGGAGTGTTGGAGTCCATGCGAGTGGTGCTCGCGGTGCCGACAGACACGGTGCTGGGGGTGCCGTTCATCGACCGGCGCCTGGAGCCTTATCTGGGAAAATACGGCGTTGAGGTTCACACCGGAACGACTCTGTCCGAGATTGACCCCGAAAGCCGCCAAATCACTCTCGAAGGACCCAGCGGCACTGTGCACGTCGATAATGTGGCGATGGCCCATCTGGTGCCGCCCTACCGCCCAGGCTCATGGATCGCTGAGAGCGGGCTCGCGCAATCCGAGACCGGCTTGGTTGACGTTGATCCGCAGACCTTCCAGCACCGCCGGTTCGACACCGTCTGGGCAGTGGGTGACGCGGCTGCCCTCAACACTCGCCCATCCGGTGGGGGCCTGCGCAAACAGGTGAAAATTTTGAGCGACAACATCATCGCCGCTCGCCTAGGCAAAGAATTTGGTCGCTACGACGGTTACACGGTGGTGCCCATTACCGTTGAACGCCACCGTGCTCTGGTCGCGGAGTTCGACCGTAACGGGCACCCCACTGGCTCAGTTCCCTTGATCGACTTGACCCGACCACGGGTGCCGTTCTGGTTCTTCGATCGCTACCTCGAGCCTTTGGTGTACCAGCACGCATTGCTTAAAGGCAGGGTCTGACCTTAGCTCTTGTCTTTCCGAACGCTGAGGTCTCGGCCGTCCTCGTCGTTTGCGATGTTGACGTCAGGCGTGTCCGGCACGCTATCCGCACCGCCCATTGTGGTCTCGGCGTTGACAAAAGATGATCCCGCCTCGAGAGAGTCTTCTTTGGCTTGTCCTTTTTTTGCTTGTCTGTGTTCATTTATTCAGAGTATGCGAGCCCCTAGCCCAGCCTCGCGGCGGGCACCACCGTCCTCGCAACTCATGGACGTTGCCGCACCGATCCGGCCCACCACCGTGGGAAAGTCGCCCTCATCAGGGAAACAGTGCTCGCCGCAATGACTATGACGGGCGCAAACACGCTGCGGCCTTTAAACTCGTGACGCAAACGCCGGGGTGGTTCGTATGCCACTAGCCAGACACAACGCAAGGAAGCGTCGTGACAGAGACCAACCAAGCAGCCAACAATGAGCCGCCAAAAAGTGGATCGAACCTGTTGTCGATCATCTCATTCGTCCTTGCGGCTATTGCCGTGGTCTTTATCCCTATCCTCTTCGGTGGCGCCGCCATTATTACCGCCGCTGTCGGCATCACCCGCAAGGAGCGTCTGTCGAAGATCGCGCTTATCGTGGCCATCGTCGCGACTATCGCGGGCTTCGTGCGTGTAAGGTCGACTGTTTCGAACGGGCTCCAGTATGGCGTGGCGACTGGCGCAACTGGTGGTGCAGTTGTGGGGCTATTTAGCACTGGGTTACCCGGTGCGGCTATAGGTTTCACGGTCGGTGGAATCAGTGGAGGGCTCTTTGGAATTGGTGACGCACTGTTCGAATCTGCTTTTGAGTGTTGGTAAAGGGAGGTGGTGACATGAATATGAATTCACGAGATTACATCAATATTCTTATAATTTCGGGCGGTGCAGGTTTAATAGGTTCGGCGGTTGGTCGCAGAGTTGAAGACGCAGGCTATTCTTTTCCTCTATCCTTCGCGATCGCCGGTTTTGCGGCTTTTGCCTTTGTGGTCCCAGTTTTGATATTCAGGGTCACTGATTTAGGGGCTGTTCGCAATTGGTATACTTCCATGTTCCTTGGAGGCATTAGCGCGATTTTCGCTGGAATGGGAGGAATTCTATTCTCAGGTGAAGAACCAAATGTGCGAGGAGCATGGACGCTATGGTTCTTTCTATTTTCACTAGGTTTAGTCGGAGTCGGTTCTATCGCGACGTTGACAGCTATGCTGCGCTCGCATGAATTGAGGAAAGCTCTGGGAGACAGATTTTTAAGTAAGAGTGGAAATGAGTAAGACATGGGCCGCACTAACTTTAGTGCAGCGCGCTGAAATCCAGCCACTCAGGCACTCCGGCTGCAACCCAACCAACCAAACCGACTCCACCGGGGCCGCGTCTTGTGGAGAGACAATTTATTGGGGAGGAGTGGCTGCCGTAGGCATGGTGAAGTCCTGGGTTGGACTTGCCACGTCAGCTACGGGAGTGGGTCTAGCCTGGGCAGTAGTGGGCCACTATGCGGCCCTCGGTGCTGCAGCCCAGACCGGACGGGGAATCTCAGAATCATGCTAGGTCGACCGACTCAGGAGGCTATTCGTGATGTCGCCGGATAGAAGGAAGGTCAACAAGATAGCCCTCCTCATCACGTTTTCCTGTGGATTTGCAGTTTTTGCGCTTTGCGATTATCAGTACAAGCACCGTTGAATTGGTGATCTTCGGAACGCTCGCGCTAGTATCTTTAGCCTATTTCTTATACGCGCTCCTAAGCGGAATAATAAGTCGAGAGTAGATTTTCACTGCTCCGCAAATTATTTAATCTAGTTTGGATCCAATGAATCAGACCTCGAAAACTATCTTCACCTGGAGGCAAAGCGTACCGTCCATAGTTGTCACTGCTTTGGTCTTGTACATCTTCCTACAGATCGCCCCCTCGTTATCCGGAGGTCTGAGAATAACGGTTTACACGCTGGCGCTCTGGTGCTTAGCGCGAGCGCCTAGATAGGTGTAGCGGCTGGCGTTGTTTGAGTTTGCTTCCACTGACGCATCAAGCAAAATCAGTTGCGCCCCTGGGTGCCATACATGAGGCTAAGGCCATGACCTCCCCCGACGCTGACTTCACCGGCCTTAAAGCGACCTTCCTCAACTGCACGCTCAAAAAGAGTCCCGCGATGAGCCATACTCAGGGCTTGATCGACGCGAGCGCCGCAATTATGCGCAAGAACGGTATTGAGGTCGACGTCATCCGGCCCATCGATCACGATATCGCCATCGGCGTCTACCCGAATATGAAGGAAGAGGGCTGGGAAAAGGACGCCTGGCCAGACCTTTACCCAGGGATCCTCGACAGTGACATCCTGGTGATCGGTGGCCCCATCTGGCTCGGCGACAATTCCAGCGTTACCAAGATCATCATTGAGCGTCTCTATGCGCTGTCGGGCATGCTCAACGATCAGGGCCAATCGATCTTCTACGGCCGCGTCGCTGGCTGCCTACTTACTGGCAATGAGGACGGCATCAAGCACTGTGCGATGAATATCCTCTACAGCCTCGGCCACGTTGGATACGCCATCCCACCCCAGGCCGATGCTGGCTGGATTGGCGAGGCAGGGCCCGGCCCGTCTTACCTCGACGAGGAAGCGGCGGCCCCGAGAACGACTTCACCAACAGGAACACCACATTTATGACCTGGAACCTGATGCACCTGGCCAAGGCGCTCAAGGCTGCTGGCGGCATCCCGGCTTATGGCAACGTCCGCCCAGCGTGGAGCGACGGTGAGCGCTTCGACTACGAAAACCCCGAATACCGCTCCTGATCTCAAGCGACATTGTGTGGCGGCGCTAGGTCTCCCCGCTGGCAGCAGGACCAAGATGTTAATTTGACGCTATGACAACTGTGGCTGAACTTCTGATTGATTCCCTAGCCGAGCATGGTGTCCGTCAGGTGTGGGGTGTCGTGGGAGACGCGCTCAACCCGGTTACGGATGCGATCCGCCGTGAGGACCGCATTGAGTGGGTCGGGGTCCGCCACGAAGAAGCCGCGGCCTTCGCGGCCTCTGCCCAGTCTCAACTGACTGACGATCTCGCCGTCTGTGCCGGCACGGTCGGACCCGGAGCAATTCACCTCCTCAACGGCCTCTATGACGCCAAAAGTCTCATACTCCGGTGCTGGCGATCTGCGGGCAGGTGCCGCGGGAGGAAATGGGATCAGACTTCTTTCAGGAGGTCGACAACGATGTGCTCTTCGCCGATGTGTCGGTCTTCTGTCAGACAGTAACCAGCGTGGACCAACTGCCTGGTGTTCTTGAGCAGGCCGTTAATACCGCGCTGTCCGAGCGGGGGTTGCCGTGCTAACGCTTCCGGGAGATATCGGCGGACTAGAAGTGCCCAAGAACACCCCGGTCCCACAGTTTGCGAAAGCCCAGCCGGTGGCGGCGCCCGCTCCCCAAGCGGTGCAAGCAGCAGCCGAGGCCATCAACGGCGCCGACTCGGTGACGTTCCTCGTCGGTTTGGGAGCACGCCACGCTCGCACGGAAGTGCTGCAGGCCGCCGAGCACCTCGCGGCCCCGATGGTGCTCTCACTGAAGGCGAAAGAGGGCTTCGACGATGACAATCCCTATGAGGTCGGCCAGTCTGGACTGATTGGCAATCCGGCGACTGCTCTTGCGTTCGACTCCTGCGACGTGTTGGTGCTTATTGGCACGGACTTTCCCTACCCGGAGTTCCTGCCCACCGGCAAGATCGTGGTGCAACTTGACGTCCGCGGAGCCCACATCGGGCGCCGAACGCCTGTCGATTACCCGGTGGTCGGCGATGCTCGCCTCGCGCTTGATGCACTGCTGCCGTTGTTGGACGCAAAGCGCGATCGCGATCACCTTGATGCGGCGCGAAAGGCCTACGCGTCGTGGGGCAGCGGTCAGGCCCACTTCACCGACCCCGATTACGACAAAAGAAGGTCGGGCTGCTGCGAGGCAAGGTCGACAACCGCGATGAATTGATCCGACCAGAGTTGCTGGCGGATGTCGTTGAGCGGCACGCAGACTCCAACGCGATCTTCACCACCGACACCGGTATGTCGACGGTCTGGCTGAGCCGCTTCGTGCGGATGAGCAGCGATCGGCGGCTCCTCGGATCGTACAACTTGGGCTCAATGGCCAACGCGATGCCGATGGCACTGGGGGCCCAGGCCTTGGATCGTGACCGGCAAGTAATCGCCTTCTGTGGAGACGGTGGTCTCTCGATGCTGATGGGTGACCTGATCACGGCCGTTTCCGAAGAGCTTCCGGTCAAGATCTTCGTCTTCAACAATGGGCGACTCGGCATGGTGAAGCTCGAAATGGAGCAGGTCGGTCTGCCCGAGTTCGGCACCGTGCTGAACAATCCCGACTTTGCCAAGGTTGCCGAGGCCATCGGAATGCGAGGGATTCGAGTCACTAACCCACACGACGTCGACGGTGCGGTAGTAGAGGCGTTGGCCCACCCAGGTCCAGTGCTGCTAGATGTTGTGACCAACCCGGACGAGATCGCCCTGCCGCCGAAACCAACCCTTGAGCAGGGGTGGGGCTTCGCGATCGCGAAGATGAAGGAGTTTGCGGTCTCTCCCGAGTAACGAAATGCTGCGCGAGAGCTTGGCAATCGGGTAAACAGGAGGAATGACTCCGACACGCGATACTGTCTTACTGGACGTTGACGGCACTCTGGCCGACTCGACCTACCACCACGCCCTGGCGTGGTCGCGGTCCTTCGCCCACTTCGACCTCACTCCGCCTCTGTGGCGGGTGCACCGGGCGATCGGCATGGGCGGGGACAAGTTAGTTGCTGTCGTGACCGACGACGACGTGGAGGCCCGTCTTGGCGACGATTTACGAGCCAGGTGGGAGCAGGAGTATTCCCACCTCCTTGACGAGGTCGGACTACTAGACGGGGCGCGTGACCTGGTCCTTATGCTGCGCAAGCGCGGGCTGCGAGTCGCCCTAGCCTCCTCGGGGAAAAAGCGGTTCACCGATCACGTCATCGAACTGCTCGACCTGCCCGACGACGCGTTGAGCACTGTCACCACTTCTGACGACGCCGAGCAGTCCAAGCCAGCGCCGGACATACTCGAGGTTGCCCTGCGCCAAGCGGGGGTGAGCGCGCGATCCTCGTCGGCGACACTTCATATGACGTAGCCTCCGCCGCCCGGATGGGTGCGCCCTGCGTGGCAGTCCGCTCCGGTGGCTTCGGCGTGCAAGAGCTGCGCGATGCCGGAGCTGTCCTCATTGTCGATGGCCCTCAAGACCTGCTCACCGCCGACTGGGACTCGTTGTGCCGGACCGAACCACCCGAGGGCGCAGACGAGCCACAGGAGCCGTTGCCCCACTGATTGAGAGGGGCGGGGAACCATCTGCACCCTCCTTGCCGGTAACGGGAGTGGGAGCCGCATACTTAGGCAGTGGCTAATGTCGATCTGATCTACGCGGTAGTGGGAGCGACGCTATTGATCGGCTCGATTCTGCCAGGACTACTCACCCAAAAGCTCTTGTCAGCGCCAATGGTCGTCGTAGGTGTGGGGATGTTGATTGGTTGGCTGATTCCCGCTGAGTCTGAGCTTGTCAATGTGATTGAGCGTCCCGAAATTGCCGAAAGAATGGCCGAAATCACCGTTATCGTGGCGCTCTACGGCGTCGGGTTAGCGCTAGACCGTCCACTGACGTTCCGCGGATGGTCCACCACCTGGCGGCTCCTGGCGGTGGGTATGCCGTTGGCCATTGTCAGCGTCGCCCTCCTGGGTTGGTGGGCATTGGGACTGACACCAGCGGTCGCTATTCTTTTCGGTGCGATCCTGGCCCCCACCGATCCCGTGCTGGCTGCAGATGTTCAGGTGGAAGGGCCGAGTTTGGGGGAAAGTGCCGACGACGAAACTGATGAGGCGCGCTTCGCTCTCACTTCCGAGGCTGGACTCAACGATGCCCTTGCTTTCCCTTTCATCTACTTCGCCATTTACCTCGCTGCCCGAGGAGCACCCGAAGAATGGGTTTGGAATTGGGTGGCCTGGGACCTGGTGGGTAAGACCGTCATTGGCGCGGTGACCGGATGGGTGCTGGGGCGGCTCGGCGGAGAGGCCCTATACCGCTTGCGCGTCGGAGACCATCAACTCATTCGCTATGCCGAACCCGCAGGTGCAGTAGCGACCCTGCTCATGTCCTACGGCGTCGGTGAACTCGTGGGTGGCTGGGGCTTCTTGGCCGTGTTCTTTGCGGCATTGGGCATTCGATCGGCCGAGCGGGGCAACGAGCACCATGCACGCTTCCACGAGTTCATCCAGCGGACCGAGCATTTGCTCACCCTGTTGGTACTCCTGGTCATTGGGATCTCGTTCATTTCTGACGCGGTCCCCCGTTTGCAGTGGTCGCATGTCGGCGTAGCAGCGGTGGTGTTGCTCGTGATCAGGCCGTTGGCCGCCGGGATCTCCTGATTGGCGATAAGCGCTTGCTGCGCGGTGAACGGTGGGTCGTCGCGGCGTTCGGTGTTCGCGGCGTGGGCTCGCTGTATTACTTGTGCTACGCCATGGAGTACTTCAGTCAGGATGACGGGTGGGCCCTGTGGCCCGCGGTCTCGCTGGTCATCGTCTCCTCTATCGTGCTGCACGGCGCGGCCGCCCCACCGGCTATGAACGCGCTTGAGCGCTATCGCGAACGTGTGCAGTCAGACTGAACAGGACCGAATAAGTGGGGTCAGTGTTTGAATCGACGATCATGACAGGGATCTTCCCTTGAAAAAGCATGCCCAGGCTGGTCGAACCAAGAACAGCACCGGCCAGGCTGTGGACTCGGGCACCAAGGATGAGCAGCCCACCGTTGTTGGCACTCTGGGTGAGTCCTTCAACTGGTTCTGCTTGAGCACGACACCCGTGATGTTGAGGTCCTCGTGGGTCGCACGAATTCGCTCCGCCGCTTTGCGGTTGGTTTGCTTGGCCTGCGAAGACTCGGTGGGGTCGCCAGATTCGGTGCGCTCGGCAGACCACGTGGTGGTCAACAAAAGCGGTGCTCCCCATCTTTGCGCTAAGTACGCTCCGGTATCGACGACCCGGTCAGAGTCATCAGCGACTCCAACGACCACCGGTCGGCCCGGACCCGGCAGTTCGCTGGTTCCATCTTGGACGATGACAACTGGGCAGTGGGCATATCCGATGATGGCGTAGGCGGCGGCGGCTAAACCAAGCGTGTTGATCCGGCTCTCGCCGTGGTTGCCCAACACCACCATCGGCGTACTGGCAGACAGTTCCTGCACATCGGTCTGCGCGCTGAAGAATGCACCACCAATTTGGACGGGCAGGTCCCGCATGGCTTCTCGCACGATCGCGCTTCCCCGCTCTGCGATGCTCTTCGCCTCAGCTTCGACGTCTGCACCGTTCGATAGGCCACCGTTCGGATCTTGGCTGTCGTCGAACAGGTCGGCGGTATGCATGATGAGTAGGCTCATCCCACTCTGATGGGCGGCCTTTGCTGCCCATTTCAGCGCAGCTTCGGACGCGGTAGATCCGTCATACCCCACGACAATCGGATCTTGAGTTGTTCCCATCACGACGGGTCCTTTCGAGCGTGCGGGTGGCCAATCCTCCACCCTCGCACGGAGGATCGTGTGGGGGTAGGGGCCAAAGTCCTTGTCGTGATCTCGTTCTCGGGCGCCATTCGAGCGGCAGCTAGGTTATTGATGTGACCAATCCTGAGCCCCGCCCCCAAGAAGTGGCCCTCGCATCCGGGCCGCGCTGCAACGGGTTGGAGGTCTTGACCCCACGCGATGTGCCGCTAGGTGGTCCCCGGGCGATGACCGTTCGACAAACCCTGCCCCAGCGCAAACGTTCACTCATCGGGGCGTGGTGCTTCGTCGATCACTATGGACCGGATGACGTGCTGGCCACTGGCGGTATGCAGGTGCCTCCGCACCCGCATACCGGACTGTCCACCGTCAGTTGGCTCTTTTCCGGGCAGGTCGAACACCGAGATAGCGTGGGCACGCACGCGATGGTGCGACCCGGTGAGCTCAATCTCATGACGGCAGGTCGGGGCATCAGTCACCCGAGCGCTCCACAGCAGACACTCGTGTGCTACACGGTGTCCAACTGTGGCTGGCGCTACCAGAGCGGGCGCGCTTTATTGATCCCAGGTTTGACCACCACATTCCCCCAGTTGTAGCCGGTGACGGGTGGCAGGCTCAGGTGTTTTTGGGCAGTCTGCTTGGTTCAACATCTACGGTAGCCACGCATAGCCCACTGTTGGGAGCCGAAATCCGACTCGAACCGCGCAGCACCCTCACCCTTGACCTCGATGCCGATTTCGAGCACGGCATTTTGCTTGACTCTGGCGAAGTTCGCATCGATGGACAGGCCCTGCCGTCCGATCACCTGGGCTACGTTCCGACCGGCACGCCCCAGGTTTCTCTCACGGCCACAGGCTCCGATACTCGTCTTATCTTGATCGGCGGTCAACCGCTCGGAGAGCGGATCGTGATGTGGTGGAACTTCATCGGCCGCACCCACGAAGACGTGGAGACCTATCGACAACGTTGGCAGCGCGAGATTGATGTCGCCGAGGGTGAGGCGTTGCCCGGCCGTCCCTGGTACGGCCTACCTAGCGGCGATCCTGAGGGACCGTTGCCAGCCCCGCCACTGCCAGGTGTCCGCATTCGACCCCGGTCCTAGTGCGCAGTCAGCACTACTACCAAGCAATCTCCTTCGCACGCCTGACTTAAAGTCAGCAACGCTATGCGGAATACTCAAATACGGCGAAGGATGAAGGGGCGGGGGCCGGAACGTTTCGGGCTGCCGTAGAACGCTGCACCAGATATGGTCAACGAACAGTCACTAACAGGAGGAAACCATGGGTCTAATCTCGAATTTCACGCGCCGTCTCACTGGCGGCCGGCGCACCACGTCACCCGGGCCGACAACTCACGGCAGCGGGTCACCGACCACAAGCGGTATCGGTCGGATCGTGAGCCGGTTCACCGGTCGTGGCCGAGGCCTGTGAACTGAGGTACAAGCGCTGAACCTCGGAGTCTGTCCACTCGTAACGACGCCGATTCATTCAGCGGGTACGTCCCTTGATGGGTGTCAGTGGCGCAGCACCACGGTCAGGAGGATGACGGAGTCTTCGATGGCCAGTAGTGAGTGATTCGCATTGGGCACCTCGATGAGATGCCCCGATGCTCCTTCCCACGCGTTTTCGCCTGTCTCTAGGCGGACGCGCCCTTGGACTACGTGCACTGTAGCCTCACCGGGGTTGGCGTGGTCATCAAGTTTTCTTCCGGCCATCAAAGCAATGACTGTCTGGCGCAACTGGTGCTGACGGCCGCCAAAAACCGTGTTGCTGCTTCGACCGCTGCTCGCGGCTCGCGCGAGTTCGAGTTGTTCACGCGCTAGTGCGGTGAGCGAGGTGTTGATCATTGGTCTTCTCCTAGAAGTCCTGAGCTGCGTTGCTGAACTTGCTGTAGTGCCCCTGGAAGGCGACGATAATTGTGTCGGTGGGACCATTTCGGTGCTTCGCGACGATGACGTCAGCCTCGCCAGCACGTTCTGAATCTCGGTCATACATCGACTCTCGGTGCAGCAAGATCACCATGTCAGCGTCCTGCTCAATAGAGCCTGACTCACGAAGGTCTGACATTTGCGGCTTCTTGTCATTGCGCTGCTCAGGTCCACGGTTCAACTGGGAGAGCGCAATAACTGGCACTTCCAGCTCCTTGGCCAGCAGCTTGAGTGCACGCGAAAACTCAGAGACCTCTTGCTGACGTGACTCAACGCGCTTGCCCGAACTCATCAACTGCAAATAGTCGATCACAACAAGTTTGAGGTTGTTGCGCTGCTTGAGTCGGCGACACTTAGCCCGGATCTCCATCAACGCCATGTTGGGGCTGTCATCGATATACAGCGGGACTTCACCTAGTCGGCCCTGTGTTTCGCCTAGCCTCGTCCAATGGTGATCCTCCAGGCCGCCCTTTCGCAGGTTTTGCAACGGGATCTCAGCCTCGGCGGAAAGCAAGCGCATAGTGATTTCGCTGCGGCTCATTTCGAGCGAAAACACCACTGTGGCCATATTATTTTTGATCGCTGCTGATCGTGCAATATCCAACGCAAATGTCGACTTACCGACAGCCGGACGGGCCGCGACAATAATCATCTGGCCCGGGTGCAGACCATTCGTTAACTCATCAAGTCGCGCAAACCCGGTGGGGACACCCGACATCTCGCCGGTGGACCCAGAGTTGTGCTCGATTTCGTCGAGCGTCCCCTCCAGCAACTCTCCGAGTGCGTGATAGTCGTCCCCCGAGCGCTGATCAGCCACGGCGTAGATCTCGGCCTGCGCAGCGTTGACGATCTCTTCGACATCGCCACCCTCGCGGGCATACCCCAACTGCACAATCTTGGTGCCAGCATCTACCAACCGGCGCAGCATGGCGCGCTCGGTGATGATCTGGGCGTAGTAAGAGGCGTTAGCAGCGGTCGGCACCGACGCGATCAGTTGGTGCAGGTAGGCCGTGCCACCCACTCGCTGCAATTCGCCGCGCTTGGACATCTCATCGCTGACCGTGATGGCGTCAACAGGCTCACCACGCCCGTACAACTCACTGATTGCCGCGTGGATCATTTCGTGCGCTGGGCGATAGAAGTCTTGAGACTGGACGAGCTCGACACACTCGGTGATGGCGTCCTTGGAGAGCAGCATGCTGCCCAAAACACTCTGCTCTGCGGCGACGTCTTGGGGTGGCACTCGGTCTTGCGGCGGGCCGTCGGGGACAGGCCCGAAGTCTTGCCTCTCCAACTCACTCAGCGACATTCAGGACTCCTCACCAGGCCTCGCGGGCGGTCTCCGCGCAGGGGCGCTGGAGACATACGCATCCCATCATTGGGGTGTGACATACCCCCAGAATGAGACGCATCGAGTCACGTTACGGCGAGGCAGGCAGAAGCCAAAATGAACTTGTGGATAGCCCTGTGCAAATCCTGTGCATCGATATCCACACGTGGTGCACAGCCTGTGGATAAAGGTGTTGACACACCCGTCACTTAGACAACAGCAGGGCTTTGAAGTGCTGAAACGCCGCCAGTAGGCTGTGGATTCAAAAATTCTTTGGCAGAAGTCTCATGTGCACCATCAAACACAACCAAAGACGTGGAGTCCTTTGCCAATCGGCCATCCCACTCCGCCACCATGTCGCGCACAGAGGGACCTATGCGTTGACCAAGATGGATATCTAAAAGAACTCGCTGCGGCTCCCGCGAGGACCGATGGGCTTTGCGAACGATCTGCGCAGCCTGCTTCATCGCTTCGTTGATCAACGGGCCAGCTGCCAGGTCCAGCACTCCCCCAACGCGCACAACTGCCCCAAGCTTGGATCGGTGAACCGCGATTGAGACACCTTCGGGTTCAGTTTCTACGCCGTCTTCGACCACGAAGACCGGACTCACTGGCCCAAGAGTTGCCACCGCCTTCATCGCCTCGTGCAACAGAGCATCCAAATCAGCGCGCAACTCATCAGACCCTGCGAATCGGGTTGCCACGCGATTAACCACGTGCTCGGCCAACATGCGCAACTTCACCTGCGAGCGCTGGGAGACCCACCGTAGGAGTGAAAAGGCCTCTTGTTCGGTCATCCCATAGACAACCCGAACGATGCCTTTGGCCTGGTCAATGATCGCCCGGGACTCCAGCGCCTTCGATAACTCATCCCGCACTTCGCTATTGACCTTGTCGCGCGCGTCATCCGTGAGGTCTACGACATAGCCAAAAACGGTGCTGACACTGCCACTGCCATCTCGGACCCCTTGAACCAGGGTGCAAGTCCAGATCTCGGTCCCGTCATCCAACATTTTGGGATGCGGCAAGGCGTAGATGCCGCCGTTTTGCGCGCACTCCATCACCATGTTGGTCAGCCGCTCAGCGTCTTCGGGACACACGTGCTTTAACAAAATGTCGGTGTTGGCCGGGCCCTCGGCAGGCAGACCGTACAACTCCTGAAGCTCAGCGCTATAAGTCCCCACCATTGAGGGCACATCCAAGCTAAAGATCGCGACCTCTGAAAGCGTGCGAGGCATTCTCTTCACTCCACTTCGTGCGACCTTTGGGACAAACTCCGCCCCCCATCGGGCGCCAGGCCTTTGCCTGACTTGATCGCTTTCAACAATTTACCATCCCTTTACCAAACCCACATCTCGAACTAGCCATAGAATTATCCCGTGACTTCGACCGCGGGTAGCGACACCTCAAGCCGACGAAGAGAAATTCTCACCTTGGCGATCCCAGCCTTTCTCACCCTTGTGGCCGAGCCACTCTTCCTTCTCGCTGATAGCGCGATCATTGGCCATTTAGGAACAACTTCCCTGGCCGGACTGGGTGTGGCAACGGGAATCTTGTTGACCGCCGTGAACATATTCGTGTTCTTGGCCTATGGCACAACCTCCGTAGTGGCCCGGCGACTAGGAGCCCAAGACAAGGCCGGCGCACTCGGGGCTGGAATCGATGGGATATGGCTTTCCCTAGGTTTAGGAATCCTCACGATGGGCGTCATGATTGTTGGCACCCGACCTCTGGTTCGGCTGTTTGCTGCCTCGCCAGCCGCCCTTGACCAGGCTGCCATTTACTTGAGAATTAGCGCTCTGGGAATCCCCTCAATGCTGCTCGTGCTCGCAGCCACCGGTGTGCTGCGCGGGTTGCAGGACACCAGAACTCCCCTCATCGTGGCCACTATTGGCTTCACCGCCAACGCCATCCTGTCTTTGCTCTTTGTGCACGCATTTAGCTTTGGTATTGCGGGCGCTGCTTGGGGCACCGTGGTCGCACAGACAGGCATGGCTCTTGCCTTAGCCTGGGTCGTTCTTCGTGGCGCAAAGAGACAGTCCGCCTCCTTGGCCTTTCACCCAGCTGGCGTTCTTCGCTCAGCCCTGGGCGGCATACCCCTGCTTATTCGCACGTTGTCACTGCGCGCGGCGCTTGTGGCAACAACCTGGGTCGCTGCCGATTTGGGCGATGCCCAACTCGCCGCATTCCAGGTCTCCCTCACCGTCTGGAGCGCCCTGGCCTTCGCGCTCGACGCCTTGGCCATCGCAGGTCAAGCCATCACCGGCAAATACCTCGGTGCAACAGATGTGAAGGGCGCACGTGAAGCAACTTCCACAATGGTGCGCTGGGGCATCTGGTTTGGCGTCATCCTCGGCCTGCTGCTGATTGCGTTCCACCAAGTGATCCCGCTCGGCTTCACCAATGACCCTGCCGTCCACGCGGCCCTGGCTGCGGCCCTCATCGTCGTCGGGTTAGGCCAGCCAATCGCCGGCATTGCGTTCGTCCTCGATGGCGTGCTGATTGGTGCCGGAGACGCTAAATGGCTCTCGATCGCGCAAACGGTGATGCTCGTTGCCTATCTCCCTCTGCTGGCGATCGGCCCGCTGATGGGCGCAACCGGTACGACAGGTCTGGTCATCCTGTGGTGCGCTTTCACTGCCTTCATGGGTATGCGGGCAGCAGGGTTGACCTGGCGCGCGCGGGGAGATGCCTGGCTCGTGACAGGCGCCACCCGATAAATTTTCTTCGGCTATAGCGCAAGCCAGCATCCAGCACGAGCCACGTCTCCCGCTATCGACGAGGATTCCGCGCCCCATTGGCCTATCTGACAAACCGCTGTCGCAGATTCTTCATTTTCATGGTTGACAGGCTCTCTGGCTGGTGCAAATCTAAAGTCACCATCCAGAGCGGCTGAGAGATCTGGCTCCTTGACGCCGCAGCAACCCACGACGGCTTGTCAAGGGTGCTCACGCCAGGATCGATGGAGGAATCATGCCACTCGCCACTTTGCCCGCCCGAACCGCAGCCGATGCTGACGTCGACATCAAGCACTGCTTCCGCAACGTCGCCTCGAGTGCCTGGGTCATCACCGGCACCGGCAGCCGCGGACCCGTTGGCTTCACCGCAATTTCGGTGGTTTCGGTCTCGATGGAGCCGGCACTGGTCTCCTTCAACATCTCGCGCACCTCGTCGAGTTTGTCCACCATCGCCCGTAGCGGGTCAGCCGCACTGCACCTGCTGAGCGAGGGTCAAGACGACATCGCCACGCGGTATGCCCGCGACCGCTCAAAGCGCTTCGTCCACGACGGCGTCTGGGGTTTCGGCGCCGAAGGGCTACCCGAGATCCACGGCGCAGCATCCCGTCTCGTCGTCACCATCCATGACCTCGTCGATGCCGGCGACAGCCTGCTCGTCATTGGCCGCGTGACCTCACAGGTCACCAACCCAAATATCCGACCGCTTGTCCATCACGCTGGTGAGTTCGTGCCAGTTCACCGCTCGAATGGAGCCTCCGAATGACCTTGTCGCCCTCATCGGACCCGTTGAAGTTTGCCTACTGGGTCCCCAACGTCTCAGGTGGTTTGGTTGTCTCGACCATCGAACAGCGGACAAACCACACCCCCGACTACAACATCGAGACGGCTCAGATCGCCGAGCAAGTTGGTTTTGACTATGCCCTGACTCAAGTCCGTTACCTCGCCTCGTATGGCGCGGATGCCCAGCACGAGTCGGTGTCCTTCTCCTTGGGCTTGCTCTCCAAGACCGAGAAGTTGAAGGTCATCGCCGCCGTTCACCCCGGTCAGTGGCCACCGACGATCTTGGCCAAGCTGGGCGCGACGGCTCAGGAGTTGCACGACAACCGACTTTGTCTCAACGTGGTCTCCGGTTGGTTCAAGGACGAATACACCAAGCTTGGCTTGCCGTGGTTGGACCACGAGGAGCGCTACCGCCGTGCCGAAGAGTTCATCGACGTGCTGCGCGGCCTGTGGGCCGAAGACGACTTCACCTATCGCGGGGACTTCTATCGCACGCGCGATGTGACGTTCAGGCCAGCACCGAAGTTTGCACCAGAAATCTTCCAGGGCGGCAACTCGACGTCGGCTCGCGCGATGGCCAGCCGCGTCTCGGACTGGTACTTCATGAATGGCGGCAGCATCGAGAAGACCGCCGAGCAGATCCAGGATGTTGGTGCCCAGGCAGCCACCAACGGGCGCGACATTAAGTTGGCCTCAACGGCTTCGCCGTGGTACGCGACACCGAAGAAGAAGCCGTTGCCGTGGTCGAAGAGATCATCGCCAAAGCTGACGTCGAGAAGGTCAACAACTTCGGCACCGCGGTGAAGCAAGCCGGGGCTGCTACGGCAGACAAGAAGGGGATGTGGGCCGACTCGGAGTTTAAGGACCTGGTCCAATACAACGACGGCTTCCGCACTGGCCTGATTGGCACCCCGCAGCAAGTCGCCGAGCGGATCATCGAATACCGCAAGGTTGGTGTCGACCTGATGCTGCTGTGCTTCCTGCACGTCAAAGAAGATGTCGAACGCTTCGGCCGCGACGTCATCCCGCTGATTCGTGAGTTGGAGATCAAGGAAGGCATCGAGCCCAGCCCTGAGTTCTTACAGGTGCCGGTCGGCGTCTAGTCCCCGGCATACCGTTAAGAAACCCCGGCTCCCCCATCCAAGGGCAGTCGGGGTTTCTCGGGTCTTCGACCCAGGCTAAGAAAGTCTGTCCCAAGCTGTCTCCGGGCGGGCCAGCGATGGGGTCACCATCCCCAGCTCGACAGCTCTGACCAGCAATTGCACTCGGTCACGGGCACCCAACCGGTCGCAAGCCTTGCCGAGGTGCAGTTTCACCGAGCCTTCTGAAAGGAAAAGATCCTGCGCGATTTCTTTGTTGCTAAGTCCCCCCGCCAGGCGCTCTAGAACCTCCAACTCGCGGGTCGTCAGTTTTGGCGTGCCGTCATCTCCGGGCGATTTCGATCGGGCCTGCGCCATGTCAGCGGTCACTTCATCCACCAAGAGTTGAGTGACCGCAGGTGATAAAACGGTCTCGTCCTGCATCACTCTGGCAATCGCCTGCAGCAACTCTTCAGGCGCTGCATCTTTGACGAGATAGCCCGAAGCGCCCGCCCGTAGTGCGGCACTCACTTTGTCCATCACCGAAAACGTGGTGAGCATGACAATTCGTGAATGGTTCTGGTGCTGGCTGATCTCACGCGTCGCATCGATGCCGTTCAGTCTGGGCATGTCGATGTCCATCAGAATCACGTCGGGCTTCAGCTCACTCGCTAACTCGACCGCCTCTACCCCATCGGCGGCCACACCCACCACCTCATGCCCAGGCTCTCCCCCATAGAAATCGGCGAGTGCTTGGCGCATCAGTGGCTGGTCTTCTGCTATCAAGATGCGAACGCGCTCAGGCACCGTCTCACTTGATGAATCAACCATGGGCCCAGCCTAGTGACGCCTTGAGCTCTACGGGCCACCCAGATCGCTAACAATCTCTAGACGAACGTCTATTGGTCCGAAGCCTCAAACCTGCCAGCCTGGTAGTCCATGCAGAAACGCCGCTCAGAACACGAAGAGGGAGCACCGTTGAACACTGTCCACCGGATATCTGTTGGCTTCATCGCTTCGATCGCTTTGACCGCGAGCGCTGCGGCACCGAGCCACGCCGTTGAGCAACTCCCAGCATCTGAAGCGGGCGCCAATGACATCGACCCGTGCTGGCTACTCGGCCCCTCTGGGGTGAGCACTGCTAGCTCTGAAGCTCACGCCCAGCGAGTCAAGGAAGCTCCCAACTGCCGCGAGGATCTACGTGTTGTGACTAACCGGGCGTTCGTGATGAGCGGTGATACCTTCGAACGCATGGCTGGCCGACCGAGCGTTCTCTGCGCCAGATGAGCAATACCCGTTTAGCCCAGGGCATCAATTTTCTGCGCGCCACCTACCGGGTCCCCAACTGGTTAGTTGCCGTCGTTGCTGGGGTCGCAATCGTCAGCGTGATCGATGAGTTCGTCCGGGGCTCAGCCGTAGGTGGCCCCGCTGGTTTGCTCGCATTCTTCTTGCTGCATGCCTCCTGGCCTGTCGTGCTGCGTTTGCCGACGTTGGGCGCGCTTATCGGATTGGCCGGAAGCTTCGGCGCGGTCCTTTACATAGACAGAGTCGGCATAGCCATCATGTCCGCCATGATTGTTCTAGTGGCGGGCACCGCACTGAGCCGTCCGGCCTTTTCAATTGCCACCCTGACGGGATTCGTTGGCTGGACCTGGTGGGCGACCAATTACTTCGGTGAAGAAGCACCAGTCTTTTGGGGGCAGGTGCTGCTGTTCCTCCTCAGCGCTGCTCTGGGAACTTTCATCCGTGTCGTGGTCCTCGAGCTCGCTCTCACCAAGCGCCGACTGCACCGCGAGGAGGAACGTGCTGAGCAGGCGCGCAGTGACGAACGAACAGCGATCGCACGAGACCTGCACGACATCGTGGCCCACGAGCTCACTCTGATCTCCCTGCAAAGCGTGAGCCGTCGCCGAAGCGATGACCCACAAGAGCTACAGGCGGTCCTACGCCAGGTCAATGAGACTTCGCGCTCCGCCCTTACTGAGCTGCGCGCCCTGCTCGGCGTGCTCCGCTCCGAAGGGGACGTTGGAACACGGCACAGTCTGGACGCAACGTTCACCACCTTGGGACTTCCCGGGGCCCTTGAGACCCTGGTCGCACGAGTCGCTGCTGTCGGATTCGACGTCAAGGCCGAGTACGCGCTGACGGGCTGGGAGAGCCTGCGCCCCTCAACGAAGCAGGCCACCTTCCGGATTGCTCAAGAAGCACTCACGAATGTCAGCAAACACGCTCCGGCTGGCAGCCGCTGCGATTTTGCCGTCAGGCTGGACAAAGAACAGGTCACGGTCCTGGTTGAGTCCCAGATCGCGCTCGCTCGCAAACGGGAGTCCCTGCATCCCTCCCTCACCTCGGGGCAGGGAATCATCGGTATTGGTGAGCGCGCCTCAGCTTTGGGTGGATCGGCAACAGCGGGTCCGGTCAATGATCACTGGGTGGTTGAAGCCCACCTGCCTGCCTAGACCACCTTTCGGGCTCATCTGGCCCAAAACCTAGACAAATGGTTAGACCCTTTGGCCCTGTCGCCTCAGGTGCTCAATTCATAACGTGAGTGACATCAACATCACCGCCCTCGCAAACTGCTCCCTGAAGGAGGTCGCGATGAAGACGCCATGGCTACTTGTGATCTGCGTGGTCGGACTAGCAATATCCGGCGCCGCACTGATCTGGATGGTCCCGTCACTCTTTGACGCCACCCGACAAAGCAATGGCTGGCTGATGATTGCGCTCGCCGGTTTGGGTATCACCTTTAGCGTCGCTGCTATTCGACTGCGACGTGCAGAATCGTCGTTTCGCCCGTAGTCGGCCAACGCTGGGGTGGATGGCCACCAACATTCGTTTCTCAATACGAAGTACCGAGAAAGAGGTGAACAACTTGACAACAAAACTGAGCAAGTGGCTGGGCCTTGATGGACCAGATGAGCAAGCAGTATTCGGTGACAACCAATCCACGGAGAAGGACACCAAAAGGGAAGCCAAGGTAATACTTCTTGGCATCATTCTCGGGGCTTGCGCATACATCCTGTTCTCCATGGGCATGCCACCTGATGATGGGTTCGGTGGATACATACCGCTGATCATTGCTGCATCTGCCGCGGGGAACGGCATCTTGGCAGGGATCATGCTGACCGGTGAGAAAACACTCTGAAAGAACATTGAAGGGGATCAACGATGCAGACACACCTACGAAACGGGCTGGTCACACTGACCGCTGCGGCGTTCTTGATGACAGCTACTCCTGGCGCCTCCATGGCTAGCGAAGATGCCTCTGGGGCGTCCAGCAATAATCAAACTTTGGCTACTGTGCACAACACTCCTCACCAAGCAGCGAATTTTCCCGGTGCAGCGGAGTCAGTTCATGACGCAGAAGTTCTGACACCCTCCATGGTGGAGACCATCAATACTGGATTGGCTTCGTACGGCAAGGCCACGCTTCCGGACTCAGCACAAGAGTTACAGTATGAAGAATCGGGTGTCATCAGTGTCCTGAACGACCAAAACGAGGTCGTGGCCGAACTTGGCGGGACATTGCCGAGCACCACCACGGTTGGCAAGGACACTATGACCGCTAACGGGATTCTTAACCCCACGGTGAAGAGAGTCATTGGCGCCTGCCTTGGGTTCGGGGGTGCCGGCGCTATGTCATTTGAAGCCCTCGTCCGCTACCTTGCAACCCCTAAGAACGCCGTAAAGTTCGTCGTTAGGCGTCTCGGTGTGTTTGGCGCGGTGAGTTGCGCTGGGGGAATTGTATGGGAGTTCATCTGAGGACCCAACTCCCAAAATGAGGACATCTGGGCAATAACCGCAGTCCAGGGAAGAGGTAAATCCGCGAGGTTTCTCGCGTATCTACTGACTTACTCGCGATAGTGACTGCAGACTAGGTTCTCGCGACCACAGGTGTCGGTGCTTTTGGCAGGCAAGCGTAGGCTCGTCGGTCCTCTTATGCCCCGGATCTCCGTGGAACCGAGAAGTCGCATACGCAACAAGAAGCCCGCCTGACCAAACGGATTGGTCAGGCGGGCTTTTGCATGCAATGCAGCTATCAGCTAGCGACAACCTCGACGGTCACCGTGGCGACAACGTCATCGTGCAGACGAACCATTGCGGTGTGGTCACCGGTGATGCGGATCGGGGCCGGAACCTCGATGCGACGACGGTCAACCTGCGGGCCACCAGCGTCAACGATTGCGTGAGCAATCTCAGCGGAGGTCACAGCACCGAACAAACGACCAGCGGCACCAGACTTGGCGCTCACGACAACGGAGTTGGACTCCAGGCGAGCCTTAGCTGCCTTGGCCTCTTCTTCGTTGTGGTGGTCGCGCTTGGCGCGAGCGTTGGTGATGTCGTCAACCTGCTTCTGACCACCCTTGGTCCAGGGGGTGCCCAACTTGCGGGGCAGCAGGTAGTTACGAGCGTAGCCATCCTTGACGGTGACAACCTCGCCGGCAGTGCCGAGCCCGCTAACGGGCTGAGTCAAGATCAACTTCATGATGTCCTCTCCTTAGTTTTCTGCTCAGCGAGACGAGCTGGAGTAGGGCAACAAGGCCATTTCACGGGCATTCTTGACGGCGTTCGCAATGCGACGCTGTTCCTGCACCGAAACACCGGTCACCCGACGGGCGCGGATCTTGCCGCGGTCCGAGATGAACTTCCGCAGCAGCGGCGTGTCCTTGTAGTCAATTGCTTCGATCTTGGCGGCCTTGAGAGGGTTCGCCTTCTTTTTTGGCTTGCGCACAACGGGCTTTGCCATCGTGGTGCTCTCCTTCAGGAGAGCCCGAGCACAATGCTCGGGATGGGGTAATTCAGGAATGGTGTTGCTGGTGGTGCTCAGTGATCAGAACGGGGGCTCGTCATAAGACGGGCCGCCACCCCAACCGCCGCCGCCGTTGCCACCCTTGTTGCCGCCACCGGAGTTGCCTCCAGTAGCCCACGGGTCCGCGTCGGGCTGGCTGCGCTGAGCGCCACCGGAATTGCTTGATCCAGATCCGCCGGAGTTGCCGCCACCAGAGAATCCTGGTTGCCGCCACCACCGGAGTTGCCTCCGCCGAAGCCACCGCTGCCACCACGGGTCGCCTTAGTGACCTGTGCGGTTGCGTACTTCAACGACGGGCCAACTTCGTCAGCCTGCATTTCCATGACGGTGCGCTTCTCACCATCGTTGGTCTCCCACGAACGGGACACCAAACGACCGGAGACAACAACACGGGTGCCACGGTGCAGCGACTCTGCGACGTTCTCGGCTGCTTCACGCCAGATTGAGCAGCGCATGAACAGCGTGTCGCCGTCCTTCCACTCATTGGTCTGACGGTCGAACTGCCGCGGCGTTGAAGCCACGGTGAAGTTCGCCACGGCGGCACCTGAGGGCGTAAAACGCAACTCGGGGTCACCGGTGAGGTTGCCGACAATCGTGATCGGAGTTTCGCCTGCCATGCTCAGTCCTTTGGTTGATCTGGAAATTCAGCCGGATTCGAGACCCGGCTTAGCAATCAGGAGTCGAGGCGCAGGACCTTGGTGCGAAGCACCTGCTCGTTCAAGCTGAGACGACGGTCCAGTTCCTTGGCGGTGGCAGACTCCGCGGTCATCGTGATGACTGCGTAGATGCCTTCAGCGTTCTTCTTGATCTCGTAGGCCAAACGGCGACGGCCCCAAATGTCGGTCGAGTCAATCGAACCGCCATCCTTGGTGACGACTTCGAGCATCTTCTCCAGCGTGGGCTGCAGGTTGCGCTCGTCCATCTCGGGGTCGAGGATCATCATCATTTCGTACTGACGCATGCGTGAACCCACCTCCTTCGGTCTTAGCGGCCACGGTCTCTCCGTGGCAGGAGGGTTACAAGCGTCCCACCGCGCTTCCAGGCTGCCATGCCTTGAGCTTTCAAGGCGGCAGTTATCCACAGAAAACTTACGGCGAACCCGATCACGATACCGGGCCAATCCGAGCCGGTCCAATCACCAGTTACACCGCGAGCGCCCGAGGTGGGAACATCGAGGTATGCCTGCACTTCCCACCCCCGCCGGGCACGTCCGGTATGCCGTCTCTGGGCCGACCGCCTCGGGTCGCCCTGATCTTGTCTTGCTGCATGGTTGGTGCAACGAGTCGACGTCCATGGCGACCCTGAAGGAAGCCTTCGGCACCGAGCACCGCATACTCGAGATTGATTTGCGTGGGCACGGTGAGAGTTCACGGGTTGAAGATGACGGGTCGATGGGCGTTGGTGGCGTACGCACCGGCGAACTTGGCGAGCCGGTCCCTAAGGCGCTGCGTGAAGTCAAGGTTGGCGACTACACCGATGACCTATGGGAGATCCTGCGCAAAACTCGACTGCGCGACCCGATCTTGATTGGCCACAGTCTCGGCGCGTTGATCGTGCTTGATGCGCTGGCTCGTGGCTATTCGGGACCGCAGGCACCCATCGCTGGTGTGCTGCTCGATCCAGCGCCAGTGGTCAATGCCGAGGTCAAGGCTAAGTGGGTGGAGATCGCCGAGAAGGTTGCAGTCGATCGCAACGGCCGTTTTCGCGCTGATTTTGCCAACAGCCTCTTTTTGCCGACTGACACCGTCGCGCGGCATGCCATCACCGAAACAATGGCCCGATTCCGGCCGGCCGTTGCTGCTGGGTCGGCCCGAGCGATTGCTGACTTCGATGGCGAGGCCGCAGTCCGCAAGGTCAACCACCCTCTGCTGGTGCTGCGGGCAACCACCGTTGAGCGCCAGCTCGTCATGGCAGCCAAAGAGGCTGGGGTGCCATTGACAACCGGCCAGACGGTTGGCGCCGGGCACTTCCACCACCTGGAAGTCCCCGAGCAGGTCATGCCGATGATCCGTCAATGGATGCGGGTCAACGAGTTCGTGAACCCTGACTAGCGGCTGGGCTTGTCACCGACGCTGAGAATCAACAGACCCTGGAATGGCACCGTAGCTAGCGGGTCCCCTCGGAAACGACTGTCATCAGTGCCAGCGCGACCAGGCCGCCTGCTTGCTGGTGCTCGCATACCCGGCGACTTGGCCCCACGACCCTTGTTGGGCCACCGTCCGTGCCGACTCACCGATAGCCAGACCCAAGTGCTCGCTCAGAGCTAGCAAATGCTGGAATCCAGCAGGGTCTGGCCAGGCTGCCAGGGCGTCAATCGCGGCTCGAGCCTGAGCCGCCCACTCTTGCGCCTCGCCCTGCGCATCAGCCTGACCTGGACCGTTTTGCTCTACTTCTGGCTCACCCATACATCCACTTTATCTTCACCGTCATCGAACGTCCGACGCCAAACGGCATCCGGCCATAGATAGGTGACTTCGCCACGGGCCGGGCGATACACGGCGGTGTACATCGTGCCGAAGCCAACACCATAGCCCTCCTGGCGCAGCGGCGCGCTCGTGAACGCCTCGCTCAACACGTCAACATCAACCCAAGCACCGGAGCACGCTTGCTTCAACGTGCTTTGTGCAACCTGCTGACGGGTCACCGAGTCCAGCGGTATCGCGATCTCTGGGAACTCAACCTCTTCCAGGCGGTGGTTCGTCGTGGCCCGCAGGTCGCTGACCAGCGGCTCTTCGCCGGGAGCAACATAGACCGACGCCGCGCCGCCGGCCGTGTCAACCAACGCCAAAGTGTAAGCCTGAGCGATCGGCAGCCGACGCAAGGCCTCAATGGCCGCTGGCACATCAGCGCAGGTCTCCAGCAGGTAGCGCAGGACGAGGGGAATTGCGAAGCCCGGTGCATCATCAGCGCGCGCTGGCCGACCGCCATAGGTCAGCGACACCGCCAGACCGTCTTCATTGGTGCCATCGAGCAAGCCCCACAGCAGATCACTCGTGCCGATGACCTTGCGGCCACCCGAATAGTTCGTGCTCGCAACGACCGACTCAAACAGCGCCGGGTCGTAGTCATAGTTGCGGATCAGCACCGGGTCGGGGCCATCCACGATCACTTGGGTGCAGCCCGCGGCAAAGATCGGCGCGCGCCACATCGTCAGAAACGCGGCCGCGACACTGTCGCCATCGGTCAGGCGGACCAAACGCTTCCACGTCGGCAGCAGCTCGGGCATGTGCTTGCTCAGCGCGGCCTTCGCTTCAGCCAATTCGGGGCGCGCATCAAGTCCGTCGGAGGCCCACCAGGCACGATATGCGGGCCATGTCGCGTCGTAGAGCGCCTTCCAGCGAGCACCGGGTTGGCTCTCGCGGTAGCCCGTCATGCTCAGGTGCTGCTGGCGCGCGCTGGCTGGCGTCTCCCACTTCGCCGGGGACACGACCTCCTGAGCCAGCGTGCGGTTAGCGGTGACCTCTGCCCAGGCCAGTCCGTATTCGATCCAGGCTTGCCAGTCGCTGGGGACGGTGGGCAACTGCGGCTTGTTCGTCAATGTTTGCATGACGTCAAGTCTGCATTGACGATCGCCCTCTCGTCAAGTTTCGATTGACGAGTGGAGCTGAAGGTGCCCGCCAGGCATACCCCACGGCAGGGACAGGCATACGGGAAGAGAGGCGCGAGTCTTGCGCGTTCACCTGGGGAGGGGTTGACTGATCGCAACGCTATAGAAAGGGCAAAACAATGGAGTATGCCGTTACTAACCCGGCCACTGGTGAAGTGGTGGAGACGTATCCCACCGCCACCGACGAGCAGGCAGCAGCCGCGCTCGACAAGGCCGCGGGCGCCTTCCCAACTTGGTCCAAGCAGACCAGCCGCGAAGAGCGCGCGCGCCTCATCTCGCGTGTCGCTGAGATCTACACCGAGCGCCTGGACGAGCTTGCTGACCTCATCGTTCTTGAGATGGGCAAGCCTCGCGAAGAGGCCGTTGGCGAGATTGAGCTCAGCGCAGCCATCTATCAGTACTACGCAGACAACGCCGAGAAGTTCCTGGCCGACGAGCCGATTGAACTGCTCGCTGGCACCGGCGACGCACTGATCCGCCGCTCCGGCATCGGCACACTGCTGGGCATTATGCCGTGGAACTTCCCGATGTATCAGATCGCTCGGTTCGCAGCACCCAACTTGGTTTTGGGCAACACCATCCTGCTCAAGCCGGCTCCGGAGTGCCCGCGCTCGGCTGCGGTGATTGAGCAGATCTTCCACGACGCTGGATTGCCCGAGGGCGCCTACGTCAACGTCCTGGCCACCATCGACCAGGTCTCGACCTATATCGCTGACCCCCGCATTCAGGGCATCTCGCTGACTGGCTCCGAGCGCGCCGGCTCATCGGTTGCTGAGCAGGCTGGCAAGCACCTCAAGAAGGTCGTCTTGGAGTTGGGCGGCTCCGACCCGTTCATCGTGCTGAGCACCAACGACATGGATGCAACCGTCGAGGCCGCTGTTGGCGCTCGAGCTGGCAACACCGGCCAGGCCTGCAACGGTGGCAAGCGAATGATCGTCGTCGAGGACCTCTATGACGAGTTCCTGGAGAAGTTCAACGCTGCCATGAAGGTCGCCATCGAAACCCCCATGGTCAACGAGGCCGCGGCCAAGAACCTGGCCAAACAGGTCGACACCGCTGTAGAGCAAGGCGCAACGCTGACCAGCGGCGACGGCGAGCGCAAGGGTGCTTGGTTCCCCGGTGGCGTGCTCACCGACATCACCCCCGACGACGACGCCTTCACCCAAGAGCTCTTCGGCCCGGTCGCCATGGTCTTCAAGGCTGCCAACGAAGAGGATGCCGTCGAGTTGGCCAACAACACGCCATTCGGCCTGGGTTCGTATGTCTTCACGACCGACGCAGAGCAAGCGCAGCGAGTGGCAGACCAGATCGAAGCGGGCATGGTCTTCATCAACGGCATCGACGCTGATGGCGCAGAGTTGCCCTTCGGTGGCGTCAAGCGCTCGGGCTTTGGCCGCGAGCTCGGCAAGTACGGCATCGAAGAGTTCGTCAACAAGAAGTTGATCCGCACCGTCGAGTAGTCCTCAGCGGAGCAGATGTCTCCTGGCGGAGCGATTTGAGCGATACAAGCATGGTTTCGCTCAAATCGCTCCGCCAGGCGCGCTTTCACCCGCCCATCCAGCCAGTCATGGCACCAGGTAGTCGCTATCCCGCGCATCCGTGATCAGCATGTGCCCCGGCGCATGGGTGATCGCCAACTCTGGAGCGCTCGCAGCAACAGCGGCCTGAGGCGTGACCCCACACGCCCAAAATACCGGCACATCGCCGGGCTCCATCAGTGGAGCATCGCCATATTCAGGCTTTCCTGGGTCACCAATCCCCAACTCACCCGGGTCGCCAATGTGCACCGGCGCCCCATGCACCGCCGGATAACGGCTGGTGATCCGCACTGCATCAACCACCTGATCTGCCGGGATAGCCCGCATCGACACGACGAGCGGCCCGTGAAAACTCCCCGCCGGCCGGCACTCACGGTTAGTCCGATACATCGGCACATTGGTCCCCGCGCTTAGATGCCGCACGGGCACTCCGGCCTCCATCAGCGGGTGCTCAAAGGTGAAACTGCAGCCGATGATGAACGTCACCAGATCATCGCGCCACACTTCACGAGCGTCGTTGACCTCATCCACCAGATGCCCATCGCGAAACACTCGATACTGCGGGATATCGGTGCGGATATCGCCGTCCAGCAATGGCCCCGAAACCTCACCAGCATCAAGCACATCAAGCACCGGGCACGGCTTGGGATTGCGCTGCGCAAACAGCAGGAAGTCGTATGCGAGGGCGCGGGGCAAGGCAATGATGTTGGCTTGGGTGTAGCCACGGCTCCAACCAGAGGTCGGCCTCACGAGGCCATCGGCAAACCGTCGCCGCGCTTGGCTGGGGCTGAGGTCAGCAAACTCTGTGCTCATGCGATCACCCTTGCGCTCGCACGCTGGCCCATTCGTCAAGGCGCTGACCGCCTCAGGACTGTGGCCGCGCTAGTCGATGACGACGAGGACGTCGCCCTCTTGGACAACATCGCCGGGGGTCACGCGGACATCTGTCACCGTGCCGGCATCTTCAATGATCATCGGGATCTCCATCTTCATGGACTCCAAGAGCACGACCTCTGCTCCGGCTTCCAGCTTTTGGCCGACCTCGACATGCACTTGTGCGACGTTGGCGACCAACTCGGAGGCGATGTGCTGCGTCATACCCCGATCTTGTCAGACTCCCGGCTGCCCTTGGGCAAATTGGGCCAAACTGGTGACGCCCGTCACTTATCGAGGTCACAGGCGTGTCAGTCGCATCACAATCAACGCTGCTGGCTAACAGGTTGCGACACGCCCCAGGTAGCGTCAATTTTGTCATTCTCGAGCGTCACGAAGGACTTTCATGCGTATTGCAGTTATCGGAACTGGCTACCTAGGTGCGGTGCATGCCGCTGGGATGGCTGAGTTGGGCTATGAGGTCGTCGCAGTCGACGTCGACGAGTCTAAGATCGAATCTCTACGCAACGCCAAAATCCCCTTTATGAGCCTCACTTCGAACCGCTCTTGGGCAAGCACGTTGACGATCGCTTGACGTTCACCACCGACTTCGCCGAAATCGCAGATGCCGATGTGCACTTCATCTGTGTTGGCACCCCTCAGCAACCAGGCGCTATGGCTGCAGATCTCACGTATGTCGATGCTGCCGTTGACTCCATGCTCCCCTTCCTTAAGGACGGGGCCCTCGTCGTCGGTAAGTCGACTGTGCCAGTGGGCACGGCTCAACGTCTCGCAGACCGCATCAATGAGATCACGCCTCGCGACGTCGATGTCGACCTGGCCTGGAACCCAGAGTTCTTGCGTGAAGGGTTCGCGGTTCACGACACCTTGCACCCCGATCGCCTCGTCCTTGGCGTGACCAACGATCGCTCTGAGCAGATCCTGCGCGAGGTCTACCAAGCCACGATCAGCGGCGACAGCACCCCCGTCGAGGTGACGAACCTGCCAACGGCGGAATTGGTCAAGGTCGCCGCAAACTCGTTCTTGGCCACCAAGATCTCCTTCATCAACGCCATGTCTGAGATCTGTGAGATCACTGGTGCTGATGTCACCAAGTTGGCCGACGCCATCGGGCATGACGACCGCATTGGTCGCAAGTTCTTGAATGCCGGCGTTGGCTTCGGCGGCGGTTGCTTGCCTAAGGACATTCGCGCCTTCTCGGCCCGCGCCGGTGAGCTAGGCGCTGCCTCGTCGCTGGCCTTCCTGGCCGAGGTCGATGCGATCAACCTGCGCCGTCGCGAGCACGTTGTTGAGATGGTTCGCCGCGAGTTGGACGGTCTGGCTGGCCGTCGGGTCGCCATCTTAGGCGCAGCTTTCAAGCCCAACTCAGACGACGTTCGCGACTCACCGGCCCTGGCGATTGCTGGCCAGTTGCACCTCAGCGGAGCCCAGGTCAGCATCTATGACCCCAAGGCTATGCCCAGCGCGGCCCAGATCTTTCCGACGCTGAGCTACGCCGACTCTGTCGAGGATGCTCTCCGGGATGCTGAGATCGTGCTGCACCTAACCGAGTGGAGCGAGTTCCGCGAGTTGGACCCCACCACTTTGGGAGATCTGGTTGCTTCAAGTTGATCATCGATGGCCGCAACTGCCTCGATGTCGATGCCTACCGCGCTGCCGGTTGGATCTATCTAGGCCTCGGTCGCTAGCGAAACACCACTCCAACAGCGAAATGCTCCGGCTGAGTCATCGACTCGGCCGGAGCATTTTTATGATGCTTGAGAAAACTACGGTGCGTCGTCCACGGCCGTGGCAGCCTCTTTGCTGGCGCCGCCTTCTTAGCAGGACGCTTCTTGACTGGATACTTCTTGGCGTAGGCCGAGGCCACTTCTTCGGCGGGACCGTCCATGATCAAGTGCCCCTTGTCCAGCCACAAGCCGCGGGTGCACATGCTCTTAATTTGGCTGGCCGAGTGGCTCACTAGAAAGATGGTTCCGGCACCCTCTCGGATCTCTTCGATCCGCGCCGATGCCCGCGCCTTAAACTCAGCATCGCCCGTCGCCAGCGCCTCATCCACGACGAGAATGTCGGGGACCTTGACGGTGGAGATAGCGAACCGCAAACGAGCAGCCATACCCGAGGAGTAGGAGCTCATCGGCAAGTTGATGAAGTCGCCGATATCCGCGAACTCAACGATCTCGTCAAACTTCTCGCGCACCTCACGGCGGGTCAGGCCCAAAGCTTGGCCACCGATCATGATGTTGCGGGCCCCGCTGAGATTCTTCATCAGGGCAGCGTTAACACCCAGCAATGACGCTGTGCCATTGAGATAGATGCTGCCGCCCGTGGGTGGAATCAACCCGGCCACAGAGCGCAGCAGGGTGGACTTGCCCGAGCCGTTGCGCCCGATCAGACCAACCGCTTCACCCTTGTATGCGGTGAAGGAGACATCTTTGACTGCATGGATTGTGCGGGTTCCGACTTGGGATTTAGCCCGGTTCTTGGCTCGGGATAAAACACCGGTGACGGTCTCGTCCCTACTCTGCGAGCCAGCACCCAGGACTTGATAGCTCACGTCAACATTGTTGGCGATGACGGCCGGGGTCCTACTTATGTCCATAGGTTGCCTCACCTTGCCAGAAAACGATCGTCCCAATAGCCATCAGAGCAACTCCCCAGCCAGCCGCAATAGCCCACATGGTCCAATCCACAGGGAACTGCTCCATCAGCGATTGCCTCAGGATCGACAGACACAGAGCGACGGGTTGATAGTCCAACAGAATCTGCACCCAGCCAGTGGCATATGCGGAGATGACGAAGAACACGCCGGAGATATATCTGAGGACACGCGTTAGCAGTGGGACGAAGTTGCCCGCATCACGAACGGCGTAGACCAGACGTGAGAACAGCAACGCCAGACCGGTGGTCACCATAAACGTAATCAGGATGCCCACCGGGAAGAGCAACCACGACGTGGTCGGGCGCTCTCCCGAAAGCAGAGCCACCCCCACAGCCATGGCGAACGCAGGCAGAGTGGCAAATAGCTCGGTGATGGCCACGGAGATGGGCAGGATGACGCGTGGAAAACGCAGCGCACGCACCATGCCCATGTTTCCGGTGATGGCCTTAGACCCAGCGTTCATGCCGGCGGAGATGAAGATGAAGCTAAAGAGCCCGATGATCAAGAACGTGGGGTAGGTACCCGGCTCGAGACCCCGATCAGTCCCCAGGAGTAACCCAAAAATCAAGTAGTACGCTGCGCCGACCATCAGCGGGTTCAGCACGCCCCAGATCTGACCAAGCACGTTCTGCTGATGCCGGGACGCATAGTCTGCGGTCGACATGGTGATCAAGAACGAACGGTGCCGCCACAGGTCGACCAGATACTTACCCAGCGGCGGGCGTACCCCGACCTGTTCCATCCCGTGATCCTTCGCCAAGGCGGCAGCCTGGGCCGGAGTCATACCCGGGATAGAAGTTTCTTGGTCGGGGCCGCCTAATGTCACAGTCGCGTGACCTTCTCGCCCTCAGTCACCACACCGCGGGTGTCGAAGAAGACGTTGGCCTGCGAGGCCAAGTCATCAACGTCGTAGCCCTTATGGTTTTGCACCAAGACGGTCAGGTCTGCGGCAGCAGCACCGGCACCAGGCTCTTCGACGCGGTCTACAGCGTCGCCGAGTGCCTTCCACTCGCTCACGTGCGGGTCGTGGAACTGGACCGTTGCGCCCTTGGCCACCAACTGCTTGGCCAGCGGAACAGCCGGGCTTTCGCGCTGATCAGCGATGTTTGGCTTGTAGGTCACGCCGAGCAGCAGCACGGTGGATCCCTTCAGCGACTTGCCCTCGTCATTCAAGATGTCCTGAATGCGCGAAACCACGTAGGCCGGCATGCCCGAGTTGATTTCCTGAGCCAACTCGACAAAGCGGAAGGGTAGCCCAAACGCGAGCGCACGTTGTGCGACAGGTAGTTGGGGTCAATCGGGATGCAGTGACCGCCGACGCCAGGGCCGGGGTAGAACGCCTGGAAACCGAACGGCTTCGAGGCGGCTGCATCGATGACATCCCACAGGTCAATGTCCAACTCGTGGCAGAACCGAGTCATTTCGTTGACCAGGGCAATGTTGATGTGGCGGTAGGTGTTCTCCAGCAACTTGGCCGTTTCGGCCTCCTTGGTGCCCTTGGCGCGCACCACGGTGTCGACGAAGTTGCCGTAGAAGGCAGCCGCAATCTCAGAGTCTTCGGGGTGTAGCCACCGACGACCTTGGGGGTGTTCTTGGCGCCGAACTTGGCGTTGCCGGGGTCAATACGCTCGGGTGAGAAGGCCAGGTGGAAGTCCTTGCCAGCGACCAAACCGCCGGCCTCCAACTTGGGCTTCACAACCTCATCGGTCGTGCCCGGGTAGGTGGTCGACTCAAGAATGACCAGCATTCCTGGCTGCAAGTTGCGCGCAACCGCGTCAACAGCACCCTCCACGGCGCGCAGGTCCGGTCCGCCGTCTTCGGACAGCGGGGTCGGCACGCAGATCACGGCCACCTTGGCCTGAGCGATCTCGGACTCATCAGTGGTGGCGCGGAAGCCACCCTTAATCATGTCGGAGATGTCGTCGTTAGACAGGTCGTCCACATGGGACTCACCGGCGTTGAGGGCGTCGACGACGCCCTGGTTGATGTCGAAGCCGAGCACAGTCATGCCTGCCTTGGTGGCTTCTTCAGCCAACGGCAGACCGACGTAGCCCAGTCCGATGATCACAGCGTCAACAGCCACGATTTGTGCTCCTCAGTTTGGGGTCAGACGGGTGGACCGCGTCATCACACATACTCACAGACCAGTCCACATCAACGTGCAGCATATCCCAGGCGGCCCGTGAAATAGTGAATTCAATGAGTGCCAACGACCCCCTCCACCACGATTCGCAGCGTCGCGCTGAGGGCTTGGCCACACCTTTCGGCTTGGACCCTGACCTGCATGTCTTCGCTCAGCCCCTACCGGAGCCGCCATCACCCCTGTCACCTGCACTGATGATGTCTAGCAACGGCACTGGCATGGGGCACCTGATGCGTCTGTTAGCGATCGCCATGCGCATGCCCGCCCAGCAAGCTGTGTCATTCATGTCACTCTCGGGCGCAGCGGATGTGATTGAACGCACCCGGTATGCCTGGGAGCACATGTCCTCCTACCGCCCCGGTTTCTCTGGGTCGGCGTGGGAGCGCCAACTAGCTGCCCGGCTGCGGACCGCGCTCGACCAGTCCGGCGCCGGGGCGCTGATCTTTGATGGCGCTGCGCCGTACCGCGGCTTGCGGATGACCGCCGCTGAGCACCCAGACGTGACGTCAGTATGGATGCGGCGCGGGTTGTGGAAAGAGGGTTTGGGTGGGCGACACCTGCGGCACAGTGACGCCTTTGATCTCATCATTGAGCCAGGCGAGTTAGACGGCCGCCTGAGCGTGCCTGATGGTGGGGCTATCTCGGTGGGACCGGTGACCCTCGTCAGCCACGATCAAGTGCTGTCTCGCGCCGAAGCCAGGCAAGTTTTGGGGCTTGATCCAAGTCGACCAACGCTCTTGCTCTCTCTCGGCGCCGGCAAGATCAACGACACGAGTTCGGTGGCTCGCACGTTGATCGATGCGATTGCCGAAACTGACTGGCTGGTGATGGTACCCAGCAATCCCCTCGCGGTCGGCCAAGCCCCCGACAACGTGCGCACCTTCCGCTCGCTGCCCATGGCACACCTGATGCCAGCCTTTGACGGTGCGGTCGCTGCCGCTGGCTACAACTCCGCTTATGAGTTGCTCAATGCTCGAGTCCCCAGCCTTTTCCTGCCCAACACCGCGACTGGCATCGACGACCAGACCGCCCGAGCGCAGATGTTCGCCGATGCCGGTGTGGGTCTCATCGCCCAGAACGATCCCACGAGCGCCCTAGAGGGCTTGCAGCAACTCCTCGATATCTCCGTCCGGACCGAGATGAAGCGCAACCTCGACAGCCTCAACCTGCAAAACGGCGCGGCCGCTGCTGCCCGCCTCATCACGGAGGCGGTGGCCCGATGATCACTCGCTACTCCTCCGCCATTGTTCGACGCATTCGTTGGCGCATAGAGCTGCAGCGCACAGCGTGGACCGTGGTCTTAGCTATGGATGTCGATGACCCGCAGATTCGAGCTGAGGCCGCCGATGCCTTGGGCGATCAACCGACAATGTGGGTGACGACCTCAGCCACGTTGGGTCCGACGTTCCCCGATACCTGGATCGTTCAGCGCCTCGACCCGGACAACCTGCCCGCTGATGTTGTGCACACCGTGATGCGTTGGGCGCTGGGCACCATGCGGGTCACCAAACTTGTTGACCTGCGCGACCTGGACAGCGACAAGCCAGTGAACTCAGCAGCCATCCGGCTCGCCTGGGCCGCGGCAACGGCGCCTCCGCCCATCCCCCGCGACCCTCTGCTTCAGCGGATCAAGCGTTTGTAGCCGCGTCACTCGCAGAACCACACCAAACGTCACACTTTCGAGTGCGTCCTTCCTCCAAGGGCATCAGCGAATGCGACCAGTGATCCGCCGGATAGAGGTTTTCTGCGGGATGGTCGCCATACGAGCGACCTGCTGGTCTGCCTCGCAGAACGTCTAACTCAAGGCGGGCCGTGGCCTCGTCCCAAACCCGACCCATGTATTCGTCGTGCTCGGGCCGATAGGTCTGTGGGTCTCCCGGGCTCTCGTTATTTCACCCAGAACAGGCCCTACCGTGGTCTGATAGAGGTCCACTCGGGCGAAGGGGACTCCTAGAGCGCGGCTGAGATGGCTGGCGATCTGCACCATCTCGGCATAGTCGACTGGCATTTCGATCGTGTCATCGACATCCATCGCCAACATCACCGCCCCCAAGTCTGTGCCCTCCGCTGACACGTAGCGTCGCCGGTGCTCACCCTGCAGCCCGTGCGTGTCCACGTGTCGCAAGAGCGTCATCATGACTTCTCCATGGCAGACATAAATTTTGACGTCATCCGGAAGCGGCCCGCTATGCGCCTGATCCAAGAATTCTTCAGCAAAGTACGGTCCCGCAATCTTGCCGGTTCCCTCGCGTGCCTCAAAATGTTCAACCACCGACGCCATCGTGAAGCTGCCCTGACCGTCCACCAACTCATACGAGTCGAAGCCGATTCTGCGCAGCGGCAAGACTCCCCGCCCGCTCGATCCTTGATCTGACTTGAGCACAAATAGGTCGGGCATCTCCGCAAGGTCGATGGCACTGGGCGTTGGCCAGACCTCCAGGACTCTCGGGACAGATACACCATGACTCTGGCCAAATCGGTAGTTGTGCAACTTGTATTCGATCTGGTTATAAGGCATGAGGTGCTCTGGGTCCATTTGTGCCCAGGGCAAGACAAAGCGACGCCACCTTCGAAGCGACCGGTGAAATGATGGGGCTTTTGAATCGCCTTGAGCGTCGACTTTTCAGTTTCGGCTTTAGCCCTAGCAACCGCTTCTTTGCGACGAGCCGCGTTTTCGGTGCGCTTCTCTCTGGCCTCAGCCAACCGCGCACGGGTCTTGACCAGCTTGGCGCTTTCTTCGGCTAACGCGGTGCCACGC
The DNA here is from genome assembly GCF_021535045.1 of Ornithinimicrobium sp. INDO-MA30-4. GTDB lineage: Bacteria > Actinomycetota > Actinomycetes > Actinomycetales > Dermatophilaceae > Ornithinicoccus. Next base: position 2,155,497 of record NZ_CP091056.1, on the reverse strand, counting down.
TGTTCGTGTTGCTGTCGGATCTTTTCATTCGCCTGCTCTAACCGCACGACGTCAGCGCGTAATTGGCGTCGCTGCTGATCCAGGTCGCGTAGTTGGGCACGAACTTCATTCAGTTGAGTCCGTTGCTCCTCCAACTTTTCGTCACGCCAGCCGATAGCGGGCAAGCCACGGACGAAACTACGGGGCAGCTTGCTCATGAAACCTCTTCACCTTGTCCACGGATAGACCCCCATTGTGCTTGGAACAGTAGCCCAGAAAAAGGGGCTCAGCACGCGAGTTTGGGGCACGTGGCGTGGACTTGCGTGCACCACAGCCCTGATGGCACTAGCCTCGGTCGTGACTCCGGTTGACCATAGAAGGAGAGTCCGATTAGCGACATCACGATGGATCCTCAATGGCAACACGCCGTCACCCAGGGCGCGTTTGGCCACGGCTATCTACTGACGTCGGGGGCGCTGTCGTCGTCAATCTTGGTTCAGGGATGGGCGCACCGCAAGGTTGAGGGGCTCCACCTTCATACCAATCCACGCACCAAAGTCACCACCTCAACTGAGCGCTCGCTGGGCACGGTGATCTTCCTCGGCGACCCGCTTGACGTGGATCACGATGAGAACGATGCAACGATCATCGCCGACGCCATCTTGTTCACTCTGCGCACGTCAGGCCCCGAGGCAGCGGTGCGACAGGCCGCCTATCTGAGCGGCCGATGGACCTTGATCCTCCTGCACGGACGCAAACGACTGTCGATCGCTGATCAGGTGCGCTCTCCGTTGTGCTGGATAGTCCCGGACACCATGGGGAGCCAAGGCTCGTACTACAACACAACCCCTCAGAGCTTTGCCTACGCTTCATCTGCATCCCTGGTAGCCATGGCAGCAGGTTCGCCGACCTTGGACAACCTTGAGGGCATCCGCGATGAGATCAAGCGGATTCGCCCCAAGGGCGTCACCTACTTGCCGGGCACGATGACGGCGTACGAGGGTGTGCAGCCCATCCTGCCCAACTGCCTCCTCGAAATTGACCGGCGAGCGCCCGACCAATCACGACACCGTCGCTTTTGGCCGTGGAAACCCAATGAACCTACCGATGACATCGACGAGGTCTACGGACAATACAAAGAGCAGTTCGGCGCCTATCTACGGCTCGCCGCTCGCGATAGGAGAGTGGGCGTAAGCCTGACTGGTGGCCAGGACAGCACTGGCATGTTGGCCCACCTGTTTCCATACCTGGGCAAGGACGCCTTCGCCTTCACCTATTTCAACCCCAACAATACGGAGCCCGGCACCGCCAGCGATGTCTTCTTGGCAAATGAACTTGCGGGCAGACTCGGTCTACAACATCGGGTCCTGCAGTGGCGTGGCCCGGAACCTGAGTCGCCCTACAACGAGATTCACCGGCGAATGAATCCGACGCACTACGTTTCCCATGGGGCAGCCCATGCCATGTGGGCTGATCTGCCGAGCAACTTCACCCACATCAACTCCCTCGGTGGCGAGATCGGAACCACCTACGCGCGTGCCCGCGACTACCGGGAACCGGACCCCATCTGGTTCACCAGGTTTTGGATGAGCGACAAATTCACCAAGTACCGTCGCTACCTCAACAGCTTTGAGCACTACTTGGACTACACCGACTTCTCGGTCGAGAACATGGCTGACTACGACCAGCACAACGTCGCTTACTGGGAGTTGCGGGTCGGCAAGTGGGGATACACCAAATTCCTCGACGCCGACCAGGGGCACCGCTGTATCCCGGCCTTTAATGATCGCCGGTTGATCGAGATCATGCTTCGTCTGCCTCAAGAGCACTTAGAAGGTAAGGCCCTCTATCAGCGGACCTTCGCCGAGCGACCGCGATTTCAGCCTGTCAGCGCACCCTCAGCCGGGCGCAAGGTATGGCTCACCGGGGACGACAGCCTCTAGTCAGGGACTCCGCACCAGCGACCGCAGGCTTGAGTGTGTTCTGCCGTTTCACGAATATCGAGGCGGTGGGACCAATGTTGGGGTGGGTAGCGATTAGGTGCATGATGCTCGCCATACAGACGGCCGTATGGACGCCCGTGGGCGACATCAAGATCGACGTAGTAGCGCGCTGCATCCCATGCCTCACCTAGCGCCTGATCGACCTGAGGTACATAGGCGAACTCACCGCCTGGACCGCGGGTCAACTCCCCAAGCACTGGACCAGTGCGCGTTTGATAAAGGTCAACCCGGACGAAAGCGGTGCCAATCGCCCGGCTCAGATGCCTCGCGATCTCAACCATCTCTTCGTAGTTGGCCGGCAGTGGGATGTCTGCATCGACCGGCGCACCCTCCATCGCCTGTCCCACATCATTTCCCTGCGCATCGACATACCGCCGACTCACGCTCGATGGGTCTCCGTGGCGGCCGACTCGGCGCAGCAGCGTGTGCCCGATATTTCCATAGAAGGCATAAATCTTGATGTCATCTGGGATGTCGCCACCACCGGGCTGATCCAGAAATTCCTCGGCAAAGTAAGGTGCCATCACACTGCCCTTGGCCGCCTGAGCCGCAAAGAAAGCCCTGATCCCCTCGGCCGAGTAGACCTTACTGCCATCAGCCATCTCGTATGTGTCGTCACCAACGCGAATCAATGGCAGCACGCCCTGGCTTCCGGCTCCTCCATCTGCCTTAATCACAAACCTGTCTGGGAGAGCATCCACCTGAATCGAGGCTGGGTTGGCAAAGACTTCAAAGACTTCCGGAACAGGCACGCCGTGGCTCATAGCAAGCCGGTAGTTGTGCAGCTTGTTCGGCATCTGTCGCAACGGGTGGACATGCTCTCGGTCCAGGGTCCGCAGCATGGCCGTCGTGCGACGAAACTCGAACAGTGAGCGAGTGAACGAAGAGGCCTTCCCAGTTGCTACCAAACCTGGAGCCAGCGCTTGTGACCGGCTCTTGCTGAGTTCTTTTCCAGAGCCCCCAGTTCACGGTGGAGTTCTTTGCGATCTGCCACCAACTCCTCAAGCCGGCCCTGGCGCGTCCTCGCATGCTCTCGCAGCTCGAGAATCGTGGCTTTCCGCTTGGCCAGCTGCTCGTCGCGCCAGCCGATACCCGGCATCGACTTGAGGACTCTATCTGGCAATTTGCTCACGGATCACTCACTTCACAGCGCAGGGGAAACCTCTAACGACAGTATCTCGATGGTCGCGAGGCCGCACTCGCGGCACCCGCAGACGCCAAGCCACGCCAGCGTGTGGCGCTCCTTCAAATCACCCGTCAGGAGAGGGTGAACATGCGCGGCAGATCACTCAGCCAGTAGATCTTCGTTGACCAGCCATCCGCCACCGAATCGTCTCGCAGCATCAACGTGGCAAGGCCATCGCGGCAGGCCAGGAACGCGAATGCCTCGGGCGGTGCGGAAGATCTCAAATCGAGCGCTAGGTCGTCGCGGGAGAAGTCAACAATCTGCGCGCTAGCCCACTTCAAGACAACCTGCTCTGAGCCTGTATGCACCACGGTGAACGAATCGGCTAGCTCGGCATCTGCCAGCCGTCTGACGGGGATATTCACCAATGCGAAATCGGCGGGCGCGCCCGCGAACTGAAGTTCAGCGGTGCCGGGCAAAGTCGGTGATCGACTTACCTCGACGGTGACCGAGGGTCGACCCATATCCGCCCTGGGCGCACACCACCAGCGACCGAGTCCGATCGCTCTGGTTCGGTGAGGGAGGCGAGACGGTCTGCAAAACCGGCGCGCCCATACCGGCGCCGTACTTCGGCCAGCGTGCGCTCGACGCGTTCTTGGTAGGCGACAGAATCTGCGGCATACCTCCCGATCAGGGCTTGCGCCTGCCCGGGCAGCGCGTAATCCACCGTGTCCCCAAAAGTGCTGCGGTGCTTGGGGTGAACGATCGTGAGCACGCCACTGGCCGCCGCTTCCAAGATGACCCGGCCAAAGGCTTCGTTGGCATCGGCGTGATCGAGGTAGAGGAAGAAGTCCAATTCCGCAGAAAGTCGAGAGTTTCCATGCTGCGGTGGGGCACGAGCTGCCAATTATCCGGCAGGTCATCCAGGGTCTGCTCTTCCAGAGCCGCTAACTTTTCAGCGTCGCCTGCGCGCCCATCATCCGGACTTCATATCCTGGACCAAAGGCATAGCCTTCTAGGACCTCGGCAAAGGTCTCACCGAACTTGATCCGGTCATCACGGGAGTAGCGACCGATGACAATCGGATCGCCCATGGGGCGGGCTGGGCGGGCCAGCCACTCAGCGGGATCGATGAGCCCTGGGTTGTCCCAGTCAGTGAGTTGCACATCCGGGTCTTGAGCTTGCAAAACACCCCTAATGTGCGGGCTCTGCGGCACCCAAGTGGGCTGACTGCCAAAGAGCTCAGCGGTGCGATGCGTGACATCGGAGACGACGTAGCGCTGGTCGCTTCCATCCGGCTCAAGGGAGCCTGGTTAGCCATCACCAGGACGTGCTTGGCCCGGACAGTCCGCGCAGCATACGGGGGGTATTGCAGGATTGGCGGGTATCGGATCATCAACACGTCGATGTCCACATCGTCGTCCAGTTGCAGCCAGTCCACTTCACCAGCCGCAATCTTGGCCAGCACGGCATCACACAGGGGCAGGTCGCTGGTGGTCATAAACCGCAACGCCTCAAGGTGCATGATGCCGACGCGCAGGCCTGCGGCTTTGGCGGCCTCGATCTCTTCCAGCATTGAGCGCTGCGGGCCGCCATAGCGTCGCCAGTCACCAGCGAACACCACGTCGTAGCGGCGCGCTGGCCCCATGCCCGCCCGGGTGGGGCGGTTCCAACGCCGAGGTTGAGTGAACTGACGCGGCGCGTCCGGGTCCAGGAAAGGACGGCAAGGCCAGTCGCGATCTGTTTATGCCAGGGGCCATAGCTCGACTTGTATTCGTGCCGGGCGCCGTGCCGCCAGCCATTGGAGAACTCTGCTGCCGACAACGTGTCGCCGCCGCGCACGATCGTCAATACTTCGCTGATGTCCCGCAACCGTTTGGGGCCGAAAGCTGCTTCCATCCGGCGCAGGTATTCGGTATCAGCACCTTTGTATGTGGTGTCGAAGAACCCGATCCGGCTCACCACACCGGCAAACCGAAACATCAACGATGTAGCGACGGTGAAGCGCGGCCGGTAGCCCGGACGCGTGAACTCCAGGTTCTCCGAAACCCGGACTCCCATCGCGCGGGTAGCAAGTAAGTGGTCGCGTTTGAGCAGGGGCCTGACGAGGACCTCTACAGCCTGGGGGTGCAGGTAGTCATCTGAGTCGAGCACCATCACAAAGTCACCAGTGAGCTGCCGCAAAGCCGTGTTGCGAGCGCGATAGGTCCCGCCATTGACGGCCTTGCGGATCACTCGCACCCTGGAGTCCAAAGCCCCCGCTGCGTCCAGCGTTGCTGCATATTCGGGGCCTGAGCCGTCATCAATCACGAGCAACTCGATGTTGCTCCAGGTCTGCGCCATCGCGGAGCGCACCGCCGTGAGTAACTGGAGACCCGGCTTGAACGCACTCATGATGATGGTGACCTTGGCTGGAGCGGTGACCGCTTCAGCACCCTGCACGGTCAGTCGGTCAAACAGCGTGTCTTCACCCAGCCGGCGTGGGTCATCGCTGGCCATCAACGTCAGCGGCAGCAAACGCTCGGTGTTCATGAGTCGTTCAACCGCAGCGAACCACGCCTGCGGCTCTTGGTCCGCGTGCGACCACGGATTCATCAGGTCTGCTTCAGAACTTGCCCGGACATCGGATCGGACCTTTGGATGATTGAGCAGAGACAGCGCAGCCGTGCGCTCACCCAACACGACATGCAGGTTCAGAAGCAGTTCGACGTAGTTGGGCTTTAGGTCCTCTTCGGCCGCTTCACCCACTGCGAGCGCCAGGATTATTCTCGCCAAAGCGCGGTTCTCTTGGCTAGCCACCTGAACGGCTACCAGTCGCGCGTAATCCATCAATGAGCGAGGGTCCATCTCCGGCTCCAGCCCGGAGGGCTGTTGGGCTGCCCAGCCATCCAGCTCGGCTGGTGTATGCCCTGGCCATGCGCGTTCAGCAACAATTTCGCGCGCATACAGCGACTTAGTCCGCAGTGCCGTCGCCACTAACGCGTTCGTGCCAGCTGTCGCTAGACGCGCGTGGTCAGCAGCAACGGCGCCAGTAGTGCTGCGGGCTGGCTGACCGGAAGTCATTGAGCGTGAGCGTTGTGCTGGGTCCGCTGATCGGCAGGAGCGTTGGCTGATGCGCTGGCTTCTAGTTGCCTTACTGCCTGGTCAAGCTGGCCTGCATCCGGTCCAGCCGACCGACATACTGCGCCTGCATGAGACGGACCGAACCCACCACATCAACATCGGCCACCGTTGGCCCAGGTATCTCTTTGGACTCAGTGACAGCAAGGCGACGGACCTCTTGTCGCACGAAGCGACGCATTTGGCGCACCCGGCGCCAAGAGTCCAAAGCAACGACCAAGATGAGATTGAGGACAACGGCAAATGCCACGCCCGCTAGCACCCATTGCTCACCTGACACCGCAAAGATCGCGACGAGAGAAAGTGCTAGCGATCCGGCCACCAGCACGGCAAGCATCAATGTGGATCGCACGTGGCAACTCCTGTTCTGCGTGATTGGCCCCCATGAGAGGGCGCATAAAATCCGTTCTCAGCAACCACACAATACCGCGTAGGCTCCTGGCCAGAGCAAAAGCAGGAAAATGGTCGTGGCGCATTTCGTGAGGTGAGAGACATCAACAGCACAGCATCGTGGTTTGGGTTCAACCGAGGCATTGCCGCACCAGGGGCGGCGACGAAGGCCACTTTCGTTGCGCAAGCAGCGAAGTCACCCGATGCAGTGGCTCAAGTTGGGCTTCGTTTCGGCACTGAACTTAGCACCGATGGGCTAGCCATGCAGGCCACCCATGGACTGCATACCGCTGAATCTTTGCTTGAAATCGTGCGACCGGGCGCAGGCCGAGCACCCCGATCAGCCGGCTGGGACCACCGCGCGTTGGCCTCCCTAGCGCTCCTCTGGTGCGGACGAGGCCGGACTGAGCGCGAATTAGCTGCCGGAGCCGAGATCTATACCTGGCTTGAGTCGATTCAGGGCACGTGGGCCCAATTGCCCGCCAACCACCATCAGGTCGCTGCCCAAGCGATGTTTTTAGTGGGGCGCAACCAAGAGCTAAGTGCCATGATGGCCAGCCTCACCAAGCTTCCGGGGTTGTCGCCGACTACCTGAAAGTCGATTTGTTAAACCCAACCCAGGTTGAATCTCCTGACAACAATGCTTGGCAGACCTGGGTTAAAGCGCTCTCCGCCCCCTTCATCGAGGCTGGCCTGGCTCCGCTGGCGATCCCCCAGCAGGAGCAGTTTGGCTCGCTGCACTACTTCGATCGCCTCAGTGCCCCCGACGCCGTCGCTGGTCGCGCAACGGGTGAGTTAGTGACGGTGATCATTCCCTGTTTCAGCCCCGATGAAGGCCTGTTGACCTCCGTCGATTCGATCATCAAACAGACCTACCGCAACCTCGAGATCATCATTGTCGACGATGCCTCAGGCCCAGCCTTCCAAGACGTCATCGCCCAGGCGGAAGCGATGGACGAACGGGTCTCGGTGTTGCAGATGGAGCACAATGGCGGCAGCTATATCGGACGCCGTGCGGCTCTAGCCCTCACGAAGGGCACCTATGTGACCACCCAAGACGCTGATGACTGGTCACACCCCCAACGCATCGAGCATCAAGTGGCCGCCTTCACCGACGAGGCCGCTGCTACCCGCAGCGACGCGGTCCGCGCCAAAGATGACCTGACGCATCAGTGGCTGGGCTACCCGGCGATCCGCAACAACGCCTCGTCCCTGATGTTCCGACGCTCCTTCTAGCCAAGATTGGCTCGTTCTTGCCCCTGCGTAAGGGCGCCGACTCCGAGTATGCCGAGCGCCTCGTCGCGTTGGCAGGTCCAGTGATCGACACCCGGACGCCGCTAGCCATCACTCGGCTTCGGATGGGGAGCCTGTCTCGAGGCGACTTCACCTACGGTTGGAGCACCCCGGACCGCAACGCCTTCCGAGGGGCCTACCGGGCCTGGCATCGAGAGCTGCTGGCTCACCCCGAACAAACTCCCGATTCGACACTGGGCGATGACCTCCCGATCGGCGTGCCCACCAGTTTTGTACGAAATTTGCCTGGCCATCCGGTCCCTCGCGATCTCGATGTCGCAGTGCTCGGTGATTTCCGCACGGCAAACCACAAGTCCGGCATCGATGAAGCGGTGCGCAATGTGCTCGCAGCGCTTCCTGCTGAGCAACGCATTGGCGTGTGGCACCAAGAAGCCTTTGGGCGAGCCGGAGCCAAACGGGCCGACATGCATACCGCATGGTGGGACATCGTTCAGTCAGACTCCCGGCTCTCGCCCCTGACTCGACTGACTCAGGCCAGGGTTGGGCGTTTGATCATCACTGACCCGGCCGCGCTATTGCTGCTCGGGCATGCCGACTGCACCGTTACCGTTGGCAGCATCGAGATGTGGCTCACCCCTGCGCCTCTTGAGGTTGCTGCCGGAGAGCCACCACTGGATCTCTTAGCCGCCTCAGACGTGTGCTTCGACTGGTTTGGCCGGCGACCGCGTTGGGTCTTTGCGCCCCACCTCTCAGCGGATCAGCGTGAAGCCGTCGCCGAGGCGATGCCACAGTTGGACGTGTCAGGCAGCTAGACAGCAGCGCCTAACTCAACGACGCTTCAACTGCCGGCACCAGCTGATCGGCGAGAGTCTCGCGCAGCAACTCCACGAAGGTGACGGTGATGTGCGAGCCCTGACGGTAGGTCAGAACGTTTCGATAGACCGGGGAACAGACGTCCTGCTGGCAGACGAACTGATTCATATCGAGGTATGTCGCGGTGGGCACCTGGTCAACGGCAGCGAGGAGGGTGTCACTACCGCTGCCTCCATCGGAGGGCCACGAGCAAGCCTCGTTCGGGTTGTCCATATTCTCTGCCACACACTCATACGGAGTAACCCCTGGCTCCGGCTGCGGGGTGTCAGAGATGACCACCACCGGTATGCCCAGTTCACCCATAGTGTTCCACTTCTCGACATACCCGGCGCTCATCGCCTCTTGGCTTTTGCCGTCGCCGTCCACCGCTTGCGAAACCACCCCGCTCGTCACGATGAAGTCAGGTTCTGCTCCGACCAACAGCCCCTCAAGCTCCTCGTTCCAAGTCACGCACTCGGGGTAGGTGTCGTCGCCGACGGTTTGTGTGGCGCTACTAAACGCACAACCACTCTTGGTGTAGCTCGTCAACTGCCAGCCCTGCTCAACAGCAATCGCATCGAGAGCCGGCAGCCACTGAGCAATTTTGGAGTCGCCAACAACCGCCACCGAAATATCACCCGTCGTGGCACTCTCACTCAAGCACGGAACGACCTCGGTGTCCTCAACTGCGACCTGGCACCCACGTGCGTACACGTCTGGCACGTCGGCAGTTGCTTGACCAGGGTCAGGGGTGATCACTGGAAACAGCGGGGTGTCATCCGGTCCAGTGCCCAGACCGAAGTCGGCCTCCGCCACCTGAGTTACTTCTTGTTGCTGGGCGCCCACAGCAGCGGCGCTCAACACTAAACCAGCCACAGCACCCAACAAGGTGAAGTTGGCGCCGATAGAAAGTGCGTATCGAGGGGAATCAGACATCGCCTTCGAATACCGGAAACGCTTCTCCACCAGGTGATATCCAGCCCAGGCCGGCACCACGGAGGCTGCAGCAAGCACGAGGCCTTGCAGCAAGCCCGCATCGCCCCAGATCCAGACGCCAGCGGAGAGAATCGGCCAGTGCCACAGATACAACGAGTAAGACAGCCCACCAATCCACACCAGGGGCTAAGCCCCAGCACGCGCACCGGCCCTTGCTCTTCGGCCTTGAATCCACCGACGATGATCAAGGCGGTCGCTAGCGTCGGGGCCAAGGCTGCCGCTCCGGGCCAGGGAGTTTCAAGAGTGATGAGTGCCAGGCCAACAAACAACAGCAGCAAGCCGAGCCACGCGACGATGGCGCCAACCCGCTGACTCAACCGATCCCACGTCGGGGCGAGGACTGCAACAAGCGCACCGATACCCAACTCCCAGAGCCGAGTCGTCGTGACAAAGTAGGCACGCTCGGGCGACGCCATCGTGTAGTAGATGCCCCAGGTCAGCGAAGGCACAACGACAAGCGCGAGCAGGCCAATGGCCAACGTGCCCCGTAGCGGCAACCGGAACTCGCCAGCGGCCTCACTTCGCCGCACCAGCCAACGGCTCACCAGTGCCAAGCCAATGATCAGCAGCGGCCAGATCACATAGAACTGTTCTTCAACCGCTAGCGACCAAAAGTGCTGGACGGGTGAGGGCTCGACGTCCTCAGCCAAATAGTCGACGGAGCGGGCAGCGAAAACCCAGTTGACGACATACAGGGCCGACGCGGCGATATCGGTGCCAATCAGAGACCACTGAATGCGCGAAGCAAAGAGCCAACTGACGATGGCGGTGAAGACCAGCACCATGGCCGCAGCGGGCAGAAGGCGTTTTGCTCGCCGAGCATAAAAACCTGGAAGGTTGACCGTTCCAGTGCGTTCCACTTCGCTGACCAGTTGGGTCGTGATGACGAAACCCGAAACGACGAAGAACATGTCCACGCCGATGAACCCGCCGGGCAACAGTGATGCGCTTGCGTGGTGAATCAAGACGAAGACAACCGCCAGGGCACGCAAACCCTCGATATCGCGTCTAAAGCGCCGGGGCGGTGGGGCGGTTTCGGTGCTCACAACCAGTTAGTTTCTCATGCCTGCCGAAGCTAGGGCATCAGCGGCGCATGACCACTTGCAAGAGCCGATCTCGGGTCGCGGAATGGTCAAAGTGGGCAAGTGCCTGCTCACGCGCCAGGCCGCTAGCCTGCTCCCAACCCGACTCCACCACTTCACGTATGCGCTTGTCGGCTTCGGCGACATCGTTCACCACCCACTCAGCGGGGTAAAACTGGGCGGCACCGCCGTGGGTGTCTAGCAAAGGCCAGTCGCGCACGATGGGCACCGACCCTGAGGCTGCGCCCTCAATCAAACCTAGATGCCACCCCTCACGGGTGCTGGAACTGATGATGAAGCCGATATCGGCAAGGTGTGAGCGCACATCTGAGGTCTGGCCCACCACCTGCACACGATCACCCAGCGTCGCTATGCGGTGTTGCACCTGCGCCTGATAGGTGCACGCGTCCCTATCACTATTCACATCAAAGCCCGGGCCAATCAGCACCAGCCGGCGGGCAGGGTCGCGCTCAAGCAGGTCAAGAGCAAAGTCGACGTGCTTCACCTTGCGTCCCCAACCGACCATCCCCAGATTGCCGCTAGCACCGGCAGTCTTGGGTGCTGGCTCTTCGCTGAGGTCGGGGCGGTAGGGCTGCACTACCTGGGGTCGTTTGCTCTTTGTCCGATCCCCCACCAATTGCGTGAACAATGACCCCATGGACGGATTTGCGACAGCAACTGCGTCGACTCCACGCCAGTCGATCAAGTGGATCCATGGGTCGAGCAAGTCGAGGCTGTGCAGGCGGGTGACATAGCGCGTGCCCTTAGGGCGCAGGTGGGAGGCCCACATGGTCGCGGCATCTCCCCAGTCGCCCAGGACGACGTCGCGACGGCGCAACAGCTTGGCCAGATGAGCGAGGGCAGCGACATACCGGGCAAGCAGTGGGTCATCGACAGGCTCCCCGTCAATGGTCTGCTCAGCCAGATCGACCCTGCCTTGCCGCATCGCATCCAGCAGCAGCAAGTCGCTCGAGCTGGGACGGCGCTTGGTGAAATCGCGAAAGCTCAGAGTTTTGGCAACCTGGATGCTGGCGAAACCACCCACAGCGTTAACGACATCCTGATGGAACTGGCCGTAGGCACCAGGCATCACCAGCAGCCGAAGCTTACCTGGGGACACACGTCTTCCCCGGACCTTGGCGGCTCCAGGTCGTGGACGTGATTCATCGCCCAAGCGCGTCCACGTGTGTGAAGAGCGCAACGCGGCCAAATGGCGCGCGGTATCGCTGACTAAAGGCGACTCGTCGACTTCCGCAGTTCGCGAGCGGTGGAAGATGAGCTCCATGGCTGCGGCGGTCAGGATGATCGCGAGAGCGGGATCTCGTGGCAGTTGGCAATCGGCCGTCGCGAGCAGAGCACTGCTTTGTTGGTCCGACTCTTGGTCGCTCGGCGGGTTCTCGGACTTCCAGCGCAGCACGGTCTGCCAGGCCTCCAGAGTCTCGATCACCCAGGCGGGCCCTGCGCGGCATTGGCTTTAACCCGATCCAAAGCCACACCTGCCTGCGTTGCAGGCAAATATCTGCAGAGGGCCTCAGCCAACAGGGCCATCTCGCGCCACGGAGCTAATGCGGCTGGGGCTGCGGCGAGGTCCAAGGTGTCGAGGGTCTGCAGGGCTGAACGCGTCGCTTCTACCTTGATCGCAGAAAGGTGGGTGTCGCTCAAGACGGAGGTTGCCTGTTCCAGACACTCAGTCCAGGCGTTCAGCGTTGCCCGCGATGTCTCGCCTATCGCTGAGACCGAAAGCACCGTCGCCGCCGTGTCGATCAGCGCGAGCGCGCGTTGGGACACCTTATCGAGTCCGACAATGACATCGCTTTGGGCCACCGCATTTCGCCAAACCTCGTCGCCGCCTAGCTGCTTGGCCCATCCCCTAGGACTACGTGAAGGGCGGCTGATGACGCGGGTCAGGCTGGAAGGCCGAGCAACCCAGAAAACTTCTGCTCCCTCGATTTCCCCCAACTCATCAGCGCCATCTCCACTCACCCAAACGCTGAAATGCGTTGGCGCACAAGCACTCCACTGGCTCATCTGTTCTTTGACGACGGCCAGCGAAGGCTGCTGAGCGACCAGCATCACACGGGTGGCTGGTCCTCTCACGAGGACGGAACTGTGCACAATCGGCACTGTAGTGCACCGAGCATTGCCCAAGCGGGGAAAGCCGCTGACTCCCAGGTCGCACGGCCTGGCGTCAGCGGCGCGCGGGGCGGAGAGGACAGGGGCAACATATCCAGCGTCGGACCCTCATTAAACGGGTCCGGTGGATCTGCTGGGATCGGGTCAGCATTCGCGGCTAGCGCGGGTATGACGGAAACTTTAGTTCCGGCACACCCGCGCTTGAAGAAGTGCTTACGTGGCAGTCCTAGTTGGCTGCGGCCACGGTTGCTGGGTCTTCACCACGGATGAAGGCCTCCACGGCTGCGCGACCCTCGGAGTCGGGCAGCTGCTGCGGGGCGACTTCATCAGGTAAGACGACGCCGACAGGATCGGGCCACCGAGGCCACGGTCCTTGGCGATCTTGGCGGCGCGCAGGGCGTCGATGATGATGCCAGCGGAGTTCGGGGAGTCCCAGACCTCAAGTTTGTATTCCAGGTTCAACGGGACGTCACCGAAAGCGCGGCCTTCAAGGCGGACATAGGCCCACTTGCGGTCATCCAGCCACTGCACGTAGTCGCTAGGACCAATGTGCACGTTGCGAGCGCCGAGGTCCTTCTCAATGTTCGAGGTCACGGCCTGCGTCTTGGAGGTCTTCTTGGACTCCAAGCGCTCACGCTCGAGCATGTTCTTGAAGTCCATGTTGCCGCCAACATTGAGCTGGTAGGTGCGGTCCAAAGCCACGCCACGCTCTTCAAACAAGCGAGCCATCACGCGGTGGGTGATGGTGGCGCCGACCTGCGACTTGATGTCGTCACCGATGATCGGGACACCGGCCTCTTCGAACTTGGCGGCCCAGACCGGGTCGGAAGCGATGAAGACGGGCAAGGCGTTGACGAAAGCCACACCGGCGTCGAGTGCGCACTGGGCGTAGAACTTGTCAGCCTCTTCGGAGCCAACAGGCAAGTAGGACACCATCACATCGGCGCCAGATTCCTTCAGCGCTGCGACGACGTCGACCGGCTCGCGCTCAGACTCTTCAATGGTCTCGGAGTAGTAGCGACCCATGCCATCCAAGGTCGGACCACGCTGCACGGACACACCTGTCGGCGGGACATCGGCAATCTTGATGGTGTTGTTTTCGCTGGAGCCAATGGCCTCGGCCAGGTCGAAACCGACCTTCTTGGCGTCCACATCGAACGCAGCGACGAATTCAACGTCACGGACGTGGTACTCACCGAACTCAACGTGCATCAAGCCCGGGACGACCGCCGTAGGGTCGGCGTCCTTGTAGTACTCCACACCTTGCACCAGCGAACTGGCGCAGTTACCAACGCCGACAACGGCGACGCGCACAGATCCCATTGATTACTCCTTGTCCCGGGTGTCACCACGGTGGGTGGCAACACGATCGTGTGTGAGTTGCTCGGCTTCGATCATGCGGGTGATCCAACGAAGATCGGCTTCGGCGGATTCCACACCATGCCGGTGCAACTCGGTGATGTAGTTGTCTTGAGTAGCGCTGCCAGCCCGCGCCGGGCCATTGGCCCGCACTTGCTCCAGCCGCTCCTCCAACCGCGCGCAACGACCCTGCAGGATTCGCAAGCGCACGGTTCGGTCGGTGCGGCCAAAGAAGGCAAAGTGCACCGCAAAGCATCGTCTTCCCAGGCGCTGGGGCCAGCGCTGGTGAGCAGTGACTCAAAGTACTCACGACCTGCGGGCGTCACGGCATACGTAATGCGTGCTCGACGACCTGCAACGGGACGGTCAACCTCCATGAGGTGACCTCGATCCACCATCAGGCGCAGCCGCGGATAGAGCGTCCCGTATGACAGGGCGCGCACGGGGCCGAGCACTCGGTGAACTTCCTTGCGAAGTTCGTAGCCGTGCATCTCGGTGTCCTGCAGCAGCCCAAGAATCGCCAATTCGAGCATGTCTGAACGACGACTCAAGTCAGGTCTCCCGGGCAGTAGTGGATGAAGACAACTGCTCGAATATATCGCATCGATACATTTATGACGAATGCACAGGTGATCCGCGTAGACTCATAAATCGGGCTATTGCCTTGACCGAATTACCGCCGACACAGGAGGACCCGCGTGAGCCGGCGTTCACAGAATGGCTCTACCAAGCCACCGCAGACTCGAGCCAGCGCCAAGAAGGCGCAAAAGCACAAGAAATCCCTGCCCAAGAGGCTGCTGCTGTGGTTTATTGGCCTCGGTTTCGTCGGGTTGATCTTGGGGGCAGGCGCGGTTTTCTTGGCGTACTCCGCCACCGACATCCCGGACCCGAATGAGTTCGCAACCTCTGAGAGCTCCATCATCTACTACGCCGATGGTGAGACCGAGTTGGCCCGATTCACGGGTGGCAACGACCGAGAATCCATCCCGTTGAGTGAGATTCCCGACACTGCGCAGAAGGCGATGCTATCTGCTGAGGACCGTTCGTTCTACGAAAACCAGGGTGTTTCGATCACCGGCACGGTCCGTGCGGCGTACAACAACTTCACTTCAGACTCGACTTCTGGTGGTTCAACGATCACGCAACAGTACGTGAAGAACTACTACCTCACCTCCGAGCAGAGTTACACGCGTAAGTTCAAAGAGTTGATGATCTCGGTCAAGATCGACAATGAGCAGACCAAGGATGAGTTGCTCGGCAACTACCTCAACACGATCTATTACGGTCGCGGTGCCTACGGCATTCAGACCGCCTCGCAGGCCTACTTTGGCAAGGACGCGAGCGACCTGACGCTGTCTGAGGGCGCCTTCCTGGCCTCCGTGACCAACGCTCCGTCGTTGTTTGACCCGGCCCTGGGCGAAGAAAACCAAGAGCGGGCGCAGGAGCGCTTCGACTACGTCATCTCTGGCATGTTGGAGCAGGGCTGGATCGATGAAGCAGCCGCAGACAGCGCCTCCTTCCCCGAGATTCAGGACCCGGAAGAGACCACAGCTACGCAAGGCACCTCCGGTTACATCGCTCAGGCACTCAAGCTTGAGTTGATTAACGATCTTGAGATTCCCGAGACTGACATCGACCGCGGTGGGTTGCGGATCACCAGCACCATTGAGCTAGAGCACCAGGAAGCCGCCGAACAAGCCATCGCTCAGGAGATGCCTCAGACCGAGGACGCTTCTGAGTTGAAAGTTGGTCTGATTTCGGTCGTGCCCGGTGACGGTGCCATCACAGCCATGTATGGCGGTGCGGACTACCAGACCGAGCAGTTCAACATGACAACGGACACCCAGGCTCAGGCCGGTTCCTTGTTCAAGGTCTTCACGTTGGTTGCCGCGTTGGAGCAGACCACCAGCACGTATGACACGTATAACGGCAATTCACCGCAGATCATCGGCGACCCGAACGCTGCGGAACCGTACGAGGTCAACAACTTCAAGAACGAGTCGTTCGGCAACATCAACTTGGTGCGGGCTACGGCCAACTCCGTCAACACGGTGTATGCGCAGTTGAACGCCGATATTGGTGCAGATGCCACTCGGCAGGCAGCCCTTGATCTGGGTCTGCCCGAAGACACCACCGGTTTGACCGATGACCTCGCTAACGTGCTGGGCACGGCCTCGCCGCGAATGGTGGAGATGGCCAACGCCTACGCTGCGATCGCAGCCGAGGGCGAGTTGGCCGACACCTACCTGGTGCGCGACGTGTCGAGCACCAACGGTATCTACGACTACACGGCAGACCCGCAGACTGAGTCAGCCATTGATGCCGACATCGCAGCTGACGTCACGGACGCCATGACCAGCGTCGTCACCGAAGGTTCAGGCACCGGCGCAGGCGATCTTGGTCGCCCCGCAGCCGGCAAGTCGGGCACCAGTGAAAACAACAAGTCAGCGTGGTTCAGCGGATTCACCCCGCAGTTGCAGTCGACTGTCTTGATGATTCGCGGCGATGGCACCGAGTCAATGCAGGACATTGGTGGCATTGACCAGATCACTGGTGGCTCCTTCCCAGTCGCGATCTGGGGTGAGTTCATGCGCCTCGCCCTTGATGGCGAAGAGGTGCTGGAGTTCCCGGCTCGCGTCGGTGTGAACGATGGCTATCAGGACAACGAAGGCAATGGCGTCGCTCCTCCGGCCCCCGAGCCTGAGCCCGCTCCGGAGCCGACCACCGAGGAGCCGACTACCGAGGAACCCACCACGGAAGAGCCGACCACCGAGGAGCCGACCACCGAGGAACCCACCACGGAAGAGCCGACCACGGAGGAACCGGCCCCCGAGCCGACCACGGAAGAGCCCGCCCCCGAGCCTGAGCCTGCTCCGGAACCTGAGCCAGCACCCGCGCCCGAGCCCACAACCCCCGTTGATCCTGGCGGCGGGAACGAAGGCGGCGGGAACGCGGGAGGCAACTCCGGCGAAAACGGCAACTCCGGCGGCAACGCAGGAGGCAACTCCGGCGGCAATGCTGGCGACGGCGGCTAGTCTGCAGCAGTGAGTAGTACCGCTCCATCAAAGGGTGGGGCAGCGCATCGGCGCAGCCCCCACCCTTTGATGTGCCCTCTCATTCCGACCCGGTGGTGGCGATGGCCAGCAATGCCATCGGGGGCCCGTTAGGCCGGTATGCCGTGGTCGGCCGTGACGGGGTGGGCGCCATCATGGCGGCGCTCATGGTGATGGCTTCAGCGGTGATGGCTCTGGGCGTGTTCCAAAAGGTCACTGCCTCATGAAGGGCTGGGTTTCGCCCGACCAATTCTGGCGAGCTTGCTACAGCGATGTGACCGTCGTGAATGTCAGTTCCTCGCTCGCCACCCGCGACTTCCCGTATGCCGGTGAGACCCCCGTTGATCAGCCCCTCTTGAGTGGCTTGGCGATGTGGGTGCTCTCGTGGCTCTCCCCTTCTCCGGCGGAGATATCGCGGCCCAACGCTCGCTCTTCGTGATGTGGGCCCTGGTCTGTCTGATCCTGCTAGCCGCCGGAATCGTGGCCGTTGTGGCGATGCAGCCTGGCCGGCCGTGGCAGGCCGCGCATCTAGCCGCCAGCCCCGTCTTGGTGTTCTTGGCCCTGATCAGCGTTGACCTGCTGGGCGTCATCTTGGTGATCTACGGCCTCTGGGCTTGGCAACGCCGGCACCCTGTCCTCGCTGGGGCTTTACTCGGGGTCGCCTTCCTGATGCGGCCCTATCCGCTGGTCTTCTTGTTAGCCATCGTGTTGGTCTCCATCCCCGCTCGGCGGGTCAACGATGCCCTGCAGGCCGCGCTGGCGTCGGTGCTATCAGCCGTCGCGATCTATCTGCCGATGCTGCTGCTGTATGACAACGCCGTGCTGGCCTCCCCACGCGGATGGCTGACCGCGGGCCCCGGCTATGGCTCACTTATGTTGGTGGTGGAGTCTGCTGGGGTGCCGATCTCCAGCGGCACCGCCACGGGCATTTCCCTGCTGGGCTGGCTCGTCGCCGCAGGTGTGGGCTATCGACTGGCCACCACCAGGTCTCATCCCAGCATCCTGACGATTGCTGCACCGATGACGCTGATCGTGGCGTTAACTGCCCAATCAGTCTCTGCTCAGACGGGCTTGTGGCTGTTGCCCTTCGTGGCGCTTAGTGCTGTGTCGTGGCGTGATCACTTGATCTGGGCCGCGACGGAGATCATCCACTTTGAAGCAGTGTGGCTGCGGATCGCCGACGCCTCCGACCCTGGCCGAGGCCTCGACCCTGGTGGGTACGGCATCTTCGTGGTGATCCGATTTATCGGATGGGGTTGGTTGCTCTGGCAGGTCATGCGGACGCAGCCTCATTTCGTGTATTCAAGCAGCGCCCCCTCCAGCGCGTCTTGAAGGGTGAGGATGTAGGTGTTGGTGACGTGGTTGCTATCTCGATAGACCACAGCCCCACCGATGACAGGCGCGCAGGTCTCCTGCGGGCAGATCCACTCATTCAGGTCAATGAAGCCAGCGCCGCTCGCCTGGGCAGCAAACACGCTGTGCCCGGTGCCTGACCGCGACAACCCGCCAGCGCGATCAAAGGCGCAGGCCGACATGGTCGTTTCGTTCTTGAGCAAACAATCGCCCATGTTCTCCTCTGGCCGAGGAGTGTCGCGAATCAGGGCAACATCAGTGTCATCATCCGTGTAGCGATCGGCCGAAGCGACTAGGCCGTTGCCGATCACTTCATCCCCCGAGGATAAATATTTGGCGCTCGACATGAGGACCAAGTCCGGGTTCAGGTCGTCTATCGCGGCCGACAGGTCACGGTTCCAGGCCAAGCAAGAACTCGCCACGTCACTGCCCACATCCGTGGTTTCATAAATCGGCGGGCACGAGGACTTCGTCATCGCCACGACGCGCCAGCCGTTGACCAGGCCCAATTGATTCAGCGCACTGGTCCATTGGCCCGCGTGCGAATCGCCAACGACAGCCATGACAAACTCCCCGTCGGGATCGCCGCTGAGGCACTGACCGACCGTTGGGTCCTCGAGACCGCGGCGGCAACCTTCTGGCACATAGCTCGGAATATCTGCTTCGAGGTCACCCAAGGACGGGGTCGCTGGGCCCGGATCATCAACCACTGCGCCCGCCGGTGACACGGCCGGGTCTGGAGCCAGAGCCTTCGCGCCATCGAGACCCTGGGCAGCCAAAACGTTGCTTGGGGTGGCCCACGTGGGATCCACCTGAGGAGCCGTTACCGGAGCGGCCACCACCAACAGTGCTCCGGCGGTCACCCCAGCAAGGGTGCATCGAGCGCCAAGGTGCAGGGTCGCTGTCGTGGAGGCCTTCTTGCCCGCCCGGCGGGTGGGCTGCTCCACATACTGGTAGGACAACCACGCGGGAACCAAGGACAAAAGCACGGCGCCCACGCCATACCCCAGTGGCACGTCGTGCCCGGTGCCAAAGAGTGACATCGCCACCACGACAAAGGGCCAGTGCCAGAGATACCAGCTGTAGGAAATCGAGCCCAGGAACTGCATCGGGGCCAGATTGAGCAGCACGCCGGGCCCTGGCCTCGACGCCGAACTGCCCGAGACCAGCACCAACGCCGCACCGAGGGTGGGGATGATCGCTATCCACCCGGGGAACGCGGTGGTGTTGTCCATGCGCAGGATGGAGCCGAAGATCATCACCAGGCCTAGCCAACCCACGACATTTGCCAGTCCGGTTGGGATTCGATCCCACTGAGCAACCCATAGCGCGACGGCCGCGCCAAGGGCCAACTCCCACCCCGAGTATGTGTCACCAAATACGCCGTCGAGGGATCGCTCGCCGTGACTGCGATGGAAAGTCCGTATGACGTGGCAAAGTGGCCGCCACCAGGAGAATCATCACCAGGTGGAGCTTGAGCCGCAGGCGGCGAGCAACGAGTACAGCGATCACGATCATGTCAGCGGGGAGCGATTAGAGAAATACTCATGAGTATGAGACGTCATGAGACAAAAGTGGGTTTCAGAAGGAAAACTGAGATATTCGACCCAGATTTTGAGACACGGCATTCGAATGAGTCGTTGGCTCTAAGCGGGCCGAAGTCGCTAGCGCGCACAGGGAACGCGGATCTATGGGTGCGTGGATCCAGCCTGAACCCCACAGTTGCGTTCGAGGTGCCTTTGTTTCGCGGAGAGCCCATTCAACGGTTGAACGTGGAGGTATTGGTGGCGTCTAGGCCCTTGGATCACTTGAGTTTGGATCAGTCGGTCGCGTTTCTTGCTGAGGTGGAGTCGACGCGGAACTTGCTGGGGTATGGGGTGCGGGTGCTGCGGGATACAGAGTTCTTGGAGACGACCAGGACCCGATCATGACGATATTGTCGATCGGGGTGGAGAAGCTGTTGAAGCTGACGTTTGGTGTGATCGCGCTGGATGAGGACCACGAGTGGCCGTCAACCAAGGTGATGAAGCGTTACAGCCACAGCATCGGGGACTTATACGCCACGGTTCTTCCGAAGTTAGAAGAGCGGGGGCAGAGGGCACTGACTATGTGAGGGAACTGGTCGAGGGTGTTAGGGAGGATCCTGTGTTGATTCCCATGCTCGATGCGTTGGCCAACTACGGGAAGTCGGGGCGGTTCTATAACTTGAACAAGATGGGGGAGATGATCCTCCCAAGGAGTCATCACCAGTACAAATGTGGTTGGCCGTGGAAAAGGCTGCCCGGAAGAGTCCTGGGGTGGCGGATCTTTGGGCGCAATGCTGGCAACAGCCCCTCCGAGCGGGTGCGGGTGATGAGGTGGTGGTGGCTGTTCAACGCTGTGTCGCTGAGAGCGTTGAGCGGTTGTGGGTCATGATCTCGAAGTTGGGGATGAACCATCTGTTGGGATCGGTGGGGGATGTGCTGGGAGCAACTTTGTCGCCTGATGCGGTGGGCCGTCAGGGCATGAGATAGGTCAACCGCGGGGAGCATGGCCAGGGCGGGCGGTGTTCGGCCTGTGTTGCACGGCAACCCTGCCCATGGGCGCCTAACTGTGGGCCGTGAAACGGGAGCCGAGCCACGGTGATCTCAGTGCCGGCTCTTCCCATCCCAAAGCAATACCGGTAAGTTCCATGACATATCCACAGTGAGGAGCCTTGGCTCGCTGTGCACTGGACGGAGTTGACCGACCCGTATCAGGAAGAACGGCTACGGACCCTCTGGCCTCATGGAAACATCGAGCGCCGCCGGAGGTCATGATGGTCGATCAGGAGTCCAAAATTCGCGTCGCGGTCGTCCGCGACTGCATCCGTTGGAAACCGACGGCCACGTGCGAGTCGAGCTGCGCCTAGCGCCCTCAGTCGCTCGACTTCTCTATGACGCCGCTGATGACACGGGACGAACGGTCAGCGCCGTGGGTGAGTCAGCGTTGGTCGCTGGCTTGGGAGGTGCAGGCGATGTAACGCGTACCGGGCGAAGTGCTGGGAGCCCATTGCCCCCCAGACGCGACGAAAGCCGGGCTGCTACCCGGCTTTGACGCGAAGGCGGTGACATCCGCCATCTAATTCTTTGACTGCCCCGATGGGGCTACCTGTCTCAGTGTGGCGATGAAACACGCCCAAGTCAACGGTAGCTCCTCGCGATTGGAGCTAACCCATGAACACTCTCGAAACCGCCGTTCCTCATCGTCTTGGACGGAG
Organism: Ornithinimicrobium sp. INDO-MA30-4; assembly: GCF_021535045.1. Classification (GTDB taxonomy): domain Bacteria; phylum Actinomycetota; class Actinomycetes; order Actinomycetales; family Dermatophilaceae; genus Ornithinicoccus. Next base: position 2,133,559 of record NZ_CP091056.1, on the reverse strand, counting down.
GGTCAGTTTCATCCCTGCCATGGACGTCAGACCAGCGAGCTGGTCTGACGTGATTGACGCCGCCTCGGACTCCGCGCAGTGCAACGAAGTTGCTGAATCGGCCCTTGCCACCACACTGACCCGCGGTGCAGCGAACGAGCCCGTCGTCAGCACGGTCAATGTCGAAGGGCTTAGGGTTTTCGTCCAGACGACCTATTCGCTGTGAGGCGTCCGGCATCGCACAAAGGCATGACCAATTACCTCTCCAGGGTCGTGGTTCCCAATGAACTCGAGGGCGCCCGTTCAGTGTGGTGCGAGGTTTCAACGAGCAAGAACACCTTCGAGATTTGCTGCTTGACCGCCAACCTTCGCAGGTCTCCACCCAGTTCGCGCGACTGGAGTGGGTGTTCAAAAGCGGGGTGCGCACCCACATACCTGACTTCCTTTTGAGGTGGGACAACAGAAATGCCGTCGTTGACATCAGCACAGTGTCCAAGGTGGAGGATCCACGTCTACTTGCGATCCTGCGGCTGACCAGGGCCACGTGTGAAGCGATTGGTTGGAGTTTCCAGCTCAGAACAGAGCTGACGCCTCAGAGGGTATGCAACGTGAACTTCCTGCGTGCCGGTGCACCGACATCCGCCAAGACCGGATGTCCGCGGCGAGGTCGTTGCGCCAAGCAATTGGGGGCCTGGACGTGCAACGCGCTTCACAGATCCTCGGAGGTGGGCCCTCCGGGTATGCCCGGCTCTGGGACCTCATTTCGCATGCGTGTGTGTTTATTGATCTGGATCGTCCCATCGAACGCGACACCAGCATCAGGTTCACTCGCCGAGGAAGGGAGCAACCCCATGGCTCAGAGCCCTGTGAACAAGACTGGCCGGCGCACGTCCCTGGGCATTGGGTCGGACGTTTCATTGCCGTCGGGGCCAGCAAAGATCGAGGCCGTCGTGAGAGATGACGACGGCAGAGTTGTCGTGCTCCTAGACCATGGAGATCACCGCACCAGAGTTCCATGGATTTCCCTGGCACGTGACCGGCTGTCATGCCGCCAGGCGCCGTCCGGAGACGTCTTTGGGGTGCACCATTCCCCCATGCTGTGTGAGTTGCCTGAGCCCAGCCAGCGGCCCATCCTCAAGCGATACCGAGATCTGCTTCAGATCCAGTGTGGTTCTCCCCGAGGCGATGCTGAGGGTGACCGGCGTGCCGGGACACTGAACCCTGAATACGATCCGAACACGACCACTTCGGCTCAACGCTTGATGGTGAAGTCACGAGAACTCCGCGCACTGGGAGAGGCGGTGCGTCAAGAGCGCAGCTGTACAAGCAGCTCGGACGGATTGATGAAGGGCCAGATGCTCTTATTCATGGAAACAGAGTTACACGTTCGCAGCGGTTGGACGAGTTCGATCCGGCCGTATTGGAGGTCGTCAGGGCTGAAGTGATCGATGAGCAGAAGCGCCCTCACAAGACGCAGCGAAAACTCCTCGCGAAGGTCCGGAGCCGCCTCGTGGATGAAGGCGTTGGTGTCGGCATCACGCAGCATCAGTTGTCGTATTTGGTAGGTGAAGTTTCCAGGGGCTGAGCTTGCATCATGCAGCCAAGACACGTCGCAGTGAGGCGAGCAGGCCGGTGGCTGTTTACGGCACCCGGCGTGTGAGCCGGCCCGGTGAGTTGGTTCAGATTGATGCGACTCCAACAACCGTCGCCATTTTGGGACCACAGGGCGTGTACGTGCCCGCTGTCATTCTCAGCGCCATCGATATCTACACCAGGTGCTTTGTCGCACTACGTGTGTGCGTGGGTGCCGCCACATCACGCGAGGTGTGTGCGCTGATTGCACAGATGGGCAGACCAACGGTTTCGCGGGCTGGTTACCCCTATGAATTGGAGCACTGGCACGGCGTACCGCAACTTGTTGTGATCAACGACGACCAGATGGGGTAAAAGCAACGCCGACGAAGGTCATCGGCAGCAAACCGAAGATTCACCCGGGCACGATTGTTTTCGATCACGGATCCGAGAATGCCAGTGACCATGTGTTGAGGTACGCAGCGGAGTGTGGCATTGACGTGGTTTTTTGCCCGCCTAGGCGTGGGCATGCCAAGGTGTCGTCGAAGCAGTCCACCGCGTCCTTGGAGACGTCGAGAGCACCATGCCAATCCACAAGGGTCAGAACGTTCTCAACCGTCCCCTCGAGTTGGAATTGGCTGTTTCGATCAGGCCATTGGACCTTCAGGACATGCTGTGGGAGTACATCATCGATATCTACTCCCACGAACCCCACCGGGGCTAACAGACGCACATGGCTCAGATCGCGACCTGAGTCCCGCGGGGGTCTGGGCTGACTATGTGACTACCTTTGGTGAGATCGATGTTCCAACAGATCCTTTCGCATATTTGAAGGGCCTCCAGCAGGTTGAAAGACAGCTCAGCCCGGCGGGCATACGAGTTCACAAACTACCTACAACTCCAGCGACCTCCAGTCGCTGAGATCGGTGGTGATGTCAGGAATCGGTGCGAGAGGGCGAAAATTGACAGTGTTCTTTGACCGACTCGATAGGACCCGGATCTTCCTCGTCCACCCTGTTGAGCGGCGGTGGATGGTCGTGATGCGTGCCTTTGACCGCAACCAAGCACTCGGCCCATGAGCGGGCTCGTTCAAAAAATTGCTGACGAAGATCGGGGCCAAGGAACCCATCGGGTCTCAACCGAGGATGAGCGTCACAGGGCAGAGGCAGCCTTGATCTCTCGCTGGCGCGAGGGTGTATTCGCCAGCCCGCGCGACGCTCGGTACGCCTCCATCGAGGGAGCTCAACAACATGCGCTTGCTAGCGACCTGGAAGAGGCGAGCGAGGAGGTCCGGGCCCTTGCCTTCCCTCCGCCCGAAGAGGCCCAAGAGCCGCCCACGTACGTAGATGCGGGGCCTGTCGGTTTTCCCGGAGAACTCGACCTGGACGACGAGATCGTCTTCGACGACGAATTCGCCGACATGGAGCCTGGCTGGGGGCTGACATGAGCGGCCAAACTCAGATCTCGCGCCGGCTCATGCCCCAGAACATCGATGACTGGAAGGAACTCGTTAGCGGCATGAACCCGCCGCCACAGCAGGGACCTGTCGTGACTGATGCGCTACGACGCAAATTCGATATTCACAATCAGCGAGTGGGGACCATTGCCACGCGGGACACTCACTCGGTCCGCACGGCCATCCGCAGGGCTCACTTTGAGAATGACCATTCGGCTTACGGGAGCGCAACGTGCGTCATCCTGAATGGCCAACCCCTGAGCGGGAAGACGCACGCTGCGCTTTTCTGCGCGTTCAGTGAGACCCGCGAAATCTGGAGCGCGCTACCCCACGAACCTGACGACCCCCGACACGATCGCTGTATCCCGTGGATCTATGTCGAAGTACCCAAACTGGCCCGAGGCTTGTCCCTCCTCAGAGCAATCTGGACTTTTTGTGGTTGTCCTCCACTGAGGGCGAGCTCCTCGAGTGCTGACTATCTGGAAGCGATTCGGAGGCTAGCTCCACGCATCGGCCTGCGGGGAATCATCATTGACGATGGCCACGGTATCGGAGCCCGACAGAGCAAGGAATCACGGCTCTTAGCCGACATCCTCAAGGGGCTCATTACCGGGCTACCGGCAACGATCGTATTGGTCGGCACTGGATTTCATGAGTCGGGAGTTCTCCAGGGATCTGCTGGAGAGCAAGTTCGACTTCGCGGAGCGTGCTGGATCGACATCGGCCAGTGGGCGCTCCCGAAACCTGGGGAGGTGGGCGACTGGGAACGCCTTGGTCTGGGCCTCACCCAACGACTCATGCTTCCTTCTCCTCGGGGCGCGGTCCATCTCACGAAGAGACGTGTTCTCCATCGCCTCGTTGACGGTAGCCAACATCGACCTGGCCTCGCTGTCATTTGGGCCAAACGAGCAGCCTCATACGCGATCTGGCACGACACTGACCTTGACCTTGACGCACTCAACGCCACACATGCCGGATTGCCTATGGGGACAGAATGACTGAGCGCCTACCGTTGTGTGTTAGACCCTGCCCGGGGAGTGGTGGCGTGGCTACCTTGGCCGCGTTGCCAGCGTCTATTCGTCGAGCCCGGGACGTCTCTTGGGCCGAATCGATAGCGAGACTCAACAAAACACGTGGAGCGGGATAACAGCAGGTATTTCCGTGTCCGACCACGGTGCAGCCCGGTTGGGGGCGCTGTTCAACATCGAGCCTGAGGATGTTGGTGCAATGCATTTAACGGCCTACAGCGGGTCCGTGCTGCGCTTTAGAGACGGGGGCGGGGGCCTCGGGCTAAGGGAGCATCAGAGGTTCCGTCCAACCCTCGAGTGCGGCCGCGGGGCTCTTTGGTCAACTCTCTCTTGGACCGAGTTTGCCGCCAATGTGCGCTGGAGTCTCCTGGGTTCCGCGCGATGAGTTGGCGACTTCGAATTCATTTGGTGTGTATTCGCCACCGAATAGTGTTGCGGTCAACCGAAGCCTCGAGTGCCGATGTGGATGTTCCTGCTGCCGTTGTGGCCGCGCAGGAGGAGGCGCTCACCCGGCTGGTGCCGTCGGCGCGGAACGTCCAGTACTACGCCCAGTTGAACTTACAGATGGCTCAGCTATTCGCCGGGTCAGGTCTTGCGTGGGATCGCCTTGTTGAGGAGGCACCCGAGACGACACTTGAGAAGTTCTGTGAGGCTGTAGCTAGGACCGGATCGAATGGATACCCGGATTACCAAGGAATAGCAGATTTGCCGATCGGAAAGGCAGCCAAGTTTTTTCACGCCCCGGGCCCCTTGGGCACACGAATGCACCGTCCTTTTCCCCCACCTGCTCCCGATGCATCACTTTGATCGGGGGCTAGGAGATCTGCTCCAACCAGCGGATTTACAGCAGGCGAGAATGGTCGCGGCGCTCGGAGTTGTTCTCGCCTCGAATGGGGCCACTCTCGATGCAGTCGTAGATTCGTTGCCAGCACGTCACCGGAGGGGAACTGCGACGCTCTTCCTCAAACACCTTGTTCGAATCGAACGAGAGGGCCGCGCCGAACAGTTCTGGGGTTTGTGCCAAGCGTCATCCTCGGCGCTCGTTCTCGAAGCGGTTGACTATCGGGCCCGCGCTTCGCTGGTGCGGGATAGGCGCACTTTCAGTTTTGGCCAACGGGCTGTGGGCCCCTTGAACCTGACTCTCTTTCGCGCATGGCTAATCGACCAGTGGGCTTGCACCTTCTCTCAAGGGAAAACTCTAAGAGTTTCAGTCCGCGATGGAACCATGGTCCACTTTGAGGCTCAGCACGGCCAGTTGCTTCGCCGGGCTCTCGGCAAACTTTGGGGTGAGCAATCTTGACCCGCCTCCCATTAGCTCTGGAGCCACTGGCTGATGAATCTTGGGCGTCCTACCTCAACCGGCGAGCAGCCCAACACCGAACTACCCTCGCATGTCTGGGTAGCCACCTGGCCCTTCGCGGTCGACGTGGTGACTGGCCAGGCCGATTCGGCGTCGACATGTCTCGCGACAACATTGAGCGCGTAGCACCGGTGCTCGGGCTGCTGCCGAAGCGGGTGGCAGAGATGCATCTGAAGTCATATGACCAGTTGGCTTTTGATCTCAGTGGGTTGGCGGACGGGAACACCCTGGCTGGAACGAGGGCAACGGTCCATCGCTCCTGGGTATGGCTCGCCGGTAGCTCCTTCTGCCCGAATTGTTTGGCTGAGGATGGAGGGTGTGGCGTATGCGGTGGCGGGTGCCATGGATCACTGCGTGCGTGCAGCACCGCACTCAATTGCGCGGAGCCTGTCACCAGTGTGGAGGCGTCCCTGGGTTGGGCAATGGACTTCACGGCTCGGCGCCATCCCGCAGCAGCGTTGTGCCCGACGGCCGACTGTGTACCCATGCCCAACCAGATGTAAAAGTCTGCGGAGCGGACCTCTCCGAACAGGCGACAGCCAGTGCTGAGCCAGGCAGGCTTAGGCGTGCCCGACTCATGACCGAGACCATCACTGATGGTCGGGGTAGGTTCGCGGGTTCGAAGCGAACCTCGCTACAAGTGCTCAGAGGATGGCAGGCCGCAATCGGGATCGGCATTGGTCTGGGTGCTATAGATGCCGGAGAATGGGGCCGAACCCACCGGTGGGCCAACCCACCCCGGGATCCCGACCTCATCGATCACTTGCTCGCGGCTGTCGAACCGATCGCCACGGCGCCGGGCGTCGTGTCCGCTGCTGATGTTGTCGCAGAGTGGGTGCGTTCCGCCGGAATCCGATCCCCGAACGTCAATACCTTTGATCGCATCACGCAACCATCCGCTGCGCTACGGCCGGTCGTCGACGAGGTTCTCAGCCGGCATGGTCGGGCCCACACCCTGATTCAGCGCAAGCTCACCATTGCATGCGCAAGAACCGTGGTTGAGCAAGACTGGGATGTCGACGACGTTCCGCAACTGGTCTGGCCATGCGCACTGCCCGATCACCTACGTGATTCCACCCGACCGGACCAGCGAATTCTCCGTGCCGTCAGCGCGTTGATCCTCGTCAGAATGAGGATGGATGCGAAGGGTTGGGAAGAGGCTGGGGCCGTCCTCGGGTTTCCACCAGACAAATCCCGCAACTGGACGCGTTACTCGTTCGCCGGGCAGTTCGGCATCAGAAACGACCTCATCGCCTGCGCCGATCGACTGGCCAGCCAGATCGGTGACCAGCCTCGGCGGGCCGCTTGGGTGAGCCGCCACGATGTACGCGGGCATGGGGCCTTCTCGCTTGAAGCCGCTCAATCGCCAAGGTGTGGAAGAGACAGTAGTGGCTGGTGTCCCTGCGAAGGTCGGCGTCACCGTGAGAGTGATTGACAGCACCTCTGAAACTTTGACGCGTGTGCCCGCAGCGTGTTTCAATTGTGGTTATTATATAACCAGTTTCTATGGAAGGGTTCATATATGACCAACGAAGACATGCGTCGCCGCGTGGAGCGATGCGTTGATGCTGTTTCAGTTGAACTGTACGAGGGGTTACGACTGGGTTCGCGGAGGCACAGGCGATGCTTCGGCCTCTCTCAAATGGAGGTGATTACCCCTATCTGGTCCCCCTAAGCGCGCGGGCTTTCATGCGCGAGCACTGGCTGGCCAATGGACTGCCCGGGCATTGGCATATAACGGGTAATCCCCGTCTGATGGGGCAGACCATTCTTACGAACGCGCAGGAGAATCTCGAGTTGCGCCTCCTCAAGGAGCGTCGCGGTGCGTATCCCGGGGTGTGCCGGTTGCAGGTGCGAGCAACGCTCGCAAGCGTGCTTGGCGACAGGAGCCTTTGGCTTCGTGGCGGAAAGCCAGCGCGCAACGAGTGAGCAGGTTCGCTTGCTCGCTCTCTGGGACACGGCCGAGGACGGCGCGGCGGTGAAGCTCCGCGTTGTCCACCCCCTGGTGCCGGGGATCTACGGCTCGAAGGTTCCAATTGACCTGAGCTATGAGATTGTGCCCTCCGGGGGATCTTTGCCTCGCTGGAGTTCGTCGGGGCGGCGCAGGATGATGACCTTTTCGCAGAGATTGACCGTGATGAGAACGAGGGCGATGTCGCCGCTAGTTGAGAAGCAGCCGCGCGGCGCTAGGCTGCTGGCTCTGCGCCACCTTGAGGGGCTTAGCCAAGGCGATCTTGCGGTGCGCTTGTCCGTTTCGCAGAGCTTCATTTCACAAGTTGAGAAGCACCTTAAGCCGCTTCCGCGGGAGGTTATTGAAGTCGCCTGTCGTGAGTTCCAACTGCCCGAGCAGTTCTTTGGCGTGTCTCCGGGCCCATCAGAGACGGGCGTTGCCACGTTCCGTAAGTCGTCGAAAGCAAGTGTGAGAGACGAGAACTACGTCAAGGCCATGTTTGGCGAAGCAGCCCGCCTTTTCCGCATCGCGTCCCAATCTTCCGGGTATCGAGCCGCGGACCTTTCCCGCCTGTCCATGCCCGAGGAAGAGGAGGCCGCTGAGTTGATCAGGGAAAGCTTAGGACTCGATCCTCACGTCCCGATTCCGAACGTGACCAGGGCTCTTGAGCGACTCGGGGTTGGAGTTATACACCAACTCGCTCCGCGAGATGTCTGCGACCTGGATCATTTCGGAATGTCTCGCCCCAGTGCAAGCAATGATCGGCCTTTGGTGACGACGGTTGGCTCCCTCCCTCCAGCAGTAAGCCGAATGACTCTGTTGCATGAGCTCGGTCACCTCATCTACGACGAGTCCCTCTCCGTGCCTATTCCAGGCACTCGCTCCCCAGAAGAACTACGGGCCTTTCGATTCGCTAGCGCCATGCTCATGCCAGCGGCGGTGGTACGTTCTCGAATCACTGAGTCCCTTACGCTCCATGGCTATCTCCGGGTGAAAGCTGACTATGGGATTAGCGTTGCTGCTTTGATCAAGCGAGCCTCAGATTTGCGGGTCATTAGTCGCGCGCGAGCGCGAAGTCTGTACATCCAGCACTCTTCTCAGGGTTGGCGACGAGTCGAGCCAGTAGCGGTCGCGGCGGAAGAGCCCCGCCTCTTGTCTCAAGCCATCAGACGTGGCCTGGGTAACGATCCTGAATTCGTCGCTTCACGCACGGGCGTGAAGCAGTCTCTCGTTCATCACTGGACAGATCTTGATTTTCACCAAAGCGAGCAGGCTAAGGTGCTTCCGTTCCGCCGGCCAACGCACCAGTGATCTACTAGCACAACCACGCGGGTTAGGTGTGCGCAGTGCACGGTTGAGCGATCGTCGGGTGGACACCTTCTACGTAGGCTTCTACGTAGGCGCGTTAGGGCTTGAGTGGGGAATTGTTCTCTTGTTCCTTACCTGCATTTATTTCCTCAGGAAGTCACAGGTGCTGGTTGCTGAACCGCAACCAGTGGTGAGGGTCTCGCCGGTGCATTCGCGACCTGCAGCAACCCATGGTCAGAAAGGAAGTGCTGTGATCCCTTGGCATCAGGTGAGGCAGCGGATCAACATGCGGTCTCCGTCAACGCCTGCTCACGGAGATGAGTGTGGCAAGGCACCCGTCGCCGAACCATCCAGGTCGCCAGCCCATAGCGCCCCCGCTCCGGCCTGTCGAACTTCGTCGGCGTGGCGTGCATGGAAAAATGGGGGTATGAATTCTGAACCAGGAAAGGTCACTGTCGTTGGTGGCATGCCGACGGCCCAAGGGGCGACTTCTCCTGAATCGCTGCCGTCCTCTACCACCAACTTCGTGAAGTTGCTCGAGGAGCAGGGCTTCGAGGTTGACGTGGCGGTTCCCAGGAAGACCGCAATTACGTCGATTTAAACTCATTAGAGATTTGGCTTCCCATTCTGGTCTTCGCAGTGCAGCCAGCGTGGGACATGGCGGTCACGGCTACTATTTCTGCGATTAAGTCTTTGTATAGCAACAGGAAGGTCTCAGCCGGAGAAGAGGCTGATCTCCCGCCGGGCAGGCTTCATCTTCGATGCTTTTCGAGGAGCCCGATGGTGCCCGCCGCGAGTTTGATGCACACGGCCCCCCGTCAAGTGTGATCCAGTCTTTGAAAGAGTTCAGTGAGATTGACTAGCAAGGAACGTGGCCTCGCCGCGCTCAAGTCGGGCTCGCAGATGTACGGCATGGCGGCGCGACTCATCGAAACAGTTCCGATCGGGCAGAGGGCTCAAGACGCGCTTATCACCAGTTTGCGCGAGTTGCGGTCTGCTATGAACTGGTTGGAAGACACCTCGGATTTTGAGACCGCCCATCAACGCCTTGACGGCGCGGGCAGGTTGCAACGCAGACACTTTGCGGACAACTGCCGCCTAACCTTCAAGGATGGGGGCTATGTGCAGGAGTGCCCTGTTGCGCTCGCCCACAACCGTACTGGCTTAAGCGTCGGCGCGATCGTCCAAGAATCGGAATGTTCGATTTGTAGCCGTGATCCTGACGATTGTGAGCATATTGCAGGAAGGCTCTATGACGGAGAGGTGTGCGCAACTCGCATCACAAAGTTCGGAGTCGACCATGTGGCCATCGTCGGGCGCCCTAACATGCCGGACGCACGCATTGGAGCCATCTCGGTTGATCTTGAACATATTCGCGCTGAACTAGGGCCAGCCTTCGAAGTAGGTATGGACGTACTCTGTGATCGCTGTTTAGAGCCCTGCGCCGGCGTTGTCAGGCCCTTCGAGACTTCCGGGCAGTCTTTCCGAGCCTGACTCGCGGTCCATGCAGGCGCTGTAACTCGGTACCTTTGGGCTGTGGAGGCTTGGCACCGTTGGATGCACTGATGGCGCTCTTCCGAGTAGTGGAAGCGGAGAACGAGTTACTTGGGCACGGTCTTGGCTCTTCCTAATCATTGGATCTCAGGCGCCATCGGCGTTGACGTCGTGCAGTAATTCACGAAACCACAGTGGCGGCCCAGTTCTAGCGGCCTCGCATTGGCAGTGAACCGGCTGCTTTGCGGGACCAGAGTGAGAGACGTCAGCCCGCAGGTTCTTCGGGCGTGACATAACCGCCGAAATCAACGACCTGTCCGTCCGCTTTTCTCAATCGGGTCACATGTAGCACACCGCTGTCTGGGTAGTTCATTGCAAGGCCGGACCGTTGATCAATCTTTCCGCTGTCGGCGAGTCGCCAACGCAGCTTCCCGAGGACAACGCCGTCGGGATCGAGCGCTACCCAGTGCTTATCCAGGCGCTCGACGCGTAGTCTCTGACCCGTGTCCACGTTCGCTAGCTCAGGTGCTTTCTCAGACTGCTTGGCCAGGCCGTGAACTGGGGGCGTCCCCGCTTTCCAGCGATCTTCGGCCAGCACGTCGGGGTCAGTTTGGACTGTCTCCTCGCGTGTTGGTTTCTCATCAGGCTTCGGCGCTGCCTGCTGAAGATGGAGCAGCAGTTCAGGACGGGTCACAAGCGCCACCACCGGGTCCCCATTCATCTTTAGGGGCTGCCGCGTAGCGATACGGCCGCGAAGCTCTCTCCGCTGTCCATCCTCTTTGATAGCCGCTTCGCGTTCACTTTGTTAACCCATCCGATTTGATGGACGAAACTCGAGTCCATCACTGCTATTGCGTTGATGTCGTGTTCATTGTCCGGATCTCGGCGTAGGCCAAGGTGGGTTCCCGCAGTTGTTGAGGTCGCAAGATTTCCATCTTCGTAATAGGCGCGTCCGCGCACGGTGATGATGAAGAGGTCGTACCGGTAGATGGAGGTTGACTTGGGGCTGACGATCCGGCCATCCGGGACAGTGAGAGCGTATTGTCCGTTGATTCGAGTGAGACGTAGATTTGGCAGTCCCGCGGTATCCACATAGACCGTGTCAGCTTCCGCGGCCTTGGTGAGCAACCTTGATTGGGGCAATGAGCCCGTAGTCGGCTCGTACCGTGACCCTTCGTCTTGCCCAGCCGCGAGGTCTTTCTCGGACGATGCTTCACGCGTTCCACGCTGGTTGCTCGATTCCGGCGCTGGCCGCGACTCGTCTACAGAATTCGGCTCATTCAAGGCGGCTACCTTTGGGGTGAGCTCAACCGCAGACACAGGTCCGCTCGTCGTCCCACTGCGGTTTGGCATCACCTTTTGCTGCGCGTGGGGTTTGCTTGCTGAAAACCGCGATCGGATCCGATCAAAGAGCGGACGAGGCGTCATGTCTCAACCTTAGTCAATTACGTCTCAATGTAGGGCAACTGGCGCCGGGGCCGTTCGTCTCCAGATCCTATGCTTCCCAGAGAACTCGGCATACATCCGATCGCCCCGGGGTCGTCTTAGAGTGAGTAACCGCTGACAACCAGCCCCCAACAACGGATAGGTTGCCCATCATTCGAAGCACGGTCATGGGCTTCGGTGTGTCCGGTGGCAGTTCTTGCCTAGCGCCAGGGCACGTCTCGTTCGGGTGCGGCGGCGCGATCGAAGATGGTGAAGTCCAATCCCTTGACCCAGTCCTGAATTTCGACGCCGTGGCCAAAATAGAGAAACGCAGCTGCGCAGATCCAAAAGTTGTAACGGGACCTCTCGCGCCATTGTAGGTCAAAGAAGTAGTAGGCTCTTTGCGTTTCGTAGTCGATTTCCTTGGAGAGGATCTCAAACGTCATCAGTTCCTGGAGAGCGCAATCGACCGAGTTCTTTTTGCCGATAAGAACGCGATTTCCAACGGCCTCCGCAGGCAGGCTTGGACGTTCCCCGGGTCCCCGAAGTCGATGTCGGGGGTGCCGTGGTCCATGAACCTGCATTGCTGCAGCCACAGGTTCATCAGCTGCGAGAGGGTGTCGAGCGCGGGCTGAGAGAGTCGTTGCAACTTCACTCTTACCTCCTTGAGCCCAGTGACCACTAGCCCTTTCTCACCTAAATCACTGATGCACATTGCTTCCAGGAGTCCCTCTGCCGCGGCGGCCGCGTTGGAGGATCGAAGGCCAGTATCGATGGCACCTGTTCCTGTCTTCACGCCAGAGGCTTCCTGGTCAATCGCCGCCTTTATCGCATCTGTGACTTTAGATTCATGCGCCGTCTTCATATCGCGCAAAGTGGCAATGGGGAAGTTCGCTTCCCCCGTCGTGGGTGCATCTACCTCTCGCCCATGCGTGGCGCACATCAGGATGAGATTCTCGAAAGACGCCCTTTCTTGCGGCGTCTCTGGGCCCGCCCCACGCGGTGCCGTGTACTCTGCGCCCACAATGTGAGCCACGGTACCGATCCACCCACCACTGGAAGCAGTGAGCGGCTGTCCGCAATCGGTCATAGCGCATCGACCGCCTGAGTCGGACATCAACCTGCGCATGGTCTGTGTCGAGATCGTCTGGCGAGTCTTGCTTGTCGGCATCGGTACATAGTGCCAGACCTGTGGTTCCTGCCGCCTAGTCCGACAACCCGACATTGAATTCTTGTGTGCGCGACTGATCTCTCCGCAACGAGTGCCGCTTCCGCATGCTCGGTCAGTCTCGGAATCATCCCCAGATAAGGTCTCAGAATCAGCCGCCCAGGCGTTCACAGTCTCAGACTCGGTCACCGCTGACAGATCAGCAACGGCCAGACAAAATAGAACTGTTCTTCAACGGCAAGTGACCAAAAGTGTTGCAGCGGGCTGGGTGGGTCGTCCTGGCTCAAATAGTCGACGGCTCCGCCGGCGAGACGCCAGTTCACGACATACCCAGCGCTAGCGACGATGTCTGCGCCAATCGAGGCCCACCGTTGGGGCGGCAACAAGATAACCGTCAGGAGCGCGGTTCCGCTCAGGGCCGCGAGCGCCGCGGGCAACAACCGGCGCGCTCGTCGGGCATAGAACTTCGACATCGAGACTGAGCCGTGCAATTGGGCTTCTCGAAACAGCACCGAAGTCATCAAATAGCCCGAGATCACAAAGAAGACATCGACCCCGATGTATCCGCCTGGGAGCCAGCCGATGCCGGCATGCCACCAGACGACCGCCAGGACAGAAATAGCTCGCAGCCCCTCAATGTCGGGGCGGAATGCGCGACGTTCAGCCACGAATCGACCTTTCACTCTCACGGTCGTGACCAGTCCGAGCACGGGTCCGGCTGCGGGTGAGTCGCAATGCCACACCCACTCCCAGCAGACCAACAACGAACACGACGAGACGTATCAGTCCCCCCGTCCAGGCATCGACGCTCACGGTCGGTTCCAGTTGAATGTCCACCCCTACCGCCTCCGCGACCGTGACGGCCGACGTCTGCGCTGCGGTTGTCGCCACTCGTGGGTCTGCCGCTGTTGCCGACCACCGGATCCGGGTGGACTTAGCCGAATCACCCGCGACCACCTGAGCCTGCAAATTCAGTGATGAGGCCGTCTCTGGGGTGATGCCCGTTGCTTCCCGCACCGCGGCCTCATTTTCAGCCGAGGAGACCTGGCTCAGCATCGTGGCCACCTGCGCTGGAGTTGCCTGGATCGAAGAGTCGACCTCCACGTTCACCGACCTGGGCCACAAGGCCAGCAGGCAGGCGAGGGCCGCGACCACCAGAAGTGCCACCGTCAATCGTCTACGGCGCGGGCCATCGACGGTTCGCGCACGCCACTGGGAGCGAGTCGCTTGCGGGCTTTGCGTCACTCTTCGCCCGCGATCACCAGAATGCTCTTGCCAGTGGTCCGACCGGCCTCTAGATCCCGGTGGGCTTGGCCCAATTCACTAAGGGCATAGCGCTGACCAATACGGACATCGAGCGTGCCACTCGCGACCGCCGCCAGCACTTCGCCCGCCCGCCACTGCAACTCTTCGCGATCGGCCACATAGTGCGCCAGGCTGGGTCGGGTTAAGAACAGCGATCCCTTGGCGTTCAGCACTTGGGGGTCCAACGGGGCACCGCGCCACTGGCCGCACCAAAGAGCGCCATCGTCCCGCGCGGCTTCAACAACTCCAGTCCCGCAGCGAAAGTGTCCTTGCCGATGCCGTCATACACAACGTCCACACCGACCCCGTCGGTCAATTCGCGAACCCGATCGATCAGGTCTTCGTCGCGATAGAGCACCACAGCATCAGCCCCAGCGCCCATCGCTAGGCCGGCCTTGTCCTTGGTTGAAGCAGTTCCAATCACCCGAACACCCTTGGCGCTGAGCCACTGCGTCAACAACAACCCCACGCCACCAGCAGCCGCATGAACCAAGGCGATATGCCCCTCGCGCGCGACAAAGGTCGACTCCGCCAAATAGTGTGCCGTCATCCCTTGCAACATGACGGCCGCAGCCTGCTCAAACGACACACCCTGCGGTATGCGCACAGCGCGGCCACCAGGCACGGTCACCACTTGTGCTGCCCCGGTCCCACCAACCATCGCCCAGGCCACTCGGTCGCCGACGGCCCATTGATCGGACGACACGGCGTCCTCGCTGACTTCCCCACTGCGATGACGGTGCCCGCGCCTTCGGAGCCAACGACATACGGCAAATCCATCGGGTATGCCCCGGTGCGCTGATAGATATCAATGAAGTTCACTCCCGTCGCTACGGCTTCAATCAACAACTCGCCAGGCCCGCAAACCGGTTCAGCGATCTCTTCAACCTGCAAGACTTCCGGGCCACCGTGGGCGTGCACTCTGACTGCATCCATGGCTTTAGTCTGCCATCAGCGGCAAGGCCAGTAGGAGAAGGTTGAAGACCACCGCGGACGGCAAACACGACCACGGCGAGGTCGCTGGTCAACCCGTCAAGTTCTCCGGCTGCTCAGCCCACCACCGACGAAGTTCGGCCTCCGCCACATCGCGACCCGTCGGCCCCTGGTCTAGCCGCATCGCCAAAAGGTGCTTGTAGGCACGCCCCAACACTGGCCCCGGCGAGATACCCAAGATCTCAGCTATCTCATTGCCGTTTAGCTCAGGACGGATCGCCTTGAACTCTTCCAGCTCGCGAAGTTGATTGATCCGCTGCTCAAGGTCGTCATAGGTCGCCGCCAACATGGTGGCCTTGCGCCGGTTGCGAGTGGTGCAGTCTGATCGAGTTAGCTTGTGCAGCCGCCCCAGGAGCGGCCCAGCGTCGGTGATGTAGCGCCGCACAGCCGAGTCGGTCCAGGCCCCCGAGCCATACCCGTGAAAGCGCAAGTGCAATTCCACGAGTCGCGACACCGAAGCGATGGTTTCTTTGTCATAACGCAGGGCACGTAGCCGCTTGCGGACCAATTGGCGCCGACGACTTCGTGGTGGTGGAAACTCACTCCGCCACCGGACTCAAACCGGCGAGTGGCTGGCTTGCCGATGTCGTGCAACAACGCTGCCAACCGCAACGTCAGGTCTGGGCCTACGACGACGTCTTCACCTGTCGCTCCGGGCTCATCTTCCAGATCAATGGCCTGCTCCAACACGATCAAGGAGTGGTCATAGACGTCCTTGTGCCGGTGGTGCTCGTCGACCTCTAACTTCAAGGCGGGCAACTCAGGCAGCACGTGCTCGGCCAGGCCGGTGTCGACCAAGACCTCCAAACCTGCTCGCGGGTGGGCACCCAGCAGCAGTTTGTTGATCTCATCGCGCACTCGTTCAGCCGAGACGATGCCGATCCGGTCGGCCATTTGCGTCATCGCTCCGGCGACATCCGGAGCCACTCGCACGTCCAATTGAGAAACAAACCGAGCCGCCCGCATCATTCGCAACGGATCATCGGAGAAGGAGATCTCAGGAGCGTGCGGCGTCACCAGGAGTTCGTGCGCCAGGTCGTCGAGGCCCCCGTGCGGGTCAACAAACTCCAACTGCGGCAAGCGCAGAGCCATCGCATTCATCGTGAAGTCGCGGCGCACCAAGTCTTCGGTGAGCTTGTCACCAAACGCCACGATGGGCTTACGGGAGTCTTCCTCGTAGGCATCGGCGCGGTAGGTCGTGATCTCAAGCGTGTGCTCGCCGCGGCGGGCTCCGATGGTGCCAAATTCACGGCCGACATCCCAGGTGGTGTCCGCCCAACCTGCCAACGTTGACTCGATCTCCTCCGGAGGCGCGGAGCAGGTGAAATCCAGATCGGGTGAGGTGCGACCCAAGAACGCATCGCGGACGGGGCCACCCACCAGCGCCAGTTCGTGCCCAGCGTCAGCAAAGAGTTGGCCAACCTCAACCAGCAATGGCGTCACCGGTTGAAGGTGACGCACGGCCTGGGCTAGGAGTTCGGGAGCGGGTTCAGACTTTGACACAAGAGACCAGACTACGCGCCGCTAGCGACACCAACTCAGCAATTACTCGGTTGGGCTGGCTAGAGTGACCCCATGACCACCCTGCCGCGACCCACGCGCCCTGAGCGAAGGTTGCCCGCAGTGCGCGAAACCTCTGCTGGTGGCGTGGTTGTCGACGTGCACGAGGGCCGCGCTCGGATCGCGATCATTGCCCGCCGCAACCGCAGTGGCCGCGTCGAGTGGTGCCTGCCCAAGGGCCACGTTGAGGCTGGCGAGACCCTGGTGCAGACGGCTGAGCGCGAGGTTGCTGAGGAGACCGGCATCAAGGGCCGCGTCTTGATTGACCTGGGGATAGTTGAGTATTGGTTCTCCACCCCGAGCCACCGCATACACAAAATGGTCTATCACTACCTTCTTGAGCGCACCGGCGGACGACTCACCATCGAAGAAGACCCTGATCACGAGGCCATCGATGCTGCCTGGGCTCCGTTAGATGAAGTGCATCGCACCCTGACCTTCCCCAACGAGCGACGTATCGCCCGCGTGGCGTGGCAGCGGCTCGCCGGCACCGCCTAACGCCAGGCGCCCTTTCCGTGCCTTCACTTCATCGCACCCCTTCCGCTGGGTGGCCTTGCCGCTCGCCGCGTTTGCCCTCTCTACTCTCGGTCTCGAGGTGAGCCCCGCCGCCGCGCTGCCCACCCAACCGGAGGACCCGCGAGCGCTGGCCATCACCCTGGATGCCGTGACCCCCGCGGTCGCTCAACCGGGCGAGTCCATCACGGTCACGGGAGCGGTGCGCAACGTCGGCACCGACGTCGTGATGCTGGATTCGGTTGATGTCAGCATGGCCAACGTCGGGCTGGACACGGTCGAGCGCATCGAAGAATGGTCGGTGGGCGCAGAGGCGATCTCTACACCCATCACCCTCGGGACCGATAACACCAACGCTGAGCTGGCACCGGGCAACTCCTTGGACCTGTCGATCACCATCGACCCTGATCAAATCAACCCCGGCTTTAACTTTGGCACTTTGCCCTTGCGGATCAGCGCGTCCAATCAATCCGGCGCCACCAGCGGTCAGATGCGCACCGTCCTGCCTTGGTATGACGCTGAGCCCGCCGACGAGCCGGTCCAGGTCTCTTGGGTGGTCCCGTTGACGGTGCCAGCCGAGCCCGAGCTGCTCAGCGGGGACGTTGACACCAGGACGCAGGCGTGGCTGGACACGTTGGCCGACGACGGGCCGACGCGTTCGTGGGTGTCCGCGCTGTCCGACGAAGACGCCACCTTTTGATTGACCCAGCGTTGTTGCTGCCGTTGGCGCCGGTGGGTTCGTTGGATGCACCGGCTGAACAACTGCCGATGCCACTGCCCACCGATGTCATTACTCTGGGCCCCGAGCCAAGCAGCGACGCCGGATCTGGCGACGATGCGAGCGCATCAACCGAGGGTGGCAACAGTGATGAGGCAGCCGAGACTTTGGTCCCTGGCCCGACCCTGCCAACCCCCGAGCCACCCGCGGTTGAGCCCACCCCCGGAGATGGCCTCAATGCACTCAACATCACTGAGCTACAGCGCGCTGAGCTGGAGTTTTATCAAGAGTTAGCGGACGTCGGCTCCGACCGGCTGTGGTTCTTGCCAACCGCTGATCCGGATGTTGCTGCTTTGCTTGACCTCGACGCCGACGCTGACTTGGTCGATCACCTGCTCACCGAGCGACGCGCGTCCGGCTCCAGAGTAGGCAGCGACATCATCGATGCCGGCCGCCACGACATTGCCTTCCCGCAGTGGTCCCAGGTAGCCACGGAGGATCTTGCTGATCTCTCCGCTATCTGGCCAACGGCCCAGACGCCCAGCGTTTTGGTGCCCTCCGAAGCGGTCGCTAACTCCAAAGACGCCGGTGTGAGCACAGTCGCCGTTGATGGCGAGCCGACGAAACTCTTGGCTTACGACACCGCCGTGGCTGGCCTGCTGAGCCAGGACATGACCGCGGACACTGATGGAGATGCCATCCAGCAGACGCTCGCTCAGACGATGGCCCGCTATCAGCGATCCCCGGGCGCCGAGCACTCCTGGTGATCACCCCACCGCGGGGCAGCGAAGTCTCCGGCGCCACCATGACCTCCTTGAGTGAGGCCTTTGTCGAGGCTGGCTGGGTGAGCACCGTCGACGCGGAGTCGTTGATGGTTGATGCTCCGGCCAGCGAGTTGACCGGAGAGCCACTGTCCCCGCAGTCACCCGGCGACGTCACGGCATACCCCATGCCGCAGGCTAGTCCGTTGAGCGCCGAAGGCATCGAGCAGATCGAGACGCTGCGCGATCAAAGCGCCGACGTCGCCGAGGTATTGCCGGCGACCTCTAGCGCCTCCCGTTGGGGGCCAGTGCTCGACAGCCTGTATTCGACACGATGGCGGCAAGACAGCAGCCAGTGGATGGCACCGCTCTCGGATGTCGAAAGCCAGGTTGATGAGGTGCTGACCGGTGTCTCGATCACACCCACGACAGTGAACTTCCTCGCCGATGAAGGCCAGATCCAAGTCACCATCACCAACGACTTGCCTGTGGACCTGCAGAACCTCAACCTCACGCTCAACCCAGGGAACGGACGACTGCGGATCCTGGAAGAACCGACCGAGCCGCTGTCGATTGGCGCCAACAGTCGAGCCAGCGTCCACTTCCGCGCCGAAGCCATTGCTGGCGGACAGGTCCCGATCAACGCATTCTTGAGCACACCGCGCGGCACCGTGCTGGGCAGCGAAGAGACGATCTCGGTGCGGGTGCAGCCGACTGGCGACTGGATCTATTGGGTGCTCGGCATCCTCGGTGGCGGCATCCTCATCTTGGGTCTGGCTCGACTTGGCAGGCGCCCGAAGCGCTTTGATGACTCCGATCAAGGGGACACATCCGCGGCTAAGGCACTAGATTCGCCTGAGGCCCCGACCGATCAACCCAAGGATTCTGCGTGACGCAGGCCAACGAACAGCCCTCAACAGCCGGCAACAGCACCGCCGCGTTGGGGCGTGCCAGTGCCTTGATGGCCTCTGGCACCCTCGTTTCGCGCATCTTGGGGCTGGTCCGGACAGCCATGCTGGCTGGCATCTTGGGTGCCACTGGGTTGCTGATTGATGCCTGGACGACGGCCAACACGCTGCCCAACACGATCTACATCTTGCTGGCTGGCGGCATTCTCAACACCGTCTTTGTCCCACAGATCACCCGGTCCCTCGCCCGCGAAGACAAGGGCGAGATCTCACCGATCGATTGATCACGCTGACGCTGGCTGCCCTCCTGGGTGTCACCATCATCGTGACCGCTGGGGCCTATTGGGTCACCAAGCTGTATGCCCTGAGGTGGGACGGCGACCAATTAGCTCTAGCCGTCGCCTTTGCCTATCTTTGCCTGCCTCAAGTCTTCTTCTATGGCCTGTATTCGGTGCTCGGCCAGGTGCTGAACGCTCAGGAGAAGTTTGGCTGGTTTATGTGGGCACCCGTGATCAACAACGTGGTGTCGATTGCTGGCCTGGGCATTTTTATCGCCAAGTTTGGCGAAGGGCTTACGGCTGGAGAGTGGACCGGGAGATGACCTGGTGGCTGGCTGGCACCGCAACACTGGGTGTCGTGTGCCAGGCACTGGTGCTCATCCCGCCAGTCGTCATGAGTGGCTTCCGCTATCGCCCGCGCTGGGGTTTCCGTGGGGTTGGCTTGGGTGCGGCCTCAAATATGGCGCTATGGACCCTGGCCATCATTGGCATCTCGCAATTGGGTCTGCTGGCCTCCACCAACTTGATGAACGCCGTCGCCAGCAGCGCGCAACAAGATGGCATGCCCGTGCCAGGTCGCGGTGCCTACGACTTCGCGTTCTTGATGTTCATCCTGCCGCACTCGTTGGTCGCGACATCGCTGCTCACCGCGATGTTCCCAGCGCTCTCCGCGCGGCCGCAGCCGATGACAAGGCGTCGCTAGCTCGGCAGTACGCACACGGCCTGAGGCTGCTCGCCACCGCGATGGTGCCAATCTCTGTGGCACTCGTCGTCTTGGCGCCGCAATTGAGCAGTCTGCTGCTGCTGTTTAGCGACCTGCGCGACACCCGAGCCGTCGGCGACATTTTGCGAGTCCTCGTCATTGGCCTGGTGCCCTACAGCATTTATCTGCTCTCACAGCGCATCTTCCATGCTTATCAGGAGGGCAAACCGCCCTTCATGTTGCAGATCATGATCACTAGCGTGATGTCCGTGATGCTGGGCGTCGCGCTGCTGCTGCCGCCGCAGTTCACCGCCGTCATGGTTGGTCTTGGCCAATCGCTGGGGCAGACCGTGGCCGCGATCTTCGCCGTCATCTGGGTGCGCCGTCGGATGGACGATCCACCGTTGCCGGGCGTGCGCAGCACCTACGTCGGTGCTGTCTCAGCGTCGTTGATCGCCGTCGTTCCGCTGCTTCTCTTCACTATCTTTGGCATGCGTCTGCTCGATGATGTGATGCCGCCCAAGTTTGCCAACCTGGTGATCCTGGCCATCGGTGGCACCCTCTTCATGCTCTTGTATGGCGTGCTGGCCCACCGCCTCGGGGTGCGCGAGCTATCCGAGGTGCTTGGGCCGTTCCTGCGGCGGCTGCCCGGCGGACGCAAGGTGAAGATGCCGGCGGCCGGGAGCGGACGGCATACCCCTGATGCTGCTGTCGAACAAGAGCTCATCGAGGCCGAAGACGACTCACCAGCAGGCGAGCCAGAGCACAACGACGACACCATCAACTTGCCCAGGCCCGTCTTAGACGGGCCCGGCGCGCGACCCAGTTCGCGCCTCAGCGACCGACCGACACCAGGCTCAGACACCGAAACCGGCGCCAAGGATGACGGTGTTGACCCGGACGGCGAAGACTTTGACGGCGAAGACTTTGACGGCGAACCCGAGTTTGGTGGGGAGTACGGGATCGTCAATCCGACTGGCGGAATCGCCAGTTACGGCGGCGCGGGCCAAGATGTGCCCTTTGTGCCCGCCACGCCGGACTCGGATACCGGCACTGTCCCACTAGTGTGGAGGCCGAAAGAGGTTTCCACACGCCTACGAGAGGAGTCACGGGTGCACGGCATCGACACAGGCACGGTTCTAGGGGAACGCTACGTCCTGGAGGACCTGCTCGCGCAACGTGACGACTCGCTCCACTACTGGTCGGCCAACGATCAGACGTTGGACCGGTTGGTCGCTATTACCGTCTTGCCCGCCACCGGTGAGTTCGAAGAGATGGCGCAGTCGGTGTTGGACGGTGCTCGTCGCACCGCAGCCGTCGATGATCCTCGACTCGTGCGCGTGCTTGATGTCGGCATCGAAAACGACATTTGCTACATCGTTGAAGAGGGCCTGACCGACGCTGCCGCGCTGTCGACCCTCGTTGCCGAAGCACCGCTGCCCCCTGAAGAGGCCCGACGCGTCGTCGGTGAAGCCGCCTCCGCGCTGGAGTCCGCACGCCGTCGCGGCCTGCATCACCTGTACTTGAACCCCTACGCCGTGCTGCGCACCGGAGACGGCAGCATCAAGGTCTCGGGTGTCGGCGTTGCTGCTGCGATTGAACAGGCCGAGGATGTCTCAGCTATTGAGGCCTCTCAGACCGACACCAATGACTTGATCGCTTTGCTCTACACCGGGCTCACTGGTCAGTGGCCAGGTGAAGAGATTGAAGGGTTGACCCCGGCTGAGCCACTTGCTGACAACTCGCTGCGCAGCCCGTCGGAGATCGCTGGCGGCATCCCGGGAGACCTGGATGCTCTGTGTCGAGCCGCCTTCGGCTCCGAGGTGCGAGCGGAGCAACTGCCCAAGACGCCCGGCGCGTTGGCTCACCAAATCGGCCCGTGGCCCTCCGACGTTGTGGCTGGGGTAGGCGAAGCCCTCCCACCGCAAGGCTGGGGAGCCGTGCCAGCTGGCGACGAAGACTCAGAAGACCACACCATCGTGGTGGCGCCAGTGTCGATGGAAGACGCTCAGGCGGCCAAAGCCGCCGAGCACGAGACTGAGTCATCGTCCGCTGACGAGTCTGGATCTGATGGCGACGGCAACCATCGCGCTATGGCTGGTGGAGCGGTTGCTGGAACTGCAGGGTCCGCCGGTGTTGGCGCCGTGGCCGCCAGCGATAGCGCCGCTGCACAGTCGGCCGATTCAGTCGATGCCTCGTCTGCCGACCAGAACGGCGACTATGACTCCGCTGGTGGCGCGGTCGACGACTCGGAGGACTATGACGGCAACGATGTCACCGGCCTGAGTGCGTTGGGTAGTGAAGAGCCCACCGATGACCGCAAGAAGTCGGGATTGGTTCTTGCACTTATTGCAGCGATCCTGATCGTCGTGATGATCGTCGTGTTTGGCCTCATCCGCGGCCTGATCGCTGGCTCCGATGATGAGCCTTCCGACAACGCCACTGACACGGCTGCTGCGAGCGCCGAGCCTGACGAGGAGCCCGCGGAGGAGACGACTGCTGCCGAAACTGACGCCGAGCCGGAGCCGATCGACATTGTCGGCGTTACGTCATACGACCCTGAGGGTGACAACGACGAGCGCAACGACATTGTCGATCTCGCCGTCGACGGTGACACCACGACGGCTTGGAACAGCCACACCTACTTGGCTGCCGACTGGGGCAACCTGAAGAGTGGTGTTGGCCTGGCCATTGACCTGGGCGAGAGTCAAGACGTCTCCTCGGTCAACATTGACTTCCCCGAGGGCGACTACGGCATTGAGGTCTACGTGACCGATGAGGTCAACCGTGAAGACGGGACTTTGATCGGCATCCTGGACGATGCTTCCGGCGACACAACGGTTGAGGCCGATGAGCCAGTGAGTGGCCAGTACGTCTTGATCTGGTTCGACCGTGCTTGGGCCGGTCCTAGCGGTGAGATCGTCTACGTGTCTGAGGTCACTGTGCAGTGATGTCGTCCATGGTCTCGTTGACGGGAGCCTCCGACGCGGAGCTGATGCGCCTCCATCAGGATGGGCATGAGGAAGCGTTCGGAGAGCTCTTTCGACGGCACAAGGACCGTATGTGGGCTGTGGCGTTGAGGACTGCGCGCGACCCCGAGATCGCTGCGGACGCTGTGCAGGATGGCTTTATCAACGCTTTTCGTCGCGCTGATTCCTTCCGAGGAGACTCCCCGGCAACGACCTGGCTGCACCGGATCGTGGTCAATGCTTGTCTTGACCGGCTTCGTAAGATCAAGCCGACCTCAAACCTGGACGACCACGAACCCGTGGAGACGCGCGATTATCACCAAAGCGTTGAGGTTCGGATGGACATCCGAGCGGCTCTTGATCGGCTGCCCGAAGGCCAACGCCTGGCGCTGATCTTGGTTGATATGCAGGGCCTCAGCGTGGCCGAGGCCGCGATTGCGTTAGACGTGGCACAAGGGACGATCAAGTCTCGTTGCGCTCGTGGACGTTCCGCGATCGCCCAAGATCTTGGACTTTCACCATGATGGAACCACTCAGCGTCGGCACTCGTCGTACTCGCGTGAGGTGTTCTGCTCTGGTGTCCCCAAGCACCACCTCTTTGACCTTGCACCTCGGCCTCAAGAAAGGATCCGGTCTTGAATCCCTCGACAGGCGGCGACGGCTCTGAGCCGGATCCCACTGGTGTTCGCGACCTCCTGCGCGCACTGCCCGATCCGGGGGCTATGCCTGCAGGCCTTGAGGCGCGCATCGACGCTGCCCTTCGCGCCGAGCAGGCTCAGCGTTCGCGCCAGGTCCCCGTCGCGCCACCGGCAAACTTAGAGTGCATGGCACCGGTCGCAGACCTTGCTGAGCACCGCAGGCGCCGTGTGCACCCACTCCTGGTAGCCGCCGCTAGCGTGGCCGCCTTTGCCGGTATTGGTGGCCTCGTGGTCAGCCAGGTCCTGGGCAGCAACTATGACGTCACTGCGCTGTATGGCAACTCAGCTGCTGAAGACTCTGGCCCCCAGGTGGTGCCGAACGCCAGCGACGAGGGCAACTTCGCCGACAACGACGCTGCAGGCGGCGATGCCGCTGCAGAGGGTGCCGAGAGCGCGGCACCCGCCCTTGACCCAGAGGCCAACAACGGGCTGGGGACCATTCAGTATGCTGACTCGAGCGTCACTATCGAGGAAGACACCTTTGCCGAGGATGTCAGTGCCATGTTGCCAGTGGCTGACTACTTTGTCCTCAGCCCTCGCAACTACCCGACCCAGACGGATCGCTTGGGCTGCATTGACGCGACCGGAGAAGAATTGGCCTCGGGCGAGTGGTCGTTGGTCTACACCACCTTTGATGCCAATGCAGCCGTCGTTGTTGTCCGCGATCAAGGCGAAGGCGTTTCGCAGGCTTGGGCCATCTCGAGCAATGCCTCCAAGGCGAGACCAACCCTGAAATCTTCGTTGACCGCACTGCGCTAAACGACTTGTGAAAGCAAGCCTGGCCCGCACCTGAGATAACCTCGTTCTGGTTGTCTGCCTGAGCCTCGGGAACATGCACGTGGTGCTCATGGTTGATACCACTGCAATACTTTTCGCGCCCTCAGGAGAGACCCAGAACATGACTGCCATCAGTGGCATCTCGCTCGACACCGCTGCTACCAGCAGCCCCGAGCAGGTTGACAACGACAAGGTCCACGAAGTCATCATCATCGGCTCTGGCCCCTCCGGCTACACCGCTGCGGTGTATGCGGCGCGAGCAAACCTTGAGCCTCTTGTGTTTGAGGGCGCTGTGACCGCTGGTGGCGCCTTGATGAACACCACCGACGTCGAGAACTTCCCCGGTTTTGCGGACGGCATCATGGGCCCGGACCTGATGCTCGCCATGCGTGCTCAGGCCGAGCGCTTCGGTGCCAAGTTGGAGCGCGAAGACGTCACTTCAGTTGAGCTGGAGGGCGACATCAAGCGTGTGACGGACGCCGAGGGCGTCACCCACCTGGCTCGCTCTGTCATCTTGTCAATGGGTTCGGCATACCGCGATCTTGGATTGCCCAATGAGCAGCGTCTGTCCGGGCACGGAGTGTCCTGGTGCGCCACCTGCGACGGTGCCTTCTTCCGCGACAAGGACATCGCGGTTGTCGGTGGCGGTGACTCCGCAATGGAGGAAGCCACCTTCTTGACGCGTTTTGCTCGCTCAGCAACCATCTTGGTGCGTCGCGACGAGCTGCGCGCCTGCAAGATCATGGCCGAGCGTGCGATGAATGACCCAAAGATCAACATTGCCTGGAACACGGACGTCGCTGAGATCCACGGCGAAGACAAGCTGACTTCACTGACGGTGCGTGACACCCGCGATGACTCCACCCGCGAGCTGGAGGTCAGTGGCCTCTTCATCGCTGTCGGCCACAACCCGCGCAACGAGTTGATCCAGGGTCAGATCGATCTCGACGATGAAGGCTACGTCTTGGTTGATGGCCGGAGCACCGCGACCAACATCCCCGGTGTCTTTGCCGCTGGCGACCTCGTGGACCACACTTACCGCCAGGCAATCACCGCTGCCGGCACTGGCTGCTCGGCCGCTCTTGACGCAGAGCGCTACCTCGCCGCACTTGACGCTAACTCATAATATTTAGTTACAACACGAACCCTACTGGAGGTATCATGGCAACAACGCAGACGGACGACGCAACCTTTGACCAAGATGTGCTGAAGAGCGACATTCCCGTGCTGGTGGACTTCTGGGCACCGTGGTGTGGCCCGTGCAAGGCCATCGCACCGGTCCTCGAAGAGATTTCCGAGCAGCTCGATGGCAAGTTAAAGATCGTTAAGCTCAACACTGACGAAAACCCGCAGATCACGCAGCGTTATGGCATCACGGGCATCCCGACGATGAATGTCTACGTGAAGGGTGAACTGGTCAAGAACATGGTGGGCGCAATGTCGAAGCAGAAGATCCTGCGCGACCTCGAGACCGTGGTCGGCTGAGCCAGACTCCAACTCCATCCTGAAACGCTGCGGCTGACGCAGCGCACGCGATGGCCCGGACATCAACTGATGGCCGGGCCATCGCTATGTTCTGGAGTCAACACCACCAAGCGACGCCACTCAGCCCTGGGCTACCGAGCCCCTGCCGACTATGCTCGCCACTGCGCCCACCCAAATTGAACCCGATGACTCACACAGCATCAGCCATGACGCCTGCCATATCCCACAGGTCTGCGGAAGTTGCGCGGCGAATGCTGGATCGATCTGTGGCCGGTTGGGCCCTGTCAAGGTTTAAGACCATGTATGGCCGGGTTTCCATTCGTCTACGATATCGACCGCTGACACAGTCACCTAGTGCGTGGTGCCCTGCGATGCCCATCTGGGGCAACTGTCAGAGTTCCACGTGAAACAACGCACTTCTTTGAGAGAAATGCGTTTGATAAGTAGGACGTCACAAACACGCCCTACGTAGTACCTCGTTTCACATGAAACAAACCCCGTAGCAAACTCAACGCCAAGTAGCGTTTCTGACAACTCCTCGCGCCCGAGACCAGATTCTAAACGTGCTCCCGCAAGTGCCCAACGCGCAGGATCTGGTTACGCGCCTTGGTCTTTGAGTTTTCGCAGTCGCCGATGCAGACGCCCCCAACTCCACAGATGTCGAACTGTTTCTGCACCCAATTCGGGCACAGTAGGTAAGCCACGATCAGACAGGCGTCTATCAGTCTGTGGCTGGCTTAGATCTGGCGCCTCGGCCACGACAGAATCGGCCTCGACTCTGCGCGCACTCGAAAAGGGGTGCTGTTCGATCTCTACCAAGATTCTTGCTATTTCTAAATCAACCCTCTGGCTAGACCGTCTCTTCCTCGTGCTGTCCCTCCCCATCCTGGTTCTGTGCCACATCTGACGGGCAAGGGCAGACCTAGGTTCCCTTGTATCGCAACCACACGAGTCCCAGTTACACACGGCACATTCGTTTCACATGAAACATTCAAAGTACAAGTAAGGGGCCTAACAGGCAATCCAGTTAGGCCCCTTACATACGCACGCAACCCATCAGTGGGCGCGTTTCACGTGAATCAGTGGCCTGTCTTTTCTGCCGCGAGAAGCGCGAGAATACGGTCCAGATCATCCTGACCTGCGAATTCTACCGTCAACTTACCCTTGCGCTGACCCATAGCAATCTGAACTCGCGTGTCTAAGCGGTCGGACAACGAACGGGATATCTGCTCAAAACGCGGGTCTGCGACCGAGCGGGACCGACGGCGACCCGCCGCTGGCTGTGCATCTTCACCAAGGATGACAATCTCTTCGACGGCGCGAACCGACAGCCCCTCGGCCACAATCCGTTGCGCTAACCGCTCCATCGAAGCGCCGTCGCTCAAGCCAAGAAGCGCTCGAGCGTGCCCGGCGCTCAACACACCCGACGCAACGCGTCGTTGCACCAGGGCAGGCAATTTCATTAAGCGGAGAGTGTTTGAGATCTGCGGACGCGACCGTCCGATTCGCTTGGCCAACTCCTCATGCGTGCAGCCAAAGTCTTCTAGCAACTGTTGGTAGGCAGCAGCCTCTTCAAGTGGGTTGAGTTGGCTCCGGTGTAGGTTCTCCAACAATGCATCTCGAAGCATGTCGTCATCAGAGGTGTCTCTGATAATCGCTGGGATAGTGGCTAGACCAGCCGCTTTGCTTGCCCTGAGGCGACGTTCACCCATGATGAGCTCAAAACCGGCGCCGTCACCGAGGCCTTGTCGCACCACGATTGGCTGCAACACACCAATCTCTTGGACGCTGTGCGTTAACTCTGCTAAATCGTCGTCGTCAAAGACTTGTCGTGGCTGACGCGCATTCGCGACAATCTCACTGATTGGCAGCTCAGCGAAGGTCGCACCCGGCACTGGCGCTAGACCCGCACCGAACTCAGCGGCGTCCGCTCCCTCAAATGAAGTAGTCTGGTCAGCCGCAACGACCTCATTAGCCCCGACAGGGGCCATGCTCTCTGCATCACGGTGACCTATGCTCTCCGCAGCCCCGTCATTTTCACTGTTTCCCGTGAAACCTTCGTCGAAGCCTGGCGTTGAGCCCGCTGTGGAGCTGCCAGTGCTCTCCGCGGCTGACCTGTTTCCCGTGAAACGGTCTTCTGGGTGCTCGATCGGCGTGCTTCCCCGTGGAAAGAAGACATCCGTGGGGCGGTCATTAGTGCTCGGAGTCGGTGGGATGAGCGCTCCTAGCCCCTTACCTAGTCCACGTCTACGCTCAGCCATGTTGTCCCTCTCCAGTCTCTTCGCCGGCGGATGGACCTGAGGCCTTCACCGCCGTCATCTCTAGTGCAGCCTCACGGTATGACAGCGCACCGGTGCTAGCCGGGTCGTAGGTCATGACGGTTTCCCCGAAACTCGGTGCCTCGCTGATTCGCACCGATCGTGGGATGAGCGTCTTCAGAACTTCGTTGGGGAAATGCTGCCGTACTTCTTCAGCCACCTGTGCCGACAGGCGTGTCCGCGCGTCATACATTGTGAGCAGAATCGTCGAGACCCGCAGGTCAGGGTTCAGGTGCTCGCGAATCAGGGTGATGTTATTCATTAACTGGCTTACGCCTTCAAGTGCGTAATACTCAGTTTGAATGGGGATCAAAACTTCTTGTGCCGACACAAAGGCATTGACCGTCAGCAGCCCCAAGCTCGGTGGACAGTCGATGAAGACAAAATCGATCCGGTCATCGCCCGTGCGCTGGGCAAGGAACTTCTCCAGAGCTTTGCGCAGACGCGCCTCACGCGCGACAAGCGGCACGAGCTCAATCTCAGCACCCGCGAGATCAATCGTTGCTGGAGCACACCAAAGGCGCTCCACCGTTGATGCTGGTTGCACGACGTCCGCCAAAGGCACACTGTCAATGAGGACGTCATAGATCCCAGGGACACCTGAGTGGTGCGGAACACCCAGGGCTGTGCTCGCATTGCCTTGTGGGTCAATGTCGATGACGAGCACGTTCATCCCCAAGAGTGACAGTGCTGCAGCAAGATTAACGGTGCTGGTCGTCTTGCCGACGCCGCCCTTTTGATTGGCCACCGTGAATACTCGTGTGGCTTCGGGTCGGTGCGCTGTGGCCGCCTCAGCTGCCCGACGCCGACGCGCTTCGTCCGCAACTTGTCTCGCTAGTGGTGTAGCCATTGGATCCTTTGCAGCGGGCGATGTTTCGCGTGAAACATTGGTGTCCTTATTCTCTACCACTGGCTGCGGAGCACTCACCATGGGTGGAGTGTGGACGGCTCAACTGTCTCAGCCTCAGCTTCAGTGCTGTGGTCAGCCTGTTTGTCGTTTGGGCTTGGCCAACCAAGCCCTTCTCTAACCACGAAGGAATCACCACGCTCGAGCCCGGAGCCTTGAGGCCATCCCAGCCCCGTGGCAACAGACTGAGGTGAAGAATCTGTAGAGTTCATTGACTTCATTATCGACCATGAAGTCAACGATCGCGACGAGGCCTGCCCGACTTCTTGCCCTTGGTTTGAGCCACACCGCGAGTTACTTCAATGATCCTCGAGGGTGGGTCCACCAAACCCTCGCCAACCGAGATGACGTTGGCGTTCAGTCCACCCATCCGGGTCAATCGAGCCGAGCACTCCGCCAACTCTTCACCAGCAGACTGGCCCTTGAGCGCAATCAACTTGCCCCCTCAGGCAAGAGTGGCGCCGCCCATCCATACAGCTTGTCCAGTCGAGCAACTGCACGTGCGGTGACGTAGGGGACTTGCACCCGGCCGGCAAACTCCTCGGCCCGCCCTCGCCACACTCGCACGTGAGAGAGACCCAACTCCTTTACCGCGACCTCAAGCCAGTTGGTCCGACGTTGAAGCGGCTCAATGAGCGTGACTTGCAGGTCGGGTCGAGCGATGGCCAACACTAACCCCGGCAACCCGGCGCCGCTGCCGATATCTATCACTTTGCTCAGGTGAGGGAGCAACGACTCCATAACGGCGCAGTTAACGATATGCCGATCCCACAATTTCGCCGTCTCGCGTGGGCCGATCAACCCATGCTCGATACCCGTCGTCGCTAGCAACTCCGCGTAGGCGATGGCGATCGGCAGGCGGTCGCCGAACACTTCTGACGCAGACCTCGAGGGTGCGGGCGCAATAGACCCCTCATGTTTCACGTTAAACACCCTCCAACGGATCGAACATATCGAACATATGTCCTAAATAAATCAGGCTGGCAACACGACGACGAACCGCTTGGGCTCTTCGCCCTCCGACTCGGACGACAGCCCCGAGCGCAACACCTCGTCGTGCACGACCTTGCGCTCAAACGCGGACATCGGCTTGAGCTCTGCACGCTCACCATTAGCCTTCACGGCCTCAACCGTCTTCTTTGCCAGGTCAATCAGCTCGAGTTTGCGTGCAGCACGATGGCCGGCCACGTCCAGCATCAATCGCGTGCGGTCACCCGTCTCCGCTTGCACAGCCAACCGGGTCAACTCTTGCAGTGCCTCAAGCACCTGGCCGTTGCTTCCCACCAGTTGCTGAGGAGCTTCTCCATCCTCGGAGTCAACCAACGACACAGCAGCACGGTCGCCATCCACATCAACCTCGAGGTCGCCATCCAGATCCGCGATGTCTAGCAGCGTCTCTAGGAAATCCGCAGCGATCTCACCCTCGCGCTCAAGTGCTTCCTTGCGCGAGGTTGCCTTCGACTTGGACTGATCGGCAGCGTTCGTCTGCTGGCCATCTGTGTCAGCCTGGGAAACGTCATTGTCGGTGGTGCTCTCGGTGCTCATCTTGTCTGCTCCTGCTTGAGACTCTCAAAGGGTCTCGTGATCGTTGGTGGCTCGGAAGCCATGGATTGCAATGAGGGGAACTAGCGACCTTTGGGTCGGTTGTTCTTTCGTTTGGCCCGCTTCTTGGAGGTGGGCTGAGTCCGTTGACCGCCGGTTGGCTCAGGGTCCACGACATCCTTGGCGTCTGGCTCAATGGTCAACGTGCTCGACGGGGCGGGCTTGCCCTTTGCCTTGCGGCGTTCAGCAAGTGCCTGCTCGGCAGGAGAGCCGGGGGCGGGCATAGATCGGATCACATAGAACTGCTGGCCCATCGTCCACAGGTTGGTGGTCGTCCAGTAGATCAAGACACCAATGGGGAAGTTCACACCAAAGACGCCGAACATCACCGGAAGCACATAGATCAAGATCTGCTGCTGACGCGCCATCGGGCTATCCAACGCAGCCGCCGACATGTTCTTGCGCATCAACTGGTGGCTAGTGATGAACTGCGTGACCGACATCGCGACGATCAGGACGGCGGCAATGATCTTGGCCGAGCCGTTGCTGTCATAGAGGAAGGTGTCCGACAGTTGCGCCCCCAGCACCGTCGAGTTCTCCATCTGAAGCGCGAGCTCTTGGGTGAAGAGGCCACGTCCAGTGCGCTCACCTGCAGCAAGTTCATCGGCATAGTTCAACACCCGGAAAAGACCGAAGAAGAACGGCATCTGCACTAAGAGTGGCAAACACGAACTGAAGGGGTTGGTGCCGTGCTGCTTATAGAGAGCGAACGACTCCTCAGTCATCGCCTTACGAGACTCTTCGTCTTTCTTGCCCTTGTACTTCTTCTGGATCTTCATTAACTCGGGCTGCAGCTCCTGCATCCGTCGCTGCGACCGAATCTGGCGCACAAAGAGCGGGATCAGCAAGATTCGCATCGTGATCACCAAGCCCACGATGGAGAGGACCCACGTCCAACCAGAGGTCGGCGCCATACCGAGCGAGGTCAGCAGCATCTCGAAGCCAACCATGATGTTGGCCACGAACCATTCAAAGGGGAAAAGCAGGGTATCGAAGAAGCCCATGGAGTCCTCAGTCTCGGGGTGAGCTTGGCTCACCCTGGTGGTCATACGTTCTTCCTTGGCCGGGACATGGTCCACGCCCCCATGACTCCACGGGTGGCAGCGACCCAGTCGTCGCACGGTAAGCCAAGTGCCACGAATCGGTCCGTGGATCCGCAGTGCATCCACGCCATACGCCGAACATGACGGATAAAACTTGCAGGTCGGGCCGAGCAGCGGCGAAATCGCCCACTGGTAAACCCTGATCAGCCAGATCAGTGGCAGCGAGAGCACGCGACTCATTCGCCAGCCACCTTGTCTAAGCAACGATCCAACTCGGTCGATAAGTGCCCAAAGTCGGCGGACGCCGCATCTGGTTGGGCACGAACAACGATCCCGGCGCCAGCCGGCAGCGACTCCATCCGCGAAGCCATCAAGGCCCTCAACTGTCGCGTCACCCGGTGGCGAACCACCGAATTTCCGACAGCCTTAGACACCACAAAACCCACGCGTGGTGAACGCGTGGGTTCGGATGACTCCGTGGCCTCAAAGTCGCGACGATGCACGACAACGAGTGGACCGCCAGCACGGCGACTTACTCCTCGGCCGCCTCGCAGCACAGCAGAAAACTCGCCGGAGCGAGTTATTCGCTGATACCTAGGTAGCACCTGTGAGCTTCGCCGAGACCTAGCGAGCTCAGGCGGAGATGTTCGCGCGGCCCTTGCGACGGCGACCGGCGAGGATCGAACGACCCGCACGGGTGCTCATACGCAGGCGGAAGCCGTGGACCTTGGCCCGACGACGGTTGTTCGGCTGAAAGGTGCGCTTGCTCATAACTGCTCCATATACCGTGACGATCACATCAGGACCGCCACTGACCAGAGGGTTGGTGGTTTCGGTTGGCGCTAAATCAGCCGCCATCGTTCGCCCACGAGGCAACTCAGACGTACTGAGCGGATTCACGGGCAGGCGAAAACGGCCGAGTCAACGGCTGTCTAAAGGTACGGGAGTGGCTAAGGCAGGGTCAAACTCACCCAAGCCACCGATCATCAGTGAGATCAACCTCACTACTCTGAGGCACGGCTGGGTTCAGGGCTAGCGTGACACGCCGATTCAGTGCAAGATAGAGAGCCTGTTCGGCCTGATTGCACTTGCCGCGAGTAGTTTGGCTTGTTAGCGTCAAGCCCCGGTCATGTCCTTCCACGTGTTATACACAGGTTGTGGATGAACTTGTGGACTAAGCATTCCGGTTCACTGACCATCAGGACCGGGGGACGCCTCTCGCGGACAGTGGGTGCGGTCAATTGCGGAGGAGAAACAGTCAATGCCCGATGATTCGATCGATTATGACGTGATCTGGGCCAAGGTCGTTGAACATCTTGACTCCTCCGGAATCCGCCCCCGTGAACGCGGCTTCCTGCGTCTGACCCGACTGGTCGGTCTGATCGAAAACACGGCCTTGCTTGCTGTGCCCTATCAGCACACGAAAGACTCCCTTGAGTCGACGCTTGAGTTGCCGGTTTCTCGCGCACTCTCCCAACACCTCGACCGAGATGTTCGGCTCGCCATCACCGTTCAAGAAGATCTGCGCCAAGAAGTCGAAGGCGACTATCCCTCTTCTGCAGCCGAGGGCGAGCAGCCCACGCCGACCTCATCCCAGGTCAACGAGGACGCTTCAGCAGCGGAGATGCCAGTGTCGGTCGGTGACTATGACGACAAACCGGATCGTCCGCGTGAACACCGAACCACCTCAGGTGCGGTTGTTGCCACAACGACTGATGGCGACTCTCGGCTAAACCCCAGGTACACCTTCGACACGTTCGTGTCTGGCTCGTCAAACAGATTTGCCCACGCAGCATCACTCGCGGTGGCAGAAGCCCCGGCCCGCGCATACAACCCGCTGTTTATCTACGGCGAATCAGGACTGGGCAAGACCCACCTGCTGCACGCCATCGGGCACTACGCACGCAATCTCTACCCTGAGACTCGAGTGCGCTACGTGAACTCCGAAGAATTCACCAACGACTTCATCAACAGCATTCGTGACGACAAGGCTGGCGCCTTTCAGCGCCGTTATCGCAACGTCGACTTCTTGTTGATTGATGACATCCAGTTCTTGCAGGGCAAAGAACAGACAGTGGAGGAGTTCTTCCACACCTTCAACACCCTGCACAACAGCGAAAAACAGGTCGTGATCACGTCCGACCAGCCGCCGAAAAAGCTGTCGGGGTTCGCCGAGCGGTTGCGTAGCCGATTTGAGTGGGGCTTGTTAACTGACGTTCAGCCCCTGACTTGAGACTCGCATTGCCATCTTGCAAAAGAAGGCTGCACAAGAGCGGATGACGACCCCGCCGGACGTCCTCGAGCTCATCGGCACCAAGATCACCACGAACATTCGTGAACTTGAAGGTGCGCTGATTCGAGTCACGGCCTTCGCTTCCCTGAGTGGCAAGCCCGCGGATCGTGAACTGGCTGCGCATGTCCTGAAAGACATCATCCCGAACGCCGAGGCCGGCCGCATCACTGCGGCAACGATCATGGATGAGGTCGCTGCCTACTTCCGGATCAGCATTGATGATCTGCAGGGCACGTCACGGTCACGAACCCTGGTCAATGCGCGCCAGATCGCGATGTACCTCTGCAGAGAGCTCACGGACCTGTCTTTACCCAAGATCGGGCAGGCCTTCGGCGGTCGCGATCACACCACAGTGATGCACGCTGAGCGCAAGATCCGCACTCTCATCGGCGAGCGCCGCGCTCTCTTTGACCAAATCACTGAGCTGACAGGAATCATCCGCAAATCTGCGGCCCATTAGTCCTGCAACGGTTTTCCCATCCTTTATCCCCAGCTTGTGGATAAAGCTGTGGGTAATGACGTGAATTCACTTTCATATGTCTTGTGCAGTCCTGACCTGCGATGATATCGAGCTGCCAATGGCCTTTTTGGTCTCTGCGCCGATAATCGACGGCTCGATGCTACGTCCACAGGCCCTGTGGACAAGTTGCGGATAACCCACACAGACATGGGGAGCGGTCAGTGCTAGCCGACCGTGGTCATGTGGACGGTCTTTGCGGATCCACAGCACCTCTCTGCTATCCACGGCGCTCATCCACTGGATACCCACACCGCACCACGCGAGTCCACCTGGGCAGATACCGAGATATCCACACCATGCACACCCCCTATGACGATGACTAACTCTTACCTAGATGAGATCCCGTCCCACGTCCCTGGGGACAAATGCCAAAAAATGAGCAGGGTCGCTAGGGTTGGCCCACCCCGTTGGGGCGACTAATGTCATTCTCCGAAGTGCTTGCCCACTGGCAGGCACCCAAACGACGAAAAGGCTGACCTCACGTGAAGTTCCGTGTTGAGCGCGAAGTACTTGCCGAGGCCGTGACTTGGGTTGTCCGCGGCCTCTCCAACCGCCCCCCAGTGCCGGTCCTGGCAGGCGTGCTGATGAAGGCAGACCCCGAGGGGACGCTCACCCTCTCTGCGTTCGACTACGAGATCTCAGCGACTGTCACAGTCGAGGCTGACGTCTCTGAAAGCGGCGAAGTGCTGGTCCTAGGCAAGCTCCTCGCGGACATTTCGCGCAGCCTGCCCGCCAAGCCGGTCGACGTCAGCACCGAAGGGTCCAAGGTTCAACTGCACTGCGGCTCGAGCCGCTTCTCGCTGATTCAGATGCCGGTGGCGGATTACCCCACCCTGCCCACAGCCGCCGATGCCAGCGGTTCGATTGCCGGAGACACGTTCACTCAGGCGGTCCAGCAGGTCGCCATTGCCGCAGACCGCGGCGACACTCTGCCCATCCTGACTGGCGTTCGCGTCGAGATCGATGGCGAAAAAATCGTGCTGCTAGCGACTGACCGCTATCGACTGGCTATGCGTGAGCTGACCTGGACCCCAGACGCCACAGATATTTCACACGTGGCTTTGATCCCGGCCCGCACGCTTTCGGAGACAGCAAAGGCGTTGGGCAGTTCTGGCTCTATCGGCATCTCGCTGGGCGACTCCAGCCGATCTGATGGTCTGATCGGCTTCGAGGCGGGCTCACGCCGCTCAACGACCCGATTGCTGGATGGCGAATACCCCAAGGTCACGTCAATCTTCCCCAGCAGCTCGGACTCGATTGCCGTGGTGCCGACCGCGACCCTGATCGAAGCGGTGAAGCGTGTGTCTCTGGTGGCAGAACGCAACACCCCGATTCGACTCAGCTTTACCGACGGTCAGGTATCGATTGAGGCTGGCACCGGTGACGACGCGCAAGGCAGCGAAGCACTGGAAGCAACCTTGAGTGGCCCTGAGCTGGAAATCGCCTTCAACCCCTCCTTTTTGCTGGAAGGTCTTGGCGCACTAGGGACTAGTTACACCCGCCTGGCCTTTACACAGCCCTCCAGGCCAGCAGTATTGTCGGGGCAGAAAGAAATTGACGGTGACTCAGATGAGTCGTATCGCTACGTCTTGATGCCAGTTCGCTTCGCGGGCTGACCTAAGAACCACTGACAGAACCCGAACGTCTCACACAACGAAGGAACTGCCTCATGCAACTTGGACTTATTGGACTCGGCAAGATGGGCGGCAACATGCGCGAGCGTCTGCGCGGCGCTGGCCACGAAGTCATCGGTTATGACCTCGATGAGAACGTGCGCGACGTTGACAGCATGGAAGCCATGGTCCAGGGCCTGCAGGCGCCTCGCACCGTGTGGGTCATGGTGCCGCACGGCGAGCCGACCCGTTCCACGGTCGTGACCCTGTCGGAATTGCTTGACGAGGGCGACATCGTTATCGACGGCGGCAACTCCAAGTACACCGATGACGCCATCAACGACGCTGTGTTGGAGTCCAAGGGCATCGGCTACGTCGACTGTGGTGTTTCCGGTGGCATCTGGGGCCGGGAGAACGGCTACGGCCTGATGTGCGGCGGCCGCAATGAGCACGTCGAAAAGGTCATGCCGATCTTTGACGCACTTCGCCCCGAAGGCCCCCGCGAGGAGGGCTTCGTCCACGCGGGCGACATCGGTGCTGGTCACTACGCCAAGATGGTCCACAACGGCATCGAGTATGGCTTGATGCACGCCTACGCCGAAGGTTTCGAACTGCTCGAAGCCAAGGACATCGTCAAGGACGTTCGCGGCTGCTTCCAGGCGTGGAGCCGCGGCACCGTCGTGCGTTCCTGGCTGCTAGACCTGCTGGTCAACGCACTGGGTGAGAACCCGAGCCTCGAGGGTGTCAGCGAATACACCACCGACTCCGGTGAAGGCCGTTGGACCGTCGAAGAGGCCATCGAGAACGCCGTGCCGATGCCGGTCATCTCGGCAGCGCTGTTTGCTCGCTTTGCATCACGTCAGACCAACTCCCCCGCAATGCAGGCTGTTGCCGCCTTGCGCGGCGAGTTCGGTGGGCACCACGTCCGCATGATTGGCGACGAAGAGTGATCTGGTAGCGCGTTAGACTGCGGCCGGCCAAACCTCACGGGGTTTGGCTGGCCGCAGTGTTTTGTCCCCACGGGACGGGCCATTGCGTGGGTATGCCTACCCGCCGCAGCCTGGACCGTCGGTGAACTGAGCTGCGACGTCACAACCGTTGACAGGGTCCTGCTGGGCCGCCCAGGCTCTGATGCAGCCCATGGGCTAGTGGGTTGGGCGGGATCTGGCACGCTAGGCAGGTGCATGTCCGCGACCTCACCCTGACGAACTTCCGGAGTTATCCGGGCGCTTCGTTGACCCTGAGCCCAGGAGTGACGACGCTGCTGGGCCGAAATGGGCAAGGCAAGACCAACATCATCGAGGCGATTGGCTACGTCGCGACCCTAGGTAGTCACCGGGTCGCTTCCGACCAGCCGATGGTGCGGTTTGGGGAAGACTCGGCGATCGTGCGCTCCACCGTCATTCGAGACGGTCGAGAATCGCTGGTCGAGCTCGAGATCATCCCAGGCAAAGCCAACCGAGCGCGGCTCAACCGTTCCCCCGCTGGTCGGCAACGCGATGTGCTGGGGACCCTGCGTACCGTCCTTTGCCCCTGAGGACTTAGCCCTGATCAAAGGTGATCCCGGTGAGCGGCGCCGCTTCTGGATGACCTGCTCGTTGCGCGTCAGCCGCGATGGTCGGGAGTGCGATCCGACTACGACAAGACGGTCAAGCAGCGCACCGCGTTGTTGCGCTCGGCCGCACACTTGTGGCGAGAGCGTCGATCGAGCAAGAAGCGCACCCCAGATCTGCCCGCAGGGATGACGTTAGAGCAGGCCAGAGACTCGGCACTGTCGACTTTGAGTGTCTATGACGATCAACTGGCGGCCATCGGTGCCTCGCTGACCTATGCCCGGCTTCGGCTGATCCGTGACTTGCTCCCCTACTTGAGTGAGGCATACCGCTCCATTAGTGATGCCGATACGCCAGCGTTAGCTCACTACAAATCGTCCCTGCATGAGGAACTAGCAGCGGCCCTGGCCAATGGTGAAGTCCCCGAGATCGAAGAACTCAGGGCTGGGATCTTGGCCTCGATCGAGCAGGTCAGTCTGCAAGAGAAGGAACGGGGAGTCACCCTCGTCGGGCCACACCGCGATGACCTCGTGTTGGCGCTAGGGGAACTGCCCGTCAAGGGGTATGCGAGCCACGGTGAATCGTGGTCCTTTGCCTTGGCATTACGGCTGGCTGCTTTTCGACTGCTGCGGCACGACCTCGGCACCGATCCGGTGTTGATCCTGGACGATGTCTTTGCGGAGTTGGACTCTGGCCGGCGCGAACGCCTCGCCGAGATGGTGGCTGACTGCGAGCAGGTGCTGGTCACCGCTGCAGTGCCCGCCGACGTGCCGCCCGAATTGCGCGCCGGGGTCATCTTTGACGTGACAACTGGATCCGTGACTCAGCGCGATAGCGTTGAAAAGGCTGATGAGTCCGCATGAGTCGGGATGATCAGGGTCGCACTGAGACGCCGGAGCCAGACGGTGATGATCTCGACGCGGCCAGGGAAGCGTTAGCCAGAGCCAGAAAGCAAGCTCGTGAGCGAGGCTATCGACCCGGCGCAGCTGGGCGGGCACTCAAAAGGAAGCTTCGGGGCTCGGTGAGCAGCGTGGCGCCAAACATGACCCCAATGCCCGGGAACCGCAGACTATGGGCAATGAGATGCAACGCCTCTTTTCCCACCGAGGCTGGAAGGTGGATGTGCAGGTCGGATCGGTGATCGGCCGGTGGCCCAACATCGTCGGCGCGCAAGTCAGTGCCCACATTGAGCCGATCTCGTTTGAGGGGACCGTGCTGACAGTCCTGGCGGACTCCACCGCCTGGGCCACCCAGATGAAGTTGCTGCAGTCATCGATTCTGACGCGGATTGACGCCGAAGTCGGGCCTGGGATCGTCACCGAAATCATCGTCAAGGGGCCGGGCGGGCCCAGTTGGAAGAAGGGGCGTTTGCGCTCCAGCGGTCCGGGTCCCAGGGACACCTACGGCTAAGCCCTAGAAGCCACCTGGAGGGCACTTAAAACCCCTTTCGCATGGTTGATCGTCAAAATGGGGCAAATTGCCGTCAAATAGGCCATTCTGAGGCTGTGAATGGCATGTTTTACCTCGATTGACAGGTAAACTATTGGATGGTTCTGTCCCCACTGTCGAAGGAGCCACGTGGCTTCGGTTGAATCTGACGACAACAGCACGCCCGCTATGCCAGAGTTGCCGCAAGCGGAAGTAGAGTCCGGTCAAGCCGGCTCGCTCGCTAGCGCACCGGCATACGACGCAGCAGCCATTACGGTGCTGGAAGGCTTAGAAGCTGTTCGTAAGCGCCCCGGTATGTACATCGGCTCGACCGGTGAACGCGGTTTGCACCACCTTGTGGGGAGATCGTCGACAACGCGGTTGATGAGGCCTTGGCCGGTCACGCGGACAAGATCGAGATCCGCCTGCGAGCCGATAAGGGCGTCCAGGTGATTGACAATGGCCGAGGCATCCCCACCGACATCCACCCCAAGGAGCAGAAGTCTGCTGTTGAGTTGGTTTTGACCCAACTGCACGCCGGCGGCAAGTTCGGTGGCGGCGGGTATGCGGTCTCCGGTGGTCTGCACGGTGTCGGTTCCTCGGTGGTCAACGCGCTGTCTGAGCGACTCGATGTCGAGGTGCGCCAGCGCGGCCACGTTTACCGCCAGACATACCGACTGGGTGTGCCTCAGGCGCCGCTGTCTGAAGATGAGTCCATCCCGATGGATGAGACCGGCACGATGGTTGTCTTCTGGCCCTCGTCAGACATCTTCGACACCGTTGACTTCGACTTCGAGACGCTGCGTGCGCGCTTCCAGCAGATGGCCTTCCTGAATAAGGGCCTGACGTTGACGCTGATCGACGAGCGCGTGATGAGCGATGAGGTCGAGGACGAAGACGCCCTGGATGAGGAGCCGCTCGAGGGTTCCGATGAGATGGACGACAACCCGCACCCCAATGCGGGCAAGGCGACCGGCAAGACCGTGACGTATAAGTACGACAACGGCTTGCTCGACTACGTCACTCACCTCAACAAGACCAAGCGCACCGACCCTGTGCACGACGAGGTCATCGCGTTTGAGAGCGAAGACAAAGACCGCCTGATGTCGCTTGAGGTCGCGATGCAGTGGACCGGCTCCTACAGCGAATCGGTGCACACCTACGCCAACACGATCAACACCCACGAGGGCGGCACGCACGAAGAAGGCTTCCGTGCCTCGCTGACCCGTTTGGTGAATGACTTTGCTGTCACCAACAAGTTGATCCGCGAAAAGGACACCAAACTCACGGGTGAAGACATCCGCGAAGGCTTGACCGCGGTTATCTCGGTCAAGCTTGGTGAGCCGCAGTTTGAGGGCCAGACCAAGACCAAGTTGGGTAACTCCGAGGTCCGCGGCTTTGTGCAGCGCGTGATGACTGAAGAGTTCAGCCATTGGCTCGGCGCACACCCTCGTGAAGGCCGCGAAATCGTCAACAAGGCGAGCCAGGCTGCTGCGGCCCGGATGGCAGCCCGCAAGGCTCGTGAAGCAACCCGTCGTAAGGGCCTGTTGGAGTCTGGTGGTCTGCCCGGCAAGTTGCGTGACTGCCAGAGCAACGACCCAACCATCTCTGAGGTCTACATCGTTGAGGGTGACTCCGCTGGTGGTTCGGCCGTGCGTGGTCGCAACCCGTTCAACCAGGCCATCCTGCCGATTCGAGGCAAGATCCTGAACGTTGAGAAGGCTCGCCTGGACAAGATTTTGTCGAACCAGGAGGTCAAGGCCCTGATTTCTGGCTTTGGCACTGGCATTGGCGAAGACTTCGACATCACCAAGGCGCGCTATCACAAGATCGTTTTGATGGCCGATGCTGACGTCGACGGTATGCACATCCGCACCTTGCTCTTGACGCTGCTGTTCCGCTTTATGCGGCCGCTGATTGAGGCTGGGTATGTCTACCTCGCTCAGCCGCCGCTCTACCGGATCAAGTGGACGAACCACGAGCACGACTATGTGTTCTCTGACCGTGAGCGCGAAGTGGTGACTCGTGAGGGTCTGGCCAATGGGCAGCGGTTGCCCAAGGACAGCGGCCTGCAGCGCTACAAGGGTCTTGGCGAGATGGACTACAAGGAATTGTGGGAGACCACGATGGACCCTGACTCGCGGGTTCTTTGCAGGTAACCCTCGATGACGCCGCCGCGGCCGACGAAATCTTCTCGGTGCTGATGGGTGAAGACGTTGAGTCTCGACGCAACTTCATCCAGCGCAATGCCCGCGACGTTCGTTTTTTGGACATCTGAACTGCGTATTACTGAACCAAGCGAAGGAAAAGCGTGACTGACACGACTCCGATCACTGACCGTATTGAGCCGATTGACCTCAATGCGGAGATGCAGCGCAGTTATATCGAATACGCCATGAGTGTCATCGTGTCGCGTGCTTTGCCGGACGTGCGCGATGGCCTCAAGCCGGTGCACCGCCGCGTGATCTACGCAATGTTCGATGGTGGCTACCGCCCCGATCGTGGCTTCAACAAGTGCGCTCGTGTTGTCGGCGACGTGATGGGTCACTATCACCCACACGGTGATTCTGCGATCTATGACGCGTTGGTGCGACTGGTCCAAGATTGGACGCTGCGCTACCCGTTGGTGCAGGGGCAGGGTAACTTCGGCACCCCAGGTGATGACCGGCCGCTGCGCCGCGATACACCGAGTGCCGGATGGCGCCGCTGGCCATGGAAATGGTCCGCGACATCCATGAAGACACCGTTGATTTCGGCGACAACTACGACGGTAAGACCCAAGAGCCTCAGGTGCTGCCGGCTCGCTTCCCGAACCTGCTGGTCAACGGCTCCGCTGGTATTGCCGTGGGTATGGCCACGCAGATCCCGCCACACAACCTGCGCGAAGTTGCCGACGCCGTGCAGTGGCTGCTGGCTAACCCCGAGGCCGACCGCGACCAGTTGCTCGAAGCAACGATGGACCGGATTCACGGACCTGACTTCCCGACCGGCGCTCAGGTGATGGGCAAGACCGGCATCGACGACGCATACCGCACGGGTCGTGGCTCGATCACGATGCGCGCGGTCGTGGAGGTCGAAGAGATCCAAACCGGCAGTGCCTGGTGGTCACCGAGTTGCCGTATCAGGTCAACCCGGACTCCCTGGCGAAGAAGATCGCTGACCTGGTCAATGACGGTCGCCTGGGTGGCATCGCGGACTTGCGTGATGAGACCTCGGGCCGCACCGGTCAGCGGTTGGTGATTGTGCTGAAGCGCGATGCAGTCGCCAAGGTGGTGCTGAACAACCTCTTCAAGCACACCCAACTGCAGCAGACCTTCGGTGCCAACATGTTGGCGCTGGTCGATGGGGTGCCGCGCACGCTGCCGATCTCGGCCTTCATCCGACACTGGGTGGACCACCAGATCGAAGTCATCGTCCGCCGCACTCGCTACCGCTTGCGTCGCGCCGAAGAGCAGATCCACATCCTGCGGGCGCTGCTGAAGGCGCTGGATGCCCTCGACGACGTCATCGCGTTGATTCGCCGTAGCGCCACGGTGGATGTAGCCCGCGAGGGCTTGATCGAGATGCTGGGGATCGATGAGATCCAGGCACGCGCGATCCTGGACATGCAGTTGCGCCGATTGGCTGCACTGGAGCGGCAGAAGATCATCGACGAGCACGACAAGCTCGAAGCGATGATCATCGACTTCCAGGACATCTTGGATCGCCCGGAGCGCCAGCGCGACATCATCAGCACTGAACTCGGCGAGATCGTCGACAAATACGGAGATGACCGCCGCACCGAGATCTTCCCGTTCGATGGCGATGTCTCGATGGAAGACCTGATCACCCAAGAAGACGTTGTCGTGACGATCACTCGAGGCGGCTACGCCAAGCGCACCAAGGTGACCGAGTACCGCCCGCAAAACCGTGGTGGCAAGGGCCGTCGCGGTGCTGCCCTGCGCGCTGATGACGTGGTCGGACACTTCTTCACCACCAGCACACACCATTGGCTGCTCTTCTTCACCAATAAGGGCCGGGTTTATCGCGCCAAGGCGTATGAGATTCCCGAGGGCGGGCCGACCGGCAAGGGGCAGCACGTCGCGAACCTGATGGCCTTCCAGCCGGGTGAAGAGATTGCGCAGGTCATGGCGCTGCCTAATTATGAAGAGCACAGTTATCTGCTGCTGGCGACTCGCAATGGTCTGGTCAAAAAGACCAAGCTCACTGACTATGACTCCCCTCGCTCCGGTGGTCTGATCGCAGTCAATCTGCGCGACGGCGACGAACTCGTGAGCGCCGGCCTGGCCGAGGCCACCGACGACGCGGTGCTGGTGTCGGTCAAGGGGCAGTCGGTGCGGTTTAAGACAACCGATGAAGCACTGCGGCCTACGGGTCGTGCGACCTCGGGTGTCACCGGCATGAAGTTCCGCGAAGACGACTACCTGTTGGCGATGCAGATCGTGCCCGAAGGCACCGATCCATACGTCTTCGTGGTCTTTGAGACGGGGATGGCCAAGCGAACCCCGCTCTCGGCATACCGAGTGCAGGGTCGTGGCGGTTTGGGCATCAAGGTTGCCAAGGCAACTGAGCGGGGCGGCGATTTGGTTGGCGCCCTGACGGTCAGCGATGGTGACGAGGTCTTGGTGGTGATGGAGCGAGGAAACGTGGTGCGCTCGGCAATTGACCAGGTCCGAGCCACGGGACGTGACACTGCCGGCGTGAAGTTTGCGACGCCGGGCAAGAACGACTCAATTGTTGCTGTTGCGCGCAATGCCGAGACCGCGCTGTCCGATGAGGTTGAGACGATCGAGAGCGAGATCGCATCCGCGGAATCTGGTGCTGAGACTGCGGCGACATCGACTGATGGCGTAACGTCGGGTCAAGTGGAGCCCGACTCGGGCGC
Organism: Ornithinimicrobium sp. INDO-MA30-4; assembly: GCF_021535045.1. Taxonomy (GTDB): domain Bacteria; phylum Actinomycetota; class Actinomycetes; order Actinomycetales; family Dermatophilaceae; genus Ornithinicoccus. The sequence continues at coordinate 2,088,988 of NZ_CP091056.1, read as the reverse complement.
CGAGCCTGAAGCTCAGGCACCGGAAGAGCCCGGCACAGGAGGCGAGCTGTGAGCACGACCGAGCATGAGGCTAAGGAACAGGGTTCCAAGGCCGACAAGGAAAAGACCGCAAAGTCTGGGGATGCTGACAAGGCTGTGTCGAGCGCCGATCCGACCGAAAATGTCACGCCAGTGAAGGACGGGTCTATGGCTCGCACCGCACCGCGTCCTGGTCGGCGGACTTCAGGCAATCGACCGTTTGTCGGCTCTGCTGCGGCCGCTGCTGCTGCGACCCGGTCTCGGACAGGCACTGCGCCTGCTGGGGCCACCGTGGGTGCTGAGCGGCGCGCTAGCGCACCAACGAGCGATGGCACGGGTCCACAGCCCCGACAGCCGCGTGAGGCTGCGTATGCGGATGCTCGCTATCCCTCGGGTGCGGCCAGCGTTGGTGCCGCCGCTAACGGTCGTGTTGGTCGCGTGGTTGGCCCTCGTCGGGTCAAACTCACGATGCAGCGGATCGACCCCTGGTCAGCCATGAAGATTTCGTTCTTGGTGTCTGTTGCCCTTGGAATTGCCAGTGTCGTCATGGTTGGTGCCGTCTGGTTGGTGCTGCAGGGCATGGGTGTCTTTGGGACGGTCAATGACTTCATCGTGCAGGTCACCAGCGGTGAAGATGCTGCCTCGTCGTTCGACTTGATGGACTACATCGGGCTGGGCCGCGTCTTGTTGTTGGCTGTCGTCTTCGGCGTCATCAACGTGTTCCTTCTCACTGCACTGTCGACCCTCACGGCCTTCCTCTACAACGTGTGTTCTGCGCTCGTTGGCGGAATGGCTTTGACCTTGTCGGACGAGTAGATCTGCTGACTTAACTGCCCCTGTCGCGGTGTGGCCACTCAGTTTGGTCCAGCCGCGCGGGGTGAGGTAATGTCATGCGTCGCCGGTCAAGAACGTTTGCGCGTTCGTGGCTAGCGGGTAAGGGCCTATAGCTCAGTCGGTTAGAGCGCTGACCTGATAAGTCAGAGGTCACTGGTTCAAGTCCAGTTAGGCCCACCCACCAACTCACTGCAATCGCAGTGAGCAGTATCTGAGGAGGAAGCATGAAGCGCCTTTTGGTTGTTGCAGCTGCCGCCGCAGGTGCGCTGTTCGTCGCTAAGAAGAACAAGGACGCTCAAGCCGAGCGCGATTTGTGGGCCGAAGCGACTGACTCGGTGGGTAGCAACTAAATAGTCTCCCTGAGACGTCAGGGGCCTTAGCTCAGTTGGTAGAGCGCTGCCTTTGCAAGGCAGATGTCAGGAGTTCGAATCTCCTAGGCTCCACAGGAAGAAAAGCCCCGGCCATTGGCCGGGGCTTTGCTTGCGCGCGCGTTGTCGTTCTAGATGCGCCTAATTGGCGACTAACCCAGACCCGCTGGCATGCGGCAAAATGCGGTGCATGATGTCGGTGACACTCACTAAACCGACCAGTCGGCCATCGTCGCGCAGGACAACAAGTTGTTCACCAGATTCACGCATTTTGGCTAGAGCTTCGTAAACCGGAGTGTTGGAGGGCAGGACTAGGGCTGGCCGCGCCAGGGCTTCGGCTTGCTCATCACCGGTGTGCAGCAAAGTGTCGCGGACATGGATCACCCTCGGCGGCGCCACGTCGTCATCAAGCATGAGGATCCGCTTATGTCCTGTTCGTACCCCAGCAGCCCTGACGTCGGCGAGCGATGCACTGCTGCCCACCGCTGCGATATCGGGGTTTTGGGGCCAATTGAGCCAAGGTAAGTTCTTGCAATTCTAAGGCTCGCGAGATCTGTTGCTGATAGTCAGCCTCTAGTGCGCCCTTGGCCGCAGACTGCTCAACGAGCACGCGGATGGTTTGCGCATCTTGGCCCCCTACGGCGGCCCTATCCACCGGCGTGACCCCACTGGCCGCTACCAGCTTGTTGGCGATGGCGTTGACCCAAAGCAGCAGTGGACGAACGAGCCAGATAAAGACACGCATGGGTGGTGAGACCAGTTTGGCGGCCCGCTCAGGATGCGCTATCGCCCATGATTTAGGAGCCATCTCACCAACCACTAGGTGCAAGAAGGTGACAAAGAACAGGAAAGGGCAAAAGACGTGCCGCCAGCGACCCATCCCGGCAAACCAGCGTCGGAAAGAATAGGCCCCAGCCAGTAGTCCATGGCGGGCTTAGTCACCGCTCCCAGCGCAAAAGTGCACGCGGTGATCCCTAGTTGTGCACCGGCAAGCATCACGGTGAGTTCGTGCATGCTGCGTAGGGCCGAGCGGGCCGACGCAGAGTGCTCAGCCTCGGATTCCAGACGGCTTTGTCGTGCACCGAGCAGAGAAAACTCAACGATCACGAAAAGTGCCGTGAGCACGATCAACAACACAGTAATTAGCGAAACAATCAGACCACTCATCGCTCCTCCTCGGGCGTAGCGGACGACTCTTCCCTGTCGGGAGCGTCCTCATCAAGGGACGTCTCAACCAGCATGATCTCGAGAAGGCTGGGCACATGGCGATGAATTTCAAGCACTTCGATCTGCAGCTCGCGGCGAACTCGTTGCTCTAGAACCATTTCGGAGGTCTCTTCTGCCAAGTTGACTACCACTTCTTGACCCACCTCTGGCAGAGAGCCCAGCTCGGCGATCAACAGGCCTGAGACTGTTTCGAAGTCCCCCTCTGGCAAGTCGTGCCCGATTGCTCGTTGCATTTCATCAACATGCACATCGCCAGCCATCTGCCAGTGGTTTTCGCCGACCTCGATGATTCCCTCCGGCACCTCATCATCATGTTCATCGGTGATCTCACCGACTAGCTCTTCGGCAAGGTCCTCCATGGTCAAGACACCAGCGAAACCACCATATTCATCGACCACGCATGCCATTTGATGTCCATGTTGACTGAGTTTCTCCACTGCATCGGGTAACTGCATCAGCGTTGGCACGATAACCGTGTCATGCATGATGTCGCTCGCTGTCCCCTCCTCGGATGCCTGCAATAAATCGACGAGGTGAACCACCCCAACAGGTTGACCTTCAGAGTTCACCACCGGATACCGGCTATGCCCGTTTGCCATCAGCACGCGCAACTCACCGAGAGGGGTTTGAGGATCGATCACGTCTACTCGGGATCGTGGAATCTGGGCGTGCTCAACATCTTGGTTCGGAAAGTCCAAAATTCGTTCGAGTAGGAGAGCAAGGTCTTGAGGCAGGTCACCGCTATCGCGAGAGTCGGTAAAGATCTGCTCGAGCTCTTCGGCTGTGGCGGTGCTGTCCAGATCGTGAATTGGTTCAATCCGCACGAGTCGCAGCAGAGAGTTGGCTGACCAGTCGAAGACCTTGATGAGCCAACCGAACATGGCGAGATAGATCAGGGTTGATCGAGCCAAAGTGCGAGCAAGCGGGCCGGCGTTCGCTATCGCCAAGTTTTTGGGGTAGAGCTCGCCGAAGATCATTTGAACGACCGTGGCAATCGCCAGCGCTGAGACTGTCCCAACGGTGATGCTCAACGCTTGGGGCACACCGACACCGCCCAGGACGATGGATAGGCCCCGGCCCACCAATGGTTCTGCCACATATCCAACCAGCAGACCGGTCACGGTGATACCTAGTTGGGCACCAGAAAGCATGAACGAGGTGCGTTGAGTGACCTTGAGAGCTTTGGCTGAGGCGTCATCCCCTTCCTCGGCTTCGGCAGCGAGACGCATCCGGTCAACCGACATGTAGGCAAATTCTTGTGCCACGAAGTAGCCATTCGCCGCAATGATCACGGCGATGGCAAGCATGCCCCCAGTATGAGAAGAACCGCGACCGTCACTCCATCACACCGATCGCCAAATCTAAGGAGTGGAAACCGCGGAATTTGTCAGATGACATGTCGAGATAGTATCTCGCGGCTCTGAGGCTCACCGTCAGACGCGACGAACAGGCATACGCGTTGGGGCCCACCCCCGAAGGTGTGGGCCCCAACTTTCACGTTGTCCTATGAGTTCGCTAGTCGGTCGGCAGCACCTCCGAGGTGATGCTGCGTAGGACACCTTCGTCATCTTCGAAGGTGACAACTACACGAATAGTTGAGGCCCCGTCACCGTCACTGGGTGTGAAGGTATCCGTGTTGTCGGCAGAGGGCTCCGGCATGGAATCGACGCTGGGCGAGGGTGCTAGCGCTTCTGCATCCTGCCAGTTGAAGCGGACCGATTCGGGGTTAGCGACGGTCTGCTCACCATTTTCATCCTCGAAGATCACGGTTGCCGTTACTGACCCGGCTTTCGCGGCGATCTCGACGACACCTAGCGGTGCGCAGGCTGCCCAGGCAGTGGGATCTTCGGCTGCGTCGACAATCAAGCAGGCATCTGCGAACTGCAGTTCCTCCATATTGCGGACGACATCCAACCCGTCGTCTCCCACGTTGTCTTGCACCTGGTAGTAGCCGTCGCCGAGGTTCGCTATGGAGTAGTCCGCGAGAGCCTGAGCGAAAACGGCCGTATCCGTGCTGCCGTCATCCTCGATCACGATGTCGCGAACGACATCGATTTCACCGGGATTGATCGAACCGTCGAACACTGCGGCTGATAGATCAGCTGCACTGTTGTAGAAGTTACCGTCGTGCGTGAGCTGCACTCGCAGCATCGCGTCGCCGTCTATGAAGTCGTCTCCAAAGCGACCCTCAATCAGGTCATTTCAGGACCACCCAGCAACAGATCGGCATTGCCGTCATTATCAGCATCGAAAACCATAAATCGCTGCGAATAGTCCTCGGCACCAGGCCTCAAAAGCTCTTCAAGGCCACCGATCAGGTCAATGCCGTCCTCGGTCAACAAGTTAACGTCGCCGTCCAAGAGATCGTCCGCTGGCACACCAAGACCTCGCAATACGTCGTCACCTGAACCTCCGGACAAAGCCTCAACCTGCGTGAAGCGGTCCCGGATTGCGGTGATGTCGGGCGGCTGCAGCAGATTGAAGTTCAGATCTGCATCGACACCACTAGTCGTGCCGTAGTAGGTCACCGAGTCCCAACCAAACATTCCGTGGAAGCGATCGGTGCTGCCCGGCGAACCGACGAGAATATCGTCGCCACCTTCAGCGTCGTAGTCATCTGATCCAGGGCCACCGATGAGGACATCGTCGCCGCCCATGAGGTCGTTCTGGAACTGCTGACCATTATCCGCGATCAACAAATCAGCGTGCGGGCCGGTCTCTAGCCAATCGTCGCCTTCATTGCCGAATGGAGCATCGCGACCAGTGCCACCAAGGAAGACGTCGTCACCGGGTCCAAAGAAGCCTGTCGCCCCGTCGGCGTTGTCCTGCGTCTTCCGGATGAAGTCATCGCCAGGGCCGGGGAGCAGGAGGTCGATCCCTGCGCCACCGTCGATAGCGTCATTGCCTTGTTGACCCTTGATGTTGTCGTCACCAAATGTGTCAGTCAGGATGTCGTCACCGGTGCCGCCGACGATGGAGTCGTTGCCCGAGCCGCCAATGATGCGGTCATTGCCTCCGTAGCCCCAGAGAGCGTCATCACCTTGGCCACCGCGAATATTGTCGGCCTCGGTGCGGACTCCGTGGATCTCGATGTGCTCGTCACCGTCCCAGCGCCACTGACCACCGGTGAAGATCAAGCCAGCAGGGAGTGGGTCGGGCAGGTTTTCCAGGTCAATGGTCGGATCCTGTACGACAAAGATCTCAGCCGGCAGCAGTGATGCATCCGTATTGCGCTGGATCAGTGACGAGAAGGAGTTAGCTTCCAGGGACTGGAACAAGGTGTTTCCCTGGTTGCGGAACAGGTAGTAGAACCGGTCTCCGAACTGCAGGTCTTCGAGTTGGTTCTCGAAAACGTAGTTGAAGGTGGCGCCCAACATGCCGCCAAACGGCTCGACTGCCTCAGCGAGGCCACCGACCCAGAAGTCGACTTCTTCCAAACCTGTCGTGGTCAGACCATCAACATTGGCCCATTCACTTCCAGCGGCGCTGGTCATGAACGCGACACCATCTGCTGGGGCTTCAGCACTCGGGAAGAGTGCCTCCACTGCAGCCATGAGGTCCGGGATCATTGATGTCTCGCCACCAAGGACCACGACTCGGCTGGGGTTCAGACGAAGAATCTCGTCAATCACCGAAGCCGGAATGGTGGCCGAATTGCCAGGGACCAACAACACGGGTGAGTCGGAGGTTCCAGCCACTGGTGCCGCAGTCAGCGCGTCCGGGAAGCTCATGCCTGAGGCCAGGTATAGAGTTCCGCCGGTGCTAGCTGGGAATGAGTTTTCACTGATGGAGACCGCCGTTTCGTAGCGGTTAACGCCAGCGAGACGCTCTGTGGTGCCGAAATCACCCAAGGCCGTCAGGGTGGTTGCGCTGACCGAGTTGGGTCCACCCAGCACCTTGATGTCGGTGACACCAAGTCGCGTGAGTTCATCGGCCGTTGCTGACGGGATTGAGGTGTCACTGACCAACAGCAGGGGAGCTCCCGCGGAGGCCGCAGCAGCACCACCTGCGAGTGCGTCCGGGAAGTCAAACCCATTCGCGATGTATGCGGTGCTCGCCCCAGTGGGGAAGGCCCGCTGGCTGACTGCAGTAGCGGTCAGGAAGCGGTTGTCACCAGAGATCCTGGTTGCGGTTTCCGTGGTGGTGTACGTCGCCAGTGATTCCACAACTTGATTGGTGATGACGCCCGAGCCACCCAGAACAACGATCTCTTCTGGTTGCAGTCGGTTCAGCTCAGTAGCGGTCGCTGATGGGATCGAGTTGGTCCCAACAAGGAGCAATGGTGCTCCCTCGACAGCCGCTGCCGGTCCGCCGGCCAGAGCATCTGCGAAGCCCAAGCCGCTTGCCACGTAAACCACGGGTGCCGTGCCTGGGAAGGCCGATTGACTCACTGCTGCCGCCGTGGCGTAACGGTTATCGCCGGACATCCGCTCAACGCGGCTGCTTTCGTCCGCAATTCCGTACACCAACACTTCTGCAGCAGCACGCTTGTCTTCCAGGGTGACTGCGTCGACCACGGTTGGGTGTGTGCCGTAGGCAGCCACGAAGTTCACCAGGGCTGCTTTGCTGTCGCCGCGGCCGAAGTTCTCTCCGTTGCGCAGGGCTAGACCGTAGTCTTCCCAGCTGGTGTAAGGCTCCAGGTTGGGGTCACCTGACTCAGCGAAGAAGGTCCTCCTGGCCTCCTGGAGTCCGGGCACACCCACATCACGGCTACGCATGATGTTGACGGTGGCCAGGTCAAGTGGCAGTCCTAGCAAGTTATTGCGAAGGGTGCTGGTCATCAGTTCATCGATCTGATTCGCCGTCTGGTTTGTGGTGCCGTTAATCAGTGCTCCAGCGGCCTCCTCAGAGTTGAGGGACTGACCATCAGGACACACGCTGACCGGGGTGCCATCAACAACTTCGGTGACCGGCGGCACAGCACAGTGGAAGGCGACCGGGTTGAGGAAGCCATCCAGCAATGATGTGTTGGTGGTGCCGAAGCCTTCGCGGTTCAGATCCTGCGTCAGCATGGAGTGACCGAACCGGTAGACGACGTGAGCAAACTCTGCCTTGATCGACGGGTCAATCGTGCTGTCGTAGCTGTTTTCGTTGAAGACCACGGTGTCGATGGTCGGCTGGATGGTCCGGGCAAACTCCTCGAAAACGAGGTGCTGGTACTGCATCTCGTTGGCGAAGCGTGCCGACTGGAAGACGCGCTCGTTGTAGCTCCAGTCGTCGGACTCTGACTGATCCTGGTACGCCGCGAGGAGATCCTCGTTGCCTTCTGCGTTCAAGGTGGCGTTGATCTGCGTGACCAGGCGGTTGTGCTCAGCGTGGAACACGTGGTGGACCGAGGTCAGACCGATGTTCTCGTTGCCGCGTCCATCTCCGCTGATGAAGTGCTCGCCAAGCAGCACGTTGTCGTACCCAGCCAACTCAGGGTTAGCTGGGTCTTCTGGGACTGGGACAGCACCGTGAGCAATGTCGTCAAGGAATGCCTGGTCCAAGTTGATCGCCGAAGAGGTATCGACGGGAGCGGAGTCGTTACCCTCAACGAGGCCGTCCTCGGTCATCAACTGTGGCATCCCACGATCTGGGCCAGGTGCGAAGTTGCCGTAGAGGTCGACGGCAACCTGCGGTACGGCGAGAACGTCTTCGTCGACGAGGTCGATACCGAGAACGTCCCGGGCCTGGGTCTTGACGTCGTTCCAGGTCGCGAGGCCGTCACCAAGTCCGTCACCGTTGGTGTCTTCGCCACTAAGAAGGCGACCGGTGGCCACTGGGCCTGCCGGTGAGCTTTCGTACTCGCGCAGGAACACGTGGTGCGAGGGATGTGAGGTGTAGGTCTGGTTCTGATCAACGAACGGTGTCGTGCGGTTTTCGTGCTCACGGTCACCGTTGGGTTGGTTAGTTGCCCTGTTCAGCATCATGAAGCGCAGTTCGGGCGGGGTCGAGGCATAGAGCGGGTCATCCTCGGCGAGCGGCACAATAATGGCGCCGTTGCCACCCTTGCTCACCTGGTCTAGGCCGTGGTCGAAGAACTGGCCGAACAAGACGAAGAAGAGGTTGGTTGGTGCCGACAGGCCTTCATCTGGGCGGATATTCGGTAGGAAAACCTCTCCAGTGTCAGGGTCTGTCACGGCGCCATCGTGTGACTCAGCGGCTTCGGCTGCTGCCGGGTTGGCCGTGGTCGAGTCGACAATCAGGTTGCTGATCGTGCGTGGCTCAGCGTCGTACACCGTGCCATCGGTCTGGGCGTAGCAAGAGTTCTCCGGGCTCCACAGACAGAACGGTCGCCCTCGGGAAGCGGCGACCCTGGTGTTGTGGGGCCGGCCTCTCGCCAATCAGTGCCCAGGAGTCGCGGCATGATTTCGTTGGCGCTGCCCCAGTCGGTGTTGAACTCGAGGTTGTTGAAGGACCCATCCACGGTGCGAAGACCGTGCGGCAGGCTGGGGTCTCGAACACATTTGCCAGAGGTGTCGTTGCGGTCTTCACATAGAAGGCCGGCAGCCGTGGTGTCTCCAGCACGAACGCGTTCTGAGTGAGCCTCAGAGATTTCGATCTGCGCCAGGATGAACTCAAGGTCTCCCTCAGACAGGTCGAAGACGGGGGTTTGGTCTGTCGCGAGAGGAGATGCCTCGTTGTCTTGGCTCGGCGCGACCACGGCGACTGCGGCTACTGGGCTGACCAGTAGAGAACTCGCCGCAAGAACAGCGAGCAGCGATCGTCGCCTTGTTCGTCGGAAAACGGTGACGAGGGCGGCTGTTGCCCCGGCTAAGAAGAGGATGGCAAGGCATATCCACAAGGTTTCTCGCATGATCGTTTCCCTCGATCGCGGTGCTAGGAATCCACTAGCACAAATGGGTGTATCTTCACGGGTTTTATGCGATGTAATTAAAAACACACTAGGGAATACTTACCTTCCGCGGGGGAAAGGGCCGATTTCGTTACCATTTCTTTATCAAATACCGGAACAAACGTGAGGGAAATATGATCCACCGGACTCCCTCGTAGGTCGCTCACCTGCAGAGTCTTGCAATGTGGCGATCCCTTGTGACGGGTGGGGTTTGTGGGTCTCGGGGTCGAGAAGGCACGAGAGAGGCCGTGGTGAGGTCACAACGTCGACCCGGTTGAGATCTATTGCCGCAGTAAGGATCTGGCGAAGAAGAACGAGCGACTAACCTGGCCCGCAGTAGTTAGTAGACGACAAGAACCACGAGTTTGCGTGGACCGTGCACACCTTCAACTCTGGTGAGTTCGATGTCGCTGGTGGCTGATGGGCCGCTAATCCAAGTTTGGGCGCGCTGCGGGTTTAACTCAGCTATCGCTTCGGGGACTCCCGCCACGATCTGGTCGGTCCGGATGACGCAAATGTGCCGGTCCGGCACCAAGGTGATGGCACGACGGCCCTGATCGCCTTGATGGTCAAGCACGATGGTGCCGGTTTCGGCTATGCCGACCTGGGCTCCGGTCACCACAGCGTCATAAGTGTCGAGTTCATTGGCTGTCTGCAGCTCATCGACGTCAGCATTTGAAAGGTCCCAGGGCAGGTCAACCGGCACGATGCAATGCATGCCTTCGACCTCGGCAGCAATCGCATCAGCAACTCCAATGGCCGAAACTAGCCGCACTGTTGCCTGGTAGTCGGTCACGCGCTCAACGAATAGGCTGACCGGGTCAGGGTGAGTGGCTACGTCGCGATAGGCCCGGGATATCTGTCGTGATCGCGGCTTCTCTTTGCTGGGAGCCAGCGCAGCCCGCACTCGTCCCAGAATCTCTTCGCGCGCACCTGTGCCGCCGACGCTTGACTCACTTGATGTCACCGCCGGCGGTCCGCTTCATCCACGCTCGGAACGACTCCTTCGGAACATCGGGTATGTCGCGTGCTCCGGTCCATGCGCCCGCTGCGCCGGGCAGCGACTTCAGGGCAGAACTGCCAAACCTGCCGGCAAGTGGCCCTGTCAGGCGGCCAGCCACCCCGAAGCGCTGGTCATCAACTTCCACCGAGTGGCTGAGCCAAACGAGAAGCCAGCACCGGCCATCGCCGCTGCGTAGCCGTCCAGGCCATCGCCTCGGTGACTGTCGACCACCTGACTACGCAGGTCAACCAGCACCGAAGGGATGTCGATGGCAACCGGGCACACGTCATAACAGGCACCGCACAGCGACGAGGCATAGGGCAGCGAGTCTGTTTGCTCATCAACCCCGACGCCTTTCAGCAGCGGATTCAAGATCGCGCCGATCGGTCCTGGGTACACCGAGCCGTAGGCCTTGCCCCCGGTGCGCTCATAGACCGGGCACACGTTGAGGCATGCTGAGCAGCGAATACACCTCAAGGCTTGGCGGCCAACCTCATCGGCCAAGGCCCGGGTACGGCCGTTGTCGAGCAGCACCACATGCACTTCCTGTGGCCCATCGGCCTCGTTCACACCGGACCACGTTGAGGTGTAGGGGTTCATCCGCTCGCCGGTCGATGACCTCGGCAACGTCTGCAAGAAAACGTCGAGATCTTCCCAGGTGGGCACTATCTTTTCGATGCCGACCACCGAAACCAACACTTCGGGCAGGGTCAGGCACATTCGGCCATTGCCTTCAGACTCCACGACCACCAAGGTGCCGGAATCAGCGACGGCAAAGTTGGCCCCAGAGACAGCCACCTTGGCCCGCAAGAACTTTTCGCGCAGGTGCAATCGCGAAGCATTGGCCAGCGTGGCCGGGTCATTCGTCAGACCTTCGGGGGCAGGCTTGCCTGCGCCGCCCATCGACTCGACAAAGATGTCGCGGATCTCATCTCGATTGCGGTGAATGGCCGGCACCAAGATGTGGCTGGGCAGGTCATCGCCCAACTGCACGATCAACTCAGCCAGGTCGGTCTCCCAGGCAGCGATGCCGCGCTCAGCCAGAGCTTCGTTGAGGCCGATCTCTTGGGTGGCCATCGACTTCACTTTGACCACTTCATCGACCCCGTGGCCTGCGGCGATATCCCCACGATTTGGCAAGCCTCGTCTGCATCGCGCGCCCAATGCACCGTCGCGCCGGCCGAAACCAGCGACTCTTCCAACTGCACCAGGTATTCATCGAGGTGGAACAACACCTCGTCTTTGATCGCTGCTCCCGCCAGGCGCAGCTGCTGCCAGTTGTCGACCTCCTCGACAACTTCAGCGCGCTGGGCCGAATCACTCCGGTCGCATTGGCCAGATTGCGCCGCAACTGGTCGTCCTGCAGAGCCTCGCGAGCGGCGGAGGGGAACGCTGGCATACCCACGAAGGTGCCGCTCATCGACTCACCTCCTGGGTTGAGGCCAAGATTTGAGCCAGATGAATCGTCTGCACTCCCGTTGATTGTCGCGACATCATGCCGCCCATGTGCATCAGACATGAGTTGTCGCCAGCCACGAGATATTCAGCGCCGGTGGAAGCGACATGATCGATCTTGTCTTGGCCCATCGCGGTGGATACATCGGAGTTCTTGACCGCGAAAGTCCCACCAAATCCGCAGCATTGATCTGCTCCCGGCAACTCGACCAAGTCGATGCCTCTGACCTCTCGCAACAGGCGCAGTGGGCGCTCGCCGACGCCCAACATACGCAGAGAGTGGCAGGTGGGGTGATAGGTCACCTTGTGCGGAAAACTCGCACCCACATCGGTCACGCCCAGCACGTCCACCAGAAACTCGGATAGCTCATAGACCCGCGGTGAAACCTCGGCGACCGCATCAGCCAACCCGGCGTCCTGACTGCGTGCAGCGACGAGTTTGTGCTGGTGGCGGGCTGATCCGGCGCACGATCCCGAGGGTGTGACGATGGCGTCATAGCCCGAAAAGGCCTTGGTGAACTGCCGAACCGCTGGCACGGCCTCATCGAGATAGCCCGTGTTGACCATCGGCTGACCACAACAGGTCTGTGCGTCCGGAAAATCGACGGCGACACCGAGCCGCTGCAACAAACGCATCACTGCTTTTCCCGTCTCGGGAAAGAGCGCATCGTTGATGCACGTGACCATCAGGGCGACCTTCATGCCCCTACCGTGCTTTGTTTCGCGTTCGGTGTAAAGGCCCCGATCTCGCTGGTCGTGTGCACCAACTCACGCGCGGGACATCCGCGGTTTCGCACGAGTGGCGGGTTACAAGAATTCGAGTGGGTTGAACTCTTCGATCGGGATGATCCGCAGACGAGGCAGCCGGGTGTTGAAGGCACTGGCGTCATGCTCCAGGTCAAAGAACTCCATGCCGCGAGCCTCAAGGGGAGCAAAGCCGCTGTTGCGGAACTCCTCAAAGGCCATCAGGCCAACGCGCCGACGACCATTGACCAGCGGGTCCATCGCGTCAACGAAGTCACCGTCGTGGCTGACCAGCATCACATCGGAGTCTCGCTGCGACAGCGCCTCGAGCGTCTTGATGATGGCCATGTCGACGACCTTGTCGTCGCTTGAGCCCGACAGCGGCACGGTCGTGTAGCCGATCGCGCGCAAGGCTTGGACGAATGCCATCGGCAACCCCGAAGAAGCGTTGAGGAAGAACAAACCCTTGGCGGGTTGCTCCCACTCGCTCTCGGTGAAGCTGAGCAGGCGGTCCCAGCGCGGGCGTTCTTCTGGCTGTGGCCGGCGGTTCAAGATCGAGTTGCCGATGGTGGCGTCGATGTTCTCGCCATCCACCAGCAAATAGGTCACGCGGCCGTCTTCGTGTTCGTTCATTCGTGTTCCTTGATAAATAGATCCAGAGCCCATGTTGGCTTTGGTGCCCCCAGGCTACTCGCCTGGATGCCGCAGTGGCGAGGGCCTATTCGTAGACAAATCGTTGCGGGCCGGGATAGATCCACGACAACGCGTCTTGCAAGCGGTCACGCCAGTTTTCCCAGGAATGGCCATCTCGTGCTTCGACGTACCGCACCGTCATTCCGGCCCCTTCAAAGACGGGCACCATCGAGCGGTTCGGCACGATTAACTCTTCATAGACGCCGCAGGACATATAGATGTTGTCGGTGACCTTTGTGGGCTTGTCCCGATAGCGATTCATGAACTTCACGACCGGGTCAAAGGCTGGGCCGCCCTTGTGATAGTTTCCGATATCTGTGAAGACGAAGGATCCCGACTGCAAGATCAGCGATCCGAACATCTCGGGGTTGCGAAAGGCCACCGAGAAGGAGGCAACGGCCCCGAAACTGGCACCCATTAAGGCACGGGCATCAGCACGGTCGACCAACGGCACGCGCTCGGCGACATAGGGGATCAACTCGGTCGTGATGTGCCGAGCATGCGCTGCGTAGTTGGGATACTCCCGAATGCGGTCGCCGGGATTGCTGAAGACCACCACCGTTTCGGCCATATCCAGGCGGTGGATGAGATTGTCGAGCACCGTGCGCATCGCGGAGTGGTTGATGTAGTCGTCGCCGTCATGCACAACCAGCAGTGGGTATGTCGAGGTCTTGCGATAGCGCGCAGGCAGATACACCCGAGAGGTGGTGTTGCGGCGTAACGCTTTGGAGTAGAACTCGATGGTGTGCAACTCGCCGCGGCGACACCCTGGATCGTGCTGGACCCATTCAGGGTCTTGTAGCCGACGGCCTGCGCGACAGAGGACGATCCCAGCGGGCTTGAAGCCAGTTGGGGTTGAGCGGGTCGTTGAAGTCGCTGTGGTGCTCACCAACCCGCGTTTCCAGGTGGTAGTCGACGCGCGAGCCCTCAGGCAACTCGATGACAACCCACCAAAGAGAGAAGCCGGGGATGCGCTTCATCGCGACGCGCTGCGGTTGGTTGACGATCCGGTGCTTGACCCAGACCTCATCCACCTCGCCGCGGAACAGGAAGGTGCACCTAGCACCCTCGACTAGGGAGCCTGGTGCTCAGCCAAAAATTCGTCGATGACCTGCTCTGAAAGATCTTCGCGCTCACGAAGTTGGTTGATCAGGAGCTTGCGCTGTTGGCGCTTGCGACCAACGCGTTGAGTCGTGACGGTGCTCATGCGGCCTCCAAACTTTCTGAGGTCGTCGCGGTGCCATCGACCGCCAAGACGGGCGAGCCAGCCGGGATCAGGCCATCGGCGCAGACACCGACGTGTGCTCCTGCATCGAGTAAGAGGCATTGCGATGGCGCAAAGCGGCGCGCGATCGTCGCCATCCGGGTCTTGTCGCTGAGGTTCAGCCGATCCCGAGCCGAGGGCAGCGCCACTGCGTTCTTCACCAGGCCCAAGCCCTCGGCATACACCTCGGCGAGGGTTGGGCCATGGGTGGCGCGATCGTTGAACAACACCACGCGTTCAGTCAGTGCCATCGCTCCCGCGCCCCAGGCAATGATCGGCTTTCGTGCCAGCACCGGGGTGATGTTGAACAGGTGCAGGCTATTGAGCAGCACCCGAATATCGCCGCCGGTCATCACGACAGCCTCGACATCAGCCAATTGCTGAGCGACCTCGGCGCGGGCGCGGGCGATGGCTGGCCTCTCGTGCGGCGCCGTCTGCGCCCAAAAGTCGGCATAGACCTTGGTGACCTGGTCAATGTGACGAGTGTCCAGGTCGCGGACAACCCGTTCGGCATGTTTGAGCGCGGAATCGCGCACCCATTCACGACGCGGGACGTGATCGCGAATATCCGCAAGAGCCAGGTCGCGTGGTCGAGACCGCGCAGGTACAACTCCTGCATCTCAACCATCGTGCGTCGACGGTCCCGGTCAGCTTGGGTGAACTCTGGATCGTTGTCCCAGATTTGCTGCATCCGACGCCACAAGCCGAGATTGCGGCTGCGACCGCTGAGCATGCTGTCGAGCAGGGAGTCGTCGGCTTCGCGGTCCTGCCAGCCAGCATTGATGGTCGCAATTGGACCCGTCATGCCAAGATCGCGGACTACTTCGTCCAGTTTGGGTTTGCGTTGCGGGCCGAGCAGGGTGATTCGCGGCTCAGCCGACATGTACATGCACCGATCGGCCGACGTCGTCGAGCATGTCGTGCAGAACGTCGTAGTCGGGGTGACGCATTCGCACCCAGGCATTGGCCATGTAGCCATTCTCGATGGGCTGCGTCAGGGTGCCAGCGCTCGGGATGTGGGCGTCCATGATCCACCGACCCAAGCGGTTCTCGACATCCTCAAGGCCCGCGTAGCCACTGATGTTGCCATCGCTTTCGGGGCGCAAGGCGATGATGCCGGCGGAGTGGCTGCGGCTGGGGCGGATATCCGTGCCGTTGTAGAGGATGGCTTCGGCCCAGGCACGATATACGTCGATGTCGTTGGCGGCGCTGTAGAGATCCCAGCAGCCAACACCGGGCGGGCGCGCGCCGATCTCGCTGAACTTCAGCCCCTTGGGCCCATCGAACCATTCCATGTGAGTGGCTGCGGTTTCGATGCCCAGGGCGGCATTGACGCGACGGCCCATCTCGCGCAGTTGGTCGTACAACCCACCACCCTCAATACGGTTGGTGGTGATGTATTGCGGCGAAATCCAACGGGTACGCATGGCCTCAAGCACACCTGGGAAGTAGTGCGAGGCGAAATCAAGGACGGGTTCGCCGTTGATGCTGATGGTGTCGTAGAAGCCTTCGTGGCCCTCAACGAACTCTTCGACGGCAATCGACGTCACACCTGGGCCAAACTGGCTGAGGGCCTGGTCAAGCTCGGTGTCGTTGTCGGCCCGACTCGTTGCGGCAGCCCCCGCGCCGTCGCGTGGCTTGAGGATCAGGGGTAGCCAACCTGAGCAGCGAAATCCTTGATCTCCTGCAGCGAACTAGCAGCGATCGACGCAGCCGTCGGCACCCCAACCTCACGCAGTGCCGCCTTCATCGATGGCTTGTCTCGGCACAGGTATGTTGTGTGCACCGAAACACCGGGGATCCCGGTTGCTTCCCGCACCAAGGCGGCCGGCATGGTGTGTGACTCAATGGTGGCTTCCAACCGATCGATCCACAGCCAACTCTGCAGGCCGCGGACCTTGGCGGTCATCTCATCAACGTTCGTCACCGAGCCCACTTGCTCGTAGTGGCCCAACCAACCACGCAACTCGTCGTCGAGATAATCCCAGGGGGTTTCGCCGATGCCGATGACAAAGGCACCAGCCTCCGCCAGCGCCCTGGCGAACTCGCGCTGATTCTTCGGGAAGTGTGGCTCTACGAAGACAATGTTCACCCGCTAACTGTCCCACCGTGCTCCGCCAGGTGGGGTGTTTTGGCGCTATTGCGACAACTCGTAGAGGCTGTCGAATCCTTCAGCCACGGCTTGCGCGTACAATGCATCCCGTCGATATCGGGGTGGATGCGATCTGACTGCAGCGTCTCTGGCTGCGCGGTTGCCGCCGCCTGCCAATCGCCGATCACCACATTGGGGTATTTAGCCGCAATGTCGTTCAGTTGGTCGTTGGAGTCGGGGATAAAGGACGAACTTCCATAGAGGTTCATCAGCACCACGTGGCGATCAGCACCGAGCGCATCAAGCACCGCTCGCGTCTGGTCGGCGTCCACACCCGCATTCGTGCCGAAGTGCAGGATCACGTTGTCTCGCAAGACTCCATCTGCGTCCGCCTGCTCGACAACGGCGAGGGCGTCCTTCCATTGCCGGTTGGATTTAGCGGCGTAGTTCATCTCTGGAAAGCGGTAGGTCAACCCATCAGCGCTGGTGACAACCAACGAGTCGCCGATTGCGGTGATGTCTTCACCGGAGGGGACCCATAACCCATCCTCGTCCTGGCTGTAGTCCCAGTCATCGCGCGCGGCGCCTGCGTCGTTGTCGGCTTCTACGGCGTCCTCGGTGCTGACCTGCTGTGATTGTTCAGATGTGGCGTCGCTTGGCGGCGTCGTAGCCGGGGCGGGGCCACCCTGAGATTGCTCTGCCAACGCCGCCTCGGCAGTTTCAATCTGCTGCTGGGTCTCGGACTTCTCGGGTGCAGTGAAGAGGGCCGCTGCCGTCAGCAGCAGCATGACGACGACCGCCCCAGCGGCCAACCGAGGCACGCGGTTGTTGGCCCAAGGGTGCCAAACCACGTGATTCCGGCACGAAGTGCCGCTGCGAAGCCTTGCTGGCGAATGGGGGTCTCAATGAGGCGGTAGCTGACCTCAGTGAGGGCCAATGTGATGAGTAGCGACATGGTGAGCGCAGCCGCCCCCCGGAGAGTGCCATTCGCATAGGGGACCAGGGTGGCGACGATGATCAGCACGGGCCAATGCCACAGATAAAGTCCATACGACCGGCTGCCGAGCCAGCCGAGGAGCGGGATCGACATCACGCGACGCCAGGTCCCGCCATACTCCAGCAGTCCGGCGATGAGCACGACAGTAGCGAGGCTCGCGAGCAAGATGCCACCGCGGAAGGTGATCGGTGAACTCTGGGAAAGCAGGAGCATGCAGGCGGCCAGGGTGACCATTGCCGTGCCCACAAACCAGTGGCGATGTTGGCGCCAGACTGGGTGGTGGAGGCCGGCGCGGGTGGGTGAGGCCCAGGCGAAGGCAAGGGCGGCGCCGAGCATCAACCCGAAGGCATGGGTGTCTGTGCCGTAGTAAACCCGAGTGGCGTCAGCGCCTGGGACATAGAGCAACGCCATAAACGAGGCAGAAACAAAGGCCAGCGCCAAGGCGATGCCGACACGTTGTCTCGCCTGAGCGGTGAAGCCCAAGACCGCCACCAAAACGAACGGCCAGAGGAGGTAGAACTGCTCCTCGACCGCCAACGACCAGAAGTTCACAAAGAGTTGTGGCGAGGTGGAATTGAAATAGCTCGATCCAGCCGAGATCTCGACCCAGTTGGTGCTAAAAGTCAGCGCACCAATGGTTTGACGAGTGATGCCGACGAGCAGGTCCCCGCCGAGAATTCGGAGAGCGCAACACAGGTAATGACGACCGTGATCAATGCGGGCAGTAATCGGCGTGTGCGGCGCAGCCAGAACTGGCCTAGGTTGATTCGTCCGTGTTTTGCAACGTCTCGAAGCAAAAGCGTGGTGATCAGGAAGCCAGATACGACAAAGAACACGTCAACGCCGAGAAAACCACCGGGAAGCGCGCTGGGCGTGAAGTGATAGATCAGCACCGCAAGAATGGCGATCGCCCGTATGCCGTCCAGACCGGGGATGTGGCCCAGGCGCGGGGTGAGGTCACTGGGGCCACGGGGGCCGCGCCGCTTGGGCTTCACGGGCGCCGGTTGGCCCCCGGCGGGGTCAGTTTTCGTGCCTGTTGGATAGGCGTCGGCGCTCGCAGTGGTGCCTGAGGCGGCGCCGTGGGGCCAGGCGAGAGGTCAACTGGCCCGGACGGCTCGCCCCGGGCAGGTGAAGTCATCGACTGACTCCTTTCTGGCACAGGAGAAGTCGCCCATCGACTGCCCTTACGTCAAGCCTATGAGAATGGAGTGACTATTGGGGCGAGGCGCGCTGGTGGCTGAGACAGACAGAAAATTAAGAAATCGGGCCCGAAAATGGAGTGAAACAATGCCGTTTCCCGATCTCCCGATTCCTCGTTGCGTAATCGCCGGTGCTGTAAGGGACAACAGCAAGACCATTGCTTGGCCAGGAGTAAGGTCTTCGACCTAGATGGGGAGAGTTTGTCGTCCGCCCGAGAAGGCCAAAGCAGTGTCTCGATCGACAATTGGGACGGTCGCATACTGTCCGTCCTGCCGGGCCTCAAAAGACACAAAAGCGGGCCAAACCCCTCAAGGTTTGACCCGCTTCGACCCTTGGCTCAACTCCGAGGAGTTAAAACCAGGTGGGCTGTCCTACTCAGTTCTTTGCGTCGTCTGCCTTGTCCTGGTCAGCGTCTGCAATCTCGGTTACCTCGACTGCGGCAGGCTCGGTGGTGACCTCAGCAGGGTCAACCTCAGGCGCCTCGACAGTGGCTTCGGTTTCGCCAGTGGAGCCAGCCCACGGGTCAACCTCAGGCTCGTCCTTCTTCTGGCTGACGACATACGCGACAGCAGCGCCCACCGCGGCCAGGACACCGAAGGTCAGCAGCGCGCTGCCCTTCTTTTCTTAGCCTTGGGTGCACCGGTGACCGTAGCGATCGGGCCGTCAGTGCGGGCCAGGATGTCGTCCTTGCCGGACTGGACGTTGCCGAGCATCTCTTGCAGCCGGGGCAGCAAGTCGTCGATCAGCGTGTCGCGCGCTGAGTCAACAGCGGAGTCAATGGACTTGCCAGCAGCGCCGATGCGCTCCTGAGCCCTGGGCACAGCGCTGTCGATGCCCTTGTCTGGGTTGCTCACTGCCCGGTCCCGAGCGCTAGTCGCTCGTTCGGTGGCAGCTGAGCGGAAGTGGGAGGTACGATCTGCAGCCTCTTCGCGTGCTTCAGCAGCGCGGTCGGCAGCAGCCTCACGAGCCTTAGCTGTGCGCTCCTTAACGACCTCGGATGCGTGCTCAGCCTTGGGGGCGACAGCCTCAGAGACAGAATTTAGGACCGACACAGCGGCGGCGCGGATGCTGTCGGTTGCTTGAGTCCCGGCCTCGACGGCCGACTCTTTGGCTTCGGTGGCGCGGGAGACAGCCTTATCGGTGGCCTTCTCGGATTTTGTGCGAAAGAACACTGAACCCTCCTCGTGGATTTATATGTCTATTCTGCCTTGTTGTGGGGTGCTAATCCACTTTGTCACCACCCTACGCTGGGGCTGGGGTCTTTCGCGTGGGAGGATAGTCGACATGAACGTGACTTTGCATACCAACCACGGTGACATCGCGCTGACGCTTTTTGCGGATGCAGCGCCCAAGACGGTCGCCAACTTCGTCGGTCTGGCCCAGGGGTCGCTGGACTACAAGGATGACGCGGGCCGTACCAACCCCACGCCGTTCTTCGATGGTCTGAACTTCCACCGGATCATCCCGGGCTTCATGATCCAGGGCGGCTGCCCGCTCGGTGAGGGCATGGGCGGACCAGGCTTCACCTTTGACGACGAGATCAGCCCCGACCACACCTTCGGTGGCCCTTACATCCTCGCGATGGCCAACGCGGGCAAGCGCATGGGCAAGGGCACCAACGGTTCTCAGTTCTTCATCACGCTAGAGGCCACCCCGTGGTTGCAGGGCAAGCACACCATCTTTGGTGAGGTTGCCGACGAGGCCAGCAAGGCCGTTGTCGACGCCATCGGTGCAGTCCAGACCGGCCGCAACGACAAGCCTGTCGACCCAGTTGTGATCGAGCGGGTCTCGGTCGACGAGTCCTGATCTACCTTTTGATGAGAGCGCCGAGTTCGGATAACTCGGCGCTCTCGCTGTTTGAGCGATAGGCGAAACGTCGTGACTGAATCTGCCTCAGGGGCACCAGGCGAGCCCGCTAGCCCTCCTGTCTGCCCCCGCCACCCCAATGAGGTCGCGTATGTCAGGTGTCAGCGGTGCAACCGACCCACCTGTCCATCGTGTCAGCGACAAGCTGCCGTGGGAGTGCAGTGCGTTGATTGCGTCGCGGAGTCGACGAAACAGGCGCCGAGAGTCACCTCGAGGTTTGGCGTCACCCCGCGCGCTGACCAGCGCCCGTTGGTCTCGTGGACGATCATCGGCATCTGCGTGCTGCTCTATATTGGCCAGCGAATCAACCCGGCAGTGACGTCAGAGTTGTGGTTTGTGCCCATCCAAGCTGGCACGGAGCCCTGGCGGATGTTGACCGCGGCGTTTATCCACAACCCCAACGGCTTTCTGCACATTGGGTTCAACATGTATGCGTTGTTCATCGTTGGTGGATACCTCGAGCCGTTGCTGGGCCGACTGCGCTTTGCGTTGCTCTATCTGATCAGCGGGTTGGGTGGATCGGTGGGCTACCTCTTGCTGGCAGTGCCTCCCGAAGGGTGGTTCACCCCGACGTTGGGAGCCTCCGGTGCGGTCTTTGGCTTGTTCGGTGCGATGCTCGTGTTGAACTGGCACCTGAAGCGACAGACCGGCGGCGTCGTTGCATTGTTGCTGATCAACGGGGCTATTGGCTTCATCATCCCCAACATCGCCTGGCAAGCCCACCTCGGCGGTGCCGTCACTGGTGCAGCGATCGCGGGAGTCTTGGCGTTGACGGCGGCCCGGGGGCGCGACGAAGAAGCCGTGCGCCGCCGCAAGTGGCAGTGGCCCGCATACGCACTGATTGTGCTGGTGCTGCTGGGTTTGGCTGCCTGGCGCGTATACGCGGTGCTCGGCACCGCTGGATTCGCCTGAGTTACACCAGTGTAGTTATCCCCACGCTGTGGATAACATGTGGACTCAGTAGATGAATCTGGACATGGGTGTGGATAAAAACAGGTATCCCCAGCTCTCCTTGTGGACAACTGGGGATACCGTGCGTTTGTTTGGGGAAACTACTTCCACTTCGTGGTCATAAAGAACCCAGCCATGATCAGTCCCATGCCGATGGCGAGGTTCCAGTAGCCAATCGTCAGGGGGTAGAGGCCCTCTGAGATATAGAACGTGGCCACCCAGATGACGCCAGCGATCATCAGCGCGGACATGGTGGGGACCCACCAAGACGGGTTGCCAACCTGTTGTTTCTTGGGCTCTGGGCGGCCCTTGGCCTCGCGACGGTTAGCCGGGTTGCCAGAATTCTTCGGCGTCTTGGCTGGGCTGCCAGATGACTCGGGCACGGTGATGACTCCTGGTCTTGGGGTGCTTTCGCCGGGGCGATAGAGCGGTGGGGAGTCCAGGATACTGGTTGGGCGCGTCGATTGGCCTCATCGGCGTACTCTGGAAGGGTATGAATGACGAGTTGAGCACCCCGCAGTCCAGTGCTGGCCGGCCCGATAGCGAGCAGGCCACGGACAAGGCGACCCGCAGCAGTGTGTGGCGGGTTGCCGTTCCGGTGATGGCCCTCGGAGCCGGACTCTTATTTGGCACTTCGGCTTCCCTGGCGTATGTCACTGACTTCGGTGAAGACCCAGTTGACCTGCCTTCGCTCATTCAGCAGCGCGCGGACAAAGTTGAGACGCTCAGTGGCGATGCATCGTCTCTGCGCGATGAAGTCGATCAGTTAACGAAGGCCAAGGACGCTTCGACCCAGCAGGTCAGCGCGACGGATCAAGCAGATGATTTGGCCCCGTCGGTGGGGTTGGGCCCGATCACTGGGCCTGGTGTGACTGTCACCCTTGATGATGCTGGCTACACCCTTGAGACCCTGCCCAACGGGTTCACGGTTGATGACGTCGTCGTGCACCAGCAGGATGTGCAGAGCGTCGTCAACGCCCTTTGGGCCGGTGGCGCCGAGGGCATGATGATTCAAGGTCAACGCATCGTCGGCACGAGTGCCATTCGCTGTGTGGAAACACCCTGTATTTGCAAGGCCGCGTGTATTCACCGCCCTACACGATCACCGCCATTGGCGATCCAGCCGGGATGAGCTCAGCCCTGGTCCAAGACCCGGTTGTTGCTAACTACCGAGGCTGGGCACAAGAGCTTGGTTGGGCTACCTCGTTGAGTCCAAGGACGATATTGAGATGCCTGCCTATTCTGGCTCGTTCCGACCTGAGCATGTCGAGATCCTGACGGAGCCCGACGTGGCACGGCTCGACACTCGCTGAGGCGCTTTCGCTTGCCGTCAGCTCCTGACTACGGAGTTGGCTCTTCATCGGTCGGCGTGGGCGTCGGGTCCGGCGTGGGGTCTTCTGTCGGAGTCGGATCCGGCGATGGAGTCGGGTCCGGCGATGGAATCGGCGTTGGTGTGGGCGTCGGGGTTGGCGTCAACGTGACCGTCTCAGTCTCCGGCGGAGCTTGAGCCACGATGATGGTCACCTCGGTGCCGTAGTCGACGACATCTCCAGGGGTCACTGATTGCTCAAGCACCGTATTTGGTGCCGACTCAGAAGACTCCCGGTAGGTGGTGGCAACCTCAAGTTTTTGGTCGCGCAAGTCGCTGACGGCTTCTCCCGCTGGCTGGCCAACCACATTGGGCACTTCGGCTTGACCGCTGGCGATCACCAGGGTGACGTCATCGTCGGGGCTGATCTCTTCACCAGCGGCAGGTTCAGTGCGGATAACCTCGCCGGCCGCGTAGTTGACGTCATCTTCCTCGTCGGCAGAACTAGCAACCTTGAGGTTGTCTGACTCAAGGCGGGTGCGCGCAGCATCCTCCTGGAAGCCCTCAACATCAGGGATGGTGATGGCATCTGGCCCGCTGGAGATCACCAGGTCAACAATAGAGTTGGGGTCCACCTGCGAGTTAGCGCCCGGGTCCTGCTCGATAACGGTGCCCTCCGGGTCGTCACTAGCCTCCTGGGTCACTTGCGGAGTCAGGCCAGCCGCTTCCAGCTTGCCGACGGCAACATCCTCTTGATCGGTGAGGACATAGGGGACGGCGGTCTGTGCGACCGGCTCAGCTTGGTTGAACCAGACTTGCCAGACAATAAAGCCAACTGCGGCCAGAGCAATGAGACCAAGCGCGCTCATCACCCAAACTCCACCGCTATGGCGCTCCTCGCGAACTGGAATCTCGTCCGTCCGCTCATAACCGTCATACCCCGTCGGTGTGCCTGGGGCAGGCGGGTTCGTGGCGGGGACCGCGCTAGCGGCGCGCATCTCGCGCCGAGCGGGGAGATCCATGGTCGGTTCACTGGTGACGGGAACGCCGACGACCTCGGTCGCAGACCCGCCCGAGGAAGCCAGCGCAGCAGCAGCACCTCCAGCAGCGGCCGCAGCAGCAGCGCCACCGGCAATGCGGGACAAACTGCGTTGAGCGCCAGAGGAGATGCGCCCGCCCGTTCGGGCAGAGATCAAATCGTCACGGAACTCGCCAGCGCTTTGATAGCGGGCCTGGGGAGTCTTCTCCAGGGCATGCAGCGCAATCGCGTCTAGGGCCTTGGGCAAGTCCTCGTGGTGGGTCGACGGCGCCTTCGGGGTTTCGCCCAAGTGCTGATAGACCAGCGAAACGGGGTCGCCTTGGAACGGTGTGCGGCCACACAGCAACTCGTAAAGCATGCAACCGGTCGAGTAGAGGTCGGATCGAGCATCGACGTCTTGGCCCTGGGCTTGCTCGGGCGAGAGGTAGCGGGCAGTGCCCAAGACGGCTTGGGTTGCGTCATGGTTGCCGCCGTGTCGGCCAGCGCGCGGGCGATGCCAAAGTCCATGACCTTGACCGCTCCGCCACGAGTGACCATCACGTTGGCAGGCTTGATGTCGCGGTGCACGATGCCCTTGGAGTGGGCATAGTCCAGACCTGAAAGCGTGGCTGCAGTGATGCGAGCAGCCTCATCCGCCTCAATGACTTTTTCCTCGTTGAGCAGGTCACGCAGCGTGCGGCCCTCGACATGTTCCATCACGATGTAGGGCACTTGGACGGGTGCGCCGCCACTCTCGTAGGCAACTTGTTCGCCCGAGTCGTAGACAGCAACGATTGAGGGTGGTTTAGGCCTGCTGCTGCTTGGGCCTCGCGCCGGAAGCGCGCCAAAAGCTGGTGTCGCGAGCGAGGTCAGAGCGCAAAATCTTGATGGCGACAGCACGCCCGAGTCGCAGGTCGTGACCAACGTGCACTTCAGCCATACCGCCACGGCCGATCAACTCGCCGACCTCATAGCGGCCACCGAGAACCCTTGGCTCAACGAATCCGTCGCCAGAGTCTTTGTCTGGTCCTGAAGATGCCTGTGTCTCGTCGCTCATTGACCCACTCCTGCCTGCAGGACAGCCTGAGCGGCTGGGGCGGCAAGAGTGCCACCACTGCCTCCGGCCCAACTGTCCGTTGCGCTTTCGATGATGACGGCCACAGCAATTTGTGGGTCGTCGGCCGGGGCGAATCCGGTGAACCAAGCGTGTGCTGCCCCGTTGCTGCCGAACTCGGCGGTGCCGGTCTTGCCAGCAACAGAAACGCCCGGCAAAGCCGCCGCGGTGCCCGAACCTTCGTCGACAACGCTGACCATCATGTCGGTCAGCTCCTGGGCCGTCGTGTCTGAAACGGCGCTGGATAGCTGATTGGGTCGGGTTTCGCTCATCACATCAAGGTCGCTGCCACGCACCGATTCGACCAGGTATGGCTGCATCACCTTGCCGTCGTTGGCGATGGCCGCCGACGTCATGGCGACCTGCAGCGGGGTGACGCGCACGTCGTACTGGCCAATCCCGGTCAGGGCGACCTGCGCGTCGTTAAGTTCATTCGGATAAACGCTGGGCGTCACAGCCATCGGGATCGACAAGTCCTGCTCAAAGCCAAACTTCTGCGCCTGCTCGTCAATTGCCGTCGGTCCCAGGTCATTGGCCAGTGCGGCCATTGAGGTGTTGCACGAAACGCGGATGGAGTCGGCCAAGGACACCTGATCGGTGGGCCCACACGTGCCGCCCTCGAAGTTGGGCAACTCAGTGGTGGTGCCCGGCAACGTGTACGTCTGCGGACCGTCCAGGATGGAATCGGGCGTGTACTCCTCGGACTCCAGGGCAGCAGCCGCCACCACGAGCTTGAAGACTGAGCCCGGTGGGTAGAGGTCTCCGGCGATGGCGCGGTTGGTCAGCGGTTGTCCCTCGTCATCAGCCAGAGCGTTATAGGACTCTTCGACCGAGGTCAGGTTGTGCGACGACAACGCATTCGGGTCGTATGTCGGGTGGCTGACCATGGCGAGAATCGCGCCGGTGCTGGGGTCCAGGGCCACGACGGCACCGCGTCGATCGCCCAGAGCGCTCTCAGCGGCAGCCTGCACATCGGGATCGATGGTGAGCTCAAGCGCTGCGCCGGTGGGCGGGGTGCCGGTGACCATGTCAGCGATCCGGCTGTAGAAGAGGCTGTCGTCGGTGCCAGCCAGCACCGAGTCGCGTGACGATTCGAGCCCGCCACCGGCGCCATAGATGAAGGAGTAGTAGCCCGTGATGTGCGAATACTGTGCGCCCGAAGGGTAATTGCGAATCCGGCGGAGCTCGTCATCCGTCTCGGAGGAATCGGCGATCGCGGTGCCGTCAACCAGGATCGCCCCACGGTCGCGGCTGTAGGAATCCAGCAGTGTGCGTCGGTTGCCGGGTTGATTGCGCAGGTCATCAACCTGGATGAACTGGATCAAGTGGTAGTGAGCAGCAACACCGTGAACATCGTGAAGACCACCAAGGCGAGACGGCGAATAGGTGTATTCATTCCTTCTCCTCCTCAATCGTGGTGGTTGTTGTCCGTGGGCGTTGCGCCTCGGCGTCACCTGAGTGGGTGTCTGCGGAGTGCTCAATCTCGGCTGTGTCGGCGCTGGCTGCCTCTCGGTCGGCCTCACTCTTGGCTCGCGCTTGCGCCTCAGCGCTTTCGCGAGCAGCACGCTTAGCTTGCTTGCGCGGCTTCTCGATCGGACGCTCGGACTCGGGCCGACGAGCGTGATCGCTAATCCGCAGGAGCAAGGCGATGATGATCCAGTTAGCCAACAGCGAGGAGCCACCAGCCGAAAGGAAAGGCGTGGTCAGACCGGTCAGCGGGATAGCGCGAGTGATGCCACCGATAACAACGAATGCCTGAAGGGCGATCGAGAAGGCGAGACCGGCAGCGAGGAGTTTGCCGAAGCCTTCGCGGGCACCGATTGCGGTGCGCAGACCGCGCTCGGCGAGCAGCGCATACAACATGATGATCGCAAAGAGGCCGACCATGCCAAGCTCTTCGCCAAAGCTGGCGACGATGTAGTCGCTGTTGGCGAAGTACGTCTCATACGGGTAGCCCTCGCCGAGTCCGGTGCCAAACATCCCACCGTGGGCCATGCCCATCAGCCCCTTGGCCACCTGGTCAGATAGGCCAGGCGCGAACGGGTCGAGCCAGAGGTCGACGCGGGTTTGCACGTGCGAGAACAGGCGCCAGGCGACGAACGCGCCGCCGACAAAGAGGCTCAATCCGATGATGATCCAACTCAGGCGCTCGGTCGCGAGATAAAGCATGGCGACGAACAAGCCAAAGAAGAGTAGGGAGGAGCCGAGGTCGCGCTGAGCCACCAAGATCAGGACCGACAAACCCCAAGCAGCCAGGATCGGGCCGAGGTCGCGGCCACGAGGCAGTTGAAGTCCCATAAACCGGCGACCGACCAGTGACAAGGCGTCGCGCGTTTGCACGAGGTAGCCAGCAAAAAAGACCGTCAGGCAAATCTTGGCGATTTCACCAGGCTGGAACGTGAAGCCACCGATGCTGATCCACAAACGCGAACCGTTCACCGTTTGGCCGATCACCGGGAGCATCGGCAACAGGAGCAGGGCGAAACCGGCAGCCATCGCGGTGAAGGTGTAGCGGCGCAGGATGCGGTGATCGCGCAAGATCCACAGCACGGCACCAGCCAGCACAATCGAAAGCACGCTCCAGAGCAATTGCCTGGTGGCAGCCCCGTTGCCAGCGTCAAAGCCCTGACCGATATCGATGCGATAGATCATCACCAAACCCAGCCCGTTGAGCAGGGTGGCGATCGGCAAGAGGAGCGGGTCGGCATACTTGGCGACGTGCCTGATGACCAGGTGCAGCCCCAGCGAAATGATGAGCAGGCCACTGCCTTGCACGACGATGCCGGCTGGGATGCTGCCGGTGGTGGCCAGGCCGACGTTGGCGTAAGCGACCAACACGATGGCGATGGCAAACAGCAGCAGCAACAACTCTGTGAAGCGGCCGGTCGGTGGGCGAACGTCGGTCACAGTGCTCACGGGGCGCAACCTTCGGGGAAGGTGTAAGACTCGGGGACCTGCTCGGCCTCAACAGAGTCGGGCAAAGGCAAGAAGAGGTCGTCCTCAGTGTTGGGATAGACCGGCACCGGTGTGCAGTCCACGGAGATCAGTGCGCGCAACTCGGCGACCCTCATCTGGGCATCTGCGCGGTCATCGGCTGAGAGCGTGCCCTCGACCTGCGATTGGTAGTAGGTCGGCAGGTCAGACACGGCAAGGTCGGTGACTTCGTCGGTCTTGGAAAGGGAAATCGGCCCTAAATCCTGCGAGATGCCATTGAAAATCGCGACATTGCCATCTTCGACTCCGACGAAGTACTGCTGCTGCGTCCACACGTAGGAGCCATAAGCACCCGCGGCAACCACGGCGGCGATAGCAATGGTGACGAGGCTGCGACGGAGAAAGGTAAAGAAGCCGTGGGGGCTGTTTTCTTCGGCCAGTGCTGGGGCTTCGGGCTCATCCTGGGTATGCCGGGTGAGCGCGGCGGCCTTTTCGGCGGGAGTTTGGGTGTGGGTTGCCGCCACCGGGGCCGTGCCCAGCTCGCTGACAGCCCCAACTACCTGCGGTTGAGTGGTGCCGTCGCCAGCCTCAACGACGTCAACTACAACGACGGTGATGTTGTCGCGAGTGGAAGCGCGGAGACCGATCGCGACCAGTTGGTCGGCAATGTCTCCGGCCTTGCCCTCGCTGCACAGAATCTCGGTGATCGTTGACTCGGCAACATAATCCGAGAGGCCATCGGAGCAGATCAGGATGCGGTCCCCGGCGCGGACCTCGCGCATCGACAGGTCAGGGTGGTCCTCGGTGCGACCGGTCAGGACCCGGGTGACCAAGGATCGTTGCGGGTGGTGCAGGGCTTCTTCAGGCGAAATGCGGCCCTCGTCGAGCAACTGCTGGACGAAAGAGTGGTCGCGAGTGATTTGGGTGACCCGGCTGCCGCGGCGCAGATAGGCACGGGAGTCGCCGACGTTTGCGACGGCCAACTTGTTGCCCGAGCGCAGCATGGCGATGCAGGTTGTGCCCATGCCGCCGGTCTCAGCGCTCTCGTGGCCGACCTCAGCGAGGCGGTCATTGGCATCCATGACGGCGGTCTCAAGAATGTCGAGCATGTCGTCGGCGCCGTGCGACTCACCATCAAGGTGGACTAACTCCCCGACCACCAGTGAACTAGCGACGTCCCCGGCGGCGTGCCCACCCATACCGTCACAGAGCACCAATAACTCGGGCCCGGCATAGGCCGAATCCTCATTGCGTGACTTGCTGCCGAGGCCGATGTGAGATCGGGCGGCGTAGGTAAGGGCGACTGACACTGTTATCGCCGCAACTCGATGACGGTCTGACCGATCCGAATCTGAGAGCCCAAGACGAGACGAGCCCCCGTGTCAATGCGTTGCTGATTAACGAATGTGCCGTTGGTCGACTCCAGATCGTCGGCAAACCAAGCATCCTGACCTGGATAAACACGCAGATGTCGGCCCGAGGCAAAGTCATCGGTGAGCACGAGCGTGCACTCAGGGTTGCGGCCGATCAGGATGCCCTTTTCGCTCAACGGCACAGTGGTGCCGCGCAGCGAACCGGCGATCACGGCCAAATGCGTCGGGCCATTTTGGCGCTGTGCGCGCGACTGCTTGGGGGCCTTGGCGGCAGCGCGGGGCTCGGGTCGACGGTTGCTGCCTCGTGTTAACACCCGAGTGCCGTAGAGGTCGGCGCGCAGGGCACCGACAATTGAGAAGACAAAGGCCCAGAGCAAAGCCAGCAGGCCCAGGCGGATGACGTTGAGGGTGAGCTCGCTCATCGTGCCTGCTCCAGGTGGAAGGTCATGGTGGTCCGGCCCAGGGTGATGCGGTCACCTTCTTGCAACTCTTCGGTGCCGATCTGGTCACCATTGAGATAGGTGCCGTTCGTGGACCCAGCATCGCGGATCAGGACGAGCAGGTTGGGGCCGTCGTGGGTGATGCGGATCTCGGCGTGCCGGCGGCTGATGCCCGGTCGTCGACCATGACCATGGCGGATTCGTCACGGCCAATCGTGGTGACGGCTGTGCCCAAAGGCTGCTTCTTGCCGTCGATATCAAGGTATGCGCGGGTGCCGCGGGTCTGGGCCGCTGACTTGCGAGGGGCCGCGGTTGCCGCGGAAAGGCGCGAGTGGCGCCGTCGTCATCGCCGGGCGCCGGGGGCGGTGCCTGACTGCTAGCGGGGCGGGCCTGACCGCTCGCGTCTTGGCTAGGCTGCCGAGCGCTGGTTTGGCGACCCGGCTGGTTGCGGCCGTCCTTGAGGCAGGGAGGACACGGAAGATGCCGGTCTCTAGCTGCTCCGACTTCACCAGGCGGACTTCGAATTGACCGGGAGCGGTGTAACGCTGCGCGTCGGCGTGGTCTTCGGCGGCCGCGATCAACTCATCAGTGAGGGCCTTGTCGTAAGAGGCCAGACGCTCAAAGTCATCGCTGGCTAACTCGATCGTGAAGACATTCGGCACCATTGTGCGGCCTGGCCCGAGCACGGCTGCCCGATCGTCCATCGACCCACGGATGTGCGAAGCAATCTCAACTGGTTGTACTTCGGCCTTGAACACCTTAGCGAAGGGCCCCTTGACGGCCTTTTCTAGGCCGCGCTCCAGATTGTCGAACAATCCCACGTCGCCACTCCTCTCGGTCTCAGGCTCTTTCGTCTCTCCCAAACCCCGCTTGTTGCCGGGTTCGAGGGCGGCGATGGCGCCACCACTGCCCACTTGATCCTACTGTCCGAAGGCAATCTACTCCGCATTCAGGGCCGTCAATAGTGGGATCGTGATGCTGTCACGCGTGCCTGGGGATATCGACTTTTTGGCTGAAGGCTAGATGTGAGTTTGCCGATGGTGAGTCCCCCCTTTGTGCGTGATATTGTCCTCTAGCACTCGCGCGAGTGGCGGAACGGCAGACGCGCTGGCTTCAGGTGCCAGTGTCCGAAAGGGCGTGGGGGTTCAAATCCCCCTCGCGCACGTATACCTGAAGAGTCCCGATCAGCTTTCTGGTCGGGACTTCTTCGTTGTCTGGAGGTTTCTGCCCGCTGGCACTCATGCCCCAGCCGCACTGCGTCCACTCCTCAGTGATGAGGCCTTTTGAGACACATGTGCATGTTTTGCAGGGCTCATGTGTCCCATTTCGCCTCATCGCTGCGCACACCGGCTAAATGAGCTGGCATTGGGCCTAGCTTCACGGCCGGCCGTTGGGTAGCTTCCAAGAGTGAGCATCATCGAGGGGCAACTTCGGCAGGCAGCCATGGCCTACCTCAACACCAGGCCCACCCCGCATGTCGACTACCACTGGTTGCGCGAGTTCATGTTCAACGGCGAGCAGATTCCACTGATGGACATGCAGAGGGGGATTCGCAAGCCAGCGAAACTCAGTGGTGCGCTGTCGATTCGCACCACCTACACCAAGCCGGGCGCTGCCCCTCCATATATGGACAACACTGGTTCTGACGGTTTCCAGCGTTATAAATACCGTGGAACCGACCCAAGTCACCCCGAGAACAAGGCGCTCCGCAGGGCTTTTGAAGATGCCTTGCCCATCATCTGGTTTGTCGGCGTCGCGCCGGGGCGCTATGAACCGATCTACCCCGTGTATGTCGTGGGCGATGACCCCAGCCAGCTCGAGTTCACGTTGGCCCTGGACGAAACGCAGCGACTGTTAATGGCCCCTGGGTTCGTGATGGATGAGGCGCAGCGGGCCTATGCCATGCGAGAGACAAAGCAGCGCCTCCATCAAAGAGTTTTCCGGAGCCAGGTCTTATTGGCGTATACGACGAA
This sequence comes from Ornithinimicrobium sp. INDO-MA30-4, assembly GCF_021535045.1. Taxonomy (GTDB): domain Bacteria; phylum Actinomycetota; class Actinomycetes; order Actinomycetales; family Dermatophilaceae; genus Ornithinicoccus. The sequence continues at coordinate 2,057,277 of NZ_CP091056.1, read as the reverse complement.
ATGCGCCATCTGTCGGCTCAAGCACCCTGAGTTGTTGGACGCAGCGCACATACTTCCCGACTCGCATCCGAACGGGTTGCCAATCGTCCCGAACGGGTTGACGCTCTGCAAGATCCACCACGCGGCTTTCGACAACAAGATCATTGGCGTTCGCCCCGACTACTCATTGCACGTCCGCCCCGACGTCCTAGAGGAAGTGGATGGCTGGATGCTGAAAGGTGGAATTCAGGGGGTCCACAACACTTCACTTGCGGTCATCCCAACAGTGCGCAAGGCCCGCCCAAGTGTTGATCGGCTCGAAGAGCGTTATGCGGAGTTCCTCGCCTACTAAGGAAGCTCCAGCAGCTGGCGGTCTCCCCAAACGAGACTGGCTAGTTCGGCGATGGGGCCTTTTGAGACACATGTGCATGTTTTGCAGGGCTCATGTGCCCCATTTCGACTCATCGCGAAGCGGATAGGAGCCCTGAGTGGTGAAGCCGTGGCGTGAGCAGGTACAACAGAGGTGTGTTGTATCTCCTCTCGCCCGCCAAGTCCCTTGACTACGACTCGCCCCTGGCGACCAAAAGCACACGCAACCTCGGATGCTTGAAGAGGCCAGTGACTTGGTCGAGGTCATGCTGAGAAAACTCCTGCCGACCTCTCGGAGATGATGTCGATCAGCGAGGACCTGGCGTTGACCAACGTGCAGCGCTTTCAGGACTTCACGACTCCATTCACGCGCAAAAATGCCCGCCCAGCGGTGTTGGCCTTCGCGGGAGACACCTACATCGGGATGCAACCCAAGGAGTTCGGCGAGCGCGATTTCACCGAAGCCCAAAAGACGGTGCGGATCCTCAGCGGCCTCTATGGAGTGCTGCGGCCGCTTGACCTGATGATGCCGTACCGGCTCGAGATGAGCTCCAGCGTCACTACTGAGCGGGGTTCCAGCCTCTATGACTATTGGGGCGACCAAATCACCAATCAGTTGCGATCAGATCTGGCGGAGTCACCGGGTCCTGATGCGGTCATCAACCTTGCCTCCAATGAGTACTTCAAGTCCGTCCGACCAGGTCAACTCGATACCCAACTGATCACTCCGCGCTTCATGGACTACTCAAGCGGCGAATACAAGGTCATCAGCTTCTTCGCCAAGCGAGCCCGAGGCGCCATGGCTGCGTGGGGTGTGCGCAATCGGGTGCGTTCGGTGCGGGGGCTGCGTGACTTCGGTGGACTCGGCTACCGCTATGACCCAGCCCGATCGACGACAGCCGAGCCCACGTTTATCCGCGAGTCCAGCGCGTAGTTTGGTTTTGTGATGCGGCCTTTTGGGACACATGTGCATGTTTTGCGGGCCTCATGTGGCTCATTTCGCCTCATCGCCAGCAGTCGCTGGCCTCGATCCAGGGTCACAGCGGAAGCCATACAGTGAGCACGTGAGTTTTCTTGAGCCGTCCACGCTGACGGGCGACATCGTCACCCTTGAGCCGTTGTCGCACGACCATCACGACGGGCTGGTCGAAGCAGTGAAAGACGGCGACCTCTGGGACCTTTGGTACACCTCGATCCCCAGGCCAGAGGGCATGCGAGCCGAGATTGACCGGCGCCTTGGCCTCCAAACGGCGGGCAACATGCTGCCCTATACCGCGCGGCTGACGCAGACAGGTCAGATCATCGGGATGACGACATTCATGAATGCCGACCCGGACAACCTGCGGGTGGAGATCGGCTCAACCTGGAACGCGGCCTCGGCTCAGCGCACCGGCGCTAACGCCGAAAGCAAACTCCTGTTGTTAACTTTGGCCTTTGAGCAGTGGGGTTGCATCGCTGTCGAGTTTCGGACGGCCTGGATGAACCAGCAGTCCCGAACAGCGATCAGCCGTCTCGGCGCCAAGCAAGACGGCATCCTGCGCAATCACCAGCGCTTGGCTGACGGGTCACTGCGCGACACCGTGGTGTTTTCCATCCTCGACTCCGAGTGGCCCACGGTGCGCAACGAGTTGCAACGCCGCATTGGTCTAGCCGTGAAGCGGACCCACCCCTAGGCTCAAGTCATGCCGCACGAGCAGATGTTCGACGATGACGATCCGGTCTACCTGCGCGTCCGTGAGATTGCGCTCAAGCTCCCCGGGGCCGATCAAAGGTGAGTCATGGCCGGCCGGCCTTCTTCACCAAGAACATCTTCACGATGTATGGCGCCTCCCAAAAGATCGACGGTGAATGGATCCAGCACCCCCAATCGGTGATCATCAAACCCGACCCTCAAGAGCGCCTTGCTCTAGAGGGCGACGATCGGTTTTGGGTGCCGGCCTATTGGGGGCCTTATGGCTGGCTCGCGCTCGACATCAGCGACGCCACGGACTGGCAAGAGATCGCTGAACTCCTCGAAGACTCCTATCGGCAGACTGCCCCAAAAGGGCTGGTGACAAAGTTGGAGGGCTCGTAGACCTGTTACGCAGGTGCACCTCTAAAGTGTTGCCATGACTAGCCGCGTTGATCAGCCAGGATGGCGCCGCGCCTTCGATTGGCTCTTCCGCTCACGCGAAACCGGCAATCTCACCATCGCTCAGTTCCCCAACTGGCCGATCCTGGTCTGGGCGGGTGGAACCGTCTTGACGCGATTCATTGATGGAATGCCCGGGGTGATCTTTCAGAGCATCGCCACAGCAGCGCTGATCTATTGGGCCTTGCTTGAGCTTTTCCGTGGTGAAGCGCCCTTCCGTCGGGCCCTTGGAGCCGGTGCGTTGATCTGGGTCGTGACCGGCCTGATCAGTATGAGGTAGGCCAAATCCTCATTTCTTGAAACAATGGGCAGATGACTGACCAGCAGAGGCCCGGCACCCACCCCGCTCTAGAGTGGCTAGAGAGCCACCTGTCCGAGCGTTCCGAGCGCTGGACTGCTCTGGGTTTGAAGGTCGACCGCGAAGAAACCACCGAAGGTGACACCACTGGCGTCATCATCGACCTGGAGCGCTCCGGCAAAGAGGCAGCCATTACGGTCTGGTCTAACGGTGAAGCCGAGACCGTCGCTGGCGATGTTTCCGGTGCGATGGAGCAGCGCCGGCTCGATCTCAGCGCCGAGCAGGAGGTGGGCGTCGCGCTAGACCAGCTAGAGGCATACCTGATCTCTGCGGTCTGATCTCAGACCCGAGTATGGGGTGAGCCAGCTGGTGCCCATATCGTCGCGCAGCCACAATCACCAGCACTAACAGGACTTGCACCCCACCGAGCCCAGCCCCGAGCAACATCATCGGCTCGATGTAGTCGACACCCATGAGGCCTGCGGAGTGATCCATCCCGGCCATCGTGCCGCCCGGCGCCCCGACCGATCCGCTGCCGCCCATCTGCAGGTGCACCACCACCATCGTGGTCCCCACGGCGGCCATCATGGCCAAACCCATCCGCGATTGCTGGCCGCGTAAAAAATGCCATCCGCAACTAGAGCAGATCAGCGCTAGCGCAAGCATGGGCAGCGACATCGCAAACATCGCGCTGCCACCCATCGGCACGAGCGCCACATGCAGCCCAGCGCAGATCAGACTGGCCATCCCCGCTGCTCCGCCAGCAAGCATTGCCAGATCGCCGGGGCTCAGCACGAACCGGGCAACAGTCGTTGTTGCCGAGGGGCTAACCATGAGCGCAGATTATCCCGACCCTGGTGCCGGGTGCTAGAGCCTGGCCATACTGGAGGGCAAGACCCACCCCTCTCGCGAGGAGTAGTTATGTCCAACTTGGTGACGCACTTCGAAATTCACGCTGGCAACCCGACCGAGGTGATGGCGTTCTACGAAAAAGTGCTCGGCTGGACCTTCACGCAGGTGGGCGACATGGAGTACTGGTTGATCGATACCGGAGACGGCGCTGCCACTGACGATCAACCTGGCCAGGGAATCAACGGCGCGCTGCTGAAGCGAATGGGCGAATCGCCCGCGGTTGGCGGCCCGGTGACTGGCTGCAACTTTGTGGTGGGCACAGATGAGGTCGATGAGGTCTTCGCCCGCGGCTTGAAGCACGGCGGGGTCGAGGCATTACCACTCGAGGACATGCCAGGTGTGGGGCGCTTTGGTTACCTGTTGGACCCGGACAACAACATCTTTGGCGTGCTGAGCCCGATCCTGTCCGACGGCACGAATGCGATGGAAGGCTAAAGGCTTGGGCCCTGCTCGACCGTGAGGATAAAGTCCGCTCGCTCGCGCCCCCGCTCAACGATGGCGGCATTGGCCTCATCGACCTGATGTACCCAATCCAGGGTGGAGGCGCGATCGTGGCCGTGCGCGAGTCGGCGATCGATTAACCGCTGGACTCGGATATCGGTCGGGGTGTCGAGGAACCACACCTCATCAAGCCGACTCTGCACGGACCCCCACCCGTATGCGTCGTGCAGCAAATAGTTGCCCTCAGTCATCACCAGGTCGAGTTCAGTCAAGACCGGCGTTGCCCCCGCGACAGCAGCTTCAAGCGAGCGGTCAAACCGCGGCGCATAGACAACCTGGCGGCGCTCGCGGATGCGGTCAAGCATGGCGGCATATCCCGCCACATCAAAGGTGTCAGGTGCCCCTTTGCGATCCCTGGACCCCTGCTGGTCGAGCACTTCGTTGGCTAGGTGGAACCCATCCATACCGACAATCACGGTGTCGTTCCCCAGCGCGGCAACGATCTGATCGCAGACGGTTGACTTGCCGCTTCCTGGAGCACCGACGATGCCGAGCACAGAGCGGCCTGGCCGAGCGAGGAGTTTGTGGGCGCGAGCAAAGCGGCATCCATGCCATGAAGAGCCGGTAGCCCTTCGTTCGCTGCGGACAGATCCACTGACGCTCCTCTTTTTGCGGGCTCGCTTTTAGACAAAGGCTAAGGCCAAGGCGGGCGGGACGCGGACAGCGCATCAGCCTAGACAAAACATAGACATGCCTGACATCGTTGTCAATAAGTGCCATGACACCGATGACATAAACCCAGAAATGTGCCACTATCCACTGAACAAGGTTGCTACTCGCCAGTCTGGACGGGTGGGCACTCACTGCATTCGAGGAGCGAAAAATGCACGGTCTAGAGGGCAAAAAGGTGCTGGTCACGGGAGCATCGGGGGGTATTGGTGCGGCCATCGTGCGGGATCTTGTTGCCGCGGGCGCGGATGTCGTAGCCCACGGTCGGACGGCTGAGTCGCTGCAGGCTTTGGTGGACGAGACAGGTGCGACCCCAGTGCATTTTGATGTGTCGGTCGAAGACGAAGTGAAGGGTGCTCTCCAGGGACTGGATGTCTGGGGTGTCGTCAACTGTGCTGGCTTCGGTGGCGAGATTGCCTCGCCCATGGACACCGATATGGCGATCTTCGATCAGGTGATGGCCGTCAACGCTCGCGGCACCATGCTGGTCACGAAGTATGCATCCCAATCAATGGTTCGTCTGGGCCAAGGTGGCTCGATCGTCAACGTCTCCAGCCAGGCTTCTCTGGTCGCGCTGCCCAGCCACATCTCCTACGGCGCGTCCAAGCGGCCGTCGACTCCATCACTCGCGTGAGCGCACTCGAGTTAGGGCCGCACGGCATTCGAGTGAATAGCGTGCACCCCACCGTCGTGATGACCGAGATGTCCGCCTTCTACTGGGGCCGACCCGAGATTGCTGGTCCGTTCCTGGACCAGATGCCCCTTGGTCGGTGGGCCACACAAGAGGAAGTCTCGGCTCCCGTCATCTTCCTGCTCGGCGCTGGCGCATCGATGATCACCGGCGCTCACCTGCCCATTGATGGTGGTTATACCTGCCGGTAGACCTTCCATGGGAGGCGCTGCCTCGCATGTAATGTGGTCGCTATGGCGGCCAGTATGAGTGACATTGCGCGTGCCGCAGGCGTCTCAGTCAAGACAGTCTCGCGGGTGCACAACGGTGAAGAGAATGTGTCGCCGGAGACTCGAGACCGGGTAATGCAAGCCATCGCGGAGTTGGGGTATGTCCGCAACGACCTGGCGCGAGCCTTCCGGATGGGTGACTCCTCAGTCCTTGGCATCGTGGTGCCGGACATCGAGGATCCGTTCTTTGCCTCCATCGTGTGTCAAGTCGACCAAAGCGCAGCCGAGCATGGCATGCTGACCTTTGTCGCCGGCACGGGTGATGATCCTGAGCAAGAGCGCCGCCGCGTAGAGGCACTCATGGGGCGCCAACTCAGCGGATTGCTCCTCGCTTCCGTCTCCCATGACCACGGGTATCTCCAGCGCTGGGCCAACTCGACTCCCATCGTGTTTATCGACCGCCGACCAGAGGGCATTGAGGGTGATTCGCTGGCCAGTGATGACGCTGCCGGTGCCATCACCGTGACCCAACACCTACTTGACCACGGGCACCACAAAATCGCTTTTCTGGGTGATTCGCTGGAAGTGTCGACAACGGCCGCACGGCTGGCCAGCTATCGCGAAGTGCTTGGTGCTGCCGGGATCGAGGCCAATCCGGAGTATGCGGTGATGTCCGGTTTCACTCCCGGAGGCGTCACCCGGGCGATCGATTCACTACGTGCTTTGCCGGACCAGCCGACCGCGTTGATCAGTTCTAACGGACGAGCAAACCAGATCATCGCGGCGCAGGTGTCGGACCTTCAGTTGGCGCTCGTGGCATTCAGCGATTTTCCCCTGGCCGATGCGCTGAGCCCCACCATCACCGCACTCGATCAGCAGCCGCGCCTGCTTGCCCAGCAAGCCGTCGCTCGACTGCTCGAACGTCAGCGGCATACCGGCGGCACCACCTCTGCCCTTTGAGGCTCAGACCGTGCCGTCGGTGTTGGTTGAACGCCAGTCGTGTCAGCGGCCGATCGTGGATCAGCCGCTGACACGTCACTGAGCTATCCAGTCGCGTAGGTCAACGGGCTCAGCGCCCGAGGACAGCCTCACGCAACTCAGCCAAGCGCGGCTGAGACTTGCCGGTCAGACCAGCCTCGCGGCCTTCGTTAGTCATCGCCAGGCTGTCCTTCCAGAGCGACCGGCCGGCCATGGCACCGGCTGCACCATTGGCCACTGCGATGCGCACCTGCTCGATGAATGTCGAGTGGTCAACGCCAGCCGACAACACAGCCCACGGCACACCAGCGGCTGCCTTCGTGACTGCTGCGCACCCTCGGCGCTGCCCGGGTAAGGCAGCTTCAAGACCTTGCGCCGAGTTCGACGGCCATCGCGGCAGAGTCAGCAATTAACTGCGGGAACTTTGCGGCGTACTCCTCGGCTGTTTCACTCTCAAGTTGATAGGTCAAGATCTCGACGATGAGCAGCAGACCTTCGTCGGTGCAGGCCTGGACCAGTTCGCGGATCTCATCGGCCAGCCGTGAGTTGATGTCTTGTTGGTCGGGGCGTGCATACCAAAGCATTTTGGCGACGGAACCGCCCAGGTCGCGGACCGTGCGAGGGTGACGCCGGGCACGAACTTGGTGAAGCGCAAGCCGTCGACGACATCAAACCCGGAGGAGTCCATGCCGACCACCAGCGCGGTGTCGCGGCCCAGGATGCCCTCATCGACAATGTGGGGCAACGGCACCTCGGGGTCAAGCAAGATGGCGGGAGCGAAGTTGCCCAAGTGCCGGACCATGTCGCGCTTGGCTTCGCGAAGCTGCTCGATCGAGATGCTGGAGGGGCCATCCGGCGCATTCATGACAGCCTTCATGCCGTTTCGCTGATCGGCGGCAACGATCAACATCTGCCCCTCTGGGGTGCAGATCGAGGTCATACCTCGGCGCTCGGGTGCGGTGAGCTGGTTCATTTTTGTCTCCTCCGGTTGGGCCGGTGTTTGGGGGGTGGTTGTGGGGAGCAAGCGGGCAGCGAACATGGCTGCGCCTTGCGCGGTGTCTTGGCTGCGTGAGGAGACGCGCATGCCCGGGAGGGCTTGGCGGCGTGCAGCGCAAACCGAAGACATGCCGGTCCAGCCGCCGGTGAGCAGGCTGGCAGTGGCAGGGGGATGTCGGCGTCGAGGATGTCGATAAGCCGCAAGATCTCGTCGTTTCCGTGCTGCAGTGCGGCCCGGAAGACGTGCTCCGGGCGCACGCCGTCCCCTCGGATAGTGAGGGCAAGCACTCCGTCGTCATTGCGCGCGCCGGAGACTTCAACGCTGCCGGGCGTGAGGTCCAGATCGGCACCCAACGCGGTCGTGGCAACGTCGAGCGCGTCGCGGGCGGCTGCGTCATTGATCCCAAAGAGCGACAGGCAGCGGCGCATGATGAGACCCGTTTGACGCCAGCCACCAACACGAATTGACCCGGTATGACGTGGGGCACGCAGTTGATGAGCGCCTCTCCTAGCCGTTGGCGCACCTCAAAGGTCAAAGGCTTGTCGATGACCGGAGCAACACCTCGGCGGTGCCGAGCGACACGTGGTAGCCATCGCCCGAGGTCAAACTCCCGGAAACAGCTGAGACCAGGTGGTCGTGGCCGGCGACGCACACCGTTGCAGCCTGGAAGCCCCAAGGCAGTCCAACCTCCGCGGTGGTGCCTAGTGGCGTGCCTGCGGCGACGATCTCGGGGACGAACGATTCGTCGACGCCGAGGTGGTCCAGCATGGCGGGCCAAGGGCGGCCGGTGTCTTGATCGATCAGCCCGGTGCGGGCACTGAGCGAGACATCGCTGACCAGGCGCCCGGTGAGGGCGAAAGCAAGATACTCCGGCAGGCTCGCCCACCGAGTGCCCTGCAACTCCAGACCACGGTTGGCTAAAAAGAGCAGTTTGGCGGCAGTGACCTGGACGCCCCAGGGGACTCCGGTACGACCGGCGAACTCTGCACGGATAGCTTCGGGGAGGGCTGCGACTTCGGCGGCTCCACGAGGATCGAACCAGGCGATGCCTTGGAGGAGAGGGTCTCCGGCTGAGTCGAGGACGAATCCTGTCTCGCCCATCCCAGAGATAGCGATGCTGAGGACGCGCTTGCCTGCATACTCAGAAAGAGTTGAGAGGTGATCGGTGATCTCGGTAAAGAGTTGGATCACCGTCGACACCAGATCGGTGGCGTTGAGTTCGGTGGCTCCCGATTGGCCGTTGAGCCAGGAGTGGGTTTTGGCGGACTACGATCTCGGCGCCGTGTTCGTCGGCGACCAGCACCTTGATTCCGGTGCTGCCCAGGTCGATACCCGCGACTAGATTAGTCACGTGGGTCTCCTCACAAGACCTGCAGCGCAGAGTGGGGGCCATGTCTAGTCATGGCCGGCGAGGCATGACCCCCACTCGTATGCGATTAGCAGCTAGACGCGTACAGAGCTGCTTGGCCCTCATCCGTGGCGAGGTCGTCAACGGTCAGGATCGAGAAGCCGGTCTGGATCTTGGCCTCCGTCGCTTCCCCGTTGATGGCCGCCAATGCCTGTTCGACACCCTGGTAGCCGATGTCGTAGGGCTGCTGGGCGATGATGGCCTGCACCGTGCCGTCTTCGAGAGCTTCAACCTGGGCCGGGCCAGCGTCGAAGCCCACAACCTGCACTTCGCCGGTGGCGCCAGCCTGCTCGATGCCGGTGGCGGCACCCTCAGCGCTGAAGATGTTGGTGGCAAAGATCGCGGCTAGGTCGGGGTCACGCTGCAGCGTGGAGGTCACAATCTCAGCGGCTGTGGCTGGAGCGTTCTGGGCATACTCAACGCCGACATACTCAAAGTTGGAGTCCTCGGCGACGGCCTCTTCGAAGCCCTTCACCCGGTCATCGGAAGTCGAGATGCCTGGCTGGTTGTCGATAACCAAGACCTTGCCGCCCTCGGGGGCCAACTCTTGGATGGCCTCAAAGGCAGCGGCGCCGCCACCGACATTGTCAGAGGCAATCTCAGACGCTGCGATGGAGGGGTCTTCAACAGTAGTGTCGACCAGGACGATTTCGCTGTCGCTGGCGGCCTCTTCCAACGGACGCTGCAAGGCGCTGACGTCGTTGGGGGCGATCAGGATGGCATCGGGGTTGGTGGCAACAACCGAGGAAACGATGGGCTGCTGCAGGGCCGGGTCCCATTTCTGGGGGCCTTGGACGCTGACCTCAACGCCGTTCTCTTCGGCTGCGGCGCGGACGCCACACTCCATCGAGATGTAGAAGTTGTCACCGATGACGCCTTGGATGAATGCCAAGTTGACGTCGCTTGAGCCGCCGCTAGCGGATGCGGTCTCGGTGTCGTCGCTGCTGCCACAACCCGCCATCGTGACGAGGAGTGCGGCTGCTGCAGTGGGCGCAATTACCTTCAGGGGACGCATCTATGAGTCCTTTCTCTTGGAGTTAAACAAACGGTGGAACAGGTTGGGTCTGCCTCCGCCACCACGGCTGCTAGAGGCTCGGCGCAGCTGGTCGCTGTAAACAGCGGCGACCAAGAACGCACCCACAACGACCTGCTGCCAGTAGGGCTGGACGCCCAGGATGACGAAGCCGTTGCGCAGAGTGGCCGGGATCAGCAGGCCGATGACCGTGCCAAATACCGTGCCGATGCCTCCGAAGAGGCTGGTCCCGCCAATGACGACGCCAGCGATGACGTCCAAGTTGGTGAGGCTGTGTCCCGCGATCGTGGTGGAGCGGAAGAAAGTGAGGTTGAGCAGTCCGGCGAGTCCGGCGAGACCACCGGCGAGGGCATAAACCTTGATCAATTGCCGGTCGACGTTGATGCCGACTCGGCGGCAAGCCTCAGCATTGGAGCCGACGGCTGCCGTGTGCAGGCCAAAGCGCGAGCGCTTGAGCAGGATGATGCCGGCGATGACGATGAGGCTGGCGACGATCACCAAGGTTGGGATGCCGAAGACATCACCGAAGCCAACGGTGTCGACCAACACGTCGGGCACGTCGCGCCGGTCGATGCCGCCGGTGAGCACTTGGCCAAACCCAGGGCTGCGCCGAAGGTTCCTAGGGTCACGATCATGGCGGGCACTTTGGCCTTGGCGACCAAGAAGCCATTGAGTGTTCCCCAGGCAAGACCCGAGGTCAGCGCGACGATGATTCCGACTAGGGCCGATAGCCAGCCTTGGCCTTCACCGACGTTGCCCATCGCCATCGAGGACACGACGCCGCTAAAGACGAGCACGGAGCCCATCGAGAGGTCGATGCCGCCGGTGATGATGATGAAGGTGGTGCCAACACCCAGCACCGCCAAGATGGAGACGCTGATGGCGATGTTACGGAAGTTGTTGGGGTCAAAGAAGGCATCCGGGCTGAGCACGGCAAAGATGGCGATGATGGCCAGCCAGACCAACACGATCTGCATGGCCTGGGCGCCCAGAGCGCTGCCGACTCGGGCCATCATGTTGGGCCGCGGGGCCGTCTCTGCCGGGGCGGTCGGCTTTGTGGGAGTGTCGACACTCATGCTGCTTCCTTCCCATCAAGTGCACCGGTCATGGCACCAACAAGCTCTTCAACGCTGGTGTCCTTGGAGTTGAGGACGGCGACACGCTTGCCTTGGCGCATCACATGCACGCGGTCTGAGACCTCGAGAACGTGCGGCATGGAGTGGCTGATTAGCACCACGGCGATGCCCTTGTCTTTGATCCGACGAATGAGGTCGAGCACGCCCTTGGTTTGGACGACTCCCAGAGCCGCGGTCGGCTCATCAAGAAAGATCACGTTCTTGGCCCAGGCGGCTGCTCGGGCGACGGCGATTGCCTGACGTTGACCACCTGACATACCGCCAACCGGGCCGGTGAAGTTGCGGACGGTGGCACCCAGGTCGTTGAAGGCAACTCGGCCGACTTCGCGCATTTCGCTCGTCTGCATGAAGCCCATTCGGCCTAGTAGGCCTGGCTTCATCAACTCGCGTCCGAGGTACATGTTCTGGATGGGGTCGAGGTGGTTGGCCAGCGCCAGGTCCTGGAACACCGTCTCGATGCCACGGCTGCGGGCATCGGTGGGGTTGCCGAGGCTGATGGGCTGCCCTTGGAAGAACAGCTCGCCACTGTTGGGTTGGTCGGCTCCGGCAAGGATCCGCACCAAAGTCGACTTGCCTGCTCCGTTGTCTCCGATAAGCGCAGAGACCTCACCTGGGCGGACGTCGAAGTTGGCGCCTTGAAGAGCCTGGACAGAGCCGAAGTTGCGCACGATGTTGCGGGCTTCATAGATCGGTTCGATGCTCACGAGACGTCACCCCGCAGTGGGGTGTGCGCGAGCGCTCCAACGGAGTGCTGTGTGGTGGTCGACATACTTTCTCCTGGGTCCTCTTCGTTGAGTCCGTGACTTGCAAGGAGCCCATAAGGACCTCCCTGAACCTCTGGGTATGAGTTGTGCTGGCACCGTGATAAGGGTTTCCTGAGGCGCTGCGCCGGACTGGCTCAATTGGCGCAGCAGCGTGGTGGACGCCTCTTCGCCGAGTGCCTCAGGCGAGTGGTCGATAACGGTGACGCCCGGGGACAGGCTGGCTGCCATGTCGAAGTCACCGATCGAGATGAGTCCGACGTCGGTGCGCCGGTATTGGTGCAGTGCGGGGACAACGCCGAGCGAAAGTCGGGTGTTGGTGGAGATCAGCGCGGTCGGTGGTTGGTCGAGGTGCAACAGGTAGTTGATCGCCCGCAAGACCTCGCCGCGCTCTTCGCAGTTTGTTTGCATGTGGCGTTCGTCGATAGGTAAGTTCCCGGCGGTCATGGCTGCGCGGAAGCCATCCTGGCGCAGGCGGGTCGTTGCCAATGACGGAGTGTCGCTGATCAGGGCAATGCGTCGGTGGCCGTGTCGGATCAAGTGTTCGGCGGCTCGCCACCCGAAGCCGTAGTCGTCGGACACGACGGAGGAGTCTGCGGCAGGTCGCCGATTCGGTCGACAAAGACGATGGGGGTGTCGCGCAGGCCTAACCCATGCAGGGATGCCGGCGTGATCGGCGCGACGATGATGCCGGCGCAACGGCGCTGCACGAAGGCCTGAACAACATCGCGCTCGGCTTGTTCGTTGCGGTTGCTGGACGCAATCAGCGCGAGGTATCCAGCGGCGTTGAGCACTGACTCAATGCGGGCCACCATTCGCGAAAAGAAGACGTCGCCGACGCTATCGATGACAACGCCGACCATCCGGTCTTTGCCCGCTCGCAGTGACCGTGCTGCCGGGTCTGGCTGGTAGTCGAGGGCTTCCATCGCCCGGACGACAGCGGCTCGAGTGGGCTCAGCGACGGCTGGGTCGTCGTTGAGCACGCGCGAGGCGGTCTTGATGCTCACGGAAGCCAACTCTGCGACGTCTCGAAGGACCGCGCGGCGACGATTTGTCGTCATGTCAGCCTCCTATGTCATCGTTGTCATTGAGCGATAAGTCAACTATGAAGGCGCAATGACAAGGTTGTCAACCCTTGATGCAAACTGAATTTTGAAGCGTTTCTGCGCTCAGTGCAGTTGGATTAACTCCTGTGCAAGGTCTTTGACCTGCTGTTTTATCGTGCTGTGGGCGTCGACTTCGACGAATGGCCCGACCGGCGGCGCCAAATCGAGACCTGCCAAGTAGTTCTGGAGATTTTCGAGTTTGTTAGCGTCTCTTGTCGCCCCCCGCCGTGAGAGCCTGCGGGACAACTCATCCGCGTCAATGCGGATCCAGGCCATGGCAGGTTTCCCCCCGGCTTGACTGATTCGGGTGGCCAGTTGTTGCCAGGTGTCGAGGTGGCGACGCTCTTGTGTGAAGGGGCAATCAGCACCGAGTTGGTCCCCGACCGGACGCAGTCCAAGGCGGCTGAGAAGACGCATTCGTAGCGTGCCTCGCGAACTAGCGCCGAGAGCGCCGGATCGTCATAAGACGTCGCGCCAATTGATCGCGCGACGACGTCGACGAGGGGTTCGTCATTGAGTCTTGATCGAGAAGCGCGGCGCCCAGGTGCCTGGCCAGCGCCGCCCCCACACTGGACTTGCCGGAGCCGGGCGGGCCGGTGACAAGAATGACCCACGGCACTGGCTGCATACCTCGATCTTAGGGGCATTCGACTCTCGTTTCAGGGCGAACGAACCGGCGCGCGACTCATTGACCCTTCGGGAGTGGCTGGGTAGCGTCGCTGCATGAGCCACGCGAAGTCGACTGTCTGCCGGGGGTTTTCGGCTGTCGTGGCGAGCGTGTTACTGGCAGGCTGCGCGGCTGAGACGGATGCGGTTGAAGGCGAGGAACTTCGCCAAGGTCTGCGCGAGTATGACGCCAACTTCAGCGGGGGCGAGGACGTCTGGCCCGCACTGCCGGAAGGGTCGCTCGTGAGCGGCGCCAACATCCTGGATGGAGAATTCGGTTACATGGTGATCTTGACGATGAACACGGGCGTCGGGTCTTTTGGCCAATGGCAGCAGCTCTGTGTTGGTGAATCGGAGCGGGCCGCCCAACGTGCGTGCGGCTATGACTTCGACGCCGCTGCCACCTATCTCGACGCGGGCCCACCGCCTGAGGCGGTCGAGCTAGACGGGCTATGGGTGTGGACTGCGGATGGGCGCCCAATCGCGGATGCAGCCTTTGAAGCGACCTCGTTTGAGGAGTTTTCCTCAGCAGCCGAGTTCGGTGGGCCAGCGCTAACGGTGGTGCCCAGTGAGTGACCGCGCCCGCGAAAAGATCATCCTGGATTGCGACCCTGGCCATGATGATGCCGTCGCGATTTTGCTAGCTCATGGCAGCCCGCAGATCGAATTGCTGGCGGTGACGACGGTCGTGGGAAATCAAACGCTTGCCAAGGTCACCCGCAATGCCCTCTCGATCGCGCGGGTGGCCGGTATCACCGATGTGCCGTTTGCTGCGGGTGCTGATCGGCCGCTGGTGCGGGAGGTCGAGATTGCGCCCAGCATCCACGGCGAAACCGGCCTCGATGGCCCTGACCTGCCTGAACCGGTGATCGCGCTGGATGCCCGGCACGCAGTTGACCTGATCATCGACACGCTGATGGCGCATGAGAGCGGCACGGTGACGTTGGTGCCGACCGGTGGGCTGACCAACATCGCGCTCGCAGCCCGCAAAGAACCCCGCATTATTGAGCGAGTCAAGAAAGTTGTCCTGATGGGTGGCGGCGTGCACGAGGGCAACTGGAGCCCAGTCGCCGAGTTCAACATCGTGATCGACCCCGAGGCGGCGCACATTGTCTTCACCGCTGGCTGGCCAGTGGTGATGGTCGGCCTTGATGCCACCCACCAGGCACCTGCGACCCCTGATGTGGCGCGGGCGATCGCAGAGATCGACACGGCCCCGGCCCGCTTTGTCGGCGAACTGCTGGTGTTCTTTGGCCAGACTTATCGCGATGCGCAGGGTTTCGACTCCTCCCGTGCATGACCCTGTGCGGTGGCCCATGTCATCGACCCCAGCGTCGTGCCCGCGACGCCGATGCCGATTCAGATCGAAACCAGCGGCACGCATACCTTGGGTATGACCGTGGCTGACCTGCGCACACCCGCACCGGCGGACTGCCTCACCTCTGCTGCCCTCAGTATCGAGAAGGATAGATTCTGGGCGTTGATCTATGACGCTTTGGAGCGGATTGGGATTGGTGATCCTGAACGTTGAGTGTGAATAGTTGCGAGCGGGAATGTCTGAACCCGTTGGCCCGACATGACATTGGTCCCCACGCAGCAAGTGCCCGCACTCGACCTGCCCCTCAACGGCGGCGGTAGCACCACCGACCTGAACCTCGGGACCGGTGCCGATGGCCGCTTCACGATGGTCGTGTTCTACCGCGGACTGCACTGCCCGGTATGCCGCAAGCAGCTTGGCGAGATCAACCGTCGCCTCGATGACTTGGCTGAGGCTGGCGTTGGCCGGGTCGTCGCTATCAGCATGGAAGACGAAGCCCGAAGCGCGTCGGTCAGCGAAGAGTGGAAGCTCGACAAGCTCTCGGTGGCCCATGGTCTGACCGAGGCTGACGCTCGCGAATGGGGGCTGTTTATCTCGCACTCGATCAAGGACGGCGAGCCCGAGGTGTTCTCCGAGCCTGGCATGTTCATCCTAGACAGCGACGGTTCGCTGTTCTGGAGCGCCGTCGCAACCATGCCGTTCGGCCGCCCGCCGCTCGATGAGGTCATCGCTGGTCTGCAGTTCGCCCAGTCGGATGGTTACCCGGCCCGCGGCAACCACCGAGCTAGCGCAACACTAATGAGGGGCCGAGAAGGTTTGGGCACCTCATTGCTGCCTGGCCGCTCCTCAGCGGAGTAGCGTCGATGGCGTAGGTACAGCCTGGCGCCACAGAGGAGAGCAATGTTCGACGGCTTCTTTATTTGACACCCGCAGCAATGTCGAGCGCATTGATGATGCCCGCGAGTTCATCGCTAACGAGATGGGCCCAGAGATGTTCACCAAGAGGCGCGACGTTGAGGCCATCCGGCTGCTGCGGGAGAACGTGCCAGGGCTTTCGTTGGTGGACGCTGCCACGCTGATTCGCCGCAAGCAGGCCGAGACCGGCGAGGTTTAGACCCGCCAGCCCGTCTCGATGAGGCAAAATCCGGCCCGTGAGCTCTGGAAAACAGGCTCACGCGCAGGGAACGCCTCATCAGCGAAGGCGACGAGCGCGGACGATGACGTCGTCGACGTGATGGTGCTTGCCGGTGTGAATGTGGCCGCTCGGCCGGGGCGCAACTCGTTGACCAGCACTTCCCAGTCGTCTGAGGTTGCCAAGATCTCAGCCACGTCGGCCGGCTGAACGTAGGCGCGATGGTCAAAGGGACGAGCCTCACCCGGGGCAGCATCCATCATCGGGGTCAGATCGTGCCCTACTAGCAGCACGGTGCCGCCGACCTTCACCGCGCTCAACACGTTGGTCAGACCCCGGCCGTCCGGCGTTTTCGGGAACGAGGCGTAGGCCAGGCTGACCAGGTCAAAGGTTCGACCGTCGATGGGGTCGGCGTCGTTGATGTCGGCTCGCAAAGGGATCAGGGTCAACCCTCGACGGTTGGCCTCGGCCATGGCTCGATCAAGCTCACCTGCGAGATGTCGTTGGTCGTGACGCTCCAGCCGCGCTCGGCCAGCCAGATGGAGTCAGCACCTTCGCCGGCGCCGATCTCGAGTGCCGTGCCTGGAGCGAGGCCTTGAGTTTCGGCGACAACGCTGCCGTTGGGGTTGCCACTCCAAACCCGCTCTTGGCTGCTGTAGCGGTTGTCCCAATCGGACGCATTGCCTGAGACGTTGGACGCCTGCTCAATGTCCTCATCGACCAAGGTGAAACTGACGTAGGCACCGACCTGGCTGCCATGCGCGGCTGAGGGCAGCACCTGGAAGCCTGGGTTCGTCAGGCTGCCAGCGGCAAAGAGCCCGGGATTGGCGTTTCGCCGGTCATCTCCACCGGGATGAAGGTGCCCAGGCCGCATGGGTGCTCGCTCGCTTCCAACCCGAGGTCGACAAACGGCGCGACGTTCGCTGAGACCGTCGGTCCAATGACGACGGTCTGGGCCGGCAGCTGCTGCCCATTGTCGAGATCGACCGAGGTCACGGCATCGCTAACATCGCTGTTCACCGAGGTCATTTTGGCGTCAATCACGCTGACACCGGCTGCCCGAAGCCGATCTAAACCGGGCTCATCCGCGCTAACTTCGGCATGCAGCACCAAGGTCAACTTGTTGGTCAGCGCAGTGAATAGGCTGGCTGCGTTCAGAACCATCGGGCTAGTGATGAGCACAACAATGTCCTGGTCGCGAGCCTCATAGCCGTGACAGAACGGGCAGTGAATGACGCCGCGCCCCCTGCTCCCGCATACCCGGTATGTCGGGGAGGTGGTCGGCCAGACCGGTGGCAGCGATCACTCGGCGGGCTACGACGGAGTTGCCCCCGGAGAGGTGCACAACAAACTTGCCGTCATCACCCTTGGTGACGGTCTCAACGTGGCCGGTCAGGATCTCGCCGCCATAACTGCGCACTTCATCGCGCCCGACGGCCAGCAAGTCGCCGGGGGCCTTGCCCTCGTAGCCAAGGAAGCTGCGCAGGTGCTCGGCCGGTTCGTTGCGCGGCTCGCCACTATCGATGACGATGACCGACCTGCGCAGACGGCCGAGCTGGAGGGCTGCGGCAAGTCCGGCAGCCGAGCCGCCAATGATGGCGACGTCGCAGTGGCGTTCGATGGTGGAGTGGCTCGCGTGGCTCATATCTCTAAGTTACGTTTCACCCGAGGCGCTGGCCGAGGTCTTCCCGGACGCGACGTGTCGCCAAAGACACAAGTGCGATTCGCGCTTTGTTGCTCTGAGCGCGCGTTAGAACATGCGACCAGAGCGCAAACATGCGATTCGCGTTTTTGTGAGGGGGCCGTGGGCAGGGGCGGGGCGGCTAGACCGCAGCAGCCTGCGTTGGCCTCTCAGCGCCGATCAACTCTGGGTGCCAATACATGCCAATCTTGCGACCGGCCACATCGACGACCTGCATGTCGAGGCCGAAAATCTCGCGCAGCGGTTCACGCTGGACGATCTGCTCGGGCGTGCCTTGAGCGACAACGCTGCCATCCCGCATACCTACCAAATAGTCGGTCCACGCGGAAGCAAAGTTGATGTCGTGCAGCACGACGACGATGGTGCGGCCCAGGTCATCGGCGGCCTGGCGCAACAACTGCATCATGGCTACCCCGTGCCGCATGTCGAGGTTGTTGAGCGGCTCATCGAGCAGGATGTATTCGGTGTCTTGCGCCAACACCATCGCAATCAGCGCACGCTGACGCTGCCCGCCGGAGAGCTGATCCAAGAAGCGATCGCGGAATTCCTGCAGGTCGACATAGTCCATCGCCTGCTCGACGATGCGGTGATCTTCGGCCTGTAGGTGCCCCTGACAGTGCGGGAATCGGCCAAAGCGCACCAGGTCGATCACCGTCAGCCGGGCGCTGAGCTGGTTGAGTTGCTTGAGCACCCCCATTTTTGGCCATCTGAGCGGGCTTAGCGCTCAGCACGTCGAGGTCGCCGACCATCACCTGACCGGTGTCCGGCTTGAGCAGCCGCGCCATTGCCGACAGCAACGTCGACTTGCCAGCGCCATTTGGCCCCACCAGGGCAGTTAATTTGCCCCGCGGGATGCTCAGATCGACCCCATCGAGGACCGTCGTGGCCCCATAGGCGTGCGAGACGGCATGTAGGAAAATCACAGTCGATCAGTCCTCAAGAGAAGAACAATGAAATAGAGTCCGCCAACGAGGTTGATGACCACGCTGATCGGGGTTTGCAGGTCAAAGACGTGCGTGACGAGGAATTGGCCACCGACCGTGAAGAGCAGGCCGATGAGTGCGCTGGCCACAACCAACGAGGTATGCCGGTGCGTCGGGAGTGCTTGCCGGGCCAGGTTGGCCACGATGAGTCCCAGGAAGATCATCGGCCCGACGAGAGCCGTCGAGGCTGCCACCAGCAGCGTCACGATGACCAACGTGGTGCGAACCGTGCGGTGGTAGTCGACACCGAGAGCAACACAGCCGTCGTGGCCCAAATCGACAACATCCAGTTTGCGCAGTTGCGGCCACAGCGCCAGCAGCCCAAACGCAGTGGCCGCCCCGGTCACCCCAGTAGCACCGGGTCAACCGTCGTGAAGCTGGCGAAGAGCACCGTCTGCAATGTCAAGAAGTCATCGGGGCTGAGGAGTCGAGAGGTCAGTGTGCTGAGAGAGGCAAAAAGCGAGCCGAGCACGATGCCGACCAGCACCACCACAAAGAGGTTGCGGCTGTTGGAGCGAAAGAAAAACGAAACAGCAGCAAACCAAAGATCATCAGCGCAAACGTGTTGAGCGCAAACCGCTCCATCACGCCCAACAACTGCAACGTGCTCGCCCCAAAGAGGCTAACGATCATCGTCTGGATCAGCACATAAACCGCATCAAAACCCATCACGCCAGGGGTCAGGATGCGGCTGCCGGCGATGGTTTGAAACACCAGGCTGGAGGCCCCAATGGCGATGCCCACCACGATCAGTGACCCGACCTGGCGCGAGCGCAGGCTGAGCGCATACGACCAACTGCCCTGCACGCCATACGTGAGGTATGCGGTGATGGCCAGCAATCCGAGCACGGCGAGCCCAATGAGGATGGCCAGGACGCGACGGTCTTTAGCCTTCTCTGCCGGAGATGCCCCGTTGGCCGAGATGGTGTGGCCAGTGGTGGCGTGGTCTTGAACGGCGGTCATGCCGAAGCCCCTTGCCGTGTCGAACGATGAGCCAGACAAAGAAGCCAGCGCCAACGACGCCAGCAATCGTTGCCACTGGGATCTCATAAGGCGCGATGATCCAGCGGCCGATGATGTCACAAATCAGGACAAACCCTGCTCCGGCCACTGCGGTGACCGGCAGCACGCGACGGACGTGGTCCCCCATCATCAGCGCGACCACGTTGGGCACGATGAGGCCTAAGAAGGGGATCGCTCCAACGACAACCACGACCGAGGCAGACATGATCGAGATGACGATCAGCCCGGTGTAAAGCACGAACGTGTAGTTGACGCCAAGGCTGGTTGACACATCGCGGCCCATCCCCACCACGGTGAAGCGATCGGCAAAAAGAAGCCCGCGATCAGGGCAAACAGCACGATATACAGCGGCTCGTATTGGCCGGACATTATGGAGGCGAACGAGCCCGTCGTCCAGATATCGAGCAGCTGCACCAGGTCCAGCCGATAGCCGACCGCGACGGTGATGGCGCTGATCACGCTGCCGTACATGATGCCGAGCAGGGCCACCACGAGTGGGTCGCGGTGCCGCATCTGCTGCAGGATCTGCAAAAAGATAACGGAGCCGATGATCGATGTGACGATGGCGATCATCATTTTGGTGGTCAGCGAGGGCCCGGGGACAAACAAGGTGGCCAGCAAGATGCCAAAGATCGCAGCCTCGGTGGTGCCTGAAGTCGACGGTGAAACGAAGCGGTTCTGCGTGATGCGCTGCATGATCAAGCCAGCGACCGCCATCGACGAGCCAGCCAGCAAGATCGCTGCCGTCCGCGGCAGTCGAGAGCGAGAGATGATCTCCCACTGATCTTCATCAGGGGAAAACATGGCTGACAGCGGGATGTGCACGACGCCGACCCCGAGCGAGAGATACGCGCCCAGGCCAAGGGCAAGGACGGCCAAGAGCAGGCCCCAGCGGTAGAAACTGGAACCTGCTCGTGGTTGCGCGGACTGCTCAGGCGCGCGAGTCAACGTCATAGATGCTTAGCCCTGACTGGCGACGACGTCGTCGATCATCGCCTGCAGCGAGCTTGGTGCGTTGGCGGCGAGGTACCAAGAGAAGCCGTCCACCTCAACCATGCGGTCGTCCTGCGCGGCGTTGGTGCTGTCGGCCAGGCCGTCGGTCAAGATGTCGAGCGCGGGAGTCTGGTCTTCACCGACGGTCTTGGCACGGTCAAGCACCAGGAGGGCATCGGGGTTGTACTCAACGAAGAACTCCTGGCTGATCTCCTGACCGTGGCTGCCCTCGTCATCGACGGGTGCATCGGTCGGCTCGTAGCCGAAGACCGAGTAGACCAGGCCGAAGCGTGAGCCGGGGCCGTAGGCGCCAACGGAGCCGTCGGAAACCTGGACGAACATGGCGTTGTCGCCGCTCTCGGTGATCTCGGCGTTGAGCGCCTCAATCTGGTCTTCAACGCCGGTCATCAGTTCGTCGGCTTCGGCCTTAAGGCCAAAGATCTCACCAAACTGCTCAACACGCTCACGGGTGTCGGGCACAAACTCAGCCGGGTCCTCGGTGCGAACCGACATGTCGATCACGGCCGGAGCGAAGCGCTCAAACTCGGCGACGACCTCGGGGGTGCCACTGCGCGAGCCGACGACAACGAGGTCGGGCTCCATCGCGGCGATTGCCTCGTAGTCAGGCTCGAAGACATCGCCGACGGTTGGGATATTGCCATCCTCGTAAACGGCGAGGTCATCCGGCAGCCCAGCAATGGAGGCTGGTGTGGCATCGACCTCAACGCCCAAGTCGTTCAGCGTGCGGATTGCTGTCCAGTCCGTAGCGACAACAACTTCGGGGTTGGTGGGGATCTCGACATCGCGTCCCTGCGAGTCGGTAATCGTGACGGTTGCGGCGCCTGCATCGGCGCTGCTGTCGGCGGCTTCCCCAGAGTCGCTCGAGTCGTCAGAGCCGCAAGCGGCGAGGAACATCAGTGAGGCGACGGCGGCGGTAGCCATCGATGCGCGTCCACGGTTCTGCAAGGCCATGAATGGCTCCATCCTTTAGTAGGTAAGGGGAGCCTATCCATAGCTTCGGCGATTAAAGAAACTCGGTTGTGGCGTAAATGGCCTGGCTTGCATCACGTATGCGGGGGTGAGGCGGACCCGATGGCCCCATGTGGATGGCTGCTCCAGCCCTCCAACCTGCGGAAAGAAGCCGCACTGTCGGTTGGCGCAAATCGCCCTCTGTGCACGACAAAATTAAGTCCATCGAGCACCTCGCTGAGCGGCCAATCTGACGCACTTTCGCTGGCTTGAGGCGCGTCATGAACTCAGGCGCTCGCTCTTCCCCGGCGCACTTGAGGAAGAACAGCGCCTGGCGCCACGCATACCCGGCATTGCGCAGTGTGGTTTGCGGATTGGGCGATCTTGGGACGCGAAGCAGCAGTTCAGCCGTGGTCTGCCCGGCAGATAGCGCCAGTTCAAACCAGGGGGTCTGCGGGTGCACGCCAGCGTCGAGCAGGATGGCGAGATTGTGCGTGGTGAACTGCTGGCTGACTTCGATGACGCGCCGACTGTCATGGACCGAGTCGACCGATTTCAGCCCGGCGCGACTCAGGCAAAGTTGGCCGAAAATCGCTCCTGCGGTCGCCGGCTTTCGCCCGAGCAAGGTGGCTCTCGGGGTCTCCCACGGAGTAAGCAAACGGCCGCGTAGTCGAGGTCGAAGTATCGTTCGTACAGCGTCCCGTTCAGCAAGGTCTCCGCGCTTTGAGCAGCGGCCACGAAGCGCTCACCGAAACTTCCTCGAAGTCATGCGGGGAGGGCTCTTCGACCAGGGGCAGTCGCCAACCGCCAGCCTGAAAGAGCGCGGACAGATCGTGCACGATGAGGTTTGGCAACGGGCTGCCCGGGAACGAATCGATCGCCAGCGCGCTCACTCGTCGAGCCAGGCCCAAGGCGTCATCCTGGCGGTCAGCCTTTTCTCGCGAAGCCACGGCGACGACACCACGCCCTGAGCGACCAGATCGGCTATTGAACCAGCTTGAGCACGGTGGATCAGACGGGTGATCTTGCTACTGAGCGGACTTCCAGCGGAGAGGTGGAGTTGCTCGGCCTCGGCCTCACTGACCGGATGTGTGAGCTGCTCAGGATGGAGCAAGCCTTCATCGGCCCGATGCTGCGATAGGCGATGTTGTGCAACAGCGGCGAGTAGGGCGGCGAGGGCATGGCAGCAACTCGGGCTTGCTGGAGGCGCAGCGTGGTGTGGGCCTTATCGCCAGGACGCCCTGACTTCTTGATCAGGTCACGCGCTGCCACCGGGCCCAGCCGAAACTGCTGGGATCGAGTTGATTCAGTAGGCGTTTGCGGGTGGCATCAACCAAGAGACGCAGGTTGCTGCCCTCGTGATGCGGCTTGTTGCACCGTGGGTGCTGACGCAACGCAGCGTCATACCGGCGCAGGACACGGTGTGCTTCTTCAACCTGCTCGGCGCTCCATGACAGGGTCTTGCTGGTGGCTTCGCTACTGGTGAGGTCATCGCCGGTGGCGGTCCGCAGGCTGAGCCACAGGGCCAGGAACTCGTCTCTCAGCGGCAGCCAGACGCACAGGGCTTCGCGTTGGGTTTCGATGCGCTCGCTGGTGCCGATGCCGTCAAGAAACGCGATGATGTCGCCCGTTGTGTGCCGGGCCACAACCCCTGGTGGCAAATAGCGCGCTGGCGACGCGAGGCATAAACCGAAGGCGAGCCGCATACGGGGTGATCTGCTCCAGGATGTCCAAGGCATTGGTGCGATCCTTCTCGCGCAATAACCAAGCAATGACGAGAAGTGCTGCTTCTTCGGGCCGATGCACCCGGTAGGAGCCTTGATCGAGTAGTTCGTAGAGTTCTCGAAGGCCTGTGCCGGTGAGGTATGAGGCAAAGACCTCAGCACGATTGGGCCTGATGCCCAAGGCCAGTGCCCGTTCGATTTCGTCGGCTTCCAATGGGCCACCAGCGATGGTCTTGCCGGTTTGCTGCGTTGTAGTCCAGAGCTCAGTCTTGGGCCGTTCAATGTCCAAGGTGACCCACCCAGGCAACGCTTTGATGCTGGTGAGGGAGCCGCGAGCGACTTCACCGTGGGTCATTCCTTGAGCAAGCGCGCCCAGGACTGGGCCCGGCGATCCGCCCCCCGACGGGTCTTGCGGTCTTCGTGCACCGACGCTGCCATCAGGGCCTGGCTCCACAGTGGAGGTCGGGCTGGGTCATCTGCAGCGTCTCCTCACGGGAAAGTCTGGCGGGTGGAGCCCAACAGGGCCGGCTCCACCCGCCAGACTAAGTGCTGCAGTAGGTAATTCAGCCCATGCCCTGGTAGTCGTCTTCAAGGTCCATAACCCGACCACGACGGCGTGACTGCTCCCAGGTCTTGACCTTGTGCATGCCGTAGGCGAAAGTCGTCCCCTGGCTCAGGGTGATGACGTTCTTCACCCGGCGGGCGATCATGAGGCTTCCTTGCCTTTCCGTCAGCCTCGACGTAGGACGTGATCTTGATGCCATCCGCGCTGGCCGACATCTCCAATTCAGCGCCAACACTGAAGTCCCGCGCCAGCGTCGCGCTCATCGCAATCCAGACAGATGTTGCGATGCGGGCGTCGTTGCCTTCGTTGCTCATGGCAGTGCGAGCCCGCGTGTAGTTCTGGTTGAGAACGCGCTTGACGTCGCCTTCGTCGAGCACAAACTTCACCAACTCAACATCGGCGGAGCGCAGGTCGCTCAGCGAGAATGACGTTTGCCGCGATGCGCTCAGGCTGGAGCCGGCCACATCGAAACCAGCCACGGACGACGAGCCAAGGTCTACTTGCGTTGCCGCCTGCCAGTTCTCCTTAACGGTCGTCACCTTCCGTGCGTAGTTGTCCAGAATGTGGCTCGGCACCTGGCCCTCGACTGAAAGGTAGTTGCGTCCACCGACTGGCGACTTCTTTTCCCCGAAGCTTCCGAGGAGGACGTTCTCCGCTGCGTTGCGGAAGTACTTCTTGTTGTTGTGCTTGTAGTAGTTCGGGCGTACGGGCATGATGCACTCCTTTGTCATCGGCGCTGGTTGCGCCCGGGCTTGTTGTGCAAGTCAGGACTTGTCATGCCTTTGGCTGATACATCCGCTGAGACTAGATTTCGGCTATGACCACAACCACTTTTGCCCGTGATGCAGGCTTTGGCCGTCTCGTCCTGCTTTCCGCGCTGGTGGGAGCGTTCTCTGCCATTGGGGTGTTGGTGTTTCTCGGCGTCGAAAGTTTGATGCACACCTTCATTTGGGGTGAAGAGCAAACCCCACTCGGCTGGTTCAGCGGGTCGCTCACAGCCGTGGCGATCGTGGTGGTCGCCTCGTTCCTGGTCGGCTGGTTGCGCAAGATCTGGCAACTGGAGGGTGTGGACCCGAACTTCGTCGACGAAATGATCGAAGGAGAAGTGCGGCCCCAGCACGCTGCTCGGTTCGCAGCCATCGGAATGGTCAGCATGATCGGGGGTGGCTCCGCCGGTCCGGAGGCTCCGCTAGGCACGCTCGGTGCAGGCATCGGCACTGGGGTATCGGAAAAAGTCGGCGGCGATCAGGAGATGACAAAGGATCTGACGTTTGCCGGAATCTCATCCGTATTTGGTGGTTTGGCGACCACCCTACGCGGGCCCGATCATGGCTCTAGAAGCGCATCACGAGCGTTGGGCCTTTAGCCATAAGCGCCTGATTCCTGGCCTGGTCGCCGCGACAGTCGCTCTGACAGTGCTGTTTCCTTCGCGGGCTCCCCGTTCCTCAATGTCTATGACTTAGCGGAAGCAAGTCTGGAAGTTACGTGGATCCCCATCGCTATTGGCCTTGGTGTTTTAGGCGCGTTCATGGGAATTATCGCGGTCCTCAGCTTGCAATTAGCCGGCGTAGTGCGCGAAAAATTCAAGAATTCAGTGGTGCGGTCCACAGTTGCCGGGTGCGTGATTGCAGCGGTGGATTTGCCCTGCCCGTCACCATGTTCAGCGGTCGGGGCCAACTGGAGCCGATCCTGGCTCAAACGGCCACCGTTGGTCTGGGCTACTTGGCGGTTGTCCTTATGGCGAAAACCCTGGTCTTTGCGCTGTCGATGAAGTGGGGTTTTTTGGCGGCCCGGTCTTTCCGTTGCTCTTTATGGGTGCTATCACTGGCATCGCGGTGAATTCGCTCATCCCCTCAATCCCCCTGGTTGTCGCTGTTCCGACGATCGCGGCCGCTGTTAGTGTCGCGGTCGTCCCGCTGCCGCTGATGATCTTGGTGCTGACGACGATGCTCTTTGGCCTGTCGGCTGAGTTGGCAGTCTTGCCCGCTGTGGGGGCTGTGACCTCGTATGTGGTGGTCAACGGCCTGGGGGCAATTCCATCTATCATCACGGCGATCCGGAAGAGTGATTGACAGACCTCGACAAGCGCACACATTCTGGCCACGATGGAGGTATTAGTCTCTCTCTTGGCGCCATCACGGTCGACGCGGCCCACGCGCAGCCAGCGGCAACTTTTGGGCAAGGGCTTTGAGTTACGAGTTCGCTGCTGAGCCTAAGGCGGGTGAGTTCGTTGCCGTGATCGGGCCCAAGGGCGAGCCAGCCATGATTTTCATACAGGTCCCTGAGGGCAAGGCCGTTAAGAATCGCCTGCACCTGGACCTCTCCGCCGACGACCGTGAGGCCGAGGTTGCGCGATTGGTTGAGTTGGGCGCCAGCGTGCACTCCACCCACGACGAGTGGGGCATCACCTGGACGACGCTGCTGGACCCCGAGCGCAACGAATTTTGCGTCAGCGATAGCCACTGAGGGGTGGTTCGATAGTCAAGTGACCTCAATAAACCTGCCACCCCCAGGTGCTCACGGCGGAGATGGCCCAGCCATCGCGGCTGCGCTGGGGCTTGATCCTCAGTCTGTGCTGGACCTGTCCCAAAACCTCAACCCGTTTCCCCCGCAATTCGATGAACTGGTGAGTCGTCACCTCGACGCCATCGGGCATTATCCAGATGCGCGGCGGGCGGAGCGCATGTTGGCGGAGGTCATCGGGGTGGACGCTGAGCGGCTGATCCTGACCAATGGCGGCAGCGAGGCTATCCACATCGTCGCGACCGAGATTGGCGGCACCGTGGCCCGTGAGCCCGAGTTTGGGCTACACCCGCGTCGCCCAGGCGTGCGCGGACCGATCTGGAGGAGCAACCCTCACAGCCCGACCGGCGTTTTAGCTGGTCCCAGAAACCGCGCAGATGTCTGGGACGAAGCATTCTTTGCGCTGGCCACCGGGGCGTGGAGCGCTGGTCGGCCTGAGATGACGGTGGGCTCGCTGACCAAGACGTTCGCCTGCCCCGGCCTGCGCCTGGGGTATGTCATCGCGCCGGAGGGATTTGACCCGGCCAGACTGCGTCAGCACCAGCCGCATTGGTCGGTCAGCACGTTGGCGCTCGCGGTGTTGCCGGATCTGTTGGAACATGCTGATTTGCCTGGTTTGGCGATGCAGATCGCCATTCTCCGCGGCGAGTTGAGGCGGCTGTTCGTGGATCATGGGCTGACTGTCCGGGCCGGCGATGCCCCGTGGGTATTGGTCAGCGGCACGGACTTGCGGACCGAACTGGCGCCATACGGAATTGTGGTCCGGGATTGCACCAGCTTCGGGATGCCAGGCGTATTCCGGGTCGCGGTGCCCAATTCCGAAGGACTGAGTCGGTTGGCATATGCCTTGGACCAGGTAGGCTGACCGCGCACGGTGAAAGTCGAAGTCCGGTGAGAGTCCGGCACTGTCCCGCAACGGTAAAGCCATCCCAGGATGGATCAGTCCGGTCGAACTTCAGCGTGATCTGAACCGCGAACCCTCGAGGACAAGGGCTGGTTCGATCGACACCAGGATCCCGTCGTTCGAGCAAATCCACCTCGACGACTAGGAGATCTAACGTGAAACTACGCACATGGGCCGCCCGCTGGCGCTCATTGTTGGCCTTTCGGCCTGCGCAAGCATCGAAGAGCAAGACACCATCGACCGCTCCGAGGGCGAAGAGGTTGCTGAAGGCGACGCCGCCGAAGAAACTGGTGAGGCGATGAGTGGCGAATACCCCGTCACTATCGAGTCCGACGCTGGCGAAACCGTCCTTGAAGCCAAGCCGGAGAGCATCGTCTCGATCTCGCCCAGCGCGACCGAGGTGCTTTTCGCCATCGGCGCTGGTGACCAGGTTGTCGCTGTCGACTCCTTCTCAACGACGCCCGAAGAAGCCCCGGTCACCGATTTGTCGGGCTTCGACCCCAACATCGAAGCCATCGTCGCCTACGAGCCTGACCTGGTTGTCGCCTCTGGCGACTCCAACGACCTGGTGGCCAGCTTGGGCGAGCTCGACATCCCCGTCCTGGTTTACGGCGCACCTGCCGACATCGAGGGTGGCTATGCGCAAATGGCCGACCTCGGTGTGGCCACCGACCACGTTGATGAGACGGCAGAGGTCATCTCTGGCCTGCGCGAAGATGTTGACACCGCCCTTGCCGAAGCTCCCGCCGAAGCTTCGCCGCGTGTTTATCACGAGCTGGATGACACCTTCTTCTCCGCTAGCTCGTTCGGCTTCGTTGGCTCGGTGTACGCCGACTTGGGCGCCACCAACATCGCCGATGAGGCTGACACCGATGAGTCTGGCTTCCCCCAGCTCACCGAAGAGTTCATCATCGAAGCGGACCCGCAGGTCATCGTGATCACCGATCAGGTTGGCTACACCGCCGAAGACGTCGCCGCACGTCCGGGCTGGGACGAGATCACTGCCGTGCAAGAGGGCAACATCATCACGGTCAACGCTGACATCGCTTCGCGCTGGGGGCCACGTCTGCCCCAGTTCATTGAGGCAGCAGCGCAGGCTCTGGATGCTGCCGCCGTGCCGGTTGGCTGATCAGCAACTATTAGCACTGACATGACACAGCAACGCGACCTCGATCAGGCGGCGACGAAGGCAACTTCGCCCGTCGGGTCGGGGTCGCTTGCTTGCCTGAGCTCTCCGCGACGGGGTCCTTTAGGCTGCGCAAACGGGTGGTCGCGATCTGCGTCACCGTGCTGATCGCTGTCATCCTGCTGAGCGCCGCGAGTGGGGCTGCCGGCTTGCCGGTGGCCGGAGTCGCTCGCTCCATGCTCAATCTCATCCCAGGTGTCGATTTGGCGACCAGCCTCGACTCTCGGGCCGAGGCCGTGCTCTTCCAGATTCGCCTGCCACGCACGATTTTGGGCGTCCTCGTCGGGGCTGCACTGGGTATGGCGGGGGCATCGTTCCAGGGCGTCTTCCGGAACCCACTGGCGGACCCATACCTGCTTGGCGTTTCCGCGGGTGCCGGTTTTGGCGCTGTTTTAGCTTTGGGTTTTGGCCTGGACATCGGCTGGGGCCCGGTGTCGGCAGTCCCGGCCGCGGCCTTTATCGGTGCCGTCGTCGCGGTGCTGGCCTCCGTCTTGGTGGCACGAGGGTCGTGGACGTCGCCAGCAACTTTGTTGCTCAGCGGTGTCGCGGTAGCCGCTCTGTTTTCCGCCGCGCAAACTTATGCACTGCAAAAACTTGATGAAACCAGGGCACGTGAAGTGCTGTCCTGGCTCTTTGGCCGGCTGGCCACCAGCGGCTGGGAGCAAGTCCTTCTGCTGCTGCCCTATGTCATCGTCTGTGGCGGTTTGCTGATTATGCTGCGCCGTCACCTCGACGTGATGCGGTTGGGCGACGACGAAGCCCGTGCTTTGGGGCTCAACCCGGCCCGATCCCGCTTCCTGATCATCACCGCCGCCACCCTGCTGACAGCGGCGGCTGTTGCGGTCAGCGGCTTGATCGCCTTCGTCGGCCTGGTCGTGCCGCACCTGGTGCGTCTGCTGACCAGCCATAGTTATCGCGTGATTGTGCCCTTGTCGGCGTTGGTCGGTGGCTCGTTTATGGCCCTGGTCGACATTGGCGCCCGCACTGTGGTTGCACCGGCCGAGTTGCCCGTCGGCATTATCACTGCGTTTGTCGGCGCACCGTTCTTTGCCTTCGTGTTGCGACGCTCGCGCCGGGGTGCATGATGAGCGCGAACCCGGTGGTGACCGACACTGTCGCCTTGTCCTGCCGCGACGTCTCCGTTTCTTATGGCGACAAGACGGCTGTTGCTGGCGTTGACCTTGACCTCTATGCCGGTGAGTGGTTGGCCGTGCTCGGACCGAACGGTGCTGGCAAGTCCACGCTGCTGCATACGATCGCGGGTTTGGGGAAGCACACCGGCACGGTGACGATGCCTGATGGCCGCGCCCCGAGCGCCACTGACATCGCGGTGATGCCACAAAACCCTTGCTCCCCGAAGGTATGAGCGTGGTCGAGTATGTGTTGCTCGGGCGCACCGCTCACTGGGCTGGCTAGCGCGAGAGTCTCAGCGCGATCACCGGATTGTCGACAGCGTGTTGCACCGCCTGGGTTTGGCCGACTTTGCCCAACGTGAGGTCGTGGGCCTCTCTGGCGGTGAAGCCCAACGCGTCGTGGTGGCTCGCTCGCTGGCGCAGCAGACCTCGATCCTGGCGCTCGATGAGCCCACCAGCGCTCTCGACCTTGGACATCAGGTGCAGGTGTTGGAGTTGGTCGATGACCTGCGCCGACGCGATGGACTCACTGTCCTGGCAGCGATGCACGACCTGACCACTGCTGCTCGATTTGCCGACCGGTTGCTGTTGATGCGCCACGGCAAAGTGGTGGCCATTGGCTCTCCCGAAGAAGTCCTGCAGCCAGAGATTCTGTCGGATGTCTACGAGACGCCGCTGACCGTCCGAAAACTTGATGGCGAATACGTGGTGCTCCCGGCTCCCCGTTCCGCCCGCCACCCCGAAGACCGACCTGGAGGATTGCCTTGAGCGACGAGATTGCCGACGAAACGACGCAGGACAAGGATCACGACGCACCACGTGAGAAGCGGCCCTACAACAAGCGCGAATTGCGCTCAGCGTCTTCGCTGGTGCTCGTGAACACCGGCCACGGTAAAGGCAAGTCCACGGCTGCGTTTGGCACCGCGATGCGCTCGATCGCTCGCGGTTGGCCCACGGCTGTCGTGCAATTCATCAAGAGCGGCAAGTGGCACACCGGTGAAGAAGCGATGAGTAAGCAACTTGGCATCGACTGGTTTGTCGCCGGCGATGGCTTTTCATGGGAGTCCAACGACATGGACGAGACCAAGGCCAAAGCGCTCGCGGCCTGGGCCTTCAGCAAAGAACTCATTAACTCTGATTCGCACAGGATGATCGTGCTCGATGAGATCAGCTATCCGATGTCCTGGGGCTGGATCGACCCAGTTGAGGTCGCTGAAACGCTCAAGAACCGACCGGAGAACGTGTCGGTCTTTTTGACTGGCCGCGAGATGGCAGCCGAGGTTGTCGAGGTCGCTAACACCGTGACCGAAATGACCAAGATCAAGCACGCGTTTGACGAGAAGATCCGTGCCCGCAAGGGGATTGACTACTAGAGCCCAAGCCGTCGGGCCACAGATTCACCTGCCATGGCGCGGACCACATCTGGGTCACCGACAACCACGAGACGATCGGTTGCGCGCGACAAACCGACATACATCCGTTCTTTGGCGCGTTCGCGACTCTCTGACTCATTCACGCACAGGACTACGGCTCGGCGCTCGAGGCCCTTGCAGCCAAGGACGTGACCATAGAAGACGTCTTCGGCATCCCAGAAGCTTTGCCAATAGCCGAGTTGTCCACGATCTTGCTGCAGTTCGGCTTGTTGCGGGTGACGACGCCCGGTGGTGAGTAAGGCGATGTGGGCTGGATCCCAGCCCTCATCGAGGAGGGCTTCGACCTGATCATCGGCCGTGCCGAGGGCATTTTCGGGATCAGTGGCGATGAACGACACTTCTGGCCCGTCGCCACCCTTCAACCGCATTCGCATTGGTGCGAGCGGATCAAACACCTCCGCAATCTGCTTGGTGTTGCGCAGGTTGTGATCGAGCACGAGCGGGACTAACTCAACTGGCGGTCGGCCAAAACGGTCGAAGATGCGCTGGTTCTCATCGCTGTAGACGAAGAGCCCGCCGGTGTCTTCATCGCGTAACGCCCCAAGCAAGGGCGACCACCAGGTTTCGGCGAAGTCCTGAGCTTCATCGACCACGATGGAGTCGAACTTGTGCCGATCATCCAGCGTCGCTGCCAATTCAGCCATCTGGACCGGCAACCGTTCTTCCCAGAAGTTGCTGTCGTCTCGTGTTCCGTCCTCGGCGCCCCACTGCATACCCAACTCATGAAAAGTGCCGACAAAGGCTGGGCGGTGTTTTCGGGGCATCTGCTCGACCTGGCGCTTGAGGTAGGTCGCCAGTCCGATGGAGTAGCACAGCAGGGCAACGCGCTCAGTGGGGCGGTCATTGGCACCGCGGGCCAGATCCTTGACCTGCGTCAAAGCCAGCACCGTCTTCCCGCTGCCTGCGCCACCACGAACTTCAACTCGGCGCAGCAGGCGCGTCACTTTCAGTAGCAGTGCTTGCTCTTGGGTCAGCCGATCGGAGACGGCTTCGCGTTCGTCTGCCTCGGCAGCCACGTTGGGCGTGGGCAAATACCGACCCTTGAGGATCTCGGCGATGAGTTCGATGTCATCAATGTCGGGCACTCGCTGACCGCCCTCTTGCCGCAGTGCACAGTCGCGAATGCGTGGGGTCAGGGTGTCCATATCGGTCCGCCCGTGGATCGCCCAGCGGGGGCAATCCGGCGTGGAGAAATCGTCGGCAATATCCGTGTATGGCGTCACAACGCAATGCGCCCAGCGCACCCGGGTGCGAGAGGAGTCTCGCCAGCGAGGGTCGTTCTCGATGTAGTGCCGGACCGCATATTTGGAGTCGCGAGCCTGGTCAACGGGGTAGATCTCGTGGCGGCTGGACCCGCCACTTTGCCACCACCGGCCATCGTCAACGGAGATGGAGCCACCCTTAACCTCCACCACAACGATGCCCACGTCTGGCATCAGGACGAGCAAGTCGACCTCGTGATCCTTGGTCTCGTCAGTAAGACGGACGTTGGCCAAGATGACATCGTCGGAGTCCACGGCCTGGACGACTTTGCGCCAGACTTTGCGCTCAGTGTCATTGGTGAAGATGGGGTCGTTGTCACTCTGCGGGTGCATGTGGATGAGGCTAAATGCCACCAGCGGTCCACGCTCGCTGAAACTGTGCGCTTGATATCAGCGACAATGAAGTGTGACTGAAACGGGCGCTCCCACCGGAGCCATCATGGTCGTCGGCGCCACCAGCGGCGCTGGCAAGTCGACCGTGGCCGCCGCCCTGTGCCGATCGTTTGCCCGTAAGGGTCTGCGGGTGGCGCCCTTCAAGGCCCAAAATATGTCGAACCACAGCGCAGTCACGGCCGATGGTGGCGAGGTGGGGCGATCACAAGCGGTCCAGGCCCACGCGGCCCGGGTGGAGTTAGACCGGCGGATGAACCCGATCCTGCTCAAGCCCACCCGCAATGCCAGTCACGTCGTGGTTCTCGGGGACGAGGTCTCGACGACGAATGCCGCAGACTACGGCGAGGTCGCCAAGCTACTTCGCTCGACAGTGCTGAGCGCTCTTGACAGCTTGCGCGGTGACTACCCGATTGTGGTTGCTGAGGGTGCTGGCGGAGCTGCCGAGATCAACCTGCTGGACCGGGATTTGGTGAACCTGCCCTGGCCGCCGCGGCCGGCATACCGGCGATTTTGGTGGTGGATATTGATCGAGGTGGAGCGTTCGCGGCTGCCCACGGCACGCTCGACCTACTCCCCGACCACCTGCGCCAACAGGTGGTCGGCATCGTGTTGAACTCCTTCCGCGGCGATGCCTCATTGCTCGAGGACGGCATCGCTGACCTGGAGTTACGTGATGGTGTGCCGGTGCTTGGGGTGTTGCCGCACCTGGGTGATGAGCCAATGCTTGGGGTTGAGGACTCTCTCGACATGCACGTCGGGCGTATGCGGGGAGCGGGGCCCGCACCGGCAAACCACTGCGCGTGGCTGCGGTTCGCTACCCTTCGCTGTCCAACCCTCTGACCTAGACCCCTTGCTGATCGAGCCTGATGTTGAGCTGAGTTGGGTGGAGCGACCTGATGACCTTGCCCGTGCCGATCTCATCGTCTTGCCCGGCAGCCGCGCCACCGTCAACGACTTGGCCTGGTTGCGGACTTCAGGGTTTGCCGACGCGCTGAGCAGCACCGATGCCTGGATTCTCGGCATTTGCGGCGGTTACCAGATGTTGGGCGAACGCATCGAGGACGACCTTGAGTCAGGCGAAGGCATCGTCCCGGGTCTCGCGCTGTTGCCAACCCACACCGTGTTTACCGCACCTAAAACCGTGAGTCGCAGCGCTGGGCATACCCACGACACGGGCGCTGGTGTCAGCGGCTATCAGATCCGGTGGGGCCGCCCGCAGGTTTCAGGGAGCAGTTGGTTGCAGATTGATGGTGAAGAGGAAGGTGCAGCCGTGACGCGGCCGACCCCGACCTATGGCACCAGCCTGCACGGGCTCTTTGACTCTGACGGGTTCCGGCAGGACTTCCTGACTCAAGTCGCGCTGGACCGCAAGCGTGACTTCACTCCTTCACCCACGACTTATGCAGCGGCACCTGATGGTCAAGCTGATCGCCTTGCCGACTGGATCGAAGCCGAAGTCGACATGTGGCACCTGCTCAATGTGACTGCCTCGGCGACTCCGCCCGGCGCCGGGCCAGGCTGGCGTTAGGCGTTTACTCGCTCGACAGACTCGCTTGTATGTCAGCGCTCGCCTCCGCGAGGTAGGCATCAAGGGCATCAGCGGCTCGACCGCGCTCCCCTTGGGCGGCAATGGAGGTGATTTCTTCGTTGCGAGCCAGATATTTGGCGTGAAAATCCACATCATTGTCCATTTGCGCAAACACCAGGCGCATTTCTGCCAACAAGCCCGACATGGTGTGGTCCAAGCGCTGGCTTCCAGCTATACCCACAGCGTGCCGGTGCCACTCTTGGTTGGCCGAGGCAACGCCATGCCGATCTTCTGCCTGCTGGGCTCTATATCCCTCGCTGACGGCAGCCTCGAGCAGGTCGACACTGTGCTCACCAAACTCCGGACCTGACCGCAGCGCCGAGGGTTCGACGATGCGGCGCATACGGTAAAGATCGGCGATGTCGGGCAGCGAAAGCTGGCGGACGAATACCCCGCGGTGTGGCTCGCGTGCGACCAGCCGTTCGGCGGTGAGCAGGGTGAAGGCCTCTCGCACGGTGTTGCGAGCCACCGATAGCGTGCCACTGATCGACTCTTCGGTGAGTTGAGTTCCACTCCCCAGGCGCCCCTGAACGATCTCTTCGCGCAGGAAGTCAGCGACCCGTTCGGGCGCAGAGCGGGGCTGAGCAAAGCGGTTCGACGCGGTGGAAAGTTGATCCACCAGGCTTGTCGCTTCGGCCGAGGCGGAGTGCTCACTCATAGGTACAACATACATATCGATCTATTGTGCAACTGTTCAACAATCGCTAGGTTCGTTCTATTCGCAATGGTGCGGCTCCGTCGGCGGCACTATCTGACCGCACGATCTGAGCGCTACGGAGACCCAAATGGCTAGCGAGCCGGCAAAGACCACCAAGGAAAGCCGAAAGCCCAAAGGGGCAAGCCAAAGGAAAGCGCAGTGCGCTGATCGGCGCGATGTTCCTGATGGCGACCTCGGCCGTCGGGCCGGGCTTCATCACCCAGACCACCAACTTCACTATCGAGATCGGCGCGGCTTTCGCCTTCGCGATCGGTGTTTCGATCTTGGTCGACATTGCCGTCCAGATGAACGTCTGGCGGGTCATCGGCGTCTCTGGTCTGCGCGGCAACGAACTCGCCAACAAGATCGCGCCGGGGCTGGGATGGGTGCTGGCTTTCCTGATCGTTTCGGGTGGTTTGGCGTTCAACATCGGCAACATCGCTGGCACCGGCCTCGGTCTCGACGCCATGCTCGGCCTAGACCCCACGATCGGCGCTGTGATTTCGGCAATCCTGGCGATCGGTGTCTTCCTCAGCAAGCGGGCCGGGATGGCGCTTGACCGAATCGTGGTCGTCCTCGGTGGGCTGATGATCCTGATCACGACCATCATCGCGCTCACGACCGACCCACCAGTGGCCGAGGCCGTGAAGCAGACCTTCGCGCCAGACACGATTGACTTCCTGATCATCACCACCTTGATCGGTGGCACCGTCGGTGGCTACATCACGTATGCCGGTGCGCACCGCCTCATTGACGCGGGCGAGAGTGGGCCGAGCAACGTGCGCTCCATCGCCACCGGTTCGGTGGTGGGCATCCTGGTCACCGGCGTCATGCGCGCCATCTTCTTCCTGGCGATCCTTGGTGTTGTCAGCCAGGGCGCGAACCTTGACCCCAGCAACCCGGCCGCCAGTGCATTCGAGTTTGCGGCAGGCGAGTTTGGGCTTCGGGCCTTTGGTGTCATCTTCTGGGCGGCCGCCTTGACCTCCGTGATTGGCGCTTCCTACACCAGTGCCTCGTTCCTGACGACGAGCAAGACCTCTGAGCGGGCACGCAGCATGATCACCGTGGTCTTCATCATCGTGTGTGCCTTCTTGTTTGTGGTCCTTGGCCAGGCGCCCGTCACGCTGCTGCTCTTTGTCGGAGCTCTGAACGGCGTGATCCTGCCCCTCGGATTCACCGTGATCTTGTATGCAGCATGGCGCCGCCGCGATCTGCTGCAGGGTTACGTCTACCCCAGGTGGTTGCTCATCATCGGTGTCCTTGCCTGGCTGCTGACGCTCTTCTTGGGCTTCCAGTCGCTGTCGAGCCTTGGGACACTGTGGACATGAGTCACGCGCAGACTGATCTAGTCGTTGACCTCAATGCTGACCTTGGCGAGTCGTTCGGCACCTGGAAACTCGGCGATGACGAAGCCATGCTCGAGATCGTCACCAGCGCCAACGTCGCCTGCGGGTTTCACGCCGGTGACCCGCTGACCCTGCGACGCACGGTGGCTCAGGCTGCCGAGCGCGGCGTGGCCGTCGGAGCCCAGGTCGGCTATCGCGACCTGGCCGGGTTTGGCCGACGGTTTATCGATATAGACCCGGCTGAGTTAGCCGCTGACGTGCTTTATCAACTGGGCGCGCTTGAGGCGATGTGTCGTGCCGCCGGCACTCGCGTCGTCTATGTGAAGCCGCACGGAGCGCTTTATCACGCAGTGATCGACAACGAAGGCCAAGCCAAAGCTGTTGTTGAAGCCATCACCGCATACGACTCGTCCCTTCCTGTTCTGGGTCTGCCCGGTGCGGCATCGCTGCGCATCGGTGCAGATCAGGGGCTTCGCGTGGTGACGGAGGCGTTTGCTGATCGTGGCTACACGCCCCAGGGCCGGCTGGTCCCTCGCAGCGAACCGGGAGCCTTGCTGCATGACCCGGAGGAGGTCGCGCACCGGATGGTCACGCTCGTCACGCAAGGCTTCATCACCGCGAATGATGGCTCGCAGGTCGAGGTGTCGGCACAGTCACTATGCACTCACGGTGACTCACCGGGCGCTGTCGAGATGGCAGAGAAGGTTCGTTCCGAACTCACCGCTGCGGGCGTCACGATTACGAAGTTTGTGAGCTGACATGGATGTGACGATCAGGCCGCTCGGCGAGCGAGCGCTGCTCTGCGAAGTCAGCTCATTGCAACAGGTCGCCGCGCTCCACGCTCTGATGGAACAGGCCGACCTGCCGGGCGTGACGGAGTTAGTGCCTGCGGCTCGCACCCTGATGCTGCGGGTCGAGAAGCGAGCCGTGCTGGAAGGTCTGGGCGTGCACATCACCAACTTGGCTTCCCGCCTCGACGAGACTGCCGAGCTGGGGCAAAACGCAGGTGAAGAGGTCGAGATCAAAGTCCGCTATGACGGTGAAGATCTCGATGACGTGGCCAAACACACCGGCCTATCGACGCGTGAAGTGATTGCGGCGCATACCGAGACTTCGTGGACCGTGGGCTTCTTTGGCTTCGCTCCGGGTTTTGCGTATCTGGTTGGTGGCGACTCACGGTTGGTTGTCCCTCGTCGCGATGAGCCACGCACCAAGGTGCCGCCGGGTGCTGTGGCGCTCGCCGGAGAGTTCAGCGCCGTCTATCCCCGCACGTCACCGGGAGGTTGGCAGTTGATCGGCAGCACGGCCGATCAGATGTGGGACACCGACCGAGAGCCGCCGGCACTGCTGTCGCCCGGGGCCACGGTGCGATTCGTGAAGGCCCGCCGATGAGTGCCATCGAGGTCATCGCGCCCGGTCCGCTGGCTCTGTTTCAAGACGGCGGACGACCTGGGTATGCGGCAGTCGGCGTCGGGCTCTCGGGAGCCGTTGATCGCGGGGCCTATGAACTGGGCGCTCGGATGGTCGCGCATGGCGAGGGCTTGCAGCTATCGAGATCACCTTTGGCGGGTTTGCTGCCACAATCCACGGAGCGCAGATCGTGGCCCTGACCGGCGCTGATGCCGAGATCTCTGTGAATGGTCACCGCCGACCCCACAACGCCGTCTTGCAGTTGAACGATGGCGACGTCATCAGGGTTGGCCAACCTGCCCGTGGGCTGCGGACATACCTGACGGTGCGCGGTGGCTTTGACGTGCCGGCTGTGTTGGGATCGCGTTCGACCGACACCCTGGCCGGTCTGGGGCCGGAACAAGTCCGAGCGGGTGATGTGGTTCCGATTGGTGAGTTTGAGGGCACGTTCCCCAATGTGGACGCTGTCGCTAGCGCCGTCCCCGCAACGGGCACCGTTGAGTTAAAACTGCTGCCAGGGCCGCGGTCAGACTGGTTTAGTGATCACGCCGCGATCACCGCGCAAGTGTGGTCCGTGAGCAGTCGTAGCAACCGGGTTGGTGTCCGGCTGGAGGGCAACGGGCTCACTCGCGACACCGCATACCAAGATCAGGAGTTGCCGAGCGAAGCGATGGTGCGCGGTTGCGTGCAAGTGCCGCCCAGCGGCGAGCCGATCATCTTCCTTAACGACCACCCGGTGACTGGCGGCTATCCGGTGATTGGCGTGCTGACCGAGGCCGACGTCGACCTTGCGGCCCAGTTGCAGCCTGGGCAAGCGGTGCGTTTCCGCTGGAGTAACTAGCGCCGATGTCACCTGGCGGAGCGATATGAGCGAGATCTGCCCGGTTTCGCTCATATCGCTCCGCTAGAAGCACACGCACGCTTAGCCACGTATGACAACCCTCAACTACGTGATGTAGTTTCTACTACGTAACGTAGTTATTACGCCCTGGGGAGTTCACGTGGATGCTGTTGACCTGGCTAGGTGGCAATTCGCCATCACGACTGTTTATCACTTCTTGTTTGTGCCGGTCACGATTGGCCTGTCCGCCATCGTCGCGGGATTCCACACCCAATGGTGTGCGCACGCACAAGCCCGAATACCTGCGCCTGACCAAGTTTTTCGGCAAGCTGTTCATGATCAACTTCGCCCTTGGTCTGGTCACTGGCCTA
Source organism: Ornithinimicrobium sp. INDO-MA30-4 (assembly GCF_021535045.1). Classification (GTDB taxonomy): domain Bacteria; phylum Actinomycetota; class Actinomycetes; order Actinomycetales; family Dermatophilaceae; genus Ornithinicoccus. Next base: position 2,017,937 of record NZ_CP091056.1, on the reverse strand, counting down.
GTCCAAGAGTTTCAGTTTGGGATGAACTGGTCGGACTACTCACGCTTTGTCGGTGACATCTTCGGTGCGCCCTTGGCCTTTGAGGCGCTGCTGGCGTTCTTCCTCGAGTCGACCTTCCTCGGTGTCTGGATCTTCGGCTGGGGTCGCGTCCCCGAAAGGCTCCACGCCGCCTCCATGTGGCTGGTCCACATCGGCACGCTGCTGTCGGCCTACTTCATCCTGGCCGCCAACTCCTTCATGCAAAACCCCGTGGGTTACCGGTTTAACCCCGAGACCGGCCGCGCCGAAATGACCGACTTCGTGGCGATCCTGACCAACAAAGTGCAACTCGTGACCTTCCCGCACGTCGCGGCCTCCGCTTACATGGTGGGTGGTGCCGTGGTCATGGGCGTCGCGTTTTGGCTGATGCGACGCACCACCGACGCTGAAGATGACCGGCTGTATCGCAAGGCTGTGCGGGTGGGTGCTGTCGTCGCTCTGGTTTCGGGTCTGGCGGTCACGATCACCGGGGACATCCAAGGCAAGATCATGACCGAAGTGCAGCCCATGAAGATGGCCGCGGCCGAAGCTCTCTACGAAACGACCGACAATGCGCCATTCTCGGTGCTGTCGATCGGGCCGCTCGATGGCAGCGAAGCCACTCGCATCATTGAAATCCCCGGGCTGCTGTCCTTCCTGGGCACCGGTGACTGGAATGCCGAAGTCGAAGGCATCAATGACTTGCAGATCAGTGAGGCAGCGATGGCAGCCCAAGTCGGGGAGCAATACGGCCCAGAGGTGGCGGCGCTCGTCACTGCCGATGATTACGCGCCGGTGATCCCGCTGACCTACTGGTCTTTCCGCCTGATGATGGGCCTTGGTTTTGCCACGATGGGCATCGCCGCCCTGATGCTGTGGGTGACTCGCGGCAATCGCACGCCGAGCGCCAAGTGGTGGACAACGGTTGCCCTTGTAACGCCGTTATTGCCGATTTTTGCCAACTCCTTCGGCTGGATCTTCACCGAGGCGGGCCGTCAGCCGTGGGTTGTTTATGGCCTGATGACAACTAACTCGGCCGTCTCACCGTCCGTCAGCACCACCGAGATCTGGGTCTCCATGAGTGTCTATACAGCCCTCTATGCGGCGCTCGCAGTCATCGAAGTGAAGCTCTTTTTGACCTACGTCGCCCGGGGGCCGAGCCTTTCGTTGACCCGGCAGAGCTGGAGACCGATGACGAAGACGCTCCGCTGCAGTTCGCCTACTGATCCCGAAAGGACATCGCCATGGACCTCCCACTAATCTGGTTCTGCCTTATCGGCCTGCTCTGGGCCGGCTATCTCGTGCTCGAAGGCTTTGACTTCGGGGTCGGCGCGCTGCTGCCCGTGCTCGGTCGTCACGACACGCCAGGCCTGGGCGAAAAGCGTCGCCGAGTCATGCTCGCCACCATTGGCCCGCACTGGGATGGCAACGAAGTGTGGCTCATCACCGCAGGTGGGGCCATGTTTGCGGCGTTCCCGCACTGGTACGCCACGATGTTCTCGGCGTTCTACTTGCCGTTTCTTTTCTGCTGGTCGCCCTCATCCTGCGCAATATGGGCTTGAGTATCGGTCCAAGCGCGACGACGTGCAGTGGCGCAAACGCTGGGACGCGACCATCATCGGTGGCTCCATTGCAGCCCCTTCTTGTTGGTGTTGCCCTGACTAACCTGGTCCGAGGCCTCCCGATTGACGCGGACTTTGAGTTCACCGGCAACCTGCTGACCCTGCTCAACCCGGTCAGCCTGCTGGGTGGAGCCGTCATCGTGGGCCTCAGCCTGACCAACGGGGCATTCTTCTTGGCACTCAAGACGCGTGGCCCGATCCGCGACGACGCTCAAGCACTCGGCTGGCGGCTCGGCGCACCAACGGCCCTAGGCGCGGTCGTCTTGCTCAGTTGGCTCGGCTTCACCCAGGGCACCGCGTGGACCTGGATGCTGTCGGTGCTCGCAGCGGTGGCCCTGGTCGCGGCCTTGGCGTTCAACCACCAAGGACGTGAGGGTATGGCGTTCGTCGGCGTGGTCATCACCGTCGCCGCCACAACGGCAACCTACTTTGTGGCCCTCTACCCCGCGGTGATGCCGACGACCTTGGCCGACGGGACTTCGCTCACCGTGACCAACGCCTCGAGCAGCGACTTGACCTTGCAGATCATGACAGGTGCTGCGCTGGTCTTCACCCCGATCATGTTGCTCTACACGACGTGGACCTACTGGACTTTCCGCAAGCGGCTTTCCGTGGCGAACATCCCGGATCCGGTTTCGGTGGGATGAGCAAGTCAGGCGGCCCGTTTGATAAACGGTTGGTGACACTGGTGCCCAGCGCTCGCAAGCCGCTGGTGCTGCTGGCCGCGCTGGGCGTGATCCAGGGGCTTAGCAATCGGAGTCGCCGCCGCCGTGACCAACCTCGTGGTGCAGGTCATCGCGCAGGGCCGGCTCGTCATACCTATCGCGTCGCTGGTGGCGGTGATGGCGGCCCGTGCCGTGGCCAGTTGGCTAGCCGAAACGGTCAGCGCCCGGCTGGCAGCCTTGGTTTCGCGCGAACTGCGCCGCAGCCTCACCACTCGTTGGTTGAGCGCTCCTTCGAGCAGGCCATCGAACCGGCCACCCGCGCGGCATTGGCCTCGCAGGGCGTCACCGCCATCGAGCCGTATGTCACCAATATCTTCCGGCGCTCATCGCTGGCGTGGTTACTCCGGTGCTGGCACTCCTGGCGCTGCTCTGGGTCGACCCCATCAGCGCCCTCATCGTGCTGTTGACCTTGCCGCTGTTGCCCTTCTTTGCGGCGCTGATTGGCATGGCCACCGAGCGGGAAACCCAGCGCCGGTGGCAGCGATTGGCGGACCTCTCGGGTCATTTCAGCGACGTGATGAAAGGGCTGCCGACGCTGGTGAACTATGGTCGCGCCGAGCGCCAGACCGAGGTGATTGCCCAGGTCAACGGTGCACACCGACGAGCCACCATGCGCACGTTGCGGTTGGCCTTCATGAGCTCGGCAGCCCTAGAGCTGCTGGCCTCGCTCTCGGTTGCCATCGTGGCGGTCACGGTCGGCCTGCGCCTGACCTATGGATCGATGGAGTTGTTTGCCGGGTTGCTCGCGATCTTGCTCGCACCAGAGGCATATTGGCCAATCCGTAAGGTCGGGGCCGAGTTCCACGCGGCGGCCGATGGGGTGCAGGCCCTCGATGATGTGGCCAATGAGTTAGTGAGCGACGACGTGGACCCCAAGGCCGAGGATGCTCAGAGTTCTCAAAGCGCACACCTGATCGACCCCGGCGGTGCTGCTGTCTCGATGCAAGGCGTGACCTATCGATACCCAGCGGCGGCCAATGAAGTCATCGGTGGGTTTGCCGCGAGTTGGGACCGTGGGCTGCACACCGTCACCGGCATCAGCGGGGCTGGCAAGACGACGTTGCTCGAGATCATCGCCGGTCTGCGCACTGCAAACACCGGTGTTGTGATCAGCGGTGACGTGCACTTCGTCACCGGTCGGCCCTACCTGCCTGCCGGGACGCTGCGCAACGCTCTGACCTTGGGCAATGAGGCCAGCGATGCCGCCATCTGGGAGGCGCTGCAAGACGTCGACCTGGAGCGCTGGGCGCATGGTTTGCCCAGTGAACTCGACACCGCCTTCGGCGAAGACGGGTTTGGTATGTCGGCAGGCCAGCGAGCCCGCATCGTCCTGGCCCGTGCGGCCCTGTCTGATACGTCGGTGATCTTGTTGGATGAGCCGACTGCCCACCTTGACCCGACAGCGACGGCCCAGGTGCACGAGGCGCTCCTTCGCTTGGCCAGCAGCCGGTGCGTGATCGCGGTGACGCATCAGAGCGCCTTGATGGCCATCGCAGACACCCAACGCGAATTGTTGGCGGCGACATGAATCGAGACATGCGGCAGATCGCCATCGCCTGCTTCTATGGCACGATCGCTAGCTCGGCTGGCATTGCGCTAACGGCTACTTCTGGCTGGCTCATTGTCCGTGCCAGCGAGCAGCCGATCATGTTGACGCTGCTGACTGCGATCGTTGCAGTGCGCGCCTTTGGGATGGCCCGGCCCTTCTTTCGCTATTTAGAGCGCTTGGCCTCCCACAACGCAGCACTGAGTGACCTCGCGAACCGCCGCACCGACGCCTATCGCTCGCTGATCCCGCTAACTCCGGCGCGACTTGGGCGCTCGGCCCGCAGTGATGTTTTGGCTGGCGTTGTTGATGACCTCACCGAGGTGGCCGAAGCCCCGCGCGGGCTTGGGTCCCCGCCCTTTCTGGCGCGCTATCTGCCATCGGGGCGGCCGTGCTGGCTGCGCTCTTCTTACCGGCGGCCGGTCTACTCATGCTCGGATATGTCACAGCGGTGGCTGCGTTGACCTGGTGGGCCCTGCGTGGCGAGCGGGTGATTGAGCCCGCCTGCGCTGAGGCGCAGCGACGGGTCGCCGAAGTCACCGACCAAGTTGCTTGGCAGGCTGTCGAGGTTTCCGCCATCGGAGCGTCGAAGGCGTTGGCGGCTGAGTTGGCGACTGCCCACACCAACCTTGACGAAGCAACGCGGCGGCAAGCGCGAGTGAGGGCTCGGCTGGTTGCTGGCCTCGTCGCGAATACTGCAGGTGGCACGGCAGGGATGGCCTGGCTGGTGCTCACGCAAGGTCTGGCGACTGGCCTGCTCAGCGCGCCGATTGCGGCCCTGTTGGTTTTGCTGCCAGTCGCGGTTGGCGAAGCAATCAGCGGGCTGCCCGACACGGTGCGGGCTTTCGCACGGGCAGAAGCCGCCGAACAGCGGATGTCACGCCTGCTCAGCCAAGACCCTGCCGTGGACAGTACTGGGGAGGCACAAGTCCCGGCTGACGCCGATGCCCCCTCCATCCAACTCAGCGACGCGCAGGCTTCCTGGACTAGCGCCTCGGCCAGCAACACCGACCCTGCCACCCCGAGCCTTCAGTTGCCTGCCTTCCGTCTCACCCACGGCACCCACCTCGCTGTGCGCGGCCCGAACGGGTGCGGCAAATCAACGCTGATGGCAGTGCTAGCCCGTCACCTGGACCGATCCGCCGGTGACCACACGATCAACGGCCGCGATGTGGGCGAGCTCAGCATGGCGCATACCCGCGAGTTGTTTGCCATTTCTGGGGATGAGCCACATGTCTTCAATGCCTCCCTAGCCGAAAACCTGCGGGTGGCCGCACCCGAGGCCAGCGACGAGCAAATGATTGACGCCCTTGTTGTCGTGGGATTGAAGCCGCTTCTGGACACATTGCCCGAAGGCCTAGAGACACGCCTGGGCCTGGGTGGGCACACGCCATCAGCGGGTGAGCGGGCTCGGCTGGCTTTGGCCCGAGCCGTCATCTCGCGCCGTCACGTGTTGCTCCTCGATGAACCGACCGCCCACCTCGATCGCGGCACCGCAGCCGAAGTGATGGAGCGCCTGCGTGCCGTCGCTAAGGGCAAATCCCTTGTGCTGGTGACACACCGGCGCGAAGACCTAGAACACTTCGCCGATATCCTGGAGTTAGACGCACCCAGAGCAACGCCCACCCGAAGGAGTGACCATGCCAAACGGCCCATCATCGCCGACGCGGCTTGGTGACCTTGAGCGTGTGGTGATGGAGACGCTGTGGGCTCACGAGCGGGGCACACTCACGGTGCGGGCGGTGCATAACGAGTTAGCCGCTGACCGCGATATCGCCTACACAACCGTGCTGACGGTCCTGGATCGACTGGCCAAGAAGGGCATGGTCCTGCGCGAGCGCGCGGGGCGGTCGTGGGAGTACCGCGCTGCCGCGAGTCGCGCCGAGCTGACCGCCGCGTCAATGCGGCACACGATGGAAGACGTCGATTCTGGTGACCGGCGTGCCGCGCTCATGCACTTCCTCGACGGCGCCTCGACTGGCGAAGTGGCTGACCTGCGGGCCGCGCTGGCCGAAGTGGAACGCCGCGCCAATCCCGACGCCTGACCTGACATGATCGCCGCCATGCCGCCATTGGCCTTGGTGGTCCTAGCGTTGTTGATGGGTGGGGTCTGGCCGCGACTAATGGCTCGGCAAACCCGGTTTCGCTATACACCGCAGGCAGCATTGCTCGCCTGGCAAGCGGTTTCGTTGGGCGCGATCATCTCGGCGCTCGCGGCTGCCCCGGCGGCGATTCCGTCCTTCAGCGGTGGGCGCGGTTTGGGCGATCAGTGGGTCCTGCTTGCCCTGGTGTGCCTGGTGTCGGGTGCTGTGTTGATCTCGCTCTTGGTCTCGGGCCACCGAGTGGGGACCCGATTGCGCGCATTGCGGGACGACCACCTGGCTCTGGTCGACCTGATTGGCGCGGATGGGCAGGGCCGAGACCGGTCCGTGCGAGTGCTTGAGCACCCGCTGCCAACGGCCTACTGCATCCCAGGTCGGCGCTCGCGGGTGGTGTTGAGCCAAGGCACGCTTGAGCAGTTGAGCACGGCGGAATTAGACGCAGTGTTGGCCCACGAGCGAGCCCACTTGCAAGCCAGACATGACTTGTTGCTGGAGTTCTTCACCGTGGTGCATGAGGCAGTGCCGGCGCCGCTCCGGGTGCCGGTCGCGCTCGACGAGGTGCGGCTCCTGATTGAAGTCTTAGCCGACCGGGTCGCCATCCGAGAGGCCGGCGCCGTGCATACCGCGAGAGCGTTGTTTGCCGTGGCGGCAGGCCGAGCCCTGACGAAGTGATGAGCGGTGGGTCGGCGGCCGGACCACGATTGCAGTTGATGGCTGGAGCGCACTCGACCCCCTGGTTGACCCTATTGGCCTATGCCTTCGCGCTGGCCAGTGTGCTCGCGCCAGTGGCCTTGGCCGTATGGCCCTTCACCATGTAACGGCGTCGCAAGCACAATCGAAACATGCGGCGCAGGAGTCCCTAGAGTGGTGGTGTGCTGATCACCCCCACGCTTCACCCGCCAGCGACCGGACATCGCGGACTGCTTTCGTGGGTATGGCCGCAGCCAGTCACCGTGCTGAGCTCGGCAGCCGTGGGTGGCGGGCTCCGCGAGGCGACGTCGATGATCAACTTCGGCGTGCCATTGGACTATGCCCGGATGGACCTCGACGTCCATGCCAGCGAAATCGCCAAATCGCTGGGCATGGCGGATGACCCAGTCGCTCTCCTCACCGCGGCTGACGTGAGCCGCTATCAAAACGCAGAGTTTGAGGGTGTGCTGGTGACTTCAACCGTTGGTGTCACCAAGCCGACGTGGGCCGCCGATCGGGCGGGCGGGTGGATGGACTACCACCCCGGGACGATCAACATCGTTGTGCAACTGCCCGTAGTGCTGTCTGAGTCAGCCCTGGTCAACGCGGTGATGACGTTGACCGAGGCCAAAACGCAAGCGCTCGTGGAGTTTGGCGTCCCTGGCACCGGGACTGCGAGTGATGCCGTTGCGATCGTCTGCCCGACCGCCCGCGCAGGGCATGACGTTGAAGTCTTCGCTGGCCCCAGGTCCCTGTGGGGAAGCCGCCTCGCCATCGCGGTCTACGACTCGGTGCTCAAAGTGCTGCGGAGCTATTCATGATTGCGCTGATCTTGGGCGGCACTCGCTCCGGCAAGTCTGCTGTCGCCGAATCGCTCATCACTAAGTGGGCTGTTGGTGCACCAGTGACCTATCTCGCGACTGCCCTGGTTGATGCCCGCGATGCTGACCACGCCGCCCGAGTGCAGACTCACCAAGACCGCCGTGGATCCGGTTGGATCACAAGAGAGCTCGCTGAAGATGAAGACCTGACTCAGGTGCTAGCGGCGACATCGGGCCCAGTGCTCCTTGACTCGCTCGGCACCTGGCTGACCAGGCACTTCGATGAAGCCACGGAGTCGTTCAGCGTCGATGTCGAGCCGGTCCTCGCGGCACTCGCACGCCGTGATGGCGACACCGTGATCGTCAGCGAAGAGGTCGGTCTCGCGGTGCATCCCCCAACCCGACTAGGCCGTCGGTATGTCGACGCGATAGGCCACCTCAATCAGCAGGTTTCCGCCGTGGCCGACCACCGCGCGCTTGTTGTTGCAGGTCAGGTGCTGTCCCTTGGTCGGGCGGACGCTTGGTCGGATGGCTTGCAGTGAGTTTTGCTCGCAATGCTCGTGGCGTGGCCGGTGGCTTGATCTGGGATCGGGTGCTGGGCGAGCCGCCCAACGGCATACACCCGGTGGCGTTGTTTGGCCGGGCAATGGGGTGGCTTGAGCGGCGCGTTTGGGCAGACTCACGACTCAACGGCCTCGGGTATGCGGTGGCTGGCGTTGCCCTCGGCGCGACCGCTGGAGCGGCGACCAGGTCGACCACGGTGGCGGTCGGCGTCAGTGTTGCCGGCCGGGAGTTGCGGCGGGTCGCGAAGACGATCGAGGATGCGTTGATTGCTGGCGACCTCAATGAAGCCCGACGGCTGCTGCCTTCGCTGGTGGGCCGTGATCCCAGTGGGCTTGATGAGTCGCAGATTGCCGCCGCGGTGATTGAGTCGTTGGCAGAGAACATGGTTGATGCCGTGGTGGCTCCCGTGTGGTGGGGGTTGCTGCTGGGGGCACCTGGTGCTGCTGGCTATCGGGCGATCAACACGATGGATGCGATGGTCGGGCATCGCAGTGAGCGCTACGAGAACTTTGGCCGGGCGGCGGCTCGGCTGGACGATGTGGCCAATCTGGCTCCGGCTCGGCTGTTTGCCCTGGTAGTGGCTTTGGTGTCACCCCGCCAAGCCGGTGCGATTGCGCGGATTGTCCGCCGGGACGCTGCCGCGCATCCTTCGCCCAACGCCGGTGTTGCCGAATCAGCCGTGGCAGCTGCCCTGGGCCGCCAACTGGGTGGACAGTTGCGTTACGGCAGCCGCGTTGAGGATCGACCGCTGTTGGGCGATGGCCCTCGGCCTGGTCCGGCCGATGTGGCGAGGGCTCGAGAGTTAACCGAGCGAGTTGAGGTGGCCCTGCTGATCGGCCTCATCGCGATGTTCCCGACGAGGAGCCACTGCGGCCCGGCCGCTTGACGAGCAGCAGCACCCCAGTGCCGATCTGCCAGAGCGTGATCGCACCCACGGCCCCGCGCTCCCAAACCCCGTCAGGCAAAAGATCGATGCTGGTTGAGCCCGAATCGACGAGCAACATCACCAAAGAGACCAGGCCAGTGACGCCGAGGGCGACCGAGCCCACGGCATACCAACGGGGGCTTTGAGCGCCCGAGAGGCCAAGCCAGCGCTGATGATCAGCAGGTTCCCGGCGACGATCGACATGCCAGCGCCAGTGACGTGCAGTTGCAGCGTTAATTCGCTGCTGAGCTCACCCGCTGGGAACAGCGCCACCAGCGTGATGCCCACAGCGTGCACCCCAGCCAAACCCACCAGTCCGGCACCAACACCGCGCGATGTCAACAGTCGGACAGCCACCAGCGTCCCAGCCAACATCAACGCGCCCTCGGCAATGAAGCCAAAGTTCATCACGCCAGCCAACTGCGAATCCTGCACCCGGCCCTCATAGACACCGGGGTAGGGCACGCCAAGATCGCTGATGTAGTTCCTCGCATAGCTATAGCCCGGATAGGCCGGGCCGCGATGGCCTCACACCCGGCATACACAGCACCCGCGGCCAACCACAACAATCCGGCGGTGCTCAGCCGCGAGCGCCTGGCCATCAGGCCGTGACCTGCGGCATCACGGTTTGCGCCACAAACTCGGTGTGGTCGACGTCGGCGATGTCCAGCATCTGCAAATAGGCCCGGCCGATCCCGGTCGCCTCCTGCCACTGACCCAAGCGCTCGACAACCTCATCGGGTGTCCCAGCCAGTCCGTTTTCCTTCAACTCATCGACATCGCGGCCAATCGCCGCGGCCCGCCGAGCAACTTCAGCATCATCGCGCCCGACACACGCCACGAGAGCGACCGACCAATCCAATGACTCCGGCGAGCGCCCAATCGCCTCGCACGCAGCTCGGACCCGAGCAAACTGCGCAGCCGCGACCTCCATCGACACAAACGGTAGGTTGAACTCCGAAGCGAACTTCGCGGCCAGCGCCGGGGTCCGTTTCTTGCCGCCACCGCCCATGACGATCGGCGGATACTGCTGCGTCGGCTTCGGCAGCGCAGGCGAATCCTTCACGCTCACCGCAATCCCGTCGTGGCAGAACGTTTGGCCCACGGGCGTCTTCCAGAGCCCCGTCACGATGTTCAGCGTGTCTTCGAGCAGGTCAAACCGCTCTGGGCCACTGCCAAACGGGATCCCGTATGCCTGGTGCTCGGCCTCGAACCACCCCGCACCGAGCCCCAACTCAAGTCGACCGCCACTCATCTCATCAACCTGGGCGGCTGAGATCGCCAAGATGCCGGGATAGCGGAAGGTCGCCGACGTCACGAGGGTGCCCAGTCGAATCGTCGAGGTCTCGCGCGCTAGGCCAGCCAAGGTGACATATGAATCGGTAGGCCCAGGTAGTCCGTCGCCGCTCATCGCCACATAGTGGTCGGAGCGGAAGAAGGCGCTATAGCCAGCGGCCTCAGCAGCCAGCGCTAGTCGCAACTGATCCGCATACGACGCGCCTTGTTGTGGTTCAGTGAAGATCCTCAAGTCCATGCGTTCATTATCTAACGATCAACCAGGATCAGCACTTCAACGAGCGAGGTTCCCATGACGACCACCACCCCCGACGAGGCTTTCGTTGCACGTGTTCGTTCATCCGGCCCAGACAGTGAAGCAGCCAACCTGCAGGGGTGGTGGGTCACCACACTCGGGCCAGACATCCTGGAGGCAGTGCTTGCTGGGGTGGCGACCCGACCCGATTGGATCGGCATCGATCTGGAGCACGGGGCGTTGACCGTGGCCGACATCTGCCCGATATTGCGGGTCACGTCGGCTGCCGGAGTGCCGGTGCTGGTGCGGATGCCGGGCCACGAATCCGCGGCCATCGCGCGGGTTCTGGACGCTGGTCCGGCTGGGATCATTGTGCCTGCCGTGAACTCACCTGAGCAGGCCGAAGCCATCGTCTCGGCAGCCTGCCCGCCGCCCGTCGGCGCTCGCGGGACCGGCTTATCGCGCTCAGGCTTGGCGCTCAACCCCGCTCCAGTCGCCGACCCATTGCTCCTGCTGATGATCGAAACAGCCGTGGGGTATGCGCAGCGCGCCGACATCGCTCGAGTCGCCGGAGTCGACGGCCTATTTGTCGGGCCTTACGACCTTTCCGTCTCCCTTGGCGAGCCCGGGCCAAAGAATGAAACGGTGCTGAACGCCATACGCGAAATTTTGTCCACGGCAGCGCAAGAGAAGGTCGCGAGTGGCTACTTCGCCGGCGATGCTGAGTTGATTCGCGCACTACCAGAGGTGGATGTCTTAGGTGTCGATAGCGATGTCAGCGCGATCCGAAAGGGCCTGGCCTCGCTCTTTAGCGGCGGCTGAGGGAATCTCAGCAGCCGACCAACCGTTGACATACGTGGTGCCCGGCGTCAGGTCGGGTCTCACATCAACGTAAGGCGAATCGATGAAGCAGTCCTGGACCACGTTCAACATTGGCAACCTCAGCGGCAAAACCGCCATTGTGACCGGTGGAAATGCCGGTCTGGGGCTCGCCACAGTGCACCAATTGCTGATGCACGGCGCCGATGTTGTGGTGGCTAGCCGCAGCGTCGAACGCGGCGAAAAGGCCGTCGCAGGCCTGGGTCCACAGCGCGGCACGGCAGAGGTCCTGCAACTCGACTTGGCCGACCTGGCTTCAGTTGAAGCCTTCGCCAATGCAGTTAAGGCTAGGCACGACAAGATCGACCTGCTGATCAACAACGCGGGCATCATGATGACCGATCCGGCTGTCACCAAGGACGGCTTTGAGTTGCAGTTGGCACCAACCACCTGGGCCACTTTGCGCTGACCGGCCACCTGATGGAGCAGATCACGAACACCCCGGGGTCGCGCATTGTCAATGTCAGCAGCCTGGCTCACCGCTGGGGCGACATGGACCAATTGCCTGACGCTGGCTTGGATGAGCCCTACAAGAAGGTCAAGGCGTATGGGCGCTCCAAGTTGGCCAACCTGCTCTTCACCTTTGAGCTGCAGCGCCGCTTCGCAGTGATGGGGGCCGACACGATGGCTATCGCCGCACACCCCGGGTCGGCCGGCACCGGGTTGGCTAACCACTTGCTTGATGGCCGCTACACCAGCAAATTGCAGGCACCCTTCAAGGCCCTGCTCACCCAGCCAGCCGAGGCAGGAGCATTGCCGACGCTGCGTGCAGCGACGGACCCGGGCGCATTCGGTGGCCAATACTATGGCCCTGACGGTATGGGCGAACAGCGCGGCGCCCCAGTCATCGTCGCGGCCAAGCCGGAGGCTTACGACCTCACGCTAGCTTCGGACCTGTGGTCGCAGTCGGAGCGCCTGACTGGCGTCTCCTACCTCAACTAGGCGATCAACACGCCTTTACTTCGGCGGCCCGCAGGGTGCGCAAACGTTGCCGCCGGCCAGTTTGATGAGGTCTTGCTCTGACCAGCCACGCTCACTCAACGCGCCGAGCAGCGCTGGGTAGGTCGAAACATCTTCAAGGCCGGTCGGCAGCGTGGGGGTGCCGTCGTAGTCGCCACCGAGACCGATGTGGTCGACCCCAGCGGCTTCGCGCAGGTGCTCGACGTGCTTGACCACATCGTCCAACGTCGCGATCGGCTTGGGGTGTCGCAGGGCGTAGTCGGCTGACCAGGGTTAAAGCTTTCCAGGTCGGTGGCTGTCACACCTGCCTCGGCAGCGGCCTGGCCAGCAGCAACGCGCCAATCCCAGCAGTCCTGATTGACGAAATCCGGGACGAACGTCGCCATGCAGGTGCCTTCGTTTTCGGCCAAGCGCACCAGGACGTCATCGGGCACGTTTCGCGGGCTGTCACAGATCGCGCGAGCGCTGGAGTGGCTGAAAATCACCGGCGCCAAGGTGACGTCAAGAGCGGCGTGCATCGTGGTGGCAGCGACGTGCGAGAGATCGACCAGCATGCCAATACGGTTCATCTCACGCACAACCTCTCGGCCAAAGTCGTTGAGCCCGCCAACAGCGGGTTCGTCTGTCGCCGAGTCAGCCCAGGGAGTGTTGTCGTTGTGGGTGAGCGTCAAATAGCGAACGCCCAAGGCATACAGCATCCGCAAAACTCCGAGCGACTCGCCAATTTGGTGGCCACCCTCGGCTCCGAGCAGGGAAGCCACTTTGCCCGAAGCCACCACCCGCTCGACATCATCAGCGCTGCGAGCTAACTCAAAGTCGCCCGAATAGCGCTTGATCATGGCGTGCGCGGCATCAATCTGCTCCAGCGTCTGGATCAGCGCCTCATCGCGGGTCAACGTCGATGGCACATAAACCGACCAAAACTGAGCCGCAACTCCCCCTTGCCGTAGCCGGGGAATGTCAGTGTGGGTTGCGGTTGAGCCCGCAATGTCGAGTTGAGACCAGTCATACCCCGCACTTTGGCGCGCCTCCCACAACAAGTCATTGTGGCCATCAAAAACGGATAGGTGCTGTTCATGGGGCTAGTCTGCCGTGTCGTGACGTGGGTCGGCGTCAAGGGTTGCGCGTGGGCATGTTGTACCAACCAGCGCGCAGCGCAGCAATAGGCCTTGGTGTGCTGTGTGGCGCCGTGTCCTATCTCATTTCCGAATCCTTAGGAGTCCAATGAACAAGCAAATGTCATTGTCCCCCGGCGGCCTGATCGTTCGCGGCATCCTTGCCCTGATTCTCGGTTTCATCGCCATGACCTCGCCGTTCGCTACGTTGCTGGCGTTCGTCTTTGTATGGGGCTTCTGGGCTCTCATCGAAGGTATCTACATGCTGGTCGCTGCCTTCCAGACTGAGAGCGGCGCCTCCCACCGCGCCTACCTGATCATGGTTGGCATCTTGGCGCTTCTCGCCTCGTTCTTCGCCATCTTCCAGCCCGGTAAGAGCGCTGTCACGATCGCGATCTTGATTGGCTTCTGGCTGATTGCCCGCGGAGCCTTCGACTTCTTTGGCGCTTTCGCCGCCAAGCGTTCTGAGCCTCGCTGGTTGCTGATCACCTTTGGTGTGCTGTCCTTCATCACCGGTCTGATCTTCCTGTTCGGACCCGTCATCAGCATCGCGTTCCTCTCCGTATGGGTTGGCGCTTTCGCCTTCGCCTACGGCGTGATGGGCGTCATCGGCGGCATCATGCTCAAGGTCAAGAGCTAACAACGACCCTGCTCGTCCGCTCGGCCCGTCCCTTCTTTAGGGGCGGGCCGTAGTTGTCTCCGAGCTCTCATCCTGGGCGTCCTTGCGGCCCAGAAGCCGAGCGGCCAGCGGGAAGATCAGCACGCTGGCAGCCCCACTTGCGACCAAGATCGACGCAACACCAGAAGGCATCAGGTCGGTGCTGACGGCCACCGAGGTAACAGCGACGATGATCGGCAAGCCAGTTGCTCCATACAACGACAGCTGGACTCGTTCGCGGTTAGTCGTCAGCCCCGAGCCAGTGGAGGTGAAGCGCTCGACGAGGAAAATTGGCAATCCGCGAGCCCCTACAATCAGTAGCAACACGGCCAATAGCGTCCACGGTGCGGAGCTGACGGCTTCAAGGTCAATGTTGAGACCGGAACTGACAAAGAAGATCGGCACCAGCAGCCCGTATGCCAGGGTGTCCAGTTTTTCTTCGAGGTGTGGGTCCGCGTCTGGTCCGAGGCGACGCAAGATCGCCCCGGCTGCAAAGGCACCTAGCACCACGTCCAACTCGAAAGCGGCAGCCAAGGCCATCAGACTCATCAACAGCAGGACCACGGCTCGCACGATCATCTGCGAGGTGCCGCCCGAGCCGGCAGCCAGCATGCCGCCCAGCCAGGGGATCTTGCTCAGCAGGTGTTGAGGCACACGCCCCACCACTGCGGCCAAGATTACGAATAGCACCAGCACGATGGCTGCGGAGCCGATGCTGTGGCTGCTCAGCAGCAGCGCCATCGCGATGATCGGCAGCAGTTCGCCAACCGCTCCGTGCACAAAAACAGCCTGGCCCATCGGAGTGCCCAACATGCCCGTGCTCTTCATGATGGGCAACAGAGTGCCCAGCGCAGTCGAGGTGATGGCAATAGCGACCGCGACTTCGGCGGTGAACACATCACCGGGGACGATGAACGAGGCAATCGCGTAGCCGATGATGAGGCAGGCAATCCAGGTGCGGACCGCCGAAGCGCCTTGCCGACTCTTCAAAACCAAAGGGTCAAGCTCAAAGCCCGCCAGCAAAAGAGCATTCCGAGCCCCAGCTCGCTGACTAGGGCAACCCCGCCTTCAGTGCTTGCGAGTCCAGCGACATCGGGACCGAGCAGGACACCAAACACCAGTAGCAAGACCACGTCGGGGACATAGCCCCTTGTCAGGCGACTTAGGACTGGTGAAACGAAGGCGGCCAGGAGGATCCAAAACAGCGAGAAAATCTCAGCGTCGATAGAGCTCGAAGTCTCGAATGGGATGACGGTCATTAAGTCATTGTGGTGGTTTGTCGGGGGTTTGCGACAAGATCGACGTGATGACGCCGCCAGCAGGTGTCACTGACGAGGATGTGGGGCAACGCAATGCCAATTCGTGAAGAGGCTTGGGCACAGGGCACTCCGGCGTGGGTGGACCTGTCTGTGACAGATATCGAGCGTTCGAAGAAGTTCTACTCCGCATTGCTGGGGTGGGAGTTCGAAGGAGGCGAAGAAGAGTTTGGTGGCTACCTCAACGCAACGGTGAAGGGCCAAACCGTCGCAGGCATGGCCCCACCCATGGAAGGCATGGACGAGCCAGTCCACGCATGGACGACCTACCTCGCAGTCGATGACTCGGCAGCAACTGAGGCTGCTATTTCAGCGGCTGGGGCACAGGTGCTTTTGGGTCGATGCAGGTTGGCCCGATGGGCACGATGGCGGTCTATGCGGACCCCACTGGTGCCGTGTTTGGGACCTGGCAATCGGGCACACACCGGCTACAACCTCTACAACGAGCCTGGTGCCGTGCTGTGGAGCGAAGCGATGGTCGGCGACTTTGATGTTGCGCGCGAGTTTTATCCTCCGTCTTTACCTACGTCTACCAGGACATCCCCATGGAGAATGTGAAGTACGCCATGGTGGGAGTGCCAGGCCACGACGACCCCGTTGCTGGGATCGGGCTGAGCGAAGGCATGCCACCGCACTGGGCATTGACCTTCGCTGTCACGGACGCAAAGGCGGCGGTCGAGGTGGCGACTGCCCACGGTGGTGAAGTTGTTGCCCCTGTTGCTACGACCGAGTTTGGCCAACTAGCGGTCTTACGTGGGCCCGATGGCGAGATGTTTGCGGTGATGGGCTCGGCGACTGAGTCGGCCACGGCTAGCAAAACTGAACGTTCGCTGAAAGATTCGTCATCAGTTAGTCATATTTTCTCCCCTGAGGTAGGGCTAGGGTCGAAGTTGTGAATACCGTGCTGGTTGTCGATGACGACGACACTGTGCGTGAGGTGGTCGTGGCGTACTTGCATCGTGCAGGCCTGCTGACGACGCAAGCCAGTGATGGTCTGCAAGCCGTCGCAGCCCACGCAAAGGAGTCACCGAGGTTGGTGATTCTCGACGTGATGATGCCGGGCATCGACGGGCTTGAAGCTTTGAGTCGCATGCGCCAGCAAGCCCCAGAGGTGCCGGTCATTTTGCTTACGGCCAAGGCCACCGAAGACGACCGGGTAGCGGGCTTGAAGTTGGTGCGGACGACTACGTCACCAAACCGTTCAGCGCGCGTGAGTTGGTGCTCAGGGTCCAAGCCTTGCTGCGTCGCAGTGAAGACGGAGGCTCAGTGGGGGCTGACGTTGGACCGGCTTTAGCCATCCGCGACGGGGATCTGACCCTCGACCGGCGGGCGCGTACCTTGCATCGTGGCGGGCTGGCGCTCAACCTGACGACTCGTGAGTTTGACCTTGCCGCGTTCCTGATGAGCCACCCAGGTGTGGTGGTCGGTCGCGATGAGTTGATGGAGCGGGTCTGGGGCTGGGATTTTGGCGATGACTCCACGGTGACGGTGCACGTTCGCCGGCTGCGCAACAAGATTGAGGTTGATCCGGCTTCTCCGCGCCGACTGGTCACGGTCTGGAGCAAGGGGTATCGCTGGGGACAGGCGGCCTGATGCCGGAGCTTGAGGCACTTGCACTGGCAGGCGGGATGGCAGCAGTTGTCGGCATCGTCGGCGCTTTTCTCACTATTCGTCTGGCCCAGCGGTCCGTTGCTTGGGCAACGTTGATTGCACCCTTGGTCGTGGTCGCGAGCCTCGCCGCCGGGATCTGGGTGACGGCCCGGGCCATGTTTTTGTCTCCGCACGACTTGGCTCTGGTGGCTTGGCTCCTGGTGGCTTCCATCCCGATTGCTCTGGCCTGCGGGTTTGTCGTTTCCCGCGCCGTGCGCAAGATCGATCGACAGGTGCTTGTGGCTGCGGCCGAGCGTGATCGAGAGCAGTCTCTAGCCAAAACGAGGACTCAAATGGTCACCTGGGCGTCGCACGATCTGAAGTCGCCGCTGGCTGGGATTCGCGTCATGGCAGAAGCTCTCGAAGACGGTGTGGCACCTGACCCAGATGCCTACCACCAGCGGATTCGCAGTGAGAGCGATCGGATGGCTGCCATGGTGGATGACTTGTTGGAGATGTCGCGGCTGCAAGAAGCACCGTCGCCCGGGAGCCTTGAGCGGCTAAATCTGGTCGAAATCGCCCGAGATGTCGTGGCTGCTCAATCTCCGGTGGCGGCCGAACGGGGGGTTTCCTTTGCCGTGGAGACCCCGCATAGCGTGGTTATCGAGGCAGATAGCGCTCGGCTGAGCCGAGCCCTCACCAATGTGGTGCGCAATGCAGTGCTGTATACCCAGCACGGATCACGGATCGCCGTGAACGTGAGTGCGCCGACAAGTGATGGCGGTAGCGCCAGCCAAGCCAAAGTCGACGTCACCGATGGTTGCCAGGGGTTGAGCGATGAAGACTTGGCGCGCATGTTCGAGCCGGGTTGGCGCGGCAGCGTGGCGCGGACACCCGGGTCCGCCTCGGGGACAGGCGTGGGGCTGACGATGGCGCGTGCGATCGCCCAAGAAGCAGGCGGTGACGTCAGCGTGCGGCGGGCCAGCGCCGGAACGGGCTGCGTCGTCACCCTGGTGTTGCCGACGGCCGACTCACATTAGTTGGGGCACTGAATAAGTCCTGACTCACCACCTGTGAGAAAACGCTTGCACTATCAGCAAAGATGCTGGGAGCATAGCCTCAGATCCACTAATGGGGTTGGGTCTTTCACCAGGGAGAATCATGACAA
This sequence comes from Ornithinimicrobium sp. INDO-MA30-4, assembly GCF_021535045.1. Taxonomy (GTDB): domain Bacteria; phylum Actinomycetota; class Actinomycetes; order Actinomycetales; family Dermatophilaceae; genus Ornithinicoccus. The sequence goes on along the minus strand of NZ_CP091056.1, from coordinate 1,999,707 downwards.
CCAGGACTACAAGCGCGGCCTCCACGGCAGTGCCTTTCTCCACCCAGGGATGAAGGTGCCCTTCATCATGGTGGTGACCTGTTTCGCCGCATGGGGTATAGCGGCAAACATGACGGACCCGATGGTGGGTGCCTTCAAGTCGGTCTTCGACATGTCGCTGCTGCAGTCGGCGTTGGTGCAGTCGGCTTACTACGGTGCCTATTTTCTGCTTGCTATCCCGGCAGCCTTCTTGAATTCTCGTTTCTCCTACAAGGTCGGTGTGCTGGTCGGCCTTGCTTTGGCCACGGCCGGTGGCGCGCTCTTCGTGCCAGCAGCGTCCGCCATGACCTTCAACTTCTTCCTGTTGGCACTCTTCACCTTGGCCGCTGGCCTGTCGGTGCTAGAGACCTCAGCGAACCCGTTCGTGCTTTCGATGGGCCCCCGCTCCAACGCCACCCGGCGGTTGAACTTCGCACAGTCGTTCAACCCGATCGGCACGCTCTCGGGCAGTGCCATCGCCGCTATCTTCATCTTGCCCGCGATTAGCAGCCCTGAAGACCGAGAAGGCCTTTCGGCCGAGGCAGCGCAGTCCCAAATGCAAGACGAATTGCTCGCGATCAGCACGCCATACGTGGTGCTGGCTGTGGTGTTGGCGATCATCTTGGTTGGCATCTTTTTGACCCGGATCCCGGGACAAAAGGCCTCCACGAGTTTTGAGGTTGATCCTCGCGGTTCTGGGTCGCGGATCAGCCGCCTCTGGGCCAACAAGCCCTACGTGTTTGGCGTCGCTGCTCAGTATTTCAACGTGGCGGGTCAGACCTGCATCTGGACCTACACCACCGTCTATGTCGTCGACACACTGGACAAGTCCCAAGGCGAAGCCGGCCGCTGGCTGATTGCCAGCCTCATCATCTTTGGCATCTCGCGCTTCTTGATGGTGTTCTTGATGGGCTTCATCGACAGCCGCAAGCTGATGATCACCATGTGCCTGATCGGCATCGTGCTGACGATGACTGCGGTGCTCTTCCCCAGCGTCCTAGGCGCGGTCGCGGTCGTGGCCAGCTCGGCCAGCCTGTCGCTGCTCTTCCCAACGATCTACGGCTTGGCCTTGCAGGACCTCAGCGCAGAAGATCAGAAGTTCGGCGCTGCCGGCCTGGTGATGGCAATCGTCGGTGGCGCCACGCTGCCCCTGGTGGCCGCCGCGATCGGCGACGCTTCTGCGGTCAACTACAGCTACATCATCCCGGCGGTCTGCTTCGCGCTCATCGCTGCCTATGGCGTTTACACGCTGAAGGCGATCGACATCAACGTCAAGGATGACGTAGACCCAGCCGCTGGTCCGGCGCCCCGAGTGCTCTGAGCCTAGACACAAAAATCGCTCATCCCGCCATGGTGGGATGGGCGATTTTTGTTGCCGCTAGGTGCTAAAAGCCAAACTTGCGCGCAGTGTTCTTGATCGACTCCGCGCTCGCGTGCAATCGGGAAAGCTCATCAGGCGACATCGGTAAGACCAATCGCTCATCGGCGCCTTGCTTGCCGACCACGGTCGGCACCGAGAGGCACACGTCTTTGACCCCCAGGTAGTCATCAACCCAGGTCGAGACGGATAGCACCCGGTTTTCATCACGCAAAACGGACTCCAAGATCCGCACGCAGGCCAGGGCAACGGCGTAATTTGTGGCGCCCTTGCCCGCGATGATGCTGTAGGCCGAGTTCAACACGTTGTCGGCAATCGCGTCGCGCTCGGTGATCGTCAGTTTGGCGTGATCGCGCTGCCATTCCAAGAGCGGGACACCACCGACGCGTGCAGCGGTCCACAACGGAAATTCAGTGTCTCCGTGCTCGCCGACAATATAGGCGTGCACGCTTTGGGCGGCCACGTCGATGTGCTTGCCGATCTCATAGCGAAAGCGCGCCGTGTCGAGCACGGTGCCAGACCCAAAGACTTGCTGGCGTGGCAGACCGCTCACTTTCAGTGCAGCCATCGTCACCACATCGACCGGGTTGGTCACCATCAGGTATGTCGCATCCGGTGCCACTTCAAGTAGTTGCGGCATCAGTGTCTTGGTCAGGTTGACCGTTCCCTCAGCCAACTCCATCCGGCTCTGGCCAGGCTTCTGCTTTCCGCCAGCGGTGATGACGACGACCTGAGCATCACGGCATACCTCAATGTCGTCGCTCCCGACGATCTCGCCCACCGGGCTAAATGCCAGGCCGTGCGAGATGTCGGCGGCTTCGGCCTCAACCTTGGTCTTGTCAATGTCGTATAGAGCGATCCGGCGAGCGATGCCTCGCAAGAGCGCGGCGTAGGCAAGGGTCGCACCAACGGATCCAGCGCCGACGATGGCGACCTTGGGAGGGCCTACTGGCGGGAAACTCATGCCCTCAGTGTCGCAGGTCAGTGTTGACTCTGCCCTCGTGCGCCACTGTGAGGTGTGGTTAACCCATAGAGTGGGGTCAAGCAAAGGTGATTGACCCCGTGTGTGGTAGGAAGGCGTCGAGTGGGCGTGCAAAAGTTGAGCAGAATCGTCTGCGCCGCGCGCTGATCTTTGGGGCTGGAGAAGGCGGCGAGCAGATTGCCCGATCAGTGCAGTCAGCGCAGACCGCCGAGTGGCAAATCGTTGGTTTTTGGACGATGACCCGGTCAAGTTAGGCACCAGTGTTTCCGGAATCGACGTTGTCGGCGCCCGATCCGACCTGGCTGAGATCGCTCAAGCTGAAGCCATTGACGTGCTCATCATCGCAGCGCCCGGGCACCCCGATCTGACGAGCGATCTAGCCCGGTATGCCCGTCGGTTTGGACTGGCCGTCAAGATCGTTCCGCCGCTGGAAGAACTGCTGCGCGACTGGGTTGATGTCCGAGATATCCGAGAGCTGAGCTTTGACGACCTTCTGGGGCGTCGACACGTCGAAATCGATCTCGAGATTGCCCGGCAGTCCGTGCAGGGTCAGACGATCCTCGTGACCGGTGCTGGCGGGTCGATTGGGCGTGAATTATGCCAACAACTGATGTCGATGGGGCCAGCGCTTCTGCTCATGCTTGACCGGGACGAGTCGGCATTGCACGGCACGTCCTTGGCGCTGGGCATGGGCGGAAAGTTGAATCGCCGCGAATTTGTCCTCGCTGACATCCGCGACGCCCGGCGAATCGACCAGATTTTCGAACAAGAGCAGCCGGACGTGGTGTTCCACGCAGCTGCCTTGAAGCACGTCCAGTCGCTTGAGCGGCACCCTGGTGAGGCGATTCAGACCAACGTAGGGGGCGGGTTAAACGTCTTGCGGGCAAGCGCAGCCGTGGGGGTCAACCGTTTTGTCAATATCTCCAGTGACAAGGCTGCCGACCCGGTAAACGTGTTGGGCCGTTCGAAACGTATTGCCGAAGGCCTCACCTCGTGGTTCGGCCAAAAATATCCCGGTGAGTTTGTCTCGGTTCGGTTTGGCAATGTCCTCGGTAGCCGTGGCTCGGTCTTGGAGACCTTTCGTTCTCAGTTGGCAAAGGGCCAACCGCTGACCGTTTCGGATCCAGACGTCACTCGTTTCTTGATGGCGATCAGGAGGCTGTGGCCCTGGTTATTCACGCTGCGGCAACAGGGTCAAGCGGGCAGGCCCTCGTCCTCGATATGGGTGAGCCGATCCGCATCATGGATATCGCTGAGCACCTTATCGCGGCGGCTGGCGGCAATGGGACAATTACCTTCTCTGGGCTTACGGAGGGCGAAAAACTCCACGAAGTGCTCTTGTCCGCTGGTGAGACAGGCTCAAGTCCATTCCACCCGCTCGTGACACACGTGGATGTCCCGTCGCTAGACCCCGAACTGTGTCTTGAGTTGGATCCTTATGTGTCCTCGGAAGTGGCGCATCAGCGACTGGCCGATCTTGTCAAGATAATTTCCCCTGCTGTTTCCTGATACTCCTGCCGCTATTGGCCGAGTAATTTCATGACGCATTCTGCAATAAGCCATTCCTAATAGGCGATCGCCAAGGTAGGTTGCTCAGACGACCCCTGCGTCTAAGCACAGCGTTGTGTCTTGGAGCGAACAAAAGGAGAAATTCGTGAGTCATCCGAATCCACCGCGCCGCCGTAAGACGGTGGCGCTGAGTGCGGCCATGGGCCTCGCCCTCACCATGTCAGCTGGGGCGACACTGCCCTCCTTGGCCGCTGGAGCGGCTCCGGCCGAACGAATCGCTGTGAGTGATGAGGTTGAGCGACTCGCTGGCGCTGACCGCTACGAGACTTCCTTCGAAGCTGCCATTGAGAGCGGCGGAGACGTTGTCTTCCTCGCCTCCGGTGAAGTGTTCGCCGACGCGCTCACTGCTCGGACACCGGTCAACGAGCCCACTCCAGGCCTCACCCCTCAGATTGATGGCTCCGGCTCCCAAGGCGTCCCTGTGCTGCTGACTCCATCGGATTCTCTTACTCCCTGGCTTGCGGAGTACGCCGCCGGACAGGTTGAGACGCCCGAGCAACTGACCGTTGTCATCGTCGGCGGCGAAGGGTCTGTTGAGGCCGGGGTCGAGGAAGAAGCCATTGCTGCCGGATACGACGTTTCTCGCATCGGCGGCGATGACCGCTACGACACAGCTGCGCTCCTCTCGGAGGCCTTCAACGACGGGCCAGTTGAGGTTGCCTTCGTGGCCGCTGGCGAGGACTTCCCCGACGCATTGTCCGGTGGCGCCTTGGCTAGTGCTTGGGTGCGCCCATGCTCTTGAGCAAGGGCAGCGGGTTGAGCGAGGCGGCCGCAGAACAACTAACCGCGTTGGAGCCACAGTCGGTCGCGCTGCTGGGTGGCGAGGGTTCGCTCTCGGCTCAGGTGATAACTGACATTGAAGCCCTGGGCTACCCGGTAGAGCGCATCGCGGAGACGACCGGTATGAGACATCAGCTGCAGTGGCTGAGTTTTCCCGCAGGACGTCGAAGTTGCCTGGGTCGCATCTGGTGAGAACTTCCCTGACGCGCTGAGCGCTTCGGCTGCGGCGGGAGCCTACGGCGAGCCAGTTGTCCTCAGCGAGCAAGAGGGGCTCCCTAAGGCAAGTTTCCTTGCCCTAGACCGTCTCAGCCCGTTCGGCGTCTACCTCGTTGGTGGCGAAGCCGCTCTGGCGGCTGAGGTCGAAGAGCCCATCGTGTTAGGCGCGCCAGCCTGGGCCGACTCGCTGCACGCTCAGGTGCTGTCCTTTAACGACTACCACGGACACCTCGAAGTTGATGAGGGTGCAACGCTCACCGAGACCCAGGACCCCGAGCAGAATTTGGTCGGCGGCGTTGCCAACTTGGCGACAACGTTGAACGCCCTGCGTTCTGATGTCTATACCGATCAGTCGGTGACCGTGGCCGCTGGCGACTTGATTGGCGGCTCGCCGTTCCTCTCGGGCATCTTCCATGACGAGCCTTCGGTTGACAGCCTGAACGCCATTGGCCTCGACTTCAGCAGCGTCGGTAACCACGAGTTCGACGAGGGCACCGAAGAGTTGCTGCGCATGCAAAATGGCGGTTGCCACCCGACGGACGGCTGTGGCAACGGCGAAAACTACGACGGTGCTGACTTCCAGTGGTTGGCCGCCAACGTGGTGGAGAGGGATAGCGAGACCGGCGAGACCCTGCTGCCCGGCACCGCGGTGCAAAACATGGGTGGCGTTGACGTTGGCTTCATCGGCATGACCTGGAAGCCACGCCAACCCTGGTCAGCCCGGCTGGTGTTTCCTCCGTCGAGTTCCGCGATGAGATCGAAACGGCGAACGAAAAGGCCGCGGAGCTACAGGACCAGGGCGTCGAGTCAATCGTGGTGATGATGCACGAAGGTGGCTTCGCAACTGGTGGCTACAACAGCTGCGAGGGCATCAGTGGCCCGATGGTCGCCATTGCCGAAGGTCTTGACCCATCGATCGACTTGATCGTGACCGGTCACACGCACGAACCCTACGTGTGCAACATTGCAGACCCGGCCGGCAACGACCGTCTGGTGACCAGCGCCAACCAGTATGGCCGGGCCGTGACCGAGACCAACCTCACGATCAGCCGCAGCACGGGCGACGTTGACCGCGACGCCAGCTTTGCTGAAAACTACTTGGTCTTGCAGGGCAATGAAGACCCCGAGGTCGCTGCATTGGTTGATGGCTGGGCAGCCCTCTCGGATGAAGCTGGCGCAACCGTCGTCGGTAGCGCCTCGGAAGACATCACTGGTGACTCCAGCGGTGACCGTGGCATCGAAACTCCGATGGCTGACTTGATCGCAGACTCGATCCTGTTTGGCACGGATGGAGTCGACGAAGGCGAAGCTGAGATTGCCTTCATGAATGTCGGTGGCGTGCGCTCCAGCCTGCCCGCCGGCGACATCACTTATGCCGATGCATACGCAGTGATGCCGTTTGGCAACCTGCTGGTGTCGATCGACATGACTGGCCAGGACGTCAAAGACGTGTTGGAGCAGCAGTTCGTCGAGGACCGTAGCCGTCAGACGTTGGCGCTCGGTGTTTCGGAAGGCTTTAGCTACACCTGGGATGCCAGCCAGCCCGTTGGCTCCAAGGTGAGTGGCATGGAGTTGAACGGCACTCCGCTGGTCTTGGGTGACACCTACCGGGTGGCAACGCTGAGCTTCTTGGCTGAGGGTGGCGACCAGTTCACAGCCTTCACCAATGGCACCAACCTCTTGGGTGGGCCCGAAGACCTGGCCAACCTGGTTGATTACCTTGAAGCCAACAACCCGGTCTCGGCACCTGAAGATCGCGTCTCGGGTCTGTAACCCCCGGTTAGAGCAACGCGGCACCAGATAGCGAAAGCGGCCTCCACCTTTGGGTGGGGGCCGCTTTTCGCGTGGGGTGAGCCGACTGACTTCGCGTGTCGCTGCCCTCACATACTGCGGTGTTACTTATCAGCGGAGGCTCAGGATGCTTGCTGACGGCGTGCCCGAACAGGAATACGTCAACCGCTAACGCCTGCTGTTGAAGGTGCCGCGGGCCTTAGGGGGTCCGCCGCATCGTCATGTAAAAGAATTTCCCACCGGCTGCAACCAAATTGAAGAAACTCGCGAAGTAAGAAGCAGCAGGGAGTCACTCGGACTTCCTATTTCATGGAGGAGATCTACATGCGTTCCATCGCTTGGGGTGCCGCCGCCAGCCTCGCTCTGGTTGCCACCGCCGTTCCCGCTCTGGCTCAAGACACCTCGGACGTGTCGGTGCTACACGCTGTTCCCGGCCTGACCGTAGACGTCTATGTCAACGGCGAGGAGACGATCCCTGACTTTGAGCCCGGCACGCTGACCGACCCGCTGGAACTGCCCGCTGGCAGCTACGACATTGACGTTTATGCTGACGGAGACACTCCCGACTCGGCAGAACCAGCCATCTCGGCTGAGGGCATCGAAGTGCCCGGTGGCGCAAACCTCACGCTGGCCGCTCACCTTGACGCTGAAGGCACGCCGATGTTGAGCGCATTCGCCAACGACACATCGCAGTTGGATGCCGGCCAGGCTCGGCTGACGGTTCGCCACACGGCTGCCGCCCCTGCTGTTGACGTTCGTGCGGGTGAGACCCCGGTGATCGAGGGCCTGACCAACCCCAACGAAGAGGTCTTGAACCTTGACGCTGGCTCGGTGAGCGCGGACGTCGTGCTGGCTGGCACCGATACCGTGGCGATCGGTCCGGCTGACGTCGACCTAGCTGAGGGCACCAACACCATCGTGTATGCCTGGGGCTCGGCAGAGGACGAGAACCTAGCGCTCGCAGTGCAGACCATTGACGGCTTGCACGGTGACCCGGCTGGCGTGCCGACCGGTGAGGCAGGCCTTCTGGATGGCAACGCTTCCCTGTGGATGTTTGGGCTGGCCTTGACCGGCGCAGCTGGTGCAGTCGTCGCCAGCCGTCGTCTGAGCCGCGAGAGCGTCTGATCTGACGATGAGTCAACGTGAGCGCTCCGGCCCATCCAGAGCGGTGTGGGCCGGAGTGCTCGCGGTTTCTGTGGCGGCGCTAGCCGTCGGCGGCTACTCGGTTTCGTCTGCAGACGAAGACATTGCGACTGTGGGCTCCATCAGCGTGATGCCCGAGCCCAGCGCAGAGACGACGCCGACGCAGACCGATCCAGCTTCCGGCACTGCCCCCGAAATCGGCCGCTCTTCAGCTGATCCGACCAGCCAGTCTGCGCCCAGCGTGATGGCACCCACTCGGGTGTCTGTGCCGGCGCTTGACATTGACGCGCCCATCGACGCTCTCGGAGTTGAAGGCGACCAGATGGCAGTCCCGGCAGATGGTGATCGCGTTGGTTGGTACAAGTTGGCGCAACCCCAGCCATTGACGGTGGATCGACCGTCTTGGCCGGGCATGTCGACACTACTGAGGGGTTTGGGGCTATGGCGCCACTGCGCCAGGCTGAGGTAGGCACCCTGATTGACGTGGAACTGGCTGACGGCACTACTCGGACCTACGAAGTCGTTGGTCGCGAGCAGTTCGACAAGGGCGATCTCCCAGTAGCGGACCTCTTCGAGCGGGCGGGCCCCGAGCGGTTGGTTCTCATCACCTGCACCGGCGAGTGGCAAGCAGACGTGGGCAGCTACACCGACAACGTGGTAATTGCCGCTACACCGGTGCCTGACGAGTAGCCACAAGAATCCCTGAGGAAATGGCCAACTGGGACTCGATATGGTGGTGTGCGTGACTGAGAGGATTCGTACTTCAAGCAGCGGCGCTGATACCGATGCCGAAGTCGCGCGCTCCTTTCAGCGCGGCGACGAGGGCTCTCTGGCTCAGGTGTATCAGCGGTGGGCCTCGCTCGTCTTCGGGTTAGCCAAAAAGGCTGTCGGGCCTTTCGAGGCCGAAGATGTCACGCAACAAGTCTTTGTTGCGGCCTGGCAATCCAAAGACCGGTTTGACCCCGAATACTCAGCGTTAGGTGCCTGGCTAGTGGGCATAACTCGGCACAAAATCGCCGACAGCCTGCGCCGAGGTCCGAGCAACCGAGAGACGTCGGTCGACCCGATCTCTTTCACGGAAGTGTTGACAGACAGTTCTCGCAACACAGATATGGCACCCGAGCGGATCGACGTGCTTTTGACGTTGGCGCAAGAGTTAGAGCGGATCGGCGACCCGCAACGGCACATCCTGGTGCTGTCGTTTATCCACGACATGACGATGGCGCAAATCGCAGAACATCTCAGCATGCCGCTGGGAACGGTGAAGAGCCACCATGCTCGCACCCTGCGCCGACTGCGCGTGGAGATGGAGGTGAAGAATGCACATTGACGACGACCGCCTTGTGACCTGGGCACTACACAGTCCCACCTCGCAAGAAGCATCTCACCTGCTCGAGTGTGCTGACTGTCGGCGGGCCGCGCAAGGCCTGAGTTATGCCCGCGAAACTTTGAAGGTGGCCGGCCCAATGACCGAGATGCCACCGACCCGCGTGTGGGACCAAATAGTGGAGCAAACGACGGGGACAGGCCTCGCCAAAGACGGCCCTGTGGAGCTAGCGGATGACCATGCTCACCTGCCCACCAGGAGGTCGTTGGGTGCTCTTCGCGGCAAGCCGGAGAGCAAACCGGGCGTGTCCCTTGGGTGGCTGGCTGCAGCAGCGGGCGTAGGCGCCATCGTGGCGCTGGCAGGTTCCGCCCTGTTGAACCAGCGGCCAGAGGAGTCGCTGGTCGCAACCGCGGAGTTGGACGTGCTCAGCGGTGCAGACCAGCCAGCTCAGGCCGAAATTCTCGTGATCGATGGTCAGCAGGTGCTGCGGATCGATCAAGCGTCGGCGCCTGATCTAGAGGGCCAATACCTCGAGGTGTGGTTAATCAATCCGGACAGCTCTGGCCTGATTACCCTCGGTTTATTGGACGGTGAGTCTGGAGACTTCGCCTTGCCCGCGAACCTGTCCACGGCCGAATTTTCAGTGGTCGATGTGTCGGTGGAGGCCTACGACGGGGATCCGACACATAGCGGTGACAGTGTGTGGCGAGGGCCGCTGAGCTCCTGATAGGTCGAATGAGTTGGACGATCGACCAACTTGTGCCATTCTCGGGGATATACCGATGAATGGAGCCGCTGATTGACTACCCGCCGCCGCTGGGCAGCACTCGCCGTGTTGGTGCTGCCAGTGCTGCTGATCAGCATTGACATGACTGTGCTCGGTATTGCCGTGCCCGCGCTAAGCGAAGACCTCGACCCCTCCACGGCACAACTGCTGTGGATCATCGACATCTACTCTTTCCTGTTGGCCGGGCTGCTGGTCCTGATGGGCAACCTTGGCGATCGCATCGGCCGCCGTCGACTGCTCATCATTGGTGCCGCTGCCTTCGGCGCCGCTTCTGTCCTCGCTGCGTTCTCCACCTCTGCCGAGATGTTGATCGCAGCAAGGGCCTTGCTTGGTTTCGGAGGGGCTACCTTGATGCCCTCCACGCTCTCGCTGGTGCGTACTGTCTTCCCAGATGACCGTGAACGCCGCAGCGCAATCGCCGTGGGCTGCGGCTTTTGCCGGTGGCACAGCGATAGGGCCAGTCATTGGCGGATTCATGCTGGAACACTTTTGGTGGGGCTCGGTCTTCCTGATCAATGCCCCGATCATGGTGTTGCTGCTGTTTGGAGCCGTGATATTGCTGCCCGAGTCTCGCAACCCAAACCCTGGGCCGTTCGACGTGGCTTCAGCCGCCTTGTCGATTGCCGGTATGTTGCCGCTGGTCTACGGCTTGAAGGAGTTGGGCGCGCACGGGGTTGGCGTGGTGTCTATCTCCGCCATGCTGGTCGGCATCGCGTTGCTGTGGGTCTTTGTGCGCCGCCAATTGACGCTGGCCGAGCCACTGCTCGACGTCAGCCTCTTCGCCAATCGAGTCTTTACCGTCGCCATCCTGACCAACCTGCTGAGCGTGTTCTCGATCTTGGGTCTGCTGTTTTTCCTGCCCCAGTACTTGCAGTTCGTTGAGGGCCTCTCGCCGCTGACCGCCGGTCTCTGGATCCTGCCGTTCGCCCTGGCCTCCGTCGTTGGTTCGCTGGCCGCCCCGGCACTGGCGCGGCTGTTGACGCTGCGCGTAGTTATTGGCGGTGGGATGTTGCTAGCTGCCACTGGGTTTGTCGTTGGCGCGCTCGTGATCGACTCCACCGGACTTATCGCCCTGGGCTTGTGGACCGCAACGATCGGGCTAGGTATTGGTTTGGCTGAGAGCCTGACCAACGATGTGGTGGTCTCCTCGGCTCCACCCGAGCGCACCGGCAGCGCTGCCGCGGTATCCGAGACCGCATACGAGATGGGCGGTGCCATGGGCACGGCAGTCCTGGGCACACTCGGGCTCGCGCTCTACAGTGCTGGGCTGGCGGATGCCTCAGGTGAGGTGCCTCAGCAGGTGATCGAGACCGGGAGCGAAACGCCAGGCGGCGCACAGTTGGCAGCCGACGGCTTGCCGGGTGTCGTTGCCGACAGTTTCCTCGCGACGGCTGCCGAGTCCTTCACCTCAGGTATGGCGGTGGTCCTGCTGGTCGCAGGCCTGGTCGCGGCTTACACCGGGTTGCAAGCCTTGATCGCGCTACGCACGCGGCGAGTATCTGCGCAGAAGTCGGCAACGAGCGAGGTTGTTGTATGACAAAGCGAGTTCATGTGCCGGTTGCGATGCGGAGGGCCCAACTCGTCGAGGCAGCCATGCGGGTGATGCGCCGCGATGGTGCTGGGCTCTCACCACCCGAGCGGTGGCCAAGGACGCCGAAGTGCCGCTAGGCGCCGTGCACTATGCCTTTGACTCAAAGACCAGTCTGATGCGGGCTGTCTATGCGGAAGATGTTGAGACGGCGGCGGCGGTGCTGGGCGGTGCGCTCAGCCTCAGTGGTGACCCGCACGAGGTGCTGCGCTGTGCGATGCAACGGTATGCCGCGTCGCTGCGGACCGACCCCCAGGCCGAGTTGGTGTTTCAAGAGCTAGGGCTGATGGGCGTTCGTGATGAAGAGTTGACCGCGCTCGCAGCGGAAGCCGTTGTGGGCTTCCGCACCGAACTGGCCCGGTTCTTGACCCAGGTTGCGGCCGATGCTGAGCACGTCTGGGATGCGCCGGTTGAGGTGCTGGCTGAGTCGCTCTTTGGCAGCCTGATCGGGCTGGCTCAGAACTGGCTGGGCACTGGTGACGATGCCTTGCTTGATGCCTGCCTGGATGACGTAGCCCTACACCTAGGGCGTCGTCTCAGCCCCGTGTGATGCCGTCGGTCAACTGCGCCATCCGTGCTTGAACTGCTGGGATGGTCTCCTGCTCAAACCATGGGTTGGCCTTGAACCAACCGATATTGCGAGGCGATGGGTGCGGCAGCACGATGGTTGCCGGCAAGAACTCGGCCCACCGACCCACGGCCTGGGTGACACTTGAGCCGGCCTGCGGCAGATAGCGCTGTTGGGCATAGCGCCCAATGAGAATGGTGAGCCGATCAGCCGGCAGTAGTGACATCAGCGGATCATGCCAGGTGGGCGCGCACTCTTTGCGTGGTGGCGCATCACCCGACTTCGCCTTGCCTGGGTAGCAAAACCCCATGGGCACGATCGCGACCTGAGCCTCGTCATAGAACTGCTCTGCCGTCATACCGAGCCAGGTGCGCAGCCGTGCGCCACTGGCGTCATCCCACGGGACGCCACTTTCGTGGACCTTGCGGCCGGGGGCTTGACCAATGATGACGACTCGAGCGGTGGCGCTAGCCCGCACAATAGGCCGAGGCTCATGGGGGAGTTGGTTGGAGGGCTGCCACGGCTCATCGCGACAAATCCGACAAGCGCGGATGGTGTTGAGCAACGAGGGAACGTCGTGGCTGGTCCGCGGTTGCTCATCCATGGGCTAAGCCAACAGGTGTGTGGCTGGCTTAGCAACCTCTTCGCGGGCATCGACCGTTGACGGCCAGGTCCAGGACAGGCGGGCGATCATCAACAGCAGGACAACCTCGACGGCGCTGCCCAGCAAGTAGTAAACCCAGGTTTCGCCGATGCAGAGGCCAGCGATCACGACGGCGTAGATGATGCTGGTGGCGATGTTGGCGCGGCGGTTGAGCCGGGGCTTGCGAGCAGCGAAACCACAATCATCGCAATGGGAATGAGCACAAAGACTGTGGAGAACACCAGGAACCCCTGATTGATCGCCAGGCCAATGCCGGCGACTTCGCCAGCGCGTGCGCCTTCGATGATGTCGGCGCGAAAGAAGCCGAAAATATCGACATAGGCAAAGACCATCAGCATCGCTGTCCATAGGCCAGCGAGCACCATCTTGGGGTTGACCTGTTCGTCGTGGAGCAGTGCGGGGTTAGTTTTCGTCTTCATATCTCAACCTTGTGGTGAGCCCACCCTGCGCGCACCGGCCAGCCGACTACTTCTCACCTAGCCGAAAGGCTAGATTCGCGGTGGCTGACTGGCGGGTGTGAAGACGCGGCTGTCTCCGTAGGGTGAGCACATGCGCACAACATTGGCTCAGTGGTGGCGGGAGCCGGCAGTCGCCGACCCTCCGCCAGCAGCCACCCGCCGTGACCAGGTCATCGCCGCCGTGGTTGTCGTCGCGACGCTGTTGCAGGCGCTTTTCGACCCCAACCTGGCCTGGTGGCCGCTCGCGGTGGCCTTCGGCCTGGCACTTGCTGGGCTTATCCTGATTCGAGTCCGCCGGCCCTTGTTGGCTACGACGGTTGCGTTCGGTGGGTTTGCCCTGCTGGACGCAATGGCGCTCCTGGTGGGTGCGGAGCCGATCGTGCTCTTCGCCGGTGTAGTAGTCGTCCTATTTCCGTATGCGTTGTTCCGCTGGGCTTGCGTGCGTCACGCGATTGCGGGGCTGCCCTTCATGGTTGCTGCGGTGGCGATGGCGACGCTGACTGGCTCGCAAACCGGCACGGAGGCGGCCTCCGGCGCTGCCGTGTTGGTGTTCTTCTCGGCGCTCGGCCAGGTCGTTCGATATCGGGCTGCCTCCCGCAGCCAGATGATTGACCACATCAAGCTGCAGGAGCGCCAAGAGTTGGCCCGAGAACTGCACGACTCGTTGGCGCACCACGTCTCGGCCATTGCTATTCAGGCCCAGGCCGGGCTGGCCGTGATTGACGCCCCACCGCAAGCCCCGGCGCGTTCGGCCCTGCAGTCCATCGAAACTGAAGCCGCCCAAGCGCTCGCCGAAATGCGCTCCATCGTGGGCGCGCTCCGGGACCAAACCCAGGCGGCAGGGCTCACCCCCGGTCGCGACGTAGCCGCCATTCGGGCCTTGGCGCAGCGGAGCACCGAGCGCGTGAACATTGACGTGCAGATCATCGGAGACGTTCAGTCCGCCTCGGTTGAAGTGCAAGGCGCCCTCTTTCGCATTGCCCAGGAGGCGGTCACGAACGCGTTGCGGCACGCCCAAGGGACCAGCGAGGTGAGCGTGGTCGTGACCTCAGACGCATCGAGGGTTGAGCTCGTGGTCGGCGATAATGGCCAGATGCCAGATCGATTTGGCACCGGCTACGGCCTCATCGGTATGCGGGAAAGGGCTGAACTCTTGGGTGGGCAATTCAGTGCTGGAGTGTGCAAGCCGCATGGCTGGGAAGTCCGCGCCTCCTTCCCCTTGGCAGGTGGTCAGCGATGACAATCCGGGCGCTTATTGCCGACGATCAAGAGATTGTGCGCAAGGGCATGGCGATGATCTTGGGCGCACAGTCGGGCATTGAGGTCGTGGGCGAAGCCCGTGACGGCGCCGAGGCGGTGCGACTGGCGCGACAGTTGCGCCCCGATGTCTGTCTCTTCGACATTCGGATGCCGGTGCTCGATGGGATCGAAGCCACCCGCCGACTAGCCGGACCTGGGGTGGATGACCCGTTAGCCGTCATCGTCATCACGACTTTCGACACGGACGATTACATCTACGGTGCCCTACAAGCCGGCGCTCGCGGCTTCTTGCTGAAGGGGCACCGGCCACCCAAATCGTGGAAGCCATGGAGGCGGCCGTGCGCGGCGACGCCCTCATCGACGCGGCGGTCACTGCCAGGTTGCTGCGGCGCTTGGCCACGCAGCAGCCCGCGCCCAGCAACGAAACGCCACCGCTTGACCCGTTGACCGAACGCGAAGAAGCGGTGTTAATCGAGGTGGCGCGCGGGCGCACCAACGCCGAGATCGCTGGTGACCTCTTCATCAGCCTCAGCACCGTGAAGTTTCACGTGGCTGGCCTGCTGACCAAGCTTGGCCTGCGCAATCGCGTGGAATTGGCGATGTGGGCCTATCGGAACCGGCGCCTCACTTAGTCCTTGGGCGTCGCATGCAGAACAGTTTGTGAACCGACGCCAGGTGGCACAGAGCCCCAAAGGCTCCGAGGGCACGGGAAGCCAGTAGCTCAACCACAGCGCTGTCGAAGTACGGCAGCCGATCTTCCTGACGGTAAAGGGCCTCAGCCAGCAAAATCTTGCGCGAGGTCGAGCCCTCTGTTCGTGACACCTAGATCCACGTCGGATTCGGAGGCTCTCCTGAGGAGTACCTTGATGATGTCCTCGGAGGCCGCCCGATTGCGGTTGGTAGCGACCCAGACCGATTCGGCGCCACCGACCTCCACCTCCGCGGGTCGCGCAGAGGGCAGTAGTTCGCTCTCAGACGCCCCAACTTCCCCGGCTATCAGAGTATTTTCCGTCCCCAGTGTATTCGCGACTATCCGCACGACCTCTCGTGCGGCACGTGTAGCCGTAAACGTTTGTCCCTGGAGAGATTCCGGGCAATCGCGCCCATTCAGTCGGTAAGTCTCATATTTGGCGACCTTGTCCCGGAGGCGGTCGTAGCGCCAACGTAACTGTTGGTCGCGATTTGCGAATGATCCGGCGCTTCCTGTTTTTTTGATATATGACTCGCCAAAAACTGCCAATAACTCGTCGTCTAGTCTCCGCACCTGTGTAACTGTTGTCGGGGTATCCATTAGCAGGCGAACCTGATCGCTTTGGATTGCACTGAGGGACTGATCCAGGTCTTCAATGCTAGAAATTCCACAGGCCTCAGTGAGCTCCCGAGCGAATTCCATTCCCTTGACGGATGCCGCTTTATCATTGGGGAATCTATGGGTGAGGTAATCACTGAGCGCTGCGGAGTCCAGGAGAGTGCCGGAGTTGGAGTCGCCAGCCTCCGTGGACTCCACATGCGGTTCTGATTTGGCGTCCTGTGGGTAATCCGTATCGGCTGCTTGCGAACTTCCTGAGGGTGGATTAGCAAGCAGGCGGTCAATCGCGATGAAAATTTCATCGAGTGCTTGCCGTGCGTCGGCAGCCGCCCCGAATAACTGATCGATCGTCTCTTGGCCATCACTGCTAATAGCGGCGTAAAGCTTGCCCTTGTATCGGCGCGAATGCTCAAACTCCGCCCATGCGTGGGCAGCCACAGTCCTGATTTGGATCTCTAGGCCGCCGATATCATCGAAATACTGGGAAAGTTTGCCACCGGAAATTAGCCATTCGCCGTCCGCGTCTTTTCGTTCTCCAGTGATGATGAAATGATGACAGTCGTACCCTCGTTGTCGATATTCTCGGCCTTCGCCAGGGTTTCGGTCCTCTTTCGTTATAAAGCGGTCCCTTATTAACTCTTTAGCATGCTTCTGATCGGTAACGCTGTACGTGATGATCCGGACTGCGACTGTGTCGGTAACGTCTTTCTGCGGGTTCGTGTAGTTCTTGGTCAGGCATTTTTCGTCGAACGACCGGATTGACTTCGCCCTAGCCGTGACATTGTGCGCGTGGATGGGGGCTTCGGCGAGTAGCCGCACAAGGTAGTCCTCGATCTCTTTGGCTGCAACAGGCAGCCAGTCCCACACCTGGTAGTCCACTCCAGCCATGACATCCCCTTTGTAGGTGCTTCTCACCCAACCCGATTCGTATGCTACCTAGCATGTGCTTATAGGTCTCGCTCTACTTGTTGGCGGGAAAAGCGTGTCTCCCCAGCCGGAAGGCAGCGCGGCTAGGCGCCACCTGCATCAACCCCGGTATTGCATGGTTCATCTGCTCAGCTCCCGGTGGATGTGTTCCCCGATCATGGTTGCTGTCCCGGGGTGGCAGAGCACGACAGCTGATCCACCAAAGCCACCGCCAGTCATCCGCGCGCCCAGCGCACCGGCCTCTCGAGCGTCTTCAACAACCCGATCAAGCTCGGGAGTCGAGATGACAAAGTCGTCCCGCATTGAGGCATGTGACTCAAGAGGGCTTCACCAGCAGCGGTCAGGTCCCCGGAGAGCAGACCAGCAGCCACTCGGGCCACTCGATCTGTCTCGGTGATCACGTGGCGCACCACGCCCTGGAGTTCAGCAGCGGGCAACGTGGTTAGCGTCGCTTCGAGATCAGCCAGGGCGATGGCGGCTAGCGAATCAACACCCAACAATTCTGCTGCCCGCTCGCACGCTTCCCGGCGGCCGCCATATTGGCCATCGATGAGCGAGTGGTTGCTGCGCGTGTCCACCACCAGCAGTTCTGCTTCCGCTGGCCAACTGATCTGGTCGATATCAAACGATGCGCAATCCAAGAGCATGGCGTGGCCGGCGCTTGCCCGCATTGCCGCTGACTGGTCCATTCCACCGGTTGGCGCACCGGCAAATTCGTTTTCTGCCCGTATGCAGGCAGCCGCCAGGGCGCGCCGCGCCCCGTCATCGTCCACGCTGGTCCATGGCCAATCCGCAGGGGTCTGGCTCACCTGCGCCACGGCCAAGGCTGTGCTGCAGGTCAGGGCGGCTGAGGAGGACAGCCCAGCACCAACCGGCACGCGACCATCGACATACAGATCGATGGCGGGCACCTCCCAGCCGGCCTCGCTCATGGCCCAGATGACTCCAGCCACATAGGCCGCCCAACCCGCGACCGACCCTGGGGCCAACGCTTCGAGACTAAATCGCACAGTCTGCCCGCCGTGGGCTGATGAAACGTGCACTTCTGCCGATGCTGCCTCGTCGTGGTCTGAGGGTGCCAAACCAACCGCGACCGCGGTGAGGTGCGGCAACGCAATCGGCAAGACGGGGCCGCCGTTGTAGTCCAGGTGTTCGCCGATCAGATTGACTCTGCCGGGGGCGCCCCAGACGGCGCTTGGTTCATGCCCGTAAGCCTGAGCGAATTGCCGACGAGTCGCCTCGGCGTGCTCGATGACAGGGTGACTTCAATCCACTGTGGCTGCGACACGGCTTAGACCTGGCCCTCTGCGGCTGGCCCCAGATCGGGGATCTGAGCAAACCGGTCAGCGACCATTTCCGGGTGGTGTCAGAGATCCAGGCTCCCTGCGCGGACTCTGAGCCAGCGAGATACTTCAGCTTCCCTGGCGCTCGCAGCACGCTAAAGACCTGCAAGTGGAATCGTGGCAAGGCTTCCCGCTCGACACCCTCGCGGTGCTTGCCAAATGGCGCGGCAAACCAGCCAGCAATGTAGGGGGCCTGAATAACCTCACCCTCCTCGCCCTCAAAGAAGCGGTCCAAGCGGCGCAAGATAGCTGGATACATCGCGGCCAACTCATCGCGTTCCGCGGCGTTGGTCTCGGCGAAGTCCAAGATGTGGCGGTGCGGCACGAGATGAACCTCAACCGGCCACTTCGAAGCGGCCGGCACAAAGGCAGTCCAGTGTTCCCCGCGCGCAATCACTCGCCGTCCAGAGCGCACCTCGGCAGCCAAAATATCGCCCAGCAAGTCTGTGCCAGTGCGCGCATAGTGCGCTGCGGCTTGAGTGACGTGCTGGAGAGTGCGCGGCGGGACATAGGGATAGCCGTAGATCTGGCCATGTGGGTGCGCCAGTGTGACGCCGATTTCGCGGCCCCTATTTTCGAAGGCAAAGACTGTCTCAACCGAGGGGATCTGCGAAATCTCGGCTGTGCGGTCCGCCCAGGCCTCAATCACGGTGCGGGCGCTGTGATCACTCAAACTGGCAAACGAAGCTTCGTGATCACTGGTGAAGCAGACAACTTCACAGTGGCCGGCAGCCGGGCGCTCGGGCCATAGCTCCTCACCATCGACGACGCCGCCCGGTTGTGGGGTTTCGCGGACATCAAGAGAGGGGAAGCGATTCTCAAACACGACGACGTCGTAGGAGTCGGTAGGGATCTCGGTGCCTTCGCCGCCTGGTGCCGTCGGACATAACGGGCACAACTCTTTTGGTGGCAAATGCGTGCGGTTCATCCGGTGCGAAGCCATCGGGATCCACTCACCGGTCAACGGGTCGCGACGCATACGGGCGCCACCAATGGCTGGTGGCAATCCGCGCTGGTCGTCAATCGTGCGTGTCTCACCCTCTGTCCACGGCGCTGACCCATCAAAGAAGATCAACTCTCTCCCGTCAGACAGGCGGGTGGAGGTGCGAGCAATATCGGCACTCATTCGGTGATGTTTCCTATCTCGTTGGGGGCGACCACCGCAGTCATCACTTTGCCGACGTGCGCGGCGAGCATGGTCTGGTCTTCATCGGTCATGGCTGCATCCGTGATCAGCACGTCGATTTCGTCGAGGGAGATGACGGTAGCCAGGCCGACAAGCCCGACTTTGGTGCGGTCAGCGACGACAACAATCTGAGCGGCAGTTTCGATGAGCGCCTTGTTGGTGGTGACTTCAGCGATGTTAGGGCTGGTGCAGCCTGCCCGTTCGCTAATGCCGTGCACCCCAAGAACAGCCGGTCGACGTGAAGTCCGGTGAGTCCGGCAACCGCCACCGAGCCGACGAGAGCGTCTGACGGCGTGCGCACCCCACCGGTCAAGACGAGTGTGCGGTCGCGTCGCTCTGGGTCGTGCATGGTCTGAGCCACCGGCACCGAGTTCGTCACGATGGTCAGATCGCGCACCGGCAATAGTGCCTCGGCCACGGCGAGGGCCGTGGTGCCCGCCGAGATCGCTACCGATGAACCGGGCGGGACCAGCGAGGCGGCGACCTTGGCAATAGCCAATTTCTCTTCGCGGGAAGCGCCGAGCTTGCTGGCGAACGATGGCTCGATACTTGACCCCGAGGTGTCCGCCAAGGTTGCGCCACCGTGGACGCGATGTGCCAAACCTCGGTCCGCGAGGCTGGCGATGTCCCGGCGGATGGTCATGTCGGAGACGTTCATCTCCTCGACCAGGTCGCTCACTCGCACCGCTCCTCCCGCCGCATCTTTTCCAAGATTTGATGCTGCCGTTGCTTGGCCAATGCGCTCATGAGGTGCTTCCTTCGCGAAGAACAGCGACGCCACCAGCTAACAGCAGCAGCGAAGAGCCATCGGTTGACTCTGTTCCGGTGATGAGGTCGTGACCGACGACCGGCACGGCAACCTCTTGGTCTGTGGTTCAGCACGAAGAGGTATGACGCTTGCTCGCCGACGCGGCGGACGGCGTCCACTCCTTCGGGTAGCCCTGGCACGGTGGGTCTGACTCCGCTGTCATCGCTGAGGGCAGCGATCAACGAGTCGATGCTGGCGTCATCGGGTGAGGTCGACACATACCAAGCGCTGCCGTTTCCTACGGTGCGGCGAGTCATTGCAGGGCTGCCCTGGGATGGGCCGTCTGCGTAGTCGGCGAGGACTTCGGTCCCGTCATCGGCACGGCCGCGTTCGGTCCAGATTGAGCCGCTGGCGTTGCCAGCGAGCTGGATCCGTTCGGAAGTTGACCGTAAGGCAGCGGTCTGGCCAGGCAGCAGCGGCGCGAACTCGTCAAAGTGAACCCCGAGCAGTTCCGCGAATCCGCCGGGGTAGCCACCGAGGCGAACGTGGTCCAGCTCGTCAACTGTCCCGGAAAAGTAGGTGATAACTGCGTGAGCACCTGATTCGACGGCCTTGGTGATGTTGGCGATCTCAGCGTCAGTCACCACATGGAGTCCGGGGGCGAGGATCACGTCGAATCCATCGAGCGAGTCGCCGGGCGCGACGCCCTGGACGCTCAAGCCGGCCCGCCAGCAAGCGGCATACCAGCGGTTCACCTCGGTCATATAGCGGTGGTGCTCGCTGGGCGTGGAGTCACCATCGGTGGTCCAGAGTGAATCCCAGTTGTGCACAAGCGCGACGCGGGACTGCGTGCGGCTGCCCTCGACCTCGGAGATTTTGCCGAGGACCTCGCCTAGTTCGCAGACCTCATGCCAAACACGAGAGTCTTTGCCGGCGTGTGGCACCAGCGCGGAGTGGTACTTTTCCGCGCCAGATCGCGAGGCTCGCCATTGGAAGAAGGCCACGGTGTCAGCTCCTCGAGCGACATGGCTCAGGCTGTCACGCAGCATCTGACCGGGTGCTTTCGCCAAGTTCACGGGCTGCCAGTTCACTGCGGACGTCGAGTGCTCCATCAAAACCCAGGGTTTCCACCGGCCAACCCGCGGATGATGTCGGCGGACAGCGCCAACTCAATCTCGGGCTGATCCAGGTGCGATCCCAGGTAGTGATCGTTTGAGATGACGTCTTGATGCGGAGCCCACTGGTGGTAATCGAGTCCGTCAAAGGCGTGACCCACCATGAAGTTGGTGGTGATCGGGATGTCGGGAGTGATCGAGCGCAGCAGGTCGCGCTCCGCGAGGTATTGGCGCAGCGAGGCGTCAGAGCAAAGCGTCGCCAGTCCAACTCGGCACCCGGGTTGGGGATGGCAGTCGTCGTGCGCGGAGGTATGACGTCGGCCCAGTCGGCGTAGCGCTGAGACCAAAAGTCGTGCCCCAGGCATGGTTTAACGCATCAAGTGTGGTGTAGCGGTCCTTGAGCCAGCCGCGGAAATCGTCAGCAGAGATGCCACAGAAGCACATGAGGTTGTGACAGCCGAACTCATTGCCGACGTGCCACATGCGAACCGCCGGGTGATCGCCGAAGCGAGTCGCCAACTCCTTAACCAGCGCCAATGAGCGCTCGCCGAAGTCGGGGTTGGACGGGCACCAGGTCTGCCGGCTGCCGTGTAGAGCTGTAGTCCTTCGCGGGTGACTGGCATTGCGTCTGGGTAGAGGCGGGCGAGCCATGGCGGCGCGGATGCGGTGCCGGTGGCTAGGTCGACCATGATCCCGGCTTCGTGCAAGGTGTCGAGAATCGACTGCAGCCGTTCAAACTTGTAGTCGCCAGGCGTGGGCTCCCAGAGGGCCCAGGAGAAGACGCCGACGGTAGCGAAGGTAAAGCCAGCCTGCTGCATGAGTGCAACATCTTCGGCCAGGGTGGCTTCTGGCCATTGCTCTGGGTTGTAGTCCGCACCGAGGAGGACGCCGCCTGGCTGCCAAGAAGTCATGGGGAAATCTTCGCCGCAAAATCAACACAAGTCAACAGTTTTCGGGGTCTCTGTGGGTTCTGGTTGCTGACTCCTGGTGGTTTACCAGGTCTGGGTTTGGAAAAAAGGGTTGACGACTCGCCCATTCTGTTGGATTCTGTTCGTATCACGTTGATTCATGTTCCTTATTGATTGGCGTGCGGACCACTCAATGCCGAGTCAATGGAGGACCTATGCCGCACCCCCCAGGCAAGATGCCAAGCCCCGCCGCCCTCAGTCGATCCTCGGGAGGATTGAGCACACCGCTCTCCCGCCGAACACTCTTCAAGGGTGGCGCTGGCCTTGCAGGCCTCGCAGGTTTGTCAGCCTGTGGAGCCCCAGACCCCAATGCCGTCAGATACGGATCGCGCTCAACGGAGGCGATCCCCAAAGAAGCCTTCGACAACGTTTTCGCAGCCTTCAAGGCCGAGACCGGCCTCACGGTGGACGTGAACGCGACCGACCCCAACACCTACCAAGAGCAGATCAACTCCTATCTGCAGGGCAACCCAGATGATGTGTTCGCCTGGTTCGCCGGCTTCCGGGCCAGGTTCTTTGAAGACGTTGGGCTCGCTGCTCCGATGACCCACATTTGGGATGAGGTGGGTGACAACTTTACCGACGCATTCCGCACCGCCTGCCAAAACGAAGCAGGCCAAGAGATTGTTTTGCCGTTCTACTACTACCCCTGGGCTGTCTTCTACCGGCCCAGCGTGTTTGAGGCCAACGGCTACTCAATCCCTGAAAACCTCAGCGATTTTGAGTCGCTGTGTGAGGACATGCAGGACACAGGTCTCAACCCGATCGCCTTTGGAGCCGCCGATGGTTGGCCACAGATGGGCACCTTCGACTACCTCAACATGCGGATCAACGGCTACGACTTCCACATCGAGTTGATGGCCGGCCAGCAACGCTGGGACTCAGAAGAGGTCAAGGCCGTCTTTGAGCAGTGGAAGGACCTGCTTTCCTACCACCAGGAAGGTGCCTTGGGGCGCACCTGGCAAGAAGCTGCACAGTCCTTGCAGCAGGGGGAGAGCGGTATGTATGTGCTGGGGCTCTTCGTTAACCAGCAGTTCGCCGAGGGTGAGGACCGAGAGGACCTCGACTTCTTTAACTTTCCCGAGTTCAACCCCTCCATTGGTGCTGGAGCGGTTGAAGCACCCATTGATGGCTTCATGCTGCGCAACGACCCGGAGAACCCGGACGGTGCCGACGACCTCTTGCGGTTCTTGGCGTCGGCTCAAGCGCAACAAATCTACGTCGACACTGACCCGCAGATCGCCGCCAACGTCGAAACCGACACCAGCGGCTATGACCAGCTGCAGATTAAGTCGGCTGAGTTGGTGGCCAACGCTGACAACATTTCGCAGTTTATGGACCGAGACACTCGGCCTGACTTTGCTGCCACCGTCGCGATCCCTGAATTGCAGCGGTTCCTCGCGAACCCTGAGGCGATCACCGACATCACCAGCTCCATGCAGGCCCAAGCCGAGTCAATCTTCGGCTGAGCGCTCCTCCCACTTACTCCCAGGAGGACTCATGTCCACCCAAGCACCATCCGCGTCGCGCTCAGCGACAGATCCGCCTCCCAACAAAAAACTTGAACTACTCACAGGTCGTGACCGGGCGGTTTTGGCCGTCATGGTCATCATCCCGGCACTGTTCGTCGTTGGCCTTGTCTGGCTGCCCGCGCTGATCAGCGTGTTGCTGTCGTTTACTCGATGGAATGGCATTGGCCCGGTCAGTGACATTGATTTCGTCGGTGTGCAGAACTACGTCGACTTGGTCACGATCTATCCATCGTTCTTCCCAGCGGTGCAAAACAACCTGCTGTGGCTCGTGGTCTTCTTCTTCATCGCGACCCCGCTGGGTATGTTCATGGCCGTCCTGCTGGACCGCGAAATTCGTGGCTCCGTGTTCTATCAGAGTGCGCTCTACCTGCCGGTGGTGCTCTCACTCGCCTTGATTGGCTTCATCTGGCAGTTGATCTACTCCAATGACCAAGGCCTGCTCAACGCGGTGCTTGGCACCCAGATTGACTGGTTTGGCGACGCCGACATCAATATTTATGCGGTGCTGGTCGCTGCCTCCTGGCGACACGTCGGCTACATCATGCTGCTCTATTTAGCAGGTCTGAAGGGTGTTGACCCCGCGCTGCGCGAAGCTGCCGCGATGGATGGAGCAAGCGAAGCTCGCACCTTCTTCAGCGTGATCTTCCCGGCGATGCGACCCATCAACGTGGTCGTCTTGGTGATCACCGTGATTGAGGCCTTGCGTGCCTTCGACATTGTGTGGGTGATCAATAAGGGGCGAAATGGCCTTGAGTTGCTCAGTTCGCTCACCGTCTCCAATGTCATCGGTGAAGCTTCCCGCGTGGGCTTCGGCTCCGCTATCGCAACGATCATGCTGCTCTTCAGCCTGGTCTTCATTGTGATCTACATGATTTCGATCTATGGAGAAAGGGAGAACCGATGAGCACTGCCACAGTGACAAAGGACCCCGAGGTCAGGGTTGCCCAGAAGCGCAAACTCACGCCCACCCGAGTGCTGCTGTATGTCTTCCTCACGTCAATGGCGATTGCCTGGCTGTTCCCAGTGTTTTGGGCGGCCTACAACTCCTTCCGTGACTACGCCTACACGGCGCAAAACGGCTATGTGTCCTTCGGCGGGTTCACGCTCGACAACTACGTCAAGGCTTGGGCTGATGGAAACTTCGCCCAGTTGTTCTTGAACTCGGCGATCATCACGATCCCGGCTGTGATTGTCACGCTGTTCTTCTCGACGATGGCTGCCTTCGTGCTGGCCAGGTTCAGCTTTTGGTTCAACCTGCCGATGCTGATCTTGTTCACGGCCGCCAACTTGCTGCCACAGCAGGCTTTGCTCATCCCGCTGTTCCGGATGTTCCGTGAGGTCGGCATGCTCGACAACTATCTGTCGGTCATCGTGGTGCACATAGCCTTCCAAACCGGTTTTTGCACCTTCGTGCTGAGCAACTTCATGAAGGCACTACCGCAGTCGCTCACCGAAGCAGCCCTGGTCGATGGGGCCAGCGTCTGGCGTCAGTACTGGCAGATCATCTTGCCGCTCTGTCGTGCGCCGCTAGCAGCCCTTGGCGTTCTGCAAGTGACCTGGATCTACAACGACTTCTTTTGGGCCGTTGCCTTCCTGACCAGCGGCGACAAGTTCCCGATTACCTCGGGACTGCAGAACCTGCGCGGTCAGTTCTTCACTGACTACAACCTACTGAGTGCTGGGTCGATCATGGTTGCCATTCCGACCATCGTGATCTTCTTCGTCCTGCAGAAGCAGTTCGTTTCCGGCCTGACCCTCGGCGCAGACAAGGGCTAATGTTCAGATGACGACAACGACACCAGTGAGGGATCGCGTGACTGTTGCTTTGCGAGCAAACGGGGTCAGTTTGGTTTTGCAGGACGAGCCAAACCAGTTGCCCGAGATCGTGCACTGGTCCCGATCTAGGTGTCGAGGGTGCTGGTGGTGTTGAGGCGCTGATGAAGGCTTCAACACCGCCTGTTCCCCGCAGCGCTTTCGACAAGCCAGTTGCGCTGCGGTTGCTGCCTCTCGAGGTTGACGGCTGGTCAGGAAGGCCTGGCCTGGCCGCTCATCGCAGTGGTGCGGCATTCTCGCCGAGTTGGTCTGACGTGCAGGTGCACCAGGTTGATGCCCAAACGGCGAGCATTGAGGCGACTGATGAGTCCTTCGGTTTGGGATTGAACACCGAGGTCAGGCTCGACGATGCGGGCATCTTGATCATCAATCACCACGTCACCAACCTCGCCGACGGGGTTATCGACCTGGCTGGTCTGATGTCTGTCGCGCCGATTCCACCGACGGCGTCGGAGGTGCTAGACCTCACCGGTCGCTGGTGCGGGGAGCGGCGCATCCAGCGCAGCGACCTGCAGATGGGGGGCCGGATTCGGGAGTCACGCCGTGGGCGGTCTGGGCATGACTCAGCCTTTGTAATGGTGGCTGGCGAACCAGGATTCACCGAACGCCACGGCGAGGTTTTCGCTACGCACGTGGCTTGGTCCGGTGACCATCTACATGGTCGATCGGCTCCCGGAAGGGGCCGGCCGACATGCGGGGATTTTGGGCGGAGGCGAGTTGATCCGACCTGGAGAAGTCCGCCTCAAGACCGACGAGACATACTCGGCCCCGCCGGTGCTTTTTGCCTGGAGCGATCAAGGTCTTGACGGCTTGAGCGACCGGTTCCACCAGCACTTGCGGGCCCGGACCAATCACCCGCAAACTGTCCGCCCGGTGACGCTCAACACGTGGGAAGCAATCTATTTTGACCACGACATGGAGCGGCTAGGGCCCATCATTGACGCTGCCGCCGAGATCGGCGTGGAGCGCATTGTGCTCGACGATGGCTGGTTCACCGGACGCCGCGATGACACTGCTGGACTGGGTGACTGGGCCGTAGATGCTCAGGTCTGGCCCCAAGGGTTAGCGCCCTACGCGGAGCGCGTCCGATCACACGGTATGCAGGTGGGCCTGTGGGTAGAGCCCGAGATGGTCAACCTCGATTCCGATCTCGCGCGGGAACATCCCGACTGGGTTTTGCGGCACCTGAGCGCACCAGCACCAAAGAGTGGCGGTTCCAGCAGGTGTTGGACCTCAGCAACCCGGGTGCCTACGAGCACGTGCTCTCTCAGCTCGACACCGTGCTGACGAACTGCGAGATCGACTATCTGAAGTGGGACCACAACCGCGACCTGATTGAGGCGCTGGATGTTGACGGGCAACCCGCTGTCCGCCGCCAAACGCTAGCGACGTATGCGCTGATGGATGAGTTAGTAGCCCGTCACCCGGGCTTGGAGATTGAGTCGTGTGCTTCAGGTGGCGGACGCGTCGACCTTGGCATCTTGGAGCACACGGTGCGGGTGTGGGCCAGTGACTCCAATGACCCGTTGGAGCGACAGAGCATTCAGCGCTGGACCGGGCTCTTGCTGCCCCCGGAGCTCGTCGGCACCCACGTGGGCCCGACCACGTCGCATACCTCAGGTCGGGTCACTGACCTCGACTTTAGATGCCTGACTGCGCTGTGGGGTCACGCCGGTATCGAATGGGACATCACCAAAATCAGTGATGAAGAACGATCCCGCCTGGCCGGCTGGATATCTCTGCACAAGCGCTTGCGACCATTGCTGCACGCCGGGCGGACCATCCGGGGCCCAGAGCTGGACGGGGCTTGGCTGCATGGCGTCGTCTCGCACGATCAAACGCACGGAGCCTTCTCCTACGTCCGGCTCGTTAGCGGCGCTGCCGCGATGCCAGGGCTGGTGCGGCTGCACGGGTTGGACCCCAAGCGGACGTATGCGGTTCGCGCCCTCGATGTCACAGGCCGCGACGAGGTGCGTATCGCCGGACAGGCAGCGGCCACGCCACCCTGGACCCGCCACGGTGTGACCTTGTCGGGAGATGCCTTGATGCGTCGTGGTCTAGCGATGCCCGTGCTCGACCCGATGGCTGGCTTGCTGTTTGAAGTCAGCGCAACCGATCACGAAGGACGCTGAGAGCTGCAGTAATGCCAGTGCTCAAGGTTGGCTCGATGTCGGGCGCGAAGAACGGCGAATGGTTGGACGGGACCGGGTCATTGCCGTCGATAACCTCGGCAGGCATGCCACCAAAGAACCAATAAACACCCGGCACGTTGATGGCCTGCGGTAGGTGGCCGAAGTCCTCGCTGCCCATCCGGGCTGGGACGGTGCTGACTTGCTCATGGCCCAGGGCTTCGCTGAGGACCTGCACGGTTCTGGCCGTTTCGTCTGGTTCGTTGACCAGCAGCGGGAAGCGGTAGAGCTCGCGAATGGTTGGCGCCGGGGCCCCTGAGGCGGTGGCTTCGGCTGCCAGCACACGCCGCAACGCGGTCAGCACCTCTGATCGGACACCCTCATTAAGGGCGCGCACATTGATCGTGAAGTGCGCGTCCGCGGGGATGATGTTTTCCTTGAGGCCAGCCCAGACTTTGGCCACGGTCACTACAGCAGAGTCTTGAGCGGCGACTTCGCGCGAAACGACACTCTGTAGCCGAACAATCATGTGCGACATCAGCAAGACCGGGTCAATCGTGTCTTGTGGGCTGGACCCGTGGCCGCCGCGACCGTGCACCGTGACTTCCCAGGAGTCGGCCATTGCCATCGCTGGGCCAGAAGTCAACTCCACCGTGCCGGCCAGTCCTGGCCACACGTGTTGACCGAAGACGACCTCGGGCCGGGGCAGGGCATCCCAGAGACCGTCGGCCACCATGGCCGCGGCTCCAGCGCTGGTTTCTTCGCCAGGCTGGAAGATAAAGATCACGGTTCCCCGCCAGGAGTCGGTGTCCTGGGCTAGCACCGTGGCCGCTCCGATTGCGGCGGCAATGTGCATGTCGTGACCGCACGCATGCATCACCGGCACCTCAGTGCCATCGGGGAGCGTGCCCGTCGCGGTGCTCGCGTAGTCCAGACCAGTGTCTTCGGCTAACGGAAGGGCATCGATGTCGGCACGGAACGCCGCGACGGGGCCCGGCCCGTTAGCAAGGACCGCAGCCAAGCCGGTCCCGCCGTGCCGCGTGACGGCATACCCCAGGGCGGTCATTCGCTCTTCGATCAGCGCGGACGTGTCGTGCTCAGCCATGGACAACTCGGGGCTGGCATGGAGTTGGCGGTAGAGGTCATGCAGATCGCCGAGGAGTTCAGCGTTAATCGGTGTGCTCATGTCTGAGCAGTCCTCCAATAGTTGTCGTTACGTCTGAATGACCTTTACGGTCCCCCGCAATGGCGCTCGAGCTAAGTGCGACTGCTGGTGGGCTCTCGCTGCAACTCCGCCGTCTTCTGAAGCTTGTAGACCCCGAGATCGTCAGCTCCGTTACGCGTACCCGAGAGACCAGCCGCTTCAACTGCGAGAGCGATGAGCCTTGAGGAGACAGACTCGGGTAAGACCCTGATGGCCTTATCCAGCAACGCGCCGATCTGGGCAAAACCGTCACGGGACCGGACTGCCACAGCCAGGAGGTTGACGGCGTTCTGCCATACCCACGCGGAGCACGAACTGGGTGGTGCGTTGCGACGCTGCATCTCTGGATGTTTGAGGTAAAAGAGGCGTTTCGAGGCTCCCGAAACGAAGGCGCGCGGCACTCGTGTCGACGTGCTGGTAGAGGGACCGCGATGCTCAATCTCGAGGGCGGGCTCGACAATAATTCGGAGGCCGAGTTTGTGCAGTCGATATCCCAGTTCGGAGTCCTGGCCGTAGACGAAGTCGGGGTCGAAACCACCCGCCCTCAATATGAGATCCCGGGGTGCTGAGTTATTGGCGGCCCAACCGATCCAGTTCGCGTTTTCTGGTCGCGCGTACGCCGCTGCGAGGCTTCGTCGATTTGCCGAGCGTCCATAGGCTTCGGCATAGGCGTTGTTTGGAAAGACATCGCGGGTGGGGCCAATCACGCCGGTTGGCTGGGAACTCCCGTGGTGGACCATGTGGCCACTCACGAAGTTCGGTCCCGGCGTGAGGTCGTCGTCACACCGAATCACGATGCGCCCACGCGCATTTTCAAAGCCTGCGTTCATGGCGTGGGTGACACCTTGGGGCAGCTTGTGGACTAACACTCGAAGGGGGAGAGTGTTTGTGTAGGTCTCCAGGATGTGTTCGCTATCGTCAAGCTGACCGTCAACGACTACTAGGACCTCCCATGCCCCCGAGTAGTCCTGGGCTGAGAGAGCATCAAGAAGCTGCGGCAAGCGGTGTTCCCCGCGATGAGTAGGAATGATCACCGTGCACTCGGTGGGAGTTGTCTGAACTGGGTTGGACAATGCAACTCCCTATTCGTTGGGTGGCGGGCCAGCCGGGTTAGGGCTGGAGTGCCGATGACGCCGCCGGGCAGAGCATCCTACGGAGGCAGGCTACCGGCTCACGCGTCGCCCGTCGTGGAAGCAGGATCCTAGGAGCCTTCTCTACATTTCAGCGTTGATGGGTGTCACGATTCTCCAGTCCCTTCAGGAGTTGTGGGCCGGCTTCAATGACTTGCACCTCGTCCGCCAACATCACGGCGTTGTCGTTGAAGGCGGCCAACACGGCAGCAATAACTGCGTGCTGTGCTTCGCGGGTTTCGAATTGCCGCGCCCCAGACCAAAAGCGCATCTCGACGGTCAAGGCACCCTTGTTTAGCTCAGTCAACAGGGCCTGCGGCTGCGGCGTTGCCAACACCTCGGGCAGGTCGGACATGGCCTCAACGGCGATGCGCTGGGTGCGCGCGGGGTCTGCTTCGGCGTCCACCTGCACGGTCACACTCGTCCGGACTGCCTCATAGCCAGTCTGCACAGTGACCACATCGGAATGCATGACCTGGTTGGGCACCAATACTTGGCGGCCATCAAAGGTGCGCACGGTCGTGCTGTTGAGCGAGATGTCGGTGACTTCACCGCGTACATCACGAACGGCGATCTGATCGCCGACGGTGTAGGAGCCACGAGCCAAAATGACGATGCCAGCGAACATGTTGCCCAGCACGGTCTGGAAGGCGATACCAGCCGCGATCGAGATGACTCCAACGCCGCCGAGGATGTCCACGGGTTGGACGCTCGGAAAGATGAGCGTCATCGCAGTGAGGAAGCCGAGGAGCAGGATGCCCCACTGCACCAATTTGCTGAAAACGTCGACAGCGCTGGGGCCTGCACCGCGCCAACGCAGGTATGCCTTGGCGACGTAGCGCGCGGCATAGCCCAAGATGACTGCGGCAACGAACGCCCCGGCACCTAGGCTGAGCGTCTCCCACGAGACGGGCGGCAACCCTAGGGATTCGGTGACCCCGGTGACGACGACATTTGGTGTGTCTGACAGGTCGGACTCATCCGGTGCCGGGGTGGTGCTACTCATTATTCTTTGCGGCTAAGGCGCAGGCTGGCGTACCCCCGGCAGCATGCCGCGATTTTCTGCCACCCACTGATAGACCACCTCGGCCACTTGGTCGATCACTGGCAAGCTCAGCACGGCACCAAACGGGACCGCCAAGGGCGGCCATCAAGCAGGGCCGCGCGATCGCCCGGTGCCCGGCATGCACTGATCCGTCTGCGCGCACGTATTGCGCCGCGGCGTCGCAGTCGGCTTCGGTCAGCCCGTAGGCGTCAAGATCCAGGTGCTGATACGGCTCGATCGCGAAGTGCTTGAGTGGGTCGAAGACCCGGCGGAGCACGTTGGAGGACGTCGTGCAGAATCCGCAATCCCCATCGAAGATGAAGACTGGCTTGGGAGAATTGTCTGCTGCCATACGCCATACCTTGGCATAGCGGTGTGATGGTCTGGCAAGGCGCTCGCTAATGTTCGTTGGTATGCAGCTGGCCAGGGTTGTCGAGGCGTCGCAAGAGCTTGCCCAAACTTCGTCCCGAAAGGGCAAGGTTGAGGCTGTGGCGCAGGTTCTGCGTGAGGCCGTTTCCGAGCCGGCCGTGGTGCCCGTGGTGACTGACTACCTGTCGGGGGTGTTACCCCAACGCCGGATTGGGGTGAGTTGGCGCTCGCTGCGGGAGTTGCCGCCACCGGCGCACCAACCCAACCTCGGAGTTGCCGAGGTCGATCAGACCTTCTCGGCGATAGGGCAATGCGGGGTGCTGGCTCCCAGTCTTTGCGGCGTGAGGCGCTGGATGTGCTGTTTGCTCGTGCCACGGCAGCGGAACAGAAGTGGCTGCGGGGCCTTTGACGGGTGAGGTCAGGCAAGGCGCAGGCGACGGCATCATGATTCAGGCGATCACTGCCGCCTCTGGGGTGGCTGACGCGGTGGTCCGTCGAGCGGTGATGATCGCCGGTTTTGCTGCGCCGGTGGCGGCGATTGCGATGAGCCAAGACAGCCCGACTGCCGCGCGGCAAGCCCTGGAACAAGTCACTCTGCAGGTCGGCAGGCCTCTTCGGCCGATGCTGGCGGCCGCGGCTCCGAGTGCCGCGGAGGCGATTGAGGCGCTGCAACCGCAGGGCGGCGACGTTGCGGTGGAAGCCAAGCTCGATGGCATCAGGATCCAGGCCCATGTCGATCACCGTGAAGACACAGTCGTGCGCCTCTTCACCCGAACTCTTGACGACATCACCGATCGACTGCCTGAAGTGGTGGATACCTTGGCCGCGTTGCCGCTGGAGCAGGCAGTTTTTGATGGTGAAGTGATTGCTCAGCGCGCAGATGGCAGCCCTGAGCCCTTCCAAGTCACGGGCGCTCGCACAGCCAGCAGTGCCGATGTGGCTCAATTGCGCGAGCAGGTGCCGCTGACCACGTATCTCTTTGACGTGTTGCACCTCAATGGCGAAGACCTGCTTGACCAAGGCGGCGCCGAGCGCTGGAAATGGTTGGCGCAGGTAGCCCCAAACCTGATGGTGCCTCGGTTGGTGACGTCGGACTCTGAGGCCGCCCAAGGCTTTTTCGCCGAACTGGTCGCAGTCGGCCAAGAAGGCGTGGTGCTGAAGTCGATCGATCAGCCCTACGCTGCCGGACGCCGGGGTGCGGGGTGGATCAAGTGAAGCCTCGGCATACCTATGACCTGGTCGTTGTTGCCGTCGAGCAAGGCAGCGGTCGGCGCAAAGGTTGGCTGTCCAACATCCACTTGGCGGCGCGGGGTGAGGACGGTGAGCTGGTGATGGTGGGCAAGACGTTCAAGGGGATGACGGACGAAATGCTGGCCTGGCAGACGCGACGCTTCACCGAATTGGCGATAAATACCGATGGGTATGTCGTGCAGGTGCGCCCAGAGCAGGTGGTGGAAATTGCGATTGACGGAGTCCAGCGGTCGACGCGCTACCCCGGAGGCCTAGCTCTGCGATTCGCGCGAGTGTTGCGCTACCGCGATGACAAGCCTGTTTCGGAGATCGCGACCTTGAGTGACTTGCGGAGGCTCAACCACTAGGCTGACTAGATGACCTTGCCGATCAGTGTGATCATCACCGCGCACAATGCTGCCGGGGTGATCACCAAGCAACTCGCGGCGCTGGATGCACAGGTGGCACAGGCCAATGGCGAAATTGTCGTGGCTGACAACAAGTCAACGGATGACACTGCGTCGGTGGTTACAGCGTGGGCCCAACAGTCTCAGGCGGCTGTCCGGGTGATCCCGGCTTCGGGGCGGATGGGCATTAGCCACGGTCGCAACCAAGGCGCGTTGGCTTCCCTTGGTGAAGCGCTAGCGTTCGTAGACGCCGACGATGAGGTGCAGCCAGGCTGGATCGAGAGCGCACTTCTTGGCCTGGAAACGCACCATCTGGTGAAGGGGAAGACCTGGTGGCCTGGGCCAAACGGTGAACTGCGCGGCAGGCTAGTGAATGCCCGCGGCCAACTCTCGGGTGGCAACTTTGCCATCAAGCGGGAGGTGTTCTTCGCGATTGGCGGGTTCGATGAATCCCTGCCGCGTTACGGCGGGGAGGACACTCTTTTGACGTTGCGCGCCAAGCAAGAAGGTGTGCGGATGACCACCGGAACGGGGATGCATCTTGCTTTTAATCCGACCCGGACAACACTTCGATTGCTGCCCAAATTGATGCGGAGTGGGATGGCCGAGACGGTGATTTGGTCCCGCCACCCGGGCTACTTCAACAAGCCGCTCAATGGCCGCACGGTCGCTCTGGATATTGCTGTGCTTCCGCCCTACTTTCTCACCCAGATGGTGAACAAGAAGGGGGTCTCGGCGCGATCACTCGTGCGCACCAGCGTCACGACGGTGGGCCACTTTACGGCTACCTCCGGCTAGTCCGTCCCGGCAAGGTGGTCGAGCCCATCGATATTGGGCCCGACCCCAGGATAAAAGACCAGAGCTAGTTCTTTTCCCCGCGCACGAAACGCATCCCGCGACCCCAGTTGCCTACTGAGTCCAGCAACTCAGTCACCAAACGGTCCTGGTGGGGACGCGGCGCAGCGACACCGTCCTTCATGTCTTCACGCAGCGTCAGACTCACGGTGGCGCGAACCGTGGCCAGGCTCAACTGACCCAAGACCAAACGCAAGGCGTGCGCCGAGCGGACGCCACCGGTGCCACCGTAGGAAATGATTCCAGCTGATTTGTCGGCCCACTCGGAGTGGAGGTAGTCGATGGCGTTCTTCAACGATGCGGGCATTGAACTGTTGTATTCAGGGGTCACGAACACGAAGCCGTCATATTGTGCGATGGTCCGCGACCACTTCTTGGCGTGTGGGGTGGTGTACTCACCGCCACCAGCGGGCGCTGGCTCGTTCAGGAGTGGCAAGTCGAAGTCGACCAGGTCGAGCAGGTCCACGCTCATGTCGTCGCGGCCCTGGGCCATTTCGTGCGCCCACTGAGCAAAGCCCGGGCCAATCCGGTTGGGGCGGGTGCTGCCAATAATCATCGCGATGCGTAGAGGCTCCATGTTGGACATTGTGCGGCACAACGGCTCCCGAATGCCATCCACGTGGGCCAGCCGTATGCTGGCGAGGAGTAGGCAACCCCTGAAGGAGTCAACGATGACCAATATCGCCCACAACTTGTCCCGCACCGCGTCTGAGCACCCAGACCAGCCGGCAATCATCCTCGATGCGCACCGCGCGAGCTATGCAGAGATAGAAGGTGCCGCGGCCAAGATGGCCACCTGGTTGAGCGATCAGGAGTGGCTGCTGGCGACCGTGTTGCCCTGATGCTGCCCAACTTGCCCGCTTTTCCGGTGATCTATTACGGCGCGCTGCGCCTTGGTGCGATTGTGGTGCCGATGAATCCGCTGTTTAAGCGGCGCGAGATTGAGTTCTACCTGCAGGACGCGCAAGCCAAACTTATCTTTGCGATGCCCGGCGAGGAAGTAACCGCAGCGGCTGAAGCCACCGGGGCTACCCACGTGCCGGTCGGCTTGGAAGGTGTTGGACACCTGCTCGCAGAGATGGATCCGACCGCTGAAATCGCTGAGCGTGCAGGCAGCGACACGGCCGTCATTCTCTACACCTCAGGCACCACGGGGCGGCCCAAGGGTGCTGAGTTGTCACACGACAACCTGGAGACCAATCAGCACAAGACCGCCGCCAACCTGCTTCACCTCAGCACCGAAGACATGGTGATGGGCTGTCTGCCGCTCTTCCACGTCTTTGGCATGACCTGTGGCATGAACGCTGCCTTCGCCAACGGTTCGACGTTGACGATGATCCCACGCTTTGACCCGGCCAAAGCTCTTGAGGTCATTGAGCGCGACAAGGTGACTGTGTTTGAGGGCGTCCCCACGATGTATGGCGCGTTGCTGGCTGCTGCTGCGGCTGCAGAAACCGAGCCAGACCTGTCCAGCCTGCGGACGTCGGTATGCGGTGGCTCTTCATTGCCTGTTGAGGTGCTGCGCAAGTTTGAAGAGCACTTCGGCTGCGTCATTCTTGAGGGCTACGGCCTCTCAGAGACCAGCCCGGTCGCCTCATTCAACCACCCAGACAAAGAGCGCAAGGCAGGCTCGATTGGCACCCCGATTGAAGGGGTCGAGATGAAGCTGGCCCAACTCGATGGGTCGGACACAACGGAGGGTGAGATCGGCGAGATCTGCATCCGCGGCGAGAACATCATGACGGGCTATTGGGGTCGCGAAGACGCGACTGCCGACGCTATTGACGACGATGGGTGGTTCCACTCAGGCGACCTGGGCACCAAGGATGATGACGGGTACTACTTCGTGGTCGATCGGATGAAGGACATGATCAACCGTGGTGGCCTCAACGTGTACCCCGCGAGGTCGAAGAAGTCCTCTACGAGCACCCCGCCGTCGCGGAGGTGGCTGTCGTGGGTCGCCCCCACCCCGAGTTGGGCGAAGAAATCGCTGCGTATGTCGTGCTCGCTCCGGACCAGAAGGCCACCGGTGAAGAGATCAGTGCCTACGTGAAAGAGCGGGTCGCCCCTATAAGTACCCCCGCGACGTTCACTTCATTGAGGCGTTGCCCAAGGGCGCAACCGGCAAGATCCTCAAGCGCGAACTGAAGGACTAGCTAATCTCTCTATCTTTTGCCCTTCCCAGTGTCTGTCGCTAGTAACGGGCCGGGGAAGGTTCAGGCTCAATCACTCAGTGGAAGGGGAATGCACGCTACCTCAATCGAGTCGCTTGGGTGACAAATAGACTTGGCGAAGAGAATCCAAGAAAGCCTGCTGACCGAAAACTTGTAGCGCTTTCCCGCGGGTTATCTTTGCGTGCTCAAAGGCTGAATCAGGGTCACGCAGCGCTTCAATGACGTATCTGGCAAACTCTCTCGGCGTGTCAGCCACGCCTGCAAACCAGTCATGGGTCCCGATACCTTCAGCTCCCACGGTGGTTGAGACGACCGGCAGCCCACGAACGATAGGCTCCACAGTCTTGAACTTCACGCCAGCGCCGGACAGCAGTGGCACCACGGTGAGGCTGACACTGTCGTACGCGTCATCGAGCCGCTCGACGAAACCGACTACCTGGACACCATCAGTATTTTGTAGGTGCTGCATTAGGTCAGCTGGCATACCGGCGCCAGCGACGCGAAGGGTAGTAGCGGGAGCCGACTGCCGCACGACGGGCCATACGCGGTCAACAAACCACCGAAGACCTTGCTGATTCTCTGCCCTAGCAAAGTATGCGAGGAATAGCACCACCGAGGCGGAGGGAGGGGATTGCAGAGGCTCATTGCCGCTGGCCAGTGGTGGCGGCACGACGACGATATGGTTTTTGGTCAAGGCTGGGTCCAACAGTTTGCGGTCTTTCTCGCTGAAAACCACGACAGCATCGGCGACAGCGACAACTCGATGCTCAAATATTCGGGCGATGTGATGGCGCACCCTCCACCTCACCTTCTCCTTTTTACTCTGAGCCGCATCATGCCGCCTACTGAAAGACTGCGAGGTGACGTCGTGAAAAGTGACGACGGTCTTGGCATCCTTGTTAAGCACGCGAAGAGTGACCAGCCGCGTCCATGCGGTCCACTGAAAGTCCAAAACGTCGGCCTCCGCGACAGTCCGACGGACTCGGCGGTTGAGCCAGATATCCAGTGCCGCGGGCAGGTATGCGGTGTCTGGATCGATCCTCTTCAGAGCGCCGAATGCCCGATAAGTCAAGGTCTGTAGGTGGCTGTCTATCCGGCCCACTAGCGAGAACTCGGCGGCATGGCGGGGATCCTCCAGGGCTCGGTCATTCGAGGGGTAGGGAGGCACAAGATAGGTGACGTGGGCGCCCAATGCCTCGGTCAGTGCCAGGTGAAGACGCCAGACGTAATTCCCCCCGGCATGCTGGATACCCGCGTGCGGTAGGACAGGGGTGATGGAGCAGATCCGCAATGTGTTAGCAGGCAAAATACGGCTCCTTTGTGTTGGACGCCCGAGCGTCGGCGGCAACAACCATTGAAAATCTATCAACGCAATTACCGTCGGCCCGCGCGGCTGGCAGGGTTCGGGTCTGTAGCATCGTGAAGCATAATGGTCTTCTATGGAGCCACCTTCTATTGCGGTTATCATCCCGGTTCGAGATGGCGCAAAACTTATTCATCGCCAACTCGCTGCCTTGAAGGCTCAGTCCCACAAGGACTTCGAGATTGTGGTGAGCGATAACGGTTCGACCGATGACACTGTGGCGGTGGTGCAGCGCCAGCAGTCGGAGTTCAAGTCACTGCGATGTGTGGACTCTAGCGGCACCCCTGGCGTTGCCCACGCGAGGAATGTAGGCATCGCTTCGACCGAGGCGGAGATCGTCTTGATTTGTGACGCGGACGACGCGGTTTCGCAGACTTGGGTGGAAGCACACGTCGACACCCTCCGCGAGTTTGATGCCAGCACGGGTCCGCTATGCCTCACGGTCGAGGGTGAACTGACAGGGTCGACGTGGTTCAACGAGGCAGTCCCCGTCTCCCTGGGGCATAAGAGCTATTCGCCTGGGTGCAACATGGGCTTCAGAAAGGCCGTACTCAATGCAGTTGGCCCCTTCGACGAGACATTGAGGCGAGGTCAAGAAGACGTTGATTATGGTTGGCGTCTAGTTGTTCTTCCCCGTGAGGTTGTGAACGCGGTCTGAGGGTGTTTGGCCGTCGATGCCGGTGTGGGGTCTGTGGTGATTGTAGTGATGGATCCAGTCTTGGTAGGTCGCTGCTCGGTCTTCGTCGCTCGCGTATGAGGCGGCGTAGGCCCACTCGGCAGCGAGGGTGCGGTTGAAGCGTTCGACTTTGCCGTTGGTCTGGGGCCGGTAGGGCCGAGTCCATCGGTGTTTGATCGTGCCGAGCGCAGCAGCGAAGTCGCGGGAGCGGTAGCAGGAGCCGTTGTCGGTCATCACGGCCGTCACCGTGATCCCCGCGGCTTGAAGAACGCGTTGGCGCGTTCCCAGAACGCGGAGGCGGTCTCTTTGCGTTCGTCGTCGAGGATCTCCGAATAGGCCAGCCGGGAGTGGTCGTCGACGGCGTGGTGGAGGAACGCGTAGCCGCGTCCCTTCTTCTTGTTGTTGCGGTTCCCGGCTTGCCGCCCCAACATGCGATGCCCGCCCCCGTCGGGGATGCGGCCCTGCTTCTTGATATCCACGTGCACGAGCTGACCCGGCTCAGCGAGCTCGTAACGGATCGGCTTCGCCCTCCGCACCCGGACACCGCTCGACTGATCGATATGGGTCAGCAACGGCATCCGAAAGCGGGCGAGGACCCGTCCGACAGTTGATCGATGCAGCCGGAGATGAAACGCGATCCGGTGCGGTCCCCACCGGCGGTTGACCCGCAATCCGACGATTCGCCGTTCGACGCGCTGCGGGAGACGCGAGGGCGACGTCCGGGGTCGGGAGCTGCGATCGACCAAGGATGCCCCGACCCGATAGCGGTCGGCCCACCGTTTCGCCGTCGCCGGTGAACACTGAAACCGTTCCGCGGCCCGACGAAGGGACCAACCCCGATCAACGATCAGGACCGCGAGACGACGACGCCCTTCCGGCGTCAAGGGAGCGTTAGCGGAGTCACGAAGACCTCCGTGTTTGGACAGTGAGTGTGGTAACCCACATCCTGCACGGAGGTCTTCGCTATCTCAGACGTTCACAACCTGCCGGGGAAGAACATCTAGTCGGCGAGGGGTTCACGATTGGGCACTCCACGGAGGCCGCCGTCGCCTACGAGCAGCGCCCAGGCATGCCCAGTCGGATAAAGCAGCAATTCCGGTATGGACGGGCGCTCGTAGATCTCTACTCCAAGCATGCGGATGCTGGCATTCGAAATCAGTCCTTGAAGTGGCGAGCGAGGTGGTGGTTGGAGTTCGGGAAGCAGGTTGGGCGCCACCCCCGGCGCAACGCCTCAAATGGCGTGGTCCGGGCTGCCTTCCAGGCGGGCCGTATCTGGGAGTCCGCACGGCAGGGCATCAAGACGCCAATGAATTGAACACTTGCGAGGCCACTTCAGACTCGTTCAGCGAAAGGATGCAACCAATTTCCGACGATCATGTCACGCGTAGGCCGACCGACTACCCCCTTGTGACCGGCGTCCCCGGGTCAGTGTGATCATGGCGGTCTATAACGGCGAGCCTTTCGTCGCTGAGGCCATCCAAAGGGTTCTGGATCAATCCTTCGGCCATTTCGAATTGGTCATTGTTGATGACGGATCCACTGATGAAGCTCCCCGCACGCTGATGAGCTTTGCCGACTCAAGGATTAGAGTCATCACCCTGGAAAGTAACGTCGGCAGAACTCTCGCGTTTGATCGCGGCCTCAAGGAGGCAAAGGGTGAATATGTCGGTTTCATAGGTGCGGACGATGTTGTCCTGCCAAATTGGTTGGCGGCCCTGTTGGGGGTCTTGGATGCGGATCCCAAACTCGACCTCGTGTCCTGCTTCATGGAACGGGTGACAGTAGAGGGCCGACGGACCGGTGAACTGGTTGTGGGACCAGAGAAACACGAAGACGTAGTGGCTGGCTTGCTCCTCGGGCCAAACATTAGCCACGGCGGAGCGATTGGGCGCGCTGCTGTTCTCGTTCCCGCAGGCTTCACTTCTCCGCGGTGGGTCGCCGAAGATTACTATCTTTGGGCACAGTTGTTGCTCGCAGGCTCCCGATTCTCCAACGTTTCGGAAGTCTTCTACCTGTACCGTCAGCACGAGCGGCAAGTAACTCGGAGTGAAAAACCTGCAATGTATGAGGCTCATCGCGAGATTCAGGGCATTCTAGTTGACGGGCTGTGGCCCAGTGCTACGGCTGAGGAACGGGCTGAAATTGTTGAGTGGTTGTACTGGACCTTCTGTGTCCGGCAGCCCTCGAGTGTCCAGGACCCGATGGTCATGGACCGTGCGCTTCGAGTCACTCGCTACCTCATTGAGAATCGTCCTGACAACGTTTCAGAGGCAGTGGTGCAGGGTTGGCGGCAACGAACGATAGATCAGGATTTGATCGCGTGGGGAGGCCGAGTAAGCATTGGGCCACTCTTAGGTGCGGCTTCTGAGATCCCGCTTCGAAGGTTGCCCCGTGTTCTCGCGCGATCGATAGGAGCTTTTGCTCGCGCGAACCGGCCGGACTCTCGGGCGTAAGTTCCGGCGGGGCCGGTGCACCCGGCGTGTGCGAAAATAGCAGCGAGGCTGCAGTATTTCTCGCAGTCGCGGCGTAAGCCCTTGCGATCTCAGTTCGATATCCGCAGTTGTGACCCGCAGCCAATGACAGTGAAGAGTTTGATGAAGCGCAGACGCAAAGCCGGAATTGCTGAGATAGCGAAGGACATCAGGGGTCTCCGGCATATATTCACGCTAGTTCCATGGCGCATGCGTTGGCGCGCCATCGGCCTATTGGCCATGGCTTCAATTGCCGCCCTTCTTGACATCGTTGCCGTCCTCATGATGTTGCCACTGATGCAAATCTTGACAACTCCGGGCGAATTGCCCGCGAACGTTGAGCGGTACGTCGTGCCCGTCCTGGGTACTGACAACCGTGCGTCGGTTCTGCTTGGTGTTGCCTCGCTCGTCACCTTTGCCTTCATCCTGAAAAACGCCGCCATGATCGGTATTCGCTGGTGGAGTCTGGGCATCGCGAACAATGCTCAAGCGGCAGCCCAAGCAGAATTGCTACGGCGTTACCTCTCGGCGCCGTATGCGGCGCATCGTCAACGATCCAAGGCCACTATCTTGCAGGCAGTGAGCGGCGCCATCCCCTTGGCGCTTACCCGCGTCATGCAGGGGTACATTACTGTCTTAGTGTACGGCCTCACGGTATTAGGATTGTTTTTAGCCCTGTTGTTCGTCGCACCTTTAGGGTCACTGGCGGCCCTCGTTATATTCGGCGGTACAGCTCTTTTGATATCGCGTTTCCTCAAGCCGCGAGCGCTAAGAAATGCTCATCGAGCGCTAGAAGTCGACACTGAGGCTTGGAGGGTGCTCAATCCGGCAATCGAGGGCTTTCGTGAGTCACGGCTTCTTCGCAAAGAGGCTTATTTCGCCGATGAATATAGCGGAAATCGTGAGCGGGGTGCCAGGCTGGGTCAGGTCCAGGGGATCCTCGGGGAATTACCGAAGTATTTGTTGGAAATCGTAATGGTTCTGGGTATCTTCATCGTGGCGCTTGTTCTTTTTGGCACGGCTGATGAAGCACGCGCGTTCGGACTACTTGCAATGTTTGCGGCTGCCAGCATCAGGATTATTCCTTCACTAAATATTGTGGTTGCCACATACAATGGCATCGTTGTTGGGCGCCCTTCGTTGGGCCTTGTCATTGGCGAGTTGGAGGCTTTAGAGCACGATGCATCGACAAGCCGGCACGCCAATGAACAGCAGGTAGACATCGCTCCAGCTGACATCGTTGTGTCGGAACTTAGTTATCGCTACCCAGACGGCGATGGAGATGTGCTCAGCGACGTCACCGTCACCATTCCGGTAGGTACGACGATAGCCCTCGTGGGTAGTTCTGGCGCAGGAAGACAACCTTCGCCGACATATTGGCGGGCCTTTTGGCTGCAACCGCTGGCTCGGTCGTGGTGGACGGTCGGGACGTGGCTGACTATCCGAGGTCTTGGCTCAGGAATGTGGCAATGGTTTCTCAAAAAGTTTACCTTTGGGAAACGACGTTGAAGCGCCTGATTACTTTTGGAGAGCCGGACGATGAGGTGGATGAAGTTCGTCTAGCGGCTGCGCTGAGAGATGCCCAGCTGGATGCCTATATTGCTTCTTTGCCGAAGGGGCTCGAGACGATGATCGGTGAAGCAGGCGCTCGTCTTTCGGGTGGACAAGCTCAGCGAGTGGGTATAGCGCGAGCCCTTTACGCGAACCCCATGGTGCTGATCCTCGACGAGGCAACGAGTGCCCTTGATAATGAAACTGAGCATGAAATAAGCAAAACGATTGATGCCCTGCGGGGAAAGATAACGGTGGTAGTCATCGCACATAGGCTTTCAACGGTAAAGAATGCTGATGAGATCCTCTTCTTTTCAGAGGGTCGCCTCAAGAGTCGGGGGACTATGCAGCAACTACGCGTCAAGGATGCTGAGTTCGCTCGTCTGGTTGAACTCGGGTCGCTGGCCTGATGGCTTCCGTGAGTGCTTTGGTGACGGTCGGTATTGTTGCCTTTAATCACGCCGAATTTATTGTAGATGCTCTTGAGTCGACTCTGCGCGAGGAAAGCTGCCGGGTCATCGTGGCCGATGATGCATCCACGGATGGCACCCAGGGTGTCGTCCGGAAGTGGCTTCTTGGGTTAAGCGACCAAGACGCTATGCGATTCACCTTGGTTTTCAACGATGACAATGTTGGGCTTAACGCGACGCTCAATCTTGTATTTGCCGAAGTGACCACTCCTACTTCGTCTATCTCGCGGGCGATGACTGGCATTTGGAGGGTCGGCTCTCGCGCCAGGTTGAACTCATGGAATCCACTGGTGCCGTTCTTTCATACGGAAACGCACTGAGGGCGAACCGAGATGGCCAATTCTTCCGCGAGGATTTCTATCAGCGCCACCCCCTATGGCGAGCTAGGGTGGGGAGTGAAGACCCCGTTCGAGTTCTTTTGGAGCAGGGTAACTGGATTGCTGCTCCTACTGTCATGTTCAGGGCCGATACCCTGCGTCATATAGGTGCCTTTGATGAGTCGATTGCTTACGAAGACTTTGATACCTATGTACGAATGGCGCATGCCGGAGATCTAGTCTTTGTGGAGGGTGATGCTCTGGCTGTCCACCGTGAGTTGGATAGCAGCCTCGGAGTCCAGATCTTCAGGCCTAACAGTTTGCGATGGATAGAGTCGATCGCCCGAACGGAACTAAAGATGTTGGCGGCTAGACCAGACCTTGCCGAGGGGGTCGCCGAAAGAACCTATGTGAGGGTTTTGCAGGCCAGCAAGGTAGGGGCCAATCGGCGTTGGGTTACCAAGTCGATGAAGACCTTGCGGCCGTATCTCAAAGGGCGCAGCAGACGAACGTGGATACTGCACCGTGTCATCGTTGGGTTCAGAGGTAGTTAGAGCCAACCGCGATCGCGGGCAATCATGGCGGCTTCCACCCGCGTGGAGGCCGCCGTTTTTGTGATAGCTGATGATAGATAGTTGCGCACGGTGCCAGCGCTGAGGTGCAGGGTTGCCGCGATCTCAGTGACGGGGACGCCGCCCAGGGCCGCGCGCAGCACGTCGCGCTCGCGGTCGGTCAGGGGTTGGCTCCACCGGCCAGGGACTCGGTGGCCAACGCGGGGTCGACAACGCGGCCGCCGGCAAAGATCCTGCGCACGGCTTGGGCCAATTCGTCCGCGGGGGTGTCTTTGACGATGAACCCGCTAGCACCCGCCTCTAGCGCTCGCCGCAGATAGCCGGGGCGGCCAAAGGTAGTGACGATCAACGACTTCACCTGCGGGTATGCGGTGCGCAAGGCGGCAGCGGTAGCGATGCCATCGAGTCCTGGCATCTCCACATCAAGCAGGCACATCGGGTTGGTGTTCGGCAACGGCTGCCACCACTTCATCGCCTCGACCGACTTGGGCCACG
Source organism: Ornithinimicrobium sp. INDO-MA30-4 (assembly GCF_021535045.1). Lineage (GTDB taxonomy): Bacteria > Actinomycetota > Actinomycetes > Actinomycetales > Dermatophilaceae > Ornithinicoccus. The sequence goes on along the minus strand of NZ_CP091056.1, from coordinate 1,955,759 downwards.
ACTTCGAGGTCGGGCTCAAGCGACAACAGCGCAGCAAGAGCGCCGCGAACCAGGGCCTGGTCGTCGGCGAGCAACAGTTTGATCGCTGGGCCGCCACTGGTGTCGCTGCTCATCAGAGAGTTACCTCCACTCGGGTGCCGGGCCCATCGGAGTTGTCGCGCAGGACCAATGTGCCCCCAGCAGCATCGACTCTCTCACGCAGCCCCGCAGACCGTTGCCTTCGGTGCGGCCGGTGAGGCCAGACCCGTCGTCGACCACGACGAGTTGGCCAGCGCTCAACGACACCGAGCAATTCTCGGCGCCAGAGTGCCTGGCGACGTTCGTCACTGCCTCGCGCAGCGCCCAGGCCAGCACTGTGCGGTTTTGTGGCTCTACGACGTTCGGGTCATCTGGCACGTCGGCAGTGATGTCGGCTGATACCAGTATTTCCCGAGCGGAGCGCAACTCATCGGGCAGCCACGCGACCCGCAGTCCCTGCACCGAGGCCCGGACTTCAGAGAGCGCCTTGCGGCTGATTTCGTGAATCTGCCGGACTTCCTCGGCGGCCGAGTCTGGCTGGACCGCAATAGCTTTTCGGCCAGCTCTGACTTCAACGAAATGATCGTCAGACTGTGCCCCAGGATGTCGTGGATGTCGCGAGCCATCCGTTCTCGCTCAGCGCTCCGGTCAGCCTCCCGCTGGAGTTCTTGTTTTGCTCCTGCTGACCGTCAAGGATGCGCGGCAGCCCAGTGACGAGAGCGATGCCCCCGTTGAGCAAGAGCATGGTCCACGCCTGCGGATCCAGGAAAATGATGACGCCAAGCGTGTAGCCGAGGGCGCCAACGGTCACGGTGAGCGAAAACCGGACACTGGTGTTGTACCAACTGAACGAGATGACGAAGGGGGCCATTGCCGGGACGATCCAGATGAATCCCCGAGGCCGGTCAACATCCCAACTCCCAAGATGCACAAGCCCATGGCCGTCGCATACTTGGGTTGCATCGTGCCGAAGCGCCAAACAAAGCCATGCACGTAGAAGCCTGCAAAAACTGCGACGAGGCCGAGCGCCAGCGCTCGCTGCCAGCCATCCGTGACTTCCAGGATGCCAGCGATGCTAAAGATCAAGAACGGCAGCCAGATGACTGCCATGAGCCAGCCCCAGCGGTCCCACCCAGTTTGCTTGGCCGGAGCGTCGGCTGCGGACTCGATCGTCTCGTGGCTCACTGCCGGCCCCGGCCCCGACGTACGAGCCAGGTCGCCAAAGCCGCGAAGATCAGAGTCCATACGACGACATTAACGACAGGGATCCAGAGCGCCTCTTCGGTGACGACACCATCGACCCCGACGGAGAAGCCTTCGGTCAGGGGGTAGCGAGCCAAGGCGATGTAGCCATACAGCGGCGTGAACTTCGCGAAAGTCAGCAGCGCCCCGCTCAGCGGGAAGAAGATATTGCCGAGGAAGGCAAGAATCACCAGCGAGCCACTGGCCGCGCTGACCGCTGCCTCTGAGCGGAAGGCCAGACCAAAAATGAGGCCATAGAGAGCGAACATGATCGCGCCGACCACAAGGATCAGCAGGCTGAGCAGCCACACCTGCAGTGAGTCTCCTTGGCCCCGGTCACGAGACCGGCAATATAGACTAACCCAATCGGGATGCAGCAGATCATCAGCGCCACGGCTGACTTGATGGCCACAAAGCCGCCGTCCCCTAAGGGGGTCAAACCGAGTTGGCGGCCCCAGCCCTGCATCCGCTCAACGGCCGCCATGCCCCCGATGCCTGCTGTAGCCGTGACTGCCCCATAGCCAGCCATCGAAATCATGATGTACATCGCGACATTTCCGTTGCCTGCTGTGAGGTCGGAGTAGTCCTGCGAAGCACCGAAGATGATGTAGAAGAACACCGGTAGTAGAGCCGTGAAGAACATCGTCACCGGGTCGCGCAAGATGCGTAGTAGTTCAATCTTCAGGAATGTGGTGTTCATGCCACTGCCTCACTGTCGTTAGTCGTGCTGTCGTTGGCGGTGTTGTCATCAGAGTCGGCTTGATCCCCGGTGATCGACACAAAGGCCGACTCCAACGATCCGGTGGTGATCTCAAGGTCATGGCCACCGAGGTCGGTCAGCAGTCGACGAGCGACGGCATCGGAATCGGTTGAAGCGACGCTCACTCGCTGACCTTCGGTGCTGACGTTGCTTACTTCGGTCATCGACTCCAGCGTTGCGACGACATCAGGCAACGTCTCAGCGTCAACCGCAGCGGTCACGGTGCGCCCACTCGCGCGAGCTCGGATCTCTTCGGTGCTCCCGTCGGCCACGATTTTCCCGCGCGCCATCAACACAATGCGTTGGGCAAAGGCGTCGGCCTCTTCGAGGTAGTGGGTCGCGAAGATGATGGTGCGCCCAGCGGCGGCCTCGACATGCATAGTCTTCAAAAGTCACGCCGGGCACCGACATCCATGCCTGCTGTTGGCTCATCCAAAATCAGCAGATCGGGGTCGGGAAGCAGGGCTAGCGCAAACCGCAAGCGTTGCTGCTCACCGCCTGAGCACTTCGACACCTTGCGCCTTGCCAGGTCCGTCAGGCCGGCGCGCTCCATGACGTGATCCACCCCGGGTGGTTAACAAATGTCGAGGCGACCATCTGGATCGTTTCGCGCACGGTGAGGTCGCGCAGCAAACCCCGGTCTGCAGCACTGCCGAGACCCTGCCAGCGTGCACGGCTGCGCGAGGGTCTGCCCCATACACGGAAGCCTTGCCGGTGCTTGGGGCGGTCAGCCCCAGGATCATGTCGATCGTCGTCGTTTTGCCAGCGCCGTTAGGCCCCAGCAGAGCAACGATCTGACCGGCTGCAATTTCGAGGTTGAGGTCACGGACTGCGGAGAAATTGCCGTCCTTGGTTTTAAAGGACTTTGTCACTTCGGCGAGGCTGACCGCTGTTGGTTGATTCATAACCGCCACGCTATGGCGATCTCTGCGCAGGCGGTAGGGGCGTAGTTGCATCATCCAGACATGACGAATGTCATGGTGAATCGCTCGGTTTGGCCGGGACTTGCAGACCCGACGGATCGGTGCGATGGCCGGCGAGAATGATTTTGCGAAAGATCGAGTCGCTTTAGCGACGTATCATTCACTCACTATGATTGCCCCTGCGTCCTTGCCAGGCCTTTCGGTCGTGATTCCCCACTACGGGGACCCAAAACCGACCCTCGGCTTGATCGACGCCCTCATGGGACAGGCATACTCGGGCGATTTGCAGATTATTGTTGCGGACGATGCCTCGCCAGTGCCGTTTTGCTACGACGGTGAAAGCTCTTTGGTGCAGGTCGTGACGCGCCCCAGCAATGGTGGATTTGGCTCGGCAGTGAACTCCGGCGCTGCCGTCGCAAATCTTGAGTTGCTGCTAATCCTCAACAGCGATGTTGAGTTTGCTGCTGGGTTCCTTGCCGACTTTGTGACCCAGTCGTCCCCATGGATGCCCGCAGTGGCCAGCCCCGGTGGTGGGTCGTGGCGGCGAGTATCAATGGGTTGGCCGACACTTCCCGACCATTGCGCACCAAAGCGCCGAGTGGCTCACTCCACTGGCCAGGCTGCGATCGACCAAAGCTATGCACAAAGCCGTCGGCCACGACACCGCCACTGACGCCTCGACTGTTACCCCGACAGACTGGGTGGTGGGAGCCTGCATGCTGCTTCCCCGCGATTCCTTTGAGCAGGCCAGCGGCTTTGACGAGGGCTACTTCATGAACTCCGAAGAGATCGATCTACAGCGCCGGCTGCGCGCGGTCGGCATCCCTTCGATCGTGGTCGGTTCGATCACCCTGACCCATCAGGGCGGCGGCTCCTCCGATCCGCTGCGGCGGCGCCAATGGCTCGTGAAGTCGCGCGAACGCTACGCGCAAAATGGGGACACCCGCTGGCCTTGAAGGCAGCCCTGAGCGCTGCAACCGGTGTCAACTTGGCGTGGAACACGACTCGACGATTGCGGGGGTCGATGTTGATCCGTTGGCTGTCGCGCGGACTGAAAAACGACTCATCTGGAGGAAGGATCAATCGTGAAGATCCTGATTACTGGCGGTGTCGGATTCATCGGCCAGCATCTGGCTCGCCTGCTTATCGCCCAAGGTGACGAAGTCATTGCCCTCGACTCCCTGCACAACCAAGTCCACCTCGACCCCGAGGGTGCCAGTGCGGCGTTCCCGGGTGAAGTGTTTGTTGGCGACGTTTCGGAGGCTTCTGCCTGGGTAAACCTGCCAGATGTTGACGCGGTGGTGCACCTGGCTGCGGAGACCGGCACTGGCCAGTCCATGTATGAGCAGGATCGCTATCACCGCGTCAATGTCGAGGGCACCCGGCTAGCAGCCCAATGGGCCGTCGCTCACCAGGCGCCGCTGATGTCAATGAGTTCTCGTGCCGTCTATGGGCACGGAGGGTTTCTGTGCGAGAAGCACGGCATGGGGCACGGGGAGCCGTGCTGCGACCTGGCCCGTCCCGTGGCTTCCACCGAAGGCGACCCGCACCTGCCGGTGTCGGTCTATGGCGAGACCAAGTCATTGGGCGAAACAGTCGCCTTTGACATCGCTCAGGGCCACATCCCGTTGACGGTGATCCGCCCACAAAACGTGATTGGCCCAGGTCAAGCCCTGCACAACCCCTACACGGGCGTGCTCGCTGCTTTCTTGGCGCGGTTGCGCGAAGGGCGACCGATCTCGGTGTACGGCGACGGGTCGCAGACGCGCGACTTCGTCCATGTTCAGGATTTGGCGGCCCTGATTTCCTGGGCTATCCACCAACACGACGATGTTGGGGAGCCGCTAGTGCTGAACAGTGGTACCGGCGAGCGCACCACTTTTGCAATTGGCTGAGTATGCGATGGCTGGCTCCCCTGGAGTGCAGGTGCCGGTTGAGCATGTTGCCGTGACCCGGGCCGGGGACATCGACCATGCGGCCGCTGACCTCGGTAATTCCCGGTCAGCGGGAGCGCCAGCGCCGCAGTGGTCAACCGCAGCAGCGGTGGCTGACTTCATTGGCTGGTCGTGGGATAAGCCAGGGGCACAGTCGACCGTCTGGGATGACGCGTTGACTGAGCTTTCCCAGCGTGGGCTTACCCAGTGACCCAACCCCGTCTCCTCCTGCTCAGCCCGGGCTTCCACGGTTACTGGCGCGGGATGTCCGCGGCTCTGACGCAGCGCGGCTATTCGGTGACGACAGGTATTTATGACCACCTGCCCACCCGGAAGGCCAAAGCGCACCACAAATTGCGTTACGAGTTGGCTGATCGATTTGGCAGCAACGGCACGGCCGCGCGGATCGAACACATCAGCGCCCGAATGCGCGCGTTGGTTTACGAGGTTAAGCCTGACGTTGCGCTCGTGGTGAAGGGCGACCTGCTTGACGCCAGCGTTTGGCAAGCCCTTGACGAGGTTGGCGCCTCGACCACCCTCTGGATGTATGACGAGATCCGACGCACCGAGTGGACACCGGAAAAGCTCAAGGTATGTGGTGCTGTCGCCTCCTACAGCAAGGCCGACACCGCTGCGCTGAATGCTGCGGGTGTTGCTTGCGCGTACGTGCCGCTGGCTTTCGACGCGTCGACGCAGATCACCCAGGCACCCGCCGTGCCGGAGGTTTCCTTTATCGGGGCCCGCTACCCCCAGCGAGAAGCCCTTTGAGTGAGGTTCACCAGTCCGGCGTGCCGGTCCGCGCCTATGGGCGTGACTGGTCCCACGACTGGCGAGACAAGGCCAGGACGTGGAACCGTCAGCGCCCCGATCTGCCCGCGGATCGGGACCTGGACCGCAGCCACGCGTACGGCGTGATGGCGGCCTCGACAGCCACGCTCAACATCCATGGCGACCAGGACGGCTTCACCATGCGCACATTTGAAGCACCTGGCGTTGGGTCCTTGCCGCTGGTTGACCGGGCTGAAGTTAGCGAGTTCTACGACGTGGGGACGGAAGCCCTGGTCTTTTCTGGTGCTGACGAGATCATTGATTACTACCAGCGCGCCTACGTAGAGCCATTGTGGGCTAGCAGTATCCGCCAGGCAGGGCAGCATCGCACTTTGGCTGAACACACGTTCGCGCATCGGATGAACGCACTGGAGGAATTGTGGACCTGACCAGCACGTTGCACAGGGCTGCGGTCTTCGCGACAGAGGCCACTGCATCTCCACTGGGCATCGGGCAAGCCGTGTATCTGCCTGAAATTGATCCCTTCACATGCAAAGCCGATCGGTATCCGACCATGACAGGACTGGTCTATCCGGCTGACCTTCGGGCCTGGCAGGCATGGGCAAAGCCGAGCGGACCCGCCGCAGCAATGCGTCGTTTGAAGCATCGCGTGAAGCCAGACGTGAAACCGAGCACGATGTGGTCGATGGGGCCTCTCGAAGCGCCCGTGGTTATTGTGCTTGACTCGCTGTCCCCAACAGCTCTCCTTGCCCTCGAGCGCCCGCTTCGACACCTTAAGCAAGATTCTGTGCGCCTGGTGATGCCGACTGGGGCGTTACCGCCCCAGTTTGTGGCCGCGGCAGTCCGTGAAATTGCGATCGACCGAGGTTTCGTGGGCAGCAAGGTCGTGGTGTCGACAGGGCACTATGCAGGTTTGGGCTCGGCAGGGTATGCACACGCCAATTCGGCAAGTGTTCCTTATGTCGTCGTGCAACACGGCCTCATCACCCCTACAACCCGCCGCTCGCTTCCGGGGCTCACCTGATGGCCTGGTCACAGGCCGACGCTGACTTCTGGGCGTCGGGCCGCACGGATGTGACTGCCGAGGTCATCGGTTCACAGTTGCTGTGGGAGGCTGCCCGTAACCCTGCTCCTGAGACAGCACTGGCGCATGACGACTTGCCATTGACCTACCTCGGGCAACTGCACGGCGCGGAGCTGCCTCGTCGCGATATGGCCCGCTCGACAGGTGCTTTTTGCCGCGCAACTGGGGCGACGTATCGCCCCCACCCCGCCGAGAGGGACAAGCTTTCCCGAGCCCAGCACGCGATCTGGCGACGCCAAGGCATAACTATCGACGACGGCGCTGTTCCGCTCGCCTCGCTCAACACCCCGGTGGTGAGTGCCTTCTCGACGGGTGTCCTCGAGGCGTCAGCGAAGGGCATACCGGCGTGGGTGCATTACGACAATCCACCTGCCTGGTTGACGGAGTTTTGGCAGCGGTACGGGATGGCGCAGTTCGGTGCCGAGCCCACCCCGCGCCGGTTGTGCCAGCACCTGAGCCAGCGGCGCTGCTGGCCGAGCGCATCACTGCGATGCTGGAAGAGTGAGTATGCGAATTTTGTGTTTAATCCCAGCTCGAGGTGGCTCGAAAGGTATCCCGGGCAAGAATCTGCGTTTAGTGGCTGAGAAGCCGCTCATTGCGTGGACCATTGAGCAGGCACTTGAAGCTGACGTCGAAATGGATGTCGTTGTTTCGACCGACGATGAGGCTATTGCGCAGGTGGCGCTGGCCGCTGGTGCCCAGGTGCCGTTTATTCGACCTCTTGAATTGGCCCAGGATGCAACCGCGACTGAGCCAGTCGTGGAGCATGCCATTGCCTTTCAAACTGAGCGCGGCCAACGGCCAGATGCCGTGCTCCTATTGCAGGCCACGTCACCTGTGCGACTCCGAGGCACGTTAGAGCGGGCGGTTGCGGAGTTTGAGGCTAGTGATTTCAATTCGATGGTGGGAGTTGTCCCACAGGCTCCCTTTATCTGGGAGGCCGGGGATACTCCGTGCGCGCACTATGATGTGACGAGACGCCCGCGCCGCCAGGACCTCACCTCCGTGACGATGAGATACCGCGAGACTGGCTCTCTTTATGTCACGTCCGTTGACATTTATGCGGAGCATCACAATCGCCTCGGTGGCCGGATAGGACTATTCATCATGGATGAAGCCGAAGGTATCGATATCGACACCTTCCATGACCTCGCGGTCGCCGAAGACCGATTGCAGCAACTAAGAAAGAGCGGCGCATGATTATCGAGCGAAACCTGGCGCCATACATCGTGTATGGGGAGGACCCAGTGCTGTCCGCGCTTGAAAAAATCACTGCCAACCAGGCGCACATTGTTTTTGTTGTGTCTGAGCACGGTCATCACTTGGGGGCCCTGTCCGATGGGGACTTCCGCCGCTGGTTGAGCGGCCAGGACAATGTGGATCTCACAGCCCCTTGTCGTGAAGTAGCCAACACCGACTCCCTGACCGTTGCGTCCACTGAGTCGGCGCATGAGATTGAGCGCCTGTTTCGTCCTGGCATCGTGCACATTCCGATGGTGGACGAGCAGCAGCACATCACTGCCATTGCGATTAACCGCAGTGACCAGTTCCGCATCGGTCGCTACACGGTTTCGCCGGATCACCCGGCCGTGCTGATTGCCGAGATTGGCATCAACCACCAGGGGTCGGTGGAGATGGCAAAGCACCTCGTCGACCTGGCTGCCGAAGCCGGCGCCGACGTCGTGAAGTTCCAGCTGCGAGACATGTCTGCGCTTTATCGGCAGTCCGGCACTGCCACCAATTCCGGCGAGGACCTTGGCCCGCAGTACACCCTGGATTTGCTAGCGAAATACAACCTGTCCGCCGAGCAGTTGTTCGAGGTCTTTGACCACCGCAAAGAGCGCGACATCGATGTGATCTGCACGCCGTGGGACGAGCCCAGTGTCACTGCGTTGATGGACTACGGCATCCCTGCCCTCAAGGTTGCCTCCGCAGACATGACGAACCACGCCCTGCTGACCAAGATGGGTTCCTACGGGGTGCCTTTGGTCCTCTCCACCGGTATGTCAACGGAGACGGAGATTAAGCAAACCGTTGACGTGGTGCGTGACACGGGTGCCCCCTTCGCGATGCTGCACTGCCAGTCGACCTACCCGGCGCCCTATAAGGACGTCAACCTCGCCTACATGCAGCGACTTGGCGAGTTGTCCCAGTCCCCAGTGGGGTATTCGGGCCACGAGCGCGGTTTCCACGTGCCGGTTGCCGCTGTCGCGCTCGGTGCCAAGGTCATCGAGAAGCACTTCACCACCGACCGTTCGTTGGAGGGCAACGACCACAAGGTCTCGTTGCTACCCCACGAGTTCGCCGAAATGGTGAAACGGGTCCGCGAGATTGAGGAGGCCATGGGTTCGGGGGCGCCTCGCGTGGTGTCCACCGGCGAGATGATGAACCGGGTCAATCTGGCGAAGTCGCTCGTCGCGAAGGGCCCGATCGAAGCCGGTCAGGTCATCAGCCGTGAGGACATTGACATCAAAAGCCCCGGTCGCGGTCTGCAGCCCAACTCATTGCAGCAGCTAATTGGCCGCACTGCGCAGCGCTCGCTGGCCTCGGGTGACTTCTTCTATGCCAGTGATTTGTCGGACACGGTGGCAACAGGTCGCGACTTCACCTTCAATCGCCCTTGGGGTCTGCCGGTTCGCTATCACGATGTCGAGACGCTGACCGAAAACTCCACTCCAGACTTCTTGAGTTCCACTTCTCCTATAAGGACTTGGAGTTGGACCCGGCTGAGGTTTTTGGCGACCAAAAGTTGCCGATGACCTTCGCGTGCCACAGCCCCGATCTGTTCGCTGGCGACTTCTTGCTTAACTTGGCATCGACGGACGATGAGCACTGGGAGCGCTCCATCGCGGAGTTGCAGCGGGTCATTGACCTCACCAACTCGATGAAGCCCTACTTCACGAGTGACAAAGATCCTGTGGTCATCGCTAGCGTCGGTGGCTTCACCTACGATGCCCACGTCGCGCGCGGCGAACTAGATGCCATGTATGCGCGGGTTGCTGCTGGCCTGGATCGCGTCGACACCACCGGGGTCCGCCTTGGTTGTCAGACCTTGCCTCCTTTCCCGTGGTACATGGGCGGGCAGTTGTTCTGCAACCTGTTCGTTAACCCGGTGGACACGGCCGAGTTCGCCAAGAAGTACAACCGCAAGTTGACCTTGGATATCTCACACGCGGTTGGCCGCGACCTTCCTTGGCATGTCATTCAGCGAGGCCATCGACTTCTTGGCGCCGCACACCGAGCACCTGCACCTCGTGGATGCGACCGGCGTCGACGGTGAGGGCGTGCAGGTCGGCGAGGGAGATGTCGACTGGGCACTCTTGGCGCAGCAGTTGGACGCGATGGCACCTGACGTCAGCTTTATCCCCGAGATTTGGCAGGGCCACGTCAATAACGGCGAGGGCTTCTGGACCGCGCTAGAGCGGCTCGAGCAATGGTTTTAGCGGCACCGCTGGCACTGTGGGTGATCCCCGTCGCAGATTCCGGCGGGGTTGCTCGGCATGTGCGCGACGTGCTGCGTGTGGGCATTCCCGGCTGGCGTGTCGTGGTGGCGTGCCCACCAGGCCCGCTCGCCGACGATCTGCACGCCGCTGGCCACCCTGTGGTGGAGGCGCAGATTGGCCCACACGCCGGATTGCCGGCGTCAGTCCGAGCGGTGCGCCGACTGTGCTCTTCGCTGCGACCCAGCATCGTGCATACCCATTTGTCGTATGCAGATGTCGTTGCGGCCATAGCGGTGCCGCGCGGAATCAAACTGGTCACCACCGAGCATGGCCTCGCTGGCGACGACACCGTCTATCACGGCACCTCGGCCAAGTCGAAGGTGATGGCTGGGGTGCACACCGCCCGCCTGAAGCGCTTCGCGGCAGCGATCGCCGTTTCCGGGCAACCGCGACCGTGATGAAGAGCAAATGGCACGCCAGCACTCCCATCACCGTGATCCCCAACGGCGTTGATCGGCCCGCAGCCATAACGCAGCGAGAGCCGGGGTGCAGTATGGCTCGCTGTCGCGATTGGCACCCGAGAAGCGCATTGGTGATCTCCTGCGCGCTTTTGCTGACGTCATCGACCGTGACCGCGCAGCACACCTCACCGTAGCGGGCGACGGGCCCTGGCCGATCAGTTGGCGAGCGAAGCAGTGCGCCACGGTGTTGACGGACACGTCGACTTCCCAGGCTTTGTTGACCCGATCGAGTTCGCCAAGAAGATTGACGTGGTCGCCCAGCTATCGATCTGGGAGAACTGCTCCTACACCTTGTTGGATGCCATTGTTGCTGGCCAAGGGGTTGTGGCCAGCAACGTTGGCGGCAACCCGGAGATCCTGCCGCGCCACTGCCTGGTTGATCCTGACCAGCCAGCGCAGGTGGCACAAGCGCTCTTGTCGCAAGCCCAACAGCCTGAGTTGCGACCTCAATTGCCGGCCGACTGGCCCTCGGTTAGCGCGATGACTGAGCAAATCGCCGATATCTATGCTGAGGTGACCCAATGAGTGGTTCCCGCGCGAAGGACGCCTGGGGTGATGTGCTGGCGGAGCCAGTTGCTGATCTCCGGAACCAACCGACCCAGCTGCCCACCTTCTTCTTGTTCATCCTCATCCCGGTGGTTACCTCACTGCCTGGCGTTGGAGCCCCAGTTAATGAGCTAGCCGCTGTGCTCATCGTGGGGCTATCCATCTTTCGACCCGCGCGTGATTTAACTATTCCCTTTTGGGCCTATCTCGGGTTGTTTGGTTCTGTCCTCGCCGTCTACTTCGGGACGTTCGCACTTGATGCCTTTGAGGTGCGCCGAATGGGGCACCTCGCAATTTGGGCCGGCCTCGCATTGGCCCTGATCTCAGGCCGCGTGCATATCGCCTCGGCCGCGCGAGGCATGGCGGTCTCGCTCTTTGTCGGTGCGGCATTGGGCATCGTTGGCTTCAACCTCGGAAGTTATGGCGGCCGACTGAACTCCTACTGGGGCGACCCCAACTCCGCTGGGTTATGGATGCTCACCGTCGGGTTGGTGTCAATCCCCTTCATCGCTTCGCGGCCCCGGCGCACCATCTTGATGATCGTCATTGCAGTCGCCCTGGTGATGACGTTCTCCAGAACTACTTTGGTGGCGGCCGCGATCGCCACTATTTGGTTTTGATGGGCCGACGTTTACCGCTTGTCCCCGCCGTGGGGTTGGTGGGTCTGATCACGTATGCCATTAATCAGATACCGGAAGAAGCAGCAATCTATGGCCCTTTCTCAGGCCGGGAAGGCTCAGACACGCTGCGTGCAACCATCGCAGAGCAAGTCGCGTACAAAATCTCCCAGCAGCCATGGTCAGGGGGTGGCGCAGGCAGCGCATCAGTGATCGTTGATGGGGACACCTTCTTTTCCACAATTCGTATGCTGCTGTCGTCTCCGAGGGTGGATATCTGGCTTTAGCCTGCATCCTCATCTTTCTGATCGGCTGTTTTGTGGGCTTGGTGCGGCTGCCTACCCGGTTGCGAAGCGGGTGGATGGAGTCGGCACTGCTGGCGATCGCAGTGGTCGCTGTCAGCCTGGGTGAGGTGTGGTTTGACCTCGCGGGGGCGGTCGTCTTCGGAATCACCGCGTGGTATCTCCTGGACGCGCGACGGCGCCGTGATGAGCGGACCTCTCGAGGGACCAAAGGCATCTTTGAGCGAGGTGAGCCCAGTGGTGGCCGTCACCTTCGCCGCTAATCAGGCCACGGTTGGTGGCGGCGAGGTCATGCTGTTGCGCACCGTGAAGGCGGCTCTATCCGCGGGGTACGACGTGAGCGTGGTTGGCTCGGCAGCCTCAGATGGGGTGGTTGATCAGGCCGCGGCACTCGGGGCCACCCCTGCGGCCTTAAAACTTCCAGCCGCGCTCAGTATGCCCGCGCCTTGCGCGCTTGGGATGCACGCCATCGAACGGGCTTGTTGTGGTGCCACGGATTGCTCCCTGCGGTGGCCACGGCTGGCCGCTCACATCGGGTTGTGCATGTGCATCAGCACCCGCAGAGCAAGTTGCAGTCTGCAGCACTCAGCGTGGCGCGCTACCGCGGGGATGTCGTGGTGAATTCGCACTTCGTCGCTACAGCGGTGCCAAACAGCCGTATTTTGTGGAACTGGACGGACGCGCCGCGATCGCGGGTGCGCAGCAACGGCGCCGTCGCCGTCGTCGGATTTTGGGCCGGTTAAGTTCGGACAAGGGAGTGGTTGACCTGTGTGAATCGGTCGCGGCGTTGCTTTCGCGGGGAGTGCGGATGCGGGTCTTTATCGCTGGGGAAAGCCGCTTTGTCGCACCCGCAGATGCCGACCGGGTCCAGGCAGCCATGAGCGCGCTTGGCGATCGCGTTGAGCATGTGGGCTGGATTGCTCGCGATGACTTCTTTGACGCTGTCGACATCGCAGTGTTCCCGTCGCGTTGGCAGGAGCCTTTCGGCCTTGTCGTCGCCGAAGCAATGGCAGCCAACGTCCCAGTGGTCGTCAGCGACGCTGGGGGTATCCCTGAGGTCGTGGGCGACGGCTATCCGTACATGAGTCGCGCGGAGACGTGCAATCACTGACGCAGACTTTGAGTCGGGCGATTCAAGAATTGTCATCCCCAACTATGGCCCGCGCGGTGCAGGCCAGCCATGATCGCTGGTCAGCCAACTTCAGCCCAGAGCAGGGCGAAGGGCGTTTTCTTGCCGAGTTAGAGCGCGCGACAGCAAACGGGGTCCGCAGATGATGAAGTCTCCTTGGCTGTCGAGTCAGCCTCAATTGCTGGCCAGACCCGCCGCCCCACGCACGATGTCACCGAGAATTGAACGCTAGGAACCTCAACGATGAAACGCGCACTAATCACCGGCATCACCGGACAAGATGGTCTCTACCTCGCTGAACTGCTGCTGAGCAAGGGCTACGAGGTGCATGGGATGGTCCGTGGCCAAAACAACCCCAAGATCGCAATGGTCCAAGAGGCCGTCCCCGATGTCATCCTGCACACCGGCGACCTCACCGATCTCTCTAGCCTGATGCGCACGCTGCGGCAGGCTCAGCCCGATGAGGTCTACAACCTGGGTGCGGTGTCTTTCGTCGCCTACTCATGGGAAAACGCGCATGTCACCACCGATGTGACTGGCACGGGGGTGTTGAACATGCTGGAGGCGGTGCGATTGCACGCCGGTGATAGTCCGGAGTCGATCCGCTTTTATCAGGCCTCAAGCTCTGAGATGTTCGGCAAGGTCCAAGAGGTGCCCCAGAAAGAGTCAACCTTGTTGTGGCCGCGCTCTCCCTATGGTGTGGCCAAAGTCTTCGGCCACTACATGACGATTAACTACCGCGAGTCCTATGGGATGCACGCATCGTCGGGTGTGCTCTTCAACCATGAATCACCGCGCCGCGGCCCAGAGTTTGTGACGCGCAAAGTGAGTCAGGCGGTGGCGCGGATTGCGTTGGGACTACAAGACGACATCACCTTGGGCAATCTTGACGCCAAACGCGACTGGGGCTTCGCTGGCAACTACGTCGAAGCAATGTGGCTCATGCTGCAGCAGGACGAGGCCGATGACTACGTCATTTCAACCGGTGAGAGCCATTCAATTCGGGATCTGCTGGATGTTGCTTTCAAGCACGCCGGTATTGATGACTGGGGCCACCTGGTCAAGCAAGACCCGCGGTTCATGCGGCCTGCTGAGGTTGAGTTGTTGATCGGTGACTCCAGCAAGGCGCGCACGGTGTTGGGTTGGGAGCCCACAGTGAGTTTCACCGAACTGGTGCAGATGATGGTCGACAACGATCTGGCTGAGCAGCGCAAGTTGGCAGGCAAGTGAGTGCTCACGTCGCGCTGATCACGGGTGTCGCCGGCCAGGACGGTTCGTACCTAGCCGAGCTTCTCGTGAGCAAGGGCATCGATGTGCATGGTGTGGTTCGCGCCGAGGACGACCGCACCCATGTGCCAGGCGGGGTTACCGTCCATGTGGCTGACATCAGGGACACCCTACGAATGTCTGAGGTTCTTTCCGATGTCGAGCCAACCGCCGTCTTTCACCTCGCGGGCATCAGTTCGGTAGGGCTCTCTTGGGAGCAACCGCTCTTAGCGGGCCACGTGACGGGCTTAGCCGTTGCCGGCCTGCTCGAGGCGGTCTGGGCACAGCAGACGAGGAGGGGGTGCCAATTCGCTGGGTGCAGGCCTCAAGTGCCGAAATCTTTGGCGAACCGACAACGTCTCCGCAAACTGAAGAGACCCCGTTGGCGCCGGTCAACCCTTATGGGGCGGCCAAGGCATACGGGCATTTACTGACTGGGGTGTATCGGGCTCGAGGGATGCATGCCAGCACGGTGGTGCTCTACAACCATGAGTCGCCGCGGCGGCCTGAGCGGTTTGTCACGCGCAAGATCACCGCTGGTGTAGCGCGAATTGCCGCCGGGCAGCAGAGCGAGTTGGTTCTCGGCAACCTGGATGCGCGACGTGACTGGGGATGGGCACCGGACTATGCCAAGGCGATGTGGCTCGCTAGCGAGCGTGAAGCCGCTGGCGACTACGTGATCGCGACGGGGCAAGCGCACTCGGTTCGTGATTTTGTGGGGGCCGCTTTGCCGCGGTGGGTATCGCCGACTGGGAGCACCTGGTGCGCATCGATCCTCAATTCTTCCGGCCCGTGGATGCCCACGAGCTGGTGGGAGATGCCAGCAAGGCCGCTCGTGAGCTGGGTTGGCGACCGTCGGTGACTTTCGCAGAGATGGTGGCCCAGATGGTGGCTGCCGATATTTCGGAAATCCACCAAGGACAACAGTGAGCAGGCCCCGTGTCGCGATCGCCCATGATTATGTGACGCAGCGAGGTGGCGCCGAACGGGTTGTCTTGGCGATCTTGCGTGCTTTTCCGGGGGCAGAGGTGCACACCACGTTTTACAACCCGCAGACCACCTACCCGGAGTTTGGCGACTACAAGGTGCATGTTTCGTCAGCCAATCGCGTTGCTCTGTTGCGTACGGACCCCCGTCGCGCATTGCCGATCTTGGCGGGTCTCTCGAGTCGGATGAAGATCGACGCGGACGTCGTCATCGCTTCTTCCTCCGGGTGGGCTCACGCGTTTCCAACCACGGGTGCGCGCATTGTGTATTGCCACTCACCTGCTCGATGGTTGTATGAATCAGCGGATTATCTCGGCGACGCCCCGCGCCTTTCGCCCAAGCGGGTGGCTCTCAAGGCATTGAAGAAGCCACTGCTGTCCTGGGACCGCAAAGCAGCGGTCGGAGCGGACACCTACTTTGCCAATGCGCGGGTGATCCAAGAGCGTATCCACCGCGCCTATGGCCGTGAGTCCGAGTTGTTGGGTCCGCCCACGACCTTTCCCACGGAAGGCTCCATCGAGCCGGTCAACGCGCTGAGCGACTGGGGGGCGGGTGGTTTCACCCTCTTGGTCTCCCGATTGATGGCCTATAAGAATGTTGACAAGGCCATTGAAGCGGTGCGCGGCACGAATCGCCGACTCGTGGTTGTCGGGTTTGGACCAGAACGGGAGCGATTGCGGGCGCTGTTGCCCAACAATGCGCGGATTGTTTCTGACCTCAGCGAGGCCCAACTGCGCTGGTGCTATCGGCATGCCACGTTGCTTTTGGCTCCGAGTCGCGAAGACTTTGGCCTTACACCGTTAGAGGCGAATCGGTTCGGTATCCCCACGGTCGCCCTTCGCGCAGGTGGGTATCTCGATACCGTTCAAGAGGGAGTCTCTGGGGAGTACTTTGACGACGTCTTCCCAGATCAAATTCGCGCGGCCCTCGACCGTGCGGATGAGCGTGTGGCAGCGCAGTGCGGTGGAGGCCAACGCTGCGCGGTTTAGCGAAACTGCGTTTGCCCAGCGCTTGCGGGCTGAGGTTGACCGCTTGGCTTAACCGTCCAGCGGGTTGGTCCATTCGAGGCCGTCATCGCTGATCAGGAGATCGTTGCCCGCTTGCACATACATCGTGTCGTCTTCATCAATGGCCAGGCCAGTTGCGGCAGTCCTAAAGCCTATGCAGCTCAACTCAGACCATTGCTCTTCCTCGGAGTCGCCGACCTCTGCCGTGCCGTATTCGAGCACTCTCGAGGAGCAACTCTCGGTGCTGACGATGGCATAGAACGTCTCGTCTTGGGTCTGCGCTACGCCCGTGATCTCAGGCAATCCCGTAATGCCGTTGACTTCCCCCTCGCTGGTGATGCGCGAGATTGAGCCGCCGTCACCGCAGAGAGCTAGTGCCTCATCGGCGCCATCGTGAACCGACGCTATGGCACACGTGTTTGAGTCGCTCGGGATCGAGTCGTCCTCCTCGGTCGTCCATGATTGGCCGCCATCGTCAGAGGTCGCCTTAGTCGCGGTGCAGTCTTCGTCGGCGCCAATCAGGGTGAGGTCATCACCATCAATGTTTGCCGATTGGATCTTGCTCAGCGGCACAGCCGAGGTCTCGACGAAAGCCTCGCTGGCTCCATCGGTCACCCACAAGTCGGCTCGGACGCGCTGGTGCAACTGCCCAACTGAGCGCGAATCAATGAACCATTGCTGCTGACATCTAGCACGAGTGGCCCAAATATCTCGTCGGTTGCTCCGACGCTCGCGGTGGACGTAGAGGGGTCCAGATCAGCAGCGGTTGAAGGCGCAGAGGAGGCGCCGCGACTGGCCCACCAGGCTGCCGCGAGAATGGCGACCATTGTTAAGGCCAGCGCGACAATCAGGGCGCGAGAGCGGGTCATTGCTGATCAGCTCCGACGTGAGCGACGGCTTTCAGCGCTGAGGTCGCGCTCACCGGTCGTCGAGGTTTCGTCGATCGGGCCAGCTTTGCAGCGGCCTTCTTCTCCGCCTTGGCTTTTCGGCGTGACGCCTTGCCGTAAACAGAGGTGTAATAACTGTCCTGTTTGCTGGTCTTGTAGCCGTAGCCGTAAACGACGGAGCCCATGCCCTTCATGGGTGCCTTGTTGAGCACCACCCGAGCAACTTGCTGTTGACGCGGCTAAGAATCTTGGCGCTCTGCTGGATGTTTTCCTTAAAGGTCGACCCGACCGTGACGACCAAGAGCGTGCCGTCAACGGCCGCGCTGAGCAGGCCCCCATCGGTGACCGGCAGCAGTGGCGGGGCGTCAAAGATCACGAAGTAGTCACCGCTTAACTCGCGGACCAACTGTTCCATCCGCAGGGAGCCCAGCAATTCACTCGGGTTCGGCGGGACCCGACCAGCAGTCAAGATGCTCAAGTGGGGGATGTCTGAATCCTGGATGGTGTCTGCAACGTCCACATCGCCTGCCAGCACCTGGGTCAGGCCAACGGCTGAGTCGGCGCCCATTCGCTTGGCCACCGTCGGACGCCGCAAATCAGCGTCAACGAGCAGTGTGCGCTGACCAGCACTGGCCAACATGATCGCCAAGTTAGAGGCGACTGTCGACTTGCCCTCTTGAGCATTGGAACTGGTAACGATGATGGAGCGCGGGGGGCGGTCAACATCGGCGAAGCGCAGGTTGGTACGCAGCTGACGCAAGGCTTCAGACG
Source organism: Ornithinimicrobium sp. INDO-MA30-4 (assembly GCF_021535045.1). Lineage (GTDB taxonomy): Bacteria > Actinomycetota > Actinomycetes > Actinomycetales > Dermatophilaceae > Ornithinicoccus. The sequence continues at coordinate 1,937,533 of NZ_CP091056.1, read as the reverse complement.
CTGGACCCTGGTCTTCTAGGCTGCCGTCGACGGGAGCGGTTCGCAGGTCCTTGGTGTCAGGCAGGATGCCCAAAACTGGGACGTCGATGGTCTCTTCGACGTCACTCACCGAGCGGATCTTGCGGTCCAGACGGGTGCGGATAAACGCGATGGCGTAGCCGGCGCCCAAGCCAATCAACGCACCGATAGCCAAGTTGAAGGGGTAGTCAGGCGACGAAGGCGATGTTGGCAGCAGTGCTTCCTCGACCGGCACCACCTGGATAATCGAGTTGGCCTGCTCGCCTTCAGCGCGGTCCTGGTTTTCAATCTCGAATGCCTCGGCAGCCGTGGCTGCGATCACCGCGTTAGCCACTGCCTGGGCCTGCTCTGGGCTACTCGACGTGGCTTGAATCTGCATCAAGTTGGAGTCAGGAGCAACAGAGGCGGAGATCGATGCCGCGAGGCCCGACGGGTCTGCGTCGATGCCCAACTCTTCGATAACGCGTTCAGCAACGGGACGGCTGCTGACCAGCGGCACGTAGGCGGCGGCTCGTTCCTTAGCCAAACTGGCACCCGAGAAAGCATCGCCGACGGTGGACGAATTGCCAGCCACCACGTACCCCGAGGCGTTAGCGACGTACAGAACGGGCTGGCGCAATGTGTAAGCAAAAGACAGCGCAAGGCCAAGGGTAATCATCAGCAGAATCCACACGGCGTTAATGCGGGTGATTCTGACGAAATCTTGAGTGTCACGGGCCTCACGGGTTTCTGTGGTGTATCACGGGCGTCGTCCACTCTAACGTGGTCGGCGGGTAATGGCGTGCCCAGAGACTTAGGATAAGAAGCGATGAATCAGCAGAAGGAAGTGCCAATCTCGGTACGCGTCCGATTCGCGCATGCCGTGATGGCCCATCTTGCTGAGGCACATGACTTCGACGTACTGCATGTGAAAGGCCCAGCCGTGGCTCCAGGGCTGCGTCGAGAGCACGCCTCGAGTCAGGACGCCGACATTCTGGTGCGGCCCTCCCACCTGCAAGAATTCCTCGATGCGATCGGCCAGCACGGATGGTTTCGGCTCACGGGCTTCACCACTGGCTCTGCTTTTGAGCATGCCGCCGTGTACCACCACGACAGTTGGGCCAGCGTTGATGTCCATCGCCGTTGGCCCGGTTTTGATATGTCGCCAGAGGCTGCTTTTGACCAGATCTGGCAAGAACGTGATTTTGCTCAAATTGCTGGGATTTCATGCCCGGTGCCGTCGAGGGCCGCTCAAAGCCTGATTTTGATTCTGCATGCAGCTCGGGCGCCCTATGAACATGTGCGTGAACGAGCCATCGACTTTGCCTGGGACACTCAACCCGCAGAGTTCCAGGCTGAAGTGCGCGGGCTAGTCAAGCGACTCAACGCAGACGTGGGCTTTGCCTTCGGTCTGGGTCAAGGGAGACCGTGGCTCATCGGCCTGGCGCTCGGTTATGGAGCACCGCGTCAGACGACACCTCGCGACTCATCCAGTGGCAAGCACGGATCGCCGAGGCGCCAACCAAGCGGGATGCGCTGCGGATCACGATGCAGAGTTTGCTGGTCAGCCGTGACCACCTGAGATTCGAATTAGGGCGCGTCCCCACAAACGCAGACGTCGTCCGTGAGTTTGGCCATCGCACCCGCAAGGGCCTCAGCGAAGTAGTCCGAGTTGCGGGTGTCGGGTTGGTCACGCTGCGGAACCGGGCCAGGAGGCACGAGTGAGTTTCGTGCACAAGGGCGACAATGTGGTGGAGATTGAACGCCAAGGAGCGCGCGGTGAGCTGCTGTTCTATGTTGCAGTGCTCCCCGATGGCCCATTAGTGGTGCTGGAAGATGCCAGCGCGATGATCTGGCTGCGCCTGAGCGAGGCTCCTAGCGAGGACGACTTGGTTGCCGCCATCGCGGAAGATTTTGAGCTCGCCCCGGAAGATGTGGCTGAGGGCGTGCACGCCGCCTTGGCGTCCTTCTCCGAGATCGGCTTAATCCAGCTCGATTAGGTCGCCCACGCGCTGGTTTAGCGCAGTAACCCCAGTAAGTAGTCCCCGTAGCCCGACTTGCGCAAGGGCTCGGCGCGCTCGGCAAGTTCGGCGTCGCTCAAATATCCCATCCGCCAGGCAACTTCCTCGGGGCGCCGATCTTCAAACCCTGCCGGCCCTCAAGAGTTCGCACATAATTGGCGGCATCGTTCAGTGAGTCAACAGTTCCAGTGTCGAGCCACGCGGTACCCCGTGGTAGGACCTGCACCTGCAGGTTTCCTTCTTCCAGGTAGAGCCGGTTGAGGTCGGTGATCTCGAGTTCGCCACGAGCAGATGGCTGCAGGCCACGCGCCCTTTCCACCGCCGTGTCGTCGTAGAAGTACAGGCCGGGCACCGCATACCGGCTGCGTGGGTTTTCTGGTTTCTCTTGCAGTGACAGCGCGGTCCCGCTGTCATCAAAGTCGACGACGCCATATTCTCTGGGGTTGCTGACCTCATAGCCATAGATAGCTGCGCCATCGAGGGTCGAGAACCGGCGCAACTGGTTGCCTAGGCCTGGTCCGTAAAAGATGTTGTCGCCGAGCACCAGGCCCAGTCTGTCGTTGCCGATGTGCTCGGCCCCAATGTGAAAGGCCTGGGCGATTCCATCTGGGCTCGGCTGCTCGGCATAGCTCAAGGAGACTCCGAACTGCGACCCATCGCCCAGCAACCGCCGAAACTGCGGGGCGTCATGCGGTGTAGTGATGATCAAGATATCGGTGATCCCGGCCAGCATCAGTGTCGATAGGGGGTAATAGACCATCGGCTTGTCATAGACAGGCATCAATTGCTTGCTAATCCCCAGGGTGATCGGGTGCAAACGAGAGCCAGTGCCACCAGCCAGCAAGATTCCACGCATGAGCCGACGGTAGCCGAGACTCACCTATTCTTGGCATATGCAACAACTGTTAGTGACCGGTGGAGCCGGCTTTATTGGGTCCAACTTTGTGCACTACGTGGTGGCAAACACTGATGCGCGAGTGATCGTCCTGGACAAACTCACGTATGCGGGAAGCCGGGAGTCGCTGGCAGGTTTGCCCGCAGAGCGAGTCGAGTTAGTGGTAGGCGACGTGGCGGATGCAGCCCTGGTTGATGACCTGGTTAGTCGACTCAGCGGGCCCGAAGATGCCGTCGTGCACTACGCGGCCGAGTCGCACAACGACAATTCGCTGAACGACCCAAGCCCGTTTATCCAAACCAACATCGTGGGCACTTTCACCTTGCTGGAGGCTGTGCGCAAGCACGATGTGCGGTTGCACCACATCTCCACCGATGAGGTTTATGGCGACCTGGAGTTGGACGACCCACAGAGGTTCACCGAGGCCACGGCATACCGACCGAGCAGTCCGTATTCGGCCTCCAAAGCCGGGGCTGACCATCTGGTGCGCGCCTGGGCTCGCTCTTTCGGCGTGCGAGCCACCCTGAGCAATTGCTCGAACAACTATGGCCCCTGGCAGCACATTGAAAAGTTCATCCCGCGCCAGATCACCAACCTTTTGCAGGGCGGCCGCGCCAAGGCTGTATGGCACCGGCGACCACGTGCGCGACTGGATCCACGCCGATGACCACTCCAGCGCCGTCTGGACAATCTTGTCTCGGGGGAGGTCGGCGAGACCTACCTCATCGGCGCTGACGGCGAAAAGTCCAACCGTGAAGTGGTGGGCCTGATCCTGGAGTCGCTGGGCCTGGCTGCCGACGACTTTGACCACGTCAATGACCGCGCTGGCCACGACCTTCGCTACGCCATTGACTCATCGAAGTTGCGTGACGAGCTGGGCTGGACGCCCGAGTATGCGGACTTCAGTGAGGGACTGCGCCGGACCATCGAGTGGTACCGCGAGCGCCAGGACTGGTGGGCGCCAACGAAGAATGACGTTGAAAACCGCTACGCGGCAGGGGGCCAGTGATGGCTGGGTCGCAGTTGCTCGTTGAAAAGACTGCCATTCCAGGTCTTTTTGTCCTCGATTTGCCCGTGCATGGGGACAATCGCGGCTGGTTCAAAGAGAATTGGCAGCGCGAAAAGATGGTGGCCTTAGGCCTGCCTGATTTTGCGCCCGTGCAGCACAGCGTTGCCTACAACGAAGCCGCCGGTGTCACCCGTGGCATCCACGCCGAGCCATGGGACAAGTTGGTGTCCATCGCTCACGGCCAGGCCTTTTGTGCCTGGGTGGACCTGCGACCTGGCCCATCTCAGGGCGTCGTGCACACCGAAATGCTGGACCCGGGCAAGGCTGTCTTCGTGCCGCGCGGAGTGGGCAACTCCTATCAAACTCAGGTGCCCGGCACCGTGTACTCCTACCTGGTGAACCAGCACTGGAGCCCCGATGTCGCCTACACCTTGCTCAACTTGGCCGATGAGACGGTAGCCATCGACTGGCCCATCCCGTTGAGCGAGGCTGAGATTTCGACCAAAGATGAGAACCATCCACGGCTGGCTGACATCAAACCCATCCCACCTCTGCGCACTCTGATCATCGGCGCTCGCGGCCAGGTCGGCCAGGCGCTGCAGGCCGAGTTGCCCCACGCGGACGCGGTGGCACGCGATGAATTGGACCTGGCTGACGCCGCTGCCGTCCAGGCGTTCGACTTCTCTGGCTATGACGTAGTGATCAACGCCGCCGCCTTCACCCAGGTCGATGGAGCAGAGACTGAGACGGGCCGGCGCGCAGCCTGGGCCGCCAACGCCGTTGGTGTTGCCGCGTTGGCTCGTGCGGCAGCTGGGGCCAGCGCGCGGTTGGTGCACTTCTCAACCGACTATGTCTTTGACGGCGCTGCCGATGAGCCGTGGGCCACAACCGATGATTTTGCTCCGCTCAGCGTCTATGGCCAGTCCAAAGCCGCTGGTGACCTGGCTGTCTCCGTGCACCCACAGCACTACATCCTGCGCACCTCGTGGGTGATCGGGTCTGGCAATAACTTCATCTCCACAATGCAGCGACTAGCTGCCAATGGGGTCAGCCCCAGCGTGGTCAACGACCAGGTCGGCCGGTTGAGTTTCGCGCAAGACTTGGCGCGTGCCGCTCGACACCTCATCGACGTGTCGGCACCATATGGCACCTATAACGTCACGAGCGCGGGTGAGCCAATGACGTGGGCGCAGATTGCTGAGGCTGCGTTTGTGGCCAGCGGCCGGGAAGCAACGGATGTCACCGGTATCTCGACTGCCGACTATTTCGCTGGGGCCACCGAGCCAGTTGCCCCTCGGCCAAAGTGGTCGGTCTTGGATCTGTCAGCGATCGAAGCCACCGGATTCGAGACAACAGATCAGCGTGCAAGCTTGGCCCGCTATCTGCGTGGGTCAGTCGGATAAGTTGATCTTGTGTCTAAGCCACTGACTCTGATGTTTGTCTGCACCGCCAATATTTGTCGGTCGACGTTTGCCCACGCGCTGGCTGAGAACGTGGCCGGGCCGGATCGGTTGCGGGTGATCAGCGCTGGCACCCACGCCAAACCTGGCTTGGTTATGGACCCGCTGATGGTGGCGGAGTTGAGCGATCGCGGAGTCCGCTCGCCCCAGATCGCCAGCGAGCGGACGGTCGCGGCGAACCTTCGCGAAGCGGACCTGGTGCTGACCATGACAGTTGAGCACCGGACATACCTGCTGGAAGATTTTCCGCAGTTTGTTGGCAAGCTCTACACGCTGGGTCAGTTCGCGAAGGCGATGGAGCAGGTGCCTGAGTCGGTGACGGGTGCCGAGTTGCTGAAGGCGGTCAAGAAGCATCGTGGCCGGGCTAGCAAGGCTGATGACATCGCCGACCCGTACGGCAAGGGTATGAGCCAACGCATGCCGCGGCCGAGCAGATCGATGAACTGGTGCGGGGTGTAGTGGCCAGGTTGGCGGCCTAGCGGGCTAGGCTGTTCCCTGACGTGCTTGAAGGCGCGACTCAGAATGTGCTGGACCTGAATGTGCACCACCCTGAATGTGCACCACCCCGAATTGGCAGTACCCCGAATTGGCAGTACCCCGAATTGCTCAAGGAGTTTGACCATGCGCCGCACTGTGACCACTTTGTCGATGGCTGCCCTGGCTGTGGCCGGGCTTTCCGCTTGTGGCGACTCGGGTGACGAAGACCTGACGCAGGCGCAGACCGCTGAGGCGCTGCTGACCCAGGAAGACTTCCCGCTGGAGGGTTACACCCGCGGGTCTGTGACGGAGCGCGCGGCTGATGCTGGCACGCAGACCGCTGACCCGGACGACTCGCTGGCCGCTTTGATGGAGGACGCCGACGTCCCCGAAGAGTGCCTCACCGCGCTTGAGGCGACTGACTTTGGCGGCAGCGCCACCACGGCTGAGTCTTCCGTGCCTTTCATCAGCGAGACCGAAGGCGCTTTGATCACTCCAGAGATGGAGGTCGTCGTCGGCACTGCTGCCGGTGACTCCCCGCTTGACCTGCTCAACGAGGTCAACGATGCCTGTGCTGACGTCGAGGTGACTGATGCCAACATGGGCTTCACGATGACCTTCTCGTCGTTGGACAACCTGGATGGCACCAAGATCACGGTCGCAATCGCCGATCAGACCGTAGAGATGACGATGGCTGGCAAGACTGAGGGCAACACCATCGTTGCTGTGCTTGGTCAAGGCGTGACGCAAGAGGATGTTGAGACAGTTGTTAACGCTCAGGTCGACAAGGTGAATGCGCTCGCCGAAGGCTAGGAGCGAATCGATGGGAATCTTCAACCGTTTGGTCTAGCGCGTCGCCCCTGACCGCCCTACTCTGAAGTAGTAGGGCCGCCACAAACCGTGAATGTGGCCAGAGTAGAGGGTGTGTTGTGGGCACAAAGTCGAGTCCAAAACACCGCCGGCAGACTCGAAGGATTCGTCCTGGGGTGTGGCGAGCTGTGGTCGGTGCGTCCATGCTGCCCGCCGTGGCTGTGGTGGCTCCAGCCAGTGCCGATAACAACGACGATTCCGATAACTCCTCTGGCCGCTCCTATGGAGGGCGCTCAACTGGCCCGACGACGCTGCAGACCTTGCCGGCCGACAGCAACTTCCCGACGCCCGGCGGCCCGAAGCGCGACGATCTTCCAGATGACGTTGACTTGCCCGGGGCTTTCCAGTCCAACGTCTTTTGTGACCCGCAGGACCGTCCTGGCCTGCAAGCTTTTGGTGCCCTGCTAGGCGATCAGTGGGACCGGCCCGGCTACACCACATCGCGCACGTGCCTAAACATGAAGTCGGATCACTACGACGGGCGCGCGATCGACTGGCAACTGAACGCCTTTGACCCCCAAGACCGGCGCATCGGTGACGAGGTCGTTGCTTGGTTGAGCGCCAACGACGGCGAGATGGCCAAGCGCTTCGGTATGCAGTCGATCATCTGGAACAACCAGATCTTCCGTCCCGATGGCTCGGGGTGGCCGGGGTATGTCGGCCAGTCGCCACACAGACCACGTGCACTTCTCGTTTAGCTGGGACGGCGCCATGATGCGCACGTCGTGGTGGACCGGGTGCCCGTCGAACTTCCCGACCTGGGGCCATGCGAAGTCGATGCGTCTGGGTTGGCTGTCATCACCTTGCAGGCCCGTGCCGATGCAACGTGCGCGAATGAAGGCCCGACCTACCTCGAGTCGGCCTACACGCCATACCGAGGTGAAGTGATCGCCGAAGGCGCCGAGGGTCCAGCGGTGCAGGTGTTGCAACAGGGGCTTGGTGTTGAAGACGACGGCATCTTTGGGCCCGCCACCAAGGCTGCGCTGCTGGAGTTCACCGAAGACCACCCGTGGCTGGAGACTCGAGATGAGACATCGGCGACGTTGTGGCACGTCTTGGAGTTGCAGGACTATCCGACGATGCCGTATCGATCGATGCAGACAGAAGAGGGAGATCGGGGCTATCAGGTCTCGGTGTTGCAGACCCAACTTGATGTCGAAGTCGATGGGATCTTTGGCCCACTGACAGCCGAAGCGGTGCGGTCCGCGCAAAAGAGTCTGGTCTGACTCCCACGGGCATCGTGGACGGGCTTACCTGGGCAGAGTTGGACGCTGGGATCGCAGGCGCAGCAATGCCAGTGCCGTTAAGTGTTCACGGCGGCAACGTTGCGAGTTGGACGCAAAACGACTGATTTCCTTTAGGCTGGGAACATGTCCCGTCCGCATATTGCCTCGCTGATAGAGGACGCCTTTTTTGGCAGCATCGAATCGGTTCTGCGCGCTCGCGGTTGGCGCGAACGCATTATTGGTTACACCGGTTATGGGACGGCCGATCGAGTGCGCGTGCTTGGCCGGGTGCTTCTCAGCCGAGAGGGTGAGTCGTCGGACCCGTCATCGGCGGCCACTGCGACCAGGCAAGAGATCGAAGAGGCGGATGTCTTTGAGCGCGGCTGGAAAGCGTTCTTGACGGCTCCTGCTGCCAATACGCCGGTCCGAGTGCAGGTGGGGGTGGCTAGTGGAGTAGTACGCACCGACCGTGGGGGCTACCTTGACGCGACGGTCTCCGGACATGGACTGGAGCCGGGGTGGCATCGGGTCAAGTTGAGCGTGCTGAGTGGCGACAAGATCGAGGCAGACGTCAATATCGTCAGCCCAGACGCTGCGATTGGCCTAGTCAGCGACATCGATGACACGGTGATGGTCACTCTCCTGCCGCGCCCACTGATCGCCGCGTGGAACACTTTCGTGCGCAGTGAAGAGGTGCGCGAAGAGGTGCCGGGGATGGCCGCGATGTATCGCTCGCTGATGGCTGAGAACCAAGGCGCTCCCATCTTCTATGTGTCGACTGGAGCCTGGAACACGGCGCCTACGCTGACACGCTTTATGCGCAGGCATGATTACCCCAATGGGCCGATGCTGTTGACCGACTGGGGGCCGACGAACACAGGTTGGTTCCGCAGTGGCCAGGCACACAAGCGAGGGCAATTGGCGCGGTTGGCCAAAGAATTTCCGGACCTCAATTGGGTCTTGGTTGGTGATGACGGGCAGCATGATCCGGCGATCTACAGCGACTTCGCGGACGATCACCCGAAGCGGGTCGAAGCGATCGCCATTCGACAGCTGAGCCCAGCGCAGCAGTTCTTGAGCCACGGGTTGCCGATCGCCACCGATGAGTTGCTGGGGCGTTTGCGGGGCGGCATCCCGATTGTGCGTGCGCCCGATGGCTTCACGCTGCATACTCTGATTCAGAGCGCACGGCGGCGCAGAGGCCGCCTGGCTGAGTCGTCGTGGGTGCCTCAGGCTGACCAAAGCTAGCGCGGCAAAGAGCGGAGCTGGTATGCCGGAGTTGCCTGAAGTGCAGGCATTGACTGACTTTTGGGTGATCGCGCGGTCGGCCAAGTCATCACCGATGTCGAGTTGGGCTCGATCGCCGTGCTGAAAACCTATAGCCCGCAGCCGTCTTCACTAGTCGGGCGCCCCATTGATGGCGTGAGTCGACACGGCAAGTTTATTGACGTGGATGTTGATGGCACGCATTTGATCTTTCACCTGGCCCGGGCGGGATGGCTGCGTTGGTCAGAGAAGATTCCAAAAACCCGAGTGCGCCCTGGCAAATCGCCTATCGCGTTGCGAGTGCGGTTGTCCGATGAGTCAGGTTTTGACCTGACCGAGGCTGGCACGCGCAAGGGCTTGGCGGCATACGTGGTGGAAAACGCAAACGAGGTCCCCGGCGTGGCACGGTTGGGTCCGGACCCGTTGGATGATGACTTCACTGAAGACGCGTTCGCGTCGATCTTGAGTGAGCACAACAAGCAGATCAAGGGTCTGCTGCGCGATCAGAGCGTGATCGCGGGGGTGGGCAACGCATACTCGGATGAGATTTTGCATGTCGCCAAGACGTCCCCGTTTGCCATGGCGCCTAAATTGTCAGCCGAGCAAGTGCATACCGTTTATCTGGCGCTGCGCGAGACGCTGTTGGGTGCGGTTGCGGTCGCTCATGGCAAACCTGCGGCGGAGCTCAAAGATGCCAAGCGCAGTGGTATGCGGGTGCATGGGCGCACGGGAGAAGACTGCCCGGTGTGTGGTGATGTGGTGCGAGAGGTCAGTTTTGCCGACACATCGCTGCAATATTGTGCGACCTGTCAGACCGGCGGCAAGCCGTTGGCTGATCGACGGATGTCCAAACTGTTGAAGTGACCTTGACGCGTCGCGCTATTCGTTTGCGTCAGAGGTCATGCCTGGCATTATGGCGGCATGACCGATGTAAAGAATGTCGACGTAAGCAGCCTCGCCGACGATGCTGTCGTGATTGATGTCCGCAGCAGGGAGGAGTGGGATCAGGGGCACGCACCGAATGCGGTGTTTACTCCGATTGAAGACTTGCCGACGGCTCTCGGTAACGTGCCGGTCGGGCAGACCGTGCCGGTAATTTGCCGCAGCGGTGGCCGTTCGACGCGTGCCGTTGAGTGGTTGAACCAGCAGGGCTTGGAGACCGTCAATGTTGATGGCGGGATGCAGGCCTGGGACGCCGCAGGCAAGGCGATGGTCTCTGAAAATGGGGAGGACCCGCGAGTTGGCTAATGGCTGACCGTCGGCTCAGCGGCTTTTGCCGTGAGCTCACCTCTTGAAAAGCGCTCCGGCCTGGTGGCCGGGGCGTTTTTCAGTCTTGGTAGAGCCGGTTCGTCGATGTGAGGATTTGAAGATCTTCGGCTGTGCCGGTGATCGACACTGTTGCGGGGATCGGCTGCCAGGCTCCGCCATCGACGCTGACTTCGCCGGTGTAGGTGGCTTCGATATGTGGGTTCACTGCACCGGATGACGTGTAGGTATGGGTGATGTCGCCGGTCGGGTAGGGGCCACCGAGGGAGGTTGTCGGTCCGCTCGTTGAGCCGTCCCCGAAGAAGTAGGTCGCTGAGTCGAGTCGCGGGCGAATGTCGACTTGGTGGCCGACGAGGGTCGTGCTGTCGATCTCGCCAGGGGCAAATCCGGCTTCTGGCCAGGCGAGTTGGTAGTAGACGGGCAAGTTGATGAGCGTGCGGTTGCCGGGTGGTTGCATCGTCGTGGTTGGCAGGGCGAACTCGGTGCGGTGGAATTGCTCGATGATCATCGCTTCGGTCAGGCCCGGCGCTGCGCCGGATTGGGCTGGAGTTTCGTCGGTGAAGCAGGTGTTGCCGATGTACTCCCAGGTGCCGATTGACCCGTCGGCGTCTGCATGGCGTCGAAAGACTCGGCTGTAGGGGCCAGAGCTATTGGGCATCGCCGTTTGGCAATAGGTGACGGCGCGGGCGCAGAGGGCGCTGGTCGGGTTGGCCGTCGTGTTGCCCCGGCAGTCAAAGACGTTGAGGTATTCGTACCACTCAGTCGGTTGCTCCGCGCTGAAACCGGGTGGGTAGACGGCTGACAAGGCTGTGGTTTCAGCGCTGGACATGCCGACGTAGACACCAGCATCATCAAAAGTGCAGCCCAACGCACCGCAGGATGGAATTTGTACTTGTAGCGGAGCGAGCGTCATTGCGAGAAGAGTCAACATTTTCGCCTAGACACTGGCCGAAGCGAAAGAATCAACGACCCAACCGGTTGTATCCCAGCGGAGGTTTAACTGCACTAGAAGCCCTTGGGCTCCTTCGACCGACCTCACGACTGTGCCGTTGCTGTCTACTAAATCGTATGCGTCTTGGTTTGCGTCGAACTGCGCAACGTAGGTGCTGCCCGTCATTTCGATGCGTGGTTCCGAATACGAAATCACTGTGTCGGGTCCTGAGAGGCCGTCTGCTTGCAGGTCGCTCACGCTGTTCTCCAGGTTCAAGCAACCTTCACAACTGGGCGAGGCGAACTCCGTGAAAAGGCCCGTGCGCGGGTCGGAAACGGTTGCGTTGATGAGGCTCATGTAGTAGGTGGCAAACGCCTCCGCCCCTTCAACGCTCTCCTCCATTTCAGAAGTCGGCATCGCAGTCGGCTCGGCAGCCTTGCTGGGCGCCTCAGTCGTAGCAACAACTTGGTCGTCTGACGGCACTGCTGTCGTGCTTCGGGCGCCATCACCAGACGGAGGCATACTCGGCTCTCCGGCGTCTGAGCAGGCGCTCAGGGCCAGGCCCAGCGCTAGAGCGGATGCAACAAAGTAGCGACGCATCGCGTTGGTCCCCCATCGTTTTCGCTGCGTGCCCCACGGCCGCAACTTTCCCTGCGCCTAAGTCTGCCTGATTGATGCCCATTTGTGCAGTCCTGATCCACAGGCTCGGCCACATCGTCCGTTAGGTGCCGCGGCCAAATAAGGGGCAGGAAGCGAGTCAGGCCTCTAGCCAACATCGAACATATGTACTAATATGGACCTATTGAACCGACTGGGGAGTCGAAAATGGGGACTGAGAATCTTGGGGCAGGGCGCGGAGATCCGAGCGATGTGGTGCCGTCGGCGAAGAGTTCTGAGGGCCGGGGAAGTCGCGCATCGGTGACTGAGGAAACGCGGAAGCTATTGATCGAGTGTGGTTATCAGCCAGCTATCGCCGCGCACATCGTGCGTCTCGCGCCCAATGGGCCGCATGCGGATTCTGGCCAGCCCTCAGATTCCGGTCATTGTGCAGCGCTGGGGGATCGCGCTGAGGCCTCTGTTGCTCTTGGGCGATGGTGCGAAGCGGAGCTATTCGAGACGGCGCGCATGATGACGATTTCCGCGGAGAGCAGTTGCTGCCGGGCCTCGGGGTGACGAGTCCCGCAGACCTGACGCCAGCCCAGGCGAGGCGCTGGCGGGCGTGCGCAAAGTCAGCGGTTGCAGCTGAGCTCAACGCGCTCGCAGGTTGGGGCATCCAAAACTGTCATGACCGGGTGAGTCTCTCCTTGGCTCCTCGCTCAATTGCTAGCCAAGCTCTATGCGGATTGCGCGAAGGGTGGAACGATTCCCGGGCTGTGCTGGACTTCTGGCGACGGGTCCGGGGCCTCAGCGTTGAATCCGCGGAGAAGATAGCGGGGGCGGCTCTCGGACCGCATGTCGATGGAGACGGGCAGCCTGTCCGACCGTCACAGGCTCAGTTCGCTGAGCGCCTCGGCCGTGCCGTCATCTCGGTGGAGGGCTCGCAGGCGACGGCGCGAGATCGACGCGAAAGTCGGCTTCGAGACCGAGACGCATTCGCTGACATTGATGACGATGGAGTTGGGGTTCTCTCGTTAACAGGGGTGCGGCCTCGGTGGCTGCGGCTGCCTTGAGGGTTGACGTCATCGCTCGCAAAGCCCGAGCCGCTGGAGATCCTCGAACGATTGGGCAGATTCGGTCAGATCTTGCTCTGGCGCTCATCATCCACGGGTCGATCCCAGAAAGCGCGGCAGATTCGGGTCAGGGTGCAGCAGCAGCAGCAGCGTCGGAGGTCGGATCGGGCCACCTTGGGATCGCTGACGTCGGGCCCCTCGTCAGGGCGGCCCTCGATAGGCATCCGGCCCCAATCAAACTTGAAGTCGTCGTGCCATTGAACGCTCTTGTGGACGGAGCATCTGTAGAGACCGGGAGCATTAGCGGCATCGGCGCAATCTCCGCCGAACACGGGCGCGAGTTGGCCCTCACCCCCGGCACGACAATCCACCGCATCCTCACAGACCCGGCCGATGGCCGTTGCCTCGAGCGATCCGTGGCCACCTATCTGCCAGACGCCGAGATGTTAAAGCAGATTAGGGCCGCTGATCGGACCTGTCGTGGGCCTGGCTGTGTGCGAGATGCAAGGAGTTGCCAACCCGATCACGAACGTCCGTACGCCGACGGCGGCGAGACAAGTGAGACCAACCTGGCGTTGAAGCACTCTTTCCATCACAACAACAAGACAATGAAGTTGTGGGAGAGCGAGCTGCACCCCGATCGTCGAGTCTCGTGGTCAACGCTATTTGGCCGCTCGTATGTGACTCGTCCATACGACTACAGGTCGTTGATGGCTCTAGCCGCTGAGGGGTCAGCGGTTCCGATGGGGAGTCCGAGCCAGGGACAGACCGAACCCAGCGCGGATAGCGCGGTCTATCTCGCTTTAGCCGAGCACTGGCGCAGCGGATCTCTGACTCCGATGTCTGACGATGGCGATAGCTCTGAGATGGCAGCTCTGCTTTCGCTGCAGCACCACACTCCTGGCGGGATGGTGCGACCGGGGCCATCGCCGGTAGCGCTGGCGGCCATCTACGGCGCTGAAGGCCTCATCGACCGAGACCCGAGTGGGCTCCCAGCGGCCAAGGATCATGATGGGCCCTCAGTTAGAGGGGCCGCGATTGATGCAGAAAATGACCCACCGCCATTCTAGGTCGACACGCAGTGGGCGCAGTTTGGCCCCAGGCAAACTGGTTGCCTGGGGCCAAACGCAAAACATGTTCTGCGGCTCTATCGGTCTAACGCGGCTAGTCCTTCAACCTTCAGTGCGTCGACGGCTCCGTCTCGATCTCGGAGCGATCGCCCGACCAAAGCGTGTGGAACACGCCTTCCTTGTCGACTCGCTTGTAGGTGTGAGCGCCAAAGAAGTCACGCTGACCCTGCACCAGGGAAGCCGGGAGCCGTTCTGATGCTAGAGCGTCGTAGTAGCTCAGGGCCGACGAGAAGCCGGGCACCGGGATGCCCGACAGCGCTGCCTTAGCGACGATGCGACGCCAGGCTGCCTCGCCCTCGGCTACAGCCTTGGCGAAGTATGGGTCCTCAAGCAAGGTCGAAATCGAGGAGTCGTTTTCGTACGCATCAACAATGCGGTTCAAGAACTGCGCACGGATGATGCAACCGCCGCGCCAAATCTTGGCCACCGCGCCCTTGTCGATGTTCCAGCCATACTCTTCGGCGCCAGCAATGATGGCGTCGAAGCCCTGGGCATAGGCCACCATCTTGGACGCATAGAGAGCCTTCTGGACATCGTCGGCGAAGTTCTCGCCAGCCTCTTGAATCTCGGGCCGAGTCTCAATCGTCTTCTGCATCGCGGCACGCTGGGCCGGCTTCGACGACACTGCGCGAGCGAATACGGCCTCGGCGATGCCACCAACGGGCACGCCCAGGCCAGTCGCGGTCTGCACGGTCCACACGCCAGTGCCCTTGGATCCAGCCTGGTCAAGGATCACGTCAACCAGCGGTTTGCCGGTTTCGGCGTCCTTCTGCTTCAGCACCTCTGCCGTGATTTCAATCAGGTATGACTCAAGCTCGCCGCTGTTCCATTCCTCAAACACGCCAGCAATCTCGGCTGGCTCAAGCCCACCAACGCGACGCAGCAGGTCATACGACTCTGCTATCAGCTGCATGTCGGCATACTCGATGCCGTTGTGGATCATCTTGACGAAGTGACCGGCCCCGTCGGTCCCCACGTGTCACGCACGGCTCGCCCTCAGCGACGGCCGCAATCGTTTCGAGGATCGGCCCAAGCGTCTCGTAGGCCTCAGCCGAGCCGCCGGGCATGATCGAAGGACCCTTCAGCGCACCTTCCTCGCCGCCAGAGATGCCAGCGCCGACGAAGTTGAAGCCCTTGTCGCTCAGGTCTGCTTCGCGGGCAATCGTGTCGTTGAAGTTAGCGTTTCCGCCGTCGACGATGATGTCGCCCTCTTCAAAAACGTCGGTCAACTGCTCGATGACCGCGTCTGTCCCCTTGCCAGCCTGCACCATGATGATTGCGGTACGCGGCTTGCTGAGCGAGTTCGCAAACTCCTCAATGCTCTTGGCCGGGATAAAGCCAGCCTCGGGATGCTCTTCGGTCAGCAGGTCTGTGCGCTCAGGGGAGCGGTTGTAGACCGCCACCGTGTTGCCCTCGCGGCTGGCGAGGTTGCGCGCCAGGTTTGACCCCATCACCGCCAATCCAATGACGCCAATGTTTGCCTTGCCCTGGGTGTCGCTGTCAGTCATGAAGTCTCCATCCCGCGTCTGGTCTCCCTGAGGAGTCGTTTCAGGGACAAGCCTAGTGGTGGGGATCAGCACATGTCATGGGTGTGCCAAGTGTTGCTTTGCCATGGCGCCTCACCTTGGTGCCCGCCGAGATGCTCAGAGGAGTGCGGGCTAGTTAGGTTTGCGTCGAGGGGCACGCCGCTCCGGGGCGGGAGGCACCGGCTTGCTCAAAATGACGTCAGCGAGCAACAGGTCAACCGGACCGGTTTTGGTTTCCACTGTCACCCATTCTTCGGTCAGGGCGACCAGATGGCCGAGAGTGTCAGTGGCGCGCTGGCCGCCCTCGATATAGCTGCGCACCACGACGCGGGTGCCCAGCGGCGTACTCCGTAGCCGTTCTGCCGTCATATTAGAATCTCTACCTCTATTCGTAGATAACTATAGAGTGCGATCAAGAGTCTTAATCCGGCGATCAGGCTAGGTCAGCGGCTCATGGACACGATATAAGCGACAAGTGCGCCGACGGCTACGCCTACGAGGACGAGCAGGACTGTCCGGAGATTTGCGCGCTTCATGCCGTCAGCCTACGGGTGTGGTCTTGGGTGGCCGGTATTGCGAGACCGCAACGCCCAGCAGCACGACCATCGCGCCCACCGGTTCGTTCCAGGTCAGGTGCTCACCCAGGAAGGCAATGCCGACGATCGCCGCCACGATCGGCGTGAGGTACGTGACGCTGCTTGCGGTGGTCGCGCCAGCACGCGCAATGACCTGGAAGTACATGATGAAGGCAACCCCGGAGCCCAGGGCCCCGAGCGCAACCATCGCCACGACGACCTCAAACGTGACGGGCGCGGCCGGTGAAAGCCCAGATATGAGCAGCACCGGCACCAGCAGCAGGCTCGCCATCGACACCTGACTAGTCGCCAGACCGATCGGCGTGGCGCCCGAGTTGCTGAGATAGCGCTTCGAGTAGGGGATGCCGATGCCGTAGCAAGCGATCGCGGCCAGGCAGGCCAGGATGCCGCCAATCTCGCCCTCGGGCATGGACCGCCAGACACCCAGCACGATCAAGATGCCCGCGAAGCCAAGCACCAAACCCAGGCCACGAGCCCAGTTGGGCTTCTCTTCTGGGAATGCGACCAAGACGGCAAGCAGCGTCGCCAAGGGGTAGCCGCGTTGATGATGGCGGCCAAAATCGACGACACATTCTGCTGCCCAATCGCGAAGAGCGTGAAGGGCAGGGCGTTCAGCAGTGCCGCGACGACCACGACGTGACCCCATGTCTTGAGCCCGCGAGGCAACCGAGTTCGGGTTGCCAGAGCAATCAAGATCAACGTCACTGCGCCGAGCGAAAGACGCCCAAACGAAACCTGAATTGACGTCAGCGACTCCAAGCCGATCTCGATGAAGGCAAACGAGCAGCCCCACAGCACAGCTAAAAGGAAGAACTGGGGGAGCCAGCGAGAGTCGGTCGCCCGAGATTGAGTCACTGGGGAACCATAACCTTGACTGCTTCCGCATTTTTTCACATGGGTAAGACGAGTGGGCGCCGCCAAACGTGAGGTCAGTCTGAGACACGCTTGCGGAGTATGTCGAAATCTCGGGTATTGACTAGAGAAGACCATACGATCTAATCGTGGATCCGATTAGTAACCCATATGCGCCTGGCGCTGGTCAGCGACCCCCTGAGCTTGCTGGGCGAGATGAGCAGGTCAAAAGCTTCACCGTTGTGCTGGAGCGCATTGCCCGAGGCCGACCAGAACGATCGATGATCCTCACCGGTTTGCGAGGCGTCGGCAAGACCGTCTTGCTCAACACCCTTCGCTCCACGGCCGTTCGCGCTCGCTGGGGCACCGGCAAGCTTGAGGCCCGTCCCGATCAGCCGCTGCGCCGCCCGATGGCCGCTGCCCTTCACATGGCTGTGCGCGAGTTGGGTCACCCCCGAGGCGATGACCTCGACCATGTGCTCGGTGATTAAGGCGTTCGCGCAGCGTGAGCCCGCTGGCTCCAAACTCCGCGACCGCTGGAACCCCGGCATCGACGTGCCAGCCGTGACTGGCCGAGCAGACTCCGGTGACATTGAGATCGACCTGGTCGAGTTGCTGACCGATGTCGGTGGCCTGGCTGCAGATGTCGGCAAGGGCGTCGGCATCTTCATCGACGAAATGCAGGACCTCGGCCCCGAAGACATCTCGGCTCTCTGCGCTGCCTGCCACGAGTTGAGCCAATCGGCCCTGCCGGTGATTGTCGTCGGTGCAGGTCTGCCGCACCTGCCGGCCGTGCTTTCGGCGAGCAAGTCCTACTCCGAACGGCTGTTTCGCTACTCGCGCATTGATCGACTGGACCGGGAACAGGCCGCCCGCGCCCTGCGTACTCCAGCCCAAGACGAAAGCGCTGACTTCACACCCGAAGCGCTTGAAGCGATGTATGCGGCGACCGGTGGCTACCCATACTTCATCCAGGCCTATGGCAAGTCGGTGTGGGATGTTGCCCCGGAACCCCCATCACCGATGTCGACGTCAAGGTTGGATCGCCGGAGGCCGAAGCAGAGTTGGCCGTCGGCTTCTTTGGCTCCCGCTATGAGCGTGCCACCCCAGGCGAGCGTGAATACCTGCAGGCCATGGCCGATTTGGGCGCCCAGCCCGTCGAAGACCAGGCCGACGACGCCATCGAATCAGTGGCAACATCCGACGTGGCAATCCACCTCAACCGCAAGGCTCAGTCGTTGTCGCCAGCCCGTGATGCCCTGTTGAAAAAGGGCCTGATCTATTCGGGTGAGCGGGGCCGCATTGCCTTCACGGTGCCGCACTTTGGGCGATATCTGCGGGCGAACACGTAGCAGGAGTGTCAGCGGCGGCAGGCTTGCCACGGGATCGAAAAAAGTTGAAGACAGCTGTCGGTTTGAGGTGGATGAGTTCGTGGAGCAGTTTGAGGGCACTCAAAGAGTGGCCCACGACCGCCAGGAGATGACAAAAAATGCCTTAATACCTAATCTCAGTGCTGGATGACACCACCGGCTCGGGTACCCGGGAGGAAATGGCAGCGATCGACGAGTTCAACGAACACTTGCAGGATCAGGGTCACTGGGTGTTCGCCGGTGGCCTGGCAGCGCCGGCAGCCGCCACCGTTATCGACGCACGCTCCTCCGGCACCGAGCTCACCGACGGCCCGTTCATCGAGTCGAAGGAGTATATGGCTGGCTTATGGATAGTAGAGGCCGACGACGCCGAGGCCGCTTTACGCCTCGCCTCCTTGGGTCCGAAAATGCAATCGCAGAGTCGAATTACGCCCGTTCATGTGACGGCGCGGACACCTGGTGGTCGACGTTGCAACTCAGACTCGGTCACCGCTGACAAGGAGCTTTCAGCGGAGGGCGATGTTGAGACTGATCTATCCGCCTTCGCCAGTCGTGTCCTCAGTGTCCGGCCCCACGGCTCGCCTCAGCCGAGCAACGATGGTCGAGGCCAGCGCGGCGACAAAGACCACGCTGAAGCTGACGGTGAGGACCATCACTGCGCGACTGATTTGGCCGGTCGGGTGAATGTCGCCGTAGCCGACGGTCGCCATGGTGATCACGGTGAAGTAGAGCGCGTCGGTACGGGTCTCCAGGCCCTCAAACTGCCCTTGCACCGTGATGGCAAGCATGAAAAAGACGATCGACAGTGTCATCACTGCACCGATCAGGACCAGAATCAGCCGTCCGACTGGATCGCTGGCGCGCTTGAGTTGCCGCACGATCAGCACGGCAAGGAGGGCGAGGACGGCACACAGCAGGCCGACGCGGACCCACAGTGATCGGTCGTCTTCGAGCGGGACGATGTAGTAGGCCAGCGTCATCAAGACGGTGCCGGCCACGTCCACGCGGGGTGGTCAAGCAGCGGGGTGGACTGGCTGCTCTGCCTGGTTTTAGACACGCTCGCATGCTCCCAGCAGGCGGCGCTCAGCGGCAACCAGACACTAGTGATGGGCCTGCGCCAGTCTCAACCGATCGGCTCGACGTAGACCCAGCGCCCGGCCCGCTGAGCAAAGCGGCTGACCTCGTGCATCACGTCTCCACCGACGGAGGTCCGAAAATGCGCCTTGAACTCCACCGTTGTCCCCTCAGCCGCCACAATCTCCAGCCGCGTCCACGTCAGGTCCGGGCTCGTCGTGACGTCGCTGGGCCGAGTCTTGGGGTGCCACGTCCGAAAGATGTAGTCGAACTCGCCCCGCGCATACGCACAGTAGCGCGATCGCATCAGTTGTTCTGGCGTTCTGCCGCGGCTTCGCCGAGGTGAAGTGGCTGGCAGCAGTCGCTGTAGGCGTCTTTGCTGCCACAAGGGCAAGGTGAAGAGAACACCCAATGAGTATGCCGTGGGCTGGGGCACAGGGATAATGGCCGCCATGACTCAACACGCGTCGACTGATACAAGCGCCGAGCCCACCGTGCAGACCTTTGACCTCATCGTGATTGGCGGTGGACGCGCTGGGGCGCTCGCCATGGCCGCCGCCAACGCCGGCCAGCGGGTGGCGCTCATCGAGCGAGACAAGCTTGGCGGCACCTGCCCCAACCGTGGCTGCATCCCCTCGAAGATGCTGATCGGTTTTGCCGAGACCGGCTGGCACGTGCAGCACGCAGCCCAGCACTTCATCGACGCCGAGTTCAACGGCGCCAACCTCGACGAGATCTTTGACAGCGTCAACACCTCCGTCGCAGCCGTCGACCCTGGCACCGAGAAGCGTGTTGAGGCCTCGGCCGCGCACCTGTTCCGCGGCGAGGCACGCTTCGGCGACACAAAGACGTTGCAGGTCAATGGCCTGTAACTGACCGCCGACAAGATCGTGATTGGCACTGGCTCTAGCCCCGTCACTCCGGGCTATGAAGACCTGCCGATCTGGACCAGCGCCCACCTGTTCCCGATGGGCAGCACGCCACCCAAGAGCGTGATGATCATTGGTGGCGGCTTCATCGGCGGCGAAATTGGCTCATTCTTTGCTGGCGTCGGCGTCCAGACCTCCCTCTTTGTTCGCGGCGATGGTCTGTTGGCGCGCGAAGACGCCGATATCGAAGAGGTGTTTACGGCCGAGTTCACCAAGAACATCGAGACGCACTTCAACTCAGAGTTGGCCGACCTCACCCACGACGGCAGCGAATTCACCGCGACATTCACGGTCGACGGTGAACCCCAGAGTTTCACCGCAGAGCGCGTTGTCTTTGCGATTGGCCGCAAGCCCAACACGGCAGATCTCGACCTTGAGCAGACTGGCCTAGCGGCCAACGCCCGTGGCTTCCTCCCCGTCGACGAGAACCTAGAGACGGCAGTCGAAGGCATTTACGCCCTGGGCGACGTCAATGGCCGATACATGCTGCAGCACGCCGCCACCTATGAGGCTAGCTATCTGCAGAAACGCCTGATCGACGGAGCGCAGGGCCCGATCGATGACCTGAAGATCCCACACGCGGTCTTTTCCCGACCCGAGATTGCGGGTGTTGGTGCCACCGAGCAGGAGCTCAAGGACGCGGGCACCCCATACGTCGCCGTATTCGGGAACTGGGCCGCCAGCGCGCGGGCACGGTCGGCCCGTGTCGACTACCAGCGCACCAAGTTGTTGGTCTCCTCGGCCGACTACTCGATCCTGGGCTGCCACTTCATTGGCCCCGAGGCTTCGACGATGCTGCACCAGATCTTGATGCTCATTCACCTCAACAACGACGTCCGCGAGTTGACGACCACGGTCTACATTCACCCCGCGCTCAACGAGGTTGTCCTCGCTGCCGCGAGGTTGTCCTCGCTGCCGCGAGGTTGTCCTCGCTGCCGCGAGGTCGGCCGTGGCGAAGGTTGCTGAACACAACGCAGGCGAAGACAACAACAAGGAGAGCTAAGCATGAGTGGTGTCCTAGTCCTCGGCGGCACGCAGTTTGTCGGAAAGCACCTGGTCGAGCACCTGCTCGCGCTCGACCTGGAGGTCACGCTGTGCAACCGGGGCAAGTCCGACCCCGGTGCCTACCCTCAGTTGCCCAGGTTGGTGGGCGACCGAGACGGCGACATGTCCGCCATCGCCGGGGACTGGGACACCGTTTATGACGTTTCGGGCTACACCCCGGCTCAACTGGAAAACTCTGCTCAGCACCTCAACCCCGAGGTCCACTACGTATTCGTTTCCACCGTCAGCGTCTACTCCGACTTGTCGGTCGGTGGGGTCAACGAAGAGTCGCCCGTGCATCAGACGCCGCTGGGTGAGATCTCCGAAGACCCTGTCACCGCCTACGGCGAGTTGAAGTCCCTGGGTGAAGACGTGATCCGGCAGCGGTTCGCGAACCACACGATCATCCGCCCAGGCATCATTGCTGGGGCAGACGACCCCACGGATCGGGTGACTTATTGGGCATCGCGGTTCGCTGAGCGCGGCGCGCACGTGATCCCGAGCGAGGCCGACAACAGCGCGATTCAGTTCACCGATGTCCGTGACCTGGGTGCTTTCATGGCGGCCGTGCATGGAGTTCCGCTGCGTCGAGCGCTCAACATCGTCGGTCTGCCGACAACCCTCGGCGCCTTCGTTGATGAGGTCGTCGCAACATCCGGCAGTGGGGCTACGCGCGCCGAGTTCACCCCCGCTCAGCTAGCCGAGCTTGAGGTGAAGCCGTGGAAGGACCTGCCGATGTGGCTGCCGATTGACGAGCCAGACCGTGCAGGCTTGTTCGCCGTGGATGGGTCCGCGGCACGCAGCCTCGGCCTGGTCAACCGGCCATTCGCTGAGACGATCCAGGCGATCAACGAGTGGGTGGACCGCGAGCGGATGCTGTTTGACCCCAAAGTCGGCCTAACTGCCGTCCGCGAGCAGGAGTTGCTGGCTAAGCCTCTCTAGCCGTTCGCTCCAAAGTCGAGCGGTAGGCCTCCCACCACTCCTGGCTCTTACCCGGCATGTTGGGGCTCGACTCCCAACTCCCGTTTGGCCGTCGATCATTTCGCGGATGATGTCCGCGTGCCCAGCGTGCCGATGAGTTTCAGTGGCCACATGGACCAAGAGCCGTTCAAGAGTGACGTCGCCGTTGTCCCACCAGGGGACATGGCCCATGGTGTCCAAGTCCATCGACTCGATCGCGTCATCCACGAGTGACCACACCTTGCGATAGAGGTCGACGATCTCCTCGGTGGTCTCCCCGGGTGCGGCCCACATGTCCTCGTTGACCTCACCCTCTTCTTTCATCCAATCGGGGCGGTCATCAAACGGTCGGTCGAAGCAGCCGAGGAAATATTCACCCTCGATGCCTGCCATGTGTTTGACCAGGCCGATCAGGTTAGTGCCGGTTGCTGTCATGGGGCGACGTATTCGGACAGACCCTCAAGCTTCCACATCAGGGCATCGCGCCCCATTTGCAGATACTTGACCAGAGTGGCCTTGTGCTCCGCGCTCATGCGTCAGCCTTCAATGCATACGTCAGCAGCGCATTGCCCTTTTCGGTGACCAAGTGATCGATCAGCGTCAGCCGGGTGACTGGGGTGATCTCCTCGGTGAGCCGTTTGCCCTCGCCCACGAGCACCGGGTGGATCATCAACGTGATCTTGGCGAGCACCCCGGCCAACAAGAGTTGGCGAACCACCGAGAGGCTGCCGGCCACGTTGATTTCGCCCCTTCTTGTTGCTTCAACTCACGGACAAACTCCACGAGGTCACCCTCGATCAACTCGGAGTTTTTCCACTCCAGCGGGGCGCTCAGCGATGTCGACGCGACGTACTTCTTGATCGGGTTGATGTAGTCCTTGAAGTCATCTTCGGCGCTCGGCCAATAGGCGGACCACTCGTCATACATCTGGCGGCCCAAGATGACGGTGTCGCTCTTCGGCAACTCGGTCATCATCAACTCGCCCAGTCCGTCATCGAACTGGTCGAACTGCCAACCACCTGGGTTTTCCAGGACGCCATCGACGGAAGCAAATAAAGAAGCAGAAACGGTGCGCATTCCAGCACAATAGACCCGATGACCGACAAGCCAGCCGCCAAACTCACCATCAGAGATGCCACGAGCGACGATGCGCAGGCCTGTGCCCAGATCTACCGGCCTTATGTGCTCGACACGACGATCACCTTTGAACTAGTGCCTCCATCGCCGCCCGAGTTTGCCGAGCGCATCGCAAATGCCCAGGTCAAGCACCTGTGGTTGGTGGCTGAGGCAAACGAAGGGCCG
Source organism: Ornithinimicrobium sp. INDO-MA30-4 (assembly GCF_021535045.1). Lineage (GTDB taxonomy): Bacteria > Actinomycetota > Actinomycetes > Actinomycetales > Dermatophilaceae > Ornithinicoccus. The sequence continues at coordinate 1,913,662 of NZ_CP091056.1, read as the reverse complement.
CAGGCGGGGAGATCGTTGGCTATGCCTACGCCGGCACCTATCGACCCCGTGCGGCGTACGGCTTCACCTGTGAGACCAGCGTCTATTTAGACATAATTGCAGGTGGGCGAGGCTACGGGCGAGAGTTGTATGCCGAACTGCTCAGCTGCCTCGGCGCGATGGGCTACCGCCAGGCCGTTGCGGGGATGACGATGCCTAATGACGCCAGCCAACGCCTGCATACCTCGTTGGGGTTTGAACCCATCGAGGTCTTCCGCAAGGTGGGCTACAAATTTGATGACTGGCGAGACGTAGCTTGGGCCCAGTGCGAGTTGCACTGAGCCCAAGCGTTGATCGACGGCGGTGCCGACTAGTTGCTACCTACCGGCGGTTGGCCTGGTAGTACTCAATGAGCGCCTTGGTCGAAGCGTCCTGGTTGGCCAGTGCTTCAGCGTCACCCTCGATCGCCGGAGCGATCTGCAGGGCCAACTGCTTGCCCAACTCCACGCCCCACTGGTCAAAGGAGTTGATGCCCCAGATGACGCCCTGGACAAAGGTGATGTGCTCGTATAAGCCCACCAACTGACCCAGGACGCGTGGGGTCAGCGAGTCGGCAAAGATCGACGTGGTGGGTCGGTTGCCCTCAAAGGTGCGAGCAGCAACGAGTGCGCCCTCGGTGCCTTCGGCCTCTACCTCTTCGGCCGTCTTGCCGAACGCCAGCGCCTTGGTCTGTGCCAAGAAGTTGGCCAAGAACAGGCCGTGCACGTCGCGGCCATCGTCTTGGCTTGGGTAGGCCGGGTTCACAAAGGCGATGAAGTCAGCCGGGATTAATTGCGTGCCCTGGTGAATCAACTGGTAGAACGCGTGCTGGCCATTGGTGCCGGGCTCGCCCCAGAAGACTTCGCCAGTCCCCGTGGTGACCGGGCTGCCGTCCCAGCGCACTGACTTGCCGTTCGACTCCATCGTCAACTGCTGCAGGTAGGCAGCAAAGCGGTGCAACTGCTGCGCATACGGCAACACTGCGTGTGACTGAGCGTCGAGGAAGTTGGTGTACCAAACGTTCAAGACGCCCATCAGCACGGGCACGTTCTGCGCCAGTGGGGTCTCACCCATGTGGACGTCCACGTCGTGGAAACCAGCCAGCAACTCGCGGAAATTGTCCGGCCCAAGCGTGATCTCCAGCGACAGCCCGATGGCGGAGTCGACGGAGTAACGGCCACCAACCCAGTCCCAGAAGCCGAACGCGTTGTCCGGGTTGATGCCGAAGGCTTCGACCTTGTCCAGCGCAGTCGACACGGCGACGAAGTGCTTGGAGACGGCCTCGGTGCGGGAGGCCTCATCGCTGGTGTCGGTGGCGCCGACCGCGGCCAGGCCCTCCCACAGCCAGTCGCGGGCAAGGCGTGCGTTGGTCAGCGTCTCCAACGTCGTGAACGTCTTGGACGCGACGATAAACATGGTGGTCTCGGGGTCGAGATCCTCGGTCTTTTGCGCCATGTCGGTCGGGTCGATGTTGGAGACAAACGAGCCTCGATGCCAGCGTCGGCATACGGCTTGAGTGCTTCATAAATCGTGACGGGACCCAGGTCAGAGCCGCCGATGCCGATGTTGACGACGTGGGTGACCTTCTTGCCGGTGACGCCGACCCACTCGCCCGAGCGGACACCGTCAGCGAATTTGCCCATGTCATCGAGGACCGACTGCACGTCTTCGTCGATCTTCTGGCCTTCGACAACCAACTCCGGCGTTGCCCCTGCCGGACGGCGCAGAGCAGTGTGCAAAACCGCGCGGTCCTCGGTGGTGTTGATGTGCTCACCGGCCAACATTGCGGCGTACCGCTCGGCAACGCCAGTCTGCTCGGCGACCTTAACCAACGAGGCCAGGATTTCGTCGGTGACCAGGCTCTTTGACAGGTCAACGTGCAAGTCGGCCAGAGTGAAGGTGAACTTCTCCACGCGATCGGGATCGTTAGCGAACCATCCCCGTAAATCGGGCGTGAACGACGACTTCTGGGCGGTCAGTTCGGCCCAGGCTTCGGTAGTGGTGACATCAACTGGTGAGCTCATGAGTGCAACCCTAGCGGTGAGGACCGACACGGGGAATGGTGCTGCGGGGCTGGGGAGTCGAAGTTCAGTCTTCGTCGCCGTGGTGGTCGAAGTTGCTGACGTTGAGTCGCCAATAGCCATCAACATCCCAGTTGGCGCGGTCCAGTCCAGCCTCATCGGCCAAATAGTGGCGGATCGGTTTGATCGAGCCGGCCTCGCCAGCGGCCCATACGTAGCCGTCCAGATTTGGCATCTCATGGCCGCGCACGGCCTCCGCCAACTTTGTCGTCGTGCCGGCTGCAGCGCCATCGCGGTGCAGCCAGGTCACCGTGAGGTCGGCCGCGGAATGCAGCGTGATCTCTGCGTCAGCATTCGCCACCTCGATGTATGCGTGGGCAGAGGTCTCAGGCCGCAACTCACCTACCCAGCGCCCGAGGGCTGGCAGCGAGGTCTCATCGGCTGCGAAGACATACCAATCGAAGACGTCCTTGACCACCATGGATCCACGCGGGCCAAGGCAACCGAGTTGGTCACCGCGCTTGGCCGTTTGGGCCCAGCGACCGGCGATCCCGTGATCGTGCAGCACAAAGTCGATATCGAGGAATGGCTCGACTCGGTTTAACTCGCGGATCGTGTAGTCGCGCACCGCCAGGTCTTGAATGCCCGTGCCGGGAGTCGGCAACTTGGGGTGCCATCCGCATTCCAGTCAAAAAGGAGCTTGACGTGGTCCTTTGCTGAGGCGGTGGGCAGATCCCGCAGGTCATCGCCACCGAATCGGATCCGGACCATCTGGTCTGCCAGGGGTATGACGGACTCAACGGTGATGGCCCTGGGGCGAATCTCGTGCCCAATACGGGCCGACTTCGCGTCTTCGGCAACGATCTGCATGCACACTCCATTTAGAACAGGTGGATCTTATCTAAATAGAAACGCTATCACCAGAGACGCCCATAGCCGTCGCCAGCGTGGATACGTCACGGTCACTTAGCTGCACTAAGCCCAGCCGCAGTTGGTATCCCCAGTTGCGCGCCGCAGTGAGATCGAGGTGATCCTTGACCTCAGCGAGCGGCGTCGGGGTGACGCTGGCGTATTTAATGCGCCGACGATATGGCTGGAGTGAGAGCTCATCGGCTTGCCATATCTCATCGTCAGAGACCGTACCAAAGGCCGTGAACTGCTGCAGTTTTGCCTTTCCAGCGCGCTCCTGGGTCGGGCAGTAGTAGATCAAGGTGTCGCCGGCCTTCAATCGCGCCAGTGGTCCACGTTTGCCATGGCCAATCTGGCCAATCCCCATTTTGACGCCCCGTTGCGCGTGATCTGCCGAAATAATCCCAAGCCATCCCGTCATGAGTTGGGTATGTCTAGGGGGTCTGACAGGCCTGTTCGCTCCCGGTGTTTGCCCAGCATTTCGTGGGTATGTCAGTGCGCTCGTTAGTCTGTGGGTATGGACTTGTGTGAGATGGAGATTGGTCGATGAGCGGCGGACTTGTCGCCCTGCTCGATGACGTTGCGGCGATCGCCAAGATTGCGGCTGCTTCAATCGACGATGTGGGTGCGGCAGCGGGCCGGGCTAGCTCGAAGGCGATCGGTGTTGTTGTTGACGATGCAGCGGTGACGCCGCGCTATGTCGACGGCTTCGCGGCCAAGCGCGAGCTGCCGATGATCAAAAAGATCGCGATCGGCTCCATCCGCAACAAATTGCTGATCATCCTGCCGATCATCATGCTGCTGAGTCAGTTTGCGCCGTGGGCGTTGACTCCGATCCTCATGCTGGGTGGCACGTTCCTCTGCTATGAGGGCGCTGAAAAGCTTTGGGAAAAATTCGGCCCTGGCCACCACGGCACCGAAGAAGTGAAGACGCCGGTCATCGAGAAGGGCCCCGAGCACGAAGACAAGATGGTCTCGGGTGCCATCCGCACTGACCTCATCTTGTCGGCAGAGATCATGGTGATTTCGCTCAACGAAGTTGCCGACGAGCCGTTCTTTTCGCGATTGGCCATCATGGTCTTGGTTGCGCTGGGCATCACTGCGTTGGTTTATGGCGCAGTGGGCTTGATCGTCAAGATGGACGACATCGGCCTCGCGCTCAGCCAGCGCTCCTCTGAGTTTTCCCAAAGGTCGGCCGCGGCCTGGTCAAGGCAATGCCTGCGGTGATGAAGGGGCTCTCAACGATTGGCGTCGCAGCCATGTTGTGGGTGGGTGGCCACATCGTGCTTGTTGGCATTGATGAGTTGGGGTGGCACGTTCTCTACGACGCAGTGCACCACCTAGAAGAAATGGTGCACGCAGCCACCGGTGCGCTTGGCGGCTTCTTGGGTTGGCTGACCAACACGGTCGCCTCGGCCATCCTCGGACTCATTGTCGGTGCGGTCGTCGTGGCAGTCATGCACCTGATCCCGCGCAAGGACAAGGCTGAAGCCAAGCACGACGCGTAACTGAAGACGTCACAAGGCCCCGCCGCGGGGTGGCTTGGGTGGCTTGCCGCCCTTACGGACCTTGTCCATGTTCGCTCCATGGGCAAATTCGGGTGTCGGATCCGAAGCGGTCCACCTTCGCGATTCCGGGCGCCTTGCCCGTTGAACTGTGAGCCGCTGAGGTCGGCGAAGTCAGCGCAACGAAGGTTGTTGACCTCTAGGCCTTCGTCCACGGTGATCGCGGTGGCGACCAATGGCCCGATGCATTCGACATCAATAATGTCGAGAGGCACCCTGCCTCCACGTCATACCCCTGGCGACGACTGGCCGCCAGCGCGTCATCTATGACAGCGGCACAGGCATCCACGCCGATCAGTGCCACCTCGGGGTCAGGGTGGCGGGTCAGCTCCGCGGCCTCAGTGGCTTGGGCGCAGTTCCGCGCGGCGAAGATCCTGAATGCCGATGGGTGCGACCGGATCATCTGCCGCTATCTATGTGAATCTAGTTTCAGACAATAGGTGCAAATATGGCTATAGCGCTCAGGGATTCGTAGTGTCAGGCATGGCCCCTAGACTTATGGCGCAAACCAAAGAGAGAGGGGCCCGCGAATGCTGGAACACGAAGATGGCTACAACAGGCGTCGACGCTTCATCGCCATTGTGCTGATCGTTGCCCTCACGCTGCCCGTTCCCGCGATCATTTACGCCCTGTATTTCAACTGAAGCTAAGGAACCATGGCAGACCCAAACCTTTCCATGAACCTTCCTGCAGATGTTCCCAGCCCGCAGGCCGAAGCAATTCGTGAGTTGCTCGGCACCCTCCCCGAACACCGGCAGACCACGTTCGTGCTCCGCGCTCGGCGCTGGTGGCCCACATTGGTGTCGGGGCTGTCGATTTACCCCGACCCGGAGGCTGCGGCCGGCCGGGCGTTGGAGCTAGCAGCCGGGCCTTTGCGGAGCGCAGCGACGATCTGCATGCGCTGGATGAGCGCCGACTCTTAGAGCCTGACTGGTTCCGGCAGGAGACGATGGTTGGGTACGCGGCGTACACCGAGCGGTATGCCGAACCTGGCACTGGTCTCGCCGGAGTGGCCGAAAAGGTTGATCACCTCCGCGGGTTGGGCGTCACGTACCTGCACCTGATGCCGCTCCTCAAGCCTCGGCCAGCGCCAAACGACGGCGGTTATGCGGTGGCGGACTACCGCGCGGTGCGCGAGGACCTGGGGGATATCCAGGACCTGGCCAATCTGACGGGCACATTGCGCGCTAGCGACATCAGTTTGTGCCTTGACCTGGTGCTCAACCACGTAGCCAAAGAGCACGAGTGGGCGCTGAAAGCCAAGCTGGCGACGCGGCCTACCGGGAGTACTTCCATGTCTACGCAGACCGCGAAGAGCCCGACGCATACGAAGCGACCCTGCCTGAGGTCTTCCCCGACTTCGCCCCCGGCAACTTTACCTGGGACGACGAGTTGGAAGGCTGGGTCTGGACGACGTTCAACGACTATCAGTGGGATCTGAACTGGAGCAATCCAGCCGTATTCTGCGAGATGGCCGACGTGATTTTGAACCTGGCCAACCTTGGGGTGGAGGTCCTACGGCTAGACGCGATTGCCTTCATGTGGAAGCGCAAGGGCACTAACTGTCAGAACCAGCCTGAAGTCCACCAAATAACCCAGGCACTGCGAGCCGTCGCCCGGATTGCTGCCCCAGCCGTGGCGTTCAAGGCTGAAGCCATCGTGGGCCCAGGGGACTTGGTGCACTACTTGGGTCGCGGTCAGCACTACGGCAAGGTCAGCGACCTGGCCTATCACAACAGCCTCATGGTCCAGATCTGGTCCATGCTCGCCAGCCGGGACGTCACGCTGGCCGCGCACGCCCTGGCGCAGATCCCCGATATCCCCGGCTCAACGGCGTGGGTCACCTACGCGCGGTGCCACGACGACATTGGCTGGGCGATTGATGACGGCGACGCGGCCGCGGTCCAACTTAACGGGTTTGAGCACCGAGGCTTCTTGTCGGAGTTCTATACCGGCAATTTTGATGGCTCTTTGCTGACGGTTTGGTCTTCCAGCACAACCCGGCAACCGGCGACAAGCGCGTTAGTGGCACCACGGCCAGCCTCTGTGGTGTGGGCCTCGCGGCCGAGGCAGGCGAAGATGGTCGACTCAACGACGCAGTCGGGCGAGTGTTGGTCGCCCACGCACTGATGTTTGGCTGGGGCGGGCTGCCGGTCATCTGGTCTGGTGACGAGATTGGCACGTTGAATGACCCCAACTGGGACAACCTGCCCGAATTTGCCGAAGACAATCGGTGGGCGCATCGCCCAGCGCTCGATTGGGCCGCGGTGCGCGCGCTCGGCGATTACCCCGAATCTCCGGCGGATCGCATCTATCAAGGCATCAGCGCGATGGTGGAGAAGCGGGGCCAGTTGCCACACCTGCACGCGGATGTCCCGGCTCATGCCGTTCCGACGACTGACCGCGGCGTCCTGGGCGTCGTGCGACGACACCCTCTTGGCACCATGGTTGGGCTTTACAACATGACCGAGCACGAGGCATACGTCCCGACCTGGTGGGTTGATGCCCAGGGGGTTGAGCCGCACGCCATGACCGACCATCTCGCTGGCAATGTGCCCGAGGTGACCGAGTTTGAGGACATTAAATTGGCGCCGTATCAGGCGATGTGGCTCACTGCCTGATCAGGTCAAGGAGACAACGTTGGCGATTGAAAGGCACAACCTCGTATGACGTGGGATCTCGTCCGCACCCTGACCTCGCATTGGTGGCTATCGGCGCGTTGATGCTGGTCATCCGGCACAAGGCGCTGCAGAACACGCTGCCACGCAATGGATTTGCTGGTCTGCGCACCAAGGCCTCCAAGCACTGCGAAGCTTGTTGGCAGGCGATGCATCGCACGGCTGCCCCGTGGTTGCTGGCAGGTGCCGTGCAGGCCCTTGTCGGCGCAGCGACGACCGGGATGCTCTATCTGGTGGCCGCAGACCGGGCTGAATACGCGGCTGGGGTCATCGCCTCGGTCGCCTTTGTTGTCTCCGGCATCTTGCTGCTCATCGGCGGCTTCTTAGGCAACCGGGCCGCTTCAGCGGTGAGCGAGCACGTGTAGGGCCCGGATTTCGTCGGCGAACTCCGCCACCGGTCCTTCTGTTGGCACGCCGGGGGCAACCACGCTGATTGGCAGAGGTGCGACGCGCCCGGCTGGCAAGCCAAGATCGCTGAGCCACTGGGTCAATTGAGGCGTGGATGACGCAAAAACAATGCGGCCCAGCCCGACCCACCCATGGGCGGCTGCGCACATCGGGCAATGCTCGCCTGAGGTGTAGACCGTTGCCTCAGCGCGGTCAGCGGGAGCCATATTCGCCCCCGCCCACTGGGCAATCGCCAACTCAGGATGCCGCGTGTGGTCGCCGTCTTTGACCCGGTTTCGGTCTTCAAAGAGCACGAGGCCATCCTTGTCGACGAGCACCGAGCCAGGGGTTCGTCGCCATCCGCGACTGCCTCAGCCGCAAGGTCAACGCAGCGCCGCAGGTGCTGTCGGTCTGTCTCGGTGAATGCCATGCAGTGAGTATGCCTTGGGCTCGATCAGCCGTTGCCGCCGCACACGATGACGGTGATCTCTTCACCCTCTGCAGGCCGGTATGCACCACTCATCAAGGCAGCCAACGCGACTGCTCCACCAGGCTCAGCAGCGATCCGGACCTCATCCCAGAGCCAGGTTTGGGCGGCCCGAATGGCGTCTTCCTCAATGAGCACCGAGATAACCTCAGCGGCCTGAGCCGCGGCAAAGCCCACTTCGCCGATGACGCTGGCACCAAGCGAGTCAGCCGCGAGGCCGCTTGGGTTGACCGGCACGGGCCACCCTGCGGCCAGCGCAGTGTGCATCGTGGGACACCCGTGCGGCTCAACGGCAACGATCTTGCGTTGACCGACAAACCACGAGGACACTCCACCGATCAGTCCACCGCCGCCAACTGCCACCAAGACCGTGCCAGGCCGCGTTTGCTCTTCGATCTCGAGGCCGGTGCTGCCTTGGCCGGTGACAGTGGCCATCGTGTCGTAGGCGTGGATGGCCAACGCGCCGGCCTCCCCAGCCGCAGCCTTGCTGGCTTCCAGTGCCTCCGCATACCGGGTCCCGATTTGATTGACCTGCGCCCCGAGTCGGCCGAGGCGCTCAACCTTGACGGCCGGAGCAGTCGTCGGGACGAATATTCGCGCGGGTATGCCCAGCTCCTGCCCTACGTACGCCACAGCCAAACCATGATTGCCCCCAGATGCCGCCACCAGACTGGTTGGGCGCTCGCTGGCGCTCAGGGCATTGAAGAACGCTCCACGAGGCTTGAATGAGCTCGTGTGCTGTAGCAACTCCAGTTTGAGGGTCACGCCTTGCCCGCTAGGCAGGGTCACGTTGATGACCGGAGTGCGGCGAATGTAGCCCTCGATCAGCGAATGGGCAGCGGTGATCTGCTCACGGGTTGGGAAGTTTGCGGGCATACCGGCGACCATAGAACGCGCCACCGACAACCATCAACACCAGTGCGGTTGTTGCACCGCCGACAATCCATAGGTTGGTCGAGGCGTAGGCGCCGACCGCGACGTAGGCGATGCTGCCGGGGATCATGCCGAGCGCGCTGCCAAAGAAGTAGTCGCGGAAGCGGACACTGGACAGGCCAGCGCCGTAGTTTATCGCGGTGAACGGCACGATCGGGATCAGCCGGAGTGTCAGGATGGCCGTCATCCCATTGCCTTCGAGCACCTTGAGGGCTTTATCGAGCCGGCCAGCACTGAGTTTTCGACGGCCTCGGCACCCAGGCTGCGAGCCAGATAGAACGAAGCGCATGCCCCCACCATGGCGGCGCCCCATGACAAGAGCAGCCCGCCGACCATGCCAAACAGAGTGCCGCCCAAGATGCTGAGCACGGCTTTGGGGACGGGCAACAGGGCGAGCGTCGAATACAGGCCAAAGAACACCAGCGGACCCCATGCCCCTGAGTCGTCCACGTGCTCTTGGATTTCGCCGCTACCTAGGCCGAATGCTTCGACCGCCCACCAGAGGCCCCCGAAGATCACGAGCAGCAGAATCACCTTGAGTCACTGGGTAGAGCGAGGGTCTGACGGCACGCCTCTACTCTCCACCCGGGCCAGCCACCGGGCGTCAATCCTGCGTTTGAGGTGCAGCGGTGCACGGCCAAGCCACCACCACCGGCCGCGCACCGCTAAACCTAGAGTCGCACCCAAATCGATAACTTGCAGCGCGGAACGCTGTGGCTCAAAGGGTTCGTGCGGCTCGCCCACTGCCCGGGCAACTAAGTTGCGCAACAAAACTGGCCCCTGCCTCACCCCATAGACACCAAGCTTGGGCAGCGCGCCAGGCAGGAAGTCGGCAACGTCACCGCACGCATAAATGTCATCGTCATCGCGGTGCTGCAACGTCCCCCGCACCGGTATGCCGTGAGGTCCGCCAAGACCTGCTGGTGCGGGGGACGCGGTGAGGCCGGTGGCGAGAACAGCCAGATCATGGAGGTAAGTCGACCCATCAGTGGTTGTGACCTGATCCGCGTCTAAGGCGGCGACGTGAGAGTTGAGGATGACCTCTACGCCTCGTTTGGCCAGCAGTTTGGCAATGGCGGCGCTGGCCTTGGGTGGCAACGCTGAGGCCAACCTGGGCCCCGCTTCGACCACCCGAACCGTGCGCCCGGTGCTCGCGCTGAGGTTGCCAGCCAATTCCATGGCGGTCGGGCCGCCGCCAACGATGGTGATCATGCGTGCCCGGTCGAGGCGGTTGGTGAGTGTGGCTAACTCATCGAGCGGCTTGATCCGCGTCACCTCTGGCGCGACGTCGATGCTCTCGCTGCTGGCTTGGCTCCCGAGGTTAAGCGACAGGATGTCGTAGGGGATCCGTTGGCTCTCCGCCGTGATGACGACCCGGGCATCTCTATCCACATCCACCATGCGCTCGGCGATGTGATCCACAGCGTGGTTTCTGGCCAAGGCGCTGACATCGATCAGGCCATAGTTTTCAGGCAGGGCCCCGGTCGAGGTGGAAACTGCAACTCCGCTGTAGCGGAAGGAGGTGGGAGCCACGAGCTTGATTAAAAATCCAGCTGCCCGAAGGTCATCGGCGTGCCGCAAGAGGTGGAGGTGTGTGCCCCGCGCCGACCAAGACAAGGCGTTGGGGCGTTGGGTCATCAGGCTGAACAGCAGACATGCTGCGACACTAAGCGCATGGATAACCAGCCCTGGGACCTCGTCGTCGTTGGTGGCGGCACAGCCGGACTCGTCGGAGCAAAGACTGCCGCGAGTCTGGGCGCGCGCGTACTGATGATTGAACGGGAAAACCCTGGCGGTGACTGCCTGTGGACCGGGTGCGTACCCTCCAAGCTCTCCTCGCTGCTGGCGCTGCGGCGGCCACTGCTCGCGACTCGGCCGCGTTTGGCGTGACGACAAGCGACGTCAGGGTCGACTTCCCGGCTGTGATGAGTCACGTGCACGAGTCCATCGCCCACATCGCCCCGGTCGACTCTTTTGAAGCGACCGAAGACGCGGGAGTGAACGTCATCCAGGGGAGGCGATCTTTACCTCGCCGACCACGCTCGAGGTCAACGGCGAAACCATCACCTTCAGCCAGGCGCTGCTGGCGATGGGGGCCACGCCAGCCATGCCGCCGATTCCTGGCCTGGCCGAAGCCGACTACTTGACCAGCGAAACCCTCTGGGACCTGACCGAGTTACCGGATGACCTGGTCATCTTGGGCGGCGGCAGCATTGGTTCCGAGTTGGGCCAGGCCTTTGCCCGGCTAGGTGCCAAGGTCACGATCGTCGAAGGCGCGCCCCGGATCATGCCGCGTGAAGATGAGGACGCTGGAGCCCTCGTCGCTGCTGCGCTCGAGGCCGACGGCGTCACGCTGATGACGGGTCAGAATGTGTCCGCTGTCGAAGGGCGCGAGCTAGTGCTCGAAGGTGGCGCGCGCGTGCCGTTTGGCACCCTCCTCGTCGCTGTCGGGCGCTCCCCGCGCACAACGGGCTTTGGCCTGGACAAGTTGGGCGTTGAGATCGTCAAGGGCGGGTTCTTCGATGTTGACGAGCACCTACGCAGCAAGTCCAACCCCAAGGTCTGGGCGGCGGGCGACCTCAGCGGCTACCCCCAGTTCACCCACACCGCAAGCAGCCACGGCAGCCTGGCGGCCAGCAACGCCATCCTGGGTTTGCCGCGCAAGGTTGACACTTCGGCCATCCCGCGAGTCACCTTCACTCATCCCGAGGTTGCTGCCGTCGGGGTAGCGACCAACCCTGCTCCAGACGGCATCCAGATCAGCACCGTGCAGCACAGCCACACTGACCGCGCCACGGCTGAGGGTCAGCCCGATGGCTTCGCCCGATTGGCAATGGACTCCTCGGGCAAGATCGTTGGCGCCACAATCGTCGGCCCGCGAGCAGGCGAAAGTCTCGGAGAAATTACGCTGGCCGTGGCCAAGGGGCTTAAGACTCGCGACCTGGCCGGGTGATCCACCCGTATCCGACGTACAACGACGCGCCATGGAATGCCGCTGTTGCTGATGCGCGTAAGACGCTGGACAAGCCGATCGTGAAGAAGGCAACGAACATCGTCACAGATCTGCGCCGACGCTGGGTTAACCGCGACTGAGGTGGGGTAAACCGCGGCGGAGATCGAGTTAATCGCTAGAGCAAACTGCGATAGCCCGCGATGATTCGTTGGGTAGCGCTAATGGCCACCACGGCTGCCCAGGCCCAGGCAATCCCCGCCGCATACGCCGGGAAGATCAGCCAAAGCGAGTGGGCTATAACGGTTTCTGTGCCCTCAGCTAGACCACCCAAGAAACTCAAAGAGCGGCCATCCTCCATCGTCCGACCAGTGCGTTCGGCGATGGAGGAAAACCAAAAACACTGCACCGTTGATGTAATAGGCAAAGAGCACCAGCACAAACGGCAGCCAGGACGAGTCATAGCCGGCAACCACGCCATACCCGACTCCTACAACGGCAGCGCCGTAAACTACGAAGTCGGCAGAGATGTCAGGAATCCGCCAGCCTCGGAGTTGTGGCTGCGCCCGCCCGCCGTTGTGCCACCTGCTTTGCGCCGCCTGGCTAACGGTCCATCTAGACCATCGACGAGTCGGTTCAGCAGCCACAAAACCAGCGCCAAACCCCACCACTGCAGGGCCGCCGACCCGGCGCTCGCAAGCCCGATAACTAGGCCCGCCACCGAGAGCCGATCGGGGCTGATCCACGGTCGGTCGAGCGCCTTGGCCGAAGCCTTCATGACGGGATCGAGGACTTGGCGCACGCTGTGATCAAGCATGGTGCAGCATTACACGATTAACTGGTGTCATGACCTCTTTGCGCCGCAGCGCGGCAGGCCTTGGCTTAGCCATGGCCGCATCACTTATTGTGGTCGCTTGTTCAGCCCCTGCCAACGAAGCTGTTCAGGACGATTTGGCTGACCAACCGTGGGAAGACGTGGTTGAGCAGGCGAAGGGGCAAGAGGTTTCTCTGTGGATGTGGGGTGGAGACCCTCAGGGCAATGCCTACGTTGACGACGTCCTGATCCCCGCAGCAGCGCAGGAGGGCGTGACCCTGCGACGGGTCCCAGTGGCCTCCACACAAGATGCGTTGACCCGGGTTTTATCTGAGCGCCAAGCCGGGACAGAGGACGGCGATGTTGATTTGGTGTGGGTCAACGGCGACAACTTCTCGGCAGGGCAACAGGCCGGAGCCTGGCTATGCGGTTGGACCGATCAACTGCCCAACATGGCCTTCACCGACCCTGACGACGAGTTGCTCACTAACGACTTCGGCAATGTTGTCGATGGCTGTGAGGCCCCATGGCACAAGGCTCAGTTCGCTTTTGTCTATGACGAGGAGCGAGTGCCCAACCCGCCGACCAGCCTTGAGGGCATCCTGGAGTGGGCGAGCGAAAACCCCGGACGTTTCACCTACCCTGCGCCGCCGGACTTCACCGGCTCGGTTTTCCTGCGTCAGGCTCTCTATTCAAGCGCTGGTGGTGCCGAAGAGGTTCCTTGGAGTTTGACCAGGACAGCTACGACAAACTCTCACCAGCGCTATTCGAGCGGCTTCAAGAAGTTGAACCTGACCTGTGGCGCGAGGGCGAAACCTACCCACGGGACTCAGTCGCCCTCGATCAATTGTTCATCGACGGCGAGGTCGACTTCACGATGACCTATGGTCCGGCAACGTTGACCCAACTTGTCGAGAACGGCACATTCCCCGAGACCACGCGTGTGCTGCAACTTGATGAGGGCACCGTAGGCAATGCCAGTTTCTTGGCGATGCCTTCCTCTTCGGGGCAACAGGCCGGGGCCAAGGTCGTCGCCAACCTTGCTCTGTCGCCCGAGCAGCAAGCACTCAAGGCAGACCCAGGGGTCTGGGGTCAGTTCACTGTGCTGGACGCTGACCTCTTGGATGACGAAGGGTCCGCGCTTTTCGATGCCATCCCAGATTCCCCGGTGGTGCCGTCATACGCAGAGTTGAGCGAGGGGGCCGACCCGGAGTTGTCGGTAGAGTGGGTGCCCGCCCTTGACGAGGGTTGGCGCACCAACGTGCTCGTCGAGTGATGGGATCGAGACGACTGCTCGCGCCGGCAGCCCTTGTGGTTGGCATCGTGTCGGCAATCTCGATCGTCTCCATCGCGCTCACCGCCTTTGGCCTCATGCCCCTGGTGGGTCAACCGCGATTGAGCACCGATGCTTTTGGCGCACTGTCGAGCGACCTCTGGCTTGGCCTACGGGAGTCGTTCGTGATCGCCACGAGCTCGACCATTCTGGCCCTGATTTTCGGTGTCCCGGCTGGCCTGGCGTTGGTGAGCGTCTCGCGGATCCGGGCTGTGCTCGCCGCCCTGACCAGTGTCATTCTCCCGGTGCCGCACCTGATCGGAGCCGCCTCAGTTGGTCTGCTGCTCTCCGGCGGAGGAGTGCTCCCTCGGTGGTTGGGAGTAGCCCCGAGCGACTGGCCGGCCCTGGTTGCTGGGAGTTTTCCGACGGCCATTGTGATCGAGTTCGCCTGGAAAGAATCGGCCTTTGTTGCCTTCATCATTGCAGCAGCTTTGAGCTCTCGCCTGACGGAGTTGTCGGAGGCTGCCGCTGTCTTAGGGGCAGGCCCGTGGCAGCGTCTTCGTAGGGTAACCCTGCCGATGGCGGCGCCGTCCGCGCTGGCTGGAGCGATCATCATCTATCTCTACACGCTGGGCTCCTACGAGGTGATCTGGCTGCTGGGCCGGTCATATCCCGAGGCGTTGCCAGTGTTGGCCTACCGACTGTTCACGTCCATTGACCTGGCGGCCCGCCCACAAGCAGCAGCGGCAGCTTTGATGGCGATCCTGAGCGCTCTGGCGATTGCTGGTGTCGGCATCGCCGCGTTGCGCCGGGTGGGTGTGCTCCGATGAAGCTTAATGGGGTGCCTTGATGAGCAGGTTTTCGCCGCTGTGGCGATGGGGTGGCGGTGCTCTCTTGTTGTTCTGGTTTGTCTTGCCCCTGTTGCCGATAGTGCTCTGGTCACTCGCCGATCGATGGCCCACTGGCGACCTGCTCCCCACCTGGGGTTTGGTTGGCTGGCGGGAGGCTTATGGGGACCACATGGTGCCCGCCTTGGTGCGCTCCGCTGCGTTGGGGCTCATCGTGGCCGCGATTGCGGTGCCCATCGGTGCCTTAGCTGGCCGCGCGCTCGGCTGGCAGATCGGTGGACGCCACCCTTGGTCGGCCGCTTTGCTCCTGGCGCCGATCGCGTTGCCGCCGTTTGCCCTAGCAATGGGCCTCGATGTGCTGCTCTTGCGGTTGCATATTCCACAACCGGTTGCCGTCGTGGTCCTGCTGGCTGTTTTCGCGGTCCCCTACACGACCTATATCGTGCGCTCGGCATACGCTGGGCTCGATAGTCAGATCGAAGATCAAGCCCGCATGCTGGGTGCCAGTGCCACTCAAGCCACCCGAAAGGTCACCTTGCCCGCTATCGCCCCGGCGCTTTGGGCTGCTGCTGCGATGGCCTTCCTCGTGGGCTGGAGCGACTATGTGATCACCCTCATCATTGGCGGTGGGCGCCTGGTGACTGCTCCGATCTTGGTGGCAGCAAGCGCATCAGGCACCGGCAATGAGCCGCTGACCTCGGCGCTCGCGGTCGCTATCGCTTTGCCCTGGTCGCCGCCTTGCTGATCGGCAGGTTGGTCCGCCGATGATGCGTGTCGAAGGATTGCGGTTTAGCCATCCGGGAGCCGAGAAAGCCACCCTCGACGGCGTCTCACCTGAAGTCTCCGAAGGCTCGATGACAGCGATCGTCGGTGCCTCCGGATCGGGCAAAAGCACCTTGTTGCGGGTGATTTCGGGCCTCAACAGGCCCGAAGCAGGGCATGTGTATGTCGATAGGGTCGTGTGGATGACCTGCCGCCGGAAAAGCGTGGCTTGACGATGATGTTCCAAAACCTCACCTGTTTGATCACCTCAGCGTCCTGGACAACGTCGCCTTCGCGGCGGATGTGGCTGGCGTCAATCGCAGCCATGCCCGGGCAGAGGCCCAACGGTGTTTGGAAATGGTGCGATTGCCCGATATGGGCTGGCGCCGTCCCCGGCAACTGTCGGGTGGCCAAGAGCAACGGGTCGCCCTGGCGCGAGCCCTGGCTGCCAAGCCGCAGGTGCTCCTGCTCGATGAGCCGTTTAGTGCGCTCGACACCGAGTTGCGTCACGACATGCACACTCTCTTAGGCCAAGTCCGGGCCGAGCTGAAGCCGACGATTGTGATGGTCACCCACGACATGGCCGAGGCCGGGTTGGCCGACGACGTCGCTGTGCTGCATGCCTCCAAGATCGCTCAACACGCCCCGCTGGCCGTTTTGTTCGCCGAACCCGCGAGCGTGCAAGTAGCTAGGGTCATGGGTGGGTTTAGCGAAGTGATCGGGGCCCGCGCCGAAGCACACCACACCAGCGCGCTCGGCACCTGGGAAATTCGCTGCGCCGACTCTGGAGCAGGCGTAAATCCATCAGCCATGCTGGTCCGTCGCGAGCAGGTCCAGATCAGCACAGACGGCACGGAAGGTCCCATCGCTGGCCACGTACGGAGTTTGACCTGGGCTGGGTCCAGGCAGATCGCGCGGATAGCAGTCGGCGACGCACTCGAGGTGGCTGGTGAGGTGTCGCTGGGCAACACCGTCTTCGTCGGTCAAAACGTGACGGCGAGCATCGTTGGCCAACCCTGGTGCGTCGACGTTTAAGCGTGTTCCCTCGCATCGAGTAGTTCGGGGCCAGGCAAAGGTGCGCATTCGGGGTGAGGCCGACATGATGGTGCCATGACTGCGCACAGCGATGACTACCAGGCCAACCGCTCCCGTTACGAGGAGATGAACTACCGAAGGGTGGGGAAAAGCGGTCTGGTGTTGCCCGCGGTCTCCCTGGGCTTGTGGCATAACTTCGGGGATGACTTCTCCCTGGATAGCCAGCGGGCAACGCTGCGGGCGGCCTTCGATCTCGGCGTGACGCACTTCGATTTGGCCAACAACTACGGACCGCCGTACGGCTCTGCCGAGCGCAATTTTGGCACCATCTTCGCTCAAGACTTCAAGCGCTACCGCGACGAAATGATCATCAGCTCCAAGGCTGGGTATGACATGTGGCCCGGCCCGTACGGCCAGGGCGGCGGAAGCCGGAAGTACCTCACCGCGTCACTCGACCAGTCGCTGCAACGGATGGGCCTGGACTACGTCGATATCTTCTACAGCCACCGCTTCGACGACGAGACACCGCTCGAAGAAACCATGGGCGCCCTGGACAGCGCCGTTCGCGCGGGCAAGGCGCTCTATGTCGGCATCTCGTCGTATTCGGGACAGCGCACTCGTGAAGCGGTTCAGATCTTGAACGAGATGGGCACCCCGCTGCTGATTCACCAGCCTTCCTACTCCATGCTCAACCGCTGGATTGAAGAAGACTTGCTGGATGCGCTCGGCGACACCGGCACCGGCTGTATTGCCTTCTCGCCGCTGGCTCAGGGGATGCTGACCAATAAATACCTCAATGGCATTCCCGAGGGATCGCGGGCCGCCCAGGGAAAGTCGTTGGACCCATCATTGCTGACGCAAACTTCACTTGCCCATGTCCGCGCACTGAGCGCAATTGCAGAATCACGCGGACAAAGCCTGGCGCAAATGGCCCTTGCGTGGGCCCTGCGCGATGACCGAGTGACATCAGTCTTGGTCGGCGCGAGCAGCGCTGCGCAGCTGGAGAACAGCCTTGGTTCGCTCAACAATTTGGTCTTTAGCCAAAGCGAATTGGAGGCCATTGATGGGCATGCCGTAGAGGCTGGAATAAACTTGTGGAAGACAAGCTCAGATAAGTAAATTTGGTTGTCAAATGTGCTGTGGCGAAAGGCTTCTGGCCGAGAGAGGCTGCCTGCTGGCAACCGGAATTGGCTCCGGAGATTAACCTAGAACGTATAACCCTCTCCAAGGAGCCCCGATGATTACCCCTGAAGAATCGGCGTCCCTGTTGTCAAAACCCCGCCGAGAACGTGCGGATGCTACCCGCAACCGGATTGCCATTTTGGCCGCTACCAACGCTCTCATTGAAGAAGGCATCGATCACGTCACGATGCAGGCTGTCGCTGATAAAGCAAGCGTTGGTGTCGGAACGCTTTACCGACGCTTCGGCGATCGTCGAGGACTGCTTTTGGCCGTCCTCAGCGAAGCCGAAGAGAAGTTTCAAACGAAGTTCCTGCAAGGTCCTGCTCCACTAGGTCCCGGCGAAGACGGCGCGGCTGGCTACGGCCCGCAGTCTCGTATCGAGGCCTTCATGCACGCTTTGCTCGACCACACGATTGTCGACCTGGATCTGCGGATCGCAGTCGACAAGGCAGCGGGCCGAACAGCCGACCCGTATCTCACCTGGCGCCATCACGTCTTAGTGCTGGTCCAGGAGTTGGGCGAAGAAATCGCACCTACCCCCGACTATTGGGCTGACTATCTGCTCGCTGGCCTGTCCCCAGGCTTGGTGCGAGATCAGTTGGCTCGTGGTGAAACCTCCCAAGACCTGCACGGAGGGCTGCAAAGCGTCCTTAATCGGCTGCTGAAGCAGACGTAAACACCTCAGCAGCAGGTGTGACCAAGCACGTGCGCCCCGGAGCATTCGTGAACTGCCAATACATGTTGGTGTAGGCGATCGACTGCTCCGGGCTCAACGGTGCGCCCCACTCGCGCATGTCCTCCGTCGTGTGGGCATCAGAAACCAGCGTGATGTCATAGCCCCGGGCTAAACCGCCATGCAGCGTCGAGCGAATGCACGCGTCTGTTTGCGCGCCCACCAGGATCAAGCGACCCGCCTTGGCCTGGGCCAACTGCTCCGCCAAGTCAGTCGCCTCAAACGCATCGCCGTATTGCTTGTGCACGATCGGCTCATCGGCCCCCGGCATCAACTCAGCAGTGATGCGCCAGTCGTCGGTATCGCGGACAAGGCTGGCATCGCTGTGCTGAACCCAGATCACTGGCACGCTCTGAGCGCGTGCCTCACCAACAAGAGTGGCGATTTTTGCCACGACAGCCCCGGCATTAACGCTAGGAGCCAAGACCCCATTTTGGGCGTCAATCACCAGTAGTGCGGCCTGCGGTCGATCCTCAAAGGTGCTCATGGATCGAGGCTAGCGGCGACCTCTGACAGACCCCTGATGCGCATCAATACCTAGTGGCGCACCAATGCCTAGTCGCGCACCAACTGCAACTGGTGCACGTTGATGTGCTGGGCACGGAAGCCCGCCTCGCAGTAGGCCAAATAAAAGACCCACATGCGGCGGAAACGCTCATCAAAGCCGTGCTGGGCGATGTCGTCCCAGTTGGCCAGGAACGTCTCGCGCCAGCGCAACAAGGTCGCGGCGTAGTGGCGGCCAAAGCTAAGGTCACGGCCGATGTGCAGCGCTGTGTGCTCGCGCAGCACGTCGCTGACTCCGCGGATCGAGGGCAATGTGCCACCGGGGAAGACATACTTCGTGATCCACGACTGCGACTTGCGCGTGGCCACCAAATCTTCGTGGCCAATGATGATCGACTGAATCGCTGCGCGGCCACCAGGTGCCAGAAGCGAGTCGATGGCTGCAAAGTAGGTCGGCCAAAACTCTTCGCCGACCGCCTCAATCATTTCGATGCTGATGATGGCGTCGAATTCGCCGGTGACATCGCGGTAGTCCTGGATGCGCAGGTCCACGCGCTCGCTCAGGCCCGCGGCGTTGACTCGCTCTTGGGCTAAGGCTCGCTGCTCATGCGACAACGTCACGCTGGTCACATGGGCGCCGCGCTGAGCGGCGCGCATCAGGGCAGAGCCCCAGCCCGAGCCGATCTCAAGCACCCGACTGCCTTCGCGGACACCCGCCATATCCATGATCGAATCGATCTTGCGCTGCTGAGCCGCCTCAAAGTCCCCATTGAAGGAGGCTCGTCGGTGTCAAACAGCGCAGAAGAGTACGTCATCGAGGGGTCCAGGAAGCGAGTGAACAGCTCGTTGGAAAGGTCGTAGTGAGCCTCAATGTTGTTTTTGGACCCTTCGCGGGTGTTGCGCGAGTTTTGCGGGGCAGACAAATCGGTGAGGGCGCGCAAAGGCTGCAGGGCGGAAGGAACTAGCTCGCCTAGCTTGGCGGCCCAAGGCTCCAGCAGGTCGGCCAAGTCGTGCCCAGGGCTTCGCGCCAATCGCCTGCCATGTAGGCCTCGCCAAAACCAATTTTGAGGTCGCGAGCAATCCGAGCGAAGAACTGGTCGGTATTGAGCAACTGCATAACGGGAGTCTCGGGGCCGCCGCCGCCAGTGATGCTGCCATCGGGCCACAGCACTCGAGCTCGCACCTTGTCGGCCGCCGAGATAAAGAGCCGCTTGGCGATAGCGCCACGGATCGGGGTGGCGGGGGCAAGTGGCATGACCGGCTGGTCAGACGCAGAGGAAGTGGCTGCGATGTCGGACTGCGTCATCTCAACCCCTTTCGGAGGCTCGTGGTGTGGACGTTCTATTAAGGGCAACTTCTTAGCCCACAGATATATGCCGTGAGCCTTAATTAATGCGCTGACTCGCTGCGACATTAGCGGGTAGCGCACGGTGGTGCGCAGCACTGAGCCGCGGGTTGCTCGCCTCGGTCTCCCGGTGAACGTGGCAGTGAAGTCAGGCTTGGTCTGTACATCGCCGCCACGATGCAAGGTGATCGCGACCGCTACTCGGTCTGGCGATAGCCGAAAGGTCAGTCGGTATCGACCAGTAACGTCGTAGAAGGGTGACACAAAGAATTGTTTATGTGTAACTGCGCTGCCACGGTCGTTGGGCTGCAACAGGTATGCATGCCGCTCGCCATAGGTGTTGTGCACCTCGGCGATGACGCACAAGATCTCGCCGGTGCTCCGGTCCAGGCACCAGTGCACGCTCAGCGGGTCAAACACGTAGCCCAGCACTCGCGCATTCGCGAGCATGACGATCTGCACATCGCGCGGCAGGTCGAAGCCGTTTAGTCGGGCAAATTCAATGACGTTCGCTTTGATGCTCCTGCTGGGATCGCCCAGGTGGTCTTCGGCTGAAAACTGGGACACGCTCGACAACGGGCCGCCAAACTCTGGCAGGTCATCGAGGTCAACGAGCCACTGGTAGACCTCGTGCTTGAGGCCGTGATCGATCGGTCCATGCCGCTGGTGAGCCACCGTGCCAGACACGAGAGCTGGGAGGGTAGGGAGGTCGATCGTCGTCATGCACGCGCCTCCAGGCGAGTGCGCGATTTAGTCCAGAGCGCTGCTGCGTGCCCGGACCGGCAACCATCTTCATGGAATCCCCACCCGTGATACGCACCGGCATACGACGTGCTCGTCGTGTTGAGTGACTCAAGGCGGCGCTGGGCGGCCACTGACTCAGGCGTGTACTCCGGATGCATGTAGTCCATCTCGGCGATGACCTGGGACGGGTCAATCTGGTCGCTCGCGTTAAGCGTGACCAGGTATTGCTGCGAGGAGGCGTGCCCCTGGAGACGGTTCATCCAATAGGTCACCCGGGCGCCATCGGCGACGTCCGCGCAGCCGGTCATGGAGTAGTTCCACGACGCTCGTGCTTGGGCCGCCTTCGGCAACAGCGCCTCATCGGTATGCAGCAGTGTGTGGTTTGGCGAGTAGCCAAAGGCGCCCAGCACGTCGACTTCATCGGTGGTGGGGTCATCAAGCATGGCCAGGGCCTCATCGGCGTGGGTCGCGATCACGACCTGGTCAACGAGTTGCTCGGCGCCGGACTCGGTGACGACTAGGACCTGGTCTGCGTTCGGGCCCATGTCACGGGTCACCTGCACGACCGGATCGCCGGTGCGAATGTCGGTGAGTCGTTGGGCGATGGCCTCGACATACGTTTTGGAGCCGCCAACCACGGTGAACCACCGAGGGCTGTCGGTCAGGCTCAGCAGGCCGTGGTGGTCGAGAAACTGAAACAGGTAGCGCGCTGGGTAGCGCAACGCCAACTCGTTGCCGGAGCTCCAGACGCAGGAAACAACGGGCACCGCGTAGTGCTGGGTGAAGTAGTCATCGAAGCCTGACGCGGCCAACCAATCACCGAGTGGAGTGAGGTCGTCTCTGTCGCCGGCGGCGAGAAACTCTTTCGCGGCCGCGTTGAAGCGGCGCACCGAGAGCAACAATGATCGGAAGCGCTTGTCAGCGAGCTGCTTGGGGTTGGCAAGAATGCCCTTGAGCCCACGTCCGCCAGCGAATTCCAGCCCGCAGCCCTGGCACGAGATGCTCATGCTCATCTCGGTGGGGAAAACCTCGATGCTCAATTCTTTAAAGAGTTGGCGCAGAAGGGGGTATGTTCGATCATTGTGCACGATGAAGCCGGAATCGACTGGGTAATTGCGCCCGTCTGGGTCCGCAACGTCATGCGTGGGGGTGCCCGCCCAACCGGGACTCCACCTCATACACGCTCACGCGGTGGGTTTCTCGAAGTTCGTAAGCTGCGGTCAGGCCGGAAATGCCAGAACCAATCACGGCAACGCTGGGCTGCTGGGTCACGAGAACTCCATATCGGTCGTACGGTAGGGGATAACAATCCTTCGACAATCTAAAGGCTACTAGGCAGTTGACTTCTCAACCTCGCGGGGTATTCGGAGCCGAGGGCCCAACTGGACGGGTCACCGGCTCTGACGTCGCGCACGCCATCCGCAGATTGTCGCTGCGGTCTCAGGATTACACCGAAGCGGTAGGCCACCACATGCAGGTGCACCGCACTGATCTTGCTGCCCTGAACGTCATTTCACTGGCGGAAGGGCGGGGTGAATCGATGACTCCGAGCAAGTTGGCGCGCTCACTCTTGATGTCCGCAGCAGCAATGACCGCCCTGGTGGATCGACTCGTCAAGGCCGGCCACCTCGAGCGCCACCCTGACCCGAATGATCGGCGGCGCACCCATCTGCGGGTGACCCGCACCGCGAGTGTCGCGGGTCGTGTCATGTTCGGGCCGATGGCCGAGCAGATTCGCCAGGCTGCCGAGGCCTATTCACCCGAAGAACTCGCCCTGGTGGTCAAGGTTTGGCCGACATTGAGGCGGCGATCAATCACGATGGCGTGGCCGATGTCCCGCTTGAGCCTAGAGTTAGTGACCATGAACCTGGCTGACCTGATTGCGGCACTGCCCGGCGCCACCACCATCACGGCGCACCCCGACACCCCCAGCGGTGTCGAAGTCACCGGCGTGACGCATCAGGCTGACTGGGTGAAGCCCGGCGAGGCCTTTGTCGCGATCAAGGGGGCCAGATTCGACGGGCACACCTTTATCGAAAAGGCCGTCGAGAGTGGCGCGGTCGCCGTCATTGGTGAGGGGCTACCGCCAGACCTGCCCTGCCCCGTTCCGTATGTGCAGGTGCCGGTTGCTCGCGAAGCGCTCGCCGACGCTGCAGCCGCGGTGATGGGCTATCCCAGTCGGGCCATGCAGATTGTCGGGATTACCGGCACCGACGGCAAGACCACGACGTCAGCGATCGCCCGCCACGTCTTGCGCGCCGGGGGACTGGCGACCGGCCTGCTGAGCACGGTTGGTTACGAGTTGCCCGACGGCATTCTGCGTCAGCCTCCGCAGCACTTCACCACCCCGAAGCGCCACAAGTGCAGGCCATCCTGGCCGAGATGGCTGACGCGCGGGCCCAGGCCGCCGTCGTCGAGACCTCCAGCCACGCACTGTCGATGGACCGGGTCCGCGCGGTCGAATACGACATCGCCGTCTGGACCAACCTGACTAGCGAACACCTCGACTTCCACAAGACGATGGAGGGCTACTTTAGCGCCAAGGCTGCGCTGGTCCAGCGCGCCGACAAGGCCGTCCTGAATGCCGACGACGAGTGGATTGACCGCCTGGTCGAGTTGAGCGACGACTATGTGACCTACAGCGTTGAGGGGCGCGAGGCAGACTGGCAGGCCAGCGACATCGTCGAAGGCCCCAACGACCTGCGCTTCACGGTCACCTCACCGGCTGGCAAAGCTCAAGCAGTGTTGCCGATGATCGGTCGGTTTAACGTGGCCAACGCGCTAGCTGCCCTGGCCGCTGCTGACCAGGTGGGCCTCAAACTCGATCACTCGATTGCCGGTTTAGCAAACTTCCCCGGCGTCGCTGGCCGAATGGAAATGGTCTATCGCACCTCGGGGCAGCCGCGAGTGATTGTCGACTTCGCGCATACCCCGCCGAGTCTGGAGAAGGCGCTCGACACGGTGCGCGTCACCACCAAGGTGACCTGTGGGTGGTGCTGGGCTCTGCTGGTGGACCGCGAGACCCGAGCAAGCGAGCCCCACTTGGCGAGGCGGCAACCCGTAAGGCCGATCACGCCGTCTTCACCGAAGAAGATCACCGCGACACGCCCCTGGTCGACATTCTCGAAGAGATGGAGCGAGGAGCGCGCGAAGTCGGGCGCGACAACTTCACCTCGATCGGCGATCGCGTCGAAGCAATCCGGTATGCGGTGGCCAACGCCAAACCCGAGGACACCGTGTTGTTGGCGGGCAAGGGCCAGAAGCCACGCTCGAGCGTGACACCGAAACGATCGAGTGGGACGAGATGGGTCAGGCCGTGAGCGCTCTAGCCGAACGCGGCTAGAACGTCTGCGCGGCTGACCTCGGCAACGCTGGCCGCTGCCCAGGTGGGATTGCGGTCTTTGTCGATGACCTGGGCGCGCACGCCTTCGAGGAAGTCAGGGTGACGGATAAACGCCGCACCCAGCACCTTGTCTTGGTCAAGCACCTGGCGCACCGTCATTGACTCGGCGCGGCGGAAGGCCTCCAGCGTGATGGCGATCGAATGCGGTGAGCGGGTCGCCAAGAGGGCTCCGGTTTCTTGGGCACTGGGGTTCTCATGGGCCTTCAGCGCCTCGATGATGGCCGCTGCATCATCCCCGCGGTAGCACTCATCGATCCAGTCTTGGTGCTCAGCCAAGCTGGGCGTCACGTCGACGCTGGGCAGAGCATCGAGATCCCAGCGCCGGTTGCCATCCGCGTCGTCGTTGAGGGCGCGGGTCAGGCTGGCTTTGATCTCGTCCTTTGAGTCGCTGGGCACAATGCGGTCGGCGATTCCGAGCAAGACTGCGTCGCCAGCGTTAACCGGCAAGCCGGTCAGTGCCATGTGAAGGCCGAGTTGGCCCGGCGCGTTGGCCAGGAACCACAGACCGCCAACATCGGGGAAGAAGCCGATGATCGTCTCTGGCATCGCCAGCGAGGTCCGTTCGGTCACCAAACGATGCGCGCCGTGGGCCGAGACGCCAACGCCGCCGCCCATGACGATCCCGTCCATCCAGGCCACGTATGGCTTGGGGTAGGTGGCGATCGCATAGTTCAGGGCGTATTCGTGAGCCCAAAGCTCATCGCCAATGGCACGTTGTCTGCCAGTACCGCGTCGCGGAGGGCGCGAACATCGCCACCAGCGCACAGGCCCCGCTCGCCCGCGCCCTCAATCCACACCCCACGCACCTCGGGCTGATCGCGCCAGGCGTTGACCGCGGTGAGCGCGATGCTGACCATCTCGTCATTCAACGCATTGATCGCACGTGGCCGGTTCAGGGTGATGACCCCGAGGCTGTCCTCGACAGTGCGCAGGACGAGGGCGTCTTCGGCTTCGGTGGGTTGGCTCATGCCCCGAGGCTAGGCGCGATTGTCGGTAGCCGCACGTAGACTCGCCACTATGGGAAAGGCATCACGACGTAAGCGCCAAGCTGAGGGCGCCAAGAATGACCCGGCAAGCCGTAAGGCTCCTTTGTGGCTCGCCCCTTTGCGGGTCTAGCCAACGAAGGTGACTGGGTGGCCATGCGGGAGATCGTGCCATCGGCCACCGCGCCGATCACGGTCAAGCTGCCCGAGCAGGGCGAAGTGCAGGTCACGCTGGCCACGGTGCTGCCGGGCGCGATGCCTGGTCTGCACCGCGAAGACGGTGAAATGTTGGTCGCGTTGCAGTCACGCACCTCCAGCGGCGACGCTAGCCGTGACATCGCAGCAGCCATCATTGCGGTGGCTGGCACCGAGCCGGGCACCCCTCACGTCAGTCCCCGCCGCGACGGAGGCCACCCCTCGCCTCCAGGATCTGCTGGTCAAGGAAGCGATCTGGAGCCGACCGTGCACGAAGACTTCGCCTTCTGGGTGGGCGACGCCGAAGCCACGCCCGAGGTTGCATCAGCGTTGGAAGCCACCAATGACGCAGCGGCCCCAACGGCCAAGATCGACTCAGTGGAGTCGGCCTACTGGACCAAGATGGGCGAGCGCACCTACATCCGATGGATCTTGAGCGACAACGAAGATCTGGCTACTAAGGCCCTAGCCCGCTTGCAGGCCGCTGGCGAGCACACACTGGGCGGCGACTCGGTCTTGCTCGGTGCCTTCCGGGCTGCCGGTTTGTTGGCTCCGGTCCTCGAGGTTCCCGCCGACACCGAGGCCGCAGAGCACGGTGAGGCACTCGCCGCGTTGGCCAAGCGCTACGAAAAGGCACTCAAGGTTGACACTGCGTTGACCCCCGATGAGCGTCGGGCGCGTGAAGGCCTGGTCAGTCGCCAGGTCACCCTGCGCTGATCGACTGAGCCCGACACCTCATGACCTCGGTCGTGGCCATCGTCCCGGCCAAAGACGAAGCAACGCGGATCGTGGCGACCCTGCATGGAGTCGCCACGATCCCCGGTGTCGTGGCCATTGTGGTGGTCGACGACGGCAGCGGTGATCAGACCTACGAGAGGGCTCTCGCTCAGCGAGACACCACACCTCTGCCCATCGCGGTGGCGCGTCATCCCGGCAATCGTGGCAAGGCTGCTGCCATGGCGACGGGGGCTAAGATCGCCGCTGCCCGCTACCCCGACGCGGCATTGCTCTTTGTTGATGCTGACTTAGAGGGCAGCGCCGCCGAGTTAGCAGTGTTGTGCGAGCCAGTGTTGGCTGGTGAAGCAGACATGACGATTGCGGTTTTGCCACCGCAGCAGCGTGCGGGCGGGGGCTTCGGCTTCGTCATGCGATTGGCCCGCGAGGGCATTATGGAGCGCACCGGCTGGGAGGCCAGCGCACCACTGAGTGGTCAGCGATGTTTGTCCAGGGCTGCTTTGACGCAGCATCACCGTTGGCTCGTGGGTGGGGCGTCGAAGTGGGCCTCACCATTGACGTCTTGCGAGCTGGCCAGAGGGTGTTGGAAGTGCCGGCTCAGCTAGCGCACCGGGTGACCGGCAAAGACTGGCGCTCGCAGGTGCACCGGGCTAAGCAATATCGCGACGTGTGGTTTGCGCTGCGCGCTCGCTAAACCCTGTTGCGCTTAAGACCAGCCCAGCACCGATAGCCACGGTCAGACCCAGAGCGGCCACCGCGATCCCGGAGTCATTGAGCACCCAGCCCAAGAACCAGCAGGCCAAGAGCGCCATAGCGCCAGCTCGCATCATCGGGGTCTGCCAGACCTTGGAGGTCGGCCGAGCAACGACCCAGGCCACCAGAAGCAGCACGACCACCGCAATCCACGACGCGGGATAGGCAATCAGGATGCCTACGCTCTGATCGAGTTTGCGGGTGACGATCTGCCAGGCTTCACCGTCAATCACGGCTTGGACGAACTCACCCAAGTGCGTGCGTGAGCCAGCCGGGCGCAGGAAGTCAATGATCATCAGCGAGCCAGCGACACCCAGCGCCACGAGCGCGATCAGCCCGGCGCGAGCCCAGGTCAGCCGTTGACCAGCGGCAAAAGTGCTAGCACGCCAGTCGACACCACCATCGCGGGGACGCCGCCGAAGTCCGCGCCCCAGGCCGGCACGCCATCGATGGCGGTGGCCAACAGGCCGATGAGGATCACCGATCCGGCCGCCAATCGGGGCCGGGAGCGCCACCATGAAGCAACACAGGCTGCCAGGATCAATGCTGCCGCTGACAGGATCCCGAAGGCCACATTGCCGACACCGTAGAACCGGCCAGCCGTGATTGGGTTAACGCCAAGCGGCGAGATCAGGCCCAATGGGCCACCGAGCACGACATCGACGGACAGCAGTGTCAGCGTGATGGCTGCGATGATCGCCATTGGCCCACGGGCATCACGGCGCCACGGCCCAGCCCACGCGATGGCGACAACAACGAGATCGAGCAGCACTGTGACGATCACCGCGAGCGCAGCAGAAAGGCCCATATTGGTCATCGGCCAACTGCCCTGGGTTGGGGCCCACCAAGGCAGGAGTGAACTGGCATAGGCAGCGGCAGGGGCAGCCATCACGGCCGAGCCAGCCACCGCCCGCCAGCGGCTTTGCGGCTGATCAGGGCGACCACGAGGCCGAGGCCAAAGATGGCGACCAAACCCAGGACATACGGCGCTTGCGTGAGGCTGACAAGCGTGGCCGCTGTGGCGGTGGAGGCCAACGCGTCAAGATCGTTGTCTCTCCCACCGGAATCGGGGAGGCCGTCGGTGTCGGGCAGGTAGCGAACAGGCAGGCCAGCGACTTCCTCAGGGATGTCATAGCCCAGAGACGTCAAGATGGTGGCGCTGAGGTCGGTTGTTTGTGCCAAACCAGGCTGGCGGGTTGAGGTCGAGGTGATCAACGTCGGCGGCGACATTGAGCTCGTGTGCGCCATCACGACCGGGTGGACGGCCGGCGCAGCGAGATCGCCGCGATCGGCGAGCCCGGCCACGATGAGCAGGGTGTTATCGGGCAGCGACTCCCGCGCCGAGGCGAGGGACGTGTCGATCTGAGCTGGCGACATACCCACGGTGTCGATGAGGTCGAGGCGGCAGTCGCCTACGCCGGGCCAATCGGCCAGGTTGCCATCCCGCGCGTTGGCCACGTCACCTGAGCGGTCAGCGGCGCCGAGAGCAGCCAAAGGGCCGGTGGCTTGGACGCAGTCGCTGCCAGCGATCACCGTTTGGCCTAACGTCCCCAACTCCGCCACCAGCGATTGGTCGTCGGCGTAGTCCTGCCAGGCCGACCAGCTCGCCTGCGGATTGACCGGGATTGCGCACGGTGTGACGGAAGCAGTGTTGATGCTGGCGGCCCGTTGGCCAGCCCCAGGGTCAACCACCCGTCGCTGGCACAGGTATGCAGGTTCGTGCCTCGGACAATCAGGTTGCCTGCAACATTGGTCTGGGCCATCTGCCGGGTGGCGGGCATATCGTCCAGGTCGGCCCAGCCCCAGTCATCAATGCCGACGACCACGACATGTTCGGTGGCTTCGCGAGATAGCAAAACGTTGCCCCGATCAGCAGGCCCGATGACGGCGGCCACGAAAATGCTGAGCAACGTGAGCGAGAGCAATACGAAGGGCAGTAGGCCGCCTTCGACGGCTTTCACCCCACGCTGGGTGGTCATGCCGGCAGCCTCACGACCAAGCTTGCTGGGTTGACCTTGACGTCCAGCTCGATGGCTTCACCGAGGGTGTCGCCGTCGATCTGAACTTGCACCGGCTCGGCGGTCTTGACTCGGAAGCGCTCGGAATTGAAGCGCTCCACGCGATCGTGGCCATATTTGTGGCGGGTGGCGATTTGCGTCGCGACGGTCGCCCATCCGGAGACGCCCTTGGGAGCCAACACGATGGCATCGAGGCGCCCGTTGTCGGAGGCGGCTTCAGGCAGCAAGACGACGCCGCCCTGCAGTTTACCGACGTTGCCGATGATGATGGTGCGCATTTTGCGGTGCACTTTGGTGCCGTCTTCGGAGGTTAAGTCTGCGCTGAAGGAAGCCCCTTGAGGTTCTTGGCGCCGGAGACGACATAAGCGAGCCAGCCCACCTTGTCCTTGAGGTCTTCTTCGACACCAGCCATCACTTCAGCGTCGAAGCCCATCCCGGCCATCACGAAGAAGATATGTTCGGTGGTCTTTAGCTCCCCCTGAGGCTCAGCCGTTGCCTCATCACTGTCCGTCTCCACCTCTTCAGCCGGTCGGGTGATGGTGGCGGTGACGCTGTCAATGCGTTGGTTGCGCCCGCTGAGCACGATTTTCATGGCCTTGGCGATGTCTTCCGCCGGCAGGTCCAGGTTGCGAGCCAACAAGTTTCCGGTGCCACCGGGCAACAATCCCATCGGCACCCCGGTGCCCACTAACTCGGCGCCAACGGTGCGCACCGTTCCGTCGCCACCCAGCGCGCACACCACGTCGACCCCAGCCTCAATGGCCTCCCGCGTTTGCCCCGTTCCGGGATCTTCTGCGGTGGTCTCCAACCACAAAGGGGCGCTCCAACCCATGCGTTCGCAGATCTGTGTCAGCGTGTCTTTGACTCGTTCAGGCGAGGTGAACTTCGTCGGGTTAACGATGATCGCGGCTCGTTGTTTGGGTGGCTCCTGGCCATCGCCAAACTGAGAGCGCGGTGCACGACCGCCTTTGGCCCCGGAGCCTGCCGAGTCAGACTCTGAATTGGCCCACCCACGACTGGTAACGGCAGTGGGCTCAGTCATCACGAGCCACCACAGCAGCCCAATCAACGCCAGCTGCGCTAGAACGGCACCGCCTAGCAGCCCCCAGCTCGCATCACCAGTCATATCGCCACCGTACTGGTATGTCGCGCATAGAGTGTTCCCCATGATCGATATCCGCGACCTTCGTGAGCACCCCGAGACCGTTCGCGCCAGCCAGCGCGCCCGCGGAGAAGACGATTCTCTGGTCGATGTCGTGTTGGAAGCCGACGCAGCCCACCGCAGCCAACTGGCTGAGTTTGAGTCATTGCGCGGTCAGCAGAAGAGCTTTGGCAAGCAGGTGGCAGCAGCCCAGGGCGAAGAAAAGCAGGCCCTGTTGGCTCAGACCAAAGAGATGGCCGCCAAGGTCAAAGAGTTGGACCGCTCGGCGGCTCAGGCGGCGACCGACCGCGATGTTGCCCTGCGCAAGATTGGCAACGTCATCTTGGATGGCGTCCCCGTCGGTGGCGAGGATGACTATGTCGTGCTCGAAGAACACGGCACCCCGCGTGACTTCACGGCCGAGGGCTTTGAGGCCCAGGACCACCTGGAGTTGAGCGATCGCCTCGGCCTGTTGGATATGAAGCGTGGGGCCAAGGTCTCCGGGTCGCGTTTCTACTTCCTCAAGGGTGCGGGGGCTCGCCTCGAATCGGGCCTGATGCGCTTTGCCATGGACACCGCCTTTAAGCATGGCTTTGAGCAACTCAATGTGCCTAACCTGGTCAGCGAGTCGACGATGGTGGGCGCCGGATTCTTGGACGCGCACGCCGACGAGGTCTATCACCTGCCCGCTGACGATCTGTATTTGACGGGCACCTCCGAGGTCGCGCTGGCCGGCTTCCACAGCGACGAAATCCTTGACCTGTCCGAGGGGCCAAGCGCTACACCGCGCTGTCGACCTGTTATCGACGTGAAGCAGGCAGCCACGGCAAGGACACCCGAGGCATCATCCGGGTGCACCAGTTCCAAAAGTCGAAATGTTCGCCTACACCCGGGTTGAAGACGCGATGGCTGAGCACGACCGGATGCTGGGCATTGAGCGCGAAATGCTGGACGCCATGGAGATGCCTTATCGAGTGATCGACACCGCTGCTGGCGACCTCGGTGGCCCCGCCGCCCGCAAGTTTGACTGTGAAGCCTGGGTCCCCACCCAGGGTAGGCACCGTGAGTTGACCTCTACCTCGAACTGCACGACATACCAGGCGCGGCGGTTGAACACGCGTGAGCGCAACACCGAGGGAAGTGGCACTCGGATGGTGGCGACGCTGAACGGCACGCTGGCCACAACACGGTGGATGGTGGCTCTTCTGGAGAACCACCAGCAGGCAGATGGCACCATCAATGTGCCGGATGCACTGCGCCCGTATGTGGGCGTCGACAAGTTGAGCTGAGCTGCGAAGGGCAGAGCTTCCGAAAGGCAAACGAATGCAGAACTGGGCGAGTTGGTGGGGGGCTGACGTCGATTGGCGTCGGCCCGGCCCCACGCGTCAACAGCGACTGCACGATGTCTGGATCGCGATGGGCTTCTTTGGGGCAGCAGCCTTCTTTATGGAAGCGATCCGCTCGCTGGATTCCTACACCGAGCCGGGCGGTCCGTGGGCGTTGTATGCCTCAGTCGCTTCCGCGGCGTTGTTGTTGGCCTTTCGTCGTTCGCACCCGATGTTGGTGGCCTGGGGGCTGACCCTGCATCTGACGATCGTGGCCACAGTGGTGCCGTTTGGTGGCACCTTGGCGATGCAGGTCTTGTATTTCTTTGGGATCTATTCGGGCTTCGCTTGGGCATCGGACCGCAAACTTGTGCCCTACAACGCGCTCGGCATTGCGTTGGCCTTCTTTTTGTGGATCACCTGGTTTTTGGCGTTGGGCTCCGGCATCGACGGGATACTCAGCAACTCCTCAGATGTGCCCGACGACGGTCTGTTTAGCCCGACGGTGGCGGCGATCTTTTGCTGATCGCTAACAACGTGGCCTTCTTTGCCGGGGCGATGCTGCTGGGGCAAGTCGCCTGGAATGGCGCCTATCGCACCGCCCAGGTCATCCAGCAAAACGAGACAATCGCTCGGCAGGCTGGGGAACTCACGGACCAAGCGGTGGTTAATGAACGGATCCGGATCGCGCGTGAATTGCATGACGTGGTGGCCCACCACGTGTCGGTGATGGGCGTGCAAGCCGCCGCCGCACGTCGCTTGATGGCTAAAAATCCGGACGCTGCTGCGGAGGCGCTGGGCGCGGTGGAGTCATCGTCGCGGGAAGCGGTGGGCCAAATGCGGGATCTGCTCGGCACGCTGCGCACTGGCGATGAGACTGAAGGTGATCGAGCGCCACAGCCCGGTTTGGCCGACCTAGCCGCGTTGGCTGAATCAGCCCACACCGACACCAACGAGGTCACTTTTTCGCTGGTCGAAGCCAACCCGGGTGAGGCTTCGATCGTGCCTGCTCCGGTGCAACTGTGTGCCTATCGGATCGTGCAAGAGGCGCTGTCGAATGTGCGCAAGCACTCAACGAGTCGGCGCACGACGGCTGTGGTGCGGGTGGACGCCAGCACTGGATTGCTAGAGGTTGACGTCACCAACGACGGGCAGCCACGGGTCGGTACATCGGGGACCGGATGGGGGCAACAAGGTATGCGCGAGCGAGTTGAGCACTGGGGGGCGTGGTTGAGGTCGGGCCACGAGCAACCGGTGGCTATCGAGTGCGTGCCCAGATGCCGTTGTCGGGCGTGCGGGGATGACGGAGGTCCAGCCATGATCAAGGTCCTGCTCGTCGATGACCAGCCGTTGTTGCGCTCAGGCTTCGCGATGATCTTGTCCACCGAAGACGATATTGAGGTCGCGGCCCAGGCCGGCAATGGGCAAGAGGCCATTGCCGCGTGCGCCACGCATACCCCCGATGTGGTGTTGATGGATGTCCAGATGCCGGTGCTGGACGGCGTTGCCGCGACTGCGCAGATCACTGCTGTGGGCGAGGCCAAGGTCATCATGTTGACCACATTTGACCGCGACGACTACCTGTTTGACGCGCTGCAGGCTGGGGCGAGCGGCTTTTTGCTCAAAAATGCCGACCCCGACGATCTGATCGACGGCATCAGGGCGGTTGCGGCCGGTCACTCGTTGCTAGCACCCGAGGTGACGGCCCGCGTGATCGCCCAAATGACCGGGCCAAAACCCGAGGTGGCCGCCAGTTTGCCGTCCGGAGCGCAGGATCTGACGACGCGGGAGCACGAGATCTGGGTGCTGATGGCCCGGGGCCTGAGCAACTCTGAAATCGCTGCTGAGACGTTTGTCAGCGAGGCCACGGTGAAGACCCATGTGTCCAAGGTCTTGGCCAAACTCGAGGTGCGCGATCGCGTCCAGGCCGTCATTGCTGCGTATGAGGCGGGCGTGCTCACTCATCCTTCTGGATGAGAGAAGCGGTCAATCTGCGGCGCCAAGATCACCCCTGAGGTTGATGCCCTGGGTTGGGCCACTTTTCTAGGCTGGGATCACCCAAGAGAAAGGTGTGATCCCCATGTTGGATGTCAACGGAATCACCCGCACGTATGGCGAGCACCGGGCCGTCGATAGCGTCACCTTTGACGTGCCTGAAGGCCACATGGTCGGCTTCGTCGGCGCCAACGGTGCGGGCAAGACCACCACAATGCGGATGATCATGGGGGTCCTTGCTCCCGATGAGGGCCAAGTGTCGTGGAAGGGTGAGCCGATCACCCCGGCCGCTCGGGCACGTTTTGGCTACATGCCCGAAGAGCGCGGGCTGTATCCCAAGCAGCCGGTATTGGATCAGTTGGTCTTTTGGCTCGCCTGCACGGGGTGGACGCAGGAGCGGCCAAGGCGCGGGCGACGGAGTTACTGGAGCGGTTTGGCCTCGGCGAGCGCACCGGTGAGAAGGTCGAAAAGCTGTCCTTGGGTAACCAGCAGCGAGCCCAGATCATCGCCTCAGTGCTGGGTGACCCGTTGGCGCTGATCTTGGACGAGCCCTTCTCCGGGCTGGACCCGGCGGCGGTTGACCAGATGTCGGAGTTGCTGCGCGAGCACACAGCGCGCGGTGTGCCGGTGTTGTTTAGCAGTCACCAACTCGACTTGGTTGATCGGCTGTGTGACTCGATTGTGGTGCTGCACCAAGGCAAGGTCGTCGCGCGCGGCACCTCGCGTGAGCTGCGCCAGGCCGGCCCTTGCGCTATCGCGTGGTGCTCGGCGGAGACGCCGGTTGGGTCCGGGGGTGACCGACGTAGAGGTCATCGACCTGGACGGCAACACCGCGATCTTCCAGCCCGGTGACGAGCAGGCCGCTCAGCGGGTGCTCGCCGAGGCAGTTCAGCGAGGCACCGTCAGCGACTTCAGCCCCGTTATCCCCACCCTGAGCGAGATCTACCGAGAGGTGTCAGCATCATGAGTGCAGCCCCAGCAACCCAGAAGATTCGCCCGTGGGCCGTCGTCGCCGGGCGAGAGATCAAGGTCAAGCTGACCGACAAGAACTTCATCATGTCGACGGTGTTCACTCTCGTGCTGATTGCCGTGATCTTTGCCGTGCAGGCATTCTTTGCCTCGCAAGCATCCGAGTCAAAGGTTGCCGTTGTCGATGATGACGGAGCGGCGATTGTGGCCTCTGCCCAAGCGCTCGTCGAAACCGATGATGCAGACGCAGTGTTGGAGTCGGTCAGCGTGGACAGCGTTGAAGCCGGCAAGGCTGCAGTCACCGAGGGCGATGCCGACGCGGTGCTCTTCAAGAAGATGGCGTGTGGACGCTGGGGGCCGACGGCTTCCCGGGGTCAGACGTCCTGGGTCCGATTGAAGCGACCATCCAATCCCAGGTGCTGTCCACCAATGCCGCGGAGGCTGGCACGACGCTTGACGCGTTGAGCGCTGGGTCAGAGGTGGTCACTGAAGATGTCTCCGGTGCTGACTCTGACGAACAGTTGGTGGTATTTATCGCCGGACTGGCCTTTGCCGTGCTCTTTTACATCGCGTCGCTGATGTTTGGGATGAGCATCGCCACCAGCGTGATCGAGGAAAAGCAGTCGCGCATTGTCGAGATCATCACCGCGGCCATCCCCACGTCACAACTGCTGGCGGGCAAGGTACTGGGCAACACGGTGTTGGCGTTTGCACAGATGGTGTTGCTGGTAGGGGTTTCGCTGATCGGCCTGACCTTCAGCGACTACGACACCTACCTGCCGATGGTGACCGAGCCGCTGCTCTGGTACCTGCCGTTCTTTATCGTTGGCTTCATCGCGTTGGCCTGCATCTGGGCTGCCGCTGGAGCGATGGGTTCACGGACTGAAGATCTGCAAACCACCACGATGCCGCTGACCTTGACCCTGGTGGGATTGTTCTTGTTGGCACTGAACCTCGATGGAGCCGCTGCTGCGATTGCGTCCTACTTCCCCGTGATGTCGACGTTCATGATGCCGCTGCGCATCTTGGAGGGTGATGTGACGTGGTGGCAGCCGCTCTTGGCCCTGGCCATCACGCTGGGGTTCTCCTGGTTGACCATCCGATTGGGCGCTCGCATCTATCGCCGGGGCCTGTTGCAGACCCAGGGCAAGCTTGGCTTCAAGGAGGCATTGTCGGGTTCGTAACTCGGGCAACTACGCTGATGGAGTGAACGTTGCACCCTGTCCTTCACCGACAGCCCCCTGATTGCCCTCGACATCGACGGCACGATCCTGCATCACGACGGCTATTTGGCCGAGCGGGTCGTGTCGTCGATTCGCGCGGTCGCCGCCGCCAACGCCCACGTGATGATCGCTACTGGCCGATCGATCCGAGACACCCTGCCGATCATTGAGGCAGTTGGCCTGTCCAGAGATGGCGCGTATGCGGTGTGCTGTAACGGCGCGATCACCATCCAACTCGACTCCTCGGCGCCCGATGGCTATCGGCTGCATCGAGTCACCACCTTGATGCCCGGCCAAGTGTTGAGATCTTGCAGCGCGAGTTGCCTGACCTGTTGATCGCCGTTGAGACGCCGAACGACGGGGTAAAGGTCAACGCACACTTCCCGGAGCCAGAGTTTGCTGCGTCGCAGCGAGTGGTTTCGCCGCAGGAGTTGCTGGAGGGGGAGGCAGTGCGCGTCACCGTGCGCGACCTTGGCTCAGAGCCAGAGGACTTTGCTCAGGTCATCGCGGCCGCAGGGCTGCACGGCACGAACTATTCGATTGGGTTCAGCGCTTGGCTCGACCTGGCACCCGAGGGCGTGTCGAAGGCCTACGGGCTGGAAGAAGTCCGGCAGTTGTTGGGCGTAGACCCACTGAACACCGTGGCCATCGGCGATCAGCGCAATGACCTGGAGATGTTGGCGTGGGCCGAGTTGGGTGTCGCAATGGGGCAGGCGCCCCAGGAGGTCATCGCCGCCGCCAATCGCACGACTGGCGCGGTCGTCGATGACGGTCTTGCCGACATACTGGATGAGTTGTTGCCGTTAATCCCGGATGCAGGTCAAGGCGGTGCCAGCTAATGAGCGACTTGGTCATTACGTCGCCGGCAAACCCACGGTTGAAGGCGCTCTCGGCATTGCGGCGGCGACGCGTGCGCGAGGCACAAGGGGTCACGCTGGTGGAGGGCTTTGAAGAGTTGGAGTTGGCGCTCGATTCCGGTGTGGCTCCCCAGACTTTGTTTGTCTGCCCGGCGTTGATGGCTGACGCGGACGCCCAAAGTTGGGTGATCGAGCGCTCGCGCGAGGTTGGCGCCGAGGTCATTGAGGTGGGTCGGGCCGCCTTTGAGCGGGCCGCCTATCGCGAAGGCCCGGATGGCTTCTTGGCCATTGTGGGCAGCCTTTCGCAAGAGTTAGCGAACTTTGAGGTGCCGGATGACGCCTTGCTGTTGATTTGTGAGGGTGTGGAAAAGCCAGGCAACTTGGGTGCCATGCTGCGCACCGCCGATGCGGCAGGGTGGGCGCAGTTATCGCCGCTGACCCGGTCACCGACTGGGGCAACCCAAACCTGGTGCGTGCTTCCAAGGGGACTGTTTTTTCGGTTCCGGTCGCGAGTGACTCGTCTCAGACCACGCTGGACTGGCTAAAGGCTCGTGGCATCCCCTGGTCGCCGCGACGCCGGACACCGATGTTGAGCACACAGACATTTCGTATATCGGCCCAGTGGCGATTGCGGTTGGCGCCGAGAAGGAGGGGCTGACCAGCGAAGTTCTCGCGGCAGCCACGCACCGAGTGCGAATCCCCATGGTGGGCAAAGCTAATTCGCTGAACGTTGCGACCTCGGCGGCCATCATTGTTTATGAGGCCGTGCGACAACGTCGTGCCTAGCGCACCTGTGTCAAAGCACTACGTGATCTGTGCCACGATGGGGTTATGCGAATCGATCATGTTTGCTACGCAGCCGGGCCAGAAGGATTGCAGGCCACCGCACGTCGTCTAGCCGATGCGCTAGGCGTGTACGCACATGAAGGCGGGGTTCACCCGCGGTTTGGCACCCGCAACATGGTGCTTCCGCTGGCCGATGGGCGCTACATCGAGGTCGTCGAGGTGTTGGACCACCCGGCCTCGGACAAGGCGCCGTTGGCCAAGCCACGCGCGCTGCCTCTGAGCGTGGTGGCGGCTGGTTTGCCTGGGTGGTCTCAGTTGATGACCTGCGCGAGATTGAGACGCGACTGGGCCGTGAAGCGGTCACCGGCAACCGGCATACCCCTGAAGGGGTGGAGTTGACCTGGAAGCAGATCGGGATCAAGGGCCTGATGGCTGACCCGCAACTGCCGTTCTTCCTCAAGTGGGACTCCACTGAAAACCACCCATCGTTGCTTGATGACTCGCACGCGCAGTTGTCGGGATTGCGCATCGCGGGTGACCCGCATCGGGTACGCGAGTGGCTGGGCTTGAGCATCGAGGGCACGTTTGAGACGGGCATTGAGTTTGAGTTCATGGAAGACGACGAGGCTGCGCTGGAGACAGTGACCTTTGCGACGGCTTCTGGGCCAGTCACCATCTGAGTTTGTCTCGGCGCTACTTGCCGAAGCCGCGCAGTCGCAGGCTGTTGAGGACCACGATGACGCTCGATGCAGCCATCGCAGCGCCAGCAATCATCGGGTTAAGCAGGCCAAAGGCGGCTAGCGGGATGGCCGCTGTGTTGTAGCCAAAGGCCCAGGCCAGGTTTTGCTTGATGATCTTGAGCGTCTCGCGGGACAGCCCGATCGAGTCGACGACGGTCTCTAGGTCGGGGCGGATGAGCACGATGTCGGCCGACTCCATCGCGATATCAGTGCCCGAGCCCATCGCTAGGCCGAGGTCTGCCTGAGCAAGTGCTGCAGCATCGTTGACTCCATCGCCGACCATCGCGACGATCTTGCCGTCGGCCTGCAGTTTGGCGATCTGCTCATGCTTGTCTTGGGGCAAAACACTGGCGCGCACGTGGGCCGGGTCGATGCCTACCTCCGTTGCGATGGCCTCAGCGGTGAGTTGATTGTCGCCAGTGAGCAGGTAGGGCGTGAGGCCCATGTCTTTAAGGGCACTCAGCGCCGACTTGCTGGTCGGGCGGGCTTGGTCAGCGACAGCCAAGGCAGCGCGCGCTTGACCATCCCAGCCCACGAATACCGTGGTGGCATCGCTCTTGGCAGCCTCGCTCAGCACCAACGGAACGTTGGCGAACAACTCTGCCTTGCCGACAGTGACTGTCATGTTTTTGATGGTGGCTCGTGCGCCCCGGCCCGGCAGGTTGCTGAACCGCGTCGTTCGGGGGATGTCGAGGCCACGCTCGGTGGCTGCGTTAACGATGGCTCGAGCGATGGGGTGTTCGGAGCCGGCTTCGATGGCAGCGGCCGCTCGCAAGGCTTGGTCCTCGTCGAGGTTCCCGTCAGCGACGATGGTGCGCAGTTCCGGCTTGCCTTCGGTGACGGTGCCAGTCTTGTCGAGCACGATGGTGTCGACGGCGCGGGTGGACTCCAGGATCTGTGGACCCTTGATCAAGATGCCCAACTGGGCGCCGCGGCCAGTGCCGGTGAGCAGGGCAGTGGGGGTAGCCAGGCCCAGCGCGCAGGGGCAGGCGATGATTAAGACCGCGACCATCGGCTCGAGTGCTTCGGTGATGCTGTGCCCGGTGACGAGCCACAGGACGAAGGTCAGCGCGGCAATGACAAGCACGATTGGCACGAAGACGGCGGACACTCGATCGGCGAGGCGTTGGATCGGGGCTTTGCCGGTTTGAGCCTGCTCGACCAGTCGAGTGATGCGAGACAGGACGGTCTGACTGCCTACTGCGGTGGCTTCGACAACGAGGCGGCCATCTTGGTTGATCGTCGCACCAATGACTTCGTCGCCGGTGGAGACGTCGACTGGGACTGACTCACCGGTGACCACCGAGGTGTCGATAGTGCTTTCGCCCTCGACGATCTTGCCGTCGGTGGCGACCTTTTCACCGGGGCGCACGACGAACTGCATTCCGGGGTGAGCTGATCGATGCTGGTCGGAACCTCGGTGAAGGCGCCAGTTTTGTCGTCGTGGTGAGGACGTTGGCCTCTTTGGCGCCTAGTTCTAGGAGGAAGATAGCGCCGAGCGGCCGGACGACTTGGCTCGGGCTTCGATGTAGCGGCCGATCAGCAGGAACGACGTCACGATGGCAGCGGTCTCGAAGTAGAGATGGTCAGTGAAGCCGGTGAACAGGGCTACGACCGACCAGCCATAGGCGGCCGTGATGCCGATCGAGACCAGGGTGTCCATCGTTGAGGCGCCATGGCGGGCGTTGATCACGGCGGCGCGGTGGAATGGCCAGGCGGCCCACGCATACACCGGGGTGGTGAGCAGGAACTGTAGCCAAGGGCCGGCGTTGCCTGCGGCATCGCGGATGGGAGGGACCATGGCCAGCAACACGACGATGAAAGCGAGAGCCGTCGCGACGATGGCGCGAATCTGCAGTGGGCGGCCCGTGATGACGTCGTGGTTCATGTGGTCTTGCGGGTCCATGCCCTTGGGCTCGATGGGGCTGGCCGAATAGCCTGTGGCGGCGACCGTGGAGAGCACATCGTCGAGGGTGATCGGTGCGGCGTAAGCGACCTGGGCCTTCTCGGTGGCTAGGTTGACGCTGGCTTCGACGCCGTCGAGTTTGTTGAGTTGCGCTCAATGCGTGCCGAGCAAGACGCGCACGTCATGCCAGTGATGGCGAGATTGACGGTTTCGGTGGCTACCTGGTCGGTGTTGGTCATGGCGCGATGCCCTTTGAAGCGAAATGCTATTGCTTGGTGAAACGTGGTTGAGCTGGGACGAACTGGGCTGGTCAGTCTGGGGCGTCGGTGCTGACCACGTCTGCGTCGTCCGCCTCCGGCTCAACCACCTCGTAGCCGGCCTCGTCGATGGCGCCAGCGATCTGCTCCGCGTCGACGGGCTGGCGCGTGTCGATGTGGACAATGCTCTTGCCGTCAGTGACGAGATCAACGGCGACTGACTCGACGCCGTCAAGGGCGGTGAGCTCTTCGGTGACCGCGTTGATGCAGTGCTGGCACGTCATGCCGGAAACTTTGATGTCGATTGTGCGCATGGGGACTCCTTGAGTTAACTGCGGACGAGGCGAGCGATAGCCGCGGTGGCCTCTTGGACCTTTTGTGCGGCGGCTTCATCGGATGTTTGGGCAGCGTCGACGACACAGTGGCTGATGTGATCTTCGAGCAATCCGAGGCTCACGGCCTGGAGGGCCTTGGTCGCTGCGCTGACTTGGGTCAAAATGTCGATGCAGTAGGTGTCGTTTTCGACCATGCGGGCAATCCCGCGCACTTGGCCCTCGATGCGGGCCAGCCGCTTGAGGTAGGCCTCTTTGTCGCCGCTGTATCCATTCACGCTCATGACAACAGGGTACCCCCATAGGGTATTCCTGCGAGGCTATTGGCAGGCGTGGCTAAATCATCAGAGCGACGCAGTGAAGTCGCAGAAGCTCTCGTAGTGGTCTTGGGTGAAAAACCAGTAATCGGGGTCTTGCGAGACGTCGCCGCCGGTCACGATCCGTCGGGCGCCGCGGTGGTCGAGTCCGGGGTCTCCACGGTGTATTCGCGGTAGTAGCCATTGGACTCGCTCGGCAGCAACCCCTCGTAGTTGCCAAAGTGCCGTCATCGTTGCGTGGGTAGTCGAATGGTCCGCCGGCCTCGATGTCATCGATCACCGGCAAGGCAGTGGCTGGGAGGTCGTTGATGTCGCAGGAAGGCAGGCCCGATGATGGCTGTTGCTCGCCCGCGGCTGCGGCGTCGTTCCCCGCTGAATCGTCGGCAGAAGTGCTGGACCCAGCATTCGTGGTCGAACTGGGCTCGGCGTCACCGGTCAAGCTGACGAACGCGAAGCCAATGACTGCGCAGGCAATGAGCACGATGATGGCGAGGCCTTGTGGCTTGGTGAGTTTCATGCTGTGGTGCCATTCGTGAGGAGGATGGTCTCGAGCTGGAATCCATCAAGGCGGAGCAAGCGCTCGCTGCGATCAGACAGGACGCGAAGTAGCCCGGCGTTGTCCAACTCGTCGATTGTCACGATCAGCGCCAACGCCCGGCAGCCTGGCCAAGACTCCGGCAAGTCAAGCAATTGGTCAGCTAGCGCGTCTAGGTTGCGCTCGGCAGGCTCGCGGAGCCCAAG
This sequence comes from Ornithinimicrobium sp. INDO-MA30-4, assembly GCF_021535045.1. Classification (GTDB taxonomy): domain Bacteria; phylum Actinomycetota; class Actinomycetes; order Actinomycetales; family Dermatophilaceae; genus Ornithinicoccus. The sequence continues at coordinate 1,871,798 of NZ_CP091056.1, read as the reverse complement.
CGCATCGGCCACTTCGGCTTGAGCGATGCGCGGGGGGTTCGTGGCGCGGGGAGAGCGATGGCGACTTGCCAGCCATGCGCCTGGACCGCCTTGACCGAAGTAGCGGCCGCCGAAGCTGCAGGGCTCGATGCCGGGAGCGACGACGCGGTCCAGATGTGGGCGAGGCCCGGGTGGGCAACGATCTGAGGTAGCGCGTGGTCGATCCGGGTGCTTGCCATGTGTTCATCCTACTTTTGCCAGGTGCTGAGCTGGGTGACGTGGCGATCCTGGGGCGGTGGCGGTGGTGCTAGAACGGCGGCGGATCATCAGATTCCAGTGAGGTGGCCACGACGTGTGGCTGCGCTTCCCGGATGGCTGACTCGGCCTCTTGGACGTGTCGCGGGTGAGGGCCACGCCTGAGTTGGCCGCCCGGTGTGCGGTGGCGCAGCGCGATGAGGCTGGTGAGCTCGGCTGCATCTGCGCTGTCGCTCTCGTCGGCCAGCTGGTTGTGACCCACGCCGGGGTGGACACGGTGACCATGGTCGCCAGAGAGCCACGACTGGGTGAGGAGTTGATAGGCGAGATCGTTGTCGTCGCGCCCAGGGCTATCGCACACGGGCCCATCGCGCCCAGGGCTATCGTGCCCCGGTGGTCTGGTTGGTGCTTGGCCAAGCGGCTGCAGCGAGCGGTAGTCGTGCGGCCCGGTCGAGAACTTTGGCCAAACAGCGTCGTCCAGGTGACGTTTCGGTCAGCGTGTAACTCTGACTCCCACAACTGCAATGTCTTGTTGTTGTGGTGATAGCCATGCTTCAGCGCCAGGTTCGACTCGGCTGTTGGGCCACCCGCGTCATGCGGGACTTCGTGATCAGGCTGACAACGGCTGGCCTCAACAGTGCACCCAGGGCCTCGGCAACTTCGGTCGAGAGCCTTGAGTTGATCCAGCATGGCCTTGTCTGGACGATAGGCCTGCGTTGAGCGCTCGATGCACCGACCATCGGCCGGATCAGTGAGGATCCGATGGATCACCGTGCCGGGTGTTTGGGCGATCGTGCGGACTTGAGCGCCGGTGAGAGCTCAAAACCAGGAAGGTGGCCGACGCTGCGACTCGTGTCGGTGACCAATGCATCGATGGGCACGATCACTTCAAGAGCGATGGGTGCACTGTGCCGGCCCAACGCGGCGCGCAACAGCGGCCCAGGCTCGGCAATGAGTGCGGTGCCGCTGGCTAGAGTGTCGTGCTCATCAGTCGCCGCAGCGTCTGCGTCAGGCAAGACGCCATGGGTCAACAAGGCCAGAGACAGGTCTGCGCGCAGTTGCGCCAACGAGCGAGAGTCGCCAGTCGAGCGGGTCTTGCGGGCAATCGTGTCTATGCGCATTGCCGCAGCAGCGACTTTCGTTAGTGGTCCGGTCGTGATGATTGTCCCGGTGCCATCGTCATCGATGGAACTAAAGCAGTCGCGATCCTCAAGAGCCCGTTGGCGTTGTTGATCATCATCTGGGTGCGCAACTGCTGCGAGGGCGGTGGTGAGGCGTTGCCCAAACTCGGCTTGCGAGGCCCGCTGACAGACTCCGTCACCATCCACTACGGGCCCAAGGCTGCCGCGGCCACGCAAGCCGCATCATCTAAGTCGAGGTGGCGCGCCTTGCGCCAGAAATCTTGCACGGCGCGGCTGTCGTTCCAGCCCTCTTTGAGCGACGACTCGATGTGGCCAGAGAGCGCTGGCGGAGTGAGCGCGATGCCGACGCGGTCGTGGCAACTCTGGATGCCCCAACCCGAAAGAGCCTGCAACTCGGTAGCAACGGCTGACTTTGTCGTCGCGCGCCAGCGGTGAGCCTTCGTCGGTGACAGCTCGCTGGCATCCAAGCCCCATTGTTGCAGGACCATGTCTCCGGCGCTCAGGGCCATCGAGCGGCAGATCGATAGCAGCATGCCATCACACCAACGTGCGAGATCAACGCAGGCGCTAGCAGCGGTGACCAGCTCTTCGTTGGCTGCAGATGGCTCTGTCTGCCGCCGTGTCAGGCTCTCGGAGTCCGTTGATGCGGCCTGGGAGATGACAGCGAGTTGCCCCAGAGCGTCCAGGGCTTCCGCATTGTTGCTCAGAGCATCTGTGCTCAGCCCCGCGCTGCGCAGTGCCTCGACGAGTTGCTCCGTCGAAACGGCACCGCCTGTGCCAATCGTCTGTGTCCCCATCGCCTTGCCCCTTAGCTTCCGATACCCTCACATCAGTACATATGTTCGATAAACGGAAGGGTGTGCGAGAGGAGAAATGAGGCGGTTTGGCACCGGGCACCGGACGCCCGGCGTAGGGGCGCAGGGGCGCGGGAAGGGCTTGGCGCAGTGACGCGCGGGCGAAGCAGCCAGTGCTCCTACTTCAGATGATCAACCAACCTCGGCGCAATGCCGATGTAGTTCTCCGGGGTCATCGCGAGCAGGCGCTCTTCGGCTTCAGGGTCAGGCCCAGGCCGCTGACGAACGTGCGCAAGTCTTCGCCATTGATCCGGCGACCTCGGGTGAGTTCCTTCAAGCGCTCATACGGGTTTGCCATGCCCTCGACGCCTTGGGCAGCCAGCGCTCGCATCACCGACTGGATCGGCTCGGCGAGCACCTCCCAATTGGCCTGCAGGTCAGCAGCCATCGCGGATGGCACGACATCGAGACCAGCCAAGCCGCGGCCGGCATTGTCCAAGGCCAACATGGAGTGGCCAAGGGCCGTTCCGATGTTGCGCTGCATCGAGGAGTCCGTCAGGTCACGCTGCAACCGCGAGTTGACCAGGGTCGAAGCCAGCACGTCGAGCAGAGCATTCGAGACCTCGAGGTTGGCCTCGGCATTCTCGAACCGAATCGGGTTGACCTTGTGCGGCATCGTCGAGGAGCCAACCGTGCCCTGACCGCGCACCTGCGCGAAATAGCCCATGGAGATGTAGGTCCACACGTCAGTGCAGAGGTTGTGCAGGATCCGATTGAACCGCGCGATGTCCGCATACACCTCCGCTTGCCAGTCGTGGCTCTCAATCTGAGTGGTCAGCGGGTTCCAGGTCAGGCCCAAGCTCTCGACGAACTCCTGGCTGATGGCTTCCCAGTCGGCACCTGGCACAGCGGCGAGGTGCGCGCCATACGTGCCGGTTGCGCCGTTGAATTGCCCTAAGTATTCGGCGCTCTCGATCCGGCGCAGTTGCCGGCTGAGGCGCCAGGCGAGCACGGCCAACTCCTTGCCCATGGTGGTGGGCGTCGCGGGCTGTCCGTGGGTATGCGCGAGCAGCGGCACATCGGCAGCGTCACGGGCCATGTCACTGATCTGGGCAACAAGGGCCGAAGCCTTGGGCAACCAAACCTGTTCGATCCCGCCCTGGACCATCAGCGCATACGACAAGTTGTTGATGTCTTCGCTGGTGCAGGCGAAGTGCACGAGCTCGCCAAGGCCGTCGCTCGCCTCGCGTCCGAGGGTGTCGACAAGGCGTCGACGCAGGAAGTATTCGATGGCCTTCACGTCGTGGACGGTCTCGGCTTCGATCTGGGCCAACTCGGTGATGGTGGCGCCATCGAAGCTGTCAATTAGGCCGCGGAGTTTGCCCTGCTCATCCTCGGTGAGGGGGCGATGCCCGGGACCACTTCGTTGCTGGTCTGATAGATCAGCCACTCGATCTCGACATGCAACCGCTGGCGGTTGAGCGCAGCCTCGGAGAGGTGATCGACCAGCGGCGCCACAGCGGGGCGGTAGCGGCCATCGAGGGATCCCAGGGCAAGCGGAGGTGTCAGATCAGCAAGAGAAGCCATGGGTATATTCTCGCAGAAAGCGCAGGCTACTCCCGCGAAAGTGCGTGAGGTAGAAGCCGATGGCTGATAGTGCGCGGTCGCCTGGGTTGGAGGGCCCTTGCGGCGTTGATGCGATGCAGGGCGATCTGAGTTTCACTAGACGGGTGTCCACCATCGATATCAAGCAACTGCGCGCAACATTAGGCAGCCACGTGCACCTGCCTGGTCTCACGACCGATGCGCTGCAGATCCTCAAAGCGGTGGTTGCGGCGGTCGTCGCATGGGTTATCGCGCATCACCTTCTTGGCCTTGAAGCAGCATTCCTTGCCCCATGGACAGCGCTGCTTACCGTGCACGCCACGGTGCACCGCACGGTATGGCGTGGTGGGCAGACCGTCATCGCCACCGTTGCGGGCATCTTCTTGGCGGCAGGGTGACCTTCGTTTTGGAGTATCGCCGTGGAGCCTCGGTCTGTCGTTGTTGCTCGGGATGTTGCTTGCCCGGATCAGCGTGTTGCGCGAGGAAGGCCTCACGGTCGCCACCACCGCCCTGTTTCTGATCACCGCGAGTTACGGCGTAGGCCAAGATCCGGCTTTGCTGGACCGGCTGGCCGATACGGCCATCGGGGTCGTGGTAGCTCTGATCGTGAATGTGGTGGTTATCCCACCGCTGAACACCCGAAGCGCCCGGCAGCAAGTGGATAACGTCAACCGGTCGCTCGGGAGCTTGCTCAATGACATGTCCCACCAGATGCGGGTGCCTTGGGATCCCAGGACACCGAAGACTGGATCGAGCGCAGCCGCAACATCGACCGAGACCTGCAACAGGCCTGGTCGTTGGTTAAACTCAGTAGCGAGAGTGGTATGTGGAACTTCCGCACGCGCCGCCAGCCCACTGGCGGGGACGACCTGGCTGAGATCCTTAAACGGCTCGAAGAGGGTGTGGCCCAGACGCGCAGCATCAGCCGTCAAGTCCGCGAATCGTCCCGGCAGGCCCAACAGTGGGATTCAATATTTTCGGACCGATTCGTCGACCTGCTGGCTCGACTGGGCGAGGCTATTGCCGACCCCGATGCCAACGTGAAGGCTCTGCGAAGTGACGTCAACAGCCTGGCCGACGACCTCTCGCGTGAAGACCTGCCGGGCATGATGTGGCCCCTATACGGATCGCTGATCGCCAGCATGCGCATCATCATCGACGTCGTGGATGACGTCGCCACCGCGAACCCAGTGCGGGCTTAGGGATAGCCCTGCGGGTTGGCCTGCTGCCAGCGCCAGGTGTCGGCACACATGTCGTCCACGGTCTTTTCGGTCTGCCAACCGAGTTCGCGGTGAGCCAGTGACGGATCGGCCACTGAAGCAGCGATGTCACCGTCCCGGCGAGGCGCGATCTCATAGGGGATCTTGACTCCACTGGCCTTCTCGAAGGCGTTCACGAGTTGCAGCACGCTGGTGCCTACACCGGAGCCAAGGTTCCAGGTTGAGATCGTCCGGTCGTGCTCGGCGATCCAGTGCAACGCGGCGACGTGACCAGCAGCCAGGTCCTCGACGTGGATGTAGTCGCGCACGCCAGTGCCGTCGACCGTGTCGTAGTCGTCGCCAAACACAGATAGCTTGTCGCGCCGGCCCACGGCCACCTGGGCCACGAACGGCATCAAGTTGTTTGGCACGGCTGAGGGGTCCTCGCCGATCTGTCCCGAGGGTGCGCGCCCACCGGGTTGAAGTAGCGCAGCAGGGCGATGCGGTTGTCCGGCTGCGCAACGGCAAGATCGCGCAGCACCTGCTCGATCATCACCTTGGTCCAGCCGTATGGGTTGGTCGCCGAAGTGGGCAGCCCTTCGGTCATCGGCACGATGGGGTCAGCGCCATAGACCGTTGCGGAAGAGGAGAAGACAAGGTGGCGAACTTCGTGCCGGTCCATCGCCTGAAGCAGCGAAATCGTGGCGCCAATGTTGTTGCCGTAGTAATCGAGAGGGTTTGCGACCGATTCGCCCACGGCCTTGTATCCGGCAAAGTGGACGACGGCGTCGAAGTCTTCTGCGTCAAACAAGTCGTTGAGTTTATCCAGGTCAGCAACGTCAAACGAGTGGATCGGAATGCTCGTGCCGCTCAGTTCTTCTAGGCGCCCGGCCACCGAGGCCTTGGCGTTGGAGAAATCATCAACCACGACAACCTGGTGCCCTGCCGCTATCAACTGCAGCACGGTATGGGACCCGATATAGCCAGCGCCGCCGGTCACGAGAATCTTCATGTGTTTAATTCTGTCATAATATGTTGGTTTCTGTCGATATGTTGTGAGGGGCTGTCTCCGCGGTTGTCAGTCCGCTGTGACAGGCTAAACCCGTGGCGATGTGGCGGATCGACGAAGCAGACGCGGGTGTGGGGCAATTGAGTTGGCCAGACGCCCCCGACGAATGGTGGGTGCCCTATCAGGCAGCCCAGCAACTCGAGGCTTTCTTGGATGCAGCCTTTGCCGAGGGTTGGCGGCGGATCGAGACTGAGGCGCGCAGCGATAAACCCATGTTGCGCCGCACCCTGTATCGCGCCGGCCTGCGCCCCGAAGGCAAAGCGCGAGGTCGGTGGACCGATGCTGAGGGCAACGCCGTCGACGCAATGCGCCTGGCCCGTCTCGCTGATGACCCCGCGCCGAAGACCCGCGAGGGCTTCCTCTCGATGCTTAATGCCACCCTGCCGACCAAGCGGGTGATTGCCCAGGGGCTCATCACGAACGGCCAGGGCAAGTTTTGATGTGCCAACTGACCTATAAGACCGGTTGGGACTTGCCCGGTGGCGTCGTCGACCGACTCGAATCGCCAGCCAGCGCAGTGGTCCGTGAAGTGCGCGAAGAGCTAGCCGTGCAGGTGCGCAACGAGGGCCTGATCACCGTCGACTGGTTGCCGCCGTACCGCCAGTGGGACGACGCGCTGCTGTGCCTGTACTCGCTCGGCCAGCACCCCGACATACTCGAAGAAGCCGTTTTTGAGACGGCGGAGATTGTTGCCGCGCATTGGTGCGATCTAGAGATGGCGCGCGAACACGCAGCCCCCTATGTCGTCCGGTTACTTGAGCAGGCCACGGGCCAAGACCCGATTCCGGACTATCTAGAGGACGGCGTGCCGCCTGATCTGGTTTAGGTGGGTCACACGTCGCGGCGAGCGAAAACGTAGCCCGCGAGGGTGATGGAGCCCATGCCCCAGGCCGCGAGACCAACTGGCCCAGCAACACTTTGGCGATCCCGTCGTCCGGCACCACGGTCAGTGCCACCACCCCTGTCGAGACTGCGGTGACGATGGCTGCCCAAGCCGTGAAAGCCACCGCACGACCGGTGTGCAGTCGCCGGGGGTTCGAGCCATAGCTAGCCACATTGCTAGTTGGCCAGAGGCATCGCGACCAGCGGCAAAGATGATGGCGACCAACGCTGCGAACGCGGTCAGGAAGCCGGCTACCTCTCCAGAGGGCGTGAACAGCGTGTGCTCATTCGTTTGCTCAACGCTATTGAAGAACAGAACGGCACCCGATGCTGCCCAAGGTGCCCAAGGCGACGGCGACCGTGAGGCCGACCGGTACACCGGCTCGTCAACCGAGACAACGTAACTCGGTCACGGCGATCTTGGCAGTGCTTTGTGCGGAGGGTGCGGTGCGCTGTGGGCGCTGCGTTGTTGTCAAGACTGGCTCATTTCTGGTGTGGTGCTGACAAGGTCAAGGTAGGTTTTTCGAGGGGCCGAGAGAGCGTGGACAGATGCGCGATGCCCGCGCCAGACGTGACGCCGATGTGGCCAACATCCTGGGCAGAAGCGCTCTGGACGGCGAGGCCGTCGCCATGCGCGTAGACGGCGAACCCCTTGTCTTCGAGGGCGGTTTGGGCCAACTGAGGGTCAGGTGACTCGAGGTAGATCCGGACACCGTGGTCGGCGGCGATGACTTCACCGACAGTGCCCGGGCGACGATGCATCTGGAATTGATCACGACGACGTAGTCAGCGACCATCGCCAACTCCGCCATGAGGTGGGAGGACAACAGGATTGTTGTCCCGGACGCAGCCGCGGGGTCTGGGCCGTTGGCTGGTTGCCGTGACCGCGCCTCGCGGCTCCGTCACCGACACGTTGTCCACGGCGCCTTTATCGCCGTAAGCCGTGGAAAGACCTTCGATCGCCATCATGGCTAAGCCCCTGTCTTGAATGCGGATGTGTTGTCTTGGGCTTTGTGTCCCAGGGCTTGAGAGCGCATCACAACCAAAGGATGAAAGGGGCTTATTAGCGGATGATTTGCAGGGCTACGATCAGCGCTAGGCCCAATGCTCGCCAGATGAGGACGATCCCGTGAACAGCACGTCGACACCGCAGGTTGTTGAAACGATCCTTCCCGGGGTCGGGGTGAAGTATGAGTTGAGCACCCGTTCGGGGACGCCGCTGTCGCTGGTGGTGAACCGTGAAGGCGGATCGGTTTGGTGGCCTATGACGCCGAGGATCCTGACCGGGCCTCGCTGACGGTGCCGCTCGATGACGACGAAAGCGAAGCGCTCGCGGGACTGCTCAATGGTGCGTCGATGGTGCACCGGGTCGGTGAAGCATCGGAGTTGCCAGGCATCTCCACCCAGCGACTGCGGATTGATCCGCATGCACCCTTCGATGGGCTGACTCTGGCGGACACCCGGGCACGCACAGAGACTGGCGCCTCGATCGTGGCTATCGTCCGTGGCGTTGAGGTCATCACCTCGCCGGAGCCCAGCCAAGGCATCCGCGGCGGTGACGTGCTGGTCGTCGTCGGGACCGAGCGCGGCATCGACAAACTGCGCGAAATTCTCTGGCACGGCCCCAAGCGGGCAAACCCAGCGGCTGACTAGGCTGAGGTATGGACCATCTGGCCATCCTCTTTTTGGAGCTAGGTGCCCTGTTTGCCGGGCTTGCCTTCCTCGGAGTGCTGGCCAAACAATGGGGGCTCTCAGCTATCCCGTTTTATCTGCTCGCTGGTCTCGCCTTTGGCGATGGGGGCCTTTGCCGCTGGCGGCCGCGGAGCCCTTCGTGGACGTGGCCGCTGAGATCGGCGTCATCCTGTTGTTGTTGACGCTGGGCCTGGAGTTCACCGCGTCAGAGTTGATGGCCAGTCTGAACCGACATCGCTATTCAGGGGTGTTCGACTTCGTCCTCAACGCGACTCCCGGCGCTGTGGCGGGCATGCTGCTCGGTTTGCCGATTGGCGGAGTGATGGCGTTGGCTGGGGTCACCTGGATCTCCTCCTCCGGCATTGTCGCCAGGGTGTTGTCAGACCTGGGGCGGCTGGCCAACCGAGAGACGCCGTCTGTGCTCTCGCTGCTCGTCTTGGAAGACGTCGCGATGGCGCTCTATCTGCCGATCCTGGTCGTGGTGCTTTCAGGAGGTGGCCCGTGGCAGGCGCTCGGCGGTGTGGCCCTGGCGCTCGGGGCGGTGCTGTTTATTTTGTTGGTGGCCTATCACGGGGGTGACCGGCTAGAGCGACTGCTCGATCACCCCGACGACGAGCAAGTGTTGCTGCGGATGTTGGGTCTGACTTTGCTGGTCGCCGGAGTCGCTCAAGGGGTTGGTGCCTCGGCCGCAGTTGGCGCCTTTTTGGTCGGGATCGCGGTGCCGCACCAGTTGGCTGAACGGGCCCGAGGTCTGCTCAGCCCGCTGCGAGACCTGTTTGCCTCGGTGTTCTTTGTGGCGTTCGGCTTGGCCACCGTGCCAGCCGACATGATCCCGATGTTGCTGCCCGCGCTGGCGCTCGCGGTGATCGGGATTGGCACCAAGCTGGCGACCGGTTGGTTTGCCGCGGCCAGGGATGGCGTCGGTCGGCCAGGTCGAGTGCGTGCAGGTATGGCGTTGGGCTCGCGCGGCGAATTTTCGATCGTGATCGCCGGGTTGGCGGTCAGCGCCGGGGTGAGCAGCCTCGGGCCGCTCGCCACCGCATACGTGATGATGTTGGCGGTTGCTGGGCCGGTTTTGACCCGGTTTGCCGACCCGATCGCCGCCAAACTCGTGCCTAGTCGTCCACCAGAAGCAGGGACAGGATCGTCGACACGATCGAGATGATCAGCGAGCCGAAGATGCCGGCCCAGAAAATGCCGTCGACGTCGAAGCCGAGGCCTAGTTGACCGGAGACCCACGAGGTCATCACCAGCATGAACGCGTTCAAGATGAAGGTGAAGAGACCGAGGGTCAGGAGCAACAGAGGCAGGGACAAAAGAACAAAATCGGTCGGATCACGGCGTTCAGCACACCGAAAATCGCACCGACGATCAGGATCGTGATGATCTGCGTGGTCGCGCTGTCTGTCTGGGCAAAGCTGATGCCCGGGACGAAGAACGCAGCAACCCAGACGGCAACTGCAGCAATCACGAGGCGGAGAATGAAGTTCATGCCACCAGGTTTACATGAGTGCCTGTGCGCAGACCGTATGACTCGGCGTTAGCCTGCGTGTATGAACGAGGACCCGCAGCAACAGCCAGCCACCGTGCGACTCCGAGGCACTTTGGCCGCGGTCCCTGCTTACAAACCGGGCAAGCCAGCCAGTGGGCCTGCTGGTGGGCCTTCCTACAAGATCAGTTCTAACGAGAATCCCTACCCGCCGCTGCCCTCGGTGCTCGAGGCGATCACCACGGCGGCCCAGCAGGTCAACCGCTACCCGGACATGGCCGTCACGGCACTCACCGAGGCGATCGCGCAACGGTTTAACGTCGCGTCTGAGCGGGTGGCCACCGGCACCGGCAGCGTCGGCGTGCTGGGGCAACTGATGATGATCACCTGCGAGCCAGGCGATGAGGTGGTCTACGCGTGGCGCTCGTTTGAGGCATACCCGATCATTGCGGCGCTGGCCGGCGCGACCAGCGTGGCGGTGCCGCTCACCGACGCGGCTGAGCACGACTTGGAGGCGATGGCGGCCGCGATCAGTGCCCGCACCCGACTGGTGCTGATCTGCACGCCCAACAACCCGACCGGCCCCTCGATCTCCGGCGCTGCGCTGCGCGACCTTAGCTGAGGTGCCCAGCGAGACGCTGGTGGTGATTGATGAGGCCTACCTGGAGTTCAACACCGACCCTGAGGCTCCGGACGCGCTCGCTCTGGCCGCTGACTATCCCAACGTGGCCGTGCTGCGGACCTTCTCCAAGGCTTACGGGCTCGCTGGCCTGCGGATTGGGTATGCGGTGGCGCCGGTGGAAGTTGCCACGGCACTGCGCAAGGCAGCCACCCCGTTCGGGGTTAGCGACCTGGCGCAACAGGCCGCGATCGCCAGCCTGGATGCATTCGACGAATTGCAAGAGCGCGTTGACTCGCTCGTCGTCGAGCGCGACCGGGTGCGAGCGGCGCTGTTGGAGCAGGGCTGGACGATTCCCGCGACCCAAGCCAACTTCGTTTGGTTCCCGCTCGGCGATGCCGCCCTCGACTGCTGCTGCCGCAGCAGAAAAGGGGTTGACCGTTCGACCGTTTGCCGGGGAGGGCGTGCGCGCCACGATTGGCGAGCCGGAGGCCAACGACCTCCTCATCCACGTGGCGTCAGACTTCCGCGATAGCGTGAGCAGGGTTCAACGAGACAAAGGAGTTCAATCGTGAGCGACAACGACGTCGCAGCGCATGAGCCCCCAGTGCGAGATGTCACTGATGGCGGCCCAGACATGGTGCAGTTCCTGGATGCCGAGGGCAACCGGGTTCCGATCACGGACACCAACAAGGTGTACGCGGAGTATGCCGATGCGCTGACTGATGATGAGCTGCGGGGACTGCTGCGAGACCTGATCCTGGTGCGCCGGGTCGACTCCGAAGGCTTTGCTTTGCAACGCCAAGGTGAGTTGGGTTGTGGCCTTCACTGCTGGGCCAAGAGGCAGCCCAAGTCGGTGCCGGTCGGGCGATGCGGACTCAGGACTATGCCTTCCCCGGCTATCGCGAGCACGGCGTGGCCTGGTGCAAGGGCGTTGACCCGATCAACTTGTTGGGCATGTATCGCGGCGTCAACCACGGTGGCTGGGACTCGAACGAGAACAACTTCCACCTCTACACGATCGTCATCGGCAACCAGATGCTGCATGCCACGGGGTATGCAATGGGCATCCAGCGCGACGGCGATGTTGGCACTGGTGACCCGGACCGCGACACGGCCGCGATGGCCTTCACCGGCGACGGCGGCACCGCGCAGGGCGACTACAACGAAGCCCTCGTTTTTGCGGCGGTCACCCAAGCACCTGTCGTTTTCTATGTGCAAAACAACCACTGGGCTATCTCTGAGCCCAATGACCGGCAGTTCACCATCCCGCCCTATCGCAGGGCTGATGGCTTCGGCTTGCCGGGCGTGCGCGTCGATGGCAATGACGTCATCGCATGTCTGGCCGTCAGCAAGGCGGCGCTGGATCGTGCTCGCGGCGGAGATGGACCGACGTTGATTGAGGCCTTCACCTATCGGATGGGGGCCCACACCAGCTCGGATGACCCGACGAAATATCGCATCAACGAAGAAGTCGACCTCTGGCGCGCCAAGGACCCGATCGACCGGATGCGCAAGCACCTGCTTGAGCGCGGGGTGATTGATGATGAGTGGATCGCCGGGATCGACGCGGAAGCATCGGACCTGGCCGCGAAGTTGCGGCGCAGTTGCCAGCAGATGCCCAACCCACCACACGAAGAGATGTTCGCGCACGCCTACGCCGAGCCGCACCCGCTCATTGAGCGCGAAGCAGCCGAGTTCGCGGCCTACCAAGCGGGGTTTGACGATGACTGAACAGAAGATGACGATCGCCAAGGCCCTGACCGCTGGCATGCGCGCAGCCATGGAAGCAGACCCCAAGGTGCTGCTGATGGGCGAAGACGTCGGCAAACTCGGTGGTGTTTTCCGGATCACCGAGGGTCTGCAAAGGACTTCGGTGAGGACCGAGTTGTCGACACGCCGCTGGCTGAAGCGGGCATCCTCGGCACGGCTGTTGGCTTGGCCCTGCGCGGCTATCGGCCGGTTGTCGAGATCCAGTTTGATGGCTTTGTCTATCCAGCGTTTGACCAGATCGTCAGCCAAGTCGCCAAGATGCACAACCGCTCACTCGGCAAGTTGCGAGTGCCGTTGGTTATCCGCATCCCGTATGGCGGCGGCATCGGTGCGGTCGAACACCACAGCGAGTCCAACGAGGCCTACTTTGCGCATACCGCTGGGTTGCGGGTTGTCACCTGCTCAACGCCAGAAGACGCCTACTGGATGATGCAGCAGGCGATTGCCAGTGATGACCCGGTGATCTTTTATGAGCCCAAGCGCCGCTATCACGAGCGCGGATTCATCGAGATGGGCGAAGAAGCGCCCTATGACCTGCATGAAGCTGTGGTTCGGGCGCCCGGCCACGACGTGACCGTGCTGACCTATGGGCCGATGACCAAGGTGGCGCTCGCGGCCGCTCAGGCCAGCGCTCAGGACGGCGGGCCGTCGATGGAGGTCGTTGATCTGCGGTCCTTGTCGCCGCTGGATGTGGACACCATCGTGGCCTCGGTGAACAAGACCGGTCGCTGCATGGTGGCCAATGAGGCACAGACGTTTGTCGGGATGAGCGCCGAGTTGGCGGCCCTCGTGCAGCAGGAGTGCTTTACAACCTAGAAGCCCCGGTGCTGCGCGTCGGCGGATACAACATCCCTACCCGCCCAGCCGTCACGAAGAGCAATTCTTGCCCGACCTTGACCGTATTTTGCACGGGGTCGACACCCTGATGGCCCACTGAGACTGGAGTTATCGTGCCGCAATTTAAACTCCCCGACCCCGGCGAAGGCCTGGTCGAAGCAGAGATCGTCACCTGGAAGGTCAAAGAAGGCGACCAGGTCACCACCAACGACATCGTGGTTGAAGTAGAGACCGCCAAGTCGCTGGTTGAACTGCCGATCCCGTATGACGGGACGGTGCGGGCGCTGCTCGTCGCTGAGGGCGACACCATTGAAGTTGGCACCCCCATCATCGACATTGACGATGGGTCTGATGGGCCCAGTGCGCCGGACGAGCCGGTTGCCAAGGGCGAAGCCCCCAAGCGTGAGGCCATCCTGGTCGGCTATGGCGCGTCGGAGGGCTCCACGGCTCGCCGTCGTCGCAAGAGCACGGCACTGCCAGCCGAAGCCGAGCCTGAGCCAGAGCCCGTCGTGGTGAAGTCGAAGGCCAAGCCGCCGGTGCGCAAGTATGCCAAGCAGCAGGGCGTCGACATCAACGAGGTCACTGCGACCCGCGAAGATGGCGTCATCATGCGCAGCGATGTTGATGCGTTCTTGGCTGGCGGCGCAAAGGCTGGAGCAGACGAGGTTCAGGCGAACGAGGCTCAGGCGAACGAGGCCCCGTCTCGTCCCTCGGCACCAGCCATCGCGCGCTCGGACGGTCAGCGCGAGACGCGTACCCCGGTTAAGGGCGTGCGCAAGATGACGGCCAACGCGATGGTGGCTTCGGCCTTCACCGCGCCGCACGTCACCGAATTCATCACCATTGATGCCACCGCCACGATGGAATTGGTGGAGCGGCTAAAGGGTGATCGCGAGTTCCGCGACATCAAGGTCAGCCCATTGCTGGTGCTGGCCAAGGCGATGACGGTGGCGTTGAAGCGAAACCCGGGCGTCAATGCTGTCTGGGATGAGCAGGCGCAAGAGATCGTGCAGCGCCACTACGTGAACCTTGGGATCGCTGCGGCTACCCTCGTGGTCTGATCGTGCCCAACATCAAGGACGCAGACCAGATGAACCTGCGCGAGATGGCGGATGCGCTGGGTGAACTGATCTCGACGGCGAAGTCAGGGCGCACCCAGCCCGCCGACATGTCTGGCGGCACCATCACGATCACCAACGTTGGTGTCTTTGGCATCGACACGGGCACGCCGATCATCAACCCCGGTGAGTCGGCCATCGTCTGCTTTGGCGCGATTCGCAAGCAACCGTGGGTGGTCACTAACGCTGCTGGCGAGGACGAGATTGTGCCGCGCTGGATCACTCAGTTGTCGATGTCGTTTGACCACCGACTGATTGATGGTGAGTTGGGATCGAAGTTCTTGGCTGACCTGGCTGCCCTGATGTCAGACCCGAGCCGTGCGTTGGTGTGGGGCTGAGCGATGGCTGACAATACTCCGGCCCAGCCCAAGGCCGCGGCGAAGCCCAGCCGCGCCGCAAGATGCCACTGAAGCACCGCATCTTTATCGCGCTCTGCTTCGCGGCCGCCGTCGTGGTGCTGGTGTTTGGGCTATCCCGGGCAACCCCAAGGAGCCTTGATTAGCGCTGGGGTGCTGATTGGGTATGCGCTGCTGCAGGACGTCTCGATGCGTCTGACGCCGACGGCTCGCTTGGTGTCTGGCCAAGAGGCCGACGGCGCCGAGCGGATGGTGCACTACACCGCAACCAAGCAGGCTGGACAGGCGGCGATGGTTGTCGCTGGTGTTGGTGCGGTTGGCCTGTTGGTGCTGGATTGGGCGCCGGGCTTGTGGCTGGTGGTTGCTTCGGGAGCCATCGTGCTGACCTTCGTTGTTTCTCTGCTGATTCACGACAGAGCGCGGTAAAGGCAAAGATCGGATTACAGCAAAGAGCGCGGTCGGGCCAACTTGGCCCGACCGCGCTCGCTGTTTGCAGTGTTCGCGACTGCGGGTGGACTACTTGTTGAGGAGCAACCGCTCCATCATGTGACCAGCCAAGGGGCGGTCGGTTTCGAGGACCACCCGGGTGCGAGCGCCGTCCTGGTCCACCGGGCCAAGACGCTGGCCACGCAGGTCACAAATGGTCTGTCCGCGGCCTGGGCCGTGGGTGGCATCAACGACGGTGTGCACGGCCGGAGCCAACGTGGCCTTGATCGTGCCCAAAGCCAGCGCCACGGCCAGCGGGTCGTGCAAGGCGCTGCTGGGACGGCCATACTCAGCGACATAGAAGCTGTAGTAGTGCTCCATGATCTTGCCCAGCGCCTGGTTGAGCTCCGAGGGCGACTGCAGCAACGCGATGCGGTCGGACTCCTCGACGACGTGCTCAAGAGTGATGTCGAGCGGGACCAAAACAACGTCCCAGTCAGCGTCCACGACGGCCGCTGCGGCCTCGGGGTCGTTGTAAATGTTGGCTTCGCCGACAGGGGAAAGGTTGCCGGGGACCTTGGCTGCGCCGCCCATCACGACAACTTCCTTGACCCGGCTGGGCAGCGTGGGGTCTTGCTCCAGCGCGACGCCAAGGTTGGTCAGCGGGCCGACTGCGATGATGACCAATTCGCCGGAACGCTCGTGTGAGAGGCGGATCATCATCTCGGCGGCGGTTTCTTCCACCGCGGACAAACCTGCATCCGGGATCTCGATGTCGCCGATCCCGTTGTTGCCGTGCACGTGTGGTGCGCCGCCGTTGTAGGACCCAGCAATCGGATCGTGAGCGCCAATCGCCACCGGAATCTCTGTGCGGCTAGCCAAACCCAGCAAGTTCATGGTGTTGACGGCTGCCTGCTCAGCGTCGATGTTGCCGCTGACCGTGCCGATGCCCAGAATGTCGGCTTCGGGGAGGCCAGCAGATAAGCCAGGGCAAGGGCGTCGTCAACACCGGTGTCGATGTCGAAGTAGACGGGAAGGCGATCGGGGAAGTCATCGTTGAGTCTCCGTTGATAAAGGGCATGTTCTCACCCAGCAGGCTAGCGCTAGGCTGGGCCACTAATCGACACCCCCAACGAAGTGGAGAGCAACGCCGATGAGCCAGCCCCAGACCCGGTTGACCGTTGTTGGCAGCATCAACGCCGACATCACTGCCGTGACCGAGCGATTGCCTGGACCCGGCGAGACGATTGGCGGCGGCACGTTGCGTCGTGAGCCTGGCGGCAAGGGGGCCAACCAGGCTGCTGCGGCGGCTCGCCTTGGCGGTCAGGTCCGGATGATTGGCGCGGTTGGCGACGATGACACGGGCACCTGGATGAAGGAAGCGCTCAGCGAGGCTGGGGTCGATATTTCTGGGATCACGACGAGCTCAGAGGCCACCGGCACCGCCTTGATCGTGGTGGACGCCGAGAGCGAAAACCAGATCGCAGTCTGCCCGGGGGCCAACGCGGACGCAACGCTCGAAGGGATCGAGTTTGCTGAGGACGAGGCCGTGCTCACCCAACTCGAGACCTCGATGGAGTTGGCCGTTGAGTTGGCAGCTAAGGCCAAGGGGTTCTATGCCATCAACGCCGCCCCTGCGGTCGAGTTGGCTCAGGAGGTGTTTGACCGCGCAGACTTGGTGATTGTCAACGAGACCGAATATGAGTTGATCCCGGCGCTGAAGGACCACCCGTTGGTCTGTGTCACCTATGGCTCCAAGGGGCAACCATGGTCGTCAACGGCGAAGTCACCGCTGAGGTGCCTGCCGTTAAGGCCAAGGCCGTCAACTCTGTTGGTGCTGGCGACTCGTTCTGCGCGGCGCTAACGCTGGCGCTGCTGCAGGGACAGTCACACGAAGACGCGCTCAAGGTGGCCGCTTCGGTTGGTGCTGCAGCCGTGGCCGACGAAGCCTCTCAACCCAAGTTCGAAAGCCTGGCCAGCTACAGCTGAGGCCGGCAGGGTGGCTGGGCGCTCAGCGAATGATCGTCAGAGCGCTCAGCACCCGCTCAGCGATGTCCTCATCGCCCACGACTCGGTAGGCAGTGTCTGCTGTGGAACGGCGGCCCGCAGCGCGTCGGGTGAGGGCATCTGTCGACATACTGATCGTGACGGTGCGGACTTCCTGGTCAGGGTGGGTGCCCTGGTCAGCCAAGTCAGTCGCAGCTGTCACGCCATCGCCGGTAAAGAGCGGGTGGGCCACGACATTTTCGTCCTCGTCGTGGGCCATCCGCACACCGACCCGACCAGTCACCGGGCCGGTGCTCTCGACAATGACAGAGACGCCGGCGGGCAGGTCGAGCCGCTTGGGCACAACGATGGGGAACGCATCGACGATGCGGTGCATGAAATGAGCGGCAGCGGGGCTGTCGAGGTTGCCGATGCGGCCGATCGCTTCCCGGATGTCTTGCTCATGGACAAACAGGTCAACGAGGCGGCGGCCCAGCAGGTCACCCAGGGTGATCTCCCGGCCGCCCGGGCCGCGGACCATCGATTCCAGCGTGAGGTCCGGGTTAGTCAGCGTGGATATCCGGTTGTGAAGGAGCGTTTCTAACTCCGCCAGCACCTCGCTGGTGGGGGTAGCGCGCCGGGCCTGCACGCCATACTCGACGAAGCGGGCGAAGTCTGAGTTCACGTGCTCTGTATTCGGCAACTCGACCTCGGGGTATTCACCGCCGTCAAAGTAGTCCTCCAACGAGGCGATGTGCGAGATCTGATCGTGCACGGTCCACCCAGGGCAGCAGGTTTGCTCAAGATAGCCGTCAGCAGACACCCCATGCCCCACATCGAGAAATGAGCGCAACGCCAGCCGGTAGGCCTCGACGAGATCAACAAGCTCGGTGGGTGGGGACGGGTTAATCGTCATGATGGGCAGCCTATCCAGGTGTGGCAGTTATGGGCGTATTTTGAGTGGGTTGTGTCAATTGGTGCCCTGGACGCAGTGATAACTGATTCAGATTCGGTCTCTACGATGAAGGTGTGGCCACACTGACTCAACAGCCGAACTCGGCTGAGACCTCCAACCCGCCAGGTATGCGGTGGTTGCCGGTCGCAGTCCTCGTCGCGTCTGCACTGACGTTAGCCCTGCCGCTCGCCGCGTGGAGTGGTGCGACCGCTGAGTTGCTGCTCGGCGATGTTGGCCCCTTGGTCCGCTGGGGGATGATTGTGGTTGGAGTGTTGCACGATGCTGCGGCAGCCGTCACGGTTGGCTTGCTGGTTGTTGGTGGCTTCCTGGTGCCAGAGGGTCGGCACTCACATCGCCGCGAGTCAGCGGCCCGTGCAGCAGCTTTGACCGCCATTGTTTGGGCGCTCGCCGCCGCCGTGAAGTTGGTCTTCTCGTTCGCTGAAGGCTCTGGCCAGGCGCTGAGCACGCCAGGTTTCATCGACAACTTCTTTGTCAACGTGCTGGCAATCGACCTCTTTCGCTACCAGTTGATTGAGGTCATCCTGGTCATCGGCGTGGTGCTGATGGCCGGCAGCGTTCGCACTCGCAACGGACTGGCCTGGGCGGGCGCTTTGGCCGTCGGAGCGTTGATGCCGGTCGCCTACACCGGTCACTCTGGCGATGCCGAGGGCCACGAAACGGCAGTCACTGCCCTTGGCTTGCACCTGCTGGGCGTGACCCTGTGGGCCGGTGGCCTGATCGCCCTGCTGATGCTGCGCCCCCAACTGGGCAAGGCGCTCAAGGTCACGGTGGAGCGCTATTCAACGATGGCGCTGTGGTGCTTCATCGCCGTGGGCTTCTCTGGTGTGCTGTTTGCCCTGCAGTCTGCGGACGATTGGTCCGACCTCGGCAGCTCCTATTGGTTGCTGATCTTTGCCAAGACAGCGCTGATGGCCGTCCTGGGCTGGTTTGGCTGGACCCAGCGTCGCCGCATCATTGATCGCGGCGTCGACAAGCCGGGCGCGTTTGCCCGTCTGGCCACCTCAGAGATTGTGGTGATGGGTGCCGCGATTGGTGTGGCCGTCACGCTGAGCCGCACGCCTCCACCACTGCTCGATGAGTCTGGGCTCAGCGATCCGGCCTTTGCGCTGACTGGCTTCCGATCACCCCCACCACTTGAGGCTTCGTCGTGGCTGACCGTGTGGGAGTTGAACTGGCTCTTCTTGCTGACCGCGCTTTTGCCATGGGCCTCTATCTGGCTGGCGTCATCAAGATGCGCCGCCGCGGGGATCGTTGGTCCATGAGCGCGACCATCCTGTGGATGATCGGCTGGCTGATCTTCATCTACATCACCAACGGCGCTCCTGGGGTCTATGGCCGAGTGCTGTTTTCGATGCACATGGTGATGCACATGGCGTTGATGATGGCCGTGCCCATTTTCCTGGTCCTTGGCACCCCCATCACCTTGGCGCTGCGCACGCTGCCCAAGCGCAAAGACAGAACACTGGGCGCCCGCGAAGTGTTGCTGGCGGTCGTGCACTCCCGCTATGCAGCCTTCATCGCCAACCCAGTGGTCGCTGGTGTGCTGTTCTTTGGCAGCCTCGTCGGCTTCTATTGAGCGGCGCGCTGGAGTTGGCGCTGCGCACGCATACCGGCCACATTCTGATGACCTTCCACTTCTTGCTAGTGGGCTACACCTTTGTCTGGTCGCTGATCGGCACCGATCCCGGCCCCGCCAAATGGCCCGCGCCGCTGCGCCTCATCGTCTTGCTGGCCACGCTGGCCGCCCACGCCTTCTTTGGCTTGGCGCTGATGCAGGGCACCTGGCTGCTAGCCCCAGAGTTCTTCAAAACCATCGACATTGCCTGGGTTGATGACTTGCTCGTCGACCAGCAACTGGGCGGCACTATCGCCTGGGGCATCGGCGAGTTGCCCACCATGGTGCTTGCGCTCTTGGTGACCAAAGACTGGCTCGCCTCCGACGAGCGCGAAGCCAAGCGGACCGACCGTCAGGCTGATCGCGACGACGATGCCGAGTTGGCCGCATACAACGAACAACTGAAGAGGATGTCGCCATGAGAATCTGCGTGATCCAACTGGGGTATGGCGATGACGAGTCGGTCGCTCAGCGCACCGAGCGGGTGGCTGGGTTGGTGCGAGCGAACGCCGATCACGACCTTGTTGTCCTGCCAGAGCTATGGAGTGCCGGCGGCTTCGACTACCGATCGTGGGGTGAGCGCGAGCAGCAGGTCGATGGCGAAGTCACCCAAGCGCTAGCCGAGGTGGCCCGCGACACCGGCGTCGTCCTGCATACCGGATCGGTGGTGGAACATCACCCCACTGAGACTGGCGTTGAAGGTCGAGGCATCTGGAACACCAGCGTCGTGCTGGGACCAGACGGGGAGATCGAAGCGACATACCGCAAGATCCACCGTTTTGGTTTTGGCGAGGGTGAACCGGCACTGATGGAGGCTGGTGCGGACGTCGTCGTCACCGACTTGCCTGCGCCAATGGACGAACTGACCGTCGGTTTGTCGACCTGCTATGACCTGCGTTTCCCCGAGTTATACCGGGTGCAGGTCGACCTCGGAGCCCAGATGTTTGTCATCCCGGCAGCCTGGCCGCTCGCTCGCGTCGAAGCCTGGCGCACGCTGCTACGAGCCCGCGCCATCGAGAATCAAGCGTTTGTGGTGGCGTGTAACACCGCTGGCACTCATGCTGGAACAACAATGGGCGGACACAGCGCGATCATTGATCCTCAGGGCGAGGTCTTGGCCGAAGCTGGCACCGACGAAGAAGTGCTGTCGGTGCAGATCGACCCAGATGATGTTGATGCATGGCGCGAGCGATTCCCTGTCTTAACCGACAGACAACTCTGAAAGGACACGAAATGGGTATCGGATTCGGCATCTTTTTGTTCGTAGTGGGCGCTATCTTGGGCCTGGCTCTGGAGGTCAACGTCGCTTGGATTGATTTGACCGTCGTTGGCAATATCTTGATGATCGCGGGCGCCATGTATCTGGTGGCCTCGTTGATCATGAACGCCCAAAACCGCAAAACCACGGTTCGTCAGGTGTATGACGACGGGCAGCCGAAGTATGACCCGAGGTATGACGAAATGCCTCGCAATCCCCGTATTTAACAGGCGTAGGCTGGCCTGACTACATTCCACGGAAGGATTTCCATGGGAATCGGAATCGGTATTTTCATGTTCGTGGCTGGCGCCATTTTGCGTTTCGCCTTGAACGTGGACGTTCCTGGATCAACTTGTACGTCGTCGGCAACATTCTGATGGTCGCCGGTGTTTTGGCGATGATTGGCTCGTTGATCATGAATGGCCAGAGCCGCAAGACGACGGTGCGGCAGGTCTATGACAACCGCGCGCAGCCACAATATGACCCTCGCTATGACCAGCAGGGTGGCCAGGCGCCGACCAACTATGGCGGTTATGACCAGTCCCAAGGCGGCTATCAGCAGCCCCGGCCGGGCAACGATCAGACTCGCTACGACGACCAGGGCTACTGAGCTAGCAGGCTAGAAGGCGGCCTCTGGCAACTCCATCAGCGAGTTGTCGGCGGCCATCATCACGGCCCGGTCTGAGCTAAGCCGAGGCAGGACGTTGTGCGCAAAGAACTTAGCCGCGGCGACCTTGCCGGCATAGAAGTTTGCGTCCTTGCCGTCTGGGTCGGCATCCAAGGCGGCCTGAGCAACCTCGGCCTGACGCAGCAACAGCCATCCGATAAGCAGGTCTCCGGTGGCGAGCAACAACCGCGTGGTGTGCTGGCCGACCAGATAGATCGCCTTCGGATTTTCCCGACTGGCCATCGCCTGGGCGCTCAAATATTCGACCATCGCCTGGACGTGGCCCAGCGAGCTGGCCAAGTAGCCCCGCTCGCCAGTTAAACCATCGCCGGGGGAACCACCCTGGCAGGTCGCCGCGATCTGCTTCGCTAGATGACCCAAGGCCACACCCTTGTCCCGCAAAATCTTGCGGTTAAAGAAGTCCAACCCCTGGATGGCGGTCGTGCCTTCATAGAGGCTGTCGATCTTGGCATCCCGGACGTATTGCTCAATCGGGTAGTCCTGCAAAAGCCAGAGCCACCAAAGGTCTGCAGTGACTCGGTCCCCAACAGCACCCAGGCGCGTTCGGAGCCGCAACCCTTAACCAGGGGCAACAGGAAATCGTTGACCCTGGCGGCCAACTCGGCTTCCTTATCGCCTCCCAAGTCCTCGTGCCCGGTCGCGCTTTGAGCCGCATTCACCGAGTCTTGGAAGGTCGCAGTGAAGAGCATCAACGCCCGCAATCCCTCGGCATACGACTTCTGCAGCATGAGTGAGCGGCGCACATCGGGGTGATGGGTGATCGTGACCCGTGGTGCGCTCTTGTTGGTCGACTCGGTGAGGTCGGCGCCTTGGACTCGGATCTTGGCGTAGTCGAGGGCGTTCAAATAACCGGTCGATAGGGTTGCGATGGCCTTCGTCCCGACCAGCATGCGTGCGTATTCGATGATCCGGAACATCTGGTTAATGCCGTCATGGACCTCACCGACCAGGGTGCCAACGGCGGGGATTTCCTCGCCGAATCGCAACTCGCAGGTGGTGGAAATCTTGAGACCCATTTTGTGCTCAATGTTGCTGACCTGGACCCCGTTCTCAGCACCCAACTCGCCGGTCTCGGGGTCATAGGTGTGCTGCGGGATGATGAAGAGCGAAAGGCCTTTGGTGCCCGCACCAGCGCCCTCGGGGCGTGCCAGGACAAAGTGGATGACGTTCTCATAGAACGGGGCAACACCAGAGGTGATGAAGCGCTTGACGCCGGTGATGTGCCAGGAGCCGTCTTCAGCCTGCACGGCTTTGGCCCGGCCAGCGCCCACATCGGAGCCAGCATCCGGCTCGGTGAGCACCATCGTGGCGCCCCAACCGCGCTCGACCATCAACTCCGACAGGTGCTTTTGCTCATCGGTCCCGAGGCGGTGCAGCACCTCGGCGAAGGTGTAGCCAGCGGAGAACATTTTGATTGCCGGGTTGGCACCCAAGATCATCTCGGCGGTGGCCCAACTCAGTGACGGCGGGGCAGCCGTGCCACCGAGTGAGGGGGACAACTCCAGGCGCCACCACTCAGAGTCCACATAGGACTGGTAGGAGTCGATGAATGACGCAGGCATCGTGACGGTGCCGTTGTCTGGGTCAAAGACGGGGGAGTGCGGTCGGACTCCAGCAGGCTCGAACCGACTTCGTTCTCGGCAAGCCGTGCCACTTGAGACAGGATGTCGCGCGCGGTTTCTTCGTCAATGTCGTCATACGGGGCTTGGCCCATGACTTGGCCGCGACCAAAAACCTCAAACAGGTTGAACTCAATGTCTCGCACGTTGCTCTTGTAGTGGCTCATATGCACCTCATTGTGAATCGCCAACAGATCAGTTACTGACTGGTACTAATCACATCGTAAGCCCGGCGTCATGGACCAGCAGCGCGACCTGGGTCCTGTTGTCTACGTGCAACTTCGTCAGGACTCGTGACACGTGGGTTTTGACGGTCGGGACGCTCATAAAGAGAGCTTTAGCGATCTCCGCGTTGCTATCCCCGCGCCCCATCGCAATCGCCACCTCACGCTCGCGTTCGGTGAGCCCAGCTAGCCGCTTTTCGGCTGCGGACTGCGCGGGATTGGGGGCCGGGTCAGGCTCACTGACCCGGCTCATCAGCAAGGCGGTGACCGAGGGGGACAAGACAGGCTCGCCCGCGGCAACACCGCGAATGGCCGCAACGAGTTTCTCGGGCCGGGTGCTCTTGAGCAAAAAGCCACTAGCGCCCTCCCGCAATGCGGCGATCACCATGTCGTCGGTGTCAAAGGTGGTCAGCACGATGACGGCGGTATCAGGGTGGTCGCGGGCGATCAGCGTGGTGGCTGCGATGCCGTCCAGCACCGGCATCCGGATATCCATCAGCACCACGTCAGGCCTAGTTTCGGCGACCAGGTCAACACCGGCGCGACCGTCGGCTGCTTGCCCGACAATCTCGATGTCCGGCTGCCGCCGAGCACCAACTCCAGGCCCATCCGGACCAGGTTGTCGTCATCAACTAGCGCGACTCGGATCTTGGCTTCACTCATCGTCGCGGCCCTCCCAGGGCAATCGGCCATGCACCACGAACCGGCCAGCTCGGTCGGTGCCGTGGGCTAACTTGCCGCCCGCTAACTCGACGCGCTCGGTAAGGCCCAGCAGGCCCATACCGGAGGATTCCGGTAGGTCACCTTCGTCTCCGTACGGCGCCGCATCACTGGTGATTTTGAACGCCAGACCGTATTCACGCCCTCCAGAGAGCGCGACAGCGACCGGCATGCCGGGGGCGTGTTTGCGGGCGTTGGTCAGTGCTTCTTGGACGACGCGATAGGTATGGCGGCCGGTGCTCGGGGCCATCGTGTCGACCGGTGGTCAAAGCTCATGCTCAGCGTCACGCTCGTGCCACTGGATTGCACCTCGGCGATGAGATCGGGCAGATCGGCAATTGAGTTTTGGGGTGTGTGAGCCTGACCGGGCTCATCGCTGCCACGCAAAATGCCCAGCACGTCGCGCAGCTCGCGCACCGCCTGATCGGCGTTGTCCCGCAAGAGCTGGGCTGTCTCTTTAACCTGGGCTGGGGGCAAATCATCGCGGTATGACAGTGCTCCGGCGTGCACAGCGATGAGAGAGATCCGGTGGGCCAGGGTGTCGTGCATCTCGCGAGCAATCCGTGCCCGCTCATCGGCGCGAGCCCGAGCGGCGCGACTGGCCAGTTCCTTCTCAGCACTCTCGGCCCGCTGCAGGAGAAGGTTGGCCGAGTCTCGGCGCGCGCCGATGTAGGCGCCGATACTGACCATGGCGATGTAGACGGCCAGCCCCATGACCGCCGTGGTGAGTGGAGTTGAACCCATAGCCAGCGGGTCAAGCCGATCAAAGGCTTGCCCCGCGGCCATGTAGAACGGTGCCACGATGAGAATCTCGCGCCACTGCCGTCGAGTGCCCAGCGAAACGATCGCCAGCGTCGAGATGATGCCAGCAGCCACAGAGAAGGCACTGGCCACGCTGATGAGGATGGCCACGACGACGGGCCAACGCCGACGCCAAAGGACCAGCGCCAACGAGGCCAAGCCAAGAATCGGTTCGGTGAAGGCCAACCAACCTTGAGCGGTAATTTCACCGTCTGGGCTGAGCGCAGGCCCGACTCCGACCAGCAGCACGACAAACACGAACGCTAAGAAACCAATGAGACCCAGCCGCCAGGCCTCTGCCCACCAAGGCAGGGGTTTGAACGTGGTGCGCATAACGCTGACTCTACGGCTGACATGCCACCCGAGGCGGCGTCATACCCAAAGATCAACCAAAAGGATGACCTAGGTCTAGCCGTCTGGCCGATGTGGGCGACCCCATTGACCAGAGATGGTTAATCCATGATCACCACACAGAACCTGGTTCGCCGCTATGGCGACTTCACCGCAGTCAACAATGTGAGCTTTACGGCTGAGCCGGGTCGCGTGACCGGGTTCCTCGGGCCGAACGGCGCTGGCAAGTCCACCACGATGCGTGTCCTGACTGGCCTCACCCCGGCCACCTCGGGCACCGCCACCGTGCTGGGCAAGCCCTTCAAAGAGTTGGTTAACCCCGGCCGCCACGTTGGTGTGCTGCTGGATGCCTCGGCCCAACACAACGGCCGCACTGGCCGCGAGGTGCTGATGATCAGTGCCAAGACAATGGGCCTGCCGGCCAAGCGCGTCGATCACATGATGGATGTCGTGGGCCTGACCCAAAAGGAGGGTAAGCGCCGCTTGGGCAACTACTCCTGGGTATGCGCCAGCGCCTTGGTTTGGCCAACGCACTGATGGGCGACCCGCGGGTCCTCATCTTGGATGAGCCGGCCAACGGGTTGGACCCGGCCGGTATTCGCTGGATGCGCTCGCTGCTCGGCAGTTATGCCGACCAGGGCGGCACCGTGTTGCTCTCGTCGCACTTGCTGAATGAGATCGAGCGGATCGCCGACGACATTCTGGTGATCGGCAATGGCGAGATCGTCGCCCGAGGCACCAAGGAAGAGTTGCTGCGACCGAACGGCACCGTTGGGAAAACCCCCAACAGTGATGTCCTCACCGAGGCGCTCACTTCGGCAGGTTTGGCTTTCACTGTCGCTGGCGATGGTGGCCTGCACGTGGAGGCAGAGCCGACCGACGTTGGCGTCTTGGCAGCCAACAACCGCGTCGTTCTCTCTGAATTGCGCCCCGGTGATAACCAGGGCTTGGAAGAAATGTTCCTGAACTTGACCGCAAGCAACGCCCGCACGGAGGCCGCAGCATGAGCACCCAGACCAGCACCGGAACACCCGTCGAGGCAGGCCGCGAGGCAGCAGTCGAGCTCAAGCAGAGCGACTTGGGGCCCATCAAGTCCATCCCGTTTACCTCCTTGCTTGGTGTCGAGTTCCGCAAGCAACTCGACACCCGGTCTGGTCAGTGGTTGCTGATCGCGGTTGCCGCCATCGCAGCCATCGTGATGGCCGTGACGATCTTTGTGGAGACTGGCATTGACCCAGCTGAAAGCTGGACCTGGATGACCTTCTTCAACAACACCAGTCAGCCGCTCCTGGCGCTGATCCCGATCATTGCGATCTTGGCGGCCACCTCTGAATGGTCAGCGAAGACGGCGATGACGACGTTCGCGCTGGAACCCCGCCGGGCTCGGGTCATTTGGGCCAAGATCATCAGTAGTTTCGTGATCGGTATGGGCCTGTTGACCTTCATCTTCTTGCTGGCCGCGCCGATGTCGTGGGTGGGGTCAATGGTCAACGGTGTCGACGCCAACTTCGAGATCAACAACTGGATGGTCCTTGGCTTCTTTGCCGCCATGGCGATCAGCATGCTGCTGGGCTCGGCCTTCGGTCTTGTGCTGATGAACGCGCCGGTGGCGATCGTGTCCTACTTCATCCTGCCCACGCTGTTAACCCTGGTGGGTTTCTTGATCACCTCGCTGGCCACCTTCATGAGCTGGATCGACGTCAACTCTGCGATCTTGCCGCTGATCATGGGGATGGAGCCGACGAGCGAAGAATGGCAAAAGATCGCCGTCTCCTCCGTCATCTGGATCGTCATCCCGATCGCGATTGGCTTCTGGCGCTCGATGAAGCGCGAAGTTAAGTAGCCAACTCGCTCAAGTGCCCCGTCACCACTTGGCCCACCGCTTCGGCGGTTCGGTGCCAAGAGGTGGCGGGGCCAAATCGTGCCGTGAGGTCAACGCAGGTCACGCCGTCCTGCTGAGCGGCGGTCGGGTGATCCTTGATGATTCCGGCGATCACGAGGACGGGCTTACTGCGGCTCGAGCCAACGCGATGACCTCGCCGACCACTTTGCCGTTGAAACTCTCCAGGTCGAGAGCGCCTTCGCCGGTCACGACGAGGTCAGCCCCTTCAATCGCGGCAGCCAAGTTGAGGTGTTCGGCGACCAGGGCAAAGCCTGGTTGCAGAGTTGCGCCGAGCGCCAGCAGGCCACCGCCCAGTCCTCCTGCGGCACCGGCGCCGGGCGCGTCGGTTAACCGCACGCCATACTCGCGGGCGTAGTGGTCTTGGAGTTCGGTCAGCCGGGTGGTCAGCGTGACGACGTCCTGCGCGCTGGCTCCTTTTGCGGGCCAAAGATTGCGGCGGCGTCAGTGAAGGCGGTGCTGACATCGCAGGCGGCGATGACCTCAACGCCCGCCTCGCGGGGTGTTTGCCCCAGCCCTTCCAAGACCGCGGTGACCGCACCAAAGCCCCATCGGTCATCGCCGATCCGCCCAGTCCGACAATGATTTTGCGTGCCCCACCCCGAACTGCGTCGACGATGAGTTGGCCGGTCCCGGTGCTGGTGGCGGCCAATGGGTCGTTGCCACTGGCTCCACCAGCCAGGGCCAAACCGGATGCTGCTGCTGACTCGATCACGGCGACCCCGTCATCACCCAAGCGCCAATCGGCAGTGATCATCGCTCCTTGGGCCCAGTCACTTCGCTGGTATGCGTCGCGCCACCGAGGGCTTCGACGAGCCCCTCGCCGCCATCGGCTAGGGGCATCAACACCGTGGACCAGTGGGCTTCTTGGGCGCCAGCCGCTATTGCTTCGGCTACTTCTGGGCCCGTCAGCGAGCCTCGGAACTTGTCCGGTGCGGCCAAAACAGTGCTCGGTGTCTTCATCGACATACTGGCACCGTACTTGGTCAGCCCGTCCGGGCTCGGCCGTTTCCGCTCGAGGTTTGGCTATTCGTGTTGGCAACCTCGCCAAGGTCGGCCGGGCGAAACTCAAGGTCACCGATCGCCCAGACATGGGTCAGGCGGTCTCGATCAACAGCTGGCCGGATCTGTTGGCCAATCTCGGTGAAGCCAACTTTTTCGGCGATCCTGCCTGACCCGGGGTTGTTTTCAGCGTGCAGCAGGAACACCGACTGCACGCTGGGCTCCATCAGCGCTACCTCGACCAGAGATTTCGTCACGGCTGTCGCGATGCCTTGGCCGGTGGCGTCGGTGCGCAACCAATAGCCGACCTCAAGCTGCCTTCACCTTGGCGACGCATCAGCCCACACATACCGACAATGGCGCCGTCGGGGGTGCGGATGCTCCAGTTGTACTCCTTGTCGGACTCCCACCAGTCCTCCGACAACTGCAGGAACACCAAAGCATCCGACTCGGCATAGTCCCTTGCACCCAATCCATGAAGGGCTCCAGCTCGGGCAGCGATGACTGGACTGCCCCCGCCACTGCGGCGACGTCCTCGAGTGTTGAACGCTCAAGTCGGTGTGGCTGAGCATTGCCCGGCAAAGCGAACTCAATCAACTCAGGAGGCTTGCCTTCGGAAGTCCACATATGGCGAGCATATGGTCACGCACCGACACGACCGCATACCCTGAGCAGGCAGGGCACACTCATTCAGCAAAGAAGGCAGGCAGACTGATGGGCATGAAGCGGATGAAGACCACCATGGGACTCGCGCTCACCGGGGCATTTCTCCTGACCGCATGCAACGCCGGAGCGAGCACCGATGGCGGTTCGGCCACCGGCGGCAGCGGCTCGGACGCACTCACCGTCGGCCTCTTTGCCGAGCCAGCCAGCCTGGACTTCACCACAGTGGACGGCGCCGCCATCCCGCAGGCGCTGTTGGACAACGTCTACGAGACCTTGGTGACCCTTGACCAAGAGGGCAATATCTTGCCCGCGCTCGCCGAGTCATACGAGGTCAGCGATGACGGTCTGGCCTACACCTTCCAATTGCAGCAAGGCGTGACGTTCAGCAACGGGGAAGACTTCACCGCCGCAGACGCAGTGTTTTCAATCAACCAAGTGAAGTCAGATGACTGGACCATTTCGCTCAAGTCGCAGATGGACGTGGTGGAGTCGGCAGAGGCCACCGGTGATCATGAGTTGACGGTGACGCTGAGCGAACCGAGCAACGCCTGGCTGTATTCGATGACAACACGCATCGGCGCAATGTTTGACGAAAACGGGACCGACAATCTGGCCGAAGAAGCCATCGGCACCGGCCCGTTTGTCTTTGATAGTTGGGACCGCGGCAACGAGATCGTGCTCAATCGCAACGATGACTACTGGGGCGAAGAGCCTTACTTCAACGAAGTGACGCTGCGCTATTTCAACGACGGCAACGCGGTGAACAACGCGATGCTGACCGGCTCCATTGACCTGATCGGCACGGTCCAGGCACCCGAATCGCTAGCCGAGTTTGAAGGCGACGACTTCCAGATCATTGAGGGCACCACCAACGGCGAGATTGTGCTGTCGTTTAACAATGGCCGGGCCCCGTTTGATGACCTGCGCGTGCGCCAGGCAGCCCGCTACGCCATCGATAACCAAGCGTTGATGGACACCTGCTGGGCCGGGCGAGGCGAGCTTATTGGCTCGATGGTCCCACCCACAGACCCTTGGTATGAGGACCGCACGGGCGACTATGAGTTCGACACCGAGCGGGCAGCCGCCCTGCTTGAAGACGCTGACGCCACTGGTGTTGACGTCGCTTTGCGGCTGCCTTCGCTGCCGTATGCGGTGGCGTGCGGCACCGTCGTTGAGTCCATGCTCGAAGACGCTGGCTTCAACGTCACCGTCGATGAGTTGGAGTTCCCAGCAGCCTGGGTTGAGACGGTCTTCACTGCACAGGACTACGACATGTCGATCGTCTCGCACGTCGAGCCTCGCGACCTGGGCAACGTCTTTGGCAACCCCGACTACTACACCGCTTACGGCACGCCCGAGTTGCAAGAGATCCTGGAGCGCGCCGACCGAGGCACCGTCGAAGAGCAGACCGCAGCAATGCAAGAAGCAGCAACGATGGTCTCTGAGGATGCTGCCGCTGAGTTCTTGTTCTTGCTGCCCAACTTGATGGTGGCCGAGCCTGGCATCACCGGTGTCCCGACCAACCTGATCGGTGAATCGCTTGAGTTGTCGAACCTGGCGCGCAGCGAGTGACGACCTGACGTGATCCTGTCGCTGGTCCGACGCTTCGGCGTGCTGGTCGCGAGTGTCGTGGCCAGTTCGCTGGTGGTATTTGCCTTCATGCAGGTTTTGCCTGGCAACCCCGCCCGCGTCGCCCTCGGGCTCAATGCCAGCGAGGGCGCCGTTGAGCGCATGACCACTCAGTTTGGTCTGGATCGGCCATTGCCGGTGCAGTACTGGGAGTGGGCGATCGGGATGCTGACGCTCGACCCCGGCATCGAATACATCTCAAAGGCGGCGATCGGCCCGCAGATCGCCGATCGATTGCTGATCACCTTGTGGCTGGTCGGGCTAGCGATGGCGCTTGCTGTTGCGATCGCGATCCCGCTCGGCGTCTGGATGGCGGTGCGGCATCGGCATGCCGATGGGGTTGTCCTGACCGCGGCCTCGCAGATTGGCGTGGCCATCCCGGCCTTCTTGGCCGGCATTGTCCTGATCTCGATCTTCGCCGTTCGGCTGCGCTGGGTGCCTTCCGGCGGGTGGGTCGCACCCGCTGAAGACCCAGTGCTTTTTGCCAAGTCAGTCGTGCTGCCAACGATCTCGCTAGCCCTGGTGCAGGGCTCGGTCCTGGCCAGGTATGTCCGATCCGCGGTGTTGGATGTGTTGCGTGAAGACTATTTGCGGACCGCTCGGGCGAAGGGGTTGACACCGATGCAGGCCTTGTGGCGGCACGGATCGCGCAATGCCGCGATCCCGGTCGTCACCGTGATGGGCCTGCAATTGGCAACTCTGCTTGTTGGCGCGGTCGTCATTGAACGGGTCTTTGTCATCCCCGGGTTGGGTTCGTTGCTGCTCGACTCGGTTTCCGACCGTGAACTGTTAACCGTGCAGAGCATCGTGATGGTGCTGGTCGTGGCGGTTTTGGTGATCAACTTCATCGTGGATGCCCTCTATTTGATGATTGACCCGCGGTTAAAGACTGGTGCCCGATGACACAACCTATTGAGCAGGAGATCACTCGTTCTCGGCGCCGTCCGATCAATGCCACCTTGATTGTCGGGGCGGTTTTAGTGGGCGTCATTGTGGCGATGGCTGCGGTCTCGCTGGTGTGGACGCCGCAGGCGCCGATGCGAGTGCTGAGCACTGAGGCCTATCAACGGCCCAACACGGAGTTTTGGTTGGGCACTGACCGCCTGCGACGTGATGTCTTCACTCAAATCTTGCTAGGGGCCCGCACGACCTTGCTCGTGGGCATCGTCGCCGTGGGGGTTGCAGCCCTGATCGGTGTGCCGTTGGGCATCCTGGCGGCGATGTCGCCGGGCTGGTTTGGCCAATTGATTATGCGGAGCAACGACATCTTGCTGGCCTTCCCCGCGCTGCTGTTGGCCATTATGTTTGCCGCGATTTACGGCGGATCCACCCAGTCGCCATGGTCGCGATCGGCATCGCGACCATTCCGTCGTTTGCCCGGGTGACCAGGGCCAGCGCGCTCGGCGTGCTGCGCACTGAATATGTGACTGCCGCGCGGGCCGCTGGTCGTGGGCCAGTCGCTATTGCGGTGCGGCACGTCTTGCCGAATGTGGCCAGCCTGGTGATTGTGCAGGCCTCGGTGGCCTTTGCGATCGCCATTTTGGCGGAAGCTGCCCTGGCCTATTGGGGCTCGGCACACCGACGGGTCAACCGTCGTGGGGCCGGATGCTCTATGAAGCGCAATCGACGCTGCGCTCGGCGCCGCACCTCGTGGTGATCCCCGGCATCGCGATTGCTTGGTCAGTCCTGGGCTTCAACCTGCTGGGTGATGGCTTGCGTGACTATCTCGACCCGAAGTTGGAGGACCGCTGATGAGTGTGCCGGTGCTCAGCGTCCAAGGTCTAGGGGTAGCAACGACCAGCACACCCTGCTGGCCGATGTCAGTTTCACCATTGACTCCGGCGAGCGCGTTGGCTTGATTGGCGAGTCCGGGTCCGGCAAATCTTTAACTGCCTTGGCCGTGATGGGGCTGCTCAGCGATGGGGTGCGGGCAACCGGCTCGGTCGAGCTGGGCAACGGGGGCGAAGGCAACCTGCTGGAGCGCTCTGAGCGAGAGATGGCCAAGATCCGCGGCTCGGAAATGGCGATGATCTTT
The DNA here is from genome assembly GCF_021535045.1 of Ornithinimicrobium sp. INDO-MA30-4. GTDB lineage: Bacteria > Actinomycetota > Actinomycetes > Actinomycetales > Dermatophilaceae > Ornithinicoccus. The sequence continues at coordinate 1,839,093 of NZ_CP091056.1, read as the reverse complement.
CAAGAGCCGATGACTGCGCTCAACCCAACGATGCGGGTCGGTGCGCAGGTCGCTGAAGTCATGCGCATCCACGGCACCGAGCCGAGTAAGGCCGCAGCAAAATCACGAGCGGTGGAGTTGCTGGACAGCGTGGGCCTGCCTGATCCGGCCAACGTCGCGCGCTCCTATCCGCACCAGCTTTCCGGCGGCCAGCGTCAACGGGTGGTCGCGGCTATCGCCTTAGCCAATAGCCCGGACCTGCTGATTTGTGATGAGCCGACCACCGCTTTGGACGTCACTGTGCAGGCGCTAGTGCTCGACCTGATCGTCCGGCAAGTCGAAGAGCGGGATGCGGCGCTGTTGTTTATCACCCACGACCTAGCCGTCGTCGCGACCGTCTGCGAGCGAGTAGTGGTGATGTACGGCGGGCGCATCGTCGAGGCTGGGCCGGTGACCGGAGTCTTCACCGAGCCCCGACACCACCACGCAGGGCCTGTTGGCAGCTTCTGACCTGAGCATGCCTGACGGCAGTCGCCGAGAACGGCGTTCGCTGCCAACTATTGCCGGGTCCGTGCCGGGAGCAGGATATTTCCCTGATGGTTGTGTCTTCCGCAATCGCTGCGAGGCGGCCACCGAGACCTGCACCGAAGTGCCGACCTGGCATGAGCGCGGCGATGGCGCCGGGTATGCCTGCGTGCACCCGCTTGGCGCCGACTCGGCTCGTGTGCAGGGGCCACGCGATGACTGAGCCCATCCTCAAACTGACCGATGTGCGTCGTGAGTTTCGACGGCCCAGAACCTCGCTGCGCACGCCGCCGCCAGTCGTCCGCGCGGTCGGTGGTGTTGATCTCGAGGTGGCGCCAGGTGAGCGTCTCGGCATCGTTGGTGAGTCCGGCTCAGGTAAGTCGACTTTGCTCCGACTGCTGAGTGGTCTAGACCAGCCAACGTCCGGGCAGATTGAAGTGCAGGGCAGACGCGTCGATGGGCAAAGCTCACGCCAACTGAAGTGGCTGCGCGAGACCATGCAGTTGGTTTTTCAGGACCCGATGAGCTCGCTAGACCCACGAATGCGGGTGCGCGACATCATTGCCGAGCCGCTAGTTGCCGCCGGAATGAGTGCCGCAGACGAGCGAGAAGAGCGCGTAGTCACCTTGCTCGAAGCGGTCGGGCTGCCCAAAGACGCCATCGACCGCTATCCACACCAATTTTCAGGCGGGCAGCGTCAGCGCATCTCGGTGGCACGAGCCCTCGCTCCGCAGCCCAAAATCTTGGTGGCCGATGAACCCGTCAGCGCACTAGATGTCTCGGTGCGCGCTCAGGTGCTCAACTTGATCGATGATGTCGTTGAAGGCTTCGACCTCACCCTGATTTTTGTCAGCCATGACCTGTCGGTTGTTCGCCATGTCTGTGACCGAGTTGCCGTCATGCGACGCGGGGAGTTTGTCGAGGTCGCCGCCACCGAGGCGCTTTTTGCTGACCCACAACACGCATACACCAAGCAGTTGATCGCTGCGATCCCGACGCTGAGCGCGGCCCTGAGCGGCCGGACCGCGGCAGCTTTGGCCGATGAGGTTAATCAACAAGCAGGAGGCGAGAATCGTGATTGAAGACCCAGGCTGGCTGGCAGAGGCCGTTTTCACCCAACTCACGGACCGGGTGCCGGTCGATGAGCGCGAGCGCGTCAGCCTCGATCGGATTTTTGCCGAGTGGGACCTGCTCGATTCTCCCTTTAGCGAGGAGTCTGGGCCCATCCACTTCACCGGGTCTGCGCTGGTGATCGGCCCTCGCGGGGTGCTCTTGCACAAGCACCGGCGGCTGGGGATCTGGCTGCAGCCAGGCGGGCACATTGATGCCGATGAAACGCCCTGGGATGCCGCACTGCGAGAAACGGCTGAGGAAACCGGGCTGGAGTCGGAGTTTGCTGAGGTCGATAGCCAGGGCTCGCCAGTGCTGGCGCATGTGGATGTGCACGAAGGCGGACGAGGACATACCCACTTGGACCTGCGCTATGTGCTGGACGCGGGCACGGCCGACCCCAACCCGCCGCAGGGGGAGTCGCAGGAAGTCCGCTGGTTTAGCTGGGGTGAAGCGCTGGACATTGCCGACGACGGGCTACGCGGCATTTGGTAGCCCGCTTCCCCGACCTCGACGCGCAAAACCAGTGAGGTGAGTATGCAGGTAGACACCGATGGCGCTGTCGACTTCACGGCTGAGTTGGTGCGGATCCGCTCGGTGAATGACCCGGGCGCAGGCACCGCAGAGCAACAGGTCGCAGACCGAGTGGCGGAGCAAATGCGGACGTTTGGCTGGGACCCAGTGATTGACGACGTTGCGCCGGGTCGGCCCAACGTGGTCGCGGTCCTTGAAGGTGGCGCAGGCCCCGGGCGTACGTTGATGTTGGAGGGGCACACCGACGTCGTCACTGAAGGCGACCGTGGCGACTGGTCCTTCGACCCTATGCGGGCGACGTCGTTGATGGTTGGCTGCGTGGGCGTGGGTCGGCCGACATGAAGTCTGGTGTCGCCGCCATGCTCTATGCCGCGAAGGCGCTAGTCGACGCTGGGCCTTTCCGGGGCGGCTTGTGGTGGCCGCTCTGGTGGATGAGGAGGGCTTGATGCTCGGGGCCAAGCATTTTGCAGCGACCGAGTTGGCCGGATCAGTCGATGGCGCCATCTGCTGCGAGCCCGAAGAAGGTGAGATCTGCGCGGTCTCCAAGGGCGCGATTCGCCTTGCAGTGACCTTCACTGGGGCGATGGCACATGGCGCGATGCCGCAGCATGCGCGCAACCCGCTACCGGTGGTCGCTGACTATGTGAGCGCGGTGGCCGGAGTGGAAGCGCAGTTGCAGGCCGAGTTTGGCGAGCACGAGCATCTTGGTTTCGTCTATCTGACCCCAACGGTGATGCGTGCTGGCGACGCTGACCAGATCAATGTGATCCCCGGGCAGGCGTTGGCCTGCTTCGATATCCGCACGGTCCCCGGCGTTGAGCATGAGGCGTTGATCCAGCGATTGAGCGATCTGGCTGCGGTGACGGGTGCTGATGCAGGCGTCAAGGCCGCGGTGCAAGTTGTTGATAACCGGTCTGCTGTGGACACCCCGACCAGTGATCCGATGATTCAGGCGCTCGCCTCGGCACACGAGGACGTGACGGGTCAGCCGGCTGTGTATGGCGGCGTGCCGGGCGCTACCGACGGCACGATATTGACCGCTCACGCGGGCATCCCGACCGTCGTTTATGGCCCCGGTGGCAAGTGGATCGCCCACCAGGCCAATGAAATGGTCGAGGTGTCACAGATCGTCACCTGCGCACAGGTCTACGCACACGCCGCCCATCGCTATTTGCATGGAGGTTCGGCATGATTCGAGGTTCGGCATGATTTCAGGCCCCACTAATTCACTTGTCGATGTCGATGGACTGAGCGTTGGCCAATACGAGCGGACCGACGAAGGCTGGTTGACCGGCACGACGGTCATCCTCGCTGGCGACGACGGTGCAGTGGCAGGAGTCGATGTGCGTGGCGGCGGGCCAGGCACCCGCGAGACTGATGCCCTTGACCCAAAGAACTTGGTGCAACGGGCGCACGCCGTCGTCCTCTCCGGCGGTAGCGCATTTGGCTTGGCGGCCGCCGATGGCGTGATGCGTGAGCGGCACCGTGCTGGCGTCGGGATGCCGGTGGGGCCAGAAGGTAATGTGGTGCCGATTGTCCCGGCCGCGGTCATCTTTGATCTGGGTCGTGGTGGCGATTTTGCTTCGCTGCCGGATGCGGAGTTGGTGCCAAGGCAAGTGCAGCGGCGACGACTGAAACCCCTTATTGGGCTCTGTTGGCGCAGGCACGGGAGCACAGGCTGGCGGGTTGAAGGGTGGTGTTGGCTCGGCCAGTGTCACGTTGAGCGATGGGTCGACGTTGGCCGCCCTCGTGGTGGTGAACGCGGTCGGATCACCGGTCATCCCGCATACCGGAGAGTTGTGGGGTGCCCGCCATTTGTTGCCTGGCGACCTTGACGGACTCGGGCTGCCCGACGGCGTTGAGTTGGGCAGGCCCAACAAAGAGGAAGTGGAGCAGGCGGTCGCCGCTGCGCGGGCAAATCCGACGAGCGCAGTCCCGCGCACCCTGGCGACAACTATTGGGGTCGTCGCCACCGATGCAACGCTGACTAAAGCGCAAGCCGCACGACTAGCGGGCAGTGGTCACGACGGGATGGCGCGAGCGATCAACCCTATCCACACGATGTATGACGGTGACACGCTCTTTGGGTTGGCCACCGGCAAGCGCGACGAACCCAGCGCCGAGGCCTTCCACGAAATGCTCCTGGCTTCAGGGGAGTGGTGACTCGCGCAATCGTGCGAGCCATGTTGGCGGCGACCTCGGTCACGACCACAGATGGCACCTGGCGCGGCTATCGCGACGCCTTTGCGAGCGGGCTCAAGGGGTAGCTCAGCCCAGATATGCTGGTCGCGATATGACTGCTTCCGTGACCGACCATGTCCCCAGCAACCGGCCCACTGGGCGCGAGTTTGTGCTGACCGTTTCGTGCCCCGACCAGGTCGGAATCGTGCACGCTGTCTCCGGCGCCATGCTCGCCCAAGACTTGACGATCGTTGATAGCCAGCAGTTTGGCGATGATGTGGCGGGGGAGTTCCACCTGCGCATGCACTTGCGTCGAGCAGGCGAATCGGCGCTGTCGATGGCAGATTTGCAGGCAGCCTTTGAGCCGGTGGCCACTGAGTATTCGATGCACTGGGATGTCCGTGACCTAGCCGTGCCACACCGTGTCGTCATCATGGTCTCCAAAATGGGGCATTGTCTTAACGACCTGCTCTTTCGGGTGCGGACCGGCCAACTGGGGATCGAAATTGCCGCGATCGTGTCGAACCACGAAGATTTCCGTTCGCTCGCCCAGTGGCACGGCGTGGACTTCCACCACATCCCCGTCACGAAGGACACCAAGCCCGAGGCGGAAGCCAAATTGCGCAAGGTGGTCGAGCGAAGCGGTGCCGAGACGATCATCCTTGCTCGCTACATGCAGGTGCTCTCGGAGCAGATGTGCTCTGACTATTCGGGGCGCATCATCAATATCCACCACTCACTGCTGCCCAGCTTTAAGGGTGCAAAGCCCTACACCCAGGCACACGACCGCGGCGTGAAAGTGATTGGGGCCACGGCTCACTATGTGACGGCAGATCTCGACGAGGGGCCGATCATTGAGCAGGATTTCCGGCGCGTTGACCACCGGATGTCTCCGGCAGACCTGTCGCGCGTGGGCCAAGAGCAAGAGGCGGCAGCGTTGTCGCGGGCCGTTCGCTGGCACGCTGAGCAGCGGATCATCCTGCGCGGACATCGCACCATCGTTTTTGACTGATCCTGAGGGTAGGTTGATCTCACTGCGCACCGCCTGAGCAGGGTGCGCCTGGTGAAGGATTGCCCTGGTGGACTACGCGAATATGTTCCGGCTGGATGGCAAACACGCGGTCGTGATCGGCTGCGGTGGCATCGGCGCGGAAGTCGTGGCTGGGTTGGCGGCGCAAGGTGCCCGGGTCACCTGCCTTGATCAGCAGCAAAGTGTCGCAGAGTCTGCCCTGGTGTATGCCCGGGAGCAGGCTAGTTTTCAAGCGGCTCCTGAGCACGAGGCAGGCGTCGTCGATGTCACTGATCCGGACAGCCTGGCGCAGGCCGCAGAGCACGCTCATGATGTGGACATCGTGGTGCTCACAGCCGCCCGCAATGTGCGCAAGCGTCTGTTGGACTACTCGGCGGATGAGTTCGCTTCGGTCATCGATATCAACCTTGGTGGCACCTTTAACGTTGCCCGAGCCTTTGCGCCGCGGATGGCGTCACGAGGTGTGGGCTCCTTCATCGTTTTGGGCTCTATCCGCTCGGTGACTGTTGAGCCGGGTCAGGGTGGCTATGCAGCAACCAAGGCTGGCTTGTTGCAACTGATCCGCACCTTTGCCGCTGAGCTTGGGCCGCAGGGCGTCCGGTTTAACTCAGTAGCCCCCGGAGTGGTGGACACCCCGCTGACAAAGCCGATCCAAAGCGATGAGGCGTGGCAACAGGCATACGCCAATAAGAGTGCGCTGGCCCGGTGGGCGCAGCCGAGCGAAATTGTTGGTGCGGTGACCTATCTGGCCAGTGATGCGGCGAGTTTCGTCACCGGCAGTCAGATCGTGGTCGATGGCGGGTGGACCGCTATTGATGGCCGCTTCACCCCACCTACCCCGGCGAACTGAGGAGTGACATGACAAGTCACGGTGTGGCACCTGAAGACGCGCAACTCGACGGCACAGAGCGCGATGCTGAGATCCGTGCGCTCACGAAGAAGCACGTGTTTCAGTCATGGTCGGCGCAAGCGGAAGTGAATCCGACTCCGCTGGCTGGTGGTCAAGGTGCGTGGCTGTGGGATCACGCGGGCCATGAGTGGCTCGACTTTTCCTCGCAGCTGGTCAACGTCAACCTCGGATATCAACACCCCGACCTGACGGTGGCACTCAAAGAAGCCGCCGATGGCTTGGCGATGGTCTCACCGGCGATGGCTCAGAGTCGCGGGCCAAGGCTGCCGAGGCGATCGCCGGCCTGGCACCCGAGGGGATGAACAAGGTCTTCTTCACCAATGGTGGTCAGGACGCGGTTGAAAACGCCGTGAAGTTGGCCCGTGGCCGTACCGGGCGGCCCAAGGTGCTTGCGGCTTACCGCAGTTATCACGGGGCAGGGCGCTCTCGCAGACGCTGACAGGTGAGGCCCGCCGCTTGGCCGTTGAGCCAGGGGCTCCGGGGGTCGTGCATTTTTGGGGGCCGTATCTGTATCGCAGTGAGTTTGAATCGGCTACGCAGGAGCAGGAGGCCCAGCGTTCGCTACGCAATATTCGGCGAACGATCGAGGTGGAAGGCCCCGATCGAATCGCAGCGATCATCATGGAATCAGTCGTTGGCACCAACGGTGTGCTGGTGCCGCCGCCCGGTTTTTGGCCCGGTCTGCGGGAGTTGTGCGACGAGCACGGCATCATGTTGATCGTTGACGAGGTGATGGCTGGCTTTGGCCGCTGCGGTTCGTGGTTTGGCTTCCAGCGCTTCGACGTGGAGCCGGACCTGATTGTCTTCGCCAAGGGCGTGAACTCCGGTATGTCCCGCTCGGCGGGGTGATCATGACCGATGCCATTGCCGACACGTATGCGCACACCCTTTCCTGGTGGCCTCACCTATTCCGGGCACCCGTTAGCCTGCGCCACGGCCGTGGCGGCGATTGACATCATGCGGCGCGATGGGGTCGTGGAGCATGCCCGTGATGTCGGGGAAAACGTGCTCGGGCCAGCCTTAGCTGAGTTGGCGCAGCGCCATACGTGCATGGGTGAGGTGCGTGGTGTGGGTCTGATGTGGGCTGTTGAGTTCGTCAGCGATGTGGAAGCCAAGACGCCGTGGGATGCCGCGGCGATGGGGGCGCTCGTGCAGGCCTGTAAGGAGCAAGGCATGTGGCCCTTCATGGTGGCTAACCGCTTGCACATGGTGCCGCCGCTAGTGATCACCGCTGATGAGGTCCGGCAGGGAGTTGCGGCGTTGGATCGAGCGCTCGGTAGCCTGCCCTAGTGCGTCATCTGCCGATTATTGTTTTTCTGGGCCTGGGGTTTGTGTGGGGCAGCAACTTCATCTTTATGAAGTGGGCCGCTGAGGCCATTGATCCTGGTCAGATTGCCTTTTGCGGGTGCTGTTTGGGCTCGTGCCGGTCGTCATTTATGCGGCGATGACAAAGGCGATCAAACTGAGGCACGTCAAGCACATCCATCACTTTGTGGTGATGTCGCTGCTAGCGACGGCTATCTATTTGTATGCGTTCGCGGCTGGCACTTCGCTGTTGGAGTCGGGGATTGCCGGTGCTCTCAGCGGTGCCATCCCGCTGTTTAGCTTTGTCGCGGCCGTAGTGTTTTTGAAGGATGAGTCGATCAACCCGGTGCGGGTGTTTGGCGTCGTCCTTGGTTTTGCCGGGGTTGTGCTGGTCGCGCGGCCTTGGGACACCAGCACCTCGATCGACCTCGTCGGCGTCGGCTACATGATGGCCGGATCGCTGTCGGTCGGAGTGTCATTCGTCTACGCGAAGAAGTTTCTTGTCCCGTTGAAGATCGCCCCCGCCGCGCTCACGACATACCAAATGGCGTTGGGCTTGGGCTTTTGGCTCTGGTCACGAGCACCGAGGGGATGGCTGCGCTGGGGCAGGATCCCCGTGCGTTGTGGTCGCTGATCCTGGGCCTTGGTTTGTTGGGAACAGGCGTGGCCTACATCTTCTACTACTACATCGTCGACAAACTCGGCGCGATCACCGCTTCTAGTGCCACCTATATCCCCCAGTGGTGGCATTGGCCATTGGTGCGCTGCTGGTCGGTGAGCCGATTGGGTTGTTGGACGTGATGGCAGTGGGGATGATTATCGCGGGAGTTGTCGTGCTGCGAATTGGCCAAATGGGGCGCTTCGCCAAGGTGCCCCCGCCAGCTTGAAGCGATGCAGGGCCGTGGCCAGTGGTTTCGTCAGTCGGAGCGCGAAATGTTGGCTGGCGATGCCCGCGACGGGAGTTTGCCAGTGTGATGCCTGAATCAGGCGAGAGAGCGGGCGACGAGAATCGAACTCGCGTATTCAGCTTGGGAAGCTGATGTTCTACCATTGAACTACGCCCGCAGGCGCTCGAATGACGTGCTTCGAGACCGGGTCATCGTGGAGCAGGCGGAAAGAATCGAACTCCCGTATCCAACGTGGAACGTTGGCGTTCTACCACTGAACTACGCCTGCGACTGCTGCACCAAGACAATAGCCGATTCGTGGCCATTCAGCACAACCGGCGACCCGATAGTGTGGGTCTGTGCTGCTCTCTGATCGCGACATTCATGCCCAAATCAACGCTGGTCGAGTCAGCCTCGACCCGTGGGAGCCCTCAATGGTGCAACCCTCGAGCGTCGACATTCGACTGGATCGCTACTTCCGTCTGTTCGACAACCACAAATACGGCTTGATCGACCCGGCAGCTGACCAGCCAGACCTGACTCGCCTTGTTGAGGTTGAGTCCGACGACACCTTCATCTTGCATCCTGGCGAGTTTGTCTTGGGCTCGACCTATGAAGAGGTCACGCTCCCGGACGATGTTGCCGCTCGAGTGGAGGGCAAGTCTTCCTTGGGCCGACTCGGTCTGTTGACGCACGCCACGGCCGGGTTCGTGGATCCTGGCTTTACGGGGCACGTCACTTTGGAATTGAGCAATGTCGCGACGCTGCCGATCCGGCTGTACCCAGGGATGAAGATTGGGCAGTTGTGCTTTTCAATTGTCTTCGCCCAGCGATCACCCGTACGGCTCGGCCGAGAAGGGTTCGCACTACCAAGGGCAGCGCGGACCGACGGCGAGCCGATCGCATACCAACTTCTTTCAGACCAGAATCTGAGCGCCCGCTAGCAGTCGGGTGGAATGGTCACGTTGCATGACCCTCCGTTGATCGGTGGGGCGGAGTTGTAGGTCTTGGCGACGATGAGCGGGGAGTGCGCCCCTGAGAGGGTGTCATCATCACCGGCCGGATCCACTGTGTGGTCCCACGGCAGACCAACGGTAACTAAGACGCCACTGATGTTGGCGCTTTTGGAGTTTTCGCCAGCGATAAGGACCAGAGTCACGCTCCCGCCGGGTGCGAGCTCAATGGGGAATGGATAGAAAACGCCGTTGGCGGCCGCTGCCTCGAAGGCGAGGTTGAGCGTCGGGGAATTATCGGTAACGGTGACTGGATAACTAACAGTGTTGTAAAGACAAATTGTTTGCCCGGTGGTGTTCGTGACGAACGCTTCAAACACGTAGCCCTTCTTGAATACGGTGCCGCATGAATTTCCAGGCAATTTGCATGCGTCTCCTAGCGATCCGCTCGGGCCACTGCCTGACGCAGCCATGACAGGCGCGACCCTGGAGACGGGGGCACGGGAATGCTCCAAGCGGCACCGAGGACCAGGGTGCGACGAGGGGAGTCTGCTGGGGTTGGGGCCACAAGGGGGTCTTTTGGCGAAGGGGGCATGCTCACGGCGGAGAGAGGAGACGGGGGTCCTCGCTTCGGGATGCCTTGTCTCGCTTAGCAAATCAAGAAGAGGCTCTAGCGGCGATTGGTAGAGGCCGAAGAAATCACGGTGGCCATGAACAAACGCGAATGAGTAAACAATCATAAACTAGCGGAGTTGCAATCCTTGGTCGATGCTTTCGGGGAGATTCATTGGGCCGGCGAGAGGTGTGTCGGTGGCGCACTATAGGGTTGGCCACATGATCAGGCTCGAAGGCGTGACCAAGAGGTATGCAGATGGCACGGTTGCCGTCGACAACCTCAGCTTTGAAGCACCAGAGGGGAAAATCACGGTTCTGGTGGGGCCGTCGGGCTGTGGCAAGACCACATCTCTGCGGATGATCAACCGAATGATCGAGCCGACCGAGGGCAAGATCTTCGTCGACGGCAAGGACGCGTCCAGCCTGAAGCCGGCTGAGTTGCGCCGCAGCATCGGCTACGTCATTCAGCACGCGGGCCTCTTTCCGCACCGCACTGTGCTCTCCAACGTGCAGACCGTCCCCAACCTTTTGAAGTGGGACAAGAAGCGCGCCAAAGATCGTGCGATGGAGGTCCTCGAGCTTGTGGGACTAGGCGGCGACTTCGCCAAGCGCTACCCAGGTCAACTCTCGGGCGGTCAACAGCAGCGGGTTGGTGTGGCCCGTGCTCTCGCCGGGGACCCCACAGTGATGTTGATGGATGAGCCCTTTAGCGCTATCGACCCAGTCGTCCGCGAGGTGCTGCAAGACGAGTTTTTAAGCCTGCAAGAGCGGCTGGGCACCACGATCGTCATGGTCACCCACGACATTGACGAAGCCATCAAACTAGGGCACCGGATCGCCGTGTTGCGCGAAGGTGGCACGCTGGCCCAGTTTTCCTCGCCCGATGACCTGTTGGCTCACCCCAACGATGACTTCGTGGCTGGGTTCGTGGGCCGCGACCGTGGATACCGCGCCTTGAGTTTTCAACGCGCGGAGGTGCCGATTTATCCAGCTCAACCAGTCGAGCTGGGCGACCGACCTTTGCCTGACGAAGAATGGTCAATCGTCGTTGACGCAAATCGCCATCCCATCGGTTGGGTTGAGCGCGATGCAGTCGAGGGCCCCATCAGTCAGTCGGACCTGCAACTAGGTGGCACGCTCGCCGAAGAGCACGGCTCCCTGCGTGGATTCTTGGACGCCGCGCTCTCTTCCCCCAGCGGTCGAGGCGTCGTGGTCAACGAAGGTCGACTCGTTGGCACGCTTCGCCCACAAGAGGTGCTGCAGATCATCAGGAAGGCGCCACGACCCTCGGGTGACACCATCGCGGGGGATAGCGAATGAAGTTGTGGGGGGTTGACCTCGGCGAGCTCATCGAGTTGACCCTCGATCACATCTATTTGGCAGGCGTCCCGCTAATCGTGGGCTTGCTGCTGGCGATCCCGCTGGGATGGCTCGCCGTGCAGCGCAAGTGGCTCTATGGCCCGCTGCTGGCTGCGACTGGCTTGATGTACACCATCCCCTCGCTAGCCCTCTTCATTATTTTGCCCGGCATCCTTGGCACCCAGATCCTTGACCCACTCAACGTCCTCGTCGCGATGACGGTCTACACGATCGCGCTGTTGACCCGCACCGTGGCCGACGCGCTGCAATCGGTCCCCGATCACGTCAAACAAGCTGCAACAGCCATGGGTTATTCGCCGCTGCGCAGGCTCTTTGCCGTTGACCTGCCTCTCGGTGTGCCAGTGATTGCCGCCGGTATGCGGGTTGCTGCAGTGAGCAATGTGTCGATCGTCTCGGTCGCCGCCCTGGTCGGCGTCTCGCAACTCGGGATCCTGTTCACTGCCGGATTTAATCGCAACGCGATGGGGCCAATCCTCATCGGTGTCGTCGCCTGCCTGATCCTGGCCACGCTATTTGACGCCATCATTCTTAGCGTCAGCAAAGCCCTCACCCCGTGGCAGACCAGCAGGAGTGGCTCATGATCTCCTCTGTCTTTGACTGGCTGTCCAACCCGGCAAACTGGGAAGGCGATCGCGGGATTATCTCGCAAACGCTCACCCACCTCGAATATTCGCTCATTGCTTTGGTCTGCGCGGCGCTGATCGCCGTGCCGATGGGGCTCTACATCGGCCACACAGGCCGCGGCCGCGTTGTTGCGGTGAGCATCGCCGGTGGCTTTCGAGCCATCCCCAGCCTTGGCGTGCTGTTCATCGCCGTGTTGTTGCTGCTGCCCCGATTGCGCGGCGAGCTCGCCCTTTGCGCTGCCTAGCCTGATTGTCTTGGTGATCTTGGCCATCCCACCCATCTTGTCTGGTGTCTACGCCGGCATCGCTGAAGTGGATCCAGCGGCCCGCGACGCAGCCAAAGGCATGGGCATGACCGGCAGCCAGGTGCTTTGGCAAGTCGAGGTCCCCAACGCACTACCTCTGATGTTCTCGGGCATGCGTTCAGCCATGCTCCAGATCATTGCCACTGCCACCATCGCAGCCGTTGTTGGGCTGGGTGGTTTGGGGCGATTCTTGATCGACGGACAAGCGACTCGCGACTATGACGAAATGGCTGGTGGCGCACTTCTCGTGGCGGCACTAGCCCTTTTAGTCGATTTCGTGTTTGGCTTAGTCCAACGTTTCGTCGTGTCACCCGGACTGACGAAGACCGCCTAGTCCCGATCCGTTCCTCGGAAGGACCCCTCATGAAGCGCACATCTATCCTTGCTGCCACTCTGGCTGCCGGCCTCACGCTGAGCGCGTGCGGTGGAGACAGTGACCCGCTCGACGACTCTGGCGAAGAGTCGGGCAGCAGCAGCTCCGACACCATCACCATCGGCTCAGCAAGCTTCCCCGAGAACGTTTTGCTGATGGAAATCTACGCTGCAGCTCTCAGCGACGCAGGCGTTGACGTGGAAACCCGCGGCAACATCGGCCAGCGCGAGACCTACATTGCTGGGTTGGACGATGGCTCGATCGACATGATTCCCGAGTACACCGGCGCCCTGACGCTCTACTTGAACGCCGATGCCGAGGCCACCGATCCCGATGGCGTCTACGCCGAGTTGCAGGACGCGCTGCCCGAGAACCTCACCGTTCTCGAGCCGTCTGCTGCTGAAGACAAAGACTCGATTGTTGTCACAGCTGAGACTGCTTCGAGTACGACCTCACCGCCATTGGCGACCTCGAGCCAGTTGCTGGCGAATTGGTCTTGGGCGGACCGCCCGAGTTTGAAGAGCGCTTCACCGGCGTTCCTGGCCTCAACGAGGTGTACGGCCTCGAGTTCTCGGCCTTCCGTCCGCTGGCTGCTGGCTCGAACCTGACGGCACAGTCCCTGGCCAATGGCCAGATCGATGTCGCGAACATCTTCTCCACGGACCCCTCGATCTCAGAGAACGACTTCGTGGTCCTGGATGACCCGGACGCGCTGTTCGTCGCTCAGAACATCGTCCCGTTGATCACTACGGATGCTGTCAACGACGAGATCACCACGACGCTTAACGGCGTCTCCGCTGAGCTCGACACGGCGATCCTGACCGAGTTGCTTGCTCAGGTTGTCGTGGGTGGCGAAGCCCTGAGGATGTCGCTCGCGAGTTCGTCGACTCGATCGGCTGATCCGACTCAACAAATGCAAGCGGCCAGTCACCTCCCACGAGGTGACGGGCCGTTTCGCTGTCCGCGAGAGTCGCTTAGTGGCTACGACTGCTTTTGCGGTTGCACGGCTGCCAGCAGCATCTGAGCCACGTCGACAACCTCAACTTCTTCGCGGGCACCGGCGGACTGCTTTTCAGTCAAGCCGTCCGAGAGCATCACCCGGCAGAACGGGCAGCCGACGGCAATGCGATCGGCGCCAGTAGCCAGCGCTTCTTCGGTGCGGTTGACGTTGATCCGGGTGCCGAGCTTTTCTTCCATCCACATGCGTGCGCCACCGGCACCACAGCAGAACGCCTTCTCCGAGTTGCGCGGCATCTCGCGCATCTCGACACCAGGCAAGGCTCCCAGCAGTTCACGTGGAGGCGCATAGACACCGTTGTGTCGGCCCAGGTAGCACGGGTCGTGATAGGTCACGCTCTCCGCCGTGGAAGCCGGATTTTGCAGTTGAGTTTGGCCTGGACGCGACACCGGGGTCAGGCGCTTTTCGCGGACCAGTCGGTTGAGCAACTGGGTGTGGTGCAAAACCTCATAGTTGCCACCAAGCTGGGGGTATTCGTTCTTGATGGTGTTGAAACAGTGTGCACACGTGACGACGATCTTGGCCGCACCCGCTTCGTTAAGCACCTCAACGTTCTGCTGGGCCAACATCTGAAACAGGAACTCATTACCGGCGCGGCGAGCTGGGTCGCCGGTGCAGGTTTCACCATCGCCGAGCACTGCAAACTTCACGTCAGCCATGTGCAGCAACTGAGCTACAGCTCGCGTGGTCTTTTGGCACGGTCTTCGAAAGCGCCCGCACAGCCAACCCAAAACAGGTAGTCCATCTCGGCGAGGTCTTCGACATCGCCGCCCACCATTGGCACGTCGAAGTCGAGATCCTTAGCCCAATCGAGACGGGCGCGTGCCGACATACCCCACGGGTTTTGCTTGTTTTCGAGGTTCTTGAACAATCCACCTAGTTCGCTGGGGAAGGCCGACTCGATCAGCGTCTGATAGCGGCGCATGTCAACGATTGCGTCGACGTGCTCGATATCGACGGGGCACTGCTCGACGCACGCGCCACAGGTGGTGCAGGACCACAGAATGTCGGTGTCAATGACAGCGCCATCGTCGCCGACGAGGTCAATCGTGCCAGCGGCCAGCGCCTCTGCGGTGAGCACGCTGTGGTCGCCACTTTCAGCGGCCGTGCGCTGGTCCTCGGTAGCCAGCAGCCACGGGGCCTTGTCGTGGTGGTGATTGCGCAGCGCGGTGACCAGCATCTTGGGTGACAGCGGCTTTTCGGTGTGCCAGGCCGGGCACTGCTCCTGGCAGCGACCACACTCTGTGCAAGTGGAAAAGTCGAGCAGGCCCTTCCAGGTGAAGTCTTCAACCTTGCCGACGCCAAGGGCGGCGTCCTCGTCGAGCTCTTCAATTTCTTCAAAGTCGATGGGTTCGGCCTTGATCATGATGGGCTGCACCGCGCCAAGGAGGTCTGGCCCTCAGGGTGGCGCTTGAACCAGATGTTGAAGAACGCCAAGAAGCGGTGCCAGGCAACTCCCATGGTGGGGGTTAGCGCAATGGTGATCATCCAAGCCATGGAGATGAGGATCTTGGCCAAAGCGACGACGACGATGGCTGTCTCGAGGGCCCCAACGGACATGCCGCTCATCACCGAACCGAGCCATGCTGTGAGCGGGAAGTTGAGGGCGCTAGCCCACGCTTCGCCCTCAGCCTGGCCCAACGCATACTCAAGCGCGCAGCACCACGATGGCGATGCCAACGCCGAGGATGACAGCCTCCACGAAGTAGGCCTGCCAGGCGGTCGAGCCATAGAAACGACTCTTGCGGCCGGCCGAGCGGGGCTCTCCTTCTGGCGGATCCCGATGAGCACCAGAATGCCGATGATCGCGCCCCAGCCGAAGAGCTCAAAGAGCCACGCCAACGGGGTGAAGTGCGCCAACCCCCACAGGTCAAAGCGCGGGCTGAACAGCTGGCCGTAGGCGTTGACCAGAGTCAAAAGAGCAGACCGAAGGAGATCATCACGACCCAGTGGGCGACCGCGACGACTCTCTTGCGGCCCATCCGGGTGTGGCCCAGAACCTCACGGACCAGAGTGACCGTTCGGGCACCCGGCTCATCCGTGCGTCCAGGGGCGGGCTGGCCGAGCTGGAAGCGCTTTAGGAAACCGGCGATCATCTGCACGAAGAGTGCGATGGCCACCACGGTGACACCTAGGCCGACGACGATGGCGGCGATCTGTGCTGCTGTCATACCTGAATCTTACGGAGGCTGGCAAGGGTCCGCTCGCCCAGGTGCTTTCTGCGGCGCACTCGGTCTGGATTGAGCCTGCGGAATAACAAGAACTTGGGAAACGTATTACCGTCTGAGAGGCACGTCCGTACTGCGAACCCAACACACAAGGAGAAACCGTGGCTATCCACGACAACATCACGTCGGTGATTGGCAAGACCCCCTTGGTTCGACTGAACCGGATGACCGAAGGCATCGACGCTGAAGTCCTGGTGAAGCTGGAGTCGCAAAACCCGGCAGCCTCGGTGAAGGACCGGATTGGCAACGCGATCATTGACGCTGCGGTGGAGTCGGGAGACTTGCAGCCCGGCGGGACAATCGTGGAGGGCACCTCCGGCAACACCGGCATCGCGTTGGCCATGGCTGGTGCTGCCCGCGGCTACAAGGTCGTCTTGGCCATGCCGGAGACGATGAGCCTGGAGCGTCGCGCCCTCTTGCGCGCCTACGGTGCGGAATTGGTGCTAACCCCCGGCCCAGAGGGCATGAAAGGCGCTGTCGCCAAAGCTGATGAGCTTGCCGAGCAGACGGGTGCGGTGCGCGCTCGTCAGTTCGCCAACCCCGCCAACATTGCCGCTCACCGGGCCACGACCGGCCCCGAGATCTGGGAAGACACTGAAGGCAACGTCGACATCTTCGTCGCTGGCGTCGGCACCGGTGGCACCATCACCGGCGCTGGCGGCTATCTGCGCGAACAGAAGTCCGACGTGGGCCTCGTCGTCGTTGAGCCAGCCGACAGCCCCATCCTCAACGGTGGTCAACCGGGGCCGCACAAGATCCAGGGCTTGGGCGCCAACTTCGTCCCCGAAATCCTGGACACCGACCTCTACGACGAGGTCGTCGACGTCACCCTGGAAGACTCCGTCGCGACCGCTCGCGACCTGGCCACCAAGGAAGGCATCCTGGCTGGCATCTCCAGTGGCGCCAACGTGTGGGGTGCCCTGCAGATCGCCAAGCGCCCCGAAAACGCTGGCAAGACCATCGTTGTTATCGTCTGCGACTTCGGCGAGCGCTACCTGTCGACTGTTCTCTTTGAGGGCCTGACTGACTAATGCCGTTTTCGCTGCGGGGCTTCCTTCAAGGAGTCCGCGAAGACCTCGATGCCGGGTTGGCGCGTGACCCGGCGAGCACCAGCAGGCTAGAGATGGCGCTGGCCTCGCCGGGGCTGCACGCGCTCTGGGCGCATCGAGTCGCGCACCGCATCTGGCACAGCAGCGACGCTGGCAAGGTGCCCGCGCGTTTGGTGTCTCAAATGGCCCGCTCGCTGACCGGGGTAGAGATTCACCCGGCAGCCAAGATCGGCAAGCGGCTCTTTATTGATCACGGAATGGGCGTGGTCATCGGTGCGACCGCCGAAGTTGGCGATGACGTGATGATGTATCACGGGGTCACGCTGGGAGGCCGGTCAATGGAGCCGGTCAAACGGCACCCGACCATCGAAGACGGGGCCGTTCTCGGCGCTGGCGCTCGCATACCAGGGCCGGTGACGGTGGGAGCCGGTGCTCAAGTGGGCGCAAACGCCGTCGTCGTGAGGGACGTCCCGGTCTTGGCTGTGGCCGTCGGTGTGCCAGCAACAGTGCGGGTGCCTCATGAGCGGCAGTCTGCAGACCTGATGTATGCCGACCCTGCGCTCTGGATCTAAGCACGCCGCCGTCAGGGTTCGCGTAAGAGAGTCGTAGGTATAGCGAAGGCCGCACACCAATTGGGTGTGCGGCCTTCGTTTGTGCTCAGTGTGAGACTGAGATCACCTCTGGTCGTCGCCGTGGTCCAACACGTCTGAGTGCTCAGGCATGTCTGCTGGCGACGGGTGGTCCGACCCCTCCGAGGAGTGGTTGGACTCATCGGAGTTGCTGCTCAGTTTGTCTGAGGCGCTGCTGATAGCCGACTCGGCTTGCGAGGTGGCCTCGGGGGCAACCTCGGAGGCCTTGTCCTTGACGTTGGCAGCAACGGTGGCGGCGGCCTCAGAGGCCTTTTCCTTGACCTCTTCGACGCGGCTCTGGACGCGGGGGTCCGACCATGCCTTGCTGGCCTGGTCAGCAAAAGCTTCGTAACGCTCGCGACCGGCCTTAGCGCCCAGCACGTAGCCGATTCCGATGCCAACCAACAAAGTGATCTTGTGCATATCTCCTCCAGGAGAAGTAGGTACGCGGTGAGGCAGGTAGCCCCATCGGCTTGAACTTGCGGAGGGTGTGGGATTTGAACCCACGGAGGTTCCCTCGGGCGCTTTCAAGGCGCCTGCACTCGGCCGCTATGCGAACCCTCCTTTGGCACGAACGCTCGGTCCGTGGTGCGTGGACCATTGTTACATTAACCCGATCGTGGTTTCACCTGGGATTGCTGCTACGGTTATACCTGGTTGTAGTTGCAGTTCCTCGCAGTGAAGTACACGCCGTACCTTTCAGGTTTTTTGGCACGTCAACACAAACCGAGCATGACTCGGCGAGTGGGGGTTCAATATTCAGCCCACTCATCACGACCTGTGGTGAGTGTCGCAGACGTACAGCAGAAAGAGACACCCCCATGGCACAGGGAACAGTGAAGTGGTTCAACGCTGAAAAGGGCTTCGGCTTCATCGCACAGGATGGCGGTGGCCCCGACGTGTTCGTTCACTACTCGGCCATCGAGACCAACGGCTACAAGTCGTTGGACGAAGCACAGCGCGTCGAGTTCGAGGTCACGCAGAGCCCCAAGGGCCCGCAGGCCGACGCCGTTCGCCCCGTCTGAGAGCGAACTGCGACTCCTAGTTGAGTCTTAGCAGTTGAAGTAGCCCCCAAGCCTCTTGGCTTGGGGGCTACTTATTTTTGTGCCTAGCGCCTGGCTAGTTTGCTGAGCGGCTCAGCAGACCGTGCCCACGTCGACGAGTTCGTCGTCGGTGTTCAACTCTTCGGTGGTTGTTTCATCCGCCGTTGGCTCGGTGGTCGTGGGTTCGCTCGTCGTGGGCTCACTGGGGGTCGGCTCGCTCGTCGCGGTCGTCGCGGTCGTCGTGGGCTCAGGGGGAGCGATGGCCTCTTGGACCTGCTCGTGGAGGTCGTCAAAGTCAGGGTTGCTGACATTGGTGTTTTCGATCGTGAACGGCAGGCTAGTGATCTGTCCACCACCCTGCACGCGCAACACCAACTCGGCCCAGGCCGGCAATTCTTCCTGGGGGATGGAGGTATAAATGTTCTGGCCGGCAACATCGAGGATGTCGGTGTAGTTCGTCAGGATGGTGAAGGGGTTGACCTGTTCCACCAGGGCGCTGACAACACAACGTTGACGACGCATACGGCTGAAGTCGTCGGTGGTGACACGAGAGCGGGAATACCACATTGCCTCGTAGCCATCGAGGTGCTGTTCGCCCACCTCGAGCCAACCTGACTCGCTGTCCGGGACCAATTGCCCATTGACGGTCTTGCCGCCCATCGGCAGCCGCTCCTGGACGTTGATGTCGACACCGCCCATGGCGTCCACCAGGTCAGTGAAGCCCTCAAGGTTGACGACGGCGCTGTAGTCGACGGGGATGCCCAAAACTTCGCTGATGACCTCACGAGTCGCGGTCAGTCCCACATTGTCGTCAGGGTCGTCTGGATACCAGCCAGGGTTGTTGAGCTTGGCGTTTTCAGCCTCGGTCCAGATGGCGTTCATTAGGCATTCATCGCCACAGTTATAGCCGTCGGGATAGAGGTTGCTGAGCGGGTTGTCCTCTGGGATCGGCACGTTTTCGAGGTTGCGCGGGATCCCGAAGAGGACGCTGTCGCCGGTCTGCGTGTCGATGCTCGCCACCAGCATGGTGTCGGTGCGCACACCAGTGCGGCCATCGCCAGCATCAGAGCCGAGAAGAAGAACATTGACCCGGGGAGTGTCCTCCCACGGGTCATCAGCGCCTAGGTCGAGTGTCGACTGGTCGGTGTTGGCAAACATGGTGCCAACGGTGTCGGAGCTGGCATCGGCGTAGCGCAGGCCCACCGCTGTCGGGACAGCTAGGGCGAGGCACATGAGGCCCGTAAAGACCGATAGACCGGCCCGCTGGCTGCCTTGCAAGGGTTTGGGGCTGCTCACGATCGCAGTGAGCGCCACCGACCCCATCCAGATGACCATGCCGCCAGCTGCCAGCCAAGCGATCGCCTGCAGTCGTGCGGGGCGTGATCCAAGACCAGCGAGGGCTTGAATGGGGCCATTGGAGAACAGCCACCAGGCGGCCAAAAGCAGAATGCCAATAGCCATGCCCAAAAGGACGAGGCCAACGGTCCGGCGCTTGGTCATCGCTAGGCCAGCGCCCGGGAAGATCGTCCCCAACGCTGTCAGGCCATAGGCACGACGCATTTGCTCAACGCGTGAGACTGGGGGAGCTTGCTCGCGTTCCTGCTGCTCAAGCAGCTCGCGGTGCTGGCGTCGGGTTGGCGGGAAGAGGTCTCCGAACGCGTCATCAGACTCGCGGCGGTCGTCTGGACCGTCGCTTGGCGTTTGGGGCATATTCAACCTCTCGACACGTGAACAACGTCCATTCTGATGGAGCAACCTGAATGGCAGGTGGGTCTAGCGTCCCCCTGTTTGGTGAACGCTACCCCTTAAAGGTAGCCTGATCGTCGCCCGTTGGCAGTGGACAGAAGTTCACTCGAATAGGCGTGGAGGTGTCGCATAGTGGCCTAGTGCGCCCGCCTGCTAAGCGGGTTTGGGGTGATACCCCATCGAGAGTTCGAATCTCTCCACCTCCGCAGAACGTTTTGGCTAGTGCCAGGACAGTGGCTCCCGAAAGTGAGTCAGAGCCGCGACCGTTCCGAGCAATCGGATCGGTTGCGGTTCTTTGCGTTTGCGGTGAAGTGCCACCTTGGGATCATCGGGATGATCGTCGTGACAGGCTTCGTGACCATCTCCGCATTTGTCGCGGATAAGGTTGCCGTCGCGTTTCTCGATGACGACGATGCGGCTCTGGCCAGTGCGGCAGAAAGTGACCCCTGACGTGCGGATTTCACTAGTCGGTCAGTGATCCGGTAATGTTTCACGTCGTTGCCCCGGTAACGAAAAGGCGCCCGTAGCTCAACGGATAGAGCATCTGACTACGGATCAGAAGGTTGCAGGTTCGAATCCTGCCGGGCGCGCACTGTGTTGAGACAGTACAAGAACCCCCGACCTGCAGCGATGCGGTTGGGGGTTCTTGGTTTTACCAATGGCCTGCCATCGCGGGATCCGGCCATGCACGGCAACATTCCTTGGTTGCCTGACCCGTTCCCGCTTCAGCCGAATCTGCTCCGCTATCGAATCGGCGCGCTTCCGTGGCCAGCAAACACCACTGCTGGCTGGCCACGGGGATTAAAGAACAGCCAGACGATGTTGTGCCACTGAGACCCATGACGCTACTGCGCCGCAGAAGCGCTGCATTCTGTTCATCTCGATGTCTGAAGGAATAACATGTCACTTGCTTTTGAGCCCATTCGTGTTGGTCCTTGGGACCTGCCCCAACGCTTCGTCATGGCGCCCTTGACGCGTAACCGCGCTGGCGAGGGGATGGTTCCGACCGGGCTCAATGCGCAGTACTACGCTCAACGCGCGGGTGCTGGGCTGATCGTCTCTGAGGGCACCCAACCCAGCCTGGTGGGGCAGGGCTATCTGAACAGCCCCGGAATCCACACGCCAGAACAGGTGGATGGCTGGAGGTCGGTCGCCGATGCCGTGCACGCGCGGGGCGGTCGTATCGTGGTTCAGTTGATGCATGTCGGCCGCATCGCCGCCGCAGCAAACAAGCAAGGGCGCAGACTGTGGCTCCGAGCCCCATTCAGGCGCCGGGGAAGATGATCACGGCGCAAGGCCCTGTCGATCACGATGTTCCTCGGGAGATAGCCACCGACGAGCTCCCGAGCGTGCTGGATGAGTATGTGCAAGCCGCTCGAAATGCAGTTGAGGCTGGTCTTGACGGCGTGGAAGTCCACGCGGCCAACGGGTATTTGCTGCACCAGTTCCTCTCGCCCAATAGCAATGAACGCTCCGATGAGTACGGCGGCAGTCCGCAGAGGCGGGCTCGCTTTGTGGTGGAGGTTGTCTCGGCAGTTGCGCAGGCAATTGGTGCAGAACGAGTCGGCGTACGGATCTCACCTGGCCATCAGCTCAATGGCATCGCTGAAGTCGATGAAGGGGACATGGCCAGCACCTACGGCAGCCTGGTCGACCAGATTGCTGGTCTCAAACTGGCCTATCTTTCGATTCTCGCTGATCCGTCCGGACAACTTTTTGCTGATCTGAGTCAGCGTTTCTCCGGCAGTGTGATTGCCAACGACGGCTTCTCAGAAGTGACGTCGTTGATGTCGGTTGAACAGACCCTCAGCAGTGGGCATGCAGACGCTGTAGCCGTTGGTCGCCCCTACCTCGCCAACCCCGATCTGGAAGTGCGTTGGGCTCAAGGCGCCGAGTTGAATGAGCCCAACATGGATACCTTTTATGGTGGCGGGGCCGAGGGCTACACCGACTACCCCACGCTGGCGGAAGGTGCTTAATTAGTCGTTGCGCACCTAGCCAGCGCTGAATGTCGCTTCAATGTCTTCCTTGGTGAAACCAGTTTCGATTTCTGGGCGATACAACATTTCGATGATGGTCTCGTCAAGCTCCGAAAACTCCTGGACCTCGGAATATTCGCTATAGAAGATGCTGTTCGGGTGCTCGCCAGAGTCAATGGCCAGACCAAACGACTGGGTCAATTCTTCTCTGAGCAAGTGTGAACGCAGATCTTGTTCGATGCCATCGCTGCGCACTGCGATATCGGCTTTGTAGAGCTCTCCTTCTCCCTGGAACCAGAACCAGAAGAAGCCCCAATTTCCATCGACATATTCTGGGAAGTAGTTCTGAAACTCGTCCAACGGCACGAAGTAGACTTCAATGTCGGGGTCCGTGTCGACCACCTGGATATGCACCGACGGGGTTAGCGCGTTCAAATCGGCGACGACATCATCCACTGTCTGCAAATCGGCATCGGTGGGCTGTCCATTGAGGCGTATGTCAACGTCCGTGAGCCACTTCCGCACCGTCGCAGGCGAGTCTGTAAACTCTGACCCCAAAGCAACAGATACGAGGTAGTCGATCTCAGCTTGGGTATATGCCGGATCAGCCCCAGTGCGCTGCGTGTCGGCCGAGGTGGGCTCAGCGGTGGTTTCGGTGTCGGCCGAGGTGGGCTCAGCGGTGGTTTCGGTGGCAGCCGAGACCTCTGGGGTGGGGCCGTCGTTGGACGGGTCCTGCCCGTCGCTATTGGCGCACCCGGTAAACAGGACCGCGGCCGCGATTGGTGCAGCGAAGGTCTGACGGCGTTGGCTCATGATGTCCTTTGGTCCGGCGTCCAACTCACGTCACTGGGTTAGGTGGGGCTTGTCCTGCGAGAACAGCGTTCGTGTTTAGAGCAGCTAACATAGCCATGGCCGTGCGCGTTTCAACAGTGGCGGACCCGAGGTGGGGCAGCAAGACTGCGTTGTCAAGCTCGCTGAGGCCAGGGTGCACCGCTGGCTCTTCCTCAAAAACATCCAGACCAGCGCCCGCGATCTGACCGCTCTTGAGTGCTTTGAACAGGGCAGACTCGTCAACCATGGGCCCGCGCGCTGTGTTGATCAGATAGGCCGAGTCCTTCATGGCAGCCAATTGCTCGGCCCCGATCAGGTGGTGCGTGGCAGGTGAGTATGGCGCGTGCAGCGAGAGCACGTCCGACGTCGCCACCAACTCATCGAAGCCGAGCAAGGTCGCGTCCAACTCGTCCGCCAACTCAGGCTTGGGGCCGCTGCGCGAGGAATAGGCGATCTTCATGCCAAAGGCCTTGGCGCGACGGGCGGTAGCGGCGCCAATGCCGCCTAAGCCGACGATGCCCAGGGTCTTGCCCTGAAGCCCAGAGCCGAGCAGATAGAACATGCCCCACTTCCACGGCTCTTGGTTGCGGATCACGCGTTCACCCTCAGCGAGGCGTCGCGTGATCATCAGAATCAGGCCCAGGGCAATGTCTGCGGTCGCATCCGTCAGCACATCGGGGGTGTTGGTCACCACGACGCTGCGCTCTTTACAGGCGTCGACATCGACGTTGTTAAACCCGACGGCCACATTAGCGACGACCTTCAACTGAGGGCCAGCCGAGTCCAGCACTTCGGCGTCGATCTGGTCGGTCAGCAGCGACACGATCGCGTCCGCCCCCGCGACACGCCTGAGCAACTCAGCGCGCGGCATACCCGATGCGTCGTCCCAACTCACGACTTCGTGCTGCTCTTGCAAAGCAGCCAGACCATCTGCGGGTATGCGCCCGCTGACCACGACGCGGCTCATGCGGACTCCACCCAACCCTTGAGTTTGGTCAAGCCCTCGGTGATCTCGTCGGAGTTGATGCCGGAATAGGCCAAGCGGATGTAGTGCCGGTCTTCGCCGGGCTGAGGTCGACCGAAGTGTCGACGGGTGCAAAAGCTGACGCCGGTTTCGCGCAGAGCCTGACCAGCAAAGTCAGTGAGGTCAGTGATGCCCATGTTGTGCATCGTCTCTGTGACATCGGGGAAGACGTAGAACGTGGAGCGAGGCACCTCGACCGACATACCCGGCGTGCTATTAACGAAATCGCAGACCAAGTCGCGCCGGCCGCGCAGCGTGTCCAACATGTCCTGGACGGGTTGTTGAGTCCCTTGCAACGCCGCAATGCCGGCCCACTGAACATAATGCGTGGTGCAGGACTCGTCATTGGTGTTGAGCGTCGCGAAGATCTTGGCCATCGCCTTGGGGGCAACCGCGCAACCGAGACGAGAGCCGGTCATCGCAAACTTCTTGCTGAACGTATAGAGGATGACGGTGCGCTCGACCATGCCCGGAATCGCGGTGATCGAGGTGGACTCACCCTCGTAGCGCATCTCAAAATAGGCCTCGTCGGAGAGCACCCACAGGTCATGCTCAATCGCGATCTGGGCGATGGCCTCGCGCTCAGCCGCGGTGGACTCGGCGGAGATCGGATTTTGTAGGTCGTTGTAGATCAACGCCCTGGTGTTGGGCGTAATCAGCGACCGCAGTGATCCAGGTCAATGGCAAAACCATTGTCGGTCGGGACATAGCGATAGGCCTTGGCGACGCCGCCGAAATACTCGATCTGCGACTCATAGATCGGGAAGCCGGGGTTGGGGTAGAGCACCTCTTGGCCTGGATCCATCACGGTCTGGATGAACTTGGTGATCACGGGCTTGCCGCCAGTCATCACGACGACCTGCTCGGGGTCGAAATTCATGCCGCGTCGTGCGCCGATGTCTTCGGCCAAAGCAGAGCGCAGTTCGGGTATGCCAGCGCCGGGGCAGTACCCGGTCTTACCTGCGGAAATGGCCTGGTTCATCGCGTCAACGATGTGGCCACCCATCGGCAAATTGATATCGCCCAGATGGAACGGATAGACCTTGTGACCCTCGCTGGATCGGTCGGCTGCGGCCAGGGCTACCGCGAACGCGGTTTCGGTCCCTAGTTGGTCGAGACGTGCTGCGAACGGCATCGCTCACTCCTTTGTGATCGAGTTGCTTCACACCGTACGCGATCTGAGTAATACTCAGCCTGCAGGTGCGTAAAAAGCACACTGCCATCAGGGGGACTCTCTGATGTGGTGAAGCGGGGGCAGCGCTGCCTCGAAAGGAAGTGCACTCATGGCTGAAGTAGCGAAAGCGGCGGCCGGGAAAGATGACTACTACCTCGGAAGAGCAATCCATCTGGCGTCGGTAGCCGCCCTGGGTGGATTCCTGTTTGGGTTTGACACCTCGGTGATCAATGGAGCGGTCGGTGCGATTGGCACTGACTTTGAGCATCAGGGTTCTTCCTGGGCTTTATCGTCTCGTCGGCCCTGTTGGGTTGTGTTGCTGGTGCCTATCTCGCGGGTCGCATTGCCGACCGGTTTGGCCGCATCCGGGTCATGGTGCTGGCTGCAGCCCTGTTTTCGATCAGCGCCATTGGCTCTGGCCTGGCTTTTGGTGCCTGGGACCTCATCCTTTGGCGCGTTGTCGGTGGTGTCGGTGTTGGTGCCGCATCGGTGATCGCTCCGGCCTATATCGCCGAGATCGCACCAGCCTCGATCCGTGGCCGTCTTGGCTCGCTGCAGCAAATGGCCATTGTGGTCGGCATCTTCATCGCTCTCCTGAGCGACTACTTCCTGGCGAACGTCGCTGGTGGCGCCATCGAGCCGTTGTGGGGTCTACAGGCGTGGCGGTGGATGTTCATTGCTGAAATCATCCCGGCAGTTGCCTATGCTGCCTTCGCGTTGACGATCCCGGAGTCGCCACGGTTCTTGGTGGCCAACAAGCAAGACAAGCAGGCGCGGACCGTTCTCTCCAGCGTGATGAAGAGTGGCATTGACGAGCGGATGAAGGAGATCCGCCGCACGGTGATCCGCGAAGAGAAGGCTTCGTTGCGGGACATGCTGAACTCGGCGGGCAAGGTGTTGCCCATTGTCTGGATCGGCATCGCGCTGTCGGTCTTCCAGCAGTTTGTCGGCATCAACGTGATCTTCTATTACTCCGCGACGCTATGGCAGGCAGTGGGCTTCACTGAGGAAGACGCGCTCACGCAGACCGTGTTGACCTCGGTCACGAATATCGTGGTCACCATCATCGCGATCTTGTTGATCGACAAGATTGGTCGCCGATTGCTGCTGTCCATTGGCTCGGCTGGAATGGCCGTGACCTTGGGCACCATGGCATACATTTTGCTACCGCGCCCACCGAGATCGTTGACGGCGCTACGCAGCCAGTGCTGAGTGACAACGGGGCACTCATCGCCTTGATCGCAGCCAACGGCTTCGTCGTCTTTTTCGGTATGTCGTGGGGTCCCGGTGTTTGGGTGTTGTTGGGTGAGATGTTTAACAACAAGATCCGCAGCATGGCGTTGGGCATCGCGGCAGCTGCCCAATGGCTCGCCAACTTTGCTATCTCCACGTCGTTCCCCAGAATGGCAGAGGCTGGGCTGGGCTTCGCCTACGGCTTCTATACGTTCTTTGCTGTGGTGTCGTTCCTCTTTGTGCTGAAGTTTGTGCCAGAAACTAAGGGCAAGGAACTAGAAGACATGTAGCAAGAACTACGTCGGAGCGAGCGCAAGTGCCGTGACATCAACGTGAATCTGGGCGTGGCCAGCGTATTCGTGGGCCTCGTCCAGATTCACGGCGTCAAGGGTCAACGTGGCCCAGCCAACGATTCGCTGTGGGTGGCTTGGCAGCGTGGGGTAGGGGTTGTTGGTCGGAGTCCACTCGTTGATCGCGTCGTCCAAGATTTCCCAACGCTGCGCCGGGTCATCCCAACTGCCGCCGAGGACATCGCGCTCCACAGTCTCGTTCTCGGCCATGCTCATCACCAAACCGCCCTGCCCTTCAAAGCCAGGCAGCAAACCGTCGTTGTTGGCCCCGGCAATCACACCATCGCCGTCGGCATCGCCATAGTAGGGCTCTGAAGTGGCGGGTGCGGGCGTGGCCGGTGCTGATTCAGCCGGTTCTTGGGTTGGTTCATCACTCCCGCATGCCGCGAGGGCGACCAACATTAAGACGGCTGCCAGCAGAGCGGGAGTGCGCTTCATCCGTTAAACGTCCTCAGCTTTGGTTGTGCTTGGGTCCCACTTGGTGATGCCGGCGTCGGCCCAGCCTCGATCCTTAGAAGCTTCACGGGCTTCGCTCTTCCACGGGCCGGTGAGGCGATCAACATACAAGTAGCCATCAAGGTGGTCAGTCTCATGCTGAAGGCAGCGGGCAAACAAGTCTTCGCCCTCCAGGACGATCTCGTTGCCTTCGAGGTCGGTGCCGGTCACCCGAGCCTGCGGGAACCGCGCCAGCGGGAACCACTCTCCGGGGACTGACAAGCAACCTTCGCCGTCTTCTTCTTCATCCAACGGCGTCGGGGTGCCCAAACGTTCCAGGACGGGGTTAATCACCACCGCGCGCGTTCTCCTGGCCCGGGCGGGGGCAGTCGAAAACGAAAATCCGCAAGCGAACGCCGACCTGATTGGCGGCAAGACCGACCCCTTCGGCGGCGGCCATCGTGTCGAACATGTCGGCGACCAGGGTCCTGACCTCTGGGGTCACTTCCTTAACCTTCTTGGTGCGCTGGTGCAGGGCGCGGTGCCCCTGAACGGTGATGTCGCGGACTGCCATCGGTGTCGCCTTCAGTGTGGGTGGTTCTGGGTGTTAATCGGGAGTACCAGCATTTGCTGCCGCTCAATCTTAAGGCCCGTAGCGGTGGGCTCAGCCCGGGCCGTACCCTGCTCCTATGCCGTTCATTGAAATTGTTGGTTGGTTTGGGTCACTCATCTTGGTGATTTCGCTGTTGCAGACCCGTGTTTTGCGGCTGCGCATGATCAACCTGGTGGGCAGTTTGATCTTGCTTGCCTACAACGCGGCGATCATGGTGTGGCCGATGGTTGGCCTGAACACCGTGTTGGCGCTGATCAACATTTACTTCCTCTACAAGATGCTCAGCACTCGCCACGACGCCAAGGCCTACTCGGTGATCGAAGTCGGCTCGCGCGACGCATACTTTGAGCATGTTTTGTCGGTCCACGGGGATGACATCGCCGAGACAAACCCTGATTTCCGCCACGACGCGGCAGCCGATCGGCTGAGTTTCCTGGTGGTGCACGGTGACGAAACCGTTGGTGTGGTTGTTGCTGCAGACGCTGGTGGGGGCACGGCGCAGGTCTTGCTTGACTGGGTGACGCCGCGCTATCGCGACCTCACGCCGGGCGAGTTCGTCTATCGGACCTCCGAGGTCTTCACCTCGCGTGGCTTCACCCGGGTGCTCAGCCCGACGAACGTGCAGAAGCCCTACTACGACCAGGTTGGCTTCACCAAGGACGGCGATCGCTGGGCTTTGGATCTCGCTGCACCCGCACAAAACTAGTCGTGTCCTCACCCGAAACCTCATAGCTGCTCTCGGGCTCAGGGCGGGTGCCGCTCTCGCGCCATGAGTCGGGGCGCCACTCGTCTTCTAGCAGGTCAATTGCCTTGGCGTCCGGTGCCGGGAACTCCTCCGGTATGTCGTCAGCCTCGTCCTCAAACTCCGATATCGCATCGTCGGGGACGGGCGTGCCAGAACGTGTGGCTCGCTGACTTTCGTCATCTGAGTCAGTCGACGGTGCCTGCGCGTCGGCACCAAGGACGTTGGGGATTTCGCCGGTGATGTCTTCGTGTTCGTCGCTGTCGTCATAGCCGTCGTAGGGTTCGTCGTAGTCAGCCTCGTTGGCATCATCCGAGTCCTCGGCAAAGCCGTCATCCTCGTAGACGCTGGCCCGCTCTCGACGCTTTGCGGACCGGCGAGGCTTGACCGGGTGGCCCTTCGCCTGGTGCGACTGGCGGTCACTCTCGTCACGGTCATCGTCGCTGTCGTAGCCGTGATCGGGGCCAAAGATGGTGTCGACGATCGACTTGTAGGTGTTGTCGGGGTCGGGCACCCAGTTGATCTGACGCATCGCCTGCTCTTGGCCGGCCGACTCCATCGTGAAGGTGCCATAGCCCAGGATGCGGCCGGTGATCGAGCGGCCAAAGTTCATGTCGGTCACTTTGCCCAACGGCATCATCGCGACCTTGGTCGTGAACAAACCGTAGGTCAGCAGCAGGCGCTTATCGGTCGCCACAAACCACTCGTTGCGCCACTCCAGGAGTTTCCAGAGCAGGCGGCCCACCAGGAAGAGCCAACCCCACCACAGCCACAACACGGGATCGTTGAGGGCTTCTTCGATTTTGAGGCCGAGGTAGGCGAAAAGAGAAATCCGAGGACGACGGTGACGGTTGGCTCGGCCAGTTTGGCCCAGTGTTGTCGGGTCGCGACAACGATATCTTCGCCAGACAGCAGATACCTTTTCAGGATTCGGCTGCTGACCTTTGTCCCAGCCTCATCGACTGTGGACGATCCCAACATGGCTAGCTCATCAGCGCCCGGAAGAATTGAGCGATGTTCTGAACGCCGCCCCAGATGATGTCCCAAACGGCCTGCAGGATGTCTGCGGCGCGGTCCGGGTCAGTGAGCACCGCGTAGATCAAAAAGATAAAGAGCGCCCAGAGCAGGATCTGCTTGATCTTGGCTGGCATAGGGTGGCTCCTCAGGTGGTCTCACAGAACAACGTCATACTGTCAGGCAAAGGTATGTGTGCGCAGCCGCCACGCCGCAAGGCTGCGGGTGCGCGTCGAGCCGGTGACCTGACTTCACGATCATGCACCACCAGAGGCGAGGGGCCAAAGATGAAAGACGCACGCGCACAAGGGATTGCCTATGCCGTCGTGGCTATGGCGGTGATTGGCTTCTTTAGCTATTCGGATATTTCCAACGGAGGGGCTTCCACCCAAGAGGTGATGCTGCAATCGCTGGTCGTGGTCTGTGCTGGCGCACTCGGGTATGGGTGGGGCAACAAGAACGCGATCCCGGTCGTGGCGGGGGCATTGGTGGCGATCTTGCTCGCGGTCATCGCCTACTTTGCTGGGTCTGACCTCGTTTTCCGGCACGCGCTGCCGGTGGCCACGCTCAGTGTGATTGTCGGGACGTGGCTAGCTCTGCAGCAGTGGGGAAGCAGCAAGTCGGCTTAACGCCTCGGTGACTTCGGCGGTCGAGCCAGCGAAGCTAAACCGCATCATTCGATGGCCCTTGGCCGTGTCGAAATCGACGCCCGGGGTCAGCGCAACGCCGGTGGTCTCCAGCACTTCCGTGCACCACGCATTCGAGTCGTCGGTCAGGTGGCCGATGTCGCACCAGGCGTAGAAGGCACCATCGGGCGGCGCGCTACTCAGGCCCATGTCGGTCAGCGCGGCTTTGACGATCTCGCGATTGACGGCATACCGCTCTAAGTGGCTTTGCAACTCGGGCTTGGCGTCCTCACCAAAGCCGCCATCGCCGCATACTGAGTGATCGCGGGGGCGCAGATAGTCAGGTTTTGCGACAAGATTTCCATCGGCCGGCGCAGGTGCGGCGGGACGAGGGCCCATCCCAAACGCCACCCGGTCATCGAGAAGTATTTGCTGACTGACCCGATCACGACGCCAGCTTGGAAGTTTCCCAGGCGCTGCTGGCCGCACGGCCATAGGTGAGGCCGTGATAGATCTCATCGCTGATCAGCAGGCAGTCATTGGTTTCGCACCAGCGAGCAATCGCGGCCAGCTCGTCCGGGTCGATAACCGTGCCCGTCGGGTTGGAGGGGCTGGCGACGATGAGGCCCTTGGGGATTTCATCAAGGGCTTCGAGCTTCGCGACCGTCGGCTGGAAGCGGGTGTCTGCGCCACAGTCGATCTCAAGGACGTTGCAGCCCAGCGCCGAGAGGGTGTTGCGATAGGCCGGATAGCCGGGCCGAGTCATCGCAACCGTGTCGCCCGCCTCGAAGGCCGCCAGGAACAGCAGCGAAAAGGCTCCTGAAGAGCCGGTCATCACGACGACATCGTCTGCAGTGACGTCGATGTCGTACCAGTCGCGGTGGT
Organism: Ornithinimicrobium sp. INDO-MA30-4; assembly: GCF_021535045.1. Lineage (GTDB taxonomy): Bacteria > Actinomycetota > Actinomycetes > Actinomycetales > Dermatophilaceae > Ornithinicoccus. The sequence continues at coordinate 1,807,764 of NZ_CP091056.1, read as the reverse complement.
GTTTGGCGATGGCTTCGCGCAACTCAGGGATGCCCGTCGCGTCGGTGTAACCCATGACCTGGCTATCGAGCACGGCGTGGGCTTGCTCGACGACAGCGCGAGGAGCCCCGGTTGAAGGCTGCCCCACGCACATCATCAGCGCATCGCCGTGCGAGCGTTGGCGGGCTGCCGCGGCTTTGAGCACCTCCATGACATAGAAGGGCTCGATTTCACTGCGTTGCGAAGCGTGCATCTGGTCGGTCAGACGACGCCGTAGAGGCGGTCGCCCGCGTCGCCCAGGCCAGGCACGATGTAGCCGTTTTCGTTCAGGCGTTCATCGACAGCGCCGGTGACCAGCGTGATCGGTGGGGTGATGTCTTTGACCTTTTCTTGCAGCGCCTCGAGGCCCTCGGGGGCAGCGAGCAACGTGATGACGGTGATGTCATCGGCGCCCAACTCGACGAGGTAGTGGATCGCCGCCGCGAGTGTTCCGCCCGTGGCCAGCATCGGGTCCAGAACGTAGCACTGGCGCTTGTCGAGGTCGTTGGGCAGGCGATGCGCATACGTGGTGGCCTCGAAGGTCTCCTCGTTGCGCTCCATGCCCAGGAAGCCAACCTCGGCGGTGGGCACCATGCGCATCATGCCGTCGAGCATGCCCAGACCGGCACGCAAGATCGGGACGACGAGCGGCCAGGGGGTGGCCAACTTGATGCCGGTGGCCGGGGCGACGGGAGTCTCGATTTCGCGAGGGGAGACGCGGACGTCGCGCGTGGCTTCGTAGGCAAGCAGCGTGACCAACTCATCGGTCAAACGGCGAAACGTGGGGGTGTCGGTCCCCTTATCCCGCAAATAGGTCAGTTTGTGGTTGATCAATGGGTGGTCTACAACGTGGACGCGCATACTGCGAAACTTACCGTGTGAGCGACTCCGAAACAGCCCCCGCCCCAGATTGGACCTGCCTGGTTGGGCCCAGCAGGGGTATGACGTGAGCATCGGCTCCGCTTTGCAGGTCGCCCGCCAGGCGCTCGCGTCGGGGGACGTGCCGATCGGGGCTGTAGTGGCTGGGCCGGATGGGGCCGTTGTGGGGCAGGGGCGAAATGTTCGCGAGGAAGCCCATGACCCGACCGGCCATGCCGAAATTGTGGCTCTGCGTGCGGCTGGCGAAGCCTTGGGTCGTTGGCGACTGGATGGCTGCACGTTGGTCGTCACGCTGGAGCCCTGTGTCATGTGCGCTGGGGCCATCGTGGCTGCTCGGCTCGATCGCGTCGTCTTTGGCGCTTTTGATGACAAGGCGGGCGCGACGGGGTCGGTGTGGGACCTGACCCGGGACTCAGCCGCGCTGCACCAAGTCGAGGTTGTTGGCGGCATACGGGCTGATGAGTGTGCTGCATTGCTGGCCGATTTTTTTAAGGAGCGCCGACTCAGGTAATGTCTCCCGCGGTGGCGTGTCCGAGCGGCCGAAGGTGCAACACTCGAAATGTTGTGTGGGTTTGCGCCCACCGTGGGTTCAAATCCCACCGCCACCGCCAAGTCTGAACAAGACTTTGAAAGCCCCTCATCCATTTGGGTGGGGGGCTTTCGCGTTGCTTGGGCTTCATATTTCTCGTCACGACAGGATTTCATTTAGGCGTTCAACTCGCTCCAGTTTGAGGGGCCATTGGCGTTGCCTTAAGGTATCCCGGGGGCCACGTGCGAAAACGTTCAGGCCGACCACATCAATCGTCGAATGAGATCGGGAAATACTGTGAGCGAATTAGGTCAACTCGTGCCAGCCGGACAGCCAAGCGGGACATATCGCGTCAACATCCACGGAGTGGAGCACGGGCCTTTCCCGATCCAGCATGTGCGGGACTTGGCGCGCCGCGGCGAGCTTTCGTCAGGTGACCCGGTCAGCTACGCCGGCCAGGCTTGGATCCCAGCCTCTAGCGCGCCGGGGATCTTTTCTGACAAGACGTATGTCGCTTCCATCCTGCTCTCGCTGTTCCTCGGTGGGTTTGGTGTCGACCGCTTCTATCTGGGCTACACAGGTCTGGGCGTTGCCAAGCTCTTGCTCAACTGGATGACCTTGGGGATTTGGGCATTGGTTGACTTCATCCTGATCGTGCTGCGCAAGGTGCCGGACTCGCAGGGCCGCCCACTGGCCTAGCCCGCCTAGCATTCGATCAAACGCGAAAGACCCCTCGCTCGAGGGGTCTTTCGCATTGCTTTGACAAGCCTCGCCTCACGAAGAGAAGCCTCACCACGCTGGCGAATGGGGCTCATCAGGAGGACTCTGGCTTCATGAGCGACGCACCGCACGAAGAGCATGGCAACAACGCCCGCACCTTGAACTGGCTACGTGCCGGAGTGCTGGGTGCCAACGACGGGATCATCTCCACCGCCGGATTGGTCATCGGTGTGGCTGCTGCAACCACCGACCGCACGGCGATCTTCACTGCGGGTATGGCTGGCTTGGTGGCCGGCGCGATGTCGATGGCCGTTGGTGAGTATGTCTCGGTCAGCACTCAGCGAGACAGCGAGAAAGCCCAACTAGCGTTGGAGAAGCGTGAATTGGCAGAAATGCCCGAGCAAGAACTGGTCGAGTTGGCGCAGATCTATGAAGGCAAGGGCCTGGAGCCCGAGTTAGCTCAAGAAGTAGCCGTGGCCCTGACTGAGCGCGACGCGCTCGCCGCCCATGCTGATGCCGAGTTGGGCATTGACCCGGATGAACTCACCAACCCCTGGCATGCCGCCTGGGCTTCATTGATTGCCTTCACGCTCGGCGCGCTCTTGCCGTTGCTAGCGATCGTCTTGCCGCCAGAGTCTTGGCGGGTCGGCGTCACTGGGGTCTCAGTGCTCTTAGCGCTGTTGCTGACCGGCTGGATTAGCTCAGGCTTGGGACGCTCGCCGCGAGGGCCAGCGATTGTCCGCAACGTGCTGGGTGGGTTCATCGCGATGGTCGTCACGTATGGCATCGGTGCGTTGGTTGGGACCCAGATTTAGGCCGATTGCATAGGCTGAGCGCATGAGACGACTACTCGCGGCGGCGACGCTGGTTGCCGCGTCCCTGTCTGTGACAGCCCCGCGCAAGCATCCTGCGTCGGGCCAGAGCTGACGGCGGTGCCCGATGCCGAGTCAGACGGCGAATCGTATGTCGTGTCCGGCGCTTACTTTGGTGACAACTGTTACGACACGTCAGAGCCACCAGAAGGCGAAGGCACGTTGGGCAATCCTGCCCAAGACATCGACATCTTTCTTGTTGAGCCGGGCGGCGATGACGGCCCGCTGGTAGCCAACGGTTGGGCGGATGGCGACTATGCTTTCAGCATCGTGCTCCCTGCGTCCGACATTGAGGGCACGGTGACAGTGCTGGCTAAAGCCGAAGGCATCGAGGTCTCCACGCCGCTTGTGATGAGCGAAGGGGACGGCTCGTTCATGCCGGCCGAATTGCCGCCACTGGCGTCCTTTGGTCAACCCGATCTGACCGCCAATGAGGCTGACTCTTCGATCCTGACACCGGTGCTGTGGGGCGCTGTCGGGGTTGCTGGCCTGGCCTTGGTCGTCCTCATCGTTCGGCGTCGACGAAGTAGCTAGCGGCCAAACATTTTGGCGAAAAGCCCTTACTGGTGTCAGCCTGGTGGCCCTCGCAACGCTGGGCGCGGGGGACGCCCTTCATGACCTGGTCAACATGCTGGCCGCAACCAGCCCACGTCGTATTGCCGCATTGCTTGCAGTCCACTTGACGGCACATATTCGCTCCTCGTTGATCCGCGCATACCCAATGGGGTATGTCTGTTGTTGCCACCACTATTACCCCTGGGGTATGATCGTCAAGTCGAAACACGCGGTGGACCGCGCCGTTCCCAAGCACGATCCGGCATCAGGAGAAAACATGGCTGCGCTCAACGAAGACGACATGACGCCTGTCCTCAACCGCCTGCGCCGCGCTCAGGGCCAACTCGGTGGTGTCATCAGACTCATTGAGGAAGGGCGCGACTGCAAGGACGTCGTCATGCAATTGGCTGCGGTCAACAAGGCCCTCGATAAGGCGGGCTTTGCGATCGTGTCCTCGGGGATGCGCGATTGTCTGACTGCCGAGAACGAACTCTCCGACGAAGATCTCGCGACGATGGAAAAGCTCTTTCTCAGCCTGGCTTAACCGCGAGCAATCGCCGCCGCGGCGATGGCCTCAAGGTCCTTCGTCATCGCCTTGGACGTCATCTTCATGCCCAGTTTGCCCATCGTGTTCGTGAGCACCTTTTTGAGGCCCTTTGCTCGGGTGCCTTGGAGCTGAAACTCATCGACAGGGTGGTCACCGTGCCAGCCTCGTTTGGCGTCAACTCAAAAACAGTGCGATAGGTGACGTCCCCGTTGACTGCCTCAACGACGGTCTTGCGGAAGGGTCGTTGTCCACGACCTCCATCTCCTCGCTGCCTTCCATCCCCATCATCTTGCGGGTTTCTCGCCAGCGGGTGCCCACGCCATACGCGCCATTGGTGAGCACTTCGATTTTGGTGATGTCTTCGACGACGCCAGCAAACTTGTCCAACTCAGTCAGGACATACCAAACGTTCTCGGGACGGCTGGGGATGGTGCGGGTTAAGTGCAGCGATTCGCCGGGCATGGGACAGGCTCCTGGGTTTTGCGGTTCACGGGGTAGTCACACCAGCGGCAGCGCTTAGCGATCGCGGGATTTGGCTCCCCGAAGGTTGTCGGATCGCTGATCGCAGCCAAGGCTTCGATGCCGTCCACGATTCGCGGACCCGGGCGGGCGTAAGAGGCGTTGGCATCGACGGCCCACACCTGAGGTGCTTCACCGTCCCAACTATCGAGGATGGTGCCCAACTCACCGGCCAACAATTCCTCAGTCAGCGCTACCGACGTGGGCAATTCAAAGCCGCACGGTGCGACCACGATGATCTCGGGCCGGGAGGCCACGATGGCATCCCAGGTGGTGCGCACTGATTTTTCGCCGGCGTCTCCGATCACGCTGCGGGCTCCGGCGATCTCGACCATCTCAGGCACCCAATGGCCCGGCGCAAACGGCGGATCGCTCCACTCCAGCACGGCGACGCGGGCGGCGTTGTTGGTCGGTGTGCCAGGCAGCGCGGCAAGCCGCTCACGCAACGAGGCGACCAAGTCGCTAGCCCCTGTGCGTGGCCTGTCTGCGCACCGATGCGCTCAATGCTGGCCAAGATTTCTTCGACGGTATGCGGGTCGGTCGTCAGCACTTCTGCCGTGCACCCCAAGAAGTCCAGGGCGTCATGCACTTCGCTGACATCGACGGCGCACACTGCGCAGAGGTCCTGCGTGACGATGAGATCCGCGTTGAGTTGTAGGAGCGCGTCGCGGTCGAGGTGATAGAGATCCTCACCGGCGGCCAACTTTTCACTGACAGCCGCGTCGATTTCGGCGGGGGTGGGCTGATAGCCATCACGGGCCGTCGGCAGCGAACTCGTCGAGACGATGGCCGCAGTCTCGCGAGCATGACTGGGCTCGTCGCACTCAAGGTCACGCCAACGACATCGTCACCGGCGCCCACGGCATACAAGATCTCTGTGGCTGAGGGCAGGAGGAAACGATGCGCATGTGACCTCAAGGGTCAAAGCTATTCGGTGGCTGAGGCGTCTTCGGTTGACTCAAGCTCGGGGAACTCGGTGAAGTCCTGGCCCAAGACGAGGTCAATCTCGCTGCCGGTGCGGGCGTCCTCGACGATCTCGGCGTCGGGCACCTGCTCTTGCAGGTATTCAGCAGCCTCGGCGCCACCAGTGCCGTACCGAATACGAGCGCCACCCTCAACGGTTTCGTTCTCCGGGTCATTTGCCACATTGACGACGTTGTAGCCACGTGCTTCGAGCGCATCGGAGGTGCGGCCGGCCAAGCCGGGGACGCCGGTCGAGTTATAAACGTTGACCGTGATGTCAGTTGGGCCGAAGGTCGGTCCGGCGGAGGTAGCGGCCGCAGTGTCGCCGGTGCTGTCGTCCCCACCGATCCACCCTTGGTTAAAGCTAAAGGCGATGAGCAGCGCAAGCACCAAGAACAGCAGGAGACCAGACATCACCAGCGCCGAACGGCGGCGTCGTCTGCGAGCTGCGGTGGACATGCCACCCGTGCGTACGTAAGCCATGTCTCTAGGTTATCGCTGGCTGCTCGGGGTCCAGGACGAGGACACGCCCGTGCACGACCGGTCGGCCACCAAGAGCCGCACGAAGGGCACGGTGCAAACCGTCTTCCAGGTATAAATCGCCCTTCCACTCAACAACGTGGCAAAAGATGTCGCCATAGAAGGTGGAGTCTTGAGACAGCAGGGCGCGCAGGTCGAGATTCGACTTGGTCGTGATGAGCTCTTCGAGCCGGATCATCCGCGGCGCCAGGTGAGCCCAGTCCTTGGGGTCATCGAGGTTATGGGAGGGTATGGCTTGCCCTCGCCGACGCCCTTAAAGATCACGCTCGCGACTATACGCGTTCACTGCGTGTGTCGGTGGGTTCAACTATGGTCGTGGTTGTGAGCGACGAAGCTAAGCAGACACAGATCGAAGCCATCACCCAGGGCTACACCTTTGAGGCGCCCAGCATTACCTTGGGCGCTGCCATTAAAGATGGCGAGTCGGTGCCTGAGGCGGTCGTCCGATTGCCGCTGGGCTCGATGAACCGACATGGGTTGGTGGCCGGCGCGACTGGAACCGGCAAGACGGTCACGTTGCAGTTGATGGCTGAGCAGTTGTCCGTGGCTGGCGTGCCAGTGTTCTTGGCCGACGTCAAGGGCGATTTGTCCGGCCTGGCCACCGAAAGCCCTGGCCACGCAAAGATTGATTCGCGTATGACGGGTCTCGCGCAAGAGTGGGCGGCCACCGCATACCCGGTGGAGTTTTTGAGCTTGGGCGATTCCGGTGGCGGCGTGCCGGTGCGCGCCACAGTCTCCTCGTTTGGGCCGATCCTGTTGAGCAAGGTTTTGGGGCTAAACGACACTCAAGAGTCGAGCCTGGGCCTGGTGTTCCACTACGCCGACAAGAATGGTCTGCCGCTGCTGGACCTCAAAGACCTGCAAGCCGTGGTCCAGCACCTGTTGTCTGATGAGGGCAAGGCTGATCTGAAGGGCTTGGGTGGTTTGGCTACTTCGACCGCCGGTGTGATCTTGCGTGAGTTGATCACCTTCTCCTCTCAGGGGGCTGAGAGCTTTTTGGTGAGCCAGAGTTTGATGCCGAAGATTTGTTGCGCGTTAGCGACGATGGCCTCGGCGTGATCTCCTGCCTCGAGTTGCCAACCGTGCGCGACAAGCCGGTCGTCTTTTCAACGTTCTTGATGTGGTTGTTGGCCGAGCTTTTCCAGGAGTTGCCGGAGGTCGGCGACCCTGACAAGCCCAGTTGGTCTTTTCTTTGACGAGGCGCACCTGCTCTTTAACGACGCGTCGAAGGCGTTCTTGGACGCGGTTGAGCAGGCCGTGCGACTTATCCGCTCTAAGGGTGTCGGTGTCTTCTTTGTTACCCAGACGCCGAGCGACGTGCCTGAGGGCGTGTTGGGGCAGTTGGGCAATCGGGTGCAGCACGCTCTGCGCGCCTTTACGCCAGGGGATGCCAAGGCGCTGAAGGCAACCGTGTCGACCTTCCCGATGAGTGAATACGACTTGAAGAAGCGCTAACCCAACTCGGCACTGGTGAGGCCGTGGTGACCGTGCTGTCGGAGCGCGGAGCGCCAACGCCCGTTGCGTGGACCATGCTGCGCGCGCCGCAGTCAAAGATGGGCCCTCTGATCCAGCGCTGATCGAATCAACCATTGAAGGCTCACCGCTGGCGCCGAAATACTCCGAAGCGCTGGACCGCGAGAGTGCCTACGAGAAGTTGACGACCAAGCTAGCCAAGGGCGCCGAGGCTGCCGATGCGCCTAAGGCTGATGGCGCCGACGTTGACGCCGAGTTGGAGCGGGCCGCCAAGAACGGCGATTGGGCAGAGACTGCGCCGTCGAAGCCCAAGGCTGCGCCTAAGCCGGAGAAGGATGAGCCATCCATGTTGGAGGCTGCCCTCGGCAACTCAGCGGTGAAGTCGATGCTGCGTTCAGCCGGGACCGTGTTGGGCCGCGAAATCACCCGTTCGCTGTTTGGCACCGCGCGTCGTCGCTAAGAGTCGTCGCTAAGGCGTGAGGTAGACCTGCCACGCAGAACGCCCGGCTACTCGCAAGGAGTAGCCGGGCGTTCTGGGAGGTGGAAGCTCCCTTGGGCGGAGGATGGGGATTCGAACCCCCGAGGGTTTTATCCCAACGCGATTTCCAATCGCGCGCACTAGGCCACTATGCGAATCCTCCGCAGCGAAGATTACCCGAGTGCTGCCCCGTGTCGAAATCGAGCCCTTCTCTGCAAGCCAATGCAGGCGTAGTGTTCGCGCATCATCGACGTTGAACGACGAGATCGGAGTTGAGATGCCGGGTAGCAAGGTCGCCGTCATTGGCGCAGGAGCGATGGGTGCCGCCACCGCCTGGCAGCTGACCGCGAGGGGGCATGATGTTGTCGTCTTTGAGCAGTTTGAACGACTGCACGACAGAGGCAGTTCACACGGGAGCGCACGGGTGTTTCGCCTGGCTTATCCGACCGCGCCGTGGGTTCAATTCGCGATCGAAGCGCTGACGCTGTGGCGTGATCTCGAGGGGGACGCCGGTGTGTCTTTGCTGGACCAGTTTGGTGCCCTGGACCACGGCATACCTGAATGCACGCAGTCGATTTCGGACACGCTGAGTGCGGCTGGTGTCAGCCATGAAGTGTTGTCTCAAGAGGCCGCTCAAGAGCGATTCCCTGGCATGAAGATCGATGGACAGGCGGTCTTTCACCCCAAGGTGGCGGAGTCAACGCCACCGCGACCGTTAACTCGCTGCTGACCGTGGCTGAAAGTCGGGGCGCGGACTTCAGGAGCGCGAGCCTGTTGAGCATCTGACGATCAAGTCGGACAGCGTCGTCGTGCACACCGCCAATGGTTCCGCGGAGTTTGATCGCGTGGTGGTGACCGCTGGCTCGTGGGTGCAAAAGCTGATCGGCAGCTCAGTCGACATCGGCTCCACGGTCGTGACGCAGGAGCAGCCCGCCACCTTCCAACCAACCATCGATGTCGACTGGCCAGCCTTCATCCACTACGCGCCGGGTCCGCCCAAGACGAACACGCTGATCGACCCGGTCTCGCACTACGGCCTGCCGACTCCCGAGGGTGGCTTCAAGATCGGTGAGCACCACACCGGCATCATCGTCGACCCAGATCAGCGGCCCGATGGCGCCGACCCCGCGCGGCTAGCCCGACTGCAAGAGCATGTGCAGGAGTGGTTCCCCGGCTTGGATAGCGCGTCGGCTGCCGTCGAAACCTGCCTCTACACAACAACGCCATCGACCGACTTCATCATTGAGGCGCACGGGCCAGTCATTGTCGGTGGCGGGTTTTCTGGTCACGGCTTTAAGTTCGTGCCCAGAGTCGGGGCCGCCCTCGCAGATCTCGTTGAGGGCAAGCCCGCGCCGCGGTTCCACTAGCAACACTCGCGTTGCGGCGAGCCGCTGAGTTTTAACTCCAGGGGCGACTCTGCCTAGAATGAGCGAAGGCCCCCATGTGGTGGTACCTCACTGAACTCCCCAGGGCAGGAATGCAGCAAGGGCAGGTGAGCTCTTCCAGGTACGTGGGGGGCCGCCTTATGCCCAAAAGCCGACGCGCATGGGTCTTGCTGGGTGGCGCCGGGCCTAGAGTGGCACCAATCCAATTAGTCGCCGCCACTTGGGAGCCCAACATACCCGTACCGTCTGAGCTTGGTGCTCGTCATCAGCAATTCGCCGAATCGTTCGCGGTCATCGTTGATGGCGTTGAGGATTGGGACGCGCAAACCCCAGTGGCCGAGTGGAACGCCCGTGGCGTCGTCGCTCACTTGGTTGGTTGGCTGCCCGGCGTGCTGGCTGCCTATGCCGATGTGGTCCTCAAAGATGCGCCCGACGTGCGAGTTGACCCCGCAGCGGCTTGGGACGCACGTGCCGCCGATGTGCAGCGGATTTTGATGACGCAGAGACGGCCGAGCGCACCCTAGATAAGGGACCCTTTGCAGGTCAGACGGTTGCTGAGTTGCTAGACCGGATCTACACGGCCGACCTGTTTATGCATACCTGGGATTTAGCCCGGGCGAGTGGCCAAGAGCCCAACTTGATGCTGACTATTGCGCGCAGATGTTGGCGGGCATGGAGCCGATGGCCGAGATGCTGCAGTCGTCGGGCCAATATGGCGAAAGTGTCGACGTCGCCGAAGACGCTGATGCCCAAGACAAGTTGATGGCCTTTGTCGGCCGCGATCCGCTGTTTCGCCCTGGCTCTGGCCGCGAGCGCTGAGCGAAACGGCAGCCGTTCGCAGAAATGCTCGGCGTTCGCATGTTTGGACACGCGAACACCGAGCATTAGTGCGAATCGCACTTTACCCGGGGCTGGGAGTTGGGGGGGCTGGGGGCTGGGTACCTTGGGCCTGGGGCAAAGAAGGCTAGCTAGGGCAGGAGCAGGGTCTTAATCGCCTGACGCTCATCCATGGCTGCATAACCCTCGGCGACCTGCGCCAGCGGCAGCGTCAGGTCAAAGACCTTCCCGGGGTCAATCTCGCCAGCGAGCACGTCATCCCGCAACTGCTCCAGGTATGCGCGGGCTGGGGCCACACCGCCGGCAATGTTGAGGTTGCGGCCGAACATCTTGCCAATCGGCAACTCGACATCGTGTGGCACACCGACATAGCCAACAAAGCCGCCGGGGCGAAGCACGCGGAAAGCGGTCTCCATCGACTCACGTGTGCCGACGCACTCCAACACAGCATCAGCGCCGACACTATCGGTCAATTCCTTGACCTTGGCCACGCCCTCATCGCCGCGCTCGGCGACAATATCGGTCGCGCCAAACTCGGTGGCAACCTTCTGGCGGGATTCGTGTCGAGACATCGCGATGATCCGCTCGGCACCGAGGCGCTTGGCTGCCAAAACGCCGCACAAGCCAACAGCGCCATCGCCGACAACGACGACGGTCATGCCTGGCTGCACTCGAGCGGACACGGCTGCGTGATAGCCGGTGCCCATCACGTCGCTGAGTGCCAGCATTGATGCCAGCTGGGAGTCTTCGGGCACCTCGGGAGTAGCCACGAGGGTGCCGTCGGCCAGCGGCACCCGGACATACTCACCTTGTCCGCCGTCAGCGAGGGCGCCATCGCGGTTGGGCTGACCCCACGCGCCGATGTGGTTGCAAGCCGAGGTGATGCCGGCCTGGCAATGCGGGCAGGTGTTGTCACTGATCGTGAACGGCGCAATGACGAAGTCGCCCACCTTGAGCGTCGACACCTGCGAGCCAGTCTCTTCGACGATGCCGACGAACTCGTGGCCGATCCGAGTCGGCTCCTTGATTTCGTTGATGCCACGGTAAGGCCACAGGTCAGAGCCACAGACACAACTTGCGGTCACCCGCACGATCGCATCGGTTGGGGTGTGCAGGGTCGGGTCGGGGACATCTTCGAGTCGGATGTCGCGGGTCGCGTGGAGAACTGTTGCCTTCATGGCGTCATCCTCGCATTTGGTGCTGAGTGACAAGATGGCGGGAGCGCGATTGAATTGCGCGAGAACTCATCGCAGAGAAGAGGACAGTCATGGCTTTGCACGTTGGCTCTGAAGTAGGTCGACTCCGTCAGGTGATTGTTCACCGTCCGGGTCTAGAAATGGACCGGTTGACTCCGTCGAACAAGGACCAGTACCTCTTCGACGAAATTTTGTGGCTGGAACAAGCCCAGCGCGAGCACGACGGATTCGTGAAGGTGATGGAAGACCGTGGGGTCGTCGTCCACCACTTCGACACTTTGCTGCGCGAAACCATCGCGATCCCCGAAGCACGCCAGAAGGTCATTGAGCTCTCGTTGGACAGCCGGATGGTTGGCCCGTTGGCCGCAGATGCCATGCGGGCCATGGTTGACGCGATGAGCAACGAAGAGCTGACCACCTATCTGATCGCGGGCATCACCAAGGGCGAGGTGCTGGAGCGCATCGGCAACCCGCACTCGATGTTGATCGATGGCTTGGCCGACCACGAGTCGCTGATGGCCCCGCTGCCCAATCACCTCTTTACCCGTGACACCTCCGCCTGGGTTTATGGCGGCGTCACCGTCAACTCCATGCACAAAAGGCACGTCGCCGCGAGACGGTGCACTACGAGGCGATCTACACCTACCACCCGATGTTTGCCAACGCAGGTATGTCGTGGTGGGACCACGGTCTTGAGGCTGGACCCGCGACGGCTGAGGGCGGCGACATTTTGGTGCCCGGCAACGGCATGGTGCTGATTGGTTTGTCTGAGCGCACGACAGCGCAAGGCGTTGAGCGGCTGGCCGGCAACATGCTCAAGACCGGCGAAATCGAGCAGATTATTGCGGTCGACATGCCCAAGGTTCGCTCGGCGATGCACCTCGACACCGTCATGACGATGGTCGACCAGGAGAGCTTCACCCGCTACAGCGAGTTGCCTGACCTGCGGTCGTGGACACTGCGCGCCGGCGAAGAAAAGAACGGCCAGTTGCGAGTCGACGTGCAGGCCAACCCGGCCGAGCAGATGGAGCAGGTCATCGCTCGCGGTCTGGGCCTGGACAAGTTGCGCATCCTGACCGCTGACCAAGACCCCAGCGCTGCCGCCCGTGAGCAGTGGGATGACGCTTGCAACGCTCTGGCGTTGGAGCCTGGTGTCGTCGTCGCCTACGAGCGCAACACCGTCACCAACAACTACCTGCGCGAGCAGGGCGTTGAGGTCATCGAGATCGAAGGTAGCGAGCTCGGCCGTGGCCGTGGTGGCCCCCGCTGCATGTCCTGCCCGATCGAGCGCGACCCGCTGAACTGAGCACATGCCGCCACGTCGACGGATAAAGCCCGACGAAGGGGCCAGCGCCCTGGGCCGATACGCCGCTGGCGAGCAAGACAAACAGGTGATCGCGACAGCCGTTCGCTACACCCTGGAAGAGTTGATGACCCGAGCGCCTGGCCGCTCGGTCGAGGTGCGGGTGCCGCCCTTCGGTGCTGTTCAATGCATCGAAGGGCCCACGCATACCCGAGGCACGCCGCCCAACGTTGTCGAGACCGACGCGGCGACCTGGCTGGGCTTGGTCACCGGCCAAACTGACTGGACGCAGGCTCGCGACCAGGGGCAATTCGGGCCAGCGGCAACCGCGCCGACTTAGACGACTATTTGCCCTCTTCGAGACGAAAGCCTGATCCAGTGCGCTACGGAATCTGCATCCTGCCCGAATACACCTGGTCAGAGGCCAAGCCGCTATGGCAAGAAGCGCAGGAGCGCGGCTTCGATCACGCGTGGACATACGACCACCCGGTGTGGGGCGGCCTGCCTGATTCGCCGTGGCACTCAACCGTCGCCACCCTGACGGCGGCCGCGATGGTCACCGACACCATTAAACTCGGCACCTTCGTCGCCTCACCCAACTTCCGGCACCCACCACGTTTGCCCGAGACATCATCACCCTCGATGACATCAGCGGCGGACGAATGCTGATCGGCCTCGGCGCCGGTGGTGACCGAGACTCACAAATCTTGGGGGCAACACATACCCGGGGCGAACGCACGAGGCGGTTCGCTGAGTTCACTGAACTGCTCGATCGCATCCTCACCACCGATCACGTCGACTTTGCCGGTGAGTTCTTCTCGACCGTCGATGCCCGCAACGCCCCGGGCTGCGTCCAACAGCCCCGCGTCCCCTTCGTGATGGCCGCCAACGGGCCCAAAGCGATGGCGCTCGCAGCACGCTACGGCACAGGTTGGTTGACCACAGGGCCGCCAATGGTCGGTCTCGGCGAGTCGCTCGACCTCGGTGATCGCAGCACGCAAGAGACCTGGTGGCAAGGCGTGGCTGCGTTGAGCGAGCGCTTCGGTGAAACACTAGACAAGGCCGTCGAGCAGGGCAGCCGCACGAGCGCGGATCTGCCAGATCGTCTCCTCGCCCTCGACGCAGCAGGCATCCCGGCTCTTTCCAGCCCGGACTTCTTTGCCGAGCAGGTCGGCCGGGCTGCTGACCTGGGCTTTACCGATGTGATCGTGCATTGGCCACGCAACTCCTCGCCATACCGGGCAGATCCTGACGTGCTTGACCGGATCACCCTGCAGCCCTGACGCAGGCTCGGCGTAGGCTAGAGCCGTGAGCAATAACAATCAGGTGCGACGTCCCAAACTGGTGCCCTTCTTGATCAGCGGCGGCGTGATTGGCCTCGTGCTCGGCGTCGCCTTCTCCATCTTTGGCCCAGCCTCCGGCGTCGCGTCAGCCGGTCAAGAGAACGTCATCTTTATGTTCATCGGCGCAATTGTTGGTGGATTTGTCGGGGCCCTGGCCTTCTTGGTCGCGGAGTGGACCACTCTGCGCTGAGGTTGCTCTCACGCACGTCACTGGCCCTGCGATCTATGGGACACTGAGTTAGTGGCCCGACCTGATGGACGCTTAAATCACGACCTGCTTCCGGACGAATCACTGCCCCAAGATGCCTGTGGTGTCTTTGGGGTGTGGGCGCCCGGTGATGAGGTCGCCAAACTCACCTATTTTGGCCTGTATGCGCTGCAGCACCGCGGCCAAGAGGCCGCCGGTATCGCTACCAGCGACGGCGAATCACTGCGCGTCTACAAAGACGTTGGCCTCGTAGCCCAAGTCTTTGACGAGTCCAGCCTTTCTTCGCTGCAGGGACACCTGGCTGTGGGGCACTGCCGCTACTCCACGACCGGGCGCAACTCCTGGGAGAACGCTCAGCCGACGCTCGGTGGCACCACCGATGGCACGGTCGCTCTGGCACACAACGGCAACCTGACGAACACGGCTGAGTTGCGCGACAAGCTTGGTGAATTGTTAGGCGGTGACTTCCGCTCGGCTCCCGGTGAGCTCAAGCGCGGCAACACCACCGACACCGCTGTTGTCACCGGCCTGTTGACGGCCAACCCCGAGTTGAGCCTCGAAGACGCCGCTCTGGAGGTCTTGCCCATGCTACGCGGCGCCTTCTCGCTGGTCTTTGCGACGAAACGACCGTGTACGCCGCGCGAGACCCACAGGGGGTGCGACCGTTGGTGTTGGGCCGTCTCGAGAACGGCTGGGTTGTCGCCTCCGAAAGCGCTGGCCTCGATATTGTCGGCGCTAGCTTTGTCCGCGAAGTCGAGCCGGGCGAATTGATCGCGATCGACGAAGAGGGTCTGCGCAGCAGCCGATTCGCCGAGGCTAAGCGCAAATCGTGTGTCTTTGAATATGTCTATCTGGCTCGTCCAGACACTTCGTTGGCTGGCCGCTCGGTCTATGAGTCCCGCGTCGAGATGGGCCGCCGACTGGCTCGCGAACACCCGGTCGAAGCCGACATGGTCATGCCGACGCCTGAGTCGGGCACCCCGGCAGCCATTGGTTATGCCGAAGAATCAGGCATCCCGTATGGCTCTGGCCTGGTGAAGAACGCCTATGTCGGTCGGACCTTCATCGCGCCGAATCAGACGATTCGCCAACTGGGCATCCGCCTCAAACTCAACCCGCTGCGTGAAGTCATCCGCGGCAAGCGCATCGTGGTGGTCGACGACTCGATCGTGCGCGGCAATACGCAGCGTGCCTTGGTGCGGATGCTGCGCGAAGCCGGGGCAGCCGAGATCCATGTGCGCATTTCATCCCCGCCGGTGCGCTGGCCCTGCTTCTATGGGATCGACTTTGCATCGCGGGCCGAGTTGATCGCGACTGGCCTCAACCCCGAAGAGATTCGGGCCATCTTGGGCTCTGACTCATTGGGATACATCAGCGAAAAGTCGATGGTCGAAGCCACCAACCAGCCTGCAGACAATCTGTGCACGGCCTGCTTCTCCGGGGTCTATCCAATCCCGCTGGAGTCTGAGCCTCGGCGCGGCAAAGATGTGCTGGAGTTGGAGTTCCCGCCGGCAGTTGAGCCACCGCGACCCGGCTCACCCGTCGACATCGACAATGTGCCGATTAGCGCGGGCAGTGGCGGGGCCGACGCGGTCCGACGCCCCTGACCTCGCATACCTTTGACACGAACACCCTTAGACCAGGACGGTTCCTGATGACTGACCAACCGATTACCTATGCCTCTGCTGGCGTCGACGTCGAAGCGGAGATCGCGCCGTCGATCTGATGAAGGAATCGGTGAAGCGGGCCCAACGACCTGAGGTGCTGGGCGGTCTAGGCGGCTTCGCTGGCATGTTCGATGCCTCAGCACTGAAGGGCATGGAGCGACCGGTGTTGGCCACCTCAACCGATGGCGTGGGCACTAAGGTCGCCATCGCGCAGGCCATGGGTGTGCACGACACGATCGGCATTGACCTGGTGGGCATGGTTGTCGACGACATCGTCGTGTGGCGCAGAGCCATTGTTTATGACCGACTACATCGCCTGCGGCAAGGTGGTCCCGGAGCGGATCGCGGCCGTGGTGCGGGGCATTGCCCGAGGTTGCCACCTGGCTGGCGTCGCTCTCGTCGGCGGCGAAACTGCTGAGCACCCCGGACTGCTGGACCCGGAGGAGTATGACGTGGCTGGCGCTGCGACGGGTGTCGTTGAGTATGACAAGGTGCTAGGGCCGCAGCGGGTGCGCGCAGGGGACGCTGTCATTGCGCTGGCTTCATCTGGGCTGCACTCCAACGGTTACTCACTGGTTCGCCGGGTCATCGCTGCCCAGGGGCTGAGCTGGGATGCGGAGATCCCTGAGTTTGGCCGGACTTTGGGTGAGGAGGCCCTGGTGCCAACCAGGATTTACACCAAGATGCTCCTAGACATGATCGCTACCGACGGCATCGATATCCATGCACTTTCACACGTCACCGGTGGCGGGCTAGCGGCCAACCTGGCACGTGTGCTGCCCGCTGGCCTGACAGCTTCGGTGGAGCGCAAGACATGGACCCCACCAGCCGTATTCTCTTCAGTGCAGCAGTGGGGCCAGGTGCCGCGCGAAGACCTGGAGCGAACACTCAACATGGGTGTCGGCTTCGTCGCGGTGCTGCCAGCCGAACAGGCTGACGCGGCCGTGCGGCGCAGTGAGGTCTTGGGCGTTCCAGCGTGGGTGCTGGGCGAAGTCAGCGATGGCGCACCTGAGATGACCGATGGAGAAGACGTGGTCCAGGGCGCCAAGGGTGTCGATGGCGGAGCCGTGCGCATGGTGGGCGACTACGCCTCCTAGCCACGGTCAGGCAAAATGCGACCGAGGCGCTAATTCAGCGCTTCAACCTCGGGTTCAGGGCCAACGAGGAGCACCAAACTTGTGCCATTCCCGGGCTGATAGCTGGTCTCCCAGACCAGGCCATCCCGCTCACCGCGCAAAGCGCGTCCAGGGACTGATTCCCGTGCCCGGGTGTCGGCGAGAACGATGCCCGAGGATGGGTTCTTCAGCGTCACCCGGAGGACTGCAGATGATGGGTCTTCGATCTGACTAGGGATCGAAACAGGCTCGGTGCCCTTGAGCCCCTCCACCTGCTGACCGTCAACGAGGACTTCGATCGTGGCGGGAACCTGCCCTGGTCGGCAGTTAGCGTTTTCGATCGCAGGAGTGACTGATCAATGCCGGGTTTGGCGCTACAGCGCCAGGCGTCGATTTCGACGGTGGAGGACCGTGTCAGCGCCCAGACTCCGACAGCAAGCAGGGCGATCACCAAGGCCATGATCCCGAGCGAGCGCCATGTTTGGCGACGCAAGGAAGAGGCGGTGTCGCCCTGATGCTGTTGAGGGTATGACGTCAACGGCCATCCGCGGCCCAAGAGCCGGGGGTGTCCTCATCGTCGTCATACGCGCTGTAGCGGTACTCGTCGTCGTCTTCCTCGACAGGTTCCGGAGAACTTGCCGCAACGTACGTCGGTCCGCCTTCACCCGAGCGTAGCTCGCGTTCCAGTGCGGTGAGGTCGGTCTCGGGACTGTAATACTTCAGTTTCCGAGCGACTTTCGTTTGCTTGGCTTTAGCCCGGCCGCGCCCCATGGCGTGACCCCTCGTGCGTCTGCCGGTGCAGCACCGCTAGCCCGCCTTGCGAACTAATCGCTAAGACCGACCCGCGCAGCTGGCCCGGGAATGTAATTTCTTCGTGGTCCTTACGGTACATGAGTCAAAGGGATGCCGTGGAACCGCGGCGCGGATTATCGCCGGGAAGCGGCTCGCCACCCGACGCCACCCAGTGCTGCGAGGGCGCCGCCCAGCACGAACCAGACCCAGATCGGCGTTCCTTCGCCGTCTTGGCTATTTTCCGGGACGACGGCCGCGTCACTGTTGGCCGTTGCTGGGGCCAAATCGTCGGTCGCGGTAGCCAATTCTTCATCCGCAGCGGGTGCGCTAGTCGCTGGTGCAACCTCCGTGGTCGCCTCTGCTTCGCCCTGGGCGGCGATGCCAGCGTCTTCAACTGTGTAGCCGAATGCACCCGAGATCGGATGGCCATCTTGGGACGTCACTCGCCAAACAACCTCATAGTCACCGGGAGGTGTGTCGGTGGAGATAGCCTGCACGACTTCGGTGCCGCGGACCTCAGGCGCGCCTTCGACGATGTCGTCGAGTCCACCGGTGAGGACAACTTCGGCTCCTATGTCAGCGATCTCGCCCGAGAAACTCAACGTGATCTCGCTGGGCGCGTCTGCTACCTCGGCGCCGTCGGCTGGCGTCGTGCCCAGCAGTTCGTCATGAGCGCTCGCCGGCACGGCCAATGGCGCGATGCTCAGCGCTAGGGCGGTCAGTGCGGCAGCGAGGGTCTTGCGAACAGAAATCGTCATGACCCCAGTTTAGGACTGAAGCGGCTGCGGCCATAGCGCGCGCCGCGGATAGTCTGCCTCCATGAGCGATGTATACATGACGGTGGCTGGACCGGTCACTGTGCAGACAGAGGAGAAACGCTCAGTATTTGAGGCCTGGGTGCGGCGGGTCAGCACTGAAAGCGAAGCCAAAGCCGTCATTGAAGAGGCACGGGCAACGCATCCGGGCGCAGGGCATCACTGCTGGGCCTACTTGGTCGGGCCAGGCCGCGAGATTTACCGCTCCAGCGACGACGGCGAGTCCGGGGGCACCGCTGGTCTGCCTATGCAAGAGGTCCTGCAGGAAGCCCCTACACCGATGTCGTGGCCGTGGTGACGCGCTGGTTTGGTGGGGTGCTGCTGGGCTCAGGAGGGCTGGTGCGCGCATACTCCGGGGCAGTGCGGGCGGCGTTGGATGAAGTGCAGCCATTAATCCGCGAGCGGGTGCAACTGGCCACAGCAGAGGTGGGGCATGACGTCGCTGGTCGGCTCGAGCACGATTTGCGGGCGCGTGGGATTGAGGTCCGCGATGTTGAGTACGGCGCCGGCGTTCGCTTCCAGACAGCAATCAGCCCCGCAGATCTTGAGGCAGCCAACGGATTGTTGGCGGCCATGACCGGCGGGGCGCAAGCGTGGGAGTTTGGTGAGACCGAATGGGTCGATCAGAAGCCTGACTCAGTGGGCTTGGGGTAGTACTTCGCGTACTTGCGGAACTGGTTAGCCCGGATCGCGTAGGTGTAGGCGCGACGCTTGAGGGTGTCCCGGTTGACCATGGGGTGGAAGACACCCTTGCGGGCGACTCGCTTGACCAGGGCCCTCATCTCCGGGTTGAGGTAGCGGCGCAGCAGCACCATCGGGACCACCGAATACAGGATTTCGTTGCGGACAACGACCTGCTCCATCGGGCGTTCCTCGATCAAGTCAGCGGTGATGAACTCGGCGACATTGGCGCCGGCCGCCGTCACGTAGTAGTTGTTTCGGCCGATCCGCGGGTTGACCTCAAAGAATTTACCCACGCCATCACGAGGGTCAACCTTGACGTCGAAGTTGGCGAAGCCGCGGTAGTTGACGTGCTTGAGCAGTCGCTCAGCCTGAGCCATCAGGTCCGGGTAGGGCGTGGTGATCATCGCGGCAGGGTTGCCGATCGCCAGTGGCGTGTGCTCCTGCAGCAGGACCTGTGCGGTGGCGAGCAGGGTGACTTCGCCACGCTGATCCACGTATGCAGTGATCGAGCGCATGGCGGTGTCGTCACCGGGGATGAGCTCTTGGACGACAAAACGGTTGCGGTAGCCACCGTCGCGGACCTGGTGGAAGATCTGCACGAGCTCTTCGGGGTCTCGACCTCGTAGATCTTCTTCTTGCCCTCGAAGCGCAGACCTTCAAACTCGCCACCCACGGCGGGCTTGGCGACGACCGGAAAGGTCAGGTCGACATCCTTGATTTCCCAATCGGGGCTGTCGGCATTGGCGAAGTCCTGGATCAGGGTGCGCGGGGTGGGGATGTCCAACTCGTCGCAAACCCGGCCGAACTCGATCTTGTCGGCCACGATGTCCAGCACGTCGTTGTTGATCGCGGTGACCACGAACCACTGAGACAGAAACTCTTCGTTGTCGGTGACCATCCGGGCAAAGCCATCGGAGTTGTACATCAATAGCGTCTTGCGGCCAGCAGCCTTGCGCTTCTCGCCTTGGCGTTGGATCTCGGCGAGGGTGTCTGCCCGCTCAGCCTGCTCGCCGATCTCGATGGTGTCGATGAACGAGGAGTTTTTGACCGGTCCGGCGACCACCTTGGCGATCAGCGTGGACGACATGCCGTAGCGCTCGTGGAAAGCGCGGGCCAGAGCGTACATACCGATGTCCGTCCCCAACAGGACTAAGTCAAAGTCGGGGTCGATCAGCGCGTTGCTCATATTTCTCCTGTGTGCCGGGTAAAGGACCTTCCACAACCCTACGGCAGCACGGGGGCCAGGTCTCTAGACTCTGGGTGTGAAGCGCCACACGATTACCTCTGTCGTGGCCGCCGTTCTTGTCGCGGCAGCCACCTCGGGTTGCCTGCGCCCTGAAGGTGTCGTGACCCCTGCGCCGGGGCGGCCCACTGTCGGGGAGCCCGCGTCTGGCCCAGGCGCGGAGCCGGAGCCGGAGCCATCGGCTCCAGCCTTGGACGAGGAGCTCGTCCAAGCAGAAGTGACACTGGCCGAGGCAGACGGCTTTATCAGCAGCGCCAACGCAGCCCTCGAGAGCGGTGATGATGCGCAGTGGGACACGTTGCTGTTTGTCGAGGGCGATGACTGGCACCAACAAGACGCCTGGTTTGACGGAGTGCAAGACGTCCCGATGAGCGAGCGGCGCTTTGACCTGATGAGCTCGTCAGCCGGAGATGACGGTGATTGGCGCGTCGAGTTCGTGCACCAAATCGACGGTGCTGACCGGGTGCCGGTGGTCGAGTCATATCGATTCACCCTGGGCAAAACGAGCGCGGGAGACGTGGGGATCACCGAGGTTGACGGCTTCGGTCGGGCTTATCCGCAACTCTGGGACATCGGTGCCATCGAGGTCGTCGTGGCTGACTCAACAGTGGTGCTGCATCAGGCTGACGCGGACATTAGCGATCAATTGCTGGCGGAGATCGACAAGGCGTCGGCGTTGACCCTGGAGCAATGGCCGGTGCCCGAGGTGGACACGATGGTGGTGGGGCTAGCTCCAACCGAGCAGATGACGGTGTTGTTCGGCGGCGATGACGTGGAGGCGGCGGGCTTCATGTCGCCGATTCAAACCGCCGAGCGTGAGGATGTCGGCGTGGGGCGGGTCGTGCTTGACCTGCCTTACAGCGTCAATGAACTGCGCTACTACGACCAAGTTGATGCTGGCTTGCCGTTGATGAGGCACGAGGGGCTGCACCTTGGCGCTGCAGTTGCAGACGGGCTTTTGCGGGGGCCCGAGTGGGCGATCGAGGGCTTGCCGACGTGGTGGGAAGGAGTCGATGACGAAGCAGTCGCCACCGACCTCTTCGACTATTCGGAGTACTCCAGCCGGATTAGCGGGCTCGAGCCGGCCTGGCCGCCAGCCGACGACAGCGAGTTTTTCAACGGGGACGACGAGGCTATCGATCGGTACTACACGGACTCGGCCCTCGTGTTTGCCTACATCGCGCAGACCTATGGCGAGCAAGCTGCGGTCGACCTCGGCAGCGAACTGAATGATGCTTCCGGTAGCACCGGTGAAGCGACAGAAATCGCTGTTCAGGAGTATTTGGGGATCTCTGCCGCACAACTTCAAGCTGATTGGGAAGCGTGGGCAGAAGAACTGGCCAAATAGGTCGGTGCCGGGGGTAGTGCCCACGTCCTTGCAGGGCTAGGGTTCGGGATGCAGGCGGGGCGCCAAGGGGCTCCCCGGTGTCTTGAAGGTGGGAGCAGTTCATGGAAGCAATGGAGCCGGTCTATAGCGCGGGGGTGCTGCTGACGATTGCTGCTGCAGCGGTTGCCTTCCTGCTCTTCCTAATCATCAAACTCAAGATGCACGCGTTCGTTGCCTTGGTCTTGGTCAGCTTCATCACGGCGATCGTCGCTGGCATCCCGTTGGCCGATATCCCTTCGGTCGCGGTGGGTGCCTTTGGCAGCACGCTGGGATCGGTTGCGTTGCTGGTTGGTCTGGGCGCCATGATCGGCCGCATCTTGGAAGTCACGGGTGGCGCACAGGTCTTGGCCGACACCCTGATCAGCAGGTTCGGCGAGAAGCGAGCGCCGTTTGCGCTCGGCATCGCTGCGTTGCTCTTTGGTCTGCCGATCTTTTTTGATGCAGGCCTCGTCGTCTTCTTGCCGATTATCTTCTCCGTAGCCCGCAAGTTTGGTGGCTCGGTGTTGCTCTACGGTCTGCCGACCGCTGGTGCGTTCGCTGCGATGCACGCCATCGTGCCGCCGCACCCCGGCCCGGTCACGGCTGTCACTGAGTTGGGCGGCAGCGTTGGCCTGACGCTGCTGGTTGGTCTGCCGGTGGCGTTTGTTGCTTGGTATGTCGGTGTCTACTTGGTGACTACCGCATACGCCGGCAAGGTGTTTGTCCCGATCAAGAGCCTGGTGAACGCAGCCACTGGTGGTGGCGCGGGCGGGAGTGGCGACAGCGACAGCGAAGAAGCCGAAGTCGTGCCGCCTAGCTTTGGCAGTGTGTTGGCAATCTTGCTGCTGCCCTGGTGCTGATTGCGATGAACACGACCCTGACGACATTGCGCACGACGGGTGCTGTTGCTGAAGAGGGAGGCCTCGTCGACTTCTTGATCTTGCTAGGCCAGACGCCGGTGGCCCTGCTCATCACCTTGCTGGTGGCGACTTACACCTTGGGCATCAAGGGCCGCTCGCTGGAGACGATTGAGAAGTTGCTTAACGACTCACTGGCGCCCATTTGCGCGATCATTTTGATCACTGGTGCTGGTGGCATGTTCGGTGGCGTGCTGCGTCACTCGGGTATTGGTGGGGCACTCGCAGACAGCCTGTCGGACCTGGGCTTGCCACTCGTCGTGTCGGCCTTCTTGATCGCGACGGTGCTGCGTGTGGCTCAGGGCTCGGCGACTGTCGCGCTGACGACGACGGCCGGATTGCTCTCCACGGGTGTTGCGGCAGCTGACCTCTCTGACCTCAAGATCGTCCCGCTGGTGCTGGCCATCGCCGCTGGCGCGACCGTGCTGAGCCACGTGAACGACTCCGGATTCTGGCTCGTCAGCCGATTCTTTGGGATGGATGTGAAGACGACCTTGAAGACGTGGACCGTCATTGAAACCACGTTGGGTCTGGCTGTGTTCGTGATCGCCCTCGGCCTTTGGTGGTGCTGCCATGAGTGATCAGCCGGTCACCCCGCAACGTCCCGACCCGCCTATCCACATCGTGGTGATGGGAGTGTCCGGCTGTGGCAAGAGCACGGTCGGTGTCCGAATCGCCGAGCGCCTGGGCTGGGAGTATGGCGAAGGCGATGACTTTCATCCCCGGGCCAATGTCGACAAGATGGCCAGCGGTCGACCTCTGCAAGATGAGGACCGTTGGCCCTGGCTTCACCTATTGGCTGACTGGACCAAGGAGCGAGGCGAACGCGGTGAGTCCACCGTTTTGTCGTGTTCGTCGCTCAAGTGGGCCTACCGCGACATCTTGCGCGGCGGTGGCGAGCGGACGTTCTTTGTGCACCTCGCCGGTGACAAAAACACGCTGATGGCCAGGATGGAAGGCCGTGAGCACTTCATGCCGCCCTCGCTGCTGGAGTCGCAGTTAGACGCACTAGAGCCATTGCGAGACGACGAGTTTGGGATGGTGCAGGACTTCAATAGCCCACCAGATCGGATTGCCCGTGTGGTGGCAGCGGAGTTGGATCTGAGCTAGACAAGGGTCCAAGCCGTCTAGGTATCCTTGTGCACCAGTGGTCCAGGTATTCATCAGTCGTTCAGGGGTGGGTTTTGCGGTTTCGAAGTTTGACTGCGTGTGTTTCGTTGGGTGTTTTGGGTTTGGTGGGCTGCTCGGGGGGAGGTTCGACGTCGCCTGACGTGGAGTCGTCGTCCTCAGGCGGGCGCGTGGCGGCGACCTCTGCTCCGTCAGGTTTCGAGTTGGCTGCCGTCCCGTGTGACGCGGTTGATCGTGAGCCGACGGACATGGAGGCGTCCTTGCTGCGAGAGGCTGGCCCGTTTGCTGGGGAGAAGTTCGATATCGATGCGGAAGCGGTAGCGGCCGCAGTGATGGCGCAGGATCCGAGCAGCGATGAAGAGGGGCCGAGGCGATTTCGGCGCAGATTCAGGGTGATTACGCCCAAACGACTTGCGAGATGATGCAGTTCAGCGCTGATTTGGGTGAGGCGGAGTCTGAGCCTACGGCTGGAGAGGAGCCGGAGGGGCAGTCGGTGGGGACGAACCACTTCGCGGTGGTCTTGGATGCGTCTGGGTCGATGGACGAATCTGCTGGGTCTGGTTCGCGGATGAGTGAGGCGAAGGGTGCAGTTGAAGCATTTGTGAGCGAGTTGCCGGCTCGTGCGACGGTGAGTTTGCGAGTGTATGGGCAGGGCGGTGACAACACTGACGCGGGCAAGGCAGAATCGTGCACTTCGTCCGAGGTGGTCTTTTCGGGTGACCCGAGTGACGAGGCCTTCGGGGTGGCGTTGGGTGGAGTAGAACCCGTGGGGTGGACTCCGTTAGCGAAAGGCATCGCCGATGCCCAGGGTGACATTCCCGATGGGACGACGGACGCGGTGATGTACGTCGTTTCTGATGGCCTAGAGACGTGTGGGGGTGATCCAGTGGTGGCGGCTCAGGGTGTTGCTGATTCAGGGGTGGAGCCCGTCATTAACGTGATTGGCTTCCAGGTTGATGATGCTGACCAGGCGGCGTTGCAGGCTGTTGCGGATGCTGGTGGTGGCGAGTATTCGACGGTGGAGTCTGGTGCGGAGCTCGAAGCATATTGGGCCGCTGAGAAGGATCGGTGGCGCGAGGCCTGGGTCGGGTGGCGCGATGCTGAGGTCGAGCGGTTGCAAGACACGAGGGAGGCTAAAGTCGATGAGGTGAACGACCTAGACGATGCGCTGCGGGATGAAATTAATGATCAGAAGTTTGCCGGGCCCATCGTTGTTCGGGAATTGAATGGAGAGGGCGTTTTTCAGGAGGGGGAGCGGGCCGCTGTGTTGGGGTTGCTGTCGGAGCAGACCCAGGGGCGGCTCGACTATGCGAATGAGTTCAGTGACCTTTCCTTTGTCGTGGGCGACAACTACCTCACCGATGTCACCGACGTTTATGGCTCGGCCGATAACCGGTGGATCGAGCTCTACCAGGACAGCCAGAACAACAACTCCTAACGAAGCTCTAGCCCTTCAGCGACCACGGCCCCCGCGTGGATCACGGTGCGGTCGCTGCTGCGATCCATTACGGCCGAGGCCACCGTCTCGCCAGCGATCAGGTTGAGGTGGGCTGGGTCGCCGACGGCCAGGCCAGGCCGATCGGCTCGGCCAGCCAAGCGCGGGATTGAGCGGTCCATGATGCTGGCTCCACCCATGGTGGCTACGGCTGTGCTGTGCTCAATCAACTCATCAGCACGGAATCCGCTGGTGAAAGCTGGTTGCCAGGTGCGGTCCAACATGTCCGCATTGCCATAGGGCGACCAGTAGTCGCGCTGGCCGTCTTCGCCGAGGCCCACGCGCACGCCTGCGTCGGTGAGGGCAGCCAGCGGGATAGCTGTGCCACCGGGAGCAATGGTGGCTGTTGCAATATCGGCTTCGGCCATCGCCGCCACCAGGTTGGCAACTTCAGTGTCGGTGCCTTGCCACATGCCATAGCCGTGCGAGATGAGGACGTTTCCTGCATACTCAAGGCTTTTGTGCGCTCGATGATCAGGTCGGCGCTGAATCGGCCCAAGGCGCCCGGCTCATGCAGGTGAATGTCGATCGGCTTTTGATACTTCTCGGCCAAGCCAAAAACGACGTCGAGGTGCTTGACCGGGTCGCGGTCTAGCGTGCAGGGTCAATCCCGCCGACAACATCTGCCCCGGCGCGAAGTGCCGCTTCGAGCACCTCCGCCGAGCCAGCCTCGCGGAGCAAGCCAGCCTGCGGGAACGCGATGATCTGCACGTCGGCCCGAGCCGCATGCTTCTCCCGGCCAGCGACCACGGCTTCCAGACGCTCCAACCCAGCATCGGCATCGACCTGGGCGAAACTGCGCATCCGGGTAGTGCCGCGGGCAATCATCATCGACATCGCGAGGTCAACACGTTCGGTGATGCTGACCTCGGCGTCGCGCCAGTTTTGCCGGTCGTTTTGCATCATCGTCCACACGCCAGGCCCACCGGTATGCGGCCGGAACGGCAACCCGAGGCGCGTTGAGTCGAGGTGGACGTGCACATCGGCGAATGTGGGGAGAAGGAGTCGACCATTGCCCTCGACGATCGAGTCTTGCGCATCGGATGCCCGGCCGGCGGCGGGGCGGACGGCACTGATTGACCCGTTGGTGATCTCGACATCGCTGAGGTTTCCACCCCACGGGCGGCAATTGGTGATCAACATGCTCTGAGCCTAGAGGCTGTCGTTTTGCGCGGCTCGGCAGGTGCTTGAGATCTATCGCTCTATCTGTTTGGTTTGAAAGAGGCGGTAGCTCTTTTAAGGCGCATCAACTAGAGGAGTTGGGCATGAAGCAGGCAGGGTCGAAGGCGCTCGCATGGTTGGGTCTCCATCCAGATTCGGAGGGGCCTCGCGTAACACCCGATGAGCGAAGGCAAGCAGGGGCGAACCTGCTAGCTCTAGGCTTAGGCGTACTGGCCTATTTTTTGCTGAGGGCAGAGATGCCAGCCGAAGACGGCTTTGGCGGCTACATCCCACTCATCTTGGCAGTTTCAGTCTCTGCCAATGCCGCGCTCATGGCGAGCTTCCTGCGACGCGGCACGGCCAGAGCCTGAACAACTAGCCTCAGCAGGCTAGTTATGCCGGGGGAGTGCCGCCTGCGGGCCGGGTGTTGCGCTCGGCCTCGGCTGCCGCGCTGGCAGCCTCCTCGCGGGCCCGCCGTAAGGCGTCCTGTGGGTCCTCAAGTTGCGGGCCGTCAATGTCAAACTCGTTGTCCTGTGGGTCTTGGGCTCCCAGAGAGGGGCCATCGAGCGGGTTATCGCCACCATCGCCGTCGCCGCCCAGAGCCTGACCGATGCCCTTCAGTGCCTGGGTCAACTCACTAGGGATCACCCACAACTTATTGGACTCGCCCTGGGCGATCTGCGGCAGCGTCTGCAGGTATTGGTAGGCCAACAACTTGCTGTCCGGGTTGCCCTTGTGGATCGCGTCAAAGACCTGCAAGATCGCTCGTGCTTCACCTTGAGCCTCCAGGATGGCCGACTGCGCGGTTCCTTCGGCCCGCAAGATCTGGGCCTGCTTCTCGCCTTCGGCTTCCAGAATGGACGACTGCTTCACCCCTCGGCATTCAAAATCGTCGCTCGACGGTCGCGCTCAGCGCGCATCTGCTTCTCCATCGAGTCCTGCACGCTCGAGGGCGGGTCAATGGCCTTGAGTTCAACGCGGTTAACGCGGATACCCCAGCGACCGGTGGCCTCATCAAGCACCCCGCGCAGTTGACCGTTGATCTGATCACGACTGGTCAGTGTCTGCTCAAGGTCAAGCGAGCCGATGACGTTACGCAAAGTGGTGACCGTCAACTGCTCGATGCCCTGGATGTAGTTGGCGATCTCATACGTCGCATCCTTGGGATCGGTCGGTTGGTAGTAAATGACCGTGTCGATCGAGACCACCAGGTTGTCGCTGGTGATCACCGGCTGCGGTGGGAAAGATACAACCTGTTCGCGCAGGTCAACGTTGGCTCGGGCCTTGTCGATAAAGGGCACCAAGATGTGCAGGCCAGCGTCGAGCGTGCGGCTGTAACGGCCCAATCGCTCAACGATCACGGCGGTGGCTTGCGGGACGATCCTGATGGCCTTGGCGATGGCGGTCGCAGTAAAGAGGACCAGCAGGATCAGAACGATATAGAGCGCCAGCGTCTGTGGTGACGGCATGTGGGCCTCCTAAGCCGGTGGTTCGGCGGGTGTGGGCAACGGGCGTGGTGCAACGACCGCGGTGGCTCCGTCGATGCGGATCACATCAACGATGAGTCCTACTTCTAACGCTTGGCGGGGGCTTTCCGTTCGCGCAGTCCAGGTTTCGCCGCGCAACTTCACCAGGCCATCGCGATCGGTGACGGTTTCCAGCACTTCAGCGGTGTGACCGACATTGCCGTCCGCGTTGGTGCGAGGTGCCTCGCCATCGAGTTTGAGCCGACGCAATAACACCGGGCGCAACAACACGAGCAGTACGAGCGCGGCCACGACGAAGACGACGACTTGGATAGGGAAGCCAAGCCCGATTGCTGCGCCCCCGGCAGCGGCTAGCGCTGCCACAGCCAGCATGCTGAACACCAAATCCAGCGATGCGACTTCGATCAGGCCAAGCACCAGGGCAGCGCCCACCCACCACAGCCATTGAGTCTCTTTAATCCAGTCCATGGAGTCCCTTCCCTAGGGACTCATCGTATGTCGTGCGTCACAATTTCCCGCGTCGGGGCCGAAACGGAAATCCGTGTCGGATAGAGCGTGCGGCTCACCAAAGCAAAGACTGGCTCAGTTTCGATCAGGAAGGCGTCATGGCCATACGGAGAATTGATCGTGGTGAACTCCACGCACGCGGGGAGTTTGCCAGGGCTGCGCCGTCGGCCGCGGTGAAGAGCCGGTCTGAGTCAATAGACAACACGCGCAGTTGCCCCGTGATCCGCCGCAGCGCCATCTCGACGCCGCCGCGGCCGCGACCGATGTCATGACTGTTCATCGCCTCGGTCAGGGTGAGGTAGGCGTTGGCATCAAACCGGCGCACCAACTTGCGTCCGTGGTGCTGCAAGTAGGACTGCACGGCATACCGGCCGCCGTTCAGTGGTTCTTCACCCAGTTGCGGCGCGGGACCAAATCGTTCATCCAGGTCACCCGCCGCGCGGTATGTCGTGTGCGATTTGGCGGGCCACCTCCAGGCCGTTTCGTGGTCCAGGGCCGGGGTAGTAGTCGCCGCCATTGAAGCCAGCGTCCCCGCGAATGGCGTGGATCTGCGGCGTAGCCCAGGCAATCTGGTCGGCGGTTGCCACCGCGCAGGAGGCGATGACGGCCGTGTTCTTGACCCGACCGGGATAAGACACTGCCCACTCAATCGCTCGCATGCCACCCATCGACCCACCGAAGACGGCAGCGAACGAACTGATCTTGAGCGAGTCAGCCAGCAGCGCTTCAGCGTTGACCTGGTCTCGGATGGTGATGTGCGGGAACGAACTGCCATATGGTTTGCCATCATCCGCTGATGTGCCCGGGCCGGTGCTGCCGCGGCACCCGCCAAGCACGTTGGGGGCAACGACGAACCACTCATCGGTGTCGATCGGGCAACCTGGCCCGATCAGCCCAGGCCACCAACCGGCTGTCGGCTGTCCCGGCCCGACTCACCGACGACGTGGGAGTCGCCGGTGAGGGCATGGAGGACCAAGACAGCGTTGTCGCCAGCTTTGTTGAGGCGCCCCCAGGTTTGATATGCCATCCGCACATCGCTCAGCAACTCGCCCGACTCGGTGCGCAGGTCGCCGACAATGGCGCTGCGCTTGCGCGAAGGTGCAGCGCTGGCACCAGGGTTGGGGGCGCTCGACATTAGCTGGCCGATCCAGCGTTGGCTGACCCGGCGGCGGCGAACCCCAGCTCGAGGTCGGCAATGATGTCGTCGATTGATTCCAACCCCACCGAGAGACGCACCAATCCCGGCGAAACTCCAGCCGCAGCCTGCGCCTCGGGAGTGAGTTGGGAGTGCGTGGTCGAGGCTGGGTGGATGACCAAGGAGCGAACATCGCCGATGTTGGCCACGTGGAGTGCAACTCCAACGCTGAGACAAAAGCCTTGCCAGCCTCGGCGCCGCCAGCGATCTCAAAGGTGAACACGGAGCCAGCGCCTTCTGGCAAATACCTAGCGGCCAGCTCACGCGATGGGTGGCCAGGCAACTCGGCGTAGTTGACGCTCTCGACCTGAACCTGGTGCCCGAGCCATTCGACAACCTTGCGGGCGTTTTCGACGTGGCGCTGCACACGAAGTGACAGGGTCTCGATGCCCTGAGCGATGAGGAAGGCATTGAGCGGTGAGGCGGCCGGTCCGAGGTCGCGCAGCAACTGGACTCGCGCCTTGAGGATGTAGGCCAAGTTGGCGCCGAGCACCCCGTCAGGTCCAAGATCGCGGGCATAAACCAAGCCGTGATAGCTCGGGTCCGGAGTGTTGAAGTTGGCGAAGCGCTCTTGGTGGTCGCCGAAAATAAAGTTGCCGGAGTCGACGATTGCGCCCGCGATCGCTGTGCCGTGGCCGCCGAGGAACTTCGTGGCCGAGTGCACCACGATGTCGGCGCCGTGCTCGATCGGGCGGCAAAGGTAAGGGGTGGCGATCGTGTTGTCGACGATCAACGGGACACCGACCTCATGGGCGACCGCGCTGACGGCTTCGATGTCGAGGACTTGACTGCTCGGGTAGAAATCGACTCCCCGAAGAAAGCGCGGGTCTTGTCGGTTGCGGCCGAACGCCAAGATTCTGCGTCGGTCGGGTCTTCGACGAAGGTGACCTGGATGCCGAGCTTGGGCAACGTGTGCTCAAACAGGTTCTGCGTCCCGCCATACAGGCTGGGTGAAGCGACGATGTGGTCGCCGGCTTCGGCCAGGTTGAGGACGGCCAACGTCGTCGCGGACTGGCCCGAGGCGACGAGCAAAGCGCCGAGTCCGCCTTCGAGGTCGGCAATCCGGTTTTCGACGACCTCGGTGGTGGGATTGTTGAGTCGGGTGTAGATCGGGCCCAACTCGGCCAGCGCGAAGCGGTTGGCGGCTTGCTCGGCGCTGTCGAAGACGAAGGATGTCGTCTGGAAGATGGGTAGTGCTCGTGCACCAGTGGTGGGGTCGGGGCTCTGTCCGGCGTGAATCTGGCGAGTGTCAAAAGACCAAGTCATCGATGGCTCCTGTGCATGTCAACGGTGGTGGTCGCTGGCTCACAGGGAGCGAGCCCGCGCTTGCTGTCGGCCCCCACGGGAGCGGTCGACAGCCTGGTCATCATCCGGGGCACCCCACCGCGGTGGAGGGTTGCCGCCCAGCCAGCCGGCGCTTAACGCTGAGTCTCATGACCACCTACAAGAGTCACGCTAAGCGGGCGCATGAGTGAAGTCAATGCGGCGAAGAGTGCCAAAAACCCCGCAGAAATGAAGATTCTGCGGGGTCCGAGTTAGTTTCCCGTTGGGCTACTTTGCGACCGCAGGTAACTCAAGCCGCCGATGGCCAGGGCAATCACGCCGAAGGCGATCAGGGTGCCAGCGAGGATGCCCACCAAGGGGACGGCCGGCAGAAAGGCGAAACCGAAGGCTCCGGTCGCCCACTCCAGAGCTATCGCGCCAAGGACCGCGACAAACAATGTGCATAGACCATAGGTCACGGTCAGCCATGATGTGCCTTCGGGGGCCTGAGGCGCTTCTGGCTCGACGTACGGCACCACCTCGGTGCCTGTGCCAGTCGGGTTGTTACTCATCGCTGCTCTCCCTCATCTGTCGTGATGGCGTCAATCTGGACGGTTCCGGCCGTCACATCAACGCTCAGGTCATATCCATCACCGGTGCCGATGACGAAGGTCCGGTCTACAAACACGCCGCCAGTGCTGCCATCAACGTCTTCGCCGAAGCCGCTGGCGAAGACCTCACCAGCCGAGACCGCCACGTTGACGGTGCCGGCCTGCTCGGCTGGAAGCATGATGAGGACATCTCCTGCGCTGACATCGAGCGTCGGCTCGTAACCCTCCAACTCAGAGGGGCTGAGACCGGTCAGATCGAGGACGACGTTGCCGGCGCCCGACTGGAAGGATTTTTCGCTGGGGTCACTCGGGACAAAGATCGAGTCGGCGGTGTTGACGTAGAAGCCTTCGCTGTTGAATTCAGTGACAAAGTCAGCCTCATAGCGATCAAAGCTGTAGCCGCCCATGACCGCTGGTGGTGCCACGAGTAGTCCGGTTCCGGCTACGAAACCCAGGAAGCCTGCGCGGCGCCCTTGGATGCCCAAGATGACCAGGGCGGTGCCGACAACCACTAGTCCAGCAAGTCCACCAAGCGCCAGCCCGACCAAGGGTTGAGAGGACAACGCAAGGACGATGGCTCCGGCAGCGATGACAGCGAGGCCAAGAACTGCCAGGGTGATGGGGCCACCGGGGCCCTTGCGCCGCGGCGTTCGGGGTGGAGGAGAGGAAACGGGCGAGCCGACATACCGACGTGATCCGGGGAGGGTCGGCCAGCATCTCCTCGGACGGGATCTGCCATGACATCAGTGCTGGGCGGGGGCGGCGGCGAGTAGGCCCGTTGGGAAACGGCGCCGGTTTCGGGTCGCCTTGTCCAGACGTACCAAAGAGCCCAGCCGATCACCAGTGTGACCGCGATATCCGCGAAGCTGAAATTGCTCCATCCGAAGACTCCGGTCGTGAGGCCGCCCAGCCCCACCAGCACGGTCACCACGAAGAGGAAGATCGAACTGCCGCGACCGCCGCGCAGCCCCATCTCGGCGTGGGTCTGCTCATTGCGGTCGGGGATCAAAAACCACGCCAGCAAATAGGCCAACAGGCCCAAGCCGAAGAAGATGCCCAGCAGCACTGCTCCAGCTCGGATCACGAGCGGATCCAGCCCGACTCGATGCCCCAAACCCGCGCACACCCCGCCAACCCAGCTGTCTGAGGTGCGCCGCATGTCGACACGGCGCAACTTAGTAAAGAAGTCGTCCTTGGGCCTATTGGTCTGCTCTGGGCCCGGTTCGTCGACCGATGCCTGCGAGCTTTGCGTTGTCATGCCTTCACTCTCCGGTGACACGAGGGCCCCTCGCTATGAGGGGCGACCCTGATTCAACCCTGAGTTTGCCCTGATTACCCCGAGATTGTCGGACATGGGGATATCAGGTGCGACAAGATGCAGGTATGGATAGCGCTTCGACCCCCACGTTGCAGCGGCCGCAAGAGGGCCGTTGGCTGGGTGGAGTATGCGCTGGCCTGGCTGAGCACCTGGCAATTTCAGTCGTGCTGGTGCGAACCGTGATGGTTGGCCTGGCGCTGCTGAATGGGGCCGGGGTGATCGCCTATCTCTTTCTGTGGGGATTCGCGCCGAGCGATGATTCCGAGCCCAAGACATTCGCGGGGGTACTGACACTGCTGCGATTTGGCGCGTTCCTGACCGCTGGTGGGCTCGTCGTCGCTGGGTTGGACGCGACGGGCCAGTCACCTTCCCTGGGCTGGGTCGCCGCTGGCCTTATCGCCCTCGGGGCGCTCGCCGTGTGGTCACAACTTGCGGCCAGCACCCAGGCCCCACCCAGTGGCAGTCGGTGGAGCCAAGCTTGGGTGGGGGCACGCCTGGTCTTGGGGCTCGCGATCGCTGCGGTCGGACTCATTCTGCTGGTCACGCGAGGAGATTCCTGGCGAGAATGGATCGAATTGCTGGCGGTGCTGGGTGCCGTCCTGGCGGGTTTGGCGCTCATCGCGACCCCCGCGGTGAGCAGGGTGTGGCAGCAACTTCGCACGGAGCAGGCGGCCAGAGCGCGGGAATCTGAGCGAGCCGATATCGCCGCCCACTTGCATGACTCCGTATTGCAGACACTGGCTTTGATCCAACGTAACTCGGACAACTCTGAAGTCACCAGGTTGGCGCGGGCCCAAGAGCGTGAGCTGCGGCAATGGCTGTTTGCCGGCTCTCCGCAAGAGCAATTGACGTTGGCCGCGGCACTCGCGGCAGTGGCGGGGAGGTCGAAGATCGCCACGGCATACCTCTAGAAGTTGTGGTTTCCGGGGATCGTGCGATGAGCGACGCTGGCCAGGCCGTTGTGTCTGCAATGCGCGAAGCGTTGGTGAATGCATCAGTGCATGCGGCACCGCCGATCTCGGCCTACGTCGAAATCGGCCCGCAAGGGTGTCGGCTTTCGTCCGTGACCATGGAGCCGGGTTCGAGATCGCTGAGATAGCCGAAGACCGGGGCGGCGTGAACGGGTCGATCAGGGACCGGATGGCTCGACACGGCGGAGCTGCGACATTCCGGCGCCGCGACCCGGGTATGGAAGTGGAGCTCGAGATGCCGATGGCGCGTGAGAACAGCGAGATCAGGGAGACGTCATGAGCGAGGAGTCGCAGTTCCGGGTGGTCCTCGTTGATGACCATCGCATCTTTCGGGCGGGGGTGCGAGCTGAATTAGCGCAGATGTCCCAAGACCTTGAGATCGTGGGCGAGGCTGGCAACGTCGAGGCCGCCATCGACGTCATCGCTCAGACGCAGCCCGATGTGGTCTTGCTCGATGTGCACCTGCCTGGTGGTGGCGGGCATGGCGGTGCTGACGTGTTGAAAGGCAGCGGCGGGGTGCGAAGCCTGGCCGGTCAGCCAGTGCGATTTTTGGCGCTCTCGGTCTCAGATGCCGCCGACGACGTGATCACTGTCATCCGCTCTGGCGCTCGCGGTTATGTCACCAAGACGATCAGCTCGGGCGATTTGGCGTCGGCGATCGTGCGGGTGGCCGAGGGCGATGCGGTGTTTAGCCCACGGTTGGCCGGGTTTGTTCTGGACGCCTTTGGCGCTGCGGCGGGAGAGATCGCTGAGGTCGACGAAGAATTAGATCGACTCAGCAAGCGAGAGCGCGAGGTGATGCGGTTGATCGCTCGCGGCTACCAATACAAAGAAGTGGCCAAAGAGTTGTACATCTCAGTCAAAACGGTGGAGACCCACGTGTCGGCGGTGCTGCGCAAACTGCAGTTGTCATCCCGACATGAGCTCACCGCCTGGGCGATGGACCGGCGACTTCTCTAGACCCATGGTTGCGGTCTGCGGGTCGGTAAGCGATAGTCGGAATTGGCCCGCAGAGCAACGATGCTTTGTGCGCGGCAGGGGCCGGTGACGACGAGGTTGTAGGCAGGGGTTAGTCCATGAGTTCAATTGCGTTGGCGCTCATCGGTATCGGCATGATCATCACGGGATACGTGCTGTATTCGCGGTTCTTGGCCACCAAGGTTTATGCCCTTGAGCCCGATGGAGTGACACCGTCGCACGAACTTGCGGACGGCGTTGACTTCGTCCCGACCAACAAATTTGTCCTCTGGGGTCACCACTTCACCTCCGTCGCCGGCGCGGCGCCCATTGTGGGCCCTGCCATCGCCGTGATTTGGGGTTGGCTGCCTGCTTTCTTGTGGGTCACGATCGGCACTGTCTTTTTCGCCGGCGCACACGACATGGGTGCGCTCTGGGCCTCCAGTCGCAACAAGGGGAAGTCGATGGGGGCGCTGTCTGAGCGCTACATCGGCAAGCGTGGAAGCCGCCTATTCTTGGTCGTGATCTTCCTACTGTTGCTGATGGTCAACGCAGCCTTTGCCGTGGTGATCGCTGGCTTGCTGGTCTCAACGCCGACCGCGGTGATCCCGACTTGGGGCGCCATTGCCGTGGCAATTGTGATTGGTCAAGTGCTGCGACGCGGCTGGGGCGGACTTGGCCTGGCCTCGGTGGTCGGTGTACTCGCGCTGTATGCCCTGATCTTGCTGGGAAACGCCGTCCCGATCTCGCTGCCGGACTCGACATTTGGCCTGCCAGCCAACTCGGTCTGGATCATCTTGCTCTTCCTCTATGCCGGGGTCGCTTCGGTGCTGCCGGTGTGGATGCTGCTGCAGCCGCGCGACTACATCAACGGCCTGCAACTGTTCGTCGCGCTTGGCCTGCTGTATGCCTCGGTCCTCATCGCATCGCCGACCATCGTCGCTCCAGCCATCAACCAGAATGTCCCCGAAGGCACCCCGGGCATTGTTCCGCTGCTGTTCGTGACGATTGCCTGTGGCGCCATCTCCGGATTCCACGGGATGGTCTGCTCCGGCACAAGTTCTAAGCAGTTGGACAAAGAACCTGATATTCGGTTCGTCGGTTACTTCGGGGCAGTTGGCGAAGGCTTGTTGGCCCTTGGTGCGATCCTGGCCACTACGGCAGGTTTCGCCACCCTCGAAGCGTGGCAAGCGACATACAGCGAGTTTGGTGCGGGCAGTGTTGGTGCCTTCGTGCAGGGTGGCGGCGCGATTGTCGAGAGCGGCCTGGGGCTGCCTGCCTCGTTGGCCAACACGATTTTGGCGACGACGGCCATCCTGTTCGCTGCCACCACCATGGACACCGGGGTGCGACTGCAACGCTTCGTCGTCCAAGAGATGGGTGAAGTTGCTGGCGTGAAGCTGGGCAAGGGCTCCTCGACGATTATTGCGCTGATCGTTGCCGTTGGCCTGACCTTCGGTGCTGGCTCGGACGGCTCCGGTGGCATGTTGATCTGGCCGCTGTTTGGCACGACCAACCAGTTGATGGCTGGCCTGACGCTCTCGGTTGTTGCGGTCATGGTGCTGCGACGAGGCCGTAGCGCAATGCCACTGATTATCCCGTTGGTGTTTGTGCTGAGTATGTCGGTGTTCGCTCTGTTTGTGCAGATGGGCACATTCTGGAACGACCAAAACTGGCTGCTCCTCGGCCTCGACATCGTCATTTTGGTATGCGCGGTCTGGATCATCATCGAAGCCACCTCGGCGATGCGCAGTGCTCAGGCCGATGGGCCCGATGTTGACTGGGCGCAGGAGCGGGCGCGCGAGAAGGCCCCGCGCTAGGGGCTAAGGCCTAACCGCCTGGCACGAAAAACTCCACAGCGGTGCCGTCGAGGTCCGACACGGTGATCGCTAGGTGGTCGATTCCAAGAGTTTGGGCATGACTCGAGTGAGCACCCACCTGACACAAAGTGATGGCCGCCCCGGCAAACCGGGACGGCCATCACTTCGTTAAGCGTGACTCAGAAGTTGATCATGTGCCCCGCGATGCCGTGCACTGCTTCCTTCACGGACTCACCCAAGGTCGGGTGAGCAAAGATGCTGCGTGACACCTCATCGGCCGTCAGGTCCCAACGCTGTGCCAGGTTCAAGACCGGCAGCAACTCGGTGACGTCGGGGCCAATCATGTGCGCACCGATGATCTCGTTGTGCTCGGCGTCCGCAATGACCTTGACGAAACCGACGGTCTCACCCAGGCCGGCAGCCTTGCCATTGGCAGCAAACGGGAACTTGGCGACTTTGATCTCGTGGCCGCGCTCCTTAGCCTGCTCCTCGGTGTAGCCCATTGAGGCGATCTGCGGGTGGCAGTAGGTCGCGCGCGGGATGAAGTCATATTCGATCTCCATCGTCTCAGCGTCGGCGATGGTCTCAGCAGCGACGATGCCCTGAGCCTCAGCTGTGTGGGCCAACATCAATTTGGCGGTCACATCGCCGATGGCGTAAACGCCGTCAACGTTGGTGCGGCCACGGCCATCGATCTCGATGGCGCCGCGGTCGGTCAACTCCACGCCTGCAGCCTCAAGGCCAAAGCCTTCGGTGCGCGGCTTGAAGCCAATGGCCTGCATGACCTTGTCGGTCTCCAAGACCTTGGAGTCGCCGCCATCAGCGGGGGAGACGGTGACCTTTACCTTGTCGCCGGAGTCGTCAATCGACTCGACCTTGGTGGACGTCATCAACTTCACGCCGAGCTTTTGTACTGCTTGTGCAACTCCTTGGAGACCTCGGGGTCTTCGAGCGGCACGATGCGGTCGAGGAACTCAACGATGGTGACGTCGACGCCGAAGTTTTTCATGACATACGCAAACTCCACGCCAATGGCGCCGGAGCCAGCAATGATGATGCTCTCGGGCAGTTCGTCGGTGAGGATCTGCTCTTCGTAGGTGACAACGCGGTCGGACAACTCGGTGCCCGGGATGAGGCGCGTCGTGGCGCCGGTCGCGATGATCAGATCGTCGAAGGAGAGGTCTTGGGTCCCGCCGTCGTTGAGCTCGACGCTCATGGACTTGGCATCCTTGAGGGTGCCCCAACCATCGATCTCGGTGATCTTGTTCTTCTTCATCAAGAAGTGAACACCCTTGACGATGCCAGCAGAAACCTGGCGGCTACGGGCATGTGTCGGGCCGTACGACATGGTCGCGTCGCCCTCAATGCCGAACTTCTTCTTGTCGTGGGTCAGCGTGTGCGCCAACTCGGCGTTCTTCAGAAGCGCCTTGGAAGGGATACAGCCAACGTTGAGGCAGACACCACCCCAATACTTCTTTTCCACCACAGCAACGCTCTTCCCCAGTTGGGCTGCGCGGATTGCCGCGACATACCCACCGGGGCCAGCGCCAAGGACAACAACGTCATAGTGATCGACCATGCGGCTAGTATGCCGTGTGCGGTCAAATGTGCCTAGGCGGGCTCACCAGTTGACGGAACCGAGTGGGCGAAGAGTGTCCAACTGGTAGTGGTTAAGCCCGTTGGCGGTCACCGTCCAGAGCGTGTCCCCAATGACCATGGTTCGCTCGATGCCTTCCTGGTGGGCCGAGGTCCCTAGTGGCGCTCCTTCGATGAGCGATTCGCCCTCAATCGTGAAGGAGACGCCGGTGGACATCACGGGGTAGGCGCTCTCCTCGGCAAGCGGGTCAACCATGGGGGTGTAGGTCCAGGTCGGTAAGAACGCCTGGCCGGTCTGCGGCCAATAGGTGAAGGCGTGGTGGTCTGACTCTGCCAGCGAGCTAGCGCCGGGCCACATCAGTTGATCCACGAGCTCAGGGTTTGCGAGGTTGCTGATGTCGAAGAGGGACGCCTGGAGGCCCTGCTCAATGCCTGTTGAGGGGTCCGCGTCTTGGCCGATCCCCAGGAGATGGTCGTCGCCAATGGGGTGTAGGTAGGCGGAGTAGCCATCGATCTTCAGCTCGCCGCGCACGACGGGGTCTGCCGGCTCCGATGTGTCGATCAAATAGAGCGGGTCCGTCTGGCGGAACGTCACCACCGCGGCCAAGTCAGGCGACAGGTAGCGCACCGACTTGATCTCCTCGGTGACACCTAAGTCCTCGACGCTGCCGAGGACGGTGAGGTCGGCACCGTCCCTGGCCAACGTGAAGAGGGTCGAGGACGATGCTGGGCCATCCCACTGGCCTTCGCTCGTAGTGGCCACCCGGATGATGCCCTCGCTCTCGCTGAGAGCGAATTGGTCGACGATGCGCCCTCGCACCTGGCCAGAAGCCGCATACTCAGCTGGGGCAGTGCTGCCAATATCAAAGGTATGCAGGTTGGTGGCGTAATCATTAGCCTCGCTCTGCCATTCGCTACCCGCGACAACGAGTTGGTCGGTTGAGGCATAGATCGTGCCTGGGCTAGCGACCAGCGCTACCGACGACGAGCTAGCTTCGGCCGGATTGGCTGCCTGCATGGTCGTCACCGCCACAGTCCCAAAGCCGCTGAACTGGGCTGGCCTGACAGTTTCCTCGCAATCTGCCACTGAGCCCGGCACCCATTGCGACAAGGTCGAATTGGTGATGATCTCGCGATTGGCCGTGGTCGCTCGGCGCCGATCCCACCAGGAGTCACTGTCGGGGTATTGGAAGCGCAAGGTCGGCTCAGCGCTAGTGACCAGCCGGACCGTGCCCTGGACCATCCGAGCTGACTCATATTGGCCGCTGATGGTGTGTGATCCGAGGATTTGCGGTGCGACTGGGTCCGAAACGTCCACCTGAATGATGGTGGTGCTGGGCGAGGTAGGTGCGGAGACGATAACCACGAGGGTGTCGGCATCGAGTAAGAGTTTGGTCTCCCGGGGAGGAGGTGTTCATCCAACGCAGTGCTGGAGCGCAGGCTGGCGCTCGCAGCATCGACGACCTTCAGTTGCCCATCTGCCACGGTGAAGATCGACGTCCCGTTGGTTTGGACGAGGTCGGGCTCAAGCACTCCAACTTCTTGCACGTTGGTCGTGGAGTAGGGCTGCGCTGCCTCTGCGCCACTGGCATCCGCGCCGTCCTCGGCGAACATGATGTCCTCCTGGCCCTGGTGAAGCCCCAGGCCATAGGGCCCGACCTGATCAAGGGCATTGCTGACGTAGTAGTCGAGAAGTTCGTCGCACGAAGCAAACATTGCGCCCGGCATGCTCGGGGAGTTGGGTTGCTTGGCGACAGGGGCGGCGCAGCCCAGCAGCAAAGTAAGGGCAATGCAGAGAGTCCGGCGTTGCATGATCGTCCCGTTTCATCGGCTTGCGGTGTAGGGCGATGGGACGAGCGTTAGTTGTCGACGGTTCCCTCTACTGCTGGGTTGAGGCCTCTATGAGAGGCACGATCTCCTCACTCAAGGGACGAGTCATTCCTTGAGAGAACGTGTCTGAGATATGCGATCCCTGCCGATACATCAGGACGTTTCGGAAGACTGGCTGGCAGGTGCCCCCGGGACAGACGTAGGCGTTCATGTCGACGAAAGTTGCTTTAGCCACGGCGTCGGCGGCTGGTTCTAACACCCGGTTTCCCAGAACGCGACTGTCAGAAAAGGCGCAGTCTTCATTGGGCGTGTCCAGGTTGTCAGCCACGCACTCATACACCGAGGGATAGCCGTAGTCCTCAAGGTTAGGGAACTGGGGAGTGTCCGAGAGGGCAACAATCACCGTGCCCTGGTCAGCCAATTCTTGCCAGTACGAAATCGTGCCGTCGATCACTGGCTGGGTATCGACGCTCCCATCCTCAGCGCGGGCGTTGATGGAAAGAGCGCTGGTAACCACGACATCCGGCGGGTCTGCCATCAAAATCTCGCGCACCTGATCGTTCCAGGCGCGGCACTCCACATAGTCGAGATCGTCTTTAATCAGCATCGCGTCAGCGTAAGAACAAGCCGACTTGGTGTAGGACACCAGCGACCAGTTGTTGTCGGCTGCGACCGTCTCCAGCGGCGTCCACCACTGCCCGGCCTTGGAGTCACCAAGAAGCACGACGTCTAGGTCGTCGCCGGTCGCAGTGTCGCTAGTGCAAGGGGTCGCATCAGTGCCTTCAAGAGACACGCTGCAGCCCATCGCATAGATCGCTGGCAGATCAGTGGTGACGACGGTGGGGTCAGGGGTGATGACGTCAAAGAGCGGAGAAGTGTCGACAGGCTCATCAACGGGTTGCTGAGTCGACTCAGCGTCATCGGCGGTCGACTCTGCGGGATCTATATTCGTCAAAGAGACTGGCTCATCGGGTGAGGACTCGGCCGTGCTTGAGGTGGCGGTGAGGAGGAGTAGTCCGGCGATGACGCCGATGGCGGTGAAGTTGGCGCCGAGGGAGAGGGAGAATTTTGGTGAGGCGGAAATGGTTTTGGAGTAGCGGATGGGTTTTTCGACGAGTTGGTAGCCGATCCAGGCAGGGAGGAAGGAGAACGCGACGATGGCGAGGCCTTGGTAGGGGCCTTGTTCGCCGAAGATCCATTCGCCGGTGCGTAGGAGTGGCCAGTGCCAGAGGTAGAGCGAGTAGGACAGGCCGCCGATCCAGACGAGGGGTTTGAGGCCTAGGAGGGTGACGGGGCCGGTGGGGCCGCTGGAGAATCCGCCGATGATGACCATGCTGGTGGTGATGACGGGGATCAGGGCGGCGCTGCCTGGCCAGGCTGTTTCGGTGGTGATGATGAGCATGGAGATCACGAGCCCAGCCAGGCCGGTCCAGGCGATGATAGTGGCGATGCGTGAGGGGAGAAGTTTCCAGGTGGGCGCGAGGACGGCGACGAGGGCGCCGAAACCCAACTCCCAGAGACGGGTCGTGGTGACGAAGTAGGCCTGTTCGGGGGATGTTTGGGTGTAGTAGATCGACCAGGCGAGCGAGGGCAGCACGACCAGCACTAAGAGTCCGCCAGCAAGGACGGCTCGTCTGGGGATGGGGGCGGAGCGTGATCCTGATCGTCGCTTTGCCAGTGTGGTCGCGAGGGTGGCGAGGCCGATGATCAGGAGTGGCCAGATGACATAAAACTGCTCTTCGACGGCGAGGGACCAGAAGTGTTGCAGGGGTGAGGGTTGGGCGTCTTCGGCGAGATAGTCGACCGAGCGTGAGGCGAAGACCCAGTTCACGACGTACAGGGATGATCCGACGATGTCGGTGCCGATGTTTGACCATTGGACTCGCGAGGCGAAGGCCCAGGTCGAGATTGCGGTGAAGATGAGGACCATTCCCGCGGCGGGTAGGAGGCGTTTGGCTCGGCGGGCGTAGAAACCGGGCAAGTTGACGGTGCCGGTGCGTTCGACTTCTTTGATGAGTTGGGTGGTGATGACGAAGCCAGAAACGACGAAGAACATGTCGACACCCGCGAAGCCGCCTGGCAAGAGGGTGGCGCTGGCGTGGTGGAGCAGCACGAACCCGACCGCAAGCGCCCGCAGCCCCTCAATGTCAAGCCGAAACCGGTGCTGCGGCTGCACGGGAGCTTGCTGGGCGGGGGCTGTCACGATTGGAATCTTTCCACACGTGTTCATCTCGGCGGGGTGTTCCAGATCACTCCCGAACTTGACGCGGGGGAAATCGTGGCGCATTCCTACTTCTATGCAGTCTCAACTCGTACTTATTGCTAAAGGGCGCGTCGTCCTCTGAATCTCCACTGATGCGTCATCCCCTCGCTTGCCTCATCGGCCGAGGGGTTCTTTAATGCCCACCTGTGACGACCAGCACCACCTTGAGACAAGGACATCATCGACATGAGCACGGTCACTTCAG
The DNA here is from genome assembly GCF_021535045.1 of Ornithinimicrobium sp. INDO-MA30-4. Taxonomy (GTDB): domain Bacteria; phylum Actinomycetota; class Actinomycetes; order Actinomycetales; family Dermatophilaceae; genus Ornithinicoccus. The sequence continues at coordinate 1,764,993 of NZ_CP091056.1, read as the reverse complement.
CCGCAGCCAGCACTTCGACGCCTGAGTGCCGCCGTCGTTGAGCTCGACGCTCATGGACTTGGCATCCTTGAGGGTGCCCCAACCATCGATCTCGGTGATCTTGTTCTTCTTCATCAAGAAGTGAACACCCTTGACGATGCCAGCAGAAACCTGGCGGCTACGGGCATGTGTCGGGCCGTACGACATGGTCGCGTCGCCCTCAATGCCGAACTTCTTCTTGTCGTGGGTCAGCGTGTGCGCCAACTCGGCGTTCTTCAGAAGCGCCTTGAAGGGATACAGCCAACGTTGAGGCAGACACCACCCCAATACTTCTTTTCCACCACAGCAACGCTCTTCCCCAGTTGGGCTGCGCGGATTGCCGCGACATACCCACCGGGGCCAGCGCCAAGGACAACAACGTCATAGTGATCGGCTTCGGAGCCAGGGCCGGTGCCAGGACAGCAGGATCGGTTGGCGCGGAATTGCATACGCCAGCCGCGCGTTCTGGGTATGCCAGGCATTCGCTGGCATACGTCAACGAAGGAGAAAACGTGAGCAACATCCTTTTCGTGGTGACTGGAGCAGACCACTGGACGCTCAAGGACGGCTCGCAGCATCCCACAGGCTACTGGGCCGAAGAGTTAGTGGTGCCGTTCCGTACCTTCACCGGCAACGGTCATGAGGTCATCATCGCGACCCCAGGCGGGGTGCAGCCGGTAGTCGACGCAGGCAGCCTCGCCGCCGAGGTTAACGGAGGGCAGGAACGCGCCGACGAGCTTGAGGCCGAAATCGGACGGATCGCTCAACTCACTCAGCCACTACGGCTTGAAGACGTGGACCCCGACGCCTACGACGCGGTTTTCTACCCCGGTGGGCACGGGCCCATGGAGGACCTCAGTTCCAACGCGGCGTCCGCGCACGTGCTCACCAGCACGCTGGCCTCGCAGAAGCCGTTGGGCATTGTCTGTCACGCGCCCGCCGCGCTGCTGGCCACCGAGGACTCAGAGAACGGGTCCCCTTTCGCCGACTACCGCCTGACCGGCTTTACCAACACCGAAGAGTCGCAGGCTGGCCTGGCTGACAACGCCCCTGGCTGCTGCAGGACCGACTAGTGGCGCTTGGCGCCGATTTCCAGTCGGGTGAGGCCTGGGCCCGTACGTGGTGACCGACCGCAACCTGTACACCGGGCAAAACCCGGCGTCCTCGGGACCGCTGGCCCAAGAGATGCTGGCGGCCCTGCGCTAAGTGGATCGCTGAGCGGACGCAAAATGGTGGCGCAAACGACGATGTCGTCTGCGCCACCATTGATGTGGGTGAACAGTTGTCTACTTGACGGCTCCCATGGAAAGCCCTCGGACTAGCTGCTTCTGTGCCACCCAGCCAGCGATGACCACGGGCAGGCAGCCATGGTCGCAGCGGCGGACAGGGTGGAAAGGAACTGGCCACGACCATCAACAAAGCTGCCCAAGAACGGTGGTGCCGTCCGAGCATCAGCACTCGTCAAGATTGTCGCGAAGAAGTACTCGTTCCACGCAAAGATAAAGGAAATCAAGGCGGCAGCCGCGATACCCGGTAAGACCAGCGGAAGCACGATGCGCACGACGCCTTCGGAGTACCGCCAACTCGATCTGGCCGACCGGACCACGACACAACCATTGAGTATGAATGTCCGTGCGCCGGGCGTCGAAGAGTCTTCCTAGGGGGCCTCAGGCGGCAGTGAGCACCTTGAGCACAGGAAAGTACCGAATAGATGTGTTTTTAGTATCAATGGGCGTCCTGGGGCTGCATTGCGGTCGCGCCGACAGGCCAGCCTGGGCTGAGGTCGCGTGGTGTAGGTCACTCCCGAACTTGACGTGAGGGAAATCGTGGCGCATTCTTACCTCTATGCAGTCTCAACTCGTACTTATTGCTAAAGGGCGCGTCGTCCTCTGAATCTCCACTGACGCGTCCTCCCCTCGCTTGCCTCATCGGCCGAGGGGTTTTTAATGCCCACCTGTGACGACCAGCACCACCTTGAGACAAGGACATCATCGACATGAGCACGGTCACTTCAGCCGCAGCCAGCACTTCGACGCCATCGGCACCCCTCACGGGCGCCGAGACTCTCGTTGAAACGCTGAAGCGCGTAGGTGTCGAGCACATCTTTGGGCTGCCAGGGGCTGCATCCTTCCGCTCTACGATGCGCTCTACGAAACGCCTGGCCTGCGCCACATCCTGGTGCGCCACGAGCAGGGCGCCGGCCACGCCGCCCAGGGTATGCAGCTGCGACCGGCAAGGTCGGTGTCTGTATGGCTACCTCTGGTCCGGGCGCAACCAACCTGGTTACCCCGTTGGCCGACGCCAACATGGACTCCATTCCGATCGTGGCGATCACGGCCAACGTGCCCAGCGCTGCGATGGGTTCGGATGCTTTCCAGGAAGCCGACATTCGCTCCATCACGATGCCGGTGACGAAGCACTCCTTCTTGGTGACCGACCCCAACCAGATTGAGGCGACGATCGCCAGCGCCTTCCACTTGGCGGCAAGCGGTCGGCCAGGGCCGGTCCTGGTTGACGTCAGTAAGGACGCCTTGACCGCGTTGGTGACCGGTGATGCCCCGCTGCAGTTGGCCTTGCCGGGTTACCACCCGCGTACGACCGCCGCACCAGAAGCTGTCAGCGACGCGATCGACTTGATGCTGAAGGCGCAGCGCCCCGTGTTGTATGTCGGTGGCGGCACGGTCCGCTCTGGCGCACACCAAGAGGTGTTGAGGTTGCTGAGATCACCGGCATCCCAGTCGTCACCACCCTGATGGCTCGCGGCGCTTTCCCGGACAGCCACCCGCAGCACATGGGGATGCCCGGTATGCACGGCACGGTGACCGCGGTTGCGGCTCTGCAGCGCTCTGACCTCATCATCAGTCTCGGTGCTCGCTTTGATGACCGGGTGACTGGTGCTCGCGACTCGTTCGCGCCGCACGCTCAGGTCATCCACGCGGACATCGATCCGGCTGAGATCGGCAAAAACCGGGTCACCGCGGTTGGCCTAGTCGGCGATGCGCAAGAGACGATTCGCCAGTTGATCAACGAGTTCGCCGCGCGCAAGGCGGCTGGCGAGGCCTACGACTATTCGGACTTCGTCGAGCGTTGCAACATCATGCGTGAGCGTTACCCGCTGGGCTTCGATGAGCCCGAGGACGGCTCGCTGTCGCCGCAGTATGTGATCCAGCGGTTGGGCGAGATCGTCGGCTCGGAGGCTATCTATACCTCCGGCGTGGGCCAACACCAGATGTGGGCCAGCCAATTCATTAAGTACGAGCAGCCCAACAAGTGGATTAACTCTGGAGGCCTCGGCACGATGGGGTATGCGGTGCCAGCCGCGATGGGCGCCAAGGTCGCCTGCCCCGATCAGATTGTGTGGGCTGTCGATGGCGATGGCTGCTTCCAGATGACCAACCAAGAGTTGGCCACCTGTGCGGTCGAAGGCATCCCGATCAAAGTCGCGATTATCAACAACGCGGCACTGGGCATGGTGCGCCAGTGGCAGACGCTGTTCTACTCCGAGCGCTACAGCAGTTCGCAGTTGCCCTCGATGCAGGTGCCCGACTTTGTCACGTTGGCGCAGGCCTACGGGTGTGTCGGACTGCGCTGCGACAATCCAGAAGATGTTGACGCGACGATCGCTCGCGCAATGGAGATCAACGACCGCCCCGTGGTGGTGGACTTTCGCGTCCACCAAGATGCCATGGTGTGGCCGATGGTCCCGGCCGGCACCAGCAATGACGCGATCCAGTACGCCCGCGATTTAGCCCCGAACTTTGGAGATGACGAGTGAGCCCGCACAACAGCGCAGACCACGGGCAGTCTCCAAGCGGAGCTGCCAGCAACCAGAACAACCAACCCCGGAAGGCCTCAACGATGAGCCGTCACGCACTTTCAGTCCTGGTCGAGAACAACCCCGGCGTTCTGGCCCGAGTTTCGGTCCTCTTCGCCCGCCGCAGCTTCAACATCGACCACCTGGTGGTCGGTCCCACCGAAGACCCCAAGGTTTCCCGCATGACGATCGTGATCAACGTCGACTCTGAGCAGCTGCACAAGGTGACCAGCCAGCTCGACAAGTTGATCGAGGTCATCCACATCGAAGAGTTGGATGACGCCACCGCGATCCGCGAAAAGTTGTGGGTCATCAACGACAACGGGCCCCGGCCGGTTGGCGCGATGGCTAACTCCTGGGCTTAGGCTCAGCCGGGCTGCGCCCAAACCGCACTAAAAACGCTTCACCCCACTACCGCATACAGCGAACCACTCGAGGAGAACACCTGATTATGGCCACCATGTTTTATGACGCCGATGCCGATCTGAGTCTCATTCAGGACCGCGCTGTCGCCGTTATTGGCTACGGAAGTCAAGGCCACGCCCACGCACTGTCGCTGCGTGACTCCGGCGTTGACGTCCGCGTTGGCTTGGCCGAGGGCAGCAGCTCGCGCGCCAAGGCTGAGGCCGAGGGTCTGCGTGTTGTCACCGTCGCCGAGGCTGCCGCCGAAGCCGACCTGATCATGCTGCTGGTGCCCGACCACGTCGCGCGCCACGTCTACACCGAGTCCATTGAGCCCCACCTCGAAGAGGGCGACGCGCTCTTCTTCGGTCACGGCTTCAACATTCGCTTTGACTACATCAGGCCGCCAGCCAACGTTGACGTCTGCATGGTTGCGCCCAAGGGCCCCGGCCACTTGGTGCGCCGCGAGTATGTCGATGGCCGCGGTGTCCCCGTGCTCGTCGCCGTTGAGCAGGATGCTTCGGGACAGGCCATGAACCTGGCGCTCGCCTACGCATCCGCCATTGGTGGCCTGCGCGCTGGTGGCATCAAGACCACCTTCACCGAAGAAACCGAGACCGACCTGTTCGGTGAGCAGGCTGTGCTCTGTGGTGGCGTTTCCGAGCTCGTGATGAAGGGCTTCGAGACCCTTACCGAGGCCGGCTACCAGCCCGAGGTTGCCTACTTCGAGTGCTTGCACGAGCTCAAGCTGATCGTTGACCTGATGTACGAGGGTGGCATCGCCAAGCAGCGTTGGTCGGTCTCCGACACCGCTGAGTACGGCGACTACGTCTCTGGCCCCCGCGTCGTTGGCGACCAGGCCAAGGAGAACATGCAGGCTGTCCTCACCGACATCCAGAACGGCAAGTTCGCCCAGCGCTTCATCGATGACCAGGACGCTGGCGCCCCGGAGTTCAAGGGTCTGCGTGACAAGGGTGCTGCTCACCCGATCGAAGCCGTTGGCAAGGACCTGCGCGGCATGATGGCCTGGGTCCGCTCCGGCGACGACGACTACGTGGAGGGCTCCGCCGCACGATGAGCGATATCAAACCACGCTCGCGCGTTGTCACCGACGGTCTGGAAGCCACCGCCTCGCGCGGCATGCTTCGGGCTGTCGGGATGGGCGATGAGGACTTCGCTAAGCCCCAAATTGGGGTTGGCTCGTCCTGGAACGAGATCACCCCGTGCAACCTGCCACTGGATCGACTCGCGAAGTCGGTGAAGGAAGGCGTGCACGCTGCTCAGGGGTATCCGCTGGAGTTCGGCACGATCTCGGTGTCGGACGGCATCTCGATGGGCCACGAGGGTATGCACTTCTCGTTGGTTTCCCGCGAGGTCATTGCCGACTCCGTTGAGACCGTGATGTCCGCAGAGCGGATGGATGGCTCGGTGCTTCTGGCCGGTTGCGACAAGTCGCTGCCCGGCATGCTGATGGCTGCTGCTCGGTTGGATTTGGCTTCGGTGTTTGTCTACGCCGGGTCGATCTTGCCTGGTCAGGCCAAGTTGTCTGATGGCACCAGTCGCGAGGTCACCATCATCGATGCTTTTGAGGCTGTTGGTGCCTGCCGCAAGGGCTTGATCTCTGAGGCCGACGTCGACGCTATCGAGCGGGCTATCTGCCCAGGTGAAGGTGCCTGTGGCGGGATGTACACAGCCAACACGATGGCTGCGGCTGCTGAGGCTCTCGGGATGGCGCTGCCTGGATCGGCTGCTCCGCCCGCGACAGATCGTCGTCGCGATGGCATTGCTCGCAAGTCGGGCGTTGCTGTGGTCGAGATGCTGCGCCAAGGCATCACGGCTCGCGACATCCTGACCAAGCCGGCTTTGAAAACGCGATCGCCGTCGTGATGGCCTTGGGTGGTTCCACCAACGCGGTGCTGCACTTGCTGGCCATTGCTAACGAAGCTGAGGTCGAGCTGACCTTGGACGACTTCGCTCGCATCGGCGCGAAGGTGCCGCACCTGGCCGACGTGAAGCCATTCGGTCGTCACGTGATGACCGACGTTGACCGCATCGGTGGTATCCCGGTCGTCATGCAGGCTCTGCTCGACGCCGACCTGCTCAATGGCGATGTGCTGACGGTGACTGGCAAGACTCTCGCCGAAAACCTGACTGAGCTCAACCCGCCAAAGCTGGATGGCACGGTGTTGCGTGAAATCAGTAACCCGATCCACGCCAGCGGTGGCCTGACCATCCTGCACGGATCGTTGGCTCCTGAAGGTGCTGTGGTGAAGTCGGCCGGCTTTGACTCCGACATCTTTGAGGGCACGGCTCGTGTCTTTGAGGGCGAGCGCGCTGCCCTCGACGCCTTGGCTGACGGCACCATCGTCGCCAATGACGTTGTCGTGATCCGCCAAGAAGGCCCCCGCGGTGGCCCCGGAATGCGCGAGATGCTCGCCATCACCGGTGCGATCAAGGGCGCTGGCTTGGGCAAGGACGTTTTGCTGATCACCGACGGTCGCTTCTCTGGCGGCACGACCGGCCTTTGTGTCGGTCACATCGCGCCAGAGTCTGTTGATGGCGGGCCAATTGGCCTGGTCGAGGACGGCGACAATATCGTGCTCAACGTGGCTGATGGCACGCTGGACGTGTTGGTCGATGAGTCAGTGTTGGCTGATCGCCTGACCCGTTGGACGATGCCGCCACGGCCTGAGCGGGCTCGTCGCGGTGTGCTCTCAAGTATTGCCGCACCGTCGGCTCTGCAGCCCAAGGCGCGGTCACGCACTAGCGCGTTGCTGAAGTTCGGCTGATCTGCGAGCCTAGCTGTCGGCATACTCAAGCGTCCGTCTCACCACGGTGGTGAGGCGGACGCTTTGTCTGCGGATCAGCATCTATTGACGATGCTGGTTTGGCAGCGCACTATTCGAGGTATCTCATGCATGGCCAAGCGAAAGTGGGACAGGTGCGCGCTCAGACGCTCCGCAGGGGAACGCTCCTGGTTTGTCTGGCATTGCTTGCCGGGTGCTCCGAATCGGGGTCGAACCCGCCGTATTCCAGCGAAGATCAGCTCCTGTGGCCAGCCTTCCCTGCCGCTGACTCGATGATCGTTGCGCGCGACCAGATCGTGGCGGGCGAAGATTTGGCTTACGTCGTAAGTGTGTGTTTACCGACTGACGCCCGAGTGAAGATCACGAGCGTAGAGGTCGAGGACTCCACCAATGGCAGCCTGACCGACCATTTCGTGGTTAGTCTCGAATCGCCCAGTGACGAACTAGGTGCGGCCCTTTCTGGGGAAGAGATCCAACAGGCTCACGCCTTTGACCCACCCGAGCCACTACAGATTGAAGCTCAATGTGATCAAGAGTGGCCCAGTGATGGAGTTGTTGTTGCTGTGACGCCCGAAGATCTCGATCAGGAGGCCATACTCTCTGGGTTCCACATTGCCTGGGAGGAGGTCGGCGGTGAGGGGCGCTCGGGGGATAGCTATTTCCCGACCGCACTTGTTTCATGTCCGGTTGGCGCAGACGACACGTGTAGCGAGGACGTCCCACTGCCGAGGCCGATTGACTCCGGCTAGGCACGATTCGCAGAAACTCTCGCTGATCGCCCTTCCAAACACGCGAATCGCGACATATTGTGCGAACGGAAGCTCCTCGCCATGTGCCGATTCACTCGCCAGCGACCAGAAATTCTCGTCACACCGCAGATGAAAGGCGCATGGCCCAGACGTGAAAGAATCGGCCCATGTCTGCCTACCCGCTGCTCGACCGTGTCCTCGCCGACCCCACCGGGCTGGCTTGGGCAATCTTGGTGCGGGAAGGCCATGAGCACGCCGAGGTTATCGTCGGCGAGATCCGCGACATCGACGTGTTGACTGATATCCCTAGCGCACAGCCTGATTTGCCGGTCCTGACGCTCGTCCCGTTCCAGCAAATCCAGGAGCGGGGCTTTGACGCCCACGATGACGGCACCCCGCTGCGCGTTCTGGCTGCCACCCAGCTCGAGCGCATTCCTCGCGAAGAGGTGCACGCGCTCCTGCCAAAGATCGACGTCAACGTCACTAACGACCGCTTCAGCGTCTCGGATGAGGACTATGCGCAGATCGTCTCGCGGGTCATCGACGATGAGATCGGCAACGGTGAGGGCGCCAACTTTGTGATCCGCCGAGACATTCTTTGCGATGTCGACACCGAGCCGGCCTTGGCCGCTCTGACCTGGTTGCGCACCCTGCTGAGCGACGAGCGCGGGGCTTATTGGACCTTTGCGGTTAACACCACGGGGCACACCCTCGTTGGTGCCACCCCCGAGCGGCATGTCAGCGTGCAAGATGGCCGCGTGCGAATGAACCCGATCTCGGGCACCTTCCGGCACCCCCACGATGTCGCCGAGCTTGAGCCCAACTTCCGCGCCTTCATCAAGGACACCAAAGAGACTGAAGAGCTTTTTATGGTCGTTGACGAAGAGATGAAGATGATGGCTCAGATCTGCACCGATGGCGGCCGCATCACCGGGCCCTATCTCAAGCAGATGGCGCACCTGACGCACACCGAATATTTGCTCGACGGCCGCAGCGACGCCGACCCACGCGACGTCCTGCGGGCGACGATGTTCGCTCCGACAGTGACCGGCTCGCCGATGGAAAACGCCTGCACCGTCATCAAGCGTCACGAGCCAGCCGGCCGCGGCTATTACGCAGGCGTGCTGGCCCTGCTGGAGCGTGACGAGATGGGCGCCGAGCACCTAGACGCCCCCATCTTGATCCGCACGGCACACCTCACCGCCGATGGCCAGGTCCGAGTTAGCGCTGGTGCGACCTTGGTGCGGGACAGTGACCCGGTCTCCGAAGTGGCTGAGACGACAGCAAAAGCCAGCGGTATGTTGGCCGCCCTTGGTCTGCGCCCGCGCCGCGAACTGAAGTATGCCGTGCAGTTGCGCGACCTGGATCAGGTCACCGAGGCGCTGGAAGCCCGCAACGAGACATTGGCGCCGTTCTGGTTGTCACCGCAGGAGCCACGCCCTGACCCAGACCTGCTGGGCAAGCGCGTGCTGATTGTTGATAACGAAGACACCTGGACCCAGATGCTGGCCCACCAGGTCCGTCACTTTGGCCTGGATGCCGAAGTGCAGCGCTGGAGTGACGTGAGCCGCGAGGGCATGGATGACTTCGACCTCGTACTGTTTGGCCCCGGCCCGGGCGACCCTGGCGACGCCAGCGATGAGCGGATCACGCATACCCGAGCCTTGATGGAAGCGCGATTGAGCGAGGACCGGCCCCTGCTCGCGGTATGCCTGAGTCACCAAGTGTTGGCTGATATCGCGGGTATGACCCTGGTCAAGTTGCCCAAGCCCAATCAGGGAGTGCAGATCCCCGTCGACTTGTGGGGCGATCAGGCAAAGATTGGCTTCTACAACACGTTCGTCGCACGGCCCGGCGATGCGACGCTGCCTAGCGGGGCGCCGCTGGAGGTCGCCGTAGACCCGATCCATGATGCCGTTGTTGCGCTGCGGGGCCCCAAGACCGCCAGCTTGCAGGGGCACGCGGAGTCAGTGCTCTCGCGCGATGGGCTCACCACTTTGCATGGGTTAATCCGGCACTCAGCCTTGGGCTAGATCGCAACAGCGCTAGCGGGGGCAATTACCGCTCCGCCTTTACCGCGAAATTATCGCGGCAAGCGCTCAGTTTGGCAAGGGTTTTTAGTCGCGTGCTCATTAATGTGACCGCATCGTTTCGTGATCGTGACGTGATTGGTGCTCAAGTTGAAAACCCTGGTCACGCGTGTAGTCATAAAAGAAAGCCGCCACGGCCTGTGACGCCGAGACGGCGAATTGTGGCAGCCCTCAAGCTGACTGTAGGAGACGAATGGACTTCCTTGATTACCTAAGTCGGAGTGGGGATAACCTTTTTGAACTGTCTTTGGAGCACATCAACCTTGTGCTGATTTCCATGGGCTTGGCTATCCTCATTGGTGTCCCCTTGGGCATCACTGCGCACCGAAAAACTCGCTGGAACCCCATCATCCTGAGCGGTGCGGGCATCATGCTGACCATCCCGTCGCTGGCTTTGTTGGCTATCTTCGTGCCGATCTTTGGACTGGGTGCACCTCCAGCCATTGCTGGCCTGACCCTGTACGCCCTGTATCCCATCATCAGCAACACGGTGGCCGGTCTGCAATCAGTGAGTCCAGCCATCGTCAAGGCTTCTCGCGGTATGGGGATGGGGTCTTGGCGTCGGCTCGCCAAGGTCGAACTTCCGCTGGCCTGGCCAGTCATCATCACCGGCGTTCGGGTCTCCACCCAGGTCGTCGTCGGAATTGCCGCCATCGCCGCCATTGTTGGTGGCCCTGGCCTGGGCAACGAAATCTTCCGTGGGTTGCGCTCTCTTGGCTCCCCGGGCGCGGAGAACCTCGTCTACGGAGGCACTTTGGCCGTTGTCATCGTGGCCTACCTGTTTGACGCCGCCTTTATCTTGATCCGCCGCTTCACCACCCCGCGAGGTATTCGATGAGCACTAACTCCACTTCCGAAGTGATGATTGAGCTCGACGAGCTCACCAAGACATTCCCTGGCCAGAGCGTGCCGGCAGTCGACAAGCTGTCGTTGACCATCCAGAAGGGCGAAATCGTCGTCTTTGTTGGACCCTCAGGTTGCGGCAAGACCACCTCGATGGAGCTCATCAACCGGTTGATCGAGCCGACCTCGGGTCGGATCATCCTTGAAGGCGAAGACGTTACGGACGCCCAGGTCGATAGCCTGCGTCGCCGCATCGGGTATGTTATCCAAGAGACGGGCCTCTTTCCGCACCGCACCATCGCCCAAAACATTGCGACCGTGCCGGGCATGATCGGCTGGAAAAAGGGCCGGATGGATGAGCGGGTCGATGAGCTGCTCGGCCTGATTGGCATGGAACCAAGCCAGTATCGCGACCGATTCCCTAAGGAACTCTCTGGTGGCCAACGTCAGCGCGTGGGTGTGGCTCGCGCAATGGCAGCCGACCCGCCCGTGATGTTGATGGATGAGCCGTTCGGTGCCATCGACCCCATCACTCGTGAGCGCCTGCAAAACGAGTTTTGCGTTTGCAAGCTCAGATCCAAAAGACCGTTGTCTTCGTCACCCACGACATCGACGAGGCCATCAAGATGGGCGACAAGATTGTCGTGCTCAAGGAGCAGTCTCACATCGCGCAGTTCGCTAGCCCGGAAGAGATCTTGAGCAGCCCGGCTGATGACTATGTTTCGGACTTCATCGGTCAGGGCGCATCGCTGAAGCGTCTCAACCTGACGCGTATCCGCGACATCGAAATGGCCACCGACACACCAACCGGCACTGCGCACGAAGAGTTGTCGACCCTGCGCCAGCGACTCGCGGAGTCGCCCTGGTCAACGATGATGATCTTGGACGACCAGCGTCGCCCGCTGCGTTGGGTTGGCGCCCGGGACCTCAGTCGTGCGCATGCTGGCGAAGACATCGCCAAGTTGGGGCTGCCAGCGACGGCCACGGTTGAGCCACAGGCCACCTTGTCGGATGCGCTCAACGAGCTGATTACCTCCAACGGTGGCGTCGCCATCGTGGTGGATGGGTCGGGCGTGTTCCAGGGTGTTGTCGACATTGAGTCGATCTTGACGGCAGTCCGGACGATGCGCGAGGAGAACAGCAAGTTCTACTTGGCGCAGAAGGAGTTCACGGAGGCGATCGACTGATGGCCGTTGCTCCCGCTCCTGTCGTTGAGACAGAAGGCCAGCAGTCTCAAACACGCAAGAAGTTAGCGCTCTTTGGGACGCCGATTTTCATCATCACAGTCTTGCTCGCTACCTACCTTTGGATTAGCAGCCTGGAACTGGACAGCATTGAGATGCGCGTTCTCAACAAGGAGGTGTTGACCGAGAGCCTGATGGAACACCTCTACCTGACGGGCATCTCAACAGCCTTGGTGATTTTGATCGCGATCCCGCTGGGCATTCTGGTGACACGGCCATCCCTTAAGCGAGCGACGCCGTTCGTCTTGGGGCTGGCAAACGCCGGTCAGGCAATCCCGTCCTTTGGATTGTTGACGATTGTGGTCATCTGGTTTGGCATCGGCGTGCAAGGCGTTATTTTTGGCCTGGTCGCATACTCAACACTGCCAATTTTGCGCAACACCATGGTCGGCATCCAGCAGGTCGACAAGAGCCTGATTAAGGCTGCTCGTGGCATGGGTATGTCGAGTCGCCAAGTGTTGGCTCGCGTCGAGATGCCGCTCGCGGTGCCGGTCATGCTGGCTGGTATCCGCACCGCCCTCATTATCAACGTTGGCACCGCCACGTTGGCCACCTTTTTGGTGCTGGTGGACTCGGCTTTGTGATCTTTAACGGGATCCAGCTGAACCGTGACCCAGTGCTGGTGACGGGAGTCGTGATGGTTTCGGCCCTCGCTCTGACCGTCGACTATCTTGCCGGCGTTATTGGACGTCTGGCATCTCCCCGCGGGTTGTGATCACTATCAACTCGCACCACGAAAGGAACCATATGACCAGCAAGAAGATCACCGCACTGAGCATGGCGGCAGGACTCACCTTGACCGTGGCCGCTTGTGGTGGAGACGACGCGTCTTCGGGCGGCGGCGAAGGCTCGCTTGAGGGCGTCTCGATCACCGTTGGCTCCAAGGACTTCGACGAGCAGCTCATCTTGGGCAACATCAGCAAGATCGCTCTGGAAGAAAACGGCGCCGACGTCACCGACCAGATCAACACTGGTGGCACCGACATCACCCGCGCAGCACTGACCAGTGGTGAGATCAACACCTACTGGGAGTACAACGGCACCGCGTGGATTAGCTTCTTCGGCGAGACGGACCCGATCCCGGACCGCATCGAGCAGTACGAAGCAGTCCGGGACCGCGACCTCGAAGACGAGGAACTGGTGTGGATGCAGCCGGCCGAGTTCAACAACACCTACGGCATTGCCTTCCCGACCGAAGCGGCCGACGAGCTGGGCAACCCCACCAAAATCTCAGACCTGGGCGCTTTGATCTCAGACGACCCGGACATGGCCACCTTGTGCGTTGAGAGCGAATTCTCGACTCGCGATGACGGTCTGCCCGGCATGGAAGAGGCCTACGGCTTCGAGTTCCCCGGTGACAACGTCACCGTGCTCGACACCGCTCTGGTCTACACCCAGGCTGACCAGCGCGACCCTGCAACTTTGGTGAGGTCTTCACCAGCGATGGCCGCATTGCAGGCCTGGACCTGACCGTGTTGGAAGACGACGAAGCGTTCTTCCCGCTCTACAACCCGAGCCCGGTCTTCACCCAGGATGTCTACGACGCCAACAGCGCTGAGTTGGACGCCATCTTTGACCCGATCTCGGCAGCGCTGACTCAGGATGCCATCAACGACATGAACGCTCGCGTTTCCGTTGACCTGGAACAGCCTGAAGATGTTGCTCGTGACTTCTTGAGTCGAACGACCTGCTCGGCTGATTAGTTCTAGCTCAAACGAATGCCCCGCCAAGGTCTCTTGGCGGGGCATCGTGTTGTGGTTTTGTCGGTGAGTTCTAGCCCAAGAAGTCCAGCAAAGCCTTGTTGAACTCGTCCGGATGGGTGGCATTGACACCGTGCGGGCCGCCCTCGATCAACACCGTCTGAGCGCCATCGATCGTCGCGGCAGTGCGCTGTCCTGACCCTTCAAACGGCACGATCCCGTCGGCATCACCGTGCAACACCAGGGTCGGTACGGTGACGTCTTTGAGGTCCTCGCGGAAATCGGTGGTGCCAAACGCGTCAATGCACGCCAACGCGGCATCTTGATCCGATTGCAGGCACATCGCGATGCTGTCGTTAACGACAGCGCCGCTGGCCACCATCTCGTCTCCCGCGGTGTAAAAGTTCTGCACAAAACCAGGGAAGAACTCATCCCGGCCAGCGCTGAGCGATTCCTTCATGCCCTTGCCTGCTTCGGGGAGAAGGGCCCGTCCGGGTTGTCATCACGAGTGAGCATGAATGGCGGCACTGCTGAGGCAAAGACCACGCTGCGCAGGCGGTTTTCCCCGTGGCGTTGGATATAGCGGGCTACTTCACCGCCGCCCATTGAGAAGCCAACGAGCGAGACATCTCGCAGATCGAGCGCAACCAGCAGGCCAGCCAGATCGTCGGCCAGGGTGTCGTAGTCGTATCCCTCGGCCGGCTTGTCGGATTCACCAAAGCCACGGCGGTCATAACGAACCACGCGATAGCCAGCGTCCGTGAGTGCATCGGCTTGGGCATCCCAAGCGTGGTGTGTCAGGGGCCAACCGTGGATCAAGACGACGGGGCGACCCGCACCGCCAGAATCACTGACCTCAAGGTTGAGTGGCATCCCAAAACTGGAAATTTCAACTGTGCTCATGTCTTCCAGTCAATCAAACGGACCCCAAATCCGCAGCCCCAATCGAGCAAAGATCTCACTAAATCATTTGCCATCGGCATAGCAGTCAACGACAGCAACGCTCAGCGGGAATTCCACGGCAAAGTCGCCAAACATCAGCTGGCCGGCGGCCGTTGCTGCATCGCGCACAAGACCTGCTACCTCGTCAGCCAGTTCTACAGGGGTATGCACCACAATTTCGTCGTGCACAAAGAACACCAGGTGCGGGTGGTTGTTGAAAGGCGCAGGTGCCGCTCCAGGAGCCGCGAGTTCAGGACTCGAGTAACCGGTCACAACCAATGCGTTCAGTTGTCCGCGCAAGATCGCCATCCACGACATGGCCCATTCCGCCGCGCTGCCCTGCACCACGAAATTGCGAGTGAAGCGACCCCAACTGCGCCCGGCCGTCCGGGCGGCCGACTCTTCCGTGGGCCACACTGCGGGTTGCGGCGAAGTTCGACCCCACCAGGTCATCACCGACTCCCGGCGCTCGCCTGCGGCCGCGGCAGCAGCGACATACTCAAGAGCGGTGGGGAAGGCGCGGCGCAGGTGTGGCATCAGGTCAGCGCTGGCTCCGGTGGTGGCGCCGTACATGGCTCCCAGCAGGGCTGGTTGGCTTCTTCACGGGTGCTGAGCGCGCTGGTGGCCACGATGCCGCTGTAGAGGTCGCCACCCCGCCCCGCAGCCGCCATAGCTTCATCGCGGGCCATGCCAGCCAACACCCGAGGCTCGACCTGCGCTGCGTCCGCGACGACGAAGGTCCAGCCAGGGTCGGAAAGGACAGCACGACGGATTTGGCGGGGGATCTGCAGGGCTCCGCCGCCGGAGGTCGCCCAGCGTCCGGTGACAACGCCACCGACGACGTAATCCGGGCGGAAACGGCCACCGCGCACCCAGGTATCGCACCAGGCCCAACCATTGGCGGTCAGCAGGCGAGACAACTTCTTGTAGCGCAAGAGCGGTTCAATCGCTGGATGCTCGATGCGCTGCAACTCCCAGGACCGAGTGCTTTCGACGTCAATCCCAGCCTCGCGTAAAGCTCGCAACAACGAGACCGCGGAGTCAGGGTTGAGAGAGGACTGCCGAGGGCTTGCGCGACCTCGATCCGCACGTCCTCAAGGACGGCCGGTCGGTCGCCGAGTCGCGGGCGAGGGCCAAGCGCTTCGGTGAGGAGGGCGTCGTGCTCCTGAGCGCTCCACGGCAGCCCGGCGTGCGACATCTCGGCGGCAATCAAGGCACCAGCAGACTCAGCCGCCACCAGCATCGAAAGCCGCCCGGCCGCGGGGCTACCCAAGATCGCATCCTGTTGAGCCGCGAACTCACCCAACACGTCGACGTCAGCGAAGGCGAGGCCGCCAAAGGCGTCATCGGGAGCCGCAAAGAGGGCTTCGGGAGCGTCAAAGAGGGCTTTGGGAGGGCTAGCGGGAGTGGCCCGGTCCCAGAAGTCCTCACCGCGGCCAGCGAGGTGGCTATCGGCGGTCAGCGACGACCCGCGGATGATGCGCCGAGTCAAGCGCAAGTCGCGGCAGCGCTCAATCCGCAGGCCAGCGGCGAGGAGCGTGGGATACCAGCGGGTGGTGTCGGCCCAAACCCACCGCAAGTCCGCTGGCGAATTCACAGTATGCCGAGCGTTTAGGGTGCGGACGAGGTCCGGCAAGCCATCGCGGTTAATGACGTCAGGAGGGCCGAGCGGCTGCAGATCCTGGCCCACGAGTTGCACGCTGGCACCATCTTGAGTGGCGCTAAGCACGGCATACATGGGCGGTCTTTCGCTGGGGTGACCGGTGAAACGCACGGCGGGCAAACGAAAGCCGCAAGTGCATCAGGGGGCAGACTCGCGGCTTTCGTGAGTGGCCAGGGCGGGGTCGAACCGCCGACCTTTCGATTTTCAGTCGAACGCTCGTACCAACTGAGCTACCTGGCCAGATAGCGACAACCGCTATATTGCCTCCCGAAGAAGAACAATACAGCGGTGCATCACTGCGACCCCGACGGGACTCGAACCCGCGACCTCCGCCGTGACAGGGCGGCGCGCTAACCAACTGCGCTACGGGGCCTTGGTAGGCCTTGCGTGTGGCGTCATACCGAAGTGTTTCGCCTTGAGAAGTATGCCTTATTTCTTCTCGTATCCCCAACGGGATTCGAACCCGTGCTGCCGCCGTGAAAGGGCGGAGTCCTAGGCCGCTAGACGATGGGGACCTAGTCTCGAGAAAACCGACTTGCCGAGGCATTTCAGTCTCCCTGAGGACAGACAGGAACGATACGGCAGATTCAGCCGATCTACAAAACGGAATCTTTACGGGTTGGCCCAGGCCCGCAAATCGGGCAGGTCCCAGGTATTAATTACCCGGTCAGGGGGCAAGCCGAGACGTACTGCCCGCTCGCAGCCATACGCCTGGAAGTCGAGTTGGCCAGGGGCGTGGGCGTCCGTATCGATGGCGAACAAACACCCGGCTTCGATCGCCAAAGCTAGAAGGTCATCGGGTGGGTCGCAACGCTCGGGGCGTGAATTGATCTCGACGGCTGTGTTCGCTTCCGCGCAGGCTGCAAAGACCGCCTCCGCATCAAAGGTGCTCTGGGCTCGGGTCCCTCGAGAGCCCTCAACCAATCGCCCGGTGCAGTGCCCCAAGACGTTGGTATGCGGCAGGCGCACGGCCGCGACCAGCCGTCGGGTCATCGGGGCCGACTCCATCTTGAGTTTGAGTGGACCGAGGCAACGCGGATATCGAGTTGGTCCAGCATGGTGGCGCTTTGGTCGAGTGCGCCGTCGTCCAAGATGTCGACTTCTATGGCCTTTAGCAGGGTGAAGGCATCGCCCAGTGCTCCGTTGATGGAGTCGATGATGCCAATCTGGCGTTGCAGGCGCTCGGCAGATAGCCCATTGGCCACCTTGAGCCGGGGCGAGTGATCGGTCAGCGCAAGATAGTCGTGTCCGATCTCCATCGCCGTTGCGACCATCTCTTGGATCGGGGAGCCGCCGTCAGACCAATCCGAGTGGCTGTGTAGGTCCCCACGCAACAATTTGCGCATCGACTCCCCGCCGGTCGCCAGTGGGCCCGCAACAGTATCTTCTAGCTCGGCCAACTTGTCGGGAATGCTGCCTGCCACGGCTTGCTCGATCACGGTGGCGGTTGAGTCACCTATGCCCGGCAATTGCTTGAGCGTGCCCTTGGCGACCCGCTCGGGGACCTGATCCTCTGGCAGGCCCAGCAGGGTTGTGGCAGCCTCGCGATAAGCCTTCACGCGGTAGGTCGAAGCGTGAGAACGTTCTAGCAAGAAGGCGATCCGCCGCAGTGCGTCGACAGGTTCGATGCTCATGCTGATCATTTTACCGGCTAGCATTCCTGGCATGACTGAGCACGAGATCCAGCGCAGCCACATCACGCAAATCGCCCCAGAGACGATGTATGAGCTGTTGCGCTTGCGAGTGGACGTCTTCGTCGTCGAGCAGGAGTGCCCCTACCCCGAGCTGGACGGTCGCGACCTTGACGCAGATGCGCAGCAGTGGTGGATTGAGGCTGAGGGCGATATCGCCTCAACCGTGCGCACCCTGAGAGATAACGTTGGCACCCCGGAGCAGGGCTGGCGCATCGGTCGAGTTGCCACCCATGCCAACCACCGCGGCCAAGGGTATGCGGCTGTGCTCATGCGGGCAGCCATCGAGCATTGCTCGGATGCCCCGATCAACATCGAAGCTCAGGCTCACCTGGAGCAGTGGTATGCGAAGTTTGGCTTTGCTCGCTGCGGCGACGATTTCCTTGAAGACGGCATCCCGCACCTGCCGATGCGGCTGGAGCACGCTAACTAGTGCGGAGCAACAAAAACCAGTAGCGAGGTCGTTAGCAGGATCCCAAAAGCGATGGCCAACTCAGCGCCCATCGCGACCGCGAGGCTATGCATACCCGGGCCGCCTTTAGCCAGCTTGTCGTGGTTAATCTTGGCGTCTTTTGAAGCTCGGGCAGCCGCCGCCGCGCAACGCTACCCCGTTTGCATACTTGCGGCCGTGGTTGCCCATCAAGAGCATGGCGCCAAAGATTGCCACCTTGATGAAGAACACCAGGCCGTAGTCAGAGGTCACTAACTCTTGAAACCGATGACTCGCGCTTCTGGGATGACGACTGGTTGCTCGCCCACGCTGACTTGCACTGAGGTTGCTTCAGGGCGAGCGAAGCCAAATTGGCTGTCGGCACGGGAGATGTCGGCCGGAGCCAAGGTCAAGGTCGTGGTTGGTTCGGTCAGCATGACTTGCTCGGAGACGTCCCAGGTGCCATCGGATAGTGGCGCAGCAATCAGCAGCAATCAGCCGCAAGCCAGCTTCAGTGACTCCTGGGCCCTCGCTCGGCAATTCAACTCCCGCAGCTGTGGGCTCGGGCGTCGCGGTCGCGAGTGCCTGATCAACGGGCACGTCCGTTGCTGCCGCAGTATCGCTGGCGTCAGCGGCGTTCACTGGAAGCGGCTCCGGCGTGCCGTCGTAGATAGCGACCGCGGTCACGAGAAAAGCAGTGACCACACACGCGCCTGGCGACCCCATCGTGACCACGTTCGACAACGACCTATCTGCAGTTCAGGCTGACAAGGCGTCGTTGACGGTGGCCCATACGGCAGCCGTTCCGCCAGCCGACGTGCTAGTTAACGGAGACGTGCTTTTGCCAACATTGCGAATGGGGAATCGCTGAATCTGGTCGTCCCGGTCGACACCTATGAGGTCCAAATTGTCCCTACGGGTGAAAGTGCGCCGGTGATCTTGGGCCCACTGGACTTCCAGGTCACTGGCGGTACCCTCAACCGGGTCTTCGCGGTTGGTGACCCAGAGGCTCAAACGATGAATGTGGCCGTCCATGTCATCGAAGTCGACGAATCTGGCTCCGAGGCACCAACTGTCGTGAACACTGGCACCGGCGGTTTCTTTGGTGTCCTGCACCCAGCGAATAGCTTCTTAGCTCTGTCTTGCGTTGAGTCGGGCGCCAGCTCACCGAACCGTGCGCGGTAGCCACCGCGCACGCTCGGTCGCGCGCCGCACCCCGGCCGCCCTGATCGTGGGGTTGGCCACCGTTGGCACTATCGGCACAGGTTGGATTGGCGGGCAGGTCATGACCGGCACGCCAAGTGCAGCGGAGGCGTCCGGCCTGGCCAAGGTCCAAGGCAGCATCACCGTGTCCTCGCAGGAGCCAGTCTCGGATGCCAGCGACCTACCCGCAGCCCAGCAGGGCACTGAGGCGGCAAGTGCCACGACCCGCTTCGTGCCAACTGACGTGACTCTGCCGAGCGAGCAGACAGCGTCTGTCCACCCAGCCATGACTATTGGCGGCGAGCTAGTGGTCCCCGAAAATGCAGACGATATCGGCTGGTGGGACGGCACCGCGTATGCCGGCGACCCCTTTGGCAACACTGTGCTCGCCGGGCATGTGACGACCCCGGTGGGCCCGGCTTCTTTGGCGAACTGCTCTCGGTCAGCACTGGTGATGTGATCACGGTGAGTGACGGCGCGGCGGTCATCGACTACCAAGTCACCGAGATCAACGAAATCGACAAGGACGCGCTCGCCTCCGACACCGACACCTTCGATCAGACCGGTGAGCACCAACTGGTGATGATCAACTGCTCAGGGCTTGGCAGCCAGACCTCAACAGCTATGTCAACAACACCATGGTCGTCGCTGAGCAGGTCAGCGGCAGCTGAGCATCATCGGAGCAATATCGGCCTTCGCCTTGCCCTGACGCGAACACGAAGGTGGCGGCCCCCAAACGGAGACCGCCACCTTTTAGCGCCTACGCCGGCGCGTCGAACTAGCCGTTGTTCTTGTTGGCCTTGCTGATCTGCGGCAGCAACTGAGCCATCAGCAACGTCGACAGCGCCGAGTTGTCACTCGAGCCACCGTCGGTGTGGACGATAACCGGACGAGGTGCTGACTCAGCCAGCGCGGTGCCGACCTGCAGTCGGCGGCGAGCCAATTCATACCCGAGCACTGCGCGGTTGTCGCGGTATGCGGTGGCCAACTCTTCCTGAGCTTTGGCTTCACCCTGGGCGGTGACCAGGTTCGTGCGGGCCCGAGTCTCAATCTGGTACTTGACCTTTTGAGCCTCGGTCTCGCGCTCTTCAAGCATCTGCGCGACGTCCTTGCGGGCCTTATTCAAGGCGGCCTTAACCTCAATGATGCGAGCGTCGCGGACCTTCTTGAGCGCTCGATCTCGATCAGCAAGTTGTCGATGCGACGCTTGCGGATAAGTTCCCATTCCTGTTCGTACGCCGACAGTTCCTTGGCCACGCGCTCGCGGGTGGAGAGGTGGTTGCGGTACTGGTCGGGCAGCTGCACATCCGGGATGTTCGAGCCCATGATCTGCACGCCATACCGAGTCAGTTGCCGGTTCAAGATGTCCTGCATGTCCTTGACGTCCGAGCCGCGAAGGTCATAGGCCTGCTCGGTGCGAACCTGGCGGCTACGCTGGCGGATCGCGTCCTGCACCGCGTTGGACAGCACCAGGTCAAAGTTGCCGGCACCGATGGTCTGCACGAAGCGGATCGCGTCAATGATGCGGAATCGCAGGAAGAACTCGATCGACTTCAACGGCACGTTCTCGGCCGTGGGGCTGGAGAGCACTGGTGCCGAGTAGGGGATTTCGGTGGTGACGTCGACGACGTAGGCAACCTGAGCCCAGGGGTGCCACAGGTAGTGGCGTCCCGGAGTCAGGCCACGGCCGCTGATGGCGCCAAACTTGGTCAGCACGCCGATGGTGCCTTCCTCGATCTCGACGATCGAGGAGCGCCACCACCACAGGCCAGCGAGGGCTAGAAGCAGGATCGACACGATGATTGCGGTGACGCCCAGGCCGCCGTGGTCTGAGCTGAACAAGAAGATCGCGCTGATCAGACCCCAGACCGCGATCCAGACAAAGGTCAGCCAGCGTAGGCCCCGTGAGTCCTTGGGGATGACGACGGGGACGAGTGAGCCACCTTCGCCGCCGCGCAGCAGCGCTGCAACGTCGCCCCAACCAGCGAGGGCTTCCTTGATGGAGGACATGCCGTGGCCGTGGGCGGCTTGGGCTGGGCTAAAGGATTGCTCAGACATTCTGCTCATCCTCACGGTGCTTAGGGCTGGTCTGGGTGGCTACTTCGCCGGGGTCACCGGGCTCGGCGACCGACCTGCGAATCTCTTCCATCCGGTCTTCGCCGGGGATGTGGGAGGAGTCCTCAGACTCGGGAACAATCTCCACCTGTGTCTCTTGCGGAGCTTCTAGGAGTCGATCAATAGCGTCCTTGCGGCTAGCCACCCGGTCCTTGATGGCGTCCTTGCGCGACTGAATGTCGGCCATGTCGGCATCGGAGAAGAGCGGGGCGTCTGCGTCGCCAATCAACTGACGGGCAACCTGCAAGAAGTCGACACCATTGGTGTCGTCGCCCACCCGGACGATCTGCGGCAGCGATTCGGCCAACGACTCCAACTGGGTCAGCATGTCCTGCTGGTAGCGGTAGTCGAGGATCTCCGGCGCCAAGGCGGCGCTCATGGCGCGGATGTCGAGTGCCTGGGCTTCCAGGGTTGCTGCGTTGGCGTTAGCCGTGGACTCAGCCTCAACGAAGCGCTGAGTGGCCAAAGCATCGGCGCGGTTTGTCTCGCGCTCCAGGGCCGTGTCCATCTGCGCTTGGTAGCGCGCGATGTCGGCCTGGATCGAGGACAACGTCTCATTCAACGACGCGAGGTCCTTGTTAAGGTCACCGTCGTTTTGCTCTTTGCGCAACTGCAGTTCGTATTCGTATGTGTAGGCCTCTTTAGCGACTCGGATCATCTCCGGCGCCGCGAGGTCCATCCGGTAGCCCTGGTTGGCAGGCTCAGCGTGCGTGATGTTGGCCGTGGTCAACTGCACTGCCGGGGCAAACTGCGCGTTCAACTGCTCAAGCAGTCCCTGGGTGCTCTCACCCACGAGGTCATAAATGCCAGCGGCCTCTTGCTCATAAATCAGCGAGCGAGTGGTCTCCGAAATCGCGTTGTTTAGCTTGTCCTGGAAGCCCTGAACAGCACCCAACACGAAGACGAACTCGCGGGCGTTGATGATCCGGAACTGCAAGAACAGGTCAACCGAGGCCTGGACGCCCGACTTGGTCGGGGCCTGACGGATCGGTGCGTTAAAGGGGTATTCGCGGGTCACGTTAATGATGTAGGAGACGCGCTTCCACGGGTTGATCAGCGTGACCAGCCCGGGCCCGACCTCGGCTTCGACCTTTCAAAGCGAGAAATTAAGGCAACGCAGCCCTCGGGGACCATCACCATGCCAGCACGCCACCACATAAAGAGAGCAGCAACGATCACCAGCGCCACATAGTGCGGTCCGAAGACCGCGAACGATAGGTCAAACGGGAGGAGGACGATGCTGCCCACAATGCCAACGATCACCAAGATGACGGCGGGAAATAGCGCGCGAACTCGGGTGCCCTTGGGCATCACCATGGGGGTGATGACGTGCACCGGCCCGTTGGGCCCCTGCTCATAGTTGCTTCGGCTCAGGTGCTCAGCCGAATCCCCAATGGAGCAACTGGTCGCCTGAATCCTAGTGCCGGGCGAAGCCGCTTGATCGCGCGCCGAGGGAAAGTCTCGAGCATCAAGGTCGAACTCGTCCTCACCGCGGTTCTCATTGCGGCGCCGATTGTCCTCACCCCCGCCACTGCCTCGGTTGGCCGCGCCGCCAGCTGCCTGCTGCGCCGCTTGCCCGCCCTGCTGTGCCATCGAGCTGGCCATCTGGCGCGCGTCGGCGCCACCAGCGACCTGTCTCGCAGCATTCATAAACTGCTCTGCTCTGCTCACGTTCTCCCTGCCGATCTCGTGAATGGGGACCGTCACGACGGTCCGAAACTCGCGTTTCTCTCTGGCGAGAATCGCACACCAGGTGGACGCGGGCTAGAGCCACGCGGTTCCCTGGCATTTCCCAGACTAGGCGCGGACGTAGATCTCTTTCCGGTTCAGCGCAAAGGCGAGGGCTGCCCAGGCAAGGACAGCGAGCGCAGGCATACCCCAGGTGGCCACGGCGCCGGAAGGGAACAGCGTCACGAAGGCGTCAAAAAGACCGGAGCGGCGCAGTAAGGAATTGAGCACATGCGAGCCGAAATACACTAGCAGGGAGTTGCGACCCAGCGCTATGAGTGGCTCTAGCGCTTTCGCTTGCTGACTCTGAAGGCTGGCCCGCCCACCGCATACTCCGTCATGATCGTGCTGACCCGGGGCGAAGAATCAGGTGCCTGTGCTGACGTCGGGGGATGTGGAGCGAGGCCTGTGCGGAAACTCGCCTCGAGGCCTGGACTGATTTCTTTACCCAGATGTCGCTAGAAGATCCGTCCATCCCTGGTGACTTCGCCGAGGCCATCACGGTTGACCTCAGTAGGCACGATCCGATCACCGAACGAGACGACGGCGGGGAGTTGGTCCACGACCCCACTGCTCAGGTATGGCTCGATGAGCCAGGTCGTGGAGCACTGGTGGCCTTTAATGCGGGCGACGGCGACCTCACGAGCGATGAGACTCAGTGGGCCCTTGACCTCGTCCTGCAGGAACCCGAATTGTTTGGCCTACCCAACATCGACGGGCCGCAGGAGGTCTGGGGTCGTATTGGTATGCGGGCGACACGACCGAGTGCGCGGTCTATCCACACCCTGACCATCGGGCGATCGCTGACTATCTGACGCAGGTCAGCGGCCTATGACTGGCTGGGCGAATGGCCGTTCTCTGAGGGGCAAAGCGAGTTGTTCCATCGGGATCAGGCTTTCGTGCATACCCACTCAGGCTGAGCAGCGGACGCGGGCCTATCGTGAAGGTATGAGCGCCAATCCGGCAAAAGAGATCGAAGTTTTCGCACCACGTGAGGTGCCCCTTGGCGGCCCGCGCGCGATGAAAGTGCGCCGGACATTGCCCTCACGCGGCCGCTCGTTGATTGGGGCTTGGTGCTTCGTCGATCACTACGGCCCCGACGACGTGACCCAGGACCGGCCCGGGATGGTCGTGGCGCCACATCCACACATTGGTCTGCAGACGGTTTCGTGGCTCTTTGCTGGTGCAATTGAGCACCGCGACTCGATCGGCAGCCATGCGGTGGTGCGCCCTGGTGAACTCAACCTGATGACGGCTGGCTTTGGGATTAGCCACTCAGAAGTCTCGACTCCCGAGACCACCGTGTTGCATGGCGTGCAGTTGTGGGTGGCTCTGCCCAAAGGCCGAGCGCAGATGAACCCCGACTTCGCCCGGTATGCCGCCAGTCCTGTTCCGGTCGCCGGTGGCCAGGTCACTGTGTTCCTGGGGGAGTTGTCGTGGCTCGACGAGGACGCAGCCACGCATACTCAGTCTTCTCCGGTGCCCACCCAGACGCCCTTGCTGGGAGCTCAGATTGACCTTGACGCAGGAGCCTCGTTGCACCTCACGAGCGACGCGGCGTTTGAGCACGGAGTGCTGGTCGACACCGGCTCGGTGACTGTCAACGGGCAAGTTGTGCAGGCCGGTGAGCTTGCGTTCTTGCCATCTGGTGCCGACAGCATGGTCATTGACACGCCAGAGAAGGCTCGGATTTTGGTATTGGGCGGACCACCCTTTGGCGAAGAAATACTCATGTGGTGGAACTTCGTCGGGCGCTCCCAGAGTGAGATCGAGCAAGCCAGGGCGCGATGGGAAAAGGAATCCAATGGTGTTGCGCCGCAACGCTTTGGCCAAGTTCGGGGAGGCATGGAGCGCATACCGGCCCCCGCATTACCGGGAGTAAATCTCAAACCCCGTAAGTAGTTGACCGGCGCAAAGCCTAGAAATGGCCAAAAACGGAGCGCACACTGGGAGTTTCCCCGAAAATCGTGCACCCGTTTTAAGGAAGTCCCTCCCATGCGCAGAATCGCTACCGCCGCAAGCCTCGTGACGGCACTCGTTTTCGGCGCAGGTTCGGCCTGGGCAACACCGATGGACATCGCACAGCGGCCAGTCCAAGACGACCTCGTTACGGATGAGCAAGACCGTCGCCAATCTGTCACGTTGACCGAAATCAGCGAGCCAGCCAGCGTCATTGACGGCGGCGACTCTGCGACGACGCACGAACATACCGAGTCTGAAGGCGCCCACCTGCAGGGCGGTGCCGCGATTGACACTGAAGTCGCGATCGTCGGAGTCACCTGGCCCGGTGCCGAAGCCGGCCACGTCCTGGTGCGTAGCCGCACCGGGGATGCGTGGTCGCCCTGGCAAGAAGGGAAGCAAGCACCGCGCCAGTTGCCACTGGCGGTGATGAGCCTGAGTTGCCTGGGGCCGTGGAAGTCACCACCGGAACCGAGGGCGCCATCATGATCGGGGTCGATGAGGTTGAGTTTGATGTTGTTGGTCCCAACGTCCCGGTTGTGCTGGATGTCTGGGAAGTCGCCAGTCGGCCTGAGGACCTGACCGACGTTCCGCGCGTTGATGGCAAATCAGCGCAGAGCACGGAGGCCATCACGCCTGAGGCCGTCACCCAGGCCTACGGTGTCAATGGCCCCGTCATCGGCACTCGCCAAGACTGGGGCGCAGATGAGTCCATTCGTGAATTCAGTCCGAACTACACCGAGTCGGGCCTGGGCGTGACGATCCACCACACGGCTGGCTCAAACTCCTACACCTCAGGGCAGGTCCCAGCCATCTTGCGCGGAATCTACGACTTCCATGCACAGAGTCGTGGCTGGGGTGATGTCGGCTACAACCTGCTGGTCGACAAGCACGGGCGTGCCTGGGAGGGGCGCCGCGGTGGCGCCAACGAGGGCTTGCGAACCGCCCACGCCAATGGGATGAACTATGCGACAGCAGGTATCTCGATCCTGGGTGACTACAGCGTCAGCCAGGTGCCCAGTTCGGGCTTTGAAGCGATGGCAGCCGTGACCGCTTGGCGATTGGACGTCAACGACCTCGCGGCCCAAGACACCTTCCGTTACGAAAACACTTTGAAGGCTGGACTCGCACGCTGCCAATTGTTCACCGGCACCGCGATGTCAATAGCACCTCATGCCCTGGCAATTACTTCGCCAACAGACTGGGGAATTCACCGATCGGGTGGAGTCTTATCAGACCCGCAACCTGATCGCTGTGCAGAAGTACGCAGGCGAGAGTCGGTATGAGACGGCTGGGGACCTTGCTGAAGCTTCACACCCCTTCGGTGCGGAGACGGTCTATGTTGCCAGTGGGAATTCAATCCCGGATGTGCTCGCGCTGGGGCCCCTAGCCGCGGTTAACGACGATGCCGTGTTGTTAGTGAAGCCAACTGGTATCCCCTCTAGCGTGCAGCGGAGGCTAGCGGAACTGGATCCGCAGCGGGTCGTCGTCGTGGGCGGCACGTCGGCGGTCAGCCCAGGTGTGCAGCGTTGGCTCGGGGATCAGGGCTACGACGTGAGTCGCATCTCAGGCGAAACCCGGTATGAGACTGCTCGGGCTCTGACTGGTGAGTTCGATCAGGTCAGCACTCTGTATTTGGCATCGGGACAAGAACCCGCCGATGCCCTTGCCGGTGGAGCGGCTGCTGCAGCCAACAACGATGCAGTGCTACTCGTGAACGGGGCCACTGACCTCGACGTCGAGACGACAACGGAGATCGCTCGGCTTTCGCCCGAGCGAATCGTGTTTGGGCGGATCAACGCACATCACCGATGCCTACCGAGACCAGGTTCGCTTGGCCATGCCAGGCACGGCTAACTCGCGAATTGGCGGCGATGATCGGTTCGAAACATCAGCCATGCTGGCTCGGGCAACCTGGACGGGGGCGCTGGAAGTGCGTTGATCGTGGATGGCGGCGCGTCCATCGATGCAGTCGCTGGAACGCAACTCGCGGACTATCAAAACGCTCCAGTTTTGCTAGCAAGGCCGACCTGTATGCCGGCGCCAGTCCGCATCGCGACGTCCGTGCTCGACACAAACCTGAGCACGGTTCTTGGCGGCGGGATGAGCCACTCAGCAGGCACGACCCGCTGCTGATCTGTTGAGAGTGTCTGCCCTCGCGCCTAGGGTCTAAATAGCACTCAACGAGATCAGGGGAGTCTTGTCGTCTGACGAAGGCCACGGAGGCGGCGCGCTCTCAAGCGTGCGCCCCAGCCTCCGTCGCGCCCGATCGGGTGGAGGCCTGCTACTCAGTGTGTTTGTGCTGATCGCAGTCACCACGGCGATCATCACAGGAACCGTCGGGTATTCGCTGGCGGCGGCGACGGTGTCCGCTCGCCAAGCCATTGTTGAGGTTTAGAGCCCAACAGAAGCCGGGTTGCAGGTGCTGACCCGTCAGCAGCAGGACGCGCCGGCCCAGGACGCTGCTGCGAGGCAGTTGTTTGAGCAAGCGTTTGCGCCTGCGGAAGTCATCGTCCAACGTTCGCTCCTCAGCGATCCGCGACCAGTGGACGGTCGCGAAGAGCGGCTCGTGGTGATCGCCGACGACACGGTGGTGCCAGGGAGGCTGGCCTCGTGGATGTTGTCGACGGCGCGTGGCCAGCGGTGGGCTCAATGCCGATACAGGGCGCACTGCACGTCGAAGCCGCTGCAGTTTGGGGCCTTACCCAGGGTGATGAGATTTCCGTCGATGGGCAAGACGTGCAGATTTCGGCCCTCTGGCGACCGACAGACCCGGCAGCTGCCTATTGGTTTGACGACCCGCTGGCAAGGGCCGGTCAGGCTGACGGAGAAGTTGGGCCATTGATCGTTGCCACTGAGGAGATAGCCGCTTTCAGCGATCCACCCTTTGTGCGCTGGACGATTCAGCCAGACGCGGATGCTCTGCAGCCTGATGATCTGGCTCCGATCGCCTCAGCGGCACAAACCTTGCGCTCAACCCTGAAGTCGAGTGACGTGGAACTGCGCGGAGTTCAGGTCGACGGCGATTTGGCACCGACAGCCGCGGCGGCCGCCCAGAATCTTGCCATCGCCCGAGCTCTTGGAGTGGTGCCGCTCCTCTTGCTCTTTGGGGTCTGCCTGATTGCTCTGGTGCAGCTGGCCAGGTTGTTGGTGGTCTCCAGGACCAGTCAGTTTGGGTTGTTCTTGGCCCGGGGCGCGGCTCGCCGTCAGGTGATTGGCTGGTCCGTGCTGGAAGCCCTGGCTCTCTCGGTAACGGGCGGCGGTGTCGGCGTGGTTGCAGCCGGCCTCGTCCTCGCCGTGTCAGTTCCTCAGGCTCAGTTGACCCAGTGATCGTTATCGCCGTGGGCGCGCTCACCGGTGTGGCTGTGGTCGCTGTGCTGACGGCCGTATCGGTCACCCATGTCCGCCAACTGGCCACCCGCCAGCGCTCTGATCTATCAGGGCGCCGTCGTGGTGGCGGCTGGCGTGGTTGTTGTCGCCGTCCTCGGGCTGGCCGGGCTCTCGTGGTGGCAATTGCAGCGCTATGGGTCTCCCTTGATCCGGGACGCGCAGGGAGTTGAGCACGGACTTGTTGGCGGGCTCGGCGCCGACATTCTTATTGACCGCTTGCGCGGTGATTGCACTGGCGGCCCTGGGCCCGCTTTCTCGACTGGGTCAAACAGTGGCGCGGCGTCATGGGTTAGCCGGTCACCTGGCTGCAACGCAAGTATCCCGTCAGTTGTCAGTCTATGCCGTGCCAGTCGTGTTGATCGTCCTGTCGATGGGCACGGCGACCGTCGCTGGAATGTATGCCGCCACGTCGAGCGACCTGCGGGCCAGCGTCGCCGACTTGGGCAAGGATCCGATGTCCGCGTCGTGCTGGAGCAAACGGGTGCGGACGAGAGAGACCGCCGCGCGATTTCGGAGGTCTCTGGGGTTGAGGCCGTTTCGCCAGTGTGGGTGGCAGACACTCAAGTTGGAGCCACCGATGCCCAGGCCATCGTGGCGCCGATGGCTCGCTGGGGAGCCGTGACCGACGTGCCCAACGGCGCGGCAGACCCGGCCGAGTTGGCCGACGTGCTTAGCCCTGGCCCAGCCGAAGGAATCCCGCTGCCGACTGGCGCCGAAACGGTGCAGGTTGATGTTGACTGGCAGGTGGTCATGCCACCGGCAGCGGCAGAGGCCATCGAGAGTGAGTTTGCGTCGTTGTATGAAGGGTTGTCGCAGCAAGCAGGGGTGCCAGCGGATGAGGCGCTCGCGATAGCACTGGAGGGTTTGGCGGCCAGGAGGGTGGGTTTGAGTTGACCCTCGCCCTCAGAGACACGGCTTCGGGACGAATCTCTACCTTCGATGCGGGCTCTACCACCAGCGCTTTTCGGTTGACGCCGAGACTCCCGAGGACGTGCAGATCGACATAACCCCACAGTCCACCTCCGTGGTGCTTGAGTTGCTGCCTGACACCGCATACGAAGTTGTGGCGCTCGATGTGTCGACACCGATCGTTTTCACCGGGTCAGCGGATCCTGTCACCTCCAGCGCGGACATCACGATGAATGCTAGTGACGAGGCCATTTCATTGACTCGGGCTGCGGATGACTGGGCTCAGACGTCTGAATCAGAGGACATCTTGGTCGAGCAGTCTGAAAGCGGCCTGCTCATCGACGTAGTCGACGCACCGAGCCTCTCGGGGGCTGATGGCCGCGTGGACTCATCCCTTGCCGCCTTCGATCCCGGAGGCCAGGTGCCTGTTGCCCTCAGCACCGAATTAGCGCAAGCGAACAGCCTCAGTGTTGGCTCGCGTGTCGACCTTGAGTCCTTTGGCGCGGTGGTCGGTGCTGAAGTTGTGCAGATCGTCGATGCTGTGCCTGGCTTCTCAAGCCCCCGCCTCATCGTGGCCGACTCTGCGGCGCTGAGTGTGGCGCTTTATGCCGAAGGCGCCACACCGCCTGCTGCAGATGAGGTCTGGGTTTCGTCTGCGCAGCCAACGCAGACGGCGGCCGAAATGCCGCGCTGCCGGGCATTGTGTCTGCTGAGCCAGGCCAGGCGCTCGAAGTGACCGACCCGGCTAGGGCGGTTCGGCTGGTGTTTTGGGCTGCCTCAGTCGGAGCAGTTCTGCTTGCGGGTATCGGTGTTGCGGCCGTTGCCGTGAGCAATGTTGCCGCTCGGCGCGCAGAGGTGGCTGTGCTCCGAGCGCTCGGCATGACTCCGCGAGCCCAGGCCCGATCAAGGCTCACTGAACTGGTGGGTGTGCTGGTCGCTGCCACGGTGTTTGGTGGATTGGCCGGTTGGGCGGTGTCGCTGTTGGTCGTGCCAGATTTAGCGCGGTCAACAATTCCTCAGGGCGTAGCGAGTATCCCGGCGACCCTGGCTTTGACGGTGGGGCCGTGGCTGGCCGTGCTGGGCCTGATGGTTGCCATCCTTGTGCTCGTCGGGTCTGTCTTGGTGGCGCGCGTGCGAGCCCAGGCCCTGGACGCGGACTACCGGGAGGAAGTCCGATGACGCACCGACTGCGCCGGGCCCCCGGGGCTGCCACGCTGGCCCTCAAGCAAGTGCGCAAAGATCCCGGAGTTTCGCTGCTTCTTGCTGTCTTAGTGCTGGTGATGGCTTTGCTGGCAACAATTGCGCCCCGGCTATTGACCGAGATGAATGCCCGTCAGGCCGATTATTCGATTAACCGTCTCAGCGTCACTCAGCGAGACCTCAGCAGCACAACCCCGCTGGCCTTTTCACGGTATTTCGTGGACGGCAGCGGAGCGCGGTTTCCTGGGCCGGAGGTGACGTGGGAGGCGCTGTCGGCAGGTTTGAAGCACATCGTGTCGGACAACCCGAGCCTTTGCGCTCGTTGCTGCAGCCAGCCGGGTTCTACGTCGACGTCGGCAGCCCGACTGTTGTGCCAAACGACCCAGCGAGCGACATCGCCGAGATCACGTTGCACTATCGCGTCGATCCGCAGATCAAAAACCTTGTCACGCTGGTCGAAGGAGATTGGCCGACCCCACCATCCCCGTCTTTGATGGCGATGGCAGGGTGAACGCTGAAGCGGAGATCTTGCTGAGCCAAGATGCAGCAGAGCAGTTGGAGTGGGAGGTCGGTGAAGTGCGAGCCGGAGCGGTCCCGACCCGGCTTAGCGGCACCTATCAGGTCAATGACGAGACGGACTCGCACTGGGCACATAGCGATTACGCCACAGAATTATCTGTCCTTGATGATCTTGACAAGGGTCTGCTGGCCAACGCCGCGGCTTATCTGGCACCCGGCAATCCGGGCGTGACTGAGCCTGGAGACGCCCGTTTGCTCAACGCCTGGTATCCGCTCAACGCGTCAAGCATCGCTGGGGACGATGTCGCGACGCTGACCGCGCAACTGTCCGGTTTTACGGCTGGCTCAGTGCCGCTCGTCGCCGCGGACAGCGCGGATGCTGTTGCCGTCGAAGAACCAGTCAACTTTGAAGCTCAGTTTTCGACTGAATTGTTCAACACCCTGGAAGCGTTGAGCGGCCAGCAGCGTGCGACCGCCTCCATCGCGGCCGTCGTCGCGGCTGGACCCATCGAGTCGCCGTCGCTGTCCTTGCTTTGGGCGCCCAACTCATCGTGACGCGTCGATCCAACACACTGGCCCTTGCCTCGGCACGTGGCGGCTCGGTGCTGCAGATCCGAGGGTTGCTAGCCCTCGAAGGCCTCCTGATTGGTTTGCCCGCGGCCCTGATCGGGTATGCGGCGGCGGGTCTCATCGTCGGGCCGCTCAACCGTGGCCGTGGGGCAGCATCGCTGTCGTGCTGATCATTGGACTGACCCCGGCTTGTGCCTTGGGCCTGGTTTCGACACCCGGCTCGCTCAATGCGGCTCGCTCAGACCTGGGTGGTCAGCGCAGCAAAAAGCGACGTCTGCTGGAAGCGTCGATCTTCGCCGTCGCAGCGATAGCACTCTGGCGCCTGTTGACGCGTGGCCCGGCCACCGATGGCGTTGGAGTTGACCCACTCATCGCCGCGACGCCGGCACTGCTGCCCTTGCGATTGCGCTCCTCACCCTGCGCTTGATGCCGGTGCCATTGCGGGCTCTGACGCGGAGGCTGCATACCCGCACCGGGCTGGCTCCGTTTGTCGGCGTGGCACGGGCAGTGCGCGACTCCGCAGGTGGGCTCCTGCCGATTGTTGTCGTCGTTCTTGGCGTCTCGGTGGCCACACTCAGCACCATGTTGGCTTCGACGATTGACCAAGGCGCTCAAGAGTCTGCTTGGAACGATGCCGGAGCGCAGATCAGGATAAGCGGGCCTAGCATCACCGACGACGTCGTTGAGGACTTGTCTGCTGTCCCTGGTGTGGCTGCTGTGGCCCGGGTGGCCCAGACCCGCACTGAATTTGAGTCAGAAGGCCGACAAACGCCAGTCACTGTTTACGTCGTTGACGATTCGCTGCAGGCAGTTCAGGAATCGGCCCCACTGGTGACTCCACTCCCAGGTGCGCTGTACTCCGGCGGTGATTCCATGCCGTTGATGGCAGGCGGCAGTCTTGAAGCTGCGGGCTCAGCGCTCCTGCCCAACGACACCTCAGCTCAGATTGTTGGCTCGATTGACCGGCTTCCTGGCGTGCGAACCGACTCGCAGTTTTTGGTGACGACCAGGTCCGCCTGGGAAGCGAGCGATCGAGATGTGCCAACTGGCAATGTTGCGTTGGTGGCCATCAATGAAGGCGCCGATCCAGCAGCAGTGAGGGCGGCCGTCAGTGGCGTCTTGCCGAATTCGCTGGTCGACACCCCTCAGGCGGATTTGCAGGTGTTGTTGGAGGCTCCAGCCACTTCTGGCCTGACTATAGTGCTGATCGCTGCCTCAGCACTGACCACCGCTCTGACTGCAGTGGCCATCGTCCTTGGCCAGGCCCTGGGCGCCCGCAGCCGAGTGCGACTGTTGGCAATCTTGCGAACGATGGGAGCCAGCCGAAGCCAGGTCCGCTCGCTGGCCAGCTGGGAAGCAGCGCCAGGCATCGTGGCGGCCTTCCTGACCGGCGGCTTGCTCGGCGCCTGTATCCCTGGTTGTTGCTCCAAGCCCTTGATCTGCGCACTCCACCGGTGGGGCCTGGCAGCCCGGTCTAGCGGTGAACCCGCTGTGGCTCGCGCTGGTCGTGCTTTGGGTGTTGGCATCTCTCGCGATCGCCGTAGCGCTTTCCACCGCGGTCGCTGCCCGCACTGATCTTGCCCAACACCTGCGCCTTGGCGAGGAAAGGTAGTCCTATGACTCTGCAAACGGAGCAGTCTGCTCCCCAACAACGCTCCGAGCCAGACATCGTGTGCGAAGACCTGGTGCGGATTTACTCCACGGAGGGCATTGAGGTGCAGGCCTTGCAGGGGCTCAATCTGCAGGTGGACGCGGGTGACTTGGTGGCCCTCGTTGGGGCATCCGGCTCGGGCAAGTCGACGCTGCTCAACATCCTGTCGGGCCTCGATGCGCCGACTGGTGGCCGGGCTCAAGTGGCCGGAGTCGACCTGGGCGCGATGACGCGCAAGCAACGAGTCGCATACCGCAGGAGCAGCGTGGGGTTTGTCTGGCAGCAGACTTCGCGCAACCTGCTGCCCTTCCTGACCGCAGCCGAGAATATTGCCCTGCCGATGCTGATCGCATCGCGCAAA
The DNA here is from genome assembly GCF_021535045.1 of Ornithinimicrobium sp. INDO-MA30-4. Lineage (GTDB taxonomy): Bacteria > Actinomycetota > Actinomycetes > Actinomycetales > Dermatophilaceae > Ornithinicoccus. Next base: position 1,730,995 of record NZ_CP091056.1, on the reverse strand, counting down.
GGTCGCAGCGAGCGGGTGGATGAGTTGCTTGACTTGTTGGAGATCAGTGACGTGCGTGACCGGTGGCCGCGTGAAATGTCGGGGGTCAGCAACAGCGGGTGGCGATCGCCACGGCGCTGGCAAATGACCCAACCGTGCTGTTGGCCGATGAGCCAACGGGGAGTTGGACGACGAGATGTCGGCCAAGGTGCTGGGCGCCATGGCGCAGACATCGGCGACCTTGGGCGTGACGGTTTTGATCGTCACGCACGATCCCACGGTGGCCGACCATGTGGGGCGCACAGTGCAGATTCGCGACGGGCGCACCTCAACCGAGGTGATCCGCCGAGAAGAGCTGGACGATGAGGGCCAGGGTCGAGTGATAGCCGAGGAGTTCACGGTGATCGACCGGGCCGGCCGTCTGCAGTTGCCCGACTCCCACGTCCAGAGCTTGGGGTTGCAGGACCGGGTTCGACTGGAGTTGGAGCCTGATCACGTGGGCATCTGGCCGGATGGGACGCATGACCTGGTGGGCGAAGGGAAGAAACATGAGCGCGGAGTATGCCCTGGCCGGGCGCGGATTGCACCGACAGTTCGGCAGCGGAGCCAACGAGGTGCACGCTTTGGCCGGTGTCGATTTCGAGGCCAAACCAGGCGCGTTGACGGTGGTGCGCGGCCCCTCGGGGTCGGGAAAGACGACGTTGCTCAATCTCCTGGGCGGGCTTGATCGGCCAACGAGCGGTCAGGCGGTGCTGGGCGATGGGAGAGTGCTGTCGGATCTGTCTGAATCAGAGGTTTTGGCTATTCGACGAGAGTCGATTGGTTATGTCTTTCAATCGTTTGGCCTTATCCCGGTGCTTTCTGCAACAGAGAACATCGAAGTGCCGTTGCGGTTGCTGGATACCCCGGCAAAGGAGCGCGACGAGCGAGTCGCGGAGGTGTTGGATCTGGTGGGGTTGGGGCGCCATGGCCATCAACGGCCCTATGAGCTATCGGGTGGTCAGCAGCAGCGTGTCGGCATTGCGCGTGCCTTGGTGTCCCGTCCCCGGATTGTTATTGCTGATGAGCCAACGGGACAACTGGATTCGACGACGGCAGCCACGATCATGGATCTGCTGACCCAACTCACGCACCAAGAGTCCATCGCTGCGATTGTCGCCACGCACGACACATTGCTGATCGACCGGGCAGACGAGGTTATTGAACTGCATCAAGGCGAGCGGGTGAGCGGCTAATCGGCTTGGTCGAGACCAACTGCGGTCACCTCAACGTGTCCGCCGTGGCGCCAGACAAAGTGGAGCGCCGGTGGCCGATCCTCATCGCTGCGGTCATAGCGCTTGAGAGTCACTGACGAAGTCATCATGGCCTTGGCCATAGGAATGAGCCCGCCAGACGCATGCGTTTTGGCCAGCACAATCACGCCATTGGAAAAGCAGATACGAGCGACCGACGGGGCAGGGGAGCTGCGGATCGCTCGCACTGGGACCTGGCGCCGAATGACATCGCGCAACCTCACCTCAAGCAACTCGATGAGTTTGTCGGCGATTTCGGCATCAACAGCAGCAAACAAGTGGTCGATTTCGGTTTGATCGGTGGCAGCAAGACTCGGATCCGGCTTGGGAACCGGGGTTGGCTTACCGCCAGGTTTGGCCGCCTGCTTGCTCTCGGGCGCAGGCTGATCGGCATTGCCCCGACGGTTGCGTGACACGCCTAGGGCAATCACAGCCAGGGCCACTACACCCAGCAGCACCCACTCCATACGCTCCAGTGTCGCTGTTCGAGTGGAATATCGCAGTAGTTCTGAACGCTGCCCTTGATATGACGATTCCAAACATTGTTCTAAACAACGGCGTCGAGATCCCCCAGGTTGGGTTGGGAGTTTTCCAGATCCCCGACGATGAGACCCAGGTCGCGGTTGAGTCCGCGCTTGAGGCTGGCTACCGCCACATTGACACGGCTGCGGGCTACCAAAACGAGGCTGGCGTTGGTGCCGCGCTCAAGGCCAGCGGCTTGCCAGAATCGGATGTCTTCGTCACCACCAAGTTGCGCAATGGCGAGCAGGGCTTTGAAAAGACCCTGCAGGCCTTTGAGAACAGCCGCCGCGAGTTGGGCGTCGACGTGATCGACCTCTACCTGATCCACTGGCCCGTCCCCGCCTGGGGCAAGGCCGCGGACACCTGGAAGGCGATGGAGAAGTTGTATGCCGAGGGCGCAGTCCGCGCGATCGGCATCTCCAACTTCCTGCCCGACCACGTCGAAGATCTGATGAAGGGCGTGGAAGTCACCCCGGCGGTCAACCAGTTCGAGTTGCACCCCAGCTTCCAGCAGCCAGGCACCCAGGCTGCCTCGACCAAGCACGGCATTGCCGTTGAGGCCTACGCGCCGATTGGCCAGGCCAAGGACTTGTCGTTGCCCGCTATCAAAGAAATCGCTGCTGCACACGGCGTCTCCGAGGGCCAGGTCGTGCTGCGCTGGCACCTGCAGAACGGCACCATCATCATCCCGAAGTCGGTCACCCCAGAGCGCATCCGCTCCAACATTGATCTGTTCGGCTTTGAGTTGTCGGCGGACCAGATGGCCACGATCACCGGCTTGGACACCGACGAGCGGATGTTCCCGGACCCGCAGACCGCAGACTTCACCATGATGTGATCGCGTCCGCTCTGGTCCATGCCATAGTGCGGTGATGGACCAGAGCATCAGCCCTCTACGCTTGCTGGGGGACTGGACATTTGAGCGCACCGTTGTCGACCAAGCCGCAGATATTCATGGCACGGTCGTCGGCACCATGACCCCCAAAAGCACCCCGATGGTCACGTCGATTGGCGTGAGGTCGGGGTGCTTTTGTGGAATGGCCAGCAGCACGAGATACACCGAAATCTGCGGATTGTGCGCGGTGATCATGGTGCTTGGGACGTCACTTTCGACGATGGTCGCCCGTTCCACCCGTGGCTGCCAGGTGAGTATCTCGATCACCCTTGCCGGGATGACCGCTATCGGGGTTCAATCGACATCGCTGCAGACGCGGAGCCCGTCACGCAATGGTCGGTGATCTGGGAGGTCCGCGGACCGCAAAAAGACCACCGCTATGAAACGAAGGTCCGACGTGACGCAGACATCTAAGCCCGAAGAGTTGGCCGACGTGATCGTCTGGGAGAACGTCGAGATCCCCTGCTTGATGGGGCCGTGCTGGCGGCACGAATATGGCTACCAGAGTCGGCCCTGCGCAGCCCCGTTCCCGCGATCCTCGAGTACCTTCCCTACCGCAAACGCGACGGCACAGCAGTCCGCGACGAACTGACATACCCTATTTCGCAGCACGCGGGTATGCGGGGGTGCGGGTCGACATGCGTGGCAACGGCGAGTCGACGGGCCTGATGCTTGATGAGTATTTAGCTCAAGAGCAAGATGATGCCCTCGAAGTTATCGACTGGATTGCGGCTCAGCCCTGGTGCACCGGCGCCCTCGGGATGATGGGCATCTCGTGGGGCGGCTTCAACTCTTTGCAGTTGGCCGCGCTGCGCCCAGAGCCGTTAAAAGCAATCATCACCTTGTGCTCCACCGATGACCGGTTCGCCGACGACGTGCATTACAAGGGTGGCGTCTTGATGAACGAAAACCTGGGCTGGGCGGCCACCATGCTGTCGTTCAGCGCTGCCGTGCCCGACCCGGCCCTAGTGCCCGACGCCAAGGATCGCTGGATAGAGCGGCTGGAGTCGATGCCGCTGTTGGCGAAGAACTGGATGGAGCATCAGACCCGCGACGACTATTGGCGACACGGCTCGGTCTGCGAGGACTACAACGACATCGAGATTCCGGTCTTCGCCGTTGGCGGTTGGGGTGACTCCTACAAAAACACCATTGCGCGCCTGATGGAGCACCTGACCGGGCCACGCCAAGCGCTTGTTGGCCCCTGGATTCACAAGTACCCGCATTTCGCGGTGCCGGGGCCGGCTGTGGGCTTTTGCAAGAGGCGCTGGCCTGGTGGGATCGCTGGCTTGCGGACGGGCTTAACGAAAACGGTGACGGCGAGCGTCAACCAACGGAGTCAGCAGGCCGCTATTACATCCAAGAATCCGTGCCGCCAGCGCCGATGCACGCCTACCGGCCAGGGCGTTGGGTGCAGACGAGTTCCTGGCCAAGCGCTGATGTGCACGCCACGAACTTCAGCCTGGGGGACCGAGGGCAGTTGAGTAGCAAACTTGATCCGCTAACGGAGCAGGTGCCGGTTTGCACACCACTGACCGCAGGGGTGGGGCAGGGCGAATATTGCGCGATCTGGACCGGCCCGGACCTACCCACCGACCAGCGGGCAGACGAAGCCTTCGCCGCAAACTGGACCACCGATCCCTAGCTGAGGCCATCGACATCTTGGGCCAGCCACAGGTTGACCTGACTGTCGCTAGCGCGACCAACGCTGGCCAGGTCACGGTGCGTTTGAGCGATGTCCGGCCCGATGGTGGGAGTGCCTTAATCACCTACGGCGTGCTCAATCTGCGACTGCGCGATGACCCAGCCCGGTTGAGCCCAGTGCAGCCTGGGGAGCCGATGGAGATCACCGTGGGCCTCGATATGACGGGGTATCGACTCGGCGTCGGCCACCGCCTTCGGGTGTCGATATCGTCGGCCAACTTTCCGTTGTTGACACCGCCACCGGTCCGCTCGGACCTGCAGGTTCTGCCGGGTGAGCCGCGCTTGACGCTGCCGGTATTCACCGGTCAAGACCTCACCGATCCGCTCTCAGAGCCAGAAGCAGCGGCTGGGGCACATGTGACCACGCACCGTGCCGCCTCGCCGCGGCGCACTGTCAGCACCGATATTGCAACGGGCCTCACGACCGTCACCATCGAGGATGACCTGGGTGACGTGACCTTTGAGGATCACGGTTTGCGGGTGGCCCAACAGTGCCGCGAGGAGTACACCGTGCACCCAGATGATGCCAGCCGATATGAGGCCAACATCTCTTGGCGCTACCAGGTGGGGCGCGACGGGGCATTTAACGCAAGCGTGATTAGCGGCTATCGGCTGACCTGCGATGAGGACACCTTTATCTGCAGGCCCAGCAAACGGCTCGTTGGGATGGCGAGACGGTGCAGCAGCGAGTCTGGGACGAGCAGATCCCACGGGTGGCCTCCTAGGTCAGGGGGCGCTTAGCTGTTGAGCACCACGATCGATTCCCACGGGCTGAGGTTCGGGCGGACCTCAGTGCGGCCATCGGTGGAGAGCAAGATTTGGCCATCGAGCAGGCCAGCGTCCTCGCCGAGGTCGACGGTGACGTGCTCATCCGAGAAGTTCGCCAGCACCAGCAATTGCTTGCTTTCGAGAGAACGCACGTAGGTAAACACCTGCTCGTCCTGCGGAAGCAACAGTCGGTAGTCGCCGTCCACGATCACATCGTGTGTGCCGCAGGTTGATCAACTGCCGGTGGTGGTGGAACACGGAGGTGGGGTCGGCGACAGCGGCCGCGGCGTTAATATCGACATAGTTGGGGTTGATCGCCAGCCACGGCTGCCCCGTGGTGAAGCCGGCTTTGTCGGAGGCATCCCACTGCACGGGGGTACGCGCGTGGTCGCGGCTCTTGACGCTCAACGCGAAGGTGATCTCCTCAGTGCTCCAGCCCTCCTGCGCGGCCTGCTTCGCCCAGTTGAGGGACTCGATGTCCTGATACTCATCGACGGAAAAGAAAGGTGAGTTGGTCATACCGAACTCTTCGCCTTGGTAGATGTAGGGCGTGCCGCGCATCATGTGCAGGACCGTGGCCAGGGTCTTCGCGCTGGCCACGCGGTGCTCGCCATCGTTGCCAAAGCGGGAGACGGCCCGCGGCTGGTCGTGATTGTCCCAGTAGAGAGAGTTCCAACCCGTTTCCATCAAGCCGGTCTGCCAGGCCGAAAGGTTTTTCTTCAGGTCCGGTAGGTAGAGGTCCTTGTGGCCCCACTTGTATTGGCCCGGGATCGTGTCAAGGTTCATGTGCTCAAAGGTGAACACCATGTTGACCTCGTCGCGCGTCGGGTCGGTGTAGTTCTGCGCCTCTGCGATGGTCACGCCAGGGGTTTCTCCCACGGTGACGAGGTTGCGGCCAGCGAGGACTTCACGGTGCATTTCTTGCATGAACTCGTGTATCCGCGGGCCATCGACGTAAGAGTTTTCAGCGCTGTCCAGCGAGCCGTCGGCGTTGAACTTCTTGGAGATCAAGTTGATGACATCCATCCGGAAACCGTCGACACCCCGATCCAGCCACCAGCGCATCATCTCGTAGACAGCCTCGCGGACCTGCGGGTTCTCCCAGTTCAGGTCGGGCTGTTTGCGCGAAAAAGGTGCAGGTAGTGACTGTCGGTGGTTTCGTCGTGCTCCCAGACCGAACCGGAAAAGAACGACTCCCACTCGGTTTCGGGCTCATCGCGCCACCAGTACCAGTCGCGCTTGGGGTTGTCGCGACTGGAGCGAGACTCAACAAACCAAGGGTGCTCGTCGCTGGTGTGATTGACCACGAGGTCCATCACGAGTTTGATGCCGCGTTCATGCAGCCCAGCGATCAAGACGTCCATGTCTGTCAAGGTCCCAAATGTGGGATCCATCTCCTGGTAGTCACTGATGTCATAGCCGTTGTCGTCCTGCGGCGACTGATAGGCCGGAGACATCCAGACCACGTCGACACCCAGCTCAGCGAGGTAGTCAAGTTTGCTGATGATGCCGGGCAGATCGCCAATGCCGTCGCCGTTGCTATCCGCGAAAGAGCGGGGATAAATCTGGTAAACAACGGCTGACTTCCACCAGTCGTTGGTGGGTCGGAGGTCACTGGCAACAGGTGTGGATGGCATGACACAAGCCTAACGAGAGGCGCGCGGAGTGACGACCATCACATACAAGGTAACGAGCAGTTGAACAATTGCTGACCTCGCCTGAACAATCCCTGGAAGCGGTGTTCGAGGCGTCTTGCAGCCGCTAGGTTTTGAGTGTGACCAATCAACAGCGACTGATGCAGCGGGGCTAACAATGACGACCCCACGCGATACGACGCCTGAGCAAGCGGCTCAGATGGCTCCAAACCAATTCGACCTGGCCCAGATCGATGAAGGCCACGTCGAGGTGGATCTCACACCAGCGGGCAAGGTTGTTCGCTGGGTTGGCGTCGCGACGATGTTCTTCTTCCTGATCACTTTCATCGAGATCATTGGTGATGGTTTCAAAGGCGCAACCGGGGGCCAGGCTGAGCAGTTGTTCGCCTTTGCTGAGAACCCGTTTGTCGGCTTGATCATCGGCATTTTGGCCACCACCTTGATCCAGTCCAGTTCCACGACGACCTCCATCATCGTCGGCTTGGTGGCCGGCGGTTTGCCGGTCAGCATCGCTGTCCCCATGGTGATGGGTGCCAACATCGGCACCACCGTCACCAACACGCTGGCGAGCTTGGGCACAGTTGGGCAAAAGAGCCCTTCCGTCGTGCGTTTGCTGCTGCCACGATTCACGACTTCTTCAACTTGACCGCGGTGGCCATCTTTTTACCGCTTGAGATCGCGACCGGCTTTTTGGCCAAGAGTGCGGCCTGGATGGCTGGCTTGTTTGAAGGCGCGGGCGGTGTCGATACCGGCAAGGTTGACTTCCTCGATACGGCGACTGCCCCTTCGTTGGTATCGCCGAAACGGTTGTCGGTGCAGTAGCCAGCAACGAGATCGTGCAAGGCGTCCTGCTCGCCTTGGTTGGTGCTGTTGGCATTTTGCTCGTGATCCGCTACCTGGGGATCATCCTGGGACAGTTGATGGTCGGCCGGGCCAAGGACCTGCTGCACAAAAGTATCGGTCGCGGGCCTATCACCGGTATGGCCTCGGGTGCGGCCGTCACGGTTGTCGCGCAGTCGTCCTCTGTCACCACCTCGTTGATGGTGCCGTTGGCTGCTGCCAATACGATCACCCTGCGACAGATCTACCCCTTTACCCTTGGCGCCAACATCGGCACCACGGCTACCGCGCTGATCGCGTCTATGGCTGCTGATGAGCACGCCGAGGCGGCATTGACCATTGCGTTCGTGCACCTCCTCTTCAACGTCTTCGCCACAGTGCTCATTTACGGAGTGCCGTTCTTGCGGAGGATCCCACTACTGGGTGCCGAGACCTTGTCGAACCTCGCCACGGAGAACAAGATGTATGTAGTGGCGTGGGTCTTAGGTGTGTATTTCCTGCTACCGGGCCTGATCATCGCCGCCTCGGTCTTTGTCTTCTAAAGACTTAGCAAAGAGAAGAGAATCCACATGATTGAGCAACAGAATTTTGCCCACCCCGACCTCGATGCCTTGCCCGAAGATGTCCTGGAGCAGATGCTGGTCGACGCCGAGCGGACCCTGCGCGACATCCGCGGCGAGTTGCGCAACCGTCGCACGGTCGCCCATACGGGGATTGACCTGGACCTGCCTCAGCATGACCTCAATGAGGCTCGTGGCCGTTGGACCTACTTCATCGAGTTTATCCGCGAGATGAACGAGCGCGACGCTGAAGCCAAGGCCAACCAGCGAGACGACGATGGTGAGCAGGGGCACCTCATCTAACTTCCTTCCCATCCTGACACGAAGTGCGCCGTACCCCTGAGGGTCGGCGCACTTCGTGATTCTGGGACAATGGCTGATGTGAACTTCTCCTCGTTACCCGCCAAGGCAGAGATTTTGGTCGTTGGAGCTGGCCCCGCCGGGCTCTGCCGCTGCGGCTTGGGCTGCGCGTATGGGCCACGATGTCGTGTTGGCGGATGCTGCTGTTTTTCCTCGCGACAAGAGTTGTGGCGATGGTCTGACGCCGCGTGCGATTGCCGAGTTGGACCGGCTGGGGCTCAAGGAGTGGACCAATGATCACGTGGTCAACAAGGGTCTACGGGCGCACGGATTTGGCCAGGTGCTTGAGCTGGAGTGGCCCGATGGCAACCTGCCCAAGACCGGGTCGGCAGTGCCGCGAACCGAGTTGGATGACCGGATTCGCGCCGAGGCGTTGGAGTCGGGTGCTCAAGGGGCTGAGGGTGCACGCGCAGTCGAGGTGCTGTGGGATGGCGACAAGGTTGAGGGAATCGTTTTTGACCATGAGGGGGAGCGCAAGTCGGTCCGCTGCCAGCAGTTGATCGTTGCGGACGGGGTCCGCTCACAACTTGGCCGGCTACTGGGCCGCGAGTGGCACCGCGACACGGTTTATGGGGTTGCTGCTCGCTCATATTTGTTGTCTGAGTGCTCCGAAGACCCGTGGATCAGCTCGCACCTGGAGCTGCGCGGCTTAGAAGGTGAGCTGCTGAGTGGGTATGGCTGGATCTTCCCGCTAGGTGGCGGACAGGTGAACGTCGGTGTTGGCACGTTGGCAACTCTCAAGCGGCCGGCGAATGTGCAGTTGCGTCCCTTGATGCAGTTCTACGCTGACCAGCGTAAGGACGACTTCAAGCTGTCTGGCGATCTGCAGGCGCCCAAGTCAGCGATGCTGCCCATGGGTGGTGCAGTCTCGGGTGTCGCTGGACCCAACTGGGCCCTGATTGGCGACTCGGCTGGATGTGTGAACCCGCTGAACGGTGAAGGTATCGACTACGGCATGGAGACTGGCCGAATGGTGGCTGAGTTGATCCATGAGGGTGGATCGCTGGATCATGCCTGGCCACAACTGCTCACAGATCACTACGGCGAGGCGTTCTCGATCGCTCGTCGATTGGCCGGTCTCGTCACCATCCCGCGCCTGCTCCCGGCTGTTGGCCCGATCGGCATGCGCTCCAACTGGATGATGATGTTGGCGCTGCGCTGGATGGGCAACTTGATCACTGACGAAGACCGGGATGCTGCGGCGCAAGTATGGCGTTGGGCGGGCAAAGCGTCGGTCAAGGTCGACGCGCGACCGCCATTTAGTTGAGTGCCGCGTAGTTATCCGAGCTACTGTCGGACCTGCCTCGTAGTGTGTAGGTATGGGACGCCAGCGAACAGCAGTCGGCACGACTCGCGCCACACCAGCGCGCAAGGCAACACAGCACGTAGGGGGACTGGCGGCTATTGCCGTCCTGGGCCTCACGGCCTGTTCCGGTGACGACGCTTCTGTGGGATCGGATGACGGCAGCACCGCAGACATATCCTCCGCCCCGGCTCAGGCCAGGGTTCTTCCCGCCGAAGACGTGGTTGAGGCGGATCCGGTTTTCAACATCGATCCCAGTGGCACCTTCGCGACGATGCCGCTCACGACCACTATCGATATGGCTTGCGCTATTGTCTTCGGCGAGACCGAAGAGTTGGGCCTTATCGCCACCGACTCCGATATGGCAGGCGGCGTGCACAGAGCACATGCCCTTGCTTGAGGGGCTCCAGCCTGACACCGAATACTTCTATCGGCTACAGGGCACCGGTATCGACGGCAATCTTTATCAAAGTCAGATGTACACCTTCACGACTCCGGTCGCAGCAGAAACCGATGAGTTGGGGCCGAACGCCGCGCTTGATGCAACGGTCGTCGAGGTCAGTTCAGAGTTCTCCGAGGACTTTGCCGGAGCTTTAGCGATCGATGGCAACCCGACTAGCGAATGGTCGACCGATGGCGACGGCGACGATGCCAGCATCACCATTGATCTTGGAGCCTCGACGGACATCGTGGGTGTGGGCTATCGGACCCGCTCGATGAGCGATGGCACCGCAGTCGTTGAGAGTTATACGGTCAGTGTTGACGGCGAAGAGTTTGGGCCATTCGAAGTTGGCCAGGGGTTGGCCGTCGAGGAGTTGAGCGCTATGGGCCAAGAGGTCACCTTTGCTGCCGACACCACCACCGGCGGAAACACCGGTGCCGCCGAGATAGAGGTTTACACCGCACCATGAATCGTTTTTGCAGTTGCTGTTGCTCTCGATTAAGGCCTCTCGTGGAGCCTCGTGTGGGCTTCTCGATGTCGGCCGGTTAAACCTGTGGGTGCGACCAACTGACCTTGATGCCCTCGGCCACATGAACAACGGAATCTATTTTTCGATCATGGACTTGGGCCGAGTCGACTTGATGATCAGGTCCGGGATGGCCAACGCGCTCAAGCCACACGGGGTTTACCCGGTGGCGGCTCAGGAATCGATGACTTTTCGTAAGTCACTCAGCCCCTTCAAAAGTATGTGTTGGAGACGCGAGTTGCTGGGTTTGACGAGCGTGGCGCATACATGGAGCAGCGGTTTGTTGTCGATGGCGAAATCTATGCTCAAGCGTTCGTCCGGGCCCGGTTTATCCGCAAGAGCGGCGGCACGGTGATGATGGCTGAGTTGCTGGACATGTTGGGCGTGGAGCCAGGCACGGCGATCCCTGTCGTGCCCGAGTGGGCGGTGCAGTGGGCTGAGGCAACCCGGTTGCCCTCAACCCGTAGCGACGCACCGAGCGTGTGGAAAGAGGTTGCACCGGTTGTGCCCGCCAGCGACGAGGCCACCCACTAAGCGAGCGTAAGGTCTAAACACCAACGAACAGTGAGGATGAGGCAATTGACTAGCCCAGCAGAGCAGATTGTGTCCGAGTCGATGGTGATCAACGCCCCGGCGTCCGCGATTTTCAACATCGTGGCTGACCCGCGTCAGCATTCGCGCATTGATGGGTCAGGCACGGTGAAGTCGGTCACCCTGGGGCCCGAGCGGTTAAGCCGTGGGGCGGAGTTCGGCGCGCAAATGAAAATGTTTGGCGTGCCCTACAAGATCAGCAACCGAGTGGTGGAATTCGAAGAGGGAACCCTGATAGCTTGGCGCCACTTTGGCGGGCACCGCTGGCGCTATGAACTGCGTCCTATTGGGGAAAGCGAAACGGTCGTGACGGAGTCTTTCGACTACTCCCGCTATAAAGGCTTGCCCGCGAAGATGTTGGAGAAGGCAAACTTCCCGACCAAGAACCGTGCCGGGATTGTTGAAACGTTGCGCAAACTCAAGCTCGCGGCCGAGGAAGATACCGCCTAAAGGTGATGAGTTTCCCTGGCCGCCAGCCGCTGCTCGGCGCCTAGGGAGTGACGATGTTGAAGTTGTCGTCACCCGGGTCAAGCACAGACATCAGTTGCGAGAGTGAATCGTCTCCTTCGGCGTCAATGCCGGGGGAGGTGGCGTCGCCAGCAACGAGGGCGAGGAGGCGCGACTTCTGCAGCCGAATGGTCGCAGCCGCGTCCTCGCGGGCTTCCTGCTCGAGGTAGACCAAAACGCCATTGCGCAGCGTCACCCGATAGTTGGTTTCGGTATCCAAAATCGTGATGTCCAACACGAGATCAAGATTCCAAGCCGCTGGCCCGTTCACCGCTACCGCAATCGCGTCAAAAAGTTGCGTGGCGCTGAGTTGAGCCATGATGGCTGGCGCATCCGTCTTCGTGGGCGTGCCAAAGTTGCTGCCGCGCAGCTCAGTGGATCCGGAGAGGAAGAAGTTTCGCCAACTGCCATTTTCCGACCCATAGCCGAGCTGCTCCAACGTGTCGGCATACAGATCACGGGCAGCCTGATGGTGTTCATTGGTGAAGATCGCGTGATCGAGCAAGGTGGCGGCCCACCGGAAATCGCCGGCGTCAAAGGCGGTCTGGGCTAGCCCCACGACACGGTCGAGGCCACCGATCGCCTCGACATAGCGCGAGGAAAGCTCGGCCGGCGGGTGTGGCCACAGGCGTGCAGGGTTGCCATCAAACCAGCCGAGATAGCGTTGATAGATCGCCTTGACGTTGTGGCTGACCGATCCGTAATAGCCATGTGCGTTCCAAGCCTGCTCTAGCGCCGGCGAGAGGGTGAACATCTCGGCAATTTCACTGCCGGTGTGGCCTTGGTTGGCCAGCCGAAGCGTCTGGTCATGCAGATAGGCGTAGAGGTCGCGCTGGGTGGACAGGAAGGTATCGACCCGGTCCTGACCCCACGTCGGCCAATGGTGGGATGCGAAAGCGACATCGGTGCGGCCGCTGAAAGTCGCAATCGCTTCGGTGAGGTAGGCAGACCAGACATGTGGATCGCGGACAACTGCACCACGAAGTGTGAGCACGTTGTGCAAGGTATGCGTGGCATTCTCGGCCATGCACAGTGCGCGGAACTCGGGGGAAGTAGAAGTGCATCTCACAGGGGGCCTCGGTGCCGGGCGCCATCTGAAATTCGATCTCCACGCCATCAATGGTGTGGTTTTCGCCCGTGGTGCTGATGTCGAGCGTGGGGACGATCAAGCCGGCCTGCCCAGTGGAGGTGGTTTGCCCCAAGCCTGCCCCGACTGCTCCCTGCGGGCTCCGCTCAAGCGCGGCCCCATACATATAGCCAGCACGTCGGCCCATGGCGGTGCCAGCGAACACGTTCTCGGCCACGGCTTCTTCAACGAGGCCCTCGGGAGCAATAATCTGAATGCGCCCCGCGTCGACGTCATCTTGAGAAGCGACACCGAAGACGCCCCCAAGTGGTCGATATGGCTGTGCGTATAGATCAGCGCACGGACCTCACGGTCTCCGCGGTGCTGGCGATAGAGCGCGAGGGCAGCAGCAGCCGTTTCAGTCGAGATCAGCGGGTCAATGACGATGATGCCCGAGTGGCCTTCGATGAAAGTCACATTCGACAGGTCAAACCCACGGACCTGATAAATGCCCTCAACGACTTCGTAGAGGCCTTGCCTGGCAACGAGCTTGACTGCCGCCAAAGGCTGGGGTTAACGGTGTCTGGGGCATCTCCGTCAAGGAAGGCATAGGTGTCGTTGTCCCACACGACCTGCCCGTCGGCGTTGCGGACAACGCCTGGCTCAAGTGCTGCGACGAACCCGCGGTCAGCGTCCTCGAAATCCTGGGTGTTGTCGAAGGGCAAAGAGTCCAGAAGGGCGTTGTTGCTGTCGACAATCGGCTGGGTTGCGTTCTTGTGGCTGCTCACGAGAACTCCATTCTGGGCGTTGGCCGTGGGTGAATACTGCTCCGTGCAGCCATATGCACCATGGAAAAGAGAAGGTATGAGTGGGCTTTTGGTGCCGGTAAATGAATACCTTTGTGCCCCAACAGAATCATTCAGTGCATTGGTTCGAGACTGCACGAGCCCTTCGGCGGAGTGCTCCCGGTCGCAAAAATCTCCTACGGATTGGCGCTTGGCCCCTAGTTGATCGTGCGGGGAGTGACGTTGATGACGAAGTATCTGCTGGAAGATGCCGATTATATCGTTACCAATGCGTCTAATCCGCTAGTAATTGTCAAGTGAACGCATAATCTGCGCCTAGACTCGTTTATGCCTGACACCGCCCGGCGCGCTTTGCCTCATCAACGGGGAGAGACAAGCGTGCCAACAACTCAACGGCGGGCAGGCACTACCGAGAGGATCGTCATGTTTGCTGTTCGTCGCCCAATTTTCCGTCGCTCGTTGGTGGCTGCCACCGTTGGAGTCCCCGTGATGGCGATGGTCACAGCTTGCGGTGGCACCTCGACAGACGACACCGCAGCAGAAGGCACGGCGGACAATCCGGTCACGGTCGGTGTCGTGGGTGCTTCAGATCCGTATTGGGCGACTTTCACCGATGCCGCCGAGGCTGAAGGCATTTCGGTCGAGATCGTGGACTTTGCCGACTACAACCAGCCCAACCCGGCACTTTCCGAGAACGAGATCGACCTCAACCAGTTCCAGCACATCGTCTACTTGGCCGAATACAACGTCACGGCCGAAGCCGACCTGCAGCCGATCGGTTCGACCGCGATTTACCCGCTTCCGCTGTATTCGACACAGTATGACTCCGTCGAAGCCATCCCGGACGGCGCCGAGATTGCGATTCCCAGCGACCCGTCAAACCGGGCTCGTGCCCTTTGGTGCTCCAGTCTGCCGGGCTTATCGCCCTCGAGGGCGGTGGCTCTCCTACTCAACTCCCGCCGACATCATCGCTGATGACTCCAAGGTCGAGGTCACCGAACTCGACCCTGCATTGGTGGCGACTTCCTTGCCTGATGTCGCTGGCGGTGTGATCAACAACGACTTCGCGGACAAGGCGGGCTTGACTGGCGATGACATCCTGGCCTCGGATGACCCGACGGACCCGGCTGCTCAGGGCTACATCAACGTCTGGGCCTCCAACGCTGACGATGTCGACAACGAGACATACCTCAAGTTGGTTGAGCTCTATCAGAGCAACGATGAAGTGCAGGCAGGAGTTGTCGAAAACTCCGGCGGCACTGCGGTGATGTTGACCACTCCGGTCGATGAACTGGTCGACAGCCTTGCTCAGACCGAGGCCGACAACGCGGCTCAGGGCTAAGCGCCGATGGCTCTCGTCAACCACAACGAAGCCGTCGGCGATCACCAACCCTCGTGAGTCTTCGTGGCGTCACGAAGAGGTTTGCTGCCCAGCGTCGCACATCGACCAGTGTGCTCGCGGTCGACGATGTGTCACTTGATGTTGCCGCTGGTGATGTGCGGAGTGATCGGCTATTCGGGTGCCGGCAAGTCCACGCTAGTCCGGCTCATCAATGCTCTGGAGCCCATCAACGAGGGCCAGATCCTGGTCGACGGCCAAGACATCGCTGCGTTGAGCGGCAAGCAGTTGCGGGTCGCCAGACGCAACATCGGGATGATCTTTCAGCAGTTCAACCTGTTCGCGTCGCGCACGGTGCTTGGCAACGTGGCCTTCCCACTACGCCAATCGGGTATGTCTGGTGCGAGCGCTCGGGCACGTGCCCAGGAGATGCTTGATTTTGTCGGCCTAGCCGACAAGGCGAGCAACTACCCCGAGCAACTTTCTGGGGGCCAAAAACAGCGGGTCGGCATTGCGCGGGCGTTGGCGCCGAATCCGACCTTGCTGCTGGCCGATGAGGCCACCAGCGCTTGGATCCGGAGACCACCAGCGAGGTCTTGGAGTTGCTGCGCCGAGCCAACACCGATCTGGGGATCACCATGGTGCTGATCACGCATGAGATGGAAGTGATTCAGTCGCTGGCCACCCACGTGGCGGTGATGGAAGCAGGCCGGGTGGTCGAGCATGGCGAGGTCTTTGACGTGTTTGCTCACCCGCAACATGCAGCGAGTCGCAAGTTTGTCGGCACGGTCGTGAAGGGCGTGCCAACCGCCGGCGAAGCGGCAATGCTGCGCGACCGGCATACCGGCACGTTGGTGACCGTTTCGTTCACCGACGGTGCCGCCTCCCAAGGTGAGGTCTTCCAAAGTTGGGCGCCGCAGGTGTCCAGTTCGAGTTGGTTTTCGGTGGGATCAACGAGGTGCAGGGCCGGCCCTTCGGGCATTTGACGATGGCGCTGCAAGGCTCAGATGCCGAGATCGCGGGTGCGTTGACTGCCATTCGCGCAGTCGCAGAAGTCACAGAGGTGGCCTGATGGAATCGCTCCTTGAACTGCAGCCGTTGTTTTGGCAGGCGGTCCTTGAGACGCTCAAGATCGTCTCGATCTCACTTGCTTTTGGTGGGCTTGGTGGCCTTTTGGTTGGGCTCGCGCTGTACACCACGAGGGCTGGCGGCGTGCTGCAGCAGCGCGCGGTCAACACCGTCCTCAACGTGCTGGTCAACACCTTCCGACCGATCCCTTTCATCATCTTTATCGCAGCCGTCCAGCCGCTGGCTCGTGAGGTGGTGGGCACGGGAATTGGTGACCCGGCAGCCATTTTTGCGATTTCGCTGGCCGCCACCTTTGGTATTTCCCGGTTGGTGGAGCAAAACCTGGTGTCGGTGCCCGAGGGCGTCATTGAGGCTGCTCGGTCGATGGGGTGCAGTCCATTGCGGATCATCTTCACGGTGCTGATCCCCGAGGCTCTCGGGCCGCTGATCTTGGGCTATACGTTCGCCATTGTCGCGGTGATCGACATGTCTGCGGTTGCTGGATTTATCGGCGGTGGCGGCATCGAAACTTCGCCATCCAGTATGGCTATCGCCAGTACGACTATGTCGTGACCTGGGCAGCGGTCATCGCCATCATCGTGATCGTGCAGTTGGTGCAGTTCTTTGGCAACTGGCTGGCGCGCAAGGCTCTGCGGCGATAGGCCACCCAGGTTGCCGCTCATGGCTAGGGTGGCGGAATGGCGATCAAGTTTCCGCGACCGTTAGCCCCCGGCGACACCATCGGCGTGACCGCGCCATCATCGGGTGTGGGCGAACCTTTCCGCCCGCGCATGGAGTTTGCGATGGAGGGACTGCGAAAGCGTGGGTATGAGGTCAGGCTGGGTGAGTGCTTCTACGGCGGGGGTGTGACCAGCGCTCCGGCTGCAGATCGAGCGGCCGAGCTGATGGAGATGATGACCGACCCGGCAGTGCGGGCTGTCGTGCCGCCGTGGGGTGGGGCTTTAGGCACCGACCTGCTGCACCTGCTCGACTTTGAGGCGCTAGCGGCTGATCCGACCTGGCTCGTGGGTTACTCAGACACCTCGACACTGACTTTTCCGCTGACGGTTCTTGGGGGCGTGGCATCGCTGCATGGGTCAAACCTGGCCGAAACCCCTTTGATCCGCCGCTGCCGCTACGGCATTGGCTCGACATGGTGAGCGCTGAGCCAGGCGCAACCGTTAAGCAAGGGGCAGCCCCGGCATACAAAGAGCATGGCTGGGATGATTTCCGCGCCCACCCGAGTCTTTCGGAGTTCGCGCTGCACACGCCAAACGAGTGGAAGCGACTGGATGGCGAGGGCGACGTTGAAGTGAGCGGTCGCCTGATCGGTGGATGCCTCGAAACCGTCGCCAATTTGGCCGGCACGGCGTATGGCGATGTCGCTGCCTTTGCGCAGAGGTATGCGTCCGATGGGTTAATCATCCACTTGGAAGCTTCCGAAGCAGACTCGGATGAGGTCGCTCGCAGGCTGTTGGGGCTGCGCTTGGCTGGTTGGTTCGATCGCGTAAACGGTGTTGTCATTGGCCGGACGAGGGGATCGGGCAGCGAACAGTTGTCGCAGCACGATGCTGTTCGGCATGCCCTCGGTGATCTGGAGATCCCGATTGTGGCTGATGTTGAAGTCGGTCACATCGCACCGTTCATGCCACTGGTTGAGGGTTCCCAAGCGACGCTCCGCAATGGGACGGCGGGCTCGTCGATCACCCAGACGCTGGCTTAGCCCAATGGGAGCGCGCACTGTGCCGACCTCTGAATTTGATGACCCAGGATTGCTGAGATCTATGACATCGAAGAGGGGTTTCGCGATGATCTGGTGATTTATGCCGACTTGCTTGATGAGTTGGGGGGCTCGCTCGGCTCTGGACGTGGGCTGTGGCACCGGGGTATTGGGGCACATGCTGCTGGAGCGCGGCTATCGAGTAGTGGGCGTTGAGCCTGCTGGGGCAATGATTGAGCGCGCTCGCCGTGTTCCAGGCGCTGACCGGGCCCGATGGGTGCACGGCTATCTCGAAGATGCGCTGCCGGTCAAGGTCGATGCCGTGACCATGACCGCCAACACCGCGATGGTCTTTGCCGATGATGACCAGTGGGCCGGAGTGCTTCAGCGTTGCCGGGCAGCGCTGGATGTTGGCGGGCACCTGGTGTTTGAGGCGCGGATTCGGGAGGTCGAGGCCTGGCGGTCCTGGGGCGAGAAGGGCCTGCCCCATCAGTTTGATGCCGGGCACTATGGCCAGGTTTCGTCGTCCACCACGATCGATGAGGTGACACATCGTGCTCAAGTGGATCTGGTGACGTTCACCAACATCGACGAGTTGTCGTCTGGCGAGCAGATCCGCGCCGTCTCAACGTTGGCTTTCCGGTCACGGTCATCGATCGAGGCTGCCTTGGGCGTTGCCGGGTTTGACGTCAGCGAAGTGCGCGACGCCCCAGATCGACCTGGGCGGCAATGGGTCTTTGTCGCACGCGCGATCTGAATCGCGAGCCAGACTGGGCGCTAGAGTCGAAGGCATGGCGACGAAAATCCCGGCCGGACCAGTGCATGAACTCCCTGATGATCTGCGGGCTGACCTAGAAGCTCACCCGAGCACGCTGGAGTTGTGGCTCGACATCACGCCACTGGCCCGCAACGAGTTCATCTGTTGGGTCGAAGACGCCTAGCAAGCCAAAACGCGTGAGCGTCGCATCCGCCGGACCCGCGAAGAACTTGACGAGGGCAAGCGGCGCCCGTGCTGCTGGCCCGGTTGTAGCCACCGGGACAAGAACGGTTCCTGAACTGCCCTAGTGCGAGTGTTCGACTGGCTGACGCAGGATGGTCTTCAGTTTTTCCGGGGCCGAGTTGGAATCGCCGGGCCCGCCAACCATCAAGAACTGCATAGCTGGCACCTCGACAAGGTCAAACCTGCCCAGCCTGGTGGCATAGGTGGGCATCTGCTGCGTGAGGTCGACCTTGTCCATAGTGACTCCTGTGTCGATAGGTCAGAGGACGTAGACGTAGATCATTACGTATTGCAGCGCGGAGGCGACCAGCACGAGCAAATGCCAGATCTCGTGGAAGCCAAAAACACCCGGCACGGGATTGGGCTTTCGATGATGAAGATGACAAAGCCGACGCTGTAGAACAGGCCACCGGCAGCCATCAGCGCCAGCGCGCCAATCGGGAGGTCGACGCCGCTAAACACCAGCACCGAAGGCATCCAACCCAGCACAATAAACAAGGTGTTGGTGACCCACTGGGCACGTCACGCCATACCGAGCGCCCGACGATCCCGGCAATTGCGACAAACCAGACGGCGCCCAACACGGCCCAGCCAAACGAGTCGCGCACTAAGACCAGCACGATGGGCGTGACCGTGCCGGCGATCAAAAGAACACGGACGTGTAGTCCAGGGTGCGCAAAATGTCGTTGACGAGTGGCCCGCGATCGAGCCCGTGGTGCAGGGTGCTGCAGACAAACAGGATGATCAGCGAGGCGCTGTAAATGCTGACGCCGACGATCTTCCACGGGTCACCGTCGGCGGCCGCTTGGCTGATCAGCAGTGCAGCGCCAAGAACCGCGAAGCAGGCACCCACCAGGTGGGAGATGGTGTTGATCCGTTCGTCCGTGACGTGGACGCTGTGATCTCTGCTCGTCGCCGTCATGTGGTTGATCTTTCCAGATTAGGCGGGATTAGTTGGTGTCGGGCAGGGACTAACGCACCCACTCCATGGCCGCGCGCCTGCGTTTGGTGAGGGCTTGTTGTCGTGGTTCAGGCGCTGGATGATCACGCTATGGAGATTCCGGAGGCGATCGACATGGTGGTTGATGGCGAAACCTTTAGGGCAGTCGCCGACCCAGACCAGCCAGGTGCGTGGCACGTGGACTGGACGAGTGGCCCACATGCTGGCTACGGCTTCTCGACGAGACGCTCGGACGAGGTGTGGGGGCCACGGGCTGAACTCGAAGCGGCTACGCGCAACTTTTTGGAGCAGGTGGACCCGGCCACGGGGTACATCGAGGATTAGTGGTCGGGGAAACCGCGTGGGTTTGCGAAAAAACACTCCTCGGTGACTTAGTGATGGCCTTCCGACGCTCTGTTCTAGATAAACAAGGTAAACGTGCCTTCCTCGTTAGGGTTTAAGCAGTCAATCGCGGCTTTGGTCGGGGCAGGTGGCATTAGCCAGGCAGGTTGAGGACGAACTCGGCTGAACCGTCAGGCGAATAACACGCGCCAGCAACTCGAGAGCTGGGGTCGTTCGGATAGACGTAGCACTCCCAGCCGTTTGCATTAGTTATTGGGCTCTCAAACGATGGTGGGGAGTTCTCCGAAGCGCTGTACCACTGATTGGCGGCTTCGTCGCAGGAGACGTTGCGCAAGGGCTCTGCGAACGTCGCACCATATTGCTCGGTGGGGATGACACAGTCATCCACTGGCGCGGCATCCTCGTCCGATGGATACATCTCGTCACACGGGAGGAAATCGCGGACGACTGCTGGCGGTGCACCCGTCTCTGTCAGTTCTTCACGGCAAGTCATTGAACCCATACCAGCGACATTGACCCACTGTCCGCCCTGTTGTTGGGCCACGAACTCGGCGTCCCCATCGCCGCCTACGTAGTAGGCATAGGCCCATCCGCTCTCACAGGTAAAGATCCCTATGCCACCTGAATAACCCAGTAGGTCGTTGCTGAGGGTGTCGGGGGCACACGGGTCGGTCACCTGCTCTGGCTCTGGCGTCGGCTCAGAAGTCTCCGTCGGGGAGCTCGCGGTAGGCGTGGCCTTGGCAGTGGCATCTGACGCGCTCGACAATCGAGGCTGTGGGCTGGACTTTGGGGTGACCGTCTCAGCAGCAGAATCGGGTGCCGAACTCGTGGCAGCCACTTTTTCGCTGGACGATTGATCATCTGATGCTGAGCATGCGGGTAATGTGAGGATAATTGCGACGATCGCAAGGCCAGACTTGTTCATTCCTGCATTATGGTCGGGGCAAGCGCCAGGTGCTCCTATGACGCGGCGTATTCGTCGCGAATGCCCTCTGAATCCATCACGGTCAACTCGCCGTTTCAGGCCGTGCTGCAGCAGGTAAACCAGCAGGCACTGCACTCAACCGAAGAGATGAACGGGACTTCTCTTGGGTAAGCCGACGTTGGGCAGCCGAGAATGGACCGGGCACCGTGGCCTCATCAAGCCCTCGCGAATCGGCCGGTGCAAGACTGGTCGTGGGGTCTACGTATGCTCTCCGGATGGCAACTAAATGGTGGACGTTGATCGCAGTCTGCACAGGCTTATTCGTCCTTCTCCTTGACGTCACCATCGTCAATGTTGCCCTGCCAGACATTCAGCGTGACTTGGATGCTTCGCTATCTGATCTGCAGTGGGTCATCGACTCCTATGCCCTGGTGCTGGCCGCCCTAGTGCTCACTGCGGGGTCGCTCGCTGACCTGTATGGCCGCAAGCGGGTTTTCGCGATTGGGGTGGGCATGTTTGGGTTGGCGTCGCTGGCCTGTGGCTCGGCGCCCAATATCCTCTCGTTGACCCTGGCTCGAGGAGCGCAGGGGATCGGTGGCGCGGCGATGTTTGCGACGGCGCTCGCAATTTGGCAGCGACCTTCTCCGGCCGCGAGCGGGGCATTGCCTTCGGTGTCTTCGGCGCAGTCACCGGCGTTGCAACCGCGCTGGGCCCGGTCCTAGGGGGCGTGCTCACAACGGGGCTGTCGTGGCGCTGGATCTTTTGGGTGAATCTGCCGATCTGTATTGGCGCGATCTTGGTTGTGGTGTTCAAGGTTGATGAATCTCGCGACCCGAACGCAGGCAAACCTGACTGGATCGGATTTGTCACCTTTAGCGCCGCGTTGGCCTTGCTCGTCTATGGCCTGATCGAAGCGGGTATTCGAGGCTGGACGGACTCGTTAATCCTCGCCTGCCTGGCCGGATCGGCCGTGCTGCTGGGGCTCTTTGTCGTGAGCCAGGCTAAACAGAAGCAGTCAATGTTTGATCTGAGCCTGCTGCGCAAGCCCACATTTGTCGGTGGGCTGATCGCTGCCTTCGCGGTCTCGGCATCAATCTTTTCGCTGCTGGCCTACCTCGTCATCTATCTGCAGAACGTGCTTGGCTACTCAGCTGTCGAGGCTGGGGTTCGGCTGCTGTTCTTGTCGGGTGCCTCGTTTATCGCCGCTACTGTTGCCGGCCGATTGACCAGCAAAGTGCCGACCAAATGGTTGATCGCGCCCGGGTTTGCGATCTTGGGGGTCGGACTGAGCCTGTTGTTGCTGATCACCCCAGAGAGCACGTGGAGTGTGTTGATCCCCGGGTTGCTGGTCTGCGGTGTCGCTATCGGGATGATCAACGTGCCGTTGGCATCGACCGCGGTTGGGGTGGTCGCCACAGAGCGTGCCGGCATGGCCTCGAGGCCAACTCAACGTTCCGCCAAGTCGGCATCGCCACCGGCATCGCAGCCTTGGGCTCCATCTTTAGTCGTGTTGTCACGATCGACATCAGTAACGAACTGGCCGGCACCCCGGCGGCCGGTCAAGCCGATCAGATTTCAGCCGCTGTCACCGGCGGGCAGATTGAACGGGTCGTGCAGATGGCACCAGATGGAGCAAAGGACTTGATCGAGCAAGTCGCCACGATCGGGTTTGTCGATGCCTTGAATCAGATCACTCTGATCGCCGCCGTAACTGCCTTCGTTGCGTCCGTCTTGTGCTTTTTCCTGGTCCGGCAAAAAGACTTTGTGAACTGATCTGGAGGGGACTGGGTTTAACTGCGCGCAAGCACCGAGACTGCGGCGCGAAAAGCACCTGGCATGGCCACCGCCGCACGTAGAGTCACGCGACGTCCCCATGTCGGTTGGGTTGCGACCATCAGCCCGCGAGTTAGCGCCGTGCTGCGCCACGTCACTTTCCGCGCCCAGCGAGGGTATGCCGCGGGCTCATCCAATAGCGCCGCTTGCACAGCCACCTCTGCCTGGGCGAAGCCGACCGCCAGCCCTCTCCGGTGAGCGCGTCGACGTAGCCACCAGCGTCGCCGACCAGCAGCACCCTGCTACCGGAGTCGGCGCAGAACACGCCCGAACCCCCGTCATCAAACTCATCGACGGACTCCACGCCCGCATCATCCACGCTGCCACCGGAGAACTCCTCAGAGAACTCATCATCGACCCCACCCGCGACTACCAGGCACTCGGAAGACCACCCGGACCAAAACCCGGCACAACGCGAAAAGCCGGACCCATTAAGGGTCCGGCTTGTCCGGTATGACCTGCCAGATCACACAGTGGGCCCCCCGGGACTCGAACCCGGAACCTACGGATTAAAAGTCCGCAGCTCTAACCATTGAGCTAGAGGCCCGGATCCCTCATCTGAGGAGCAGACGAAGGATCGCGGCTGCCATGTTACGTGGAATCGGTCCGTGAGTGTGAATGAGGGGCGGTAACCTGGGGGTGCGAAGTCATTCGGGCAGGGCCAGATGACCGCGACAAGGGAACACAAGGAGCACATCAAGCATGGTGAGCCGACGACGTTTAGCGGCTATCGCGTGGGCCTCTGGCCTGCAGTACTTTGTGGCTGAGGTCATCACCGCTCGGGGATGGAAAGAGCCAAAGTTTGATTGGCAATACAACTTCATCTCCGACTTGGCCTCGACGACCATCGGTGAAAACGAAGGACGAGTGATCAACTCCCCGCGCCACGCCGTGATGAACGCCGGCTTCGGCACCCTCGGCGTCCTCACCCCACTGGGCGCATACCTCTTCGCGCCACACATCCCCGACAAAAAGTGGCGCAATCGCTGCCTGCGACTGGCGACCTATCACGGCATCGGCGCCCTCGGCGTGGCCATCGTCCCCACCGAGCCAGGCGTGAGCGAACTGCGCCGAGACATCCACTTCGCCTCCGCTGCAGCCGCCATTAGCGGCGGCAACCTGCTCATGCTGCACGCCGCGGCCGCCATGGCGAAGCGCCGCCCGTTCGCCGCTGCAGTCACCGCCACGATGGGCCTGGTCGCCACCGGCGCGAGCGTCTATTCACTCGTTGGCCCGGTCACCAAACCCGGCATCAGCGAACGCCTCTCCACCTGGCCCGTCACCATCTGGACGGCCGGCACCGGCATCGTTGTCCTCTTTGAAGACATCGTCCTGGCCCGTGCGCTCGAAGGCCACGGCGAAGAGTTCTCCCAGAGCTCCACCCCAACGCCTAAATCACGCCAAAGCAACCCAAAATCACCCGGCGCGCAGCACCGCCAGCAGCGCCATCGCATACGCATTCTCCGCGTCCTGATGATCAAACTGGTGTCGCTGCCCCTCAATCGTGACCACCACGACATACCCGCCTTCGGTCGCCGCCAACCCAGCAAACGAAAGCCCCAGCACTGCGCGCATCTGATCCTCGCGCGGCAGCCACAGCGTCTCCTCCAGATCCACCGAATCCAGCGCCCACTCGGCAACCCCGTTAAAGCCGATCACCGCGCCGCCGACGAATTGCTGCACGTCAACGGTCATATCGGCCAGATAAAACACGTCATTGGCCATCCCGTCGGTCGCCACAACAAACCGATCCCCGGCCAGCGGCGACCAGATCAGGCCAGCATCTTGCAGGTCACGGGCTAGGTCGACGGTGATCATGGTGTGAGTCTGCCCTACGACTAACCTGGACCGCATGCGGGCTATCCAATATCTCGAGTATGGCGGTGCGCCCGTTCTCACCGACCTGCCCCGACCCGCGTGCCCCAGCGATGGGGTTGTTGTCCAGGTGGCCGCAACCGGTGTCTGCCGCTCGGACCTGCACGCCTGGAAGGGCGACGATCCGGTGCCGTTGCCGATGGTGCCCGGACACGAACTCGCCGGGGTCATCGACGAGGTCGGCCCCGATGCCACCCGGTGGCATGTGGGTGATCGGGTCACCGTCCCGTTCGTTTCAGGCTGCGGGCAGTGCGAGGTATGCGGGCGCGGCGATGCACAGGTCTGTCCGGATCAGCGTCAGCCCGGCTTCACCGACAACGGCTCGTTCGCTGAGTTCGTTGCTCTGGTCGCTGCCGACACGAACCTGATCGCCATCCCTGACGGGATCGACATGGTCACCGCTGCGTCGCTGGGCTGCCGGTTTGCCACGGCATTTCGAGCGCTGCATGTGCATGGCCGGCCGCAGTCCGATGACCTGGTCGCGATCTTTGGCTGCGGGGGAGTCGGCCTGTCCGCGGTGATGATCGCCAAGGCGCTCGGCGCTCGCGTCGTTGCCGTCGATGTGTCCGACGCGGCTCTGGCTAAGGCAGTCGAGGTCGGCGCCGACATCGCCATCAACTCACGCGCCAGCGACCCGGTGGCGCAGATCCAAGACCTTGGCGGAGCTCGCGTCTCTATCGATGCCCTTGGCCGACCCGAAACTGCCCATGCGTCGGTGCTGTCTTTGCGCCGACGAGGCCGCCACATTCAGGTCGGCTTGCTCCTTGGCGAAGCAGCGACCAGCGCCATCCCGATGGATCGGGTCGTCGCCCACGAGCTCGAAATCTATGGCTCGCACGGCATGGCGGCCGCCGACTACCCAGCGATGCTTGATCTCATCGCCTCCGGTGCACTGCGACCCCAAGACTTGGTTGGCACCAAAATGGTCTCGAAGAGGCAGGCGAGGCGCTGATGGCACTGGACCACCCCGCCTCCTCAACCGGCATGACCATCATCGAAATCCCCGGAGTTGATGCGTGAACGCCAAGATCCCCGGCCTGCTGGCTGCCGCCGCAGCGGTCATCGTCGCCTGGCTGCTCAGCTTGATCATCCCCGGCGTCCCACTGCTGACCGCGGCCGTCGCCCTCGGCATCGTGCTCGCGCAGGTCCCGGCGGCCAGGCGCATTTTCGACGGCAAACTCGCGCCCGGCTTGGGCTTTGCCGCCAAAACGCTGATGCGGGCCGGTGTCGTGCTGCTGGGGCTCAAACTCAGCCTGGGCGACATTGCTGACCTTGGGTGGCTGGCGATTGTCGCCATCGTCGCTCTGGTGATCCTGACGTTCGTGGGCACCTGGTGGCTGGGCCGACTGTTCAAGCTGCCCGGCGATCAGCCCATCCTGATCGCTGCTGGGTTCGCCATCTGCGGCGCCTCGGCGATTGGCGCCGTCGCAGCGGTCACCGGCAGTAAGCGCGAAGAGCAAGCAACCCCGGTCGCCCTCGTCACGCTGTGCGGCACGTTGGCGATCATCCTGCTCCCGCTGTTGCAGGTTCCTCTTGGCCTGAGCAACGAAGAGTTTGGCCACTGGGTCGGCGCTGGCGTGCACGATGTCGGCCAAGTCGTCGCGACCGCCCAAATCGCCGGACCAGCCGCCCTCGCTATCGCTGTCGTGGTGAAACTGACCCGAGTGTTGATGCTCGCCCCGGTGGTTGCTGGGGTTTCCTATGGTGTCCGCCGCAAGGCTAGCCAGTCACCGAGCGCCGGAACCACTGCGACCGCAACCAAGGCCAAGCGACCGCCGCTCGTCCCGCTATTTGTCTGGGGCTTCATCGGCGCGGTCCTGCTCAACTCAGCTGTCGACATACCCGAGCCGGTGTTGGCGACTGCAGATCTGACTCAGACCCTGCTGTTGGCTGCTGCCCTCTTTGGACTGGGTACTGCCGTGCGGTTTGGCACGCTCATCCGCACGGCTGGCCCGGCTGCCATCGTTGGTGGACTCTCCTGGTTGCTGGTTGCCACCTTGGCGCTCGCCGCGGCGCTCTGGACCTAATCACTCCCCAGCGCCGCTGTGCGCTAGCTGTTCTTCCCCGGCAGGTTGTGAACGTCTGAGATAGCGAAGACCTCCGTGCAGGATGTGGGTTACCACACTCACTGTCCAAACACGGAGGTCTTCGTGACTCACGCTAACGCTCCTTGACGCCGGAAGGGCGTCGTCGTCTCGCGGTCCTGATCGTTGATCGGGGTTGGTCCCTTCGTCGGGCCGCGGAACGGTTTCAGTGTTCACCGGCGACGGCGAAACGGTGGGCCGACCGCTATCGGGTCGGGGCATCCTTGGTCGATCGCAGCTCCCGACCCCGGACGTCGCCCTCGCGTCTCCCGCAGCGCGTCGAACGGCGAATCGTCGGATTGCGGGTCAACCGCCGGTGGGGACCGCACCGGATCGCGTTTCATCTCCGGCTGCATCGATCAACTGTCGGACGGGTCCTCGCCCGCTTTCGGATGCCGTTGCTGACCCATATCGATCAGTCGAGCGGTGTCCGGGTGCGGAGGGCGAAGCCGATCCGTTACGAGCTCGCTGAGCCGGGTCAGCTCGTGCACGTGGATATCAAGAAGCAGGGCCGCATCCCCGACGGGGGCGGGCATCGCATGTTGGGGCGGCAAGCCGGGAACCGCAACAACAAGAAGAAGGGACGCGGCTACGCGTTCCTCCACCACGCCGTCGACGACCACTCCCGGCTGGCCTATTCGGAGATCCTCGACGACGAACGCAAAGAGACCGCCTCCGCGTTCTGGGAACGCGCCAACGCGTTCTTCCAAGCCGCGGGGATCACGGTGACGGCCGTGATGACCGACAACGGCTCCTGCTACCGCTCCCGCGACTTCGCTGCTGCGCTCGGCACGATCAAACACCGATGGACTCGGCCCTACCGGCCCCAGACCAACGGCAAAGTCGAACGCTTCAACCGCACCCTCGCTGCCGAGTGGGCCTACGCCGCCTCATACGCGAGCGACGAAGACCGAGCAGCGACCTACCAAGACTGGATCCATCACTACAATCACCACAGACCCCACACCGGCATCGACGGCCAAACACCCTCAGACCGCGTTCACAACCTCACGGGGAAGAACAGCTAGCCCTTGACGTCACACTTGGTTCTATGGTTCTTTAGTTGTGTAAAGAACCACAGAAGGGAGGCGCAGCATGTTTGACGGACGAGAACCGATCTACCAGCAGATTGCTGAAGCGATTCGCGGTGAGATCCTCTCCGGCGCCCTGACCGAAGGCGACCAAGTGATGTCCACGACGCAATACGCCTCTACCTACCGGATCAATCCAGCCACCGCAGCCAAAGCCTTCGCGGCCCTGGAGTCCGAAGGCATCCTGCGCAAACAGCGCGGCATGGGCACTTTCGTCGCCGACGGCGCCCCCGAGCAATTGCGGACCAGTCGGCGCCAGTCGTTCTTTGCCGAACGCGTCGACCCCTGCTGCGCGACGCCGAAGTGCTGGGCATCAACGCCGAAGATTTAGCCCGCTGTCTGCGAGCCAGCGCCGACACTGCGGGCAGCGCCACCACCACAGACCAGAACAACGCCGAGGAGCCGTGATGAGCGGATACGGAATCACCACCACAGACCTGTCCGTCCGCTACGGGAAGACCACAGCGCTCGAAGCCGTCAACCTCGACCTAGCGCCCGGTCGCATCCACGGACTGCTGGGCCGCAACGGCACCGGCAAGACCACCTTGCTGTCCGTGCTCGCCTCGCTGCGCCAACCGCATACCGGATCGGTTGTGGTTGACGGGCAAAACCCTTCGAGCGGGAATCCTTGATGGAGAACATCTGCCTGATCCGCGAAAGTGGCGACGTGATTGGTGACGCTCCCGCCACCAAGATGCTGGACTTTGTCGAGATGGCCAGGCCCACCTTTGACCGTGAGTATGCCGACGCTCTCGCCCAGTCCTTCGGGCTCGACGTGAGCGTCAAACCAGCAGCGATGTCGCGCGGGCAGCGCTCGGCACTCGGTGCGGTGATCGGTCTGGCTTCGCGCGCAGAAGTCACCATGTTTGATGAAGTGCACCTGGGGATGGACGCGCCGACAAGGCAGAAGTTCTATGACGAGTTGATCGCCGACTTCGCTGAGCACCCGCGCACGATCATTTTGTCGAGCCACCTGATCAGCGAGATTGAACCGTTGGTTGAGACCGTCACGATCCTGGCAGGCGGCACCGTTCTGCTCAGCGAAGAAGCCGATGACCTGCGCCGTCGTGGCGTCACCCTGACCGGCCCAACTGCTGCAGTCGACCAGAGCGCAGCCAGTCAAACCGCGCTGGGTCACACGGTCGTGGGCTCCCGCGATCTTGGCCCAACCCGCCAACTCACGCTCTACGGCGACCTTGATCAACAGGCCCTGGTCGACGCCGAGCGAGCGGGGTTGCAGATCGGCCCGGTGCCGCTGCAAGACCTCTTCATCCACCTCACCGACGCTTAGGAGTCGAGTCGTTATGACTACCGCAACCCAGTCTCAAACCTCGATTTCCCGACGTCCTGCGCAGTGGCAGCGCGCAGCCAAGATCCAACTTGGGCTCCTTCTTAACCGAGGGATGTGGTTTTTTCGATAGCCACGTTCTTCATGGCTTTGTCGATTGTCGTCGTCAGCAGATTCGGTGACCCGAGCCTGTCCTTCGTGCAGTTCGCTTATCAAGGCACGCTGTGGTTTCAGTTCGCCATGATGGTTGCCGTGTTCGTTTGGTATGCAACGGTGCACGTGGCCAATGGCCTGACCCGGCGCTCTTTGACGATCGGTAGCCTCTTGGCGGGTCTTGGATCAGCGCTGTTCTACGCCAGCACGATCACGGCACTGTTGCTGATCGAGCGTTTCGTCTTCGACCAGTTTGGTTGGTCCCACCTGGCGGCAGATGGCAGTGGCGAGGTGCTCGCCGACGGTGCCTGGGCATACTTCTATGGTGCTTTTCTGATGTTCATTGCCAGCAACCTCAGCGGATTGCTGGTCGTTGCGACGTACTACCGAGTGGGTGGCTGGCGCGGAACGCTCTTCTTGCCGCTCACCGTCTCGCCCCTGCTTCTGATGCCACTCTTCGTGACCAGCGGGGCCGGACAAATGTCGTTCTTTGACAGGTCTGTCTTTGACCTCGGTGTGTTGGGCCCGGTGATTGCTCTCGCGATCATCGCCATCTCAGCCTGGGCCTACTTTGGGCTGCTGCGTCGGATCCCGATCAAGGCTCAAACTGCCTAGCCGCCTTGGTCTGACTCGCGCTCGAGTCGGGCCTTGCGTGCGGCAGCCACCTTGGCGGCTCGTTTGCGATGCAACCGCGCGATCGGGTCTTTGTCATCACTGAGTTGAGCAGGGCCATAGACCGTCAGACCAGCGACTTTGATGCGGTGCATGATCCGGTAGCCCAGGCTCAGGCCCTCGCGGTCTTCCTTTTTGCTCACGTGCGTGCCTCGGTCCCGGTTGCTGGATGGTCCAGCAACTATACGTGTGCCCTTGATAGGTTGAGGGTTCTTGAATTCGGGGAGGGGTTTGGATGGCGAAGAAGAATCAACCACAGTCGAGGCACTTGTCGTAGGTCTGGACGTTCGTGGCGGTGATGTCAGCCGCACACATCGCCGTCGTGTTGCCCATCATCGATGAGGGACGATCTCTAGTGTCCGCGGTCTTGGCGGCGCTCATGCTGCTGACGTCCGCGACCTTTGCG
Organism: Ornithinimicrobium sp. INDO-MA30-4; assembly: GCF_021535045.1. Lineage (GTDB taxonomy): Bacteria > Actinomycetota > Actinomycetes > Actinomycetales > Dermatophilaceae > Ornithinicoccus. The sequence goes on along the minus strand of NZ_CP091056.1, from coordinate 1,700,422 downwards.
ATTCGCTCGTGGCCCGACAGCAACAGCAGTTAGCCTCGGTCGAATGAAGAGCGAGCAAAAGCCCGTCGCACACTGCGGCGCCCAGGTGTGGCATGCACCCCGCCCACTTGTATGACCGGGACGGGGTGCCCACGATGTGCCCCGGCAGCGGGGCCTGAAACTCTAGTGCTAACTGGACTGTGCCCAGCGCACCAACCGCGGAAGGTCACGGCCACCGGCGCAGTAGTTTTCTCCACTGCTGACGCTGTGCGCAGAAACAACTGCGACCACGTAGGGTCCGTCGCTCCACCAAGCAAACATCGGCCCGCCCGAGTTGCCGGGATTGAGATCGGCGTCCGTGTCCATGGATCGACCGCTGCCGAAGTCCCAAGCGTGCTCATCTAGCCACTTGCTCCGCTGCCACGTTGGCCAGCGAGTGTTGCCGACATCGCCCGGGTGTCCGACGTTGTACCAGAATGCATCGCCGTCCCACCCTGAGCTGTAGGTCCGGGTGCCCAGCCAGCCGTATCGGTTTCCGAGATTGTCGTCCAACTCGAGGACTGCGTAGTCCTCGTCGAGTTGTGACCACGGGACGCCACTGCCGGTGACCTGGGTGAACGCGAAGACTCGGTTGATTCGTGACGTTGCACGCACAGAGGCGCCTGCGCGGTGAACTTCGACGGAGCCGTTGACACCTCCAGGCACACTCCAGTTCACGACGTGGCTAGCGGTGAGTACGTGGCGTGGGCCGATCAGAATGCCGCTGCCGACTCCTGCGCTTGTCACCACTCGACAGATGCAGCCCCACGGGTAGCGGCGGTCGTTGTAGCGGCGGCGCTCATCGGTGCCCTGGACCACAAGTGGGTCCACCGGCTCGTTCCCAAGCCGCATTTCAGGGCGAAACTTCTCGTATTCGATTGCTCGCTCGGGTCTGACGGAGACCCCTTCCCACTCAGGGATCATGCTCTTCAGTGGCTCGGCCGAAAACTTCTCGAGCTCCTGCGGTGAAGCCACCAGGATCTTGTAGGGCTTGAGTTCGGGATTGTCCTCGATCCCCGCGACATCCCTGGGGATCTTCTTGCTGGCCTTCCGCTGGAACTTCTTCAGGCTCTTCTCGTCAAGGGGACGGTCAGCGTCATCTGCTGGTTCTGGGCACATGTTTAAACCTCCTGGTGGATGCGCGACTTCTTCACGCATTGCCTGAACCAAGAGTTGTTTGGTGATGTCTAGATCCATCAAGTGGGGTGTGTCGGATGAGTGAGGGATAATCGCTGGCGATGGCTTCCCAGACGAAATCCTGCCCAGCAAACCCGCCGATCCCGACTCGCTGTACGAGTTGTTCGCCGGGTGGGCCAGCGACGCCGGGACTCAGCTCTACCCGCACCAAGACGAAGCGATCATCGAGTTGTTCGGGGGCAGCAACGTCATCCTCGCGACGCCGACCGGATCAGGTAAGTCGCTGGTCGCGACGGCGGCGCACTTCTTGGCCCTGAACGATGATCGCGTTTCGTTCTACACCGCGCCGATCAAGGCACTGGTCAGCGAAAAGTTCTTTGCGCTCACGGCCATCTTTGGCCCCGAAAACGTCGGCATGGTCACCGGCGATGCCTCGGTTAATGCCGACGCGCCGATCATTTGCTGCACGGCTGAGATCTTGGCCAACATAGCGTTGCGCGAGGGCGACCAAGCTGACGTTGGGTTGGTCGTCATGGACGAGTTCCACTTCTATTCCGAGCCAGACCGCGGCTGGGCCTGGCAGGTCCCGTTGCTGCAGTTGCCGCAGGCTCAGTTTTGCTGATGTCGGCCACGCTGGGCGACGTGAGCGGTTTTGTCGAAGACATCACCGCGCGCAATGGCCGCGACACCGCCGTGGTCGATGACGCCGAGCGCCCAGTGCCGCTGAGTTTTTCCTGGGCGATGACGCCGATCACCGAAACCATCACCGAGTTGCTGGAGACGCATCAAGCGCCGGTCTACATCGTGCACTTCACCCAAAAGATGCCCTCGATCGTGCCCAATCGCTGACCTCACTCAAGATCGCTACCCGCGAAGAAAGGACAAGATCGCCGAAAAGATCGGCGCCTTCCGGTTCAGCGCAGGTTTTGGCAAGACGTTGTCCAAGCTGATCCGCGTCGGCATCGGCGTGCACCACGCCGGGATGCTGCCGCGCTATCGGCGTCTGGTCGAGCAGTTGGCCCAAGATGGCCTGCTCAAAGTCATCTGCGGCACCGACACCTTGGGGTCGGCATCAACGTGCCGATCCGCACGGTGCTCTTCACCGGCCTGACTAAATTCGACGGCACCAAGCAACGAGTCCTGCGCACCCGCGAGTTTCACCAGATCGCTGGCCGGGCCGGGCGCGCTGGCTTTGACACATCTGGGTATGTCGTGGTGCAGGCTCCGGAGCACATCATCGAAAACGCTCGGGCCCTGGCCAAAGCGGGGATGACCCCAAGAAGCAGCGCAAGGTCCAACGTAAAAAGCCACCGGAAGGCCAGGTGTCCTACACCGAGGAGACCTACGACAAACTCGTTGAAGGTGCCCCCGAGCCGCTGCGTTCGCGGATGCGCATCGACCACTCAATGATCCTCAACGTCGTTGCCCGCGCCGGTGACCCTTTCACTCACCTGCGCAGTCTTTTGCGAGACAACCATGACGATCGGCGCTCGCAGGCCAAATTGGCCAGACGCGCTATCAGCCTGACCCGGTCCATGCTCGAATCTGGCGTGTTGCAACGCCTCCCCGAGCCGGAAGCCTCCGGTCGCCAAGTCGTTATCAACCCCGAGGTGCAAGATAACTTCGCCCTCAATCAGGCCCTGGCTCCGTTCGCGCTGGCCACTTTCGACGTGCTCGACCCGGACGACGCGGCATACCACTTGAACGTCGTCTCGATCGTTGAGTCGGTGCTCGACGATCCACGCCAGGTGCTCTTTGCCCAACGCTCCAAAGCTAAGGGCGAAGCCGTCGCCGAGATGAAGGCGGACGGCATTGAATACGAAGAGCGCATGGTGCTGCTCGATGACGTCACCTGGCCGATGCCCCTGCAGGAGTTGCTGGAAGCGACGTTGGCCATCTATCGGCAAACCCACCCGTGGGTTAGCGAAGACGCACTGAGCCCCAAGTCCGTGGTCCGGGACATGTACGAGCGCGCGATGAGTTTCAGCGAATATGTCAGCTTTTATCAAATCTCGCGGGTTGAGGGTGTGCTGTTGCGCTACCTCACTGATGCCTACCGGACGCTGCGACAAACCGTCCCGGACAGCGCCCGCCAAGAGCCCCTTGAAGACCTAATCGCCTGGCTCGGCGAAACCATTCGGCAGACCGACTCCTCCCTGTTGGAGGAGTGGGAGGCCCTCACCGACCCAGACCTCGTCGCAGAAGCAGCGAGGCGAGCCGCCGAAGGCGCCCCGATTGCCACGGCTCGCCCGGTCACCGGCAACGAGCGAGCGTTTAAGGTCATGGTCCGCAAGGCCATGTTCCGGCGGATCGAGTTGGCCGCTGCCGACCAATGGAACTCTCTGGGTGCGCTCGAAGCCAGCGTGGCCGCCTTGCCCGATAACCCCATCGAACCGCCGATGGCTCCGCAAGACTGGGACGACGCCCTGGCCGATTTCTACGACGAACATGACGAGATTTCCCTGACGCAGATGCCCGCGGCCCACAACACCTGCGGATCAAAACCGAGGGCCGCACCTGGGAGATCAGCCAAACCGTTGTTGATCCCGACGGCAATAACGACTGGATCATCGAAGCGACGGCAGACCTCGATGTATCTGACGAAATCGGCGAAGCCTTTGTCCCAGCAACAGCGATGCGCAGGCTGTAGGCGTAAATATCCTCGCCAACTGAGAGTTATCACTTCACTGACCGGTGATTATGCCGATTTCAACCAGTGGCTCATTGTCATCGATTCCACTAGATTCATTCAGCGATTGCACAGAAACTGCGATGCCCTCCCGTGATGAAAGACTCCGATGAAGATTCGTCAGACCGCGGCCCTTAGCCTGACTGCCGCCGCTGCCCTCGTGTTGAGTGCCTGCAGCACCAGCGCCCCTACCGCCGAAATCGGCGACTGCATGGACTACGCCGGCCTGACCGGCGAGGTCTCGGAGTTGCCGACCGTCGATTGCACTGAGGCTCATGACGCTCAGGTCTTCCACAAGTTCGACCTGCCCGATGGAGATTTCCCCACGGAAACCGAATACGTCGCTGCGCTTGAGGCCGAGTGCTTGCCAGCCTTCGAGTCCTTCGTGGGCATCAACTACGAAGAGTCCAGTCTCTTTATCAGCGACCTTTCACCCCAAGAAGAGGGCTGGGACGCTGGCGACCGCGAGACGATCTGCATCGCTTACACCGAAGATGGCGACGTGACTGAGTCCTTCGAGGGCTCAAACCTCTAAGGGGCATTCGATGAAATCAGCGATCACAACCCGTAGCCGTCTGGCCGTCTTCGCGATGGCCTCGGCCCTCGTGCTGAGTGCCTGCGGCTCCTCCGAAGACGAGACCCCCGTCGTTGTCGAAGCCGAACCCAGTGACGACATCACCGAAGAGGCAACCAGCGAAGCCGCTGAGGCTGAAGCGGACGCCGAAGAGGTCTCCGCAGATTTGCCCGAGGCCGACGTCACCGACGACCCTGACTTTTCCTTTGGACCCAAATGGCCGCGCGAAGGCGAATGCCTGATTGACGCCGAGGTCGAGGCAGCAGTCTCCGACGAGCAATTGTCCGAGATGCCGACGGTCGACTGTTCTGAGGAGCACGACTCTCAAGTTTTCCGGGTGTTTGACCTTCCCGATGGCGCGTTCCCCTCCGACGATGAATACTCGGCCGCACTAGAAGACGAGTGCCTGCCCGCATTCGAGGACTTCGTTGGCGTTGCCTATGAAGACTCAGAGTTGTTCATCTACGACGTTGGCCCACTCGAAGTGGGTTGGGAGATGGGCGACCGTGAGGTCATTTGTGTTGCGTACTTTGATGACGGTCAGATGACGAACGAGACCTTCGAAGGCTCCAACCTCTAATCACCGCGACAATCACAGCTCCAAGGGCAGCCCCGAGCGTGTTGGCCACCAGGTCAACCACCTCGGGGCTGCGCCCTGGCAGTAGCGTCCACTGGGCGACCTCCACGGCCAGACTGAGCCCGAATCCCGCCGCGCCGACATGCCACCACCGCAGCCGAGGTAGCGCTAGCGACAAGAACGCGCCAACCGGGATAAAGATCAGGCAGTTGAGCGCCACCGCGACGTCTTCTGGAGTTGCCCACTGTGGTCCGCCGGTGCGCCGCAAAAGACATAGACATCAACATTGATGCGGTTTAGCGCCCATCCGTCGGGCCAGAGCAGCAGGACCGTGCCGACCCCGGCATACGCCACCAGCACTGTGAGCCAAAGCCCCGAAGTGCCAAATCTGCCTGTCCTGCCTTCGCCCACAAGGCCTCCTCTGCTGATTGGCTAACCCCAATTGTCGCCCAAACGTGCCATTATCGGCGATACCTTGGCACAATGGCCGACGTGACTGATGCCACAGCAGACCTTCGCCCGCTCGCTTCGACCTACCGGTTGCAGCTGCACAGCGGTTTCACCTTTGACGATGCAGCCAAGATCGTCCCCTACTTGGCTGAACTGGGGGTGACTCACCTCTACCTCTCGCCGATCCTCACCGCAGTGCCCGGATCCCAGCACGGGTATGATGTGGTCGACCACTCGCAGATCAATCGCGAGTTGGGTGGTCGCGAAGGTTTGCTCCGCCTCTCGGACGCCGCGCACCAATATGGCCTCGGCATCATCGTCGACGTCGTGCCCAATCACATGGCGCTTGTCCCGCCGATGTGGCACAACGCCCCGGTCTGGGAAGTGCTGAGCGAAGGCAAAAACTCAGCCAAAGCGCACTGGTTTGATGTCGACTGGGACTATCTCGATGACGAGTTTGGCCTCCCGGTCTTGGGAGCCCCGCTGGGGAGGTCCTGGCGAATGGCGAAATCACGCTAGACATCGGTGGGCCTGATGATGGCCTCGCCGAAGGCCGACCGGTTGCCCGCTATTACGACCACATTTTCCCCATCGCCGAAGGTAGCGTGGGCGATGACCTTGGCTCGGCAAATGTCGAGAAGGTCCTAGCCAAGCAGCACTATCACCTGGCCTCCTGGAAGGAAGCCGATGAGGTGCTCAACTACCGCCGTTTTTTTGAGGTCGACCAACTCATCGCCGTCCAGGTTGAGTTACCGGACGTGTTCGAAGCCACCCACCGGGTGTTGCTAGACCTGCACCACGCTGGTGCCATCGATGGTTTCCGCATTGATCACCCGGACGGCCTGGCTGACCCGGCTGGCTATCTCGAAATGCTGGCCGACCACCTCAAGCCGGGCGCTCCGGTCTGGGTCGAAAAGATCTTGGACCGCAACGAGACCCTGCCCACCACGTGGAAGTCCGCTGGGACCACGGGTTATGACGCCAACGCTGCCCTCAGCCTGGCGCTTGTTGACCCGCACTCTGCCGAAGAAGTGGCTCGCTGCTGGGCTTGGGTTGGTGGCACCCCTGACTTTGATGACGTCATCGAGATGGCCAAGGTCGAAGCCGTTGAAGAGTTGCTGCAGCCCGAAGTCAAGCGCCTGCACCGGCTCGCCATCCAGGTGCTGCCCAAGCAAGACAAGGACGAGTTGAAGGTGGCGATGGCGGCTATCCTGGCCAGCTTTGAGGTCTACCGCGCCTACGTGCGCCCTGGCCACGAGGAGCCCAGCCCGGATGCGATGTCGCACCTAGATGACGCTGTCCGCCGCGCTAAGCGCGCATCTGAGGGTGTGGACGAGACGATTGACGCCTTGGCTGAAGTGCTGGCCAATCCAGATGCTGGGGTTGCGGACCCGAGCGCCGCATACGAGCTAGCCGTTCGTTTCCAGCAGACCACCGGCCCGGTGCTGGCCAAGGGTGTTGAAGACACTGCGTTCTATCGCTGGCACCGGATGGTCGCGCTGAATGAGGTCGGTGGACACCCATCGCGTGGCGCGCACCCCAGCACTCAACCGCTGGTCGAATGGGCCGAAAACCAAGCTATGCACTGGCCCCAAGGCATGACTGCGCTGAGCACCCACGACACTAAGCGCTCCGAAGACGTGCGCGCCCGACTGCTAGCGATCTCTGGTGATGAAGAGGCCTGGGGTGCCTGCATTCGAGCCGCTGTCGAGATGGCCACCCAGGTCTGGCTCAGCGCTTCGGCCGCTGACCTGGTCACGCAGACTCTCCTCGGGGTCGGCGAGATTAGTGAAGAGCGCCTCGATGCCTACCTCACCAAGGCCATGCGCGAGGCCAAACTCAACACCAACTGGGTCGAGCCCGACACCGAATATGAAGGTGCTGTTATCGGCTTGGCTCACGAGGCTCAGACCTCGGGTGAACTGCATGACGCCATCGAAGAGGCGATCGCTGGCAGTGAGCAGCAGATCCGCTCAATGATTTTGGGTCAAAAGCTGTTGCAGTTGACGCTGCCTGGGGTGGCCGACACCTATCAGGGCACCGAGTTGGTTGACCTGTCGCTGGTGGACCCGGACAACCGACGCCCGGTCAACTACCGCCGTCGCATTGAGGCTTTGGCTCGACTCGATGGGGGCGCTGCGCCAGCCGACTTGTCTGAGGAGAAGTTGCTGGTCACCGCTCGGACTTTGCGCCTGCGCGCCAGCCGATTTGAGGTGTTTGGACCCGATGGTTCCTACCGCGCGCTGAAGGGCAGCGAGCACGTTGTTGGTCACGTCCGTGGCGAGCAGGTGGCCGCACTGGCGATCCGCGACCCGCACTTTGTTGCCGAGCACGGCTTCGAGAATCATCACGTTGACCTGCCCGCCGGTGTCTGGGTGGATGAACTCACTGGCCGCCGCGTCGAGGTGGGCGAGCCTGGCTTGCCGGTCGACGAGGCCTTCGCGGTCGCGCCGGTCGCGCTCCTGGTCAAGGAGGCCTGAAACAATGAGCAACCAGCACCGGTATGCCGTGTGGGCACCCACCGTTGACTCGATGGCCGTGGTGATTGGTGCCGATGGTGGCCAGCGACACGAGATGACCCGGCTAGATTCTGGTTGGTGGGAAGTCGAAGCCGATCAAGGTGATGGCCGCTATGCGTTCAGCATCAACGGCAAGGACCCGCGCCCTGACCCGCGCTCTTTGAGCCAACCCGATGGGGTGCACGCTGCCTCAGAGCTGGTCGACCTGTCGTCGTTTGAGTGGACCGATGATGGCTGGGAGGGCGTTGAGATGCCCGATGCCGTCGTCTACGAGATGCACATCGGCACCTTCACTCCCGAAGGCACCTTCGACGCCGCCATCGTGCACCTCGACTACCTGCGCGACCTCGGTGTCACCGTCCTGGAAATTCTCCCGGTCGCTGCCTTCCCGGGCAAGGCTGGCTGGGGCTACGACGGCGTCAACCTCTACGCGGTATACGCGCAATACGGGGCGCGGAAGCCTTCGCCCGCTTCATCAACGCAGCTCACGAGCGTGGCCTGGCCGTCTGGCTCGACGTGGTCTACAACCACTTGGCCCCAGCGGCAACTACCTGAAGGAGTACGGACCTTACTTCACGCAGGCCTATCACACGCCGTGGGGCGAGGCCGTCAATCTCGATGGCTTCGCTAGCGACGGAGTGCGCGCCTTCATCCTCGACAACGTCGCGATGTGGTTAGGCGACTTCCACCTGGACGGTTTGCGCCTTGACGCCGTGCACGAGTTGCACGACCGGCGGGCCATTCACATCCTTGAGGAAATGGCAGCCCTGGCCGATGAGGTCACCGAGGAAACCGACATACCTCGGAGTTTGATTGCTGAGTCAGACCGCAACGATCCGGCTACGGTCGCTGCCCGCGGCAATGGTGGCGTCGGTGGATTTGGTCTGCACGGGCAGTGGGCTGATGACGTCCACCACACTCTGCACGTGCACCTGACGGGCGAGACTCAGGGCTACTACTCTGACTTCGCGGACCCCGAGGCCCTCGAAAAGGTGCTGAGCCAGACCCCGTTCTTCCACGACGGCACCTATTCGAGTTTTCGGTGCGCACGCACGGCACCAAGATTGACCCGTCAGTCACGCCTGGCTATCGCTTCGTTGCCTCACTGCAAACGCATGACCAAATCGGCAACCGCGCTGTCGGAGACCGACTCGCGCACCTGACGTCTGATGGTATGGCTGCGATTGGTGCTGCATTGCTGTTGACCTCGCCCTATACACCGATGTTGTTTATGGGCGAGGAGTGGGCGGCGTCCACCAAGTGGCAATACTTCACTGATCACGCCGAAGAGTGGCTGGCTGAGGCGATTCGTGAAGGCCGAGAGGCCGAGTTTGCCGCGCACGGGTGGTCTGATGATGTGCCAGACCCGCAAGACGAGAGCACGGTCGAGGCCTCAACGCTCAACTGGCATGAGGTGACCGCTGAGTCGCACGCGCGAATGCACGACTGGTATCAAACGCTGTTGCGCTTGCGCCGCGAAGTGCCTGCCTTGCGGGACACGCCGCTGGGGGAGTCGCGCGTCGAGCACAACCGTGAGTTGCGGACCATCATTGTGCAACGTGGCAACGTGAGCGTCGTGGCCAACCGCGATGAGGCTGAGCAGGTCATTGAGTTGCCCGGCGACACCGAGGGCCAAGACGTCTTGGCGGCCTGGGGATCGGCCACGGTTGACCGATCCAGCACGCCCGCCACCATCACCCTCGGTGGACATGACGTGGCAGTGATCGGCGTAGTCTGAGCAGCAATGAAGCATCACAAGCCAGCACTTTTTGACCCTGCGCTGTTTGACCAAACGGCTGAGTAGCAATGACCCGCACGAGGTGGCTGAAGCCGCACATCGCACGGCCGCGATTGTGGTGGGCCGCGGCCGCGAGTCTGATGACCCTGAGGTCAACGAAAAGCTGATCGGCCTGATCAAAGAGCTAGGGCTGGGCACGCTGGCCGAGATGTGGGCAGATCGCCCGGCACGCTCATTGCCGGGAGCTTTGTGGCGACTCTACGTCCTGCACGAATGGGTGCAGCGCCAGCCTCGCGAGGTAGCCGCCGCATTTGCGGCCGGCTCAACCCATGCCGAAGTGTCTCGGGTGATCGCTGGCGTGGCCGAGCCGCCGAGCCCCGAAGATCTGATGGAGTTAACTCGCCAGATTTTGGCCGGGGTATTCTCGGGCGATGTGGCCACTGCGCTAGACCGCGCATCAGCCTTTTGTCACGTGATGGCCGTCGGACTCATCGACCCCAGTGCCCACCACGAAGACGTCAGCAAAGATCAGATCGCGCAGGCTTCACGGATGCACACGACGGCTCAAGACCTGCACCAAAGCGCTCGATTGTGGCGACAAGGCAGCCTGGTCTAACTGAGGGCGCGCGCCCGATTGCTGCTCATGTGTTGGGGAGCGTGTCGGGCCGGAGCGCCTCTCGGCGTACGGCCGCTCGTAGCGGCTAAAGGTGGAGCCCGGGCTTCGCGACCCGACACGCAACTATTGTAACCAGCCACCTTCGCTGAGCATTCCCTCGATGGGTGACAACCCGCATACCTGGATTTTTGGGTGATGTGTCGGATCTCAGCAGACATTCAGCGCTCGTTCACGCCTCGTTAACCATCGGCCACCAAACGGGCCACTTAGCCTCCTTAGCGTGCGGAGCAGTTGGCAAAGCAGCCAGCCTGCGCCGCTCGATCCCGACAACAGTCGGCTCAGATCGAGCCCAGCCATCTCATCCGAACTTGTGAAAGGTTTACCCGTGAAGCTTCAGCGCTTGGTTCCACCCTTGCGATCGCGATGGCAGCAACTTTGACTTTGGCCGCGTGCGGCAACGATGACCCCACCGCCGCCGGCGGCGACACCCCGCGTCCTCTGAGGCTGGCGACCTTTCTGGTGCTCTGTCAGCTTCGGGCTCCAGCGCGCAAAACTCCGCGATGACCGCCTGGATCGCTGGCTACCAGGGTGTCCAGAGTGGCGTCACCGTGACCTATGACGCCATCGGCTCCGGTGGTGGACGCGAGAACTTCCTGGCCGGCGCCGTGCCACTGGCAGGCTCCGACGCCTACCTCGACGAGGCTGAGCAGACCGCAGCAGTTGAGGTTTGTGGCGATGGCGGGGCCTTCAACATCCCCGTCTACATCTCGCCGGTCGCTGTGCCCTACAACTTGCCCGACGTCGGCACCCTGAACCTCACGCCCTCGGTGTTGGCCCAGATCTTCGACCAGCAGATCGCCAACTGGAACGACCCGGCGATTGCCGCTGACAACCCTGACGCCGAGTTGCCGGACATGGACATCACCGTGGTCAACCGCTCGGATGAGTCGGGCACCACGGAGAACTTCATGGAGTATCTCTCGGCCACAGCCGCTGACGACTGGTCCTATGAAGCAGACAAGGCCTGGCCGGTTGCCGGTGGCGAAGCTGCTGCTCAGACCACTGGCGTCATCGAAGTTGTCGGCTCCACCGAAGGCGCCATTGGGTATGCAGACGCGTCCGCTGTTGGTTCGCTGTCCACCGCCATGATTGGGGTCGGCGACGAGTTCGTGGGCTACTCAGCTGAAGCTGCCGCGAAGGTTGTCGATGCCTCTGAACTCGTTGACACCGGCGTAGAGGGCGACCTTGCGCTTGACTTGGCGCGCGACACCACCGAGTCGGGCGCATACCCGATCGTGCTGGTCAGCTATCACATCGTCTGTTCCAACTATGACGATGCTGCCACGGCTGACATCGTGAAGAACTTCGTCGGCTATGTCATCTCCGAGGAGGGTCAGAACACCGCGGCTGAGGCTGCTGGTTCCGCCCCGATCTCTGAGGATCTGCGCACGCAGGCACAGGAAACGATCGACCTGGTCGGCAGCAACTGAATCTGAACAGGCTCGCGTTAACGCGCGAGCAGTGAGACCAATGAGATGACGGTGGCTCGGCTCCGTTCGGGTCACCGTCATCTTGCCATTGGGGCCCAACAGCCCCGTGCGGGAGGAAATCGATGAGTTCATCAACCGGAGGCGCTGGTTCCGCGACCGAGCAAAGCGCCCCCGATGCCGTGCCGAAGTCACCGCGTCGCCTGGGCGATGTGGTGTTCAGCGGCGCCTCGCTTGGCTCGGGCATCCTGATCCTGATCACCCTCCTTGGGGTGGCTCTCTTCCTCGTGATGGAAGCGCTCCCGGTGCTCACCGCAGCACCCGACGCGATCACTGGCGGCGCGGGCTTCTTTGCCTACGTTTGGCCATTGGTGTTGGGCACTCTGATGGCCTCGGCGATTGCGTTGCTGGTGGCGACCCCGGTCGCTGTCGGTATCGCCCTCTTCGTTTCGCACTACGCGCCACCCAAACTGGGCAATGCGATCGGCTTCGTCATTGACCTGCTCGCAGCAGTGCCCAGCGTTGTCTTTGGTATGTGGGGGCTGCAGGTTTTCGCCCCAGCGCTAGGTGGTTTGTACCAATGGCTCGAGGACTACATGAGTTGGTTGCCGTTCTTCACCGAAGCGTCCAACACCGGCCGCACGCTGATGACCGCTTCCCTCGTCTTGGCCGTGATGATCTTGCCGATCATTACCTCCGTGTCACGCGAAGTGTTCTTGCAGACCCCAGTTGCACGAAGAAGCAGCTTTGGCGCTCGGCGCGACGAAGTGGGAAATGATCCAGACCGCGGTGTTGCCGTTTGGCAAGCCAGGTGTCATCGGCGGCACGATGCTCGGCCTTGGCCGGGCGCTTGGCGAGACGATGGCCGTGACGATCATCCTCTCGCCTGGGCTTTTCACGTTGAACCTCATCGGCTCCGGCAATGCGACGATCCCATCGGAGATCGCGCTGAACTTCCCCGAGGCTTCGGGTCTGCGCCTATCTGAGTTGATCGCAGCCGGCCTCGTCCTCTTTGTCATCACCTTGGCGGTCAACTTGTTTGCCCGATGGATTGTGGATAAGCGATCCGAGTTCTCAGGAGCTAACTGATGAGCACCTCAACGCACAAGCGTTCGCAGCGCTCGACGCCCATTGAAGGCATTGAGCCCTCAGAAGTTCGCACCGCGCCACAGCATCTCGTCTGGGTCGCTGTCGGAGTTGGCTTGGCCGTTGCGTCCATCGCCGGATTCGCCTTGAACTTGGCCCTGGGCTTGGTGTTGGGCTACCTGGCTTACTTGCTCACCGCATACCTAAGTTTTAGGGCGACAGCCGGCAGCCGCGTGGGCCTCGATCAGTTGATGCGCGGTCTGATCTATGGCGCGTTTGCTATCGCGTTGTTGCCGCTGATCTCGCTGCTGTGGACGGTCGTCTCGAATGGCGCGATGCGGGCGTTTAGCTCGGCGTTCCTCAATCAGACGATGAATGGCGTGACCGGTCTCAACGACCAAAACTATTTTGACGGCAATGCGGATTTTATCGGTGGGGCCTATCACGCGATCATCGGCACGCTGGAGATCACGGCGATCGCGACAATCATCTCGGTGCCGATTGGCATGTTCACCGCGATCTACCTTGTGGAGTATGCGCAGGGGACCCGGCTGAGCAAGGCGATTCGGTTCTTTGTCGATGTGATGACCGGCATTCCTTCGATCGTGGCTGGGCTGTTTGCTTTTGCGCTGTTTGGCTCGATCTTTGGGGTGGGCACCAAGAACGGCATCGCGGGGGCCATCGCCCTGGCTGTGCTGATGATGCCGACCGTCGTGCGCAACAGCGAAGAGATGCTGCGAATTGTGCCGAACGAGTTGCGTGAGGCTGCGCTGGCGCTGGTGTGCCGAAGTGGCGGGTGATCTACAAGGTCGTGCTGCCGACGGCTGCCTCCGGGTTGGCCTCGGGGATCACCTTGGCCATCGCGCGCGTTATCGGTGAGACGGCGCCCCTACTTGTCGCCGTGGGCGGGTTCTACGCCCTCAACACCAACCCGATCTCTGGGCCGATTCAGACGCTCGCCGTCTATGCCTACGAGATGTTCACCAAGCCACTCAACCCCGGATTCCGCGACCCGAGCTTGGAGAGAGCTTGGGCTGCCGCGTTGATCCTGGTGCTGATTGTGGTCACCCTCAACCTCACCGCACGCCTCATCGCCAGACTCTTCGCTCCGAAGAAGTCCGGCCGCTAGAACCCCTGGGAGACTGACACTTATGTCGAAGCAGATTGACGTCAACGACCTAAACATCTTTTATGGCAATTTCCACGCCGTTCAGGACGTCAGCATGACCATCGAGGCACGCTCGGTGACGGCTTTTATTGGCCCATCGGGTTGTGGCAAGTCAACCTTTTGCGCACGCTGAACCGGATGCACGAAGTCATCCCCGGCGGCCGGGTGAAGGGCCAAGTGCTCGTCGACGGCAAGGACCTTTATGCCCGTGGCGTGGACCCCGTGGATGTGCGCCGCCAGGTCGGAATGGTCTTTCAGCGGCCCAACCCGTTCCCGACGATGTCGATCAAAGAGAACGTGCTCGCTGGTGTGAAGCTCAACAGCAAGCGCATCTCGGTCGCTGCTGGCGATGAGTTGGCGGAGAAGTCGCTGCGCGGAGCCAACCTGTGGGGTGAAGTCAAGGATCGGCTCGACAAGCCAGGCTCTGGCCTCTCGGGTGGTCAGCAGCAGCGCTTGTGCATCGCGCGTGCGATCGCGGTGCAGCCGCAGGTGATCCTGATGGATGAGCCCTGCTCGGCTCTCGACCCGATCTCGACGCTGGCCGTTGAGGACCTGATCGATGAGTTGAAGCAGGAATATACGGTCGTCATCGTCACGCACAACATGCAGCAAGCCGCCCGGGTGTCTGACCGCACTGGCTTCTTTAACCTCGAAGCCACCGGCAAGCCCGGCCAGCTGGTCGAGATGGGGGACACTCAGCGCATCTTTAACAACCCGGCTGAGAAGGCCACCGAGGACTACATCTCCGGCCGCTTCGGCTAGCCCCGCCCACGCATACCCACCTGGCCCCGCGCCCACGCATACCCACCTGGCCCCGCGCCCCGCATACCCACCAGCCCATACCCACATACCCGCCAGCCCATACCTACCAAAAGCGCGATTCGCATTTTCGCGCGCGATTCGCCGGTTCAATCGCGCGATCAGTGAGCATTTGTGCGATTCGCCACTGGTTCGTTGTGGATAGCCGAAACGGTGCAGTGTGGCTACCCGGCACAGTGGACTGATGGATTCGAACGTTCGAGATTGGCTTGCGAGCCATGGTCACTTGATCACGACAGCAGAGCTAACTCGACTCGGCCTTGATCGAAATGCAGTCCGCAGACTGGTGCGGTCCCAGCAACTCGAGCGGCTGCGGGCTGGCGTCCTTGTCGGGGCTGCCCACTGGCATGAGCTTAAGCCGTCTCAGCGACACCGGGTGCGGGCTGAGGCAGCATTGATATCTAAGCCGGCTGGAACGATTGCGCTCAGCCATCAGTCATCCCTAGCTATGCGCGATGTGCCGCTCTTCGGGGTCAGCGATCGCACACATACGTTGCTTCTTCATGGTGCCCGCAATCACTCGACCGCCCGCCACGCCTTTCATGTGCCGGTGGACAGAGACCAGCTCGGGGTATGCGGGGAGCAGTGGCGAGTCAGAGATGCGTTGGCAGCGCTACAAGTTGCAGATGCCTATGGTGTCGAGGCAGGCCTAGTGAGCGCTGATTCTCTCGCAGCCTCGGGCATACAGCGCGCCACTTTCGTCGAGGCGCTCAAGGCCGGGCGCTTTGAACGAGGCCTGGCTCGGCCACGCCAAGTTGTCGAACTCGTCGATGGGCGGATGGAATCTCCAGGGAGTCGCGGTGCCGGTGGTTGCTCCAGGGGCTGGGATTTTCCGAGTTCGAGCCGCAAGTCACGTTCCGCCTCGACAACGGTCGACTAGCCAGAGTTGACTTCTATCTGCGTTCGCAGCGGACCGTTATCGAGTTCGATGGCCTGGTGAAGTACGCAGACAACGGCGGCAATGGCCTCGTTGCTGAAAAACTCCGCGAGGACGGCCTGCGCGCGCTGGGACTCGAGATGGTGAGGCTCACTTGGGCCGATCTATCGAGGCCAGCAGAAGTGCGAGCTGCGATCCATGCGGCCGCACAGCGGGCCGCCGGTCGAGTTCAGTCTCGCCGGATCGCATGAATGCGTGCGATTCGCATGTTTGGAGACGCGATTTGAGCGCTAAAGTGCGAATCGCGCTTTTGCCAAGGGGGGCCCGCGGGATAGCGCTGCTGGGGGCTGAGGGCTGGGGCGGTTAGCGGGTGGCCTGCGGGATAGCGCTGCTGGGGTTGTTAGGGCTGGAGCTAGCGGGGATGCGATGTCGGCGGACGGCAACAATCTGCGCAGTGGGGCCCTTGCCGACGACAGTGCAGGCCAGGATTTCGCCCTTATCCATATTCGTCGCGGTTAGCCGCTTGAGCGTTCGAGTGACCAGTGGGTCTTCTGAGCGAGGCTTCAGCTGGTCAAGCACTGCTTCCAAGACGGGCCCGTGCGTGCAAAAGGCAATCGTACGACCGCGCTCAAAGGTCATCCGGACGTGTTTGGCGACCTTGTCCGGAGCGGCGTCATAGCCTTCCTCGGATAGCCCACGCTTGGTGCGCAACGGGATAAAGGCTCGCTGTGCGAACGGAGCCACCGTGTCGTGGCAGCGCGTTGAGGTTGAGCTAAGCACTTGTTCCGGGCCATATGCGGTCAAGATCGGGATGAGCTTTTCGAGCGGCGCTTGCCCACGGCGTTAAGCGGACGCAACATGTCAGGCCCGCCCTTCCAGTCTTTGCGATTGACGGCGAGCGCGTGCCGAACCACCACAAAGGTCCACACGTCCAGCATGTCCTCAGCATCAGCCGCAACCAGCGCATCCAACTGCTCTCGATCGCGTTGATAGGTCAGTCGAGCACGGGCCTTCTCTGGCTTCAGCCACTTGACCTCATCAACCTCGTGGAGAAGTTGGCCGGAGCCACCGACAACGGTGGCCGCCCAATACTCGACACGCTTGCTGAGCGACCGGCTACCTTTGACCATTTGATAGTTCGACAACGGCAATGGCAGACCTAAGCGGACCCGATAGCCGGTCTCTTCAAAGGCTTCTCGCTCAGCGGCAGCCGCCGAATCTTCACCGCGATCCAGCTTGCCCTTGGGCCAAGACCAGTCGTCATATTGCGGGCGATGCACGACGGCTACCCGCAAGCCAGACTTTTGCGCTTCCAGATCAACACCCCGGCGGCCCGCACCGCGGCAGCAGGCTCAACGACTGAGCCAGCCTTGGCGGCCTTGGCTGGCTCGGTGGCCTGCGCTAAGGCGGCGGCTCGGCTCATCACTGAACTCACCGGCGGCGTCCGGGCTTGCGGCGTGCTCCATAACGTTCAATTAACTCAGTTTGCAGATCGACGAGTGGCTCACCATCCTCGCCCAGATGGACTCGGTTCCACTGGCCTTCCGCATTCAACTGCCAACTGCTGACCTCATCGCTAAAACCCCGATCCATCAACTTCGTCAGCGTCTTAACCTGCACCGGGTCACTAATCGGCACTAGGGCCTCAACGCGGCGATCGAGGTTGCGGTGCATCATGTCGGCCGACCCGATGTAGATCACGGGCTCGCCACCATTGCCAAACGAGAAGATCCGCGAGTGCTCCAAAAAGCGGCCCAAGGTCGAGCGCACTTGGATGTTCTCGCTCAGCCCCGGCACGCCAGGCTTCAGAGCACAGATGCCGCGCACCCAGATGTTGACCTTTGCCCCAGCACAGGACGCGTGATAGAGCGCGTCGATGGTTCTTTCGTCGACAATTGAGTTGACCTTGATGCCGATCTTGCCCTCAGACCCCAACGCAGCTTCGGCTTCGATCCGGTGAATCAACTCGCTGCGCACGGAACGCGGGGCCACCAGCAGTCGCTTAAACTTCGCCTTGGGAGCCATCCCGGACAGCATGTTGAACAACCGGCTGAGGTCTTCGCCAATGCTGTCATCCGAGGTCAACAGGCCAAGGTCTTCGTAGAGGCGAGCCGTCTTGGGGTTGTAGTTACCCGTGCCGACGTGGCAATAGCGCCGCAGCCCGCCAGACTCTTGTCGCACCACCAGGGCCAACTTGAGTGCGTCTTGAGCCCGACCATGCCGTACACAACGTGCACCCCAGCACGCTCCAACTTCCGCGCCCACGAGATGTTGTTTTCCTCGTCGAAGCGGGCCTTGATCTCCACAACGGCCAGCACCTGCTTACCGACGGCAGCCGCCTCGATCAAGGCATCAATGATCGGGCTATCACCGCTGGTGCGATAGAGCGTCTGCTTGATGGCAAGCACCTGCGGGTCGGCGGCAGCCTGTTCAATAAAGGCCTGCACCGAAGTTGAGAAACTGTCATAGGGGTGGTGCAGCAAAATGTCTCGATTGCGCATCGCGCCGAGAACATCCGGCGGAGCGGCGCGCTCAACTGGCGCCAACTCAGGGTGCGTCTTGGGCACAAAGTTGGGGAAGCGCAACTCGGTGCGGTCCAGGTCAGCCAGGGTATTGAGGCTGGTCAAGTCCAGTGGAGCTGGCAGCCGGTAAACCTCGCTGGGGTTAACCCGCAACTCGCGTGCCAGCAGGTCCAGCACATGCTCGCCGATGTCTTCGACGACTTCGAGTCGCACGGGCGGGCCAAACCGGCGACGGGTCAACTCGCGCTCAAGCGCCGTCAGCAGGTTTTCGGCGTCATCCTCTTCGACCTCAAGGTCTTCGTTGCGAGTGACGCGGAAGGTGAAAGTCTCTTGGACCTCCATGCCCGGGAACAGCTGATCGAGGTGCGCAGCGATCAGCTTTTCCAGCATGACAAAGCGGCTGGTGAACATACTGTCGCTGGACTTGAGCCGGATAAACCGGGGCAGCAACGGTGGCACCTTCACCCGGGCAAAGTGCTCCCGCCCGGTGCGGTGGTTGATCAGGATGACCGCCAGGTTGAGCGATAGCCCGGAGATGTAGGGGAAGGGTGCGCCGGGTCCACTGCCAGCGGCGTCAGCACCGGATAGACGGTGCTGCGGAACAGCTCTGCCAACTCTTCGCGCTCTTCGTCCGTGGTGTCATCCCACGGCACGATGGTGACGCCTTCTTCAACCAGTTGCGGGGCGATGACCTCGGCAAACATGGCTGCGTGCAAATCCATCAACCGGTGTGCGCCGACGCTGATCTCTTCCAACACCTCGCGCGGTTCGAGGCCGGCGGCTGAGCGCCCAGCGATGCCGGTGGCGATCCGCCGCTTGAGACCAGCAACCCGCACCATGAAGAACTCATCGAGGTTGCCGCCGAAGATCGCCAAGAAGCGGGCGCGCTCCAGCAGCGGCAAGTTGGGGTCAGCCGCCAATTGGAGCACACGCTCATTGAATTGCAGCCACGAGACTTCGCGGTCCAAGAAGCGCCCATCAGGCAAAACATCCGGGTCTGACTCGGACTCGGGCTCTTCAGCCTTGACGAATCTGCCGTTCGCCCCGCGTTGAGTTTGCGCCCGGCCCTGGGGAGCAGGCACAACGCTGGAGGCCATCATGGCCTCAGGGTCAGTGATCTTCTCTTCGGTCGGAGTTGAGGTACTGCCGCTGTCTGCCGAGGCGGTGGTCATGCCTATATCTTGCCATTTCCACGCGCCGTGGCAAGACGCTCGTCAGAATGATGGTGGGCAATCATTCACTGGCGGACGGCGCATACATCACGTCTAGCGCACTGCGCTCAAACCCAAGCTTGGTGTATGTCGCCACAGCAGCTTCGTTGTCGCCGTCCACATAGAGGTTGGCTGCGGGCAGGCGGCAGGCCTGCAAATGGTGCAGCCCAGCCAAGGTGGCCGCTTTGCCGAGCCCCAGTCCTTGATAGTCAGGGTCGACGCCCACGACGTAGACCTCGCCATCGGCAGGCTGACTCGAGCCTGGCTCGGCTGCTTCTACCTTGGTCCAGTGAAACGCAGCCAGCCGTGCGGCCGATTGGTTGCCGTCTTCGATCAACAGGAAGCCGTGTGGGTCAAACCAGGGCTCAGCGATCCGATCCTTGAGGTCGCTCAGGGTGACTCGGCCCTGCTCAGGGTGATCGACAAACGCCGCGGCGTTGACCGCTAGCCAGTGCTGCTCATCGCGGCCGACCTCAAAGGAGCGCACAGAAAATCCGTCAGGCAATGACACCTCCGCCAAGGGCGGCGCATCGGCCCCAGCGGCCTGGACATTTGCAGCAATTCGCGCACTACCTGCAGGTCAAAGTGTTCGGCGAAAGCCTTTGCAGCATCGGTCTGACCGTGCGACCACACTCGGACCTTCGGGGACAACTCACGCAAAGCCTTCAGCAACGCACCGCCGTGCCCCTGACGTCGGTGATCTGGATGCACCACGATTTCAGCGCTCGCGGCCTCACCCTCGCCACGCTCAAGGTGGGCATAGGCCAGGACCGAGGCATTGATTTCACCTGGCTGGTCAACGACGACCAAGTGCCGGTTTTGCGCATCACTGGCAACCTCAGCAGGCATCCGGCCGATATCTAAGACTGTTTGCTCGGACAGTGGCTTGACCCCATCAAAGGTGGCGGCACGAACGGCCACGGACAAGACATCGGCGCCGACCTTGGGCTCTAGAGCGGATTCGGTGAGGATTTCCATGCGTACTCCTTTGGGCTGCGCTGGGCGGGACTACTCGACAGAGCGAGAGCCAGCAAAGCGATAGCCAACGTTGCGGATGGTGCCGATTAGCGATTCGCGTTCAGAGCCGAGTTTCGCCCGAAGGCGACGAATATGCACATCGACGGTGCGAGTGCCGCCGTAGTAGTCCATGCCCCAAACCTCTTGTAGCAACTGCTCACGAGTGACCACTCGACCTGGGTGCTGGACCAAGTACTTCAACAACTCGAACTCCTTAAAAGTTAGGTCAAGGGGTTGGCCACCGGCGCGAACGGTCCAGCTGGACTCATCGACGACGACATCGGCCACCTTGATGGGGCCAGTTGGGTCAGCGTTTCGAGTTGACGTGCCGGATCGCCTACTGGCCAAGCGCAGGCGGGCTTCAACCTCGGCGGGGCCAGTTGAGGTGAGCAAGAGGTCGTCAACGAACCACTGGTCATCCACCACCATCAGCCCGGCCTCTTGAAAAACACCCAACACGGCGTCCCACGTGCCCATGGTGTTGATCGTGCGCAGCGCAGATCGGGCCGCAGTCAGGTTGGTGGTGGCATCGATCAGGATGAAGTCTGGCTCGGGGCCGTGCAGCAAGGTGGCGGGATCCAAATTCTCCACGCGGACCCGGTGTGGCAGTAAGTCCAGGGCAGGCAGAACTCGCAGCACCGCACCTTCAGTGCTGCCTGGTGTGAGGAGAGCCATTTCGGCCATGTGCTCCAGGATAGTGCTCCAAGCACCTCGCTAGAACGTGCCCAGTAGCCAATCCAGGCTTGATGTGACCAATAATGGGGGCGTGTCCGAACCAACGTTGACCAAGTCCACCGGGCTGCAGATCGCCATAGGCACTGCCGTTTGGGGCGCTTTGCTGGCTGTTAGCGCCTTGGCGGGACCAACGTTTCTGGCTCTGACCTTGGGTCTCGGGGTGCTGGTCATGGCTTGGGGTGGGCTGGGGCATCATCGCTGCCAACCCCTCGCGGCACCCGCGGTGTCCTCCTCCTGGGTGGGGCAGTGCTGATCTACAGCGTGTGGACCCGAGAAGAACACCCCTATTTGCTGTGGGTGCCAGCTGCACTCTCCGTCTCGATGATTGCTGCTCTTGGGCACCAATTGCTGCGGCGCGATGGTCGTCCTCGGGTCGTCGAATCAGTCAGCGGTGTGGTGTTAGGCCTGGTCATCATCACCGCTTCGGTCCTGATGTTGCCGCTCACTTTGACTGAAGAGGGCGCGGTAGTGGTGGCTGCCGCTGCAGTTGCAGCAGGCCTTTGTGGCGGAGTCGACTTGCTGCTTCGGTTGCGGTGGAAGTCTGACTGGACCGTGCCAATCGGTCTGGCGCTCGGTGGGGCAATCGGCGCCGGTGTCGGCTATCTGGGCGATGCAGACTGGACGGCCACCTTGCTCGTCGGCGTTTTGGCCGCCGGAGTTAGTCACTCCATGCGCTCCGTCTTGGTGGGGTTGCCGACGATGTCGACGGCTCGGCCCAAACTGGTCTTAATCGTCACCTCGGTGATGATCATCGGACCGCTGCCGTATGCAGTGGGGCGCGTTCTCGTCCCCGACGCCCTGCCCTAGCCCTAGACTGGTCCAATGCCTTTGAGCTAGACCCCAACATGCACCCTGACCTCGCCCCACTGGCCTGGATGATCGGCCGCTGGGAGGGCGCTGGCGTTGTCGGCTATCCCACGATCGAGTCAGCCAACTTTGGCCAGGTCATCGAAGTGACCCACGACGGTCGGCCCTTCTTGGAGTGGAAGTCGCACACCTGGATCCTTGACAGCGAGGGCAACCAGACCACCCCTCTGCCACCGAGTTGGGATTCTGGCGTCCACTCCCCGGCGGCGAAGTGGAACTGCTGCTGACCCACCCGACGGGAATTGTCGAGATGTACTACGGCAAGACCAGCCCGGCCAAGGTCGAGATGAAGACTGATGGCGTGCTTCGCAGCCCTTCAGCTAAGGAGTATTCGGCAGCGACGCGCCTCTACGGCAACGTCAACACCAACCTGCTGTGGGCGATGGACATGAGCGCCGTTGGCGAGTCCAACGCTAGCCACGTCTCGGCCGAGCTCAAGCGGGTTGGCTAGCCACCGAAGCCTGAGGTGGGCGACACTGGGTCGGAGTAGTCCTCCATGGTGTCGTTCGCTAAGTGCTCCTGCAGCACTTCCAGTTGATCCGGGGCCGGGTTCACGATTGAGCCCGCAAACGAGCTTTCCCCGATGCCACTCCACGGCGCGGTGATGAAGTTGATGTCATCGCCACGGACACCGCGCATGTCAAACGCCAACGAGCGCATTTCGCCCATGTCGAGGCTCTCGTCAACGGTCAGGTTGTTGGTGGCTGCGTCAACGAAGTTGGCAAGCTTGACCGGGTTGCCTAAGGTGTCAGCGCTCAGGGCCTTCAGCATGATCGCCTTGATGAATGCCTGCTGGCGCTGACCACGAGAAATATCGCCCTGGCTCAGCGCATAGCGCTCGCGGACGAAGGCCAAGCCGGTTTCGCCGTCCATCTCCATCTCGCCGACCGGATATCCGGGGCTGGCTTCTGCGACGTTGACCGTGACCCCGCCAATGGAGTCGGTCATCGCCTGGAACGACTCAAAGTTGACGATGACAACACCATCGATCGGCACGCCAAGTTGCGGTTGCAGCGTCTCCACGAGCAGCGGTGCGCCGCCGAAGGAGTACGACGCATTGATCTTGTTTTTGTCGCCCGAGCCCGGGATGTCGACGAAGTAGTCGCGCGGGAAGTGAATCAGGTCGACCCGGTCGCGCTCGTCCGAGACGTGCGCGACGACAATGACGTCGGAGCGGCCGCGCTCTTCGTCGAGGTCGCGGCTGTCTGAGCCGATGATCAGGTAGTTGAGCGCATCGCCGGCGCTAGCGGGGCGCTCCATCGGAACAGGCAAGACCTTTGCGCCATCCTCGCCGGTCATTTCGTCGTCCGGTAGCAGCCGGTCGTAGGCGATGTTGTCGTTGACTCGCCAGTTCAGGAACGCCAAATAACCGGCTGCGGTGCCGACGACACCCAACGCCAAAACGGTGACCAAGATAATGGCCGTTCGGCGCAACCGACGCCGAGGGCCCCGCGTGCGCCTGCCTGCTTCACTCATACCGCGATTGTAGGTTCCTGCCTGGGAGTAGGCTGTGTGAACAGGATGGTTGTGGGCTGTTAGGGCGGCTACGGTGGGATGTGTGTCGCACTCCCCAGATCTACCTAGCCCCTCAAAAGAGGCGCTAGAAGCGGTATACGGGCAGGTCAGCGAATCGGGGCTGCGCTTGACTCAGCCTCGGCGTCGGATCCTGAGTGCCCTGCTAAATGTGGGGCACGCGACACCGGAGCAACTGACAGCTTCGGTCAATCAGGATGGTGAAACGCCACTACCGGCCTCCACGGTCTATCGAAATCTTGAGGCCTTGGCCAGCGCCGACCTGGTGCGCCACACCCACCTTGACCATGGCGCTCCATCCTTCAACCTGCCTCATCATGGCGAACACCTGCACCTGGTATGCCGGGAGTGCGGAGCGGTGATTGAGGCCGACCATCAGATCGCTGATGACTTCGTGCGGAATCTTTGGACCCGATTTAGCTTTGAAGCAGATGTAACCCATATGGCAATTCACGGCCGATGCCGCGATTGCCAAGCATTAACCACCGAAAGGCCCTCGTGAACGACCCTGCCGTAGAAGCCCCCGTCCGTCGCTCACCCCTGCTCAACCGCCCTGGTGCCGTCGAAGACGTGGGCACCGATGCTGGCGTCGCGGCACACTATGGCGACCCGCACCGCGAGCAGCGAGTTCTCGAAGAGGGCCTGGCCTGTGTCGACCTGTCGAACCGCGGGGTCTTGACGATCACCGGTCCGGATCGGCTCAGTTGGCTGCACTCGTTGACCACTCAGATGTTGACGAATCTGCCAGCTCGCACGAGTGCTGAGACGCTGATCCTGTCGCCCAAGGGCCACATTGAGCACGCCCTGCATGTGGTCGATGATGGTGAAAATACGTTGTGGATGACCACCGAGCCCAACGCTGTCCCTGCCGTGATGGAGTGGCTCAACAAGATGCGCTTCATGTTGCGTGTTGAGATCACCGACGTCACCGATGACTACGCCGTGTTGGGCGAACCGATGGGCGCTGAGTCGGTGGCGGGGGAGTCGATGGCCTGGGTTGATGCCTGGCCGCGGATCGTTGGCGACAGCGTCGCGTATGGGCCCAGCGAAGCCGAGCATCCGGCCGCCGGGCGGATGTGGCGTGAGTTGATCGTGGCGCGTGAGCAACTGGAGCAGGCTGTTGGCGAGCGGCCGTTGGCTGGACTGTGGGCTGCCGAAGCGCTGCGCATTGAGGCCTACAGACCCCGCGTCGGCGTGGACACCGATCACCGGACCATCCCGCATGAACTCGACTGGCTGCGCACCGCCGTTCACCTGCACAAGGGTTGCTACCGGGGTCAAGAGACGGTGGCCCGCGTGCACAACTTGGGCCGCCCACCCCGCCGACTGGTGTTTTTGCACCTGGATGGGTCCGGGCATACCTTGCCGGATGCGGGAGCCGAGCTAACCTCCGGCGATCGCACCATTGGGCGACTGACGACGGTGGCACGACACCACACCGATGGGCCGATCGCGCTCGCCGTGGTCAAGCGCAACCTCGACCCCGAGTTGGAGTTGCTTTCGGACGCCACCAGCGCGGCTCAAACCGTGATCGTCACGCCCTAAACCCAGGGGCAGCGTCGCAGATCACCTGCGGTGTGTCGGGCGCTGGTGGTATGCAAGGGGTATGTCCGCGTCAACGATGATCACGGTGGCCCCAACCGGGGCTGAGACCGCCAAGAGCGATTTCCCGCAGTTGCCGACCACTCTGCAAGAAATCGTCGAGACGGCGATCTCTTGCCAAGCCGCCTGCGCGACGCTGATCCATCTGCACATTAGAGATGCCAACCATCAGCCCACGCTGGATCACGGCTATCTCAAAGCGGCAGTCGACGCGGTCCGAGAGAGCACCGACCTGATCGTCCAGTTATCGACCGGTGGCTCGGTGCACGACCCCTTGAAGACCGACTGAAGGTGCTCGACGCCGAGCCAGACTCGTGCAGCCTCACCTGCGGCACCGTAAATTTCGGCAATGGCGTGTTTATGAATCCCTACCCTTCATCAGCGAGTTGTATGTGCAGGCCCAAGAGCGTGAGGTCGTGCCGGAGTTTGAGCTGTTTGACCTGGGCCATGTTGCTGCCCTGCGCCGCCTGATTGACGCTCACGGCTTGCCATATGGCGGCAAGGTGCACGTCGACTTTGTCACCGGTGTGCCAGGCGGTATGCCGGGGACGGTGCAAGCGCTTGCCGCCGGAGTGGCCGCTCTGCCAGCCGAAGTGACGAGTTGGTCTGCCACCGGGATAGGCCGCGCCCATCTGCCCATCGTGGCTGGTGCGCTCGCTATGGGAGGGCACCTGAGAGTCGGGATGGAAGACAACCTGATGTTCATGCGGGGCCGCCAAGTTGATCACAACATGGAGTTGGTTGCCCGAGCGGCCCACATTGCCCACGAGTTGCAACGCCCACCGATGTCGGGTGCGCAAGCCAGAGAAATGTTGGGCATCAAGGATCGCCGGTCGGCAGCGAGGGCAGACTGATTTAGGGTGGGGTCGTGACCGAGACAACGATGTCCCCCGCACACGATGACAACGGGCTTTCCGCCGAGGCAGTGACCAGTTTGTTGGCCCGCGCACCAGTGGTCGCCACGTACAGCAGGTCTGGCTTTGTCGAGTCCGTACATCACGGCCTGGTGGTGGCTACAGACCCTGAAGGCGGTGTCACGCTGGTCCGGGGCGAGGCTGACGTGCCGATCTTTCCCGGTCTTCCAACAAACCGATGCAGACCGTCGCCATGCTGCGGGCCGGTCTGAAACTCACCGATGAGTTGCTGACTTTGGCTTCCGCGAGCCACAACGGTGAAGATTTCCACCGCGAGGGCGCTCGGCGCATCCTGGCCACCGTTGGCCTCGAGGAGTCTGCTCTGCAGAACACCCCAGATATCCCCGGCTATGAGCCAGCCAAGCAAGAGTGGCTCGCCGCTGGCCGCGAGCCAAGCTCGGTTGCCCAAAACTGTTCGGGCAAGCATGCCGCCATGTTGGCCACGTGCGTCATCGCGGGGTGGGACCTCAAGACCTATCGCGACCCGTCGCACCCGTTGCAGCAGTTGATGGCACAGACCCTGACTGAGTTGACCGGCGAGGCCATTTCGGCGATCGGAATCGACGGCTGTGGTGCCCCGGTGATGGCCTTGAGCCCGTTGGGCCTGGCTCGTGGGTTCGGGACCTTGGCGGCTGCCGATCCGGAGTCGGATGAGGGCCGCGTTGCTGACTCGATGCGCCAACATCCTTTGTGGCTTTCTGGCACTGGCCGCGATGTCGCTGAGTTGATTAGCGGGGTGCCTGGACTCATTGCCAAGGATGGCGCCGAAGCGGTCTATGCCGTTGGTCTGCCCGATGGGCGCGGCTTGGCGGTCAAGATCGCTGACGGCTCACACCGGGCTCGCACGGTTGTCACGATGGCAGCCTTGCGCGCCATGGGCCTCGAAGACCCCGACGGTGTCTTGGCCAAGGTTGCCGATGAGCCAGTGATGGGTCACGGCGAGCGAGTCGGTGCCGTCGAAGCCTTCGACCTGTAACGATGCGCAGCGTTATTCAGCGGGTCACCCGGGCCCGCGTTGTTGTTGAGGGCGACGTCGTCGGGGAGCTGCCCGGCCCTGGGCTGGTGGCGCTCGTTGCCGCCGCCCACGACGATGGGCCCGAAGATGTTGCGACAACAGTGCGCAAGATCGCCGAGTTACGGATCATGCCGGGCGAGCTTAGCGTCACCGATGCAGGTGCCGGCGTGCTGGTGATTAGCCAATTCACGTTGTACGGGCAGACGACCAAGGGCCGCCGTCCCTCCTGGGGGCTTGCAGCGCCTGGAGACGTCGCTGAGCCTCTCGTGGACGCGGTGGCTGATCAACTACGCGCTCGCGGCCTTGACGTTGCCACCGGGGTCTTTGGCGCGGACATGCAGGTCGAGTTGGTCAACGATGGGCCATTCACTGTCATCGTGGATAGCTAGTGGGGCAACGTAGGCTAGGAGCATGAGTCTCATCGGTAGCGCCCAAAGCCTCGTCATCCTTGTCCTGGGAGCGGCCTTTTGGGGTTAGAGCTATGGGCACTTATTCATGCCGCCACCCAGCGCGCGGATGCCTTCATCGCCGCCGGAAAGCTGTCTAAACCCAAATGGGTGGGGATCACCGGCCTCGGTGCGATCTTCGGATTTTTGACGGTCTTCAGCCCGCTCAACCTGTTTGGCTTGCTAGGTGTGGTCGCCGCTGCTGTCTATTTAGCAGACGTGCGGCCCGCGGTCAGCGCAGCCAGTGGCCGTGGTGGCGGTCAAAACAACGGCCCATACGGGCCCTGGTAGTCACCCCGCAAGAAGTAGTCACCCCCGCAGAACGGCCCTTAGGAGCTCGGCTCGACCGCTGACCAGGCAAAGGTGATCTCACCGTTGCGCCAGCGTTTCGGCCCATCTAGCACCGGCCACCCCGCGTCGCGCATCGCCTGGGCGGTCGCTATGAACCGCTGTTGCACGGCATAACTGGCCATCGGCGCTGACCGCTCCCACATCTGATCGATCGCCTGCATCACGCGATGGATCGGCTCGCCAGGCACATTTCGGTGAATCAGGGCTTTCGGCAACCGCTCGGCAATCATCGACGGCGCGGTGATGCGCTGATCAGCAAGTGACTTCAAGTGCCAGGCCAAACTCAGCGAGACTGCCTCGGCCGCAACCTGATCGGTCGCCCTGGGGCGGCCGCACGCAAGTGCACCCACGTCGACAGGCGGCCAATCTCATCGCAGGTGCCTTCGACGACGGCGCCACCTGGAGCCAACCGAGCAACCATCTGGTCCCAGGCTGCGCGAACTTGCGACTCGTCATACTGACGAAGAACGTTGAAGGCCCGGACCAGGAGTGGCCGTTCGCCGTGTGGCATCGGGATCTCAAAGCCGCCCACCGCAAATTGTCGCGCCGGCGGGTCCTGGGCCCAGTTCGCATCCTTCACGCGTTGCGGGTCAATCTCTAAGCCGAGCAACCGCACATCGTGGCGCACGGCGCGCATCCGCCGAGCCAACTCCACCGCGGTCACCGGGGACGCGCCATACCCCAGGTCCACGACCCACGGCGGGCTGCTGGCCTGGCGCAAGAGGGCGCGAACGCATACTCCATCCACCGGTCGACGCGTCGCAGCCGGTTGGGATTGGTGGTGCCCCGGGTGATGGTTCCCAGGGGCCGAGAAGGACCGCTCATTAGTCCAGATTAGTGCCGTGCGAAACTTAAAACGTGATTCAGCAGACGAATTCGGGGTGCCCCAAGCGGGTCGCGATGCTGAGCGTCCACACGTCTCCACTGGAGCAACCGGGCACGGGGGATGCCGGCGGGATGAACGTGTATGTCGTGGAGACGGCCCGCAGGCTGGCTCAGCGCGGCGTGGAAGTCGAGATCTTCACCCGGGCGACCGATGGTGCCCAAGACGAAGTTGTGGAGCTAGCACCCGGGGTTTTGGTGCACCACATCCCAGCCGGTCCCTATGAAGGATTGGCCAAAGACGATTTGCCCGGCCAACTGTGCGCCTTCGCCGCAGGCATGATGCGCACCGCAATGGCCCAACCCGAGCACTGGTATGACCTGGTGCACTCGCACTACTGGCTCTCGGGCCAGGTGGGCTGGCTGGCGGCCGACCGGTGGAACATCCCGCTGGTCCACACCATGCACACGATGGCCAGGGTGAAGAATGCGGAACTCGCTGAAGGTGACCGTGCCGAGCCGATGGGCCGCGAAATTGGTGAGGCTCAAGTCGTTCAAGCGGCCTCCACGATGGTTGCCAACACCAACCTCGAAGCCTCACAACTCATGGACCTGTATGACGCTGATCCGCTGCGCGTGTACGTGGTCCACCCAGGTGTCGACCTGGAGGTCTTTACCCCGGCGACCAACGCACTGCCCGCGAGCATCTCGGCCTCAATCACGATGACGTGGTTTTGCTGTTTGTTGGCCGCATCCAGCCGCTCAAGGCCCCCGACGTGTTGGTGCGGGCAGCCGCAGAGTTGCTCAAGCGGCAGCCGGAACTGCGCGACCGTCTTGTCGTGGCCATCCTTGGTGGCCCATCTGGCTCTGGCCTCGAGCACCCCGAGTCGTTGCAAGAACTCGTCGCCGAGCTGGGCTTGAGCGACAACGTTCGTTTCCAACCGCCAGTCTCGCGGCCTGAGTTGGCGCGGTGGTATCAATCCGCAGACTTAGCGATCGTGCCTTCGCACAGCGAGTCGTTTGGCCTCGTTGCTATAGAAGCCCTGGCCAGTGGCACTCCAGTGATTGCGGCCCGCGTGGGTGGTCTGCCTATCGCCGTCGGCGACGCCGGAGTTTTGGTTGATGGTCACAACCCGCAGGACTGGGCTCGGGTCATTGGCGAAACGCTCGCTGACACCGACAAAATGGCAGCCCTCGCAGCCCGGGCGCCCGAGCATGCCGCCGAGTTTGGCTGGGATCGTTCGGTCGATGACCTGCTGGCGGTCTATCGCTTGGCCTGCGCTGAACGCGCTGGTGCGCCCATTAACGGCTCTGCTTCCCTTACCGATATCCCGACGGCGGTGGTTCCATGACCGAGGCAAATGTTGCAGTTCATCTAATCCAAGAACATCTCACTGAGTTGGGCGTGGAGTGGGAGGCAGGCTCACGCACCGGTGAAGTGGTCGCGATTCTGCCGGGCGAGCGCAAACTCAAGACCGTGGTCTCGCTCCTCGTGCGTCGCCGGATCATGCGGGTGCGGGCTTTTGTGATCCGCAACCCGGATGAGAACCACCTGGGGGTCTACAGCTATTTGATGCGTCGCAATCTGCGTCTGCCTGGTTTGGCCTATGCAATCGACAGCACAGGGGATGTCTATCTGGCCGGGCAGATGCCGATCACCTCGGTTGATGCGCGTTCCCTTGACGAACTGCTCGGCGCGGTCCTCAGCGCCTGTGACGAGCCGTTTAACGAGTTGCTGGCCTTGGGCTTTATGTCTGCGATGCGCACCGAGTGGGTGTGGCGGACCTCCCGGGGAGAGTCGAAGGCCAATCTCGCGGCATTCGCGCACCTGCTGAGCGAGGAAGGCGAGTCTGACTAGACTTGCCTGCATGACTGCGGAAGCAACCCACACCTCATCCTCCTTCGCCACGGCGAAAGCGAGTGGAACGCCAAGAACCTCTTCACCGGTTGGGTCGACGTCGAACTGTCGGACACCGGCAAGGAAGAAGCCGCGCGCGCTGGCGAACTCCTGGTAGCCGAGGGCATCCTGCCCGACGTGCTGCACACCTCGCTGCTTCGTCGTGCGATCAACACCGCTAACTCGGCGCTGAACTCTGCGGACCGACACTGGATTCCGGTGCGTCGCAGTTGGCGGCTGAACGAGCGTCACTACGGCGCTCTGCAGGGCCTGGACAAGGCAGCCACCCGGGACAAGTACGGCCAAGAGCAATTCATGCTGTGGCGTCGTTCGTTCGACACACCACCGCCGGTCATCGAGGCGGACTCGGAGTTTTCCCAGGCCAACGATCCTCGGTATGCGGACCTCGGCGACGACCTGCCCGGCACCGAGTGCCTCAAGGACGTCATCGTCCGGATGTTGCCCTACTGGGAGTCCGACATCACCACCGACCTCGCTGACGGCAAGGTCGTCATGGTCGCAGCCCACGGCAACAGCCTGCGCGCCTTGGTCAAGCACTTGGACGGGATCAGCGACGACGAAATCTCTGGCCTGAACATCCCCACCGGCATCCCGTTGGTGTATGAGTTGGATGCAGACTTTAAGCCGGTCACCCCCGGCGGTCGCTACCTTGACGCCGACGCTGCCGCAGATGCCATCAAGGCAGTCGCCAACCAGGGCAAGTAGTCCCTGGCTGAGCTAGACAAAGAATGAGCCCCGGTGGAAATCCACCGGGGCTCATTCTTGTGTTCTGGTTTACGCAGTCTCAAACTTGTAGCCCAAACCGCGGACCGTCACAATCAACTCCGGATTGGACGGGTCGACTTCGATCTTGGCCCGCAACCGCTTGACGTGCACATCCAGGGTCTTGGTGTCCCCGACGTAGTCGCTGCCCCAGACTCGATCAATGAGTTGCCCCCGGGTCAGGACGCGACCGGTGTTGCGCAACAGCATCTCCAGGAGTTCAAACTCCTTGAGGGGCAGTGAGACATTCTCTCCGCGCACGCTCACGTGGTGCCGATCAACATCCATCCGGACCGGCCCACTCTCGATGGTGGCTGGCACCAACTCTTCAGGCTCAACCTGACGGCGCAACACAGCTTTGATCCGAGCGAGCAACTCACGGCTCGAATAGGGCTTGGTCACGTAGTCGTCAGCGCCGATTTCGAGACCGACCACCTTGTCGATCTCACTGTCCTTAGCGGTCAACATGATGACCGGCACGGACGACTTTTGGCGCAGCGCACGGCATACATCGACTCCCGACAGGCCCGGCAGCATGAGGTCAAGCAAGACGAGATCTGCGCCATTGCGGTCGAAATCTTCCAGGCCGGCTGGTCCGGTCTCGGCGACTGAGACGTCGTAGCCTTCCTTGCCGAGCAAATACGAAAGTGGGTCGGAAAACGATTCTTCGTCTTCCACCACCAAGATGCGGGTCATCTGTTCATCTTCCGGCCAGGGGACAGGGGAACAACGGACGTCAACTGTGACGAAGTGCGGTTGGGGTCAGCGCCGACTTCGGCACTAGGGACCAGGGTGACACCAGGGCGTGAGTGCGGCGGTGCTGCGGCACCCACCTCGCGATCATCATTGACGATACCGGGCAAGCGCAAGGTGAAGGTCGAACCATGTCCTTCTTGACTCCACACCACCACTTCGCCGCCATGGTTCGAGGCAATGTGCTTCACGATCGATAGGCCCAAGCCGGTGCCGCCGGTTGCCCGGGAGCGGGCCGGGTCCACACGATAGAAGCGCTCAAAGATTCGCTCCAGATCCCGCTCCGGTATGCCGCTGCCCTGGTCTGACACCGCAACCTCCACTGTGTCGTCGACGCGCCGAGAGACAACCGAAATACGAGTGCCATCCGCTGAATAGGCGACAGCGTTGGTGACGAGGTTGCGGATAGCGGTCGAGATCAACTCGGCATCTCCATAGACACGCAGCCCTGCTGAGGGGGTAGCGCACACCGCACTGATGCGCCGTTTGGAGGCGACCAGACGCGTATCGTCCGCGGCCTCTCGGGCGCACGCTGAGACATCGACAATGACCAGCGGATTCATCAGGTCTGCGGTCTGCAACCGTGACAAGTTCACGATTTCGCTGACCAAGCGAGAGAGCCTCTTCGTCTCGCGTTGCATTCGCTTGGCGAACCGCTTGACCGCTTCGGGGTCTTCGTTGGCTTCGGCGACCGCCTCGGCGAGCAGCGAAAGACCGCCAACAGGTGTTTTGAGTTCATGGCTGACGTTGACGACAAAGTCGCGCCTTGCTTCTTCGACTCGACGAGCCTGGGTATGGTCTTCGACCAGCATCAGCACCAGGCCATCGGGCAGCAGCGCGGCCCGAACTCCTGCCAGCAGTCGACCCTGGCCAAAGGACCGCGGGCGAGATCCAATTCGGTCTCGCGAGTTTGCCCATCGGCGCTCACTTCGCGTGCTAGCTGCTTTAGCTCGAGTGCACCAAGTTTGGGCCGTGCACCAAACCGTAGGCCCGGGCTGCAGATGTGGAGGTGAGCGCGCGTCCGGTGGAGTCAACCACGAGCCCGCCGGTCGAGAGGGCGTCGAGCACTTCGGTCACGCCGGCTGGCAGCGGATCGGGGTTTCGCCAGATTCGGCGGGCGACTCGTTACGCTGGCCCCGAATGAGGATCAGCAAAAGAGCGCCCAAGATGGCGCCAACCAGCACGCCTAGCGCGGCGGCGGTCCATGGAGTCATACGATCACCATACGACCCAATAACGACGGATTTCGCTCTGTGGCCGCCTAGCCTCCACCTCGTATCCGAGAGTTCACTTAGCGTCGGCATCTCGTTCACGTGCCCCTGACACGGTGCGTTACGTCGATATTCGAAAGGGAGCACCATGCGTACGGCATTTCATGAAGAGTTGGCCTTTATCTCTGATCAGTTGGTCGAGATGACCCGTCTGACTGCATCAGCTTTGAACCGCGCGACTCAGGCTCTGATGGACGCCGATTTGGAGCTCGCCGAGAGCGTCATCACTGCGGATGAGCACATTGATGCCATCCGTCGGGATCTCGACAACCGAGCGGTGGACACTTTGGCGCGTCAACAGCCGGTCGCCACCGATCTGCGCATCCTCGTCACGTCCATGCGTATGAGCTCGGACTTGGAGCGGATGGGCGACCTGGCTCGGCATGTCGCCAAGGTTGCTCGGTTGCGCTACCCAGAGTCATCCATCCCGCCAGCACTGCGCGGAGTTTTTTGGAGATGGCGTCCATCGCCGAGCAGATGGTGATCAAGACTGGTGCCATCATCGCCAGCAACGATCTGGCTGGGGCCGCCACATTGAAAACCCAGGATGACCGGATGGATGAGTTGCATCGAGAGGTCTTCCGAGTGCTCTTATCTGAGGAGTTCACCTCGGGCACCGAGGCTGCCATCGACGCCACTTTGCTCAGTCGTTACTACGAGCGATTCGGTGACCACGCGGTCTCGGTGGCACACCGCGTTGTCTACTTAGTGACCGGCGAGTGGCACGACGAGGTCAATCTGGATGAGGCTCTGGAGATGCGCACAGCAGCCAGCGCGCGTGGCACCGCCCCGGTGCGCGACAGCTGATAGAGAACGCACGAGCCCTCAGGAGTTTCTGAGGGGACAAAAAAACCGGCTGCCGCACGATGCGGTGGCCGGTTTTTGTATGCCAGGCAGCCCCTTAGCGGTCTTCCCCAGCGCCCTCTTCCTCGACCGGCGCCTCATAGCCCAGTGCTTCTGCGTAGACCTCGAATGGGCCTTCCGGGAGCAGCACGGGGATCCGGGCTGAAGCGATCTCGCCGGTAGACGTTTCGAACTGTGCTTCGACCAGGGTGCCCGGGATGACGTCGACCGAGTCAACTGCGACGGCGTTAGCGAAGTCGCCGCTGACATCGTCAAGCCGTTGCAGCGAATGCGGCCCCACCTCGACCGTAGGCTCCAACTGCATGGGGCCGTCCTGCGAGGTGAGCGAAATGACGATTGAAACGTCCTCGTCGGTTTCGTTAACGGCCGCACCTGCGAGGATGCCAGCAGACCCAGAACCTGCGCTGATGATAGCCATCCCATCAATAGAGACGCCCTCGGTTTGCAAGTTTGGGCCATCGGCTGCTGCGTATTGCAGGTCAGTGGTGATGGGTGAGTTCACCTGGCAGGCGCTCAGGCCCAAAGCCATGACCAGCGACGATGTCACGGCAATGAAACGAGCGCGCGGGCTGGAAGCAGTGGATTTCGAGGTCACGGACAATACCTTACCGGGTCGAGGCCTGCTCCCGCAGCGGGGCGTTGACCTGCCTAAATGACAGTGATGTTATTTAGTGATCTACTTCACGCGTGTTATTCTTGGGGTCCGCGAAAGGGGCTAACTAAAGATGACATTCAAGGTCGGCGAGACGGTCGTATACCCGCACCACGGTGCGGCTCTCATCGAAGAAATGAACACCCGCACCATTAAGGGCGAGGAGAAGTTATACCTCAAGCTCAAGGTAGCCCAAGGGGACCTCACCATTGAGGTCCCAGCAGATAACTGCGATCTCGTCGGAGTCCGGGACGTCGTCGGCCGTGAGGGCCTCGACAAGGTCTTTGAGGTTTTGCGCGCAGAGCACACGGAGGAACCGACCAACTGGTCGCGCCGCTACAAGGCAAACCTCGAAAAGCTTGCTTCTGGTGATGTCGTGAAGGTCGCCGAGGTCGTTCGCGACCTCTGGCGTCGCGACAAGGACCGTGGGTTGTCCACTGGTGAGAAGCGCTTGCTGAGCAAGGCGCGTCAGATTCTGGTGTCAGAGTTGGCGCTCGCGGAAAAGACCAATGAGGACAAGGCAGAGGCCACGCTTGACGAGGTTCTCGCGTCCTGAGCGTTGGAGTCATCCTGGTCGCAGCAGGCCAGGGCACTCGACTAGGTGCTGGCAAACCCAAGGCTCTTGTTGAGCTAGCCGGAGTCAGTCTGTTAGTCCGGGCAGTCCACGGCATCACTCATGTCGCGGACGTCGCATACATTGTCGTCGTAGCCCCCAGGGGCGTCTGGATGAATTCCAGGCGCTGCTCGGGGGCTTCGTCGCGTCCGGGGCCGAGATCACTGTGGTCGCAGGCGGCGACGAGCGGACCCCTCTGTGCGCAATGGCCTGGCGGCAATGCCAGAAGGGGTGGAGGTGGTCCTCGTGCACGATGCGGCGCGCGCACTCACCCCGCCAGCCGTGTTTGACCGGGTGATCACCGCGGTCCGGGCAGGGGCACCCGGTGTCGTGCCGGTGCTGCCGGTCGTCGACACGATCAAATCCGTCCGCGGGCCAGAGCACGATGAGATCAAAGGGACCGTTGACCGCAGCACCTTGCGCGCCGTGCAAACCCCGCAGGGTTTCAAGGCTGCGGTGCTGCAGAGCGTTTATGCGCAAGACATCAGGGTGACGACTGACGATGCCGGTCTGCTAGAGATGGCTGGTTACTCGGTACGCGCCGTGCCGGGGATGCGCGAGCCATGAAGGTCACCACGCCTCACGACCTCGCCGTCGCGGCACTCTTCCTGTGATGAACTGCTGACATGCAGCCTCTCGTCCGCGTTGGCCAAGGATTCGACGTCCATCCGTTTGCCGAGGAAGCCCGTCCGCTCTTGCTGGGCGGCCACCTGGTCGACGAAACGGCAGGTTTGGCTGGCCATTCAGATGCCGACATCGTGGCGCATGCGGTGACTGACGCCTTGCTCGGCGCTCTGGCGCTCGGCGACCTCGGCTCGTTCGTCGGTGTCGACACCCCCGAAGTGGCAGGTGCCGAATCGATGGGCTTTGTTGCCGCAGCCCTACGAGAGGTGAGTGACGCTGGCTATGGGGTCGCCAACGTCGATGTCACCGTGATCGCGCAACGGCCGCGGATTGGCCCCCATGTCCTGGCCATTCGGCAGGGTTTGGCGAAGGTCTTGGCTTGCGACATCTCTCAGATTTCCGTCAAGGCAACGACGACCGACAAGTTGGGCTCAATCGGAGGAGGCGAAGGGATAGCCTGTTTGGCGAACGCCACCCTTGAGCGTGGATTCGGCCAACCTGCTCCCTAGCCATTGCCCTCGCGGTGCAGGAGCGACCAGGTCCGAAAATCGCTCTACGCCACAGCTTTTGGGTCGCCAGAGGAATTTCCGAATGTCGCGCCACCCCGGTATGCCGCCGGGGCGCTGATCGGCAGTACGGTGGAGGGACCCCAAAGAGCCTCAGAGAGGACTGTTCATGCCAAGCACAGTGAAGGGCGTCATCGCGCGTAGCAAAGGCGCAGACGTCGAGACAGTCGACATCATCGTGCCGGACCCGGGACCAGGCGAAGCAGTCGTTGCCATTGAGGCATGCGGCGTTTGCCACACCGACCTGCACTATCGCGAAGGTGGCATTAACGACGAGTTCCCGTTCCTGCTGGGCCACGAAGCGGCAGGCACCGTCGAAGCCGTCGGCGAAGGGGTCACCGATGTTGCGCCGGGAGACTTCGTCATCCTCAACTGGCGCGCAGTCTGCGGGCAGTGCCGAGCTTGCGCCAAGGGTCAGCCCTGGTATTGCTTCAACACTGCCAACGCAAAGCAAAAGATGACCTTGACCGACGGCACTGAGTTGAGCCCGGCGTTGGGCATTGGCGCCTTCATCGAAAAGACACTGGTTGCCGCCGGGCAGTGCACCAAGGTGGACCGGGAAGCTTCGGCCTCTGCTGCTGGCCTGTTGGGCTGTGGCGTGATGGCCGGGTTCGGTGCCGCAGTGAACACCGGCGGGGTGACCCGCGGAGACTCCGTCGCCGTGATCGGCTGCGGAGGTGTCGGCAACGCCGCCATCGCCGGTGCCGCATTGGCCGGAGCAACCAAGGTCATCGCCGTTGACGTGGACGACCGCAAACTGGAGGGCGCTAAGAAGTTTGGTGCCACGCATACCGTCAATTCCAAAGAGGCTGACCCCATCGAGGCGATCCGCGAATTGACCGATGGCAATGGCGCAGACGTCGTGATCGAAGCGGTTGGCCGCCCAGAGACCTACAAGCAGGCGTTCTATGCCCGCGACTTGGCTGGCACCGTCGTGCTGGTCGGCGTACCGACGCCTGAGATGCAGGTCGAATTGCCGCTGCTCGACGTTTTCGGGCGGGGTGGCTCGCTCAAATCGAGTTGGTATGGCGACTGTTTGCCTTCGCGTGACTTCCCGATGCTGATCGACCTGTATCAGCAGGGAAAGTTCGACCTGGATGCCTTCATCACCGAGCGGATTGGCTTGGGTGATGTCGAGGCAGCGTTCGACAAGATGCACTCCGGTGACGTGCTGCGATCGGTGGTGGAGATCTGATGACTGCTCGTATTGATCATGGCGTGACGTCAGGCACCTTCAGTCTCGACGGTGGGACCTGGGATGTCGACAACAACGTGTGGGTCATTGGTGACGACGAAGAGTGCATCATCATCGACGCGCCGCACGATGCGGCTGGCATCGAGAATGTCGTCAAGGGCCGTGCCGTCACGGCGATTTTGCTGACGCATGCGCATGATGACCACATCGGCGCGGCGGTGGCGATGGCCTTCAGCACGGGTGCACCGATCTATTTGCACTCTGCTGACCGGATGTTGTGGGATCGCGTTCACGAGCACGCGCCAGACCAAGAACTGTCCAACGGAGACAGCCTCAGCGTTGCTGGGGTCACTATCCAGGTGCTGCACACGCCAGGGCATTCACCCGGCTCGTGCTGTTTCTATGTGCCTGAACTGTCGACCGTCTTCACCGGCGACACCCTGTTTGCCGGTGGCCCAGGCGCAACCGGCCGCTCGTTCAGTGACTTCGACGACATCGTGGATTCGATCACCGAGCGGTTGCTGACCTTGCCGGCGGCGACCACCGTCAACACTGGACATGGCGATTCAACGACGATCGGTGCCGAGGCGCCGAACCGTCAGGAATGGATCGACCGCGGCCACTAAAGGCTGATGTTCTGGCTCACGGCTGGCACGCCGGTAGCCTAGGGAGCGTGAGTTTGCGCCTCTATGACACTGCCAGCCGTGAGATCCGGGATTTCGAGCCACTCGAGCCAGGTAAGGCCAGCATCTATATCTGCGGTCTGACCACTCAAGGTGAGCCGCACATTGGGCACGTCCGCTTTGCGGTTGCCTTCGATATTTTGCGCCGCTGGATGGTCCGCGGGCACGGCCTTGACGTCACCCTTGTCCGCAATGTCACCGACATTGACGACAAGATCTTGCGCAAGTCGGCCGAGAATGATCGGCCCTGGTGGGCTTGGTCCTATCTGCACGAGCAGGCCACCAGCGAAGCGTTGCGCACTCTCGGGGTGCTTGACCCAACCTATGAGCCACGCGCCACGGGTCACATCACCGAGATGGTCGAGTTGATCGAGACGCTGATCGAACGCGGTCACGCCTATCCAGCGACCGATGGCAGCGGCGACGTCTACTTTGATGTCCGCTCCTACGCCGACTACGGCTCCCTGACCAGGCAAAAGATCGACGACATGGAAGCCGCCGCCGACGCCGATCCGCGCGGCAAGCGCGACCCCCGCGACTTCGCGTTGTGGAAGGGCGTCAAGCCCGAAGAGCCCAGCACCGCCAGTTGGCCCCTCCGTATGGCCGCGGCCGCCCGGGTTGGCACCTTGAATGCTCCGCAATGGCCCGCAAGTATGTCGGCGACTCCTTCGACATCCACGGCGGCGGCGTCGACCTGCGCTTCCCGCACCACGAAAACGAGCAGGCCCAGTCACGTGCAGCCGGGTTGGGATTTGCCCAGTTCTGGTTGCACAACGCCTGGGTGACGCTCAGTGGCGAAAAGATGAGCAAGTCGCTGGGCAACACATTGACCGTGGGCGCCCTCACGGAGACCGTCGCGCCCCTGGTCTTGCGCTTCTACCAGGCTCGGTGCACTACCGCTCCACCGTCGAGTATGGCGAGGACTCCCTGGCTGAGGCAGGTGCGGCGGTCGATCGGATCACCGGCTTCATCACCCGCGCTCAGGAAGCGCTAAAGGGCGATGTCGCTAGCACAACGCCTGCCTTGAATGACCGCGCCGACTCCGTTGATTTGCCGGATGCTTTTGTCACTGCGCTCGATGATGATCTCAACGTCTCCGAAGCACTCGCTGTCATCTTTGGCTCGGTGCGCGAAGGCAACCGACTGCTGGAGTCTGGCGGATCCGACCCGGCGACTTTGCTGCATACCCTGGAGCAGGTCATCGGCATGACCCAGGTGCTCGGGGTCAACCCACTGGACCCACAATGGTCGAGCGCAAACGCTGGCTCCGGTGCCGCTGACGTCTTGGCTGCCTTAGTTGACCAGCGACTGAACGCCCGGGCGGCGGCCCGTGCGGAGAAGGACTTTGCCGCGGCCGATGCCATCCGCGACGAGCTGACCGCGCTCGGCGTTGAGATTGAAGACACTCCTGCTGGTGCGCGCTGGTCGCTGGCAGCAAGGTAATCTGGAAGGCGTTCGCTCCACGTGGAGTAGTCGTCGCAAAAACGTAAGGCTTGTCATGCCCGGTAATTCGCAGCGCCGAGGCGCAGTTCGCAAGTCCAGCAAGAAGGGCGCGACCGTCGGTAGTGGCGGTCAGCGTCGCCGCGGTCTTGAAGGTAAGGGCCCGACCCCTAAGGCTGAAGACCGCACCAAGCACGTCAAGCGCGGCAAGACCGACCAGGCGAAAAAGGCCAAGGCTCGTCAGAAGGACCGCCGCGAAGGCCGTTCTGCTAGCGAGGTCGTTGCCGGTCGCAACTCGGTGCTGGAAGCTCTGCGCACTCACATCCCGGCCTCCACTTTGTATGTCGGAGCCCGGATTGACTCCGACGATCGGGTGAAAGAGTCGATCAGTCTTGCGACTGAGCGCGGCATCCCGGTCCTCGAAGCACCCCGTGGCGAGTTGGATCGACTGACCGATGAGGCCTCGCACCAAGGACTCGCGCTGCAGATCCCGCCGTACGAATATGCCCACCCCGAAGACCTGATGGATCAGGACCTACCTGGTGTGCCGCTGATCGTGGCCCTCGATGGGATCACTGACCCGCGCAACCTGGGTGCGATCATCCGCTCGGTGGGCGCATTCGGTGGACATGGAGTCGTGGTGCCCGGGCGCCGCTCGGCAGGGATGACCGCCACCGCGTGGAAGACCTCCGCCGGTGCCGCCGCTCGCATCCCGGTCGCCCAGGCCACCAACCTCACCCGCACGCTGGAGGCCTACCGCAAGGCTGGCTTCTTTGTGATCGGCCTTGATGGAGACGGAGACGTGTCGCTGACTGGCTTGGAACTGGCCGACCAGCCACTCGTGGTCGTGGTCGGCTCTGAGGGCAAGGGCTCTCACGTCTCGTCAGCGAAACCTGCGACCAGATCGTCTCGATCCCGATTAGCTCGGTAACCGAGAGCCTCAACGCCGGCATCGCGACTGCGGTCACGCTTTATGAGATCGCGCGCAACCGGGCTTAACGCAACACTCCTGGCCGGGGCGATCGTAGCCCTGGCTGGCTGCAGCGCATCTTCAGACGAGCCACGTGAGGTGCCGGACACCGATCTGCCGGTCACCGAGGTGCTTAGTCGTCCCGACGGCTTCACCCAGGGCTTTGAAGTGCTCAGCGATGGCCAGTGGCTGATGGGCACCGGCGGATATGGCGAATCGCAAATCCAGGTGGTCGACGCCGATGGCAAGGTCGTCGAATCCGCCAACTTGCCGGACGAAGAGTTCGGTGAGGGCACCACGGTCATCGGCGACACCGCATACCAATTGACCTGGCAGTCCGGCGTGGTGCACACCTGGACGCTGCCGGACTTTCAGCCCGGTTCCAGCCAGAGCATTGAGGGCGAAGGCTGGGGCTGTGCTCCGACGAAGCCGCCGGTGGGTTGTGGCTCTCGGATGGCACGCCGACGCTGTCTCTGGTCGATGCCGAGAGCTTTGACACCATTTCGCAAGTACAAGTGAGCGATGCGAATCAACCCGTCTTTAACCTAAACGAGTTGGAGTGCATCGACGGGGCGGTCTGGGCCAATGTCTGGCAGACCAACGACATCGTGGTGATTGACCCCAGCACCGGTGACGTGACGCGCACCTACGACTTCAGCGACCTCGCTGCCGATCAGGACACCAGCGAGCCTGGGCACGTCCTCAACGGCATCGCGTACGACGACAGCTCAGACTCGCTCCTGATCACCGGCAAGGAGTGGGACGCCGTCTATCGACTCGACTATGCCGAGTTGATTGAGCAGTAGCGCACCACCAGCAGTAGCGCTCTCCGGGAGCGCATCCCAGGGGCGCTTAGCCTTTGCGGCCAGCGTCGATGTCGGCCACGATCGGCATCTCCTGGGTGTCGAGGCCGACGACCGCGTCCTCATCAGGCTTATTTGGCAAAACCGTCGCGACATAGTCGGCCACCGCGTCCATGATGTTGACATCGTTGCCGCTGAACTCCGACATGTACCAGCGGTGCTCGAGCACTTCGTGGAACAGCTCGGCGGGCTCAATCTTGCGTCGCAGCGACCGCGGGGCTGCCAACGTGACGGGGGTGTAGACCTCTGAGACCCAGTCGTGGGCGACCTGAGCCTCATCGTCATTCTGCCGATCGGTGGATGCTGAGTAGGCATCGAGGTCGTTGAGGAGTCGGCGGGCCTGGTTTTCTTCAACATCAAGGCCGGTCAGCTCCATCAGGCGCCGCGAGTGATAGCCCGCGTCCACGACCTTCGGTTGGATCTGGATGTGCGTGCCATCAATGTCGGTGGTGATGTCGAGCTCGTCGACGTCGAAGCCGAGGTTGTTCAGCCGGCGGATGCGATCTTCAACCTTCCACCGCTCGGTGCTCTCAAGCGCTCGGTCGCAGTGAGTTCTTCCCACAGCAATTCATAGCGGTGGATGATGCGGTCGGCGATCTCGATGGGGTCGACGCCTTCCTCGAGATGGCCGCCCGCCTCGAGGTCCATCAGCTCGCCTGCGATGTTGCCGTGCGCGATAACAGTGTCGTGCTCTCGCTGGCCGTTGCTCAATTGTTGATGCACGGCGGCCGTCTCCGCGTCGACGAGGTAGGCAGCGAAGTCGCCAGCATCACGGCGGAAGAGGGTGTTTGAGAGCGAGACATCGCCCCAGAAGACTCCGCTGATGTGCAGGCGCACTAGCAGCACAGCCAACGCGTCCAGCACTCGTCGGGTGGTGTCTGGCCGCATCTTTTGGCTGAAGACGGCGCGGTAGGGCAGGGAGAATTTGAGGTGCTGAGTGACCAAGCAGGCGTCGAGTGGCTCGCCATCGGCCGTCTTGCGGCCAGAGATGACCGCTAGCGGCATCACGGACGGCTGGTCGAGACGGTTCAGGATGCGCAGAGTGTCGTATTCGCGACGGGCCAGGTCAGCGTGGATCTCTTTGATCGCGACGACCTTGCCCGACAGCTTGACGAAGCGGACGATATGCCGCGAGATGCCCTGGGGCAGCGCTGCCAGCAGGTCCTGAGGCCAGT
Source organism: Ornithinimicrobium sp. INDO-MA30-4 (assembly GCF_021535045.1). Classification (GTDB taxonomy): domain Bacteria; phylum Actinomycetota; class Actinomycetes; order Actinomycetales; family Dermatophilaceae; genus Ornithinicoccus. The sequence goes on along the minus strand of NZ_CP091056.1, from coordinate 1,657,283 downwards.
CCTCCAGCGGAAGCTCCCACGGCAGGTCCAAGAGGGCCGGATCGAGGCGTGCGGCAGTGATATCGAGAGCCATGAGTTCACCTTATGGGGCCAGAGGGGGTAGGCAGAGCAACGTGCCGCCCACTGCAAGCAGCGGGCGGCACGTTGTTTAGTTCAAGCTGAGGGTGCGATCAGCCGTTGAGACGCAGACCGGTCTCGGGGTTGAACAGGTGGATGTGGTCAGCCTTGGGCGTGAAGTAAATCGTGTCGCCCTTCTTTGGCGGGTGTGCGACCGTCAACACGGGCAACGAAGGGCTTGTCCGTGTCAGCAGCGCCTTCGACGGAGCCGTAGATGTAGGCGTCGGCGCCGAGCTCTTCCACGACGTCGATTTCGACCGGGAGGCCGCGACCGCTGTCGTCCAGCTCAACGTCTTCGGGGCGAACGCCCGCGATGATGGTGTCGCCAGTGTTGGACAGCACGTCGGCGTCAACCGGGTGGGTGACGCTTCCGAACTTCACGCCACCGTCAGCGACGGGCAGCGTCATCAGGTTCATGGCGGGGGAGCCGATGAAGCCAGCGACGAAGACGTTGTCCGGGTGGTCGTACATGCGGCGGGGTGCGTCGCACTGCTGCAACTCGCCATCCTTGAGGACCGCAACGCGGTCGCCCATCGTCATGGCTTCAACCTGGTCGTGCGTCACGTAGACGGTGGTGACACCGAGGCGACGCTGCAACGAAGCGATCTGCGTACGAGTCTGAACACGCAACTTGGCGTCCAAGTTCGACAGCGGCTCATCCATCAAAAAGACCTGGGGCTGACGCACGATGGCGCGACCCATGGCAACACGCTGACGCTGACCACCGGAGAGTGCCTTCGGCTTGCGGTCCAGGAACGCGGTGAGGTCCAAGATCTTGGCGGCCTCTTCAACGCGCTTGCGGATCTCGTCCTTGGGCGTGCCAGCAATCTTGAGCGCGAAGCCCATGTTGTCGGCCACGGTCATGTGCGGGTACAGCGCGTAGTTCTGGAAAACCATGGCGACGTCGCGGTCCTTGGGCGGAAGCGAGGTGACGTCGCGGTCACCGATCAGAATGCGGCCGCTGTTGACCTCTTCGAGGCCGGCCAGCATGCGCAGGCTGGTGGACTTACCGCAGCCCGAGGGGCCAACGAAGACGAGGAATTCGCCGTCTTCAATCTCGATGTTCAGCTTGTCGACCGAGGGAGTTGTTGCTCCGGGGTAGACGCGCGAAGCGTTTTCATAAGTGACTGTTGCCATGGTTGATCCCATCCTTCACCGGCAGGTACGTGCCGGACGATCCGTTGTAAAGGTCCCTCCCGGCGGACGCCGCGAGAGCAACTCGGGCGGCTAGCCGGACAGTGGTGGTTTCCCCATGTCAAGGCGACGCTGCCAAAGGTTACGGACTGGGCTGCACTTGAGCCGGGGCACAATGCACCTCAATCGGTAGGTTGATTGTTCCACCTCTAAGTGCGTGCGTCTAGTGACGTGTATCACTTATATGGGCCTTGTGGCCTTAGTGGATACTGAAGGCATGGCTGAAAACCGGCGGCAAGTCTCACAAGGTGTATGCCGAGGAGTTGGGCGGGACTGACTTCATCAGCGCCAACCTCTATTTGGGCGGAACCGAGGAACACTTACGCCCGTGCGAGATGCCTGCGGCTAAGGTCGTCGCGTTCCTTAAAGGCTTCGCCACTCACGAGCCAGATCCGGCGACCGAGAGTGCCCGCGCTCGGATTGAGAGTCCAGCTTTGGGAGAAGACTGATCAAGGCTGGATAATGGGGTGAGTGTATGACTCCGAACAGTTGGCCGCCCGCGAACGATTGATTGCAGCGACCCAGTTGTTGCGGGACATCGCCGACGACGGCGAGGCGCTCGACCTTCTCAGCGACGAGGAACGCATCGCTTTGGTTAATGCAGCGGGCGACATCTTTGCTCCTGATCCTGCCGAGCGTCGCCGCCAACTCAAGTTGCGCACCGCAAAGCGCAAGCAGGCTAAACGCCAGCGCGACCGCGACACCTTGGACGAAACGGGCATCCGGAGTCTGCGCGCACAGAGTGTCTTCACCACGCCAAACCAGTTCGCGCCGGTTGGTTTTGAGCAGAGCGACCAAGAGCAGGCAGAGTTCCGGGAGACCGTGGAGCCGCAGCACTGTTATATCTGCAAGCAGCGCGGCACCGAGGTGCACCACTTCTATGACCAAATGTGCCCGTCGTGCGGCGACTTCAACTACGCCAAGCGTGGGAAGTTGGCTGACCTCAGCGGCACTGTCGCTTTGCTGACCGGTGGGCGTTAAAGATCGGCTATCAAGCAGGGATCAAGTTGCTGCGCAGTGGCGCCGAACTGATCGTCGCGACCCGATTCCCGCGCGATGCCGCGGCTCGTTATGCCGCCGAGCCTGACTTTGCCGAGTGGGGCGATCGTCTCGAGGTCTTCGGGCTGGACCTGCGGCACACCCCGAGCGTGGAAGCGTTTTGCTCGCACATCTTGGATACGCGCGATCGACTCGACTTCATCATCAACAACGCCTGCCAGACGGTTCGCCGTCCGCCAGGTTTCTACGCCCACATGATGGATGTCGAGACCGCCCACTTGGCCGATTTGCCTGAGCCCGTGCTGAAGTTGGTCGGCAAGCAAGAGGGGCTGCGCGGCTATCACATGCTGAATGCCGACCCCGATGATGCAACGCAGAGTGCCGCGGCCACGACGGACGTTCCAGGGTGACCCGAGCCGCGGAAATGTCCCAAATCCCGCTGGTGCCTGAAGACCTGGCCTCCGGTGACCTGTTCCCGGCTGGGCGGCTTGACCAAGACCTTCAACAGGTTGACTTGCGAGAGCGCAACTCATGGCGGCTTCTGTTGCATGAAGTGTCGTCGGTGGAGTTGTTGGAAACGCAACTGGTCAACGCCGTTGCGCCTTTCATTATTAACGCTCGTCTGCGGCCGTTGATGGATCGCACCGAGGGCAGTCACAAGCACGTGGTGAATGTGTCAGCCGTGGAAGGGCAGTTCTACCGGCGGTTCAAGACGACCCGTCACCCGCATACCAACATGGCCAAAGCCGCGCTCAACATGATGACTCGCACGGCCGCGACCGACTATCGACAGAGCGGGATCCACATGAACAGTGTGGACACGGGATGGGTGAGCGATGAGGACCCAAGGGCGGTGGCCTCTCGCAAACGCGAAGAACACGGCTTCCACCCGCCGCTCGACATCGTGGACGGGGCTGCCGGATTGTTGACCCCATCATTGATGGCGTTAACACCGGCAATCACCTGTGGGGCCAGTTCCTGAAGGACTATCGAGCAACCGATTGGTGACGCAGGGTGAGCAACTCCTGCAGCATCTCCACGACGGCTAGTTCGTTGCCTACGCGATAGAGCGCCTTGGTCTCACCGAGTCCGACTTTGACGGTTACATCGTCTGCGGACAAACACTCAAAGGCCAACTCGTCCGTGGTGTCATCACCGGCAAACAAGATGGCCCCGGCGTTGACCTCTTGGGCCAAGTCCAGTAGCGCTGGGCCCTTGCCGACATTGGCGACGGCAAACTCCAACACGTCCTTGCCCGCCGTCACGGTGAAGTGCTCGTGGCGATCGGCCAAGGCCATCCCGGCCGCGTTGATATCGGCCGCCAGCGCTTCCGCCAAGCCGCGGGTGTGCAGCACCCGGGCTGATGGCTTCTCTTCGATGCGGGCCAGCGGATGTTGGGAGCGCAACTCTTCAACGTCGTTGTCGAGTGCATTCAGGGCGTTCTGCTCCGCGGAGGTCAGGCGATGCCCTTCGGCGGTGGAGTCCCAGGAGGGCTCCGCGCCGTGACTGCCGACCAGCACGAGGTCGTCAGGATGGCCCGTCAGGATGCGCAGGGAGGCTAAGTCTCGGCCCGAGACCACGGCGACGGTGGTCTGGGGGAGTGCGGACAAGTCAATGAGGACTTCAAGCGCGCCGGGCACTGCGCGGGCATCCATGGGTTGGTCAGTGAAGGGGGCCAGGGTGCCATCAAAATCGACCGCCACCAGGACATGCGGCTGGTCAGCGAATGCGCGCAGCGCAGTAAGAAGCACGGCGGGCGCCGAGGGGGTCATAGGTCTGCTCCAGGGGCGGGTGTCACAGGCGGACAGGCTTTTCGGGGGCTGCTGCCAAGCTGCGAGATAACGATGCGCCCACGAGTGCACGTCGTGAGCGCGAACGCGACGGCGCAGGCTGCGCATCCGGGCTCTGCGATCTTGGGGATCGTCGTTGATGGCCCGCAGGATGTTTTGCTTCATCCCCACGATGTCGTGCGGATTGACGGTGTAGGCCTGCGTGAGCTCTTGGGCCGCGCCAGCGAACTCGCTCAAGACCAACGCGCCGCCAAGGTCGTGGCGGCAGGCGACATACTCTTTAGCTACCAGATTCATCCCGTCGCGAAGGGGCGTAACCAGGAGCGCATCGGCGGCCAGGAACAGGGCTGCCATCTCCTCACGGGGATAGCTTTGATGCAGATAATGCACGGCTGTCGAGCCCAGCCCGGCGTGGTCGCCGTTTATGCGCCCCACCAGGCTCTCGACCTGCGTGCGCAACTCCCGGTATGCGGCCACTCGCTCGCGACTTGGCGTCGCGATTTGGACCATGGTCGTGCTGGGAGTCGTGATCTCGCCATCTTGGAACAGCTCAGTGAGCGCCCGCATCCGATGTCGGATGCCCTTGGTGTAGTCGAGTCGATCAACGCCGAGCAGCACAGTCTCAGGGTTGCCCAGCGAGGTGCGGATCTCTTTGGCTCGCGCCTTCACTGCAGGCGTTTTGGCTAGGGCTTCCAAGCCAGTGAAGTCGACAGAGATTGGCACCGCTGCGCAGCGCACGACACGAGGGTCTTCGTCAGCGAGCACCCCGCTGGGGTTAGTGGCTGTCTTGTTGTGCGCATATTCGCTGCCCGGTTGGTAAGTGACGACATCGCCCTTATTGCTGGTGCCAAGCAACTGACGACAAGCACGGGTGAAGTTGCCAGCGTCGGTGGTGCGCTGGAAGCCGACGAAGTCAGCCCCCAGCAACCCGCGCAGCAAGTGCCGACGCCAAGGAAGCTGAGCAAATAACTCAACTGGCGGAAAGGGGATGTGATTGAAAAACCCGATCCGCACGTCGGGACGCAACTCGCGCACCAACGCCGGCACTAACTGCAGTTGATAGTCATGGATCCACACGGTGGCCCTCTGCGCGGCCACTTCAGCGATCGCGCGAGCGAAACGCTCATTCACGGTGCGGTAAGAAGCCCACCACCGGCGGTGAAAGGTCGGCTCAACGATCACGTCGTGATAAATCGGCCACAGCGTTTCGTTGCTGAAGCCCTCGTAGTAATCGCGGAACTCGCGCTCACTCAAGCTGACGGGCTGCACGTCGAGGCCGCCCTCGGTGGTGAACGGCTCGGGTGCTTCACCGGCCTCGCCAGCCCAGCCCACCCATACCCCGGTCCGGTCTTGCATGACCGACTCCATAGCCGTCACTAGACCGCCTGGGCTGGTGCGCCACTCCTGCGTGCCGTCCGGATGCACGATCCGGTCCACGGGTAGGCGGTTAGCGGCAATGATGAAGTCCGCTTGCTTGTTTGACATGCCACTCCCTCCTGGTGTTGTCACCGAGCCTACGTCAGCGCGCTGACAGGCCTCCTTGCTGCATTCAGCGAACTTCCAGCCGAAAAGCCCTAACGTGGGGTGTGTGAATGCCCAAAGCACCGCTCCCAATGAGCCAGAGGAACCTCGCCGCATCGGCGACTATGTCCTCGGGCCATGTTTGGGTGAGGGCGGCATGGGTGTTGTGTACCGCTCAACAGACAGCCAAGACCGCGAAGTGGCGATCAAGGTGCTGCGCCCGCATATCGCCGGTGACCAGCAGGCCCGCGAGCGCCTGCGTCGTGAAGTCGAGACCCTCGAGCGCGTGGACCACCCGCGGGTAGCCGCAGTCCTTGATGCCGACGTCGACGGGCCCTTCCCGTACATCGTCACTGAATACGTCCCGGGCGTGCCGCTCGATGCGCTGGTGGAAGAAGAAGGCGCGCTGAGCCCTGAGGGCCTGGTCCAACTTGGCCGCGGCCTCACCGAAGCGCTGTCGGCCATTCATGGCGTGGGGATCGTGCACCGCGACCTGAAGCCAGGCAATGTTCTGATGAACGGCGGCGACCCGGTCGTCATCGACTTTGGGATTGCCCAGGTCGCTGACGATGTCCGCCTCACGATGACCGGCATGGTGATGGGCACACCCGGCTACCTGGCGCCCGAGATTGTCGAAGGGGCTCAAGTCACTGAGGCCACCGACTGGTGGGGTTGGGCAGCACTGCTCGCGTATGCCGCGAGCGCCAAGCCACCGTTTGGTCGCGGTCCCATGAGCGTCGTTCTCGACCGCGTCATTCGGGGCGCTCGCAACTGGGCGGAGTCGATGAAGAGTTGCGCCCGTTGCTTCAGGCCGCCTTGCAGCCTGACCAGTCAAAGCGGCCAGACTCCACTGAAGTGATGAACGCGCTGCAGGCCTATGCCGAGCATCGTCCAGTCACCGCCGAGTTGACTCGGGCCATTCCCGTGCCCAAGCAGGGCAACACGCCGGATCAACCGTGGCCAGCGCGCGCGGCTTTCACTGACGATGCCACTCAAATGCATCCGATCATCGATGCCACCACTGTGCAGCCGATTGCGTCGACCCGCATGCAGCCACAACAGATTCGGCCGCAGCAGCCCAGGCCGCCGCAGGCTCGGGGCAACCAGCCCGGCATGCCCCTAGCGGTCCGCCACAGCCGCGACACCCTCAACAAATGCCGCCACCGTATGCGTCGCAACCGTATGGGGCGCAGCAGGGCCGCCAGCCAACCGACTATCGCCAGCAGCCCCCACCGGGTGGCTGGCCTCAGCAGCAACCGGGCCCAGCCAACCCCTATCTGGCTCCCGGGCAGCGGCCCCAGCAACCACCCCAGCGCTACACGCAGCAGGGGCAGCCGATGAATCCGGCTGGACAGATGGCGCGACCGAACCCGATGCAACCGGGCATGCAGCCTGGGCAGCAGCAACCGCTGGCCCAGCGCCCACAGGGTGATCCGCGCATTGGGCGACCGATGCGGACCGGCACGCTTGCTGCGCTGCTTTTGCTCTTTGTGGCGCTATCAATGGTGGCGCCATTTGTCGCGTGGGGCTGCTTGGCGATCTGGTCAGTCTTGAGCCGTTGGGTGGATCGCACGCTGACTGGTTTGGTCTTGCGCCGCCACGAGGCTGGCCCACGGGGCAGCGACGTGCCGATGGCAATGTTGGCTGCGCCGTGGCACCTGGTGACGGCTGTGCTGACCGGTGGACTTTCGTTAATCTTGCCGGCCGCATTCGCTGCGGTCGCCGCTGGTGGCGCGGCCTTTGGCTTGCAAGTGTCTGGACAACTAGCTGACGCGGCCTATCACCCGATCCCGGTAGCCATTGGCTCTGCGCTCGGGGCCATGGTCGCGTGGTGGGGCCCGGGTGGGGTCTCTTTGCGCCGCGGATCGCGCACGATGATTCGCGCTGTCCTGCCTTCGGGGCCGGCTGCCACGATTGGTGGAGTGTTCATTTTGGTGGGTGGCGGAGCCCTGATGGTGATGGCCTTACTAGAGGGGCAAGACGTCTCCCTGTGGCCCTGGGACGCCTCTTCAATCCCCATCCTCAGCGACTTAAAAAACCTGAACGTGCCCTAGCGAGGGTCTTCTAGGGGTTGGGCAATCGGTCAAAAAGACGTAGCGTGGTCAACCCCTGCGTCATGATCGGAAGGTTTTCCTGATGAGTTCGACTGCAAAACACCGCGCGTCGTCGCGTCGCGGCCCAGTAATTCGTAAGGTCACGACAGCCACAGCGGCTGGTGCCACCATTGCCGGCGGAATGATGTTGACTGCGGCTCCAGCCCAGGCCGACACCGTCTGGGACCGCCTTGCGGCCTGTGAATCTAGCGGCAACTGGAGCATCAACACCGGCAACGGCTACTACGGCGGTGTGCAGTTCTACCAGCCGACCTGGGTGGGCTTCGGCGGCCAGGAGTACGCCTCGTATGCGCACCAAGCCACGAAGGCGCAGCAGATCGCGATCGCACAGCGCGTGCTGGCTTCTCAGGGCCCCGGCGCTTGGCCGGTTTGCTCGGTTAAAGCTGGGCTGACTCGCTCCAACGGTGGTGCTGACCCCAACGCCCAGGCTGGTGGCTCGAGCGGTTCCTCGGGTGGCAGCTCGTCGAGCAGCACCGTCACGCGGTATGTCTCGGCCAACGTTGCAGCCAATGTCCGCTCTGGTCCGAGCACCGGCTACCGCGTGGTCGACACCATCGCTCGTGGCGAGAAGGTGACCGGCACGCTGCAGAACGGTTGGCTCAAGCTCTCCAGCGGTCGCTACATCGGTGGCGCTGTGTTGTCTTCATCGTCTGTGGGCGGCGGTTCCTCGGCTGGCTCCGGCTCGAGCGCCTCACTGAAGGTTGACGGCATCCGTGGCCCGAACACCACTCGTGCGGTGCAGGCCTGGGTCGGCACCACACAGGACGGCAAGTTGGCCCGAACACGACGCGTGCCTTGCAGAGCAAGGTCGGCACCTATGCCGACGGCGTGTGGGGCCCCAACTCGCAGGCTGCCCTGCAGGACTACCTCGGCATTTCTCGCGATGGCTCGACCTACATGAACTCGCGCACCGTCGCGGTGTTGCAGCGGCACTTGAACGCTCGCTGACCTGTAGGACTTACACAAACACCCTCCTGGCGGATTGCCGGGAGGGGTTTCGTGTTGTCGTGAGCCGCTCGATTTTTGGGCCGATCAGTGTTTGGTTAGACTCGGCTGGTCGATCCGCGTGATTGGCGTGCTGGCGTGGCGCAATTGGTAGCGCACCTGTCTTGTAAACAGGTGGTTGAGGGTTCGAGTCCCTTCGCCAGCTCTCCATTTCACCAGGGACTATAGCCCTCTGACCTGCGAAGACACACCTCCGTCCCCGTCACGACTAGCGTCAGGCGTTGACACGCATGCCCACGAAGTCACACCCTTAGTGCACGTATGATGCACGAAATGGGGCTCGCATGGTGACGAGACGAGGCTTCGGGACGCTGCGGCGGCTGCCTTCCAAGCGGTGGCAGGCGACCTACATCGGACCCGACCTGCAGCGGCACGGTGCACCACACGTTCACCTCCAAGATGGACGCCGAGGTGTGGCTGGCACATGAACGGGCGCTGGCCGAGAGCGATGACTGGACGGCGCCCAAGCGTCGGGTCGAGGTCGCCGAGCGGTTGGCTCCGCCGACCTTCGGCGAGTACGCCCGCCAGTGGCTGGCCGACCGGCCCCTCAAGCCGCGGACGGTGGAGGGTACGAGCACCTGCTGCGGCGCTACATCGAGCCGGAGTTCGGTGAGCTCCTCGTGGCCGACCTCACGCCGGCCCTCGTGCGCCGGTGGTGGGCGGGCCTGGCCCCGGAGCACCCGACGGTCAACGCCCGCGCTACGCGCTGCTGCGGGCAATCCTGTCGACCGCGGTGACGGATGAGCTCCTGGCCACCAACCCGTGCCGCATCCGGTCTGCCTCCAACCCTCCCACCAAGAAGGAGATCCGGCCGGCGACGGTGGACGAGCTGGCGGTCATCGAACGTGAGATGCCAGCGCGTCTGCGCGCCCTGGTCTGGCTCTGCGCGTGGTGCGCCCTGAGGTCGGGGGAAGTGCTCGAGCTGCGGCGACGTGATCTTGACCTGGACCGTGGCGTCATCAAGGTCACCCGGGCGGTCTCCTGGGTCAAGGGACAGCCGATCATCGGCACGCCGAAGTCGGCCGCCGGCACCCGTGAGGTGAGCGTGCCGCCGCACATCGTCCCCGCCCTGGAGCAGCACCTGGAGAAACACGTGCGGCCCGGAGCAGGTGTCTTGCTCTTTCCCTCGATGCGCGACCACGAGCGCCAACTGCAGCCGACGGTGCTGCACACGGCTTGGCGCAAGGCCCGAGCCGCTGCCGACCGCGAAGACCTGAGGATCCACGACCTCAGGCACACCGGAGCCACCATGGCCGCCATGACCGGCGCCACGCTTGCCGATCTCCAGGCCCGACTCGGACACTCGACAGTCGCGGCAGCGCTGCGCTACCAGCACGCCGCACAGGGTCGTGACGCCGAGATCGCGGCCAAGCTTTCCGAACTCGCCCACCCTCCGCAGGAGTGAGTGGGGAGCCAGAGGTCCCGACTGGGAGGGGCGTCACATCACGCCCAGGCGCCGAGGGGCCGTTCAGCGAAGTTCCCCGGGCGATCGCTCCCCGATGCGTCACTTCGCCCAGATTGATGCACAATGCCTAGATCAACGACACGCTCGTATCGTTGGATACTCATCTTGTTCATACTTGTGCCCACCGGCTTGTGCGACGCCGGAGTGGCGAGGAGGCAGTGAACGCAGATGCCTGACCCGCTGACAATACAGCCCCGAATCGGGTTTCTGGTCGACGGCGACCCCGACACCGAACTCATGACCGCGCTCTACGAGCACGACAGCCTCGGTGTCCGCGTCAGGGTTCCGTACCACGTGTGGAGCGCCGATCTGAGGGGCCGCTGGTGGAGTCAGGAACGATGTTCGCGGACGACCCCGACCGCACCAAGCACAGTTACAGCCCCCGAGCGAACTCGACTACTACGACAACAAGGGGACCGTCGGCCTCATCGGCTGCCGAAGCGGGCCATCAACGCAGAGGTTCGGCAGCAAAAGTCCCGACGCGGGAGTCGGAATGATCCGTGCGTCCTTTGCCATTGAGGGCGCCGGCTTGGCGAAGCACTATGTCAAGCCCAACGGCCTCCGCTCGGAGATCGACGGTCTGGCCTACTGGCTTGGGTACTCAGCTCTCAGGTCCACCGTCACCTTCAAGAAGGACGGCTCCGGCCGTGCGATGACTACCAGCGCCACTCCTGTCGACGACATGGAACTTGGTCGAGCGCTGAACCTACGGGCAATGGCCCGGGCTACCAGCTCTGGACAGCAGACCCTGGAGGTAACCTATCGGAGCCTGGTGTTTCTCCAGACCTTCGCAGAGGCTCCACGCGAGTGGAGCGATCACCTCACCCTGCATTTTGGAGTACGGGACCTGTTGCGGATCGCCGCGTGGAAGCCCCTGAACTTCCAATCCCACGAGGCCGCAAGCACCAAGGAGACCTTCACTTTGAGCGGGGTGGAGCGGCAGCCTTGGTACGCTGTTAGGACGGCCATGACCTCCATGTCGAAGGCGACCTGGACGGTCAACGACCGGTTCCTATTCAACTACGCTGACATCGGCCGAGTGGGGGTAGGGCGTTGGCTCAAGCTCGCAAAGCAGTACACGCGTGGCATCGACCCCTTGGTGCGCCTACTCGATCTTGCGGGAGCGACTGTCGATGCCCACATGATGCAGTTGGGCATCGCAATGGAGGCGGTCGGCTACCAAGCACTGATCGATTCTGGGCGTTCACCTGCCTCAGCTAACTCTACAAGCGTCAAGAGTCGAGTCGAATTCCTCTTGGTGGAGACGGGCAGTGCTGTCACGTTCAACACGACCAACTTCGCTCAGGACTTCGCCGACTCGTACAACTCCGTAAAGCATGCGAACCGCGCACCCGTCGCTCCCGCGACGAAGGCTGAGCACTACCAACAGGGGGTCCAACTGCTCCGTGCCTGGATCGCTTTGCGACTCGGACTCAAAAGGCGGTCCTCAGAGATCGCTGGTAAACGTGCTCATATTCTCGGAGCCTAACCTCGGCTCCGCCCGATTTTACCGTGACCTCACCAACTCGGCGGTGGTCGGGTCGCAGCGGAATGATCTTGGCCCATACCGCCGCGTTTGACACACCCCGCGCGGTGATCCCTTGACGGCTTGTGGCCTTGTGCCCGGTGGTGAGCACCGTGGTGGTTGCACGTCGTAGCGTCGGTAATGATGCCGTCGGGGTTGCCCTGTACTTGAAGGAGTCATCGACGTCCCCGACGCAGGTGCAGCTTGTCGCTCCGAGCGCGGTAGGCGGCGATGACTCGGGCCAGAGCCGGCTCTATCTCGGCCAGGTCGTCGAGTTCCATGCGGTTGGTCTGCAGCGCCCAGTCGAGTCGGTTCAGCACGTCAACCCACCCCGCGCCGACCGAGGGGACCGGGGCACGGGCACCTGCACACGACGCTCCTCGACGACCTTCTCGACCTTCACCACCTCGACCACGCGGTCGACGACTTCGACTGCGGCGAGGCCGGCGTCGGCGGCACGCCGTTGCTCCCACGCGCGGTGGCGGCAGGAGCTGGAGCACCACTTCGGGACGCGCCCGCGGGGAGGAACGGGCACTTCTGCCCGGCACCATCCGCAGACGACCTTCTGCCCCAATCTGCGGGGCGTTGTGGGCGCGTCCCCAACGCTGGGGACGTTGCTGGCAGGGGGGTCCATCTGCGTCTCCGGTGAGTCGCTACTACACGGTTCCCTATCGTGCCAACGATATACCCTACTGGTGGACAGCCCTATCGGAACCAGTCCTTATAGCTGGCCTGAAGCAGGCGACGCCCCGCAGGTCAGGCGCCCGGAATGGGAGGCGTCACGCTCCGTCGTTCGGCGCTTCGTAGGGTCCCGGTTTGTCAGAGTCCGAATGCGCCGCCGCTGACGAGGACGGCTATGCCGAGGCCGATCAGGACGATCGGGAAGAGCACGTGTTCCCATCGCTCGAGCACCTCGGCGATAGGCCTGCGGGTGGCGACATACCTGGCGAGAAGGACCAGCACGCCGACGAGCAGCAGGAACACGACGCAGAAGATGACCACGGTTGCCGTGCTGACGTTCAGGAACACCGGGACGTAGACGCCGATGTTGTCTCCGCCGTTGGCGAAGGTGACCGCGGCGACAGTCAGGATGCCGACCTTCTTGCCCTCGACCTTCTCGTCGTCGTCGTCACCGTCGCCTCGCCATGCCTGCCACGCCGCCCAGATACCGAGCGCCAGGGGATGAGCCCGAAGTAGGGAATGGCGCTGGAGGGCAGGATGAGTCCGGCTCCCCAGGCGACCAGCAGCGCAGCGCCGAGGATGGCGGTGAACCCCAGGTACTGCCCCAGCGCGATCCTGGTGGTGGTGCCTCGTTGGCCGGCGCCTCGGGCAAAGAACAGGGAAAGAATGATGATGTCATCGATGTTGGTGGCCATGAACAGCCCGATCGCCTGCAGGACCGTGGTGAGGATCACCGGCTGACCTCGCAGCCGGCGACGGGGCACTGCGGATCCAGGCACGGGGCGTCCTCGTTCACGGCGAGGGTCACCTTGACCAGCGCGAGCAGCGCGTTGGTGAGGTGGGGGTCGGCGATCGCGTAGAGGGTGTCGTCCCTGCGGTTCGGCCACGACGATGCCGCAGTCGCGCAGGCAGGTCAGGTGGTTGGACACGTTGGGCCGCGTCAGGCCGAGGTCCTGGGCAAGTCCAGCAGGGTAGGCAGGTTGTTCGAGCAGCGAAAGCAGGATCCGGGCCCGCGTCGGATCTGCCAGGGCCCGGCCGATCCGGTGCATCGCGTCCAGCCTGGAGGGAGAGTCAGCATGCGCTGAACTATACAGTATTTGCTGAACCGTCCGTGAGCTCGGGGTGCAACGGGAAGTCGTCAGCTTCGGCGTCGGAGGTGGGTGTCGCGTTGGGCGGTGTAGGTGCTCCAGTCTCGTGCGGCTAGGGCGGCCCACCGGGTGGCGGTGTTGGGGGCGAGGCCGAGGATGTCGGCGAGGATCGGGGTGGGCATGCTCGCGGCGAGCTGGAACATGGCGGCGTTGCGGGCTGCCCTGGGTTGGATGCCGCGTTCGACGAGTTGGGCGCGGACGTTCTCGGTGGCCAGGTGCTTGCCGGGGATGCCGCCGGGGAAGAGCCAGGTGTCGGGACGGCTGACGTAGGAGGCCTGCCCGCGACGGGTCAGGTGGGTGCGGACGAGGCGGTCGAGCGGGTCGGGCAGCTCGACGGGGAAGGTGTCGAACGTGGCTGTGGTGACGCCGTCGGGGTGGACGGTGATCTGGTGGGCGCGCATGCGGGCGACCCGGGCCAGGGGTTGGGCGTAGAGCAGGACGAACAGGCCGGCGACGCGGGCGTAGAGGCGGATCGTGTCGTCGTGCAGGAGCAGCTGGATGTGTGCCCACCTGTCCTCGTCGGAGAGGGTGACGGCGGGCTGGGTGGTGGGGCGGGTGGCCACGGACAGATCCCCTCCGAGGCCGGTGCGGGCGCGCCAGGCCAGGAACGGTCGCAGCGCGAGGGCGCGGGCGCGGTGCTGCTGCGCGTACCGGTCCAGGTCGTCCTGTTCGATGTCGGTCAGGACGGTGCCGTCCTTGGTGAGCCAGTTCATGAAGCGGGCGGTGACGACGATGGTGGCCCGCGCGGCGGAGATCGCGCCGTGGGTGAGGGTCCCGTGCTGCTCCTGGCGGCGCAGCCTGCTCAGCACCTGCCAGCGGGCGAACCGGGCCAGTACCTCGGACTGCCCGGCCGGCAGGGTGCTCAGCAGCTCCTCCAGCCAGGGGCTGACCCGCTCGAGCTCGGCGTGGAAGGGCGGCAGGACGCCCAGGGCGGTGAGCAGGTCGCGCAGGTAGGTGTTGGTCCTGTCGGCCGGGAGCGTGTCGAAGGTCGCGTGGGAGATTTCGAGCTCGTCGCGGGCCATCGCGCCCAGGGTGGCCGGGCCGGTGGAGCGGGTGAACCAGTACAGGGTGCTCTGTGGTCGCGGGCCCGAGATCAGGGCTTCGTACACCGGCCGCAGTCGCGGGTTGATGCCGCCGTCGGGGCCGGACAGCAGCGCGGTGGCCTTCTCCTTCAGGGCGCAGTGCCCGCACAGCCGGCCCCACGGGGAGTCCTCCTCCCGCAGGCGGTGCAGGCGTAGACGGCCTCGTTGCCGGTGCAGGGCGCGCACGCCGGCCGGCGGTCGGCGTCGTAGAAGGCCAGCACCCTGATGTTGGCGCAACCGGGGCAGGGTTGGGCGGTCCGGGCGAAGCGCAGGGTGCAGCGCTGGCAGACCGCCTCCTCCAGGACGATCCGGGTGCACCGGTCGTGTCGCCCGCAGTGCGCGCAGTCCTGGCGCGGCAGCCGCGCCCTTGGGCTCATCCGTCCTCGGGCGGGCGGCGGACCCGGCCCGGATCGGGCGCAGGTCAGCGATCCCTGGACCGCGGTCCCCGGTGCCGGTCTTGGCGGGTTGGTCCTCGACGACGGTGGGGACCAGCAGGTCGTTGGGTTCGCAGTCCAGGATGTCGCACAGCGCAGCGAGGACCTCCATGTTCAGCCGTTGCGGGGTGCGGGCCACCAGCCGGTAGACGTGCTCTCGGGACAGGTGGACCCCGCGCTCGGCCAGCAGCGGGACGAGCTCGGAGGTCTGGTACATGCCGTGGGTGGCCATCACCTGGCGCAGGTTCCACCCCATCACGGTGCGGACGGTCATCCCTGGTCCTCCTGATCGGTGGGTGCGTAGACGCGGGCCAGCGCGGCCTTGAGGGTCTTGTCCTTGAAGTCGTTGCTGACCGAGGCGTAGATCGCGGTGGTCGAGGCGTAGGCGTGCCCGACCTGTTCCTGGACGAACCGTTCGGGGTAGCCGAACTCGACCAGGTGGGTGACGTAGGAGTGGCGCAGGCAGTGCAGCGACAGCGCCGGGTCCAGGCCCGCCTGGTTGCGGACCGTGGCGAAGCGGGCGTCGAAGTGGCGCAACGACCCGGGAGAGCCGCTCGGTCACCCACAGGGCCGGGTGGCCAGGCACGCCGAACAGCGGCCTTGCCTGCTCGACCCACTGGCGCATCCCCTCGATGGCCCAGTCGAACTCGGGCACCGCCAGGACCGTGCGGCGCCGCGGGTACCGCCGCGAACGGCCTTGCCGTAGCGGACGTGCACCGAGCCGTAGGTACCCCACCGGGGCACGTGCGGGTTGGGCCGCAGGTCGGCCACGTCCAGGCGGCACAGCTCGTTGCGGCGCAGGCCGAACGCGTAGGCGGTCTTGAAGACCTGCGCGTCGCGCAACGCGCTCAACGCTCCTTGCGGCCCGAGGACGCGGCCCGTTCGACCTGGGCGTCCAGGTGGTCGAAGAGATCCTGCAGCTCTCCGTAGGTCAGCGGCCGTCGTGCCGGGCGGCCCTCGTACTCGTTCGGGTGCGCCACCGTGTTCCACTCGTGGCACACCTGCGAGGGCACAGAGCCGAACCGGTCGCGACACTGACGGGGCCACTCGTACCGGGCGTCGGTCAGGTAGTCGCAGAACATCCGCAGCGCCAGGTGGTACCCGCGGATCGTCGAGGGTGACCGCCGACCGTCCCCGCTGGCCAGGGAGACGGTGAAGTCCTCCACGTCCCCAGGGCCCCACGCCCACGGGTAGGACTCGGCGAACTCGGTGAACCGACGGACCACCCGGACCCGGTCGCCGATGGTCTTCTCACCCAGCAGCCGGGAGGCCTGCTGGCGTCCCCACCCGGTCAGCATCGCCTCGAAGACGGCGCTCTCCTCGTTCAGATGAGCCACGCCGGCGATCAGGACGAGCCCCGCTGATCCGGGTATGCCGACCATCAGGACCGCCGATCCGTCGTTGCCGCAGAAGCCATATTGTTGCTCCTGACGTTACACCCAGTTGAGCGTCCCTGGTCAGCGGACACGCCTGGGGACGTCGAAGTCTCTACTAATCCGCAGACCACCCCGCTGGTGTGACTTCTGATGCTCGCTTACTCCGGCAATGCAAGAGGTGTGGGACATGACCGACTTGTTTTCTGTCATGTCCGGTGGTGCTGAATGTGCGCGGGCGGTGCACGGCTGGGAACCGGTGGCCGTGCGTCGGGTGGTGCTCGGCTCTTCTCCAATGAGGAACTGGTGGGGGGCTTCGTGAGTCCGGGGGATGTGTCGTGTCCATCGGGGTGCCAGCGGTCCTGACTGGGCTCCAATGAGGCCACGGTGCAGCAGACGGGTAGCAGCAGGCGCGGGCGGCGCCCGGGCTCGCGTTACGGGCCGGGGCGCAACAAAGAGAGCCCGTGGCCGGGGCGCGAGGGGCGCTGCTCGGCACTACGTGCGGCTACGGGCCAGCGCGGCCCCACGCCCCGGGCATTGGCGATCTCATGCTGCCGCTGGAGGACTGCGTGCCCTCGCTCGTGTGCGGCGGCGTAGACGCGCATGCAGGCTGTGTCTCCAGACAGCAGGCAGTCAGGCAGGGGTCGGATGTGGCACAGGACCTAGAATTTTGGATTCTGGACTAGTTACATGGGTGCAAGTCGTTGAGACTGTGACGCACCAGGGGAGACCTCGAGCCACATCGGAAGGATCCGCAGACGTGAGACAGGAAGCACCCGAGCCGTGGGGCGGCCCGGTAAGTTCCGCGTTGGGAGGGCGACCTTCGATCCGGCCGTTGGGCATGGCTTCTCGTGCAGTGACCGATACGCGCTCGCGGCCGGACGCCGCTGTGCACGAGGTGCCGTGGTTCGTCCCAGCCCTAACAGTGTCGACGGCGTGGGGGCCCCAGGAGGGCTCGGGCTGCGGTACGCGGAAGCATCGCGGGCGCTGGACAACCCTCATCGGCGCAATGATCGAGCCCGAAGTCGGTGATGGGCTCGGACAGCAGCCCACACCCATAGATGATGCAAGGGAACTCGTCGCCAATCTGCGCGAGCTCGACGCCGAAGCGAGCTGGCGAGCGCCCGCCAGGGAGGCACACCGCCCCAACACCTTCGCGGCTGGGCAGACGGAGCAGAAGTCGCGCGGGTGCCCTTCGCGAGCAGCCAGGCCCGGAGGCGGGTGGGTAGCCATCACACGTACGGCAAAGGCGGAGGGGGCGCGCATGGCGCCGGCGCCTGAAGGTCGAAGGCCCATGACAGCGAAGCAGGCCCGGGCCCAGTGGAACGGAGCGCTTCGTGATGAGGTCGTGCGCATCATCAGACGCGGCTGGCAGGTGGTGGCCGAGGGCAAACACTACCGCGCCTACTGTCCCTGCAAGCACGGAACGGCTGACTTCCAGATCGCAGGGACACCCAAGGACGACGATGTCTGGGCAGACAGAGTCAGGAGGGATGCGAGCAAGTGTCCCAAGAACCACGCGATCCTGCTCGCCCGCAAGCGTGGCCCTGGAGTTCCTCCGCCCTCAGCGTAGCCACTGGCGCCGACGCAGCCGGTTGTGTTTACATATGTCAACAGGCGGAGCGCCGATCGCCACCAGGAGGGGATCCTCCTTGCGGCGCGACCGCCTTGAGAGGGAACTATCGTGAACCACTATGAGGTCAACGTCACTGTCGACCATGTGAGCCCCGAACTCGCTGAGAAGATCGTTGATGAGCTGGACGGGACCAGCGGGCATGACCATGCGGGTGCTCCCTACATGTCCGCCGTCTTCAGTGGCGACACGTATCTCGATGCACTCCGAGCGGCTGCGAGGTGGCTCGAGGACAACGGGGCGCATTGCCTCCGTGTGCATGAAGACCTTGTCACTAAATCAGACATCGCTAGCCGACTGTCGGTCACTCGCCAGGCGGTTCATCAGTGGGTTACGGGCAAGCGCGGACTAGCTGGATTCCCTGCTGCCTCAAATCCGGTCAGTGGGGGCGTGTGGCTGTGGGGTGACGTGCAGCGTTGGGCAATGTCGAAGGGGTCCATGCGACCGAATGCGCCTCTCCATCCTCTACTTGAGGACATCGATGAGGGCAATGCGTGTTTGCGCGAGCGGGCGGCGCGTCATCGTGCGAACGCCGACCTTGGCCGCGTGATGGGCGTGAGGCTGCGCTCGTGGGCGGGCGAACCTGCGCCACGCAGCGCGGCAGATCGGCCGGAATGGGGTCACTTGGCCGTGCGCACGTCGAACGCTTACGAGAAAGATCCCGCTCGATGAGCGAGCCAGAAGGCCGAACCGCTCCGTCCATCGAGGACATCGCACGCGTCATTGACCTGCGCGGGATACGGGAGATCGAGCTATACGCGACCGTGCGTGCTGAGAAAGATACTGGAGAGAAAGACGGCTCCATTCAAGTCGATTTCCTTATCCAGCAACCGGAGGAGCTCGATCAATTCAGCGTAGTAGTCACTACGACCGCGCGCAATGACAATGTCCTGCTTCGCGTTGTGCACGAGTTGAAATACGGGCTTGAGGCGCCGGTTGGCCTAGAGGAAGAAAGCCTGCGTCAAGAGTTGCTGAACCGAATGGTGATATTCCACGTCACGCCATATATACGAGAAGCGCTGCAGAGTCTTGAAGGCGTTTAGAGATCGACCCTCCGCACGTGCCGTTGCTTAAGGTGAACGACGTGTCGATAGGTCCTCGCTCGCAAGAGTTGGGGCAGGAAGATCCGAGCGAGTGACGCGGCGCCCCAGGCGCCTCCGTAGGGCCCACGTCTACGTTCTCGCAGTCGTGGGTCAGGCCCACGACGATGTACGTACGCGTCTTTAGGTCACACCACGCTGATAGGCGGACTGCGGCTGAACCCTTGGACTTCTGCGCCGCCCACCGACCGACGTCTGCACGCGACGTTGACTACGCCGCCACGGGACATCTGGGCCGCCCACCGACCGACGTCTGCACGCGACGTTGACTACGCCGCCACGGGACATCTGGGGGTAGGGCTTGGCAACGAAGGACATCCTCCAGCGACGCCTCAGCCTCACGGATCAGATGTCATCTACCTTGGCAGCAATCCTGCCCAGGGGCTGAACGCTTTGGACGCAACGGTCAGAACGGGCCACGAGGGGGCACGCCTGATGCACGTATGTTGCATCAAACGGTCCAAACAACCCTGCCACGTGCAATATCCGCAGGTCAGCGAGTTTCATCCGGGTGTCTTGTAAACAGGTGGTTGAGAGTTCGAGTCTCTTCGCCAGCTCTGTTATTTGTCCGGGCGCACGTAGGGGCTTAAGCGCTTAACCCCCACGCCCAGAGCGAAGGTGATCAAGGCCAAGCCGATGACCACCGAGGGCCGCACCGTGGCCTCATCGTTGAAGAATGACGGGATCAGCAAGAGAAACGCGCCGCCTGCCAGTGCGAATCCGATTAGGCACAAGATAAATGGCCAGTGCTTTCTTGTCATCCTCCGACTCCAGCATGATTTGGCCCGGTCTTCAACTCTGCAGGTCTGCCGTCAAACTGGTGGCCATGGGAACCCACGATGCGCAGCCGGTGTCAGTGAAGGTGGGCGGGCTATCCCGCGACGATCTCCGTCAAGCGTTGGATTCTGCGGGTGTGCGACACTGCCGCAGATCTTTGCGGCGGCATCTGCGCAAGGTTTGGGGTTGTGCCCGCTGGCGACCGCGCCATACTTGCGGCTTGTTTTGACTGACCAAGAGCCTGCTGGGGATGCCGACTTTTCCCAGGGGCGTGCGCCGAGCGGCTCGCTGACGGTCGCGTCACTGCCTATCAGCGAAGATCATCAGATCCCGAAGGGTTTCTATCTAAGGGCCGCCGACGGGGTGCTGTGGCTGCGTGGCTATCGATGTGATGATCTGCACGTTCATCAGCCTGAGGTGCGTTTTGTGTTCCACCGGCCCTGCTCCACGCGTTAGTTCTGTGGCGTTGTCGTGACCGTCAGCAGCGCAAAGCAATCGGTGATCGCTTCAAGATGGTGTGACCTTTGCGGGATCTGGACGAGGGAACCAGTTTCCAGGGGCTGTCGGCCATCGCCGGCAACAAGGACGACTTCACCGGTCAGCACGTGAAGGCAGGCTGCGGGCGGGGCCTCGTGCTTGGGCAATTCGCTGCCCTGGGTGAGAGCGATCGCCATGACTCGTTGGCCAGGCTGATCGATCAGTTTGTTGACGGCAAGCCCGTTTGGTTGCGCATGGGCTTTTGCAACAGCACCTGCTCTTCGGTGGTGAGGTCAATCGTTGGTCGTTCAGGCATGGGTGCTCCAGTGCTTTGTTGGCGAGTTTGAACGTAGAGTGCCGCCATGATTGAAGCATGGGTGCGGGCTCATCAGCAGGGGCAAATGGTGGGGTGGGACTTCTCGCGCCTCGGGGATCGGATGCAATCCAACACGCCGCCGTGGG
Organism: Ornithinimicrobium sp. INDO-MA30-4; assembly: GCF_021535045.1. GTDB lineage: Bacteria > Actinomycetota > Actinomycetes > Actinomycetales > Dermatophilaceae > Ornithinicoccus. Next base: position 1,636,386 of record NZ_CP091056.1, on the reverse strand, counting down.
ACTTCGAAGGCGAGTGCGCGCAGGCATTGTCGGCTGCGTCGCAGGTGCTCGACATGGGGACGGGTGGTGGGGAGCGACTGATGGCACTGCTGGATCGGACCGAAGGTGGGCAGGTCAAGCCGCACATCACCGCGACGGAGGGATGGGCGCCAATATGCCGCGTGCTCGGGAGGCGCTCAGTCCACTGGGCGCCGAGGTGGTGGCTCATGGACCCGGATGTCGCGGCTCGCCTGCCCTTCGCAGATGACACATTTGACTTGATCATGAATCGGCACGAGGCCTACGACCCAGCCGAGGTATGTCGGGTGCTGAGTCCTGGGGGACTGTTCCTGACCCAGCAGGTCGACGGCCGAGACGCGCAAGAGTTGCGTGAATGGTTTGGTGGCGAGACGGCATACCCGGACAGCGTCCTCGAGCAGCACCGAGCCCGCGCCCTCGGGGCAGGCTTGGTGATCGACGCAGCCGACGACTGGTCAGGGTCGATGGTGTTTGACGACGTTCAGACCCTTGTTGAATACATGGCTCTGGTGCCGTGGGATGTTCCAGATTTTCACGTGCGCGATCACGAGAAAACTCTGACCGGCCTAGAGCTGGCCAGGCCAATCGCGGTCACCCAACGTCGGTTTCGTCTGACAGCCCGTAAGCCCAACGCCACAACAGGAGCGCGATGAAGGCCGATGACGCCAACCTGTGGCAGCGCATCCACGAGGCCCGCCGCAGCCTGGCCGCTGACCTAGCGACCTTGACTGATGAGCAGTGGCACGAGCCGACCTTGTGTGGTGATTGGGATGTTGAGCACGTGGTGGCGCACTTGAGTACAGCAGCCAGCGTGGGACCTTGGCGGTGGATTGCCAGCATTGTTGGGTCTGGGTTTCGTCCAGCCGTGCACAACGAGCGGCGCCTGCAGGAGCAGATGGGGGCGATGCTGCACGAAACACTGCAGCGATTTGAGGGTTTGGTCAATGCGACGGTTGCACCTTCGGGGGACACAGCGGCATACCTGGGGGAGGTGCTGGTGCACAGCGAAGACATCAGGCACCCGTTGGGGCTGCGCGATGAAGGCAACGTCGCGGCGTGGGCAGCAGTTGCTGATTTTTATGCCAGTCGAGACTTTGCGGTGCCCAGCAAGTCTCGAGTCAAAGGGCTGTCGTTGAGCGCCACCGACAGCGCATTCGTCTCTGGCGAAGGCGACGAAGTGACCGGCCCAACTCGGGCATTGGTCATGGTGATGGCTGGTCGGTCGATTTTCCTAGAAGAACTCAGCGGACCGGGCGCCTCGCATCTCGCTGAACGGCGCACCTGACCGAACCGAATCCGTGATCGTCTCGCCGCCTGGATATAGTGCAATGGCTGCTTCTGGAACGGCCAGGGCTCAACGACAGGAACGGCATGATCGCAATACCGGCTTTGGCCAGTCTCGTTATCGTTGGTCTGCTGCTCGGGCGGTCAATGGGCCAGTCGAGCGTGCGAGGGGACACGTGGCTGCTGGTGTTGAACGCCTTGGCCCTGGGGCTGCCAATGCTCCTGCTGTGGTCGCTCACCGGTTGGTGGTCGGGGTTGTTCTTTGAGGCTGGCTGCTCGGCGCTTTTGGGGAGCCCGTGATGAGCGCGAGGTCGTGCTGCGCCTTCAGCGCCTTGCTGGTGAGTAGATAAGGTCCCACTACCCACTCGCCGTGAGACATCATCCCGGCGACCTGCTCGGCGACGTCGTCCCAAACCACCAGGTCAGCCCATTGACCAGGAGTCAGTTCGCCGACTTCGCCGAGGCCTAGTGCCTTCGCTGGAGTGCTGGACATCAGCGCAGAGGCACAGACCAAGGGGTATGCGGTGCTAGCGTTTGCCCGCAGCGCGCTCCGTATCAACTCCGCCCCAGTCGTGGTGCTGCCAGCGATCGTGCCATCGGTCAGCGTGGCCTTTCCGTATCTGACCGAGACCTCAGGCGCACCTCAGCAACGATCTCAGGATGCAGATTATGACCGTCGGCGATCACGTTTCCGGCAGGTGAGATCATCACACACTGACGCCATGTGCCCGCAGGGTTCTTGGCCAGTGAGCAAGGCGATGTGTGGGGGTTCACGAGCTCGCCGCGCTGGAGTAGCGAACGTGGCGATATGTTGTCTGGACCATGAGCAAAACCAAGAATTGTGTCGCATGCGGTCGCACTATTGAGTGGCGCAAAAAGTGGGAGCGCAATTGGGACGATCTCCGCTATTGCGGTGAGAAGTGTCGCCGCAATCGGCTCACCGACGCCGATCATGAGTTGCAGTCGGCCATTGTTGATCTGCTGAGCGCTCGGGCGCGCACGTCGACGATCTGTCCCTCAGAAGCAGCGAAGGCTGTCGACTCCGACGGTTGGCGTGACTTGATGCCGCAAGCCCGCAACGCCGCCCGCCGACTGGTCGACGCTGATGAGGTCGTTATCACGCAAGGCGGGAGGGCCGTTGACCCATCGACGGCCAAAGGGCCGATCCGAATCGCCCGTGCGTCAGGCTGGAGCGCCAACTGACCGTGTGGGGCGGGCCCGGCAAAAAGTGCGAATCGCAGTTCTTCCCGCGGGCCGCACGAAATTGCGTGCGATCAGCGGCAAAGAGTGCGAACAGACGGGTGAAGGAGGGGCAACGCGAAGCCCTATTGCCGGGGAATCATGTGCAACCAGGGCCGATTGAGGTCAAACTCTCGCCCGGTCACCTCAGTGACGTCAATCCCGACGACGTTGTATTTGGGTGAACTAACCCACGGCCGCAGAGGCAGGTGGTCAGCATCGCGAGCCTCTTGACCCTCAAGCTGTCGGGCTTGGCCGCGCGCCACTACGCTCCAGGCGTGCTCACCGTCAAAGCTATCAATCTCAAAAGCTACGTCGCCGTGCATCACCACCCCGAGCAACTTGCTGCCCTCGGCAGTGCGGAAGAGTAGGCGGTGCCCGGGCGCGGCCGCGTAGTTAATGGGCACGATATGCACCTCGTCGATGAGGTGGTAGGCCAGCCGACCGAACTCGTTGGCTTTGAGTCGTTCCCAACACTCCAGCTCGGGTAACTCGGTGATCGGTTCGTCGATGCTCATACTTTGACCCTAATGAGCCCTGGCCTGACGACCAGGGTCTTTAGTCCCTGTGGTAGCCAAGAATGAGACCGGTGCTCATCGGTGCCGTCGGTAGTGTCGTTCTCTATCCTGAGGAGTGAGCCCGCCCCAAATTCCGTACGGTTCGTGAGTGCGCAACGCGTAGTCGCGGCACTGGAGCAGGACTGGGCAAGACGCGCAAACGCCCTTGGCCACGTTCTCGAAGGCAGTCAGCGCGGGCCCGCGCTGTGAACCGACATAAAAAATCTCGGTGTCGAGTTCGGCACAAGCTCCTAACTCTTGCCAGCGCAGTGAGCGGTCCTCCTGCGCCAGCAGGAAGGGGAGGTGGCCAGGCTCATGTCGATATCTCCATCGGTTAGTCATGTTCGCGCTTCTCGTGTTCGCGCATTTCTTAGACCCCGCGAAAGGCGAAACGCGCAGTGTTCTTACGCTGTAAACCGCAACCTTACAACGTAATCAAAGATGAAGGAAAGTGCGTCGCACCTGGGGCACATAACTGAACTAGGGGGTTGCGCGGGTCTGATACATGCCATACGTTTACATCGTAAGGTTGGACTTACGCCGTAAGACCGACCAGAATCGAAAGGAATACTGATGATTACGACCGATGAGATCCAGGCCCTCGCGAGTGATGGCGTAGTGATTGACCAAGACGGCGACAAGGTGGGCAAGGTAGGCCAGATCTACCTCGATGACACCAGTGGGGAGCCCTCGTGGGTGACGGCAAGCACAGGGTTTTTCGGCACGTCGCAGTCATTCGTGCCGTTGCAGGGTGCCCACGTGCAGGGCAGTGAAGTCCGTGTGGCTTACGCCAAAGACGTGATCAAGGATGCTCCTCGAGTAGATGAGGACGCCAGCATCTCGCCCGAAGAAGAGCGCACACTCTTCCAGTACTACGGGATTGGTGGACATCACGGCAACGACGAGAATCACGATCGCGACCCCGGTCACAGTGATCTTCATGGTCGGGAAGCAGCCAATACTGACGACGGTGTTGATGGTGTTGGGCACGTTGGACAAGACCGTGCGCACACAGATGAAGGCCCAAGCATGACCCGTTCTGAAGAGCAGGTTCAGGTCGGCACCGAGAAGGTCAATGCTGGCAAGGCACGACTGCGCAAGTATGTCGTCACGGAGAATGTCACCAAGACAGTTCCCGTGCAGCGCGAAGAGGTTCGTATCGAGCGTGAGCCAATCGCGGAGGGCGATCGCAGTCAAGCGTCCTCACCTGGCGGGCTCGGTGATGACGAACAAGAAGTGTCGCTAAGCGAAGAGCGGGTCGTGGTGGACAAGGAGACTGTGCCAGTGGAAAGGGTCAAAATGGACACCGACACCGTCACTGAGGATCGCCAGGTCACCGAGGAGGTCCGCAAAGAGCAAGTCGACACCGACCTGCCCGAGAGTGAGCAAGGTCTAACTGACGAAAATCGTCACTAGCAGTAAACCTCGCGCAGTGAGCAAGGCACTCGGCCCCGCCTAGTAATAGTCGGGGCCGAGTGCCTTGCTCATGCCAGTTGGCTGCAGCAGGTCGCGAGAAGGTTGCGTACCAGCCAGCCGTGGCCTAAGTTGTTAATAAGGTGAGGCTTACTTCGTAAACCTGCCCACACGAGAGGAATGACTATGACCAAAACGAATGATCACCATGCGAATGAAGGTGGCGGCGAGCACGGTCCAGGCCCGGCTGAAACCGATGTGAAAAATGACAAGGCGAAAAGTGCTGAGCGTCGTATTCACAAGACTGAGGCAGAAGCGCTTGGGGACGAGAAGGGGAACAGCGGCCACGGTCCCGGACCAGCTGACCCCAATTAAGGTCGAGCCCTAGACTAAACAAATACTCACCCCTGATATCTCGATGTCAGGGGTGAGTATTCGTTATGAAGCGAACGTCGCGGTCGGTCTACTACTTACCTGAGCCGTCCGGATCGGTAGTGTCGCCATTCGACCTACGCAGAGCTCGGCCTTTGTCGATGTCGGCCTGCTCCTTTTCCTCGTTCTTGATGATCTTGGCATCGTCGCGGGGAGGCAGTTGAATGTCTTTCTCTGCCTTAATACCCGCCAAGAGCTGGCGCGAACGCTCCATCTCAGCGTCGACCTCGGCACCAAACAAAAGTGCCAAGTTAGTGATCCAGAGGTACAACAAGAAGATGATGACCCCGGCGAAGGCGCCATACGTCGCCCCGTAGCTCGAGAAGTTTGTGATGTAGAAGCCGAAGAGAACAGAGACTAGAACCCACACGACAATGGCAATCGCGGCACCAACACTGATCCACCGAAACTTCGGCTGCTTCACGTTCGGAGTCGAATAGTACAAAATCGCCACGATGAGCATGACCAACAGCAAAATGACCGGCCACTTGGCAAATTGCCAGACCGTTAGCACGGTTGATCCAAGGCCGATTGAGTCCCCCACGGCGGTTGCTACGGGCCCCGATAGCACCAGCATCAACGCAACAAGGACGACAAAGAGAATCATGACCAGAGTGATGAGCAGCATCACTGGGCGTAGCTTCCAGATCGGCCGGCCTTCACCAATTTCGTAGATCTTGTTCATCGCCCGGCTGAAAGCCGTGACATAACCAGAGGCCGACCATAACGCCGTCGCGAGACCGATGATGAGGGCAAGTCCAGCGCCAGAAGATGTGGCCAGAGACTCCACGACTGGCTCCAGTGTTGTTGCACCGGACTCGCCAAGGACACTACTGAGCACCGGCAGAACGGTGTCGATGACCTTTGGCTCTGCCCGACCAGGCCCAATAGGGAGAAGATTGCGATAAGCGCGGGGAAGATTGCGAGCACGGAGTAGTACGTCAAAGCCGCAGCAAGATCGGTGCACTGGTCATCCAGGAACTCTCGGAATGCCTTGCGTCCGGTGTATTTCCATCCCGGACTCGTCATTTCAGTCGGGGAGTCCGGCTTGTCTTCGTGCTCTGCCTGGGGTGCCTCGTCGCGCTTAGGGCCCCTATCCGACGCTGTCGAACTCATTGGCGCCTCCTGCGAATGAGGCCAAGCGCCAAGATAACGGCGGCTAGGACAGCAAGCGCGGGGGCCGCCATAGCGGCCAACTCTGCAGGGTCTGCAGCTTGCGCGCGAACCTTTGTGGCCTGCAGTCGATCGGAAACCTCTGCTTTTGCGGAGGTCATCTTATGTTGGGCCTGCTTCTTCACGTCCAGTCGCTGAGTCAACTCATCGACTGTGTGGCTCAACTCTTGGCGGTGGCGGGCGATGTCAGCCTCGATCTGCTCAGGGTCTTTGTTCGCGGCGCTATTCGCATCCGAAACGCCATCGGTATCGTTTGCAGTGCTCATGGCTTAGCGTGCTCCTTCACCTCGGCAACATCGTGCTGCAAGTTGTTCATAGTGCGTTCGGGTTTGGCTGGCGTGGCCTGCTCGACCTGTTTCTTGCCCAAAGGGACACCACCGCTGCCGCGGCAAATAAGACGGCCGTCACGATGAGCGCAGCCGCCCATGCGGGCAGCACCAACGCTAGCGCCAAAATGGCTGTAGTTATCAGGCTGGCGATGCCAAAGAAGGCCAGCAGGCCCCCACCCCAAACATACCTAGACCGGTGCCAGCGTGCTTGGCCTTCGCGCTCATTTCCGCTTGCGCGAGACGCATTTCGTCGCGGATCAAAGTGCTCGTCTGCTCGGTCATCCGAGCGATCAGATCCCCGGTAGACGCCTGACGGGTCTCGGGCGATACGGACTCAGCCACGGTAGTGCTCCATCTTGTCTGGGTCATCTAAGGACGTGTCACCGTAGGTTGCGACCGAGGGGACCTCGGAATCGTCGGCCGTCGAGCCCTCCCCAGAGTCGTTGCTCAAGCCGGGCATCCGGTCTTTAGCCTGTTCGGAGACCTTTGCTGCCTGCTCTTGCACCTTGGGGTTAGACCACAACTCCTCAGCCTTGGCCTTCAATTCCTCATAGCGCTGCCGGCCAGCCTTGCTGCCGAAGATATAGCCCGCGCCGAACGCAGCTGCCATTGTAATTTTGCTCATGTCTGCTCCCACTGATCGATGAAGTAATCCTGAGGTCGCCAAATCACGCCTCAGTGCTTACTATGTAAACTTACGGCGTACGCAGGAGCGATGCAAGCTTTGGATGACCCGGCTTTGATCAAGCCGTCCCTACCTATTCGAGGAGAACACATGAGTGACAAGCTTTGGAGCCTGGCTACTACGGGCGCTGCGATCGGAGCTGGCGTGCTTGCCAAAAAGGTTACCGAGGGCACGTGGAAGTTCGTGACAGGGAGCAACTCGCCTAGTAATCCCGAAGACCCCGAGGTCAACTGGGGCGAAGCTGTGATGTTTGCCCTCGTCTCTGGGGCGGTGGTGCAGTTGATTAAAGTGACGGTCAATCACAAGTCCACGCAAGCCTATGCGAAGCGAAAAGGCCATCTGCCTGAATCTGTCGCTGCTTAAGTTAAGCGCAATGAGGCAGGGCCCAGACCGCTACGGTCCGGGCCCTGCTTTATGGAGCGAGGTTCAGAGGCTGAAACCACCAGTTAGATCGGACAAATTAATGCCGAACTTTTCCAGGGTGCCCTGGTCCTTTTCGGTGTCGACCTTCTCGGGCAGGTCGGACTCGGCCTTCTGAGCCTTGTCGTGGTCCCCGCGGTTTTTGAGCATGTCAATAATCTTTTGTTTCGAGATCTCCATGACGAACTCCTATCTCCGGTGTCGGCAGCGTCATTGCTGCTTACGAAGTAAACGTATGTGACTGACCACTACTCCGCAACCTGGCAAGTTCAGCAATTTGATGGCAGGCTATAGGCAAATGAGAAAACAGATGACCCAAACGCAGACCTCGGCCCATGACTCGGCACGCCCTTCCTTAACCGGCCCCAGATCGTCCAGGCAGCCATTGCGGCTATCGATCAATCCGGGGCGGACGCATTGACGATGCGTCGTCTCGGCAAGGATTTGGGCGTGGAGGCGATGTCCCTCTATCGCTATGTTTCTGGACGTGAAGACCTCCTCGACGCGGTGGTAGACGCACTTCTCGATGGTGTCACTGACAATATTGATGCCCAGGAGCCCACGAGTTGGCAAAATTATCTGCAGTTAATGGCCCACGAAATCCGCAAGATAGCCATCGCTCATCCTGCTGTGTTTCCACTGGTTGCGACAAGGCACCCTGCGGCGCCGTGGTTACGCCCCCGTTACGCAGCATTGATCTCGTCGAGCATTTTCTGCAGTCAATGACAGACCGAGGTTTCAGCGACGCTCGGGCCGTTGACGCGTACAAGGTGTTCACTGGATTTCTTGTCGGTTCGCTTTTGTTAGAGGTGGCGGTGCGTGGTGAAAGTATCGTCCCGCTGAGCGAGCGCGAGGGCCCCACCGGCGAGCAAGACCCTGGCCTCGTCCTTGATGATGCGCCGCTCGTGCGTCGGATGAAACCCCGTCTCAGCGAAGACACGAGTGACCAAGAATTCGAGATCGGTGTAGAGTCGCTGATCAATAGGATCGAGTGCTCGATCTCTCGTTAGCCCGAGCAGCGCAGGCAACTAGAAGTGATTTCTAGCTGACGACCTTCAGGCCAATAACGCAGCCAATGATCCCAGCGAGAAGCAGCGCCTTGATGATTGAGAATGGCTCGCCGCCCGTGGCCATGGCGTAGGTGACGGTGCCAACCGCCCCGATGGCAACCCACACCACATAGGCGGTGCCGACGGGAATGGCGCGCATCGCATACGCCAGGCCGCCCATGCTTGCCACGATGGCGACGCCGAAGACAATCGAGGGCCCGAGTTTGGTGAAGCCATCAGACTTGCCCAGGGCCGTGGCCCAGATGGCTTCCAATATCCCGGATACGACCAGAACAATCCACGCCACGATGTCTCCTTCGATGGTGTAGCACTGATCGTGCCGCACGTATCACAGATATCCAATACATCTGGAAGCAAACACAAGATGTCGGGCTGTTGATTATCTTAGGTACTAGATGTAGCGTACGCATCAGTAGTTGGTTCACCGCCCAAACCGGGGCGGTGAGGCAAGAGGGAACCCGGTGTGAATCCGGGACTGCCCCGGCAGCGGTATATGGGAACGACCGCCGTCAAAAGCACTGGGTTCGACCTGGGAAGCGACGGCTAGTAGGAGGGCGATCCAGCCCGAGCCCATGAGTCCGAAGACCTGCCCGCTACGCCGCACGCAACCGCGTGACGGCTCGCCAGCGCCCCGAGGGAGGGCAGCGGCGACGCGTGCAGGCTGCCCAGCTTTAGGCGTGCTGCCCCCGTTGTCGAACCCTCTCGAACGTGCGCATTGTCCGTGGAGGGACTTTGCGAGATTTCGCCGCACTCGACACCGAGCTCATATATTTTTCGAGCATCTCGGAGAACACTCACCGCTTCGTCCAACGTTTGGACTCGCCAGCCCGGCGCATCCCGCTGCGACCGCGACTGGACGGCTTGATCGCCGCTAGCAAGCCATACGTGCTGATCACGCCCACGTATGGCGGGGGAGACAGCAAGAGCGCGGTGCCTCGTCAGGTCGCAACCTTCCTCAATGATCCGAGCAATCGCGCGCTGCTGCGCGGCGTCATTAGCTCGGGCAACACCAACTTCGGGGCCGCCTACTGCCTGGCTGGTCGAGTCATCTCGGCCAAATGTGGCGTGCCTCAACTTCACCGTTTCGAGTTGCTGGGCACCCCCAGCGACGTCGACATCGTCAACAACCGCTTGGAGAACTTGTGGCAACAGCACCTGCCGATGGGGGTCGCAGCATGAGCACCATCGACCTTTCCGAATTCACGTCTGCGCCGAGTGTGCAAGCAGCATCAGTGGGGGAGCGCAAGGATTATCACGCGCTGAACGCGATGCTCAACATCTATGACTGCGACGGAAAACTGCAGCTAGACAAGGACCAGCAAGCAGCCCGTGAGTATGTCGTCCAGCATGTTCGCCCTCGTGAGCGCACCTTCTCCTCGTTAACCCAGCGGGCTGCCTGGCTCGTCGAGCACGAGTACTACGACGGTGAGGTGCTGCGCGCATACTCGCAAGATTTTGTCGCTGACCTGTTTGAGCAAGCGCACGGCGCCGGTTTCCGGTTTGCGACCTTCTTGGGCGCGTTTAAGTTCTACACCTCGTATGCACTGAAGTCGTTTGACGGTGACCACTACCTCGAGCGTTTTGAAGACCGCGTGGTGATGACTGCTTTGGCACTGGGCGAGGGGGATGAGGTGCTCGCCAAGCGACTTGTCGCTGAGATGCTGAGCGGTCGTTTCCAGCCGGCGACCTCCGACCTTCCTGAACGCGGGCAAGGCCCAACGGGGTGAATTGGTGTCGTGCTTCCTGCTGCGCCTCGAAGATAACCTCGAGTCAATTGGCCGCGGCGTGAACTCGGCGCTGCAACTATCTAAGCGTGGTGGCGGTGTCGCGTTGCTGCTCACCAACCTGCGTGAGCGCGGCGCCCTGATCAAGCAAATTCAGGACCAGTCTTCCGGTGTCGTGCCGGTGATGAAGATCCTCGAAGACTCCTTCTCCTACGCCAACCAACTTGGCGCTCGCCAGGGTGCCGGTGCTGTCTATCTGCACGCGCACCACCCTGATGTCATGCAGTTTTTGGACACCAAGCGCGAGAACGCCGACGAAAAGATCCGGATCAAGTCGTTGTCGCTGGGGCTTGTGGTCCCAGACGTCACGTTTGAGTTGGCTCGTCGCAACGAGGACATGCACCTGTTCAGCCCGTATGACATCGAACGGGTTTATGGAGTGCCAATGTCTGACCTGGGCGTGGGGCAGCACTACGACGAGTTGGTGGCTGACCCGCGGATCCGGTCAACCAAAATCAGCGCCCGCACCTTCTTTAAGACAGTGGCGGAGTTGCAGTTCGAATCGGGCTACCCGTACCTCTTCTTTGAAGACACCGTGAACCGCGACAACCCGATCCCCGGACACATCAACATGTCCAACCTGTGCTCGGAGATCTTGCAGGTCAACAGCCCCAGCGTGCTCAACGAGTCGCTTGATATGACCAGATGGGCAGCGACATCTCGTGCAACCTCGGCTCGATGAACATTGCCTCGATGATGGCTGGCCCTGACTTTGGCTGCGCGGTTGAGGTGGCGGTGCGCGGGCTGACCTCGGTTTCGGATCAGAGCAATGTTGCGTGCGTGCCATCGGTCGACCTCGGCAACTCCCAGTCGCACGCGATCGGGCTGGGCCAGATGAACTTGCACGGCTATCTGTGCAGCCAACACATCCGGTATGGCTCGGCTGAGGGAATCGATTTTACCGACATGTATTTCGGTGCGATCACCTTCCATGCGCTGCGGGCTTCGAATCGGATCGCCACCGAGCGGGGTGAGGCTTTCGTCGGGTTCGCGGACTCCGAATATGCCAACGGTCGCTACTTCGACCGCTATCTGGAGCGTGACCTGAGCCCAGCAACGCAGCGGGTGGCAGAGGTCTTTGAGTTGGCCGGAGTCCACCTGCCGACCCATGAAGACTGGGCTGACCTCAAGGCTGACGTGATGGAAGGCGGCCTCTACAACCGCAACCTGCAGGCCGTCGCGCCGACCGGCTCGATCAGCTATATCAACCACGCGACCGCCTCGATTCACCCGGTCGCGGCCAAGGTCGAGATCCGTAAGGAGGGCCGTCTGGGGCGCGTGTACTACCCGGCGCCGCATCTGAACGACGACAACTTTGAGTTCTTTGAGGATGCCTACGAGGTTGGCTACGAGCGCATCATCGACACGTATGCGGCGGCCACCAAGCACGTCGACCAGGGGTTGAGTTGCACGCTCTTCTTCACCGATGAGGCAACCACCAGAGACATCAACCGCGCGCAGATCTACGCCTGGCGCAAGGGCATCAAGACGCTCTATTACATCCGCCTGCGGCAGTCCGCGATGGCTGGCACCGAAATTCAAGACTGCGTCAGCTGCGCGATCTAAGACTGGAGAACCTGATGACTATTGCTGAATCGTCCCCACTCACCGCATCGCACGGTGCTGTGTCTGCGGCTCGCACGCCCCCGGCATACCGACATGACCCGCAGGTGCGCCTGCGCCCGATCAACTGGAATCGGGTCCAGGACGACAAAGACCTTGAGGTATGGAATCGCCTCACCGCCAACTTTTGGCTGCCCGAGAAAGTGCCGTTGAGCAATGACATCCCGGCGTGGCAGCGGATGAGCCAGACCGAGCAGACGCTGGTGATGCGGGTGTTTACCGGTCTAACGATGTTGGACACGGTACAGGCCACAGTGGGTGAGATCTGCCAGATCGCTGACGCTCAGACCGAGCACGAAGAAGCGGTCTACACGAACATTGCGTTCATGCAGTCAGTACACGCCCGCAGCTATTCGTCGGTGTTTTCCACGCTGTGCACGACTCCGCAGATCGATGAAGCCTACGACTGGGCCATCGCCAATGACCTGCTGCAAGAGCGGTGCAAGCACGTGATGCAGCACTACGTCAGCGATGACCCGATGAAGCGCAAGGTGGCCAGCACGCTGCTGTCGTCGTTGCTGCTTTACGCAGGCTTCTATCTGCCGCTGCACCTCTCGACGCACGCCACGATGACGAACACGGCTGACATGGTGCGGTTGATCCTGCGCGACAAGGCGGTGCACGGCTACTACTCCGGCTACAAATATCAACAGGCGCTGAAGAAGGCCTCGACCGCGCGGCAGCAAGAGATGCATGACTTCACGCACGCTCTGCTGGCTGACCTCTATCAGTTGGAGCTGGACTACTCCGGGAGCTGTACGAGCCGCTGGGCTTGATGGAAGACGTGGCGGTGTTCGTCCGCTACAACGCCAACAAGGCGCTAATGAACCTGGGTTATGAGGCCGTGTTCTCAGCCGAAGAGACGCAGGTCAACCCGGAGATCTTGGCCGCGCTGTCACCGGGATCTGATGAGAACCATGACTTCTTCTCCGGCTCTGGCTCCTCGTACGTCATCGGTCGGGCGGAGGACACCGACGACGAAGACTGGGAGTTCTAGCTAGCTGGTCGCCGCAAACGCGGCCGGTCCCGGCAGGCTGCTAGAAACCGGAGAACCCGGTTGAGAGGCGAGGTGCTTCTCAACCGGGTTCAGCCGTGGTCTCTCTTTGGCTGCGCTCAGCGCGGAGGCATCCGCAGCGCACCGTCCAGGCGAATCACTTCACCATTGAGCAGGGGTTCTCAACGATGTGGGCGGCGAGTGACGCATACTCCGCGGGCTTGCCCAGGCGCGAGGGATGCGGCACGAGCGCTTCGAGGGAGTCTTTCACTTCGCCCGGCAGGCCAGCCATCATCGGCGTCTCAAAGACACCAGGCGCAATGGTCATCACGCGAATGGCTTTGTCCGCCAGGTCGCGAGCAGCGGTTAGGGTGAGGCCCGCGACGCCCGCCTTGCTGGAGGCATACGCGGCCTGTCCGATTTGGCCATCAAAAGCGGCAACTGAGGCGGTCATGATGATGACGCCGCGGTCGGCGTGCTCGCCAGCTAACGGCTCTAAGGTCAGCATGTGCTCGGCGGCCAAGCGCAGCACGTTGAAGGTTCCGATCAGGTTGATCTCGATGACATTGCGGTAGTCATCCAAGCCCAGTGTGCCGCGCTTGGAGATGATCCGACCGGGGTGGCGACACCGGCGCAGTTGACGACAATTCGCAACTCACCTAAGCCAGTCGCGGTCTCGATGGCCGCCCGCACCTGGTCTTCGTCGCGGACGTCAGCAGGCGCAAAGCGGCCTTGTCGCCCAACTCTTCGGCCAGTGCTTCGCCGGGGCCACCGGCGAGGTCGACCAACACAACCCTGGCGCCGTCAGCGAGCAGTCGTCGGGCGGTGGCTTCGCCAAGTCCGCTGGCACCGCCCGTGATGAGGGCGACGGTGTTGTCGGTGATCTCCATTGATCCTCCTGAGGTTTAGGACGTCAACTGGCGCGAGATGACCAGTCGCTGGATTTGGTTCGTGCCTTCAAAGATTTGCATGACCTTGGCTTCGCGCATGAAGCGCTCAACCGGGAAGTCCGTCGTGTAGCCATAACCGCCCAGCACCTGGACCGCATCCGTGGTGACCTTCATCGCCGCGTCGGTGGCCGTGAGCTTGGCGATGGACGCCTCAAGGTATGCGGTTTGCCCGCGTCCTTCAGGCGTGCGGCGTGTAGATAAGCGGCGCGGGCTGAGCCCACGGCAGCGGCCATGTCGGCGAGCAAAAAAGCCAGGCCCTGGTTGGCAATAATCGGCTTGCCAAACTGCTCGCGCTCGCCCGCATACTGTGACGCGACATCAAGGGCACGTTGCGCTAGGCCGACAGCAACAGCGGAAATCCCGAGCCGGCCAGCCTCCAGAGCAGCAAGGGCGATGGCCATGCCCTGACCAGGCTTGCCGATCAGGCGATCTGCGTCGACGGGCGTCTGATCGAAGAGGACTTCAGCGACCGGGTCAGCAGTGCAAGCCCATCTTCTTTTCGGGCTCGGCGAAGGTCAGGCCATCAGCATCGGAAGGCACCAAGAAACAGGAGAGCCCCTTGCCTTTGTCGTCGCTGGTGCGGGCGAAGGTCGTGTAGAAGTCGGCGTGCCCTGCGTGGCTGATCCAGGCCTTGTTGCCGGTCAGCGCATACCCATCCTCGGTCGCAGTGGCCTTGGTGCGGATGGCTGCAACGTCGGAGCCGGCCTGCGGCTCAGACAGGCAGTAAGCGCCTAATTGCGAGCCGCTCATCATCGCGGGCAGGTACTTCTCCTGCTGCTCGGGGTTGCCGCCGTGGCTGGCGGGAAGCAGGTCAGGGAGTGCACGGAGACCCCGACTGCGACCGAGGTCCAGCCGTAGGCAATCTCTTCGAGGACTTGCAGGTAAACCTCATAGGGCTGACCGCCGCCACCCTTGCTCTCTGAATAAGGCAACGTGAGGAGCCCGGTTTCGCCCAGCATCGCGAAAACCTCTCGCGGGAATCGCCCTTCGGCTTCGGCCGCGTCGACCTGGGGGAGCAACTGCTCCGCCACGATGTCGCGGACCAGCTCGATCAGGTCCTCAGCTTCTTCGGTGGGGAGCACTCGTTGCACGGCCATAAAGCGACCTTAGCCAGTTGTCGTGGGGGCAACACCAGTGGGCGGTGCTAAGCCCCATTGCTAAGTGCCAAGGTGGTTAACTTGCGCCATAGTTCTCTTATGACGGCAACAGGCGTTGGCCACAGCATGAAGAATCTACCTGCACCGATTGCGTATGTCTTGGGTGGTGGTGCCAGTCTGGGCGCGGTTCACGTGGGAATGCTCGAGGCACTGGCGGAGTCGGACGTCCGGCCCGACATGATTCTGGGCACGTCGGTGGGATCACTAAACGGCGCCATACTTAGCGAAGACATCGACGCTGCCCCCGCGCGGCTGCGTCAGGCGTGGATGACCGTCGAGCGTAGTCATATCTTCGACTCCAACCTGCTGCACGTCTTGCGGCAGTTTCGCGAGACCCGGACAAGCTTGGTCGGCGCGGAAGGAGTTGCTGCTGCCGTGGCTGGGGCACTCAAAGCCACCACATTCGAGCAGTTGCCGATCCCGTTCGCTGCGGTGACGGTCGACCTTCGCAGCTCTCGGGTGTGCGTCATTGACAAAGGCCCACTGGCGCCCGCGTTGATCGCGAGTTGTTCGATTCCAGGATATTCCCGCCCGTTGAACTCAACGGCAAGTTGCTGGTGGACGGCGGAATTCTGGCGAACGTGCCGATCACAGAGGCATATGACCGTGGTGCAGGGTCGGTCGTGGTTTTGGACTGCACCATCCCGACTCCAGAAGGCTCCTTAGGTGCTGTAGAGGGTTGCTGACGCGCGTGAACCGGGTGCAGCAGCATCAACAGACTGAAGTTGCCATCTCAGCCGTTTCCCGTGAGCTGCCGGTGGTTTATCTGAACACGCCACCTGGGCGGGTGGTTTCTCCGCTTGACTTTGATCAGAGTGAAGACCTCATGCGTGACGCCTTGGCAGTGACGCGTGCGCAACTGAAGACGCTACGGATCGATGGCCCGGGTCTCTACGGGAGCAGCACGGATCGTTACGTAGGCGTCGAATAGTTAGCCCGTTCCTCTTACCTTGTGGCCGGTTGACCCTCTTAATATGAAACATGGAGAATAAGCAGCCATTGTCCAGTGGTCGATATCTGGATGCCTATCGTTCGACGCTTCCCATCGTCACTCCGACTCGAACGCCGACCTTCCCGGTCGATGCGCGTGAGGCAGACCTACCGGAGACCACGTCTCAACTTCGACCACCAGATGGTGCGCCCAATGTGTTGATTGTGCTCATCGACGACATGGGCTTTGGCGCTACTTCAGCCTTCGGGGGGCCGTGTGAGACGCCCACTGCTGAGCGACTGGCCAAGGAGGGTTGAAATTCAACCGCTTCCACACCACGGCGCTGTGTTCTCCCACTCGAGCTGCCATGCTCACCGGTCGTAACCACCACTCGGTGGGCATGGCTGCCATCACCGAAATCGCCACCGCATTCCCGGGTACGACCTCGGCCCGCCCGCCCAGCGCGGCACCCGTTGCTGAGGTGTTGAAGCTGAACGGCTACAACACGGCATGCTTCGGCAAGTGGCACCAACTCCCCGTCTGGGAGGGGTGTGTCTGGTCCGTATGACCACTGGCCTACCGGCGAGGGCTTTGAGAAGTATTATGGCTTCCTCGGGGGCGAAACCGACAACTACAACCCGACGCTCTTTGAGGGCACCACGGCCATCGACACCCCAGACGAGCCGGGCTATCACCTGAGCGAAGACCTGGCGACGCGCACGATTTCCTACATTCGTGAGCAAAAGGCGATGACGCCAGACAAGCCGTTCTTCACCTATCTCTCCTTCGGCGCCACGCACGCACCGCACCACGCCCCACCGGAGTATGTCGAGCGTTATTCCGGTGCCTTTGACCACGGCTGGGACAAGCAGCGTGAGTTGACGTTGGCCAAGCAGAACGAGCTTGGTGTGGTGCCCGAAGACGCCGAGTTGACGCCACGCCCAGAGAGCATCCCGGACTGGGAGGGTCTCGATGAGGACCGCCACCGGTTGTTCTCCCGGATGATGGAGGGGTATGCCGGGTTCGCTACGCATACCGACGAGCAGGTTGGCCGCGTGGTTGACGCACTGGAGGACCTGGGCGAACTCGACAACACGCTGATCTTCTACGTCCTGGGCGACAACGGCGCCAGCGGTGAGGGTGGCCCCGACGGGTCACTAAATGAATACGCGGCCTACAACCTGGTGGAAGAGACCGTCGAAGAGATGATCACTCATCTCGACGAGATCGGGTCGGACCGACTGTTCAACCACTACACCGTGGGTTGGGCGCACGCGATGAACACGCCGTATCAGTGGACGAAGCAGATCGCGAGCCACTGGGGTGGCACCCGGACCGGGATGATCGTGCACTGGCCTGGTGGCATCGAGGCCGAGGACGGCATCCGTGATCAGTTCACGCACGTCATCGACATTGCGTCGACGATCCTGGAAGCGGCTGGCATCCCCGAGCCGACCTCGGTCAACGGCGTGGCGCAGAAGCCGATTGAAGGCACCGAGTTCAACTACGCCTTTGACGCCCGAGGCTGATGAAACTCCACCACCCAGTACTTCGAGATCATGGGTAACCGCGGGATCTATCACAAGGGTTGGTCAGCCTGCACGATCCACGAGATTCCTTGGACCTTGGGCACCTCCGGGCACCCGTTCCCCGAGGACGAGTGGGAACTGTACGGTCCCGATGACCCGACACAGATCAACAACCTGGCTGCCGAGGAGCCTGAGCGATTGGCTCGGATGAAGGAACTCTTCCTCATCGAGGGCTCGAAGTATCAGGTCTTCCCCCTTGATGACCGCAAGGCGCTGCGTTTTGATGCACAACTGGTCGGGCGGCCCAGCCTGCTGGGTGATCGGACGACCTTGACGCTGTATCCGGGCATGATGCACCTGGGCGAAAACACCGTCCCGGATGTCAAAAACAAGTCGCACGCCGTTGTGGCGACCGTGACCACGCAGACCGATGCAGATAGCGGCGTGATCATGGTTCAGGGCGGACGCTTCGGCGGCTGGGCGCTCTACCTACACCAAGGCGTGCCCACGTATGTCCACAACTGGGTTGGTCTGGAGCGCTACTTCGTGCGTGGCGAGTCGGCTCTGCCTGCTGGCGACCATGAGATCCGCTTCGAGTTCGACTACGACGGTGACGGTGCTGGTAAGGGCGGCGACGGTCGGGTTTTGGTCAACGGCGAGGTCGTCGGCGAGGGCCGTATCGAGAAGACCTGTGGCTACCTCTACGCCTTGACTGATGCTGCTGATGTTGGCGTCGACACCGGCTCGATGATCGTCGAGGACTTTGGCAGCGATGACCCGCATGGACACTTCGAGGGCACTCTGCATCACGTCGTGATCGACATCGATCCAGGTGCTCACCCTGACCCGGCGGGCTATGTCACTGCTTCGTTGCGTCGTCAGTAAGTGCACTCACCGAGGAGTTAGACAGGCGATAATCGCTGCATGAGTGAATGTTGTAGCCCGAGCCGTCCGCAGAGCCCAGAGCCTCAGGGTTCTGCGGACGGCTCCGGTTAACCCTGGAAATGCTGAGCGTTCGGATAATCCTGCCCTGGAGATGACGTTCGTTGAAGTCGCCGGTGGTTCGTTCACGATGGGCACCGATGACCCCCGCGGCTATCGGGACGATGGCGAGGGCCCTGCGCATACCGTCGACGTGGGTGGTTTCAGTGTTGGGCCTTATGCGGTGACGAATGACCAGTTCGCCGCATTCGTTGCGGCAACCGGTCATCGTTCGACGGCAGAAGTGTTCAACAACTCCTTCGTTTTCGGCGGGTTATTGCCTGATGAGTTTCCGCCCACTCGAGGCGTCGCGACGGCGCCATGGTGGCGCGAAGTGATCGGTGCCGATTGGGCCCACCCTGAAGGGCCTCAGAGCAACCTTGAAGGCCGAGGCGACCACCCGGTTGTGCATGTCAGTTGGCACGATGCGATGGCATTCTGCGAATGGAGCGGCACCCGACTGCTCACCGAAGCCGAGTGGGAGTTCGCTGCTCGCGGGGGAATTGAAGGCTCACACTTCCCGTGGGGCGATGAGCGGGAGCCAGATGGTGAGCACCGGATGAACGTCTTCCAAGGAGAGTTCCCGGGGAACAACACCACAGAAGATGGTTGGGCTGGCACGTGCCCAGTCGGTACGTATCCGCCCAATGCGCTCGGGTTGCACGAGGTCACCGGCAACGTCTGGGAGTGGTGCTCCGACTGGTTTGATCCGGGTTATTACGCGGTTTCTGCGGAGGTGGATCCGCGTGGGCCGGAAGCGGGCCAAGCCAAAGTGATGCGCGGCGGTTCTTACTTGTGCCACGAGAGTTATTGCTGGCGCTATCGGGTCGATTCGCGCAGCGCCAACACCCCCGACAGCACCACTGGCAACCTAGGCTTCCGCGTCGCTCGCTAGCTGTTCTTCCCCGGCAGGTTGTGAACGTCTGAGATAGCGAAGACCTCCGTGCAGGATGTGGGTTACCACACTCACTGTCCAAACACGGAGGTCTTCGTGACTCACGCTAACGCTCCTTGACGCCGGAAGGGCGTCGTCGTCTCGCGGTCCTGATCGTTGATCGGGGTTGGTCCCTTCGTCGGGCCGCGGAACGGTTTCAGTGTTCACCGGCGACGGCGAAACGGTGGGCCGACCGCTATCGGGTCGGGGCATCCTTGGTCGATCGCAGCTCCCGACCCCGGACGTCGCCCTCGCGTCTCCCGCAGCGCGTCGAACGGCGAATCGTCGGATTGCGGGTCAACCGCCGGTGGGGACCGCACCGGATCGCGTTTCATCTCCGGCTGCATCGATCAACTGTCGGACGGGTCCTCGCCCGCTTTCGGATGCCGTTGCTGACCCATATCGATCAGTCGAGCGGTGTCCGGGTGCGGAGGGCGAAGCCGATCCGTTACGAGCTCGCTGAGCCGGGTCAGCTCGTGCACGTGGATATCAAGAAGCAGGGCCGCATCCCCGACGGGGGCGGGCATCGCATGTTGGGGCGGCAAGCCGGGAACCGCAACAACAAGAAGAAGGGACGCGGCTACGCGTTCCTCCACCACGCCGTCGACGACCACTCCCGGCTGGCCTATTCGGAGATCCTCGACGACGAACGCAAAGAGACCGCCTCCGCGTTCTGGGAACGCGCCAACGCGTTCTTCCAAGCCGCGGGGATCACGGTGACGGCCGTGATGACCGACAACGGCTCCTGCTACCGCTCCCGCGACTTCGCTGCTGCGCTCGGCACGATCAAACACCGATGGACTCGGCCCTACCGGCCCCAGACCAACGGCAAAGTCGAACGCTTCAACCGCACCCTCGCTGCCGAGTGGGCCTACGCCGCCTCATACGCGAGCGACGAAGACCGAGCAGCGACCTACCAAGACTGGATCCATCACTACAATCACCACAGACCCCACACCGGCATCGACGGCCAAACACCCTCAGACCGCGTTCACAACCTCACGGGGAAGAACAGCTAGCTCAGCCTTCACACAAGGGGCTGCCCAAGGAGTCGTCAACGAAGCCCGAGAAGGCGCGGTCATCGGGACGCTGCAGGCCGACCTGTCGGACCTGTCCGCCGTTGAGGCGATGGCCAGCGAAATCCTGGACGCCGCATACTCGCTGGATGTTTTGATCAACAACGCCGGTGTCTATCGGACGCCGACTCCGGTCACTGATGCCGGCCTGGACTCGCGCTTTGTCGTGAACACCGTGGCGCCTTATCTGCTGACACGGCGCTTGTTGCCCGCGTTGGCTCCCGGCGCCCGAGTGCTCAACTTGTCCTCGGCTGCTCAGGCGCCGGTCGACCTGGATGCCCTGGGTGGCTCAGTCCGGATTGCGGACATGGATGCCTATGCGCAGAGCAAACTGGCCATCACGATGTGGTCCCGGCACCTGGCGGATGAGCTGGGTGACTCGGGCCCCGTGGTGCTGGCGATCAACCCTGGCTCGCTGCTGGCTACCAACATGGTCCGCGAAGGCTTTGGCTATTCGGGTAACGACATCAACATCGGGGTCGACATCCTCGTGCGTGCCGCTACCAGTGATGATTTTGCGGACGTGACTGGCCGTTACTTCGATGACGACATATGCAGCTCTGGGGACCCACACGAGGATGCGCTAGATGCGGCCAAGAACGCTGCGGTCGTTGAGCAGATTGAGGCTCTCCTGACCCGCTAGCCCCTGCGCCGATTCATTCGCGAACCGGGCGAATAATTCTGCAGGCTCGCGAATGAATCCGCACGGGTTAGGGTGCGGTCACGTATTCGGGCACAGGGAGGTCCGTGGCGTGCAAATTTACAAGGAGGTATAAGTGGGTGCGTTGAAGTGGGTTGCCGTTGCGGCCCTCGGGGGTGCTGGCGTCGTTGCAGGGACAGCGATTGCGAGCTCTTTGAGCGGTGACGATGTCGTGGTGGAGCGCGTTATCGATGGGGACACCATCGAGGTCAACCGCGATGGTGAGATTGTGACCGTGCGCCTGCTCAACGTCGACACCCCAGAGACCAAGGACCCGGCAAAGGCGGTCGAGTGCCTGGGGCCAGAAGCCTCGCAATTCCTAGCTGAGCAATTGCCAGTTGGTTCTGAGGCGACGCTTGACTACGACGAGGAGAGGTTCGACTCATATGGCCGAGAACTAGCTGGGGTCACGCAGGACGACGTCTTGGTTAACGCCGAGATTGCCCGGGCAGGCCTCGGCGTGCCAGTGCTGTTTGAACCCAACGCGCG
Organism: Ornithinimicrobium sp. INDO-MA30-4; assembly: GCF_021535045.1. Classification (GTDB taxonomy): domain Bacteria; phylum Actinomycetota; class Actinomycetes; order Actinomycetales; family Dermatophilaceae; genus Ornithinicoccus. The sequence continues at coordinate 1,614,618 of NZ_CP091056.1, read as the reverse complement.
GTTCTACGACGAGGTCGCGGCGGCCTTCGAAGAAGCACAAGAAGGGGAGCGAGGAGTGTTCTCGCCCTCCGAAGATTGCACCTTCGCGAGCCGCTCCCAGGCTCTCACGGATAGCGTTTCCGATGCCCAGAGCGTTGCGGCGACTGACCCAATGGCGGCTGAAGATTCGGCGGTCGTGTTGATCGCCGAGGCGACCGCGCTCCTTGCACTCATTGACTCAGCAGACCCGGGCACTCTTGCCGCAGCGGGGATGCCGAGCGGCGAGTTGCAGAGTTACCGAGCCGACGCTCAGGCGAATCTTGGGGTCGCTGAGGGCCTGCGTGATGATGCAATTATCGCCCGCGAGGATCTCGAAGAAGACAATCGGAAGGCTGCAACTGCTCTCCTTGAAACCAGTGGTTCAGCGCGAAAGGTACAGGCCGAAGTAGAGCAGGAAGAGTCGGACCGTCAGGCGGCTGAGCAGGCCGAAGCCGATCGGGAGGAAGCCAAGCAAGCCGAAGCTGACCGTCAGGCTGCTGAGCAGGCGCACGAGCAACAGGATCCTTCGCAGGAAGCGCCTGGGGCGTCAAATTCTGATTCACAACCGGCGCCGCAACCGGCTCCAGCCCCGCGCCGCAACCGGCTCCAGCCCTGCACCATCTCAGCCTGGGGCGGGGTATACGGGATGTCGTGCATATATCGGAGGCCCCTACATTGATGATCAGGGCCGGAGTTACACCCCGATCGATTGCACCACGAGGGCACCCCTCGTGCCGTAGCCGCTAGCCGTTTTTCATTCGCGAACCGGGCGAATAATTCTGCAGGTTCGCGAATGAATCGGCGGGGTTGGGGTTGCCATGGTGGGTTGGGACGACTCAAGATGGCGTATGCATATCAGGCCGAAATCTGCGCAGGTTGCCATTGTCACGGGGCTGGCGACGACCATCTACTACGCAACACCCGACTTCATCGACTCGGCCGCTATCCGGACCGTGGTGAAGTCAGCCCTAGCCGGTGGGGTCTTGGCGGTCACCGGTGTCGATGTCCGGCAGAGCGAGGAAATACAGCGCGGGGCCCTCGAGGGGCTCCAAGCCCTCAGAGACACCTTTGAGCAGGTGCCAGACAAGGGCAAAGTGGGGGTTATCGCTGCCGGAGCCGTTGCTGTTGTTGGCCTAGCTGCGACCACGGTGATGGTGGAGCGGTGGATTTACCAGCACGGCAAGAAGCGCGCCGAAGCGGGCAAGTCGCTGCCGCATACCCGGTTTGCAGTGCTGGTGGGGGCCGTGTCTGCAGTTACGTGTCTCTTGCCGATGCCTGAACGAGAAGTAGCCGGCTCCGATTGAGGTACGCGGTCGATCTGTCTCAGGTCGATACCCATCCACATTGTTCGGTCAGCCACCTGGGTCGGGTGTCGCGACGCTTCCTGAGGAGCCTCTCAGGTGTCTCAGGTTCTCCTCAGCAGCGTCACGGCAGAGTTGTCCTCGGAGCAAGGGGCCGACCGGCCCACCCGACCGAGAGGACAACGACATGGCGAGCAACAAAAACACGATGATCGCGGCTGGCGCTGGAGTGCTGCTGCTGGCTGGCGGTGTGACGGCAGCGGTGGCCCTCAATGGTGACGACGAGTCAGACATCAACGGCACGGTCAGCGCAACGGAGACCGTCGCTGATGAAACCTCGGTCGATGACTCTGCCACTGACACCTCAGCTGAGGAGACGGCCGCGCAAGAGACGTCTACGCAAGGCAGCCCAGATGGCGGCAGCGCAGACGACGACAGCGCGCTGGCCGCAGCCGCGACGGTCACCGAGGCTGAAGCCGAAGCCGCCGCCCTAGCAGCCGAGGCCGGCACCGTTGATTACATCGCCTTGGACGAGGAAGATGGCTTCGTGGTGTGGGAGGTCGAGGTCCGCACTGCAGAGGGCTCCATGGTTGACCTGCTCGTTGACGCAGGAGACGCGAGCATCTTGGAGCAGGAGGCAGACCGTGATGACGACGACAACGACAGCGACCGGGACGACATCGTTGGCTCCATCGCCGTGCCAGCCGACGCCACCCCGTTGGAAGACCTCGCTACGGTGACACAGGCTCAGGCTGAAGATGCAGCTTTGGCGGCAGCGCCAGGCAACGTTGACTCAGCCCGGTTGGGCACCGAAGACGGCTTCGTCATCTGGGATGTTGAGGTCGCCGCCGACGATGGCACCTTCGTTGACCTCATTATCGACGCGGGTGACGAGAGCATCTTGGAGCAAGACGTCGACAACGACCGCGACTAACCTGTCGCGCCGCAGCCTGAGATGGCTAGGCGGGATAGACACTGACCTCGGTGGCTTTAACTCCGGCCCAGATCTGCTTGCCAGCGATCAGGCCCAGTTGAGCCACCGAGGTCGTGGTGATTTCGGCGGTCAGGTGGATGTCGCCGCTAGCCCGATCCGTGCCCGCTGGCCGGTGATGCTGATGCTGCTGACCCGCATACCCCAGGTGTTGCGGGTGGACCCGGTGGCCGGTGACTCATAGAGGGCAATGGCGACCGGGTCGATGGTGGCCCACATCAGGGCGCCATCAGTGTGCTGATCAGGGTCTTCGGCGGTGACGACCTCAAAGCCATCGTCGGTGCGCAGGGTGACGCGCTCGCCGACGCGGACCGTTCCACTGAGCAGATTCAGCCCCACGATCGAGGCAACAAAGGCGTTACGTGGTTGCGCAATCACCGCTGCTGGCCTGCCAGATTGCACGACGCGACCGTGCTCCAGGAAGACCAACTCATCAGCCAACGTCAGCGCATCCACCGGATCGTGGGTGACGATCACCGTCGTCCCGGAGAAGGTGGAGAGTCGGTGATGCAGGTCAGCGCGGGTGGTGCTTGCCGTGTCTGGGTCCAGGGCCGAGAGCGGCTCATCGAGCAGCAACAGGTCAGGGTCGGTGGCCAACGCTCGAGCCAACGCCACCCGTTGAGCTTGGCCGCTGGACAGCTGGTGGGGTTGCGCTGGGCAGCGCAGCCAAGCCAACCCCGTCCAACTCTTGGTATGCGCGCGCCCTGGCGTCGTGCTTGCTCACTCCGCGGCTGTGAGGGCCGAACGCGACGTTGTCGAGCACGCTGAGGTGGCCAAACAGCATCGGCTCGGCCAACACCAAGCCGACATTGCGCTCTTGGGCGCCCAGGTGTTGCCCTGGCCCGCTCCACGCGGTGGTGTCTGCCCCGTCGTGGGCGCTGATGCTGCCGTGGGGCACGGGGACCAAACCAGCCAAGGCCAGCAATAGCGTTGATTTGCCCGAGCCGTTGGGTCCGAGCAAGGCGGTGACGCTGCCCGGTGCCAACTCAAGGGCAGCGGTGAGGGCGAAGTCGGGGCGCTCGACGCATACGTCGAGGGTGAGGTGTTTGCTCACAACAGCCACCTGCTCCGCAGCGAGGCCAGCACCACAACGCAGATCAGCAACATCAACACCGACAACGCGACGGCGGCATCGGGATCTTGCTCCAGCAGGGTGAAGACGGCCAGCGGCACGGTTTGGGTGCGGCCGCTGAAGTTGCCAGCAAAGGTGATGGTGGCCCCAAATTCACCCAGTGCCCGAGCCCAGGCCAGGGCCGCGCCGGCAGCCAAACCGGGGGCGACCATCGGGACGGCGACCCGGGTGAAGATGCGCCACGGCGATGCTCCCAGCGTCGCCGCCACCTGGTCATAGCGCCGGTCCAGGCTGCGCATCGACCCTTCGACGGTGATGACATAAAACGGCAGCGCGACGAACACCTCGGCCATCACGACAGCCACCGTGGTGAACGGGATCGTGATGCCAAAGGCCAGGTCAAGCGGCTGCCCCAACAACCCCAGGCGCCCGTATGCGGCGAGCAGGGCCACGCCGCCGACGACCGGGGCAACACCAGCGGCACGGTCATCAGCGCCCGCACCAGCGGGACCCAGCGGCCGGTGCTGCGGGCGAGAACCCAGGCCAGCGGTGTGCCGAAGATCAGCACGATCACCAGGGTGATGCTGGTGGTGATTGCGCTCAATTTGAGGGCTTCGAGGGCCACCGGGCTGGTCAGGTCACTGGCGAAGTTTGGCCAATCCACCCGGGTGAGCAGGGCCAGCAGGGGGATAGCTAGGAAGGCGACGGCGACCCACGCTGGGATGCCGATGGCCCAGCCGAGGCGCTGTGCGGTGTTGTCTTGGCGGGCTGCTCTGGCTGAGTTGGTGCTTGCTGAGTCGGTGCTAGTGGAGCGGGGAGTCATGGTGCCCCGAAGCCAGCCTCAGTGAGCACTTGTTGTGCGGTGTCGCCCAAGAGGTCATCGATCAAGGCAGGAGCTTGGGGGTTGTCGCTGATTGCAAGTGCCGGGTAGCGATTGGTGACGTTGATGTCGTCGGGGATGTCGATGGCGGTGACGTCACTGGTGGCTGCGGCGATATCGGTGCGATACACCACGGCGGCGTCCGCCTCACCGCTGCTGGCTTTGGCCAAGGTGGCTCGCACATCTGGCTCAAAGGAGGCGATGTCGGGGGAGAAGCCAGCCTGGGCAAACATCTGCTCCGAAGCCTCTCCGCACGGCACTTGCTGGGCACAGACGACGAGGGTGGGGCTGTCGTTGGGCGTGATGGCTAGGTCGAGGTCGGCCAGGCTGGTGATATTGGCGGGGTTATTGGCGGGCACCGCGAGGGTGAGGCTGTTGGTAGCAAAGATGACCGGGCTGGTTGCCGGGGCGCCGTCTGGGGTGATCAACGTAGACAGCGATGACTCACCGGCCAACAAGATCACATCTGCCGGGGCGCCCTCGTTGACCTGCTGCACGATGGTTGATGACCCGGCAAAGCTGATGTCCAGGTCATAGTCGATGCCCTCGGCGGCCCAGGCTTCTTCGATCTCGGGCAGCACAGTGGTCAATGATGCTGCCGCCAAAATCGTGATCGACTCGCGGCTCTCGGGCTCAGCGGATGGGTCATCAAGGGGACCGCCGTTGAAGACCCAGTCCGAGCAACCACTCAGGACGAGCGCGGCGCTCGCAGCCAACGCGACCGCATACCGGCGGATCATTGGGGCAAGCCGATGGTGACGTGCGTTGCTTTGACACCAGCGACCACGACGCTGCCGACCTCAAGCCCCATCTCGCGCACCGATTCAGCGCTGAGCAACGACACGACACGAAACGGGCCACATTGGGTGTCGACCTGGGCCATCACGGTGTTCATCGTGATGTTGGTGACGATGCCGTGCAGTTGGTTGCGTGCCGAATTGAGTGGTGAGTCGCCGCCGCGGGGCAGGTTTGCGAGGTCTTGGGCATAGCGAGCGACATCGGCGCCGGGCACCACCGTGCGCCCTTGAGCGTCTTGGCTGGCTGGCAGCGTGCCGTGGTCAATGGCTCGGCGGACGGTGTCGGAGGAGACGCCGACGAGCTGGGAGATCTCAGAGACTCGCAAATGCGTCATGAATGCGACAATACAGCCGCTTTTGCATTAAGAGCTACCGGGCTTCGCTCCCGATGACCAGAAAGCGTCCTGAATCACGGCCACGAGTTCACGGGCTGTTTGAGCGTCCAGTTGTATGGCTTGGCTCATCTTTGGTGCTGACTTCCTCGAATCAGACCCGAATGTTGAAATGTGGAGATACTTTGTGCCGTCCTCGGCCTCCACGACCTGGTAGAAGGCATCCACTTCGGTGGGGTGCACGTCCACGCGTTGCGTTCCGGGCGATAAATTGCGGACCTTGGCCATTGGGGCTCCTTCAAGGGGCGGGTGCGGTGCCACTGTGTCAGAGCCGAGGCACACGTGCCATGCTCTGCCGGTCGACGCGCCCTCAGTTAGGGTTGAAACTTCAACACCAATCGGGGACTTGAGGACATAGATGTCGGAATCCACACTGGCGGTCGCGCCCGGCTCAATCGTTGTCGTGCGTGATGAGGAATGGCTGGTCACGAGCGTTGAACAGACCAGCGATGGGGCTTTAGTTTCGGTCCGTGGGCTATCCGAGTTGGTGAAAGACACCTCGGCGATGTTCTACCAGGGCCTTGACGACATTGAGGTCCTCGACCCGGCTGCTGCCACGGTGGTTGGCGACGATTCGCCCGGCAATCGCCGTGCGCTGCTCTGGCTCGAAGCCACCTTGCGCAAGACTCCGTTGCCGGTCGATGACCAGTCGATCACTGTGTCTGGTGAAGCACTGGCCGACCCGTTGGACTATCAACAAGAGGCCGTCCGCCGCGCTCTCGACCCGGCCAACCTGCGCCCGCGCATCTTGCTGGCCGATGCTGTCGGTCTCGGCAAGACCCTCGAAATCGGCATGATCCTGGCTGAGTTGGTCCGCCGTGGCCGGGGCGAGCGCATCCTGATCGTCACGCCCCGACACGTCTTGGAGCAGATGCAGCAGGAGATGTGGATTCGGTTCGCGTTGCCGTTTGTCCGCCTTGACTCCGTCGGCATTCAGCGGGTCCGGCAGCAACTGCCGTCGACCCGCAACCCGTTCTCGCTCTACAAGCGGGCCATCATCTCCATCGACACCCTCAAGAGCGACCGCTATTTGTCCCACCTGCGCAAGCACCGTTGGGATGCCGTCGTCATCGACGAATCACACAACGTCACCAACAACGCCACCCAAAACAACCGGCTGGCCAGTGTCCTCGCTCCGCAGACGGACGCCTTGATCCTCGCCTCAGCCACCCCGCACAACGGCAAGGCCGAGTCGTTCGCCGAGTTGATCCGTCTGCTCGAGCCCACCGCGGTGCGACCCGATGGCACCGTCATCGAAGAAGAGGTCCAGCGCCTGGTGTTGCGCCGTCACCGGCACAGCCCCGAGGTGGCCAGGGTGGTCGGCAACGATTGGGCTGAGCGCAAGACCCCGCAAAACATCCCGGTCGCCCCGATCCGGCCGAAGACGCCGTGGCCCACGAGTTGGCCGACCGCTGGCTGCACCCGCAAGGCAGCAGCCCCCACTCCGGCAACTCCCGCCTATTTTCGTGGACCTTGGCCAAGGCCTTCTTGTCTTCGCCGGCCGCGCTGCAGGCCACCCTGAAGCAGCGCATCAATCGCCTCGACCCCACCCTCGTCACCGAAGCCGTCGAGATCGAAGCGTTGCGTGATCTGCAACACCTCAACGAGCGATCTTTGGCCGAGCGGGGCGGCAAATATGGCGCCCTGGTTGATTACCTCAAAAAGATCGGCATCGGCCGCAACAAACCGGAGCGGGTGGTCATCTTTGCCGAGCGCATCGCCACCCTCGACTGGCTGGCCGCTCGCCTGACCAAAGAGTTCAAACTGCCCGATGACGCCGTCGCGATCCTGCAAGGCCAGCTCTCTGACCAGGAGCAGCAAGAGGTTGTTGAGAGCTTCAAACAAGAGTCGTCGCCGATCCGCATCCTGATCACCGGCGACGTTGCCTCTGAGGGCGTCAACTTGCACCTGCAATGCCATGAGCTCGTGCACTACGACATCCCTGGTCCCTCATCCGCCTGGAACAGCGCAACGGCCGCATCGACCGGTATGGCCAGCGTCACCAGCCGCAAATCACCACCTTGGTGTTGGAGCCCACCCACGACCGCTTCTCCGGTGACCTCAAGGTGCTCACTCGCTTGGTCGAAAAAGAGCATGAAGCCCACACCGCCCTGGGCGACGTCGCTGGCCTGATGGGCGAGCACGACGTCAAGGCCGAAGAAGACCGCATCCGCGACGTGTTGGCTGGCCGCAAGCAACTCGATGATGTGGTCAAGGAAGTGGGGCAGGTGCAGCAAGGCAACGACCTCGCTGCCCTCTTTGCTCGAATGCAGTCCTTGCCCGCAGAAGAAGAAGCACCCGAAACCACCGAAACCACCACTTTGTATGCCGATCGCGCCGACTACCTGCGCGAAGCCCTGGTCGAGGTCTACAGCGAGCCACAACAACCGCTGAGCGCACTGGGCGGTGGCGTCAACTGGCGCGAATATGCCACTGACCAGATTGTGCAGATGTCGCCACCTAGCGACCTGCGCAAACGACTCAACGTGTTGCCGCAGTCTTACCTGCGGGATCGCCAGGTGACCGAAACCTTCAAGTTGGCCACCACCAAGACCAAGGGCGAGACCTTGCGGCGCAATGCGCTCGCCGATGAGTCCGGCTCATCCTGGCCAGAAGCGCACTTCCTGGGGCCGTTGCACCCGATCTTGGAATGGGTCAGCGACCGAGCCTTGGCGCACCTGGGCCGCAACCAAGTTTTCGCGGTCCGTGGTGATGTTGACGCGCCGACCGTGCTGTTGCTGGGGTCGTTGACCAACCGCTCGGGTCACACGGTGACTTCGTCGTGGTTGGCCGTGGAGTTCCCCACGGGCCAACCCAGTTTTGCCTTGGTGGCGCAACACCGCACAGCAGAAGAACTGCTCGACTCGGTGGGCATCAAACGCGGCATCAGCAACCCCGGCCCGATTGCCGACGCTTCAGCGCTCAATGCCCTGATGCCGGCAGCCGTGGCCCAAGCCGATGAAGCCCTCAAGCCTGCCTTTGCCGCTGCCCGCCAGCAAGCGGAAGCCCATGTGGCCGCTGGTGGCAGCGCGCGCAGACCTGGAGCGAACAGGCAGATGCCATCAGCCAGCGCCTCAACCTGCGCGATCGTCGAGCGACCGTTGAGGAAGAGCAACAACTGGCCGATGAGCGATCACCGGATCGCCCTTTATCCGCCCGCTCCTCGTCGTCGTCCCCCACAACCACCCGGTTCAGGAGGCCTGACATGGCCAGCAATGATGCCTTCGTCGTTGGCGAAGATTGGATCAGCGAGCACTACTTCACCAGTGAAGCTCGCAACGAGTCCTTCCATGGCCGGGTCCTTGCTCGCCGCAAAGCCTGGGACGCCGAAGAAGCCGAGACCACCCGTTCTCGCTTCACCGCAAGCCGCGCCGACCTGGAGCGTCGGGTGGGTGGCCTGACCGAAGAGGGCCAGAGCGACCCGGCGGCAGCCCGTGCTTTCACCCACGACCTGCTTGACGTGCTGGGTTATCACACCGGCGAATTCACCTTGGACGCCGATGGTCCCCTGACCAGGGTCTCCACCGTGGGCGTCACCGGCCCGGCCCCACTGGTGCTGATCCAGGCGACCCCGGTCACTGCTCTTGATGACCTCATCGACAAAGACGCAAAAACGCTGGCTGAGCCCGTCGAGCAGCCCGATGGCAGCATCATTACCTCGGTCGCTCGCCAACTCTCCGCCCTGTTTGTCAGCGATGAGGCTCCACAGTTTGCCCTGGTGTTGGCTGGCCGCTGGTGCCTGATCGCTGAGCAAGAGCGCTGGCCCGAGGGCCGCTATCTCGGGGTTGACCTGCAACTGGTCACCGAGCGCAACGACACCAAGCGCGGTGGCGAGTTGGACCGGGCTTTGGCTTGCCTTGACGCGGCCTCTCTGGCCCCCGATGCCGATGGCAATATCTGGTGGAGCGATGTGCTGGCTGACTCGGTCAAGCACACGGTCGGGGTCTCCGAAGACCTGCGCGAAGGGGTGCGCCGATCAGTGGAGATCGTCGCTGATGAGGTCGTGAACCGGCGTGCCGCTCAAGGTTTGCCGCCGTTGCCGCAAGACCAGGCCCAGGTGTTGGCCGTGCAATCGTTGCGCTACCTCTATCGCATCCTGTTTTTGCTGTATGCCGAAGCCTCACCTGAGCTGGGGTGCTGCCCACCGGCGCCAGTGAATACGACGCCGGCTATGGCATTGACCGACTGCGCGAGTTGACCCTGGTGGAGTTGCAACAGGAGAGCTCCCACCACGGCACGCACCTGTACGCCTCGCTGCACCAACTCTCACGCCTGATCGACCAGGGGCATCACCCTCACGGGCAAACCAACCACGCCAGCAGCGACGCGCTCACGTTTGACCCCTTGCGCGCTGACTTGTTCCGACCCGAGGCCACGGCGCTGATCGATGAGGTCAAGCTGGGCAATGAAGCCGTCCAGCGGGTGTTGCAGCACTTGCTGCTGAGCAAAGAGGCCAAGGGCCGCGACCGCGGGTTTATCTCCTATGTCGAGTTGGGCATCAACCAACTGGGCTCGGTCTATGAAGGCCTGATGTCCTACACCGGCTTCTTTGCCGATGAAGACCTCTTTGAAGTGGCCAAGGCTGGCGATGCCACCAAGGGCTCCTGGGTGGTGCCGGTCACTCGAGCCGACCACCTGGATGAAAAGGACTTCGTCCGCGTCGAAGACCCCGAAACGGGGAGTCTCAGCCTGTCCGCCACCAACAGGGCGCCTTTGTTTTCCGACTGGCTGGCCGGGAGCGCCAGCAGTCGGCGTCGTATTACACCCCGAGGTGTTGACTCGGTTCACCGTCAGCGAAGCCCTTGAGGAGTTGCTGGACCAAGACGGCCAGAGCACGACTGCCGCCGAGATTCTTGAGTTGAGTGTTTGTGAGCCCGCTTTGGGCTCGGGTGCCTTGCGTTGGAAGCGGTCGATCAACTGGCCCGCAAATATCTGCGTCGTCGCCAGGAGGAGGTGGGCGAGCGGATTGACCCCGATGACTTCCCAACCCAGTTGCAGCGGGTCAAGGCCCACATCGCTTTGCACCAGGTGTACGGCGTTGACCTGAATGCCACCGCTGTGGAGTTGGCCGAAGTCTCGCTCTGGTTGGACACCATGGTGCGTGGTTTGCAAGCGCCGTGGTTTGGTTTGCGGCTGCGTCGCGGCAACTCCCTGGTCGGGGCACGACGAGCAACGTATGCGCGGCACGCGGTCAACGACAAGAGTTACCTGAGCGCAGCGCCCAAGGATGTGCCGCTCACTGCGCTGTTGGCTGATGCCAAGGTCGGCAAAGTGGGCCCGGCGGTGTCGTCTTCGGCATTCCAGTTTTGTTGCCTGCGTCCGGTTGGGGCTCAGCGGTCGAGGTGCCCAAACAGGTCCGCGACTTGGTGCCCGAGCAAGTGGCTGCGCTGAAGGCGTGGCGCTCGCAGACCAAACGCAAACTGACTAAGACCCAGGTCGACACCTTGATGGGGCTGACCCAGAGGGTGGAGCAGTTGTGGGATTTGGCGCTTCGCCGATTGCAGATCGCTGAGCAAGAGTCGAGCCGTAGCCTGCACTTGTGGGGCCGGGAGGAGCCGGCTGAGTCTTCGGCGGTCACTCGGGAGCAGATCGAAGAGGCCCTGGCCGATCCCGACGGGGCGTATCGCCGGTTGCGGCGCGTGATGGATGCCTGGTGCGCGTTGTGGTTTTGGCCGCTCACCGAAACTCAGGTTGAGCCGCCGAGCATCGATGAATGGCTCGACGGGCTGACGATGTTGCTGGGGCGCGACACCAGCAACCGGGCCAAAACTCGGGCCGGTCAGCAGACGTTCCAGGATCTGACCGACTGGTTCCAACTGGGTGACGCTGAGGATGACGACCGGATCTATAGCGGCTCTAAGCGTGCCCACGAAGTCTTGGAGGCGCACCCGTGGCTCGTGGTGTGTGAGCAGATCGCCAGCCAACAAGGTTTTTTCCACTGGGAGTTGGACTTTGCCACAGTCTTTGCCCAAGGCGGCTTTGACCTGCAGGTGGGTAACCCGCCGTGGGTGCGGCCCGACGTTGATAGCGATGCCTTGCTTGCTGAGGGCGACCCGTGGTGGCAACTCGCGGAGAAGCCGTCGGAGGCAGCCCGCAACGACATGACGGCGACGACCTGGCGGTGCCTGGGGTTGAAGCCTTGGTGTTGAGTGCGACCGGCGATGTGGTGTCACTGCGCGAGTTCGTCAGTGGCGCTTCGACCTATCCGCTGTTGGCTGGGCTGCGTCCAGACCTCTACCGCTGTTTTATGAGCCAAGTCTGGGCCCACGCCTCGGCTCAGGGTGTTTCCGGTTTGATCCACCCTGAGACACATCTGACCGATGAGCGGGCCGGGCTGCTGCGGGCCCAGACCTACCGGCAATTGGCCCGCCATTGGCAGTTCATTAATGAGTTGGTTCTCTTTGAGATAGACCATCACGTTTCCTACGGCGTTCACGTCTACGGCTACGCGGGTCACGACGAGGTGGCCTTCGACAATGCGGCGGGGCTGTTTCACCCCGACACAGTGACCCGTTCTCGGGTGCATGACGGCTCCGGGGAACAACCGGGTTTCAAGCACGAGGGCAAATGGGACTTGCGCCCCCACCAGTCACGCATCCAGTCGGTCACCGACGAGACGTTGGCCGTCTGGGCCGATGTGCTTGAAGACGACAACCCGGCACAAACTCGGATGGTCTACACCGTGAACGAAGCAGCCTTGCGGACTCTGGAAACGTTGTCAGCAGCGCCGCGCGTCGGAAAACTTGGCCTGGATTTTTCAGCAGGCTGGAACGAGAAGACCGATCGTCAAGCTGGCCGGTTCAAGGGCTCTTGGGGCCCTGCAGTTTGGCAGGACGCGATCTTGCAGGGCCCACATCTGCATGTCAGTACCCCGTTCTACAAGTCACCAAACGCCACGATGAAGCACAACCAAGACTGGTCGGCGGTGGATTTGGAGCGGTTGGCGCCAGACACCATGCCAGTCACGGCCTACAAGCCAACGGGCGACCCGGTGGCCTACAACGCCAAATACACCCATTGGGGCCCAGATAGGTCGAGCTCTGCCCGGGATCACTACCGCGTGGCTTGGCGGGCGATGGCGGCAAATACGGGGGAGCGAACGCTGATATCCGCGGTAATCCCCCCAACGAGTGCTCACCTGTACACCTTGTATTGCGTCGGGGGAGGTGATGCAGACCTGCGCACGCTGATGAGTGTCGCTGCGTCAGCCACGAGCCTGTTGCATGATTTTCAAGTCCGGGCAGCGCCAAAATCGGCGATCTTAAAGGGAGTGTTCGCGAGCCTGCCAATGGTGTCCCTTGATCATCCACTAATCAATTCGTTGCTTCTTCGGGCCCTTCGGCTGAACTGCCTCACCGATGCCTACGCCGACCTGTGGGCGCAGTGTTGGGATGACGCCTTCCTCGACGACGCCCCGATATTGACCCAACACGACCCCGGCCAGATCGGGCCAGAGTGGACGGCGCAGACGCCGTTGCGCCGGGCAGTGGATCGCCGCAACGCTCTGGTGGAGAACGATGCTCTGGTTGCGTTGATGCTAGATGTGCCCATTGATGACCTTGTGACCATCTATCGCACTCAATTTGCTGTGCTGCATGGCTATGACCAGCGCGATTACACCTACGACATCAACGGCCGGTTGGTGCCCAACAGCGTGTTGGCAGTGTGGCGCAAAAAGGGTGACGCAATCAGCGTGGACGAACGCACAGCCACCCACACTGAGGGCCACGACTACGTCTACGAGTTGCCGTTTAGCACGCTGGACCGGGAGGCTGACCTGCGCACCGCATACGCCGAGTTTGAGCGTCGTTTGGCTGACTCATGAGTGAGCTGCTGCCTTCGCTGCAAGCCCGTGATCTGCGCGAAGGGCTTGTTGACTACCTGACAACGACCTTTGCGCTGGTGGACCCAGAGCCGCGGCGAGCGCTGCGCGAGTTCCTTGACGATGAGAGCGACGGCATCTTCAAGGGGCCCTACCTGCGGCTTCGATTGCCGTTTCGGCCCGCCGATGCCGGGTGGCAATCGAGCCTCGACTGGTTGCCTGAGTTCACGCCCTACCGCCACCAGGCACAAGCCTATGAACGGTTAACCACCAAGGGGCGATTCGATCAAGGCACCCGGCCCGAGCCCACCTTGGTCACTACCGGCACCGGTTCGGGCAAGACCGAGTCGTTTTTGCACCCGATTTTGGACCATGTGCTGCGTGCCAAACGTGCTGGTGTGACCGGCACCAAGGCGCTCATCCTCTATCCGATGAACGCCCTTGCCGACGACCAGGCCGGGCGGCTGACCGAACTGCTGACCACCGACCCAGCTTTGGCTGGTGTCACGGCTGGCATCTATACCGGTGGTCAAACCCGCGAAGATACGCGAGTTTCGTCCAGGGGTCTGATCACGAGCCGCCATGCCATGCGCGATCAGGCACCCGACATTTTGCTCACCAACTACAAGATGCTCGACCAACTGCTGCTGCGCCCCGATGATCAGTCGATCTGGGCGCAAAGCGCACTGTCGTTGACCTATCTGGTGCTTGATGAGTTCCACACTTACGACGGGGCTCAAGGCACAGACGTGGCGATGTTGCTGCGACGCCTTGGCATCGCTCTCAAAAGCCACTGGCCCGATGAGCACCCCGAGATCAGTCCTGCCGACCGAGCGCGACCGATGGGCAAAATGACCCCCGTCGCGACATCAGCAACCCTGGGTGACGACACCGACGCCTCAGCGATGTTGGCGTTTGCGCACACCGTCTTTGGCGAAGAGATTGCTCCCGATGCGGTGATCACCGAGACCCGGCAGAGTTGGGCACAGTGGAGCGATGGTGCCCAGGCTCCCGCGCCCTCTCGCCTACGTGAGATGTCCGGTGAGCAGTTGAGCCAGGTGGCTGCCGCTGCCAGCGACCACGCTGACGACCCGGCAGCCCTGACGGGGGCTGTGTTGGCCTGCCTGCACACCGAGTCGATCGAGCAGTTTGAGCCGCTAGACCTGATCAAAAGCACCCCGACATTCAGGGTCTGATCGAGGTGACCAAGCGAGCCGCGACCTACGACGATGCACTGACCGCGCTCTTTGCCCGACCAGCCACCGCTGCCGAAGGGCCGCTGCGGGTTGGCGCACCAGAAGCCCTCCTTGCTGCCCTGAGCCACATCCGAGCCACCTCTGGTCGTGATGCCCTGGGCGTCGAGCTGAACTTGTGGATCCGCGAACTCACCCGCATCGACCGGGTGGCTGCAGGCGTCCCGGCCTATCACTGGAGCGACGACGGCGCCTGGGTCGGCAGCGAAGGAGAGCGCAGCGACGCCTCGTTCCCGGCGATCTATTGCCGACACTGTGGTCGCTCGGGGTGGGGCATCCAACTGGCCGCCGTCGGTGACGACCTAGCCGCCCAAGACACCCGCATCCGTGGCAACCACATGGCCAAAGAAGGCCGCTTCCGCGCACTGCTTCACGCCCCCGGCGAAGGCGCACGCAACACCGATTCGCCCCGCGAAGACACCGTGGCTGGGTTGCGGTGGCTATCAGTCAAACGCAGCACGCTGCTGGCCAACCCGCCCGCTGAAGACGACCCCGACCTGCTGGCGGGGCTCTTGCTGCCGGTGCTGACGCATACCGGGCAGGACGCCGACCAGTACTCCAAGGCCGACACCTGCCCTTCGTGCCAACAAGCCGATGGTGTGCGCTTCCTGGGCAGTGCCGTGGCCACCCTGCTGTCGGTGACGCTCTCGGTGATGTTTGGCAACCCCGCGCTGGACCCCGCGAAAAGAAGTCGCTCGTCTTCACCGACTCCGTGCAAGACGCCGCCCACCGGGCCGGTTTCGTCCAAGCACGGTCACACTCCATGACCTTGCGTGCTGCGCTGCGCTCAGCACTGACCGGCGCCGCCAGCACCCTCGACAGCCTGGTGGATGACGTGCTGGCCGATGCCGGCAGCGATGCGTTTAAGCGCTATCGACTGGTGCCGCCAGACATGTTGGAGCAAGAGGCATTCCACAACTTCTGGTCGCATGAGTCGGTCCGCACTGTCGAGGGCGACACCGCAAACTGGTCAAACAACGACTGCTGCTTGACACCTCCCTCGAGGTCGGTTTGCAGTCGGCCTTGGCCGGACACTGGAGGCCACCGGCTCCATCGCGGTCTCTGTCGATGCTGGTGGCCCGCAGCGCTTGGTCAGCCTGGCCAAACAGGCCTTGCACCGTGACGAAACCGACTTACTCCCAGGCGTTGAGCCCAGCGAGGCACAACTCATCCAGTGGGTGCGCGGCACCCTGGAGCACATCCGACAGCGCGGCGGCATCCACCACGAGTGGTTAGACCGATACATCACCGAAGACGGCAAACGGCATTGGATCTGGGGAGGCAGAAGGCTGGGCATGCCAGCCTTCCCCAGCGGTCGCTCCGTGCCAGCCTTTCCGCGGGCCGGCGCGCCGTTGGCTGGCCGCAAAGACCGCGACATCAACCTCGACTCGGTGCGTTCGGCCCAGTCTTGGTATGCGCGATGGAGCGCGAAGACGCTGGGCGTCAACACCGCGCACGGAGCCAAACTTGCCGAACACCTCTTGCACACCTTGGCCCGGCAAGACGTGTTGCGCTCCTTTGTCACCGAGAGCAAAGCCAACGTTTATGCCATCAGTCAGAGCGCCGTGCTGATTGAGGCCATTGATGCTCAAGACCTCGCCGCCGGGCAGACGCTGCTGGTGTGCGACCTATGCCGCGACCACGTGCCAGCAACACCAACCGTGGTTGGACAACTGGCTGGCGGCCCTGTCTGGTGGCTCGCTGCGCCGGGCAGCTGCTGGCGACGCCGCGCGACGACAACTTTTATCGACGCCTCTATGGCTCAGCCGACATGCGCCGGGTGGTCGCCCGCGAGCACACCAGCCTGCTCGAAGACGTCGACCGGCGGGCAGTCGAAGACGGCTTCAAAGCAGCTCTGCCCTCTCCCGATGCCCCCAACGTGCTGGTTGCTACCCCGACGCTGGAGATGGGCATTGACATTGGTGACCTGTCTAGCGTCATTCTGGCCTCGCTTCCCGAATCCGTGGCCAGCTATTTACAGCGCATCGGGCGCGCCGGCCGACTGACCGGCAACTCCCTGAACTTGGCCTTCGTGCGAGGTCGTGGCGACCAGCTGCCCCGGCTCGGCAACCCGCTGTCGGTGATCAACGGCGAGGTGCGGCCACCAGCGACCTACTTGGATGCAGCCGAGATCTTGCGCCGGCAATATTTGGCGGCAGTGATTGATGACGTGGCCCGCAACAGCCCCGATGTCATGCCCGCACGCTCTGAGCGGGCGTTGAAGTCATCGGCGCAGGACACTTTTTGGGCGAAGTCATCAGCCAAGGCAGCGCTCGCGGCGAGTCGCATCTAGACCGCTTCCTCGCTGGTTTTGCCACTCTCGACCCCGCTGTCGTGGAGGATCTGCGGCGCTGGGCGCTGACCACCGACGACCTCGACGACAGCCTGCCTGCCCTGGTGCATCGGGCCAGCCAAGACTGGAACCAGGTCATCGAGACACTGCAACGCCGTCAGCGCGAAGTCGAAGAGGTGCTGCCGGGCCTGCGCGCCGCTGCCGAAAGCCCCGCAGCCACCGAAGATGACCGGCGCGACTTCCGCACCGCCGAAGCCACCCTCAAACTCACGCGAGGGGAGTTGTCGACCCTGCGCACCCAACACTGGGTCGCCAGCCTGGAAGAACGCGGCATCCTGCCCAACTACACCCTGCTCGACGACATCGTCACCCTCGAAGCCCGAGTGACCTGGGTGGACCCCGACTCAGGCCGATTCGAGTCAGACTCACGCACGGTGCGCCGCGACTCGGCTCAAGCCCTCCGCGAGTTGGCACCGGGTGCAACGTTCTATACCCGCAGTTTGGCGATGAAGATCGACGGCGTTGACCTGGGCCAAGACGGGGCCGACATTCACCCCTGGGTCTTTTGCTCCGAGTGCGGCTTTGGTGAGCAGACAGAAACCGCCCTGGCGCAATGCCCACGGTGTGGCAGTGGGGCCATCGCTGACACCAGTCAACACCTCAATGTTGTGCGTATGTCGCACGTGCACTCCGAAGTGCGCCGCGACCGAGACCTCATCACAGATGGCAAAGACGAACGCGACAACAAAGCCTTCACCATCATCACTGCGGCCGACCTCGACCCCATGACGATCGACCGGCAGTGGAAGGTCGCGGGTGTCGACTTTGGCGTAGCCCACCACCGCAAAGCCGACCTGCGATGGCTCAACTTGGGGCCAGCCAGTCACGGCGCGATCAACTCGGGCCGGGTCGCTGGGCGAGATGTTTCGGCTCCGCTCTTTCGTGTCTGCGCGGGCTGCGGCAAACTCGACAACACGGCTGGGCACAACACCCGCAACGAGCACCGGCCCTGGTGTCGCCACCGTGGCTCCAACAGCGAAGACACCAGGTCAATTGCCCTCAGCCGGCACCTGCGCACTCAAGCGGTCGTGGTCACCCTGCCGCAATCGGCAGAGCTGGGCGACGACTTTGGCCTGCCGAGCCTGGCTGCTGCCTTGCTGCTGGGGCTGCGCGAAGAGATCGGCGGCGAGCCAGACCACCTGCAAGTCGAGATCGTGCCAGCCCCAGTGCCAGAGGGCGGCCCCGGTGATGTGCGCGATGTCTTGTTGATTCACGACATGGTCCCCGGTGGCACCGGCTACTTAGCCGACCTGGCACAGCCCGAGCGGGTGTGGCGGCTGCTGGCCCTGGCATACCAAACGATTGCGCAGTGCCCATGCCGCGACGAAGGGCGACTGGCTTGCTATCGGTGCCTGCTGCCCTACTCGCGAGGGTTTGGTGCCGACCGGCTCTCTCGGGTCTCGGCCGAGCGACACCTGCGCGAGATCCTGGCCCTGGCCGAGGATCAGTCGGTGCAGGATGTTGACCCCGAGCTGATGCCCTGGCCGATTGAAGATGGCCCGGTGCAGCAGGAAGCGAGCGAGTCGCCCCTGGAGTTGCAGTTCCGGCAAGCCTTCAAGGATGCGGTCGCCCGTGTCGGGGCGATCATCACTGAGCAACCCGGCCCGACTGGCAACACCATCAAGGTGCGCGGCGTCGATCACAACCGCGCGTGGACGCTGCGGCCGCAAGTGTTGATGCATGGCAGCAAACCGGACTTTGTCCTGGAGCCCGAGGTTGGCAACGGGCCCAGCATAGCGATTTTTGTGGATGGTCACGCCTTCCACGCAGGGGTGGGTGCTAAGAACCGGATTGCCGATGACTCCGTCAAACGGGCCGCCCTGCGCGATCAAGGTGTTGAAGTTTTCGCGGTCACCCATGCTGACTTGTCTGGGCCGCCTCGTGACCTGACCTGGCTGCGCCAAGACGCGGTTGCCACCCTGATGGGCCTGCCTGCCGGAGTTCCGGGCTCTGGCCTGACCCAAAGGTGGTGGACACCGCACGCCTTGGGCCGATTGAGATGTTGTTGGGCCGGATGCTGCGACCCGAGGAGCGCGGCCCTCGGCGTGAGTTGGCTGAATCGGTGGGGCTGATGATGTTCCGCGAGGCTCACAGTGTCTTGATTTCGGATGAGGCACCACTGGCCCAGGTGGCTGCCGATGTGCTGGACGGGGAAACTCTGGGCGGCAGCAAGCAGGCCGCGCTGTGGCGCCACGGGCACGTCGTGGCCCTCGTCGACTTTGCCGGCTCGGTGCCGCGCACCGTAGTGATGATTGATGATCGCCCCGAGGCGCTCGACACCACCAGCCACCACGACGACTGGTTGGAATGGCTTGCCCTGAGCAACGTGATGACGGCGGCCCAGTTGGGCGTTGAGATCACCGCACGGTCGCTGGTCATCGCCGAGAGCGGGCGGAGGCAGAGCCCGATGAGCCTCGGTTGCCGGCGGCCTGGGACGAAGTGGCTGAGCACATGACGCTGGCCGAGCGCTCGCTGGCTGGCCAGTTGGCCGC
The DNA here is from genome assembly GCF_021535045.1 of Ornithinimicrobium sp. INDO-MA30-4. Lineage (GTDB taxonomy): Bacteria > Actinomycetota > Actinomycetes > Actinomycetales > Dermatophilaceae > Ornithinicoccus. Next base: position 1,595,247 of record NZ_CP091056.1, on the reverse strand, counting down.
GCTCGGTGTGCCCGTGCCCATTGTCGGTGCTGAGGTGTTGGATGGGCAGGTGGGCGATTTTGTCTGGGAAGACGCGCGGGTCGTGGTGCTGCTGGAGGCCGACGCAGAGTTGGAGACCGAGTTGGCGGCTGCCGACTGGCACGTGCTCGGGCCGACCCCAGAATTGATTAGTCAGGCATTGCAACAGGTGGGAGAGCGCTAATGGCGGGCATCTTTTTGCAGCAAAAAGATCGACAAGTCGATCAAGGCCAAGGCCTACACCTTCATGGAGAAGTTGCAGACCGACGACACCGCACCCGGGCTGCACATTGAGCCCATCGTGGGCGCCCAAGACTCTCGGGTGCGCACCGGCAGAGTCGATGACAACTTTCGTGCCGTGATGTTCAAGGTGACTGCTGAAGGCAGCGTCACCTATGTCATGCACGGCTTCTGGAAGCACGATGTGGCCAACCGCATTGCCGAGTCGGTCATGCTGACGGTCAACCCACTGACCGGTATCGCCGAAATCAAGACCTCCGTTGACTCCGAGGCGCTCGCAGCCGTGGCTGAGGCCTCAGCTGAGGCAGCTGCTGGCTCGTCGACGCCAACGCCAACACCTACGGCAGCATCAACGCAGCCTGAGGTGACTGCCGGGCCGGGGCTGTTGGAGCACTATGGCCTCGATGCTGAAAAGCTGATCAAACTTGGCCTGGATGAAGAGTTTGCCCGCGCAGCCATGACTGTCTCGGATGAGGCGGCGCTGATGGCCTTGGTGGAGCGCTGCTCAATCGAGTGGCAAGGGCTGGCCTTGATTGATCTCTCAGCGGGCAAGCCCATCGAAGAAGTGAAGTCGATCTATGGCCTTGATCGCCCTGTTGACGAAAGCGGCACTGAAGACGAACAACTCCTGCGAGGTCTGGAGCACCCGGCGAGCCAGCTCACGTTCGCCTGGATCGAAGACAACGAAGAGTTGCGGCGGGCTATCGAGGAGTCAGAGTTTGCTGCCTGGCGCACTTTCTTGCACCCGCTGCAAGCCAAGTTTGTGGAGCGAGACTTCTCCGGGGCTAGCAAAATCACGGGCGGTGCAGGCACCGGCAAGACGGTGGTCGCACTGCACCGAGCCCGCCGACTGGCCAAGGAGGCAGGCAGCCCACGAGTGGTGCTGACGACCTACACCACCAACTTGGCGGCGAGCCTGCAACGAGACATCGTGCGACTGGACCCAGACGTCGCCTTAGCCAAGCGGTTGGGGGAGCCGGGTCTGCGGATTGATGGTGTCGATGCGCTGATCCGTGCGGTGCTCGCCCAAGCGGGTGCGGGTATCGCCACGGCCAGCGAAGCAGTGCTGGGCTATGGCACCACTCAGGTGTTGCAGCGCACCGACAACCAGGCGTGGGACGAAGCCATCGAAGCGGCAGGTCAAGAGCTGCCGGACAAGCTCAGAAGTGCTGCGTTCTTCGCTGCCGAATATGGAGCTGTGGTGTTGCCACGACGGGTGAAAACCGAGACGGCCTACTTCCGTGCGCCACGACGCGGGCGGGGCGTTGCGCTCTCCCGCGGGCAGCGAGTGGCCGTCTGGGCGGTGATCGAGAGTTATCGAGCCTCGAGCCGTGCCCGAGGGACGATTGACTTTGAAGAGGCCGCAGCCATCGCGGCTGAGCACCTGGATATTGAGGCCGAGACCGGTTCGCGGCTTGCCGATCATGTCTTGGTCGATGAGGGCCAAGACCTGGTGGCCACCCGGTGGCAGTTCTTGCGTGCTCTGGTCGCGCCGGGGCCGAATGATCTGTTTATCGCCGAAGACTCCCACCAGCGCATCTATGGGCAAAAGATCACCCTGTCGCACTTGGGCATCCAAACTCAGGGGAAGTCGCGCAGGCTAACGCTGAACTATCGGACGACGGCGCAAAATCTGCGATGGGCGATGAGCGTGCTCGATGGCTCGAGCTTTAGCGACATCGACGGCGACAGTGAGTCACATGACACCTATCGCTCGGCTCGCTCTGGCCCGGTGCCGGTGGAGTTGGCCTGCGGGTCAATGACCGACGAACTAGACCAGGCAGCTGAACTGCTCAAGGGTTGGCTGGCTGATCCTGATGTGGCTTCGGCTCCCGAGACCGTCGCGGTGCTGGTGCGTGACCAGTATCAGCGCGAGCGCGTGGTCAACGGACTCGAGGAGCGCGGCATCGACGTGCGGCCCGTTGACCGGGACGCCATCCGGGCAGGAAGCCCCGTGGCCATGACGATGCACCGAGCCAAAGGCACTGAGTTTGCGCGGGTGCTGCTGTTTGGTGTCCGTGACGGCTCGCTGCCCTCGGGGGTCAAAAAGTATGACTTCAGCGAGGCTGACCTGCAGGATGCGCTGTTGCGAGAGCGTTCGTTGCTCTATGTTGCGGCTAGCCGAGCCCGGGATGTGCTGGCGATCTCGTGGTCGGGGCAGAAGTCATCGATGCTGAGTGACTGATCTCTTCGTGACTTAACTCCACGCGTAATCGGGTGCCCGCGTCTCCCGTGACATACAAACCCGGAATGCTCAAACCGACTACGGCACACGTCACGCGCTTCGAATCGCACCGCGTTATCGGGGGAGGCCACTTAGCTTGTTGCCGGTGCTCGAATAGACGGTCTCGCAGTCAAAACTCATCGCCTGCTGAGGTCTTCCGGGGAACACGTCCGCCGAGGATGACCGCTGAAGCGCTTTTTCCGTCGCTTGATCACGGTCCTTATAACTTCTACAGATCGAAGTAAGCGACGAACAGAAACAACAGAGCCTAGCCAAACACTCGCTGGGTCCAAGCATTAGCGAACTTCGCTTCCGGGTCTATCCGCGAGCGCAAGACCATAAAGTCATCCCAGCGCGAATACAACGGAGCCAACGACTCACGCTCCGCAACAAAACACTTGCCCCAGTGCGGGCGGGCACCCAACGGGAGGAGTAGTTCCTCCATAGCCGGAAGCAACGCATACACGGCATCGGTATCTCCCACCCAGGTGAAGTGGAAGGCGACGGTGTCTCGGCCGTAGGCTCCGCTGAGCCACAAGTCATCGCTGCGCATTGAGCGGATCTCGGACGTCTGGATCACCCCAGCCATCTGCGAGGCCAAAGAACGCATCGCGTCCATTCCTTCCAGCGCGTTCTCACGCGGCAAGAAGTATTCGCTCTGCAACTCGTCGCCACGGCTCGGGTTGTGACTGGCGCGAAAGTGTGGCAACCGCTCATGCCAGGGGCCCGGCACTCCGAGCTGCTGCGTCACACCTTCAACAGCCGCGCCGTCCAGCATGTGCTGAGTCTCGGTGCCAGGCTGGGCGCCAAAGAGATCGCTTGGTGCTGTGTCCGACTTCGCCTTCAGCCAGGCTTGATAGACGCCAGCCTCATTCCACCGGGTGAACATGCTGACGCTGTAGGCGGCCGAAGTCAGGGCGTCAAAATTGCCATACACGGAGTCCCAACGCAGATCGAGATAGATATCTTGATGGATGTTGTAAGTCGGGACGAGGTCGAGAGTGATCCGAGCCAGAATGCCCAGTGCCCCCACCGCAACCACGGAGCCATCAAAGTCGACATCACCGCGCTCAAGTCGTCGCAACTCACCATCTGGACCGACTAACTCGACCGCCCGGACTGCCGAGGAGAGCGTGCCGGTCGCATCGCCCGAGCCATGCGTCCCTGTCGAGATAGCCCCAGCCGCCGAGATGTGTGGCAACGATGCCATCGCCTCCAGTGCCCATCCTTGGCGATGTAACTCGCTCGCCAACTCCGCATAGCGCAACCCTGCCGAGACGCTCACAGAGGCGGTCGACGCATCGACGAATATCTCAGCCGGCAACTGGTCCAGCAGTAACAGCCCCCAGATGTGTCAGCTACATCGGTGAAGGAGTGTCGCGACCCGAGCGCACGCACTCGATCGTGCTGCGCCACTAGTTCTTGCACATGGGGCACGCTTTGGGGGTGATCGCCTGCGCCGCACGGTAGGAGTAGTTGCCTGCCCAGTTCTTCATCGCGACCTAGCCCGGTGCATACGTCGTCGTGGACTGCCAGGTCTCGCCGGGCTCAAGCACCGGCGACGGGAAGTTAGGTTGGTTGGGTGCGTCTGGGAAGTGTTGCGTCTCCAAACACAACCCGGTGTATGCCGGGAACGTGCCCCTTCGCTGGCAGGCCTTGGCCCAGATAGATCTGTAGGCCCGGCAGCGTCCCGGACACCGATATGCGCCGCCCCGAACCGTTGTGCGCTACCCAGGCCATGAGGCGAGAGCCAGCCGGGACGGCTTCAGCACCGATCCAGTCTGGCTTCGGCATGTGGTCGGTGAAAACATAGTTATTGTCGAGGCCCTCGCCAAGGATGGCGTCTTGGGTCAGATCGAGCAGTAGCCGACCCGATCGCAAATCGAACGGAGTCCCGGCAACCGAGGCGATCTCACCGGTAGGAAGCGCAGCATCGTCTACGGGGGTGTGTTGTCGCGCTCCCGACCAGATCTCGTGCGACAGCACATCTGGGGTCTGCATCCGTTGCCCAGACTCAGTCGTCGGGAAGCCAGCGAGGTTGAAATAGGCGTGGTTGGTCAAGCTAACGATCGTCGTCGCATCGGTCGTGGCGGTGCTGATGATCCGCACGCCTCCGCTCGGCAGCAGGACAAAGTCGACGCGGACCTCAAGGTTGCCGGGGAAGCCCATCTCACCATCGGGGCTAGTTCGAGTCATCGCGATTGCGGGATCACCATTGACCTCGGTAATGACCCTTCCAGCACTGACGGTGGAAGCCCTCAACCTCACCGTGCAGTGCTTTGTCGTCTTCATTCGGCGGCACTTGATAGGTCTGACCGCCCAACTCGAAGCGCCCACCAGCCAAGCGGTTGGCGTACCGGCCAACGGTCGCCCCCATGAAGTGCCGATCGGCTTCAACACCAGCCAACGTCGCTGGAGCGGCCAGTACGTTGGCTGAGCACCCATCCTGATCGGGCAGCCACCAGTGCACCCAGGTAGCGCCATACGTCAAAACACTCAGCCCGGTCTGGTCCGCGCGCCGCAGTGTCAGTCGCTCGACCGGGGTCCCAGCCTGAGTGACGCCCATCGCTTCTCGAGTTTGCACGAGTCATTTCCTTTGCCTGTTGCCCGTACGGTTAACCGGTGCCTTGGGAAACGTTACTGCTGTTGCTGATCGCTGGGGTGGCGGCGGGCCTCGTCGGTTACCTCATGTGCTTGGCATCACTAATCAGCTTCCCCGCGTTGCTGGCCGCCGGACTTCCACCGCTGGCGGCTAACGTCACTAACACCGTGAGTCTGATCGGGATCGGCGTCGGCTCAACCGCAAAGTCGGCACGGCCACTGTTTAGATCCGGTCATGTGGGCCTGAAACGACAGATACCGATCGCAGTTGCCGGTGGCACTCTTGGCGCGGTCCTCCTGCTTGCCGGAGGCGAGGAAGTCTTCGCGGCGATCGTGCCCCTTTGGTGTTGATGGGCTCTATCACCGTCTTGATCAGCCCCCGACTGCGCAATGAGTGGTGACACCGACCGACCCCGGCTCTACCTCGTCGGCATGTTCCTCGTCTGCATCTATGGCGGCTACTTCGGGGCTGGCGCGGGGGTCTTGTTCCTCGCGCTAATTCTGATTGGCACGGCGACTCCAATGGCGTTTGCCCTGATGCAACGAGCATTTCTACTGGGCATTGCCAACTTGGTCTCCGCCATTGTTTTCATGTTCATCGCGCCGGTGGCTTGGCCGCAGCGCTCGCGATGGGCACCGGCTGCCTGGTGGGCGGCGTCCTCGGCCCGTCGTTGCGGATTACATCCCCGAGCGGGGCCTGCGCTGGGCGGTCGCGATTGCTGGTGTAGGGCTGGCGATCTGGCTATGGTTTGCCCAATGAGTGCGCAAGTGGCGCAAGACTGACGGATGTCGGCCTTCGTCCAACTACGTCACTACTCCTTCCCCGGAGCCTTAGTGACGTCGTTTTGGCTGTGTACTTCATCGCCAGTTAAGGCACTGAACAAGTGAAACGACGGATACATAATCTTGGCCGAAACTTGGGCCGTCTCGGATTGACTCACCCCTTGCTGGCGAGTCTCATTGGTCCAATGAGCACCACACAAACGCCTCAGAGCGAAACGGATCCTAGGGGAACATTCTTCGGCCATCCACGGATGCTGGCTAACCTATTTAGCGTCGAGCTGTGGGAGCGATTCTCGTTCTACGGCATGCAGGGGATCCTGCTCTACTACATGTACTACACGGTCGCCGAGGGTGGCCTGGCGATTGACCGTGCGACCGCGACTGGCCTGATCGGTGCTTACGGCGGTGGCGTGTATCTGTCCACCATTTTGGGTGCATGGCTGGCCGACCGAGTGTTGGGCTCCGAAAAGGTCCTTTACTACTCGGCCATGATGATTATGTTCGGCCACATCGCTCTGGCTGTGCTACCCGACACCTTGGGTCTAACCATCGGTTTGGTGCTCGTCGGCATTGGCTCAGGTGGGCTCAAGGCCAACGCCACCTCGTTAGTAGGCACCCTGTATGCCGAGGGCGACGACCGCCGCGACGCTGGCTTCTCTATTTTCTACATGGGCATCAACATCGGTGCTCTTGTCGGACCGTTGATCACCGGTTGGCTGCAGGTCAACTATGGCTTCCACATTGGCTTTGGTGCGGCGGCTGTTGGTATGGCCGTCGGACTCACGCAGTATGCGCTGACCCGCAAGAACCTTCCGGCGGCGGCTGGCGAAGTCACTAACCCGCTGCCATCATCTGACCGCAACAAGTACCTGCTGATTGGCCTGGCCACCCTTGTCGCCCTTGCCCTCGTGCTCGTCACGGGTCTGATCAACGCGGGCAACCTGGCTAACGTGATGGCCACCGTCGCCATTCTTGCGTCTATCGCCTACTTCGTCATTCTGCTGCGCAGCCCGCGGGTCACCGAGGTCGAGCGCAGCCGAGTGATGGCCTTTATCCCGATGTACGTCGCTTCCGTCGGCTTCTGGGCGCTGTTCCAGCAGCAGTTCACGGTAGTGGCCATCTACTCAGAAGAGAGCCTCAACCGCTCCATCTTCGGGTGGAAATGCCACCGAGCTTTGTGCAGTCGATCAACCCGGTCTTCATCATTATCTTTGCCGGTGTGTTCGCCGCCATTTGGACCAAGATGGGATCCAAGCAGCCTGGCTCGCCGCTAAAGTTCGCTGCGGGCCTGGTCGTCATGGGCTTCGCCTTTTGGCCTTTATCCCATTCTCGGGTGGCGGTGCGAACAGCACCCCGCTGTTGGCCCTGGTGTTCATCCTGTTCTTGTTCACGGCTGCCGAGTTGTTCCTATCGCCGATCGGCCTTTCGGTGGCCACCAAACTGGCACCGTCGGTGTTCCGCACCCAGATGGTGGCGCTGTTCTTCTTGTCGATCTCGGTCGGCACGACCCTGGCTGGCATCTTGGCTGGCTACTACGACCGCGACAACGAGATCCCTACTTCTCGGTCATCGGCATCGTGTCGATCGTGTTGGGCATCGGCCTGGCCGCCCTTGCGCCCATGCTGAAGAAGGCTATGCGCGGAGTTAACTAAGCGAGGTTACCTAAGGCCGCGCAAAGGCGCCTCGTCCCAGTTGGGCGAGGCGCGCTTTGTCGTGGAGGCGTCGTTGTTTATGAGCCCTTGCTTGGATCCACCGGCGTCAGGCTTGGATACTTCGGGTTCACAAAGTCTCCAGAGGATTTGCCGGTCAACCGGCGCTGCACCCAAGGGCCGGCGTAGATCTTGGCCCACTCGGCGTTGGCCCGGACCATGTCTTTGCGCCCCGGGAGTTGCTGAGGGGCAGCGGCACATGCCAGTCGGCTTGCTCAGGGTCGTGACCAAGCGTGGTGTATGCCGCCAGCGCCACTCGCTTGTGGCCTTCGGTCGAGAGGTGGATCCGGTCTTCAGACCACATCCGCCAGTCCTGCAGGAAGTCGAAGGACCACCGATTGAGGACATAGCAACCATGCAATTGGGCGATCCGCCAGATATTGGCCGAGTAAGTCGCCATCCGGCCACGGACGTGCTTGATCACCGGTGCGCCACGTGGGTCTGACGGGGTGGCGATCAGCACATCAGCACCGGTCTTGCGCAGTCGGATCACGGCGGCTTCCAACTGATTGGAGATATCGTCCAAGTCGACCTTGGGGCGCAAGATGTCATTGCCGCCGCCAATCATGCTGACCAGATCAGGCTGCATCTCGATCGCTGCGTCGGCCTGCACCGAGACGACATCTTTGAGTTTGCGACCTCGCACCGCCAAGTTGGCGTAGGCAAAGTCGTCAACGTGTGGCGCCAGCAGTGAAGCGAGGCGATCCGCCCACCCGATATAACGGTCTTCAACCTCGGGGTCGCGGTCGCTCATCCCCTCGGTGAACGAGTCCCCAATAGCCACATAGCGCTTCCACGGCTGGGGTTGAGGGCGCAAACTGCCCACCCTGGCAGCGGGCGCGACGGCATACCGGATGAGAGTTGAGTCAAGGCAAACTCCAGTCAATCGGATCGGCGCCCTGCTGAGCCAAGAGCGCGTTGGTTTGTGAAAACGGTGCAGACCCAAAGAAACCACGCCGGGCTGACAGAGGGAGGGGTGGGCACTTTGGACAATCGGCACATCACCCAAAGCAGGCGTCAACGATCGAGCATCACGACCCCAAAGTATGGCGACGAGTGGGCCGCCGCGTTGCACCAGGGCGTCGATCGCTAGCGACGAGACTTGCTCCCAACCTTTGCCGCGATGGCTGGCTGGGGTGCCTGGTTGCACGGTGAGGACACGGTTAAGCAGCACTCCACGATCAGCCCATGGAGTGAGATCGCCCGTGGTCGGCATCGCGAAGCCGAGGTCATCGACCATCTCGGCGTAAATATTCTGCAGGCTGCAGGGGGACTGGCGCCACTTCAGGCGCCACCGAAAGCTCAGCCCAACGGCGTGGCCCGGCGTGGGGTAGGGGTCTTGCCCGACGATCAAGACTCGAACGTCATCAAGGGGCCGGGTGAAGGCCCGCAGCACGTATTTGCCCTCGGGCAGATAGCCGCGCCCCGCTGCGACCTCTTCGCGCAAAAACTGGCCCAACTCGGTGATGGTGTCTTCGACCGGTGCCAAAACACGCGCCCAACTCGGGTGCACGAGTTCGGTTAGCGGCAGCGGAGTCACGTTCTCATCGTAGGTCGGTTACGATCGGGTTGCTTATTGCAAAGGTTTGCAATAAGCAGTTCGACTAGCGGCGACAGGAGCACGGATGGCACAGACGGCACGGGAGCGACCCGTGGCGATGGGGCGCAGTGTGTCGGCGCGCGCGTCCACGAGCACTCCTGCACCAGATCGCCTTGGCCTTCGTGCTCAGCGACGACGCACCGTGAGTTGGATCATCGGCCTCAGCGCGTTGTTGCTGGTCTCGATCGTTCTTGGCGTTGGCGCCGGCGCGGTGCAGATCTCGCCAGTCACGGTGGCCAAGATCATCGGGCACCACCTCATTGGTTGGCCCGCCGAGGTCACCTGGACCCTGCCAGAGGGCTCCATCGTCTGGGATGTCCGAATGCCCCGGGTCGTCCTGGGGATCTTCGTCGGCGCTGGCCTGGCTGTTTGTGGTGTCGCCCTGCAAGCAATGGTGCGCAATGTGCTCGCCGACCCCTACCTGCTTGGCATTAACTCGGGCGCCTCGAGTGGCGCTGCAGCCGCCATTCTCTTTGGCTTCGGCGCTGGCTTTGGCCAGTACGCTCTGCCGATCAGTGCCTTCCTTGGCGCGCTGGCTGCATCGTTCCTCGTTTTTTCATCGCTCGCAGCGGCGGGCGAGTGACTTCGATTCGCCTGCTGTTGGCCGGAGTCGCCGTCGGGTATGCGCTGTATGCCGCAACGAGTTTTCTGATCTTTGCTTCCGGCTCGGCACAGGGCGCCCGGTCCGTGCTCTTTTGGCTGCTCGGCTCGCTGGGCTTGGCCCGGTGGGATGGGCCGCTGGCCGTCGTCTGCATCGTCATTCTGGGCACCATCGCGGTGCTCATGATCTGGGGTCGTCGACTGGATGCCTTGGCTATCGGTGACGAGACCGCGCATACCTTGGGCATTTCACCGGAGCGCTTCCGGACTGTCCTGCTCGCCGTGGTCGCTCTGGCGATTGGGGTGTTGGTGTCGGCAGCCGGAAGCATCGGCTTCGTTGGCTTGGTGGTGCCGCACATGGCTCGCCGCGCCGTTGGCGGTGTCCACGCGCACGTCGTCCCGGTTGCTGCCCTGATGGGCGCCATCTTGCTGGTTTGGGCCGACCTAGCCGCCCGACTCTTGCTGCAGCCACAAGAAATTCCGATCGGCATCGTGACCTCATTGGTCGGCGCGCCGTTCCTGCTCATTCTGATCCGCCGCTTTCAGGCCGAATCCTCCTAACCCGGAAAGGAAACGCATGTCATCTCGCAATCGTGCACGCTCGGTTTCTGCCGCGCTCCTGGGCGCTTCCCTGCTCACGCTCGCAGCCTGCTCTGGCGGCGATGCGCAGGAGACCGCTTCGTCAACCCAGGCGGCAGCGGCCAATGGCGACTACCCGCTGACCATCCAAAACTGCGACACCGAGGTCACTTTGATGCAGCACCCGAGCGCGCCGTGTTGCTCAGGGCCGACGCGGTGCCCTATCTGCACGAGTTAGGGGTGATGGACCGGGTGACTGCTCGCGCCGGGGTGTATCCGCCGGAGTACTACGACGACGAGACCCTCGCCGAGTTGGACGAGATCACACTCATTACGGATGAGTTGGACACCAGCGGCCACTTGCAAATCTCCAAGGAGGTTGTGATCGCACAGCAGCCGGACCTGGTGCTCGGTGAAGTCGATAACCTCTCGCGCAGCACGCTGTCGGCCGTTGATATCCCGCTGATCTCCGAGCCCGCCTTCTGCCCAGCGGGAATGGATACCCCCTCTTTTGACGACATCTATAGCCAAATGTCTTTGTATGGAGATGTCTTTGGCCAGCCAGACCAAGCGGCACAGGCAAACGAAGCTCTGCAAGCCCGGATGGATGAACTGACCGCCGAAGTCGATGCCGACTCCGGCCGCACCGCGGCGGTCCTTTACCCCACGGTTGGCGGAGGCACGACCTACGCCTATGGCACTAAGAGCATGGCGCACCCACAGTTGGAGGCCGCCGGCTTTGAGAACGTGTTTGCCGACGTAGACGAGCGGGTCTTTGAAGTCTCCGTTGAAGAGTTGCTGGGTCGCAACCCCGACGTGCTGGTCCTCTTGTATGACGCAGGTGACCCGGAAGAGGTCGAGGCCGCCGTTGCTGAGTTGGCTGGCGCCGAAGGCTTGTCGGCGATCCAAGACGGCAACGTGATGACCCAATTGTTCAACTTCACCGAGCCAGCATCGCCATTGACCATCGATGGGCTGGAGATGATCACTGACCGGTTTGGCGACGAACCATGATTCGGGCTGAGGATGTCTCCTGGAGTTATGGAGACAGCCTGACCATCGACGGTGTCTCGCTGGAGGCGCGGCCAGGTCGAGTGTTGGGTTTGATCGGGCCAAACGGCAGCGGCAAGACAACTCTGCTGCGGCTGCTCTACGGCGCGCTGAAGACGAAGACCGGCCATATCGCCATTGATGACACAGATCTGCGCTCCATGTCCGCGAAGGCCACTGCGCAAAACCTCGCAGTCGTGGTGCAAGAGAGCGTTGGCGAGACCGTGATGACGGTCTCGGAAATGGTGATGCTGGGGCGACTGCCCCACTTGTCGACCTTCCAGCGCGCTAGCGACCATGACGAAGGCATCGTCGCTGACTGCCTCGACCGAGTGGGCGCCTTGCATTTGGCATCACGATCTTTTGCTGGTCTCTCCGGTGGTGAGCGGCAGCGGGTGTTGATTGCTCGTGCTCTCGCCCAAGAGGCCACCCACTTGTTGTTGGATGAGCCCACCAACCACCTCGATATTCGCTACCAGCACGAGGTCCTGAGCATTGTGCGGGCCCTAGACACCACCACCATCGTGGTGCTGCACGATCTCAATCTGGCGGCGCGTTATTGCGATGACCTCGTGCTGCTCAGGCCTGGCAGTGTTGCCGCGGCAGGGCCAACGTCACAGGTGCTGGACCCACAGACGCTCACCGAGGTCTACGGCATCGGTGTGGAGCGCGTGGAATCTGGTGGCCATTTGCACTTGCTGTTTGAGCCGCTTCGGCCAGCCATGGCTGAGGCTAAACAGCCCTGATGGGGTCGCTGTGACTCGTGGGGCAGCAGACACGCGGGGCAAATGACATCGTTGTGGTTCCGTGCCTAAACTGGGCAGTAGCACGGGCCATTTGGCGTGTGCGGATCATCAGCAATGCACCCCAGTAATGCACCCGAGAGGATCGTCGGTATGGCCGCGGCTCACCAGATCGATAAGGCACCGGGCTCGTCGGAGCTCTCGGAGCGCGATCGCGGCATCCTCGACTTTGAGCGTCAGTGGTGGAAGCAACAGGGCCTCAAAGAGCAGGCGATCCGCGAAAAGTTCGACATGGGGACCACTCGCTACTACCAGGTGCTTAACCAACTTCTTGACTCAGATGTCGCTCTGGCGCATGACCCGCTACTGGTCAAGCGACTACGCCGACTGCGCTCGCAGCGCCAACGCAAGCGCTCAGCGCGGCGTTTGGGCTTTGAGCTCGACACCTGATTTGTAGGCAAAGCCACCTAAGTGTGTAGGCATATCTGCAGGTCGCCGAACCTGTTGCGGCACATTACAGTTCCCCTTTTCGCTTGCTCCGTCCTACCATGGAGTTATGCCAGCCCCCAGTGGCGCGAGATCGCGCCGAGTGTCTACGTCCGTAGGCACGACGAGTTGGAGCTGAACTGTGGCCTGGTGGTCGGCGACAAGCGAGCCTTAGTTATCGACACCAGCGGCTCCTCCGCGCGGGGCCAGCAGCTTGCCCAGTCGATCCGCGAGATCACGCCCCTTGAGCCCGTCGTCGTCAACACCCACGCGCACTACGACCACTGCTTCGGCAACTCCGCATTTCGTGATTCTCAGATCTACAGCCACTCCGGTGCCGCCGATGATCTACGACTGACGGCCGAGCACCAGCGCGAGCAGTTGATCGCCCACCTCAACAACACCGAGCGGGCGGAGTGGGCCGAGGAAGTCCGCAACACCGAGATCGTGTTGCCGTTCTATCTGATCGACCAAGACACTGAGGTCGACCTCGGTGGTCGTGTGGTCCACCTGCTGCACGGCGGACCGGCGCATACCGACCATGACCTGGCCGTTGCCATACCTGATGCTGGCGTGGTGTTTTGGGGCGACATGGTCGAGCAGGGCGCTGACCCGATGATGGAGGACGCCTTCCCACTGCAGTGGGCAGAGACGATGCGCAACCTGCAAAGCAAGCCAGTCGTCTCCGAAGCCACCATTGGGGTGCCCGGTCACGGCGATGTTGTTGACCCCGTCTTTGTTTTAGAGCAGGCAGAGAAGTTGCAACGCCTGGCCGACGAACTGGCTGAGGCGCTGGACTCTGGCGTCCGTGAGGTCGATGCGCTCGTCAATAAGAGCCGTGGCTTGGGCCTGCAAGACACCACGCTTCGTGAGGCAGCAATGCGCGCCCTCGAAGTATCACGCCGCTAACTGCCGCAACATTTGCACTCGCAGGGGTCGAGTGCTAATCATGGAACTAGCACTCTCTATAGGAGAGTGACAGAAATGACAGACCGATCGCCTTGTTGAGGGTTGGTTGAGCAGGGAGACATGATCCCTGAGCGACCTTCTCGTCCGTCGCGGGCAACCTGGCGATCATCACCGTTCAGCGTGTGGGAGGAACCACCCGAATGGCTAAGACCATTGCTTTTGACGAGGAAGCACGCCGCGGACTCGAGCGGGGTATGAATACCCTGGCCGACGCGGTCAAGGTGACCTTGGGGCCAAAGGGCCGCAACGTCGTGTTGGAGAAGAAGTGGGGCGCACCCACGATCACCAACGACGGTGTGAGCATCGCCAAGGAAATCGAACTCGAAGACCCCTACGAAAAGATCGGCGCTGAGCTGGTCAAGGAGGTCGCCAAGAAGACTGACGACGTCGCCGGTGATGGAACCACCACCGCGACCGTGTTGGCTCAGGCGATGGTCCGCGAGGGTCTACGCAACGTTGCCGCGGGTGCAAACCCGATGGCACTCAAGCGTGGCATCGAGCAGGCAGTCACCGCTGTGACCGCCGAGCTGCTCAACATGGCCAAGGACGTCGAGACCAAGGAGCAGATCGCCCAGAGCGCATCTATCTCTGCGGCTGACACCGAAATCGGCGGCATGATCGCCGAGGCCATGGACAAGGTCGGCAACGAGGGTGTTATCACCGTCGAGGAGTCCAACACCTTCGGCCTGGAGCTTGAGCTCACCGAGGGTATGCGCTTCGACAAGGGCTACATCTCGCCCTACTTCGTGACCGACACCGAGCGCATGGAAACCGTGCTTGAGGACCCCTACATCCTCATCATGAACTCCAAGATCGGCACCATTAAGGACTTGCTGCCCCTGCTGGAGAAGGTCATCCAGTCCGGCAAGCCGATGATGATCATCGCTGAAGACATCGAGGGCGAGGCCCTGGCCACCCTGGTTGTCAACAAGATCCGTGGCAACCTCAAGGGCGCTGCGGTGAAGGCACCCGGATTCGGTGACCGTCGCAAAGCCATGCTCGGCGACATCGCCATCTTGACCGGTGGCCAGGTCATCTCCGAGGAGGTCGGCCTCAAGCTCGAGACCGCCGAGATCGACGTCCTGGGCCGTGCCCGCAAGGTCGTCATCACCAAGGACGAGACGACCATCGTTGAGGGCTCCGGCGACGAGGACCAGATTGCTGGTCGCGTCAGCCAGATCCGTCGCGAGATCGAGAACTCGGACTCCGACTATGACCGCGAGAAGCTGCAGGAGCGCTTGGCCAAGATGGCCGGTGGCGTTGCAGTGATCAAGGCTGGCGCAGCAACCGAGGTTGAGCTCAAGGAGCGCAAGCACCGCATTGAGGACGCTGTCCGCAACGCAAAGGCTGCCGTTGAAGAGGGCATCGTCGCCGGTGGTGGCGTTGCACTCATCCAGGCATCCAGCGCATTTGAGGGCCTGCAGTTGACCGGCGATGAGGCCACTGGCGCCAACATCGTCAAGGTCGCCATCGAGGCACCGCTGAAGCAGATCGCCATCAATGGTGGTCTTGAAGGTGGCGTGGTCGCCGAGCGCGTCCGCAACCTCACCCCCGGCCACGGCCTCAACGCCGCCACGGGCGAGTATGGCGACATGCTGGCCTTCGGTGTCGCTGACCCGGTCAAGGTGACCCGTTCGGCCCTGCAGAACGCAGCCTCGATTGCTGCGCTGTTCTTGACCACCGAAGCAGTTATCGCTGACAAGCCGGAGAAGGCTTCGGCCATGCCAGCTGGCGACGACGGCATGGGTGGCATGGGCGGCATGGGCTTCTGATCGACGCCTAGCTCACCAGGCTGCACAGCAGTTTGATGCACCAAGGGCGGCCACCTCACTCGAGGTGGCCGCCCTTGGCGTCTGCTGGGCCTACTGAGCAGTGAAGCGCGCGCGGTTCATCTCTTCGACCGAGGCGTAGTCATCACCGGCCGACTTCAGCGCCAACGAAATCTGCTGCAGGCTGGCCCGCACCCGCTCCTGCGTGGTGTTCCAGTCGGCTGCCACCGTGGCGAAGTTGCCAGCCGCCCCGCCCTGCCACGACCCTGCAGGGCGTTGAGTTTGCCCATCATGGCCTTGACCTCGCCTTCAATTGAGGCGGCGATCCGGTTGATGTCACCCGAAGCGGCTTGGATTTGTGCGGTATCAACGCGAAATGTTGAGCTCATGGTTCCCTCCCATTGGTCTGCGCAAGCCGGTTGGCGTCGCGACTTCGACCATATGAAGATCGGAACATCCACCGCAGAAGATATCCACAGACCTCCCCTCAGACCCGTTCTGGGACTAAGGTCAACGCGTGACCATTTGGATTGATCCGCCGAGGTGGCCCGCACACGGCCGCCTCTGGGCGCATGTCATCTCGGACACCTCGGCAGCCGAACTGCACGAGTTTGCCCGAGCGGCTGGCATACCTAAGCGGTCGTTTGAAGGGGATCACTACGACATTCCGGCCGAGCGGCACGCTGATGTTGTGGCCGCGGGAGCCACTGCGACCTCGGGGACTGATCTGGCGCGACGGCTGGCCAAGAGTGGGTTGCGCTTTCGCAAGCGTCGCGGTGAGCGGCCGCTAGGGCGATTTGAGGAGGGTTTGCCTGCCGTCGGAGGCCCGCACACCCTCGACATCGTTGCCTCGCCACACGAGCCTCCTACGTCCTCTGGTGCGACCGTGGTGCTCATCACCAGCGGTGACCAAGTAGTGCTGGTGCGGAACGCTTCACGCCCAGGGTGGATGCCACCGGGCGGCAAGCGCGAGCAAGGGGAGACGCTGCGGGAGTCGGCCGTGCGCGAGATCCGGGAAGAAACCGGGCTATGCCTCGAGCCGCAAGACTTGATGCCAGTCGGCTATGAGCGCATCACCATCACCCCCGGCGAAGAGCGGCGGCACTGGGACGCGGGGGATAACCACATCGCGGTGTATGCCGCGCAGGTGCCGGATAGCACGCCGGTCGCCCCGCTCGAAGCGGACGTCTTGGAAGCCCGCTGGTTCAACCTGAAGGAAGCGCACGAACTGTGCATTGACCAGCCGTGGTGTGTGTTGGTGCAGCACTTCTTGGAGCATCGCTGGCCGGAGCTGGTGGAGCAGAGCGGCTAACCCACAGAGGGCTAACTCAGAGTGGCTAACGAAGTGCGGCTAACGGAGTGCGGCCAACTCCGAGCTGACATTTGCGCGGGCGGCCGCTTCCCCTCTGCCTGCGCCATCGATGTGGCATAGACCTGTGGCCGATCGATCAGCGCGGCCATGATTTGCGTCCGACCGGCAGCAAACATGGCATCCGGCACGTGCGCATACTCGGTACGCACGTCACGCGCATACTCCGCATAGCGCCGTGGTGGAGCACTCAAGATCCACAAGTCCGCGTCGTTAAAGGCAGCGCTCAAGGCAGCTGAGACGTCGCCGCTGTCGATGCCGTCGTGGGTCACCGTCGCCAAGATGAGAGCCTCAACGGCGTCAACCACGTCATCATCGACGCCGAGCCGGTGCAGGTGATCGCGCGCTTTGGCAGCGCTGCGATATTCGTTGCTGCCAGCCTGGGCGCGGGGTTGTATTCAAGATCGTGAAACCACGCGGCGATGCGGGCTACTCGGTGCTCTGCCTCGGAGAGCGTGCCACTCAAGCAATCCAAAGCGGACAACATCTCGTGCAGGTGTTGCTCATTGTGATAGGCGCGATGCGACTCTGACCAGGCGCTCAGCAGCAATTCCAACTCGGCTTCCCAGAGTTGCTCACCGGCAACTGATGCGACGACAGCCATGTCGGCGAGCCAAGACTCGCGTGCCGCTTCGCTGGGGCTTAACTCAGCCATACCGGCCTAGCGGGTCGCCTGTCGCGACTGCCACAGCTTGATGAGACGGTCATCGCCCTTGGCCAGGGGAGTCTCAAAGACCTCGCCGTCATCCAGCACAACCGACATATGAGTGACCAGCGGGCCGGGGGCTGGGGCGAAACATCGGTAATGATCCGCCAGTCGATATCGGTGCTGCCACTCATCCCACTGACGATCTTGATGCCCTTGTCGTTGACCACCACGGCCTGCCGACGAGCGCGATAAACCTGCGAGAGCGCAACGGTGACCCAGCCTGCGGCAAAATCAAATCCACGATCCGCCTTCGTCGATGATGCTGGAGACTAGCCACAGCACAGCGATGATCGCTTGGACAACCCAGATAATCACGAGAAGGCGAGTGATCCCGGGGCGCAGCGTCTGGGGCGACATTTTGGTCCTTGATGTTGGCGAGCAGTGCACCTACGACGATACGGCAGAGACACTTCAGGCCATGCAGCCACCCTGGGGGCAGCCGCATGGCCTAAAGGTTGTTTCGTGCGGGACCTAGCTGCGCGAGGGCAGGGCGTCCTTTGCGCTCGAGGCAGCGTCCACCGCCAGAGACTTGGCGGACTTGCGAGCGTCCTTTGCCGACTGCTTGGCAGCCTTCTTAGCGCTCTTGGCAGCCGACTTGGCAGCACCAATGGCACCCTGGGTAGCCAGCGTGACGCCAGCGGCAACCAGCCAGGTGTCCTTGGCGATGCCAAGGCCATCCTGTGTTGGGCGGATGCCGTCTTCACGGGTCAGGCCGGGGACACGCAGGTAGACGCCGACCAGGCCGGTGCCAAAGGCAGCCAATGCGGTGCCAGCGACGGCAGAGGGGACCATCGGTGCCAGCAAGGCTGCGCCGAGAGCAACCTCGGGTAAGCCAGGACCTCGGTGAAGTCCTTGGGCTTAACGTTCTTCAAAAACGGGTAGGCCGTTGCAGCCATGCCGTGGGTGCCCTCGGCAGTCTCCTTATCGGCGCCGATCTTGCCCAGGCCCGAGTTGAGGATGAATGCGCCGGTAGCGACGCGAAGCGGGATGTGAGTGGGGTGCATGTGCGGCTCCTCTATAGAACATGGTCAGGTCTGATCGGGTCACGGCGATGCCGCCAGGTGACTCGTCTGCTCTGATCATCCCTATAGAGCGCCGATGTTTCCACTCCGGGGCCACATTCGGGGTGTCGCTAGGGCGTCAATTCGGCAGGCAAATCTTCGGTATGCAGCACGCTGAGCCCCGAAACGGCTCGCGTCAGCACGACATAAAGTCGGCGCAACCCGGTGCGTTGGTCTGGCTCAGCGCTGACAATATTGGCCGGCTCAACCACGATGACCTGGTCAAACTCCAGACCTTTCGACAGTGAGGCAGGCACGAGATGCAACCTGGGGGCAGGCTCTGCGCTTTCTTCTCGCCCAAGAATGTCGAACGAGCGGTCGCCGAGCGCGATCGCCAAGGATTCGATCTGTTGATCGCTGGCAATCACCCCAACGTGCCTTCGTGCTGCAACACGGCATCGACTTCGTCGGCCAGAGCATCGGTCAGAGTGCTCACTAGCCGGACATCGAGGCGACCGCGGTCCTGCCGCACCGAGATCGGCGACCCCAACTCTGGAGCAATCGTCGGCAACAGCTGAGCGGCATAGTCGATGACGGCCCCCGGCACTCGAAACCCCGATCGAGGACTTCAATATGTGCCTGTGGTGCGCCAAGGTGACCGAGTGCTTGTGTCCACGATGAGGTGGCCCACGGCGTGGTGCCTTGGGCTATATCGCCCAACACCGTCAACGACCCAGATGCAGCTCGCCGGCCGACAGCCCGCAATTGCATCTGGGACAGATCCTGAGCCTCATCGACGATCACGTGGCCCAAACTCGGGGTGCGGTCAATCAGGTCGGCCAATTCATCGAGCAAGACGGTGTCGGCTGCGCTCCATTTGGCGGCACCGGGTGTCTTGGCGGGTTTGGCCCACAGCAGCATCATCCGCTCTTCGGCGGTCAACACCTCGCCAGCGGCTTCGGCTAGTGCATCGCCATCCGCAAATAGGCGATGCAGCACGGCAGCGGGAGTCACTGTGGGCCAATGCTGGCCCACATAGTCACGCACTGGTTTGCTGCGGGCCACGGCCTGCTGCACTCGGTCATCAGGAGAGTCGCCCGCCTGCTCCATCTTGCGCAACACAGCATGGGCCAAACGCTGCGGAAACATCTCACGCGCAGCGTTGTAGGCGACCTGGCGCCCGGTGAGTTCGTCCATCACCTCAGCCACCGCATACGTCGGGACGCGCCATTTGCGCACGCCACGCGGCGCGACGAGGGGCTCTTGTGGTGTTTGCAGTCGTGACCAGAGGGCTTTGCGCAAAACGGCGGCCATTCGAGCATCGCCTTTGAGCGTCGCGACGGCTGGTTCGTCAACGCTGCGGACCGGTGCCAGTGCAGTCAAACCCTGCACGGAGGTATGCCGCACGCTGGCTTCGCCAAGGAGGGCAGGACGGCGCCGATATGGGCCAAGAACGTGTCATTGGGCCCGACGACCAGCACCCCGGATCGGCTCAATTTGTCACGGAACGCATAGAGCAGCCAGGCGGCTCGGTGCAGGCCAACGGCGGTCTTGCCGGTGCCCGGGGCGCCCTGAACGCAAACGCTCATCGAGGCATCGGCGCGGACGATGCTGTCCTGCTCAGGCTGGATCGTGGCGACGATGTCGCGCATCGGGCCTGAGCGGGGGCGCTCGATCTCGTGGGCCAGGATTTGGCTGTGCAGCGGCCCAGGCTGCTGGGGTTCGGCCTGGGCAGGATCGGCTAGGGGTTCATCTTCAAAGGCGGTGATGTTGCCGCCCTCGAGGCCAAACCGGCGGCGCAGCGCCACACCCATCGGCGCTTGCGGGCTGGCCCGATAAAACGCTGTCGAGACGTCAGCGCGCCAGTCGATGACCAGCGGGTCGCCGGCAGCATCAGAGACGTAGCGACGACCGACATACCAACGATGTTGCGGTTCTACATCGTCCAGGCTCGCGCCCGCCGCCACATCTAGCCGCCCAAAAGAGTGCGGTGCCAGGGTCATCGATCAGCGACTTTGCCCGAGCAGCAAGGATGATACCCAGCTGCTCCTCGGCGATTGCATCGCCGCCGCTGGCCTGCAGCGAGAGGGTGTGCTCACGCATTCGGGCTAGCTCAGCGCGAGCTTGCCGCAGATAGTTTGCTCGCTTTTCAGCTCTGCGGCAAAGGACATCCGCCTATTTAACCCTCGTCAGGCCGCGCATCCAACGTCACGGTGTAAGCATCCTCTTCACCGTCGCGGATGACGCCCAACTCGATCTCGTCACCCGTCGAGCGTTCGCGCACCTGAGCGACCAGGCTTTCAGCGCTGCCAACGCGCTCGCCATCGATGCGCACGATCACGTCACCCGTCTGCAGGCCGACCGACTCCGCGGGAGTGCCGGGCTCAACCGAGGTGACGCCAGCGCCGGCGAGGGTGGCACCGTCAACCTGCGAGCTGGCGTTGTTGAGACCGACTCCAGGAAGGCGTGCTCAGCCGTGCCGGTCTCAATGAGTTGATCAACGATGGAGTCCACTGACCGCATCGGGATCGCAAACCCAATGCCAATGCTGCCGCTCTGGCTCGAGCCATCTGAGAGCGAGGCGATTGCTGAGTTGATGCCGATCAACTCACCATCGTTGTTGACCAGCGCGCCGCCCGAGTTGCCAGGGTTGATCGCGGCACTCGTTTGGATGGCGTTGGTGACAGTGGCGCTGTTGGCCGAGGCAGACTGCGTCGACACCGGGCGGTCCAGCGCGCTGACGATGCCGGTGGTGACGGTGCCGGACAGGCCAAGCGGATTGCCGATCGCCATCACCGGGGCGCCAACGGCAATGTCGGTGCCGTCATTGGTTTCGATGGGGCGCAGATCTGCTGGCGGATCCGTGATCTGCAAGACCGCGAGGTCTGTGGATTCGTCTTCACCGGTGACTGCGGCGGCATACGTGCGGCCATCGGCCAACGTGATGGCCACTTCGGTGGCGCCAGCGATCACGTGTGCGTTGGTGACGACATGGCCCTCATCGTTCCAAATGACGCCCGAGCCAGCCCCGGCGCCCTGCTCGGAGGCGACATCGATGGAGACGACGCTAGGGCTGACGTTGGCCGCGACACCGTCCCAATCGCTGCTGCTGGTGTAGGAGGCAGGAGTCGCAGTGTTCGTCGAGCCGTCTGCTTCGACCACGACAGGCCCTACACCTGGGTCATCAAAGTTCATCACGGCATAGGTTCCACCGGAAGCCATCAGCGCCGAAAGGACACCAACGGCGGTGATGTCGAGCCAACGGCTGCGGGGGCGAACACCCTGGGGGTATGTCATCTGGTCCTCCTTGTGGAACAAGTCGCTTTCGGTTGGTCGGGGCCATCAAGGCACCGCCTGACCGTTAACTTCATTAGAACGTGGGGAGTTCTGTTTGCTCTGTGCTTCGCCTGTGATGTGGCTGGGTGGCGCGACGAAGCTGCGAGGGCAGGTGACTCAGCGAGGTGAGCGCAACGCTGCAGCGAGAGGCGGGCTTGCGCTGTGCAGCGGGCAGCTCGATCCGGAAGGTTGCGCCGCCACCGAAGGTGGGGATGTGCCGCACGGTGCCGTTGTGTCGGCCCATGATCGAGGCCACAATCGCAAGGCCTAGTCCGGTGCCGCCGTTGCCGCGGCTGCGGGCGGGGTCAGCCCGGAAGAAGCGCTCGAAAACTCGCTCGGCAGTCTCTGGGGTGAGGCCCTCACCATGGTCAATGACCTCAACGACGCCGCGACCGTTTTGCACACCAACGGCAACCTCAACGGGCGTGCCCGGATCCGTGTGCGCGATGGCATTGGCCACCAGATTGATCAGCACTTGGCGCAGCGCGTCGTCATCGCCATTGACCAGGGGTTGGCCGCCGCCAGTGCTCAGCGGCTCCATCCGGACCTCGCGGTCGGGAGTGCGCACTCGAGCATCCTGGACGACATCCGACACCAGCACATTGAGGTCGACCGGTTCGTTGGGCAACTCCGGGCCAGTGTCCCAGCGGGTCAGCGTGAGCAGGTCTTCGACCAGGCTGGTCATCCGGGTGGCTTCACTCTCGATGCGCTGCATGGCGCCAGCGACATCTTCGGGTTTGGTGACGCCACCGACTCGGTACAACTCCGCATACCCACGGACGGTGGCGAGCGGGGTGCGCAATTCGTGGCTGGCATCGGCCAAGAACTGACGCATCCGGCTTTCAGGTCTTTGCGGACGGTGAAGGCGCGCTCCAGGTTGGCCAACATGGCGTTGAGCGAAGTGGACAGGGATGCCACTTCGTCGTTTGCTTGCGACTCGTCGATGCGTCGAGTGAGGTCGCCGGCAGCGATCGCGGCAGCGGTGTCTTCGATTCGAGTCAATGGCCGGAAGGCGCGACGGACGGCGATCCAACTGAGCAGTGCAACGGCCATCAGCGTCGCGAAGCCGGTCAGGATGGTGAGCACCCACAACTGGGCAACGGTGCGATCCACGCTGTTCAGGGGTAGAGCGATAACGATCGTGCCGACTGTGCTGCCGGCATCAGCGGAGCTGGTTTGCACCTCGGCGCCAACGACGCGCCACCGGTCGCCGCCGTTGGTGACCATCGTGAAGGGGACTGCCCGATGCGCTCGTCATCAGGCAAAATGCCGGTCAGGTCAGGGCGGTCCAGTTGGCTATTTTGCTCAATGGCGATCTGGGAGCCGCCGCCCACCGGCGTGTAGAGCCCGACATAAGTGTTGGGCAGGTTGTAGGTCAGCGAGGAGCCGCCGCCGAAGGCCGACTGGTTGTAGGCCGCGTTGCCCAGCGGAGCCAGATATTGCTCCAGCTCAACGTCGACGCGATCAGTCAGGTAGTCGCGCAACAGGAATGTCGTCAGCGACGTGGTGATCAAATAGGCCACCAACACCATCAGCACCACCACAGCCACTAGCCGTTTGGTGAGCGACAGGGCGTGGAGGCGCTGGTAAGTGAACTTTTTTGCCGACCCGAGGCGGCTCATACGTCAGCTCCGGGAGCGCGCAGGACGTAACCGACGCCGCGTTTGGTGTGGATCAGCGGCTCGCCCTGGGTGTCGATCTTGCGACGCAGGTAGGAGATGTAGGACTCAACGATCCCCATCTCTCCGCGGAAGTCGTAGTCCCAGACATGGTCCAGGATTTGCGCCTTGGATAGCACGCGACCCGGGTTGAGCATCAGGTAACGCAGCAACTTGAACTCAGTGGGGGAGACCTCGATGACCCGGCCAGCGCGGCGCACCTCGTGGCTGTCGTCGTCCAACTCCAGGTCAGCAACGACGAGCGTGGTCTCTTCGGCTGGCTCAGCGTCCTGGGTGCGACGCAGCACGGCGCGGATGCGGGCCACGACCTCTTCGAGGCTGAATGGCTTGGTCACGTAGTCGTCGCCGCCGACAGTCAAGCCCTTGAGTTTGTCATCGAGGGAGTCACGCGCGGTGAGGAAGACGATGGGCAACTCGCGGCCACGTTCGCGCAAGCGGCGCGTCACGGTGAAGCCGTCCATGTCCGGCAGCATCACGTCCATGACGGCCAAATCTGGGTCGTGCTCTTCGGCGAGCTTGAGGGCTGTCGCGCCATCAGCGGCAGCGTGCACCTCAAACCCAGCAAACTTCAGGCTGGTAGCAAGCAGGTCGCGGATGTTGGTCTCATCCTCGACGACTAAGAGGGTCGCTTCAGTAGCACTCATACCCCCAGTGTGGACCTGTTGTCTGGGAGTCGTCTGGATGTCTGCTGGATGCGCTAGCGACTGAGCGGAAGTCGCCGTGTGCTCATGAAGCGCCGCTGAGTCCCATTAATCGGATCCGTGAAGGAGATCTCGGCTGCTAACAATTGCAGGGGCTGGCTGAAGTCGTCAACCGCTAACTCCAGGTCGACGGGATAGAGCGGATCGCCAACGATCGGGATGCCGAGACCGTTGAGATGCATCCGCAATTGGTGCGTGCGACCGGTGCGAGGGGTGAGGCGATAGACGCCAAAGTCATCGAGATGAGACTCCAGCGCAACATGCGTTTCGGCATTGATCAGGGCGCCCGGGAGGACCTGAGCGCTCGGCGCTCCACGAGGCTTGCTGATGTGATTGGCCACCGTGATCGGCAGCTCAAGGTCGTCGTGGATTGGCGCTAGCGCTCGGCACGTCTTTGTCATCCCGCCGTTTTGAAATAGCGATTGATAGGGCCCACGCCAGCGCTGCTGCGTCGCACAAACCAGCAACCCCGACGTGATCCGGTCGAGGCGATGCAGCGGGGTTAACTCGGGCAGTAATAGGTTGTCGCGCAGTCTGACCACGACGCTCTCGCGGATGTGTTGGCCACGAGGGATTGAGGACAAAAAGGCTGGCTTGTCGATGACAACCAGGCGGTCATCGCGATGCACGATCTCGATCTGGCCAGGCACCGGCGTCTCGTCCGGCAGATCCCGGTGGAACCAGACAAAGGTATGCGGTGTGTAGGGGGCGCGGTCTCGCACCGGCGAGCCATCGGCATACACAAATCGCTCTTCGCGCAAGAGCCGGGTGACCTCAACGCGCTCGGTTAGCTTGTCCCGGAGCCAGGCGCCCATCGATGGCCACGGCTGCGGCTGGGAGACGTCGCGATCAGGAGTGCAAACCCACGCCGCGGACAAGCCATAACGGGTTGGCAAAGGGGAGGGCGGCGGCATCGCTAAAGTATGAACCGACATGTTGTAGATACCCGTGACCGTAGCTGCAGCGCTGTTTCAGATTCTGCGCACGTCGCGGCAACACGAGTTGCGCGGGGTGCTCGACACCACGGCTGCCGGCTTCGTCCGCTTTGCGTATGGGGTGCCGCTGGCTCTGTTGGCCAATGTGATCTTCTTTGGGGTGCTGGGGCGCACGCTGCCGGGCATACCCGCCTCGTTTTGGCCGACCATCATTGCTGCGGGCATCTCGCAGATATTGGGCACGGTGGCCTTGCTGCAGGCGTTCAAGATGCGCGATTTTGCCGTGGGCACGGTTTACAGCAAAACCGAGGTGTTGATTGTCGCGTTGATGGGAGCCGTTGGCTTCGGCATTGCGCTGCGGCCTGGCGGCTGGATTGGCGTCATCTTGGTGACGGTCGGCGTCCTGATGCTCGCGGCCAAAGGCTCCTGGCGCACGATCATCGCGGGCTCGGGGGACCCGGCAGCCTGGATGGGCCTGCTAGCGGCAGCCGGGTTTGCTGGGGCAGCAGTCGGCATCGGCGCTGCCTCGCAATCGCTGACTGGAGCGCCAGCCTTTGACCGTGCGCTGTTCACCATGGCGATCCTTCTGACGACCCAGACGCTCATCAACGGGGCCTGGCTTGTCTTCACGGACCCATCTCAGTTGAGGCGAGTCGCGCGAGCTTGGCGACCGGCCATCTGGGTCGGGCTTTTAGCCTGTTGGGCTCCTTGTGCTGGGCGTGGGGGTTCACGCTGGAGAGCGCGGTAAAGGTGCGCACGTTGGGCCAGATCGAGCTGATCATGGCGTTTGTGATCGCCCGATTCACCCTGAACGAAAAACACCAACGCGCCGACTACATAGCCAGCGCGTTGGTGTTGATCGGGGTCGTCTTAGTCACGCTGTTGGGCTAGCTGTTCTTCCCCGTGAGGTTGTGAACGCGGTCTGAGGGTGTTTGGCCGTCGATGCCGGTGTGGGGTCTGTGGTGATTGTAGTGATGGATCCAGTCTTGGTAGGTCGCTGCTCGGTCTTCGTCGCTCGCGTATGAGGCGGCGTAGGCCCACTCGGCAGCGAGGGTGCGGTTGAAGCGTTCGACTTTGCCGTTGGTCTGGGGCCGGTAGGGCCGAGTCCATCGGTGTTTGATCGTGCCGAGCGCAGCAGCGAAGTCGCGGGAGCGGTAGCAGGAGCCGTTGTCGGTCATCACGGCCGTCACCGTGATCCCCGCGGCTGGAAGAACGCGTTGGCGCGTTCCCAGAACGCGGAGGCGGTCTCTTTGCGTTCGTCGTCGAGGATCTCCGAATAGGCCAGCCGGGAGTGGTCGTCGACGGCGTGGTGGAGGAACGCGTAGCCGCGTCCCTTCTTCTTGTTGTTGCGGTTCCCGGCTTGCCGCCCCAACATGCGATGCCCGCCCCCGTCGGGGATGCGGCCCTGCTTCTTGATATCCACGTGCACGAGCTGACCCGGCTCAGCGAGCTCGTAACGGATCGGCTTCGCCCTCCGCACCCGGACACCGCTCGACTGATCGATATGGGTCAGCAACGGCATCCGAAAGCGGGCGAGGACCCGTCCGACAGTTGATCGATGCAGCCGGAGATGAAACGCGATCCGGTGCGGTCCCCACCGGCGGTTGACCCGCAATCCGACGATTCGCCGTTCGACGCGCTGCGGGAGACGCGAGGGCGACGTCCGGGGTCGGGAGCTGCGATCGACCAAGGATGCCCCGACCCGATAGCGGTCGGCCCACCGTTTCGCCGTCGCCGGTGAACACTGAAACCGTTCCGCGGCCCGACGAAGGGACCAACCCCGATCAACGATCAGGACCGCGAGACGACGACGCCCTTCCGGCGTCAAGGAGCGTTAGCGTGAGTCACGAAGACCTCCGTGTTTGGACAGTGAGTGTGGTAACCCACATCCTGCACGGAGGTCTTCGCTATCTCAGACGTTCACAACCTGCCGGGGAAGAACAGCTAGCACCCGGCTTCAACGTGTCGAGATCGTCAGCGTCGATGATCCGATAGGCATAACCCTGCTCGGCCAAGAAGCGCTGGCGGTGCGCCGCAAACTCAGAGTCCACGGTGTCGCGCGCGACGATCGTGTAGAAGTGCGCGGTGCGGCCATCACCCTGGGGCGAAGCACGCGTCCCAAGCGCTGTGCTTCCTCCTGGCGGGAGCCAAAGTGCCCGAGACCTGGATGGCCACCGAGGCTTCTGGCAGGTCAATCGAGAAGTTGGCGACCTTGAAACGACCAGCAAGCTGATCTCCCCGGTGCGGAACTCCTGGAACAACTTTTGTCGCTCGGCCACCGTCGTTGCTCCGGTGATCATCGGGGCGCCCAGCGACTCGGCCAGCTTGTCGAGTTGATCGAGATATTGACCGATCACCAAGGTCTGCTCGCCTTGATGCTTCTTGACGAGCTCGGCCACGACGCCATCCTTCACCGCCGCAGTCGAGGCAAACCGGTAGCGCTCTTCCGGCTCAGCCACCGCATACGCCATCCGCAGCGCATCGGGAAGTGAGACCCGCACCTCGACACAGTCGGCCGGCGCAATGTAGCCCTGCGCCTCAATGTCCTTCCACGGTGCGTCAAACCGCTTGGGGCCAATGAGGGAGAACACGTCGGACTCGCGGCCGTCCTCGCGCACCAGCGTCGCCGTGAGGCCGAGGCGTCGACGTGCCTGCAAATCAGCCGTCATCCGAAAAATCGGGGCCGGCAAAGGTGCACCTCGTCATACAAAACGAGGCCCCAGTCGCGAGCATCCAGCAGGTCAAGGTGGGGGTAGATGCCCTTTCGCTTCAGCGTGAGCACCTGATAGGTCGCAATGGTGACGGGGCGAATTTCCTTGCGAGCGCCGGAGTATTCGCCGATCTCGTCCTCGGTCAGCGAAGTGCGCTTCAGCAACTCTTCGCGCCACTGGCGAGCCGAGACCGTGTTGGTCACCAAGATCAGCGTCGTAGTCTTCGACTTGGCCATCGCCGCCGCACCGACCAGCGTCTTGCCAGCGCCACAGGGCAGCACGACCACGCCGGAGCCACCGTCCCAAAACCGTTAACTGCCTGCTCTTGGTATGGCCGCAGTGCCCAACCATCCAGGTCAAGGGAGATGTCGTGGGCTTCGCCGTTGACGTAGCCCGCGAGGTCTTCGGCGGGCCAGCCAATCTTGACGAGCTCTTGTTTGAGGTGGCCGCGCTCGGAGGGTGCACGCGCACGGTGTCGTCGTCGATCCGGTCGCCGATCAGCGGCTTGATCTTCTTGTGGCGAAGCACCTCGGTCAACACAGCGCGATCAGTAGTGCGCAAATTAACGTCGACTCGCCATTGACCTCTTCGCGGTCCATCGTGAGTCGGCCATAGCGGGCCATCGTTTCGGCGACATCGACCAGAAGGGCGTTCGGCACTGGGAAGCGCGAGTGCTTGACCAGCGCGTCGACAACTTGCTCGGCATCGTGGCCGGCCGCGCGGGCGTTCCAGAGGCCAAGCGGGGTGATGCGATAGGTATGCACGTGCTCGGGGCACGCTCCAACTCGGCAAACGGCGCAATGGCGCGGCGGGCCGGCTCAGAGTCGGGGTGGTCAACCTCGAGCAGAAGGGTCTTATCGGACTGGACAATCAGTGGGCCATTCATCAGGGGTATAACGCTATCTGCTGGTCTGCCTGTTCCCACCATGTGCCTTTCATCTGCCATATAACGCGAAATTTTGGGCACATGGCAGATGAGTCGGCACATGTGGCGCCATCGCGGCACACCGCAAAGCAGCCGCAAAGCAGAGCGCAAAGCAGCCGCAAAGTGCGATTCGCACTAATGAGCCCGATACGCGTGTTTGAACCCGCGAATCGAGCGCAAAAGTGCGAATCGCGATTTTGGTGGGCGGGGCTGGACGCGAGCGGGCGGGCTAGACGCGAGTGGCCGGCTCGCAGCGAAGGGGGATCGACTCAGATCGGCCACTGGGCGTATGGTTTAAGTCAAGAACGCGCTCCGGGGTCGGTGTAAGTCCGAACCGGTGGTGATAGTCCACGACCCAATCGCAGCCAGCGGTTGGTTGACCTGGTGAAACTCCAGGACCGACGGTTAAAGTCCGGATGGTAGGTAGCGCGAAGAGTGGCGACAGGTGTGGTCTATCTGCACCCGCGGTCACTCTTGGCACCTATGTGCAGACCCCGGGTGAGATGACTCCTTCGGAAGGTTGGCCGGTGACCACAGACACCTCCTGGCTTGAGCAAGCCCTTGATGCTGCCCTGCTGGGCCCTGAATCCGACCCCAACCCTCGCGTCGGCGCCATCGTCCTCGACGCCGAGGGCCAAGTCGCTGGGGTTGGCCACCACCGTGGCGCTGGCACCGTGCATGCCGAGGTCGACGCTTTGCGGCAGGCGGGCCGCGGGCAGCCGGGGGCACCGCATACATCACGCTTGAGCCCTGTGCCCACCACGGCAGGACCGCACCGTGCGCCGAGGCGTTGCAAGAAGCGGGCATTGCTCGAGTTGTGTATGCCGTCTCTGACCCCACGGCCGAGGCTGGCGGAGGTGGCGTCAAGCTCCAGCACAGTGGTCTAGAGGTCGAGCAAGTGCACTTGCCAGCGGCCGAAGAACTCGTTGAGCACTGGGCGCTCGCAGTCCGGCTGGGGCGCCCTGGGTCACCGTCAAAATGGCGAGCACGCTCGATGGCCGCATCGCCGCAGCCGATGGCAGCAGCGCCTGGATCACCTCGCCCGAAGCTCGCGCTGATGGCCACAAACTGCGGGCCGTGAGTGGCGCGATCATGGTGGGCACGGGCACGATCGCTGCCGACAACCCCTCACTCACTGCCCGGTATGACGACGGTGACCTGCTCGAACGCCAACCGTTGCGGGTGGTGATTGGGCAGCGGCCTCTCACCGGAGACGTCAAGGTCGTCAACGAGGATGCGCCAACAAAGCACTTCCAGACTCACGATGTGGCTGCGGTGCTGCGGGAGCTGTTTGGCAATGGCATCCGACGGGTCTTAGTCGAAGGCGGCCCCACCCTCATCGCGGCGCTTTGGCAGGCCGGGCTTGTCGATGAAGTCGTTAACTACATAGCCCCGGCGCTGCTCGGCGACGGCCCAAGCGCCATCTCCGGCCTAGGGATCGACTCAATGGACGGCATCGCTCGGCTCGACCTTGTCGATGTCCAGCGAGTCGGCTCAGACGTGCGCCTCACCTCGCGCCCGCGCTCAGCACACAACCACCAGCACTGAATCTCGGAGTGGCTAATGTTCACCGGCATTGTTGAAGAACTTGGCGAAATCGTGGCGATCACGCCGCACGACGACTCAAGCCAAATCCGCATCCGCGGGCCGTTGGTCACCAGCGACGCAGGCCACGGTGAGTCGATCGCCGTCAACGGCGTCTGCCTGACCGTCACCGAGCACGGCGATGGCGAGTTCAGCACCGACGTGATGGCCGAAACACTCAACGCCAGCAGCATCGGTGACCTGACAGTCGGCTCGCCGGTCAACCTCGAGCGGGCCCTGCGCAGCGATGGCCGGTTTGGCGGACACGTCGTGCAAGGCCACGTCGACACGACCGCGCAACTACTCAGCCGAGTGCCCGGCGACCGCTGGGAAGTGCTCACCTTTGCTCTGCCAAGCGATATTGCTCGGTATGTGGTGCGCAAGGGCTCCATCACGCTCGACGGCGTCTCGCTGACGGTTGCAGACCTGACGGAGGGGACCTTTTCCGTCTCACTGATCCCGACCACCCTGGACTTGACCACCCTGGGCAAACGCGAAGTCGGCGAACGCGTCAACGTTGAGGTCGACGTGCTGGCTAAATATGTGGAACGGCTGATCAGCCAGGAGGCCAATCATGACTACGCAGATCGTTGAGCAGGCGCTGCAGTCTCTGCGTGAAGGGCGACCGGTGCTCGTCCTTGACGATGCCAGCCGCGAAAACGAAGGCGACGTCATCTTGGCCGCCCAGACGATCACGCCAGCCTGGATGGGGTGGACGATCCGGCATACCTCGGGATATGTGTGTGC
Source organism: Ornithinimicrobium sp. INDO-MA30-4 (assembly GCF_021535045.1). GTDB lineage: Bacteria > Actinomycetota > Actinomycetes > Actinomycetales > Dermatophilaceae > Ornithinicoccus. Next base: position 1,564,179 of record NZ_CP091056.1, on the reverse strand, counting down.
TCCGATGCCGGCGAGTTGGGCTGACCGATTGCAACTGCCGCTGATGGTCGTCAACAACGCCGACCCGTTCCGCACGGCCTACACCGTCACGGTGGACGCGGTCGTGGGTGTGAGCACCGGCATCAGTGCTACCGACCGCGCTCGCACCGTGTCGCTGTTGGGGGCGTCCGACACTGTCGCCGGTGACCTGATCCGGCCTGGCCACGTCGTCCCGTTGCGGGCCCGCGACGGTGGAGTGCTCGAGCGCCCCGGACACACCGAGACGGCCGTTGACCTGTGCCGACTGGCGGGGCTGACCCCGGTTGGTGCTATCGCTGAACTCGTCGATGACGAAGGCGAAATGCTGCGCGCCCCAGAGGTTGAGGCCCTCGGCCGGGAGTTTGACCTCGTGGTGCTCACCGTGGCAGATCTCATCAACTATCGGCGCCAGCGCGAGATGCCGACAGCAAAGACCCAAACACCGCAGCGTGACAGAGCAGGGAGCACAGTATGAGTGGAGCAGGAGCACCAACCTTCGCCGTCAGTGGACATGATCTGCGAGTTGCAGTGGTGTCCGCCTCATGGCACACCGAGGTCATGGATGGCCTGCGCGCCGGGGCTGATCGCGGCCTTGAGGATGCCGGCGTCACTGAGGTCACCCGCGTCGTGGTGCCGGGCAGCTTCGAGTTGCCAGTGGCTTGCGCGCGGTTGGCGAAGAGCGGCAATTTGACGCCGTTGTCGCCCTCGGGGTCGTTATCCGTGGCGGCACGCCGCACTTTGAGTATGTCTGCCAAGCAGCCACTCAGGGGCTGACGCAGGTCTCGACCGACACCGGCATACCCGTTGGTTTGGCCTTTGACCTGCGATGACGAGCAGCAAGCGCTTGACCGTGCTGGCTTGCCCGACTCGCGCGAGGACAAGGGCCACGAGGCAGTGACGGCTGCCGTCGCCACGGCCGTGACGCTGCGCGATCTCTAACAAGTGGCAGGCTGAGGCTATGACGCTGCCAATGGTGGAGCCGCAAGCCGGGATGCCCGATGAGGTCACGATCTATGAGGTCGGGCCGCGCGACGGGCTGCAAAACGAGTCACTGGCGGTGCCGACTGAGGTCAAAGCCGAGTTCATCAATCGGCTGATCGCGGCTGGCCTGCAGACGGTGGAGATCACCTCGATGGTGCCGCACAAGTGGGTGCCACAACTGGGGGACGCCGAAGAACTGCTGGCTCAACTCGGCTCGGCTGGTTTGGGGCGGCAACGGCCTGTGCTGGTGCCCAATGAGCGTGGCCTGGACCGGGCTCTCGAGCGAGGGGTGAGTGCGATTGCTGTCTTTGGTAGCGCCACCGAAACCTTTGCCCGCAAAACCTGAACCGCAGCGTCGATGAGTCGCTGGAGATGTTCGCACCGGTTGTTCGGCGGGCGCTCGATGGTGGGGCCTGGGTCCGCGGCTATGTCTCGATGTGTTTCGGCGACCCGTGGGAAGGGCCAGTGCCGATCGATCAGGTCATTGACGTCTGCTCACGCCTGATGGATCTGGGTTGTGACCAACTGTCTTTGGGGACACCATCGGTGTCGCGACGCCTGGGCATGTGCTGCGACTGCTCGATCGACTGGATGATGCAGGCATCGGGCCAGATCAAGTCGGGGTGCACTTCCACGACACCTACGGGCAGGCGCTCTCCAACACGTACGCGGCGCTCGGCCGTGGTGTGCGGGTGTTCGATGCGTCTACTGGCGGCCTGGGCGGATGCCCCTACGCCAAATCAGCCACTGGCAACCTCGCCAGTGAAGACCTGGTGTGGATGCTCGATGGTCTTGGTATTCGGCATGGGGCTGACCTTGCCGCCCTGGTCGAGACCAGCACCTGGATGTCCACGAAGCTCAACAAGCCACCTGCCAGCCGGGTCGTGAAGGCGCTCGCCGGGAGTTAGCCCGGCGTTGGGTCTAGGGCCAGGCGCTCAGGATGTCGCCGACTCCCTCGACAATCTGTGCGCCAGCACTATCGAGAACGCCTCGCGTCTTGGGAGCCTTCTGAATCCAATGGTCCTTGGCGATTTCCTCGGCCCGGGTATATATAGCGGCTGAGTCTTCGGCCGGGAAGAGTGTGGCCAGTTTGCGGACCGTCAACAACAAGGCGATCAGCGTGGCCTCGCGATAGTCCGGCTCACGCTGATCGCGCAGCACTTGCAGTAGCCCTGCACGCACCTGGCTCTCGTGCTCGCCGTTGAGTTCTGGCATTCGAGAACTGAGTGGTTGGCGAGTGACGTAGCCCCGGCCGCTAACCGCTTTGCCAGGGGCTTCTGGTGCTTTGTCCGGCGCAACCGCAGAATGGCTGGTTCAGGTGCATGGCCGTCGGCTGCATTTCGCGGTTTGATCAGGATCGGGTCAAGCCCTGGGGAGATGGCGCGCGCACGCAGTAAGAAGGTCGACGGATTGACCGGATTGTCCACGGCTTCCATAGCACCCGAGAGCACGAGATCAACGATCATCGCTGAGGCGATGATCCTGGTTTGCTCTGAGTCGTTGACGAGACTCTTCCCGTTGGCCTCGTTGAGGATGAGCAGGTAGACATCTTCAGCGACCAGCGTCTGTGGTGGTAGCAGCGAAGGGTTCATGGCATTCCGACGCATCCTCAACGGTAGCGGTTCCCGGCCCATGCCTGTCAGTGCCAGGGCTTACGGTGGGGTTATGGATTCAGGGATTAACCGCGAACATATGGACACCGCAGTCCGGCCAGCCGATGACCTCTTTGGGCACGTCAATGGTGGATGGATCGCCAACACTGAGATTCCGAGCGACCGGGGGCGCTACGGGTCATTCGACATGCTGCGCGAAGCAGCCGAGAGCAACGTCAAGCAACTTATTGAAGAAGCGGCTGCAGCCTCGCCTGACCCGCAAAGCGCTGCGGGCAAGGTGGGGGCGCTCTACGCCAGTTTTATGGACACCGACAGGCTGGCTGAGTTGGGCGCTGCACCGCTCACGGCTGACCTTAAGCTGATCAAGTCAGTCGCTTCGCCCAGCGATGTCGTGCGCACCTCGGCCATTCTGCAGCGGCACGGCATTGGCGGGCTGGCGCACATGTGGGTGACCGCAGACGCCAGCAGCCCCGAGGACTACGTCGCCTACCTGCACCAGGGCGGCATCGGCCTGCCCGATGAGGCGTATTACTTCGACGACGAGCACGCCGAGGTTCGTGAGGCATACAAGAAGTTCGTCGCAGAGCTCTTGGAATTGGCTGCCCCGGCGCTGGAGCAAGCCGGTCTCGACCTGGGGAAGACCCTGTGGGTCGTGTGTATGCGTTACAGGAGCGCATCGCGAAGTCGCACCGAGACCGCGTCGCTTCACGAGACGCAGTGAAGTCCTTCAACAAGGTCAGTGCGTCGGAGTTAGCTGATCTGACACCTGGCTGGGACTGGGCTGCCTGGGCGGAAGGCTTGGGCGCACCAGATGGCGCGTTCGCTCACGTGGTGGCGCGTCAACCTGAGGCGCTGACGGCGATTGCTCACGAGGTGACCAACACCCCGGTGGCCGACTGGCAGGCCTTCTTCGTGGTGGACCTGCTGGAGTCAGCTGCTCCCTTCTTGAGCGATGACTTCGTCGAGGTCAACTTCGACTTCAACGGTCGCACGTTGAGTGGCACCCCGGAGATCCGTGCCCGCTGGAAGCGCGGCGTTGGCTTGGTCGAGGGACACCTTGGTGAGGCTGCCGGTGAGATGTATGTCGCTCGCCACTACCCGGATGAGGCTCGTGAGCGGATGCAAGAGCTGGTGACCAACGTGCTGGAGGCCTTTCGGCGCCGGATCACTGACATGGAGTGGATGGGTCTCGAAACCCGCGAGCGAGCACTCGAAAAGCTCGATGCTTTCCGACCCAAGATTGGTCACCCGCCGACCTTCCGCGACTACTCCGACCTGGCTATCGAAGCCGACGACCTCTGGGGGAACGTCAAGCGTGGCAACGCCTTTGAGAACGCGCGTGACTTGGCCAAATTGGCGGTGAGATCGACCGTGATGAGTGGCTGATGACCCCGCAGACGGTTAACGCTTACTACCACCCGATGCTTAACGAGATCGTCTTCCCCGCGGCCATTCTGCAGCCACCGTTCTTCAACGTTGATGCCGATGACGCGGTGAACTATGGCGGCATCGGTGCGGTGATTGCGCACGAGATCGGTCACGGCTTTGATGACCAAGGCTCGCGCTATGCCGGTGATGGGTCACTCACCGACTGGTGGACTGAGGCAGACCGTTCGGCTTTTGATGAGCGTGCGCAAAGGCTGATCGCGCAGTTCAGCGAGTTGTCACCCCGTGAGGTGCCAGGCTCCACGGTCAATGGCGGGCTGACCGTCGGCGAAAATATTGGTGACCTATGCGGGCTGGAGATGTCGCTTTCGGCCTACCTGCTGGCAGCGGGCGAGGAAGCGCCACAGATTGACGGCCTCACCGGCGTGCAGCGCTTCTTTATGGGCTACGCCGCCGTCTGGCAGGGCAAGGCACGCGTCGAAGAGGCCAAGCGACTGCTCTCAGTTGACCCGCACGCGCCCGCAGACCTGAGAGGCAACACCGTCCGCAACGTCGATGCCTTCCACGAAGCCTTTGAGACAGCGCCGGGCGATGGGCTCTGGGTTGAGCCAGCTGACCGGGTGCGCATCTTCTAGAGCACGAGAATCTCTAGGTAGCGGTTGGGCTGGGCGGCATTAACGCTCACCCCAGCCGCCACGCGTTCCTAGGCCTACTGGCCTCGATGTTCAGTCCAGTGCTTATCGAGCCACTTGACCTGGCTGTCCCGAAGGCGCAACTGCAGCGGTTCATCGTGGAGTTGAGCATATTGAGGAAATTTCTCCAGCCACGGGGCAACGTCGATCCGCAAACTGCGCGGTCGCACCGCCAGCATGCCGTCGTCGAATAGTCGGTGGATGTCGCGGCGAAGCATCAAGCCACCATGTTCAAAGTGCGTGCCTAACTGGGCATAGCTGTAGAGGTGACCGGCTTCTAACACCTGGGCGGGTGCGGCACCGGTAAACGCACACAGGTTGCCCTGGGCCTTGAGTAGGTGCTCACGGAATCGCATTTGGCCTCGACGGACCCGGACCAATTCCTCAGTGAATCCTTGCGGTGCCAGGTTTAGAAGAGTCTCAGGTCGCCAGTGGAAATCAACACGGGCAGTTACACGGTCGACCGCATGAGTGACGCGCTCGTGCCCCAGGGCCCGACGAAGCGCGTCCCAATTCAGCGGACGCATGGCGTTGATGTCCCCACTGTTGACCGCGCACGCACGCAGTGCTTGTTCGTCCAGGACTCCTTCCAGCGAAACCCATGCCGCGTCATACCTTGCTCGGTATAGCTTCACCTCGGTGGTGCTACTGACTGGCTCGTTGAACTCGACGTTGCACTTCATGCAGCGGTACTTGGGGATTTTGTCTTGCGTGGGCTGATCCGTGTCCGGTTGCAGTTGGGGCAGCGGTGGAGCAGTTTGGGCCCGGATGAAGTCTCGATGTCCTCAATGACCGAGATCCCCAGCAAGCGCCGTTTATCCCACAACGCGATGGGGTCGCCAATCTCGACCTTTGAGTAGTTCGGAACGTTGCTGTCCCATGAGTAATACGCGTCGTGCTGGTCGTCATAGCCAGCATTGCCGCCGTGGCCGCGGTTGTCTCCCGCAGCCATGAGTAGCCACGCTCGTTGTGGCTCCCTGCTGTCCATACAGGCCAGCTTGGCACAGGCTGGCTAGCTCAGTTGAGTAAACCCTCACCCGTGTTAGGACGAGCGGCGCACAATCTTGTGGTCTTCGCCCAGGATCAGATACTCCATCTCCTCATCGCTGACCTTGGCCGAGGCGCTACGTCGCGATGCGAAGAAGATGAGACCCAGCACGACCCATACGCCGAGCGCCACCAAGGAGGGAGTGCTCAAGTGTGCAGGTGATCCGGGCACCATCAGCAACAGGAAGAATGACGTGCCGGTCATGGCTCCCAGAGCGGCAAGCACCTTCTTGGTTGTTGAACGCACTTCAGCCGGCACGCCCGGTTCTGCCGGGGCATTCGACCAGCGGAACAGTTTGAAGGCGGCCAAACACGTGTAGGTGTAGGCGATGGTCACGCCGATTGAACTCATGTCGACGACCCACAGCAGCGCCTCGCGGCCAAACCATGGGGCGATCAGGGTGATGGCGCAAACAAAAATGATGGCGGTCACGGGTGCTTTGCCTGGGCCACGTAGCGTCGAGAAGGCACCAGGGATGGCCTTGGCTCGCCCCATCGCAAAGAGCAGCCGACTAGCCGAGACATAGAAGCCGTTGAGTCCAGTCGAGACTCCCATCGAAACGCCGACTGCCAGAGTCAGTAGGCCGAGGTTGCCAAAGTGAGGCCAACCCGTCCGCCGTGCCCCAGGCTGGCTCGCTGGCGACCAGTTCCGTCCACGGGATGGCCGCCGCCGTGGCCAACACCATCGCGACATAGATAGCGGCCGCAGCCAAGATGGCCATCACGATCAGGCCGAAAGCCTTAGCTGGCGGGAAGTCGAACTCTTCGGCTGCCTGCGGGACGTTGTCGAAGCCGACGTAGGCCCAGGGCGCGATGGCGACGATAGCCAGGATGGCCGATACGGGCGCGACTTGCGTCGGGAAGGACGGCGACAGGTTAGACAGGGTGTGCCGGGGTGGAGCAAGACGCCGGCCACGATGAAACCGACAGCGATCAACATGACGACACAGAACGCATATTGCAAGCGCCCCGACATCGAGGAGCCACGAGTGTTGAGCAAGGCAAAGCCGATGAGAGCCAGGCTCGCGACAAACACCTCGCCTAGATACACCTGCCAGCCGGCGATCTCCCATAGCGGCACCCACTCAACGAGCCACGGGACCATGCGACGAAACAGCAGCGCTAGTGCCGAGGCGTTGAGCGCGACAATCGAGGTGTAGCCGAGCGTCAAAAACCAACCGCAAATGAACGCGTGAATGCGGCCGAAGGCCGTGAACGTGTAGGCGTATTCGCCACCGGACACCGGGAACGTGCGGATCAACAGCCCATAACTGACGGCGATCAGACACATCAGCGCGGCTCCGATGAGAAGCCCGAGGATGGTTCCCATTGGCCCCGCGGTCGCGAGCCAATCGGTCGGCAGGACGAAAGCGCCCCAACCTACGGCTGACCCCAAGCGATCGCCCAAACCCATTGAGGTTTGAGCGATCGCGTGAGTTGGTCTCGTTCTTGAGTGGTTCCACCCCAGCAGTCATAGGTGTAGACGTTAGCGGCTGACCTGGACGTCTGCTAGGGCTACTCTCCGATCTCAGCCCAGGACCGGCACCGACTTCATCGCTTCGGCGATCGCGTCATCGGAGAGATCGAGGTCCGTCATCGTGCCAGCCAAGTAGGTCTCGTATGACGCAAGATCCAGGTGGCCGTGACCGCACAGGGCCGTCAAAATGACTCGCTCTTCGCCAGCCTCCTTGGCTGCCAATGCTTCTCGCACGGCAGCGGCGATGGCGTGGGTCGGCTCCAGGGCCGGCACGATTCCCTCAGCGCGAGCAAACTGAATCGCGCCTGCGAAGCACTCGGTCTGCGGGATCGAGATTGCTTCGACCAAGCCTTGGTCATAAATGTGCGACACCAACGGGCTCATCCCGTGATAGCGCAAACCACCGGCGTGAATCGGCTCCGGCACGAAGTCGTGACCCAGCGTGTGCATCTTCATCAGCGGGGTCAGGCCAGCCGTGTCGCCAAAGTCGTAGCGGTATTCGCCCTTGGTCAGGCTCGGACACGCGGCAGGCTCAACACAGCGAATCGTCGGGTTCATCTTGCCGGCCAACTTTTCCCGCAAGAACGGGAGAAGCCAAGCCGCCAAAGTTCGACCCACCACCCGTGCAGCCCACCAACACATCGGGGACATCACCCACCTTGGCCAACTGCAGCAAGGCCTCCTCACCAATGATGGTTTGGTGGAGGAGCACGTGGTTGAGGACGGAGCCCAGCGCATACCGCGTCTTGGGGTCAGCGACGGCCTCACTCACTGCCTCAGAGATCGCAATGCCCAACGAGCCGGGGTGGTCGGGGTTTTCGGCGAGCAATTTGCGACCGAACTCGGTCAACTCCGAGGGGCTGGCGTGCACGCTGGCACCCCAGATCTCCATCATGGTCCGGCGATAGGGCTTGGCTCGATACGAAGCGGCGACCTGCCATACCTCGCACTCCATGCCGTATTGCGCCGTGGCAAACGCCAGGGCGCTGCCCCACTGGCCGGCGCCAGTCTCGGTGGTCAGCTTGGTGATGCCTTCTTGGTGGTTGTAGTAGGCCTGCGGCACCGAGGTGTTGGTCTTGTGCGACCCCGACGGGCTGACGCCTTCGTACTTGTAGTAGATCTTGGCGGGGGTGTCGAGCAACTTTTCCAAGCGGCGGGCCCGATAGAGCGGGCTGGGGCGCCACAGTTTGTAGACGTCCAACACGCCACCGGGGATATCGATGTAGCGCTCGGTCGAGACCTCTTGCTCAATCAGGGCCATCGGAAAGAGCGGCGCGAAGTCTTCTGGGCCGGCGGGCTCATGAGTGCCAGGGTGCAGCGCGGGCGGTGGTGGCACCGGCAAATCAGCCACGATGTTGTACCACTGCGTGGGCATCTCTGACTCATCGAGCAGGATTTTTGAGGCGGTTTCAGGGTTCACCATAAAGGGAACTTAGCGCCTGAAACGCGTTTTGGGAGGGCCAATCACAGACAAGTGGATTGGCTGCGGTGGATGCTATTTAGCTGGACGCGCACCTCGTATGCGGTGCAACAACAGCGTGCGCATGACGTCGCTATCGCCGACCGTGCCACGCACTCGGCCAGCCTCAACATGCGCCGGTCGGAACAGCGTCCGCTGCACTCCGCCCACATCATCCACATAGCCAATCCAGACGGACATCCCCTCCGCAGCGGCCTCGCGCAGCAGCGCAAGAGTGACGACCGGGTCAGTGCTGGTGGGCACGTCGTCTCGCTTTCGGCGCGGCGAGCGGTCTCGCCGTTGCGCATCACAGCAACGATTTGGCTCGCCACTTCTGCATCGACGCCCGCCGCAGCGATGCTGGGGCGCGCTGAACGAGAAGTGCGGTGGTGGCGACCGGAGGCCACGGTGATTCCACCATCAGCTCCTTCGGCGACCGGCCCATACTGGCGCTCGCGCAGCAGGTCCAAAACAGTGGTGGCTGGGACAGGAGTCACCACCACAGTCGGGGCAATGCGGCGGAACTGCAGCAGGTTCAAGCCGCGGTCAGCCTCCAGTCGGTCAAGCAACGCCTCGTCGTCGGAGCGCACATAGGCCGCGCACGAACCAACCCGGGCCACGCCATGGCGCCGGGAGATGTCACGCACCAGATATTCCAAAGGCTGAGGTATGCCGGTGCGACTGATCGCCGATAGCTCCGTCATCACTCGGTCGGCTGTCCAGCCGGAATCGAGCGCGCGGCGCAGGCTGGATTCGGTGATCCGATGCACGGTGGCGCCACCCCGTGACTCCACGTCGGCGAGCAATCGCATCACCTGACGGGCGGGGCCATCGAGGCGGCCGGGGGCGATTGCCGTGAGGTCCGCCTGCAACAGCACATAGTCGACGGCCTCGGGGATGTGCGTGGCCATCGCGGACCCAGCCTGCGTAAAGTCGCCGCTGACCAGAGCGCGACCAGCGGTGCTAGGCTCCACGCCCCAGCACGCCAGCCCATTCGGCTTCGCGCAACACGACATCGACACCGGGCGTTGAGCCACTCGCCCCGGCTCGGGCCATCCGGATGGGGTGATGCCAGCGGACCAATTCGACGAGGTCATCGGGCGCTGGGGCTTGGCCCATCGGCAGAGTCGACAGGGCGTGCAAAACATCCCGACGTCGAGTGCGTCCAGCTGGCCAAGAGGTGTTGACGCTGAGGGCGTTGATGCGACCGCTCTCGCTAGGTCCCACGAGCGAGGGGCTGCAGGCATCGTCCACCAGGCTTTGGCTAGGTCGGCCCAGCGCTGGGCGGGAGGCAGGTCCACCCAGTCGTCAGCCTCACCAGTCGGCATCCAGGTGGCATCGTCGGTGTCCTCGCGGGCGATCAAGCCGGCATGCTGCATCACCTCGACCAGCCAAGCGGTCTCGTCAACCGGCATCTCGAGGTGGTTGGCCAGTTTGCCAAGGTCACGCACCGATAGCCCGCCAGAGCGCAGCACCTTCGCTGGCTCGGCGCCCCATAAGTCGATCAGTTCGGCGCTGTGCACCAGCAACTCTGCGGCTCGCCCGCCAGCGGTAGCATCCACGACGTCGACATCGACCTCGGCTGCTTCTACCTCACTCGCGGCTAGAGACGGGCGCTGGTGAAGTTGACCCTCGCGCAGGACCAAACCAACCTGGCGGGGCAGGACGACGTGTGACGCGTCGACACGATGCAGCAACCCCTGCTGGATCAGGCTGCGGGCCGCTGACCCAATCGCAGTGTCGCCCTTGCTCACTGCTTCAGACAAGACCCCGGTCGCTGGCCCCCAGGTCAGCGCGTCCAACAACGCGCGACCTTGCCGGTTGACATCGCCTAGCGCTTCTTTGATCACTGCGGGCTTGGGCACATCGGGCAGCACAGGGCCAAGGCCAGCCGGGTCGCCGATCACGTCTGAGACGGTGCGCGGGACCCGCATACCCTCTGGGCTTTCCCAGGTCAGCGCCAGGTTGCTAAGTCGGTGACCATTTTTGACCAGGGCTGAGCGCACTGGCTGGCCGAGTAAGCGGGCGATTTCGGCGCGGCTGGCGGGTGCCCCACAACAACTGCTTCAAGGGTATGCAGGTGTGCCAGGTCGAGGGCGTCCAGCGCACGCTGCACGCTGGAACGGGTCGTCGCCCGTGCCGCTAGCGTCGTGACATCGGTCGGTGTGGGGCGGCCAATCAGGCCGAGCGACCAGCAACATCGCCAGATCGGCATCGCTGCGAGCGCGCAGATCATCGGCAAGGAGCGGGGCTGGTCGGGCATTCTGCCTAGGCTATCTTGACCGGGTCCCCACTTGGTGCCTCGCGCCAAGTGCAGGGGTATTTCGCTAATGGCAGGATTGGGGCGTGAATCCCGCTGAGCTGTTGGCAAGCGTCGTCGTCGACGAGATGATCCGGTGCGGCGTTCGGCACGTCGTGCTCAGCCCAGGGTCGCGCTCCGCGCCCTTGGCGTATGCGGTGGAGCAGGCCGAGCGACAAGGTCGCCTGCAACTTCACGTACGCGTCGACGAGCGATCGGCGGGATTTCTGGCGCTCGGCCTGGCCAAGGTCACTCGAGTTCCAGCCGCGGTCATCATGACGTCAGGCACGGCGGTGGCCAATCTGCACCCAGCCGTCCTAGAGGCAGATCACGCGGGTGTTCCGCTCATCGTCTTGTCTGCCGATAGACCCGCTCAGCTGCGGGGGACTGGGGCCAACCAGACAACCACGCAGCCGGGGATGTTTGGCGGCTGTGTCCGCTATGAGTTCGATCTGCCCGCCCCGGTTGGCGAGGCCAGCGAAATGCCACTGTGGCGCAGCACAATCTGCCGTGGCTACGCAGCCGCGACCGGCTCAGTCGGCACGATGGCTGGCCCAGTCCACCTAAACATTGGTTTCGCTGACCCGCTCTCGCCATCGCAGCCTGGCAGTGAATTGCCGTCGGACTTTGCTGGTCGGCCCGAATCAAAGCCATGGGTCGCTGTGGCGCAGTCAGCCGCTTCGGCACCTGAGCGGACAAAACGCCCCGAAAGGGAGAGCAAGACTCTGCTGGTCGTGGGCGATCTGCCCGACTCAGCCGACGTCGCTCGCGTGGTCAGGCACGCCGCCCGGGCTGGCTGGCCGATCATCGCCGAGCCCTTCGGGGCAGGACCCCGGAGAAGTTTTGCCGCACGGCAGCCTGTTGCTGGCCAACGAGTCGCTGCTTGAGGCCCACCCCACCCGCCGAGTCGTCACCGTTGGGCGGCTCACCCTCAGCCGCGACATCGCCACCCTGACGCGCCGGAGCGACATTCGGGTCGAACACGTGAGCGCCACCAACACCTGGGCAGACCCGGGCCATGTGGTTGAGCGGGTCACGGCGCTCAACTCTTGGCTCGCTGCCGAGCCCGCGCCTGTCGATGTGGCCTGGGCACAGGCCTGGCAATCGGCTGGCGATCGACTCGCCCGCCGACTGGCCGACTCAACGGCGGTGTCGGACGCGCACAGTCCAACCGGAGTTGATATTGCTGCGGCCACTCGCGACGCTGTCCCCGAAGGCGGCATCCTCGTCGTGGGCTCAAGCAACGCCGCCCGTGACTTGGACTACGCCCGCGCCCCGCATACCGAATCTGTGACGGTGGTCGGCAACCGCGGGTTGGCCGGGATCGACGGCACAACCTCCACGGCTGTTGGCATCGCGCTCAGCACCAAGGCGCCGACGACGCTGCTGCTCGGCGATCTCACCTTCCTGCACGACATCAATGGCCTGCTGATCGGTCCAACCGAAACGCGCCCAGACCTGAGGATCGTGGTGCTCAACGATGATGGCGGTGGCATCTTCAGCACCCTCGAATATGGCGCGGCGCGAGACGACTCATTCCAGCGACTCTTTGCCACGCCAACCGGGGCCAAACTCAGCGCCCTGTGCGCGGGCTATGGTGCCCGGCACCAGCGCGTCGGCACGGTGGCTGACCTCACTGCAGCCTTGGCCCAGGAGGCAGCGGGCATTCGAGTCATCGAGATCACGGTTGACCCGGCGCAACACCGGCAACGGCGCGCGGATCTGCGCTCTGCCGCTCAGCTCGGCTGACTAAAAGCCGATGGCGCCCATAGGCTCGATGTCGCTACGCATTGCCCGCGACAACCGAGTCAGGGCGCCGGGCGTGTGGTCCACAACTCCGTGAATCGGCGCCTGGCTCACCAACGAACGACCACCGAGGTATGCGGCAGCGAGCGCCTGGACCGGCAACTCCAGATCTGCGTCATCTTGCGTCCGCGAGCAGTGCGCTTGCCCCGCATCGTCAATCGTGAGGCGCCAACGCCCAGAGTTCCACGGGCAATATGCGTCGGCAATCCCCAAGACCACATCAACGGGAGACGCATAGCCGCGCTGAGCCAGCGCCCTCGGCACGTCGACAAGGCGTAGCCACGGTGAGTCACCTACGCGCACGTTGATGTTGCGCGGCCCACCGGCCCACCACAGCAATGGGTCGTCCATCCGGCGATCCCAGATTTTGATGCTGGTGGTGAGGTCCAGCGTCGTCAGCCGACGGGCCAGTGCAAGCAGCGCGGCGTCGCTTTCGGCAAAGATCTCGCGCATCGTCACTGAACCCGAGGCCACGCCAAGGTCAGACCAGTCCGAATCTCGGCGGAACGATGCGTAGCCAATTGGCTGCCCGTCCTGCAACACAAAAATGACCTGGACCTTTTCCTTGCTGCCCCGGGCCTTGGGGAAGTCTCGGTAGTCGTTGTTGGTCAAGCCCGCGGATCGAGTCGCGGCACCGAGCGAAACGCCCCTGCCCGCTGATGCGCTTGGTGAATCGCATCCAGCACGCCAGGCCCATCGGAAGGCAGCAAAGTCGTCTCGAGCGCGTCGGCCGCGTCGCTGATGGCTTGCGGTGCCTGCAGCGTGGCCCCATGGCTCAGTTTGTACTGCGCATCAAAGCTGGCTACCTCATAGCCAAAGCGTCCGTAGATACCGGGGTCGGACGCGTGCAACCCAGCCACCGCATACCGGCCCTCGTCGTGAACGCGATTGAGGTAGTCGCTCATCAGCGCTCGCAGCACACCACGGCGGCGCATGTCGGGATGGACGGCGACCCAGGTCAGTCCTGACATCGGAATGGGGGCCACGCCCTGGGCCATCGGCACGGTGACGCTCATATCGAAGGCGCCATAAACCCCGCCGAGCGGCGTCGCTTGCGAGGTTTGGCCGAACTCCGCCCGCGCAGGCATTTCGACAGCGCCAGTGGAATTGAAGTCGAGCGCCCCAATGGCATCGGCCGCTGTCCCGCCAGCGGTGGGGGAGAACCAGGTGGCATGTTCTAGATGCGCGAGACGATCAAGGTCGCGCTCTTCGCTGAGCCGGATCACTTCGTGCTCAGTTTTCTTGCTCATGAGGCTGTCTACACCGTCCTGATATCGCAGATGTGGACTCGAATGCTGGTGGTGGGGTTCCAGCCGGGCAACGGGCCGAGAAGCTTGGTGATGGTGCCGTCAATCCGCTGGCGAGTTTCGGCGCCGACTTCGCGCAGGTCGTCCCCATAGGTCGCCACGATCTCGACAGACACGTGGGTTAGCTGCCGTTCTTCGATGGTGAAGTCGAGCCGATCAGGCATGGCACGGAGATTGGTCAATTCTTGCCGCAGCGCCGCCCGCAGGATGCGGGAAGAAAGCCACACCTGTGACTGCTGCGCGTCGTGCTGTTGACCACGCAACGGGGCAACAAGGATCGGGCGAGCTGGGACTGTCATAGTGCGCACGCGGGAGCGCACGGACGCAGCGATCTGCGGCCACTCTTGTGAGGAGTCCTCCCGCAGGGCTTAGGTTGCCGAGCAACTGGGTCGCCCTGGTCTATCGCCATGCTTGCATCCTCTCCGTCACGGTGGCGCGGCCGCGAGCCAACATGCCTCGCACTTGATCGACTGGCAGCGCCAGCGTGTCGCCAATCTCGGCATAAGACATACCCTCTACCTCACGCAACATCCATACAGATCGCTGCCCCTCAGGCATGCCAGCCAGGACAGCGCGTAGCGCGGCTAGGACTTCGGAGTCCTCGGCGGCCCGGTCTGGATCGTGTCTGGTGGGTGCGGTCAGCTCGGCGAATTCATCGACATCAACCGGTTGAGGGCGGCGTCGACGCAAGAGGTCCATTGCTCGGCGGTGAACCAGTCGATAGAGCCACGTCTTGAGCGCGGAATCGCCGCGGAAGGTGTCGAGTGAGCGCCAGGCCGACAAGAGAGCCTCCTGCACGACATCAGCGGCGTCGTGATGGTTGCCCACCAGGCTGTGCGCATAGCCGACCATGCCGGGGCCGAATTCAGTGGTGATCTCTGCGAAAGCTGTCTGGTCCCCGAGACGGGCAGCGCGTAGCAGCCCTCTTGGTCCCTCTGCCATGCCGCCATCGCTGCCATCATGCCCAGGACCATCGTTTTTTGTGGGGTAAGGCTGTCTGTGATCTAGATCACAGAAACTTTAGCGTGACGATTTTTGTGGTCGTTGCGACTAAGCCCATGTCAGTTGAGTTGAGCCTAGAAAGGCACACAATGAGCGAGCAGCAGAAGCAGGCCAAGAACAACGAGGTCGCCAGCAAGAACGACGGACCCCTGGTCACCGAGAAGGGCAAGACCTCCATCGCTGGAGTCGTCGTGGCCAAGGTTGCTGGCATTGCAACCCGTGAGGTTTCCGGCGTCTACGACCTCGGTGGCGGCACCGCCCGTGCCCTGGGCAGCCTCCGTGAGCGCATCCCGGGCTCCAAGACCAACCTGAGCCAGGGCGTCGCAGTTGAGGTCGGCGAGAAGCAGGCCGCTGTGGACCTAGAAATCGTTGCCGATTACGGCGTCGCAATCGCCGACTTGGCCGCCGGTATCCGTCGCAACGTCATCGACTCGGTCGAGCGTATGACCGGCCTTGAGGTCGTCGAGGTGAACATCACCGTTCACGATGTGCACCTGGAGACCGAGAAGGACGACGAGCCCGCGAAGGAAGAGCAGGTCCAAGAGCCTGCCCCCGCCCCCGTGTCGAGTGATCGACTAGAGGCGACCAACGGTCAACAGCAGGACAAACCCGAGCAGCAAGCCGACCGCGTCGCCCGCACAGTATTAGCGGTTGATGGCGTCCACTCGCTGCACGGTGGCGCGATGGGTGAAGTGGGTACTTACCTGCCTGGCCGTCGCGTAGCAGGCATTCGCATTAAAGATCAGGCCTGTGAAGTGCACGTTTCACTGGAGTGGAATTCTAATATCCACGCTACGGCCCAAGCGGTCAGAGATGCGTTGCGTCCAGAGTTTCCTGGTGCCGTGGATGTTTTCATTGAAGATGTCCTGGAGCCCGAAAACGCCTGATCGGCAGGTTTATGCCTCGCGATAGCAACACTGATGCAGACCTGGCGGCGCGCCGCGCACTGCGCGCCGCCGCCAGGATGCACCATCCAGACCTTGGGGGTGACCCCGAGGTTTACATGGCGGCTGCTCAAGATATTGAACGCCGCTCTGGTTCGTCGTCTCGGACCGACGCTGGCCGAGAGCAAATCTTTGTTGTCCCCCGTCGCTTTGACCGAATCCGCCGTTTGCCGCGTACGGCTAAACGAGCGGTTACAAAGGTTCGTTCGACCCTCCCACGTTCAGTCCGGGCTCACGCCGATACGGGAACTTGTGAATTTTCTTTCCTTAGGAGCACGTATGTCTTCTGCCCTCAATGGTCTACTCATCGGCCTTCTCCTCGCCCTCGTCGTTTTGATGGGTGGCTGGGTCGGCCTTCTGCTCGCACTTGTCTTCGGTGGAGTGGGCTTCGTAGTCGCTGGTCACCTCTCTGGTGAGATCGACTTGAAGGCGCTCCGAGGCTCACGTGGCTGAGGGCGAGGCCCCGCAGGAAGCTACAGACGAAAAGACCGTCGCACTGGCCGAAGTAGAAACGCGTGGCACCCTCACGGTTAAGTCCGCGGTTGTCACCCACGTTGTCGAGCACTTGGCTCGTAAGGTGAACGGCGTAGTTTCCCGCGCTGGCACGTTCAGCGCCATCACTGGCAGTCGCAGCCCGCACGCCGACATTAGGCACAGTGGGCGCACTGCGCACGTCACGATGAACGTTGAAGTGCAGTGGCCGGCCCCCGTGGCGAGCATTGCCGAAGAGATTCGGTCCCAAATATTGACCGAAGGTGCCCGGTTGACGGGGACTGACATTCGCCAGGTCGATGTTGAGGTTGGCGTCGTCGCGCCGCCTGAGCCCGAAGCTGAGCCGGAAGCACCAGCGAGGAGGGTCCTGTGAACCAAGCTCCATCCCCCGAGCCCGTCCAGGGGCCAGTTGGCTCGCCATTCTGGTCGCCCTTAGCTTGATCGCACTCGCCGTTGTGGCAGTGCTTGATGCGCTCATAGATCAAGGCCTGATCTCGGGTGATATGAGGCTGCCCAAGGCTGTCGCGGCATTTGATGGCCTTGAGCCGACGAATACCGTCGTCGCGATTGCAGTGGTCCTCGTG
Organism: Ornithinimicrobium sp. INDO-MA30-4; assembly: GCF_021535045.1. Lineage (GTDB taxonomy): Bacteria > Actinomycetota > Actinomycetes > Actinomycetales > Dermatophilaceae > Ornithinicoccus. The sequence continues at coordinate 1,547,072 of NZ_CP091056.1, read as the reverse complement.
TTGGTCGGTTTGTGGCTGACCATCGCCGCGTTGAAGCCAGCTAAGTTCACGCACACCGCAACGTCTGGCAATAAATCCGTTTGGATCTCTCGCACAGCCCTTGAGGGTTCCGTACGTGACGCTGCCGGGCACACCCGCGGCGTGTCTTCAGTCGGTGAGGTTTCGGCAAGAAAGTCGAAGATCACCGTCAGCATCAACACCACGGCTGACACCCAAACGGTTGCTAAGGCAGTAGAGGCAGAAGTGGTCGAGCGACTGCGTGGCCTCTCGGACGTCAAGGTTGTCGTGCGCACCCGAAAGGATTCCGCATGAGTCGAGGTCTAGCGGCTTTTGACCGCATCGTTGTCCTCATCATTGGTTTGGGCCTCATTGTCCTAGGGCTTTTTGCTCTGGACTGGCGCTATCAACTGGTTTTCGATAACTACGCAAATGATCTGAACACTGCCCCGGTCGAAGAGTTCGCGACTCAGTCGTGGTTCCCCATTGTGGCCGCAATAGTCACGGTGATCTGGGCCATCTTGGCTTTGATTTGGGTGGTGTCCCACATTCGCGCACCACGTTCCAAGCAGTACCGACTTGAGAGCAGTGACCCGACCGGTCAGCTCAAGATCGACTTACGCAGCATCGCGTCACTCGTGGCGAAGGACTTCGACGAAGTTGCCCCGGTGGCCAACGTTCGTGGTGCTGCTATTGCTGGCGAGAAGGGCTCCTACGTCCGCCTTAACGCCGACCTTGAGTCGGGCGCCTCCGGTGAGGCCGTTCAGTCGGCCTTCAGCGAGATTTCGCGCCGAGTGGACCGCTCGATGGGCAAGGAGTCCATCCCGGTTCAGGTGCTGATTGATGGAGTGAACCAATCCGTTGGCGAGCGTAAGAAGGAAGTGCGCGTCCAGTAAACCCTGGGTGCGTGGAGATAGCCCTCCACGCACCCAGTGGGGGCACATGTCCCCAAGACCAAGCCGGCGAGGTGCCGTTGACCGCCTCGCCGGCTCCGAGGTGGAGAGCCCTTCACCGTGACAAGGGTTTTCCTTTAAGGGGTGCCCAGGGCGTGCCGCATGGCAGCGAATTTAATTTCTGTCTCGGCTAATTCGGCATCGGGGTCCGAGGCAGCAACAATTCCTCCGCCAGCGAATAAGCGGATCTTCGTCCGATTTTCGCAGAATTCGCCGCAGCGCAGGGCAATGCCCCAGTCGCCGTCGCCGTTGGTGTCCATCCAGCCAACCGGTCCCGCATACCGACCCCGGTCCATTTCTTCGAGCTCGGTGATGAGTTCTGCGGCGATATTCCGTGGTGTTCCGCACACGGCGGCTGAGGGTGCAGGGCCGCAGCCAAGCGCAACGATGTCGCACCAGTCACAGCGTCGCCGATTAAGTCGCTGGCCAGGTGGTAGACGTCGGGCAGTTCCAGGACGAAAGGCTCAGTGGGGACGTCAAGGTGCGTGCAGTGCGGGCCGAGCGCTTCGGCGACCGAGCGGACCGCATACTCATGCTCCTCCAGGTCTTTGTCGCTCGAGATCAACCGCAGGCGAGGATCGGTGCTGTGGTGCCCTCCAGCTCCGGGTGTGCCTCTGGGCGTGAAGGGCCAGGGTGACTGTCGCGCCGCACCGTGCCCGCCAACACCCGGGAGCGAGCCTGAGCGTCGCGTAGTCGAACCAACATCTCTGGCGTCGCGCCGACGATGCCATCAACGGCGAAAGTCCAGGTGGCGGCATACCGAGAGTTAAGGCGACCGACCAGGGTACGGACATCAATATCGTGCTCGGCTTGGGCAACGATGTCTCGGGCCAAGACGACTTTTTCAACGTCCCCGGACTGAATGCGGCTGACCGCTTTGGCTACAACCTCGGGCCAACCCTGCGCAGTGATGGAGCCGTCAGTGAACTGGACTTCTCCGGACTGGGGGCTCCACTGGTGTGGCGCGAGGTCAGCGCGTTTGATTTCGGCGTCACGAACGGTGAGCCCGATGTCGGTGCGCCAGACTGCCCCATCGCGTCGTCCAACGATGACCTCGGGGACCACGAGGACGCTTTCGTGCTCAGAGTCATCAGCAAAAGAAAACGTCCCGAAGGTGACCAAGCCAGAGCCGAAGACGCGCACTGCGTCGCTGACATCGGCCCGAGCAACGATGTTTTTCCACCACGTCTCGGCCTCGGCAAAGCGGTCGGGGCCGGTGCCTCGGAACTCAAGGCAGCGGCCCCAGCCCACGAGGCCATGGTCTTCTCGCAGCCACGCGCTGATTGACTCGCCCGGGATGTCGGCGGGAATCAGTGACAACAGATCCACGTCAGCGCCCACGACGTCAGAGATATCAACGGTCTGGGCGTACACGGTGGGCGGAGGTGTTGCGGTCACAACCCACCACTCTAGGCCGGAGTGAGATGATAGTTGCATGCAGCGTGCCAGCCTCGACAAACAACCAGCCGAAGTCGCCTCGATGTTCGATGATGTGGCCTCGAAATATGACCTGACCAACGACGTTCTCTCGATGGGCCAAGCCCGGCTCTGGAGGCGTGCAGTAGTGAAGGCCGTGCAAGCAAAATCGGGTGAGCGAATCCTCGACATTGCTGCCGGGACAGGCACTAGTAGTGAGCCCTTTGCTGATGCGGACATCGAGATCTTGCCCGCTGACTTCTCTATTGGCATGCTGCGCGAGGGCCGTCGTAGGCGCCCTGATATGCCGTTCACCGCCGCAGATGCGCTCAACTTGCCCTTCGCTGACGACAGCTTTGATGTAGTCACGATGTCTTTCGGCCTGCGCAACGTCGCCGATGTCGATGCTGCTCTGCAGGAGTTCTCACGGGTCACCAAGCCCGGTGGACGCCTGGTTATTTGCGAGTTCAGCCAGCCGGTCATCAAGCCGTTCCGGGTGGTTTACACCGAATATCTGATGCGCGCGCTCCCCGCGGTAGCCCGCAAGATCAGCAGCAACCCCGACTCTTATGTTTATTTGGCCGAGTCGATTCAAGCCTGGCCCGACCAGCAAGCCCTGGCGGCAAGGGTCGATTTGGCTGGCTGGACCCAGGTCAGTTGGCGCAACCTCACCGGTGGGATCGTTTCGATCCACCACGCGATTAACCCTAGGCCGGGAAAGCGTGGTCATCGACCGCGTGACCGGTTGAGGGCAGGTGCCAAGTCAGGGTGACCTATCTCGACAGCGCTGCCAGCCGCCAGCGTAGAATCCGGACGCATAGTGAAATGCTTCACAGTCGGTGCCGCAGGGGTATTGAAACCCGACCGCGACCAAATCGTGATCGACCCTGCAAGCGCGCTGAGAGTGGACGGCCCTAAGATTGGGGCAGTCATGACCAGATCGTCCGGTATTACCGCGTCGATGTACCGGCACCGAAAGGAGGGTGGCAAGGATGCACGATCCTTACCTCCCGTTGCTGTTCTTCTTTGCTTTGGGTTTGCTCTTCGCCGGGGGTTCGGTGGGGGCCGGGGCTCTCATCGGCCGCAAGACGTACAACCGGGCTAAGGCCGAGGCATACGAATGCGGCATCCAGCCGACGCCACAGGCCGTCGATGGCGGGCGTGTGCCGATTAAGTACTACCTGACGGCCATGCTCTTCATCGTCTTCGACGTGGAGGTCTTGTTCCTCTACCCGTTCGCCGTAGCCTTCGACCAGGTTGGGCTCTTCTCGGTCCTCGCGATGCTGCTCTTCCTTACCGTGGTCTCCGTGCCGTTCATCTATGAGTGGAGTCGGGGCGGTCTCGAGTGGGACTGACCACCACTGCGTTCACCACTGACATGTGTATGCCGCACGTTGCACAGCGTGCTCGAAAGGACGGTTGAGAAGCATGGGTCTCGAAGAAAAGCTCCCCTCAGGCTTTCTGCTCACCTCGGTTGAAACCATGGTCGGCCAGATGCAGTCGCGGTCGATTTGGCCAGCGACCTTCGGTCTCGCTTGTTGCGCGATTGAGATGATGGCGGTCGGCACCCCCGACTACGACATCGCTCGATTCGGCATGGAGCGCTTCGCCGCTACGCCGCGTCAGGCCGACTTGATGATTGTTGCCGGCCGGGTGAGCCAGAAGATGGCCCCGGTCGTTCGTCAGGTCTATGACCAAATGCCTAACCCCAAGTGGGTTCTGTCCATGGGCGTCTGCGCCAGCTCCGGCGGCATGTTCAACAACTACGCCATCGTGCAGGGCGTCGACCACATCGTGCCGGTCGACATTTATTTGCCCGGTTGCCCGCCTCGCCCGCAGATGCTCTTGAACGCCATCTTGGAGCTCCACGAGCAGATTCGCTCCAGCAAGATTGGTGTTGACCGCGTGAAGGCTGCTCGTGCCGCCGAGGCCGCAGCGTTGAGCGCGACGCCGAAGCACGAGATGAAGGGGTTGCTGGCGTGATGACAGGGACGCGAGGAAACGCAGCGGAGCGAGCGCGGAATCGCGCCGAAGGGAGCATGGCCTGATGGGCAAAGAGAAGACGAACAAGAACAGCCCCGACAAGGGCACTCTGGGTGAGAGCCGCGAGAGCGAAGACCTCAAGACAACTGAGGCCATCAACAAGCATGAAGAGCAGGTCCCGGCCGACGCGCCAGAGCCCAGCGCGACCGTTGTTGCCCAAAAGCAGGGCATGTTTGGCTCATCGCTCGGCAACGACACTTCAGGCTATGGCGGTCTCAACCAGCCGGTGCTCTTCCCTCCGGCCAGCCAGCGTCCGTACGGCGGCTACTTCGACGAGATCGTTGACTTCCTCGCCGCCGGTGTCAGTGACTTCGACGCTGCCGTGCCTAAGGTCGTTGTGGACCGTGGCGACCTGACCCTGCACGTGAGCCCGCAGCACCTGCGCGAGGTCGCCACGGTGATGCGTGATGACGCAAACCTGCGCTTCGAAATGTGCTTGGGCGTCAGCGGCGTCAACTACCCCGAGTTGGTCGGCGAAGAGTTGCACGCTGTTTATCACTTCGCGTCAATCACGCACAACATGCGTCGCGTGCGCCTTGAACTCAGCTGTTCAGATGACCACGCGGTGCTGCCATCAATCGTGGATGTCTACCCGGCCATTGACTGGCACGAGCGCGAGACATACGACATGTTTGGCATTGTTTTTGAGGGCCACCCCGGTTTGACCCGCATCTTGATGCCGGACGACTGGCCGGGTCACCCGCAGCGCAAGGACTACCCGCTGGGTGGTATCCCGGTGGAATACAAGGGCGCATCGATTCCGGCCCCCGACCAGCGTAGGAGTTACAGCTGATGTCGACTGAAACCCAAGCAAACCAGGACCTCTTCGGTGACGACGAGACCGCTGGCGCAGTGTTCAACGCCGCTGGCGGCGACTGGGACCAAATCACCGAGGACATTGCAGCCGTTGGCGAAGAGCGCATCGTCGTCAACATGGGCCCGCAGCACCCCTCAACCCACGGAGTGCTCCGTCTCATCCTCGAACTCGATGGCGAAACTGTCCGTGAGGCCCGTGCCGGCATTGGCTATCTGCACACCGGCATCGAGAAGAACATGGAGTTCCGCACCTGGGTGCAGGGCACCACGTTCGCGACCCGGATGGACTACCTGACGCCGATCTTTAACGAGGCGGTCTACTGCCTCGGTATCGAAAAGTTGCTCGGTATCGAGGTTCCCGAGCGCGCCAGCGACATCCGCGTGCTGATGATGGAGCTCAACCGCATCGGGTCGCACCTGATCGCGATCGGCACCGGTGGCATGGAGCTCGGAGCTACCACCGTTATGACCACGTGTTTCCGTGAGCGTGAGCGGATCTTGCGTTTCTTTGAGGCAACGACCGGTCTGCGGATGAACCACGCATACATCCGCCCCGGCGGCGTCGCCCAGGACATCCCCGAGGGTGGCCTGGAAATGCTCGAGAAGGAGCTCGCCGACCTCAAGGGCGGCTTGCGCGAGCTTGAGTTGTTGCTCAACGAAAATCCGGTCCTGAAGGCCCGCACGGTTGACGTTGGCTACTTGAGCTTGGCCGGCTGTATGGCACTGGGTATTACCGGCCCGATCTTGCGCTCCACCGGCTTGCCGCATGACTTGCGCAAGTCGGAGCCGTACTGCACCTACGAAAAGTACGACTTCGAGGTCAAGACCCGCGACGACATGGACGCGTACGGACGCATTCGCATCCGGATCGACGAGATGTGGGAGTCCATCAAAATCTCCGAGCAGGCGATTGCATTCTTGCGCGAGTCCGAAGGCCAGCCCGTCATGGTTGAAGACAAGAACATTGCCTGGCCCGCTCAGTTAAGCATTGGGGCAGACGGTCAGGGCAACTCCCTTGACCACATTCGCGAAATCATGGGCACGTCCATGGAATCCCTCATTCACCACTTCAAGTTGGTGACCGAAGGTTTCCGCGTGCCACCTGGCCAGGTCTATAGCGCCATTGAGTCGCCGAAGGGCGAACTGGGCGTGCACCTGGTTTCGGATGGCGGGACGCGTCCCTTCCGGGCGCACTTCCGTGATCCCTCATTCCACAACTTGCAGGCAGCCTCGGTGTTGAGTGAAGGCGGCCTGGTGGCCGACGTCATTGTCGCTGTTGCTTCGATCGACCCCGTGATGGGAGGCGTGGACCGATGAGCCAGCACGAGCAGGAGGACATGCGCAGTCAGTTGGACGAAGCCACCGAGCGTCGCGTCCACCACAGCGTTCCGGGCTATTCCGATCACGGCCCGTTGCACCACCACACGCCGTTGCATCCCTCGGACGAGGGCTACCCGGCTGAGGTCCTGGCCAAAATGCAGGCAGACGCTGCTGACTTGATCAGCCGCTACCCGCAAAAGCGTTCGGCGCTGTTGCCGCTGTTGCACCTCGTGCAGTCAATTGATGGCTACATCACCGGCCGTGGAGTCCAGTTCTGCGCTGAGCAACTCGACCTGTCGACCGCCGAGGTTAGCGGAGTTGCCACCTTCTACACCCAGTACAAGCGCCACCCCAATGGTGAATACACGGTCGGCGTGTGCACCAACACCTTGTGCGCCGTGATGGGTGGTGACCAGATCTTTGACGAGGTCAGTGATCACCTGGGCATTGGCCATGATGAGACGACTGAAGACGGTTCCATCACCCTAGAGCGCGTTGAGTGCAACGCGGCTTGTGACTACGCCCCAGTCGTGATGGTCAACTGGGAGTTCTTCGACGACCAGACGCCAGACTCAACCAAAAAGTTGGTTGATGACCTACGGGACGGCAAAGACGTCGTTCCGACCCGTGGCGCCTCAAAGGTTTGCTCGTTCAAGCAGGTGTCGCGGGTGCTGGCTGGCTTCACTGATGGTCGAGCAGACGAAGGTGTTGGCGCCGGACCGGCCTCCCTTGAGGGCGTCAAGGTTGCCGCAAAGAACGGCTGGACTGCCCCGGCAGCCCCGACCACGTCGGATGATGAAGGAGCGGAGAAGTGAGCACCGAGCTGACACCGATCCTGTCCAAGTTCTGGGATCACCCCCAGTCCTGGACATTGGAGACCTACGAAGCCAACGACGGCTACAAGGCCCTGCGCAAGGCGCTGGACCAGCCGGCCGCAGACTTGGTCGACATGGCCAAGGGCTCCGGCTTGCGTGGTCGTGGTGGCGCAGGCTTCCCCACCGGTCTGAAGTGGGGCTTCTTGCCTCCGCCAGACGGTGGCCCCCGCTACCTCGTCATCAACGCTGATGAGTCTGAGCCCGGGACCTGCAAGGACGTGCCACTGATGATGGCCGCCCCGCACTTCCTGATCGAGGGCATGATCATCACCTCGTATGCTATTGGTTGCGAGCACGCGTTCATCTACGTGCGCGGTGAAGTCGTGCACGTCTACCGCCGCCTGATGAAGGCCGTCGAAGAGGCCTATGCGGCCGGCTACCTCGGCAAAGACATCATGGGCACCGGCCTGAACCTGGACATCACCGTCCACTCTGGTGCCGGCGCATACATCTGCGGTGAAGAAACTGCGCTGCTCGACTCCCTTGAGGGACGTCGTGGCCAGCCACGCTTGAAGCCTCCGTTCCCAGCCGTCGCCGGTCTGTACGCCCGACCCACTGTGGTCAACAACGTTGAGTCGATCGCGTCGGTTCCGCCGATCGTGTTGAACGGCAAAGACTGGTTCACCGGGATGGGCACTGAGAAGTCGCAAGGCTTCGGTTTCTTCAGCCTCTCCGGGCACGTCACCCGGCCCGGTCAGTATGAAGCGCCGCTGGGTATCACGCTGCGTGAACTGCTTGACATGGCTGGCGGCATCCGCGAGGGCCACCAGTTGAAGTTCTGGACCCCGGGCGGCTCATCCACCCCGATCTTCACCGACGAGCACCTTGACGTGCCCCTGGACTTCGACTCGGTCGCTGCGGCTGGCTCGATGTTGGGCACCCGTGCGCTGCAGATCTTCGATGAGACCACCTCGGTGGTCCGCGCCGTCTCGCGTTGGACGGACTTTTACGCTCACGAGTCCTGCGGCAAGTGCACCCCTGCCGCGAAGGCACCTTCTGGTTGAAGCAGATCATGGAGCGCCTCGAAGCAGGCCGCGGCAGCCAGGACGACATCGACAAGTTGGTCGATATCTGCGACAACATCTTGGGCCGTTCGTTCTGCGCCCTCGGTGATGGTGCGACAAGCCCCATCACCTCCGCTGTCCAGTATTTCCGCGAGGAATTCGAAGCCGGTATGCATACGCCAGCCTCCGAATTGTTCCCGCCCCAGCGTTCAACGCTGTTTGCGAAGGAGACACTCTCCGCATGAGTGAAGACAAGGTCAACCTGACTATTGACGGTCAGGAAATCAGCGTTCCGAAGGGCACGCTGTTGATCCGCGCCGCTGAAGAACTGGGTATCCAGATTCCGCGTTTCTGCGATCACCCGCTGCTTGAGCCGGTCGGCGCATGCCGTCAGTGCTTGGTCGATGTGGCGATGCCAGACCGCGAGGGCAACGTTCGCCCGATGCCCAAGCCGCAGGCCTCCTGCACGATGGCCGCCAGCGCAGGCATGGTGGTCAACACGCAGGAGTCGTCCAAGGTCGCCGAGAAGGCACAAGAGGGCGTGATGGAACTCTTGCTCATCAACCACCCCTCGACTGCCCGGTCTGCGACAAGGGTGGCGAGTGCCCGCTGCAAAACCAGGCGATGAGGAGCAACCGCTCGAAAAGCCGCTTTGAAGATGTGAAGCGCACCTATCCCAAGCCGATCAACATTTCGGCTCAGGTGCTGTTGGACCGTGAGCGCTGCGTGCTGTGTGCGCGTTGCACCCGGTTCTCCGATCAGATTGCCGGTGACCCGTTCATTGCTTTGATCGAGCGTGGCGCCCTGCAGCAGGTTGGTATCTACCAAGAGAAGCCCTTTGAGTCTTACTTCTCCGGCAACACCGTGCAGATCTGCCCCGTGGGCGCACTGACCGGTTCGGCATACCGTTTCCGCTCGCGTCCATTCGACCTGGTTTCGACCACGAGCGTCTGTGAGCACTGTGCAGCCGGTTGCTCGATCCGCACCGATCACCGCCGCGGCACGGTTTTGCGCCGGATGGCCTTGGAAAACCCAGAGGTCAACGAAGAGTGGAACTGTGATAAGGGCCGTTGGGCTTTTGCCTATGCAGCCGCTCCCGACCGTCTGCGTGACCCAGTCGTCCGCAACGCTGATGGCAACTACGAGGTTGCCGCATGGCACCAGGCCTACGAAGCCGCCGCTGCAGGTATGGCCGCAGCCAAGGTTGCTGGGGGAGTTGGAGTGCTCGTCGGTGGTCGTGCGACCGTCGAGGACGCTTACGCATACAGCAAGTTTGCTCGCGTTGCCCTGGGCACGAACGACGTTGACTTCCGCGCTCGCCCACCTCTGATGAAGAGGAGCAGTTCCTCGCATCGGCAGTCTTGGGTGCCCCTGACCCGGTGACCTATGCAGACCTGGAGAAGGCCGCTTCGGTCCTCTTGGTCGGCATTGAGCCCGAGGAAGAGAGCCCCATTGTCTTCCTGCGGTTGCGCAAGGCAAACCGGAAAAACTCAACTCAGGTCTTCAGCATTGCGCCGTTCGCCACTCGCGGATTGGAAAAGTTGGAAGGCACCTTGCTTCCAGCGGCTCCGGGCACTGAGGCCGAGGTCATCGAGGCGTTGGCTAACTTCCGCGCCACCCAGGGCGAGGCCAACGACGCTGTCGCTGAGCCCCTGCCACAGGCCAACCCGCTGCAGGTCGCTTCTGATTCGCTGACCTCGGACGCCGTGATCATGGTCGGCGAACGACTCGCCACGTCTCCTGGGGCCTTGAGCGCGATCGCATCGCTGGCCGCCCAGACCGGTGCCCGTATCGCCTGGATCCCTCGCCGTGCGGGTGAGCCGGGTGCTGGCAACCGGCGCGCTGCCCAACTTGCTGCCCGGTGGACACCCGGTCGCTGATGAAGGTGCGCGCGCACATCGGTGGCAACTGGGGCGTCGAGCTCAGCGGCAACGCTGGTCGCGACACGACCGCTATCTTGCAGGCGGCCGCAAACGGCGAATTGGCCGGTCTGGTTGTTGGCGGTGTTGACCCCAACGACCTGCCGGACCCAGTTTTGGCTCGGGCCGCGCTGGAACGTGCCTTTGTGGTCTCGCTGGAGATGCGCGAAACCGCCGTCCACGAATACGCCGATGTCATTCTTCCCGTTGCCCCGCAGCAGGAAAAGGCTGGCACCTACGCTGACTGGGAAGGCCGCCTGCAGAGCTTTGACAAGGCGATCGACTCGGCAGCGCTGAGCGACTTCGCGGTCCTTGACCGGTTGTCCTCGGCAATGGGAGTAGCGCTTCAGGCCACCTCGGTGACTAGTTTGAGGCGTGAAATGACTGGCCTTGGCACCTTCGACGGACCGGTTGCTGGCCCAGAGGTTGCCGCACCAGCCCCTGCTGACCTGGCTGCTGGACAGGCCCTGTTGTCGACCTGGCACCACCTGCTGGACGCTGGCTCTATGCAGGACGGCGAGCCGTTCTTGGCTGGCACTGCACCCACGGCGCAGGCACGCGTTTCCGCTGAAACCGCAGCCTCGATTGGCCTGGCTGATGGCCAGCACATCGTGGTGAGCAAGGGTGCCGGTTCGATCGAACTCCCTGTTGCGCTCACTGAGATGCCCGATCACGTGGTGTGGATCCCGACAAACTCGGCCGATTCGCGAGTCCGTCCAACTTTGGGCGCTGACTCTGGATCGGTTGTATCGATCGCAGCCAAGCAAGGAGGCCAGGCATGAGCTTCGCGCACCTAGCGGCATCAATGCCCGAGGTGATGGTGTCGCTGCCGATGGCAGACGGCCCCGCCGCCGACTTCAGTGACACGCCCTGGTGGTTGTCGCTGTTCAAGACTGTGCTGGTCTTCGTTTACCTGCTGCTGCAGGTCGTCGTGGTCATCTGGTTCGAGCGCCGCGTCATTGGTCGGATGCAGCAGCGACCCGGCCCCAACCGGTTTGGTCCCTTTGGTCTCTTCCAGACCTTGGCTGACGGCCTCAAGCTGATGATGAAGGAAGACGTCACGCCCAAGGGCGCGGACAAGGTGATGTTCATCATCGCCCCGCTGATGGTCGGTTCACTCGCTTTCGTCTCATTCGCGATCATCCCGATGGGTGGCGAGGTCGAAATGTTCGGCCACACTACCCCGCTGCAGTTGACGGACACGCCGGTCGCCACGCTGCTCGTGCTGGCGGTCGCTGGCGTCGGTGCTTACGGCTTTGTGCTCGCCGGTTGGTCTTCAGGCTCGACCTACCCGCTCTTGGGTGGTCTGCGCTCAACCGCTCAGGTCATCTCCTACGAAATAGCCATGGGCCTCGCCCTCGTCGCGGTGTTCCTGTTCGCCGGCTCGATGTCGACGAGCGAAATCGTCGCAGCCCAAGACGGGCTTTGGTATGTCTTCCCGCTCGCTGTGTCGTTCGTGGTCTACATCATCACCATGGTTGGCGAGACCAACCGACTGCCCTTCGACTTGGCCGAAGGTGAAGGTGAACTCGGTGGCGGATTCCACACCGAATACTCCTCGATGAAGTTCGGCATGTTCTTCCTCGGTGAGTACATCAACATGTTCACCGTCTCGGCGCTGGCCGCGACGCTGTTCCTCGGTGGCTACTACGCACCGTTCGGCCTCGGCTTGATTAATGACGGCATGTTTAACGAGGGCTACTGGGGCATCCTGTGGTTCACCGCCAAGATGTGGTCGTTCATCTTCTTCTACGTGTGGCTGCGTGGCTCGTTGCCGCGTGTCCGCTACGACCAGTTCATGAAGTTCGGCTGGAAGTTGATGATCCCGATCTCGCTGACCTGGGTCATCGTGGCCATCTTGCTGCGCTCCGCTGACGAAGGCTTCTTCGGTGAGGGCATCTGGCCGCTGGTTATCACCATGTCGCTGATCTTCGTTTCGCTGATCACCGCTGGCTGGCTCATTGGCTACCGCCTCAACATGGCTGATGAGGCTAAGGCTGAGTCCCGGAAGGTGCCTGCAGAGATCGATCCGTTTGCGGACGGCTATCCGGTGCCACCGTTGCCCGGTCAAAAGTTGATCGAGCCTAAGCCCGCACTTGCGCCCGCGTCGGCATTGGTTGTGGGTTCCGCCCATGATGCCGACACCATAACTGAAGAAAGCTCGGAGGATGACCGTGGCTGACGAGACTCAGGACAACACGAACGACGACGCTCAGAACGAAGAGATGGATGTCGCCAAGCAGGCGGGCAACTCGCCTGCCGCGACAACTGGCGATGTCACTCCACCCAGCGAGAAGACGGGCCTGATGGCCCGCATCCGCAGCGAAGTCAGTGACACCTTGGCTCCCGTCGCTGGTTTTGGCGTCACGTTCAAGACGATGTTCGCCAAAGTCGCCACTGAGGAGTATCCGGAGAAGCCGCGTCCTACGCAGCCGCGGTTCCACGGGCGCCACCAGTTGAACCGGCACGCGGATGGCCTCGAGAAGTGCGTCGGCTGCGAACTTTGCGCTTGGGCTTGCCCCGCGGACGCGATCTTGGTTGAAGGTGCGGACAACACTGATGCCGCTCGTTTCTCACCGGGTGAGCGGTACGGACGTGTTTACCAAATCAACTACCTGCGCTGCATCTTCTGTGGATTGTGCATCGAGGCTTGTCCCACGCGAGCGCTCACGATGACCAACGACTACGAGATTGCAGACCGTGAGCGGGCACCGCTGATCTACGAAAAGCACCAACTCCTCGCGCCGTTGCGTGAAGGCATGTTGCCGCCGCCGTTCCCGATGGCCGATGGCATGGAAGAGCGCGACTACTACTTGGGCCAGGTGACGGCCCCAACGCAGTCGCAAAAGGACTATGTTGGCGATCGCGATCGGGCTGCTCAGCAGGTTGCTAACGACGACGACGCTGAGTCGTCGCAGGAGGTTTACCGATGAGTGGGGGAGAAGCAACTCTCTTTTGGGTGATCGCACCCGCCATGGTGCTTGGGGCACTCGGATTGCTCTTTGCTCACAAGGCCGTGCACGCCGCCATGTCGATGGCGCTGGTCATGGTCGCGATGGGTGTCGTCTACATCGCGCAGCAGGCCGAGTTCGTCGGAGTCATCCAGATCTTCGTCTACTCCGGCGCCGTCATGATGCTGTTCTTGTTCGTCGTCATGCTGGTAGGCGTTGATGCTTCGGACTCCCTCGTGGAGACCTTGAAGGGCCAACGGCTGTGGGCATACCTGCTCGCCGCGGCCTTTGTCGTCACGGCGATGGCTGGTGTGGCCAGCGTGACCTTCCGCGAACCAGTTGGCCTCGCGGCGGTTCAAGAAGAAGGAACCGTCACGGCTTTGGCTCGGGAGATCTTTGAGCGCCAGGTCTTCGGCTTCGAAATTCTGGCCACCCTGCTGGTGATCTCGGTAATGGGCGCGATGGTGCTCGCGCACCACGAGCGCTTGCTGCCGTTGATGAACCAGCGGGCAACCTCCACCGCCACCGTGCGCTCGATGAAGTGGCTCGCAGGTAAGCCGAACCCGGGTGTGTATGCGCGTCACAATGCCGCAGACACTCCGGCTTTGCTGCCTGATGGCACACCAACGGAAGAATCCGTGCCCCGCGTGCTGGTTGCTCGCGGTCAGGTTGCCTCGGTGACCCAGTACGCGGCAGTGACGCAGACAAGCGGCGAGGACAACGTTCCCAACACTGACCTTGTGGCTGCCCCCGAAGAGGAGGGCCAGTCATGACCTTGGTCGCATACATCTATCTGGCAACGATCCTGTTCACCATTGGTGCACTCGTCGTGCTGACTCGGCGCAACACCATCGTGGTGTTCATGGGGGTCGAGCTCATGCTGAACGCAACCAACTTGGCTTTGGTGACGTTCGCTCGGATGCACGGCACGCTGGACGGTCAGGTTTACGCCTTGTTCGTCATGGTCGTGGCTGCCGCTGAGGTTGTGGTCGGGCTAGCGATCATCATGTCCATCTTCCGTGCTCGTCGAACCGCTTCGGTCGACGACTCCAACCTCTTGAAGCTGTAAGGAGCGAGCTGCGTGTCTGTCTTAGAGACCTCCGCCGGCATCGCGCTCACCGAGACACACTCGGTGACTGCCACGGCTGCTGATGGCTTCGCCTCCCTGGGCTGGCTGATGATTGCCCTGCCGCTGCTGGGCGCTGCAGTCCTCTTGATCGGTGGCAAGGCCACCAACTCATGGGGACCAATGTTCGCGACGATCATGTCGTGGGCCGCCTTTGCCGTGGGTTTGGGCGTGATCTTCCAGATGTCTGGGCGTGGTGAGGAAGAACGTGCGCTCTCGGTGCAGTTGTGGGAGTGGGTGGCTGCCGGTGACCTGAGCGTCAACGTCGGCTTGCTGCTCGACCCGCTGTCCATGGTGTTCGTCATGCTGATCACGTTTGTCGGATCCTTGATCCACGTGTACTCCCTGGGCTACATGGAGCACGACCCCGACAAGCGCCGCTTCTTCGCATACCTGAACTTGTTTGTTGCCGCGATGCTGATCTTGGTGCTCGGCGACTCCTACCTCGTGCTCTTCGTCGGCTGGGAAGGTGTGGGCCTCGCGTCCTACCTGCTGATCGGCTTCTGGAACTGGAACCCCGCGTATGCGACGGCCGCCAACAAGGCGTTCGTCGTCAACCGCATCGGTGACCTTGGTCTGATCACGGCTATGTCGGTGATGTTCGCCAGCATCGGGGCGCTGGACTACGCCACGGTCAACGAGAACGCCGCGTCCATGAGCCAGGGTGCGTTGTTGGCCGTTGGCCTGCTGTTGCTGCTCGGTGCTTGCGGTAAGTCGGCTCAGTTCCCGCTGCAGTCGTGGTTGGGCGACGCCATGGCGGGTCCAACTCCGGTTTCCGCTTTGATCCACGCGGCAACCATGGTGACCGCCGGTGTCTACCTCATTGCGCGTAGCCAGGCGATCTACATTGAGACGCCTGATGCTCGCGTGGTGGTTGCCGTTGTCGGTGCGATCACGCTGGTCTACGGTGCGATCGTCGGTTGTGCCAAGGACGACATCAAGAAGGCTTTGGCTGCCTCGACCATGAGCCAGATCGGCTACATGATGCTTGCCGTTGGACTTGGCCCGATCGGTTACACCTTCGCGATTTTCCACCTGGTGACGCACGGCTTCTTCAAGGCTGGCATGTTCCTCGGTGCTGGCTCGGTCATGCACGGGATGAATAACCGGGTAGACATGCGCCGCTACGGTGGACTGTCTCGCGCGATGAAGATCACCTGGATTACGTTCATGATGGGCTGGCTCGCCATCTTGGGTGTTCCGCCGTTTGCCGGATTCTGGTCCAAGGACAAGATCATTGAGACGGCGTTCGTCGGCGAAGGCTGGCAGCCCTGGGTCTTTGGTTTCACGGCCCTGATCGGTGCTGGCATTACCGCGTTCTACATGTCGCGCCTGTTCTTCATGACCTTCCAGGGCAAGGCCCGTTGGGAAGACGACCAGCACCCGCATGAGTCGCCGCTGTCGATGACGGTGCCGATGATGATCTTGGCCGTGGGCTCTATCTCGCTTGGCTTCATTCTTGGCCCGACAGGCATCCTAGAGTCCTGGCTCGAGCCGGTCTTCGGACACGTTGAACACGACGAGCCAGTCCTGGCAATCCCGGTGATTGTGACGTTGACGCTTGTCCTGGTGTTCCTGGGTGCAGCGTTGGCCTACTTCATGTACTGGAAGTCCGAAGTTCCGACTGAGGCTCCGGAAGGCAGTGCCCTCACCAAGGCTGCTCGTCGCGACTTGCTGCAGGACGACTTCAACGAAGTCTTCCTGCGCAAGCCAGGTGAGGGCATGGTGACGATGTTGGTCGCCACCGACCGTGACTTGATTGAAGGCGGCATGGTGGGTAAGACCACAGGCAGCCTCGCAGGGCTTTCTGACCTGCTGCGCCGCACCCAGAACGGGTTCGTGCGCTCCTATGCCATGACAATGCTGGCTGGCATTGTCGTCATTCTTGGTGCTGTTTGGGTGATGCAGTGATGACAGACTTTCCCTGGCTGACGCTTCTGCTGTTGGTGCCCATGGTGGGTGCCGCAGTAGTCGCTGGAATGCCTCGTGGTTTTGCTAAATCTCGTGAGCTTGCCATGGGTATCTCCCTGGTGACTTTGCTCCTTGGTGTGCTGATGGCATTCCAGTTCGACATCGGATCGAGCACGCAGTACCAGCTTTCCGAGGTCTACCCTGGATTCCGCAGTTCGGTGTGAGCTTCGCTCTGGGTGTTGACGGCATTGCGCTGTCGATGATCTTGCTGGGTGTCGTCCTGGTGCCGATCTGTCTATTGGCGGCCTGGAACGATGTCCCCAGTGCAGACAACCGTCGTCAGCAGACGTACTTCGCGCTGATGCTGGTGCTGGAGTCGACGATGATCGGTGTTTTTGCAGCCACCGACGTCTTCCTCTTCTATGTCTTCTTCGAAGTCATGCTGATCCCGGTCTACTTCCTGATCGGTTCATTCGGTGGCGCAGGCAGGGCGAAAGCAGCCACGAGCTTCCTGCTCTACTCGCTGCTCGGTGGCCTCATCATGCTGGTGGCTGTCATCGCCCTTTACCTGCAGGGCCCCGGTGGCACCGAAGGCTTCTTGATTCAGAACCTCACCGGGCTGCCGATTGGCGCTTCGACCGAGCGCTGGCTGTTCGCCGGATTCTTCATCGCCTTCGCTATTAAGGCCCCGATGTGGCCGGTTCACACCTGGTTGCCACACGCCGCCAGCGAGGCACGTCCCGCGACTGCCGTGTTGTTGGTCGGCGTGCTCGACAAGGTCGGCACCTTCGGCATGCTGCGTTTTTGCTTGCAGTTATTCCCCGAAGCCAGCCAGTGGGCCACCCCATTGGTGATGACTCTCGCGGTCATCTCGATCTTGGTCGGTGCCATGTTGGCCATCGGCGAGACGGACATGATGCGCTTGATCGCTTACACCTCGATCAGCCACTTCGGCTTCATCGTGCTTGGCATCTTCGCGCTCACCACGGTGAGCATGACCGGATCCACGCTCTACATGGTCAACCACGGGTTCACCACCGCAGCGCTATTCCTGATCGCCGCGATGATGATCCAGCGTCGCGGCTCGCGCCAGATCGCTGATTTTGGTGGCTGGCAACGAGTGACGCCACTGATCGCCGGGTCGTTCTTGATCGCTGGTCTCTCCGGCTTGGCTCTACCCGGGCTGAACTCCTTCGTCTCGGAGTTCATGGTCATCGTCGGAACCTTCCAGACATACCCCGTGTTTGCGGTGATCGGCACCATGGGTGTCCTACTCGCGGCCTTGTACATCCTGCTGATGTACAAGAAGGTTGCGACTGGCCCAGCGCCAGAAGAGTTTGCTGGCACGACGCCGGACATGAGTATGCGCGAGAAGTTCGTGGTGGCCCCGCTCATCGTGGCCTTCCTGGTGCTTGGGTTCTACCCGAAGCCGGTCACTGAACTGCTCGAGCCTGCTGTCCAGACCACCTTGCAAAATGTCGGCGTTTCAAACCCGGCGCCTACCAGCGTCGACGCCGAAGGGAATGAGCGCTGATGTTTGAAGCTCCCGAGATTAGCTATGCAGCGCTGCTGCCGTTGATCATCGTGTTTGTTGGCGGCTTGGTTGGCGTCGCGGTGGAAGGCTTTGCTGGCAAGGCCAAGCGTTATGCCATTCACCTACCCATAGTCATCGCCACCTTGGTGTTGGCTTTCTTGGCCATCATCATGGTGGCCCGCGACAACCAGGGGTCAACTGCTGCTGGCGCCGTCGTTATCGATGGTCCGTCGCTTTTCTTGCAGGGTCTGCTCTTGGTTCTGTCCGTGATCGGCGTCCTGGTCATGAGCGAGCGTTTCGGTGGGGAAACTCCCGACGCCTTCACCCAGGCCGGAGTTTCGACTCCTGGCTCTGCCGAAGAGGCCCTCGCGACCAAGATGGGCGCGACCACGACGGAGATCTACCCGCTGACGTTGTTCTCTATCGGCGGCATGATGCTCTTCACGATGGCCAATGACCTGCTGGTCATGTTCATCGCGCTTGAGATCCTCTCGCTCCCGCTCTACGTGCTGTCGGGCCTGGCCCGCCGTCGCCGCCTGCTCTCGCAGGAGGCAGCGCTGAAGTACTTCCTGCTCGGTGCCTTCTCCTCGGCGTTCTTCCTGTTCGGTGCCGCCTTGATTTATGGGTACGCCGGCTCGATGCGCTTCGACGTGATTGCTGCTTCGATTGGCACCGAGGTGCTGATGGATGGCTTGCTGGTCCCCGGCGTCTTGCTGGTGGCGACTGGTCTGCTGTTCAAGGTCGGTGCTGTTCCGTTCCACGCGTGGACGCCAGATGTCTACCAGGGAGCCCCGACACCGGTCACCGGCTTCATGGCGGCCTGCACCAAGGTCGCCGCATTTGGTGCCATGCTCCGCGTGTTCTACGTGGCTGTGGAAGGCGCGCGGCTCGATTGGGCACCGATCCTGGCCGTCATCGCCGCGATCACCATGATCGTCGGTGCCGTCATGTCGGTGCGTCAGACCGACGTCAAGCGCATCTTGGCCTACTCATCGATCGCCCACGCCGGGTTTATCTTGGTCGGCTTGGTGTCGCTGCAGCAGTCGGGTGTCACCAGCACGATGTTCTACCTAGTGACCTATGGCTTCATGACGATTCCGGCCTTTGCCATTGTCACGATGGTCCGCTCCTCGGGGACCGAAGCCACCCACGTGTCTCAGTGGGCTGGCCTCGGCAAGACAAACCCGTGGGTTGCAGCCGCGTTTAGCTTCTTGATGCTGGCCTTCGCAGGCATCCCGCTGACATCCGGCTTCACCGGCAAGTTCGCGGTGTTCTCTGCTGGTGTCCAGGGTGGCTACGCCTGGCTTGCCGTCATCGGCGTGCTGGCCTCGGCCGTGACGGCCTATGTCTACTTCCGGTTGATCGTGACGATGTACTTCGGCGACTCCGACGATGACACCGTGGTGATCAATGCCTCCGCGCTGACGCTGTTCGCTATCGCGTTCGGTGTTGTCGTGACGTTGTTCCTGGGCGTCGTGCCTTCGCCGATGCTCGAGGTCGCGCAACAGGCTTCACAGTTCCTGCGGTGACCTCAGAATCCCAGACACCCCAGACCGGGTCAGCCACTGCGGCTGACCCGGTCATTCCGGGTATTGACGACGATTTGGCCGACCGGATCATGGTCGGCATGGCCAAATTTGATCTACGATTGTGCGAAGTCATCGATCACGAGGATGAGTTCATTGCCGAAGCGGCCGGCCACCTGGCTGCCGCTGGCGGGAAACGATTCCGTCCGTTGTTGACCTTGTTGGCTGCAGAATTGGGCGAGGGCATTAACGACCAAGTTGTGGATGCTGCCGTAGGTGTTGAGTTGACGCACTTGGCTTCGCTCTATCACGACGACGTCATGGATGAGGCTGAGTTGCGCCGCGGGGTGCAGAGCGCCAATGTGCGCTACGGCAACGCGGTTTCTATCTTGGTCGGTGACTTACTGTTTGGCACTGCTTCATCCGTGATCGCTGACCTCGGGCCAGAGGCAGTCAAGGTGCAGGCAGCAACCTTTGTCCGCCTGTGCTCCGGTCAGATTCGTGATGAGCGGACTCCTGGCGTCGACGTTGACCCCATTGACTACTACCTGGGTGTCCTTGCCGACAAGACAGGCTCGCTAATTTCAACGGCTGCTTGGTACGGCTCGACGTTCGGTGGCGCCTCGCCGGAGGCTGTGGCTGCGGTGACCGAGTATGCAGAGAAGGTCGGCATGGTCTTCCAACTAGCCGATGACTTGCTGGATATCTCCTCCGACGCTGATGTCTCGGGCAAGACGCCCGGAACAGACCTGCGTGAAGGCAAGGCCACCCTGCCGGTATTACTGGCTCGGGCGTCGAGTGACCCAGCTGATGCTCGACTGCAGGAGTTGCTGGCTGGGCCGATCGCGGATGCTGACGAGGTCGCCGAGGCGGTGACCCTGTTGCGTGCCCACGACGCTATGGACGCTGCTCAGGCGCATACCGATCAGGTAGCCGATGAAGCGCGGGCGCTCTTGGCCAGCATCGGCGAAGGCCCCGTGATCGACGCGCTGGTCGCCCTGGTTGATGGCGTAGCCAGCCGGTCTGCCTAGGATCGGCTCTATGACTGCGACACGGGACAAGCGACTGGCCGCTGGCATTTGGGCCCTGTCCCCACTCGCTGTCCTGCTGCTAGGCGCGACCGTAATCGTGCAACCAGCGCTGATGCCGACCCATTGGGGCTTCAGCGACGAAGTCGATGCCGTTGCCACGGGTGGGGGATACCTCGCTGCCACCTTCTCCATCACCGCTGCTGCTGCGTGTGGTGCTGCAGTTGTTGGCGGATTGGCACGATTCCTGTCGAGTTGGACTTCGCGGTGGTTGATGTCCGCACTAACGACGATCGGGGGCTTCTCGGCTGCTTCGTATCTTGTCACCGCGCTCGTGACGAACCTGGCTCGGAGCCCGCAAGACGTTAGCCCTTTGTGGGTGCTGCTGACGCTGGTGATTGCTGCTGCTTGGGGCTATAGCTGCTGGGCCATTCACGGCCGCTCCATGCCTGCCCGCGCTGAGGTCATTTCAGCTATCCCTGGTCGCAGCCGGATCCCTAAAAAGGTGCGTGAGGGCGAGTTGCCGTGGTCGGCGCAGACCGCATCAGGTGTCCTCAAAGCCACAGGTTGGTTCATCGTCTTCATCGCGGTGACGTGCACGGGCATCATCCTGGCCACCGGGTCTGGCCTTTTCTCTGGCCTCTTCGTCGCGGTATCGCTTGGGCTCACCGCGGCAGCTTGCTTTTGCTGGCCTCGATGGACTTCTCCGTCACGGAAGCCGGCCTGCGAGGTCGCACCACCGTTGGTGGCATCGGCGTTTTCAACGTGCCAGCGAGTGAAGTTTTGGGCGTTGAGTTAACCAAGGTCAAGCCGATGGAGTGGGGCGGCAACGGCTTGCGGGTTTCCCGCAAAGGCACGGCTTATGTTGCCAATGGCGGCCCGGGGGTCGTGATCTATCGCGCGAGTGGCAGCAACCTGGCCATCGAGTTGAGTGATGAGTTTGCGGCGGCTGCGGCCTACGACGCGCTCCGGCTGGCCGCCAGTCAGGCAGCCAGCCCGCCGCGATGAGGCGAAATGGGACACCCGTGCATGTTTTGCAGGCCACATCGTGCCCATATTGACTCATGGTCACGGGGCGAAACTGCGCACAGACAGATGAGAGGGCCCCGCCGAAGTGGCAGGGCCCTCTCATTGTTTATCCGCGAGTAGCCACGGTGGCCGCACGAGTGATGCGCAGTAGTGACTACTTCGTGTATTCCCGCTCCAGGCTTGAGCCCTCAACGTCGACATCGGGCAGAGCTTTGTCGAGCCACTTGGGGATAAACCAAGCCTTCTCGCCCAGCAGCGCCATCACCGCCGGGGTCAGCGTCATCCGGATCAAGAAGGCGTCAATGAGCACGCCCACAGCCATACCGAGTCCGACCGGTCGGATCATCGCCAGCTCAGCAAAGATGAATCCGCTAAACACGGAGATCATGATGATCGCGGCAGCAACGACGACACGTGCGCTGTGGTTGAAGCCCTTGACGATGGCATCGTGCGCGCTGGCTCCATGCACCTTCATCTCGCGCATAGCCGACACCAAGAACACCTGGTAGTCCATCGCTAGGCCAAAGAGCACGCCGATCAGCAGAATCGGCAGGAAGCTCAAGATCGGCCCTGGCTCCGTCACACCGAAGATCGAGCTAAGGAAGCCCCACTGGTAGACCGCAACAACCACGCCGAACGCGGCAGCCAGCGACAGCAGGAAGCCAGCGGTGGCCAACAGCGGGATCACGATAGACCGGAAGACCAGCAACAGCAGGATCAGTGACAGGCCTAGGACAACCAGCAGATAGATCGGCAGCGCATCGCCCAACTGGTTGGAGATATCGATGTTGGCCACGGTCTGACCCGTGAAGCCAATCGTGGCGTCATTCGCTGCGCCGATCTCATCGCCAGCAGCATCCAGGTCGCTCACCAGTTGCACGGTGGACTCTTCTGAGGGGCCACCACTGGGGACAATCTGAAAGGCCAAGGTCTGCCGGTCATCGCTGACGCCGATCGGGGCGACGTATTCGACATTGTCGATGGCCACGAGCGCCTCACCGAGGTCGGCCTGAGCCACCTGCACCGGCAGGTCACCTTCAGCTAGCGGCTCGTCGAGCTCGGCCACTCCCAGCAGCGGGCCATTCACGCCAGCACCGAAGTTGTCGCGGATCGAGTCATACGTTTGGTATGCGGTGGACTCGGCTGGTTCGGCGCTCCCGTCGGGCAGGCCAAGACGCAGGTCCAAAGTCGGGAAGGCCAAGCTCGCCACGATGGCGAGCACGCCAACGATCGTCAGGATGGGGCGCTTGACGACGCCAGCAGCCCAACCGGTGTTGGCTTCATCATGGTGCCTGGGCTGGTGGTCAACGTCTTCATCAAGCTCGACGTCGGCTTCAGCATGCGCGCCATCGTGTTGCACCAGGCCGCGCTGCTTCTTTGGCAGGACGCGAGCCCCAACCAGGCTCAGCGCCGCGGGGGTCAACGTCAAAGCCACCAGGACTGCAACAGCCACCGTGCCAGCAGCGGCAAAACCCATCACCGTCAGGAACGGGATGCCGGTGACGAACAGAGCGGCCAGCGCAATGATGACCGTCAGGCCAGCGAAGGCCACGGCGTTGCCCGAGGTGCCGGTGGCCAGCGCGATCGAAGCCCGCAGCGGCATACCGTCCTTGAGCTGGTTGCGGTGCCTGTTCAGCAGGAACAATGAGTAGTCAATGCCGACAGCGAGACCCAACATCAGGGCCAGCACGGGGGCGGTGGAGTTCATCTCGACGAAGGTGGTGAAGGCTAGCGCGGTTCCGATACCAGCACCGACGCCGACGAGCGCCATGATGAGCGGCAGGCCAGCAGCAACGAGGCTGCCCAGCATGACGAGCAACACGATGGCGGCAATCGCCACACCAATGGCCTCGCCCGGCCCAGCGATGCTGCTGAAGTCTTGGACGATCTCAGCGCTGTAGGTGACCTCAACGTCATCGTCAGCCAGGACAGTGCCGGTCTCTGGGAGTTGGGCCGAAATATCAGGGTCGATGCTGCCAGCCTCGGACGAGAACGTCACCTGAGCCACAGCGGTGTCGCCATCTTCAGACACAAATCGCAGACCGTCAGTCAAGGTAGCCAGTCGGCGACCGGCGTCGATCTGAGCCAAACCAGCATCGATCTGTTCGGCGCCAGCGTCGGCCTGAGCCTGACCTTCATCAAGCTCGGCCTGGGCCTGGTCGAGCTCTTCGGGAAGCGGCGTCAAGCTCTCCCTGGGCGGCCGCTAGGGCCTGCTCGCCGAGGGCATCGCCAGAGGCGTCCAACTGAGCTTGCTGCTCGGCAATCTGCTCACGACCGGCGTCAATCTCTGCCTGGCCAGCATCAAGTTCAGTCTGGCCTTCTTCGAGCTGAGCCTGACCGGCCACCAACTCCTCCTGCGAGGCGTCCAGCTGATCCGTCGTGGAGTCCAGCTGCTGCTGGGTCTCAAACGGATTAGTGACGTCGTTGATGCCCTCGAGATCACGCCATTCAACAATGATGTCGTCGATCGCGCTGCGCTGAGCATCGGTGAAGGGATCATCGCTGCTGAAGACCACGGTGCCAGTGCCACCAGCGGCCGCAGGCAACTCTTCCTTGAGTTGTTCCAAGACAGCCTCAAAGCGACTGCCAGGGATCGAGAACTCATTGGTCAGGGGCTTGCTGAAGGTCGCGGCAGCGCCACCCACCACCAGCAAGATGGCGAGCCAGGCGCCGACGGTGGCCCAGGCGTGCTGGGCGCACCAGCGGCCGAGGCGGTGCAAGAAAGAGGCCATGACGGCTTCCTTTCGGAAAGTAACGAGGGGCGGGGTTGTTCAGGTCGTGGGTGAGGCTGGCGGCACGGTGCGCCAACCATCGCGAGCAAAGGTGAGGGCTATTCGCACTTCGGCGGTGAACTCTTGGCGAGCTGCCTCGTCGATGGCGCCCTGGCACTTGGTCATCCAGGTGATCTGGGCAGCCTCAAAGACATGCAGCACCGTCGTGCTGAGGTGGTGACATACAAGTCGTGTGGCTCTTTGCCGACCCGCTGGCGCAACATCTCAGACACCCATTCGGTATGCCGTTGCCAGACTTTGCCGTGCAACTCATGGTGAGGGTCCTCCGGGAAGCCCGGCGCGGCACACCAACGAGCCAAGCTCTCCGGCATGGCGTCATCGAGGGAGTTGATCAACGCCAGCAGTGGGTCTTCGGAGGCCGGGCGGGCGAGGAAGACTTCGGCAATGCCGCGCATCGGCACCTGAGTGGCATCGGCAACGACAGCGTCCAGGCCGCTGTAATAGTTGAAGAACGTGCGGCGTGAGACACCGGCTCGCTCGGCTACGTCATCAGCGGTGACGTGGTCAAAGCCATGCTCGGCAGCTGCCTGCAGGACTGCTTCCTGAATCGCTACCCGGGTGCGTCGCTTGTTGAGCTCGCGGCGGGAGGTCAGGAGAGTCACAGGTCCATCATTGGTGAAACATTGCACTGTGTGCAAACTTGCACGGCGTGAACTAGATCACAGCAGGCCCTGGATGGCCTTCACTGCGTTGCCAACACCGTCCTCGTGAGCCAACATGGCGGCCACCCGAGTCGCATCGGCGGCATAAGTGTCTGCCTTCGGTCCAGTGGTCACAGCTGTGATTTGGTCGGCCAATCGCGCTGTGCTCAGCGCTGATCGATTCAGTGGCGTTGCCGCCACGCCTAGCCGGTGCACGCGGTCGGCCCAATAAAACTGATCGCCCATGTGGCCGACAACGACCTGTGGCGCCCCGGCCCGCAAAGCCGACGCAGTAGTGCCGGCCCCGCCGTGGTGCACGACCGCATCGCACTGGGCAAACAACCAATCGTGCGGCACATCGTCAACGACGGTGACGTCATCGACCCCGATGAGGTGTTCGCCCAGACCAGCCCACCCGCTATGAATCACGGCATGCACGCCGCTGCGCCGGGCTGCCCCGGCTAGGAGTTCAGCAGTGGCTGATGGGTCGACGCTGGTCATGCTGCCAAAACCTAAATAGACGACAGATTTGTGCTTTCGCGCGGCAGCTAACTCATCGCGCAATCCTTCGGTCGCGCTGCTCGTGCTCCACGGAGCCCAATAGCCGCTGACCTTCATCTGCCGATGATCCGGGGGTGGCGGCACCACGTGTGGGCTGACCGCCATCAGCGTCGGTGTTGCCTTCATCTCCTTGATAAACCAACTAGCGCTAGTGCGGCCATGGCCCAGGCGCTTGCGAATCTCGCGACCCGGCACGCTGATCAGCGGGTAGGCGCCCCGCAGCGCCGCATACCCGGCCTTGCTGTTGATCGCAGACCGGCGACCGCCTAGAGGGCGGCAACCGAGCTTGGGCCGTTGCTGCTGGGCCAAATAGGTGCGAGCAGGCCGATCACGTGCTGCTGGCCCGCGCGGCGGCGAGGCTAAAGCAAGCATCGGCAGTCAGCACGCCGCTGATCAGCAAGTCAGCGTCGCCTGTGTGCTCCCACAACCCTTCGATGAGCGGAGAACCGAACTCGTCCAGGACTCGCCGAGTGCCAACCCTTCGCCGACGATGGTGGGGTGGCCGCCCAGCCAAGCGCGGCCGGTGGGCGAATCAGCGAGGGCCCGCACGTCAGCGTCAAGGCCTCGAACCCCGAGCCGGCAGCTGCGACCAGCTCGGCAAAGTCACGCGAAGCCAGCACGCTGACGTCATAGCCTGCATCTTTGAGGCCGACGCCGAGGGTGACAAGGGGGCAACATCTCCACGCGAGCCCCAGGCAATGAGCAACACTCGAGGCGACATAGGGCTGATTCTAGGCGGCCATGCCTCGAGCGGCGCGGGCGAGTCGGCGCGACCGGCCAACGCTGACCAGGGAGTCAGCGCTCAGCACCGCCAGTGCGACCCAGACCATCGCGAAGCCGACCCAGCGTGAGGGCTCCATGGTCTCGCCCAGCAAAAAGACAGCAGTTAGCAACTGCGCGACTGGAGTGATGAACTGCAGCAAGCCGATGGTCGTCAGCGGCACGCGCCGGGCAGCGCCAGCAAAGAGCAACAGCGGCACGGTCGTGGCGACCCCTGCGCCAGCCAGCAGTAGTGCGTGCACCCAGCCCTCGTTGCCAAACGTCAGGTTGCCCTGTTGCGCCAACACCGCAATGGCGATGGCGGCAGCGGGCGCGATGACGATGGTCTCAGCGGTGAGTGACTGCAGCGCCGACAGTGAGTTGCCGACCTTCTTTTCACCAAGCCATAGGTGGCAAAGCTCAAGGCCAGGCTGATCGAGACCCAGGGCGGCCCACCAAAGTCGACCGTGAGATAGATCGCCGCGATGGTGCCAATGCCGACGGCAACCCATTGGGCTCGTCGCAGTTTTCGTTAAGCAAAATCACCCCGAGGGCCACAGTGACCAGCGGGTTCAAAAGTAGCCCAATGATGCTTCGGTGACCCGGTCGGCCAACACAGCAAAGGTGTAGATCGTCCAGTTGCAGGCGATCAAAATGCCCGCGGTTGTCACGCCGAGGAGCACTCGCGGTCGACGCACGAGGGCGCCAATCCAGCGCAAGCGCCCCATGATCGCCAAAATGCCCAGGCACAACACGAGCGACCACAAAACACGGTTGGCCAGCACCTCCACCGCGCCAGCCGGGCGCAGCAGGTTCAGATACAGCGGGAACAAGCCCCACAGCCCGTATGCAGCCAGGCCGTAGAGCGTGCCCTTGGACTTGGTCATAGCGTCGAGGCTGGCTTGTTCGGCTGCCTCGCTAGCAGTCTGCGATGAAGACTGCGATGTCACCCGTTCACGGTCCAGGTGTCCTGCCCGTGCAGGAGTGCCTGCAAGTCATCGTCGCTGGCCGGTCCACCGGCGGAGGCACGAACGCCCTCAACCTGGGCGCGAACCTGGTCGTCATAGGTTGGACGATCAACGTTGCGGAAGATGCCCATTGGCACATGTGCCATCGTGCCGTCATCGAGGCGCGAGAGCGCGAAGGCCTGACTCGGGTCGGCTGCCGTTGCGTCGTGCACCACGATGTCGGCCTCGTCGGCGTCGCTAGCCGGGACAACCTTCATACCGGAGCCGTTGCGGACCACCACGTGGTCTTCGCCGACCTTGATTTGCTCGCCATCGACCAAGTGCGCCAGACGGGCCTTGCCCTCGTCGCGGTCCTTGATCAGCTGGAACGCGCCGTCATTGAAGATCGGGCAGTTTTGATAAATCTCGACCAGCGAGGTGCCGCGGTGCTCGGCTGCAGCCTTCAAGACCTTCGTCAGGTGCACCCGGTCGGAGTCCAAGGTGCGCCCCACAAAGTGGCTTCGGCGCCCAGGGCGAGGGAGACCGGGTTGAAGGGTGGTCAACCGAGCCGACCGGGGTGGACTTGGTGACTGCGCCCACGTCCGACGTCGGCGAATACTGCCCCTTCGTCAGGCCGTAGATCTTGTTGTTGAACAGCAAGATCGTCATGTTGACGTTGCGCCGCATGGCATGGATCAGGTGGTTTCCGCCAATGCTCAACGCATCACCATCGCCGGTGACAACCCACACCGACAGATCCTCGCGAGCGGTGGCCAGCCCGGTAGCAATCGCCGGGGCACGCCCGTGAATCGAGTGCATGCCAAAGGTGTCCAGGTAGTAGGGGAAGCGCGAGGAGCAGCCAATGCCGGAGACGAAGACGATGTTTTCGCGCTTCAGGCCCAAATCAGGCAGGAAGCCCTGCACCGAGGCCAAAACGGCGTAGTCACCGCACCCAGGGCACCAACGCACCTCCTGGTCAGAGGTGAACTCCTTCTTGGTTTGCTTTGGTGCTTCTTCGTCGACCCGGGGACTCCATGCGTGCCGGAGCCGGGCATACCAATGTCAATGCTCATGCCGTGCCCTCCTCGTTGTGCAGGACGTGCTCGTGCAGCACCTGCGCCAGGTCAGCCGATGAGAATGGCAACCCACGGACGGCAGTGTGCGACAACACGTCGATCAAGAACTTTGCGCGCAGCAGCATCGCGAGTTGGCCCAGGTTCATCTCTGGCACCACAACGCGGTCGTATGAACGCAGCACCTCTTCGAGATTGCTCGGGAAGGGATTGAGGTGGCGCAGGTGAGCCACCGCAATCGAGGTCCCGGCCGCCCGAGTGAGGCGAACTGCTGCAGAAATCGGCCCAAAGGTTGAGCCCCAACCCAACACCAGCACCCGTGCGTCGCCGGTGGGGTCATCAACTTCGAGCGGCTCAATCGTGTTGGCGATGCCATCGATCTTGGCCTGACGCAGACGCACCATCTTGTCGTGGTTGTCCGGGTCGTAGGAGATGTGACCGGTGACGTCAGCCTTTTCGATGCCGCCGATCCGGTGCTCTAGGCCAGCGGTGCCCGGGATTGCCCATGGGCGGGCCAGCGTCTCCTCATCGCGCAAGAACGGGTGGAAGACATCCTTGCCCTTGGGGTCAGTGCCATTCGTTTCGGTGGCGAACTCGACATCAAGGCCAGGCAGGTCTTCGACATTCGGCACATTCCAGGGCTCAGAGCCATAGCCAGGTAGCCATCGGAAAGCACAATCACCGGAGTCCGGTATGTCGTGGCAATCCGGATTGCTTCCACGGCAGAGTCGAAACAATCGGTCGGCGACTGTGGCGCGATGACCGCAACGGGGACTCACCATTGCGGCCGAACATGGCCTGCAGCAGGTCAGACTGCTCAGTCTTGGTCGGCAGGCCGGTGGAAGGCCCGCCACGCTGAACGTCGATGATGACCATCGGCAACTCGGTCGAGACGGCCAAACCAATCGTCTCGGCCTTGAGCGCCAAGCCAGGACCAGAGGTCGTCGTCACGCCAAGGGCACCGCCGAAGGACGCGCCGAGCGCCATGCCGACGGCTCCGATCTCGTCTTCGGCCTGAAGCGTGGTGATGTTGTAGCGCTTGAGCGCTGAGAGCGTGTGCAGGATGTCCGAGGCTGGGGTGATCGGGTAGGAACCCAACACCAGGGGCAGCCCGGAGCGGTGCGCCGACGCGACCAGGCCAAGCGCCATGGCCTGGCTGCCTGTCATGGTCCGGTAGACGCCAGCGCGCATCGGAGCAGCAGCGACCTCAAATCGGACAGCGAAGTCTTCGGTGGTTTCGCCATAGGCGTGCCCGGCCCGCAGAGCGGTGAGGTTAGCTTCGCGGATCTCGGGGACCTTGGCGAACTTTGCCTTCAGGAACGACTCAGTGCCTTCAAGCGGGCGGGAGTAGAGCCAAGACAGCAAGCCCAGGGCGAGCATGTTTTTGCCCGCTCCTTTTCTTTGCGAGTCAGGCCAAAGTCAGCCAGGGCTTCAACAGTCATAGAGGTCAGCGGAAGTGCGTGCACGTGCCACGACTCAAGCGATCCGTCGTCAAGGGGGTTGACGTCATACCCGGCCTTGGCGAGGTTGCGCTTGCTGAACTCATCGGTGTTGATGATCAGCACGGCACCACGAGGAACGTCTTGCAGGGTCGCCTTGAGCGCCGCCGGGTTCATCGCGACCAACACATCGGGGGCATCGCCGGGGGTCGAGATCTCGTGGTCAGCAAAGTGCAACTGAAAACTGGAGACGCCCGGCAGCGTTCCCTGAGGAGCGCGAATTTCGGCGGGGAAGTTGGGCAATGTGGACAGGTCATTGCCGAGGGCAGCCGTCTCTGAGGTGAAGCGATCACCTGTGAGTTGCATGCCATCGCCGGAGTCTCCGGCGAATCGGATGATGACCCGGTCCAACCGGCGTGTGGGCTTACTACTCATGATGGCCACTATCCTACGGGACCGTAGGTTAGTGCACATTGCCCGGGCGGTGGCCCTTCCGCTGTCGGGGCTTTGCGTAGTGCAAACTGGTCCCATGCGCATCGTTTTTGTCTGCTTGGGCAATATCTGTCGTTCGCCTGCTGCCGAGGCAATCTTTGCTGCTCAAGCGCAGCAGGCCGGGCTGGATGTCGAGATTGAGTCGGCCGGGACCGGGTCGTGGCACATCGGGGAGCAGCCGCATCAGGGGGCTCGGCAGGAGGCGCGATCGCGCGATATTCCTGTCGATCACCTAGGCCAACAGTTCACCTCGTCTGACTTTGGGCGCTTTGACGTCGTCGTAGCGATGGACTCTTCCAACGTGTCGGACCTGCTTGACCTTGCCCCGGATCAAGAGTCTCGCGACAAGGTTGTGCGAATGGGACAGTTCGCCCCTGATGTGCAGCGCACGGGTGTGCTTGATGTGCCTGATCCCTACGGCAAACCACAGCAGGCCTTCTCCGCCATGTTTGACCAACTGGAGCCAGCTGCTGCCGGTCTCGTGGCCGCTATTCAAGACGGCTCCGTGGCGGGCCGGGCCAGCGTTGGGGACGATCGATGAGCTTTGGCGGGTTGCCTGAAGAGTTGATTGACCCGGCTCTTATCCGACGCATTTCTCCTGTCGCTGGGGGTGGAATCGCCGAGGCCTACCGGGTGGAAACCACCGATGGCTTGGTCTTTGCCAATGCATCCGCAACGCGCCGCCTGGGCTTTTCGAGCGTGAAGCCGCCGGGCTGATTGCGCTGCGCGAGGCTGGGGCGATGGCCGTGCCCGAGGTGCTGGCCGTTCAGGACTCGGGCCTGGTGCTGGAGTGGGTTGAAGTCGACACTCACCGTCGCCACAACGACGCGGCCTTTGGTGCTGGTCTGGCCCGTTTGCACTCAGTGCGCGGTGAGCGGTTCGGCTCCATTGACGACAACACCCTCAGTTATGTGGGCTCAGTGGAGGTGACTCTGGAGCCAGCCGAGACGTGGGCTCGGAGCTATTTGGCTGGGCGAGTGCGCCCGCTGGCCCAGCGGTGCGTTATGCAACGCCGGTTGCCGGAGTCGTTGATGTCGCTGATCGATCTGCTGATCTTGCATGGCGACGAAATAGTCGGCCCATTCGAGCCGCCATCCTTGGTGCACGGCGACCTCTGGTCGGGCAACCGCTTGCGCGATGTCAACGGCACGCCATGGCTGATTGACCCCTCCGTGAGTTGGAGCAGTCGCGAGTTGGACTTTGGCATGATGACGCTCTTTGGCGGCTTCTCCCAAGAGACATTTGACGCCTACAACGAGGTTTTTCCTCTGCCTGACGGGTGGCGAGAACGCCTCGGCCTGCACCAACTGCTGCCGCTCCTGGTGCACGTCAACATCTTTGGCGATCCCTATGTGGGTCAGTTGCAGTCAACACTGGATGACCTAACGCGTGGATTGTGACTGCTTGCCGCCAAACCTTGGCCAAGCGCGGCCTTCGCCGCTGACCTAAATCCCGACCTGCGTGGGCGCTCGCGGCTAGGGTGAGCGCATGGGTGATTACGCGGTGCTGCTAGCAGTGCTGCTCTCTGGCGTCGCCCTCGTTGCTAGTGCCTACGGGATGCGCCGATTGCTCGCTCCGAGCGATCCACACCGTGCCAAACTGCTGACTTATGAGTCGGGGGTAGACCCGCAGGGCGCAGGGTGGAGCCAAGGCAGCGTCCGCTATCTGGTTTTTGCCTTCCTCTACGTGATCTTTGCCGTTGACGCTGTCTACCTCTTCCCGTGGGCACTCGTGCTGCGCAGTTCGCTGGGTGCCGTCTCGCTGGTGGAGATGGGCATCTTCCTCGGAGTGCTGGTCATTGGCCTAGGCCACGTCTGGCGCCGCGGTTTGTTGCGGTGGTGGTGAGTCATGAGCACTGACCTGCCGATGCCGCGCGTTGGCCCAGTCGCCGACAAGGCGCCCAATGCCGTCCGAATTGTGCTCAATTGGGGCCGTCGCTACTCCCTATGGGTTTTCAACTTTGGCCTAGCTTGCTGCGCGATCGAGTTCATCGCCGCCTCGATGGGCCGCCACGACTTCATTCGAATGGGCGTCATCCCGTTTGCCCTGGACCGCGTCAGTCCGACCTCATGGTCGTCTCAGGCACCGTCACCGACAAGATGGCACCGGCCATCCGACGCCTCTACGACCAAATGCCAGAGCCTAAGTATGTGATCAGTTTCGGGGCCTGCTCCAACTCCGGGGCCCTTATTGGGACTCCTACAGCGTGCTGAAAGGCGTCGACCAAATCATCCCGGTCGACGTCTACGTGCCAGGCTGCCCACCGCGGCCAGAAGCGCTGCTGCACGGCATCATCACCCTGCAGGACCAGATCAAGAACGAGTCGGCTGGTCAGGTTCGCGCGCGACGAGCGAGCATCACGGCTGGTGCCGCAACCCGGCCATCGGTTAAGCCGCCGGGGAGGGCGGATGAGCGATCACGACTGGCCAGACCTGGTGGCTCGATCGGGTGCCCACGAGGTGAGCGTGCCGCTCGCCCACTGGGCGGAGTCGGTGCGCGCGGCTAAAGCAGCCGGTTTTGACTTCTTTGATTGGCTCTCGGCGGTCGATCAAAACGATGACGAGGAGGCTCCGGGCTATGACCTCGTTGTGCACCTCATCGCTAGCGGCGATGGCTCGGTCCGCCCCTAGCCCGACTGCTGCTCAGCACCCGAGTAGCGACCGGTGAGTCAGTGGAAAGCCTGACGGAGGTTTTCGCGGGGCGGCCTGGCACGAGCGCGAAACCCACGAAATGTTTGGCACCGACTTCAGCGGGTTCAGCGATGAGCTAGGTGCTGGCCTGCGCCCACTCTTGCTCCCCGATGGTTTTGAGGGGACGCCGCTGGCTAAATCGTTCGTGCTGGCAGCGCGCGCTTCCAAACCGTGGCCAGGAGCCAAAGAGCCAGGTGAAGGTGGCCCGCAAAACCCCGGCGCGCCAGCCAAGAAGCCAACCCGACGCCGCAAGGTGCTGCCGCCAGGCGTGCCCGACCCCTCATGGGGCCGCGCTGATGAGCGATCTCCCCTGATCGTCGAGATCGTGGCCAAAGCACTGGTGGTGCTGGCCGCCTTTTGACGCTGCCACTGGTCGTTGGCCAAGCCGAACACAAAGTGATGGCACACATGCAGGGCAGACTCGGCCCCATGGAGGCCGGCTTCCACGGCATCGGCCAGCTGGTCGCAGACGGCATCAAGTTTGCCCAAAGAAGACATCACTCCCGCTGCCGCCGACCGACCCATCTTTCGGCTAGCGCCAGCCGTCGCTCTCGTTCCTTACTTAGTGGCGCTCGCGGTGATCCCGCTGTCGGCGGTCTGGGTAGCCGCTGATGTCCCGGCATCGCTGCTAGTAGTGCTGGCCGTGACCTCCGTGGGAGCCCTTGGCACCCTGATGGCCGGCTGGGGCAGTGGCAACAAATACTCCTTGATCGGCGGTATGCGGGCAGCCGCGCAACTGATCAGTTACGAGTTGCCCTTGGTGCTGGCCGCAGCCTCCATCGCGATGGCCGCCGGGTCTTTGTCGCTGATTGGCATTTCGGCGGCGTGGTCTCCGTGGTGGCTGATCTGGCAGTTGCCCGGCGCTTGCGTGTTCGTGATCGCCTCGGTCGCCGAGTTGCAGCGGACCCCGTTTGACGCGCCCATCGCGGATGCCGAGATCGTCTTTGGCCCCTATACCGAATACTCGGGTCTGCGGTTTGCCTTCTTCTTGCTTGCCGAATACGCCGGGATTGTGGTGATGTCACTGCTGTTCGCCGTGTTGTTCTTGGGTGGCTCGGCCGGGCCGTTCGAAGACACGCTGGGCCCGCTGTGGACCATCCTCAAGGCGGCCTGCATGGCATTGCTGATCATCTGGCTGCGCGTGGCCTGGCCGCGAGTCCGCGAAGACCAACTGCAAAAACTGGCCTGGACAGTGCTGCTCCCTGTGGCCCTGGTGCAACTCGCAATCACCGGCGCAGGAGTAGTGATGACCGCATGAAGGGTTTGATCAAAGGCCTGAAGACGACGGCCAAGACGCTCGTGAGCCCGACGCATACCCAGCAATATCCGCACGTCGAGCCAGAGCTGCCGGATCGGTCGCGCGGTGTCATCGCGCTGCTGGCCGACAACTGCACCTCCTGCATGTTGTGCGCCCGCGAGTGCCCGGACTGGTGCATCTATATCGACTCGCACAAAGAGACTGAAGAGCCCACGGTCGAAGGTGGCCGCGCTAAGTCGCATAACGTCCTCGATCGCTTCGACATCGACTTCTCCTTGTGTATGTATTGCGGCATTTGCATTGAGGTCTGCCCCTTTGACGCGCTCTTTGGGCTCCCGACTTTGCCTATGCCGAAGGCGACATCCGCAACCTGCTGCACGGCAAAGACCGCCTCGGCGGCTGGATGGCCCAGGTGCCAAATGACCCCCGAGTTGAAGCCCAAGGCGGCGAAGACGACGTGGCAGAGGCGGCCACGTGACCGGCGCTGATGTGATGTTTATCGGCGTCGGGCTGCTGACTACCGGCGCCGCTTGGCTGGCTGTGTTGAGCCGGTCAGTGTTGTATGCCGCGCTCTGGCTGGTCGTCACCCTGCTCGGCTTGGCCGGTTGCTACCTCGTCTTGGGGGCTGAGCTTGTCGCCCTGGTCCAGGTCTTGGTCTATGTCGGCGGTGTTGTTGTTTTGGTCCTGTTTGCCCTCATGCTGACCCGGTCGGGTGTTGGAGATGTGCAGACGTCTGTGCCGCACCGGGTGTTTGCCGGGGTGCTTAGCGCGGGGGTGGCCGTCCTGCTGGCGGTAGCCCTGACCGCATCGGTGGGCTGGGAAGCTCGCACGATTGCAGCGAGCGAGTCGGCGGAGATCGGCGCAGACATCTTTGGCGTCTGGGTCTGGCCTTTCGAATTGCTGTCGCTGGTGTTGTTGCTCGCCTTAGTCGCTGCCGTAGCAGTGGCTCGTGGTGCTGGCACGACAGAGTCTGTGCCTGAGGTGAGCTCAACATGAGCCCGGCATTGCCGATGTTGTTGGCCGCCCTGCTGGTCGGCGCTGGCCTCTATGGCGTTTTGGCTCGACGGCACGCGGTCTTGATGCTGATCGGTGTCGAGTTGCTGCTCGCCGCAGCCGGGCTGATGTTGGTCACGGCGGACTCCTTGCTTGGTGCCGAAACCGGCAGCGGCCCGGTGATCACGATCTTCATCATCACTATTGCCGCAGCAGAAGTGGTGGTCGCACTCGCCGTGTTTACCGCGCTTTACCGGTTGCGCGGCCATGTCGACCTGGACGTGCGTGCCGAGGTCGCAGATCCAGATGGCAGCGAGCTCGACGAGGTTGACGGCGAGGTGCCTGCGCGGTGAAGGCCCCCACCAGCGGTAGTTGGACCGACATCACAGTGCCCGATTTTTCGATCCCGTGGCCGAGTTTTGACTTCCTCCTGATCTTCCCGGGGAGATCAGTCACTACGTGATTGGTCTGCCGGTCATCTTCGCCATCCTCATCTGGGCTCTTCCCGCGAAGGCTTTGGGGCGCTCGGCAGTCCTGGCAGTTCTAGGAGGCGTGCTGACGCTGATCGCAGCCTTGTGGCAACTCCTCTTGGTGCCGACCGAGGGCGCAATGGTTGCCCAAACGGTCGGGCCGCTGGCCTTCGGCGATTTAGAGATTGCGTTGTTGTTGAGCACCAGCAATGTCTTTGCGATCACCGGCCTGGTCGTGGCCCTGATCGCGCTGGTCGTGCAGGTCTTTGCCCGCTGGTATCTCTGGTTTGATCCGCGTTATCGGCAGTTCGCAGCGACTGTTTCCTTGTTTACCGCGGCCATGCTGTTGGTGGTCAATTCCGGCGACGCAGTGCTCACCCTGGTGGGCTGGGAGGTGATGGGCTGGTGCTCTTACCTACTGATCGGCCACCTGTCGGCCAAGCCAGCGCCCGCCGGGCCGCGGCTAAGGCTCTGATCGTCACCAGGCTTGCCGATGTCGGATTCGTGTTGGGCATCGTTGCCCTGGCGGCGGGTGCCCAAACGACATCCTGGGAGGGCATCCTGCAGCATTGGTCCCGTTCGCCAGGCACTGCGCTCACGGTCGCGATGGTGCTGATGGTTATCGGAGTTGCCGGCAAATCTGCGCTCTTCCCCTTCCAAGACTGGCTCCCCGATGCCATGGAAGGGCCCACCCCAGCCTCTGCCCTGATCCACGCGGCCACCATGGTGGCGGCTGGGACGGTGGTGCTTGCTCAACTGCTGCCGCTGCTGCAGTCGAGTTCTGTTGCCCTGTGGACGTTGGCGATCGCGGCCAGTGTGACCACACTGTTGGCTGCGCTGTTGGCTTTCGCTCAACCTGACCTCAAGCGCTTGCTCGCCTGGTCGACTGTTTCTCAGGTAGCCATCATGTTGGCCGCCCTCACTGCGATTCCGGTCGGGGAGGGGCCTGATGTCGCGTTGCTGCACCTCACCTCGCACGCCATCTTCAAGTCGCTCTTGTTCTTGGCAGTGGGGTGGTTGGCCGTGCTGACCGGTGGGACGGTCATGGTCTATATCGCTTCCGGTGTTCGGCGTTATGGGTCGGTGCGCTGGCCGCTGGGGATGGGCTTGCTGGCGTTGGCCGGTGTGCCGCCGTTGGTCGGCTTTGTCTCAAAAGAATTGATCTTGGTCTCGGCTGAGTCCGGTGTGGCTCAAACCAATGGAGGTCCGGCCCTGCTGGTGCTGGCTGCCGTGGGTGCTGGTGCTCCGCTGACCGCTGCCTATTGCATGCGCGCTTGGCTCATCCTGGATCGTGCTTTGGACGTGCCCGTCGTGAGCGCGCCCCGCGGGCAGGAGCTCATCGACGACTTTTTCACCGAGCCTGAGGTGGTCGTCGAAGCCATCGGTGTCGAAGAAGCCGAGTCTGCTATTTCCTCATCTGCCCGCGCGGGCGTCACCACGCTTGGCGTGCTCACCGTTGTCGGTGGCCTGCTTCCTTTCAGCACCTGGTTTGAAGTGGAGCTGCACCTCAATATCCCGCTGTTGGTGTCGACGTTGGGCCTAATGGCAGCCGCTGCGCTGGCCGTTGTGGCGGCGTCTCGTGGCGTTCGCACCCGCGATGCGGCTGCTCGGCTGCCCGCGGGGCTCAGCCTGATAGCCGAGCGTGGTCTCGGTGCCGACACCGCATACCAAACTCTGGTGACTCGGCCCACGCTGAGGCTGGCGCGTTCTGTCATGTGGCTCGATCAGCACATCCTGGACAGTTATGTCCGGGGTGCGGGGATTGGCGCGAGGTGGCTGGGCCAGGCTGGGCAGGATGTCAGCCCGACCCGGCCGGCGAAATCCTTGGCTCTGCTGCTCGGTGGCGTTGGTCTGCTGGTATTGCTGGGCTGGTGGTGGGCATGATTTGGCTCTTGTTTGCGGTCCTCGCCCCCCTGTTTGGAGCACTTGGTTTGCCGCTGCTTGCTCGCTTCGTGCCAAAGGTTCCCGCACGAGCGCTGGGCGTTGGGGGTCTCGGATTTGCCATTGCCACGCTGATCGGGGTCGTGGGCACGGTGCTGGAACGCCCCGAAGTCAGTCTGGAGTGGATCCCTGCGCTGGGGGTCCGCCTTGATCTGGCAGTCGATGGCGTGAGCGCACCACTGCTGTTGCTGACCGGCCTGATGGGGGTGGTGGCTACCGCAGTGCCGGCCCACATCGACGCCGAAGACGTACCGGGGGCCGCAGTGGAGTCTTCCCGGTTGGCCCTTTACTACGCGTGCTTGCTGGGCACTATCTTCGGCGCCGTGATCTGCTTTTTGGCGGGCGACGCGATGGTGTTCTTTATTGGATTTGAGTGCGTGCTGTTGCCTATGTGGCTGCTGATCGCCCGATTGGCGACCCTGCCCCGGAAGCACTGGCTCGAGCTGCAAGTCTTCGCTTCCTGATGGTGACGGCTTTGGGATCAACGCTGATGCTGATCGGCTTGCTCGCGGTGGCTGCCAGCACCGGCACCACAAACCTGGAGGTATGGGCGCAGCTGGCTGGGGCGACCTTCTCGCGGCCTCAGGGGCTCGTGGTTGCTGGGCTATTTGTGCTGGGTTTGAGCTTTAAGGTGCCGGTCTGGCCGCTGCATACGTGGTTGCCGTGGGTGCACTCCAGCGCTCCGAGCGCCGGCTCGATCTTATTGGCCGCAGTGTTGTTGAAACTCGGCACCTACGGGTTGGTGCGCTTAGTGATCCCGGTGGTGCCTGCCGGGTTTGCAACGATCGCTCCGGTACTCGGTGGATTCGCCGTCGTGGGGATCATCTGGGCCGGGCTCGCTTGCTTGGTCGAGCGAGACCTCAAACGACTCATTGCCTGGTCCTCGATCGCACACTTGGGCTTTGTGGTGCTCGGCCTAGCCAGTGGCACCGAGGCTGGAATGCAGGCTGCCTTGTTTGGCAACGTGGCGCACGGGGTGATTTCGGCGCTGTTGTTTGTTGTGGTCGGAGCCTTGAAGCACGAATGGGGCAGCGCAGGCTTGGGCACCCCACATGCTTCCTTGCGAGAGGCTGCGCCGCACTGGGGCTTTGCCCTGATCTTTGGCCTTGCCGCCTCCATGGGCCTTCCTGGGTTGGCCGGTTTTTGGGGCGAGTTTGGCGCGATCTACGCGGCATGGGCCCCGGCACCCGGGCGGCCAGGAGGCTTCTTTGTGCTCCTCGCTGTCGGTGCCGCGGTCGGAGCAGCCTTAGCCGCCGCATACTCGGCGCGGGTTTTGCGCGAAGTCTGGGGTGGGGAACGCACCAAGCCAGCCATCGCTGACGCCGGCAAAATAGAGTTGATAGTGATTGCTGGGCTCGTCATCATCATTGTCGGCCTGGGTGTCTACCCTCGCTGCTGCTGGATTCGACCGCCCCGGTGGTCTCGACTTTCTTGACGGGAGCGCCGTGATGGTTTCGCTGCCGTGGATGACTCTTTGCCCGTCTTGATCTTGGCCGCTGGCACGGTCGCCGTGCTGGTGCTGGATATCGCCTGGCCCGCTGCCCGGCAAGCCCACCTGGCACTGATCTCGCTGACACTGGTCGCGGCTGGGGCTTCAACGATTCCCGGCGTCCGGATCAGCGCTGGGGATTCGCTCACTGCGCTCTGCGCGCCCTCGGGTGGCCTCTGTCTGTATGAGGTGAGCGCCGCTGAGTCGTTGCTCCAACTCCTGGCCTGCGTGTCTGCCCTGCTGGTGGTGCTGCTGGCTTGGCGTGATTGGGCCCACGGCGAAGGTGGTCGCACTGCTGTCCTCAGTGCCTTGCTCTTGGCGGCTACCACGGAGTTGTTGCACTTCCGGGTGTGGGCGATGTGGCCTCCTTGCTGGTCGCGATCGAGCTAGCCACCTTGCCGACAGTGGCCCTGGTCGCTCTTGAGCACCGCAGCCGTCGCCAACCCGGCGCTATCGATGCCGCGGTGGCTCTGCTCACTACATCGCTGGCCTCTTTCGCGCTGCTGGCCCTCGGCGCAGCCCTCTGGTTTGTTTCCACCGGGACCGCGATCCTGAGCCCCGAAGCGCTCGTCGGCCAGACGGGGCCGGATCGAGTGGTGCTGGCCCTCGCGGGAGTCTTTGCCTTGGCTGGCATCGCGTTCAAACTCTCGGCCGTCCCATTTCACGCTTGGACCCCCGTGACGTATGCCGCGGCCCCGCTGCCCATTACGGCCTATTTGTCGACGACGTCCAAGGTCGCTGCCGTGGGCGGGTTGCTGGTGCTCGTCCAGGCGGTGACTGGTGCGGGCGTCTCTGCAGTGGGCGTCGCGCTCGGCGTTGTCGCAGCACTCAGCCTGACTCTGGGACACGTCATCGCGCTGGTCCAGCGCGACAGTGTTGGCCTCTTGGCCTGGTCGAGCGTGGCGCAGGGCGGGTGGGTCGTGTTGCCGTTGGCGACACTCGCGCCGGGTGCGACCAGCCTCGCGGTTGGCTACCTGGTGATCTACCTGCTGGCCACGATGGCGTTGTGGATCGTCATCGTGGCGCTCGCCAACGACCCGGCCCGTCCGGACGGCACTTCCTTGCACTGGATGCGGGGGATCCTGCGCAGGCAACCAGCACTCGGTCTCGCCATGCTCTTTGCCCTCCTCACCTTGGCTGGATTACCCCCTGCGGTCGCTGGGCTGCTGACCAAGATCGGCGTGATTAGTCCCGTCGCGGCGCAGAGTTTTTGGTGGCTGGCAATCGTGGCGGCCATCAATGTGCCGCTGGGGCTGGCTGTGTATCTGCGCTGGGCATGGCTAATCCTCGATCCGCTGCCTTCGCCAGACTCGGAGGCACAGGTGGCCAAAGTCGTCTTGCCTCCGCTGTGGTCAGTTGTGCTTGGACTGCTGACTGCCACACTGATTGCCCTATCAATTTGGCCGGTGATGTTCCGATAGGGCTCGTCCTGCGGAACACCGGCGCGAGTGAAAGCGTTTCACCAACATGCACAAACACTTCAACGGCCTCAAAACCGTCTTGCTCTTCAGCTCAATCTGGGCCATTTTGCTGGGCATGGGGTCGCTCATCGGCGGCGGCAGCTATATCTGGCTGTTCGCCCTGATCGGCGTCGGCATGACCGCCTATGGGTATTGGAACTCCGACAAGCTCGCGATCAAGGCGATGAAGGCCTATCCGGTCACGCCAGAACAACAGCCTCAGATGTATGCGATTGTGCACGAGTTGTCGCAACGGGCAGGCAAGCCGATGCCGCGGCTCTACGTCTCACCGACGGCAGCCCCCAACGCGTTTGCCACCGGGCGCAACCCGGAAAACTCTGCTGTCTGCTGCACTGAGGGCATTCTGCACCTGCTGAACGAGCGTGAGTTGCGCGGCGTCTTGGGCCACGAGCTGATGCACGTCTACAACCGAGACATCCTGACCTCCTCAGTGGCGGCAGCGCTGGCCGGAATCATCACCTCGGTCGCTCAGATGTTGGTGTGGGCGAATATCTTTGGCGGCAACCGCAATGAGAACGGCAACCCGCTAGTCCTGTTGGCGATGGCATTGCTAGCCCCCATTGCTGCCAGCGTGATCCAGTTGGCGATTAGCCGGACCCGTGAGTTTGATGCTGACGAGGACGGCGCCGCCCTGACGAACGACCCCTTGCGCTGGCTTCAGCCTTGCGCAAGCTGGAGCAGGGCACCGCCGCTGCACCGCTTCGCCCAGAGCCTGAGCTGCAGAATGCCGCTCACATGATGATCGCCAACCCATTCAAGGCCGGCGACGTGAAGTCCCTCTTCGCCACGCACCCGCCGATGGATGAGCGGATCGCTCGTCTGCAAAACCAGGCTCGTCACCTCGGCCAGTAAGGCTTGCGCCGCGACGAGCAAAGGCTGGGCAGACTACTCGCCGCGAGCGTGTCGAAGGGGCGTGCGGTCTCCGCGAATGGTGGCCACCATGTCGATGGTCCGCCTGGTTGCCCGCACATCGTGGGCCCGGAAAACGGCTGTGCCCAACCACGCAGCGATAGCCGTCGCAGCCAGCGATCCTCGAGGCGGTCGTCGGCCGCTAGATCCAGCGATTCGCCGATGAAGTCCTTGCGAGAAATGGCTTGAAGCACCGGATAACCAAGGGCCACGACGTCGCCGGTATGCCGCAGGGTGACCAGGCTGTGCCGGGTGGTCTTGCCAAAATCGAGGGTGGGATCGATCAGGATGCGCTCCATGGGCACGCCAGCGGCCTGCGCTGCCTGCGCACCACGGCTCAGCGTGCGCAGCACATCACGCACGACCGCGAGTTCGTCGTCGCCCTGCTCATCGGCATACCTCATCCCGACCGGATCGGTGCGAGGCGGGAGCCCGCCGCTGTGCGAGCAGACGATGCCCGCGCCGGTCGCGGCAGCCACATGCACCAAGTCAGGGTCATGGCCGGCCCACGTGTCGTTGATCAGGTCTAGCCCCACCCCGGCAGCAGCCTGCGCCACCTCCGAGCGCCAAGTGTCCAGGCTCAGCACCAGATCGGGGTAGGCCGTTCGAGCGGCCTCAAGGAAGGGGACCACCCGGCTGATCTCCTCAGCAGCATCAACCTGCTCGCCCTCCTGCCCGGCACGCACCCCACCCACGTCAACAATGTCGGCACCCTGCTCGACTGCGAGATGCAGCGCGGCGAGCGCATCGTCCAAAGCAGCATGCCGGTTGCCAGCCCAGAACGAGTCCCTGGTCCGGTTGATGATGGCCATCACGGCGGGCTGAGCGCTCGTGAACTGGTGACCACGCAATTCGAGCGCGGGCGCGCTCGGCAGCTTCAAGGGCAGAGGTTGGTGATTCTCAGGCACGAGAGCATCTTCGCAGCACTGCTTGTCGTGCGCAGTGTTGGGACGTCTCTTGCTTAGGATTATGGGGGAGGCGGCGACCGACGCCGATGATTCATGGCTGCTTTAACACCAGACGAAGCGCAGACGCGTGCCGAGTTGCTGGATATTTCGCTGTATAACGTGCACCTCGATCTGCGAGGCGCAGCAGATCCAGAGCACGGCACATTTACGTCAATCACCACCATTTCGCTCGTGGCCGCCCACACGGGGAGACCTTCCTTGACCTGCGGGCCGAAAAGGTCCACCGCATTGTGCTCGATGGCTCCGAGGTGGATGCCGGATCACTAGCCGACAGCCGATTGCCACTGGCCTTGAGCGCCGGGGCGCACGAACTCACGGTGCACGCAGAGATGGCCTACTCCCGCGATGGGCAGGGCCTGCACCGTGCGGTCGATCCGGCCGATGGCGAGACCTATCTCTACGGGCACCTCTTCCTTGACGCGGCCCCTCGAGTGTTCGCGTGTTTTGACCAGCCAGACCTCAAGGCACCGTTCCAGATCAGCGTGCGCGCAAACCCAGAGTGGGCGGTGATTAGCAACGGGGTGATTGAGGCGACCAAGGCTGATCGTGTCGACTTTGCTGTGACCAAGCCGCTGGCCACCTACTTCGTGACGGTCTGCGCGGGGCCGTATGTCAGCGTGACCGGCGAGCACCGGGGTGTTCCGCTGGGAGTCCATGCCCGCGCCTCCCTTGCCGCTGCCCTGAAGACCCATGCCCCCGACATACTTGATGTGACCAGGGGTGCGTTGGACTACTTCGAGGACCTCTTTGGTTTTGACTACCCGTTTGGCAGTTATGACCAGGTGTTTGTGCCCGAGTTCAACGCTGGCGCGATGGAGAACCCTGGCTGCGTTACCTTCCGAGATGGTCTGCTCTATCGGGGAGTGGCGACCAGCGAAGACATCATGGGGCGATCGCTGACTGTCGCGCACGAGCTGGCACATATGTGGTGTGGCGACTTGGTGACGATGAAGTGGTGGGAAGACCTCTGGCTCAACGAGTCATTCGCCGAATACCTAGGTCACGCGGCCCTGGCGCACATCAGCGATAGCGCCGCACCGTGGGTGCACGGCAGCATCAGCCGCAAGACCTGGGGGTATGCCGCGGAGCGCGCGCCTTCCGCGCACCCTGTCGCGGCGTCAGCCGCCGACACCGAGGCGGCGCTCGCCAACTTTGACGGCATCTCCTACGCCAAGGGGCGGCTGTCCTGCGCCAGTTGGTGGCGACCATTGGCCACGAGG
This sequence comes from Ornithinimicrobium sp. INDO-MA30-4, assembly GCF_021535045.1. Lineage (GTDB taxonomy): Bacteria > Actinomycetota > Actinomycetes > Actinomycetales > Dermatophilaceae > Ornithinicoccus. The sequence continues at coordinate 1,503,501 of NZ_CP091056.1, read as the reverse complement.
CTTTCGCAGCTGGCATGAAAGATCACATTGCTCGCTTTGCCTGGGGTAACGCCTCGTTGGCGGACTTTATGGACACGATGGAGCGCGCGGTTGCTGGGGGCGCTGAGAGCGTGGGGGCGTCGCGGCCCATCGATATTCGAGCGTGGATGTCGAGTTGGCTGACTGAGGTTGGTCTTGACGCACTGACTGCGGCTCGCGAAGGTAACGGCGCCCGGGTGGACAAAGTGGCCCCTGGGCAGACTGGGAGCTCTCGGGCCCACCTGAGCACGGTCGCTGCCTGGAGTCGCGAGGGCAAGGTCTGGGAACAGGAGTTGTGGCTGCCTGCAGGGACCGAGCAGGCCGAGGTTGCGACGGCTGCCGAGTCAGTCATCGTGCCGAACGCCGCGGACCTGACCTGGGCTCGAGTGGTCTTTGACGAGGAAAGCCTGGCAGTCATGCCCCAGGTTTTGCCAGTGATTGATGACGCGACTCATCGGGCAGTCATTTGGTCTGCGCTGATCGATGGTTTGGCGCAATCGCGGGTCACCCCCGCATACGTCACTGACGTGGTGTGCGCTGCTTTGCCCGGTGAAGGCGAGCCATCGATCGTGACGCACCTGGGTAGGTTCATCGGGTCGAGGCTGGTCCCGGAGTACCTGGTCGGTGACGTGGAATCTCGAGATCGGATTTCATGGGTCGGGCAGGAGTGCTGGGAGCGGGCATCCGAGCATGGAGAGTTGCAGATCGAGGCCGCTCGCCTGCTGGTGTCGACCACCAGAACGCCAATCTATTGCACCGCTGGCGGGTAGGCTGGGAGTTGCCTGCTGGCCTGGCTAATGACCGAGACCTGCGGTGGTTGATGCTGCGATCGCTGGCTACTTTGGGGCAGATTGAGCGTCACGAGATTGCGGCTGAGGCTGACCGGGACTCGTCGTTGGCTGGTCGACTGGGCGCGCTGACTGCTCGGGCTGCGCTGCCCGGCGCGGGAGACAAGCGTTGGGCGTGGGCGCAGTTGACCGGCGCTGGGCTGTCCAACCACGAGCGCAATGCGATCGGTCAAGGATTTTGGCTCAGCGGCGACCCCCAGTTACTGCAGGAGTATGTGAATCGTTTCGTGCGTGACGTTCCTGGCCTGCAGCCCACGATGGGGCCAGATGCCTTAGCTCGACTAACGATGTTGGCGTTCCCCAGGACTTTGCCATTTGAGTCGACGATGGCAACGGTGAGCGCGAGCCTCAACTCCGGGTTGTTGCCTGCTGGTGTCCGAAGGTCACTGACGGACGGTCTGTCTGTTTTGGGCGAAGTTTGGAGGGCCCGCGAGGGGGAGTAAAGATGAATGTTTCTTCTTCTTGGGGGCGGATCCACAGTGGTGACCACGACGACGGACGAGCTGGGCCAGTATTCGTTCACTGGTTTGGTGCCGGGCACCATATCTGGTCACTGAGACGCAACCGGATGGGTTCTTGAGCGGCACGGACGTTCTTGGTTCGGGCACCACTGGTGTTGGCGAGTTGGGCAACGGCGTGTTCTCCGAGATTGTGCTGGCCAATGGTGATGACGCCATTGAGCATGAAAGTGCGGCTAGTGGGCGATCCCACTAGCCGCTCTTTCGTATGCTGCTGGAGGCTATTCCAGCAGGTTGATGGCTTCGTCTGCCAGAGCGAGCACATACACGTGCTGACCGTTGACGGTGGTCACGTCGTAGATCGGGACCACGTAAGGCATGCCCATCTCCAGCTGCAAGGTGCCCGTCGATAGCTCATAGCTCTCGATGTCTGCCGTGGCTCCGATGATCGGCAGCGGCTCTCCAGCGACTGGCTCCGGTGGTTCTGGAATGTCGTCCCAGTCGATGTCCTCCCAAAACGACTCGTCCATGTAGGCCTCTGGCTCTATCCAAACCCGTCCCAGAATGGGGTCGTTTTGGCGTTCGGCGATCTGGTTCGGCGCGATCAACGCGTACTCACCCAGTGACACCTTTTCGGAAGGAACGTCGACGTTGGCGTTGACGATGCCTAATGAGTTGACCTCCACGTTGTAGTACGAGTAGGCGTCTTGACCCTCGCCAAACACGTTGACGATTCCGCCGTAGCGGTCGACCTCGAGGTCATCTGCGTCTATCTCCACACCGAAGGCGGTGAAGAGGTCCATCGATATGGCCTTCGCTTCGTCATCGGTTGGCTCCTCGTCGCCCGGGTCCTGGCACTTCTCGGCGTCCAGGATCGGCCAGCCTTCGGCTTCTGCGGGATATTCCTCGAGGTAGTCAGCCTGTTCAGAGACGTTCTCTTCGCAATACTCGGTGATGTAGTCGTTCATGTAGCCGAACGAAACCGACTGACCATTGAAGTAGGTGTACAAGCTCTCGCCGTCACCCACAAACTGTGTTTCACCATAGGCGGTGACAAGTTCACCTTCCATGCCCAAAGCTTGCGCAACAGCCGTCATAGCCTCTTCGGATGACCCGCCATCGGCTTCATACGTAAAGGCCTCCGCGGTGCCACCCTCGCTAGGCAGGTCTTCGCCGCCGGTTAGAGCCACACTGTCGCCGCCGAACGGACCAGAGGTGTAGGTGGCCCCTCCGCCGATTTCCTCGGCCGGCAGATCGAAGCCGCCAGTGAGCGGATCGACTACTTCGAGGCCACCTTGCGAGGCTGGAGTGGCGTTCCCAGGGGCGGAGTCATCGGCGGCCTGGCCAATCAAGAATCCACCGCCGCCCGCGATCAGTGCCGTGCTTGCCGCGACGGCGAGCATGGCCCGGGTCTTGTTGGCTGGTTTGCGGCCGTGCGGTTCAAAGGTGAGCGTGTCGGCCCCGTTGTCAGATGCGGAAGATGACTCAAGCTTGGCGCGGATCGCGGCACGATCTGCCGATGCGCCCCGGCCAGGGTCGGCGTCGCGTAGTTGGTTGAAGGCGTTGTCGTCGTTACTCATGATGTTCTCCTGGGCTCAGAGAGGGTTGTTCGCAGGGGTGAGTCAGATGCGGAAGCATCTTGAGTTGCCAAAGCGGTGCGGAACCGAGCACGGGCTCGGGACAGCGTTGCCGCCGCACCACCACGCGTCATACCGAGTGCGAGTGCGAGTTCTTGCCCGTCAAGGCCTTCCCACGCATTCATCAGCAGGACCTGTCGATCTCGGTCTTTCAGCTGCAGTAGTGCCGACTTCAACGACGAATTGGCCAAGTAGACATCGCACGGGTTGTCATCCTCGGTCAGTCGAGTCGCTTCGGTGTGGGCCCAGCCTTCATCGCTTAAGAGGGTCAGGCGCGGTTTGCGCCGGTAGTTCGCCAGGACGTTACTTGCCGTCTTGTACAGCCACGGCAACTCAAACTGGCTCGGGATCGCGTCGTATTTGCGCCACGCGATCGCGAACACGTCGGCGGTGAGGTCCGCGCAGTCCTGGCGTGGCGCCCGGCGTACGAAGTAGCGAAAGATCGCATCCGTGTGCTCGGCAAATAACCGTTCGAACCCCACGTCCGCGGTGTCTTCAGGCGGGCCCTCAGGTTCAAGTCCTCCGTACCAACTCACGCTCATCCCCTCCTGCATGTCGCGCCGGCTTCTTTGCCTGCGTTATTCGCCCTATGTCACACGCAGGCGGTTTGTTTCACCGTCGGTTAGTAAATTGCACGGCGGCATCGAGGTCGGCCTCGCGCAGCAACTGCTGCACAGCTTGCAGGTCGTCACGGGACTTCGAGCTAACCCGCAACTCATCGCCTTGGATCAGTGCCTTGACCGACTTGGGGCCTTCGTCGCGGATCAGCTTGGTCATCTTCTTGGCCTGCTCTTGAGTGAGACCTTCCTTCAAAGCGCCTTCGAGCCGATACTCTTTGCCCGAGGGGTGGGGCTCTCCTTCGCCAGAAAGGTCGAGGCTCTTCAGCGAGACGCCCCGTTTGACCAGCTTGGTTTGCAAGACGTCCAGCACGGCCTTGCACCGTTCGCTGGAGCTAGCAGCCATCTTGACGACCTCGCCAGAGAACTCAACCGAGGCGCCTACGTTCTTGAAGTCATACCGCTGAGCGATCTCCTTGGCAGCCTGATTGACAGCGTTGGCGACCTCCTGACGATCGACCTTGCTCACGACATCGAACGACGAATCTGCCATCTTGTCCTCCTGCTCATGGGGTGTTTACCGACGCGATTAAGTATGCAGCGCCGATGCCTGTTATTGTTTCATCCGGTTCCACGGCAGGTTGTCCGAGCGGCCAATGGAAGCGGACTGTAAATCCGCCGGCGTACGCCTACGCAGGTTCGAATCCTGCACCTGCCACTGCAAGTGAAGCGGCCAGATCCCCGAGGGACTGGCCGCTTCTGCTGTCTCAAGCGATCTGCGGCTTTACGATGTGCCTATGAGTACCCCTGCCCCGGGCCATGAACGCCTGCCTACCCGTGCTGAGCGTATGGGTCGACTTCCCTTCACTAAGAAGCACCGCAAGGTCTTGCTCGGGTCTGGAGTGGGGTGGGCTCTCGACGCGATGGACGTCGGGCTCATCTCCTTCGTCGGGGCAGCATTGGCCGCTGAGTGGTCGCTAGACAAGACTCAACAGTCCTTCCTGCTTTCCATCGGATTCGTGGGTATGGCGATTGGCGCCACTCTGGGTGGACGCCTCGCAGACCGCTACGGTCGCCGCACTGTGTTCGCCGCCACGATGGTGCTGTACGGCCTGGCCACTGGCGCATCAGCCTTTGTGACCGGGTTGGCGGTTCTGCTGCTGTTGCGCTTCATCGTGGGTCTGGGACTTGGGGCTGAGTTGCCGGTGGCTTCAACACTGGTGAGCGAACTGTCGCCCACCAAGATCCGGGGCCGGATGGTCGTCATCCTGGAGGCATTTTGGGCCGTGGGTTGGATTATGGCCGCGCTGCTGGGCTATTTCGTGGTCCAGCCTTTTGATAATGGCTGGCGCTATGCATTCTTGGTTGGCCTGGTGCCAGCTTTCTACGCGATCTATTTGCGAATTGGCTTGCCAGAGTCCCCGATCTTTCTTGAGCGGCGCGGTCGCACCCGTGAAGCCGAGGCGGTAGTCGCGTCGTTTGAAAAGTCGGCTGGGGTGCCGACAACGCCATCGCGCTCGACTCCAGCAGTCAGCGGGGCCGGGAAAGGCCAACTGTGGAGCCCGAAATATCGACGCCGCACTGCCGGGCTGTGGCTGGTTTGGTTCTTTGTGAATTTCTCCTACTACGGTGCCTTCATTTGGTTGCCCACCCTGTTGGTTGACCGCGGCTTCGACTTGGTGCGCTCGTTTGAATACGTCCTCATCATTACGTTGGCCCAACTGCCGGGTTACGCCCTGTCTGCTGTGCTGATCGAAAAGTGGGGCCGCCGACCTACGCTGGCGACCATGCTGATCGGCTCAGCGATCGCGGCCGTCGGCTTTGGCATGGCCGACTCGGTGACGATGATCCTGGTGGCTGGCTGCGCCATGTCGTTCTTCAACCTCGGAGCGTGGGGTGCCTTGTATGCGGTCACACCGGAGGTCTACCCAACGCTTGTGCGGGGCAGTGGGGCGGGAGCGGCAGCAGGATTCGGCCGCATAGCGTCGATCGTCGCGCCCCTGTCGGTGCCGATCTTCCTTGCCGCCTTCGGTCAGGTTGGGCTGTTCACGATCTTTGCGGCCGCCTTTGCGATTGCCGCGGCTGCCGCATTCTTGCTGCCTGAGCAGCGTGGCGTCGCCCTCGAGGCGTGACTGACCGCGGGCGCACGTATACCCATACTGAATAGTGCATAATATTGAGAGCAAGAACACACGAGACCTGGACTGCGCGCACCCAGGTCGTGGCCCTAGGCTGGAGACATGACGGAGACCGCGATGAACACGAATCAGTCCTTTATCGACCTGGAAGACCAGGTGGCTGCCCACAACTACTCCCCGCTGCCGGTGGTGGTGAACCAGGCCGATGGCATCTGGGTCACCGATGTTGAAGGCGACCGATATCTCGACGCTTTGTCGGGTTACTCCGCGCTGAACTTTGGCCACCGTCACCCCGACCTGGTGGCCGCAGCCAAAGACCAGTTGGACCGTTCCACGCTGACCAGCCGTGCGTTCTACAACGACCAGTTGGGCCCGTTCTGTGAGGCCCTCGGCCAGTTGGTCGGCAAAGAGTCCATCCTGCCGATGAACACCGGCGCCGAGGCCGTTGAGACTGCGTTAAAGATTGCTCGCAAGTGGGGTTACCTCAGCAAGGGCATTCCCGCCGGTCAGGCCGAGATCATCGTGATGGACGGCAACTTCCACGGTCGCACCACGACCATCGTCAGCTTCTCGGATGACCCCGAGGCCCGGGACCACCACGGTCCCTACACCCCCGGCTTTAAGGCTGTTCCGTACGGCGACTTGGGCGCGATCAAGGCTGCCATCACGCCGAACACCGCCGCCGTGCTGCTGGAGCCAATCCAGGGTGAGCAGGAGTGCAGATTCCTCCGGTCGACTTCCTGCCCGGACTGCGCGAGCTGTGCACCGAGCAGAACGTGTTGATGATCGCTGATGAGATTCAGTCGGGTCTGGGTCGTACCGGCACCACGCTGGCTTGCGTCTACGAAAACGTCGAAGCCGACATGTACACCCTGGGCAAGGCTCTGGGTGGCGGGATCGTTCCGGTCTCGGCTGTAGCCGCCAACCGTGACGTAATGGATGTCATCACGCCGGGCACCCACGGCTCGACCTTCGGTGGCAACCCGTTGGCTGCGGCTGTTGGCCACGCCGTCGTGAAGTTGCTCGCCACTGGTGAGTTTCAGAAGCATGCTGCCACCTTGAAGAGCAGTTCCGTAAGGGGCTGTCGAAGCACCTCGGCAACGGCGTCGTCCGCGTCCGCGTCCGCGGGTTGTGGGCCGGCGTTGACATCGACCCCGAGTTGATGACTGGCAAGGCTGCCTGCAAGGAGTTGGCCAAGAAGGGGTGCTGGCTAAGGACACCCACGGCTCGACAATTCGCTTGGCGCCGCCGTTGACCATCACCTCCGAAGAGTTGGCCATCATCACGGACAAGTTAAATGAGGTCATTGAGGACGCCCAGGCCTGAGACCTGAGCTCCCGCACAACCAAGGACTCCCAACCGGGGCTATCTGGTTGGGAGTCCTTTGCATGCCGCGGGCGCCTCAGAATCGTGCGTTCGCACTTTCTCCCGCTGATCGCTGCGAATTACACGCGATCAGCGGGAAAAGTGCGATCGAAGGTGTCCGTTAGCGGGTCCAGCGGTCCTCGGTCAGCATTGAGCTGCCCAGCCACTCCACCGGGAAGCCCATGCCCTCAACGAGCGGGATCGCGTCGCTGCGGAGCTCCTTGCAGCACGCATTGACCTGAGCAGTGACCGCTTGGCCCGCGTCGCCGACATCCGGTTGTGCTGCTGGAACCAGCCCGCGTCAGCCTCCAGGCTGCTCAAGCAATAGAGGTCGCACACCTGGGTCAGCAGGGCCGCAGCGTGCGGGTCTTCGCAGGCGTCAATGCCCGCGACAAAGGCCTCGAGGATGACGCGATCCATGTGTGTCCGAGCGGCCATCAGCACGTGGTCCTGCACGTCGTTGAACGTGTCGAACGAATCCTTGCCGGCCTTGCTTGCCGCCCGCATCCGGTTGGCGACGGTCTCCAAGACGTGGCGCTCGCGGTCTTCGAACATCGACAGGTGCCAGCCCCGGTCGAGCAGCGTGTCCTCTTCAGAGCGACGACTAGCGGCGTCAATGAGTCGGTTGATCAGCGGCCTGGCAGCTGTGCGTTCGATGACTGCGCCACCAAAAGACCGGGCCACGAATTGCACCATGCCCTTGGAGTCCAGGTCGCCGAAGGTTTCCTTGTAGTTGGTCAACAGGCCCTAGGCGACCAGCTGGAGCAGCACCGTGTTGTCGCCCTCAAAGGTGGCGAAGACATCGGCGTCGCGGCGCAAAGGGTGAAGCCGTTCTCGGCCATATAGCCGGCGCCACCACAGGCTTCGCGCGCCATCTGGATCTTGTCGTTGGCGAAGCGGGTGGACATCGCCTTCATCCCAGCAGCCCGCGTCTCCAACTCACGCTGCGCTTCTTGGTCCTTCTCGGGTGCCTCGCTGAGCATCTGCAGGCGCTCGACCAGTTCGTTCTGCGCAAACATCAGCGCGTATGCGGTGGCGATGGCTGGGAAAAGCTTGCGTTGGTGGGCGAGATAGTCGATGAGGAGCACCTCGGGGTCATGCCCTGGGGCCTCAAACTGGTGACGCATCGTGGCATACCGAGTCGCGATGGACAGCGCCTTGCGTGCTGCCGCCCCGCCACCAGCGGCGATGCTGATCCGGCCACGGACCAAGGTGCCGAGCATGGTGAAGAACCGGCGGTTTGGGTTTTCGATGTCGCTTTCGTACACGCCGTCTTCGGTGATGCCGCCGTAGCGGTTGAGCAGCATCTGGCGGGGGACCCGCACGTGGTCAAAGAGCAGGGTGCCGTTGTCGACCCCGGCAAGTCCGCCCTTGGCGCCGTGGTCGCCGGTGGTCACACCGGGCAGGTCGGCGCCATCCTCATCGCGGATCGGCACCATCGCGGCATGCACGCCGTGGCAGTCCTCGCCGACCCACAATTGGCCATAGACAACGGCCATCCGAGCATCTTGTCCGGCGCCACCGATGTAGGCCTTCTGGGAGAGCCGGGTCGGGCTGTTGACGACGAGTTCTGAGGTCTCGGCATCATACGTCAGGGTGGTCTGCAGGGAGGCGACGTCACTGCCGTGGCCGATCTCGGTCATCGCATAGCAGCCAGGCAAACGCACCGACATGATGTCGGCCAGGTAGGTGTCGTGGTGCCACTGGGTGCCGAGGTTAACGACGGCACCGCCAAAGAGGCCAAACTGCACACCGGACTTCACTGTGGTCGAGAGGTCGCCGTGGGCGGCCATCTCAAAGTCGACGGCTGAGCGCCCCACATCACCTAGGCCACCGAACTCCTTCGGGTAGCCACTCGTGGAAAGCCCGTTTTCGGTCAGGATTTGCAGGCTGTCCCGGCACCAATCGCGGGCCTCCTGGATTGACATGTCCGCGCGGCGCACCATGATTTCTGGCGGCAGAATGTCGCGAGCTAGGTCGCGGACATAGCCGTAGCGGCCGCCGGTAGCCACGCGAAGGCTGCGGCCCAACTCGGAGATGTTCTCGCCGGGCCCAGCGCCCGGTTCAAGGTGGGATTTGGTCGAGTCGAGGGTTGTCATGCTTCCTCCAGATGGCGTCATTGGCAGGGGAGGAATTACTAGTGGTTGCGCTGCTGATCGGGCCCGGCTTGGTGCAGAGCCGGCCCGAGCATGGCAAGAACCGCAGACGTGACGTCTTCGGCGCTGCGTTGAGAGGGTCCATGAGTCACCCAGTGATCGGCGGCGGCGCGGATGAATCCCACGATGCCGTGCCCCCAGGTGACTGCAGGATCGGTGTTGCGGCCGTTGCGCCGCAGGTGGGCGGTCAAGATGGACGACAGTTGATCGCCGATCCGGCCGGTGAGTGTGAGCACTGGGTCGTCAACGCGACTCCCACAGGCGTCTAGTGCCGCGGGGTCGAGCAGCGGGCGGCTAACCACGAAGGCGTAAATTTCGGGGTCGCGCTCAATCAACCGCAGGTATGTCTGCACCATGGCCGTCACGAAGCCCGTCACATCGGCCACAGACCCATCGGGGGCGTAGCCGGCATGATCGGCGACCTCGCCCAAGTCCTTGAGGATGAGGGCGTCCACGGCTTCAACAACGGCGACGTAGATGCCGATCCGGTCGCCGAAGTGGCGATAGAGGACGGTCTTGGACGTGCCAGCCTCAAGAGCGATTTCGTCCATTCCGACGCCGGGCCCGTGCCGCCGGATCGCGCGCAGGGTGTGCTCAACGAGTTCACGACGTCGCTCTTGGCGGTGCACCTCCCAGCGCGCGTCACGGCCATCGCGGGGAGCAGTTGTTTTGGTGCTGCTCGGGGCGTTCATGTGTCATACAGTACCTAGTACTTGCTGTATCTGCTACGTCCGGTATCGGATAAACATCAATTACTGCTACCGTCAGTACCGGTTAGTTGCCCAATGTCGCCGCACTTTCAGGAGCCTGCACCTATGACTTCCCCCGCTTCCGCGCCCGAGAGCGCATCAAACCCGGACGTCCGCAATCTTCCACGCACGGCGGTCATCGTCGGTGGAAATCGGATCCCGTTTGGCAAGGCCGGTGGAAAGTACGCTTCGGCCTCGAACCAAGACATGCTGACCGCCGCCATCGACGGCTTGGTTGCTCGGTTTGGGCTGGCCGGTCAGAGCGTGGGCGCAGTTGCCGCCGGGGCGGTCCCAGCACTCCCGCGACTTCAGCCTGACTCGTGAGTCGGTGCTCGGGTCGGCGCTATCGCCCTCCACCCCTGCCTACGACCTGCAACTGGCGTGTGGCACGGGTCTTGAGGCTGCCGTGCAAATTGCGGGCAAGATCGCCCTCGGCCAGATCGACAACGGCATTGCTGGCGGCGTCGACAGTGCCAGTGACGCGCCGATCGCTGTGAGCGAGGGTCTGCGCAAGGCTTTGTTGAAGGCAAACCACGCCAAAACCACGCCGGCCAAGTTGAAGGCGCTCGTCAGCATTCGCCCTGGCGACCTGGCTCCGCAAAGCCCGCGAAACACCGAGCCGCGGACGGGTCTGTCGATGGGTGAGCACCAGGCGATCACCACCAAGAAGTGGGAGATCTCCCGTGAAGCCCAGGACGAGTTGGCTGCTGCCAGCCACCACAACCTGGCTGCCGCTTGGGACAACGGCTTCTTCGATGACCTGGTGACTCCTTTCCTCGGGTTGGCTCGCGATCAGGGCCTGCGTCCCGACACCTCGGTTGAAAAGCTTGCGAAGTTGAGCCCGGTGTTCGGCAAGGGCGAAGGCGCCACGATGACTGCCGGCAACTCAACCCCCTCTCTGATGGCGCCAGCGTTGTCTTCTTGGCCGAACAAGAATGGGCACAGGCCAACAACTACCCGGCGCTGGCCAAGGTCGTCGACTCCGAAATGGCTGCTGTGGATTACGTCAGCGGCGACGAAGGGCTGTTGATGGCCCCGGCCTACGCCGTCCCACGGATGCTTGCCCGCCAGGGCCTCACGCTGGCCGACTTCGACTACTACGAGATCCACGAGGCTTTCGCCGGCACGGTGCTGTCCACCCTGGCGGCGTGGAGTCGCAACACTTCGCTCGCGACCGCCTTGGTCTGGATGCCCCGGTCGGTTCGATCGACCGCAGCAAACTCAACGTCAACGGCTCGTCGTTGGCCGTAGGGCACCCGTTCGCCGCCACCGGAGGGCGCATTGTTGCCTCTCTGGCCAAGCAACTGCACGCTGCGGGCCCTGGCACCCGTGGCTTGATTTCCGTATGCGCTGCCGGTGGGCAGGGCGTCGTCGCGATTTTGGAGGCCCTCTGATGGCAGATCTTTACACCACCATCACCAAGAACCCCTTGGGCAAGGCTGTGACTTCCCAGCCTGGGTTGCCGCAGCCCACCCGACTGCGCCGTGGGCGCACCGGGCCTAGCGGGCCAATTGTCCTCGGCGTCATCAAGGGCGCCTCGGTGACCGCCGATGCCCTCGAGGTTCTGGGCCAGGCTCACGAGCAGGCGCTGGTGGATACCCCCGAGTCACGCACAGAAGACGAGAATGCCCGAGCCCAGCCCCCGGCATACTCAAGCAAGATTGGCGCTCTGATCGTGGACGCCAGCAATGCCACCCAGATCGCAGATCTGGAGCAAGTGCGCGCGTTGGTGCGCCCAGCACTGAAGGCCCTTGAGTCTTCGGCACGGTTGATCATCATTGGGGCTGACCCGGCTGCCGACCAGGGTGTTGAGCACAGTGCGGTCACCCAGGCGCTAGAGGGAATCACCCGCAGCATTGGCAAGGAGATGCGCAAGGGCGGCACCGCCAACCTTGTGCGGATCCAGCAGGGCGTGACCGGGACCGCCCTGGCCTCTACCTTGTCTTTCCTCCTTGAGGGGCGTTCCGCGTATGTCAGTGGGCAGCCGATCGTGGTCGGTGCGTCGGGCTCGGTGCCTGAGGTTGTTAACCGACCTCTGGAGGGCCAGATTGTGGTCGTTACCGGGGCCGCCCGCGGCATCGGCGCCGGTATCGCCGAAACCCTGGCCCGTGATGGCGCCAGCATCGTGGCTGTTGATATCCCGGCAGCTGGGGATGCCTTGGCCAAGGTGACGAACAACCTGGGTGGCACCGCGCTACAACTCGACATCACCGGCCCCGAAGCAGGTCAGCGGATTGTTGAGCATGTTGCCAGCCGATTCGGCCAGCAGGCCAAGATCTACGGCATCGTCCACAACGCTGGCATCACCCGCGACAAGCTGCTAGCCAACACCGACGAGCAGCGGTGGGGCAGCGTCCTGGACGTCAACCTCGCCGCCCAGTTGCGGATCAATGACGTCTTGTTGACCCCAGGCTTGCCTGGTGGGCTGACTGACGGCGGTCGCATCGTGGGCGTCGCATCAACCAGTGGCATTGCGGGCAACCGAGGCCAGACCAACTATGCGGCCAGCAAGGCAGGTGTGATCGGGGTCGTGCGCTCGCTATCTGGCGAACTTAACGACCGCGAGATCACTGTGAATGCGGTTGCACCCGGGTTTATCGAGACCGAAATGACCGGCAAGATCCCGGCGGCCACTCGAGAGTTTGCGCGGCGCTTCAACAGCGTGCAGCAGGGTGGTCTGCCAGTCGACGTTGCCGAGGCAATTGGCTACTTTTGGATCCAGCCAGCCAGGCTGTTTCTGGCCAAGTCCTGCGGGTTTGCGGGCAGTCTCAGATCGGAGCGTGAGCCATGGCATCGGACCTTAATGTCGAGTTGCTCACAGAGTTGCCGCCAATCGGGCTCGCTATCGCGAAGGCCGCGGTCAGTTCACGGGGCCGCGGCGGCGCGAAGGCGGACCTGCCAGAGCGGACCGTGATGGTGGCGGATGTGAGTTTCGACATAAACGACCTCGCTGACTATGCCCACCTGGTCGGGCTAACGCTCACCAATGACGTGCCAGGCACCTACCTGCATGTCCAGACTTTTGCCCTGCAGGTGCACCTGATGGCGGCGCGAGACTTCCCGTTTGCGATGGCCGGCATGGTGCATGTCGCCAACGAGATGACCGTCTTGCGCCCGGTTGGAGTTGCCGAAAAGGTCACCCTGTCCAGCTCGGCGACCAATATGGCGCCTCATCGCTCCGGCCTGACCCTCGACCTGGTCGGCGAAGCCCGCGTTGGTGACGAACTTGTCTGGCGCGGCACCTCGACATACCTGGTCAAAGGCGCCTCGATGCCGAGCGACGGGGCTGCCGAGGCTGGTTCTCCCGAGGCTGAGACCCTGGCGGCGCTGAGGTTGCGCTGCAGCAATGGGCTCAGTGGCGGACCACGACCGACCTGGGTCGTCGGTATGCGGCTGTTGCTGGCGACGTGAACCCGATCCACATGTCGGGGCTAGCCGCCAAGGCGTTCGGCTTCCCGACAGCTATTGCACATGGCATGTGGACGCATGCCAAGGTGATGGCTGCTCTGCAGGGGCGCATCCCGGCTAATCACACCGTGTCGGTTGAGTTTCGCAAGCCGATCCTGCTTGGCTCCACAGTTGCATTCCGCGCGGGAATGACCGACGATCGAGTGGCGTTATCAGTGACGAACCGATCGGGTGACCGAGTGCACCTGACCGGTCAAGTTGTGCCGCTCGCGGACTCGATTTCATGATCACCCCCATGATTGTGTAATCTTGCACAGCGCTGCTCGCCGGTGATGTTTACTGGCGCGAAGCAGGGCCCTATAGCTCAGTCGGTAGAGCGTCTCCATGGTAAGGAGAAGGTCAACGGTTCGATTCCGTTTGGGGGCTCTGGTAGCCCACTGGTCACCTAGTGGTTCCTGCCCATGGCGGGGTAGCTCAGCTGGTTAGAGCGCACGACTCATAATCGTGAGGTCGCGGGATCGAGTCCCGCTCCCGCTACTACATTTGCATCATCCACCGTTCCAAGAAGTCGAGAGTAGGTTGCCCCGTGGCTAGCAAGAGTGGCGACATCCGCCCGAAGATCACCCTGGCCTGCACGGATTGCAAGGAGCGGAACTACATCACCAAGAAGAACCGCCGCAACACGCCGGATCGGCTTGAATTGGCGAAGTTCTGCTGGCGTTGCCGTGCACACACGCCTCACCGCGAGACCCGCTGATTTAGCGTTTCTCAACGAGGAAAAGGGCTGTCTCCCACTGCGGGGAGGCGGCCCTTTGTCGTGTCGTGGGGGCTTGTCGGCGCAGCCCGATAGGGTGAAGCCATGGCCGTTAACGAAGACTTCATGGGGCGTGAATTTCCGCCCTTGCCGCCGGTGGACGTCACTGCAGAGTGGGTGGGCGAGTTTGCTTCCTCCGTGGGGGCCACCAACGCGATGCATCACGATGCACGGGCCGCACGAGATGCCGGTTTTGACGATGTGGTGGCGCCGCCTACTTTCGCCGTGGTGATCGCCCAAAAGGCCGATGCTCAGCTGATCGAAGACCCTGAGGCCGGGATCGACTTCACCCGGTCGTGCACGGCCAGCAGTCATTCACGCACCACACCCCGATTGTTGCTGGCATGCAGATTTCGGCCGTGCTGCACGTCGACGCCGTTCGGCCCGCCGGAGGCCACGTGATGGTGACGACCCGCAGTGAGCTGAGCGATGCAGATGGTTCGCCTGTGTGCACCGCGTCATCGACCATCGTGATCCGAGGGGAGCAGTCGCGAGTGTTGACCTACTCAACGTGCAGCCGGGGCAGGAGTTGCCCGGGATCACGGTGTCCGTGGACCGAGACCGTCTGGTCGCGTATGCAAATGCCAGCGGAGACCAAAACCCGATCCATCAGGACGAAGCCTTTGCCAAGTCTGTCGGCTTGCCCAACGTTATTGCGCACGGTATGTGGACGATGGGCGCCGCCATTGAGGTCGTGACGGGCTGGACGGGTGACCCTACCTCGATCGTTTCTTACTCGACCCGCTTCACAAGCCCGGTGGAGGTGCCCGCTGACGGAGGTGCTGAGATTGTGGTGGGTGGTGTCGTCAAAAAGGTTGACGAGGCGACTGGTCGGGTCACCATTGAGGTGTCGGTGACAAGCGGGGGCACCAAGGTTCTGGGACGCGCGTTGGCGATTGTCCGCACGGCACCGGCGCAGCCGTGACGGCGACCTCGGGCGACATGCGGTTGTCCCAGATCACCACCATGCGGGTCGGCGGGCCGGGCGAAGACTTCGTGTTCGCCCAAGATGTCGACACGATCATCGAGACCGTCCGGGCAGCAGACGATGCCGGCACACCACTGCTTGTTGTGGGCGGCGGCTCCAACCTCGTCGTGGCGGATGACGGCTTTGCCGGGACTGTTCTGCAGGTGGGCACTCGTGGCATCTCCGTGGAAACAGATGACCTGTGCGGTGGTGTCATCGTGCATGTTCAGGCTGGCGAGCCGTGGGATGACTTTGTCGCTCAAGCTTGCGAGCAGGAATGGTCTGGCATTGAGGCACTGTCAGGGATCCCGGGCAGCACTGGTGCCACCCCCGTGCAAAACGTCGGTGCCTACGGCCAAGAGGTGTCGCAGACCATCTGGCAGGTCAAGGTTTATGACCGGGTCAAAAGCGGATCAAAACCCTGTTCAACGCCGATTGCCAATTTGCCTACCGACACAGCCTGCTAAAGGCGACCATCGGCGGCGAGTTGGCCCGAGCCCCCGTTACATCGTGTTGTCTGTCGCGTTCCAACTCCGGCCCACCTCAATGTCCCAGCCAGTGGCGTATGCGGCGCTGGCCCACGGTCTAGGTGTTGAGTTGGGCGAGCGGGTGCCGCTGCAGGCCGCACGCGAGGCTGTCCTGGCCCAACGGCGCAGCGCGGCATGGTGCTTGATCCAGACGACCATGACACCTGGTCATGCGGCTCCTTCTTCACCAACCCGATCATCGGCAGCGAGCAGATGGCTGAAGTTCGCTCAAAGGCCACTGCTCTCCTCGGCGACGAGGGCCCAAGCCCCCGGAGTTTCCGCAAGCTGACGGAAGCATTAAGACTTCGGCTGCTTGGTTGATCGTCAAGGCTGGGTACGGCAAGGGCTATGGCGCGCCCGCCGCGGCAACGCTTTCGACGAAGCATCCACTCGCGATCACCAATCGCGGCGAGGCAGGCAGCGAGGACGTCGTGGCCTTGGCGCGCGAGATTCGCGCGGGTGTGCTGGACGCCTTTGGTGTTGAGTTGGTGAACGAACCTGTCTTCGTCGGCCTTGAGCTGGCCTAGTTGGCGTCTGAGGCTAACCACGCCTTGATCCCGGCGTACAACTCCACCTTGGTGGCCTCTGGGGCCAGAGAGCCTTGCACAGAGGCGTGAGCCAGTTGGGCCAACTGCGCATCGTCTAGACCTTGGTCGTCGCGAGCGCTCTGATACTGCGCTAGCAAGCGAGGGCCAAAGACAAGGGGTCATCTGCGCCGAGGGCTACCTTTGCGCCGGCCTCAAGCAGTGCAGCAACCGGCACGCTGGCGAGATCTGGGTAGACCCCTAGTGCGACGTTGCTGGTGGGGCACACCTCGAAAGTCACCCCTTGCTCGATGAGTCGGGACAGCAATTCTGGATCCTCCACGGCCCGCACGCCATGACCGATGCGGTGGGGGCGCAAGTGTTCGCTGATCTCATCCAGGTGGGCCGGGCCTAACAGTTCACCGCCATGCGGGACGGCAGCCAGGCCAGCCGCATGGGCAATGTCGAACGCCCGGTGAAACTCCGTGGTGTCACCCCGGCGCTCATCGTTGGACAGGCCAAAGCCGACGACTTGGCCAGGGCCGACCCCGGCATACCGAGCGGCGAGCCGGGCCAGAGTGCGAGCATCCAGAGGATGGCGAGTGCGGCTGGCGGCGACCACAATCCCTACCTTCGTTGGTCCGGTGGCGCTCACGATGGCTGCTTCGTCGAGGACGGCTTCAAGGGCAGGGTCACACCACCCATCCCGGCGGCGTACGACGTCGGATCGATCTGCAATTCCAGCCAACCCGATCCTTCCGATGCGTCATCTTCGGCAGCTTCGCGGACCAGGCGGCGCAAGTCTGACTCATCGCGCACGCAGGCGCGGGCCGCGTCATATAGGCGCTGGAAACGAAACCAACCACGCTCGTCGGCGATGCTCAACTGCGGCGGCCAACCCGTGGACAGACCGGCCGGTAGCCGGACGCCATGCTTTTCAGCAAGGTCGGTCAATGTGGCGAACCGCATGGAACCAGTGAAGTGCAGGTGCAAATGGGCCTTGGGCAGTGACTGGAGCGAGCGCGTCATAGGACAGGAATACCTCACAAATGGCTAGGCTGACAGTGTGACAGTTATTCAAACTGCGGGCCTGACGAAGCAGTACGGCTCGTTGATAGCCCTGAATGGGCTGAGCACCACCATAGGGGCGGGGATCACGGGGCTTGTTGGCGCCAACGGTGCGGGCAAGTCGACCCTGATCAAGCTGCTATTGGGGCTCCTGACGCCCTCTTCGGGGATGCTGCCGTCTTAGGCCACGACATACGTACGCAGGGGACGGAGATTCGGCGGCTGGTGGGCTACATGCCTGAGCATGACTGCCTTCCCCCGGATGTTCGGGCGATCGACTTCATCGTGCATATGGGGCGCATGTCGGGCCTGCCGCCCAATGTGGCGCGCGAACGGGCCGCTGACACGCTTCGCCATGTCGGTCTGGCCGACGAACGTTATCGGCTGATGGGTTCCTACTCCACTGGCATGAAGCAACGCGCCAAATTGGCGCAAGCCATCACCCATCACCCCAAGTTGGTGCTGCTCGATGAGCCGACCAACGGCATGGACCCGGCCTCACGCGACGACATGCTCAATCTGGTCAGCAAAATCGGCCACGACTTTGGCATTCCGGTCTTGGTGACATCGCACCTGCTCGGTGAGTTGGAGCGAGTCAGCGACAACATCATCGTGCTGGACGGGGGCACGTTGCTGCGCAGTCAAGCCACATCGGCCTTCACCGAAGTCACTGGCGTCCTGCTGGTTGAGGTGCTGGGCGAAGACCAAAACCAGCACCGGATGGGGGAGGCGCTTGCCGCTCAAGGTTTACCGTGTCGGCCACGAGGCAACTTGATTGAGGTTGACCCGCGTGGCCTTGCGGAGCCAGCAAAGGCACGCGACACCATTCGCGACACTGCCGTTGATCTGTCCATCGGACTGGTCCGCATTCAGGCTGAGCACGGCCAGATCCAAGACATTTTCCGAGGGGAGCCTGCTCGTGGCTAGTCGCACAGGCGGTGTCATCCACGACATCGGATATCGACCGTATGAGGGCCGCCGGCTCAGCGAGGGATCGATCGCCTGGTCGCTCTTCCGCCGGGGCTACTTGAAGCATTTGGCATCGGACGATCAGCCCGCGCCAAGATTTTGCCGATGACGATGGCCGTGTTGATGCTGATCCCGGCGCTAGTGATCGTCTCGATCATCGTGCTGGTCAGCCTCGCAGAGGGTTCCTCAACTACAGCACCTACATCAACATCTTCAGCGTCGGCATCGTGATCTTTGTGTCCGGCCAAGCGCCGGTCTTGTTCACTAGGGATCTGCGCTCCGGGGCCATCTCCTCTATCTCGCACGACCGCTACCCACGTGGGCTTTCGCCCTGATTCGGTGCGCATCACTGGCCACGGCCATCTTCACCATTTCGGCGCTACCGCTGCTGTTGATGTTTATCGGGGCTGTCTCCAACGAGGCTGACTTCACCGATCAAGCAAGCGACTTCTTCCCCGCGGTGCTCTCGGTCTTGATCTTGAGTGTGATTCTCGCGTCGGTCACCGGGCTGATCAGTGCGCTGACGACCCGACGAGGGTTCGCCGTCGGTGCAATCTTGATCAGCTTGTGGGTTTCGTCGGCCTTTGTCTCCGCGGTGCAAGCCATCGCCGACTTCAACCGGATGGACGGGTTAAGCCAGTTCGTCGGTTTGCTGTCGCCATTCAGCTTGGCAGACGGGATTCAGTCGGGGCTGTTGGGCGGGACCGCGTCCTTCTTTGGCGCCCCAGAGGGCATCGGCATGATCCTGCTCTACGTGGTCACCTCCATTGCCTTGGTCTTGGGCTCACTACTGCTGCTGATCCGCAGCTATCGACGAAAGGCCAAGTGATGAGTGTTCTTGAGATCGAAAAGTCTCTCGCTGGTACGGCAACGTCGTCGCGGTTAACGACGTCTCGATGAGCATCGGCCCAGGGGTGACGGGCCTGCTTGGGCCCAATGGGGCTGGCAAGACAACGTTGCTGGCGATGATGTCGGGGTTCATGGCGCCGTCCTCAGGTTCGTTGAGCCTGGATGGCAAGCCGGTCTGGCACAACACCTCGACCTACAAGACGCTGGGCCTGGTCCCCGAGCGGGAGATCAGCTTTGGCTATCTGACCGGACGCCAGTTTGTGTTGGCCAAGGCCGAATTGCATGGGCTCAAAGACGCTGGTGCGGCCGCCGATCGTGCTCTCGCGTTTGTCGAGTTGACTGATGCCGCGAATCGCAACATCAGCACCTATTCAAAGGTATGCGGCAGCGGGCCAAGTTAGCCGCTGGGCTGGTGCATGACCCTCGGTTCTGCTGCTCGATGAGCCGTTCAACGGTGTCGACCCAAGACAGCGACTACATCTGATGGGGCTGCTCACCCGCATGGGCTCCCAGGGGCGCACGGTCCTCTTCAGCTCCCACATTCTTGAGGAAGTGGAAGAGATTGCCCGACAAGTTGAGGTCATGGTGGCTGGTCGACATGCTGCCTCCGGAGACTTTGGCGCTATCCGCCGATTGATGACCGAGCGACCCACGCAGTATTCGATCCGCAGCAGTGCTGACCGAACGCTGGCCAGCGCACTCTTAGCGCTGGCCAGCGTGCAAGGGATCAACCTCGAGCCACGCGGCGGCATCAGCGTGCAGGTTGTTGATTTCGGTGCGTTCGCGACGCAACTGCCCAGATTGGCCAAGGAGCACAACGTGTCATTGCTCGAGTTCGCACCTTCCGATGAGTCATTGAGTCGGTCTTTAACTACCTGGTGTCGACATGAGCCCGACCATCATGCGGCTTTCGGCTAGGGCAGTCTTTGGCCAGAAGCGAGTGATCCTGGTGCTGCTGCCCCCGATCTTGCTCCTCGTTTTCAGCATTTTTGCCTCGATAGTTTCGCCGTTTTCTGAGCCACTGATTGAGCCTGCCTCAGTCATCTTCGGCATGGGCATCATCTTGCCGTTGGTGGCGCTGTTGCTGTCAATGGGTGTGTTGGGGCCAGAGATCGAAGACGGATCGATCGTCTATCTCTTGGCCACGCCCACGTCTCGCTACAAGATCGCGCTCAGCAAGTATGCGGTGGCAGCCGTTGCCTCAGTCGTGCTCGGCGCGGTGCCGGTGGCCATGTCGGTGCTGATTCTTGATTTTGAGTCCTGGGGAGTGGCCGGTGCACTGTTCGTGGGCGCGACCTTGGCCAGCCTGGCCTATTGCGGGCTCTTCCTCGCGCTGACCAGTCTGGTGAAATTTTCGACGATCGCGGGCTTGGTGTACATCTTGATCCTGGAGACGCTGTTTGCTAGTTGGCTGACCGGTTTGGCTTATCTCTCGGTTGGCAAGATGGGTGGGGCTATTGCGCAGTCTCTGTCCGACGACGTGCCGGCTGTGGGGGCAACGATCAACACGCCATACGCCTGGATTGGGGTCTTTGTCGTGGCTGCCCTGGGCGTCTTGATCACTGGCCAACGGCTCAGTTCGTTCCAGCTCAAGGGCGACGTCGAATAAGTCCCACGACTGCCTAGATGCAAGAACGCCCGCACTGACCATGAAGTCAGTGCGGGCGTTCTTGTGCCGGCGGCTCGGGCCTACTTGGCCTCAGCCAGCAAAGCCTGGATGCGGCCGACACCCTCAGCAAGGTCAGTGTCACCGAGTGCATACGACAGTCGCAGATAGCCGCTGGGGCCAAGGCCTCACCTGGCACGACCGCAACTTCAGCCTCTTCAAGGATCAGCGTCGCCAACTCTGCCGAAGTCTGCGGAGTCTTGCCGCGGATCGTCTTGCCGAGCACACCCTGGACGTTCGGGTACACGTAGAAGGCACCGTGGGGGACAGGGCATTGCACGCCATCGATCTCGTTCAGCATCGAGACCATCGTGTTGCGGCGACGATCGAAGGCCAGCTTCATTTCGTCCACTGCCTCCAGTGATCCCTGCAGGGCTGCAATAGCCGCGCGCTGAGACACGTTGGCGACGTTGCTGGTTGCGTGCGACTGCAGATTCGTGGCGGCCTTGATGACGTCCTTGGGGCCGATCATCCAGCCCACTCGCCAACCGGTCATGGCATACGTCTTCGCGACGCCGTTGAGCACGACACAGGTGTCTGCCAACTCGGGCACGGCAACCGGCATGGATGGCGATGTCACACCGTCATAGAGCAAGTGCTCATAGATCTCGTCGGTGACAACCCAGATGTTGTTGGTCAAGGCCCAGCGACCAATGGCTTCAACCTGCTCCGCGGAGTAGACCGCGCCGGTCGGGTTAGACGGGCTGCAGAACAGCAGCACCTTCGTACGGTCGGTGCGGGCGGCCTCAAGCTGCTCCACGGTGACGAGGTAACCCTGGTCATCGCCAGCAAAACCTCGACAGCCTCGCCACCAGCCAACTTGATGGCTTCGGGGTAGGTCGTCCAGTACGGCGCGGGCAGAATGACCTCGTCGCCTGGATCGAGCAAGGCAGCGAAGGTGTTGTAGACAGCCTGCTTGCCACCGTTGGTGACCAAGACGTTGGCAGTCTCCACCTCATACCAGGGTCGCGCTTGGTCTTGTCGACGATCGCCTGCTTGAGCGCGGGCAGTCCGCCAGCGGGGGAGTACCGGTGGTTGACCGGGTCCTGCGCGGCAGCCACAGCGGCAGCCACGATGTAATCCGGCGTCGGGAAGTCAGGCTCACCGGCGCCAAATCCAATCACGGGAGCGCCTTGCGCCTTAAGCGCCTTGGCCTTGGCATCAACGGCCAGGGTGGCTGACTCCGCAATCGCGCTGAGGCGGGCAGAGATGCGGGAGGTGGTCTCGTTGCTCTGGGTCACCGGGCTATTCTGTCACTCGTGGCGGCTTCGCCCACATCCTGTGCTTGGATACGTGCGGTTTCGCGCTCATCGAGAGCAAGTGGATATTGGGGAAGTAGTCGCGTAGAGTACCCGTTCGGGTGTTTAGTTCACCCACGCTGGCGGCTGCCCCGCAGTCGCCGAAGGGCGCTAGCTCAATTGGTAGAGCACTGGTCTCCAAAACCAGCGGTTGTGGGTTCAAGTCCCTCGCGCCCTGCGAAATGTGGTTAATCCACAGATGGCATTCACTGCCCGTCGATGATCGGCGGCACTTTCGAGGAAGGGAGACGTGGCCAGTAGCAATGCGAATGACACCAACGGTGTCGACCGCTCTCGCTCAGGCTCAGGTCTGCCCGCTCGCCCGGCGTCGTTCGCGGCCCAGGTGATGGCTGAGCTGCGCAAGGTTGTGCGACCTACGCAGCGCGAGCTGGTGACCTACACCATCGTTGTTTTGGTGTTTGTGGCTGCGATCATGGGCTTTGTCTTCGGGCTTGACCAGATTTTCACTCGCCTGGTGGGCTTTGTCTTCGGCGGGTGAGGTTGTCCCCGCAGCCACCTGGCTCGCATTCGACACCACGCCGGTACGCCGGTGGTCATGGCCGCTCAGCGGTCGCCGTATTTTCAGGAAGAGGTTCTAGGTCATGTCGCAGGAGTTGACCCCGCAGGCCGATGAGGATGTTCCCTCGCAGGTTGAGGCGGCAGACGAAGTCGATGCGCAGACTGCAGAGGTCGATGAAGCAGCGCAGACCGAAGCCGCTGAGGCTGACATCGACGCAGCGCCCGTGGATCCCGTTGAGGAGTTCAAGGCCACCCTGCGCTCGCAGTTCGGTGACTGGTACGTGATCCACTCCTACGCGGGTTACGAAAACCGCGTGAAGCTGAACCTTGAAAACCGCATCACGTCCTTGAACATGGAGGACTACATCTTCGGTATCGAAGTTCCCATGGAGGAAGTTACCGAGATCAAGGGCGGCCAAAGGAAGGTCATGAACCGCGTCCGTATGCCCGGGTACGTCCTGGTGCGGATGGAGCTGACCAACGAGTCCTGGGGTGCCGTTCGGCACCTCCGGGTGTCACTGGCTTCGTGGGCAACGCTCACCAGCCAGCGCCGTTGAGCCTTGATGAGGTCTACACGATGCTCGCTCCGGTCTTTGAAGAGCCTGCGGCCAAAAGGGTGAAGCTGGCTCCAAGTCCGGCGGCGCCTCAGCTCGCCCGGCCCCTGAGGTCGACTTCGAGCTCGGTGAGTCCGTCACCGTTATGGAAGGTCCGTTCGAGACCCTTCCAGCCACGATTTCCGAGATCTTGCCTGAGTCGCAAAAGCTCAAGGTGCTGGTCTCGATCTTTGGCCGGAAACGCCGGTCGAATTGTCGTTCAGCCAGGTCGCTAAGATCTGATCTGTTCGTCGAACCACCCATAGCAACACAGTTCAAAGGACCCGAACATGCCCCCCAAGAAGAAAAGAAGGTCTCCGGCTTTATCAAGCTGCAGATCCAGGCAGGCGCGGCTACCCCCGCTCCTCCCGTCGGCCCGGCCCTCGGTCAGCACGGCGTCAACATCATGGAGTTCGTCAAGGCCTACAACGCCGAGACGGAAGCCCAGCGCGGCAACGTGATTCCAGTGGAGATCACGGTCTACGAAGACCGTTCCTTCACCTTCATCACCAAGACCCCGCCGGCCGCTGAGCTCATCAAGAAGGCTGCTGGAGTCAACAAGGGCTCTGGCGAACCGCACAAGACCAAGGTCGGCAAGCTGACCAAGGCCCAGGTGAGCGAAATCGCTGAGCAGAAGATGGTTGACCTCAACGCGAGTGACGCCGAAATGGCCGGCCGCATCATCGCCGGCACCGCCCGTTCCATGGGCATCACGGTCGAGGCCTGAGCCTTCGACTTAACGCTGGTCAACACTTGATCGGCACGTGGCAGGACCAGCGCTGGTCCGCTAACCACACCTCCCTCATGCTTTAGGAGCAGATATGAAGCGCAGCAAGGCTTACCAGGCCGCGGCAGAGAAGATCGACCGCGACAGCCTGTACACCCCGGTGGAGGCCATTCGTTTGGCACGCGAAAACTCCACCACCAAGTACGACGCGACCCTCGAGGTTGCCCTGCGTTTGGGCGTTGACCCTCGCAAGGCTGACCAGCTGGTCCGCGGCACCGTTAACCTTCCGCACGGAACCGGCAAGACTGCTCGGGTCCTGGTCTTCGCCAACGGCGACCGTGCAGAGGCTGCCCGCGAGGCCGGAGCTGACTTTGTTGGCTCCGACGAGCTCGTGGACAAGGTCGCCGGCGGCTGGTTGGACTTCGACGCTGTCGTCGCCACCCCAGACCTCATGGGCAAGGTTGGCCGTCTTGGTCGCGTCCTCGGCCCGCGTGGTTTGATGCCAAACCCCAAGACCGGCACCGTCACGATGGACACCGCCAAGGCTGTCTCTGACATCAAGGGCGGCAAGATCGAGTTCCGTGTCGACAAGCACTCGAACCTGCACTTCATCATCGGCAAGGCTTCCTTCGACGAGAAGTCCTTGGTCGAGAACTATGGCGCGGCCATGGATGAGGTCATGCGTTTGAAGCCGTCGGCTGCCAAGGGTCGCTACATCAGCAAGGCCACCATGGCCACGACGATGGGCCCCGGCATCCCGCTGGACTTCTCCAAGCTTGGCAAGACGCTGCTGGCTGAGTCTGAGTGATACAGATTCTCTAGACGTCTAGCCCGCAAAGGCCCCGGAGAGTATTCACGTACTCTCGGGGCCTCTTGCATGCTCCGCGCCTGCCGCACTGCCCCCGCATACCCCCACTGCCCCCGCATACACCCACTGCCCCACCCCCGCCGAATCGCACTTGTTCGCCCGAATCGCGGCAAATAGCCGCCCATGCGGCGACTAAGTGCGATCGGCCTGTGACTTGTGGACATCTCTGGGCGCATATCTCGGTGATTGGCCACGATGAATCGATGGACCGAGAAGTAGGCCAATGGTTGTTGGCTAATGGGGGTGTGGCCCGCACCAGTGATTTGCTGGGCATGGGCGTGAGCCATCAGGCCTTGCACCGGATGTTGACGCGAAGAGAGTTGACGCGACTAAATCGCGGGGTCGTGCTGTGTGGCCAATCGTGGCGCGAAGCCCAGCCCTCCGAGCGGCGCCGGTTAAGGGCCCGCTCTGCTCTAGCCATGGGCGCCGACGGTGATCTGGCGCTAAGCCATCACAGTTCTCTGGCGCTCGGCGGCGTGCCGATCTTTGGGGTCGACAATCGCTCGCATGTGATGTCACTCGACGGTGGCAGACGGCATACCAGCGAAAAAGTGGCCTTTCATGCCCCAGTCGCTACCGAGTGGCTGGTGCCTTGTGAGCAGCAGTTTCGAGTGCGGGATTCGCTCGCGGCTTTGCAGGTGTCGGATGCCTTTGGTGTTGAAGCGGGGCTGGTTTCGGCGGATGCCGTAGCCCGCGCAGGTGCCCAGCAGTCCGAGTTCACGCAGGCGCTGAGCGCTGGGCGATTCGCTCGCGGGCTGGCCCGACCGAGGCAGGTCATCGAAATGCTAAATCCAGAGATGGAGTCACCGGGGAGTCTCGCTGCCGATGGCTCTTCCACATCATGGGTATGCCAGTTGCCGAGCCCCAGGTGGAGTTCACCTTGCCCTCTGGCCGCATCGCCCGGGTTGACTTCTACTTTCGTGATCAGCGCACAGTCGTCGAGTTTGATGGCCAGATCAAGTATGCGAGGGCCGGTGACTTGTTTGCCGAGAAGAAGCGAGAAGACGGATTGCGCTCTCTGGGGCTTGAGGTTGTCAGGCTGGTATGGAGCGACCTCAGCGAGCCACAACGTGTGAGGTCACTGCTGGAGACAGCCTTTAGTCGTGCACGCCGGATGTGGTGAAGGGGGCCATTCGCAGTTATTCGCACGAATCGCACCAAGTAGCGTCGCTTTGAGCGAATAACTGCAATTCGTCTGGGCTCTGGGCTCTGGGCTCTGGGCTACGGGTTGCTGGCGGTGCGCGATGGTCAGCGCGATTTCACCGATCGCAGCACCACGGCATACTCGATTTGGAGTTCCCCACGACCGCGATACCTTTAGGTGTACCAATGACCGCCGGTCGTCTCATTTGCTTGCAAGTGAGATCGAAGGTTCCGACATGTCGGACGACCCGCGTAGGGAGCAAAGTGTTTGAGCAAGTCATGCCGATGTATGACTAACGTTCCAAGCCCCGTGACCTCTGCGCCGGGGCTTTCTTCATGTGTTGAGCCAGACAGATCGGCACCACGTGACGAAGGAGGCCCCATGGCAACACCTGAGAAGGATGCAGCCATTGCCGAGTTGAAGGACAAGTTCCTCAACTCGGGTGCGGCCGTGCTGACGGAGTACCGCGGACTTTCCGTGGCCCAGCTCACTGAGCTGCGTACCTCCATGAGTGAGCACGCGACCTACGCCGTGGTGAAGAACACGCTGACCAAGCGTGCCGCTGCCGAAGCTGGCGTGACCAGCTTCGACGAGCACCTGCAGGGCCCAAGCGCAATCGCCTTCGTTACCGGTGACCCGGTCGAAGCTGCCAAGGGCCTTCGTAACTTCGCCAAGGCAAACCCCGCACTGGTGATCAAGGCCGGCATCCTCGACGGTAACCCGTTGAGCGCCGAGGAGATCACCAAGCTTGCCGACCTGGAATCGCGCGAGACGTTGCTGGCCAAGATGGCCGGCGCTATGAACGCCTCGCTCACCCAGGCCGTTTACTTGTTCGCCGCACCGCTCTCGCAGACCGCTCGGGTCGTCGAGGCATTGCGCGCGAAGGTCGAGACCGAGGGCCCGGCTGCTGCCGATGCTCCCGCCGAGGCCACCACCGACGTCGCCGAGGGTGGCGACACGGACCCCAGCGATGGGGACAGCTGATCCTTGACCATTCGGTTAATCCAGCAAACATCACCACCAGCCACTCTTGGCACCATCAGGAAGGAACGCCCCCATGGCGAAGCTGAGCACCACTGAGCTCCTCGAAGCTTTCAAGGAAATGACCCTCATCGAGCTCTCCGAGTTCGTTAAGGAATTCGAAGACACCTTCAACGTCACCGCTGCTGCCCCCGTGGCCGCCGCTGGCGCTGCCCCGGCCGCTGCTGCCGAGGCCGTCGAAGAGCAGGACGAGTTCGACGTCGTCCTCGAAGCCGCTGGCGACAAGAAGATTCAGGTCATCAAGGAGGTTCGCGGCTTGACCTCTTTGGGTCTGAAGGAAGCCAAGGACCTCGTCGAGGCTGCCCCCAAGGCAATCCTCGAGAAGGTCGACAAGGACTCGGCCAACAAGGCCAAGGAGTCCCTCGAGGCCGCAGGCGCAACCGTCTCCGTCAAGTGACGTTGCTCCCGGCTTGACCGGGAACTGCTTAGTTCAAAGGGCGAGATCGTTTCGACGATCTCGCCCTTGGCGTTGCCGGGGTTAGTCGACAGGCGAGCGCAACTGGGGGTATGCAGTCACAAAACAAGGGGATGGGCTGCAGTTTTCCACAACAACAGCGGGGTGCCTCTCGCATATGGCGGGGACTGGGGCTATCGTTAGAGTGCGACAAGCGAGATGGGCGCAGGGGGTGCGCCGGGCCCGATTGGACGCACAGTCATGGCACGTGTACAGTAGTACTTTGCGCTGCCCTGACTCTGTCTCCAATTAGCAACAGCACCAAGCAACACGTTGCGGATGCCGGCCTCGGATCGAGATTTCCCTACTCGGAGATCCTCGCATCTTGCTGACATTCTTTGGGGATTCTACGGGGTGCGTTTGACCTAACCGCTTGTTCAGGCCCGTGGAAGGACCATCCTTGGCTGCCTCGCGCACTGCGAAGAAGACTGTGTCCAGCGCTCGGACGGCATCTGGCCGTTTGAGCTTTGCGAAGATTCGTGAGCCACTAGAGGTGCCAGACCTCTTAGCTCTACAAACAGATAGTTTTGACTGGTTGCTCGGCAACGAAGACTGGCAGGCCCGCGTGGCCGAGGCCCAGGCTTCTGGTCGGGCAGATGTGCCGGATCGTTCCGGTCTGGAGGAGATCTTCGAGGAGATCTCTCCGATCGAGGACTTCTCCGGATCCATGTCGCTGTCGTTCCGGGATCACCGCTTCGAGGAGCAAAGTACTCCATCGAAGAGTGCAAGGAACGCGACATGACGTATTCCGCGCCCTTGTTCGTCACCGCTGAGTTCATTAACAACTCGACCGGTGAGATCAAGAGCCAGACGGTCTTCATGGGTGATTTCCCTTGATGACTGACCGTGGAACCTTCATCGTCAACGGCACCGAGCGTGTCGTCGTCTCTCAGCTCGTCCGTAGCCCCGGAGTTTACTTCGAGAGCGCCTTGGACAAGACCTCCGATAAGGACGTCTTCTCCGCCAAGGTGATCCCGAGCCGTGGCGCATGGCTTGAGTTCGAGATCGACAAGCGCGACATGGTTGGCGTCCGCGTCGACCGCAAGCGCAAGCAGAGCGTCACCGTTTTGCTGAAGGCTCTCGGCTGGACCCGTGACCAGATCCTGGAGGAGTTCGGCGACTACGAGTCGATCCGTCTCACCTTGGAGAAGGACCACACTGCCGACCAGGACGAGGCTCTCCTCGACATCTACCGCAAGCTGCGTCCGGGCGAACCGCCCACCCGCGAGGCTGCGCAGAACCTGCTCGACAACCTCTACTTCAACCCCAAGCGCTATGACTTGGCCAAGGTTGGTCGCTACAAGATCAACAAGAAGTTGGGTGTCCAGGCTCCGCTGAACGAGTCCGTGCTGGGTGTCGACGACATTGTCGCCTCCATCCGGTACATCGTGGCGTTGCATGCTGGCGAGACCACGCTGTCCGTCACCAAGGACGGCGAGCGCGTCGACATGCCGATCGAAGTCGATGACATCGACCACTTCGGTAACCGTCGTCTGCGTAGCGTTGGCGAGCTCATTCAGAACCAGGTCCGCACGGGTCTTTCCCGTATGGAGCGCGTGGTTCGTGAGCGGATGACGACTCAGGACGTCGAGGCCATCACGCCTCAGACCCTGATCAACATCCGTCCCGTTGTGGCCTCCATCAAGGAGTTCTTCGGGACCAGCCAACTGTCGCAGTTCATGGACCAAAACAACCCACTGTCGGGTCTGACGCACAAGCGTCGTCTGTCGGCCTTGGGCCCGGGTGGTCTCTCACGTGACCGCGCCGGCATGGAAGTTCGTGACGTTCACACCTCTCACTACGGCCGTATGTGCCCGATTGAGACGCCTGAAGGTCCGAACATTGGTCTGATCGGTTCGCTGGCTTCCTACGGTCGCATCAACCCCTTCGGGTTCGTTGAGACGCCTTACCGCCGAGTCAAGGGTGGCGTTGTCTCCGACGACGTTGACTACTTGTCTGCTGATGAGGAAGACCGCTTCGTTATCGCGCAGGCCAACGCGCCGCTCGAGGACGACGGCAAGTTCGTCCAGGAGCGCGTGTTGGTTCGCGCCAAGGACGGCGAAGCAGTTGACGTCCCGGCCGATGAGGTCGACTACATGGACGTTTCGGCTCGCCAGATGGTGTCTGCCGCAACCGCGATGATCCCGTTCCTTGAGCACGACGACGCCAACCGCGCCCTCATGGGTGCCAACATGCAGCGTCAGGCTGTGCCGTTGGTGCGCGCCGAGGCTCCGCTGGTTGGAACCGGTATGGAGTGGCGTGCCGCTCTCGACTCCGGTGACGTTGTCCGTGCGGGCAAGGCCGGTGTGGTCCAGGAAGTGTCGGCTGACATCGTCCAGGTGACGAACGACGACGGCACCTACAGCAGCTACCGCATCGACAAGTTCACGCGCTCCAACCAGGGCAACTGCTACAACCAGCAGGTCCGGGTCAACAGCGGCGACCGCGTCGAGGCTGGCCAACTTCTTGCTGACGGTCCTGCGACCGACGGTGGCGAGATGGCACTTGGCCGCAACCTGCTCGTGGCATTCATGCCGTGGGAAGGCCACAACTACGAAGACGCGATCATCTTGAGCCAGCGTTTGGTTCAGGACGATGTCCTCTCCTCGATTCACATCGAAGAGCACGAGATCGACGCTCGCGACACGAAGTTGGGCCCGGAGGAGATCACTCGGGACATCCCGAACGTCTCCGACGACGTCTTGGCTGACCTGGACGAGCGCGGAATCATCCGCATCGGCGCCGAGGTTCGCGATGGCGACCTGCTGGTCGGCAAGGTCACGCCTAAGGGTGAGACCGAGTTGACCCCTGAGGAGCGCTTGCTCCGTGCGATCTTCGGTGAGAAGGCGCGCGAGGTTCGCGACACCTCGATGAAGGTCCCACACGGTGAGACCGGCACGATCATCGGTGTCAAGGTGTTTGACCGCGAAGAGGGCGACGAGTTGCCCCCAGGCGTGAACCAGTTGGTCCGTGTCTACGTGGCCAACAAGCGCAAGATCACCGACGGCGACAAGCTTGCTGGTCGTCACGGCAACAAGGGCGTTATCTCCAAGATTCTGCCCGTCGAGGACATGCCGTTCCTGGAGGATGGCACGCCGGTCGACATCGTCTTGAACCCCTTGGGTGTTCCGGGACGTATGAACGTCGGACAAATCCTTGAGTTGCACCTCGGTTGGGCCGCTTCGCAGGGCTGGCAGATTGAAGGCAACCCCGAGTGGGCTGCTCAGATTCCGTCCGATGCCCGCGAAGCAGCACCGCGTAGCCGCGTTGCTAGCCCGGTGTTCGATGGTGCTCGCGAAGGCGAGATCACTGGTCTGCTGGATTCGACCCTTCCGGGTCGCAGCGGCGAGCGTTCCATCGGTGCTTCGGGTAAGGCCAACTTGCTTGATGGCCGTTCCGGTGAGCCCTACCCCGAGCCCGTTTCGGTTGGTTACATGTACATCCTGAAGCTGCACCACTTGGTGGACGACAAGATCCACGCGCGCAGCACCGGGCCGTACTCGATGATCACCCAGCAGCCGCTCGGTGGTAAGGCCCAGTTCGGTGGTCAGCGATTCGGTGAGATGGAGGTGGGGCCCTTGAGGCATACGGCGCTGCCTATGCACTGCAGGAGCTCCTCACCATCAAGTCGGATGACGTGACCGGCCGAGTCAAGGTCTACGAATCCATTGTCAAGGGCGAGAACGTGCCCGAGCCCGGCATTCCTGAGTCCTTCAAGGTGCTCATCAAGGAAATGCAGAGCTTGTGCCTGAACGTCGAGGTGTTGTCCAGCGATGGCACGCACATCGACCTCCGCGACTCCGACCAAGAGGTGTTCCGCGCAGCGGAAGAGCTCGGTATCGACCTGTCCCGGCGTGAGCCGAGCAGCGTTGAAGAGGTCTGACGCACTGCGTCTTGCCTGGAGTTAGTTGCTGACCCGGCCGGGGAGAGATCAACCCCGGCCGGGGACGGCATACGCACCACGTTTGAACACACGACTATCTGAGACTTAACGAGTTCTCACGAAAGAAGGACCCACGTGCTCGACGTCAACTTCTTCGACGAGTTGCGGATTGGCCTGGCCTCCGCGGATCACATCCGCAAGTGGAGCCACGGCGAAGTCAAAAGCCTGAAACCATTAACTACCGCACCCTGAAGCCTGAGAAGGACGGACTCTTCTGCGAGAAGATCTTCGGCCCGACCCGGGACTGGGAGTGCTACTGCGGCAAGTACAAGCGTGTCCGCTTCAAGGGCATCATCTGTGAGCGTTGTGGCGTTGAGGTCACTCGCGCAGCTGTGCGCCGTGAGCGGATGGGCCACATTGAGCTCGCCGCACCTGTGACCCACATCTGGTACTTCAAGGGTGTCCCGAGCCGCTTGGGCTACTTGCTCGACTTGGCTCCCAAGGACCTCGAGAAGGTCATCTACTTCGCTGCGTACATGATCACCAGCGTGGACGAAGACGCTCGTCACCAGGACCTGCCCTCCATGGAGGCACAGATCGAGGTTGAGCGTAAGGAGCTCGAAAACAAGCGCGACGCCGACGTCGACACGCGCGCCAAGAAGCTGGAAGGCGACTTGGCCACGTTGGAGTCCGAAGGCGCCAAGGCTGACGCCCGCCGCAAGGTGCGCGACGCTGCCGAGCGTGAAATGAACCAGATCCGTCGTCGTGCTGACCAGCAGGTCGAGCGCTTGGACCAGGTCTGGGACCGTTTCCGTAACCTCAAGGTCCAGGACCTCGAGGGCGACGAGATCCTCTATCGCGAAATGCGTGATCGTTTCGGCATGTACTTCGAAGGCGGTATGGGTGCAGCTGCGTTGCAGAAGCGCCTTCAGACCTTCGACTTGGACGCTGAGGCTGTTTCGCTGCGTGAGCTGATCGCTACCGGCAAGGGCCAGAAGAAGACCCGCGCCATCAAGCGTCTGCGCGTCGTGACCTCGTTCCTGCAGACCAGCAATGAGCCTGCCGGCATGGTGCTTGAGTGCGTCCCGGTTATCCCGCCGGACCTGCGCCCGATGGTTCAGTTGGACGGTGGCCGCTTTGCGACCTCCGACCTTAACGACCTGTACCGCCGCGTCATCAACCGCAACAACCGGTTGAAGCGACTGCTTGACCTCGGTGCTCCCGAGATCATCGTCAACAACGAAAAGCGCATGCTGCAAGAGGCAGTCGACTCGCTCTTTGACAACGGCCGTCGTGGCCGTGCGGTGACCGGTCCCGGTAACCGTCCGTTGAAGTCGCTGTCCGACATGCTGAAGGGTAAGCAGGGTCGTTTCCGTCAGAACCTGCTTGGTAAGCGCGTTGACTACTCTGGCCGTTCGGTCATCGTCGTCGGCCCGCAGTTGAAGCTGCACCAGTGTGGTCTGCCTAAGCAGATGGCCTTGGAGCTCTTCAAGCCTTTCGTGATGAAGCGTTTGGTCGACCTCGACCACGCCCAGAACATCAAGTCGGCTAAGCGCATGGTTGAGCGTGGACGCTCGGTTGTTTGGGATGTCCTCGAAGAGGTCATCACCGACCACCCGGTGTTGCTGAACCGTGCACCCACGCTGCACCGTCTGGGTATCCAGGCCTTCGAGCCGCAGTTGGTCGAAGGTAAGGCCATCCAGATTCACCCGTTGGTCTGCACCGCGTTCAACGCTGACTTCGATGGTGACCAGATGGCTGTGCACCTGCCGCTTTCGGCAGAGGCTCAGGCTGAGGCTCGGATCTTGATGCTCTCGAGCAACAACATCCTCAAGCCTGCTGACGGCCGTCCGGTGACGATGCCGACCCAGGACATGATCATGGGTCTGTACCACCTGACGCTTGAGTCGGCTGGTTCGACATTGACTGGCGACGATGGCAACGAGCACCTGCGTTCGTTCAGCTCGCCGGCCGAAGCACAGATGGCCTTCGACGCTGGCACCATCAAGGTGGGCACGCCGATCCGTCTGCGCATGTCTGAGACTGCAGTGCCTCCTGGCTACGTTGCACCTGAGGGTGTCAACGTCAGCGAAGATGGCATCGCCGACAGCTACGTGCTGGAGACGACGATGGGTCGCGCGCTGTTCAACGACGCGCTCCCGCAGGACTACGCCTACGTCAACGAGATCGTCGACAAGAAGCGTCTTTCGGAGATCGTCAACGACCTGGCTGAGCGCTACACCAAGGCTCAAGTTGCTGCATCGCTGGACGCACTGAAGGACACCGGTTTCTACTGGGCAACTCGCTCGGGCACGACCGTGGCCATCTCGGATGTTCTGCCCCCGGAGAACAAGCAGCAGATCCTCTCGGGTTACGAGACCAAGGCCGCCAAGGTCCAGGTCCAGTACGAGCGTGGTTTGATCACCGACAATGAGCGCCGTCAGGAGCTCATTGAGATCTGGACCCAGGCCGGTAACGAAGTTGCCGCCGAGTTGCAGGAGAACATGCCGAAGGACAACACCATCTACAAGATGGTGACCTCGGGTGCTCGTGGTAACTGGTTCCAGTTGCGTCAGATCGCCGGTATGCGTGGCTTGATGGCTAACCCCAAGGGTGAAATCATCCCGCGTCCGATTAAGTCAAACTTCCGCGAGGGCCTGTCGGTGTTGGAGTTCTTCATCTCCACTCACGGTGCTCGTAAGGGTCTGGCTGACACCGCTCTGCGTACGGCTGACTCGGGTTACTTGACTCGTCGTCTGGTCGACGTGTCGCAGGACGTCATCATTCGTGAAGACGACTGTGGCACTGAGCGTGGCTTTGTGATGCCGATTGGTGTTCGCGGTGAAGACGGCACGTTGCGTGAGCACGATGACGTCGAGACTGCGGTCTACGCCCGCACCATCGTGTCGGACATTGAGGTCAACGGTGAGGTGCTGGTTACCGCCGGCACCGATGCTGGTGACGTCGTGATCGACAAGCTGGTTGCTGCTGGAGTCGAAGAGATCAAGGTCCGTTCGGTCTTGACCTGTGAGTCCCTGGTTGGCACATGCGCCAAGTGCTACGGCCGCTCGTTGGCCACTGGCAAGTTGGTCGACATCGGTGAGGCTGTCGGTATTATCGCCGCCCAGTCCATTGGTGAGCCTGGCACTCAGTTGACGATGCGTACCTTCCACACCGGTGGTGTGGCAGGTGACGACATCACGCTGGGTCTGCCGCGTGTTGTTGAGCTCTTCGAAGCTCGCACCCCGAAGGCTGTAGCCCCGATCGCTGAAGCGACCGGTCGCGTGCAGGTTGAGGACACGGACAAGGCACGTCGCCTGTTGCTGGTGCCGGATGACGGCTCCGAGGAGCACGCATACCCGATCAGCAAGCGTTCTACGCTGTTGATTGAGGATGGTCAGCACGTTGAGGTTGGCACCCAGCTCATTAAGGGTGCGATTGACCCCAAGCAGGTGCTGCGTATCCTCGGGCCACGCAAGACTCAGCAGCACTTGGTTGATGAGGTTCAGCGCGTGTACCGCCAGCAGGGTGTGTCGATCCACGACAAGCACATCGAAGTCATCGTGCGTCAGATGCTGCGTCGCATCACGATCATCGAGGCTGGCAAGACTGACTTGCTGCCTGGTGAGCTTGCTGAGCGTGGCCGTTTTGAGACTGAGAACCGTCGCGTGGTGTCCGAGGGCGGCCAGCCTGCCTCCGGTCGTCCCGAGTTGATGGGTATCACCAAGGCATCGTTGGCGACCGAGTCCTGGCTGTCGGCTGCTTCGTTCCAGGAGACGACGCGTGTCCTGACCGAGGCCGCTATGCAAGGCAAGTCGGACCCGTTGTTGGGTCTGAAGGAGAACGTCATCCTCGGTAAGTTGATCCCTGCTGGGACCGGCCTGCCGCGCTACCG
Source organism: Ornithinimicrobium sp. INDO-MA30-4 (assembly GCF_021535045.1). Classification (GTDB taxonomy): domain Bacteria; phylum Actinomycetota; class Actinomycetes; order Actinomycetales; family Dermatophilaceae; genus Ornithinicoccus. The sequence continues at coordinate 1,468,361 of NZ_CP091056.1, read as the reverse complement.
CAACCTCACGGTGGAGCCCACCGAAGAGGCCAAGGCAGCTGCCTACGCCGTGCCGGCCTACGAGGCCTACGACGAGTACGCACAGTTCGGTCCCGGATCCGGTGAGGCTGTCCGCTTGGACGACCTGGCCGTCGATGGTGACCGCTACTGAGTAGTGCCAGTTGTCTGACCTAGTCAGGCACTGACAAACGGGTGGGTATGTCGCAACGCAAGTTGCTGGCATACCCACCCGTTGTTGTTCTGCGGGGTCACAGGTTGGTATCGAAGACGCAGCATCTTCGCAGACTTTCGCTAGTTCGTGATAGTCGGACTGATTTGGACCTCAGCCAGCCAGGCAGTAGCATCGTCTCTCGTGTGTGGACTTCTGTCTGCCCATGGTTGGCCTCGAGAGGTCAACGCCCCCTTTCGCCGGGCAGTCCATCCAAGCCGAGTTGCTCACTTTGAGCGCCTTGTTTTGGCATGGGAAGTGCGGGGGAGAGGCTTGCTAGAGATCGCTCGGGAGAGCGGTGGATCGCAGGAAGATCAAGGAGTGCGGCCTAGCTCAACAGCCAGCCGCATAGACAACAGACAACTGAGAAGAGAATCAGTGCCTACCATTAACCAGTTGGTCCGTAAGGGCCGGCAGGACAAGGTCAAAAAAGTGACAGTCCTGCGCTGAAGTCCAACCCGCAGCGCCGTGGTGTTTGCACTCGCGTGTATACCACCACCCCGAAGAAGCCGAACTCCGCTCTGCGTAAGGTCGCCCGTGTGCGCCTCACCAGTGGCGTTGAGGTCACGGCTTACATCCCAGGCGTTGGTCACAACCTGCAGGAGCACTCGATCGTGCTCGTGCGTGGTGGCCGAGTCAAGGACCTTCCCGGTGTCCGCTACAAGATCATTCGTGGCTCGCTTGACACCCAGGGTGTCAAGGGCCGCAACCAGTCGCGTTCGCGCTACGGAGCAAAGAGGGTGAAGAAGTAATGCCACGAAGGGACCAGCACCCAAGCGTCCGCTGATCGCGGACCCGGTTTACGGCTCACCGCTCGTCACCCAGTTGATCAACAAGGTCCTGGTGGATGGCAAGAAGTCCGTCGCTGAGCGCATCGTCTACGGCGCTCTCGAAGGCTGCCGCGAAAAGACCGGTACCGACCCCGTCGCAACCTTGAAGCGTGGCCTGGACAACGTCCGTCCCGCCCTTGAGGTTAAGAGCCGCCGTGTTGGTGGCGCGACCTACCAGGTGCCGATCGACGTCAAGCCCAACCGCGCCACGACCCTGTCGCTGCGTTGGTTGGTTGGCTACTCGCGTCAGCGTCGGAGAAGACCATGACCGAGCGTCTGATGAACGAAATCCTCGACTCCAGCAATGGGCTGGGCGCCGCTGTGAAGCGTCGCGAGGACATGCACAAGATGGCCGACGCCAACAAGGCGTTCGCCCACTACCGCTGGTAATTCGCGAGCTGCGGCTCGTGGCCTTGATGGTCGCGAGCCGCGCCCCGAAGTACCGCACCCCGTATACGCACTGAGCAGAGAAGAGAGACAGTGGCACTCGACGTCCTCACGGACCTCACCAAGGTCCGCAACATCGGCATCATGGCTCACATCGATGCTGGCAAGACGACGACCACCGAGCGGATCCTGTTCTACACCGGGATCAACTACAAGATCGGCGAGACACACGATGGCGCCTCGACGATGGACTGGATGGAGCAGGAGCAAGAGCGCGGCATCACGATTACGTCCGCCGCGACGACTTGCTTCTGGAAAGACAGCCAGATCAACATCATCGACACCCCGGGCCACGTGGACTTCACCGTTGAGGTGGAGCGTTCCTTGCGTGTGCTCGATGGTGCAGTCGCAGTCTTCGACGGCAAGGAAGGCGTGGAGCCGCAGTCCGAGACTGTCTGGCGCCAGGCCGACAAGTACGACGTTCCCCGCATTTGCTTCGTCAACAAGATGGACAAGTTGGGCGCCGACTTCTACTTCACCGTCCAGACCATCAAGGACCGCTTGGGCGCGACCCCGCTCGTTCTCCAGTTGCCGATCGGCGCTGAGAACGACTTCATCGGTGTCGTTGACCTGATCAAGATGCGTGCCCTGACCTGGCGTGGCGAAGTTGCCATCGGCGAGGACTACACCGTCGAAGAGATCCCCGAGGACCTTCAGGCCAAGGCCGTGGAGTACCGCGAGACTCTGGTTGAGCAGGTCGCTGAGACCGACGACGCCATGATGGAAAAGTACCTGGGCGGCGACGAGATTTCCGAAGAAGAGCTGGTTGCTGGCATTCGCCGGATGACCGTCAACTCCGAGGCATACCCCGTCATGTGTGGTTCGGCGTTCAAGAACAAGGGCGTTCAGCCCATGCTGGACGCTGTCATCGCATACCTGCCTGGCCCGCTTGACGTGCCGCCAATGGTTGGTCACGACATCCACGACGAGGAAAAGGTCATCACGCGCCTTCCCTCGGCTGACGAGCCGTTCTCGGCTCTGGCGTTCAAGGTTGTCACCCACCCGTTCTTCGGTCGTCTGACCTACGTCCGGGTTTACTCCGGCCGTGTGGAGGCCGGCACCCAGGTGATGAACTCCACCAAGGGCTCCAAGGAGCGCATCGGCAAGTTGTTCCAGATGCACTCCAACAAGGAGAACCCGGTGGGCTTTGCCACCGCGGGTCACATCTACGCGATGATCGGCCTCAAGAATGTCACCACCGGTGACACCTTGTCGGACTCACAGAACCAGGTTCTGCTCGAGTCGATGACCTTCCCGGAGCCCGTCATTCACGTGGCGATCGAGCCCAAGACCAAGAGTGACCAGGAGAAGTTGGGTACGGCCATTCAGAAGTTGGCCGAAGAAGACCCGACCTTCACGGTCAACTTGGACGACGAGACCGGCCAGACCGTCATTGGCGGTATGGGCGAGCTCCACTTGGACATCTTGGTCGACCGTATGCGTCGCGAGTTCAAGGTTGAGGCCAATGTGGGTGCACCTCAGGTTGCCTACCGCGAGACCATCCGCAAGGTTGTCGACAAGTTCGACTTCACGCACAAGAAGCAGACTGGTGGATCTGGCCAGTTCGCAAAGGTGCAGTTGCGCTTCGAGCCCCTGGAGACGGGCGAAGGCGAGCTCTACGAGTTCTCCAACGCCGTGACCGGTGGTCGCGTGCCTAAGGAATACATCCCCAGCGTTGACCAGGGAATTCAGGACGCCATGCAGTACGGCATCCTGGCTGGTTACCCGTTGGTCGGTGTCAAGGCAACGCTGCTCGATGGTGCTTACCACGACGTGGACTCCTCGGAAATGGCATTCAAGATTGCCGGCTCCATGGCGTTCAAGGAAGCGGCTCGCAAGGCCGGCCCCGTCCTCCTCGAGCCAGTGATGGCCGTTGAGGTTCGTACTCCTGAGGAGTACATGGGCGATGTGATCGGTGACGTCAACAGCCGTCGCGGTCAGATCCAGTCGATGGAAGACATGAGCGGCGCCAAGGTTGTTAAGGCAACCGTGCCGTTGTCCGAAATGTTTGGGTATGTTGGCGACCTGCGTTCGCGCACTCAGGGTCGTGCCAACTACACGATGCAGTTCGATTCTTACGCCGAGGTTCCCAAGAACGTCGCGGAAGAGATCATCAAGAAGGTCCGTGGCGAGTGAGCATTTCGCTCATTGCGTCCTAACGGGCAACAATAGTTAAATCCAATCCACTCGTGTGATGTGCCAACAGGGCACACACCGATACGCAACAAGTCCTGAGGAGGACCCCAGTGGCGAAGGCTAAGTTCGAGCGGAGCAAGCCGCACGTCAACATCGGCACCATTGGTCACATTGACCACGGTAAGACGACGTTGACCGCTGCGATCTCCAAGGTGCTGCACGACAAGTACCCGGAACTCAACGAAGCGTCTGCGTTCGACATGATCGACAAGGCGCCCGAAGAGAAGCAGCGCGGTATCACGATCTCGATCGCTCACATTGAGTACCAGACCGAGAAGCGTCACTACGCGCACGTTGACTGCCCCGGTCACGCTGACTATGTCAAGAACATGATCACCGGTGCAGCGCAGATGGACGGCGCAATCTTGGTTGTGGCCGCAACTGACGGTCCGATGCCTCAGACGAAGGAGCACGTCCTGCTCGCTCGTCAGGTCGGCGTTCCCTACATCGTTGTTGCCTTGAACAAGGCCGACATGGTGGACGACGAAGAGATCATGGAGCTCGTCGAGCTCGAGGTCCGTGAACTGCTCTCCGAGTATGAGTTCCCCGGCGACGACCTTCCGGTTGTCCAGGTCTCGGCTTTGAAGGCACTCGAAGGCGACAAGGAGTGGGGCGACAAGTTGCTCGGCCTGCTCGATGCTGTCGACGAGTACATCCCCGAGCCCGAGCGCGACACCGACAAGCCGTTCCTGATGCCCGTTGAGGACGTCTTCACGATCACCGGTCGTGGCACCGTCGTTACCGGTCGTATCGAGCGCGGTATCTTGAAGGTCAACGAAGAGGTCGAAATCGTGGGTATCCACGAAGGACCCCGAAGAAGACCACCGCTACCGGTATCGAAATGTTCCGCAAGCTCCTCGATGAGGGTCGCGCTGGCGAGAACGTTGGTCTGTTGGTTCGCGGTATCAAGCGTGAAGATGTCGAGCGCGGTCAGGTCATCGTCAAGCCCGGCACCATCACCCCGCACACCCAGTTCGAGGGCAACGTCTACATCCTGAGCAAGGATGAGGGTGGCCGTCACACGCCGTTCTACGACAACTACCGTCCCCAGTTCTACTTCCGTACCACGGACGTGACCGGTGTCGTTAGCCTGCCCGAGGGCACCGAGATGGTTATGCCCGGTGACAACACCGGTATGACCGTTGAGCTCATCCAGCCCATCGCCATGGAAGAGGGCCTCCGTTTCGCTATTCGCGAAGGTGGCCGCACCGTGGGTGCTGGTCGAGTGACCAAGATCATCAAGTGATCTGAGGCTGGGCTAGCCCAGTTGTGCTTGAGAGGCCCCGCTTTCCCTGATGGGAAGGCGGGGCTTCTTGCATGCGCGGGTATGCGAGGGGGGCCGCCCATAAATCGAGCACAGTGATGCAGGTCTCCGGTTCTCGATTTGGGTGAGATAGGCAGACGTGGCACTATGGACAAGTTGCTTGTTGCGCGGTGCTGACCCATGTCTGCCCCGCCGGCCACGTGCACGACCCGCAGACTGCGGTCGACGCTTGTTCGACCATCTGCGAAACGGTCGGGCTGTGGCAGCACAAGCCCCGGCCAGACCGGGCTGCGGACCACACGGATGATCTTTTCGATTGTTCGTGACCGGAGAGAGGGCGACACGCCCGACCTCGGGGGTCGGAGCCCACTAGCCGGCCAGAACTGTAAGCGGTACGACGAGAGAGAGTCAGACACGCGATGGCGGGACAAAAATCCGCATCCGGCTTAAGTCTTATGACCACGAGGTCATCGACAGCTCGGCGCGCAAGATCGTCGACACGGTGACCCGTGCCGGTGCGACCGTAGTGGGCCCGGTGCCGTTGCCGACCGAAAAGAACGTGTATTGCGTTATCCGGTCGCCACACAAATACAAGGACAGCCGCGAGCACTTCGAGATGCGGACGCACAAGCGTCTCATCGACATTGTTGACCCCACCCCCAAGGCGGTTGACTCGTTGATGCGTCTGGATTTGCCGGCTGACGTCAACATCGAGATCAAGCTGTAAGGAGGTTGACAAATATGACGACTACCTCTGATCGCAAGCTCGCCGGTGTGTTGGGCGAGAAGCTTGGTATGACCCAGGTGTGGGACGCCAACAACCGCCTCGTGCCTGTCACGGTGGTCAAGGCTGGCCCCTGCGTTGTGACGCAGGTGCGCGACGCCGAGGCAGATGGCTACAACGCTGTTCAGATCGCATTCGGTGCGATTGACCCGCGCAAGGTCAACAAGCCAATGAAGGGCCACTTCGAGAAGGCAGGCGTTACGCCTCGCCGTCACCTGGTGGAACTGCGTACCTCCGACGCGGCTGAGTACAGCCTCGGCCAGGAGATCACGGCCACGACCTTCACCGACGGCCAGACCGTCGACATCACTGGCACCACCAAGGGCAAGGGCTTTGCCGGCGTTATGAAGCGCCACGGTTTCCACGGTGTTAGCGCCTCGCACGGTGCGCACAAGAACCACCGCAAGCCAGGCTCCATTGGTGGCTGTGCCACTCCGGGTCGCGTTTTCCGCGGCACGAAGATGGCTGGCCGCATGGGTGGCGTTCGCCAGACCACTGCCAACCTGATCGTCCACGCTGTGGACGCGGAAAAGGGCTTACTGCTCATCAAGGGCGCCGTTCCTGGCCCTCGTGGCAGCGTTGTTCTGGTCCGCACGGCCGCAAAGGGGGCCTGAAACTATGACGACCATTGTTGTTAACAAGCCTGCCGGTGGCGAGGCTGGCACAATGGAATTGCCCGCGAACTTGTTCGACGTGCAGACCAACGTGCCGCTGATCCACCAGGTTGTTGTCGCTCAGTTGGCCGCCGCTCGTGCGGGCACTGCTTCGACGAAGACCCGTGGCGAAGTCCGCGGTGGTGGCCGCAAGCCATACCGTCAGAAGGGCACCGGCCGGGCTCGTCAGGGCTCGACGCGTGCACCTCAGTTCGCTGGTGGTGGCACTGTCCACGGCCCGCAGCCGCGTAGCTACTCGCAACGCACCCCCAAGAAGATGAAGGCTGCCGCATTGCGCGGTGCCCTGTCGGACCGTGCACGTCACGGCCGCATCCACTGCTTGGCTGCTGTTGTTGAGAGCGATGCGCCTTCGACCAAGGCCGCGCTGAACGCTCTGTCGGTTCTTTCGACCCGCCCGAACCTGCTCGTGGTCATTGACCGCAGCGACCAGGTCGGCATCAAGAGCCTGCGCAACCTGGCTGATGTTCACGTTTTGTTCGCCGACCAGCTCAACACGTATGACGTGCTGTGCGCCGACGACGTCGTGTTCACCCAGGCTGCACTGTCCGCCTTCATTGATGGCGCCAACGGCGCTGCTGGAGAGGAGACCAAGTGAGCACGGTCAACAAGGACCCGCGCGACGTCGTTTTGTCGCCGGTCGTTTCTGAGAAGTCCTACGCACTGTTGGACATGGGCAAGTACACCTTCTTGGTGGACCCCGTTCCAACAAGTCCGAGATCAAGAGGGCCGTTGAGTCGATCTTCGGTGTGAAGGTCGACTCGGTGCACACGCTGAACCGTCAAGGTAAGACGCGTCGCACCCGCTTCGGGATGGGCAAGCGCAAGGACACCAAGCGTGCCATCGTGACGCTTAAGGAAGGCACCATCGACGTCTTCGGCACGCTGTAAAGCCTGCTGAGTCGATAAGAGATCCGAGGACTGCAAAAACTATGGCTATCCGTAAGTACAAGCCGACAACCCCGGGCCGTCGTGGCTCGAGTGTGGCCGACTTCGTTGAGGTGACTCGCTCCACTCCGGAGAAGTCACTGGTTCGCCCGCTGCATAAGACCGGTGGACGTAACTCCTCCGGCCGCATCACGACTCGTCACATTGGTGGCGGTCACAAGCGTGCCTACCGCGTCATTGACTTCCGCCGCGCGGACAAGGACGGCGTCAACGCCAAGGTCGCACACATCGAATACGACCCCAACCGCACTGCGCGCATCGCGCTGTTGCACTACACGGACGGTGAAAAGCGCTACATCATTGCGCCAAACCGTCTTGTCCAGGGCGACGTCGTTGAAAACGGCCCGTCCGCAGACATCAAGCCGGGTAACAACTTGCCTTTGCGCAACATCCCGGTCGGTACTGTCATCCACGCCGTCGAGCTTCGCCCCGGTGGCGGAGCCAAGATCGCTCGCTCCGCTGGTGTGCGCGTTCAGTTGGTGGCCAAGGAAGGCAAGCTTGCCCAGTTGCGTATGCCCTCGGGCGAAATCCGCAACGTTGACGCTCGTTGCCGCGCCTCCATTGGTGAGGTCGGTAACGCCGAGCAGAGCAACATCAACTGGGGTAAGGCCGGCCGTAACCGCTGGAAGGGCAAGCGCCCCTCCGTCCGCGGTGTCGTGATGAACCCGGTTGACCACCCGCACGGTGGTGGTGAGGGTAAGACCTCCGGTGGACGTCACCCAGTCAGCCCATGGGGCCAGGCTGAGGGTCGTACCCGTCACCAGAACAAGTCGAGCGACAAGATGATCGTGCGACGTCGTCGTAGCGGCAAGAAGCGCTGAGTAGGGAGCTGACAAAGACATGCCTCGCAGTCTGAAGAAGGGCCCCTTCGTCGACGATCACCTCGTCAAGAAGGTCGATGCCCAAAACGAAGCCGGGACCAAGAACGTCATCAAGACGTGGTCCCGCCGGTCCATGATCACCCCCGACATGCTGAGCCACACGCTGGCCGTGCATGACGGTCGCAAGCACGTCCCGGTCTTCGTGACCGAGTCGATGGTTGGCCACAAGCTGGGTGAGTTCGCGCCTACACGTACCTTCAAGGGCCACGTGAAGGACGACAAGAAGGGCCGTCGCCGATGACCACCAGTGAAATCGAAGGAACAACGATGGACGCCAAGGCGCAGGTGCGGCACATCCGCATTACGCCCATGAAGGCTCGCCGTGTCGTTGACCTGGTTCGTGGAAAGCGTGCAGTTGACGCTATCGCCATTCTGCAGTTCGCGCCGCAGTCTGCTAGCGAAGCCGTCTTGAAGGTGCTGAAGAGCGCCATCGCAAACGCTCGCTACCGCGCCGACCAGGAAAACTCGGCATTTGACGAGAACAACCTGGTGATTTCCGCTGCTTGGGTCGACGAAGGTCCGACCATGAAGCGGTTCCGCCCGCGTGCACAGGGTCGCGCAAGCCAGATCCTGAAGCGCACGAGCCACATCACCGTCGTGGTCAGCGAAGCCACGCAGAACGCCAAGGAGGTGTCCGCTAATGGGACAGAAGATCAACCCGAACGGTTACCGCCTCGGCATCACAACCGATCACCGCAGCCGCTGGTTCGCGGACTCGACTAAGCAGGGTCAGCGTTACCGCGACTTTGTGAAGGAAGATGTCGCCATCCGTAAGTTGATGGCAACCGGCATGGACCGCGCTGGCATCTCGAAGGTTGAGATCGAGCGCACCCGTGACCGTGTCCGCGTAGACATTCACACCGCACGCCCGGGTATCGTCATCGGTCGCCGCGGCGCCGAAGCCGACCGCATCCGTGGCGAGTTGGAGAAGCTCACCGGCAAGCAGGTTCAGCTGAACATCCTCGAGGTCAAGAACCCCGAGACTGACTCTCAGTTGGTGGCCCAGGGTATTGCCGAGCAGTTGGCAGCCCGTGTCACTTTCCGTCGCGCCATGCGCAAGGGCATTCAGTCCGCGCTGCGCGGTGGCGCCAAGGAATCCGGATCCAGTGTTCGGGTCGTCTTGGTGGCGCTGAAATGTCTCGCTCGGAGTTCTACCGCGAAGGCCGTGTGCCGCTGCACACTCTGCGCGCGAACATCGACTACGGCTTCTACGAAGCCCGCACCACCTTCGGCCGCATTGGTGTGAAGGTTTGGATCTACAAGGGTGACCTGACGGCCAAGGAATTGGCCCGCGAAGAGGCTTCCGCAGCCCCGTCGCGTCCGGCCCGCGGTGGACGTCGCGATGGTGGCGACCGCCCCGGTGGCCGTGGAGGTCGTCGCCCGGAGCGTCGCGAGCGCGGCAACGACTCGGCAGCACCTGCTGCTACCGAGGCGCCTGCCGAAACCGCTGCAGCTCCGGCTAGCAGTGAGGGAGACAAGTCCTAATGTTGATTCCCCGTCGAGTCAAGCACCGTAAGCAGCACCCCCCAAGCGTGGTGGCATGGCTAAGGGCGGCACCGAGATTGCCTTTGGTGACTACGGCATTCAGGCGCTTACCCCCGCCTACGTGACGAACCGTCAGATCGAGTCCGCTCGTATCGCCATGACGCGTTACATCAAGCGTGGCGGAAAGGTGTGGATTAACATCTACCCCGACCGTCCGCTGACGAAGAAGCCGGCTGAGACCCGCATGGGTTCCGGTAAGGGCTCGCCCGAGTGGTGGGTCGCCAATGTTAAGCCTGGCCGTGTGATGTTCGAACTCTCCGGTGTTTCCGAAGAGGTGGCCCGCGAGGCCATGCGTCTGGCCATGCACAAGTTGCCGATGAAGTGCCGCTTCATCGCGCGTGAAGGTGGTGACAACTGATGGCAGTTGGATCGTCCAACCTGACCACCGAGCAGTTGCAGGGCCTGGAAGACCAGCCCCTCGCAGACGCGCTCGTTGAGGCCAAGAAGGAACTCTTCAACCTGCGCTTCCAGTCCGCCACCGGGCAGCTGGAAAGCCATGGCCGACTGCGTGCAGTCCGCAAGGACATTGCTCGCATCTACACCGAAATGCGTGAGCGTGAGCTCGGCATTGGTCGCGCTGTGACCGCAGACGAGACTGACAAGACTGAGAAGGTGGGTTGATATGACCGAAACGCCAGATGTGACCCCCGCCGACGTCCTGGACCCGGACCGTCACTACCGCAAGACCCGTCAGGGCTACGTGGTTAGTGACAAGATGGACAAGACCGTCGTTGTCTCGGTCGAAGACCGCGTCAAGCACGCGCTGTATGGCAAGGTGCTTCGTCGCAGCAGCAAGGTGAAGGCCCACGATGAGAACAATGACGCCGGTGTCGGCGACTTGGTCCTCATCATGGAGACCCGTCCGATGTCGGCCACCAAGCGCTTTCGCGTGGTGTCCGTTATCGAGCGTGCTAAGTAATTCACAGCATTCTTAACGCTATCCATCCACAACGTTCGGCAAGGCTCAACCGAACTATCGGTCAGAGAACCGGCTCGACGACAGGAGTTAGACAGTGATCCAGCAGGAGTCGCGACTACGTGTTGCGGACAACACCGGGGCGAAGGAGATCTTGTGCATTCGTGTACTCGGTGGCTCCGGACGCCGGTACGCGGGAATTGGTGACACGATCGTTGCCACGGTCAAGGACGCTATTCCCGGCGGAAACGTCAAGAAGGGTGACGTCGTCAAGGCAGTCATCGTTCGGACCAAGAAAGAGCGTCGTCGGGTAGACGGCAGCTACATCAAGTTCGACGAGAACGCAGCGGTCCTCCTCAAGAACGAGGGCGACCCCCGCGGTACGCGCATCTTCGGACCAGTCGGTCGTGAACTGCGTGACAAGCGCTTCATGCGCATCGTCTCGTTGGCACCGGAGGTGATCTGATCATGGCGAAGATGAAGATCAAGAAGAACGACCTGGTCCAGGTCATCGCCGGACGTCGTCAGTCCAAGGGCGGCGACCGTGGCAAGCAGGGCCGTGTGATTGAAGTTTTCCCCGAGACCAACCGTGTCTTGGTTGAAGGCATCAACCGCATCACCAAGCACACCAAGGCTGGCGGCGCCGAGCGCGGCGTCAACACCGGCGGCAAGCTGGTCACCGAGGCCCCCGTTCACGTGAGCAACGTGGCCGTGGTGGACCCCGAGACCAACAAGCCGACCCGCGTGTCGACGCGCGTTGACTCGGTCGAGCGCAATGGCCGTACCAAGACGCAGCGCACTCGTGTTTCCGTGCGCTCGGGTAAGGACCTGTGATGACGACGACTGACAACGAAAAGACGATGCCGCGTCTGAAGCAGCGCTACAACGACGAGATCGTTACCGCGCTGACTGAAGAATTCAGCTTCGCGAACCGCATGCAGGTTCCCGGAGTCGTCAAGGTCACCGTGAACATGGGTGTCGGCGAAGCAGCTCGCGACAGCAAGCTGATCGAAGGCGCCATTCGCGACCTGGCCACGATCACCGGTCAGAAGCCGGCCGTGACTAAGGCTCGCAAGTCGATTGCTCAGTTCAAGCTGCGTGAGGGTATGCCGATTGGCGCCCACACCACGTTGCGTGGCGACCGTATGTGGGAGTTCCTGGACCGTCTGTTGTCCTTGGCTCTGCCGCGTATCCGTGACTTCCGGGGCCTGTCCCCGAAGCAGTTCGACGGTCGTGGCAACTACACCTTCGGTCTCAACGAACAGTCCATGTTCCACGAGATCGACCAGGACCGGATTGACCGTGTCCGCGGAATGGACATCACGGTGGTCACCACTGCCACCAACGACGATGAGGGTCGCGCGCTGTTGCGTCAGCTGGGCTTCCCGTTCAAGGAGAACTGACGTGGCGAAGACTGCACTCGTTAACAAGGCCAACAAGAAGCCGAAGTTCAAGGTTCGTGGCTACACGCGCTGCCAGCGCTGTGGTCGCCCCCACTCGGTCTACAAGAAGTTCGGCCTGTGCCGTATTTGCTTGCGGGAAATGGCTCACGCCGGCCAGCTGCCGGGCGTGACCAAGTCCAGCTGGTAATCGCACAGCAATACCGCACATACCAACTTTCCACACGACATCGCAGGTCGGACCACGCCGCTCGCGGCAGTGGACTGAAACCACGATGAGGAAGGGCCTGAAGCCCCATGACCATGACTGATCCCATTGCGGACATGTTGACTCGCATCCGGAACGCCAACTCGGCGCACAAGGATGAGGTCAGCATGCCGTTCTCGAAGTTGAAGTCCCACATTGCGGAGATCCTGCTTGAGCAGGGTTACATCGCCAGCTGGTCCGTTGAGGACGCTGAAGTGGGTAGCACGTTGAAGCTTGACCTGAAGTACGGCCCGAACCGTGAGCGTGCAATCGCTGGCGTTCGCCGTATCTCGAAGCCCGGTTTGCGTGTGTATGCCAAGTCCACCAACCTGCCCCGCGTTTTGGGCGGCTTGGGCGTGGCGGTCCTGTCCACCTCCTCCGGCTTGTTGACCGACAAGCAGGCAGCCGAGAAGGGCGTAGGTGGGGAAGTCCTCGCCTACGTCTGGTAACGAAGGGAGTGACCAGATATGTCACGTATTGGACGACTTCCCATCACCGTTCCTAACGGTGTCGACGTCACCCTCGACGGCCAAAACGTTGCCGTGAAGGGCCCCAAGGGCGAGCTTTCGATCGTTGTTTCGAGCCCATCCGCGTGGAGCGCGACGACGATGGTGTCCTCACCGTCACCCGTCCGAACGACGAGCGCGACTCGCGTTCGTTGCACGGTCTCTCGCGCAGCCTGATCGCCAACATGATCGAGGGCGTTACCAACGGTTACACCAAGAAGTTGGAAATCCACGGAACCGGTTACCGCGTTCTGGCTAAGGGTTCTGACCTTGAGTTTGCGTTGGGCTACTCGCACCCGGTGCCGGTGAAGGCACCTGAGGGCATCACGTTCGCTGTCGAGGGTCCGACGCGGTTCTCCGTGTCTGGCATCGACAAGCAGCAAGTCGGCGAGGTGGCTGCCAACATCCGCAAGTTGCGCCGTCCCGACCCGTACAAGGGCAAGGGTGTGCGCTACGAAAACGAGCGCATCCGCCGCAAGGTCGGAAAGGCTGGTAAGTAAGCCATGGCAATGATTGTGAAGCGATCAAAGCGGTAAGGACGCGGCTCGCGGCCGTCGTCACTTGCGCCTCCGTAAGAAGATCAGTGGCACGGGCGAGCGCCCGCGTCTGGTCGTCAACCGCTCCTCGCGTCACGTCTTCGTCCAGTTGGTCGACGACACGCAGGGTGTGACGCTGGCATCGGCCTCCACCATGGAAGCCGACCTGCGAGCGATGGATGGCGACAAGACGGCCAAGTCCAAGCGCGTTGGCGAGCTTATCGCTGACCGCGCAAAGGCTGCTGGCGTCGAGGCCGTTGTCTTCGACCGTGGCGGAAACCGGTACGCCGGCCGCATCGCCGCGATCGCAGAGGGCGCCCGCGAAGGCGGGTTGGCACTGTGAGCCCGCGGATGACACTGACCGACTCTGTCGAGAGGAACGACTGATGGCTGCAGAACAGCAGCGCCGAGGTACCGGCGACAACGCCGGTAACAAGGACCGTCGCGGCGGCAACAGCCGTGACGGGCGCGACAACCGTCGAGGCGGCGGTCGCGAAGAAGAGCGCAACCAGTACGTCGAGCGCGTAGTCACCATTAACCGTGTGTCCAAGGTCGTCAAGGGTGGTCGTCGCTTTAGCTTCACCGCTCTCGTCGTCGTTGGCGACGGTGACGGCACCGTGGGTGTCGGCTACGGCAAGGCCAAGGAGGTGCCCGCGGCAATCGCCAAGGGTGTCGAGGAGGCGAAGAAGAACTTCTTCCGCGTCCCACGCATTGGTGGCACCATCCCTCACCCCGTCCAGGGTGAGCGTGCCGCTGGCGTCGTGCTCCTGCGTCCGGCTAGCCCTGGTACCGGTGTTATCGCCGGTGGCCCAGTGCGCGCCGTGTTGGAGGCCGCTGGCATCCATGACGTGTTGAGTAAGTCGCTCGGCTCAGACAACGCCATCAATGTGGTTCACGCCGCTGTCCAGGCTCTTCGCGAGCTTGAGGCACCTGAGGCTGTCGCGGCTCGCCGTGGCAAGGCTCTGGAGGACGTGGCACCGCACGCGATGCTGAAGGCTCGTGCAGAGGCGGCTGGTGCCAAGTGAAGCTCAAGGTGACTCAGATGAAGTCGAGCATCGGTAACAAGCACATGCACCGGGAGACCTTGCGGTCCCTGGGCCTGAAGCGCATCGGTGACTCGGTCGTGAAAGAGGACCGTCCCGAATTTCGGGGAATGGTCCGCACGGTTCGCCACTTGGTGACCGTTGAGGAGGTTGACTGATCATGGCTGACGCCAAGACCAAGCCCGAGGGTGCCCAGAGCGCTCCTGCGCTGAAGGTCCACCACCTGCGTCCCGCTCCTGGTGCCAAGACTGCCAAGACCCGTGTTGGTCGTGGTGAGGGCAGCAAGGGTAAGACCGCTGGTCGTGGAACCAAGGGTACGAGGGCTCGTTACCAGGTTCCCGTGGGCTTCGAAGGTGGCCAGACGCCAATGCACATGCGTCTGCCCAAGCTTCGCGGCTTCAAGAACCCGTTCAAAGTCACCTACCAGGTGGTGAACCTGTCCGCATTGAGCGAGCTGTTCCCCTCCGGTGGTGACGTGAGCGTCGCGGACCTCGTGGCCAAGGGTGCCGTTCGCAAGAACCAGCCCGTCAAGGTGTTGGGCACCGGTGAGATCACCGTTGCCATCAACATCACGGCCGACAAGTTCTCCGGCTCCGCTCGTGACGCTATCGTCGCGGCTGGTGGCTCGGTGACCGAGGCCAACTAAGTTCAAAGCTCATTGCGTGTAGCGACCTCGTGGTCGTGACGACGCAGAGAGTTGCAAAGATGCCCCGAGCAATCGCTCGGGGCATCTTTGTCACCCTAAGGTGTTATCGTCAGCCGGTCCGGGCTTGATCCCACGGACCGGTTAAGTCGTATCGGGATCATCGAGGAGGATCCGACGTGCTCTCCGCGTTCGCGCGGGCGTTTAGGACGCCCGATCTTCGCAAGAAGATTCTGTTTACGCTCGCCATCATGGCGCTGTTCCGCTTGGGATCGCACATACCTGCGCCCGGCATTGACTACACCCTTGTCGAGGCCTGCCAAGCGGCGGCTACGCAGGGCGCGACGACGGCTCTTGGCTTTGCCAACCTGTTCAGTGGCGGCGCGTTGCTGCAGTTGTCAATCTTTGCGCTCGGCATCATGCCCTACATCACCGCAGCCATCATTGTTCAGCTGCTCACCGTAGTCATTCCGCGGTTTGAAGCGCTGAAAAAGGAGGGCCAGTCAGGTCAAGCGAAGATGACGCAATACACGCGTTATCTGACGATTGGTCTGGCCGTTCTGCAGTCCTCGACACTGGTGACGTTTGCCCGCAACCCTTCATCGCTGTTCGGCACTCAGTCGTGCACGACGGTGATGCCCGATGACGGCACCGCGACGATTCTGATCATGGTTTTGACCATGACGGCTGGCACCGGCCTGATCATGTGGCTGGGGGAGCAGATCACCGAGCGTGGCATTGGTAACGGGATGTCGCTGCTGATCTTCACCGCCATCGCAGCTGGCTTCCCGGCGAGCTTGGGCGCTATCTGGACTGAGAAGGGCTGGACCACCTTTGCGCTGGTCATTGCCATCGGCCTAGTGATCATGACCATGGTCGTTTTCGTTGAGCAGAGCCAGCGCCGTATCCCGGTGCAATACGCCAAGCGGATGATCGGACGACGTCAGTATGGCGGCACGTCCACCTACATCCCGTTGAAGCTCAACATGGCCAACGTGATCCCCATTATCTTTGCTAGCTCGATCCTGACGCTGCCGACGCTGATCGCCGGCTTCAATCGCCCGAACGACGGCTCCGTGCCGCCGGACTGGGTGACCTGGATCGACACATACCTGGGCTTTGGCACCAACCAAACGCACTGGATCTACATGCTGCTGTACGTAGCACTGATCATCTTCTTCACCTTCTTCTACGTGTCGGTCACGTTTGACCCGGTTGACGTAGCGGAAAACATGAAGAAGTATGGCGGGTTCATACCGGGTATTCGTGCAGGTCGTCCTACTGCTGAGTACTTGAGTTATGTGATCACCAGGATCACCACGCCGGGCGCGATATATCTCGCGGGCCTTGCGCTGATCCCCTTGATCGCGTTCAATCTGCTCAACACCTCGACGGACTTCCCCTTCGGTGGTGCGTCAATCTTGATCATCGTCGGCGTCGGTTTGCAGACGGTGAAGCAGATTGAGTCTCAGTTGCAGCAACACGACTACGAAGGGTTCCTCCGCTGATGCGTTTGTTGATTCTTGGCCCTCCCGGAGCAGGTAAAGGCACACAGGCTGCCTTGATTGCCGAACGGCACAACATCCCGGCCATTTCCACTGGTGACATTTTCCGCTCGAACATCAAGAACGAAACCGAGTTGGGTGTCCAGGTCAAGGAGATCTTGGCTTCCGGTGGATTCGTGACGGACGAGATCACCAACGCCATCGTTCGTGACCGGTTGGGCGAAGAAGACGCACTTCCGGGATTTCTGCTGGATGGCTACCCGCGCACCCCCGGTCAGGTTGAGGCACTCGATGAGATGCTCAGCGACCACGGTGTCGCGTTGGACTGCGTCCTGGAATTGACCGTGGACACCGACGAGGTTGTGCAGCGCCTGTTGGAGCGCGCCAATGTCGAGGGTCGTTCGGATGACACCGAAGACGTCATCCGGGAACGGATGCGTCTCTATGCTGAGGAGACCGCTCCGCTGGCCAAGATCTACCGTGAGCGCGGCTTGCTGTGCCAGGCAGATGGCATGGGCGAGGTTTCTGAGGTCACCGACCGCATTGATGCAGTTCTCGCTGAAGCACACGTACCGGAAGCGACCAACTGAGCCGTATGTCGTTTTTGCGCAAGTCGAAGATTCAGGCGAAGTCCCACGACGAGATCATCAAGATGCGAGCCGCTGGTCTCGTCGTGGGCCACACCCTGGAGTTAGTGCGTCAATCAGTGAAGCCGGGCATGACTACGGCTGAGTTGGATGCCTTGGGGGAGGACAGCATTCGGTCATCGGGTGCAACGCCGTCGTTCTTGGGCTACTACGGCTTCAAGGGTTCGCTCTGCCTCTCGGTGAACGAGGAAATAGTGCATGGGGTGCCAGGGTCGCGGGAGTTGGCTGCAGGGGACCTGCTGTCAATCGACTGTGGAGCCATCGTCGACGGTTGGCACGGCGACGCCGCGATCTCCCTGATCGTGGGCGGCCGGGACGCTGCTTCAGAGCAAGACTTGGCTCTGATGGATGACACCGAAAAGAGTCTGTGGGCTGGCATCTCTGCGATGCGCGCCGGGGGGCGATTGCATGCGATCGGCGAAGAGGTTGAAGCCTCGGTGCTTGAGTCGCAGGCTGCTCGCCAGGCCACTGGTATGGATTTGGCGTATGGCGTCATCGAAGACTTCGTGGGTCACGGCATTGGCCGTGAAATGCATATGGACCCCAACGTGCACAACTACGCGGTCGCTGGGAAGAGCCCGATGATCCCCTCGGGTGCCACGTTGGCCATTGAGCCGATGGTCACTCTAGGAACCATCGAGAGCAAGACCCTCGCCGATGAGTGGACAGTGATCACCGCTGACAACTCGCGTGCGGCTCACTGGGAACACTCCGTGGCCGCCACGGACGCCGGGCTGTGGGTGTTGACCGCCGTTGATGGCGGGGCTGCCAAGCTGGCCGAATTCGACGCGGATTTCGCTCCGCTCGCTGACTGAGTGCATACCTGCACCGATCAGGGCGATAGCCCCTCCTGCCGTAGGATAGTGCGTCGGCCCCCTGTGGGCCGATTCTGTGTGCAGTCAACGAAAAGTGGAGGACATGGCGAAGAAGGACGGCGTCATTGAGATCGAGGGAACGGTCGTAGAGGCCCTTCCCAACGCAAATTTCCGGGTGGAGCTGACAAACGGTCACATTGTTTTGGCCCACATCTCCGGCAAGATGCGTCAGCACTACATTCGTATCCTCCCTGAGGACCGCGTTGTGGTGGAGCTCAGCCCGTACGACCTGACTCGCGGACGCATCGTCTTCCGCTACCGCTGACGCATCACAACGGCCAATCTGACACTCGTGTCGGTATGGCCTGACCATTATCAGATCGAGAGACGGCAGGTGGATCATGAAGGTTCAGCCCAGCGTCAAGAAGATCTGCGACAAGTGCAAGGTGATTCGTCGTAACGGACGAGTCATGGTGATCTGCGACAACCTGCGCCACAAGCAGCGCCAGGGCTGAGCAGCCACCGCCGGGCTTAGCGCAAGTTGAGCCCAGCACGCGTCGCGGTATCCCGCACGCAACACAACAGAACATCGCAGCACCCGCCCCCCGAAAAGGGACGACACCCTCGGATGTGAAGGCTGAGGACCGCCGTGGTTTGACCACGGATTAACGGAATGGTGTTGCTCCATGACCTTCGCGAGACATATGAGGAGAACGCCCAGATGGCACGTCTCATTGGTGTCGACCTCCCGCGTGAAAAGCGCGTCGAGATTGCCCTTACGTACATCTTCGGTGTGGGTCGCACCCGCGCCGACTCGACCTTGGCAGCGACGGGTATCGACCCGTCCATTCGCGTCAAGGACCTGACGGACGAGCAGCTGGTGCAGCTGCGTGATCACCTTGAGGGCAACTTCCGCCTCGAAGGTGACCTGCGTCGTGAGGTTGCCGCTGACATCCGCCGCAAGGTGGAAATCGGCAGCTACCAAGGTTTGCGTCACCGTCGCGGCTTGCCCGTGCACGGACAGCGCACCAAGACCAACGCGCGTACCCGCAAGGGACCAAAGCGCACCGTGGCCGGCAAGAAGAAGGCCACGAAGTAATCCAGCTTCCTTCGTCAGGAGATTTGAATGCCCCCAAGAGCCGTAGCACGGCCGGCGCCCGCAAGGTGCGTCGCAAAGAGAAGAAGAATATTGCCCTCGGGCAAGCTCACATCAAGAGCACCTTCAGCAACACCATCGTTTCGATCACTGACCCCACCGGTGCTGTGATCGCCTGGGCCTCGTCGGGCCAGGTCGGATTCAAGGGCTCGCGTAAGTCGACTCCGTATGCCGCACAGTTGGCTGCTGAGGCCGCCGCTCGTCGCGCCATGGAGCACGGTATGCGCAAGGTCGACGTCTTCGTGAAGGGCCCGGGTTCGGGCCGCGAGACGGCAATCCGTTCGTTGACTGCAGCTGGCCTCGAGGTCGGCGCCATCAGTGACGTGACGCCCCAGGCGCACAACGGAGTCCGTCCGCCCAAGAAGCGTCGAGTCTGAGCACCGGAAGGGAAAGGTAGAGAACTATGGGCCGTTACACCGGACCAATCACCAAGAAGTCCCGCCGTCTCAAGGTTGACCTTGTCGGTGGAGACAAGAACTTTGACCTGCGTCCATTCCCCCGGGTCAGCACGGCCGTCGCCGTAGCCAGGAGAAGGAATACCTGACGCAGCTGCAGGAGAAGCAGAAGGCTCGCTTCACCTACGCCGTCATGGAGAAGCAGTTCCGTCGTTACTACGAGGAAGCAGCGCGTCGTCCCGGCCAGACCGGTCACAACTTGCTGATCATCCTCGAGTCGCGTTTGGACAGCGTGATTTACCGCGCAGGCCTGGCTCGCACTCGTCGTGCAGCTCGCCAGCTGGTGACTCACGGTCACTTCGAGGTCAACGGTCACCGCGTCGACGTTCCGTCGCAGCGTGTGCACCAGTACGACATCATCACCGTTCGCAAGCAGTCCGTTGAGACCTTGCCGTTCGAGTTGGCTCGTCAGACCTTCGGTGACCGCCCGATTCCCGCGTGGATGAAGGTTGTTCCCGGTTCCTTGCAGATCCTGATCCACCAGGTGCCTACGCGTGAGCAGATCGACACGATCCTCACCGAGCAGCTGATTGTGGAGCTTTACTCAAGAACTGATTCATAGCGGTATGCCGTGCGCTCGTGGTGAGCGCACGGCATACCGCTTGATCGTGCCTTAGGCGAGGTGCAAAGACAGAGTTGCTCTCGCCCTGCTGGCCCTTGAGGCCGCACACATCACGAGGCGTCATATAGCGGATGCCCGTGGGAAGGAATTGAACGTGCTGATTGCACAGCGTCCCGCCCTCTCCGAGGAGGTCATCTCGGAGTCCCGTTCCAGGTTCTCGATTGAGCCTTTGGAGCCCGGCTTCGGATACACCCTTGGTAACTCCCTTCGTCGCACCTTGCTTTCGAGCATCCCCGGTGCGTCATTGACCAGCATCCGCATTGACGGCGTGCTGCACGAGTTCTCGACGATCCCCGGTGTCAAGGAAGACGTCACCGAGATCATCTTGAACCTGAAGGGCCTGGTTGTTTCCAGCGAGCACGACGAGCCTGTCGTGATGTACCTGCGCAAGCAGGGTGCTGGTGCCGTCACCGCCGCGGACATTGCTCCGCCGGCCGGTGTTGAGGTGCACAACCCCGATCTGCACATCGCCACCTTGAACGACTCGGGCAAGGTTGAGATGGAGCTCACCGTTGAGCGTGGCCGTGGCTACGTCTCGGCTGCGCAGAACAAGTACGGTGACCAGGAAATCGGCCGTATCCCGGTCGACTCCATCTACTCGCCGGTGCTGGCTGTGACCTACAAGGTTGAGGCCACCCGTGTGGAGCAGCGCACCGACTTCGACCGCCTGGTCGTTGACGTCGAGACCAAGAACTCCATGGCTCCGCGTGACGCCATGGCCTCGGCCGGCACCACCTTGGTGGAGCTGTTCGGCTTGGCTCGTGAGCTCAACGTCGAAGCAGAAGGTATCGAGATCGGCCCATCGGCCGGCGACGCTGCCATGGCTTCGGACTTGGCACTGCCGATCGAAGACCTGGACCTCACCGTTCGTTCCTATAACTGCCTCAAGCGTGAGGGCATCCACACCGTGGGTGAACTCGTTGGCCGCAGCGAGGCTGACCTGCTCGACATCCGCAACTTCGGTGCGAAGTCGATCGACGAGGTCAAGGAGAAGCTGGCCGAGATGACTCTCGCGCTCAAGGACAGCCCTCCCGGATTCGACCCCGCCAACGCTGACCTCACTGAGGACTTGGAGGACGACGGCGACGCCTCGTTCGCCGAGGACGAGCAGTACTGAAATTTCGCTGAAGGAGAATTCTTATGCCTACCCCCAAGAAGGGTCCGCGCCTCGGTGGCGGACCGGCGCACGAGCGCCACTTGCTGGCCAACCTGGCCACCGCGCTCTTTGAGCACGACCGCATCACCACGACTGAGGCCAAGGCACGTCGCTTGCGCCCCATCGCTGAGCGTTATGTGAGCTTCGCCAAGCGCGGAGACCTGCACGCTCGTCGTCGCGTCATGGCCACGATCAAGGACAAGAGCGTCGTTCACCGCCTCTTCACCGAGATCGCTCCTGACGTTGCAGACCGTCAGGGTGGTTACACCCGGATCACCAAGATTGCTCCCCGTAAGGGCGACAACGCTCCGATGGCGATCATCGAATTGGTTCGTGAGCCGATCGCGAAGAAGAAGGTCGTTGAGCAGGCTGAGGGCGCTACCAAGCGTGCAGCCAAGGATGCGAATGAGGCTGCGGCTGACTCGGAGCAGACGCCAACCGAGACGACCGAAGAGGTAGTCGTTGAGGCACCTGTCGCTCACGAGACAGCCGTCGAGGCACCCGCCGAGACCGCAGCCGCATCAGACGAGACCACCGAGAGCCGCTTCGGTGCTGGCTCGGCTGACGCTAACGAGGATGGCTCGCAGCCCGAGGGCTTCGACATCAAAGGCAACGCTGGCTCGATGAAGTACCACGTCCCCGGATCACGCTGGTATGACCAGACCGTGGCCGAGGTTTGGTTCAACACCGCTGACGCTGCTGTTGCTGCCGGATTCGCTCCGGCAGGCGGCGCTGCTGCTCAGGCTGGCGACAAGGGTGCAGATTCGGGCAAGGCTTGATCTAGCTCTTCAGCTTCACACGTTGCCGCTTCACCCTTGGGGGGTGGGGCGGCTTCGTCGTGCTCACGCTCGGCAACCTCCAGCCGCCCCACCAGCCGCCCCACCAACCGGCGATGAGTCAAAATGGGCTAGATGTGGCATTGTGCGGGCCGCATTCAGCCCATTTTGACTCATCGCGGCTATCGGGGGCGCTGAAATCTGGCGCGCTGCTAGCTCCACCAGCCGCTGCCTTCGGGACTGGCGCTGCTTTCGGGGGCGCTGCCAGGCGGACCTGTGGATGCGCTCACGCGTGCTAGGCCAAGCCGCGACATAGTTTGCAGATGGACGCAGAGATCGAGCAGTGGCTGCTGGCCCAAGGCGGCCTTGCCTCGACTCAACAACTGTCGGCACTCGGCGTTGATCGCCGATGCGTCAACCGGTGGGTGACTCAACGCCTGGTGCGCCGACGCGGCAAGGGCGTGGTGGTGATCGAAGCAGTCTGGCAAGCAGCCATGGCCTCGGAGCGACACCGACTTCGCGCCCAGGCGGCGCTGCTTACCCCGTGGAATGGCAGCGTGGCACTCTCACATCAGTCGTCGCTGGCTATGGCGCGGCTGCCGCTATTCGGTGTCGACCAGCGCGTTCACCTGATGCGTCTCGACAAGACTCGTCACAAGTCCACCCGTGAACTGGCCTATCACCAGGTCGTCGATCCCGCTTGGCTGGTCCCGTGCGGTCTGCCGTTTAGGGTGCGAGACGCGCTGGCAGCCCTCCAAGTCGCCGATGCCTTCGGGGTGGAAGCCGGCCTCGTGGCAGCAGATGCCATCGCTCACGCTGGAGTTGGCAGCGCGGTGTTTGCCGAGGCGCTGTCGGCAGGCAGATTTGCTCGCGGTCTCGCACGGCCACAATGCGTTGTCGAGATGGTGGACTGGCCAGAGTGGACTTCCTCTTCCGGACTCAGCGCACGATCGTTGAATTTGATGGCCGAGTGAAGTACGGCAACCCCAAGGCACTGTTCGACGAGAAGAATAGGGAGGACGAGCTGCGGCGGTTGGGATACGAAATGGTGCGGATCATCTGGACGGACCTTGATCGGCCTGATTTCGTGCGGGCAAAGCTGCTGGAGGCCTTTGATCGAGCCCGGCGAAACAGCGCTGCCTGACCGTGGGAGCATTGCGATGTTGCTCGCGCCGTGATTAATTGATGAGCAGAGTTGGCCACAGTCGCGATCGGCACTGTGATGGCTGTAGGGAATGGGCATGGGGGCTCACGATGATGTATTTGCTTCGGTCCTTGTTTATGGCGATTCTCTGTGTTTTTGCCGTGCTTGGGCTCACCGTGATGAAGGGTGAGGCGGGATTGTCAGCGTGGTGGTTTTTTCGTCTTGTTCAGCACAATCCCGGCAATCGGCCTTGAGCTTCACGAATTTCGCCAGACCCGCATGCTGACTCCGGAAGAGTTGGCCAGCAGGCCGAAGCGGTGGTGGCGAGCTGGCGGGTGAGTCGGCGGCTTCGGATTATGCTTACGTCGTGATTGGGATGGGTGATGCAGCTTCTTCGGGCGATCGTGAGGACGGCCTCGTTCGGCTCAGAATTGATCTCGCCTATGACGGGACCGACTTCTATGGCTGGGCTATTCAGCCTGGGCTACGCACCATCGAAGACCAGATCTCATCGGCCTTGGGCGTCATTCTGAGAGAGCCGTCGCCCAAGTTGTTTGTGGGTGGTCGCACAGACGCTGGCGTGCATGCCAGGGGTCGGTCTTTCACGTTGACGTGCCACTCGCGTCGTTTGAGGATGTTGTGGGGCGTGGCACCTGGACTCCCGAGGTGGCGTTGGCTAACCGACTGCGCAGCGTGCTATCGGATGAAATCCGGGTCTATCGGGTCATCCGGGCTCCCCAAGGGTTTGACGCTCGCTTTTCGGCGCTTCGCCGTCGCTACACCTATCGCATCGCGGACAACGTTGATGCGGTTGACCCGCTGAGGCGCCACGACACGGTGGCTTACGACCGGGGTCTAGACGTCGATGCGATGGATGAGGCGGCTCAGTGCCTTCTTGGGCTGCACGACTTTGCCGCCTTCTGTCGTAGGCGTGATGGGGCAACCACGGTGCGGACACTCTTGAAGTACGGGTGGAGTCGCGACGACAGGGGAGTCGTGGTTGCTGATGTCCAGGCTGATGCCTTTTGCCACAGCATGGTCCGTGCGCTTGTCGGTGCCATGGTGCGTGTCGGGGAGGGCCAGTTCTCACCGGAGACTATTCGCGAGATCTTGGGTGCTCGGGTGCGCGACCCCCGCATGATCGTGATGCCGGCGCACGGGCTAAGCCTCGAGGAGATCGTGTATCCACCCGATCACCTGGTGGGTCAGCGCGCAGAAGAGGCACGAAACACTCGCTCCTTGCCAGAGGCCACTACAGATTGAGCCTGTTACTTTGAAGGCACGTCGAGGTGGGAGGGGACCATGGACAAGGACTTGATCTGGGCGTTCGTGCGGCGCAAGTATCGGTTGACCCGAGGCACGCAGATGCAAAAGGCGTGCCGGACTGAGTGGTCTGTCACGCCTTTCGCGTTTGTATGGTCAGGGTCGCTATCGCGTTGACTCCGATCGCACTGTGGTTAACGCGACGAGGTGTTCGCGAACTTTTTGATCGCCAACGGGACAAAGATGATCAGCAACACCAGGGAGCCAGCGACTGCCGTGATGATGGGGTTTTGCATGGGCCAGGTGTCGGCCGCGATGGTGCCGCCGGTGTTGCCGAACAGCTCGCGGGCTCCCTGAATCAACGCAGACACAGGGTTCCAGTTAGCGAACACCTCAAGCACACGGGGCAATGACTCAGCTGGCACGAACGCGTTCGAAATAAAGGTGATCGGGAACAGGATCATGAAGGACGCATTGTTAATCGTCTCTGGCGACTTCACCATCATGCCGAGCAGCGCCATCACCCAACTGAACGAATACGAGAAGAGCATGAGCAGGACGACGCCGCCGAAGAAGCTCAAGAAGCCGCTTTCGAAGCGCCACCCAATGGCAAAGCCAGTCAGGATCATGATGATCATGGACAGGGTGTTGAGCACGAGGTCAGAGTTGGTCCGCCCAACCAACACCGCCGAAGGGTTCATCGGCAAGGTGCGGAAACGGTCAATCAGGCCTTCTTTGAGGTCTTGAGCCATGGCGGCACCCGAGAAGGTTGAGCCAAAGACAACAGTCTGGGCAAAGATGCCAGCCATCAAGAAGTTGGTGTAGTCGAAGTCAGCGTTGCCGCCGCCGATCGCTCCACCGAACACTTGGCTAAACAACAGGACGAACATGATTGGCTGCAAGATCGCAAAGACCAACACGTCGGGGGAGCGCTTGACCTTGCTCAGGTTGCGCCAGGTCACCGTCCAACCGTCGGCAAACCAGGTGGCCACGGGGCCGGTCACTTCTGGCTGCAGAGGCCCTTCGACAGTCGTCTTTTGCGCGTCAATGGTGGTCATCAGCTCGCCTCCTTCTCGTCTTCGTTGTCTTCGGCGCGGTGACCGGTCACGGTCAGGAAGACGTCGTCCAGTGTTGGGCGCTGCATACCGGCATCGTGCAGGGCGATCTGGGCTTCGCCGAGGTCGCTCAGCACGGCCTGGAGTGCAGAAGGCCCGTGGTCGACAACGACGTCCAATTTACGGCCGCCGTCACCCACGTTGATTTCGCCACTGCCATGGCGGCTCAGGATCTCACGCGACACACCGGAATCGGATTCGTTGACCAGGGTCACGACGACGCGGTGCCCGCCAATCTGAGCCTTTAACTCGTCAGCGGTGCCCTCAGCGATCACGTGTCCAGAGTCGATGACCGAGATGTGATCAGCGAGATAATCCGCCTCTTCGAGGTATTGCGTGGTCAGCAAGACGGTGGTGCCGCCCTTGACCAAGTCGCTGATCGTTTCCCACAAGCCCAAGCGGCTGGCCGGGTCGAGACCTGTCGTGGGCTCATCCAAGAACAGGATGCGCGGACGGTTGACCAAGGCGCCTGCTAGGTCAATGCGGCGGCGCATCCCGCCAGAAAATCCTTTGACGGGTCGATTTCCCGCTGCGCTGAGGTCGAAGGCCTCGATGAGCTCTTTAGCCCGAGCCCGGGACTTCCTGCGCCCAAGGTGGTAGAGGCGGCCAACCATCTCGAGGTTTTCGAGGCCCGTGAGGTTTTCATCGACCGCTGCGTATTGACCAGAAGCGCCGATCACTCGGCGCACGCCCTGTGGGTCGCTGGCGACATCAATGCCATCCACGGTGGCAGTGCCCGAGTCAGGCTTGATCAACGTGTTCAGCACCTTGACAGTGGTGGTCTTACCAGCGCCGTTGGGGCCAAGCAGGCCCTTAACGCTCCCTTCGGGGACGCTCAAATCCAGCCCCGCTAGCGCATGCACGGTCCCGCTGCGGGTTGAGTATGTCTTCGTGAGGCCGTCGGCCTCAATGATGCTCACTGAAGGATTCCTCTCTCTACTCTGCCTGCGGGCCGGGCAGAGGAATGCCGTTGGGCACACCGGCCCAACGCTGGGTACGCGTGTCCAAGTAGGAATTCAGGTTACGCCACCGGTGTGACACACCTAAGACACCACACAAAGCACGTGGCCCCAGCCGGTGTTCGGCTGAGGCCACGTGGCGCGGGGGACGCGCCTACTTAGTTGGCGAGGCTTTCTTGCTCGGCAAAGTAGCTGTCTTCGGCATCGGTCAAGAGACGGGAGCGGATCAAGAACCGCTTGCCTTCGGGGGCCTCGAGGGAAAACCCGGCTCCCCGTCCCTTAACGACATCGATGGTGAGATGCGTGTGCTTCCAATATGCGAACTGGCTCTTGGACATCCAGATCGGCACTGCCTTATCGACATCAGCGACCTTTACCTCGGCGAGCAAAACGTCGCTGTCACCGGTGATGAAGTCACCCAGGGGTAGCACATCGGGGAGGACCCGTCGCAGCATCCGCCCGACTGGTGAAACATCACCGGTCCGTTGCGGTCGACGAGTTTGGCGATCAACTCGCCTGCCTCGGCGGTGATAGCAACGCGGCTCGGGTTGGGCTGCGACATGGATCCTCCTGATGTTGTGTTCGGCGGGGCCGGGATTAGAAGAAGCCCAACTTGTCTTGTCCAGTGGAGACAAGCAGGTTCTTCGTCTGCTGGTAATGGTCCAGCATCATTCGGTGGTTCTCGCGGCCAATGCCCGAGTTCTTGTAGCCACCGAACGCTGCGCCCGCCGGGTAGGCGTGGTAGCAGTTTGTCCAGACACGACCAGCCTGAATGCCACGACCCATCCGGTATGCGCGGGCTCCGTCGCGGCTCCACACGCCAGCACCCAAGCCGTACAGGGTGTCGTTGGCGACCTCCAGTGCGTCGTCTTCGTCGTCGAAGCGGGTCAGTGCAAGCACCGGCCCGAAGATCTCCTCTTGGAAGATACGCATCGCGTTGTTGCCCTCAAATACTGTCGGCTCAACGTAGTAGCCGCCGGCTAGGTCGCCGTCAAGCTCGGCACGTACACCACCGGCGAGCACCTTGGCGCCCTCCTGCTTGCCGATGTCGAGGTAGGACAGGATCTTTTCCAACTGGTCGTTGCTGGCTTGGGCACCCATCATGGTGTCGGTGTCCAACGGGTTGCCCATCTTGATCGCCTTGACTCGCTCAATGGCGTCCGGCACGAACTTGTCGTAGATGGAGGACTGCACCAGGGCGCGCGACGGACAGGTGCATACCTCGCCATTATTGAGCGCGAAGAGAACGAAGCCTTCGAGTGCCTTGTCGTAGAACGCGTCATCGTGCAGAGCAACGTCCTCAAAGAAGACGTTGGGGCTCTTGCCACCCAACTCCAGCGTGACCGGGATCAGGTTCTGGCTCGCGTACTGCATGATCAAGCGACCTGTGGTGGTCTCGCCGGTGAAGGCGATCTTGGCGATGCGCGGGTTGGATGCCAGCGGCTTGCCAGCCTCAACGCCAAAGCCGTTGACGATGTTGACGACGCCATCGGGGAGCAATTCGCCGATGAGTTCAAAGACCTTCAAGATCGACCAAGGGGTCTGCTCGGCCGGCTTGAGGACCACAGCGTTGCCAGCGGCAAGTGCCGGGGCCAACTTCCAGTGGCCATCAAGATCGGGAAGTTCCAGGGAATGATCTGCCCAACAACGCCCAGTGGCTCCTGGAAGTGATACGCGATCGTGTTTTCGTCGAGGTCGGTCAGGCTGCCCTCTTGAGCGCGGATGCAGCCAGCGAAATAGCGGAAGTGGTCGACGGCTAGCGGTAGGTCCGCCATCAGGCTCTCGCGAACAGCCTTGCCGTTGTCCCAGCTCTCGGCCACAGCGAGCATCTCGAGGTTTTCTTCAAGACGGTCAGCGATCTTGTTCAAAACCTGTGCGCGAGCGGCAGCCGGCGTCTTGCCCCACGCGGGGGCTGCGGCATGGGCTGCATCCAGAGCAGCCTCGATGTCCTCACTGGTGCCACGTGCGATCTCGGTGAAGACCTGGCCGGTTACGGGGGTGATGTTCTCGAAGTACTCGCCCTTGATCGGGTCGACCCATTGGCCGCCAATGAAGTGGCCGTAGCGTTCTTTGACGCTGACGAGCGAGTCTGCGGTGCCTGGTGCTGCATAGACGGTCATAACTAATGACTCCCAACATCGATGGTGGGCCCTGGAAATACAGGGTTATGGTCACCGTAGAACGAACGACGTTGCAATAACGTTGCATTCGCGCCGGGGCTGTTGAACTTAAGCAAACTCTGCGCATAACTCTGGGCACCTGTTGCGCTGAGCAGGAAGAGGACTGTACTGGCAGGGTGCCCAAGGCTATGAGGTCCCAGGTGGCCGAGTCCTGGCGTCGATCCGCTGCGGCTGGTGTCGACGCCGATGCCAATGAGCCCACTATCTTGATGCCGACCAGTGACCTGCGGCAATACCGTCAAGCGCACCGGCTTGCTGCGATTTATCCACTCCTGGAAGAAGTGCTGGGGGCGGCGGCCATCGAGAGCAACGCCCTCCTGGCGCTCGCCGATGAGGCTGGACAATTGCTCTGGGTCAGTGGTTCGCACGCCACATTGCGCAGGGCCGAGTCCACCGGATTTATCGAAGGCTCCATTTGGGATGAGCGAGCGGTGGGCACCAACGCCCCTGGAATGGCGCTTGCCCTCGATCAGCCGCTGATGGTGACGGGAGCCGAGCACTACCGCACCGTGGTGCAGCAGTGGAATTGTGTCGCCAGCCCGATCCATGACCCGGCCTCGGGGTCCGTGCTTGGTGTCCTCGATGTCACCGGTGGCGATCAAGTCGCGGGCGCTCAGACGATGGCCATGGTGCGTGCCGCGGCGTTGCTCGCTGAGGCCGAGTTGGCCAAAGACGCGCATCAAGAGGCCAGCAGTGGCGGCTTCACCCTCGAAGTGCTGGGCCGCCGCGAGGGGATCTTGCGGAAGGGCGCTAAGTCCATCGTGCTGAGCCCCCGGCATACCGAGATGTTTGTGGTCTTGGCCGATGCACCGATGGGCCTGAGCGGCGAAGAGCTCGCTGTCCTGATCTATCCGCATGAGGTCACGGCGTCGACCGTGCGCGCTGAGATGAACAGGTTGAGGCACGTTGTCGGTGACGAACTCTTGGGGTCTCGGCCCTATGCACTGCGGGAGCAGGTGACGCTAGACGCGGCTGTCGTATCGCAAACCGCTGACATCGGGGAGATCGCTAGCGCTTTGCAAAAATATCGTGGACCGGTGCTGCCACATTCGGAGGCTCCGGGGGTGATGCGCTATCGCAGTCAGGTCGAAGCAGACGTGCGGCGCGGTGTGCTAGCCAGCGAGCGCGCCGACTTGATGGCGGTCTGGACGCGCACCTCCTGGGGCGGCGATGACTATGAAGTATGGGCGGCGCAACAGCGCATCATGCCTGCCAGTTCGCCGCTGCAACCGTTAGTGCGCTCGCAGTTGGCTCGCCTCGACCGCGAAGCGATGCCGAAGTAGCACGACCGCGTGTGCCGGGTCATTTCTGACGCGGCGGGCTGTCCAGGGGGAGCGGGCAGGTATAAACAACGACACGTTTGGCTGCCGGGTTACCTTGCCCTACGCGGCGATAGCGCTGCAGGACTTCATCGATCTCGGCCCGCATCGCCGTGAGTTGCTCGCCAGTGACCTGCACGAGGTGATCTTCGAGACCACTGGACTGCCACTCAGGCGGCCAGTCGCCCTTGGCCTTGAGCCAGGCGTGGGCCTGGTCGGAAAAGTGCGCCAGGTAGTCGAGGGCAAGCCAATCGGCGGCGCTCGCATCGTCGTCATCAAGCACGGGGTCTAACTCATCGGGCCGGCTCTGATCAGGAGTGGCCCGCCACAATCGGCGGCGACCGGTCCCGTTGAGGGTGTCCTCAATGAGGCCCACTTCGGCCAGTTGGCGCAAGTGATAACTCGTTGCGCCAGAATTTGTGCCCAGCGCACTGGCGAGGTCGGAGGCCGTAGCGTCGCCGTGCACCCGCAGATGAGCCAACAGGCGGGAGCGCAACGGGTGAGCCAAGACGCGCAGGGCGGTCGATGTTTGAGCAGCCATATGCACAATAGTTTTGCATGGAGCGGCTCTCGGCGCCAGCGTCAGACCGACGGCAGGGGCTCTGACGTGCAATTTTGCTCGCTTTGGGTGGACTGCGCAGACTCCGTAAACTAGAGGTAAGTACTTATCCACCGACAGAGAAAAGGTTTGCAACGTGAAAACCTATTCGCCAAAGGCTAGCGAGATCACTCGCACCTGGCATGTCATTGATGCACAGGACATTGTCCTGGGTCGCCTCGCGTCCCAGACCGCCATCCTGCTTCGTGGCAAGCACAAGGCGACGTACGCCCCCACATGGACATGGGCGACTTCGTCATCATCATCAACGCCGACAAGGTTGCTCTGACGGGCTCCAAGCTCGTGCAGAAGAACGCCTACCGTCACTCGGGTTACCGGGCGGTCTGCGCTCCACGCGTTACGAAGAGCTGCTGGAAAAGCACCCGACGCGCGCCGTCGAAAAGGCCATCCGCGGCATGATCCCCAAGAACTCCTTGGGTCGCCAGCAGATGAGCAAGCTGAAGGTCTACGCCGGTGAGAACCACCCGCACACGGCCCAGCAGCCCGTCCCGTACGTGCTTTCCCAGGTCGCGCAGTAAGGAACTCTGACTCATGACTGTTAACGAAACTGAGCTTGAGGGCAACGAGCCCGAGCTGACCGAGTACACCTCCGAGTCGGAGTCGTCGACCGGTGCAGCCGTCGCCCAGCGCGACGTGTCCGTTCCCGGCGCCGCTACCGGTCGTCGCAAGCAGGCCATTGCCCGCGTGCGCATCGTCCCCGGCACCGGTGAGTGGAAGATCAACGGCAAGTCGTTGGAAGACTACTTCCCGAACAAGGTCCACCAGCAGATCGTGAACGAACCGTTCACGGTGCTTGAGCTCGGCGGCGCGTATGACGTGCTGGTCCGCGTTCACGGTGGTGGCCCCTCTGGCCAGGCCGGCGCTGTTCGCCTCGGCGTTGCTCGTTCCTTGAACGGCATCGACGAAGAGCTGAACCGCCCCACGCTGAAGAAGGCTGGCTTCTTGACTCGCGACGCTCGCGTGCCAGAGCGCAAGAAGGCAGGCCTCAAGAAGGCCCGCAAGGCGCCTCAGTACAGCAAGCGTTGATCGCTTTCGCTTAAAGGTCAGGCCTCGTCCCGGAAATCCGGGACGAGGCCTGACCCATTTCTGCGGGTTTTGTCGATAGTGTTGCGCAGGCGCATGCCGCTCGCTGCATGCAGGGAATGAGGTAACCACATGGCACGACTGTTCGGCACCGATGGGGTGCGAGGGCTGGCTAACCGCGACGTGACCGCGGAATTGGCATTGAATCTTTCAGTTGCGGTGGCGCACGAGTTGGGTGGGCGGGGAGCCTTCGGTGGCCGCCGCTCAACAGCAGTGCTGGGCCGCGACCCCAGGGCGTCGGGGGAGTTCTTGGCGGCAGCGGTCAGTTCGGGCTTGGCCTCGGCAGGGGTGGATGTGCTGGACGCGGGGGTCTTGCCCACGCCGGCCATCGCATACCTGACGAAGCGGTTGTCTGCCGAGATGGGCGCCATGCTGTCTGCCTCTCACAACGCGATGCCAGATAACGGTCTGAAGTTCTTTGCCGCTGGCGGCCACAAGTTGGCTGATGCCCTCGAAGACCGGATCGCCGAGCGGATGGGCGCCGATTGGGAGCGACCTACGGGTGCCGGGGTCGGTCGCATTCGCCCCTTCCCGCAAGGTGCAGAGTTTTACATCTCGCACCTGCTGAGCGCTGTTCCACAACGCCTTGATGGCCTGCGGATTGTCCTAGATGGCGCCAACGGAGCGGCTAGCGTGGTCGGGCCAGAGGTGTTCATGCGGGCGGGTGCCACGGTGGACGTCATCGGTGGCGACCCCAGCGGACTCAACATCAACGATGGGTATGGCTCGACGCACCTCGAGCAGTTGCAGCGCGCTGTTGTGGAGCGCGGCGCCGACCTCGGGGTCGCCTTTGATGGTGACGCCGACCGTTGCCTTGCTGTAGACGCCGACGGGCAAACCGTTGACGGTGACCAAATCATGGCAATCCTGGCCATTGAGTTGCACGAGCGCGGTCAGTTGAAGGACGACACGCTCGTGGCAACGGTGATGAGCAACCTAGGCTTGCTTCGCGCGATGGCCGAGGCCGACATTCACGTGAAGCAGACCGGTGTCGGCGACCGCTACGTGCTCGAAGAGATGCGCCGCGGCGGCTACTCCCTCGGTGGTGAGCAGTCTGGTCACGTGATCATGCTGGAACACGGCACGACCGGAGACGGTGTGCTGACGGCGCTGACTTTGGCTAGCGCTGTGGTGTCGTCGGGTAAGCCGCTCTCGGAATTGGCTGGCGTGATGACCCGCATGCCGCAGGTGTTGATCAACGTCAAGAACGTCGATAAGAACGCTGTCGAGTCCAACGAGACGTTGCAGGCCTGAGGTCACATCGATCGAGGCCGAGTTGGGCGAGGCTGGGCGCGTTCTGCTGCGCAAGTCGGGCACTGAGCCGGTGGTGCGCGTGATGGTCGAAGCGGACACGGCTGAGCGTGCGCAAAGCCAGGGCGAGCGGTTGGCCGAAGTAGTCAAGCAGCAACTGTCACTGTGACTGGCGCCACGTTGAGGGAATAAATCACCGGGCGTGGTTAGTTGTGGAGTTTGTGATCGGCTGCAGAGCCGGTCGCCCCAAACACTCACGATGGGAAGGACAAGCATGGAACAGGTCAACAAGGTTGCCTACACAATCGCTGCTACCGCAAAGGGTGGTCGTGGTGGCCGAACCACGAGTGAAGATGGCTCTGTCGATGTTGAGTTGGGCAAGCCTGGCTCTAAGAAGGCCAACCCCGAGACCCTCTTTGCTGCTGGCTATGCCGCTTGCTTCAACGGCGCGCTGAACATGGTTGCTTCGCAAGAAGACGTGGACACCACCGAGTCACAGGTCACCGCAGACGTCACCTTCGGCGAGACGGACAGCGGATTTGGCTTGGCAGTCGACATCGTCGCCCTCATCCCCGGTGTTGACGACGCTCAGGCCCAGGAGTTGGTCGAGAAGGCCCACCAGGCCTGCCCGTACAGCAAGGCAACTCGTGGCAACATCGAAGTCACCGTTTCCGGCAAGGCCGCCTGAGTCCTTTCCGCATAGCAATCCCCGCTCACCTTCTGGTGGGCGGGGATTTGTCGTTGGTATGCGGTGGTTCGGGCTAGACCACCGGCTCCAGTTCGCCGGAGTTCACGTGATAGAGGAATCCGCCGACCTCAACGCTGTCTGGAATCAGCGGGTGTGCGCAGACCCGAGAGATATCTTCGCGGAGCGCCTGCATTTGGTCCTCCACGACGTGGAAGCGCTGCCAGGTGGCGTCTTGCCCAGCCGAGTCGCCGACCCGTCTGCGCAGGTCGGCTTCACTGGAACTGGCCATTGCACAGTGGGTATGCGGGGCGATCACCACGCGGTCCACATTAAGCAGGTGCGAGCCCAGAACGAGTGCCTCCAGTGCAGCGTCGGTGACACGTCCGCCGGGGTTGCGGAAGATCTTGGCGTCACCGTGCTTAAGGCCTAGCATCCGCAACGGGTCAATCCGGGAGTCCATACACGTCACAATGGCGACGCCGGCCTTCGCGACGCCGTCAAAGCCCTCAAACGTGAACTCCTTGGCGTATGCGGCGTTGGCAGCCAACAGGTCATCGAAAGCGCCGTCGGTGTGTGGCTGTGTGCTCACGCGTTCTCCTTGAGGCCGGGTCGGGTGGTAATGGTGGTGCCTAGTGGTTTGCTGACTTCAGCGAAGAAGTCATTGCCCTTGTCATCAACGATAACGAAGGCGGGGAAGTCTTGAACCTCGATCTTCCAGACGGCCTCCATGCCGAGTTCTTCGTATTCGAGGACTTCCACGTTGGTGATGCAGTCTTGCGCCAGCCGGCCGCGGGGCCACCAATGCTGCCTAGGTAGAAGCCACCATGCTCGCTGCACGAGTCGGTGACTTGCTGGGAGCGGTTGCCCTTGGCCAACATCACCATCGAGCCACCGGCTGCCTGGAAACTGGCGACGTAGGAATCCATGCGTCCCGCGGTCGTCGGGCCGAACGAGCCTGAGGCATAGCCTTCGGGCGTTTTGGCTGGGCCGGCGTAGTAGACCGGGTGGTTCATCATGTAGTCGGGCATCGGCTCACCGGCATCGATGCGCTCTTGGATCTTGGCGTGGGCCAAGTCGCGGGCCACGACAAGCGTGCCGGTCAGCGACACTCGCGTCTTCACTGACAGTTTGCTCAGGGTGGCCAGAATGTCGTCCATGGGCTGATTGAGATCGACCGGCACAGCAGACATGGCGCCGGTGCCGGAAACGCCCTGAGTCTCAGCCTCCATCTCCGCGTCGACTTCCTCGGGCATGAAGCGCGCTGGATCCTGCTCCAACTGCTCCAAGAAGATGCCTTCGGGGGTGATCTTGGCCAGGGCTTGGCGGTCGGCGGAGCATGAAACGGCGATCGCGACGGGCAGTGAGGCTCCGTGGCGGGGTAGTCGGACGACCCGGACGTCGTGGCAGAAGTACTTGCCGCCAAACTGGGCGCCGATGCCAATGTTGCGGGTTAACTCGTGGACCTGCTCTTCGAGGTCGGTGTCGCGAATGCCATGCCCAGCCAGGGTGCCTTCGGTGGGCAACGTGTCGAGGTAGCGAGCCGAGGCATACTTGGCCGTTTTGAGGGCGAACTCGGCTGAGGTGCCGCCGATGACAATGGCCAGGTGGTAGGGCGGGCAGGCTGCCGTGCCCAAGCCCCGCAACTTCTCATCGAGCCAGGTCATGAGTTTGTCGGGGGCGAGCAGTGCCTTGGTCTCTTGGAACAGGAAAGACTTGTTGGCTGAGCCGCCGCCCTTGGCCATGAAGAGGAACTTGTAGGCGTTCTCGTGGCCCGGCGCGGTGTCGGCATACAACTCGACCTGAGCGGGCAAGTTGGAGCCAGTGTTCTTTTCTTCCCAGGTGGTCAGCGGTGCCATCTGTGAGTAGCGCAAGTTCAGACGGGTGTATGCGTCAAAGACGCCCTGAGAGATCGCTTCCTCGTCGGGGCCTGGGGTCAGCACTCGCTGCCCACGCTTGCCCATCACAATGGCGGTGCCAGTGTCCTGGCACATCGGCAAGATGCCGCCGGCAGCGATATTCGCGTTTTTCAGCAGGTCGAGGGCGACAAACTTGTCGTTGTTGCTGGCCTCGTCGTCATCCAGGATGTTGCGCAGTTGTTGCAAGTGGCCAGGCCGTAAATAGTGTGCGATGTCGTGCATCGCGGTCTCGGTCAGTAGGCGCAGCGCTTCGGGGCGACCTTCAAAAAGAATTGCCGTCGGGCCCGTCAACAACCTCGACACCTTCTGTGCTCAACAGACGGTGCGGAGTGCCATCGGTGCCCAACGGCAACATGTCGGTGTAGCGAAACTCAGCCATACCAACAGATTAACCCTGGTTAGGAGTCAGTGAGTTCTTCGCGGGTCGGAGCCTGCGCCCCAGCGCGCACCACAGTGAACGATGCGGTGGCGACGGCGCGTGCCACGGCACGTTTGATCGGCTCAAAGCCCGTTGTACGCAGGCGCTGACGGGCCTCGACGGAGCCCAGCAAACCTTCGTCCAACAACCCGGAAACCAATCCCGACATGAACGAATCGCCTGCACCCACGGTGTCTTCAACCTCAACGCGACGGGCATCGACTTCGATGGACTCGCCAGTCTCAGACAGATAAGCCATCGCGCCATCGCCACCACGGGTGATGATGATCAGCGGCGGGCCTAGTCGGCCCCACTCACGGGCGATGTCTGCCATCGAGGCGCCCTCGTAGAGCCACTCGGCATCCTCGGTGCTGCACTTGACCACGTCGCTGCGGCCGATGCAGTCCTCAATCCGCTGGCGAGCATCCTGAGGTGTGCCCATGATGGTGGGACGTGCATTCGGGTCATACGACACGGTGCCGTGTGGCCGGATGGCTTCCATCAACTGGAGCACCTCGGTGCCACCGGGCTCCAGGTGCAGGCAATCGAGCCAGTGTGCAGGTGCCCATAGGCCGATGCGTCGGTCGGCGGCACGGTCCACTGCAGGTCAAAGACATACGTCGCGACGCCGTCCTCATCCA
This sequence comes from Ornithinimicrobium sp. INDO-MA30-4, assembly GCF_021535045.1. Classification (GTDB taxonomy): domain Bacteria; phylum Actinomycetota; class Actinomycetes; order Actinomycetales; family Dermatophilaceae; genus Ornithinicoccus. The sequence goes on along the minus strand of NZ_CP091056.1, from coordinate 1,431,569 downwards.
CCGTGGCTTTGGCCGTGGGGGTGCGTTCGGCACTATCGCTGCCCGGGGTCAGGCTGACACCGCGCTCGGCGAGGTGCTCGGCAATGCGAAGACCTCGGTCATCCGAGCCGACGTGCGTTGCCAAGTCGCTCGGGTGGCCAAGTCGAGCGAGACCCATGGCCACGTTCGCTGGGCTGCCCCCGACATACTCAGCGACTTTTCCCCCAGGTGAGTGGACGATGTCGATGAGCGCTTCCCCTGTGGTGAGCACACGCGTTTCGGTCACTGTCAGTCCTATCGATTGCTGATGTCGTGAGGCTCGTCGAGGTGGCTGAGAGGCTCAGCTAGGGGCAAAGGCGTCGGCGATGGCTGCCACCTTGTCGATGCGGTGGTGCGACTCGATGACGCGAATCGTGCCCGACTTGCTGCGCATCACGAGCGAGTTGGTGATCGCGGTGCCAGAGCCGTAACGAACACCCTTGAGCAGTTCGCCGCTGGTGATGCCGGTTGCGACAAAGAAGCAGTTGTCGCCGGTGACCAAGTCATCGGTATGCAGGACGCGGTCCAGATCGTGACCGGCATCGATGGCACGCTGACGCTCTTCGTCGTCGATGGGCCACAGTTTGCCCTGGATGACGCCGCCCATGGCCTTGACTGCACAAGCAGTGATGATGCCCTCGGGGGTGCCACCAACGCCGAGCAGCATGTCGACACCGCTGTTTTCCTGGCAGGCGGCGATGCCGCCAGCAACATCGCCGTCACTGATGAAGCGTAGGCGGGCACCGGCTTCACGGACTTCCTGAGCCAACTTTTCGTGGCGCGGACGATCAAGCATGATGACCGTGACGTCTTCGACATACTTCTTTTGAGCGCGAGCCACCCGGCGCACATTTTCGGCGATCGGCAGGCGAATATCGACGCGATCGGCGCAGTCCAGGCCAACGACCAGCTTGTCCATGTAGAAGACGGCGCTGGGGTCATACATGGTGCCGCGCTCGGCGACAGCCATCACCGAGATCGCGTTGTCCATGCCTTTGGCGGTCAACGTGGTGCCGTCGACCGGGTCAACCGCAACATCGACGGCTGGACCGGTGCCGTCACCGACGTTCTCGCCGTTGTAGAGCATGGGAGCCTCGTCTTTTTCGCCTTCACCGATGACGACGACGCCATCCATGGAGACCGAAGAGATGACCTTGCGCATGGCCTCGACAGCCGCGTTGTCGGCCTGGTTCTTGTCACCCAGGCCAACCCAGCGACCAGCCGAAAGGGCAGCTGCCTCGGTCACCCGCACCAACTCCAGGGCAAGGTTGCGGTCGGGAAGGACTGACTCGCGGCGCGTACGGGTCTCTTTAGCCATGGGGTTGGACTCCTGTTGTCGATCAGTAATGGGTTCCTTCTGACCCTATCTGTCCCGACGCCGCAGGGGAATGCGATTATGGAGATGTGAGCACTCCAAGCAAGCGGCTGATGTCGTGGTCGAGCAAAAACATGTTCTATTCACTGGCTGCCTGCTTGATCCTGGTCTTCGGCATTTGGGCGATTTCGCCCTCGCCCCCGAAACGCAGCGGCGAGATGCCGAGTATGGGTTGGCTGCCAGCAACGCCGCTGAGACTGTCGATTGGCAGGTGTGGTCGCCCGTTGGGCTCGACGAAGACTGGACGCCTTCGACGGTGACGTTCGGTCAGCGCGCTGATGTGCCCGAAACACTCCGAATGGGCTGGATCACCCCCGAGCAGGAGTACATCGAGTCTCGCCAGGCAGAAAACCCGACGCAGGCGTGGGTCGATGAGGTTGTGCTGCCAGGGATGGACGCCCAAGAACCAATCTCGATCGACGGGCCCAACGGAACGACCGCTTGGCAGTTGTCGACGGGCTTCGACGACAACGAGGTGCCGGTTTCGGCTCTGGTGCTTGAGCCGTCGGGGGATCAAAGCGCCACCACGATCGTTTCGGGGACGGCCAGCATCCCGGAGTTGCTCACCTACATCGAGGCGCTCGAAACGCCCTAGTTTTTCGGCCTCTGCCTGCTGTTCAGTGGAGGCATCCAGTTGAGCCTGAGCCTGGTCGAGTTTGGCCTGGCAATGCGCGGCTAACTCCTCGCCGCGACCCCACAACTTCATCGACTCTTCGAGTGGGGCGTTCCCCGACTCAATGCGGGCCACTAAAGCCACGAGCTCATCGCGTGCCTGCTCGTACGACAGATCGGTGACGGGGGTCTGGGTCTCATCAGCCATAGCCGCCACCCTAACTGCCAGACTGAGCAGCCACCTGGGCCGCAAACTCGCCGTCAGCGGTCAACACGGTGAGCGAATCCTTGACAGCGACTTCACTAGCGGTGCGGATGACGTGACCGTCGCCGTTGCGGACCACCGCATACCCACGCTCGAGGGTTTGTTGGGGTGAGACAGCGCGAAGGTGCCGGGCCATGCCCTGCAGGCGGTCGTGCTCGCGGTCGACCAATCGGGTGATAGCGACGTTGCCACGTCGGGCTGTTTGATCAATGTCGGCTCGGTGGGTGTTGATGATGGCGCTCCGGTTGGCCATCACTGGGCGGGTCAGCAGAGCGTGAATGCGTTCGCGCTGTTGATCGATCCGTTTGGACAGTGAGCCACGCCCTCGGCGGACGACGGTGAGCAGGCCGCGCACCTCGTCGGCGTGGTCCGGGACGATGCTGCTGGCCGCATGGGTCGGGGTCGACGCGCGCAGGTCGGCGACATAGTCGAGCAAAGGAGTGTCGGTTTCGTGCCCAATCGCACTGACGATCGGGGTGCGGGCGGCGCTCACCGCACGGACGAGGGCCTCGTTGCTAAAGGGCAGGAGATCCTCAAGGAGCCACCTCCGCGGGCAATCACGATCACGTCTACATCGGGTATGGCGTCTAGCTCAGCCAGCGCTTTAGTCACGCTGGGAACCGTGTCGGGGCCTTGGACCGCGACCTGGCGGATCTCAAAGTTGGCGCCGGGCCAGCGACGTCGGGTATTGACCACGATGTCTCGCTCGGCTGCTGTCTTTCGGCCAGTGATCAGACCGATGCGTCGCGGCAAGAAGTGCAGTGGTTTGCGCCGGCCGGGATCAAAGAGTCCCTCGGACGCCATGAGTTGCTTGAGGTGTTCAATGCGGGCGAGGAGTTCACCGACGCCGACATGGCGCATTTGGCGAGCCTCAAGCTGCAGGCTGCCGCGTTTGGTCCAGAAAGTTGGCTTGGCCTGCACGACGACGCGTGTGCCTTGAGTTGGTGGGCTAGGCATGGCATCGAGGGCAGCGCCGGGAATCGACACCGAGAGCGACATGTCCACATCGGTGTCGCGCAGCGTGAGGAAGACAGTCTTCATGCCAGGACGGCGGTTGAATTGGACGATCTGCCCCTCAACCCACAGGCCAGACATCTTGTCGACGTAGTCAGAGATTTTGAGCGAGAGGGTGCGCACCGGCCAGGGCGACTCGGCGGTGGTTTCGCGTGCCGTCGCGGGCAATCGGGAGGATCCGGAGGCTGGCTCTGGTGGTGTGCTGGAAGTCACAGGTCCCACAGTAATCGGCTTCACCAGCGCGGCTGCCTGGCCCTTGCTCAGAGTGCGGCAAGGCAACTTAGGAGTACACGCGTCTCGTGCGACACTTTCGTCCCATGGGTCGTCATCGTCAGGTCAATCACGAAGGTGCGCTCGCGGCTGAGCGTGAAACGGTCGCCTTGGAAGAACGTCTGCGCGCTGAATGTATCAATGCCGCCTCGCGCGGCGATTCGGTGGCCGCGGTCCTGCGCCGATTTGTGAAAGAGCATGACGGTGTAGATGTGGGGGAACTTGAGGACCGTGACTATTTGGCGTGGGATGCAGCCACTGCCCGACATCTTCATGGGCGTCACTCCGCGTAGATAGAGCGTGATCAGCGGCTATCCAGGCGTGGCCTTTACGATAGACGTGTGACTGTTTCGCCTGAACCCATGACTGTGACCACCCCGGACAACGAATCTGCTGGTAAGCGTGTTTTGTTGGCAGCTCCCCGTGGCTATTGCGCTGGCGTCGACCGCGCTGTCGTGACTGTCGAAAAGGCACTCGATCTGTATGGAGCCCCGGTCTATGTCCGCAAGGAAATCGTGCACAACAAGCACGTGGTCCGCACGCTTGAGAAGCGCGGCGCCATCTTTGTGAACGAGACCGACGAGGTCCCCGAGGGCAAGACCGTCATCTTCTCAGCACACGGTGTTTCACCTCAGGTCCACCGCGAGGCTGAGGCGCTGTCGTTGAAGACGATTGATGCCACCTGCCCGTTGGTGACCAAGGTGCACCGCGAAGCCGTGCGTTTTGCTTCCGATGACTACGACATCCTGCTCATTGGGCACGATGGACACGAAGAGGTTGAAGGCACAGCTGGCGAGGCCCCCGAGCACACGATCTTGGTGCAGAACCCGCAGGAAGTAGAAGATGTCGAGGTTCGCGACCCCGACAAGGTTGTCTGGCTTTCGCAGACCACCCTGTCGGTCGACGAGACCATGGAGACGGTTCGCCGCCTGCGTGAGAAGTTCCCCAAGTTGCAGGACCCGCCCAGCGATGACATTTGCTACGCCACGCAGAACCGCCAGGTAGCGGTTAAGCAGATGGCCAAGGAATGCGACCTGGTCATCGTGGTTGGTTCCACCAACTCTTCTAACTCAGTCCGCCTCGTTGAGGTCGCGATCGAACACGGCGCCAAGGATGGCCACTTGGTCGACTACGCCGACGAAATCGAAGAGGCGTGGCTAGATGGCGTCACCACGGTAGGCGTGACGAGTGGTGCAAGTGTGCCCGAGTTGCTGGTCCGCGATGTTTTGGACTGGCTCACTGCCCGTGGTTATGGCGACGTGAGCTTGGTCCGGGCGGCCGATGAGTCCCTGACCTTCAGTCTCCCGAACGAGTTGCGCCGTGACCTTAAGAAGCGTGATGGCGCCGAAGCGGCGAAGCTGCGTCACGACGCTGGCTCGCTGCACTAGCCGCATCTGATTCGTGCACTTCGAGGCCTTCCTCATCAGTGAGGGAGGCCTCACGTGCCCAGGGCCTCGGAGAGCTCGTGATCGAGCAGGTCGGGCTGCGTCAGCCGGCGAGCTGACTTGTCGATGGGGGCGAGCTCGGCTGCGGGTGGAGCCACAACACCCAACTCGTGCATCTTGCGGCTGGTGACCATGACGCGTGACTCAACCGTGCCGACCATGCGGTTGTAAGAGTCGACCGACTTATTCAGCGAAGCACCCAGCGCGGCGATGTGCCCGCCGAGGGTCCCGATCCGGGAGTGCAACTCGGAGCCGAGGGTCAGCACCTGCCGAGCATTGTCAGCCAGGGCATCTTGCTGCCAGACAGCCGCGGTTGCCTGCAACACGGCGAGCAGGCTGGCCGGGGATGTCAGGATGACCTTGGAGCGCTGAGCGTGGTCGTACAACTCGGGCTGGGCATTCAGCGCAGCGATCAACACCGCGTCACTGGGGACGAAGCAGATGACAACCTCGGGGCTGGAGTCGAACGCGCTCCAATAGGCCTTAGCGGCCAGGGTGTCGACGTGGCCGCGTAGGGCCTTGGCGTGGTTGACCAATAGCTTGGCGCGGGCCGCATCGTCTAGATCGGGAGCCTGAGCCTGTAAGAAGGCATCCATTGGCGCCTTGGCGTCCACGACTAGTGACTTGTCTCGGGGCAGGCGAATCAAAACGTCTGGTCGCACGGCGATGTCGTGCGCCGTCCGGCTCGCGACCTGCTCATCGAACATGCTGTGCGCCAACATGCCGGAGTGCTCCAGGACCCGTCGCAGTTGCGTTTCGCCCCATGACCCTCGCGTCGTTGATGAGTTGAGTGCGCCGGTCAGGCTCGCGGTCTGATCGCGCAATGCGGTGGTGCCCTCAGCGACTTGCGCAATGACCTGCTGCAACTGACCGAAGTGCGCAGCCCGCTCTCGCTCAAGAGTCCCCACCTGCTCGCTGACATGCGTCAGTGTCTGGCGCAACGGACCAAGTTGGAGGGCGAGGTCGCGATCGTGGTGGGACTGGTCGCGCAAGGTGTCGAGTTGCAGCGCCATAGCGTCTCGCTCGGCGATCGCGGCGGCAGCCTGTGCCTGATCATTCGCGCGTTGAGACTCAACCGCCCGGACCTGGTCATGGGCGGTGCGCTGAGCGTCCGAAACTGTTGATGAGGTGCGCAGAGCAGCCACTAGCCACCCGAGGGCTACTCCGAGAGCCAAACCGACGATCAAGATCCCAATCACTGCGATGACGTCCATGCGTGCACTCAATCAGGGAGTACTGACAGACCCTGGTAAGGCCCGATAACGTCGAGGCACGTGTCGGCCGGGATTTGGCGATGTGAGGCCAGTGCCAGTTGACGGATGGACGGAGTGTGAAGCAGATGGTGAGCGGTCAAGACCCGAGCGCTGATGTTGTTGGTCCGAGGTACCGCGAGATCGAGGTGCCGGTGCGTGGCGGGGCTTTGCATGCTGCGGTGTGGGAGCCAGAGGAGGGCGTTGAAGATGCGCCGACTCTGGTGGCGATCCACGGGATCACTTCTAGCCACATGGCATGGCCAGAGGTCGCGGTGCTGCTGCCTGGCGTGCGTGTTATTGCTCCAGACTTGCGGGGCCGTGGGCACTCGAACGACCTTCCTGCACCATATGGCTTGCAGAGCCACGCAGATGATGTAGCTGGCCTGCTGAGGTATCTGGATATCCAGGTCGCCACCGTCGTTGGGCACTCCATGGGAGCGGCAGTTGGTGTGGTTTTGGCTGATCGACACCCCGAGTTGGTGCATGCTCTTGTCCTCGTTGACGGCGGGATGCCACTGCTTCCACCGGCGGTTGCTGAGCCAGAAGCAATGGCCGAAGCCGTGCTGGGCTCAGCCGCTCAGCGACTAGAGATGACATTCTCCGGACGCGACGCATACCGAGCGTTTTGGCACGACCACCCCGCGTTAGGGCCCTATTGGTCTGATTCTGTTGCGGCCTATGTTGACTATGACCTGGAAGGGGAGGAGCCCGCCACGCAACCGAGGACTCGAGTTGAGGCGCTACAAGAAGATATCCGCGAGTTAGTTGACGGTGAGGCGTTGATCACTGGGCTGGAACGACTTCGTCACCCTTCGGCCTGGGTCGTGGCGGCTCGAGGGCTGCACGACGAAGCCACACCGCTGTATCCACAGGCCGCTCGTGAGCACTGGGCGCAGCAGTTCCCGCAGTTGAGTGTCAGCGAGATCGAGGACGTCAACCACTACACGATTGTCATGGGAAGCAATGGTCCTGCCGCTTTAGAGAAGACGATCCGGGCAGCGTTGGTCTGATCCGTCGAATGCGCCGAGTCGCTCCCGGATCCAGTCGCCTTGCGTGACATCTGCGCTCCACTCGACCGATGTCGACTAGACTCTTGTCCTTGTGGCACTCTCTATCGGAATCGTCGGCCTGCCCAACGTTGGCAAGTCCACGCTCTTCAACGCGCTGACCAAAAACAACGTCTTGGCTGCGAACTACCCGTTCGCGACCATCGAGCCCAACGTCGGAGTCGTGTCGCTGGCCGACCCTCGACTGAAGCGGCTCGCCGAGATCCACGGCAGTGCCAAGATCCTGCCCGCGACGGTGGCTTTCACCGACATCGCTGGGATTGTGCGTGGAGCCTCCGAGGGTGAGGGCCTGGGCAACAAGTTCCTGGCCAACATCCGTGAGTCGGATGCCATCTGCCAGGTCGTGCGGGCCTTCAACGATGACGACGTGATGCACGTTGACGGCAAGGTCTCGCCCAAGGACGACATCGAGACGATCAACACTGAGTTAATCCTGGCTGACCTGCAGACCCTTGAGACCGCGATCCCGCGCCTCGAGAAAGAGGTCAAGGGCAAAAAGACTGACAAGGCTGTGCTCGACACCGCCAATGCCGCGCTGCCGATCCTTGAAGCTGGCGACACGTTGTATGCCAAGGGCAAGGCTGCTGGTGTCGACATGGACATGGCCCGCCAGTTAGGCCTGCTCACCACCAAGCCTTTCCTGTATGTCTTTAATCTGGACGAAGACGGCCTGACCGATGAAAAGCTGCACGCCGATCTGGCTGCCCTCGTCGCTCCGGCCGAGGCGATCTATCTCAACGCCAAGCTTGAAGCTGACTTAGCTGAGCTGGACGAGGAAGAAGCCGCAGAACTGCTGGAGTCCGTTGGCGTGACTGAGCCTGGCCTGCAGCAGTTGGCCCGAATCGGTTTCGACACCCTGGGGCTGCAGACCTACTTGACGGCTGGCCCCAAAGAAACGCGTGCCTGGACGATCAAGCAGGGCTCGACTGCTCCCGAGGCTGCCGGTGTCATCCACACCGACTTCCAGCGGGGCTTCATCAAGGCTGAGATTGTGTCGTTTGAGGCGCTCGATGAGTTTGGCACGATGAACGAATGCCGCTCCAACGGCAAGGTGCGTATGGAGGGCAAGGAATACCTCATGCAGGATGGCGACGTGGTCGAGTTCCGGACAGGGATTCCGTCTGGGGGCAAGAAGTGAAAGCGACTGATCTTGCCAAGGTTCGCGCGACGCTCTGGAGCGCCGCAGACGAGCTGCGTGCGAACTCCAAGCTGACACCCGTCCAGTATCGCGACCCGGTCCTCGGACTGGTGTTCCTCGCGTACGCCGAGAACCGCTTCGAGGCCGTGCGTGGGGAGGTCGAGGCTAAGTCCAGCGCACGCAACCCCGCGACGCCCGCGGACTACAAGGCGAAGTCGGTGCTGTACGTCCCCGACAATTCTCGACTCTCCCACCTTGTCGATCTGCCCGAGGGCGCCGATATTGGGAAGGCCACCGACGAAGCGGTCAAGGCCATCGAAGAGGCCAACCCGGAACTCAAGGACATCCTGCCGCGCGGCTACCAGAAGCTTGAGCGTTCGACATTGATCGAGTTGCTTCGGCTCTTCGCGCCGTTGCCTACCGAGCTCGCGGGCGATGCCTTCGGCTTCATCTACGAGGATTTCCTCTCCAACTTCGCGGCACAGGAGGGCAAGGGCGGCGGTGAGTACTTCACGCCGTACTCCATCGTCCGGCTCATCGTCGAGATCATCGAGCCCTTCCACGGGCGCGTATTCGACCCTGCCTGCGGGTCGGGCGGCATGTTCGTCCAGTGTGCGAAGTTCGTCGAGCGTCACAATGAGTCGGCCAGCCGCAAGCTCTCGGTCTTCGGCGCGGAGAAGACCGACGACACTGTGCCGCTGGCCAAGATGAACCTGGCGCTGCACGGGCTGTCCGGGGACATCCGGCAGGCCAACAGCTACTACGAGGACCCGCACAGCGCCGTGGGTGCCTTCGACTACGTGATGGCCAACCCGCCCTTCAACGTCGACAAGATCAAGAAGGACCAGCTCGCCGGTGACAGGCGGTTCCCGTTCGGCCTGCCCAGGGCCGACAACGGCAACTTCCTGTGGATCCAGCAGTTCTACGCTGCGCTGTCCCCGAAGGGCCGTGCCGGCTTCGTCATGGCAAACTCCGCCGGCGACGCGGGCCACTCAGAGAAGGACATCCGCAAGCAGCTGATCGAGTCTGGCACCGTCGACGTGATGGTCGCGATCAGTTCCAACTTCTTCTACACCGTCACCCTGCCGGTGACGCTGTGGTTCCTCGACAAGGCCAAGGTGGGCACGCCACGCGAGGACACGGTGCTCTTCGTTGACGCCCGGCACGTCTTCCGCCAGATCGACCGCGCGCACCGTGACTTCACGGCCGAGCAGATCGAGTTCCTGGCGAATGTCGTGCGGCTCTACCGCGGCGAGGACGTCGAGACCAAGGAGGGTAGCGACTCCTGCTCGCGGAGAACTTCCCCGACGGCACGTACGTCGACGTCGCCGGCCTTTGCAAGGTCGCCACCCGGGCGGAGATCGAAGCACAAGGCTGGAGCCTGAACCCCGGCCGCTACACCGGCACCGCTGCAGTCGACGAGCGTGAAGTCGACTTCATAGGCGACCTTGCGGTGCTGCACGAGGAGTTCACGAAGCTGAGCGACGAGGCCGATGTGCTCCGAGCGAAGGTCGACGCGTCCGTGGGATCGGTCCTAAACCATGGGTAGAACGGTTAGATTGCCCTTCTGTCCCACAGCGGCAGATGTCGTAGCGCCTGAAGGTTGGCATGTATCCAGGATTGTCGATGCCTACGAACAGCTACCGACCGGGCAGCGATACGACTCGAAAACAGTCGAAATCGATGGCGATGTGCCGGTTCTTGATCAATCTCAAGAGGGGGTCCTAGGCCATCACAGTGGCGATCCCGGCGTGTTCGCTTCGTTGGATGCTCCTGTAGTGACTTTTGCTAATCACACATGTGCGATGCGGGTGTTGACGACGCCCTTCTCGGTTATTCAGAACGTCTTTCCGTTGATTGGACGGCCGGGAATCTGTGACACTCGATTCTTGTACTATGCCACCAAAGGCAGGCAGTCGACAGAGGAATATAAGGGTCACCACCCGGCGTGGAGGAATAGCTACTTCGCATACCCCGACCTGGAAATGCAACGCAGAATCGTGGAGATTTTGCAGCCTTTCGACGACTTGATCGAGAACAACCGCCGGCGGGTCGAGGTGCTGGAGGAGATGGCGCGGGCCATCTACCGCGAGTGGTTCGTGAAGTTCCGCTACCCCGGCCACGGCGATGTGCCCATGGTCGACTCCGCTCTCGGTCCAATCCCTGAGGGATGGCATGTCGGTCGAGTCGGTTCCTTTGGTCGAATTGTAACTGGCGCTACACCGTCGACTAAGCAACCACGCTACTGGGGGAGGCACATGATACGCCATTCCTGACCCCAACCGAAATGGGATGGCGGCGCTTATACGCCCGACCCGCGCGGCATCTCTCAGACGCGGGCGTTGCTAGTGTCAAATCGCGACTCCTGCCAGCGGGTGCCGTTTGCTTCTCATCTATCGGATCGATCGGCAAGGTTACCCTCGCTGTTAAGCCGTTGGTGACGAACCAACAGGTGAACTCAGTTGTCGTTGATCACTCGGTAACATCCGAGTCTTATGTTTATGAGGCCTTGAGTCACGCATCTGAGAGGATCAGAGGAATGGCTTCCGGATCGGCTACACCAATTATCAACAAGTCTACTTTTGCGGACATCAGAATGGTGATGACTCCACCGTCTCTAGCCCATTTATTTGGTCGTGAAGTGGGCTTGCTCCATTCGCTCATAACTAAACTGGAGGAGCACTCTAGTCGACTCGGAGCGATTCGCGATCTACTGCTACCCCAACTCGTGACAGGGCAGATCGACGTGTCGTCGCTCAACCTGGACACGCTGATCGCGGAGAAGGTGGCGTAATGACTCCCACGGGTCCTGAGTACCGGTACGTCGAGAAGCCGAGCATCGAGCTTCTGGCGGAGCTCGGCTGGACTCCAGTCGACGCCTTCCAGGAGATCTTGGGACCCGAGGGCAGCCTGGGGCGCGACTCCCAACGTGATGTCGTGCTCGTTCACCGGCTGCGGCTTGCTATGCGCAAGATCAACTCTGAATACGTGCCCGATATCGCTATCAACGAGGCGATCGAGGTGCTGACGAAGGACCGCACAGCCATGGACCGGGTCCGCGCCAATCGGGAAGTCCATGACCTGCTGCGTGACGGCTATCTGGCGGAGTGGACTGACGACCAGGGCACGAAGCAGATTGAGACCTTACGGTTCCTCGACTTCAAGGATCCGTCGAACAATGACTTGCTGGCGGTGCAGCAGATGTGGGTCAAGGGCAACCTGCACAGCCGGCGGCTGGATCTGGCGCTGTTCGTCAACGGGGTACCGCTAGTGCTGATGGAGTTCAAGGAGCCCAACGAGTCGGTCAAGGCGGCCTACGACAACAACTTGACCGACTACCGCGACACCATCCCGCAGCTATTCATCCCTAACTGCTTCGTGTTGCTGTCCAATGGAAGCCAGGCGAAGGTCGGGTCAACTTACGCGCCGTGGGAGTTCTTCAACGACTGGAAGATCATCGACGCCCACGGCACCCGCGGTGCGGTCGCCCTGGAGACTGCGCTTCGAGGTACCTGCGACCCGTCCGTTCTTCTAGACCTACTAGAGAACTTCGTCGCGTACATGGAGCGGCCCGGTGGCCTGATCAAGGTTCTCGCGCGATCCCACCAGTTCCTCGGAGTCAACGCCGCGATCGAGAACCTGCACCGGGCGCGTGCTGAGCAGGACAAGCGCCTGGGAGTCTTCTGGCATACCCAGGGCTCGGGCAAGTCGCTGTCGATGCTGTGGTTCAGCCAGAAGGTGCTGCGACGGGTGCCGGGCAGGTGGACGTTTGTCATGGTCACCGACCGCACCGAGCTCGACACTCAGCTCCACGGGGAGTTCGCCGACGCCGGGGCGATCTCGCCCGAGGCCAGGGTGCACGCAGACTCCGTGGCGCACCTGCGTGAGCTGCTGGCGGCTGACCACCGGTACGTGTTCACGTTGATCCACAAGTTCCAGCCGTCGAAGGCGTTGGGGGAGCGGCAGATGCCGGTTCTCTCAACCCGTTCGGATGTCATCGTCATCACCGACGAGGCGCACCGAAGCCAGTACGACACACTCGCCCTGAACATGCGCACTGCGCTACCGAACGCCTCGATGATGGGCTTCACCGGCACACCGCTGATCGCCGGTGAGGAGCAGGCCACGCGCGAGCAGTTCGGTGACTACGTCAGCGTCTACAACTTCCGCGACGCGATCGAGGACGGCGCGACGGTCCCGTTGTACTACGAGAACCGCATTCCCGAGCTGCAGCTGGTCAACGAGAATTTCTCCGAGGAACTCAACGAACTCCTCGAGGAGGCCGAGCTCGACGAGGACGCCGAGGGCCAGCTCGCTCGGGCGTTCGGTACGCAATACACGCTGCTGACACGTCCTGAGCGCCTGAAGACGATCGCCAAGGACCTCGTGACCCACTTCGTCGGCCGGGGCTTCACCGGCAAGGCGATGTACGTCGGGCTCGACAAGGCCGCAGCCGTGCGGATGTACAACCTCGTCCGAGAAGCCTGGACCGAGCATCTGGCTGACCTGAAGGCGGAGCATGACGCGTTGCCAGAGCTCGAGCGTCCGTGGCTGGCATCGCGGATCGAGCTCATGGAGACCACCGACATGGCGGTCGTGGTCTCGCAGAGCCAGAACGAGCTGAAGATGCTTGACGAACAGGGCCTCGACATCCGACCGCACCGCGAGCGGATGATCCGCGAGGACCTGGCCGAGAAGTTTAAGGACGCCCAGGACCCGCTGCGGCTCGTGTTCGTCTGCGCGATGTGGATGACCGGCTTCGACGCGCCCAGTGTCTCGACGGTCTACCTCGACCGGCCGATGCGTAATCATACGTTGATGCAGACGATCGCCAGGGCCAACCGGGTCTTCCCGGAGAAGGACAACGGGTTGATCGTCGACTACGTCGGTGTCTTCCGGAACCTGGAGAAGGCGTTGGCGATCTACGGGGCCGCGAACGCCGGCGACTCACCGATCGAAATTATCGACGCCCTCGCCGCCGAGCTGAACGCTGCCGTGGCCGACCTGTTCGCCTTCTGCACCGGCGTCGGAGTCGACCTTGCTGCGATGCGCGACGCCGAAGGATTCGACCACGTCGCCAAGCGCGACGCAGCTGTCGAGGCGCTACTCGTCGACGAGGGCACACGCACCGACTTCCAGCAGAAGGCACGCCAGGTGCGGAAGCTCTTCAAGGCCCTCCTGCCCGACCCCAAGGCTGCTGCGCAGCAACGCAACGTCGCAGCGATCAGGGTGCTCGCCGAGCGCATCGCGGAGGTCACACGGCCGGCCGAGGCGGACCTCGGTTCGGTCATGGATGCGGTGGACGCGCTGCTCGACCGCTCCGTAGGTGCCGAGGAATATGTCATCCGAGCCGCTGCCGAGGGGACCAAACCCGATCCGCTCATTGACCTGTCACAGATCGACTTCGAAGGTCTGTCGGCCAAGCTCGCCGGACGGGAACGAGCCGAGACCGACCGACTGGCGCAGCTGTTGCGCCAGCAGGCCATCGCATCGGCGACGCGGAACCCGACCCGATACGAACTTGTGGAGCGGATCGAACAGCTCATCAATGATTACAACGCGGGCAGTGTGAACATCGACGAGTACCTCCGCCGCCTCATCGAGCTGTCGAAGACTCTGACCCATGAGGAGGAGCGATCCGCTCGCGAGGATCTGACAGAGGAGGAGCTGGCGATCTTCGACCTGCTCACCCAACCCAATCCCGTCCTGACTGACGAGGAGCGTGAGACCGTCAAGGCCAGCGCCCAGAAGCTTCTCGTGCACCTCCACGAGAAGCTCGTCCAGGACTGGCGTCGCAAGGTCGACGTGATGAATGACGTCGACAGCACGATCCGACGAGTCCTGGACCAAGAGCTGCCCGAGACGCCCTACACGCTCGATATCTTCTCCTCGAAGGTGCGGCTTGTCTTTGATCATGTCCTCACTGCCTACGGCGACGACGGAGAGAGCGCCTACACCCCGCGGGTCGATTTCCAGTGGCCCGCGCAGTCGGTGGAGTACGACGGCCCAGACGGGCCTCTTGATGTGGACAAGATCGCTGACGACGTCGTCGCCCGCATCCACGTCGATCCGACCTTCGCCTCTCAAGTGGCCGCACAACTGGGTGCCACCGACTCAGCGATGTAGAGCGCCCAAGAGTCTCTGAGAGTGCCGACAACGGTCTCGATGATGCAACGTCGGTTCGAGCGAGCGTGGCGACCAGGAGAGTGTCGTGACACACGACGATGACCGTGAGGACGATCTCAAGCCTGCCCAAGAGAGGGAACGCAACTCGGAGAGCGAGCAAGACGGAGACTCTGCTGCGGACGTCGGGGCTAGGCTTCGACTGCCGCCAAGGTTCGCGCAGTCTTTGATGCCCAGCATGGATGCCGCCGTCGCGAAGATGGTCGCGCCCATCCGAGAGCAGATGAAGGCGATGATCCCGGGCACCTCGGCGTACGCGCGGGACATCATGGGGCCGCTGAACCGACGCCTCCAGGAGCAGATGAAGTCGGCGCTGCCTGACTACGACGTGCTGGTCAAGAATGCGCTCGAGCCGTACAACGAGCGAGTCCAGTCGCAGGTGGCGTCGATCGTGGCGAGCCTACCGACGTTCACGGCTCCGATGATCGACTTCCCGGCGCTGAAGGGCGTCGGAGTCAGCCCAGCGATCGAGCCGATGCTCAAGCAGATCGCGAGCCAGCAGGCCGCGATGCTCGAGGGGCTGCGCGGCTCCCTGAAGCCGCTCTTCGACCCGCAGATGCTGCGCGGGTTCAACCGTGCGCTCCTCCCGCCTAATCTGAGGAGCCACGCAGACGAGATCAAGGCCTATCAAGTGCATGAGTTCCTCGAGCAGGAGGGCATCCCGCTCTACCTGGTGCCTCGCGGCCGCACAGCGCTCCGCCTGCTCCGGGCACAGGACCGCTCGGGCCGTCGGCGGGTGCTGGGTGACTGTTACGAGTCGATCACCGACGACTGCGCTACCGTTCTTGAGCAGGCGAACCGCGACGTAGTCGGCGACGAGCTGAAGTTCGTACTCGACGGGCTCGGCGCGATGCGTTCTGGACACTTCCGCTCGGCCCAGGCGATGTTCACCGTCACGCTCGACACGATCATCTACCGCTTCTACCCCGACCAGGCCGCCCGACGCCTCATCACGAATCGGAAGAAGGGCGCGGACGTGCCGGCCGCCATCGACGAGATGGGTGTCCACGAGGCGATGGTCTGGCTGCCGATCTGGAACGCCCACGAGCAGTTCTGGAAGCACAAGGGCGACAAGGTGCCGAACTACTACTCGCGCCACGCGAGCGTGCATGGCGTCTCCTCGCGTCAGTTCAGTAAGCGCAACTGCATCCAGGTTCTCATGCTGATCACCAGTCTCATCGGCTACGCCGACCGGCTTATGTCGTCGGCTGGGCGTGCCAGAGCTTGATCGCGTCGTCGCCGTCGGAGTAGACGGCTTCGCTGCCTTTGCCCATTGCGCGCTCGACGAGCTCCTCTACCCCTCACACCGCTTCGACAGAGAAATAGGCCCTGACGTGGACCTACGCTCTAGAGAGGGGGGCGCTCGTGGCTTGGTCGGGGTCCAGCTCGAGTTCGAGTTTCCTGCCGCGATCTCTTTCGCTCGGTGGTAGAGGGCGCCCGCGTATGTGTCGACCGTTGCCGCCCATGCATGCTGGATGATATCGCGGACATCCGTAGTCTCGCCGCCCTCCGGCAACGTAAACGTCAAGACGCGCTTGAAATCATTGTTGGCGTCGATGTTTGTATCGATGTTAGGCAGCCGGCCATCGAGTTGAAGAGTGTTGAGTAGTTTCTTGAATTCGGGGTCAATCCACGTCTCACACAGTGACGCTGACTCTGTGAACCGGGCGCGGTCGGTCTCGGCGAATTCCTGAACGAGCGTCCTAAGCTCGGGGTGGACTCGGCTTGCGTGCTCGGCAAGGTCGGGGAAGCTGAGCGTCAGCTGCGGCATGGGTGTCTCCTGGGGCGTCTTGTGCGTTTGGTCAGATGGTGCAACTCTACCACTGTGCACACTGATGGTGACATCATCAGTTACGGACGGAACTTACGTCATAGTGTAGTCTGGCTACATGAACGAGCGTTCCACCGCGCCCCGCAAGGCAGCCATCTACCTCCGAATCTCACAGGATCGCGAGATGGACGGGCTCGCTATCGACCGCCAGCGCGAGGACTGCGAGAACCTTGCACGATTCCGGCGTTGGGAGGTAGTCGAGACCTACGTTGACCAGTCGAAGAGCGCCACCGACCGCACCGCGGTACGCCCCGACTATGACCGCATGGTTGCCGACTACCTGCTCGGACGGTTCGACTCGATCATCTGCTACGACCTCGATAGGCTAACCAGGCAGCCCCGGCAGCTGGAGGACTGGATCGACGCCGCCGAGCTGCGCGGCCTCGCCCTCGTCACGGCCAACGGCGACGCGGACCTCTCCACCGACGGCGGGCGCATGTATGCACGCATCAAGGCCGCCGTGGCGCGTGCTGAGATGGAGCGCAAGAGCGCCCGTCAATCCGCGGCGCAGAGGCAGCGCGCCATGCAGGGGCGCGCTCCGAAGGGCATGCGACCGCTCGGCTACGCCGTAGACGGCGAGGTAATCCGCCACGAGGCTGAGGCCGTGAGGGCGATCTACGACCTGTTCACGAGGGTCGAGCACCCCGAGTCGTTGCGTTCCCTGCCCGGGCTCTCAGTGGCGTCGAGGAGATTGATGGGATCACACCACTGCCCAAGCACACGCACACCGTGAGTGTCGAACGCGCGGCAGCCCGCGAGCAGCAAGGCCTCGAACCCCGGCCGATCGTCGAGGACGGTCCGTGGTCTCCCTCGACCGTGCTGGGCATTCTGCGGAACCCGCGCTACGCGGCCCTCAGCACGTACACGCCGAAGTTCGCCCAGGCGGATGGGAAGCGTCGTCGGATGTGGAAGGCGCAGATCCTCCGTGATGACGCTGGAGAGCCTATCCGGGGGCAGTGGAGCGGATCGTTAGCGATGAGACGTGGTGGAAGGCGCAGCAGGTCCTCGATGACACGGAGCGGGTGACGAATACATCCGGCTCGACCAAGCGCAAGCACCTCGGCAGCGGGCTCTACCGGTGCGGATACGCCGACGAGGAGACCGGCGAGGTGTGCGGGAGGAAAGTAACCGGAGCACCGCGCGGCTACAAGTGCGCGGGCCACATCGTCCGCTCGGGCGCGGCCATCGACGATTTCGTCATGACGGTCATCGACAAGCGTCTTGCGCGCAAGGACGCGAGGGTGATGGTCGAGGTTCCGGACGGCGGGCCGCACGCGGCAGGCATCGACTCGGCGATCAGCGACCAGAGGGCGCGCATTCTGCGAGCCGAGGCCGACTACGATTCCGAGATCATTGAGGCACGCGACCTCAAGCGCGTACGGGACGCCGCAGAAACGCGGATCCAAGAGCTGGAAGCCGAAAAGCTCATGCAAGGCCGCGCAGGCGCGCTGTCGCCGATCCTGGGCGTCGATGACCCTGCTGCAGCATTCCGGGAAGCGTCACTGGCCTCCGTCGTCAGACCATCGACGCCCTCGCCACGATCACGCTTCTCCGCAGCCGCGCGGGCGCAAGGGTTCAGGACCGAGTCCGTCGTCGTCAACTGGAGGTAGACCACCTGGTTGGGTAGCCACGCGGAGCGTGGCCGGGAGACCTCTTGAGAGCGGCGACGTGGCGTAAGCGCGTCGATTCACCGAGCACGACTGCCCGTCGCGCCCGCCGCTTTCCTCAACCACGGAGGAGACCCGCCATGACCACCCGAACGAACACCGATACCACGCCCCGTGCCTGGATCGGCTGTCTCGCCTGCTACAACAACGCTCGCCTCGTCGGCGAATGGTTCGACGCTGAGACCGCCGACGAAGTCACCCTGCTGACGTCCACGGCGACGCTCATCGCGTGCGCCCTGGATGCGAGGAGCTGTGGGTCATGGACCACGAGAACATCCCCACCTCGGGCGAGATGAGCCCGGCGGAAGCCGCCGAGTGGGCGCGCGTCCTCCTCGCGGTCCCCGAGCATCAGCGCGAGGCCCTGTGCGCCTGGACGGCCTCCGGGAGCTACGTCGCCGAAGGTACCGGAGACCTACCGTCTGTTCCCGACTTCGAAGAGCGCTTCTGCGGAACCTGGGGCAGTTTCCGGGACTACGCCGAGACTCTCGCCGAGGAGATCGGCCTCATCCCGCAGGACGCGCCGGAAGAGCTTGTGCGCTACTTCAACTGGGTTGCCTGGACACGCGACCTCGAACACGACTACACGGTTGTCCGAGCCGACGCGATCTCCGTGTACGTCTTCAGGGACCTGTGAAGGGAACGATCATGAGTGCTGAGTCCAACGCCTACAGCCACGCCGAATCGTTTCGCTGGTGGGTCGGCAACCCCGAGATGGGCGATGAGGAGGGTCACCTCCATGACCTGCTCGCCTTGCACAAGGCAACCGTCGAGCTGATCCGCCAGCAGCGCGACCTTCTCGGGTATTACGACACCGATGCCGAGCTGTTCGGCGATGACCCCGACGTCGACTGAGTTCAGAGTTCCCGTAGCTTCGGCTACGGGCACTCGCTTTTTCTTCCGACTACCAGCCGCGGTAGCTCTCGTACAGCTTCTTTCCGAGCCACCAGAGCAGCCAGGCGAACAGAGCGCATCCGCCGAGGGCGGCGAGGGCAATGAGTGCCTTCGCCCACCAGGCACTCGCGGCGGCGAAGGAGTCCCAGGCCCATCCGAGCAGCGGTCCGAGGCCGAGCATCTGCGTGATCCCGCCGACCATCCCCGTGAGCATGATGAACGCGACGGTGAACGGGACCAGGGCAAGGCACATACGACCGACCGTCGCCCAGGTGACCCTCGCCGAGAGTCGCTCGACTCGCCGCTCGGCCCGCCCGACGGCGCTGACCACTTCGTGGGCGCGGCCGGTAAGCTCGGCGAGCTTCTCGGAGCCGAGCCTGACCACCCGCTCTTCGAGCCCCTCGACGGTCTTCTCGACCCTCTGGACGGGAACCTCGACAGCCTCTGCAAGTCGGTCATCGAGTACCTTCACAGCGTGCTCGGTGAGCTTGCCCGTGTCGATACGGACGTGGCCGCGCTTACGGACGGCCTCGGCGAGGTCAGCCGAGGCTGAAGTCGTCGTCTTCAGCTCCTCGCTGATCTTCTGTGTCATCGTGTATGCGGCCAGGTCCGCCCTGGTGACCGAGGACCCGTCGGGCAGCTTCACGACCTCGCTGCTGCTCAGCTGCTGCGCGACGGCGCTCAGCGTCTTCTCGATCTCGTTCAGCCGCTTCTTCGTCTCGGCGTCGAGCGGCAGCGTGGAGGAAGCTCGTGCTGCCGCGAGGTCGACAGGCGATCCAGCCGCGTCATCTGCTCCTCGTCCATCACCTTCACGTACTCGGTCAGGTCGGCGACGGTGTTCGTCAGCTTCGCGATCTGCTGCATGTTGGCGTCGTGCTGTGAGATCAAGTTCTCCAGGAGCTCCGTAGTCTTCTGCTGCTCGTCGGCCTGCTTGATCCTGTCCAGCGCTCCCATGAGCCTGTCCCTTCTGTGCGTGATAGTCGAAGATCTCTTGAGCACCTTCGGCTGTGAATTCGGGTGTCAGCGCCGAGGCCTTCTTCCGTCCGAGCTTCCCGTTGTCATCCCGGCGCATCTTGTAACTCCAACCGTCGCGGTTCGTCACCGCGAGCGTGACCCCGCGCTCGGCGAGGACGTGCTCGAACGCCTCGCGATTCGTTGAGCGCGAGTCGGTCAGTGCGTCATAGACCTTGTCCCCGAGGGCCTGCTCGAATCCGCCCGGCGCGAATTCCTCGCGCCGCAGCTCCCAGTCGGGCTTTGGTTCCGCGGGATCGGGGAGCACCCGCAGGCCCTCGTCTGCCATCAGCTCGTCGTTCAACTGGCGCAGTCCGTGCTTCCACGATGTGTACCGCTGGAGGCTCTTACCGGTGAGGTTGTCGTGGTTGATGACCAGGATGTGGCATGCCCGTGACCTCCGGCGGAATCAGAGTGCACCGCGACCATGTAGTCAGCGCTGTGCATGCGTTCCGCGAGTTCGACGGCCACGTCCCGGATGCGTTCAAGGTCGGCCTGCGAGGTCACGTCGAACTCGTCAGGGTGGAACGCCAGAACGTAGCTCTGAAGTTGGTTCGTTCGGCCATGAGCAGCGGCGTGCGCCTCAGCACACGCGATGAACTCCGCCGGAGTCGACCCGCCGTCGACCATGGACATCGCATACGCGGCCGCACGTGTCGATCCGACCCTGAGGAGCTCCCTGCGCACCTCAGGGTCACGCCCGTAGAGGATGTACCCCACGGCTCCTGCAGCATTGGTCGAGGGGCGGACGTTCACGGTGCTCATGTCCGCGTCCGGTCGCCGAGCGAGGCACGCACCTCGTCCACCGCAACCATCACCTCGTGAAGGAGGCCGTCATCGACGGCAGCACCCTTGCGGAGCGCCTGGTTCAGGTTCACACCAACTCGACGCAGCTGCTCTACTGCAGGAACAAGAGACGTAGGCGCCGCCTCCTTCACTCCCGCGTTGTTCTCCAGCTGATCGACCTTCGAGGACCTCGAGTCCAGCGCGTCGAGCATGACGGCACGAGCCCATGCGCTCGGCTTCACGCCGAGCACGTGGGCACGGCGGCGGATCGCATCGCGATCAGCCACCGTCAGCCGCACGTCGAGAGAGACCTCCCGACGACGGCTGTTCCGAGGCTCCACCGGAGCCTCGGCCGACCCTGCCCTCTGCGCAGCACCACGACCGGTGTTCACCTGGGAGTCGTGGTGCAGCTCCGCTGCCAGGGCCGGGTCTTCCGCACACCCTCCGCACGAGCCCGACCAGCACTGCTTGGGGAGTTGTGCTCGCTCTCCGGGGCGTACGGAAGACGGCCAGCAGGGTTCTTGTCCGACAATTCGCTGGCGCTCATGTCCTCCAAGAACCGCTGGCCCTCGTCCTCGGTCGCTGCGCTCCCTGCGGGCGAGGGGATCCCGGGACGCTGACGCAAGTCCCGGATCGGAGTCGTCAGCCGTTCCACGGTGCCGCCTCCTCATGCTCGGGATCGACGGACTGCGAGGCAGTCCCGTCGTTCGCCGACCCCGAAGACGATGCCGCCTTCTTCGCACGCCTCGACCTCTTCGCCTTCTCTGCCTCCAAGGTATCGGCCGCCTCCTCGGAGAGCCGGTCGTAGAGAGCGGGGCTTTGGTCGCGCAGCAGATTGATGACCTTCTCGTCGATGCGGCGCTGCTCGGCAGCGGCAGCACGCTTGAGCTTGGCGATGCGCTCGGACGCTCGGCGGCGCTCCTGATCGATCAGCTCGTCGAGGTTCGTCTTGGTCTTATTGCTCATGGTCAGTTCTCCTTCCCGTTGAGAGGGTGGCCCTCTCCGAGGACAAGCGACGCGATCTCGGACGGGAGGTCGAGGGCGGCGATGATCGTGTCTTCGGGCAGGCCTTCGTCTCGTGCTTCCTGCACGTCCTCGCGAAGCAGGTCGAGCGCTGCGCCAAGCACGAGTGCCTCAGAGCGCAGGGAACCCTCGATCGTGGTGCGCCGGGGGTCGCGGGCCTGCCAGGCGTCGCCGGGTGCGCGTCCGCTGATCAGCCAGTCCGTCAACGCGACGCGCGCGGCGCCCCTGTCCTGAATGTCCTTCATCAGGTCGTCCAGCATCTGGTCGTCGCTGTTCATGGTCGTTCCTTTCGAGTCGTTGAGTTGGTCAGTACGGGAGCCGGTCGGCGTCCGTGGGATGTTCGCCGGACGACATGGACGTCATCCGGCCGAGATACGGGTCGAGCGTGTCGATGGGGAGCATCTGGGACGCCCGCTCGGGCCGGCGGGCGTTGTCCCAGTCACCGCGCGAGACGGTGCCGAGCCCCCACTCGCCGAGCCAGTCGAGCCGCTCGGCGATGCTCAACGAGCGGTCGGCGAGGTGGGGATCGTGGTCACACCCTGGCGATGCGCCATGACGATGGACATCAGCACAGCGCGCTGCGGGGTACTGATGCGGCGACCCTTACCGTGCGAGAACTTCACGTTCCAGTCGTGCCATTCAGAGACGGTGCGCAGGCATCCCGTCTCGGCCATGTCGCGGGCGATCTGGCGAGCGCGCAGGCAGTCCTCGACCCGATCCCACGGCTGCGTGGCGAAGGTCGCCATCTCCTCAACCGAGCCGTCCGGCAGGGGCACCATCTCGGGTGTCATGGAGGACATAACGGGCTGGCGCTTGAGGTCGTAGTCCATGCTGACCGAGCGCTCGATCCGGGACGGCAGGAAGTCTTTCCGGTCCTCCTTGCGTGACAACTCCTGGAACGAGGGGAACCGCGTGTACCCGTTGGGAACCCGACCTTCCCTGCTCACGACGGAGGCCAGCAACAGCTCGCGGTCCTCGATACTGTCAGGGACAATATCTTTCGGTGCCTTGAGGCCGTTGTGAGCGCATACGCCGCCGAGGTCGAGAGAGACGTTCCCGCGCGTTGTGAAGTTCACCAAGTCGGACTGCGCGTGCTTGATCTCCCAGATGGACGGGTCGCCGGTCAGGGCAACCCGGGCATCGCCGAGCACCTCTTCCAGACCGTAAAGGTCGAGGGCAGCGACCTCGTCCACGGTGGCGTCCGTGATGAAACCGTCGGTCGTCACCGAGTAGACATCCCTACCGTTCTCGCTCAGCTGGTTCATCGTCGCCAACAGCTGCGCCCGGACCAGTGACGTGGTGGTGGCCGCGTGGTACGGGCTGGACACGGCGGAACCGCCGACGTTGTCCATCTCCTGCGCACGTGCATCCCAGGACCGCTGCTCAGCCACGTCCTGCGCGGTCTTCCCATAGATGCTGTTCACGCCGGTCTTGAGGGTCTGCTCCTCCAACGAGCCCTTGCCGAACAGCGCCTTCGCCGCGTTACGGTCGTCGATGAGCTGCTTGACGCCATGCCGGAGGGAGAAGCTCGGCCACCGTCGTGCTGCCGCTCACGACCGAGATAGCCGATCTGGCAGTGCACCTCAGCACCCAGGGTGAGCGCGAGCCACAGCTCCGGGCCGCACACCCATGTCCCGGCGACACCCTCGGATGTGCGCGGGTAGATGAGCGTCCCGTCGGCGACGATGGGCAGGCACGGGTGCAGCACGTTGGTCGGGAACGTGAAGGACACGAACCCGACGAAGGGCGTCGTGGCCGTCGGCACGTCATCAACGGAGAGGGCCCGCTCATGCACGACTTCCTCGATAGCACCGGCCTCCCAGTCGATGTCACGGACCAGCGCCATCGCCGTCGGGTATGCGTTCTGTGCGTCGATGTCCACGGTCGGTACCGGGTAGTAGCCAGGCATCGGGCAGCTGTTGAGACCACCGTGGTAGGCACGGGCGAACGCCGACGACAGCTGAGCAGCAGCGCCGTCCAGCGGGTTCCGTCCACGCTTCGCGTAGAAGCTCAGGCGGTCGCCCTCCTCGACAGCCTCGACACCCTCGTCCTCGTCCACCAGCCCGGCGAACAGCCGACGGAACTCGGCCGGAGTGGAGGCACCGAGGTAGGCGCTGCCCGAGTTGACGAGGGCAGCGGCAGCACCACCGCTGAGAGTAATCGGCGGAACGGTGCCGTCGCCCCACAGCCGGGCGAGGTACTCAACGACGATCACCGCGTCGTTGACGCCGTACTCCAGGAACTCCGCGAGGTGTTCACGGCGATAGTCGGTCATCCTGGAGATCCAGCCATCCGGCACGTCGAGCTTCGCGACTCCGCACGCCTCGCCGAGCGCCGCCAACGTCTTCTTCCCTGCCGGAGCCTGCGACATGGTGTCGCGCACGGTCACCGACAGGCTCTGCCACCAATGCCCGTTCTCGTTGCCGCGCTGGGAGCGAAACGGCAGGAGAGTCACGAGGCCACCGGCCGCCGAGGTCAGGCGGACGAGGGGGTCCAGCTCCGGGACTGACCACCCGAGCGGAACGTCGTCAGGTCGGCAGCGCCGTAGTGGCAGGCGAGGACGAGGGGAACCCTCAGCTTCGCGAGTGCCTCCCGGCGCTCATCCCAGTCATCCGTCCAGAACACCGAGCGAGGCACACCGCGCGGACCCACCCCGGTAGGCACCAGATGGGACCGCCACAGCTCAGCTGCTGCGACTACGGTCCACAGCGCCGTGTGCAGGGAGATGCGCGCACCGGAGCCCAGCGGCGGCAGGATGACGACCTCGACCATCACCGATGGGTCGAGCGGATCAGGTACGGCGAGCTGGTAAGAGTCGACGACCCGAGCACCGCCCACGGTCGTGAACTCGGTGTCGAATCCGACGACGATCCCGGCGCGGCCCGTGCCCATCGCCTTCACCGACGGGAGCTCGCCGAACGCGGTCGTCGGCAGCGACATGACCCTGCGACGGCCCCCGGCGAGGGCGGCGCCCAGCTGGTCGCAGAGCCACGGTCACACGGTCGAAACCCGGGGCTCCCCATAGGGGCTATTGACCGTGCCCGACCATCGCCCTCCTGACCGGGGGAAACGTTCGTCTCGGACGGTTGAAAAGGTGTGACAGTTCGGAACTGTCACACTCGGTGGCGGGCGTCTGAGACCTCTTCGCCCCGCCGTTCGAGGCGTCGCTGGGCACACCCGCGCCACCGCTGACCGCTGCTCGCGCGCGCCGCCGCACGAGCACCTCAAAGACGATGCCGTGCCTCGCACCGTCGGTGATCTCGTGGTGCTCCCAGCCAGGAGCCGCGGCGCTCATGACGCACCGCCGAAGATCGTGCTGAGACGACGAACCTGGGCGTCGCTCAGTGGGGAGAGCGGAAGCGACGAGCCGTTCTGCGGCAGCTTCGACGTCCTCGAAGGTCGCGGGCCTGACGGCGACCGCGAGAGCGTCGAGGTCGGTGCACAACACCTTGATGCGGGAACCGATCTTGACGGCGGGCAGCCGACCGTCAGCGATCCACTTCCGGAGGGTCTGATACGCGCCGTAGCCGAGCGAGACGGCTTCCTGGAGCGTGATGTAGTGAGTGAGATCGGACGAAGGAGGCGGGGAGTACCCCATGACAACTCCAGACAGCTTGAACTGTCCGGAGACGGGGGAATAGTTGTCCGGCTACATTCCCGGTCGCCGTGCGCGATGCTCCACTGGGCCCTGTTGAGCCTCCGTGCCTTACGGGAGAAGTCACTCCCTGCCGGGGCGTCTGTATTTCAATCTCGACGTGGTTCCCGGCGCTACCCGGTGCTGACTATGCGCTGCTCACCACAGCCCACGTGGGGTGATCCTCCTCGAACACCTTGCGGTCGCGGTGATCAAGGGCTTGGGGCGATCCTATCCAGTCTGTCAAGCGGGGTCAAGTTGGAGTGCCACTGACCGTAGTGGTGTCCGTAACGTGGTGGTGGAGTTCCGGTTTGCGGTCTAACATCTGCCAGCGCTGGTGGGCGGTCAGGTAGATTGCCTGTATGGAGCAACCTGGCGAAGTCAGCGGGACAATCGGCAATTGGCTCGAGAGCGCGCTACGAGAATCTGACGGACCCTCCCACTTTGCGAGCCCCTACCTTTCGTACGACGTCTGTCGCGTTTTGGCTGAGGCAGCTATGCAGCGGCGGCAGCCGTTTGTCCTGTTGACGGCGCTTGACCCTAGCGCCGTTGCGAACGGCTACCTGTCAGGGATTGAGGAGATTGGTCAGCAGCGGGGTTCTCGTTCGTCATGTCGACAGACTTCACGCGAAGTGTTTCATCGTTGGGCCGAATGGTGCGTTGGGGTCGGCTAATCTCACTGGCTCGGGACTTGGATCTTCTGTGAGCCCCAATAAGGAGCTCTGTGTGGTCCTCAATTCTGAGCAGGTGGAGTCGGCACGACGACTCATGCTCGATTGGCCCTCGCGACCCATCGACGCTATAGCTCTAGATGTCCTTGAAGAGGCCGCCGCCCGTTTGGGTAAACAGCACAAGTCGCAGCACGATACGCTCGACGCCGACTCTGCTCTTCAATTAGCCGAATCGCTTCTTGCTGATGCGCGCGACGGAGAACGCGGCTTCTGGTTGAAACTAGAGTATGGGCAACCTGCCCTTGATAGTTGGCGAGCGGAATCATGGTTCGCGAGCCCGAAGAAGGAAAGCCCGGATTCCGCGCTGGGGACTTCGTTTTCATTTGCGCTAAGGACACCAAAGACTGTTATGCCGTTGTGGAAGTGAAGGGTGAGTCAGAGTTCCAAGCCCCCTTTTATGAGTCGTGGACCGAGTCGCACGACCCCGAAGCGTTCTCGCGGTGGCCGTGGACCACGTCGACGATCCCTCGCTTTGTCCCAAATCGACTCCTCGAGTTAAAGCTCTCGGAGCTGGGCGTCAGCGGGCAAGCCCTTCAAAACGGGCACGTGCGCTTGAGGCTGGATCAGTTCACTGCCGGAGTCAGAGCGCTCGCGAGGTTGTCCACGGACTGAGGCCCCACGCCGACGAGTGGTCAGGCCGATCTCTGCAGACGCTATTCCGCTACGGAACGTGGTGGAATTTAGGTTCAATGTATAAGAGTAGCTTCTGACCTGGGAATTTGTTGCTTCGTCTCACGATTTGAGGCGTGAAGCGGCGCAAGGATCGTGTTTTCTGCATGACCAAACGCGCTGTTCGGTAAGCCCGACGGACATTAAAGGACCGCGGCCTAATTGAGCATTCGCCTCCGGGGCAGCATCAGGGCATGCCTGAAGTTGACTATGACGGGGGCTGATGTCTCCTTGAGCTTGTCCGCTGGCATGATCGGGGTCATGGCCTTGGATGACGAACCCGATCTCATCGATGAGCTCCTTGAGGAGCTAGTGCCGCCTGATCTCGAGGCGCGACCCAAGGCCGAGCAGGTTGCCGTGGGCACCTCGCTGCTCCACCGATTGAAGGAATCACTCGCCAACGATCCTGAGTCACTCACCCGTCAGATGTCCCGGCGGCAGGTCAGCCCGGAGCTCCCGCAGCTCATCGGTGAGGTTGTCATCGCCGCGGCCTGGGCCGAGGACGCCGGTGGCACCTTCCTGCAGGCGACCTCGGGCGACTGGGACACGCGGGCAAGAGGTTACGACGACACCAGTTCACGCCTCGTCAAGGCCCTCCGCGATACGGCACCGAAGGCGCTCGTCGACCGCCTGGAGGCAGCGCTTGAACTCCGCCACTTCGTTGTTCATGGCGTGTGGGTCAACGGCTCGTTCGTCAAGCACCCGGGCACCGGCGAGCCGTTCGACTTCGTCTCCATGAAGCGCAGGTACCGGACAGAGGCCCCGGAGAAGGACACCAAGGCCTTCATGAAGTCGGCCCTGAAGTGGCTCGCCCGTGAGTTCTGGGAGATCGAGGACGAGCTCGAGAAGCTCCACTCGAGGTGCTCTTCGGCAAGGGCAAGGCCGAGTAGGCGGCCCCCAGAGTGCCGACGCCGGCAGCGGCTCATCCTGTTCATTCCGGCCGGAGCCTGTGGGCACCATAGTCTGTTGGCATGAAGACGCTTAACGTTGAGCTGACCAACTGCCACGGGATCCGATCGCTTGACGCGACGCTGGACTTCGGCGACCGTAACGCAGTGGCCATCTACGCGCCCAACGGCACGATGAAGACCTCCCTCGCCCGGACCTTCAAAGACCTCGCCACGGGCAAGGAGACCACCGACCGAGTCTTTCCTGACCGTGAGTCCTCGCGCTCGATCGCCGATGAGAACGGCCAGTCGCCAGACCCCGGCGACGTTGCCGTTGTCCTGTCCTACGACGAGGAGCTTGGCCCGACGGAGTCGACCTCGACCCTGCTCGTCAACCCTGAGCTTCGGAAGGAGTTCGAAGCGCTCCAGGTGGAGCTCCTCGATGCCCGCGACGCCTTGGTCAAGGAATTGACGGCTCAGTCGGGCACGAAGCAGGACGTGATCTCGACGATCTCCAAGGTCTTCACCCAGAGCGATGACAAGTTCTACGACTCCCTCGTCCGCATTGCCTACGAGGTCGAACAGCTCGAGGACGCTCGGTTTGCCGACCTGCCACACGACCTGCTCTTCAACGGCAAGGTGGCTACCGCGCTCCAGGGCGCTGACGTCCAGGCCCAGCTGGCTGCGTACGTGAGCCAGCTCAACCAGCTTCTCGAGGAGTCCACGTTCTTCAACCGGAGTTCGTTCACGTACTACAACGCCACGAACGTTACGAAGAGCCTCGGTGCCAATGGCTTCTTCACCGCTCAGCACTCGCTCCTACTGCACGGCGAGGATGAGCCCCGCCAGATCACGAGCGACGCTGACCTGCGGGCGCTGATCACCGAAGAGAAGAAGCGCATCAGCGAAGACGATGCGCTGCGCAAGAAGATGGACGGTGTCGAGCGTGCCGTCCAGCGCAATGAGGACACGCGAAAGTTCTTCGAGTTCATCGCGAATCGGGAAGACCTCCTCCCGGAGTTCGCCAACGTCCAGACCTTCCATCAGGACGTCTGGAAGTCCTACCTCAAGGCACACGAGGAGGTGTTCCTGCGCGTCGTGACGTGCTACAAAGACACCGAGAAGCGCCGCAAGGCTATCGAGCAGCAGGCGGCTACCGAAAGCACCCAGTGGGACAGGGTCATCAAGATCTTCAACGAGCGCTTCTTCGTGCCGTTCACTCTCCGCGCGGAGAACAAGCACCAAGTGGCCCTCGGCCAGGACTCCATGCTCAAGCTCGTCTTCGAGTTTAATGACGGCCAGGAGTCCGCCAGCGTCGAGCGGGATGACCTGCTGTCAGTGCTCAGCAACGGCGAGAAGAAGGCGCTCTACATCCTCAATGTCCTCTTCGAGATGGAGACGCGCAAGGCGACGGGTCGGGAGACGATCTTCGTCATCGATGACCTCGCCGACTCGTTCGATTACAAGAACAAGTACGCCATCATCCAGTACCTCAAGGAGATGGCTGATCATGCGAACTTCAAGCTCATCCTCCTCACGCACAACTTCGATTTTTTCCGCACGCTTCTCAATCGAAGTGTCGTTGGCTACAACAAGTGCCTCATGGCCCAGAAGGGCGAGGGGAAGGTCTCGCTGAGCCAGGCCAGCCACGTGAAGAACCCGTTCATCTATGGCTTCAAGAAGAACTTCTTTGGCAACGGCATGCAGCGCATTGCCTCGGTGCCGTTCGTGCGTAACATTCTTGAGTACACGAAGGGCGAGGGCGACCCTGACTACTTGAAGCTGACCTCGCTGCTGCATTGGAAGGCCGACTCGGCAAGCGTCGATAACGCCGAGCTCGACCGGATCTTCAACGAGACCTTCCAGCCGGGTAACAAGAAGAAGTCGTGGAGTACCAGCACGAAGCCGGTCATCGACTTGCTGTTCGAGCAGGCAGAAGTGGCACTCATCGCAGACGAGGGCATCAACTTCGAGAACAAGATCGTGCTGTCCATCGCCACCCGCATTGTCGCCGAGCGACATATGGTCGCCGTCCTTGCCGACCCGCCGTTCACGGATGGGATCACTGGCAATCAGACCCAGGCGCTCTTCCAGGCGTACAAAAACCGGGGCCATGGAACCGACGAGTCACTCCGCACACTCGATGACGTCGTACTCATGACTCCGGAGAACATCCACGTGAACTCGTTCATGTACGAGCCGATCATCGATCTCTCCGACGCGGCTCTGCGCGAGCTCTACGCTCGGGTGAAGAGCCTCTGGGTGCGCCAGCGCCGGCGGTGGTTCCTAACCGTGGAGATTGGTGCGAGCGGCGGCATGCGCGATGATCACGGCATACGTTCTTAACCGTGGCGATGTGGTGGAGTTCCGGTTCAACGTTTGATGTGAGCCGATCCTGCTCCGCGGGCCCCGTCGATCTTCGTGATCGGCGGGGCTTCGTTGGCTTGTTGTGGGCTGTCCGCATCCAGCCATCTGCGCTATCGTGGTTGATAGCAGAAGGAGGTGGCCCGGATGTCATCCATCATCGTGCGCGGTCTCGATGACCACGTGAAGCAGCAGCTCTCATCGCAGGCGAAGGAGCACGGGCGGTCAATGGAGGCCGAGGTTCGCGACATCCTCACGAAGGCCGCTCGACGGCCGCACATCGGCATGGCTCTTCTGTCTGCGGCACGGGATGTCGATGGGGTCGACGAGTTGCCGATTCCGACGCGCGATGATGTCGCAAGGGCGGCGGACCTCGAATGATCGTCCTCGACACTAACGTCATCTCGGAGATCTTTCGGCCCTCTCCGGAGCCTCGTGTCGTCGAGTGGCTTGTGTCCTTGACGGGCGACGTCGCGATCACTTCCATCACTCTCGCGGAGTTGCTTGCCGGTGTGCGCAGGCTCCCGAACGGCCAACGCAAAGACGAGCTGGCGCAGAGGATCGATGAAGCGGTAGCGCCGTATCGGGGGAGCCGGTCGGTGCTCGCATTCGATGCTGACGCGGCGGAGCGATACGCGGAGGTGCTCGCGTCGCGTGAGGCAGCAGGCGCACCGGTCAGTACCGCCGACGCCCAGATCGCCGCGATCTGCCTGGCGCACGGGGCCACCTGTGCTACGCGCAATGTGAAGGACTTCCAGCACACCGGCGTCGAACTGGTGGACCCATGGAAGGTGGACGCGTGAAGCGTCATTCGATCGAGGTCCTCGCCCACCAGGAACTCACTGAGGTCGATCTGGGTGAACTTCGGCTGCTCTTCGACAGGGAGTACCTCAAGGAGTTCGGAGAGTGGGATCCGCAACAGCCATACGGTTACGCGTCACATGATGTCCACATCATGGCGCGGATCGAAGGCCGCGTCATTGGCCACGTGGGATGGGCGCGCCGCGAGATCGCTGTCGGTACGGAGACCCTCGCGATCGCGGGAGTCGGCGGTGTCTTGATCTCCGGTGACGCGAGAGGGATGCGTCTCGGGCGCGAACTCATGAGCTGGGCAGCGCAATCGATGCGCGATCGCGGTCGCCTCGCGTTCGGCTACCTGGGCTGTCGAGAGCAAGTCGTCCCGTTCTACGAGTCATGTGGTTGGAAGAGGATCCTTGCTCGCGAGAAGTCGATCGGGCGTGATGGCGAGTCTGTCGTGGACGAGCTCGGCCCGCCGATCCTCATCCTGCCAATCGCCCCGCTCGAGACATGGCCTGACGGAGAGGTCGACCTGCGCGGGCGGGCTTGGTAGTCGCTGACTGCAGATGGTTCTCCGTGCCGGAACGCGGTGGAGTTTAGGTTCAACGTGTGATCGACGGCCGATTACCGGGCACGCTGGACTTCAGTTCATCTGTGGTCGAGTGGCCCAGGCGTTGACATTGCATTGCTGCTCGGTGTGGTCGCCCGCAGCCACGACTGTGCCGTCGGCGCGCAGCCCAAGCGAGTGTCTCGCTCCGGCTGCGATCGCTGTGATGCCGGTCCATGACTGGACATCGCACTGGCCGAACTGGTTGTCGCCCGTTCCGAAGACCCTTCCGGTCTGGCTCAGCGCGAGCGTATGGACGGAGCCGGCCGCCACTGAGGTGATTCTTCTCCACGATGACACCTCGCACTGGCCTCTGCTGTCGTCGCCGACGGCGACGACGGTACCGTCTTCGTGTAAGCCGACGGTGTGCAGGTAGCCGGCAGAGACCCCGGACACGTGTGTCCACCGGGCGACGTCGGTCTGCCCTCGCTGATTGTTGCCAGTTGCGAGGGCTGTGCCGTCGCGTCGAACTGCGATTGTGTGCCAGTCGCCGCACGCGATCGCGACGATCCCGCTCCACAACTGCACGTCACACTGTCCTTCCGCGGTGCGACCGGTGGCGACGACCGATCCGTCGGCACGTAGCCCCACGGTGGTCCTCCAGCCGGCGGCTATTGCCGTGATCTCGCGCCACTGCGTGACGGCGGTCTGCCCGGCGTCGCTCCAGCCGGTAGCAAGTGCAGTCCCATCGGCTCGGAGCCCCACTGTGTGAGACTTGCCGGTATTGCGGGCCGTGTGGACGCTGCCAGCGGCTACGGCGATGACGTCGGACCAGGGTAGGACGTCACACTCGCCGGCTTGATTGTTGCCAGTGGCAATCACGGTCCCGTCCTCGCGTCGCAGCACTGAGTGCCGGTTCCCGGCCGCGAGTACGGTGCGCACGTGGACCTCCTCCGCGGTTCTCGTCGCCACCTGATTGTAGGCCGTCATACCAGTCGTTGCGGCAACGCCCGTCTCGTGGCCCCAGCGCGACGTGGCAAGGTTACCGACCTCGGAACTCGGACGAGCTCCAGCACTCCCGCGACCGTAGTGACAGCTCTGGTGCTCGCAGTCGTTCGAAAGCTTGTGATCGTCCCGATCTCCCACATGGGAGCGCCGGAGGGACGGTGAGCGAGCACCGACCTATGGACATAGCTCTCCAAAGGTGATTCGGCTACGGAATGCGGTGGAGTTTAGATTTTCGCTTTAACCTCTGGCGTTCATTCGCTGGCTCAGGCCATGCCTTCACGCGCAGCATGACAGCATTGAAGGGTCGGTGGTGAAGGCCTTGGCGGCGATCCGTATGCCTTCCGCCATGGTCAGGTAGGGGCCCACGCGTCGGCGACCTCGGAGACCTTCTTGCCGAGCACGTGGACCCTGCGGCGGCGAGTTCCCCGGCGTCCTTGGCGACGGCGGTCATGCCGAGGATCTCGCTCGTGTCGGCGTTCACGACGATCTTGATGAACCCGCGGGTGTCGCGGTTGACCAGCGCGCGGGGCACGTGGTGCAGGGGCAGGACGCGGCAGTCACAGCGGATCCCCGAGGCGACGATCTCCTTCTCCGTCATGCCGACCGCCCCAATCGCCGGGCTGGTGAATGTCACCCTCGGCAGCCGGGCATAGTCCACGGCCCGGTCGGCTTCAGCGAAGGCGTTCTCGGCGACCAGGGTGCCGTGGTGGGCGGCGACGTAGACGAATTCGGGGTGCCCCGTCACGTCGCCCGCGGCCCAGATCTGCGGGTTGGAGGACTGCATGCGGTCGGAGACGAGCACCTCGCCGAAACCGCCGGTATTCACCCCGACCGCGTCGAGATTCAGCCTGTCGGTGACCGGGCGGCGTCCGAGCGCCACCAGGACCTGGTCGGTCCGGAACTCCTGCGCCCCGCCCGACACGTCCGCGGTAACCAATACCTGCCCGGTCTCCGCTTCCCGGGACACTCGGGTCGGCAGCGCACGGCGCACCACGCGGATCGCCTCGTCGGCGAACACCTGCTGAAGCGCCCTGGACACCTCCGGCTCCTCCTTCGACGCCAGCCGGGACCGGGCCAGCACGGTGACCCGGGAGCCGAGACGCGCGAACAGCTGCGCCTGCTCCAGGGCGACGTAGCCGCCGCCGAGCACCAGCAGCGACTCGGGGACCTCGTCCAGCTCCATCGCGGTGGTCGAGGTCAGGTACCCCGCCTCGTCCAGACCATCGATCGGCGGAGCCCACGGACGAGACCCCGTGGCGACTAGGTAGTGCTGCGCCTCGATCGCCTCGACCGTCCCGTCGGCGGCTGCGACCTCCAGCGTCGGCGCGTCGGTGGTGCCCGCGAACGCGGCATCCCCTTGCCGCATCTGCCAGCCGTAAGAGTCGGCGACTTCGGCATACTTCTCGCCGCGCAGAGACTCGACCAGCGACTGCTTCCCGGCAATCAGAGTGGGCATGTCCAGCTGCTCAGCCGTCGTCGCGATCCCCGGGAACCGGGGCGAGGCGTCCGCGGCGACGTGTCGCGCTTCGGCGGCGGCGATGAGCGCCTTCGACGGCACGCACCCGGTGTTCACGCAGGTCCCGCCTGGCGTGCCGCGCTCGATCATCACCACCGACTTTCCGAGGGTGGTCGCGCGGATCGCTGCGGCGAACGCACCGCCACCCGATCCGATGATGGCGAGGTCGTACTTCGTAGGCATCGCAGCTCCCGTCAACGCTTGGACTTCTCTTCCTACTCAGCCATACTGGACCTTCCGGTGCAGGGGAAGGTCAAGGGTGCTCCTGACGAAAGGATGGAGGCTGCCATGCGCATCGGGGAACTCGCCGAGGCTGCGGGCACGACGGCGAAGACGCTACGGTTCTACGAGGAGCAGGGCTTGCTGCCCCGGCAGAGCGCACCCCGTCTGGCTACCGCGACTACGCGCCCGACGCCATCGCCCGGATCGACTTCGTCCACCGAGGGCAGGCCGCTGGCCTCAACCTCGCCCAGATCCGCCAGATCCTCGACATCCGAGACAGTGGCCACGCGCCCTGCGAGCACGTGCGCGACCTCCTCGACGCACGCCTGGCCGAGATCGAGCAGCAGATCGCCCGGCTCACCGCATTGCACGCCACGATCGCCGACCTCAGGCACAACGCCGCGCATCCGGACTCCGACACATGCGGAGCGGATATGGTGTGCCGCTACCTGTAATTCGGTATAGCGGGAGAATGCAGAGGTTGGTAGCTGCTGGAACTCGGTGGAGTTCCGTTTCAACGTGTGACTGTCCGGTGTAGTCAAAGTTGAATCGCCGCCCTCATTGATCTCTTTCTTATCGCCTCGATCCCTGGTTGGGGCGGCGCGAGCACGATTCGGTTCTTCGACGTTCACGCCGCAAAGGTAGCGTCCGCGGAACTATATGTGAGAAGCCAGTCGCGACCCTAGGATGACGTTATGGATCCTCTGGACTTGATTGTTCCTGCGCTCGCTCTCGTAGGTGCGCTGCTCGGCGGCTACCTGACACAGATCGTCGGTGGTTCTGTTGCCGAACGGCGGGAGGATCGACGGCTGCTACGCGAAGCTCGTGTGGCGTTGGAGCGGTGGGTAGCC
This sequence comes from Ornithinimicrobium sp. INDO-MA30-4, assembly GCF_021535045.1. Taxonomy (GTDB): domain Bacteria; phylum Actinomycetota; class Actinomycetes; order Actinomycetales; family Dermatophilaceae; genus Ornithinicoccus. Next base: position 1,396,493 of record NZ_CP091056.1, on the reverse strand, counting down.
ACCCGTACTGGCCCAATGGGGCTGGCGTACCCGGGAATTACGGAAGCAGACATGGCACCCATTCAGAAAAAGTCCTTCGAGGACTTCTTTAGTCGACACTTTCAAGCAACTTTCGAGGCGAAAGCTGCCCTCGGTGCCGTTCGCAGGTTCGATGAAAGAATTGGGCGAATCCTCGACCATGATCGGTGGGACTTGCCGATTGAAAGCGTGGGCGAGCTGCGAGAAGCACTAACCCAGGCAGAACGGCGCGCGAAGCTCACCAAGCGCGAGACGAAGGCGCTTGTCGTCGATGGTCACTCCCGATAAGGATTCCTCTCGTCGCCAGCGGAATACAAAGTTGACGGGACCAGGATTGGTTCCCCGCACAATCACGATTCGCCGAAAATTCTGCACCGAGAGTCGTTGCGGACCGAGCGCTCCAAGATCGACCTACTTGACGGCGCGCTCATCTTCTTCGCCCGACGTTTGCGAGGGTCTCGCAACAGGCGGTGTTCTGAATCGGCCTACTCCTCGGCCTCGTCCTCCGAGGCTGCCGTGACGGCTGCCGATGACCCGTCCCGCTGCTCGGCAAAGATCCGCCGTGCGGTCTCGACGCGGATGCGCTCCTTCTGCGGCTCCGGCAGGTTGGCGATGAACGGCTCGAGCGCCGTGAGGGTCAGCTGCACTTGACGCGCTGAGTGCTCCTCCATGCGGTGCTGTCCCGACTCCCTGATGAGGACGTAGCCGACCGCAGCAGCGCCGACGGGCGCAGTGAGCTTCTGCAGGACGCCCTCCCACCACCCGAGTCCCCGCCGAATCCGAACAGCGGTGCACCGGCCACGACGAGGAACGCGGCGGCGGCGATCGATAGCGCGATGACCGCACCGATGCGCCACCGGTTGGCAGCCTCGTTCTGCGCGTTCGCGTATGCGCCGTAGTCGGTGGCCGTCGCGTTGACGCCCACTGCCGACAGGACGTTCCGCGACTGCTCCTCGTGCTCGCGCATCGCAGCAAGGTGCTCCTGGAGCTTCGCGTTGTTCTCCGAGAGGAGGGCGGACCACTTTCGGTGCGATCGTCCTGTGCGGACGAGAACTTCTCCTGGTAGGAAGACAGCGCCGCATCGAGACGTGTCTTCTGCTGCTCGATGATCGAGTCCGCGTCGCTGGCGGCCTCGCGCAGACGCGCGAGCTCGTCCTGCAGCTCGGTGGTCTTCTCCTCGATGAGCGCCGCGAACTGCGTTCGCTGCTCCGCCAGGGCGGCTTTGTGCTCGTCGAGTGCTGCCGCGATCGTCTCGGACTGCTCGCTCGACTGCTTCTCGATCTCCGACAGGCGCTCGTCGAGCCGTTCGTTCAGAGCCTTGAACGCCGCCTCGACCTCCTCGGCCCGCGAACCGAGTCCGTTGAGACGGGTCGTCCCTGTCGCCGGCCAGGTGCGGACGTACTGTGCGAGCTGGACGAACGGGCTCAGACCGTTTCGGTTACTCGGGGGCGGGGAGAAGATCGTCGCGGGGGAGTCGGGGAGCGCGGCACCGATGCCGTCGGCGACGTTCTTCACCGTCGTGAGGTGTGCCGTTGCCAGTGCGGCGTGCGGCTGGTCCGCGTGTCCGTCGATCTCAGTGAGGAGCGCCCGCAGGTGGGTCAGGTCGTCGGTGAGCTCATCGGCGGGGACTTCTGACAGTGCCTCCAACGTCTCAGTGACGGAGGTCCACAGCTCGTGATTCCGGTAGTCTTCTTCCCACGCCATCGGCGGCTCCTCCTGGTCACGCAGCCGTCGCACGGCGCTCGCTTCGACGCCTCCGCAGGGCATCGAGGGCGTTAAGGCTGAGCATATCGGCGGCGTCGGACATCGGGCACGACCAGCGATACTTCTTGGGCCAGGCGAGCCCTGCTGATGGCCGTACGTGCCGGAACTCGGTCGAGTTCAGGTTTTCAAACTGACATCTGGCGGCGAGATTTAACGTGGATTGCCTCGCCTAACGACCGATTGAATCGCGGTGAGGTCCGCGAGTTCGCCCCGGGGCGGCAATCCGCTGGTCAGCTTCGCCGACACGGAAGTTTTCCGCGTTTCCCTGCCCCTACAGAGCCACCGTCAGGATGACTCGACGACTCTCCAACGGAAGTCGACGAAGGGTGGGACATACTGGCTGCCGCCCGGGTCCTCGCGCTGCACGTCAAGAATGTCGACTACTGCAAGACGCCCGTGGGCATTCATGAGTACGACGCTCTGGCCGACCTGCGGAGCGACGGTTCGTCCTGGCGTGAGGTGCTGTGCGAGGTCGACGTCGTCGACGCTTTCGCCTCGGATCAGGCCGACGGCCTTGATGGGATCCTTGTAGATGTACATCGAGTTGTAAGAGCATCCGCTGACCTGGAGTGCGAACTCGGATGCGCCGACGCCCCAGCAGAAGGTCTTCTGCGGTGCGTCGTCATACGCGAAGTGCGCCTCGCCGACGAGGTCCGGACTTCTCCACTGCGCTGGGTTACTGCGTAGATCGTGCTGCTCGAGCCGCGTGGCCCGCTCTCGAAGAGTCGCGATCGGCGTTGCGCTGTCACGATTGGCGGGCAGGTAGGCAATCCAGCGCCACAAGTCCTCGATCTGCTCGGCCCCGGGGAACTCCTGCAGGCTGCCTGGAGTGTGGTTGAAGTCGAAGCCCTTGGGCATCCTGTCGCCTAGCCATGCCGGCAAGCTGCAGGAGTGGTTGTCGACAAAGAGGACTGACAACCAAACAGTGTCGTGGTCCGCACAGGCCTCGGCGATCCAGCGGTTCTCCTTGCCGACGCCCGACTCCGGCATGTTGTCGGCTCTGGCGACATAGTTCTGGTCGACGACGAGTAACACCCGCTTGGAGTCGTCCACCCTGCGCATGAACCCGTTGAGGTCGTTGCCATAGTCGACGTCGGCATCGATGAGGATGTCGAACCCCAGCGCCTTGAGTTGGGCTGCGAGCAGGCGCACCCACTCCCGGTGCCCCTCCGACGTCCAGGTGTACGAGATGAACAGGTCTGCGCCCACGAGCTTCCTCACGTTTCATTCGCTGAATGCTGCTCGCACGTGAGCAGCTGTCGTCACGAGACTACGGGCGGCTGCGGACACACTGAGAACGATGCGGGTGAAGTCGGACGGCCTCCGCAAGTTATTGCGAGCACCCGCCTACCTATGTAGAGTTAGCCCTATGAAGGTCACTCATTCGCTCGCACTCGTGGCGATCGCGGTCCTGCAGATGGACCAAGAGGACGACGGTCGGATCTGGGGCTACGCCCTGTCGAAGAAGTCCGGCGTCCGGTCCGGCGTTCTCTATCCGATCCTCGACAGGATGATGGGTGAGGGCTGGCTCGAGGACTACTGGGAGGAGCACGCCGAAGGCAAGAAGCGCCCGCCGCGTCGCTACTACAAACTCACCGATGCGGGCCGCACCGGCATCGGTGCGGTGGTACGGAAGGTTGAGCAGGAGCAGCGCTTCGCAGCGATGAAGGTGAGGTTCGCCTGATGAGTTCGGTGATGCTGGTACCCGGCGCGCTCGGCGCGTTCGTGATCGCTTTGCTCATCTTCGGGTTCCTGCCCGGACTGGTGTTGGCGCTCATCGTCAGGCTCTTCCCCAAGGACGACCCGAGACGACGGGAGCTGCAGGCGGAGCTCTACGCCGTCCCGCGCTGGGAGCGACCCTTCTGGGTGTGCCAACAGTTCGAGGTTGCTCTTCGCCTCGGGCTCGCCCCCGAGATTGCCTGGTACTGGGGTCGCTTCGTCTGGCATCGAGCCAAGGTCGAGTCCGGACGGGAGATGCACAAGAAGTACCCGGACTCGTTCTGGGTGCCCGACGCTGAGGAGAAGGCGATGCTTCGTCCCGGCGATCTGGTGAAGCTCATGTGGGAAGTGAAGCGTTCACCGGGGGAGCGGATGTGGGTGAAGATCCTCCACCGCGACGGCGATGTGCTCATCGGCCGGCTGCGCAACTGGCCGGTCTACGTCCACCTCGATCCCGACGCCATCGTCCGGTTCCGCATCGACGACATCATCGACTACGAGCTGGCCGACGAAGGCGATGGTCCCGAGACCATCGCCGCCTGACCTCGCTCCAACCGTCGAGCCGGTGTCGGATCTGACTGGCAACATTGGCCCATGGCACCGCTTCCGTTGCATTTTCGCACCTTCGGGATCACGAAGGTCACCGTCGTCCACGACCCCGGCACCGAGGATGAGGAGCGCTTCGAGACAGAAGCGCACATTCAGGCCACGACCGGATTCTTCGCCGTCGACACGCCGATCTATGAGGGCGACGTCGTCGAGTTTCCGGACCCGCGCGGCGGCACGACGAAGAAGGTCGCGGCGACGGTCGACGTGAACAATCCCACGGGATCCTCGTTCCGTGGCATGCAGCACATCCATGTGACCTGGGGAGCAGCCCCACCGAGCCGCGTCCCACCGGTGCGTCGGCTCTCGATCGAGAACCTCCACGCCGAAGTCATCAGCTCCTCAAGCGAGCTGTTCGCCGACGGACACTACGAGGCTGCGGTGAGCGAGGCGTTCAAGGCGATCGAGGTCCGCGTGCGGACCATGACTGGTTCGGCTCAGTCCGGCGTCAAACTGATGGGCGAGGCATTCGGAGGGGCGGACCCCCGGGTATCGGTGGCTTCGTCAGCCGGTCAGAGTGGCAAGGACGAGCAGGAGGGGTTCGCGGCTCTCTTCCGCGGCGCGATGCTCGGCGTACGCAACCCTCGTGCTCACGACTTGTTTGAGCCGCGCGACCCCCAGCAGGCACTGGAGTTTCTCGGCTTCGCCAGTTGCTTCACCGGCAGCTCGACGGCGCGGTCGCGAAGTAACGTCGACGTCCTCCGTCAGTCTCTGGACCACTGGTCTGCGCAGAGGTTGGTCTGTACCGGAGCGCGGTGGAGTTCAGGTTCGCGCTCTAACAGCTGGCAGCACCCGCAGTACCGGCCTTACGGTTCTGCCCGTGTCCTGGACCGAGCACGCTGTCGCCGAGTTCGGGGAGCGGCCACAGGAGATCCCCAACCATCAGATCGTCGAGGAGGCCGACCTCGCTGTGGCGCTCTTCCAGGATCGCCTCAGGACGCCGAACGGCGAGGCCGAGTCGGGCACGGCAGAGGAGATCAAGGTCCTCGTCGCCGTGGGGAAGTCTGTGGCGGTCTTCGTGAATTCGGCCCCGCACCCGCCCTTGAGCGGAGAGGCGCTCGACGAGCGCCAGCGGCCTAGCGCCTCCCTGGGCGAGTTGCGCAGGACCGCTCTCGTCTTCGAGTACGGCAACGACGGGGCCCTCATCGGTCACCTCAACAACTTCCACCGTCGAGCGACGGAGCAGTTCCAGCAGTCGGTCGAGTCCTCGAAGGACGCGCAGCCCGAGGGGCCGGACCCTTCTGAGGGCGTGTGGCCGCGAGCCGAGGTGCGCGAGAGTGTGGCGACCGACAGCAAGGGTCGCGTGAAAACCCAGCGGCACTGGGCGCTCGTGCTACGCAACACCTCCCGCGGGCCGGCGAGCGATGTCGACTTCGAGTTTCTGGACCTGCCGGAGGACGCGATGTTCTGCACGCATCGAGAGGAAGGCCTCTCGGAACGATCCCGCCCGGCCAGGATGCGCGATTCCCCCTGCTGCTGGCCCTGGGGTCGCCTGACGCGGTCGACTGCGTGGTGACGTGGACGGACGCCACGGTCGCGAAACGAGGGCGACGGTCCGAACCTGACGTTCCTAACCGTGGCGACGTGGTCCGAGCACCCCACGCCTCATGGCTAGGGCCGTCGACGGGGTCGCGCCCGCTTGATGTACGGCAAGCGCGGTCAAGCACAGCGACTAGCTAGTCGTCATCGCAGAGGGCGCACGCACCGGTGCCCCCGCATGCGGGACAGTTCGGATTGGCCGACGCGCGACCCTCTTCGCCGTCCCATCGTTCGAAGTCGCTGTCCCAGACCGAGTAGCCGTCCGGGTTGTGGTCGTGGCCGATGGTGCAGCGGCAGGGCTCGTCCCAACGCGATGAAGGGCCATTCTCCCTCCGGATCACATAGTGACTCTTGCCTGTGGGCATACCGTTCCTTTCCAGTGACGCACTGTGACGTCCACGCTACAGAATCTGGTGGAGTCCCGGTTCAACGTGTAGTGGACCGTCGCAAGTCACGGAATCGGTGTGGACGGCGACGCGGACGTATTCAGCCTGCGGCCGGGGGTCCTTCTGCTGACCATAACGTTTCTAGCCGTGGGAACGTGGTGGATTTTAGATTTTCGGTCTAACGTCTGTGGTCGTCCTTCGTGCGGATCGCGGACCGAATATCCACGGGGCTCGGTTGTGTAGGAGGGCGAGTGCGGGTACCTTATGAAAGGAAACCATTTCGTATCGAAAGGACGGGGCATCGTCATGACAGAGGGCTCAGGTGGACTCGGAGGATCGTCAGGTCGCCCTGTCAATGCTGAACTGACGCCGGCGATCATGGAGGCGGTGCTGTCTCTGCTCGCGGACGAGGGCTACGCCCGGCTGACCACCGCTGCGGTCGCGAAGCGGGCCGGGGTGTCCACAGCGACGCTGTACCGCCGATGGCCCTCCAAGCGGGAGCTCCTGCTGGCCGCGGCTGGTCAGATCGGCGAGGCCGAGGCGGACGACGTCGACACCGGCACAGTGGAGGAGACCTGCGCGCGCTGCTGGCCCATAAGCGTGCTGTGCTCTCCGGCAGGATCGGCGCGACACTCGTCGCGCTCGTCGGCGAGTCGGCGCATGACCGAGAACTCGCCGCGATCGTGCGCACCAGCATCCTCGAACCGACGCGGGAGCACCTGGAGGCGATCTTCGACCGTGCTGCCGCACGGGGCGAGGCCGTGGAGCCGATGCCGCATCCGCGGCGCACCTGGTCGTGGGGACGGTCTTGGCCCGCGTCGCTTTCGCGGAAGGCGCAGGACACGACGACCTTCTGCCGGGCAGCGACGTGACACTCCTGATCCAGGCCATCGCCGGTGACACCGCCCAACCGGGTCCCGGCGGAAGGGCCCGGAGGCGATGACGATGGAGCAGACCGTGGTGATGACCGGAGCGAGCCGCGGGATCGGCCGCACGGCGGCGCGCCGCCTGCTCGCCGGTCGCCCGCAGGCGCATCTGGTGCTGCTGAGCCGTACCGTCCCGCAGGCACTGGTCGACGAGTTGCGAGCAGCCGGCGGGTCGGTGACTGTCATCCGCGCCGACCTGTCCTCTCTGCGCAGCGTGAGCGAGGCGGCTGACGAGGTGGTGGAGCTGGTGCATCCCGGCCGCCTGCCACCGATCGGAGCGCTGGTCTGCAACGCCGGGGTGCAGCTGACGAACGCACTGACCGAGACCGTGGACGGCTTGGAGGCGACCTTCGCGGTCAACGTCCTGGCCAACCACGTCCTGCTGCGGAGGCTCCAGGGGCACCTGCCTCCCAGCGCGCGGGTCGTCGTGACGGTCAGCGACACGCACTTCGGCGACCTGAGGCACAACCTCGGCATGGTGCCGGGCCCGCTGTGGCACCCGGTCGAGACGCTGGCTCGGGTCGCCGCGTTCCCCGACCCGAGCGGCAGCACAGCGGGGCGGGCCGCCTACTCGACCAGCAAGCTCGCCGCCATCTACCTCGTGCACGAATACGCGCGCCGACTCCCGACCGGCTTGACGATCACCTCGTTCAACCCGGGCTTCGTGCCCGGCACCGACCTCGCACGCGATGCCGATGCCATCTCCCGGTTCGCCATGCGACGGGTCATGCCCCTGCTGACGCTCACCCGCTGGCGACCTCCCCAGCCTGGCAGGGCGATTCCTGGCTGACGCGGTGCTCGGCACGGTTGCGGCCCCGTCTGGCGCGTATATCGACCGTGACCGAGTGGCTGCATCATCGCCGGCGTCCTATGACCGGCAGCGCGAGCGTGAAGCCTGGGAGGCGGTCGAAGCGCTCACAGCCCGGTTCCTCCCCTCCGCTGCTGACCCGAACCCAGGAAGGAGAACCGATGAGAACGATCGTCATCACCGGAGCCAGTGACGGCATCGGCGCGGCAGCCAGCCGACAGCTCGCGGAGACCGGCGCACGGCTGATCCTCGTAGGGCGTTCGCCGGAGAAGACCAGCGCGGTCGCCGCCGCCACCGGTGCCGAGCACTATGTCGCCGACTTCGCCAGGCTCGACGACGTACGCCGCCTCGCCGGCGAGCTGAACGAGGTCTGCGAGCGGATCGACGTGCTGGCGAACAACGCGGGCGGCATGTTCTCCGGACCGACAGTCACCCAGGACGGCTTCGAGAAGACCTTCCAGATCAACCACCTCGCCCCGTATCTGCTCACGCACCTGCTGATCGACAAGTTGCTCGACAGCCGCGCGGCCGTTGTCAACACCTCCAGCATCGGCGCGAGACTGTTCGGCCACATCGACCTCGAGGACCTGAACAACTGGGCGGGGTTCTCACCGAACAAGGCCTATGGCGACGCCAAGCTCGCCAACATCCTGTTCACCAAGGAGCTGCACGAGCGCTTCCACGGCCGGGGCCTCTCCTCAGTCGCATTCCATCCTGGCAATGTCGCGACGAACTTCGCCTCGGACACAGACAGCTACTTCCAACGCGTCTACCACGGCGCGCTCAGGGCGTTCCTGATCTCCCCAGAGCAGGGAGGAGCACGCCTGCGGCACTTCATCGAGGGTCAACCGGGCCGGGCGTGGACATCGGGGGAGTACTACGGTGCACCGGGCCGGATCGGCCGCACGAACAGGCAGGCCTACGACGCCGGTATCGCGGTTGAGCACTGGCGGCGAAGCGCGGCCATGCTCAGCATCGACTGGTGAAGAGCATGCGCCCACAACCCCTCGGCTGCAAGTGAGCGGTCTCAGTGACCTTGATCCCTGATCGGAACCAGATGGCTGTACGTACCGGAACGCGGTGGAGTTCCGCTTCAACGTCTGAGTCTATTTCTTGATCTTCATCTTGCCCGGTGGGCAACGCCCATGTGCTCGTCGCCCACGAGAAGTTGGGGCCACCGATCACACTGCCAACGTTTAGGTGCCACGACTTGTCGGGCGCGAGGGGGCTATTTGCGCGACCAGAAACGGCAGAGACTTCGCCGAGGCCGGAGTCTAGTTAGTCGATCTTCTGAATGAGGCTACTAACTGCGCGGTGGACCGGAACCAATAACCAGGCCTTGTTTGCGTTGGTGCACGGTGAGATAGCGCAGCCCATCGCCACCTGCGGTGAACTCCCGCCGAGACCGGCGTGGCAGGAAGACCAGGTCGCCGGGGGAGAGTTCAACGTCTCCCAGCTCGGTGGTCAGGCGCCCTTGTCCGACCAGCACATAGATCAGCACATCGAGGTCAGGCCCGGTGTGGGCATCAATGCGTCCCTGCGGCGGCAGAGCAATGATGTTGGAGTCCAGGTCGCGCTCGCGGACCTGGAGCTTCCACGCGGCACCGGTCATATCCGGGGTAGCGGCTGCACCGGTGAGGTCGTTGGTATTGACCAGCACCCGGGGCAGTGGCGCGCTGCTGGCCTTGCTGATCCGGATTCGCCAGTCGCGGGGCTCCTGGTTGAGGTACTCCCAGCCGTAGCTGCCCGGGTGCTCCATCTCGAACTCGTCCCGCAGGTGTTTGGGGTCGTGATCATTGATGAGCACGAACGAGCCGCCGGCCGGGAGTGCCGCATACGCGGCGAAGATCGCTGGATGCTTATCTGGCTTGCGCATCGGGCGCACGTCAAGGCGTTGCGCCGAGTGCGGAGCGGTCTCATCGGTATTCATTGGGCCTCCAGGGCTATTTAATACAAGTGCAGATTGTGTAAACTCTAGACCATGACTTACGTGATCGGACAGCCGTGTGTCGACATCGTCGATCGAGCCTGCGTGGACGAGTGCCCAGTGGACTGCATCTACGAGGGCAAGCGGGCGCTGTATATCCACCCGGACGAGTGCGTCGACTGCGGGGCGTGCGAGCCGGTCTGTCCGGTGGAAGCGATCTACTACGAGGATGACCTGCCGGACACCTTGCAGCCCTACTTGACCGACAACGCCGACTTCTTCAGTGAGACGCTGTCGGGGCAGGACGCCCCGCTGGACTCCCCAGGTGGCGCGGCCAAGCTTGGTGCCTTGGGGGTGGACACGCCCCTCGTCGCTGGATTGCCGCCGCAGGGGGATGGGGCAGGAGAATGACAGCTATGCGGGAAGACACCTCAGCGGACAGGGAGAGCCAAGCACTCGCACGCAGGTGTTGCAGGCGCTCAAAGACGCCGGGGGTCCGCTGACGATTCTTGACCTTGCCGAGCGCCTGGAAGTGCACCCCAACACGATCCGCTTCCACCTGACGAAGCTGGTTGAGCAGGCCCAGGCCGAGCGGGTCAGCGAGCCACATCAAGTCCGGGGTAGGCCGCCCCAGTTGTTCCAAATTGCCCCAGGGATGGATCCGACCGGGCCACGGCACTACCAGGCGCTCGCGGCCGCCTTCGTGCACAGCGTCGCGGCGGGTCCGGACCCGGGCGCCCAGGCCCTCGAGGTGGGCCGGGCCTGGGGCCGTGAGTTGGCCTCGTCGCCTTCGACTCCCGCACCAAAAGAGCCGATCGAAGCGCTAGTGCTGATGCTAAATCGAGTTGGGCTTCGCCCCCGAGTGGGATCGAGACGTGCCACATTCGCAGATCGAATTGCAGCACTGCCCGTTCCTCGAGTTGGCCACCGAGCAGCCCGAGGTGGTCTGCCCGTTGCATCTGGGGTTGATGCAGGGCGCGGTGCAGACCTGGCAGGCGCCCGTTGATGTTGATCGGCTGGAGCCGTTCGTCACCCCGGACCGGTGTCTGGCCCACCTGTCCGCGGCAACCAGGTGAGGCGGTCACCGAGTCGCCCTGAGGCTGCCTTAGTCAGTATCGGCGTGGGTTGCGTCGTCTTCGGCGGCCTCGTGGCTGCGGCAACGGGGCCGCTCGGTTTGGAGCAGGGCAGTTGGGTGGCGGCCTATTTGGTGCTTGTCGGCGGGGTCGCCCAGGTCGCGATGGGACTAGCGCCAGCCTGGTTGACCAGGCGCCCGACATCACCCACCATCAGTTGGAGCACGCTTGCCTCGTGGGACCTGGGCAGCGCCCTCGTCATCGCGGGAACCCTGGCTGACCTGCCGCTCGTGGTTGACGGCGGCTCAGTTTTACTGGTGATCGGGTTGGCCACTGCGCTGTATGCCGTCCGCCGCGACGCACAACACTCGGGTGCCCTAGACGCGGGATGGCTATTGGATGTGGCTTATCGAGCGCTGTTGTTTGTGCTGCTGGTCAGTATCCCTATTGGAGTTGTGTTCGCTCACCTGCGGGCGGATGGCTGAGGTTGCCAAGCCGACATCTGACTACATTTCTGGTCGTTCCGCGAAGAACCGCACCATCATCGGTTCAAGGTTGCTAGTGGCTAGCAGTTCTTGCCATCCTGCATCGAGCGGTAAGCCGGCCGTGAGGTCAGCAAGCGCCTGTGGCCAGTTTGACCAGCTGTTGCTTGTTTATACGTTGCCGATATGACCAGCGAGCCGCATACACACCCAGAGGGACTTAAGGCCCTATCGGCGTGTCTAATCAATCATTAATCTTCCACTATCCGCCTACAGTGTTCGATTGCGCTGAACAGTGGCCTACCAAGTCAAGGAGATAGTTATGGCATTGCCATCAACCACCGACCGGGTCATCGTTGGATATGACGGGTCAAAACCCTCAGAGGCCGCACTTCAGTGGGCCGCTCGGGTAGCTGATCACCAGGGCCAAAAGCTTATCGTCATGCATGCCGCTGAATGGATTACCTACACTCAAGACGCGGGTAGCGGTTTGGCAGAGAATGCTGACATTCTTGCCGAAGCACGAGAGATCGCCGAACGGGGTCGGGACAAGGTGTTGACTGATTTCCCCAACCTTGACGTCGAGGTAGCCACTTCCCTGTTTAGCGCAAAGGTGGCGATTGGCGAACTCTCCACCACCGCCTCTCTTGTCGTGCTTGGCAGTCATGGGCGGAGTCGCTTCGGCACTCTGTTGATGGGGTCGACCGCGTATGCGATGGCTGGATATGCCCGCTGCCCCCTGGTCATCGTTCGTGAAGGAGCCAACGATCTGCCCGGCCCGACCCGCCCAGTGGTGGTAGGCGCGGACGGAACCAGCGGCGCCGCCCGAGCGGTCGAACGCGCAGTTTCAGTCGCTCGGGAATGGGGTGCCCCGCTGATGCTAGCCACCACCTGGGCACCCGCCCCGCCGGACCCATGGGACAAGGGACCGCTGGGCTACCACTCGGCTGGTGAGGCCAGTGCCGCATACAAAGCTAAGGCAGAGACCGAAAACGCTGCGGCTGCAGAGCGGGTCTCTGCTGCCAATCCTGATCTGCAGGTCCTCGGCGCCGTGATTGAAGACCATGCTGTCGCGGGGCTTGTTAACGCCGGTGACCGAGGCGGCCTGCTCGTGCTCGGCACCCGTGGTCATGGCGCACTCGTCGGCTCCTTGCTGGGCTCCACTAGCCTAGGTGCACTGCATACCTCAACTTCGCCGGTCATGATCGTGGACTGACGCGGGGATGTGGTCACCAACAAGAGCGGGACGAAGACGAAGGAGTAAACATGGCCAAGGCGGGCGCGGGCAACGTAGTTGTCGCGGTAGACGGCACCACGGGATGTCAAGGTGCTTTGCGGTATGCCGTCGAGCAAGCCGTGGAGCGCGATTGCGGCCTGAGCTTGGTGCATGTGCTACCTCGGCTCAGCGCTCAGGCATTGGCGCTGCCCAATGTTCCTCAGCAAGTCGAGGCCGCAGGCACTGCAATATTGGCGGAGGCAGCTGCGCTCTTAGCCGAGCTAGCCCCTGATCTGAAGACATCGACGGACTTGCGCACGGGGTCTCGGATCTCAGAATTGCTGAAGGCTGCCACTGCCGAGCAGTTGCTGGTGGTGGGCCGCGAAACGTACACGGGGATCGATCGGCTCGTCTTCGGAGCGACCACCGCTGCGGTCGTAGCCCGATCCGACGTGCCGACCGCTGTGGTACCGAGTGACTGGGAGTCGTTGCCGACGCAGAAGCGGGTCGTCGTAGGCATCCGGACAGATGAAGGTAGCGAGGGCTTGTTCGAAACAGCCTTTGAATACGCCGTTGCTAATGATGCCACCATCGAGGTCGTCCACGCGTGGGCAATCCCTGATCCATACATCGACCGCATAGAAAGCCGAGACAATCTTGGTGGTTGGGTCGAGGCTGGCACCAAAATGGCAGAGCAGGCTTTGCAGCCATGGCGGGCTCGCTACCCTGACGTTGCTGTCTCAGTCCGAATTTTGCACGATCAGCCTATCCATGCGCTGTTGGAAAGCGCTAAGGGTGCTGCCGTGATGTTCTTATTGCGCAGAGCTGCACCAAGATTCCTGGGTGCACACCTGGGCAGGACGGCCCGCTACGTCATTGGCGAAGCGCCCTGCCCCGTCCACGTTCTGCCCCACCCATCCACGTAAGCCGGTCAGCCACCAAGGGGTCACGAGGCACCGGGTGTGCAGTCACCCCTAGAAGGAGCACAGATGCGACCCATCGTCGTAGGAGTAGATCCAGAAGAGCCAACTTCTGCGGCTGTAGATTGGGCTATCGGTGAAGCTAAATTACGCAAACGCCCGTTGTCTCTTGTCCTGGCCTGCGGAATTCCAGCAGCGCCTCAACATGAATATCCCATTGGGATGAACCTGCCGCTGAAATGGGCAGAAGAGGTAGTCGCTAAGACCGCCGAGTATGTCCGGGCTCAGGCGCCGCAGGTGCAGGTTGATAGCCAAGTTGAGCCAGGCACCCCTGGCCAAGTGCTCGTGGCGGCATCAGCGGGCGCCGAGGTCGTCGTCGTCGGACGCCAAGGTCTCGGTAGGGTCGAAAGTGCGAGGCTAGGGTCCACGTCTGCGCAGATTGCCGCCCACGCGCGGTGCCCCGTGGTCGTCGTTAGCGACAAAACTGACCCACATGTCGATCGCCCAGTCGTCGTGGGAGTTGACGGGTCACAAGCCAATTCGGCAGCGATTGAGTATGCCTTTCAGGCGGCACAATTGCGTAAGGTTCCCCTCATTGCGATCTATGCCTGGGAGCTAAATCTCTCCGAGAAGGCCATTCTAATGTGGATGGGTCAAGAGAACTTTGACAACCTATGCCGGGACCAAGAGCGGGTGGTGCATGAGGCAATGGCCGGCTGCTCGCAGAACTACCCAGACGTCGAGGTAGACCACGTGGTCTCCCGCCAGCCACCGCTAGCCAGGCTGGAGACTGAAGCTCGCTCGGCTGGACTGCTGGTGGTGGGCAGCCGTGGGCGCGGTGGATTCGCTCGCTCAGTGTTGGGTTCGGTTAGTCAGGGCCTGTTGTACCGCGTGCATGAGTGCCCCGTGGTTATCGCCCGCGACGTTGAGTGAAAGCGGTACGGTGGGCGCAACGCACTAGACTCCGACCGTATGGATCAGCCTTCGGCCACCGCCACCGCCACTGATACTGACACTGTCGACATAGAGCGAGATCGACTCCGACGTCTGTTGGGCACCGTCCAAGAACTAGGTGCGATGGATGCCACTGATCTAGACGGTTTACTGCGCCATATCGTGCAAGTCGCCTGCCGAATGACCAGTGCCCGCTACGGTGCCCTAGTCGTCTTGGCTGAGGACGATCGCGAGCGAATCAGTCATTTCATTACGCATGGGCTATCTGAAAAACAGCGCCGTGCCATTGGCGGCCACCCGGCCTGTGAAGGCTTATTAGGCAGGCTGATGCGCCGACCCGTTGGCTTCAGACTGGACGACGTCACAAAAGAACCTGACGCTACCGGGTTTCCCGCGGGTCATCCTGTGATGCACACGTTCCTTGCCATGCCGATCCGCATCGGGTCAACCGTTTTTGGTCACCTCTATCTCACTGAGCGCGAGCGCAATACCCTTTTAGTGACCAGGACGAGGAAACGGTTGACGCCTTGACGGTGGTCGCGGGCAGTGTCATCGATCTCACCCGGCAAAGGTTGGAGGCCAAGAGTCATCGCGACCTCAGCGACTCGCTGCGACAGATCAATCGCGCGCTGCTCGCCGAAAGTGATCCGACGCGAGTTTTGCCACTGGTCCTCACTCAAGCGCGACACCTTCGACAGGCCAAGGCGGCCGGTGTCCTGCTAGCCACCGACGATGACCGCGAGTTCGTCGTCCTGGCTGCGGACGGCGCCAGTGGCAGTGAGCTGCTCAAAGATGCGCGCCGCTGTGTGCAACACAGTTTGGTGCGTAGAGAAAGTGTGCATTGGACCAACGGTGCCGCACCGTCGGATGCTGGTGCGGGTCCGAGGCACAACAGCGCAGTTCCGGTTCAATTGCAGAACGGATCTTTTGCGGTTTTGGTAGTGGTGGGTTGGCTCCCGACGACCACCGTCACCAGCCGGTATACCGAGGAAGTGTTTGAAGCATTTGGTGATCAGGTGGGGCTAGTCCTAGACCGGGTAAAAGCCGGACAGAATCACGATGTGCTGGTCAAGGTTGAGGACCGCGAGCGCATCGCACGAGACTTGCACGATCTGGTCATCCAACGAATCTATGCCGCTGGTTTGGCCCTGCAGGGAGCGAGCCGACTGGAGCCTAAGCCGGCGGTCGCAGAGCGCATCGATCGCACGATCGTGGAACTCGATGCCACGATCCGAGACCTACGAGCCACCATTTTCGCCTTGACTCCAGCCAAGGTCGGGCACTCGGTCCACGACCAAATCGGAGAATTGCTGAGCGGTTATGCCCTGAATCTGGGCTTTGAGCCAGCCATGCGCTGCGATGAAGAGATCGAGGGGGTGCTAGATATAGATGGTCGGCAGGCACTGATGATGGTTCTGCGGGAGGCGCTGTCGAACGTGGTCCGCCACGCCCAGGCAACGTCGGTCGAAGTAGCCGTCTTTGTTGAGGAGAAGCACTTGGTGGCGGTGGTCACGGACAACGGCGTAGGCCTGCCGAGCCAAGTGATGGAAAGCGGACTAAATAATGTGCGCACCCGTGCCCAGCAACTGGGTGGGTCGATGGACCTGCTAGCTCATGCCCCGCGTGGCTCGGTGTTGCGGTGGCAGGTGCCCATTCACTACTAGCAGTGCGTGGCCCATCGACCCAGCGAAAGTTGTCAGCGAAGGATGGGCATCTTCTTGACGATGTCTGTGTTTTTCCACCAAGTGCCGATGCCCAGGGTGTCGCCTGCTGAAGCAAGGGCAAAGTAGACCACGATGAGTGCGCCGGTCAGGTGATCATCAATGAAAGGGTTGGTCGCAATGGGGAGTGCGGCCAGCCACATAAACATATAGAGCAAGCCGCCAGAGACAGCGGCAATGTACATGCCTGCCCCACTCATTAGGGCCACTCCAATGCCAAGTAGCCCCAGCATAAACAGCCACGAAACCCATCCCTGTCCGGCCAGACTGCTGAAGAAGGATGAGAAGGTGCCTTCGCTGTTGGACAGGTAGCCAAAGGTCGGGTCTCCGCCATTGATCCAAGCATTCTCGCTAGCAGTGGCTTTGCCTAGTCCAAACAGCTTGTCCAGAAAAGCCCACAAGAAGGTGAAGCCGAAGAGGATGCGCAACACCCCAAGTAGCATCCGCGCGGGGGACTTGTTGGCGCCTTCGAAGGACGCTGGTTGATGGTCAACATGGTGGGTCTCAGCTGAGGCCTCATTCATGATTTCTCCTAGATAGGGGTTCGGATCTGGGCAGTTCCCTGATGGGACGGGCACGGCCTACTTCTAGGATCTTGCGGGGAGGCGTTGAGCACTACGGGCTTTAGTCCCGAGTGTTCAAATAGTTTTGGGGTTAATGCTCTTGGAAGCGAGTGCTCAGCACGGCAGCCTGCGTGCGACGTTCTAGGCCGAGCTTGGCCAGGATCGAGGAGACATAGTTTTTAATAGTCTTCTCCGCTAGGTGTAGTCGATCTCCGATCTGGCGGTTTGTCAGCCCTTCGGCGATCAACTCAAGAACTCGCTTTTCCTGCGGAGAGAGCACGTTGAACTGATTGCGCTCCGGGTCTCCGTGTTGCATTCGATCCAGCACCCGCGCACTTTCCGCCGGCTCCAGTAGCGACTTTCCCGAAGCCACTAGGCGGATGCTGTCGACCAAACCCGATCCGCTGATCTGCTTGAGCACGAATCCGGAAGCGCCCGCGATGATCGAAGCGAAGTGTGCATCGTGATCATCGTATGAAGTCAAAATGAGTGCGTTTACATCGGGAGCTTGAGCGCGGACATCGCGACATACCTCGATGCCTGACCCGTCAGGTAGCCGAGCATCTAGCACCGCAACGTCAGGGCGCAAGGAAGGGATTTGAGCCAAGGCTCGGACCGCACTTCCCGACTCGCCAACGATCTCCATGTCAGGCTCGACGGAAAGTAGGTCCCGTAGCCCGCGTCGGACCAACTCGTGATCGTCCAAGAGATAGATCCGGATCGGATGTGCGCCGGGGTCTGCAGGTTCCATGCCGAAACACTAGCGAGTGGCAGATGAGCCTTCCAGGGCCGTTCGACCCTGAATGAACACCACCATGTGCTCAACGCCACTGAGGCGTGGGTGGAGTTCCGCAGCCTGTCTGTGGTGTCATCACCAGATGAGCCACGATTTGAAAACCGACACCGAACCGACCGAGCCTGACGCAAAGGGAGAACAGGAACTCGCTGAGTCCGATCCCGTGCTGACCGACCAGCAGTGGGGTCTTGTCCTTGAGGCTCGCGTCGACTACGCCGAGGCCGTGGCGCCAGCATACGACGAGGTTTTCGAGGTTGTCGCCGCACAGGCAGTAGCAGTGGGCAGTCTTGGCAAAGCAGACATCGCAGCTTTGGTCTTTTGGAAGCGGGCCACTACCAAGACCGAATGGGTCATTGGTCTGCTCGCCACCCCCGAAGCCGACGTGCGGGCCGTCACCGCCCGTGCTTTGACGTTGGTGAACGACCCCGCCCTTTCCACCGCGGAAGCCGCGGACCAAGCTCGCGAGGTCTTGGCCGACCTGCCCGGGCTCGACAAGGGCGATGCACTCATCTCGGCCGTCTTGGCGGCAGCGGCCCCCGCGCGGATGGCTAATTTCAGCCGCCAAACGCAGGCCGGTCTAAAGAAGGTCGGTATTTCCGTGGGCACGGGCGAAGCCGTCTACCGTCGCTACATGGAGTCTGTTGACTCCATTGTTGCCCTGGCCCGCACTCACGGTCACCCATGGACCAGCGGTGACGTCGCCGTGGCGCTGCACCAGTTGGGCCGGACCAAGAAGTAGCCGACCGGCTAGCCTGTCTCTAACGTCGCAGACAAGCAGACAAGGCAGCACATGACTGAGCAGGTCCACCGCGGGCACCAAATATTGGCGACAGCAGATTCGGCTGCCTTTTCTTCGGTTCGAAAAACGCCAACCACCCGCCAAGAGCGATATGCAATGGGCAAAGCTCTGCGCAAACAGGTCCCGCGCAAGTCATTGGCTCACTGGCAGCCCTTCGCGGACCGTTCCAACCCCGTGGATCTGCTCCGCGAGTCTCATGAAGGCCGCGTTGCAGGATTAATCCCGGTGCGGGTGGCCCGCATGGTCACCTCGCCGTATGGCTTCCTGCGGGGGACTGCGGTTGTGATGGCTGCTGACGTTGCCGCTCTGCCAGCCACGGGAATTATGCCGGTCATCGGGGGAGATGCGCACTTCGGCAACTTCGGCTTCTACGCCTCGCCCGAAGGTGAATTAGTGATCGACCTCAACGACTTTGATGAGGCACATCCGGGTCCCTGGGAGTGGGACCTGCGACGACTGGTGGCCAGCATCTGGGTGGCGGGCCGGGAAAATGGACTGAAGGAAAGCGAATGCGAGTCCGCCGTTCGCGCCAGTGTGGCTGCTTACCGCGAAGAACTGCGATTCCTGGCCAACCAGCCACTCATGATGCGCTCCTACAACCGTCTTGACGTGCACCGAATGCACGAGACTGCCACTGAAAAGTCGCTCCGCAAGGAGATCAAGCGATCCGCCAATCGGGCGCGAAAGCGCACCAGCGACCGCGCTCTGCCTAAATTCACCAGTGACGACGGTGGCCAGCGGCACATTGTCGAAGACCCGCCCACCATCGTGCGAGTCACGGGCAAAGAGCGAGATGACCTGGAGGAGGCCATCGACGCCTATCTGGACACGCTGGCCCCCCACTGGAGACGTGTCGTCGGCGGCTACACGATCGTGGACGTAGCGCACAAAGTGGTTGGCGTTGGCAGCGTCGGATTGCGTGCCTATGTCGTCCTCTTGGAGGGCAGCACCCCCGACGACGTCTTGTTCTTGCAACTCAAGCAGGCTCGTCGCTCCGTTCTGGCACCGTATGTGCACGGTGACTCGGTTTGGCACGCACACCAGGGCCAACGCGTCGTCGAATATCAGCAGGCCCTACAGACCGTGAGCGACCCGCTCTTGGGATGGACTTCGGTCGGCGACAAGACCTATTACGTGCGCCAATTCAGAAACAGCAAGGGCACTATTCCGCTAGATTCGATGGATGCGGCGGCGCTCGCAGACTACGCGGGCATCGTCGGTCACCTTCTCGCCAAGGGGCATGCCCGTACGAGTGGGGCCTCGATGATCGCCGGATATGTCGGCAAAAAACCCAAGGTGGACAAGGCGATGGCCAAGTTTGCCCGGAGGTATGCCGACCAGACGAGCGCGGATCACGCTGAGTTGGTCAAGGCGGTCAAGAGCGGCGACATACCCATCACCGAGGGCGCTTTGGACAACATGGGTTCGGCCTTCCGCCCGTCGTGGTAAGGACTCGGCAGCTTCAACATAGGTGGAGCGAGCCGCAGGGGAGTCGCACCGCAGCGAAGTACGGGCGGGCAACAGGATCGGCTACAGCGAAGGTGGCTTGTCCTGTGCGATGACCTCAAACGCCTCATCAGCCAACTGGATGCCAGCGCCGCTATAGAGCTGGAGCACCGAGTCAGCTCCAGGTGCCTTCACGTCGGCGACCTCGTCGTCATATTGCGCGACGGCCGCGACCCGACCCGCGAAGTCGCTGTCGCGCAAGTTGCGCAGCGCAGCCAGGTTGGACCCGTGGAATGGCATCGCCAGCACGACGAGCCGCACGTTGTTGGCCATTGACACCCGCTCCCAGAACGCCGCGTCGGTGGCATCGGCCTCTTGCACATCGAGCCCATAAGCCACCAACTCCTGCACCCGGTTGATGTTGTTCTCCACGCCAACAACGCGCTGGCCATACTCCTCTTCCAACTGGTGATAAGCCGCGCGGCCAATCCGGCCCATGCCGAGCACGACGGCGTTGCCCCGACTAAGGTCGATTGGCCGGTCTTCGGGGTGCAGAGTGGTGGCGTCTTGCATCGGAAGGCGGGGAACGAGCACTGACACGATCTTGCTTTCGGTGCGGTTGGTGATGGCTGAGATCACGAAAGACAGAGCAACGGCCACCGACAGCACAACGAGCCATTGCTCATCAATCAGTCCCCCTTCGACGCCGACAGCAGCAACGATCAGCGCAAACTCGGAGAAGTTGCCCAGCGCCAAACTGGTCAGGATGGCTGAGCGATGCCCGAGTCGCTGCCAGGCCAACAGGAAGAAGTAGCTAGCCGTCTTGATCGGGATCAGCACCATCAACAAGATGGCGATCACGATCGACTCACCGGTCGGCATAGCGCCCAATCCGATCGAGATAAAAAAGCCAACCAGCAACAGTTCTTTGATCGTGAACAGGCTCTTGGAGAGCTCCCCAGCGGCGGGGTGGCCGGCCAGCAGCGCACCAACGATGAGGGCGCCCAAGTCGCCCTTCAACCCCACCAACTCGAACGCGGCATACCCAGGCACGAGTGCCATCACGATGCCAAAGAGCGCCTGCATCTCACCGTGCGGCACCATGTCCCAGACCTTGCGGATCACCCAGGCGCCGGGGATCAGGAGCAACAACGCCAAGGCCCACGGGCTGGGCGGACTGCCTTTCAACGCGGTTAAAAAGACCACTGCGGCAATGTCTTGCATGATCAGCACGCCGATCGCGACGCGTCCGTAGTGTGACTGCGATTCGCTGCGATCAGAAAGCACCTTGACAACGAACACGGTGCTGGAGAACGACAAGGCAAACGCGATGAGCACTAAGGCGCCGAAGTCCGTGCGGGCCAGCAGCGGAAGGCTGAGCAGGTTCACCGCGGCGAGCAAACCTAGGCCGATCACGACGGTGAGGCCCATGTGGGCCGCCGAGGTGAGCCATACCTCTCGCTTGATCAGGCTGCGCACATCCAACTTGAGCCCGATGCCAAACAACAGCAACGTGACACCCAGGTCGGCGAGCGTGGTGAGGGCATCAAACTGCTCGACACCAATGCCATTGAGCACAAAGCCGGCGGCCAAAAATCCAACTAACGGGGGAGTCGAATAGCGACTGCGACCATAGCCGCAACAAACGTGACGGCCAAGTACATCGACACGGTCGCCATGGTGGAGCCCTTCATCGTTGCCGGGGAGTGCAGGGGTTGCGCTGAGTTTAATCTACCGAGTCACCCCTACTTGCCGGTCAGAGCTCAGTGAATAAAGTCATGAAGTGCTGCCGAAATTGCTTTGAGGTCCATCTTTGTGATGAGGTAAACCTTGCCGAGCAGATCTTGAGCGGGGAGATCCAGAGGCGAGCCTAACGTTGGCGAGCCTGGCATTGACTGCACAAGCACGCGCAACAGGGCTAGGTTTGACGTATGAGTTCCTTTCAGGCATTGATGCAAGAGCAGGTCCGCAACGAGTTCACTGCTAGCCAGCAGTACATCGGGATTGCCGTCTGGTTTGACGGTCAAGACCTCCCGCAACTGGCCGCGCACTTCTATCGCCAGTCGCTCGAAGAGCGTAACCACGCCATGATGCTGGTTCAGTACATGTTGGATCGTGAGATGCAGGTGACGATCCCCGGGGTTGAGGTCAAGCCAGTCAACTTCCAGCAGGTGACTGACCCGATCGTCGCTGCCTTGGAGCAGGAAAAGGAAGTCACCGCCCAGATTGAAAAGCTCTTCCGTGCGGCCCGCGAAGAAGGCGACGTCATCGGCGAACAGTTCATTCAGTGGTTCCTCAAGGAACAGGTCGAAGAAGTTGCCTCCACGAGCACCTTGTTGACCGTGGCCGAGCGCGCGGGCGACAACTGGTTCCACTTGGAGGACTACCTGGCTCGCGAGACGGTCGGCGATGAAGGTGCAGACGCCTCGGCCCCCGCAGTCGCCGGTGGCGCGCTCTAAGCGACGCGTGAGATTGGACGACGCACCGAAGGCGCAGGCCAAGCGTTGTGCTATCCATCACGTATGAAGCAGCAACAGGGCCTCGTGGTCGTCGTCGCAGGGGCGATTGTTGACGACCTCACCAGCCCCACCAACTCCTGGCGGCCCGGCGAACAGCACCTGCTGACCTCGCCGGGCGCTGGAGCTGCCTGGTGGGAAGGTCGAGCGCGGCGAGGCCTTCGAGGCAGCGCTGAGCCGTGAATTGGCTGAAGAATTAGGGGTAAAGGTCCAGGTGGGGGCGGTTATTCCGGCAACTGGTGGGGGTCGGTGGCCGTTGCGCCCCGCATACGAAATGGTTGTTTATTGGGCGACCATCAGTGCTGGCGATCCAGTGCCGCTCGAAGATCACGACGCGCTGGTGTGGGTTGACGCGAGTGAGGCATTGTCGCTGGACTGGCTGCCGACGAACCGGCCCATCGTGGAGCAACTTCTGCAGACCATGTATAAGGTTCGCGCAGACTCCTGAGATACTGATCAAATGTCATCTCTTTCGACCGAGGCAACCCCTGCCCAAGATCCACGTACTCGCACCGATGTGCGCAACGTCGCCATCGTCGCTCACGTTGACCACGGCAAGACCACTTGGTTGACGCCATGCTCCGGCAGTCAGGTGCTTTCGATGACCAGCGCGGCGACGATGTCGACCGCGTCATGGACTCCAACGACCTGGAGCGCGAAAAGGGCATCACCATCTTGGCCAAGAACACCGCTGTGAACTACAGCGGTCCTTCGGCAGCCAAGTACGACGCACCCAACGGCGTCACCATCAACATCATTGACACCCCCGGCCACGCCGACTTCGGTGGCGAGGTTGAGCGCGGTTTGTCGATGGTTGACGGTGTCGTTTTGCTCGTTGACGCATCGGAGGGCCCGCTGCCGCAGACCCGCTTCGTGCTGCGCAAGGCGCTCAACGCCAAAATGCCCGTCATTTTGTGCATCAACAAGGTGGACCGACCCGACAGCCGCATTGAGGCCGTTGTGGACGAGGTCTACTCCTGTTCATCGACTTGCTTGAAGACGGCGGCGGCGACGACGCTGTCCTCGACTTCCCAATCGTCTACGCCTCGGCCAAGGTTGGCCGCGCGTCGCTGACTGCCCCCGGCGCTGGCGAGATCCCCGAGGAAGAAAACCTCGAGTCGCTGTTCGAGACCATCTTGAGCACGATCCCCGCACCCACGTATGACGGTGCTGCACCGCTGCAGGCACACGTCACCAACCTTGACTCCTCACCGTTCTTGGGCCGCCTGGCCCTGTGCCGCGTGCGCAACGGTGAGATTCGCAAGGGTCAGCAGGTCGCGTGGTGCCGCAGCGACGGCTCGATCAAGAGCGTCAAGATCACTGAACTGCTGCTGACCGAGGCGCTTGACCGTGTCCCGGCCGAGAAGGCTGGCCCCGGCGACATCATCGCTATCGCCGGCATCCCGGACATCACCATCGGTGAAACCCTGGCAGACCCCGACAACCCCATCCCGCTGCCGCTGATCACCGTTGACGAGCCCGCGATCTCGATGACCATCGGCACGAACACCTCGCCGCTGGCCGGCCGGACCAAGGGTGGCAAGCTGACCGCTCGTCTGGTGAAGGACCGCCTTGACCGCGAGTTGATCGGTAACGTCTCGCTGCGCGTCCTCGACACCGAGCGTCCAGACGCGTGGGAAGTTCAAGGCCGTGGCGAATTGGCACTGGCCATCCTGGTCGAGCAGATGCGTCGCGAAGGCTTTGAGCTGACCGTGGGGAAGCCGCAGGTGGTCGTCAAGGAGATCGACGGCAAGGTTCACGAGCCGGTCGAGCGGATGACGATTGACACCCGGAAGAGCACTTGGGCACCATCACGCAGTTGATGGCCGCGCGCAAGGGCCGGATGGAAGAAATGACCAACCACGGCACCGGTTGGATCCGGATGGAGTTCATCGTGCCTTCACGTGGCTTGATCGGCTTCCGCACCCAGTTCCTGACCGACACCCGTGGCACCGGCATCATGAACCACGTCTTCGAGGGCTATGCGCCCTGGTTCGGCGACATCCGCACGCGACTTTCGGGATCGCTTGTTTCGGACCGCACAGGTGTTGCAACTAGCTATGCGATGTTCAACATCCAAGAGCGCGGCACCCTGTTCCTCTCGCCTACCACCGAGGTGTACGAGGGCATGATCATCGGTGAAAACTCCCGGGTCGATGACATGGACATCAACATCACCAAGGAAAAGAAGCTCACCAACGTGCGTTCCGCTGGCGCTGAGGTTCTCGAGCGTCTGGTGCCGCCGCGCCTGATGAGCTTGGAGCAGTCGCTGGAGTTCTGCCGCGAAGACGAGTGTGTTGAGGTCACCCCGGCCGCCGTGCGCATCCGCAAGGTGATCCTGGACCAGACCGTTCGTGGGCGGGTGGCCCGCTCCAAGAAGACTTCGTGATCGATTGGGCCAGCACGGTCGGGCAGTCGCCTTTGCGGCTGCTCGCCGTGCATGCTCATCCCGATGACGAAACGCTGGCTACTGGGCTCGCGCTGGCGCATCACCACCTTGCCGGCGACGACGTGCATGTCATCACCTGCACTGCAGGCGAGGAGGGCGAAGTCATTCCGGCCGCGCTCGCTCACCTGGAGGGCAGCGACGAACTTGAGCGCACCGGCGCACTGAGCTCGCTGCAGCCATGAGCACACTGGGTGTGCACCACGAATTCCTAGGCGAGTATGCGGGCAGGGGTCCACGCTGGTGGCGTGACAGTGGGATGGTCGGTTCAGCCGCCGCTGCCCACGCGCAAGCCTTCACTGGTGCCCCGGTTGAGGAATTAGCGCAGGCGCTGCGCGATCGAGTCCTTGCGCTAAAGCCTGACATCGTGCTGACCTACGATCCGCAGGGCGGTTACGGCCACCCGGATCACATCCGTACTCATGATGTGACGGTCTCCGCGCTGGCAGGCATCCCGGCGAGCGACCGGCCTCGACTCTTCATGGTGTTAACGCCGAAGACTTGGGCGCAAGAAGACCGTGACTGGTTGGCTCACAATGTGGCGGCCGATCTGGGCTGGACCATCCTGACCACGGACGATGACTACGCGGTCTCCGTTGTGCCGGACGATGAAGTCGAGTATGAACTCGTGGATCCTGCTGCGGCGCACCTGCAAACCGAGGCGTTGCGCTACCACCGCACCCAGGTGACTGTCGGTGCTGGGTTTTATGCTCTGAGTAATGACATCGCAGCCCGCCTCGGCGAGCGTGAAGGCTATACCGAGTTCGATTGGGATCGCTGACACGGCTATTTTGGCAGGGAGGGCATCACACCGGTGGGCCCAAAGCTCAGCAAAGCAGAGACGACGAGGGGAGTAATGAGTGACTGAACAAGCGAACTTCACAACGGACCAATACCGGCGGGCGATGGGGCGTTTTGCCAGTGGGGTCACCATTGCTTCAACGTTGGCTGGCAAGCAAGACCACGCAATGACTGCCAACGCGGTCGTCAGCGTCTCGCTGGAGCCCACGCTGTTGATGATCAGCGTTGGCACTGAATCGCGATGGTTCGAGGCAGCCCAAGAGAGTGGTGTCTGGGGGATCAGCCTGATGCCAGCCACCGGCCGCAAGATCGCGGAATGGTTGGCTACGCCGGGCCGCCCGATGCTGGGGCAACTCGGGCGAGTGCCGCATCACCGGGGCGTGACAGGCGTGGCGTTGATGGATGACGCGCTCACCACCATCGAATGCCGCACGGTGGCTCTGCACGAGGCGGGCGATCACCACCTGTTCATTGGAGAGGTCATTGCACTTGAAGTTCCCGAGTCTGCGCACGCCCCTCTCGTACACTGCCAAGGGTCCTACCGCACCCTCACCACTAGTCCCACCGATACTTGAGGTTTAGTCCGTGACTGAACAAGCAGCACCACTGCCCGAGCAAACCCCACCGCGTAGCGAATGGGGTGGCATCCTTGTGCGCTCCATCGTGGCCCTGGTGGTTTTGGTGGGTGGATACGTTGCCCTGGCCTATTACCTCGGCGACCGTATCCCCAGTGGCACGACTGTGGACGGTGCAAATATCGGTGGCTTGAACCGAGAGAGTGCCGAAGAAGTCCTCGTTGACGATTTCGAAGAGATCACGGTTCAACCCGTGGTCATTGAGTTGTCCGGCGAGAACGTCGAGTTGGATCCCGCAGAGATCGGGCTGGCACCTGACTACGCGGACACCCTCGATGGGGTGACTGGTCTGACGCTAGATCCGCGCAATCTGTGGGCTCAACTGAGCGGTCAGGGCCGCGAGTTGGAATTATCGACAACAGTTGACCAAGAAATGCTGACCGCCGCCTTGGACGAAGTTGCTCCGGAGTTGGTGCAGGAGCCCGTGCAGGCCAAGGTTGTGCTGGCCCAGGGTGAGGTCAAGCCCACGATGCCAGAGGCTGGTGTCGAGCTTGATGTTGAGGGCACGGTGGAGGCCATCTCGAATGACTGGCCACGCGAGTTGCGGATCGAAGGCGCAAGTGTCGCGATTGAGCCTGACGTCAGTGCCGAAGACGTCGATGAGTTCATCGCCGACTACGCCGAGCCAGCCTTGTCCGAAGATGTCACCGTCAAGGCTGATGACGCCACGGCTGCGGTCACCCCGACACAGATTTCACGTGTTCTGAATGTTGTCCAAGATGGAAGTGGCCCTGGTGAGGGTTCATTGCGATTGGTGCAGGACGACGAAGAGCTGCTCAACATCGTTAACGGCAACCTGTCTGACGTGGTCAAAGATCCGAGGGATGCCACGGTCAAACTGTCCGGCGGTAGCCCTGAGATTGTGAACGCAGTCGTTGGGTCTGAGGTCGATGAGCCGGGCATTCTCTCTGGGGCGCGAGAGGTGCTGAAGGTTGAAGATGCTCCCAGCGGGGATGAGGCGGGAGCCACCACTGATGCGCCAGAGCCGTCCGCCACCGACGAAGGCACACCTGAAGTCGATGGCCGGACCATCACGGTCAACGTGGTGAGGTCAAGCCGGAGATCAGCAACGCGGACGCCGACGGCTGGGAGATGACTCAGATGGCTGAGTTCACTAGCGAAATGCCAACTGGTGCCGCCAACGCAGACCGGACTGAAAACATCCGAGTGGGCCTTGGGCACGTGAATGGCGCTGTGGTGATGCCGGGCGAGAGCTTCAGCCTTGGTGACGCTCTGGCACCTATCACTCCCGAGCGCGGGTATGTCGAGGCTGGGGTGATCGACTCCGGCCGCCTAGTCAAGGGCATCGGTGGTGGCCTGTCGCAGGTCTCCACCACGCTGCTCAACACCGCTTGGTTCGCCGGCGTGCAATTGGATGAATTCACGCCGCACTCGTATTACATCTCGCGTTACCCCGTGGGGCGCGAAGCAACCATCGCCATTGGTGTCATCGACAACAAGTTCACCAATGACACCGACACTCCGATCATTATCGAAACCTATCTCCAGGGTGACTCGATCTACATGCAGTTCTGGGGTGACCGTCAGTACAGCGTCGACACCACCACCGGATCGCGATACAACATCACTCAACCGGAAACGTTCACGGACAACTCGGCAGAGTGCTTGACCCAGGGTGCTGTTGAAGGCTTCAGCATTAACGTCAACCGCACGCTGTCGCAGTCTGGATCAGTCGTGAGCGACCGGGATTACACCACGACATATCAGCCGTCACCAGGAGTGACCTGCACAGGATAAGGAGGAAGTATGTCGCCCCGGTTAGAGTCATCGGCCTGTGCGCGGCATACTGTCTGACATGACGTACGTGATCGCCCAACCGTGTGTGGACCTCAAAGACAAGGCCTGCATCGAAGAGTGCCCTGTTGACTGCATCTATGAAGGGGAGCGCTCGCTCTACATTCACCCCGACGAGTGTGTCGACTGTGGTGCCTGTGAGCCTGTCTGCCCCGTAGAAGCGATCTACTACGAGGACGACGTCCCCGACCAGTGGACTGAGTACTACAAAGCAAACGTTGAGTTCTTTGACGACCTGGGAAGCCCCGGGGAGCAGCCAAGCTTGGCGTCATCCCCAAGGACCACCCGATCATCTCTGACTTGCCGCCCCAGCCGCACGACGACTAGGCGCCAAACCCTTAGCGATTAACCGCTTCGCGGTAGGTCCGTGATCTACCGCATACAGCATCCGTGTATGAAGCCCCAACGACGGGGCACGATCAGGAGGAATTCATGACCGACAACGCCACGCTCCACTATGGGGAGCACGAGCTGCCGCTTCCTGTCGTGCCCGCGACGCAGGGCAACAACGGTTTGGACGTCTCCAAACTGATGAAGACCACCGGCGACACCACGCTCGATGTGGGCTTCGTCAACACGGCATCCTGCAAGTCCGACATCACCTACATCGACGGTGACGCTGGCATCTTGCGCTACCGGGGATACCCGATTGAGCAGCTGGCCAAGCAGTCCAACTTCTTGGAGACCAGCTATCTGCTGATCCACGGTGAGCTGCCGACAGCAGACCAGTTGGCTGAGTTTGACTCGTCCTTGCGTCAGCACACGCTCCTGGTCGAAGACATGAAGGGCTTCTTCAACGGCTTCCCGCGGGACGCGCACCCGATGCCAGTGCTCTCTTCTGCAGTCTCTGCGTTGAGCACCTTCTATCAGGACAGCCTTGACCCGTTCGACGACAAGGCCGTTGAGCTGTCGACGATTCGCCTGATGGCCAAGCTGCCGACGATTGCCGCTTATGCCTTCCGCAAGAGCCAAGGCCAGTCGCTGCTCTACCCGAACAACGACCACAACCTGGTCGAGAACTTCCTCTGGATGACCTTCGGTCAGCCCACCGAGAAGTACGAGATGGACCCCGACCTGGCTAAGGCCTTGGATCTGCTATTCATCCTGCACGCTGACCACGAGCAGAACTGCTCTACCTCGACGGTGCGTCTGGTTGGCTCGTCCGAGGCCAACCTGTACGCCTCGGTGTCGGCCGGCATCCACGCGTTGTCTGGCCCGCTGCACGGTGGCGCCAACTCGGCAGTGCTGGGCATGCTTGACCGCATCCAGGCCGATGGTGGAGACGTCAAGGACTTCGTGCGCCGCGTCAAGGACAAGGAAGACGGCGTCCGCCTGATGGGCTTCGGCCACCGTGTCTACAAGAACTACGACCCGCGTGCGGCCATCATCAAGGAAACGGCCCACGACATCCTGTCGAAGATGGGCAGCAACCCGCAGTTGGATCTGGCTCTGGAGTTGGAGCAGGCGGCTTTGGAAGACGACTACTTCGTCGAGCGCAAGCTGTACCCCAACGTCGACTTCTACACCGGCTTGATCTATAAGTCGATGGGCTTCCCGACCAACATGTTCACCGTCCTCTTTGCGATTGGCCGGTTGCCCGGTTGGATCGCGCAGTGGCGTGAAATGATCCGCGACCCCCAGACCAAGATCGGCCGTCCACGCCAGGTCTACACCGGCCACGGTGAGCGCAACTACTTGGACATGAACAACCGCTAGTCACACAACCACAAAAGCGCCGACGCCCTCGCAGGGTGTCGGCGCTTTGTGCGTTACCAGTGAGGCCGGTCTCGAGTGGCCAGCGAAACAGGTTTAGGTCGCGAACTCGAAGACGACGGTGACGTCGTTGCTCAGGCCGGAATCGTCGCTTGACCAGGTGAGCGGATCAGAGTCTCGCTGCCAGGTTTGGGCATCGACCAACACCGCCGTGATGTTCTCTGTCTCGGCGTGCGTGACCCCCACGATGCGACTGCCCAGGCCTGTGAACCGGTCGACGTGACGAAGGTGAGCGTGTTGCCATCCGGGACGCTGGAGTAGCCGAAGTAGTTGGCAGCCTTAGCCGACGTGTCCGAAGCAGAGCCTGCCGCTGATGGGCCGTCGAGTCGGCAGCCAACGCCAGCGGGAGTTTCACCGGTCAGCACGGACGCAGCAACCCGGGCCTCAGGCTCGTGGTCGGCGTAGGCAGTCGGGAAGGCGCTGCGCTGGACTTCCTGGGCAACCTCAGTCACCACGCCGTTTTCCCAGCCATCAACCTGCACCAGGGCGTCGTAGAAGGCGTTGGCGGCATATACCGGGTCAGTGACTTGCTCCTCAGAACCCCAACCCTGGCTGGGGCGCTGCTGGAAGAGGCCCAACGAGTCTGCGTCGCCGTAGTTGATGTTGACCAGCTTTGACTCTTGGATGGCCGTCGCAATAGCAATGGTCGCCGCACGAGGGGCCAGGCCACGCTCGACGGCGATCATGCTGATGGTGGAGGCATTTGCCGATTGCTCAGGGCTGAAAGATTCGGTGCTGTCACCCACCACAAACTCACAGGTGGGGCTGCGCAATTGATCCACTGTCCACGTTGCTCCAAAGATTCCGGCAACGGCAGCACCAACGGTCAGGGCAGCGACGGTAACGGTCCGAGCAGGGGAGGGCATGGCGGACATATTACCGAGGCCCCTGTGTGCAGAGTGTTAAGCAGGCCAGTGTCAGCCCGACAAGATAGCGTCAGCGGTGTGACATCGCCACGAGATTACTTCAAAGGTCCCGTCCGCCTGCGCGGAGTCAAGGTGCCCAAGCGCACGACTGACCAAAACCTACTGGACGGCGATGACTCAGCCGACTGGGTGCACGGCGATCCGTGGCGAGTGTTGCGCATCCAATCCGAGTTTGTTGAGGGCTTTGGTGCGCTAGCTGAGCTCGGCCCTGCGGTGAGTGTCTTTGGCTCTGCGCGCACCGGCCCGGGGCACCCTGCCTACGACCTTGCCCAAGAGGTGGGACGCCTCTTGGTCGATTCCGGGTATGCGGTGATCACCGGTGGCGGTCCTGGCACCATGGAGGCGGCCAACAAAGGCGCCAGCGAGGCGGGCGGCACCTCCGTAGGCCTGGGCATCGAACTGCCCTTTGAAACGGACTCAACGACTACGTGAACCTCGGCATCAACTTTCGGTATTTCTTCGCGCGCAAGACGATGTTCGTGAAGTACGCGCAGGGATTCATCGTGCTGCCTGGTGGGTACGGCACCCTGGACGAACTCTTTGAAGCCGTCACGTTGGTTCAGACAGGCAAGGTGACGAGTTTTTCCATCGTGCTGCTCGGCGTCGACTTCTGGACGCCCATGCTGGAGTGGATCCGCGGGACGCTCATCGAGCAGGGCACGGTGTCAGAGAAGGACCTCGATCTGCTGCACCTGACGGATGATCCGGCCGAAGCCATTGAATTCATCCAAAAGACTCGAGCCGGGCGGCCCGCTCCATGACGATCTTTTTGGCCTGCCTGGTGGTGCTGCTGGTGGGAGTTCTCATCGCTGTGGTGGCCGATCGTGTCCCGATTTCCTCGGTGCAAGAGCCGGTGACCTCAGACTCCTACCCCGGCGTGCCCGACGGATCGCTCAAGGCGGCCGATATCGATCACCTGAAGTTCAACGTCGTCGCCCGCGGCTACAAGATGTCACAGGTCGACGAAGTCATTCAGCGGTTGCAAGTGCAATTGGCTCAGCAGGAAGCGGCAGCTGAGACGCCTGCCGAGGCGCTAGAGGAGGTTCCCGATGGGGACATTTGAGATTGTCCAGACCGTCCGTGCCGACCTCATCACGACTTTTGACGTATTTAGCGATTTCCGGATGCATGGCAACTACATCCCGCTCACGCGCATCCGTGCCTCAGATCGGCCGATGGGCAAAGGCTGGCGTTTCACAGCGCTCTCTGGATTCGGCAGACTCTCGCTCGTTGATCGCATGGAGATCACCCAGTGGGATCCGCACAACAGCCTCACCATCACAAAGTTTGGGCCTTTGCTCGACGGTTGGGCACAGGTGCACTTCACTGCTGAGGGTGACGACACCCGGGTGGTCTGGCGCGAAAACATCGTCCTCCGGCCAGCAGCCGCGGGGGCGTTGCTCGGCCCGGTGCTCGATCCGGGCAATCGCGCGATGTTCGCTCGATCCATCAAAAAGATGGCGGCCGCCGCCGAGGCCAATGACCGACTTGACCCCAGCACCCGAGCCGCCCGCCCTGGTCGAGGGCCAAGACGGGCTCAAGCGTTGCGCCTGGGCTAACCCTGCCCAACCCGACTACGTGGCCTATCACGACACGGAGTGGGGCTGGCCCGTTCATGGTGAGCAGCGACTCTTCGAGCGGCTGACGCTGGAAGCGTTTCAATCAGGTTTGTCCTGGCTGACGATCCTGCGCAAGCGTGACAACTTTCGAGAAGCCTTCGCCAACTTTGATGCCGATGTCGTCGCTCGCTTTGGTGAGGCTGAAGTCGAGCAGCTCATGGGCAATGCCGGCATTGTGCGCAATCAGCGCAAAATCCGGGCCACCATCACCAACGCACGAGCCGTTCAAGAACTGCGACAGCACGCAGGCCTGGACGCAACCTTCTGGGAGCCAAGCCAACTGAGCACTCCCGGCCTGAGAGTGTGGCCCAGGCGCTAGCCAGCACCCCAGAGTCGGCAGCGTTGGCCAAAGCCCTCAAGAAGGCCGGTTTCGCGCACTTGGGCCCAGTCACGCTGTACGCCGCGATGCAAGCCTGCGGCGTCGTTGACGACCACTTTGCGGGTTGCTTTCGGGCCCATGGGAGTGAGCTGGCGTCGTGACCAAGCACCTCAGAGCGGCACTGCTGGGGGAGCGGGTGCCGTTCCTTCTGGCTGTCCTGGCCATCTGGACAGCCTTACGTCTGTTCACCACCGGTGTCCTAGTGTGGATCGCCACTAGTGAGCAAGACTCATCTATCTACTCCGGAGACGTCCCTCGCTACTTTGAGGTCGCAACCCTGTGGGACGGGCAGTGGTACGAGCGGATCGCAACCGCGGGCTATCCGGACTCATTGCCACTGGACGACTCCGGCCAGGTCCGGCAAAACGAGTGGGCCTTCTACCCCGTCTTTCCTTCCTAGCCCGAGCCGTGATGCTCACCGGGGCGCCTTTCTCCGTCGCCGCCGTCATTGTCGCCACCCTCCTGGGGTATGCCGCGGCGCTCGTTATCGCGGGTCTCGTCAAAGACGTGGTCGGTCCCGTGGCGGCGCTAGGGACGGTTGCGCTCGTCGGTGCCTTCCCAGCCTCGCCCACGATGCAGGTTGCCTATACCGAGTCACTCGCCATGCTGTTGCTAGCGAGCGCGCTCTGGCTCCTCGCAAAACGCCGGTGGGGAGCTGCGGCCCTGGTGGCCCTGCTCACCGGCCTAGCGCGGCCCATTGCGCTGCCACTTGGCCTCGTAGCGCTCGTGGCCGTCATCGTTCGTTGGCGGCGCCGCGACGACAACCCCATTGATCGCCGCGAGTGGGCGTCTATGGCGAGTGCGCTGGTTGCCTGTGGAGCTTCGGGCCTGATGTGGCCTGCCATCGCCTGGTGGGGCACTAGACAATCTGATGCCTACACCGTCACGATGTCCGCGTGGCGTCAAGGCGAGCCGATTAGCCCCTTCACACCCACGATTGAGATTGTCCAATTCCTCTTTGGCCCAACGGCTGGCCCGGTCTACCTGGCGATCGTGCTTATCGCGCTCGTTGTGGCTGTCCTAGGCCCATGGGCGCGCGGCCTCGGCCCCGTCATGCGGACCTGGTGTCTGGGTTATCCGCTGTACCTCTTTGCTGCGCTGGACCCTTGGACGAGCATCTACCGCTACCTATTGCCGCTTTTCCGCTAGCCATCGTGTTGCTCGGGCTGGGCTGGGAACGCTCAGACCCACGTGGCCGGGTCCCCGGGTGGCTTACGGCGATCCGGGTCGCGGTCTTTGTCGGCTTGTTCCTCGCCTGGCAGGTGTGGTGGACGTGGGAGCTGTTCATGTTCGTCCCGCCGCAAGACAACCCGCCGTAAGCGCGGGCTATTGACCGGTGAAGTTGGGCTTCTCCTTCGAGAGGAAAGCCTCGACTGCGATCCTGTGATCAGCGCTGGACCCGGTCCGGTCCATCATTGTGGCTTCAAATTCCAACGCATCGCTGATCGATGCGCCAGTGGCGTAGGCCAGGGCCTGACGCATTGAGCCGTAGGCCAGCGTGGGCCCTTGGGCCAACTGCTGAGCCAAAGCCAGTGCTGTTTCTTCCAGCTCGGCAGCGGGCAGAACCCGCGTCGCCAGACCCAAGTCCAGCGCGGTCTGAGCATCAATGGTGCTGGGCTGTAGCAGCAACTCTTTAGCCTTAGCCATCCCCACCAGTTGCGGCAACAAGAACGAAGCACCGGTGTCACAACTCAGAGCGACCCCCGCGAAAGCCAAGTTGAAGCCAGCCGTGTCTGCCACCAACCGCAAGTCAGCGCCGAAAGCAATCGAGGCGCCAGCACCGGCGGCGACGCCATTGACGGCCGCGATCACGGGCTTATCCATCGTGGCGATGAGCTCAGCGATCGGGTTGTAGTGGTCTCGGACGGTGCGCGCGACCATCGCTGGGTCGTCGCGCAGCAAGGTGATGTGCTCACGAAGATCCTGACCGACACAGAACGCGCGGCCAGAGCCGGTCAGGACGACGGCGCGTACCTCAGGGTCTGCGGCCACCTCGCGCAGGTGCTGCAGCAGCGTCTCTTTCGTCGCAATGTCGAGAGCGTTCATGGCGTCCGGTCGGTTGAACGACAACAAGGCGACATGGCCCTGGCGAGTCAAAAGGACGTTTTCAGTCATTGATGTCTCCTGAAAGAGGATGGCTACGAAGTGCAGGAACTTGCTCTAGAACCCCAGATTATGACGTGGCCGGTCATTCGGGCGATAATGGACCAAAAGATTGCTCTAAGCAATGAGGCAAAGAGCGTTAGTGGCTTCGGCCGCGTCAGGAGGAAGTCAGATGGCAGCAATGAAGCCTCGCACCGGGGATGGCCCCTTGAGGTGGCGAAGGAAGGTCGAGGCATCGTCCTGCGTATGCCCCTCGAGGGCGGCGGACGCCTCGTCGTTGAGATGAACGCCGACGAAGCGGGCGCCCTCGGCGACGCGATCAAGGAATGCCTGGGCTAGTTTCCTACAGCAAAATGTGCTCGTCCGCTTGTTGCGGGCGAGCACATTTGTGTTTGGTGTCCCGGCACGGGTGATGAAACGCACCACGGGATAGGCGCTATTGGCGAATGCCGGAGAACAGGCCATCCCCAACGGGGAGCAGAGTTGATTGCAGACGCTCGTCGTCGCGCAGGCTCTTGCCCAAGTCACGCACCAGGACTGTTGCCTTGTCGCGAATGGCGGGGTCTGCGACGCGATCGCCGTAAAGCATGTTGTCGATGAGCAAGACGCCACCAGGGCGCAGCAGCCGAATCGACTGATCTACATAGTGCTGATAGGACGCGATGTCGGCATCAATGAAGACCAGGTCGTAGGCGGCATCAGTGAGCCGAGGCAACACATCATTGGCGTCGCCGTTAATTAAACGGGTGCGCTGAGATGGGATGCCAGCGTTGCGGAAGGTCCGGCGGGCCACGTTCGTTATCCCAGGCTCAATATCAATGGTCGTGAGGATGCCCGTGTCCGACATGCCCTCCAAGAGCCAGAGGCCAGAGGCCCCGGCACCAGTGCCGACCTCAACGACATGCTTGGCCTGGCCAGCAGCGGCGAGCAAACGCAGGGCTGAACCCACGGCAGGCTTCACCGGAGCGGCGCCCATTTCTGCCCCCTCACGCCCCGCCTCGTCAATGAGGGGTGGAACGCCCACAAAGTCTTCGGAGTAACTCCATGAGGCCATTCGCAACACCGACATACCGCCAGCCTAGACTCACCACCTCTCACATGGGTGATTGCTGGCTCCGTATCAGCCAAATCACAGTTACCGGTGGCATTATTTGTCTCTAGTAACCACTGCGCCAAACCCCAGGAGGTGCGCTGAATGGATACTCAATTAACGGCCTCATCCGGGGCCGCCGCCTCGACGGACGCACAAGCTGATTGGGTCATGCCCACCTGGGACGACGTGGTGCGCGAGCACTCCGCCCGGGTGTATCGGCTCTCTTATCGTCTGACCGGCAACCAGCACGACGCCGAAGACCTGACACACGACGTTTTCATCAAGGTGTTCCGCTCGCTGGAGACCTACCGCCCCGGGACCTTCGAGGGCTGGCTGCACCGGATCACCACCAACCTCTTCCTTGATCGAGTGCGTCGCAAAAAGCGCATTCGCTTCGACGCCCTGACGGATGAGTTCGCGGCCCGACTGCCCTCACGCGTTGTCTCACCCGAAGACGCGTTTGACTTGAATCATCTTGATGGCGACATTCAGGGCGCTCTCGATGCGTTGACGCCCCAGTTCCGCGCCGCCGTCGTGCTGTGCGACATCGAGGGTTACTCCTACGAAGAGGTGGCACAGACCTTGGGCATCAAGTTGGGCACGGTGCGATCGCGCATCCACCGCGGCCGGGCGCAGTTGCGCCAAACACTTGCCCACCGTGCTCCAGCCACCGCAGAGCACCGGTCCACCGTCCGCCCAGCCGTGCCGGCTATGGGCTAAATGACAAGCACCAACTCCAACCGCAGCGTCATCGTTATCGCGATGGCGCTGCTTTTGGGGTGTCGGCGGCGGTATTGCCGGTGGGATAGTCGCGGCCACGGTCAACGGCGCCATGCAGCCCGCAAGCACGCCCACGGTCACTCAAGCACTGCCGATCAATACTGAGCCAGCGAGTGAATCGCCTGCGACTCAGATCGCGCAAATGGTGCTGCCCAGCGTGGTGTTTATCGCAGTGGAAGCAGGCGACGAGGGCGGGCTTGGCTCAGGCTTTGTGATCCGCGAAGACGGATACATCGTCACTAATAGCCACGTCACCGCGGGTGCATCGGAGGATGGCATCACTGTCGAGTTCACCGATGGCACGTCCGCAGCGGCCGAAGTGGTGGGCAGCGACACGTCATACGACATTGCCGTTTTGAAGGTCGACCGCGACAACCTTCCAGTCCTGGCCTTCGCTGACTCCGACGATCTCCAGGTGGGGCAGCAGGTGCTCGCTGTCGGCGCACCGCTAGGGCTCGACAACACCGTGACCTTAGGGATCGTGTCTGCTCTGGATAGGCCCGTGGTCGCCGGCGAGTTTTCCGGGGCTTCCACATCAACGCGATCCAAACCGACGCAGCTATCAACCCGGGCAATTCCGGCGGGCCGTTGCTCGATCTCAGTGGCCGAGTCGTCGGGGTGAACTCCGCGATTGCGCAATTGCCGTCGGCGTTGGGCAGCGCCGCTAGCGGCAGCATCGGTCTGGGCTTCGCCATCCCTGCGGAACAGGTGCAGATCACCGCTGAGCAGCTCATCGAGACGGGCACCAGTGAGCACCCGGTGATTGGTGTCTTCCTCGATCTGGAGTATGCCGGTGACGGCGCTCGCGTCGGTGATGACTTGCAAGACGGCACGCCTGGTGTTGACCCAGACGGTGCGGCGGCGGCCGCTGGCCTTGTCTCAGGCGACATCATCACCTCCATTGACGGGCGAGACATCGAAGATGGAAGCCAACTCATCGTGATTCTGCGTTCTTACCGGGTTGGCGACATAATCGAGGCCGAAGTGCTGGATACTGATGGCGGCACGCGCACCGTGACCATGACGCTGCAAGGCTCATCAGAGTAGTGAGATCGTGAGGCAGGAGGACGAATGCTAAATATCGGCGGTGGTGAGTTTTTCCTGCTCGCAGTGCTTGCCGTCTTTATTATTGGTCCCAAGAACCTGCCAGCGTATGCCGCAAAACTGGGCGACATGGTGCGCTCCATGCGGGACATGGCTGAGGGTGCCAAGACGCAGATCAAGGAAGAGATGGGGCCTTCCTTCAACGATGTCGATTGGCGCCAACTCGATCCGCGTCAGTATGACCCGCGACGCATCGTTCGAGAAGCGCTCAAGACCCCCTCTAAGACGACGGCCGAAGCGGCTGGCATGGTGCCGGTGGACGACAAAGACACCGCTGCGGTGCCCAGCACTGCAAACTCAGAAACAAAAACTGAGCCCCGCGCTGCCGCTAGGCCAAATCGCCGCCGGTTCAACCCGGAACTGCCAACGCCCTTCGACCTCGACGCAACATAAACCGTTGCACCGACGCCGAAGAGCGCTGGATTGTCAGGCGCTGACTTAGGTCGGGGTGATCCCCAACTTGCGACCGGCCAAGCCGCGTCCACGCTGAGCAAGACCGCGGGCAATGCCACGCAGGGCCGTGCCAGAGGCTGAGTCTGGATCTCCCAGCACTACCGGGACGCCACGGTCCCCGCCTTCGCGCAGCGTGACATCCAACGGGATCTGGCCCAACAACGGCACCGGAGCGCCGATCGACTTCGACAAGGAGTCGGCGACCAATTGGCCCCGCCGGAGCCAAGATCTCCTGGCGCGAGCCATCGGCCGCTTCCAGCCACGACATGTTTTCGATGACACCAACCAAGCGCTGGTGAGTCTGCAGCGCAATGGCGCCAGCACGCTCAGCCACCTCAGCTGCAGCCTGCTGCGGGTGGTGACGACAATGAGTTCCGAGTTGGGCAGCAACTGCGCCACCGTGATGGCGATGTCGCCGGTGCCCGGGGGAGGTCGAGCAGAAGCACGTCGAGGTCGCCCCAGTACACGTCGCCCAAGAACTGCTGCATCGCACGGTGCAACATGGGGCCACGCCAAACGACCGGTTGGTTGCCCGGCACGAACATCCCGATTGAGATGACCTTCACCTCTTGGGCGATCGGCGGCAAGATCATTTCGTCGACTTGGGTGGGCGGGTTGCTCACGCCCAACATGCGCGGCACTGAGAAGCCGTAAATGTCAGCGTCGACGACGCCAACGCGCAGACCCTGCTCGGCCATGGAGGCAGCGAGGTTGACGGTCACCGAAGACTTACCAACACCTCCCTTGCCGGAGGCCACCGCATACACGCGGGTGAGGGTGTCCGGGCGAGCAAACGGGATCTCTTCTCGGGTGCCCCGCCGCGAAGGTTGTTGCGCAGCTCAGATCGCTGGTCATCGCTCATGACACCGAGGCTGACCTGCACGTCGGTGACGCCGGCGACCGAGCTCAGGGCTGCCGTGACGTCCTTAGTGATCGTCTCTTTCATCGGGCAACCGGGCACGGTCAACAAGATGGTGCTGCGGACTGAGCCGTCGTCGTCAATATCGACTGACTCCACCATGCCGAGTTCCGTAATGGGCTTGCGGATCTCGGGGTCGTTGACCTTGGTGAGGGCAGCGTGCAGTGCATCGAGCGTGGGGAGTGACATACCCCCATCGTATGCGGCGTGCTCACCGCCTCGAGTCAGGGGCACCATCCCGGTCGTCGCCCTCGTCACGAGTCACCCGAAGGCCGCGCTCTTCCATGTCATCAAGCAGGTTCCTTAACTCGGAGCGGACAAAGTCACGGGTTGCCGAGTCACGCATCGCAATCCGCAGCGAGGCCACTTCACGGGTCAGGAACTCTGTCTCAGCCAACGCCCGCTCATCCCGGGAGCGGTCCTGCTCGATCATTACCTTGTCTCGGTCGGCCTGGCGGTTCTGCGCTAACAGGATCAACGGAGCGGCATAGGAGGCCTGCAGGCTCAACATCAAGGTCAAAAAGATGAAGGCATAGGGGTCAAATCGCAGGCCGTTGGGCGCGGCAACGTTCCAGATCAGCCAAATGGCGACGAAGGCCGACATGTAAGCCAAGAACCGAGCGGTGCCCATGAAGCGAGCAAACCCCTCAGCGAACCGGCCGAACGTGTCGGGGTCCATGTTGGGACGCCACAGCCGACGACGCTTTGCATTGCCATCGGCTGATCCAAGCGGCTCTCGCGTGCTGAAGTAGTCGTCTTGGCCGACTTGCTTGACTTGGCTCGGCTGTTGCGGGCGGGGGTCGGCTCAGACATGGGTCACGTCCTCAGGCAAATCGTCGCGCTGGCGCCAGTCGTCGGGCAGCAAGTGGTCGAGCACGTCGTCCACGCTGATGCCGCCCAACAGTCGGCCGTCGGAGTCGGTCACGGGCAGAGCCACCAAGTTGTAGGCGGCGAGTTGGCGGGTCACGAACGCCAAGCTGGCACTGTCGGAGACAGAGTCGATGGCCTTGTCCAAGATGCCGCCGATGGGCTCGTGTGGCGGTTCACGCAGCAGTCGCTGAATATGCACGACACCGAGCAGTTTGCCGGTTGGCGTGTCATGCGGCGGGCGGGTGACAAAGATCAGTGAAGCCAACGCGGGCGACAGTTCTTGGCGGCGCACGACGGCTAGCGCCTCGGCAACGCTCGCATCAGGGCCAAGAATGACTGGCTCGCTGGTCATCAGACCGCCAGCAGTGTTCTCTTCATAGGTCAGCAATCGGCGCAAGGAGCGGCCTCGTCCGGCTCCATTCGCTGCAGCAGCTGCTCGGCCTTGGCTTCGGGCAACTCCGACAACAAGTCGGTCGCGTCATCGGGTTGCATTGCCTCAAGGATGTCTGCGGCCCGGTCCAACGACAGGTTGATCAAGATCTCGACCCGGTCGTCGTCTGGCAACTCCTCCAGCACATCGGCGAGGCGCTCATCGTCGAGGGCATCGGCGACTTCGCCGCGTCGCTTGCTGGAGAGATCGTGAATCGCCTCCGCCAGGTCGGTGGTCTTGAGGTCCTCGTAGGCCTCGAGCAGGGCGTCAACCGCTTGTGCCGGGCCGCTGCGGGCCAGACCGTCGACGGACTCGATGTCGACGAGCAGCGTCTCGCCGGTGCGTCGCCGTAGCCGCAAGCCACGCTGTCGTTGCTCCGGCTCACCCTTGCGGACAAAGACCTTGGTGATGCGCCAATCGCGATTGCGCTCAAGGTCGATGGCGAGGTCTTCGACGGTGGCTGCGAAGGTGTCGCCATCGTTGCGAACCGTCACCCGGCGATCCAAGAGCTCGGCCAGGATGAGGGTTTCGCCCCGACGCTGCTCGAAACGATGCATGTTGGGCTGACTGGTGGTGATGACTTGGCCGGAGTCGATACTTGTCACCGAGTCAGCGGCAGGAAAATGCGCCGCCGCCCGGGGACCTCTACCACGAGGCCAACGGCAAGCGGGGTGTTGCTGCCGCCCCTGGGCGCCAAGG
The DNA here is from genome assembly GCF_021535045.1 of Ornithinimicrobium sp. INDO-MA30-4. GTDB lineage: Bacteria > Actinomycetota > Actinomycetes > Actinomycetales > Dermatophilaceae > Ornithinicoccus. Next base: position 1,355,469 of record NZ_CP091056.1, on the reverse strand, counting down.
TGGTGACGACGTCACGAACGCGACCCACCTCGTCTCCGAGGGGATCGAAAACACTAAGACCATTGAGACGAGCAACGAAGACGCGGGAACTACTCACGACGTCAGGATACCTACTGGCGCAGGGGTGACTGGGATCACCAGCCGTCAATGGAATGATCAACTACGTCTGGGTGTAGAACTAGATAGACCACAGAAAAACCCCCTTGAACCCCGAAAGGCCGAAGTTCTCCATGGCTATCCCCGCTGGGATTACGTACATCTCCTCCGCTCGCCGCGCATTCATGCCAAATGATGCGTATGACGTCTCGCGTCGCCCCGTGAAGCCTCGCCGTAAGACTCGTCGCGCCTGAGCATTGAACTGAAAACCCCCGCCCACTGGAGTGGTCGGGGGTTTGTCATGCATTTGCCGTGAAAGTGAGAAACTAGGAGAGTGACGACACCGATGCAGCCCTCTGAAGGATCCCGAGGCACTGGCCTTTCGCTGAACTACCCCATGTCTTTGGGCCTCTTTGAGCGATACGAAGACGCCCAGGCAGCCGTGGACTACCTCTCAGATGAAGAGTTCCCGGTGGAAAACTGCCTCATCGTGGGCACTGACCTTCGCCAGGTAGAGCGAGTCACAGGCCGACTGACGACCGGACGAGTCATCTTGGGCGGTGCCCTTTCGGGTGCCTGGATGGGCCTCTTCGTTGGGCTGGTGTTTACTCTCTTCACCACGCCTGGCGACACGCTGACGACCATCGTGGGTGCCATCGGATTCGGCGCCATCTTTGGCCTGGTCTGGGCCATGCTCGGCTACGGGATGACCCGTGGCCGCCGCGACTTCACCTCGGTGTCCAAGGTGGTCGCGACGCGCTACGAGTTGCTCACTGAGCACAAGTCTGCCCAGCAGGCCCGAGACCTGCTGGAGCAAATGCCCGTCAAGCGCAGTTAACGCGCACCGGTCTGCACCCAGCGTTCCACTGCTTCAGCTTCGCGGGGAGCGCGCCAGACAGGTTGCGGTTGCCGTCATCGGTGATGACGAGGTCGTCCTCGATGCGCACGCCAATGCCACGCAGCTGCTCTGGGACCAACTCGTCGTCGCTCTTGAAGTAGAGACCTGGCTCGACCGTGAGGACCATCCCGGGCTTGAGTTCCCCGTCGAGGTAGTCCGCGCGGAGCGCTGGCGCACAGTCGTGAACGTCCAGTCCAAGGTGGTGGCTGGTGCCATGGACCATCCAGCGCCGGTGGAATTGGCCGTCAACCGGGTCGAGCGTGGCCTCGACATCTACCCCGTCCGGGAGCATGCCCCACTCGTGCAGCTTGGTGGCAATGACCCTGATTGAGGCGGAATGAATGTCGCTGAACTTGTTGCCGGGGCGAGCGGCGGCAATGCCGGCATCGGCGGCCTCCAACACCGCGTCGTACACCTGACGCTGGTTGGGGGTGAAGGTGCCATCTACCGGCAAAGTGCGAGTGACATCAGCGGTATACAGCGAATCGGTCTCAACACCTGCGTCAATCAACACGAGATCTCCCGGGGAGACATCGCCGGTGTTGCGGATCCAGTGCAAGGTGTTGGCGTGGTCGCCAGCAGCACAGATCGAGTCATAGCCGACTCCGTTGCCGGTATGGCGAGCGTGCAGGCCAAGGTTCCCTCAATCCATCGCTCGCCACGGCCCTTCTCCACCGCCTGCGGCAATGCCGCAACAACCGCGTCAAACGCAGTCGCGGTTGAGTCGACGGCAAGCTGCATCTGCTCAACTTCCCAGGCGTCCTTCACCGCGCGTACGGTCGACAAGTGGCGGCCCAACTCGGCGTCGGCAGCCGCCGCGTCCTGCAACTGCTGCTCGGTTTGCTCACTTGCTGTGGCACGCACCTCCAGCACGGCATCAGTGACATCCTGATCGGCATCGGCCACGACCCGGACGCTCACCGATCCGACATCCTTGCCCAAAGCAGTGGTGAACTCATCCAGATGAGCCGTCTTCAGGCCAAGTTCTTGCGCGGCGCTCTCCAGCGTCGGGCGGGCACCGACCAAAACTCGCCGACGCGAGAGTCGGCGAAGAACTCATCGGTTTCCCGGCCAGCCAGCGGTCGGAAATACAGCGTCGACTCATGCCCTCCCTCAGACAGCGGCTCCAGCACGAGGACTGCGTCTGGCTCACGGTCTGAGCCGAGGCCAGTGAGGTATGCAAAAGCAGTGTGCGGACGGAAGACGTAATCAGTGTCGTTGCTGCGTACCTTGAAGCCGCCAGCGGGGATAACAAGACGTTCTCCGAGGAATTCTTCACTCAGCGCGGCGCGTCGGTGCGCGGCTGACGCGGCCCCATCGGTCAGATCGGGCAGGTCCGCGGCCCGCGGAGCCCAGCCCTCCTGCATAAAAGTCTTAAAGGCTTCCCCCGTTGGGCGGCTGCGATGGTCTGCTTGCGGCTGCTTCTCACTCATACCCACATCGTGACACGTCGGGCATTGAGGGGAATGTCAGGGTGAATGCCTACCCTGGGAGTGTGCAGGAGCAGAACCTAAGCGAAGAGCCAATTGTGGGTGCCACGGAGATCACCGGACCCCAATTGCGGCCAGCCCCATCCATCGGGAAGGCCTGGCGAGACCGTGCCAGTTGGGCCGTCCGCGGCCTTGGGCCGCCCACGGTCCCGATCGGGGTGCCGAGCACCAGCGATGACATTTCACAGCAGCATGCCCGATTGGTGATTGACCTCGCCTTACGGGTGGGCGAAGCATTGCTCTCGACGGGGGCTTCTGCCGCAGACGTGGTGACGACGGTGCTGCGATTGACGGCTGCGTATGGCATTCATTCCACTCACGTAGACATCACCTTCACCTCGATCTCGGTTTCGATCCAGCGTGGTGCCAACGAAGACCCGCTTTCGGTGATGCGCGTGGTGAAGGTGCGCTCGGCCGACTACTCTCGCCTCGAAGAGTTGTACAACCTCGTCGAAGAGATTGCCTTTGCCCGCGAAAACGGCAACGAGGTCATCGACGTTGAGGACGCCCGGCAGCAGTTGAGCGACATTCTGGTCCGGCCCCACCCACACCGTCGCTGGGTTGCGACGGCTGGCCTATCCTGTATCGCCGTTGGTGTGACCTGGATTTTGGTGCCGGCCCAGTGATGTGGATCGTGGCTGCAATCAGCGCAGCCCTTGTCGATCAAACTCAACGGTTCTGCCAGAAGGTTGGCCTCGCTGGGTTCTTTGCCAATGCCCTCAGCGCTTCGATCCCAACATTTATTGCGGCCGGACTGACCGCGTTGGCTGGCGCCATGGGCGGGATACCTGGGCTCAACTCTCCGTCGGTCGTCGTCGTCTCCGGCATCATCGTCTTGCTCGCTGGGCTCTCGGTATTGGGCGCAGCACAAGACGCGATTGACGGCTACTACCTGACTTCGGCGGCACGTGGCATTGAAGTGCTGATGATGACGCTAGGTATTGGTATTGGAACGGCCCTGGCCCTGCAGATCTCCACAGCGCTGGGCGTCGGGATGTCGATTTCGCCCTATGTCACGCTTGGCGGCTCGCCACTGTTTGGCACGTTGGGAGCCATGCTGGTGGCACCTGGCTTCTGCTTAGCGACCTACACGGGCACTCGAGCCACGATGCTGGGGATCGCCCTGTCTGGCGCGGCGTGGATCATCTTTGAGTTGGTCAGCCTTTTCCAGTTCAGCATCGGTCCAACAGTGGCTATCCCTGCCGTCGTGATCGGCTTCGCTGGCTACTACTTGCACCGCCAACTGCGAGTGCCTGAGCTTGCCATCACCACCGCAGCCATCATCAGCCTCTTGCCCGGTCTAGCCGTCTACAAGGGCCTTTTCCTCTTGATGGAGGACTCTGAGGCCGGTGCCTACGTCACCGCGATCTATGTGCAGTTCAGCGTCGTGATTGGCACCGGTATCGGGCTGGCTGCAGGCCTCTCGATTGGCGCCTACCTCGCCAGGAAGCAGATAGGCACCGACCGCTCGGCTATTCGTGCGCGTCGCCGAGGAGTCGGTGCCTACTAGGCAACCTTGGTTGCTAGGTGCTTGGGCTACTCCCACTTCCAGGAATCGAGGATGTCGGCAAAGTCGGACTCGGCTGCGTCGGCACCCTCAGGAGTTGAAGACAGCACGATGACAAACAGCGAGTCGTCGTGTTCAACCCAGCGTTGCACCTGAACGAGTTCGACATCGCTCTGAGTGCGCTCGACGCGCAGGCCGATCGCTTCCTTGCCATCAACCTCGATGGCGTCCAGCACGTCCGAAGTGCCATCGCTGCCAGCCAGTTCTTCGCCGGTGTCTGCGATGGCCTGCTCCAAGTCATCAAGGGGCTCGTCCTTGACCACGACGACGTTGTTGAAGAAGTCACTGATCGGTTCATCGGAGCGGGTTGCCAGGACGGCCGTTGATCCGGCAGCCTCGCCGGCGTCTGACCAATCGGCTGGCATCTCGATGGTGAAGGTTTCGTCGGATGCGCTCAGGGCTTCGACGTCAACTGTCGGCTCTGCCGTAGCCGCGGCAGTGTCCGCCGCCGCGTCCGGGGTCGCAGTCTCAGAGGTCGCGGTGGCTGCATCCGCGGGCGCGCTCGTAGCCGCGACATCGTCGGAGGCTGTGCTGGTGGCCGCATCATCGACATCACCGGAATCGCTGCTGCAGCCCGAAATGACCAGGGTGGCAGCCAATGCCGAACCGGCCCAGAAATAGCGACGTCGTGTCATTGAACTCTCCTCAATTGGTGACCTAGATCCTGCAGTCAGCATAGGTGCCCCTCCTTCAGTATGCCTGTGAGTGGTTTACCGTGAGCAAATGGCATCAGCTCCCGTGATTGACCTCCATACCCACTCCAACCACAGTGACGGCACGCAGAGCCCGGGCGATGTCGTCAGGTCGGCGTCTCAGGCGGGACTGGATGTCGTGGCACTCACGGACCATGACGTCGCCTCCGGCTGGGCTGAGGCAGATGCGGTGGCTAGCGAGGTCGGACTGCTATTGGTGCCAGGTATCGAGGTCTCTTGCAAGACCACGCTGGGTATTTCGGTCCACATGCTGGCCTATCGACCGGATCCGCTTTCAGCCGCTTTCCTGGGCTCCATGGAGCAAGTCCGAGAGTTTCGCGCAGATCGACTGCGTCGCCAAGTTGACCTGCTGCGCAAAGACGGATTTCGCGTCGAGTTAGGGGAGATGCTGGCGCACGCTCAACCGGGCGCCACGCTGGGGCGGCCACACCTCGCGGACGCGCTGGTGCGAGCGGGGCACTTCGCCAACCGCGACGAGGCCTTTGCTCAGATTCTCGGGGCCGGAAAGCCGTACTATCTGCCAGTGGACGCGCCCGATCCAGTTGATGTGGTCCAGATGATTAGGGCCGCTGGGGAGTGCCCGTGATGGCCCACCCGTTTGCTTCAATGCGCGGTCGGGTAGTCAGTGACGCAGTCATTCACGAACTCACCGAGGCTGGCTTGGCCGGCCTAGAGGTTGACCACCGCGATCACGATGAGGCTGCTCGTGAACACGGCCGCGAGTTGGCTGCCACGCTGGGCTTGATGGTCACCGGATCAAGCGATTATCACGGCACCGGCAAGCTCAATGCGCTTGCTGAGAACACCACCAGCCTTGAGGTGCTCGACGCCCTCATGCAGCAAGGCACCGGCTCCCCTCTCATGGGAACCGGTGCCTTGCCGACACGCGCCTAGACGCCGGGTTGATTAGCTCTCGGCGGCCGTCTTGCCAGAATTCGCTGCTCCACCCCGGCGGCGACGGCGGCGAACCTTGCCATCGGTGGTCGTTGTGCGCTCGGTTCGCGGCTTTGCGGCCCGGGGCGCACCTTCACCCTTGTTGGCCCCACCTGAGGCGGGACGGTTGCCCGTCTTGCGCTGACCACGACCGCCCTGGCCACCCTGAGGGCGACCCGCGGGCTTTCCTTCAATATCCTCGACGTGCTCGGCGCCGAGGCCGGCACGAGTCCGCGAAGACCTTGGCAGAGAGCCGGTCGTGCCCTCGGGGATGTCCAACTGGCTGAACAGGTGCGGTGACGAGGAGTAGGTCTCCTCCGGGTCGGGGATTCCCAGATCGAGTGCCTTGTTGATCTGAACCCAGCGGTGCAGGTCATCCCAGTCCACGAACGTGACGGCGACACCGGTCGCCCCGGCGCGGCCCGTGCGGCCGATGCGGTGCAGGTAGGTCTTTTCGTCTTCGGGGCACTGGAAGTTGACCACGTGGGTCACTGCCTCGACGTCGATCCCTCGGGCAGCGACGTCGGTCGCTACCAGGATGTCGACCTTGCCATTCCGGAATGCGCGAAGAGCCTGCTCGCGAGCGCCCTGTCCGAGGTCCCCGTGAATAGCTGCGGCCGCAAAGCCGCGATCGGCCAGCTCATCGGCCACTTTGGCTGCGGTCCGCTTGGTGCGAGTGAAGACAATGCTCAGTCCACGCCCGCGAGCCTGCATGATGCGGGCCAACATCTCGACTTTGTCCATGGCGTGCGCGCGGAAGACGAACTGCTCCACAGCGGCAACGGTTTGACCCGAGTCGTCTTCGCTAATCGCCCGAATGTGGGTGGGCTGGGTCATGTAGCTGCGGGCGAGCGCCACCACGGCGCCGGGCATGGTCGCGCTGAACAGCATGGTCTGGCGACCGGCAGGGGTCATGTTGAGCAATTTTTCGACATCCGGCAAGAAGCCGAGGTCAAGCATTTCGTCTGCTTCGTCCAAGACCGCGATGCGGCAGTGAGCAAGTGACAGGTGTCCCTTCTCGGCCAGGTCAATCAAGCGGCCGGGGGTGCCGACGACGACTTCGATGCCAGCATTCAAAGCATCGATTTGCGGCTCGTATGCACGACCGCCATAAACCGTCAGAATGCGAATGCCACGGCCAGCGGCCGCACGTGTGAGGTCCTGGGCGACCTGGACAGCCAACTCGCGGGTGGGGGCGACGGCCAGTGCCTGCGGCTTGCCGGCACCCTCAAGGGTTGCGAACCCTTCATCGGTTGGCGAGGTCACGCGCTGCAGGATCGGAATGCCAAAGCCGAGAGTTTTACCCGTTCCGGTCTTGGCTTGTCCGATGATGTCGTGTCCATCCAAAGCGACCGGCAAGGTCATTGCCTGGATCGGGAAAGGATGAGTGATCTTGTGCGCCTCGAGGGCGGCAACGATGTCGGCATGAATGCCGAAATCGGCAAAGGTGCGGGTTTCTTCCATGAATCCTCAAATCGGTGAGCGCATCGCTGGGACGCGCGTAGGTCGGGCCGATCGGGGTTTTTCTGCTTTTGGCTGCACTTAGCAGCCCCTCTGTCGTGCCGACCGGGCACCGTGTCACTACTGAGTGTATGCCGCAGTAGCGTAGAGGTATGAATCACGACCAAGTGGGCGACCCGACATACACCCAGGCAGTTGAGGAATTGCTCGGTGCCTTGGCCTATGCGGAGCTCAGCGGTTACTTGCGGGTGGCGGCAGATGCACAGAGTGCGCCAACGCTTTCGCTACAGATCACACTCGGATCAATTAGTGCTCGAGCGTGGCAAAACTTTGACAACCTAAATGCGCATATTTCGCAGGCCGGTGCTGACATTGATGCGCTGATGCAGCCTTTCGTGAGGGCCGTTGATCAGTTTCACGAGCGCACGCCCAGCAAAGACTGGCTTGAGGGTTTGGTCAAGGCCTATGTGGGAGACGAAATCGCTCGGGACTTCTATCGAGAGGTAGCCAGGCGAGTGGATCCGGCCACGCGAGCCGTCGTAGATGCGGTTTTGGATGACCGTGGTCAAAGCCAGGCCCTGGCTGATTTATTGCGCCGCGCTATAGAGGAAAACCCCACGTCAGCGGGTCGACTGGCCCTGTGGGGTAGGCGCCTTGTGGGCGAGGCGATTGCTCAAACCCAGCACGTCGCAGCCGATCACGACGCCCTTGCTGCCTTGCTGATTGGTGCATGGGAGCAAGAGGATGAGCAGGCTGACCTCGTGGAGTTGGGCCGGATGCTCACGCGTCTCACCGAGGCGCACACTGCTCGGATGCGCAGGGTCGGCCTCGCTAGTTAAGAACTAGACGCTAGGGCGGCCAGAGATCGGCGCGAAGATCGCACAAGCGACAACAGCAGCCGCGGCGCCAGCACCGATAGCTGCGATGTCAAAGCCTGAGCGCTCGGTAGCAAGCGCCAAAGACAGCGTTGCGACGGCTGCGCTGGTCGAGCCCAAAATAATGCTGGAGAACGTGTTGACCTCCCCCTTCGTGGGAATGACCGCCGGGACCAGCCCGCCAATCAAAAGGCCCACGAAGAGGGCGATCAGCACAGTGATCAACATGTCTCTAGCGGCCGAAGCCGACGGTGCCCTTCTCAGGTGCGCCGATTTCGACATAGCCCAAAGCCTGAACAGGCACGACGACGACGCGGCCCTTCTCGTCCTCGAGCTTCAAGGTGGATGACGATGAGGCCAGTGCCTCATCTACCAGAGCAGCAACTTCGTTGGGCGTCTGAGCGGACTCGAAGGAGACCTCGCGGGCGACGTTGCGCACACCGATACGTACTTCCACTGCATACCTCCAGATTGATCCCGACGTTGTCGGGAGGGACGTCCTGTCACTCAAAACCGTGACACAAGTACAACGCCTGGCTAGGTTAATCGCTTCCCAAGGCGTGGACTTCATCGCGGGTGAGTGGCAGCGAGGTCAACCCACGCCAACCGAGGCTAGTCACAAGGGCCGCGGCCCGGTCGCGGGGCACGGCACGGCCCAGAGCAACCCAGCGGGCAGCGCACGCTTGAGCGGACCCGGCCAAGCAGACACCGATCAGGAATGCTTCGTCTTTGTCCAACCCGGTGTCTTCGGAAACAACTTCACCAATTGCGCTCGCGCACAGGTCGGTCACCGACTCGACTCTGTTCTTGACGTCTGGCTCAGCCACGAAGTCAGATTCGAAAACCAGTCGATAGGCGCCCTCTGGCGTGTCGACAAATTCGAAGTAGGCCTCAACTGTTGCGGCAAGGCGCTGCTCATTGTCGTCAGTAGATCGAAGGGCGCTGTGAATCAGCGTCACCAGGGTTTCGACCTGCTGATCCAGCAGGGCCAAGTAAAGTTCAATCTTGCTAGTGAAGTGCTGGTAGAGCACCGGCTTTGATACGCCAGCACGTTCAGCAATGTCGTCCATGGCAGTGGCGTGATAGCCCGCGTGGGCGAAAGTATCGCGGGCTGCGCCCAACAATTGTGCTCGCCGCTCGGCGCGACTAGCCGTTGCCGAGGAGTATTCGGATCTACGGTCACGGTTGAATCTCCCTCTGTGGTCCCATCATCCTAATGGAAGCCATCGAACCAGTTTTTACCACTTACCTTGGGAGAGAGATGAATCGGTCTCACAGTGATTTTGTGGACGCAGTCCTAGCTGCCGTAGAGCATGTTCCCAGCGCAAAAGTCATGACCTATGGAGACGTGGCTGAGTACATTGGGCGGGGGCATCCACGTCTCGTTGGTTGGGTCATGGCGCACTACGGATCGGAAGTCGCCTGGTGGCGAGTCTTGCGTGCTGGTGGGCTGCCACCGCAAGGCCACGAAGACGAAGCGCTTGAACACTATCGAGACGAAGGCACGCCGTTGCGCAAGCAAGGAGATCGCGTTGACCTCGCGCTAGCTCGCTGGTCTGGCCCGAGCTAGGCATGTCGGTGGCCTCTGGTCGAATAGCCCTATGAACCTGGATTCTCTGGCCCAACTGCGCACGCTGCTTTCGGCTGACGGTGCTCCAGTGATCGCGACCGTCGTGGGCGCGCCAGGGACCGGCAAAACCACCGCGGCACTTCGGTTGGTTGATGACCATGCCAGCGCCGGACGCTCCTAGATTCCACGTTGGTGCTTTCGCCAAGCCGGGTTTTGGCAGGTCGGCTACGCACCCGCCTTTCCCAGCAGACTCCCGGCACGCACATTGAGCCGTTGGTGCGCACCCCTCATCCCTCGCCTTCGCGATACTGCGCGCAGCCGCGGCCGAGGTGGGCGAGGCGGAGCCCCGCCTGATGACTGGGCCCGAGCAGGACGGCATTCTGCGCGATCTCTTGGTCGGCCACGCATCGGGAGAGGTCGAGGGTCCGCTGTGGCCGAGCGACGTTGAAGGAGCCTTGGCGACCCAAGGCTTTAGAGACCAGCTGCGTGACCTGTTGATGCGAGCGGTGGAGCTGGGGGTCTCCGGCGATGAGTTGGCGCGCCTGGGGCGCGTGCACAACCGTGAGGTCTGGGTCGCTGCTTCGGAAGTGCTCGATGAGTACGACTCGGTGACGGCACTGGCCTCGCCTGGCTCTTTCGACCCTGCCTGGATCGGGGTAGCGGCTGCCCAGGCGCTGGAGGACAACTCTGAGCTGCACCGCAAGATCGCTGGCTCACTTTCTCTGTTGGTGGTCGATGATGCGCAAGAGTTGACGGCATCGGCTGCGCGCCTGATCCAGGCTCTGCACCACGCCGGTATGAGCGTGGTTTTCCTCGGTGACGGCGATGCTGTCGTGCAGGGGTTTCGAGGAGCCGCACCCGAGAGGTTCCGTGCGCTGGCTGACGATCTCCATCGCGCGTCCGTGCGGTCTGAGCGAGCAGCGCTGGTCATGACCCAAAGTCATCGATACCCCCGCCAAATGACTGATGTTATGTCCCGGGTTTCGGCGCGCATCGGTGTGAGCGGAGAGTCCCGGCAACGCGATGTTGCGCCGGTGGCGGCCGAGCCCAACACCGCAGAGCCCATGGCAATGATTTCGGCCGTCGCGCTGCATACCGCTGCTCAGGAGGCCGCTTACGTGGCCCAAGCTATGCGGCGGGCGCACCTCACCGAGGGCATTCCGTGGTCTCAGATGGCTGTTATTGCTCGCTCCGGTTCGCAGCACGAAGCGATCCGGCGGGCGTTTGCCGGGGCTTCGGTGCCCGTTGCGATGACCCGTCCCGGTGTCCCGCTGCGGCAAGATCCGGCAACTCGACCACTCCTGATGGCATTTCAGGTGGTGCTACGCATCGCGGATGGTCTGGCACCAGCCCTGAGCGTCGATGAAGCGGTGGAGCTTGTGACCTCGCCACTGGGAGGGGCAGACCCGGTGCAACTGCGTCGACTACGGCGCGCTCTACGTGCCAGAGGGGCCGAAGAGATGACTCCGATCGCCTCGGCGTTCGCACGCTCTGAACGTGCAGGAGCAGACGAGGTCGTTCCAGCTGGTGATGAAGTCTTGCCGACCAGTGATGAGCTCATCCGTGCTGCTTTGCTAGAGCCACAGTGGTTGCGTGATCCCGAGGTTGCCGATGACGCAGACCTCGAGCCTGTACGCCGCGTCGCCCACGTCCTCAGTGGCGCCAGCGAAGCCTTAAAGTCACGGCGTTCGGCGCCCAGAAGCGTGGCTTGAACGCTCATCAGTTGCTGTGGGAGATCTGGAGCAGGTCGGGTCTAGCTGCTGGGTGGGAGGCCCAAGCGCTGGCTGGTGGCGCGGCTGGCCTGCGTGCAGATCGCGCTCTCGACGCGGTGCTCGTCCTGTTTGGAGCGGCAGAGGATTTCACTTCACGTTTGCGCCGCACCGAGCCTCGCTCCTTTCTAAATCACATGGCTTCGCAAGACCTAGCCCCGGACACTTTGGTCGCCCGCGAGCAGTCCAGAGATGCCGTTGAGGTGTTGACACCATTTACCGCGGCCGGTCGGGAGTGGGCTTTGTCGCGGTGGTTGGGCTGCAGGAGGGGTCTGGCCCGATCTGCGGCTGCGAGACACTTTGCTGGAGCGCAATCCCTGGTTGAAGTGATGCGCGGTCGCCCTATTGCCGGAGTCGAGGGGGTTCGAGCAGCGCAGAGCCAAGTGCGTTCAGATGAGCTGCGTCAGTTTTACGTCGCGGTGAGTCGAGCGACCTCGCGACTCCTCGTGACCGCCGTGACCAGCACAGACGAGCAGCCCTCGGCGTTCATGAACCTTGTCGTCCCAGAGTTCAACCCCAGCGAAGTGCAGAGTGTGCCCGCGGCCCCGACGCTACGCACTTTGGTCGCCAGCACCCGCCGGGGCTTGTGACGGCCCACCAAGCCGGTCAGATTCAGACCCGCGATCAGCATGCTGATTTGCTGGACTGGCTGGCTCAGCGCGGCGTCGGTGGCGCGGACGTGGATCAATGGTGGGACGCCCGGGTGCCCTCCTCAACCACCCCGCGAATCCCAGAGGGACAAGTAAAGGTCTCGCCGTCAAAAATCGAAGAGTTCAACCAATGCTCATTGCGTTGGTTGCTGAAAGCGCATGGCGGCGATGCCGAAGGCGCTTTGAGTGCGGCTCGCGGCACCTTGGTCCACTCCATCGTGGCCGATAGCCCGCAAGGCTCGATCGCGGAGTTCAACGAGACCCTGTCAAAGCGGTGGAGTGAATTGCGCTTGTTCTTGGGTTTCGGCCAGAGGCTACCGTCAAGCCGAAGACATGCTGAGGCGATATGTCGGCTATCGAGACAGCAATGCCCGCCAACTGGTAGCGGTCGAGATTTCTGGAAGGGCCGATGTCGGCAGGGCTCGCTTGAGCGGGCAAGTCGACCGCATAGAGCGTGATGCTGACGGCGGTTTCGTCGTGATTGACCTCAAAACTGGGGCCTCGGCGCCTTCTAAGGTCGATCTGCTGCGCCACCCGCAATTGGGGGCTTATCAAGTCGCTTTGGAGCATGGAGCGTTTCGCGACGAAACCGGAGCCGAACCAATGTCCGCGGGATCTGCACTCGTGCAAATCGGTGGCACGCGCATCAAAGCGTTATCGCAACCGCAAGTCGCCCTTTCGATGGACGACGAGCCGGACTGGGCAGAGAATCTGGTCCGGGACACTGCCGACGGTATGGCTGGGGATCGCTTTCTGGCCAAAGTCGGCTCTCACTGCAACACCTGCCCAGTGCGGTTAGCCTGCCCAGCCCAACCTGAAGGGGATCGAGAATGAGCCTGGAGACAAGCACAACGGTGCCTCCGACGGTCACATGGTCTGCGCTGGACATCGCGAAGGCCCTAGGGTCGCCTCCGCCGACACCCGAGCAACAAGCCATCATCGAGGGGCCTCTGGAGTCGACCCTTGTGGTCGCTGGGGCGGGTTCGGGCAAGACCGAAACGATGGCATCGCGCGTTCTTTGGTTGGTTGCCAATGGGCTAGTTCGTCCAGATCAGATCCTTGGCCTGACTTTCACCCGGAAAGCCGCCTTGGAGTTGGCAACCCGACTGACGAGCAAACTTCGGGCCCTTGACGGCGTGATTGACCACGAGGACTTGGACATCGTGGGAGTCGCGCCAGTGGTGTCCACCTACCACGCGTATGCGGGTCGGCTGGTGAGTGAGCACGGCCTGCGCAAGGGCATTGAGCCTGGGTCGCGACTGCTGTCCGAGGCGGCCTCGTGGCAACTTGCGCACGAAGTCGTTCACTCATACACGGGTGAAATGTCGCAGGTGACTGGGGCCGACAGCACGATCGTGGAAGCAGTCTTGCGGCTCTCAGGAGAAATGGCCGAGCACCTGCAAGACGCCGAGTCGATCATGGAGTGGTTGAGCAGCGCTGCCGACCAGTTAGCTGCGGTGCCACCTGGCAAGACGGATAAATCCCTCGGCCAAAAAAGAGCGCCGAGATGATCGGCAAGCGGCAAGTTCTGCCGCTGATCCAGGCTTTCGCGCGGCTGAAGCGTGAGCGGGTGTCCCTCGATTTTGCCGATCAGGTGGCCATCGCTGCTGAGTTGGCTCGTGACGTGTCCGCTGTCGGGGAGGCTGAGCGGACCCGCTATCGCGTGGTGTTGCTGGATGAGTTTCAGGACACTTCAGAGGCACAGATGGTCCTCCTAAAGAACTTGTTTGCCGGGCACGACGTGCCGGTAACGGCCGTTGGCGACCCGCACCAATCAATTTATGGGTGGCGAGGTGCCAGTGCCACGACACTGAGTCGCTTCCCTCAGGTCTTTAGCAATGACGGCCGGTATGCCAAGGTGCTTCCGTTGAGCATTTCTTGGCGCAACGACAGTGCCGTGCTGGCCGCTGCAAATCACATTGCAGCGCCATTGGTGGCGCAGAGCCGCATTGAGGTTCCAACTCTACGGGCATCGCCCATGGCCGGTCAGGGACATGTTGCTGTCGCCAAAGTGTCCGATCACCTAGCCGAAGCTGACGCAATTGCCGACTGGATCAGCCAGCGATTCGCGGGACGCGACGCGAACAATCCGGTCAGTGCTGCTGTCTTGTGCCGTAAACGGTCGCAGTTTGATCGCGTTGTTCTCGCTCTGCGGGCCCGAAACTTGCCGGTCGAAGTTGTTGGCCTAGGAGGGCTGCTCAACCGTCCCGAGTTGGTTGATCTTGTCGGCCTCTTGTGGGCCGTGCAAAACCCTGGACGAGGGGACCAGATCATTCGACTCCTGTCAGGACCGGTGACCAGGCTCGGCGCAGCAGACCTCGAGGTCCTGTGGGCGTGGGCCAACCACCTCGTTGACGGACACGACGAGCCAGCGACGTTGGGGAGGCCATCGACGCGCCACCCCCGACCGGCTGGGTCTCGCCGTCAGGTCGAAGCATGACCGACAGTGGACTGACTCGGGTTCGTGAGTTGTCTGCTGTGGTGCGTCGAGTTCGCGCGGCTGTTGGGCTGCCCCTGCCAGACCTCATCATCGAGGCCGAGCGAGCCTTGGGCCTCGACATCGAAGTGGCGGCTGACCCAGGGATTACGGTTGCCGGTGGGGAAACCTGGGCACGCGCGCATCTTGATGCACTCACGGATGTCGCAGCGCAGTTTGCTGGCGCCGCAGAGCGCCCAACTCTCGGCGGATTTCTCGACTGGCTGGAGGCCGCACGCAAGCATGAGCGTGGCCTGGAAGCGGTCGAGATGCCCGAGTTGGCAGAAGTTGCCGTTGCTGCAGGCTCAGTGCAAGTGCTGACGGTGCACGCTGCTAAGGGCTTGGAATGGGATTACGTCGCCATCCCGGGTCTGACTGAGGGTGTTTTCCCCAGTTTGCGTGGCATTGGCAAGTTTGAGGGTGGCGAGTGGGGCTACCTTGCGCACGCCGACAAGGGTTGGCTTTCCGGCTATGCCGCTTTGCCGTTTCGCTGCGCGGCGACCGCGATGGTCTGCCGCAGTTGGACTGGTCCGATGCGCAGGACACGGCCGAATGGGCCAGGCGTTCAAGCAGTTCGGTATCGACGGGCGAGACCACAAACTGGCCGAGGAGCGTCGCCTCGCCTACGTGGCATTTACCCGTGCCAAACACCAGTTGTTCCTCACAACGCCGGTCTGGATGGACGGCAAAGCCCCGCGCAAGCCCGGCCAGTTCATCACTGAGCTAACCGGGGACGATCCGCAGGTAGGTCCGGTGACTCATCCGCCAATAGACATCGTTGGCTGGGCTGAGACTCCGCAAGAAGAAGACGCCCAAAACCCCTTGGACGCTATTGAGAACGAGGCGGAGTGGCCGGTTGAGCCCAGCGCGAGACGGCGAAGCGTGGCTGAGGTGAGCCAAGCGATTCGCGAGGTGCGTGCCTTGCGACCTGATCAGCCATCCATCGGAGTCTTTGCGCCCACTGATCACCCCGACTCCGAGCACGCTCAAATGCTCATTGCTGAACGACAAGCCCTGCGCGAGGCTAATTCTGCTCCAGCGTCTCGGCCGTCCCATCTGTCGACGTCTTCAGTGATTCGGCTGCTGGCTGACCGGGAGCAGTTTGAGCGAGAGCAGCGTCGCCCGATGCCTTCAGCGCCGGCTCCACAAGCTGACCTGGGGACGAGATTTCACGCCTGGGTTGAGCAGCAGTACGCCCGTGCTGCTCTGGTAGACCTCGATGAGCTGCCAGGAAGTGCCGATGAGGTGGATGCCAACGGCATGGAAAAGTTGCAGGCAAACTTCCTCGCAAGCGAGTGGGCAAGCCGGAGCCCAAGGATATTGAAGTGGCCATCGAGACCACGGTTGGAGGCACCCCGATCCGCGGTCGCATTGACGCGGTGTTCCCTCGACCTGAAGGCGGTTTTACCGTTGTGGACTGGAAGACCGGTCGCCCGCCGGTCGATGCTGACGATCTGCAGACCAAAGCGCTCCAACTGGCGATCTATCGGCTGGCTTACGCACGTCTGCAGGGGCTTGACGAAGATCAGGTTGACGCGGCGTTTTTCTACGCCTCTAGTGGGCAGACTGTGCGCCCCGAATTGCCCTCTGCTGCAGAGTTGGAGTCAATGCTGGCCAGCGAAAGGTCGACGGCGGGCTGAACGGGTAGTGGTTGGAGGCTCACCTGGGTGAGTCTTCGACCTCTTCATCGTCCAAAGTCATCCCATACAAGTCTCGGATG
Source organism: Ornithinimicrobium sp. INDO-MA30-4 (assembly GCF_021535045.1). Lineage (GTDB taxonomy): Bacteria > Actinomycetota > Actinomycetes > Actinomycetales > Dermatophilaceae > Ornithinicoccus. The sequence goes on along the minus strand of NZ_CP091056.1, from coordinate 1,339,251 downwards.
CGTTCGGTCTCTTTACTGCATCCCCGCGGGGCTCGAGGCTGGCCTCATCCAGCGGATCGCTGGACTCCTGCGAGTCACTGGCCTCGCGTCCCATCGGCGCCGAGGCGTCGAAGGGAGGCTCTACGGCGCCCGTTTCGTCGGTGTGCTCGGGCGGTGGAATGTTGAGGGCGTTAGCTTCGGAGCGGTAGTCCGGCTCGGGGCGCTCGTCTTCAGCGGGCACATCTTGGTCAGCTATCTCGTCACCCGGCAACTCGTCACCAGGTGTGCCGTCGCCAGCCTCGTCGTCGTCAGCGACCTCGTCATCAGCAGCCACCTCGTGCTCCGTCGAGACCTCGCTTTGGGCGGGCGGTGGCCAGGCCACAGCTTTGATGACGGTGGTTGAGTCTTCGTCATCTGGTGCCGTTGGAGCCGGGGTAGGTGACAGCACCGGGATCTCGGTTGTCACATCTGTATCGGCGTCCGACTCGTCGCTATCGACCGGCTCCTCCCTGTCCAAGTCGTGGGCGTCGATATCCTCGGGTAGGTCGCCCTCATCGACATCGACATCGACATCGACATCGACAGCGACATCGTCGCCGTCATCGTCAACTTCGGCGTCGTTGGCCGAAGCGCCGAACCCATCCGAGCCGACTGCGTTGCTTGCGGGTTCAACGGCGTCGGTTGAGTAATCGGCCTCGGCGTCCACGAAACTGTCCGCCGCATCGTTGACTCGATCCTGGCTCGATGGAGCGCGCTCGGCACTGTCGGCGTCGCCGGAGGGAAGGGCGGCACTGAACGAAGTGCGTGGGCTCCATCAGAGCCCTCAGCCTGGTCGTCGGTCTGCGCAACCTCAGCTGTAGCAGGCGTGGGCAACACGGGGGCTGCGTCTGGGACCAAGGGGTCATCAGCGGAGGTAAGGCGACTCAGTTTGCGCAACTCATCCACGCGGGCGTCCACCAAGTCTTGATCGTCAGCGCTCACGGCGGCCGCCAAGCCCCGCAGCATGCTCATTTCGGACGCGAGACGGGCCCTGATCAACAGGTTGCGATCGGGCCGGTTGGCACGAGCCAGGGTGTAGCTCTCCAGCACACTGTCTACCGCTGCTGGCGTGGCTTGTTTGACCAGCATGGCAAAGTCGTCGGCCGGGTCGCTGACGCAGGCCTGCTCCCATGAGGTCAGGGCAACGACGCGAGCCGTCGCTGCTTCATCGTCGGAGAACGCAACCAAGAACGACCAGCCATTCAATGATCCGTGCACCGGAGTGACAGCAAACCGCCAGAGCGAGGCGGTGTCGAAGGCCAACTCCCAACGACTCAGCAACTCACCCGGGACCAGGCCCGTTTCGGCGGCGCGGTCCAAGTCGGCTAAGCGGCGCTGGCGGTGGCTTTCGGCGTCAAATGTCGGCACGCCAAACTCATCAAAGAAGTCCGACGGCATGTTGTGCACCGCGGCCAAGGCCCGCCCAATGGCGCTGCTGAGCCCCGGTCCCGCTGGGATGCGGTGAAAGTTGATGGCCGAGCCCTCGACATACGGGAAGACCGCAGCTCGCCCGGCAGGCCCCACGCCAGCAAACCCAGTGGCGACCGGCACCTTGAAGGGCAGGTGCTTGCCCAATTGCCGAGTGAGGGCATCGTTACGCTCCAACTCCGCAGCGCCAGCCACAGTCCGGGGCACGATGACAACCCATCGCCGACCAGTGGCGTCCTCAATGAGGGCACGTTGGGCAGGAGCAGGGTCTGTCGCCTCGGGACGCCGCCACTCTTGCACCGAGACCGGTTGCATCCCTGGGACGGCGGCACAGGCGATTCCTGCGAGGGCGAGGTCGCTGTGGGTCACACGATCACCGTATGCCCGAACGGCACGTAATTGAGGTAGGCGAGGCCGCACGTCGTCGCACCGCCGCCTACAGGGAGGTGAGTATTTTGCCGGAGACCCTTCTTGACCTTGCACTCTCCGCGGAGCGCTCGACCGGGGCGGAAACGCCCGACGCGATATTGACGTCATCAAGCGGGCGCTGGGGAAGTCTGAAACCCGCATCTACGACCTCGTCGAATCAAAAATGCGCACCTGCCGAGTCGACGGACAGTTGCGCCTGGTCCCGCGACCAGGCGAAATGGCAGACAGCAAGCGATTGGCGCTCTACATCGGGCGTGACTCGGAGCAGCGCGACTACGTCGTGGTCGTGCGAGCCGAAGGGGATCGCGGTCGGCCCGATTCCAATGCAAAAGGATGGCTTTCCTGCGCGAGGCCGGCGTCGACTTGGGCGACATCGACGCTGGGGTCTTCACCACCGGCGTCGCATTGGCCAACTGGCACGAACGCCATACCTGCTGCCCGCGCTGTGGGTCGGAAACCACGGTCGCCGAAGGCGGCTGGGTCCGTGCCTGCGAGGTGGATGGTTCAGAACACCACCCCGCACCGAGCCTGCCGTCATCATGGCGGTCACCGATGATGAAGATCGGTTGTTGCTAGGGCGTGGCCCGCACTGGCCAGAAGGACGTATGTCAGTGCTGGCTGGTTTTGTTGAAGCAGGAGAGTCACTCGAAAGCGCGGTGGCTCGTGAAGTCTTTGAAGAGGTCGGAGTGGAGGTGACTGACGTTCTGTACCGGGGCAACCAGCCGTGGCCTTTCCCGGCATCCCTGATGGTCGGATTCACCGCCAAGGCCAAAACGAGCGAGCTAACTCTTGACCCTGCGGAGATCGTTGAAGCGGCGTGGTTTAGCAAGGGTGAGTTGGCGTGGGCAGTGCACACAGGCCGAGTGGCTTTGCCGCCCCGAGTCTCGATCGCCCGTCGCCTTGTCGAGCAGTGGTACGGCGGCGAGTTGGAGCAGCAAGTTGAGCACAGCAACTTCCGGGGGCAAGCAGCGCAGTGAACCAAGCCCTTCCCACCAGTGCAGATGACATCCTTGAGGGCCTAGACCCCGAGCAATTAGCTGTTGCGAACAAACCGCTGGGCCCGATGGTGGTCTTGGCCGGTGCCGGAACCGGCAAGACCCGTGCGATCACCCACCGCATTGCGTATGGCGTGTGGTCGGGCTCGCTGAAGGCGCCCCAGGTGCTTGCGGTCACCTTCACTGCCCGTGCAGCGGGTGAAATGCGGACTCGCCTGCGTGGGTTGGGGGTCCCCGGCGTGCAAGCGCGAACGTTCCACGCGGCCGCCTTGAGGCAGTTGCAGTTCTTTTGGCCACAGGCGGTTGGTGGCCCGCCACCAGAGATCTTGCCGCACAAAGTTTCTGCGATTGCGGAGGCCGCAGGGCGACTGCGCCTAGGACTCGACCGCACCGGCTTGCGTGATGTCGCCTCCGAGGTCGAGTGGGCAAAGGTCAGCATGATCACGGCCGAGCGCTATCCCGCGATCGCCAAGCAAGAGTCACGTCAACCAGCAGGCCTAGATGGCACCGCGATGGCGCGGTTGATGGAGGCCTATGAGGAGATCAAGGCCGAGCGCCACGTGATCGACTTTGAGGATGTCTTGCTCACCATGGTGGGGATCCTTGCTGAGCACCCGCAGGTTGCTTCGGCGATCCGCCAGCAATACCGACACTTCGTCGTCGATGAATACCAGGACGTCAACCCGTTGCAGCAGCAACTGCTCGACCTGTGGTTGGGGGATCGCCAGGACATCTGTGTTGTTGGCGACCCAGCCCAGACGATCTACTCCTTCACCGGGGCCTCCGCCACGCATTTGGAGACCTTCGCCAAGCGACATCGTGACGCCTCAGTGGTCCGACTAGTGCGCAACTATCGGTCCACCCCGCAGGTCATCAATGTCGCCAACGCCGTCCTGCCGCAAGGCAGCGTCCAACTGCAGTCACAGCGCGATACCGGCCCCAAACCAGAGCTGCGCACCTTCGACAGCGACGAGGCTGAGGCCCACGGGGTAGCAAACGCCATCAAGGCAGCCATTGATGCTGGCGAGCATCCTCGCTCGATGGCTGTGCTCTTTCGCACGAATGGCCAATCCGAGGCAATCGAGAGCGCGTTGGCCTCAGCGAACGTTCCTTACTTGGTCAGAGGCGGCGAGCGGTTCTTTTCGCGCACCGAGGTCCGCCAGGCGCTCGTCCTCCTACGCGGCCAGATGCGGTCCGACAACGGAAGTCGGACGTTGGGTGACCAAGTCCGCGACGTGCTCAGCGGTAACGGCTGGTCTCGCAAAGCCCCGGAATCTGGTGGAGCCACCCGAGAGCGCTGGGAGTCACTGCAAGCCCTGGTGAACCTGGCCGACGATCTGACGGTCACTCAGCCAGAGGCCCGAATGCGGGAGTTCGTCGGCGAGTTGGACCGACGCGCAAGCGAACAGCACGCGCCAACAGTTGAAGGCGTCACACTGGCCTCCTTGCACTCAGCCAAGGGGCTGGAATGGGATCGCGTCTTCATCATTGGCGTCAGCGAGGGACTCTTGCCGATCTCCATGGCAGACACTGCTGAACGGGTCGCTGAGGAGCGTCGGCTTTGTATGTCGGCGTCACGCGAGCGCAAAGCCACCTGCAACTGAGTTGGGCTGGCTCTCGAAGCTCTGGTGGGCGCGCACATCGTCGGGTTTCCCGGTTTCTCGCTCCAGCGGCCAACCTGCTGGGTCAAGCGGCGATGGGCACCGACTCGACTGGCTCAGGCGCGCCCAAGCGCAAACCCAAGCGAGCAAGCCCCGCACACCCAAGGTCTGCCGAATCTGCGGAAACCTGCTGGGCAGCGCTGCCCAACGCAAAGTTGGCCGATGCGACGACTGCCCTCCCACCTATGACGAAGCAATGTTCGAAAAGTTGCGTTCGTGGCGACTGGCTACCGCGCAGGAAGCCTCACTGCCAGCGTTTGTGGTCTTCACCGATGCCACACTGACGGCGATCGCCGAGCGAGAGCCGAGCACGTTGCAAGAGCTGTCGGGGATCTCTGGGGTCGGCGCTCGCAAGCTCGACATGTATGGGACTCAGGTGCTCGAAGTGCTATCGGGCTCGTGATGGCTGCGCCATCGCTGTAGATGTTGCTCAGCGGTAGTTAGCCGCTCAGCTGCAGCTAGTGCTCAATCGTGCAAAGGGGATGGCGCTCCCACCGACGAGCGGTGACTGTCGGGCTCGGCGGCCGAAGATCCCAGGCGACCCCCACCGGCACCTGGAGCCCCTCCCCGTGCGCGCGCAGCACCATGGTCGTGAGGCCTGCGACGGCACTTGAAACTGCGGCGGGACTGTGGATCGCCGGGCCCGTGCCAAGCGTTCGCGCAGCCATTGACCCTAAGACCCGGGGCCAGGCGGGGTCACGGTCAGTGCGAGCGAGATCAAGGCAATGTAGGCACGGCCCGATACCACTGACGATGAGGGGCCCAATGCAGGCGTAGCCGGAACGCACCACGACGGGAAGGTGGGCGTTCCCAGACCCCGCCCACTCTTGTGCGTCATGCATCGAAATGGCGGGCGAGGCCAAAAGGACCGTTACATCCGGTTCCACAGACCCGCTCTGGTCTGCGGAAACCACTCGAATGCCGCTGCGATGCATTTGAGCTCTGAGTATTCCGGCGAGTCGTCCTCGGCCCAGCAGAGCCACCGAAGGCGCTGACCCAAGTTGTCGCGTGGGACTCGTGGGCGGCTGGGCATCCCCACGGACGAGGTCGAGACCCCGCACCAAGTCGTGAGCCTGAAGGAGAGCAGCCAACTCGTCGGTGCGGTCCAGGGCTCGCGATCCAGGAGGCGATGGCAACGAACGCCGGTGAAGACTGAGCAGCCAGTCACTCTCGGCAGGAGATAGCCCCGCGAGAACGACGCCCCGGTCGGAGTCCAGGCCGAGCTGCACTTCGCCAGGAGCACGTAATGCAGCTGGTGTGTCAGTGACTAGCCGCGGCGCGGGTGGCGGAAACTCCTGGGCAAAAAGTGACATAGCTGCACAATCTCAGGGTTTGGCGAATGACCGCCCGCGCTGTCCACAGACACGAAGAGGGCGTCCTGACCAGTTGGTCATGACGCCCTCTTCGCAGTTGCGTTGTGATTTCAGGCGCTGGTGGCCTTGCCCAAAATGCGGTTCAAGTTGGTGTCGCACACGGGGCACTTGCCCTTCGCCATGCGTCGGCCGTTGGTCTCAACGACCCGGCCGGTTGCGTCGCGCTTTTCCTTGCACTTCACGCAGTAGAAGTCGCCGGTGTAGGTCTCGCCGGTTTCAATAGCCTCAGCCATGGATTACCTCCTGGTCTATGTCGGGCCCACATTATGTTTGCCCGCGGAACGGGTCTGGTGACCCAAGGTTCTGTTACACCCTAGACCGTAACGGTGCTGACCACACACTTTGCGACGGCTCGGCGTGTGCGCAGGTTTGTCAGCGCTGCCCCGTACCGTTGCCATATGGATGCAGGAACGAGGCAGGCGCATGGGGTGCAGGCGCGCGGGCTGCCAGACGAGATTGAGATCCGTCGCAGCAAGCGTCGACGGCGCAGCGTCTCAGCGCGCATCGAGACAGACCGAGTTGTTGTGCTGATGCCTGCCGGGTTGAGCGAAGCAGTCGAGCAGCGCCATGTCGATGACCTCTTGGCCCAGTTGCAGCGCCGTGAGCAGCGCAAACGCCTCGCGCACGATGACCTGCCAGCACGCGCGACAGCCTTGTCAAAGACCTATCTTGAGGGCCGGGCCAAGCCTGCGTCCATCACCTGGGTCACCAACCAGGGGCAACGTTGGGGTTCGTGCACACCGGCCACTGGTGAGATTCGCATTTCCAGCGCGATGGAGGGGATGCCCAGTTGGGTTATCGACGCGGTCGTCGTTCATGAATTGGCCCATCTGTTGGTCTCTGGGCACGGGCCCGACTTTACGCCTGGGTGCGCAATCACCCCAGGTACGACGAAGCCCAGGCCTTCCTGAACGGAGTGACCTGGGCCCGTCGTCACCCTTAGCGGGTGACTTTCCGCCACGATTTCGGGTGGCTTTTCCTCACGCGCTAGCGGGTGGGGCCGTCTTCGTCTGGCTCTGTCGGGGTCTGGCCGTCCTCTGAGGAGTCGTCGGAGGTGGCTCCGTCAGCGCTGCTGAGCAGAGCTTCTAGTTCATCATCGAGCGACTGGCCGTCCGATGATGAGTCGTTGCGCGCTTCGACATAGCCCAGGGGTCATCCAAGTCCTTGGCCGTCGGCGCCAGGTCGGGGTGATCCCACGCGGCGTCTCGAGCGTTTGAGCCATGAGCGGCTTCCAGGGCAGACCACAGGTTGGCAGCGTCGCGCAGTCGGCGAGGGCGCAGTTCCAAGCCCACGAGCGATGCGAATACCTTCTCCGCGGGCCCGCCAGTGGCCCGACGACGCCGGACGGCCTCTGAGAGGGCCGCAGCATGGGGCAGGTGCTTGCTGGCGGCGCGCTCCGAGACGACATCAACCCAGCCCTCAACAAGAGCCAAGTATGTCTCCAGTCGGGTTAAGGCCGCCCGCTGAGCAGCACTTGGCTCCGGGGAGAACATCGAACCACTCAAGGCTTCTTGCATCGCTTGCGGGTTCGTTGTGTCCGCACTGCGGACCGCCTCTTCGATGGCGTCGGTGTCGATGTTGATGTCCCGCGCATAATCCTGCACCGCAGCCAACAGTTGCGGCCCCAGCCAGGGGACTCCGGCGAAGAGTCGGACCCGAGCGGCCTCGCGCACGCCGAGGTAGAGGTGGACTTCGCCGGCATCGATCTCGAGGCCTTCGGCAAACTTGGAGATGTTGGCTGGCAGGATCGCTACCTGCTCGCCGGGTAGCAGAGGCAATCCGACCTCGGTGCCAGTCACGATTTCACCCGCCAGCGTGCCCACGGCCTGGCCCACTTGGGCTCCAAACATGGCAGAGCTCATCTTGCGCATCATGGGCTCCATCTGGCCCATCAGCGCGGCAGGATTCATCCCAGCAGGCATGCCCGGAATGCTCATCGGTGTGTCTGACTCGCCCAATTCCTTCATCTGCTGAGACATCGCGTTGGTGAGCGCAGCACGGACGCCCTCAGCGACGGGAGTGGTCAGCGAGCGCCACAGCGGGAGGGTCTGCTCAACCCACTCGGCACGGCTCAACGCGACGCCGTTGCCTTCGGGCGGCGAGAAGTCCGTGACGGCATCGAGCCAAAGGTTGGCAACATGCACAACCTGGGCCACGTCACGTCGGGTGCTGTCGCCGATGGATGCGTCATCGCCCTGCTGGGTCACTGCTCCGCGAGCGGTGTCGTGAGCCAAGTCCACATTGATCGGGCCATCATCGGTGCCGCTCATCATGGCCTGCACTTGGGCCTGCATCTGGCGGACCATGGCCGGGTCCATCTTGTCTAGTCCCATTGCCTGCAGCGCCTCGCGCATTTCGGGTGGCACATTGCCGCCGAAGAGCGCCGCAAGGGTCCTCGTCTGGGGTGTCATCGGAGTGGTCGTCAGCGTTCGACACGATTTGTCGGTCCTTCCCAAAATGAAGTGGTGCACTTGCCCGGGTGATCCTGCAAGGATGGGCCTCTCACCAGACAACCACAAGGAGCCCGTGTGAGTTCCCAGCCAAACTCGGCTCGGCCGCGCCGCAGCGTCGGTCCGCAGCGCGTCGCCGTCACCAGAGCAACCTCAGCAGTCGGATCAGTCCTGGTCAAAGAGCTCGCGACTGCGGGCGACCGGGTGATTGGTCTGGATGAAAAAGTCGGTCCAGCCGGTGACGTCGAGTATCGATTGACAAGCATCATGTCTCCTTCCGTGGTGAGCGCGATCAGCGACGTCGATGCTTTGGTGCACATCGCCTACGACTCTGACTTGGAGTCTTCGCTCAACGAATCGTCGAGCAGCCGTCGTGACCGACTCATTCGCGAAGTGCAGACGTTAACGACCGCCGCGGCCGCAGCCGGTGTGTCTCATCTCGTGGTCATCACGAGCGCCATGGTCTACGGGGCCAAAGAGGACAACCCGGTGCCTCTCGATGAGGCGAGCCCGCAGTTGGCTGAAGATGCCGAGGGCATCGTTGCCGATCTCGTTGAGGTTGAGCGGGTCCTTGATTTGGCCCGGCAAGTCCACCCAGGGCTGCAGGTGACGTCGGTGCGTCCGGCTGCCTTGGTCGGTGAAGGTCTGGACACGATGATTTCGCGTCACTTTGAAGCTCCAAGGCTGCTGACGCTCAAAGGCCGTGCTCCTGCTTGGCAGTTCTGCCACGTTGAAGACCTAGCGACTGCCGTTTCAGTCGTCATTCGCGATGACATTCCAGGAGTGCTGGGGGTGGGCTCGGTCGGCACGCTGAGTCAAGCCGAAGTGGAAGAAATCGCGAGTATGCGCCCGGTCGAGATGTCTGCTTCGGCAGCCACCGGGGCGGCGGAGCGGCTGCACCGGCTAGGCGTTATCCCTTTGCCAGCCACGGATCTGGCCTACGTGTCATTCCCGTGGGCGGTCGCACCAACCACGCTGAACCAGCATGGGTGGTACCCCGCCTATGACAATGCGACGGCATTGAGCATCCTGCTCGAGACAGTCCGAGGTCATCACGCGGTGATGTCACGACGCGTCGAACGCCGCGATGCCGCCATTGGTGCGGCCGGTGCTGCCAGCGCGGCGGTTGCCGTCGCGGCCACAGCAGCGTTGATGCGGCGAAGGCGCAAGCGAGCCTGAGGCACGTGGGCCCCGATTTTGGGGCCTACGGCAGGGCCGGCAAGGAATTGTTCAGCCTTCTGGGTGATGATGTCTTGGTGACTGAGCAGCAGACCCCTGGTCCCGATCCGACCGCGCAAGCCCCGAATACCTGGGCCGACGTCTTGGACACTCCACTTTCGGTGGACGCCGCCATCGCTGCCGTGCAGCACCAACGCGCTGGCGCAGTGGTGACTTTCATTGGCACCGTGCGCGATCACGATGGTGGCCGCGACGGCGTGACTGAGCTCAGTTATTCGGCTCATCCTGACGCGGTGACCCCGTTGCGGGCGATCGTTGAGCGGATAGCTGCCAACCCAGGGGTATGCGGGGTGGCTGCGGTGCACCGCAAAGGTGCGCTGCAAGTGGGGGATCTGGCCGTGGTCTGCGCCGTGTCGGCTGAACACCGACCAGAGGCCTTTGCCGGTGCACGAGAGCTCATTGAGGAGCTGAAGGCCACCGTGCCAATCTGGAAGAACCAAGAGTTTGACGGCTCAGACCGCGAGTGGGTTGGCCTGTGACCGGCAGCAATCCCCAAGGTGAAACCAGCGCGCCAACGGTGGGCAACAGTCATACCCGAGTGTCGCCCAAGGCACTCACCACGCTGGTTGCCACCGTGGTTGTCCTTGCCGTCATCTCCATTTTGAATCTGGTGACGGTCGACAAGGTGTTGTATCGGCCTGGGCCCGTGTTCAACACGTTGGGCGAACTCAACGGACAGCAGATCATCACCATCGATGGCGTCGAAACGTATGAAACCTCAGGAAGTCTCGACTTCACGACGGTTTCTGTGGATGGCGGACCAGGGTATGACGTCACGGCGATGGAGTTTTTGCTCTCGAAGTTTGATGACGCGATTGCCTCTGAAGACTACGAAGAAGTTTTCGACGACTCGGCCACGCAGCAGCAGGTCAAAGACCAAAACGTTGAGTTGATGCAGGTCTCTCAGGAGGGCGCCGCGGTCGTTGCCCTGCGAGCAGACGGGGTCGAGGTCCCAGAAAACATCGTGGTGGCCCAGATCATCGTTGGCGCACCAGCCGAAGATGCGGTGCAGGTCGATGACGTGATTCTCAGCGTGGGTGGCACTGAGGTCTCGACGCCCGATGACGTGCGCGACGCGCTGCAAGAGTACGAGCCAGGCACCGTCGTGCCGGTCACCGTTTTGCGCGACGACGAAGAGGTCGCGATCGATGTCCCCACCGGGCCGGATGAGGACGACCCAGAACGGACCATCATCGGCGTCTACTTGGCTTCAACGTTTGAGGTGCCATACGACATCACCATTGATGCCGGCAATGTCGGTGGTCCCTCAGCAGGGCTGATGTTTAGCCTTGCCCTTTACGACACGATCACCCCAGGGGAGTTGACCGGGGGTTGGAGATCGCGGGGACCGGCACGATTTCTTCGGCGGGTGAGGTCGGCCCCATCGGCGGTATCCAGCAAAGTTGGTGGGTGCAAGCGAAGCTGGCGCTGACTACTTCCTCGCGCCAGCTGCTAACTGTGATGAGGTCATCGGCCACGTGCCAGATGGTCTGAGCGTTGCTGCAGTGGGGACCTTCGACGAGGCGCAAACCGCCGTCGAGGCGTGGGCCGCAGACTCCGATGCGGATATTGCCACCTGCGAGGACATCACCGCTGGCTGAGCGCCCGGCGTAGGCCGCTACTCGCTGAGCGTTGCCTTGAGCGCATGCACCAAACCCAGGGCGATGTCGTTGCCAATGGCAACGGCGTCGTCGCTGTCGTAGCGGCGCTGGCGCAAGAGGCAGACGGATTCGCCGTCCCGAAGAACAGCGACCAAAAGGCGGACGTCTTGCCGGTTGGGGTGCGCTGCGAGGGCTTCGGTGGCTTTGTCCTTGTCGGCTGGCAAGTCACGCTCCGCTTCGGGAGGCACGACAAGCCGCTCAACGGTGAGGGCAACGCCGTCAACACCCTCAGGCCAGGCCACTCGGCCCAACATGGACTCAAGGTCGGTGGTGCTGGGCAGGCCCTCTTGCTCAATGGCAGAGAATCCGCGCGGGTCTGCATCCTTGAGTTGCCCAGCCATGCTCGGCTCGCTCTTGAGCAACAAGGCGTTGTTGACCAGAGCAAACATACGAGCGGGCTGGTCCCAGCCGGCCTTGCCCACGTGCTTCTCGGTGTCGATGGCAGCGGCCACCAGGGGGTGGGCTGCTTGTCAGCGGGAACAGGGTTTTCAGGGTCATTTCAGGCACGCTCCCATCATGTCACCGGATGGCATCGTGCCCCGAACCGTGGTTGTCAGGTCTGTCGGTTAAGTTGGGCCTCAGCAATGTCCCGATAACCCCGGTTTGGGAGTGTCGGCCCGAGCGCACAGGAGCAGGTCTGTAGTGAGTCAGATGGATGGACCAGAGCCCGACAAGAACGGCGATGAAGGTAAGGACCCCTTCGACCCGGCTTCGTATGAGGACTCGAGCGACTCAGGAGAATCCGCGGCGAAAGACCCGACGGACGCCTTCGGGCCCAGTGGGGTGCCGGGCCCGTCTCAGCCGCAGGGGAGTGGCTCGGGCGGATCGGGTGGGCCTCGACGTCCTCCGACGAAGCCGCGCAGTGGTGGGGGCCGGCTTGGCCCGACGATCGCGATTGTCGTCGCAGCTGCAGCGATCATTACTTGGTTGGCCCAGTTGTGGACCGAGTTCTTGTGGTTCGAATCAGTTGGCTACCGCAGTGTTCTGACGACTCGCCTGTTGACGCAGGTCGGCCTGTTTGCTGCTGCTGCAATCATCACGGCCCTGCTGGTGTGGACGTCTTTGAGTCTCGCCTACCGCAAGCGGCCAATTTATGCGCCGAGCAGCCCTGAACAGGCAAACCTGGACCGCTACCGTGCGGCTTTGGAGCCGGTCCGCAAGTTGGCGTTCATCGCCACGCCGTTGGCCTTGGGCGCGTTCGCTGGCACGGCTGCCTTGGCGCAGTGGGACACCGTCCTGCTGTGGCTAAACCGGCAGCCCTTCGGTGTCACTGATCCCCAGTTTGGCCTTGACGTGGGCTTCTACGTCTTCACCTTGCCGTTGATTGAGTTTGCGGTCAGCTTTGCGACGCTGGTGCTCGGCATCGCATTGATCGCAGCTCTGCTGACTCACTACATCTACGGCGGCATCCAGTTGCAGGGCGAGGGCCCGCGCACCACGCCGGCCGCTCGGGTGCACTTGGCCTTGTTGTTTGCCGCCTTGGTCTTGGTGCGCGCCTTGTCCTTCTGGCTGGAGCGCTATGGACTGACCACTGCCCGGCACGAACGCATCACCGGCATGACCTACACGGATGTCAATGCCGTGCTGCCCACGCGTGGGGTGTTGGCGATTGCAGCGTTGCTGGTGGCGATCTTCTTCATCAGCACGATCTGGACCAAGACCTGGCGACTGCCTATCATCGGCATCGTTGGGCTCGTCGTGATCGCCCTGCTGGTCGGTGGCGCCTACCCAGCATTGGTGCAGTCGCTCAAGGTGCGACCCAGCGAAGCAGTGCTCGAAGAGCCCTACATTCAGCGCAACATCGACGCGACCCTGGCCGCATACGACCTGGACGAAACCGAATTCATCCCGTTCCAAGCCGAGACGGAAGCCTCGCCTGGGCAATTGCGCGATGACGCGGCCACGGTCCCTGGCATCCGCATTGTTGACCCCTCGGTTGTCTCCCCGACGTTCCGGCAGTTGCAGGGTGTTCGTGGTTACTACCAGTTCCCCGAGGCGCTAGACGTGGACCGTTATGACGTTGATGGCGAGCGCGTTGACACCGTTGTGGCTTTGCGTGAGATCGACCTTGACGGTGTCCCGGACGGGCAGCGCAACTGGGTTAACGACCACACGGTCTACACCCACGGATTCGGTGCGGTCGCTGCGTACGGTAACCGTCGCACCGCAGATGGTGAGCCCATCTTCTTTGAGCGCAACATCCCACCAGTGGGTGAATTGGGTGACTACGAGCCGCGGATCTACTTTGGCGAATCCTCGCCCGACTACTCCATCGTCGGAGCGCCCGAAGAGGCAACCCCACGTGAGTTGGACTTCCCGGACAGCCAGAGTGCCAGCGGTGAAACGCGTAACACCTACATCGGTGGCGGCGGCGTTTCGGTTGGCTCGACGGCGCGACAGATGGCGTATGCGCTGAAGTACCGCGAGCTAGAGATCTTGCTTTCTGACGGCGTCAACGAAGAGTCGCGGATCCTTGACCACCGTGAGCCACGTGAGCGTGTTGAGCGTGTGGCCCCGTGGTTGGAGTTGGATGGAAACCCTACCCCGCAGTGGTGGACGGTCGTATTCAGTGGATCGTCGACGGCTACACGACCTCCGCTGACTACCCGTACTCCCAGTTGGAGGGTTTGGATGACGCCACGGCGGACTCCTGGTGGCTTCGGCTGGCAACATCCAGGCCATTGGCTCTGGTGACATCAACTACATCCGCAACTCGGTGAAGGCGACGGTGGATGCCTATGACGGCTCCATCCAGTTGTATGCCTGGGACGAGGAAGACCCGCTGCTAATGGCATGGTCACAGGCCTTCGATGGGACCGTGCGTCCGCTGGATGACATTGACGGTGAGCTCATGTCTCACTTGCGCTACCCAGAAGATCTCTTTAAGGTCCAGCGTCAGGTCATGACTCGATATCACGTCGATTCGGCTGAGGCCTTCTTCGGTGGAACGGACTTCTGGAACATTTCGGAAGACCCCAGCGTTGAGAGCGCAACGCCGCAGGACATGCCCCCGTACTACCTGAGCATCGCCATGCCGGACCAAGACGAGCCGACATTTTCTTTGACGACCAACTTCATCCCTAGCGGTAGTGAACGGCAAAACTTGGTTGGCTACATGGCCGCTGATGCTGATGCCGGAAGTGAAGCGGGGGCGCCTCGAGAGGGTATGGGCAACTGAGAGTGCTTGAGTTGCCGCGTGAGACGACAGTGACCGGTCCGGGCCAGTTCCAGAACGAGATCGAGTCGTCAAACGAAACGTCAGAGGCGTTCACTCAGACGTTGAGCCAGTTCTTGAGCCTGAACCGGCAGGCAGGATCGACAGTTCAGCTGGGTAACTTGCTGACCTTGCCGATCGGTGGCGGATTGCTCTACGTCGAGCCGATTTATGTCCAGGCCAGTAGTGGTTCGTCGTATCCGTTACAACGTTTGGTTGTTGTCGCCTTTGGTAACGACCTTGCGTGGTCTGACACCTTGGACGGCGCGCTCGACGAGTTGTTCGGCGGAGACTCTGGTGCCACGGCGCCAGACTCAGGGACCGGGACAGACACGCCAGTTGATGGCACAGACGTGCCGGTGCCCGATGGCGGCGACAGCACTGCCAGCCCGAGTCCCAGCCCGAGCGAAGCCGATGAGCCGGTGCCGGCAGACCTCGAAGAGGCCCTGGCCGACATTGAGACTGCCTATGCCGACGGTCAGGCAGCGCTGCGTGAGGGCGACTTGGTTGCCTATGGCGAGGCGCAGGAGCGTCTAGAGGCCGCAATCAACCGTGCTGTGGCGATCTCGCCAAGCGGTTCGGTGAGCGTGGCACCTAGCGACGATTCAGAGGCCACGGCTACTCCGTGACCTAGGACCCAATAGACGCTAAGGGCCTTCCAGGATTCTGGGAGGCCCTCAGTGCTCTCTGGGAGGTAGCCAGTCGGCCGATTTGGTGTCGCTCTTAGCCTCACGTAGAGTTGTGTTTACCGACGCGGGGTGGAGCAGTTCGGTAGCTCGCCGGGCTCATAACCCGGAGGTCGCAGGTTCAAATCCTGCCCCCGCTACCAAGCGTCGAAGGCCCCCGATCCTTATGGATCGGGGGCCTTTGCATGCCTGCGCGCACAGAGTCTGCAGAAGGACAGAGCAGCCTCTGCAATGCCGTAGACTGGTCTTACCGACGCGGGGTGGAGCAGTTCGGTAGCTCGCCGGGCTCATAACCCGGAGGTCGCAGGTTCAAATCCTGCCCCCGCTACCAAGCGTCGAAGGCCCCCGATCCTTGTGGATCGGAGGCCTTTGCATACCTGCTAGGTGGCCCTTGATGTGGCGCCTGCGCCGGGTTAGGGTCCACCTGTCAGCTTGTTTCTTCCGAGGTGGGAGCCACAATGCCGAAGTTCAACAGTTTCCACGCTCTCTTTCCCGGCCCGATAGCTTGAACAAGCGGGGGCAGATGCGCAAGGGCGTCCGGTCTTCGCAACAGCGAAAGGCAAGACAGCGACAACTGAAGTACGAACTAGGGATTTGCGGGAGCGGCTCAAATCTCTCGGTCCTGAGGTTCCCGGCGAACCGCGTGCTACCCAGCGTCAGCGTGAGGTAGCCAGGCGCCAAAAGATGCGCGTTCTGATGGAACTAGACAGATTAGAGAACGCGGGCGTCGGCAATCTGAAGAACAAGCCGGGGTCTCCAAGAGGCGTGACCTATGTGGTTCAAGGCGGTTCGCCAGGATCCGGTAAGCGGAGTTGACTGGACCGCGGGCTAAACGCTGACGTGCAGCAAGTGGTCAGGCACATCTTGACCGTGGGACTTCAAGGCGCGGACCATGCGCTGCGCGAGAGGCTTCGTCTCTCAGACGCGATCGCGACGCTCGATGATGTCTTCGCCATCAGCGTTCAGGAAGCGGACAACCTGAAAGTTCCAGGCCGGCTCGCCGTATGCGGCCAAGACCTCGGCGTCCTTGCCCGGCTTGTTGTTGTGGATCAGTAGCGGCACGAAATCGCGCTCAATGCTGGCGACGATCGTGGGATCAGACAACACGTCCGCGCCAAACTGCTTGCAGCCAATGCAGCCGGGGACTTCCTGGAAGAGTGCAAACACAGGCTTGCCGGACTCATCAGAGGCTTGCAGGGCCTCATCAAGGTCCCGGCCCCATTGCACGAGGCCGACTTCCATGGGCTGCTGGAGTGCGTTGAGATTCATCATATCGGTTCAACATTGATACCCCTGTGGGTATTCCGAATAGGCACTGTGCGAGGTTTCACAGGCCCAAAGGCACCCTGGCGGCTCAGGTTAGGTCTACCTACCTCTACGCTTGAAGCATGAGTGCTCCCACCAGTCGACCCCGCGTCCTCATCATCGGATCCGGCTTCGGCGGCTTGTTTGCTGCCAAGAAGTTGAAGAAGGCCGACGTCGACATCACGCTGATCGCTAAGACGAGCCATCACCTCTTTCAGCCGCTGCTCTACCAGGTGGCCACCGGGATTCTTTCTCCTGGCGAGGTAGCCCCGGCAACTCGCGAGATTCTCCAAGCAAGACAACGCCGAGGTCGTATTAGGCGATGTGACTGACATCGACATCGAGGCAAAGCGTGTCACGGCCAACACTCTGGGTGTTGAACTCGAATACGACTACGACTACCTGTTGATGGCCGCCGGCGCCCAACAGTCATACTTTGGCAACGACCATTTCGCCCGTAACGCGCCTGGCATGAAGAGCATTGATGACGCCCTTGAGCTGCGTGGTCGTATCTACGGTGCGTTCGAGCTTGCCGAGGTCGCCGCAGCACGCGGTGACCAGGAGATGTTGGACCGCCTGATGACCTTCGTTGTCGTCGGAGCTGGCCCGACTGGCGTTGAGATGGCCGGGCAGTTGGTGGAGTTGGCCCAGCGGACGTTGAAGCGCGACTTCCGACACTTTGATCCGGGCGACGCCAGAATTATCCTGCTGGACGGTGCGTCAAGCGTCCTCGGGCCCTTCCACGAGGAACTGCGCGAGAAGGCGCACTCCCAACTCTCCAAGCTGGGCGTTGATGTTCGCCTGAATGCAATGGTGGTTGACGTTGATGGCCAGGGCCTTGAGTATCTCGACGAAAACAAGGACCGTCACCGCATCGATTCGGCCACGAAGGTTTGGGCTGCTGGAGTGAGCGCTAGCCCGTTGGGTAAAATCGTCGGAGACCAAGCGGGCGTTCAGGTTGACCGCGCCGGCCGAGTCCCGGTTGAGCCTGACCTCACGGTCAAGGGCCACCCCGAGATCTTCGTTGTTGGCGACATGATGTCGCTCGACAACCTTCCCGGTGTTGCACAGGTGGCGATCCAGGGTGGCAAGCACTCTGCTGACCAGATCATGCGCACGCTGAAGGGCGATGAAGCTCCCAGCAAGCCCTTTAAGTATTTCGACAAGGGCAATATGGCAACGATCTCTCGCTTCCGGGCGATCGCTGAGGTGGGCAAACTGCGGATCACCGGGTTCCTCGCCTGGATGATGTGGCTAGTCGTGCACCTCTTCTACATCATCGGTTTTAAGTCGCAGGTGACCACGCTGGTCGGTTGGGCCGTGACCTGGATCGGCAAGGACCGCTCCGAGCGCACCTTCACCGAGCAACAAGTGTTCGGGCGATTGGCCTTGGAATCCAGTGAAGGCAAGGCGATACGAGAAGTCGCGACCCGCAAGGTTGGCCCCGGCAAGAACGCTAGCCCGTCCACCCGCCGTCAGGCAGAAGAGGCCGCACAAGAGGCCGCGCAGACGAGCGAATAATCGCACCAACGACGAAGGCCACCATCTCCTGACCCGGAGTGGTGGCCTTTCGTATGTGCGGAGGTCTCAGCCGACGGCGCGCTGGCGCAAGGTGCGCAACGTCTCTTCGTGCAGCACGCCATTGGTGGAGACAGCGCTCAAGCCATAGGGGCCATCAATCCCGTCTAGGTCGGTGAATCGGCCACCTGCTTCGGTGACGATCGGCGCTAACGCCGCCATGTCATGCACGGCCAGACTGGGGTCTACCCCGATATCGACGGCGCCTTCAGCAACCAAGACATGGGTCCAAAAGTCTCCATACCCGCGAGTGCGCCAACAACGTTGGGCTAGCGACAAAAACCCGATGTGCTGGGGGTGGTCCCACCACTTGTCTAGCGACGCGTGGGAGAGCGAGGCGTGCTCCATCACGGAGGTGTCTGAGACGTTGATCTGGTTGGCTCCCGACAGCCGCCGTCCAGTCCATGCGCCACTGCCGACGGCCGCCCACCAGCGACGATTCAAGGCTGGTGCGGAAACCAAGCCCAACACTGGCTCGTCATCGACAACCAGCGCAATGAGCGTGGCCCAGACGGGCACCCCGCGAATGTAGTTGGAAGTGCCGTCGATAGGGTCAATGATCCAGCGGCGCTCGCCGTGTCCGGTCGTGGGCAGTTCTTCGCCTTGCACAACGTCCGGGGGCGGGCCCGCAGCAATTGGCGACGCAACAGGTGCTCAGTGTGCTTGTCGGCGTTTGTTACCAGCGATCCATCGTCTTTGAGCGACACTTCCAACTCAGGAGAGTGGAAATTGTCGGTCGTGTACTTCTCGACAGCATCGGCGAGCACGTGAGCAAGTTGCATGTCATCGGCATAGGAGACCACGGCCCCACGCTATCTGGCTGAATGTCCGAACCAGTGGACACGTGGCCGCAACGCAGCCAGCTATTCGCCGGTGCGACTGCCCAACAAACGGCGCAATGAGTCGAGTCGCGCCGGGCCGTTAGGCCCGGCAGCACCGCTGGCGACGTAGGCATCGAGGCCACACTCAGGCTCATCGTGGCTGCAGCCTCGGGGGCAGCCATCTGCGCCAGGGGCTAGGTCATCGAAGTGTTGCAAGAACGTCCCAGGATCGACGTGGCCCAAACCGAAGGAGCGCACGCCAGGCGTATCGACCACCCACCCGCCTTCGGGAAGGGGCAAAGCAAAGAGCTCGTCGAGGTATGCCGTCCGCGGCCAGTTACATCGTTGACGACGCCGGTGGTCCGGCTGGCATCGGGCACGAGGGCGTTGACCAGGGTGGACTTGCCGACGCCGGAGTGCCCCACCAAGACGGAGGTCTTGTCCTTAAGCTCCTCGCGCAGGGCAACTAGCCCGTCGTCATCGGTGCTCTGACCGTCTGGCCCCAGGGCAATCACCACATACGGCAAATCGAGTGCGTCGTATTGAGCCACCAGCTCGCTGGGGTCATGCAGGTCTGCTTTGGTGAGCACCAGGAGCGGATCCAGCCCAGCGTCATACGCCGCGACCAGGCATCGGTCGATCATCCGCGGCCTGGGCGGTGGGTCCGCTAGCGCTGTGACGATCACGAGTTGGTCGGCATTTGCCACAATGACTCGCTCAACACGGTCGGAGTCATCGGCGCTGCGTCGCAACACCGAGTCGCGCTCTTCAATGCGCACAATGCGGGCTAGTGCGTCCGTCTCGCCCGAGGTGTCGCCAACGATGGCCACGCGATCGCCGACCACAACTTTGCCGCGGGCTAACTCGCGGGCTCGCATCGCAATCACGGTGCGGCCCTCGACTTGGTGGTGAATCGGCCACGGTCGACGCCGGTGACCAGGCCAATCTCGGCGTCGTCATGGCTAGGCCGATCCTTGGTGCGTGGCCGAGTCCCACGCCGACTAGGGCGTGATCGCACGGAGTCCTCGTAGTGGTCGTAGCGACCCATCAGCCCACCGCCTGAGCCCAGACATGCTCGAATCCGGGGAAGGTCTTGGCGGTAGTTTCGACGTCTTCGACACGTGTTCCAGGCACGACGGCGCCCAGCACGGCGGCCGCCATGGCCATCCGGTGGTCGTGGTAGGTCTGCAGCAATGCTGGGCCGAGCCAGCGTGGCTCAATAGTCAGACCGTCCGCCGTTTGCTCAATCTCGCTGCCCATGCGGCCCAATTCGGCCTGCAGCGCGGCCAAACGATCAGTCTCGTGGCCGCGCAATGGGCCACTCCACGCAAGGTGGACGGACCGCTGGCGACAGCAGCCATGGCCGCGACCACGGGGGTCAGTTCGCCGACTTCATGCAGGTCTCGATCTAGCCCCTGCAACTCGCCAACGGGTGGACCGGTGACGATGAGACCGTTGTCGCTCAGCGACACCTCGGCACCCATCTCTCGAGCAATCTCGGCGATCTCTGCTCCGGCTTGAGTGGTGTGCTGAGGCCAGCCCTCGACGGTGACAGTGCCACCGGTCACGGCAGCCAGGGCAACGAAGGGGGCCGCCGAAGAGAGGTCAGGCTCTACCTCAACATCGAACGGAAGCACCGCGCCCGGCCAGACTCGCCAGGACTGGTCGTCTGGGCGCGACACCTGCACCCCTGCGGTTCGCAGCGTCTCGAGAGTCATTTCAATATGCGCGTTGCTCGGCACAGAGTCCCCGGTATGACGCAGCGTCAGTCCGTCCTCGAAGCGGGCTCCGGCCAGCAGGAGGGCGGAAATGAACTGCGAGGAAGCGCTGGCGTCAATGGCGACCCGACCGCCCCTGACCGAGCCCGTGGCATGCAAGCTAAACGGCAATCGAGCCTCGCCTTCGTCGTCGATCATGACGCCGAGGTCACGCAACCCGGTGAGCAGCTCACTCATCGGCCGAGTGCGGGCGCTGGCATCTCCATCAAAGCGAACCTGTCCCCGGGCCAGCGCGGCAATGGGGGGCACGAATCGCATAACAGTCCCGGCTAAGCCACATTCGATAGTGATGTCGCCGGTGAACTTTGACGGGGAGTGACGTGCCACGCCGAGTCGTCCTCGGTGCGGTTTACTTCCACCCCCAACTGCTCCAGGGCACCCACCATCAACGTGGTGTCCCGCGAAACGAGTGGGTGTCGGATGACGCTTGGGCCTTTGGCGAGGGCGGCGAGCAGTAGATAGCGATTAGTCAGAGACTTACTGCCTGGCACCCGCACGGTGGCGTTGATCGGGCTCGTCGAAGCGGGCGCATCCCAAATGTTCATGCTCCTACGTTAATGCCTGCACAAACGACCTGGCCGCGTCCAAGACTGCTGGCAGGTCGCGGCTCGGCGAGTGGTTGCCTGGCACGCTCACGACGCGTACCGAATCATGGACTGCTTTGACCTCGGCGGGGGAGCCAAGGGGTCTTTCAACCCCTGCACAACCAAGGTCGGAATGGCAGCGTTAACGGGCAACAGCAACTCAGGTGCCCGTGATTTTTCTGGCTGGCCGGGTGGATGCAATGGAAAGGCCAGGTTCAGGACCCCGGCGACCTCCAGCTCGGCAGCCAGTCGGCAAGCAACCCGCGCTCCTGCGCTGCGGCCCCCGATGACCCACGGCCGGCAAGGGCACCTCGCCCCTTAGCTAGCGATGCGGCGACTTCTCGAGTGGCAGCGTCCAGGGTTGGGGGTGGGGTGGCTACCTTTTTGCCTGCGACGCGCCACGGTTGATCAATGAGAGCAATGGTCCAACCGTCGTCCATCAGCGGCAGGAGGGCCTGAATGTCAGCAGCGTCCGTGCCGCCTCCGGCACCGTGGCCGAGCAGAATCGTGCCAAAAGACTGGTCCTGTGGGCGGTAGATCGACACCCTGGAGGGTCCGTGGACGGTCTGCACCGTGCGTTGGCTGGGCCTCATCCGATGATCTCTCCGGTCGCGGGATTAACGACACCCTTGAACTCAGACTCATCGATGGGTGTCAGTAATGCCTCGCCATTGTTACGGTTGGAGTTCACCGCAGTGCTGATCGCCCACGTCTGGAAGCGGCCCGGGGCGCCCGAGTGCAGCAGGTCACGCACCTCGTCGGGATTGACGAGCAACGGGTCGAGCCAGGCATCCCACGTTGATGGGTCAAGCACCACAGGCTGGCGGTCATGAATCCGCTCTAAACCAGGCTCGGCCGCCGTTGTGATGATGGTGAACGTGGTGAGCCAGGCCCCTGGGTCGCCGTCTGCGGCGCCAGGGTCACGCCAGAACTCGTATAGACCTGCAAAAGCGGTCAGCGCACCATCTGCTCGCGACATGAAAAACGGCTGCTTGCGAGGCTTGCCCTTCGCGTCTGTGGCAACGGGGGAGACCTGCCACCATACCAACCGTCAGCCGGGATGATGGCGCGCCGTGATGTTGCTGCTTTGCGGAAAGCTGGCTTGTCGAAGAGGGTCTCGGAGCGAGCATTCGTCATCCGCACCCCGACCTTCACGTCTTTGGCCCAGGAGGGGACTAAACCCCAGGTCAACGGCCGCAACTGCCGCTGGACCTGCTCGGCTTCGTCATCCCGTCCACGCCGTTCAACCACCACGAGAGCCTGCTTATTGGGCGCCATGTTGAAGTCAGGGCTGCCAACTGGCGGTGACTGCGGGTTGACCAACAACGATCGGCTGGGGTCACCGAGACCGTTGATATCCACTTCGAAGATCTCGATGAGTTCATCGGGATCAGCGCTCGCGGCATACCGCCCGCACACTTAACTTCGCCCTCCGCTCAAGGTCAGCGTCATTGTCGGTATGACGCCAAGAAGTTGCCCATCCGCTCTAACGCAGTGCTCAAATCGCGGGTATGCGGCAGCGTCACGATGCGTAAGTGGTCTGGGGCTGGCCAATTGAAGCCACTGCCATGCACGACCAAGATGTGTTCCTTCTCAAGCAAATCCAGGCAGAGCTTTTCGTCATTGTGAATCTCGTGGACATTCGGGTCTAGCCGTGGGAACACATACAAAGCGCCACGGGGCCGAACCACGCTGACGCCGGGCATTGCATTGAGCATTGTGGTTGCCACGTCAGCCTGCTCGGCGAGTCGGCCACCGGGCTCAATCAACGCATTAATGCTCTGGTGCCCTGAGACTGCTGCTTGTATCGCGTGTTGAGCTGGCACATTCGGGCAGAGCCGAGTGGAAGCGAGTAAGACGATGCCTTCGAGGAATCCTGTTGCGTGGTCTTTCGGTCCGGTGATGACCAACCACCCCGCCCGGTAGCCGGCCACGCGATACGTCTTTGAGAGCCCATTGAAGGTCAAGACCAACAGATCAGGTGCCACCTCAGCGGTGCTGATGTGCTGCGCATCGTCGTACAGGATCCGGTCATAGATCTCGTCCGAGAACAACAGCAGCGAGTGCTCGCGCGCAATTCGGGCGATCTCCTCGAGCACCTCACGCGAGTAAACGGCCCCGGTGGGGTTGTTGGGGTTGATGATCACCAGCGCCTTGGTGCGGTCGGTGATCTTTGCGCGAATATCAGCGACATCAGGGTTCCAATCGGCCGCCTCGTCGCACAAGTAATGCACTGGAGTCCCACCAGCCAGGCTGGTTGCCGCGGTCCACAGAGGGTAGTCCGGGGCTGGAATCAGCACCTCGTCGCCGGCATCGAGCAATGCGGACAAGGTCATCATGATCAGCTCAGAAACGCCGTTGCCCAGGAATACGTCGTCGACATCAAAGCGGGGAAAACTCGGCATCTCCTGGTAGCGACTGACGACGGCGCGGCGTGCAGCAAAAATGCCTCGCGAGTCTGAGTAGCCCTGCGCATCCGGTAGCGCCGCAAGCATGTCGTGCAGGATCGCGTCAGGGGCGTCGAAACCAAAGGGTGCTGGGTTGCCAATGTTGAGCTTCAGAATGCGGTTGCCCTCAGCCTCCAGCGCGGCAGCCCGGGCGGCTACCGGCCCCCGGATTTCGTACAGCACGTTTTGCAACTTGCTGGACTGGCGCAAGGTCTTCAGAGGCTTCGGGTGCGCGTTCACCCCTCCATCGTGCCACCCCATGTCGATATCGGCGGGAATGCGTGCACGCCTGTCCCTGTTGACATCACTACACACGTCAGGAAGGGAGGACACATGAGCATTTCCACGCTGGTCGCGCAAGAGGCAGCAGCACAGCCCGCACTGCGCTTCTCTGGCTCCGCGACGCAACAGGTATCCTTGGCCGCAATGACCACGATGCCGATTGACGACGAAGCCCAGAAGGCAGCCGATGCTGCCGTGGATGTGTCCGTAGAGACGCCGGATGAGCGCGCTGCCCGGTTCCAGCGTGAGGCCATGCCTCTGCTGGATCAGATGTATAGCGCTGCGCTTCGCACAACGCGGAATCCGACCGATGCCGAAGACTTGGTGCAAGAGACTTTGCCAAGGCCTTCGCTGCCTTCCACCAGTACCGTCCCGGCACCAACTTGGCTGCCTGGATGTATCGGATCCTGACGAACACCTACATCAACTCCTACCGCAAGAAGCAGCGGCAGCCCAAGGAGTCTGATGCAGCCGAAGTTGAGGATTACCAACTGGCTCGCGCTGCCCAGCACAGTTCGACGGGGCTACGCTCCGCCGAGACTGAGGCGCTCGATCACCTTCCGGACTCCGATATCAAGCGTGCGCTGAGCTCCATTGGCGAAGACTTCCGCATGGCCGTCTACTTGGCCGATGTTGAAGGCTATGCCTATAAGGAAATTGCCGACATCATGGAGACTCCCATTGGGACCGTGATGTCTCGCTTGCACCGTGGTCGTCGTCAACTTCGTGACTTGCTGACGGACTATGCAGCTGATCGTGGCTTCACTACCGACAAAGAGGGGGCATCGTGAGCACTCACCATGCCGGGGAACACGCTGGTCAAACTGACTGCGCAGCTGTCGTTCTGAGACTTTTCGAGTATGTCGACAACGAGGCGGGCAAGGAAGACGCTGCACAGATCAAGGCTCACCTTGATGACTGCGGCTCTTGTCTGCGCGAGTACGAGCGCGATCTGCTGCTGAAGGCACTGGTTCGTCGTGCCTGCGAAAAGGA
Organism: Ornithinimicrobium sp. INDO-MA30-4; assembly: GCF_021535045.1. Classification (GTDB taxonomy): domain Bacteria; phylum Actinomycetota; class Actinomycetes; order Actinomycetales; family Dermatophilaceae; genus Ornithinicoccus. Next base: position 1,314,309 of record NZ_CP091056.1, on the reverse strand, counting down.
ATCTGCACCAGCCGCACTACGCACTCGGATTATGACCCGCATCACGACCTCCGTGACCGTCATCCACACCGAGCAACTCTGAGGCACGCCTAACGTGCCCGCGATGAGGCGACAAGAAAGGCCCTAACAACTTCACGTTGTCAGGGCCTTTCGCTGCTTTCGAAGGCAGCCGCACTCAGGCGTTGGGCTTCTTGCCGTGGTTGCTGCCCTTCTTCTTGCCAGCGCGGCGCTTGCGTGCTCGCTTGCTCATAGTGAACTCCTGCTCTGTCGAGGGGTTCGCACGATCGTGCGAACAAACCCCGCTATCTTCTCACAGGTCGAGCAGCGCGCTTCTGCGTGTTGGCTTAGCAGCCCTTGGCCTGCGTTTGGTTAAAGTTCTGTTAAAGACCGGGCGGAAATGCGACTCGGTGTACCGTCTGCGGGCCGATGTGTCAAAATTGAAGGAGTCTCTAGCCAGTCAATTACGTGGCTCGCTCGTGAGACCTACGGAAAGGCTGACATTTATGTTCACGCTCCTTGACTTCTTGAACCTCACGAGCTCGCTTGGTGACGGCGCCCAGACCGGCACCAGCGGCTGGTCCTGGGAAGGAAGTAGGCCCTAGACAGCGCCGGGAGCAGCCCCACGCCGGGGCTGCTCACTTTCCCGTCCTTGCGTGGTTGTACATCACCCTGGCTGCGTCCAGTGCGGCGATTTTTGCGGTCCTCGCGTCGCTGAGATGGCCTCCGGATTGGGGCATCGTTGCTCTCTTGTCGGTCCTGGCCGCCGTCGGTGTTGTTGCCCGTGAGCGTGATGTAGGAACCGGCTACGGAGTCTCGACCGCCATTGTCACGCTGGCGGCTGGTGTAGCGCTGACCGGTCCAGGCGGTGGGGCCATCATTGGCTTCCTGTCGTACGTGGTGGATTTTCGTTCTGTCCGCTGGCGAAATTTGTGGTTTAACGCGGGAATGATGGGCTGGATGGGGGGAGTCGGCGGCCTGATTTACCTCGCCCTCTCGGGGCGTTCAACCGTGCTCGGAGATCCTTCCCCCCTCGCGATCGCGGTCCAGGTCGCTATACCCCTACTTTTTGCGTATGCCGCAATGCTGGCCCTCAATACATTCATGTTGGCCATGATGATCAGCTTGGCGCGGAGGCAGCCCTTGGCGTCTACGATCAGCGCCATCAGCCGGACGGTCGGCTGGGCCTACCTGCTGCACGTCCTCATGGCATGGTTGTTCGTCATTTTGTGGGATCCCGTAGGGGTGGGGCCGTTCAGTGTCGTCCTGATCCTGGGGCCGTTGTGGCTGACCCAGTTCACCTTGAGTCGAGATGCGCGAGCGCGCAGAGCGCACCAAGAAACTGTATCGACGCTGATGGGGGCTCTGGAGCTAGCCAATCCATTTTCAGTGGGTCACTCGTCTCGGGTGGCTGAGCTTTGTGGGCGCATGGCAAGCCGCCTGGAGTTGCGCCGCAACGAGGCTGACGTTCTCCGCTACGCGGCCCTTTACACGACTTGGGTCTCGTTGCTACCGCACCCCGGCTGCCCAGAGGTAGCGGCACAGTGGATCTCACCTATTTGGCGGCCGTGGTCGAACACCCAGAGGTCGGGGTGCGGATGCTGACCGATATCGACTTCCTCAGGCCAGCCTTGCCAGGCATCCTGCATCACCACGAGCGGATGGACGGCAATGGCTACCCTGCCGGCTTGTCGGGAACTGACATACCTCTCAACGCCCGGATTATCGCCGTCGCCGACGCTTTCGACTCCCTCACGACAACTCGCAGCTATCGGCCCGCGCTTGACGCGGGAGCCGCGATGGAGCGCTTGATCGAGTTGACGCCAGATCACTTAGACCCAGGCATTGTGGCAGCCTTGCGCGACTCGTTGAAAAGCTCGCCCTGGGAGTCAACCGTTATCGACGACGTGGTTTTGCAACGCACTGGAGACGTCTACGACCACGACGACCCCGAGGTCAGCCAGCAGTATGCCGAGTGGAACCCCGATGCCGAAGAGGTGGCTTCGTCATGATTGGCCCCACGCCCAAGAGTGCTGACGGCGCGCGGCACATTCGCCAGGGCGTGATGTGGGCCGCCTCCCTGCTGATCACCGCTCTCTTGTTTTGGGAGCCGCCCATGCCACCGGGCGCAGAGGCTGGCATTTGGTTCATCATTCTGCTGACCGTGGTGGCCATCGCCTGGGGTGATAGCCGCGCTGTAGTGCTCGATGGTGGCCGGGTGATGGCCCCGATCTCGTTGACCGCTGCTATCGCCTTGAGCATGATGGCGACCCTGCCCGGCACCGAGATGATCGGAATGTCGGGTGGGTTCATCGTCCTCGTCGTTGGTGTCGGAACGGCGGTGGGTGCCCTCAGTCGCTGGCACGGTGATCAGCGCGCGATCACGATGGCCGAGTTGGCCATGCGCCTCCTGATCACCGCTCTAGTTGCTGGCGCAGTGCGCTTACCGATCGACAGTGGGCCATCTCTGTTGACTCGAGAGTTTGAGTGGGCTGAGCGCGAGTGGTTGTTGGCTGTGAGCCTGATGGGCGTCGCCGGGTTAGCTGTCGCCGTTCAAACGTTGCTGTGGAGTTGGGAGCGCTCAGCTAGGGAGCACGTCCGCTACGGCGTGGCATTGGTGGATGAGTTGCGGGCTATTGGGCCGTTGGTCGGCGGCGTTGTCACCAGCGCTGTGATGGTGGTGCTCGTGGCCAGAGTCATCGGCCCTATCGCGCTGCCGATCTTTTTGGTCCCGCTGATCCTGCTGGCTGAGGCTACTCGGCGCCAGACGGCCGTTGGCGAAGCGAACACCCAAACTGTTCGCGCGCTATCCAAGCTGACCGACCAAGGCGGATTTACCCCCATGGGGCACGCAGGTCGAGTTGCTCTTCTTTCCGTTTCGGTGGGGCGTGAGCTCAACCTAGGAGAGCCACAGTTGCGAGATGTGGAGTATGCGGCGCTGTTGCACGATTTGGGTCAGGTTTCCTTGGCCAGGCCAATCCCCGGTGGTGCGACAATTCACGTCTCGGCTGTCGATCAGCGACGGATGGCCGCGAACGGTGCTCGGGTGCTGGCGCGGACCGCAGAACTGTCGAAACTCTCAAGCATTGTGGCTCAACAGGCCACACCCTATTGGCGGATGGAAGAGCTAGGCACTCTGCCAATCGGCAGTCGCATCGTGCGGGTGGTGAACGGCTATGAAGACTTGACCGGGGAGTTTGCTGGGCGTGCGCAAATAGTGAAGGCGCTGTCGCGGCTGCGGCTCAGCGTGGGCTATGACTACGACCCGGTGGTCTTCGCGGCCATGGTCAAGGTGCTGCGCCGGCGAGGCGCCATCACCCAGGAAGAGCACGAAGAGCTTGATGTCTAGCCTGGTCGACGAGGCTCGGACAAGATGAGGGGCGCCCACCATGTGGTGGCCGCCCCTCATCACTGATCTCGTCTTAGAGAGCGAAGGTCAGGCCTTCTTGGTTTCCCAGAAGATCTCGGAGATGCGCTCAATCTTGGACAGCAACTGCTCAGCGTTCGCGATGTCCCACGAGCCCTTGGTGCCGCCAGCGCCAGCCAACTTGGTGGCTTCGTTGAACAGCACGTGCAACTCCGGATACTTCTCGAAGTGCGGGGGCTTGAAGTAGTCGGTCCACAACACCCAGAGATGGTGCTTGACCAACTCGGAGCGTTCTTCCTTGATCAAGGTGCCGCGCATCTTGAAGTCAGCGTCGTCGCTGTCGTTGACCTTCTGAATAACCATCTTGACGGACTCAGCTTCGATACGTGCCTGTGCTGGGTCATAGACGCCGCACGGCAGATCGCAGTGAGCGGAGACATCGACCTGGTCGACGCCCATGAGTGAAATCAAACGAGAAAGCATAAAAGGTCCTTCCGTGGGTCCGTTGGTATCCCCACGTTAACCTGAGCAAGTGCTTCTTGCGATCGACACCTCTACTTTGACCATCGGCGCGGCGATTTGTGACGCCGATGGCGTGCTCAGTCAAGCCAGTGAGTCGGGCACTCGGGCCCACGCTGAGTTGCTCGCCCCGGCTATCGAAGAAGCTCTGCACGCCGCATCCAGCAGGCCGGCAGACTTGGACGCAGTCGTCGTAGGGGTCGGTCCTGGCCCCTTCACCGGCCTACGGGTGGGCATCGTGACCGCTGCCGTGATGGGCCACACTTTGGACATTCCGGTGCATGGGGTCTGCTCCTTGATGCCATTGCCTTTGAGGTGGCTGCTGGCCACCGAGCCGAGGTTGGCCCCGCTGGCGAGTTCTTGGTCGCCACGGATGCGCGCCGCAAGGAGGTCTACTGGGCGCACTACCGGCTCAGCGACTCAGCCGTTGGGTTCACTAGGGTGAGTGATCCGGCAGTGAACAAAGCAGCGGACCTGAGCGCGGATCTGGCGGCTCTGCCGGGGTTTGGTGCCGGGCCGTCGTTGTATTCAGAATCGCTCAACCCAGCGCGGGGCCCGCAGAATGTCAGCCCGGCACAACTCGGGCTCCTCAGTGTGCTGGCACTCTCCGACCCGAACGGCGTCGGCGCGCTCATCTTGCGCGACGATCAGCCCCTCTACCTGCGTCGACCTGACGCCTCGGCGCCAACGGCCCCACCAACGCGATGACTGGTGCTGGCCAAGCGGTCGCCTTTCGCGACATGCATTGAGCGACATCCCGGGCCTGGCATCCCTTGAGCAGATTCTGCACCCGCACGACCCCTGGAGCCAGGCAACGTGGTGGTCAGAGTTAGCGGGCCGTCCGCGCCGGGACTATCAAGTGCTGACGGGGCCGGATGCCCGCGTCCTGGGGTATGCCGGGCTTGACCTTGCGGGTGATGTCGCAGACGTCATGACGATCTCTGTCGACCCAGCTCAGCAGGGCAAAGGCCTGGGCTCACGATTGTTGGAGCGACTGCATACCCGAGCGTCTTTGCGCGGGGCTGAGACGATGTTGCTTGAGGTGAGAGCGGACAACACCGCTGCTATCCGGCTCTATGAAAACTATGGCTACCGGCGGATCCATACCCGTCGCGGCTACTACCAGGCAGGACAAGTGGACGCATTGGTGATGCAAGCAGTGCTGGCGTCACCAAAAGCAACCACCAACCAGGAGAAGGACGCATGAAGCACGAACCGTTGGTCTTGGGCCTCGAAACCAGTTGCGACGAAACCGGCGTCGGGATTGTGCGCGGGATGACGTTGCTCGCGGATGCCGTGGCCAGCAGCGTGGACGAACACGCGCGCTTCGGCGGTGTCGTCCCAGAAGTGGCCAGCCGAGCCCACTTGCAGGCCATGCTGCCAACCATCGACCGCGCCTGTCACGAGGCTGGCGTCAAGCTCCGGGACCTGGATGCCATCGCCGTGACGGCCGGCCCTGGCCTGGCCGGTGCCCTGCTGGTGGGTGTGGCCGCGGCCAAAGCGCTCTCGCTCTCCCTAGGCATCCCGCTGTATGGCGTCAACCACCTCGGCGCTCACGTCTCGGTCGACGTCCTCGAGCACGGCCCGTTGCCCGAACCGACGATGGCGCTGCTGGTCAGTGGTGGCCACTCCAACCTTCTGTTGGTGCCTGACGTCACGCACGACATCCGGTCGCTGGGATCGACCATTGACGACGCTGCAGGGGAGGCCTTCGACAAGGTGGCCCGCGTGCTGGGGTTGCCCTTCCCGGTGGGCCGCACATTGACCGAGTGGCCAAAGACGGCAACCGCAAGGCCATCACCTTTCCGCGTGGCCTCACGGCGGGCAAAGACATGGAGCGGCACGAGTTCGACTATTCGTTCTCCGGGCTCAAGACTTCGGTCGCGCGTTGGGTGCAAGCTAAGGAAGCCTCGGGGGAGGCTGTTCCAGTGGCAGATGTCGCCGCGAGTTTTCAAGAAGCAGTGGTTGACGTGTTGACTCGCAAGGCCGTGAAGGCCTGTCAGGCCAACGGTGTGGACCACTTGCTGCTCGGCGGTGGGGTGGCGGCCAACTCGCGTCTGCGGGCCCTAGCCCAATCGCGCTGCGACTCTGCGGGCATCACCATGCGTGTGCCGCGCCCGGCCTTGTGCACCGACAACGGAGCCATGGTGGCTGCCTTGGGCGCACTGATGGTCGCTGGTGGCCGGGAGCCTTCGGCTCTCAACCTGCCGGCGGCTTCTTCGCAACCGGTGGAGTTGGTCCAGGTATGAGGGCAGCACGGTTCACATTGGCCCTCGGCTCAGTGTTGGCGCTGGCAGCCTGCACGGGCAGCCAAGGGGGAGCAGATCCAGTCGTGACAACGCCGACATCGGCGGATGCTGAGGGCGCCACCGCCACTGCCTCGGCAACGCCTAACCCCGCGCCAGCCTCTGACTTGGGTGCACCATCGCAAGAGGCGATAGACCTGGCCGCGGCCGATGTGGCCGACCTCACCGATCAGCAACTCGCTGGGCAACTGGTCGTTGCCGCATACCCGGCACGGACCCCATCGGGGCCGCAGATTTAGTGACCGAACATCATTTGGCTGGAGTGATCACGCTGGGCGCGAATGTGCCCGAAGGTGATCCGGTGGAGCCACTCACGCAGATGAGTGCGGCGGTCAATCAGAGCGTGGCCGATGCCGGTCGCGATTGGCCAGCCTTTGTGGGAATCGACCAAGAGGGTGGCCCGATCACTCGGGTAGGGGAGCCGCTCAACCAATGGCCAGCCGCGATGGCCTATGGGGCTGCTGGCGATGATGACCTCACCCAACGGGCGGCTTTTGCCTCCGGTGAGCAGGTCCGGGCGATGGGCTACACAGCCGTCTTTGCGCCGATTGCCGATGTCACGACCGGACCCAACGACCCGACTATCGGCGTCCGCTCGCCAGGCAGTGATCCAGAGTTGGTGGCAGCCACCGCCGCAGCACAGAGCCGGGGATACGCAGAGGCGGGCCTTATTCCGGTGGCCAAGCACTTCCCAGGGCACGGCTCTGTCAGCTCAGACAGTCACTTGGGCCAGGTCACCCAGAGCGCTGATCTCGACACGCTGCAGGAGCGCGACTTCGTGCCCTTCAAATCGCTCATTGAGCAAGGCGCCCCAGCCATCATGACGGCGCACATCGTGGTGGAGGCGATCGATGACTCGCAACCAGCCACGTTGTCCTCAGCAGTCACGACCGACCTGCTCCGCGATGACCTAGGCTTCGACGGACTGGTCATCACCGACGCGCTCAATATGCAAGCAATTACCGATGAGGCGCAGAGCGGACCGGCCAGCGTTCAAGCGCTCGCGGCAGGATCGGATGTCTTGCTGATGCCGGCTGACCCCGGAGCCACGGTGGCAGCGATTGAAGAGGCGCTCGCCGATGGCACCCTGGAGCGCGAGGACCTCGAACGCTCTGCAGCGTTGATCGTCGCTACCTTGCGAAGCAACGACCAGCCGATTCCCAGCAGTGATGTCATTGGCTCCAACGACGACCTGTCGCTTGAAGTTGCGGCCGCTGCCATCACCCAGGTTGGCGTCTGTGGCCCCCTGGCGGCGGATTCGATCCAGATCAGCGGTGGCTCAGAGGCCGAACAGGCTGCACCAGCCCGAGCCGCCGAAGAAGCGGGCCTGAGCATCGGTGAAGGCCTGCGCGTGCAACTGGTTTCGGCTCAGGGCTATCAAGCCGCTGGGGAGGACTCCGGTGGCATCACGGGCATCGTGGCCAGCTCCGACGTGGTCGTCGCGCTCGGCGCGCCTTACCCGCTTGCAGATCTCGGCGATGAACAGGTTGGGCTCGCCACCTTGGGTCTAACTCGGCCTCTATGACGGCGCTCGCAGATGTTTTGAGCGGGCAGGCCCCAGCTCCTGGATCCCTTCCGGTCGCCGTTGGTGATGAATCCGTAGGGGGCGGGTTGTTAATCCTCTGCGCCGGTCGCGTCGGTTAGGCCGAAGAACATCGTCTGGTGCAGAACGGCGACGTGGCGCGCTGCAAGATGGTGGCACTGCGGTCGGTCGCCCGCCCGCATGGCAGCTGCAAGGGCGCGGTGCTCGTCGTTTGAGGTGAACAGATATGACATCGGGTACGGCAAGTAGAACGCGTACAGCGCATCTGTGACCGAGAAATAGTCGTCTAGCGCCGCTGGCGCGTGAGCCATGGAGGCGATCGCGCGGTGGAATCGGACATCGAGGGTGTGAAACTGCGCCCAACCCGACGCTTCGTCCATCTCTCGCACCAAGGCATCGAGGCTCTCCAGCGATTCGTCGTTGAGGTGGTCGAGCGCCAAGTGGATCAGGCCAGTTTCCTGAACGAGGCGCCGGTCAATGAGTTCGCGGGCGCTCGCGTGCAGGGATTGCAATTCCGCGATGGGGGCAATCTGGTCGATGGGTGGCTCATCGGCGACGAAAGTGCCCCTGAACGACCCCGGTGTCTGACCACGATCCCTTGCTTGGTTAGCGCGACCATCGCTCGGCGCACGGTCACTTCGCTTACTTCAAAGCCTCGGCCATTTGGTCAATGGGCGGCAACTCTTCTCCGGGGCTCAGGAGATTCAACTGGATGGCAAGGCCAATGCGAGAGCGCACGCTTTCTAGAGCGCTCATACGGCGAAGAGGCGATAGTCGCTGATCCTCGGGCCGGAAAGGGAGGGTCATGCTGCCCCACTCTAGGTGGGCTACAAAGAAAACGCGGGAAAAATAGATCAACTTGATCTATTTTGATTCTTCATGCGACGCAAACTCCGCTTGGCTATGGTCCAAGCCGCACCTATACCGGGCAATGCCGCAGTCGATGTGCTGGGCGCTCAGATTGATGAGATTCAGGCTGTCCACGGTGATGTAGACCTCGTCGTGTTCCCCGAAGTTCACCTTTACGGTGACGGATTCAAGGCCGACAATCCTGCGGAATGGTTTGCTAGCCAGGCCCAGCCCCTCCAGGGGCCGTTGGTTGTGGTGCTGTCCGAATTGGCCAGGGCCAAGCAGGTGTGGCTCGTGCCCGGCACGATCCCGGAATTGGCCGACGACGGTCGGGTCTTCAACACTGCTCTGGCCTTTGCGCCGGATGGCACCCTCGTGTCGTCATACCGCAAAGTTTTCCCTTGGCGTCCTTTTGAGCATTGGGCACCCGGTGATCACTTTGTCGTCTTCGATATCCCGGACATTGCCCGCATCGGCTTCACCATTTGTTATGACGCCTGGTTCCCCGAAGCCACGCGCTCGGTGGCCTGGATGGGCGCGGAGATCGTACTCAATATCGTGCAAACCACCACGCCAGATCGTCGCCAAGAGCGAGTTCTCGCCCAAGCCAACGCCATCTCCAATCAGGTCTTCATGGTCAGCGTGAACGCTGGTGGGCTGCCGGGTGTTGGGGGCTCCATCATCGTTGATCCCAATGGCGACGTGATCGCCGAGTCGCCCGGACACGAGCCCGAGACCACCGTCATTGACCTTGATCTCGATCGTCTCGAAGAGGTCCGAAAAGTGGGAACCGAGGGGCTGAACCGGCTCTGGGGGCAACTGCGTGCCGACGACCCAACTATTTCCCTACCCGCCTACGACGGCCAACTCAACCCCACCAGCTGGAATCCCAGCGACCGACTTTCTGAAGGAATCCAGCCGTGAGCACAAATAGTCCCACTCTTGAAAAGACGCTAGGACTGAGGGGAGTCGTCCTCTTTGGTCTGGCCTACATGACCCCGATCATTGTGTTGGGCATCTTCGGAGTCATCGCCGTCGCCTCCGATGGAGCCAGCGCAGGCGCATACTCGTTGGCGCTCGGAGCGATGCTCTTCACTGCTTTGTCGTATGGCCTAATGGCCAAGCAGTACCCGGTGGCTGGCTCGGCCTACACCTACGTGCGCCGCGCACTGGACGCGCGAGCCGGATTCGTTGTCGGCTGGACGGTTTTGCTCGACTACCTGTTCTTGCCGTTGGTGATCTGGCTGATTGGTGGGGCCTATCTCAACGGACAGTTCCCCGACGTCCCGATGTGGATGTGGATCGTTGGCTTCGTCGTGATCACAACAGCGCTGAACATCATCGGGCTGCAGGTGGCAGACAAGGCCAACTTTGCGCTGATGACGTTCCAAGTCCTGGTGCTGATTTTCTTCGTCGTGCTCGCGCTCGTCTACCTGATTAATGGCTCTGCCAGCCTGTTCTCAGTCACCCCGTTCGTGGGTGGCAGCGGCCTGTCAGGTGCGGCTGCGGGCGCAGCCATCGCGGCCTACTCCTTCCTGGGCTTTGATGCCGTCAGCACCTTGACCGAAGACACCAAAGACCCTGAGAAGACGATTCCCCGCGCGATCTTCTTGGTTGCGCTCATCGGCGGTCTTGTCTTTGTGGTTGTTTCTTATGTCGTCTCTCTGGTTGCCCCGGGTGCGGTCTTCGACAATGCCGACTCACTGGCCGCAGATCTCGCCGTGACCATCGGCGGGGCGTTCTTTGGCGCGATCTTCCTAGCCGGCTTGATCATTGGCCAGTTCACTTCCGGCCTGGCCGCCCAGGCAAGTGCAGCACGGCTGATGTACGCCATGGGGCGTGACGGTGTCTTGCCGAAGGGCTTTTCGGTCGGCTCTCTGAGCGTTTCCGCACGCCGGTGTTCAACATCGTGCTCTGCGGTGTTATCGGACTCGGCGCGATCTTCCTCGACGTCACCACGTCCACGTCCTTCATCAACTTTGGTGCCTTCACTGCATTTACCCTGGTCAACATTGCAGTGGTGGCTTTCCTTCAAGCACCGCGACAGTTCGCTAAGCAAGGTGCGCTATCTGATCTTTCCGATCATTGGCGCGGTCGTGGATCTCTACCTGCTCACTCAACTTGATGGTCGGGCCCTGACGGTGGGCGCCATCTGGCTCTTGCTGGGGTTGACGTACCTGCTGGTCATCACCCGTGGCTTCTCGCGGCCGACCCCGGACATGAACTCGGCCGCCATGTAGTCAGGCGAAGTTGGCTCAGTCGTGCAGGAATGCGAGGTCGCCATTGAACAACACCCCCGTGAAGAGTTGTGGTGGTGCTGAGTCACTTACCGCGGCTGTGATCATGACGACCTGACCGTCCTGCTCAAAAACCGGGCTGTCCACGATTTCGCTGAAATTTGTGCCCAGCGACGAAGATGTCTTGGTCGTCCAAATCGTTTCGAGTTGAGGTTGCGCAGCGGAGGCAACCTCAGGCGAATCGAACACATAGACAATCACGTGGTTGAGCCCGTCTTCGGTCGCTGTGAGTCCGGTGCCGACGATAGAAAATGGTTCGTCGACTGCTTCTTCGGATAGTTTTTCGAGTGTTTCAGGAGTGCCCTGCATCCCGGCCAAGGTCTCGATACCAAAGGACCTCTGAGCCAGGGTTGCTGAAAACACATCGTGCGAATCGAGCGACTCAGCGGCGGCCTCGAGGCCGGCACTGTCGGCAAATGATTGGTAGGCGCCATCAACCCACTCTTCAAGCGGAGGCGTTCCCCACGAAGCGGCGGCAAGACCATCACGCTCACCAACACGCAGCGGCCGACCAGTGATTCGAAGTCTGCTCGCAGAGTCGGGATTAGACGCGTAGTCGTCACCCTCACCGACCGTTTTGACGCCAGGTGCCACTTCTGGAAGCCCTTCGGGCCAACTGACCTGACCGGCGAGAACGGTGAATCGCTCGCTGCCTACCGCCGCCTCGCTATACCGGTCCACAGCGCCGAAGCTCCAACCAAACTCTTCGGATATTGCCTCGGGGTCGGCAAGAACTGAACTGAGAAACTCAGGCGTTGTCACGCTGATGCCGGCGCCCGACTGACCAGAGCCAACTGCTTCTGCCCATGACCTAATTTCCTCCGGTGTCGAATCCGGCGAAAGAGCCGGTATGTCGGCCGCTGCCGAGGCCTGGTCAAAGTCGACCATGTGGATCAACACGGGATCCTTGGGCTCGGTGTCGACATTGTCCAGTTCAGCGAGCCCTCCATGCACGGAAAACTCGGTTGCGAACGACGCATCTTGTTCACTGGTTGGTTCGCTCGGGGCTCCGCCGTTGTTCGTTGAGGAGCATCCCGAGAGAGCCACGCTGGCGCCGGCGACGGCAAGGACGAAACGGTAGGTCTTCGACACCAAGGCGATGCTACGGCCCGCCCCGCCATCTGGCTAGAGTCCTGGACTCCTGGCCAGCGCTATTGGAACCTGTCAGGTCTGCTTCGATGCTTAGTTGCTCTACCGACCAAAGAAGCGGATGATCGCTATTCGTGCGCTCCCGTTGGGCCCAACCGGCCCGCCTCGTCACCGCGGCCTTCGCAGCCGCGGTGATCATTGGCACCTTGCTGTTGATGTTGCCTGTTTCGCGCACGCCTGGATCGTCGGCGGACCTGATGGTGGCTGCTTTCACCACCGTGTCAGCCGTCTGTGTGACTGGTCTGATCACCGTGGACACCGCGACCTACTGGACCCCCTTGGCCAAGGCGTCATCTTGGCGCTGATTCACGTCGGCGGGATGGGCGTCATGGCGCTCGCAACCCTGCTGACCTTGGCAGTGCGCGGCAAGCTAGGGCTGCGATCAACCTTGGTCGCCCAGGCTGAAACCAAGACCATCGCCCTAGGAGATGTTCGACGAGTCATCCGGCGGGTGATCGCGTTGATCTTGGGGCTAGAAGCCATCGTGGCGGTGCTGCTCACGCTGCGGTTTCGCTTCGGCTACGACGATGTCTGGGGGTCGGCAATCTGGAATGGGGTCTTCCACGCCGGCTCGGCCTTCAACAACGCCGGATTTGCCCTCCGCTCTGACAGTTTGGTCAGTTTCGTTTCTGACCCGTGGATCGTGCTGCCCATCTGCGCTGCAGTGATTCTTGGCGGTTTGGGGTTTCCGGTGTTGCGGAGGTTGGCCGCCGCTGGCGCACCCCGCACAGTTGGTCACTGCATACCCGATTGACGTTGTGGGGCACCGCGATCTTGCTGTTTGTGGGCATCGGGCTGTTCTCCCTCTTTGAGACCGCGACCGGAGGCACTCTCGCCGACCAATCACTGGCCGGCCAGATCTTTGGGTCGATCGGCGGGGAGTTTTCCCACGCACCGCGGGTTTTAACAGCGTTGACTATGGCCTGGTGCGTGATGAAACCGAAGCGATCACGACGGGCCTGATGTTCATCGGCGGTGGCAGTGCCGGGACCGCAGGCGGCATCAAGGTCACCACGTTTTTCATCCTCGGCTATGTCATCTTGGCCGAGATTCGCGGCGAGCCAGACGTCACGATCGGTGGCCGTCAGATCGCTAACTCAGTCCAGCGTCAGGCACTCACCGTGGCGCTGTTGGCGGTTGGGCTCGTGGCGGTCTCGATTGTGTTGACGATGGCCGTGACCGACCTGCCACCGCTGGATGTCAGCTTTGAGGTGGTTTCTGCCTTTGCCACCGTGGGTTTGTCCACGGGCATTACCGCCGATCTGCCGCCCATCGCGCAGGTGATTTTGATGGCTCTGATGTTCATTGGCCGCGTAGGCTCCATCACGGTGGCTTCAGCATTGGCTCTCAAAACCCGCCATCGGCAATACCGACTACCCCAGGAGCGACCCATTGTTGGCTAAACGAGGACGGCGAGGTGGGGCCAGTGCTGTTGCAGTCATCGGGTTGGGCCGGTTCGGATCAGCGGTTGCCGAGTCGCTGGTCCGCCAAGGCATCGATGTCTTGGCGATCGATGAGGATGCCGAACGAGTGCAGCGGTTTGCTGATGAGTTCACCCACACAGTGCAGGCGGACGCCACCGACGGCGAAGCGATGCGGCAGCTGGGCTTGGGGCAGTTGGACAGCGCGGTGGTCGCCATCGGCTCTGACATTGAGGCCAGCGTGCTCAGCGTCATTACCCTCGTGGAGGCCGGGGTGAAAACCATCTATGCCAAGGCCATCACCCGCAAGCACGGCAAGATCCTGCAGAGCATCGGGGCGACCAAGGTGATCTACCCGGAGTACGTCATGGGCACCCGTGTGGCGCACATGGTCAGTGGCGGGCTCTCGGACTATCTGGAGTTCGAAGACGGCTTCGCCATCGCCCGCACCTACGCTCCGACCGAGACTTGGGACAAGGACTTGGCCACTTCTGCAGTGCGGACACACCACCGCATCAGCGTCGTCGGCGTGAAGCGACCTGGGCAGCCGTTTGAATACGCGGTCCCCGAGACGGTCATCGGCCAGGGGGATGAGTTAGTGATCTCCGGCACCACCGAGGACGTTGAACGCTTCAGCGGTCTGAAAGGCACCCGCCACCACGAGGTATGACGGGTGCTGGGTTCGCGGATTATGTGCGCAATTCGAGTGGGAGGGTCCGTCCAGCTCGACCCAGATAGCCACCAACTCGTTGCCAGCGCGGGTCAAAACCAGGGTGGCTTCGGCCTTGCCCTTGAGTTTCAACTGTTTGCGCAAGACCTCTGGATCAGGGCCGTGACCGCGTCGCTTGAGCGTCAGGTTTCCACGTCGTGACTGCGGGCCCAAGCCCGGATGGCCTTGACGTTGAGGGTAGCACTTCATGGATGCGCCAACGCCTGGCCCATCCCGTGTCGATTTGCTCGCGGGCGACGAGATAGCCAGTCGCCGGGCCGATCTCATCGCCGCCGACGACGCTCGCGACCGCGCCCAATAGGTCCGCCGCTAGTGCAGCCTTGTCCGGGTCGTAGAGGAACATCCCGGGCTCGAGATCGGGCCAAACACGGTTGGTCGGCCATGAAGATGCGACGTCAGATTCGCCCAAACGGACCCATTCGCCACCGCCGCCAGCCAGCGAACGCACGACAGAGCGTCCCGGCGACTCGACAGCGGCACCCCACCACAACGAGCATTCCAGAGCGACTCCGGCAAACGAGACCCAGACAGCTTCGGCCTGAGCGGGAATGCTCTGCACAGGAAGCCAGGGCTGTACTTCGCACCAGCGGCACCAGCCCTTGTCGCCAACTCCTGCACCACGCTCCACGGCGGGGCCATCTCTTCTAGGCCACTAATGCGCTGGCTTCGTCCGCTGGCATTCGAGACCCCGGCAACGCGACGAGCCGGGTCGAGCCAGATGCTTGTGTCGGGCCCCAGGCTCAGATCCAGACTTTCAATCGTGCCGGTGATGACGCGGGCCAGATCAAAGGCGGCCAAGTTTGCTGCCGCAATGGCTGCCGTTCCGGGGTCCATTTCGACGGCTGTTACGGGCAGACCCGCGGCCGCCGTCGCCCGCGCATCAGCGCCAATACCGCAGCCCAGGTCCCAGTGGTTTTCAGACCCGCTGCGGCAAACCGGGCGGCGTGCAGGGCCGCGACTTCGACGCGGGTGGCTTGTTCGACCCCGTCGCTGGTGAAGAGAAGGTCAGTGGCTAAGCCGCCAAACTTGGCCTTAGCTCGCTCTTGTAGCTTTGCCTGAGTTAGCACCGCCGAAGTCAGTTCTGGCCGGTGACCTAATTCGCGCATCCTCGTGTGCTGCTTGAGAACGTGGTCCTCGCGGTAGGGCTGCACCAGGCGAATCAGCTCTCGCCCAGGTGGGCTGGCCAACTCGGCGACGATCTGCGGGTCCACTCCTGCATTCTCTCAGGCGGATAACAGCTCCTGTGACGCTCAGGAGCGACTGATCTAATAGACCCCATGGGATCTGATTGGCCTGATTGGCTACGACAACGAGCAAAGTCGCTGCCAGGTGACGCCGCCCAACTTGCGGCGCTCGCGCTAGGTGCCCAGGTCGCGGTGGCAGCCGGTGTTATCGGTGTCGACGCCATTCGTAAGAGCCGGACCACGAAGATGCACCAGGCTCCCGACACCCCTCCCCGTGAGCTAAAAGTCTCAGAAAACCACCTAACGACCTACACGTATGGCGCGCATGTCTATAGCGCGATGCTCCAGGCCATCAACGAGGCTACCGACTACATTTACTTCGCCAGTTATATCTGGAAGGGCGATGAGGTGGGCCAGCAGTTCAAGGACGCCTTTATCGCGGCAGCCAATCGGGGTGTCACGGTCTGTCTCGTCTTCGACGGCTTCGCCAACCTCGTCGTGCCCGGGGAGTTCAAGACCTTCCCGGATAAAGTTGAGGTCTTGCAGTTTCCCACCGTTCGCTATTTCGCCTTCGTCGATGTGCGCCGCACTGGCCGCGACCACCGCAAGATGCTGATTGTTGATGGCGACGTCGGTTTTGTCGGTGGCTACAACATCGGATCCCTGTATGCGACGCAATGGCGAGACACGCATGTGCGATTGCAGGGCGAAGCCGTGGGGAGTTGGAAAACACCTTCGTTGACTTCTGGAATCGGCACAAACGCCGTGGCTTAACGGATCTGCCGGACAGCGGCACGCCCAGTTGGGACCCCGCCATCCGGGCTGCTCGCAACGAGCCCAGCCGCATTGTGTACCCCGTTCGTGGCCTCTACCTCGAGGCGATTGACCGAGCGACCGAGTCGATCTGGATCACCCAGGCCTACTTCATCCCCGACCGTGAGATCCAAGAAGGCCTGATGGCTGCAGCTGCGCGGGGAGTTGATGTGCGGGTCATCCTGCCGCAACGCTCAAATCACGTGATCGCTGACGTGGTCTCGCGCAGCTATTTCGCCACGTTGCTCGCGGGTGGGGTGCGCCTCTTTATGTATCAAGACGCCATGGTGCACGCGAAGACCGCGACAGTGGACGGCAAATGGACCACGGTCGGCACGGCCAACATTGACCGGTTGTCACTCTCGGCAACTACGAAGTCAACCTGCAAATCCTCGACCGGGATCAGGCCAGCGTGATGCAAGATATCTTCCGTAACGACCTCACCAACTGCGAAGAGTTGACGCTCAAAATGTGGGAAGAGCGCACGTTGGTGCACCGCGGAGCAGAGTTCATGCTCAAGCCGTTGCACCCCTTGCTGTAGCCAAAAGGGTGCGCGGCGAGGCCTGCATACCGATGCTTCTGGCACTCGGCTTGACCGAGTGCTAAGTGCAAGCCTAAATTCGTATTAGCACTCGCGGCATGCAAGTGCCAGAAGCGCCTCGGTTGATCCCCGCGACGGCAGCCGAGTCGATTGAGTGAAAACAACGAACCGTCGACCCAAACAGGGCCGACGCTGACGAAAGGGAAGGCCCTACTGTGTCAGTTGCTATCAAGCCGCTCGAAGACCGCATTGTGATCAAGGCAGTCGAAGCAGAGCAGACCACTGCTTCCGGCCTCGTGATCCCCGACACCGCCAAGGAAAAGCCCCAGGAGGGCGAGGTCCTGGCAGTCGGCCCCGGTCGCATTGACGACAACGGCAACCGCGTCCCGATGGATGTCACCATTGGCGACCGCGTGATCTACAGCAAGTACGGCGGCACCGAGGTCAAGTACGCCGGCCAGGAGTACCTCATCCTGTCCGCACGCGACATTCTGGCCGTCGTCGGCGGCTGAACGAGCTGATTGCGCCCCGGAGCCTGACAACAATCCGGCGGCCGGGGCGTAGCCCGTTCAACCCAGATGTTTCCCGCCCACATCAATTGATGGGGCTAACGCGGAAGGAATCGGCTGTATATGGCCAAGGAACTGGAATTTAACGACGACGCACGCAAGTCGTTGGAGCGCGGTGTTGACGCTCTCGCCAACGCCGTCAAGGTGACGTTGGGCCCGAAGGGTCGCAACGTCGTGTTGGACAAGAAGTGGGGCGCACCCACGATCACGAACGATGGTGTGACCATCGCTCGCGAGGTTGAGTTGGAAGACCCGTACGAAAACATGGGTGCCCAGCTGGCCAAGGAGGTCGCCACCAAGACCAACGACGTCGCTGGTGATGGAACCACCACCGCGACCGTTTTGGCTCAGGCCATGGTCAAGGAAGGCCTGCGTAACGTTGCCGCTGGCGCCGCTCCGTCGGCACTCAAGCGCGGCATCGACAAGGCTGTTGTCGCCGTTTCGGACCGTCTGCTGGCTTCGGCCCGTGAGGTCGATGGTCGCGACGAGATCGCTCAGGTCGCGAGCCTGTCGGCTCAGGACGAGACGATCGGTCAGCTCATTGCTGAGGCCTTCGACAAGGTCGGCAAGGACGGCGTCATCACCGTCGAAGAGTCCTCGACCATGCAGATGGACCTGGACTTCACCGAGGGCATGCAGTTCGACAAGGGCTACCTGTCGCCGTACATGGTGACCGACAGCGAGCGCATGGAAGCTGTCATGGAAGACGCCTACGTGCTGCTGCACCAGGGCAAGATCTCCGCTTTGAACGACATCCTGCCCCTGCTGGAAAAGGTCATCGCAGACGGCTCCAAGCCGTTGATGATCATCGCCGAGGATGTCGACGGCGAAGCGCTGTCGTTCCTGGTGGTCAACAAGATCCGTGGCAGCTTCAACGGCGTTGCCGTCAAGGCTCCTGGTTTCGGTGACCGTCGCAAGGCGATGCTGCAGGACATGGCCATCCTCACCGGCGGTCAGGTCATCGCTGAAGAGGTCGGCCTCAAGCTCGACCAGGTTGGCCTGGACGTCTTGGGTAGAGCACGCCGCGTCGTGGCCACCAAGGACGGCACGACCATCGTTGAGGGCGACGGCACCAGCGAGGACGTCGCCGCGCGCGTCGCCCAGTTGCAGGCCGAGATCAACGCCAGCGACTCCGACTGGGACCGCGAAAAGTTGCAGGAGCGCATCGCAAAGCTCTCCGGTGGCGTTTGCGTGATCAAGGTCGGTGCGCACACCGAGGTTGAGCTCAAGGAAAAGAAGCACCGCATTGAGGACGCCGTCTCGGCCACTCGTGCAGCGATCGAAGAGGGCATCATCGCCGGCGGTGGCTCGGCACTGGTTCACGCCAGCGTCGCCATCGACGAACTTGACCTGCCTGACGACGAGCGCGTAGGCGCCAACATCGTGCGCAAGGCTGCTGCTGAGCCGCTGCGTTGGATCGCCGAGAACGCTGGCCTGCAGGGCTACGTGGCAACCGCTAAGGTCGCCGAGTTGCCTGACGGTCAGGGCCTGAACGCCGCTACTGGCGAATACGGCGAGCTGATCTCCGCTGGCGTCATCGACCCAGTAAAGGTCACCCGCTCGGCACTGCGCAACGCAGCATCCATCGCCGCGATGGTCTTGACCACCGACGTTCTCGTCGTGGACAAGCCCGAAGATGCAGACGATGCACCCGCAGGACACGGTCACGGCCACAGCCACTGATCGTTAGTCCCGACTGAGGGCACAAAGGGCCGATTCACCACAGTGGTGAATCAGCCCTTTGCTCTTCCGAAGCGGGGATGGCCTACGCCATCGCGCTCACTGCTTGCTCACGCTCTGCCTCGGTCATAGCTCCCCAGACGCCGTATGGCTCCCGAACGGTGAGAGCATGTTCACGACATTGTTGGAGCACGGGGCACTCCCGACACACTTGTTTTGCTCGTTCGTCACGTCGTCGACGCGCGGGGCCACGCTCACCTTCTGGGTGAAAAAACACCTCCGGGCTCACCGCGCGGCACAAGCCGCGATACTGCCACTCCCATAGTTGCGCAACCGGTCCCGGCTGCCGTGCCATCTCCGCCACGGGTTCCCCTCGATCGACTTCAGGGTGGGTATACGGTGCAGGCCCTGACGAATTTCTTACTCATTAGTATCCTGACTAAACGCCCAGGTCAAGAGTTATTCGGAACCAACCTCCAATCGGATTGAATAACTTACGGGGGACCGGCATACAATTGGAGAATGACCTCTGGCGCCTCCTCACTTGATGCACCATCCGCGATCGCCCAACTCGGCCTGACCTACGACGACGTGCTGTTATTGCCGGGGAGACTGACGTGATCCCCAGCGAAGCAGAGACGACGACCCAGTTGACTCGACGGATAACTCTGCGGATGCCGTTGGTGTCTGCTGCCATGGACACGGTGACCGAGTCTCGGATGGCCATTGCGATGGCTCGCGAGGGCGGCCTGGGCATTTTGCACCGCAATCTGTCGATCGAGGACCAAGCAGCCCACGTGGACCGGGTGAAGCGGTCCGAAAACGGCATGGTGACGGATCCGATCACCATTTCCCCTGATGCGACGCTGGCTGAAATGGATGAGTTGTGCGGCCAGTTCCGTATCTCTGGCCTGCCGGTTGTTGATGACGAGGGTCGCCTGATTGGCATCGTCACCAACCGTGACATTCGTTTCGAAAATGACTACAGCATCCCGGTGCGCGAGATCATGACCTCCGATGGCTTGGTCACGGCGCAGGTGGGGGTCGACAAGGACGAGGCGCTGCGTCTCCTTGGCGCCAACAAGATTGAGAAGTTGCCGATCGTTGACGCCGACAATGTGCTGCGCGGTCTGTTCACTGTCAAAGACTTTACCAAGAGCGAGCAATTCCCGCTGGCGACCAAGGACGATGCCGGCCGACTCCGGGTCGGCGCCGCGATCGGCTTCTTCGGCGACTCTTGGGACCGAGCGATGCGACTCGTGGAGGCTGGCGTCGACGTTCTCGTTGTCGACACTGCTAACGGCCACGCCCGTGGCGTTACCGACATGATTCGTCGGATTAAGGCTGAGCCAAGTGCCAGCCACGTGGACGTGATCGGTGGCAACGTCGCCACCCGCGCTGGTGCCCAGGCGCTCATCGATGCCGGTGCGGACGCGGTAAAGGTCGGGGTCGGCCCCGGCTCGATCTGCACCACACGTGTCGTCGCGGGTGTCGGTGTGCCTCAGGTGACGGCTATCCACGAAGCCGCGCGAGCGGCTCGCCCCGCAGGGGTTCCCGTGATTGGCGATGGTGGCCTTCAGTTCTCTGGTGACATCGCCAAGGCCCTCGTCGCCGGTGCTGACACCGTGATGCTGGGCTCGCTGCTGGCTGGGTGTGAAGAGTCTCCGGGGAGTTGGTCTTCATCAACGGCAAGCAGTACAAGTCCTACCGGGGTATGGGCAGTCTCGCCGCGATGCAGTCGCGGGGCCGCGGCAAGTCGTACTCCAAGGACCGCTACTTCCAGGGCGATGTCGCCGATGACGACAAGGTGGTGCCCGAGGGCATTGAAGGGCAGGTCGCCTACCGTGGCCCGCTGGCAGCAGTTGCCTATCAACTCATCGGTGGATTGCGACAGTCAATGTTCTATGTCGGAGCGCGTAATGTGCGTGAGCTCAAGGAGCGTGGGCAGTTCGTGCAGATTACGGCTGCTGGGCTCAAAGAGTCCCACCCGCACGACATTCAGATGACTGTCGAAGCCCCCAACTACACGACCAGGTAGGTTATCCCGCGTGACTGACTTCGAGATTGGCCGAGCCAAGCGCGCCCGCCGCGCCTACTCCTTTGACGACATTGCGGTGGTGCCCTCGCGTCGTACCCGTGACCCCGAAGACGTGTCACTGTCCTGGCAAATCGACGCGTACCACTTTGATTTGCCGGTCATGGCAGCGCCGATGGACTCGGTGATGTCCCCTGACATGGCGATTGCCCTGGGCAACTTGGGTGCATTGGGCGTGCTCGACCTCGAGGGCCTCTGGACCCGCTATGAGGACCCGCAGGCACACCTGAGCAAGATCGCCGCGTTGCCCGCCGAAGAGTGCACGGCAGCTATGCGTGAGCTTTACTCCGCTCCCATCCAGGCCGAGTTGATCACCGCCCGTTTGCAGCAGGTTCGTGATGGTGGCGTCACGGTCGCTGGCGCTTTGTCTCCGCAGAACACGGCCCAGCACTGGAAAGCCGTGGTTGACGCTGGTGTCGACCTCTTCGTGATTCGCGGCACCACGGTGTCGGCGGAGCACGTCTCCAGCCGATCCGAGCCGCTGAACCTCAAGCGCTTCATCTACGAGTTGGACGTGCCAGTCGTCGTTGGTGGTGCTGGCACCTACACGGCGGCCCTGCACCTGATGCGCACGGGTGCCGCCGGTGTGCTGGTCGGATTTGGCGGTGGCTCAGCCCACCGCACCCGTAAGACGCTGGGCATCCTCACCCCGATGGCTACCGCGATCTCTGACATTGCCGCTGCCCGCCGGGACTACTTGGACGAGTCCGGTGGTCGGTATGTGCACGTGATCGCTGACGGTGGCGTCGGGACCTCCGGTGACATCGTCAAGGCTGTCGCCTGTGGTGCGGACGCCGTGATGCTGGGCGCAGCGTTGGCTCGCGCCGAGGAAGCGCCGGGACGTGGATTCCACTGGGGCTCTGAAGCGCACCACCCTGAACTGCCGCGCGGCGAGCGCGTCGAGGTTGGCACCGCCGGTTCGTTGGAGCAGATCCTGCTCGGTCCGGGCATCGATGCCTGTGGCGAGACGAACCTGATGGGCGCCCTGCGTCGCGCTATGGCGACCACGGGTTACACCGACCTGAAAGAGTTCCAGCGCGTCGAGGTCGTAGTTTCGCCGTAATGCGAACCGGCCTTGATTCGCTGATTTCACGGGTGGATGCTGACCCAAATCAGGCCAATCTGGCTGTTTTCACGACGGCGCTGCGCCAAAACGGGTGCCCTCAGGCCGTGACGGAACAGATTGCTGACCGGCTTCGTTCTTCTGATGAGGTGTCCTGGGCCCACCTGGACCTGGACTTCTCGGACGTCCACTTCGACGGGGTTAGCGTCTTTGAGCGAGTGCACTGCTTAGGGCGCGTTGACTTCACCAACGCCGTCTTTGGTGGGCGTGCCATTTTTGTTGACGCCTTTTTCGCGGCCGCGGTATCTCTGCGCGGTGCGCGTTTTCTGGGGCCAGCCGTGCTGATTGGCGCGCAGTTCCCGGTCGGCGTTGACTTAGAGAATGCCCAATTTCTGGGTCCACGCATCGGTCCGTGGGGAAAAGGCCGTCCACCGCGGGTCTGGGTCTCTCGCAGTGAACAACCGTCTAGTCTGGAGGAGATCCCGTGAAAGGTGCTCACATGCGTGTGCGTAACGATGCGATCTATCGCCGACGTCGGCGGATCACTCTTGGTGCGGTGGCCCTAGTCGCCGCTGGTTCTCTGACTGCGTGTTTTGCCTTCGGCGACGAGTCAGCCGAAGACGCAACTTCAGTCGCTGTCGATGCCAACGCCGATTCTTCTGAAGAGTCGCAGACGGATGGCTCCGAGGGCGAGAGCAGTGAAGACGCCGACACCGAAGAGGCCGCTCAAGAGCCAACCGAGCCGTCTGACCAGACAATGATGGAGCAGATTGACTACATCACGGGCGACATCACACCCAAGTCAGTGGTGGCTAACGGACACGGCCTCGTGATTGCTAACAACATGATGTACAGCCACTCGACGACGGTCTATGACTCGGCCTCACACGAGTTGGTCGCGACGATGAGCGACAACATCGATATGTCCGAATACGGGATTGAGGGCCACCCGGGGTCTCGCAGGGCGCTCCTGTTGAAGCGGCCTGGACCGACGATGGCCAATTCGCCTACGTGTCGCAGTACACGATGTATGGCGAAAACTACGGCACTCAAGGCTTTGACGACTGTTCACCCGCTTCCGGTGTCGGCGCGAGTTTTCTCTATCGCTTCAACGCCGCCGAAATGGAGTGGGATCAGGTCATTGAGGTCGGCGCAGTGCCGAAGTATGTCGACATCACCCTGACCAAACCCGAGTCCTCGTCAGCAACTGGTGTGACTCAACGGTCTCGGTGGTCGACATCGAATCGGCCACCGAAACCGAAGTGATCCCGATCGCGGCGGCTCCTCGTGGCATTGACGTGATGCCGGATAACAACACCGCGTACGTGGCTGCCATGTATGCCGACAAGTTATTCAAGATTGACCTTGAGGCCGGGACCAGTGAAGTTGTCATGGATACCCCGCGTAAACCCCGTCACCTCAACCTGAGCCCGGACGGCGCATACCTCTATATGGCGGTCAGCGGTGGCGACACGATCTACAAGATCGACACTGCCACGGACGAGGTAGTGGATGAAGTCATCACTGATCGCGAGCCCCGCAGTATGTCGATGTCGCCTGATGGCTCTGCGCTCTATGTGGTCAACTACTACGAGCCTTCGGTGTCCAAGATCAGCACGGAAGACATGGAGGTGCTCCAGACGGAGCCCACCGACGCCAACCCCATCGGTATTACTTATGACGCCGCGACCCAACAGGTGTGGGTGGCTTGCTATGGCGGCAGCCTGATTGTCTTCGACGATTCGCAGTTGGCGGTCTAGAACCTCACATGCTCAAGACCGCTCTATCCCCACGATGGCTAGCACTCTTAGCTGTTCTCCTGATCGTGGTGTATTCGTTCTTCCGGCTTGGCTTGTGGCAATGGTCTAACGCCACAAGTCAGGAAAGCGTGGACCTCCTGGCCGAGCAGGCATTGCTCGATCCGGTCGCGATTACCCAGGTCACTGAGCCTCGCAGTGCCTTTCCCGAGGACGGGTCCGGCAAGCCGGTGATCGCAGAGGGCAGTTATGACGCAGAGCGTCAGTTCTATGTGCCTGACCGAGTGCTCAATGGCGACCTCGGCTATTGGGTGATGACGCCCTGGACACATCGCAGGGGGTGCTGCTGGTCCTGCGCGGGTGGGTTGCTGATCCCGTGGACGCTGACCTGCCGCCAGCGACTGGTGTAACCGTGACCGGCACTTTGGCGCCAGGGGAGTCGCCCGCACTCGATGTGGACTTGGCTAACAACTTGATGACCTCGGTGGATCTGGGTGTGCTGATCAATGCCTGGGACGACGACCTATACAACGCCTTTATTTTTGCCACCGACGAGAGCCCGCAAGTGAGTGCGGACTCGGTCGCTGAGGTGCCGCCACCGACCCTGGCCAACCGCGACATCGACTGGGGAAATCTGGGCTATGCCCTGCAATGGTGGGTATTCGCGGCCTTCGCGGTCTACATGTACTTCCGCTTCCTGCATCAAGCAGCGCACGAAGACGACGAGACCAGCGAGAACACAGATACGAAACATAAGGTGCGGGCGTGACTGATCAAAAGAAGCTGAATTTCTTCAAAGTGATGGCTTTCATCGTTGGTGTGGCCTTGCTCGTGCTGACGCTGCACATGGTGCTTCGCTACGGCTTCGACATCCACATCTTGGACTGGTGGGCTCAGCCGCACGGATTCCTCTACATGGTCTATTTGGCTGCGGTTGTGATTTTGGGATTCGACCTGCGGTGGGGCCTTGGGAAGATGGTTGGCGTGATGTTGGCCGGTGTCGTGCCCTTCCTGTCTTTTGTGGTTGAGCGCCGCGTTTCAGCACAGGCTCAAGCACAAATATCGGCTCGGCACGCCGACGCCGGTAGCATGCCAGGGTGACCGAGACACTCGTGGAGCGCCCCGTCCTGGTTGTGGACTTTGGCGCCCAATACGCTCAGCTCATCGCCCGCCGAGTTCGCGAGGCGTCCACCTACAGCGAGATCGTGCCGCACACGATGTCCAGCGCAGAGATGCTGGCTAAGAACCCTGCGGCAGTCATCCTTTCCGGAGGGCCGTCGTCGGTCTATTCCGAGGGTGCACCGTCCCTGGAAACTGACTTGGTGACCGCCGGGGTGCCGGTGTTCGGCATTTGCTACGGCTTCCAGGTCCTGGCCCGCGCGCTAGGCGGCGAGGTCGCTCGGACCGGGCACCGCGAATACGGCCAGACGCCAACGCACATCACCGACACTGACTCGACGTTGTTCAACGGACAACCCGAACAGCAGTCGGTATGGATGTCGCACGGCGACTCGGTCAGCGTTGCCCCGGAAGGCACCCGGGTGACGGCCACAACGCCGGGCACCACAGTGGCAGCCTTTGAGGACGATGAGCGACGCATCTATGGCGTGCAATGGCACCCCGAGGTGCTGCACTCCAAGTACGGCCAGCGGGTCTTGGAAAACTTCCTGCGCCGCGGTGCCGGCCTGGAGCCGACGTGGACCAGTGCCAACGTCGCCCAAGACCTGATCGCCGGGGTAAAGGCCGAAATCGGCCAGTCTCGGGTGATTTGCGGGCTCTCTGGTGGAGTGGATTCCTCGGTGGCGGCGGCATTGGTCAATGAAGCCGTCGGCGACCAACTGACCTGTGTCTTCGTCGACCACGGTCTGCTGCGCCAAGGCGAAGTTGAGCAGGTCGAGTTGGACTTCGTCCAAGCCACCGGCGTCGACTTGGTCATCGTTGATGCCCGCCAGCGCTTCTTGGATGCTCTGGCTGGGGTCAGCGACCCTGAAGAGAAGCGCAAGATCATTGGGCGCGAGTTCATTCGTGTCTTTGAGCAGGCGGCTCGGGACATCGTCGGCAACACTGGCGACGATGACCACCCAGTCGAGTTCCTGGTCCAGGGCACGCTCTATCCCGACGTGGTCGAGTCTGGTGGGGGCAGCGGCACGGCCAACATCAAGAGCCACCACAACGTTGGTGGCCTGCCCGATGACCTGCAGTTCAAGCTGATCGAGCCACTTCGCACCCTGTTTAAGGACGAGGTTCGTCAGGTTGGCCTCGAGTTGGGCGTGCCGGACGAGATCGTCTGGCGCCAGCCCTTCCCCGGGCCGGGTTTGGCTATCCGCATTGTCGGAGCCGTCGACGAGCACCGCCTGTCGATCTTGCGACGCGCAGACGCCATCGCACGACATGAGTTGAGTGCTGCTGGCTTGACCGCGATATCTGGCAGTGCCCGGTCGTGCTGCTGGCTGATGTCCGCTCGGTTGGTGTGCAAGGCGATGGCCGCACCTATGGTCACCCGATTGTGTTGCGTCCAGTCTCCAGCGAGGACGCGATGACGGCCGATTGGACTCGGATGCCCTACGAAGTCTTGGCGCGCATCTCTTCGCGCATCACCAATGAGGTTGATGACGTCAACCGTGTGGTGCTCGACGTGACCAGCAAGCCTCCGGGCACCATCGAGTGGGAGTGATCACCGCGTGGATCTGCTGACACAAGTTCGCACGAGTGCCGCGATTGCGGTGGGCAAGGCTGCTCGAACAGCATCGCGCCTGCGTGGCGGCGGCTCAGCCCTGCCTGGGCTGGTCACTGAAAAGGTTGACCCGCAGATCTTGGCGCACACCCTGGGCGAGCTTGCTCACGGCGTCGTCGTGGTCAGCGGCACCAATGGCAAAACGACCACCACCAAGATGCTGGTCGCGGTGCTTCGCGCGCACGGATTGAGCGTCTTCACCAACCCCACTGGCAGCAACTTCACCCGCGGCGTGATCTCTTCCATGTTGGGCGAGGTCGGCCTTTCTGGGCGGCTAAAGGCTGATGTGGCTGTCGTTGAGTTGGACGAGGCGCACTCACTGAAGTTTGCCCAGGTTGTGAAGCCAACCCACTCGCTGCTGCTCAACGTGGCCCGTGACCAGCTGGACCGATTTGCCGAGATTGACCACACCGCCCAGCTGCTGGCTTCGCTGGCCGAGCAGACGCATGGCTCGGTGGTGTTGAACGCCGATGATGCCTTCATCGCTCGGATTGCTGATGTTGTGCAGCCAGGCGTGGGCATTGAGTGGTTCGCCGTCGACCCGGAGATCGCCGACCAACTGCCGGCCATCCAAGAGGATGATGTGCGGTTCAGCGATCCAGCCGATGCGCCCGCCTTGGGCCCGGCCGCTGGCCTGCTGCACCCGCACGACGCAAAATCCTTCACGATCCGCTATCCCGGCGGCTCGAATGTTGGCCCGTTGGAGCTGCGACAGCGTGGTCTTGCGGCCATGATCAACTCGACGGCGGCCACCACGATGGCCCGGGTCTTGCTGGACGAGCGTTTCGTCCCGGCAACCGCGCAGATGGCGTTGGAGCGAGTTAACCCACCATTTGGTCGTGGTGAAGTCATCGACGCCAACGGCTCGCCGCTGGAGTTGGTGCTGGTCAAAAACCCGGCTGGCTTCACTGTCGCTTTGGGGACGTACGGCAGTGAGCCAGTGGCCTCCATGGTCGCCATCAACGACAACTATGCCGATGGCCGCGACGTGTCGTGGCTTTATGACGTGTCGTTTGAGTCGCTGCGCTCAAGGGGAGTGGCTCTGACCAGCGGAGTCCGCGCATACGACATGGCCTTGCGGTTGCAGTATGACGACGTGCAAGTTGATCGGGTCGAGCCAGACCTGGATGAAGCCCTGGATAGCTTTCTGGCGGCCCATCAGGGAGAGCCCACCCGGATCTTCTGCACCTACACCGCGATGATGCACCTGCGGCGTCGGCTCTCGACCAAGTTTGACCTGGCCCGCTTTGAGAGGACCCAGATAATGAGTGAGTCCACCAACCAAGACCAGGCCAGCAAGGGCGAGGTCCACCTGGTCCACCTGTATCCGCGGCAAATGAGCATCTATGGCGATCTGGGCAACACCCGCGCCATGGCTGCCCGGTTGCGCTGGCATGGGTATACCCCGGTCGTTCATGACCACCACCCAGGCGCTGACTGGCCCGAGCGGGCTCACTTGGTGCTCGGCGGTGGCGGTCAGGACTCCGGGCAGGTCCGGGTCCAAGAAGACCTCGATGTCCAGGCTGACCGGCTGCGCGAGTTGGCCAACGATGGCGTTCCGATGCTGATGATTTGTGGCATGTATCAACTCATGGGCAAGGCATTCATCACGGTCGAAGGCAAGCGTCTGCCGGGTCTAGGCATTTTGGATGTCACCACGCAGGGCAACGCCACCCGGATGATCGGGCCGGTCGTGCTAGAGACTGAGTTTGGCACTGTTGTCGGCTATGAAAACCACTCCGGATCGACGGTGCTGGGCGAGGGCCAGGCCGCCTTTGGCAAGGTGCTGCACGGCAACGGCAACAATCCCGAAGATGGTGACGAAGGTGCCCGCACTAACAACGTCATCGGCTCCTACCTGCACGGGCCGATCCTGCCTGCGAATCCAGCATTGGCCGACAGCCTGCTGGAGATTGCGGCAATCAGAGCCACCGGATCATGGCTGCCGAATGAGATCGACGACAGCATCGCAACCCAAGCGCACCAGCGTCAGGTCACTCGTCTAACGGATCGTTAGCCTGACTCGACTTTTGGCCCGTCGGTCGCCTCATCTGGGGCGGTCGGCGGGTCTTCTGTTGTTGTCGATCTGCCCGGCTGCCGTTTTGTGCCGGGGGCCAAACCACCAGCCTGCCCAGGCGGCAAGGCCCAGTGGCACTTCGAGCAGGTGGGTGAACACGGCATAGAGCAGGGCTGCGGCTGAGGCGGCAGTAGGGTCGCCGCCAAAGGCCACCAGAATGCCGGCGGTGCCTACTTCGGTGACGCCGAGGCCACCGGGGGTGATCGCGACGACGGTCAAAAACTGCCGGAAGGTGTATGCGGCCAGCAACTCAGCGATGGCCAGGTCCAGTCCCACAGAGCGGGACGCCACGACATACAAGATGAAGAAGAAACCGAACATCCCGACTAGGCCCAGGGTCAGCCGCCCCCAGCCTTCGCTGACGACCAAGTGAGTGCGTGCACGTTGGTCGGCAATCAGGGTGTCGACGTTGGTCAGGCTGGGGAAGCGACCAGTCGGTGGTGAAACAGCCCGCTTGAGCACCGATCCGACATCGGCGGCGAAGCGCTCGGAGGAGATCACGGCGACGAAAAAGCCGACCAGCATGATGCCCACACCAGCAGCCACAAAGGCGGCCACAACGAGGGCATTGGGGGCGGCCACGGCGCCGACGACGACCACGAGCGCACCAATGATGGGCAGGATCAGGCGAGCCAGTAGGTTCCAGATGCTGCCGACCACGATCGCGGTCGAAATGTTGCGGCGGCTAAAGCCCCACGAGCGGAACATCATGTAGGTCATCGCGACGCCGACAGCGCCACCACCAGGGAGGATGTTGCTGACCATGGAGCCAGCCGCATTGACCATCAGGGCCCGCAGGTGAGTCAGGCCGGGCAGCGTGGCGATCAGCGTGTAGGTGTAGCAATACAGCCCTGTGATCAACAGGCCAGCCATCAGCAGCGCAGGGCCGACACCGACCATTTTCATCTGCTCGCCGATTTGTGGCCAGGTGGTCCCGGCGATCCAGGGCAGGCCGTAGACCAGCAACACAATCGCGATCGCAAAACCGACGAGTGACTGGGTCACTTCCTTCCAGCCAATCTTGTCCAGCAGTGATCCGCCGGGCTCAGGTTGTGCGGTAGTCATCAGGCAACCATCCAAATGTCTTTAAGCGGCTTGGCCACAGGGGCACCCGCGGGTTCATGAAAATACTCGCGGCCCAGCAGGGCGCTAAAGGCAGGTCGGGGCAGGCGAAGCAGAGTCGCCATGGTGCGATCGGGTGCACCGGCGTCTGCAGAAGCCTGTGAGGCATGCGCCTGGAGAGCGGCACGCTTTGCTCTGATCGCTGTTGCCCGGCTCAGCTTGATCCGGTGGGTGATGTCAGCCGAGGGCGTGAACTTATCGGCCCACTCATCGGGGTCAAAGCCATTGTCGAAGCGGCGAACGACGCCGAGGGCTCGCAGCGCTCGGTGCAGTGGCTCACGGGGCGCGGTGGCTTCGAGCAAGCGGGTGCTCAGCCGCTCAGCGACAGCTCGAGCAACGTGGTGGACAACAACATGGTCGCGGTGGCCATAGCCACCAGCAGCGTCATAGCCGAGGATCAGGTTTGGGGTCTCATCGGCCAACAGGGCGCACACCTGATCGACGATCTGTGGCAGGTCAGCCTGGACCAACCGCTCTCGGCCTGGTGGTGCAGGCTCCGTCTCAGGGCCCATACCGGAGTCTGAATATCCAGCGAACTCAACGCGCGCTGCGCCCAGAGCCTTGGCGCTCGCTTGGAGTTCCCGCAGGCGTTGCTGGCCCAAACCCCCGGCGCGGAACTCCTGCGCGGCAGGCCCGGCGTCCCCGTCGGTCAACGTCACCAGCACAACACGGTGTCCAGCCTGTGCAGCCAGTGCCAGCGTGCCGCCGCTCAATAGGGCCTCATCATCGGGATGCGCGTTGATCGCGACCAGAGTTTGAGGCATTCAATCACTCTAACTGGCGACCTCGTGCGAAAGTGTCTGTGTGCGTGTGGTCCTCGTCTCTGATGTCTTTTCGCCCCGACTTGGTGGCATCGAGACCCAAGTGTCGGGCCTCGCTGCTCAGTTGGCGCAAGCAGGACACCAGGTGGACGTGCTGACGGCCACTCCAAGCGCCGATGGGGATGATCGTGGCCCATCGCTAGCGGGAGTCACTGTGCATCGCTTGACCCCACCCATACCGCTGCCAGCCCCGATTAATCCGTGGGCTGGGGACGACTTGGAGAGCTTGATAGCAGGGGCCGACGTTGTGCATGCGCACTTGGGGGTGATGGCTCCTTTTGCGGCGATGGCGATCAGGCGGGCGTTGGCTGCGGGGTTGCCGACCACGATCACCTGGCACTCGATGGTGGGGGAGTCGGTGTTGCCGCTACGGGCACGGAGTTGGCGAGGCTGGGTCGCCGGTGGTGCCCTGCCCTCGACCGTTTCTGGTCCGGCCGCTGAGCAACTGCAGGCTGTCTTGGGAGCCGAGGTCGATGTCATACCAAACGGGGTTGATGCTGGGCGGTGGACACACGCGGCGAGCCTTGCTGATCCAAGCGGCCAGCCACACCTCGTTAGCGCTCAACGGTTCGCCACCCGCAAGCGGCCTTGGGGGCTGATCCAGGCGGTGCATCACGTGCGTGCTCAACTGCCCCAGGGACGAAAGCCAACGCTGGAGATAGCCGGTGATGGTCACTTGCTGGCGCCGATGCGAGCCTGGGTCGCTGCACGGGATTGGGACTGGGTGAGCTTGCCGGGCCGATTGGATCAACCGACTCTCGCCGATCTCTATGCTCGCAGCGACCTCTATCTGAATAGCTCGCGCAAAGAGTCCTTTGGGATTGCAGCGGCTGAGGCGCTCGCTAGTGGCCTGCCCGTTTTGGGGTATGCCAACACGGGAGTGGCCGACATCGTCGCCGACGGGCACGGCTGGCTTGCTGGAAGCGACGCTGACTTTGTGGCTAGGCTGCGCTGGATTTTGGAACGGCCCGACCGGTTGGAGGCCGCGCGCCCCAAGAGGTCGGGGGAGCGCTTCACGGATTGGCTGGCCGTGGTGGAGCGAACCATTGCGCTTTACCGCCGCGCGGGTGCCGCTCCATGAGGCAAAGTCCGGCCAGTGCACCCTGGAAAACATCCTCGGTTGCCGGAAAAGGCCTCATGGGCGCATTCGCTAGAGTTGCAGCGCCATTGGTGATGGAAATGAGGGAGTGCCGTGAGCAGCAGGCTGGAGATTGAGGCCACTACGCCTGAGGGCGAGGTGTTGCCACGCATCGTTGTTGCGCACGGCGAGCAGCCCGAGGTGTTGCTTTACCGCGCAGGGTGGCAGGCTCGCTGGATCGACGCTATTGCCGAGGGAGAGACCGTTGTCCTGCGCTATCAGGTCAGCACGGTGCAACCACCGCTGCCGTATCGGCGGATTGCCGCGTATGCGCTCGTCATTGAAGAGGTCGACGGCCAAGAATCCGTTCTGTTGACCTCGTTTACGGATAGCAAAGACACCTGGGGTCTGCCTGGGGCGGGGTCCATCCAGGCGAGCAACCCCTAGACGGCGTGGTGCGAGAGGTCTGGGAAGAATCAGGTCAGCGCATTTCGGAAATCGATCCCATCGCCGCAACCAGCGATCACTGGGTCGGGTCATCCCCGGCCGGTCGCTTTGAGGATTTCAACGCCGTCCGATTGCTTTATAGGGCTAGGTGCGCTGACCCGGTTGAGCCGGTCATCCATGATGTCGGCGGATCCACGGATCAAGCACAGTGGGTGCCAATTGCCGAAGCGTTATCGCGCAGGCTCGTGCCGTTCACCCGCAGGCTCATTGAGCGCCGACACGATCGTTAGAGTGAGGCCATGGATATCATCTACGGCCTGATCGTTGGCGTGCACATGGTGGGCTTTGCGGCCATCATGGTCGGCTACTACTTTTCCTGGTCGGCCTCGCGCGGTAACCGGCCGATGTTTCCTGGTCAGGTGATGGTGATCGGCGCTCGCACGCAGATCATCACTGGTCTGATCATCGTGGGCCTCGGCTCGACCTTGGTTGATGAGGACTACAACTACATCAAGATCACCGCGAAGCTTTTGGTTGCGCTCGCGGTGGCCTGGCTCGTTGAGAAGGGTGCAGCCCAGGCGCGGCGCCATGAGTATGTGCAGCCCAAACTCGTTCATGCTGCTGGTCTTTTGGCGATCGCGAATGCGCTGATGGCCTCGCTCTGGTAGTTAGCGGTCAAGTCGGCGCACCTCCTGAAAGGCGAATGTCTACAGGGCATCGCGGAAGATTTCTCTCCCGACTCTTTCCGCCAAATGGTGTGGTCTAGGCGGATCTCCGAAATGCCCCGTGTCTGGGCGAGCGCGCCCACCAGACTGCTTGCTTCCTTAGCGGCAATCTCTCGGTCAAGCGCACTCTTTACATATCTCACGATCATGCGGTCAGCCTTTACGCCGGGAATCTGGCAGAGCATCAAGAAGTACGTCCAAGTCAGTCCACTTCGCTGCCCTGTGATGTCCAACCATTGTTTCTTTACCGGCGAAACTTCTTGCTGATCCTTGCTCGTGAGCGCTTTCTGAACATCAGCAACTGTTTCTAAGTTGTGTGCCGCCAAGATTTCTGCGGCGTTCAGAGCCGCCTCGGCTTTGGTGGGAGCCCCTGCTGCGTGGATGTTTTCCACCTGTTTGTTTTCTCAACTAGCCCCGTAATGCCGCCCCAACGGGCAACCGCGGATATCAGGTCTGAGGCAGTGTCGTTGGTTGGGTCCGCCCCATCCGAACTCCGGGCCTTGCGGTAGCGGTTCAGAGCGTTGGTGACCCTCGAATACCGGTTCCCAGTGGAATAGATCGAATCCAGGATGGCGATAGCGACGCTGTCGTAGCCACGTGGATGGAACCAGCGACTGTCGTCCTTCCCCAGATCCCTGTCGACGGCAGCAGCCAACAGCTCCAAGTCAGTTGACTGCGGTTCGCTCTCGTTCGGCATTGGGTAAGGCTAGGCGGCGGTAGTAAAAGCGCGCCCCGAAATGCGTTTCCTCGTCGTTATTTGCGGGTTGACGCTGGCCGGTTCTTCATCAGCCACCACAGCCCGATGATCGGCAAGATCACCGGGATAAAGAGATAACCCTGCCCATAGTTTGACCAGACCGTGGCATCGGGGAAGGACTCTGGAGCTAAATCGCTCCATGTCCCCACGATCAGCACACCGGCCAACTCGATGCTGATGGTCACGACGCTTACCCACCAGGCGCGAGGCCCAGAAAAGGCCAGTGAAACTGTGGCAACCACATAGATCGCGGCAGCAATCGCGGAGAGCGTGTAGGCCAACGGGGCGACGGAAAACTCGGTGATGATCTGAAAGGTCGCCCGCGACACCGAGCCGATGACAAACACGACGTACATCGCAAAGATGACCCGCCCTGGCCCTTGGTTCTTGACTGCGCCGTGGCCGCCCGTGCTCGTTGCGGCGAACCGGTGCTCACGACATACCAACTCCGGCCCAGATTTGTGCGGCTCGGCCGCACATCACGGCGGCGACAAAGGCAGCAACGGCCAACACGAAACTGCCCCAACGCGTCGGCTCATCCTTGGCCCAAATCAGCCCCAGGGCAGGAAGCATGACGATGGTCACCAGGTAGGCCCATAACTCCCAGACTGGGCCGACCGGACCCTCGCCGCCGATCGAGATAAAAAGGTAGCGGCCGGCATAGGCAAGCAAGACAACTTGCAACAGGCTGGTCGCGCCGATCAGCAGTCGATCAGGCGCGCGGCCACGCAGGCCCCAGATCACGCTGAGCCCGGCGACGGCTAGACCGACGGCCAAGGCGATACCGGTGTAGACATCGAGATAGCTGGAGCTGCTGGCAGTCTGTGCTGCCGTGCTTAGTGCGGCAAGCTCTGTCATACGCGGCTTCCCAAAGCGGTCAGCGAATCGCCCGTCAGCCGCTGTGTTGTCCAGTCATCCATCGCATTGGCGCCCAGGTGCCGATAGACCTCTTGAGCGGAGGTGTTCCAGTCCAAGACTGTCCACTCCATCCGTGGGTAGCCGCGCTCGACGCAGATCGCTGCGAGCTGCGCCATCAACTTGGTGGCCAAGCCCTGGCCGCGATGCTTGGGGCTGACGTAGAGGTCTTCGAGCCACACGCCGTTCTTGCCGGTCCAGGTGGAGAAGGTCAAGAACCAGATGGCAATGCCCACGACCTGGCCATCCACCTCAGCGACGTGACCCCAGACCGTCGGGCTGCCCGTGGGGGAAACATCGCCGCCGTGTAGCTCTCGAGCGTCCCAACGGCGGCGTCAGGCTCTTCCTCAAACTCGGCTAGCTCGCGGACAAGTTGCAAGATCTGCTCGAGGTCATCGGCTGTGGCAGGTCGGATCATGACCTAAGCGTATGACGGCCAGCCGCTGAGCCATGCATGGGATCGACCGTAGAATGGGGGCAACATGAGCAGCCTCTTTGATGACATCCCTCTGCCCTCCTTCACTCCGCCCTCGGTCGAAGTGGATGAACAAGGTGTGCCCACCTGGGCGCGCGGCGATGGCGCGGCTCCATCATTCGTTCAGGACGAACCAGAGGAGGAGGGCGCCCCGGCGAGCAGACCGAGGCTGACCTCACCGAAGGACTGAACCCGCCGCAGGCTCAGGCTGTTGTGCACGCCGGTTCGCCGTTGCTGATTGTTGCGGGTGCAGGCTCCGGCAAGACGCGCGTGCTGACCCATCGGATTGCGCACCTGCTCGGCCATCGGGGGGCCACTCCGGGCCAGGTCCTGGCGATTACCTTCACCAACAAGGCCGCTGGCGAGATGCGTGAGCGTGTCGAATCGCTCGTGGGGCCACGGGCTCGGGCGATGTGGGTGTCGACCTTCCACTCAGCGTGCGTGCGCATCCTGCGCCGTGAGGCAGCGACTGTCGGTTTGAAGGCGTCGTTCTCTATCTATGACTCCGCAGACAGCCAGCGGTTGATGGGCATGGTCGTGCGCGACATGGGCCTAGACCCTAAGCGCTACCCGCCGCGTGGTGTCTTGTCCAAGGTGTCGTCGGCCAAGAACGAGTTGCTCGACCCTGATGATTTCCGCGCCAGCGTGGGGCAAAACCCGTATGAGTTAGAGGTCGCCGAAGCCTACCGGCGCTATCAAGATCGCCTGCGGCAAGCGAATGCCCTCGACTTTGACGACATCATCTCCTCGACGGTTCACATCCTGCAGGCGTTTCCCGGCGTTCGTGAGCACTACCGTCGCCGGTTCCGCCACGTGTTGGTCGACGAATATCAAGACACCAACCACGCGCAATACATGCTGATCAAAGAGTTGGTCGGCAGCGATGATGACGGCACCGGCATCCCGCCAGCCGAGCTCGTAGTGGTGGGTGACGCCGACCAGTCGATCTATGCCTTCCGTGGCGCCACGATCCGCAACATTGTTGAGTTCGAAGAGGACTACCCCGACGCGACCACGATTTTGTTGGAGCAAAACTATCGCTCCACCGAGACAATTTTGGCCGCTGCAAACGCAGTGATTTCGCGTAATGCTGCCCGGCGCGACAAGAACCTGTGGACCGATGTCGGCGAAGGCGCCAAGATTGTTGGCTACGTCGCTGACGACGAGCGTGACGAGGCATCCTTCGTGTCGCAGCGCATCGACAAGTTGGGTGATGAGCACGGGGTCCGCCCCGGCGATGTTGCGGTCTTTATCGCACCAACGCTCAGTCCCGTGCGATTGAAGAAGTCCTGGTCCGCAATGGCCTGCCCTACAAGGTGGTCGGCGGCACCCGGTTCTATGAGCGCAAAGAGATTAAGGATGCGCTGGCCTATTTGCGCGCCATCGCTAACCCTGCTGACGACGTCAATCTGCGCAGGATCCTCAATGTGCCCAAGCGGGGCATTGGTGATCGGGCCGAGGGCTCCATCGTCGCGCTCGCCGAACGTGAGCGAGTCCCATTTGTAGCCGCACTCGGGCGGGCAGAAGACGCACCCGGTTTGGCCACGCGGTCGCTGAAGCAGATCAAGAGTTTCACCGCGCTGATGGAAGACCTCGGGGCCATCGCGGGCGACCCAGACAAGGGCGTTGGCGTCCTCGTTGAGGCCATCCTAGATCGCTCCGGGTATGTCTCGGAGTTGCGCAAGAGCACCGACCCGCAAGACGAAACTCGCCTGGAGAACCTCAGCGAGCTAGTCGCCGTGTCGTATGAGTTTGACGACAACTATCCCGAAGGCTCGCTTGTCGAGTTCCTGGAGCAGGTATCACTCGTCGCTGACGCCGATGAGATCCCCACCGATGGCGAATCTGCTGGCGTCGTCACGCTGATGACCCTGCATACCGCCAAGGGGTTGGAGTTTCCGGTTGTCTTCCTCACCGGGCTGGAAGACGGCACCTTCCCGCACATGCGCTCACTGAACGACCCCAAAGAACTCGAAGAAGAACGGCGCTTGGCGTATGTCGAGTCACCCGAGCCCGGGAACGACTGTTCTTGAGTCGGGCAGGGCAAGGTCTTCGTTTGGCCAGCCGTCGTGGAACCCGCCCTCGCGGTTCTTGGATGAGATCCCGCGTGAACTGATCGACTGGGAGCGCGTTGACGCAGATCGTCGACAGATGATGGGCCGGCCCAGTGCCAGCAGTAGTTCGGTGGTGCGATTGGATCCCCGTGGGTCACGCGCCGCCAATGCTGGCAATCACGAGCCGATCAGCGTGGCATCAGGGGATCGGGTCAATCACGACAGTTTTGGCCTTGGCACGGTCATCCGGGTTGAGGGCAAAGATGCCAACACGATGGCACACGTGGACTTTGGCGAGGCCGGTGTGAAGCGGCTCCTGCTGAGGTATGCGCCGCTCGAGAAGTTGTAGCGCTAGCCCTAGTCAACGGGTGTAGCCGGAACTACAGGAGCGCGTCGCGCTCTTCCAGCCACCCCCGCGGGTTGATCGGGTCTGAGTCGCCCGTGCCGCCGGGGCGCACTTCGAAGTGCAGGTGCGGGCCGGTGCTGTTGCCGGTGTTGCCCAGGTAGCCAACAAGATCGCCAGGCATAACTTGATCGCCAACCTCGACGGTGCTCGAGATCATGTGCCCGTAGACGATCATGGTGCCGTCTTCCAGAACGATCTTGACGTGGTTGCCCAAGCCAGAGTTGTATTCGGCGACCGCAACGGTGCCCTTGCCGACTGACACGAGGTCAGTGCCCTCGGGAGCGCCGTAGTCGATGCCGCTGTGGGCACGGCCCCAACGCTCGCCAAACTCGGAGGTGATCCGCTCGTTGGTCGCGACAGGGGCGACGAAGGTCTCCGCATTGCGGATCTCGTCAAGCACTTCTGTCGTCTCGTTGGCTGTCGTGCCGGCGATGTCGTTGGTGTTGTCGTAAGCCGCGATCGTCTGGCTCATCTCGGCCTGGGTCGTGCTGGAGAGCTCGGTGGTGAGTGCGCTGGCAGCGCCTCGGCTCTGCGAACGAGAAGCGGCCGCGATGTCGCGTGAACTCACATCATTGAGTTGAGCGTTGGTCGCGGCGATCGTGACCTCTGGGACTTCGGTGCTCATCTGCGCGGAGGCAACAACGCTTCCCGCCATCACGACGACGGCTGATGCTGCCATCGACGGGGCGACTCGGGAAAGGGCACGTCGCTCAGATGGGCGGCGGTGTGCTCCTGCCTTGGCTGTGCGGTACGCACTGCGCGACGCGAACTCACAAGCATCCAGACCATCGCCCGTTGGTGCTGCGTCAAAAACTGAAGGTTGCGTGACCGGGGCTTGCGGCATGCTGTGCTGCGGCTGGGTGTTCAGCCACTCGCGAAACTCACGACGGGTCATTCCTTGAGCCTGAGCCTGCTCGCCCGAGAGCACGTCGCTGTGGCGACTCTCGGTCTCAGGTGGCATCAATGAACTCCAAACATTTCGAATGAGGATCGGCCGCTGCGCCTTTGAGCGGACCATGGCAAAGGAATCACGTTGTCCTTTGGCTTGTCACTCGAACTTAGCGCAAGGGCGCGGGGCCGTGTCAATTGCTCCACAGCGATTGAGGCGTACCTCACGTATTTCCTGATTCACACCGAGACAGCCTTGCCGAGGTGAGTGCGCTAGCCTGCAGAGCATGACCAACTCACCGTTGCGCGTGGTCGTAGCAAAGCCGGGCCTCGATGGACACGATCGAGGCGCCAAGGTTGTTGCCCGAGCCCTGCGAGATGCCGGCGTCGAAGTGATTTATACGGGTTTGCACCAAACCCCTCAGCAAATTGTGGCTGCTGCGATCGCTGAGGACGCTGATGCGGTCGGACTCTCGGTCCTTTCAGGGGCCCACATGACTCTTTTCGCCAAGGTGATCGAGTTGCTCGCTGAGCAGGATGCCTCCGACATCGTGGTGTTTGGCGGTGGCATCATCCCCGAAGCCGACATCCCCTTGCTGACCGAGATGGGGGTCGCACAAATCTTCACGCCTGGCGCCACGACAGTGGAAATCGCCGAATGGGTCAACTCTGACCTGCGCAAAGCCGTCAGTTCCTGATCTACTGACCGCACGAATTCTTAAGCACACCACAACGTCCACTCTTTAATCACATGATGGGAATCTGACTCGTGGATCTGTATGAATATCAAGCACGTGACCTTTTTGAGGCACATGGCGTGCCGGTTTTGCCTGCTGCAGTAATGCAGGACGCAAGCGAAGCGGCAGAAGCCGCGACGCGTATCGGTGCCGACAGTGGCGGCGTTGTTGTCGTCAAGGCCCAGGTCAAGGTTGGTGGACGCGGTAAGGCTGGCGGCGTGAAGTTGGCGCGCAGCCCCGAAGAGGCCACCCAGGCTGCCAACGACATCTTGGGTTTGGACATCAAGGGCCACACCGTTGGCACTGTGATGATTGCCCAAGGCGCCAAGATCGCTGAGGAGTACTACTTCTCGATCCTGCTCGACCGCTCAAACCGCACCTTGCTCGCCATGTGCAGCAAGGAAGGCGGCATGGAGATCGAGCAGTTGGCCGTCGAGCGCCCAGACGCGCTTGCTCGCGTGGCAGTCGACCCGCTGGTTGGCATTGACGACGCGAAGGCCGCCGAGATTGTTCAGGAGGCTGGTTTCGACTCGGACCACGACGAAATCGCCAGCGCGCTGAAGAAGCTGTGGAAGGTCTACCAGGAAGAAGACGCCACGCTGGTTGAGGTCAACCCGCTGGTGAAGACCGAAGATGGCCAGATCTTGGCTCTCGACGGCAAGGTCACGCTGGACGAGAACGCTGACTTCCGTCACCCCGAGCACGCAGACTTGGTGGACGAAGCTGCAGCAGACCCGCTGGAGGCCAAGCCAAGTCCAAGGGCCTGAACTACGTGAAGCTTGACGGCAACGTCGGCATCATCGGCAACGGCGCCGGCTTGGTGATGTCCACGCTGGACGTTGTGGCCTATGCCGGTGAAGACCTCGGCGAGACCGATGGCGTGCTGGCCACCCCGGCCAACTTCCTTGACATCGGCGGTGGCGCTTCCGCCCAGGTGATGTCCGATGGTCTCGACGTGATTTTGGGTGACGAGCAAGTTCGCTCGGTATTCGTCAACGTCTTCGGTGGCATCACCTCGTGTGACGCCGTCGCCGAGGGCATCGTCGCTGCGCTTGAGCAGTTGGGCGACTCGGCCACCAAGCCGCTGGTCGTTCGCCTTGATGGCAACAATGTCGACGAGGGCCGAGCCATCCTCGCCAAGGCTGCACACCCATTGGTGACGTTGGCCGAAACGATGGACGGTGGCGCTCGCGCCGCAGCCGAGCTCGCAGTCAACCCGAACAGCTGAGGACGAAGGACTAAATAATGGCGATCTTTCTCGATAACAACTCCAAGGTCATCGTCCAGGGCATGACTGGATCCGAAGGCCGCAAGCACACCCAGCGCATGCTGGCTTCGGGCACCAACATCGTTGGCGGCGTGACCCCAAGAAGGGCGGCCAGAGCGTCGACTTCGCGGACGGTGTGAGCGTGCCGGTATTCAACAGCGTCGGCGAGGCAATGGAGGCCACGGGCGCAAACGTCTCCGTGATCTTTGTGCCAGCCAAGTTCACTAAGGCTGCCGTCGTTGAGTCCGTCGATGCCGGTATCCCGCTGGCTGTCGTGATCACCGAGGGCGTGCCGGTCAAGGACACTGCTGAGTTCTACACCTACGCCACGCAGGCTGGCACGACCCGGTTGGTCGGCCCGAACTGCCCCGGCCTCATCACCCCCGGCCAGTCGAACGCGGGCATCATCCCCTCAAACATCACCTCCTCGGGTCGCATCGGCTTGGTTTCCAAGTCGGGCACGCTGACCTACCAGATGATGTTTGAACTGCGCGACATCGGCTTCACCACCTGCGTCGGCATCGGTGGCGACCCGGTCATCGGCACCACCCACATCGACTGCCTCAAGGCTTTCGAAGAGGACCCGGAAACTGACGCCATTGTGATGATTGGTGAGATTGGTGGCGACGCTGAGGAGCGCGCCGCCGCATACATCAAGGACAACGTCACGAAGCCGGTTGTCGGCTATGTTGCTGGCTTCACCGCTCCCGAGGGCAAGACGATGGGCCACGCTGGCGCCATCGTGTCGGGATCCTCGGGCACGGCTGAGGCAAAGAAGGAAGCACTTGAGGCTGCGGGTGTGAAGGTCGGCAAGACGCCTTCTCAGACCGCAGACCTGATGCGCGAAATCATTGCCGGGATGAACTAACTCGAATCCCCAACGAAAGGGGCCGACGACCTTCGGGTTGTCGGCCCTTCGTTGCCCCAGGTGCCTCTTCACTCGTGATGTGACCAGAAAAACTCGTCACATCACAAATGAAAAGGCACACCGGCGGTGCGCCTCCCGCGGCTGGCCGCACTTCCCGGCGACGATAGTTCGGCTATGACCGTGACTCGTAATGTTTCTCACCGTGAACGGAGCCGGATGGACTCCTCGAGTTCCAGGACTCTGCCAGACCGCATTCGCAGCGGCTGGATGGCCCTGCTCGCTGGTGCCCTGGCCTGTCTGATCGGGTGGCTCGCGGTCGCGGTGCCAATCACCGTGGCCTGGGTCGCTGACTCGCGCAGCACCGTGTCGCTGTGGCAGACCCTCGGCATCTCCATCGACGGGTGGGCGCTGGCTCACCGTGGTGTCGTCCATGCACCTGAGGTGTCGCTATACCTCGCACCCTGTTCCTCACTGCCGTGCCTATACTGCTCTGCCGGTATGCCGTGCGTCAGGTTCTCGCGGACACGGACTCTGAAGAAGCCCCGCGTCGCATTGGTGGCTACCGGGCGGCGCTGGAAGCCCTGCGCGCCGTTGAACTGGTTGCCTTTGTGCTTGCCTACGCCATGATGGGTTGGCTTCTGGCTGTCTTAGCCGGGTTGGGTCAAGCCCCGGTGGGCAAACTGTCGCTGGTGCCCGGTCTTATCTTGATCCCCGCTGTCGGTGTCGTGCTCGCGCTGATTCGCGAAAACCGCGAGCATCGCTACCCGATGATCGACAAGGCCCTGAACTGGTTGACGTTGCGCATCCCGGTCCTCGCCCGACGCGGACTGGCACCTGCGGGAGAGGCGCTGGCCGGTCTTGGCGCTGCTTCGCTTTTGGTGTTGATCTTTCTCGTGGCTATCCGCTTTGACCGAGTGAGTCTGTTGTCAGGTGCCCTCGACACCGGCATCATCGGGATGATTGTGCTCGTTGGTGCCCAACTCTTGTTGCTGCCCAATGTGATGCTTTGGGCTTTGGGTTGGCTGGTCGGATCTGGGTTGTTTATCGGGACCGTGCATGTCGGCTGGACCGAGACCACAGCCGGCGATCTGCCACTCGTGCCGATTTTGGCGGCCTTGCCTGAGCCTGGGCCTCTCCCCGGCGGACTGTGGGCTGTTGTCATCGTGCCCATCCTGGCCGGGGCTTG
Organism: Ornithinimicrobium sp. INDO-MA30-4; assembly: GCF_021535045.1. Taxonomy (GTDB): domain Bacteria; phylum Actinomycetota; class Actinomycetes; order Actinomycetales; family Dermatophilaceae; genus Ornithinicoccus. The sequence goes on along the minus strand of NZ_CP091056.1, from coordinate 1,271,872 downwards.
GCTGGGTTGGCGCAGCGCCCGACTGGCTCCTCGACTGGCGTCCTGGTGGACCAAAGCCCAAGTGTCGCTCTCGGCGTGCTTGTGGGTGAGTGTCGCCGTGCTGGTGCTCACCTGGATGGCTAGCGGTGGCATGCAACCAGGCTTATTGAGAACCATCGGTGTATTACCGCTACAGACCACCGCTGCACTCCTAGGTGAGTTGGCTGCCGGCGCCGCAATCATGGTGACGCTGATGCACTTCACCGGGCGTGGCCTTGGCGGTGCGCGCTCCGACGCGGCGAAGTCGAGTGCCGCTGAGCGGGGCGACGCGACCGCCTAAGGAGGATGAGCCGGAAGTCGGGGTTCACCGCGCGTCGTCGGCGTTAGGCTGGTCTGGTGGATTCACCTGTGCCCGTCGTCGTCCTCGTGTCCGGCAGTGGCACCAATTTGCAAGCACTAATCGACGCTAGCCAGGGCAACGCCACCCCCTGGCAGATCGTCGCTGTCGGTGCTGATCGCCCCGGGATTGCCGGGCTGGAACGGGCCGAATCTGCTGGCATCCCCACCTTTGTGTGCGGTCAAGGACTATCCGCAGCGCAGCGAATGGGACACCGCGCTCGCGGACCATTTGATCAGTGCCTTGCCGGAGGCCAACGACGGTCGACGTTGGGTCGTCAGCGCAGGATTTATGAAAATTCTCGGCACCAAAGTCCTCAACGAGTTCACCGTCCTCAACACTCACCCGGCCCTCTTGCCCTCCTTTCCAGGAGCCCACGGGGTCCGCGACGCCATGGCCTATGGCGCTAAAGTGACTGGGGCAACCCTGCATTTCGTCGACGAGGGAGTCGACACCGGGCCGATCGTGTCCCAACGCGTCGTCGCAATCAACGGTGACGATACCGAAGATTCCCTGCACGAGCGCATCAAAGTCGCTGAGCGCGACATGCTGGTGCGCGGCCTGACTTCACTGCTCAGCACTGGTTTCACCCTCTCCGATCGAAAGGTCACCCTTCTGTGAATGCCCCGCTCCGCCGCCCGATCCGTCGAGCTCTCGTCTCGGTCTATGACAAGGCTGGGCTAGCCGAGTTGGCGCAGGGCCTGCATGCCAACGGCGTCGAGATGGTGTCGACCGGTTCGACGGCAAAGCAGATCGCTGCGGCCGGTGTGCCGGTGACCCCGGTCGAGGATCTCACTGGCTTTCCCGAGTGCCTGGGTGGTCGCGTGAAGACACTTCACCCGCGGGTGCACGCTGGCATTTTGGCTGACACCACCAACCCTGAGCACGTGTCGCAACTCCAAGAGTTGGGCATCGAAGGTTTCGACTTGGTTGTCGTCAACCTCTACCCCTTCGCGGGGACGGTTGCCTCTGGCGCCGCGCCGGCCGAGTGCATCGAGCAGATCGATATCGGCGGCCCCACTATGGTCCGCGCCAGCGCAAAGAACCACGCCAGCGTGGCAGTGGTGGTCGACCCCACCGCATACTCCAGCGTTGTTGAGGCTGTGCAGTCGGGTGGATTTACCCATGAGGAGCGGACCACTCTGGCCGCGCAAGCCTTCGTCCACACCGCGACGTATGACGTTCAGGTCGCCTCGTGGATGGGCAGCGTTGCAACAGACACCTCCAAAGGCACCGGCTTCCCCGCCTGGGCTGGAGCCACCTATGAGCGCGCCAACGTGCTGCGTTATGGCGAGAACCCACACCAGGGCGCCGCGCTCTATCGCAACAGCGTGATGACCGAGCCTGGCCTGGCTCAGGGTGAGCAGTTGCACGGCAAGGAGATGTCCTACAACAACTGGATCGACACCGATGCCGCTCGCCGTGCAGCGCACGACCACGGAGACCAGCCCACGGTTGCCGTGATCAAGCACGCCAATCCGTGTGGCATCGCCGTTGGCAGCGACATTGCCGACGCTCACCGCAAGGCCCATGCCTGCGACCCAGTCTCAGCCTATGGCGGCATCATCGCGACCAATCGCCCCGTCACTGCCGAAATGGCTGAGACGGTTGCTGGCATCTTCACCGAAGTCGTTGTCGCACCAGACTTTGACGCCGATGCGCTGGAGATCTTGACGCGCAAGAAAAACTTGCGCTTGGTCAAGGCTGAGTCGCCATCGCGCGCAGGCGTCGAAATGCGCCCCATCTCCGGTGGACTACTGATGCAGCGGCGCGACGCGATCGACGCCGAAGTTGAGGGCGGTGGCGACGATGTATCTCGGTGGCAGTTGGTAGCCGGCACTGCGGCTGATGAGCAGACCTTGGCTGACTTGGCCTTCGCCTGGAACTCGGTGCGTGCGGTGAAGTCCAACGCCATCCTGCTCGCTTCCGAAGGTGCGAGCGTCGGCATCGGTATGGGGCAGGTCAACCGAGTCGATAGTTGTCACCTGGCTCTGAACCGGGCTGGGGATCGTGCTCAGGGCAGCGTTGCTGCCTCCGACGCGTTCTTCCCCTTCGCTGATGGCCTGCAGGTGCTGCTTGATGGTGGCGTCGCTGCTGTGGTTGCGCCTGGCGGGTCGATTCGTGACGAAGAGGTCATAGCCGCAGCCAATGCAGCCGGCGTCACCATGTACTTCACTGGGACACGACACTTTGCCCACTGAGTCGGGGGCGACAGCGGCTGCAGGTAGCACCCGCACGAGCGCTGTCCTCTCGAACTCTGCGTTGCAGTCGTGGGCATTGGCCGCCGCATTCCTGTGCGGTGCCTTGATTGCGATCCAATCGCGGATGAACGGCCGATTGTCCGAAGCCGTCGGCAGTTTTCCGGCGGCGTGGTTCAGCTTTGGGTCTGGCCTGGTCGTTCTGACGTTGCTGCTGTTCAGCAAGGCTCAGCGAGTTCGTGTTGGTCGTGTCGTTTCGGCCCTGCGCACCCGGGAGCTCGTGTGGTGGCAGATGCTGGGTGGCGTTGCGGGTGGCCTGCTGGTCGGCAGCCAGACGTATGCGGTCCCGATCATCGGTGTCGCGGCCTTCTTGATTGCGACGATCGGCGGGCAGACCGTTTGTGCGCTCTTTGTTGACCGGTACGGTCTAGGCCCGGCTCCCGCCCAGGCGCTGTCCGTGCTGCGGGTGTTGGCTGCCGGGCTCGCAGTTGTTGGCGTGGCCGTTGCGGCCTCCTCGGGGAGTCGGGCGCAAGCGCGGCCCTCTTTCCCGTTCTGTTGGGCTTCCTGGTGGGCATGGGCGTAGCGGTCCAGCAGGCCATCAACGGGCGGGTCAACAAGGTCAGCGGCTCGGCACTAGCCACCACCTGGTTCAACTTCGTTACCGGCAGCACGACCCTGGTCGTTATTGGGATTGTCCCGGTGCTGCGTTCCGGCTGGCCCGACACTTGGAGTCAAGTGCCTTGGTGGGCCTGGTGGGGCGGCCTGATCGGGGTCGTCTTTATTGCATTGGCCGCCTGGGCGGTGCAACACAGCGGCGTCCTACTCTTTGGCCTCACCACCATCACTTCGCAGATGCTGGTGGCGTTGGTCTTGGACTTTGTGAATCCGGCAACGCGGGACCAGGTGGGCCTCAAATGATCATTGGGGTCGCGATTACTGTCGTGGCAGCCATCGCGGCGGCGCTAGCCGCACGTCGCGCTAAGTAGACTGAAAATCATGACGGCAGGGATTCTCGACGGCAAGTCCGCACTCGCAACCATCAAGTCCGACCTCAAGCAGCGTGTCGCTGTCTTGGCAGAAAAGGGCATTACCCCAGGACTAGGCACGGTGTTGGTTGGCAACGACCGGGGAGCACCTGGTATGTCAACGCCAAGCACCGTGACTGCGCCGAGATTGGAATCGCCTCGATCCGTCGTGATCTTCCGGCCGAGTCCACTCAGGAAGACGTCGAGCAGGTCGTCGAAGAGCTCAACAACGACCCGGCCTGCACCGCGTTCTTGGTGCAGCAGCCCACGGGTCTCGACGAATTCGCCATTCTGTCCAAGGTCGACCCAGGCAAAGATGCTGATGGCCTGCACCCGGTGAACCTCGGGTCGCTGGTGCTCGGCGAAGAGGCTCCATTGCCGTGCACGCCGATGGGCGTTATTGACTTGCTGCGGCGCCACGATGTCGAGATCGACGGGGCGCAGGTCGTCGTGATTGGCCGTGGTCTCACGGTGGGCCGCCCACTGGGCCTCATCCTGACTCGTCGCTCTGAAAACGCGACCGTGACTTTGTGCCACACAGGCACCAAAGACCTGGCCAGCCATACTCGCACTGCCGACATTGTGGTGTCAGCGGCTGGTGTGCCGGATCTAGTCACGGCAGACATGATCAAGCCGGGTGCCGCAGTGCTTGATGTGGGCGTTGCGCGCCGAGATGGAAAGATCGCGGGGGACGTCGCAAAAGAGGTTGCTGACGTCGCGGGCTGGGTGTCGCCCAACCCGGGTGGTGTTGGTCCGATGACGCGAGCCATGCTGCTCGAAAACGTTGTGGCGGCGGCTGAGCGAGCGGCCGGTCGTGGCACTGAATAATCCTGGCTCGCGCCAGCCGTTGGGGCTCTGGTGGCTTTTGCCACTGGGGCTAGCGGTTGCTGGCTGGATGTTGCTCAGCGGCGGTTTGCGTGGATTTGGATACACAATGGCCGCCACATTGATGGTGGCGGCCATGGTTCGTCTCATCGTCCCGGTCCGGTGGGCCGGGGGCTTGCGAGTCAGGTCTCGGGTGGCAGATGTGACCATCTTGTTGGTGCTGGCATCTGCCACCACGATCCTGACCGCAAGTTTGGTTATTCGCTAGTTGCTCATCATCCCGAGGTTGGTGACTGCATCGCGCTCTTCAGCCAACTCGGCAACCGAAGCATCGATCTTGCTGCGGGAGAACTCGTCGATCTCTAGCCCCTGAACGATGGAGTAGTTCCCGTTCTCAGTCTTGACGGGGAACGAGGAGATCAAACCCTCGGGCACGCCATACGAACCGTCTGAGACGACGGCCATTGAGGTCCAGTCGCCCTGGGCGGTGCCGCCGAACCAGTCGCGGGTGTGGTCGATGGTGGCCGAAGCAGCCGACGCTGCTGAGGACGAGCCACGGGCCTCGATAATGGCTGCGCCGCGCTTGGCGACGGTGGGGATGAAGGTGTCGGCCAACCAGCTTTGGTCATCGACCAACTCGGCAGCGTTTTTGCCGTCTGCCTCACAGTGGAACAGGTCAGGATACTGAGTTGCTGAGTGGTTGCCCCAGATCGTCATCTTCTTGATCTGCGAAACCGTCAGCCCGGTCTTGTTCGCCAATTGAGCCATAGCGCGGTTGTGGTCCAGGCGGGTCAACGCCGAGAAACGCTCCTGGGGAATATCTGGGGCGTTGTTCATCGCGATCAGTGCGTTGGTGTTGGCTGGGTTGCCGGTCACTGTGATGTGCACGTCGTCAGCGGCGTGGTCGTTCAGGGCCTGGCCCTGGCCGGTGAAGATGTTGCCGTTGGCTTCGAGCAGGTCGCCGCGCTCCATGCCCTTGCTGCGTGGGCGAGCGCCCACCAAGAGAGCAATGTTGACGCCGTCAAAGACCTTGTTTGCGTCGTCACCGATCTGCACGCCGGACAGCAGCGGGAAGGCGCAGTCATCCAACTCCATGACGACACCTTCAAGCGCCTTCAGCGCGGGGGTGATCTCGAGCAACCGCAACTCCACCGGAGTGTCCTTGCCCAGCATTTCGCCCGAGGCAATACGGAAAAGGAGGTTGTAGCAGATCTGGCCGGCGGCGCCGGTGACTGCAACCTTGACGGGGGTGCGCTCCACTGTCTTAGCCCTTCTAAAAGAGGATTAAACGATCTACGCCTGACGTTAGCAGCGTCAGGCGACATCGCCATGGGCAGTGTCACCCCGGCGGGGTAGCCTGAATCCAAAGATGGCACCGATGCCTTCTCAAGACGCAAGGAGATTCAGCGACTATGCCGACCGACTCGTCGAGCAAAACCCCCAGCACATCCACGATGATCTACACGGTCACCGATGAGGCCCCCGCGTTGGCGACACCTCGCTGAAGCCGATTGTTGAGGCGTTCGCCTCCACGGCTGGCATTGAGGTTGAGACACGTGACATCTCGTTGGCTGCTCGGATCATCGCGGCCATGTCGGAGTTGCTCCCCGCAGAGCAGCAGGTCCCAGACTCGCTGGCAGAGTTGGGCGAGTTGACCGGCTCAAGCGACGCCAACATCATCAAACTGCCAAACATCAGCGCTTCGTTGCCGCAACTCAAGGCGGCCATTGCAGAGTTGCAAGAGCAGGGTGTCTCGCTGCCTGACTTCCCCGATGCGCCAAGCACTCCAGAGGAAGAGGACATTCGGGCTCGCTATGACTCGGTGCGCGGAAGCGCCGTGAACCCGGTCTTGCGCCAGGGCAACTCCGATCGTCGCGCGCCTGCTTCGGTGAAAAACTTCGCCAAAGCACACCCCCACTCCATGGGCGCTTGGTCGGCTGACTCTAAGACTGAGGTCGCCACGATGGGCAGCGACGACTTTCGGTCTAACGAAAAGTCTGTGGTCGTGGATGACGCTCAGGACCTTTCCATCGTCTTCACCGACGAGGCTGGCAACGAAGAAGTTTTGAAGGCAGGTGTCCCGGTCAAGGCTGGCGAGGTCGTCGACGCCACCGTGATGCGCGCAGAAGCGCTCAATAGCTTCCTCGCAGAGCAGGTCCAGGCGGCTAAGGACTCCGGCGTCCTCTTCTCCCTGCACCTCAAGGCCACGATGATGAAGGTCTCCGACCCGATCGTCTTCGGCCACGCGGTCCGAGCCTTTTCCCGGCCGTCTTCGCCGAGTATGGCGACCAGCTGGCTGCTGCGGGTCTGTCACCCAACAACGGGTTGGGCTCGATCTTGAAGGGTCTGGACGACATCCCCGGCGGTGCTCAGATCAAGGAAGCCTTTGACGCTGGTCTGGCTGATGGCCCAGCAATGGCCATGGTCGACTCCGACAACGGCATCACCAACCTGCACGTCCCCAGCGATGTCATCGTTGATGCCTCCATGCCCGCCATGATCCGCACCTCCGGCAAGATGGGGGCCCGGACGGCGGTCAGGACGACACTCTGGCGGTCATCCCGGACAGCAGCTATGCCGGCGTCTACCAGGTCGTTATTGATGACTGCAAGGCCAACGGCGCCTATGACCCAACGACGATGGGCTCTGTCGCCAACGTTGGTCTGATGGCCCAGGCCGCAGAAGAATACGGCAGCCACAACAAGACCTTCGAGATTTCTGGCACTGGCACCGTTCAGGTGCGCAACGCCGCGGGCGATGTGTTGCTCGAGCACTCGGTCACCGAGGGTGACTTGTGGCGCGCGTGCCAGACCAAGGACATTGCGATCCAGGACTGGGTGAAGTTGGCTGTCACCCGGGCTCGCGCTGCGGGCACCCCGGCCGTGTTCTGGCTCGACGCAGACCGCGCTCACGATGCCGTGCTGATCGAGAAGGTTAAGACCTACCTCGCTGACCACGAGACCGATGGCCTGGAATTGCCGATCATGGCGCCTACCGAAGCGACCGCGTTCTCACTGGAGCGCATTCGTCGTGGGGAAGACACCATCTCGGTGACCGGCAACGTCCTTCGTGACTACCTCACCGACCTCTTCCCGATTTTGGAGTTGGGCACCAGCGCCAAAATGCTCTCGGTCGTGCCGCTGATCAGTGGTGGTGGCTTGTTTGAGACCGGCGCTGGCGGCTCGGCCCCAAGCACGTCCAGCAGTTGGTGAAGGAAAATCACCTGCGTTGGGACAGCCTGGGTGAGTTCCTCGCGCTCGCAGTGAGCTTTGAGCACTTGGCTGGTGTGACTGGCAATGCCCGCGCACAGATCTTGGCGGACACGCTGGATCGGGCCACTGGTTCGTTCCTTAACGAAAACAAGTCGCCGCAGCGCAAGGTCGGCGAGTTGGACAACCGAGGCAGCCACTTCTACCTAGCCCTCTACTGGGCGCAAGAGTTGGCCTCGCAGACCGAAGATGCTGATCTCGCGGCGGCATTCAAGCAGATTGCCCAAGAGCTTGGCGACAACGAAGAGGTCATCGTCGGTGAACTCGCAGCAGTGCAGGGTCAGCCCGTCGATCTGGGTGGTTACTTCCGGCCCGACGTCGACAAGGCCAGCGCAGCCATGCGCCCGTCGACCACGCTGAACGGTGTGTTGGAGACCTTGGTCAACAGCAAGCCGTAGCGCAACGCCGGTCTGTAGGACCGCAGAACCACCCCGGACCCGCAATGTCCGGGGTGGTTCTGCGTTGTCGGGCCCCCAGTGTTGTCAGGCCACCAGGGCTTTCAGGCCAGCAGGGGTATCAGCACCCCATGGGGCTGGGCTGGGTTTGTGACCACCGCCTAAGCCAGGAGCGATCATGGACGCCGGAGATATTGAAGGTCTTGCGCGCGCACTATCTGTGCGGACCTACCTCGCGACCACCAGTCCTGATCTTGAGCCCCATGTCGTGCCAGTCCATCCAGGATGGGAAGGCAACACGATCTGGATCATGACGGCCCATTCGTCGGTGAAAGTGCGAAACGCCTTGGCCAACCCCAAAGTCGCGATGCACTGGGAGACGAACGACGAAGGAGATGGCCTACTCGTTTGGGGGACGGCCGTGATGTTCAGCGACCTGGACACCAAAGAGCGACTGTGGACTGGGGTCTTCAGTTACGACCTCGAAGATTTTGCCCCGAATGGGCTGAACAATCCCGATGTAGGTTTTCTGGCGATCACACCGCACCGCGCCGTGCACGCAATCGCTTATGGGGCAGGTGGCGTGCAGCGGTGGCAGCAACATTGAGCAGTCCGGCGACGCTGGCAGATCCTTGCGACTCTCGCTGAGGAGGCTGACCCCGCGGCAGTCGTGGCGATGAGTGAGCAATACGGGATCCATGCGGAAAGCTCCTATGGCGTCCCGATGCGTCGGCTGCTGCAGTTAGGTAAAGCAGCCGGCACCGACCATGAGTTAGCTCAACAGTTGTGGGCTGAAGGCTCCTATGAAGCCCGGACCATCGCGGCCCTCGTCGATGACCCGCACCAGGTTGATGCCAAACAGATGCAGCAGTGGTGCCAAGACTTCGACAACTGGGCGATCGTCGACACGGTGTGCTTCCGGCTCTTCGACAAGACGTCAGATGCCTGGTCGAAAGTCGATGAGTGGGTCACTGACGAGCGCCTTTTTGTGAAACGCGCGGGGTTTGCACTGATTTGGGGCTTGGCGTTGCATGTCCGCAATGCCCCAGAGCATCACCTGCATCGGGCCGTTGGCCATGCCAGGGCCCAAGCAGCAGATCCCCGACCGCTCGTCGGCAAGGCGATCACGATGTCACTGCGAGCGATCGCGACCAAACAGCCATACCTCCGCGACGATGTCGTAAGCCCAGCGACCGACCTCAGCAACGGCAGCGATCCGGCGGCGAGACGAGTCGGTCGCCCCATCGTGCGGAGTTTTGCTAGCCGAAGCGCGCTAGTGGAGGAAAGGAGCGAAAGCGGCGCTATGTCGCTCTTTTCCTTCCACTAGGAGACATGCGGGCGGGGAGAGTGCCTCAGCCCGTCACGCGTGCCACAAATGCCGTCAAGTCAGCAGCCTGAGCCTTTCTCGACTCTTCGTGGACATACATCATGTGACCGGCCGGGTAGTAGCGGTGCTCGACCCGAGAAGCAGCCTCCGCCGGGATGTCCAACTGGTGCATGACCTCTTCCGCGGCGTAGAACGGGTCGCGCCGTCGTACCAGCCGTAGGCCACATGAATCTCCAAATGCGGGTTTGCCCGCATCGCCCGAGCCAAGTTGGGCGTCACATCAACGCTGCGGCCCTCAAAGTCTGAATACGACCACGGGTGCACCCGGCGCGAGATCTGCTCGTACGGCAGATCAGGTGGTAGTCCAACTCGGCCCGAACGATGTGGTTGAACGCCGCGGCGTAGGGCCCGAGATGGCGTCATGGCTGGGGTCTGCGGCCATCGTTTCGGCATTGCCCTGGGGCCGGACCGGTGAAACGCGAGTCCAAACGACCCACGACCTTGCCTTCGTCTCGCAACAACTCAGCGAAGAAGCGCAGGTGTTCGACCCGCAAATCCGCCCGATCCACGTATGCAGAGTCAAGGCCAATCAATCCGGCCACCTTGGCGACGTGTTCGGCCCGCTCCTCGCCGACCAGTCGGTGGCCTCGGCTCAGCGCATACGGGTAGTCGCGCTCGACATAGTCACGAGCCTCAGCGATGACCTCTTCCAGGCTTCTGCCCTCATGCTTGCCGTGGCGATGTGCGATCGCTGCATACGTGGGCAGGAAGCCAATGAACGCCCGGTCATTGGTGGGGTCGTTCAACCCGATGGAGGCGCCATCTAGGACTGCGGAGATCAACATGAGTCCGTTGACGAAGAGGCTGTAGCGAGACTGCAAATGCTCAGCCAGGGCTGCTGCTCGCAACGTGCCGTAGGACTCGCCGGCCAAGAACTTCGGCGACATCCACCGCTCATTGCGGGTCACCCACAGCCGGATGACCTCGGCAATCGACTCGATATCGCCCTTATAGCCGTGATAACCCTTCGGCTTGCCACCCTCGACAGCACGCGAAAAGCCCGTTGACACCGGGTCAATGAAGACCAGGTCCGAGGTGGCCAACAGCGTCTCGGCGTTATTGGCCACACCGTAAGGCGGGGCCATCAGGTTATCGACGTCACCCATCAGCACTCGGCGTGGGCCAAGCACACCGAGGTGCAGCCACATGGACGACGAGCCAGGGCCGCCGTTGAACGCAAAGGTGACAGGGCGCTGGCTGGCGTCAGAGTCGAGGCCGGTGGCGACGTAAGAGGTCACGAAAACTTCAGCCTTGGGCTTGTGGCCCACGAAGGTGCCATCTTCATAGACCTCTTCGCGCAGCACCATCCGGCCCGTGGTCGCGGTGTACGCCAGTTCCTGCCCATCTAGCGTGATCGTGTGCTCGGTGCTCACTAGATCATCGGTCGGTGCAGCGGCCTTGGCCTCAATGGCAGCGGTCTCAGTCGCCGCGGCGGAGGTGGATTCTTCGTCAGGAGTCGTGGTCTCACTCATTCCCCGACTGTATGCCGCACGCCTCCATCTGTTTAGATGCACCCCGTGAGAATCGTGTCTGCCAACGTCAACGGAATCCGAGCGGCTCAACGCCGAGGAGGGCTGACCTGGCTATCCCAAAGTGGCGCCGATGTGATCGCCCTTCAGGAAGTCCGGGCGAATGAGGCTCAGGCGACCAAAGCCATGGATGGCGAGCCGATCGCCGAATGGAGCCGAGCCTCAGAGGAGGGCCTTGCCGCCGGCCGGGCTGGGGTCTCGATCCTCACGCCGTGGCCCATCTTGGCCGAACGTGACTCTGAGGTCTTAGGGGATGTCGCCGGAGGACGCTGGATCGAAGCCGACATCGCAGTCGGTGAGGCCAAACCGGTGACGGTGATCTCCGCATACGTGCACACGGGCGAAGCGGGCACCGGCAAGCAGGGCGAAAAGTATGCGTTCTTGCAGGCCATCACCGAGCGTCTCAAAGAGTTGCGAGACCAGGGCGTCGACGTGGTGCTGACGGGTGACTTGAACATTTGCCACACCGACCTTGACCTCAATAACACCAAGGGCAATGTGGGCAAGGCAGGCTATCTGCCGCAAGAGCAGGCCTATTTGAGCCAGTGGGCGGACCTTGGCTACGTGGATGCTGTCCGAGCCATCGCTGGGGAGCGGCCCGGCCCATACTCCTGGTGGTCGTGGCGGGGCCAAGCTTTCGACAACGACACTGGCTGGCGGATCGACTATCAGTGGGCTTCGCCTGCGTTGCGCGCGAAGGACGCAACGATTGGCCGAGCGACAAGCTAGAGAGGGCGCTGGAGCGATCACGCTCCTGTGGTCGTGGACTATGAGCGCTAGGGTTGGCCAGTGAGCACATCACCATCAGCAATGCTGACCGTGGGAGTCGCTTTGCCGATCCCCGAGCCGTGGGGTGAAGAGCTAAAGCAATTCCGACTGGAGCTTGGCGACGATCAGGCGAGGCACATCCCTACCCACATCACGTTGCTGCCCCCGACTCCGATTGCTGGGCATGTGCTACCGGCTCTGCGTGAGCACCTCAGTCAGGTCGGGGCCCACCACCCGTCATTCAAAGTTGTCCTTCGAGGCACAGGGACCTTCCGGCCGCTCTCTGACGTCGTCTTTATCCAGGTGGCGCGGGGGTGGCGTGGTGCGAAAACTCGAGCAGCAGGTGCGGCACGGGCCAGTCAATCGCCAGATGAACTTCCCGTATCACCCGCACGTCACCATCGCCCACAATGTCGACGAGGCCGCTCTAGACCACGCTTTCGACACGTTGGCCTACTTCACAGCTGACTATGTCGCGTCATTTTTCCGGCTGTATGTCCACGACGGTGATGAGGTTTGGCGCTCCGACACTGACTTCGCGCTGCGCGGGCCGGCTAGCGCTCGCGGATTAGGCGACGCGAGCGCGGGCAGCGTGGATGACCCGGCTGTAGTGCTGCACTAGTTGCTCGGTCAGCGCTGGCCAGGACCGTTCGACCACGCGCGCCCGCCCTTGTGCGCCCATGGCTCCCCGCCGACTCGCAGCGTCCTCGCCCACCAGCAATCGGCTGACTGCGGCCGCCAAAGCGCCCGGTTGGTCGGGGTTAAACAAATATCCGGTATGCCCGTGGTCCACCAGGTCGATAGGTCCACCTCGGGCGGGGGCTACTACCGGCAGCCCGGTTGCGGCGGCTTCCTGCAGTGTTTGCCCAAAGGTTTCTCGAGTCCCGGTGTGCACGAAGGCGTCAAACGCGGCGTAAGCCTGTGCCAGTCCGAGCCCTCGCGCCGCCCTAAGAAGGCGGCACCGGGCAAGAGCGCGGCCAGGTCATCTCGGCTTGGGCCCTCACCGACCAGGACCAGCCGAACTCCTGGGGTGTCGTTGAGTTCGACGAGGCGGTGCAGTTCCTTCTCGGGCGCTAACCGACCGACATACCCGAGCAGGACCTCACCGTTGGGAGCGAGATCGCGGCGCAACGCTTGGGTCGCTTCATCCTGGCGACGGTCAGGGTGGAAGAGGTCTGAATCAACACCTCGGCCCCACAGCGCGGTGCGGGGGATGTTGTGGGCTTGCAAGTCTTCGAGAGCAGAAGTTGACGGCGCCAGCGTTAAGTCAGCCTGCGCGTGAATCCGACGAATCCAAGCCCAGGCCGCGCGTGCCGTGAGGTCGCCTGCCGGGCCGGAATGCTGGCGAATATAACTCGGCATGTCGGTCTGATAGATGGCGACGCTGGGCAGGCCTAGCGATCTCGCGGCGGTGAGTCCACGGACGCCCAGGATGAAGGAGAGGCGACATGCACGACGTCAGGCTGGAACCGGTGCAGCACCGTCTCCATCTCGTATGAAGGTAGGCCCACTCGAAATTGTCGGACCGGCAAACTTGTCACTGGGTGGATCGGATATCCGGCATAGCGCTCGGGCGTATGCGTCGGGCTCCAGGGGCTAGTCCCAGGGGCGATGATGAGAGCTTCGTGCCCCTTGGCCGCTAACGAGTCCAGCACCTTGCAGACGCTGGTGGTCACGCCGTTGAGAGCGGGCAAAAACGATTCGGTGATGATCGCAACGCGCACGTTCTCCAGCCTGGGCGCATCAGGTGTGCGCACGGCTGACTGAACATCACTGGCCGGTGATCTTTTCGTGACCAGCGGGTGACCGAGTGCTTCGCGACGACGCCGCCGGCTTGTAGTCGGGGTCGTCGCCTCCTCCGATTTCAGGTCAGATCCTCTCGCCCACCGCGTCGCAGACTCTCTACGATTCCTTTACATCCTGCACCCGTTCGCGCGTGGTGACCAGGATTGCGTCCGGGGTGTCAATGACAACCACGTCGGGGATGCCCAGGGTTACGACGGTGCGACCGCCGTGTGCGGCGATCACCCCAGATGTATCGCGGCTTACCACCATGTCTTGGGCACCAAGAATGCGCAGACCAGGGTGATCGGTCGATTCCTCCAGCACGGCGGCAAGCGAGGCAAAATCGCCCACGTCATCCCACGGAAAATCGGCAGGCACGACTGCGACTTGGCCCTGAGCGGCGGCGGGCTCAGCCACCGCATTGTCGATGGCAATCGCGGGCAGTTCGGCCCACAACTCCTCGAGTCGGGTGGGGTCGGCAGCCAGTTTGCGCAGGGTGGCCACCATCTGGGGGTGCCATTGGGCCAACATCTCGAGCAGGCTGGTGGCCCGCACGACGAACATGCCAGCGTTCCACAGGTAGGAGCCGGAGGAGAGATACCCGTCGGCGATCTCGCGGGCTGGTTTTTCGACGAACTCATCGACGTGGCGGGCAGCGGGAGCGCCGGGCACCGTCCAGGGCTCGCCGACACCGATATAGCCATACCCGGTGGCGGGATAGCTGGGCTTGATGCCGAGCGTGACCAGAGCGCCCTGCTTGGCGACCGAAATTGCTTGGCAGACCGAGTCGCGGAAGGCATCGGGGTCACCGATCACGTGGTCTGCAGCGAAGGAGCCGAGGATGGCGTCGGGGTCTCGAAGCTCAAGGACCGCTGCGGCATACCCAATGGCGGGCATCGAGTCCAGGGGGAGGGCTCGACGAGGATGTTGTCGCTCGACATATCTGGCAGAGATGACGCGACCGCCTCGACGTGTCGCACGCCCGTCACCACCATGACTCGAGTTGAGCACATCGGCGTCAGTCGGTGCACGGTGTCTTGCAGCAGGCTACGTCCACTGCCGGTGAGGTCATGAAGAAACTTGGGGATGACCTGCGGGAGAGCGGCCACAGCCGAGTGCCTGAACCCCCAGCCGGGATGACGGCGTAGAAACCGGGGATATCAGTGGGCGTTTCGGGCATCCGGCGATTCTACGTCGGAGTCCTGGATGTTCGTCCGAGAAGCTAGGCTCGAATGCCGTGACTGACTTTGGCGCACATCTCGCTTCGGTGGCCTATCAACGCTTGGCTAAGCCGGCTCTGTTTCGGTTGGACCCCGAGCGGGCGCACCATGCGACGGTGACCGCTGCTCGCACCCTGGGGCTCCACCCGCTGCTCTCCTCGAGCGCTGCAAGCAGGAATCGCGGGAAGCAAGAGGACCACGCGCAGCATTTCGGTCGGTGGGATTACCGTTCCAAACCGGGTTGGCCTTGCTGCTGGGTTGGACAAGGACGCGGCAGCAGTGCCCGCCTGGCAAGCCCTCGGGTTTGGCCATCTCGAGTTGGGCACGGTCACTGCCATCCCACAACCGGGCAACCCCAAGCCGCGGATGGCCCGACTGCCACACAGTGAAGCCCTGATCAATCGCATGGGCTTCAACAACCAAGGCACCCACGCGCTTGCCCAACGTTTGATGAAGCTGCGCGACCGAGGTGAGATCACCGTGCCCATCGGCGTTTCGCTGGGCAAGAGCAAAGTGACGCCCGTAGACGAAGCCGTCGCGGACTATCTGGTGTCAGCCCGGGCGGTGGCCGGACTGGCTGACTACCTGGCCGTGAACGTTTCCAGCCCCAACACCCCTGACCTTCGGTCGCTGCAAGATGCCAAGCCACTGCGAGAACTGCTGCAGGCAGTTGTGGCAGAGGCCAAGTCCACCCCGGTGTGGCTCAAAGTTGCCCCGGATCTCACTTTTGGCGCCATCGACGACGTCCTTGAGGTTGCCAGCGAAGCCGGAGTTGCCGCCATCATTGCCACCAACACCACGCTCAGCCGCTCAGGGGTTGCAGCTGAGGAGGCGGCCACCGCGCAACAGCCAGGCGGATTGAGCGGTGCACCCTGCATACCCGAAGCGTTGAGGTGGTGCGCTACATCACCGAACACTCTGACTTTCCGACGATCGGTGTCGGCGGGATTAGTGACCGGGATGGGGCTCAGCGGTTCATCGACGCGGGAGCCGCGTTAGTGCAGGTCTACTCGGGGCTTGTCTATCGAGGCCCTGGGCTTGTGGCTGAGTTGGCGGACCTCTAGATTTAGCAAAATCCAACCGAGGGGACGAAACCATGCCGGAAACAGGCACCTGGATCAGTATTTTGCCGCCCGTGATCGCCATTGTCCTGGTGATTACGACCAAGAAGGTTCTCCCGAGCCTCGGCGCAGGCGTGCTCAGCGCCGCCTTGATCGTCGGGGGATACAACCCCATTGAGATGGTGAAGCTCACCTGGGAAGCTTTCGCCGCGATCTTTGGGTGGACGGTGCCATTAATGGTGTCTATGTCCCCATCTTGATCTTCACGATGACCCTAGGCATGATCACCGCCCTCATCCTGATGGCTGGCGGCAGTGCCGCCTTCTCGGATTGGGCGATCCAGCGGATCAAAACCCGCCGTGGCGCCCAGGCCTTGGGAGCGATCCTGGGCATCGTCATCTTTATCGACGACTACTTCAACGCCCTCGCAGTTGGACAAGTGGCTCGTCCAGTGACTGACCGGCAAAATGTGGCCCGAGCCAAGTTGGCCTACTTGATTGACTCCACCTCGGCCCCAGTCGCAGTCCTGGCTCCCTTTTCGTCCTGGGGCGCCAGCATCATCGGCATCATGGCTCCGCTAGTTGCTGCTTCGGCTCTGACTGTGAGCGAGTTCCAAGCCTTCCTCAGCGCCGCCTCGATGAACTACTACGCCGTCGCAGCGATCACCACCGTGCTGCTGGTTGTCACCTTCCAACTCGACTTCGGCCCGATGCGCGCAGAGGAGCGTCGTGCCGTTGAAGAGGGCAAGACCTACGACTCATCGCAAGACATCCCGGGAGAGCTGTCCGAAGACCTGCCGGTGCACGCTCCCGGTGCCATGCGCGCGCTGATCGTGCCCTTCCTCGCGTTGGTGGCCGGTGTGCTCGGCGGCATCATCTACACCGGATACACCGGTGGCGGCAGCTGGGCTGTCCTGGACATCATGGCCAACACCGACGTCAACATGGCCCTCATCTACGGAGCCGTCCTCGGTTTCGCGAGCGCCATGTACTACTACATGCGGTACACGATGAAGGACCCGAAGTTCGGTCAGAGCACCCTTGGCTCCGGCCTCCTTGAGGGTCTGAAGTCGATGCTCCCCGCGGTCTACATCCTGCTTTTGGCCTGGATGCTTGGCTCGCTGATCGACGGTCTGGGCACCGGTGAATACCTCGGTGGCTTGGTGCTGGATGCCAACATGCCGGTGCAGTGGCTGATCCCAGTGATGTTCTTGATGGCTGGCGCGATGGCCTTTTCGACCGGCACCTCGTGGGGTTCATTCGGCATTTTGCTGCCGATTGCAGGCAGCATCATGAACTCGATTGATGCTCCTGAGTTCTTGCTGCCAGCCTTCGGTGCTGTTCTGGCGGGTGCCGTGTTCGGCGACCACTGCTCACCGATTTCTGACACCACGATCTTGTCCGCAACGGGTGCCGGTAGCAATGTGTTGACTCACGTCATCACGCAATTGCCCTACGCCATCACCGGTGGTGTCGCGACGACATTGGGCTACATCGTCTTCGCGATCACTGGCAGTGGTCTCATCGGCTTGGCTTCCGTTGTCGGTGGGCTGATTGCGGCAGCCTTTGTCGCCAAGTCCATGCTGACCAAGGTTGAGGACGAAGTTGCGGCTGAGGATCGCGCCTCGGTCGCCTGAAGAAGCTAGGGGGCTGGGCAGTAGCCTGTGGCTATGAGCGAGCAACAAACCGAATCAGGTCTGGACCTCCAACCGGTGTATGGCCCCGGCGATCGCGCCGGGGCCAACCCCGAGCGAGACCTCGGTGAGCCCGGCCAGTATCCCTACACCCGCGGGGTCTACCCTCGATGTACACCGGTCGGCCGTGGACGATGCGTCAGTATGCGGGCTTCGGCACCGCGGCGGAGTCCAATGCTCGCTATCACGAGTTGGTCAATAACGGCACGGGTGGCCTGTCGGTCGCCTTCGATTTGCCGACCCAAATGGGATACGACTCCGACCATCCATTGGCTTCGGGTGAGGTCGGCAAAGTTGGCGTGGCGATCGACTCGATCGACGATATGAAAACGCTGTTTGGCGGACTGCCGCTCGACAAGGTGTCGACCTCAATGACGATCAACGCCCCCGCCTCCAGCCTGATGCTGATGTATGAGTTGGTCGCGGCGGAGCAGGGGTGGCAGCGAACCAACTGACGGGGACCATCCAAAATGATGTGCTCAAGGAGTACATCGCTCGCGGCACCTATATCTATCCGCCAGCGGAGTCGCTGCGCCTGATCAGCGACACGTTCGCCTATTGCCACGCTGAGATGCCCAAGTGGAACACCATCTCGATTTCGGGCTATCACATGGCCGAAGCCGGAGCGACCCCAGTGCAGGAGATCGCCTTCACCTTGGCCAACGCCAAGGAGTATGTCCGCGCGGCCATCGCTGCAGGCTTGGACGTGGATGACTTCGCACCGCGCTTGTCGTTCTTCTTTGTTGCGCGCACCACGCTGCTGGAAGAGGTCGCTAAGTTCCGAGCAGCACGCCGCATGTGGGCGCGCATCATGAAGGAAGAGTTTGGCGCTAAGAACCCCAAGTCCCTGATGTTGCGCTTCCACACTCAGACCGCTGGAGTGCAACTCACTGCACAGCAGCCTGAAGTCAACATGGTGCGGGTCGCCCTGCAGGGCCTGGGTGCTGTCTTTGGCGGGACGCAATCGCTGCACACCAACTCTTTCGACGAAGCCATTGCGTTGCCGACTACCAAGGCAGCCAGGCTCGCCCTGCGGACCCAGCAGGTCATCGCTTTTGAGAGTGACGTCACCAAAACCGTTGACCCCTTTGCCGGGTCCTATGTGGTCGAGTCCATGACCGATGACGTGGAAGAAGCCGCACTGGCTCTCATCGAGGCAGTCGAAGAACGAGGTGGGGCAGTCGCAGCGATCGAATTGGGCTTCCAGAAGTCTGAGATTGAGCGCACCGCCTACGACACTGCTTTAGGCATTGACTCAGGTGAGCGGGTGGTCGTCGGTCTGAACAAGTTCCGCACCGAGACCGAAGAGCCCTATGAGCCCCTTCGCGTCGACCCGACGATCGAGGCTGCCCAGGCAGAACGACTGGCACGACTGCGCGAAACGCGCGACAACGAGGCCGTGAGTCGTGCGTTGGCGCAAGTGCAGGCCGCTGCCCGTGGCTCGGACAACGTGCTCTATCCGATGAAGGACGCGCTCCAGGCTCGAGCAACGGGCGGTGAGGTCGCCGATGCGCTCCGCGAAGTGTGGGGGCAATACATCCCGACCGAGACCTTTTAGACGAGCGACATCGCGAGTCTTTGCCGCGCAGTAGGCCCACTCAAGTGAACCCTTCATCCGTTGGGCCGAAAGCGCTTTCCGGCGCGGTAAAGTGGAAAGTCCCGTCCTCGATCGAAAATGATGTGCTGAGCCCTGTGTCTGCCGAGCCAATGACCACCGAAGCCAACCTGACAGCGAGCCTGATGGACGCCGTTGACGAGTTGAGCGACTCGTTGCTGCGCTGGCGCCGGGACATTCACCAGCACCCTGAGGTTTCCTGGCAAGAGCACCGTACGACCGGGAAGATCATGGATCGGCTTGAGGGCACTGGCGTTTCGATGCGCACGTTGCCTGGTTCGGGGGTCATTGTTGATTTAGGCTCGACTGAGCCCACCACGCGCGTCGCTTTGCGGGCAGACCTCGACGCACTGCCCCTCGACGAGGGCACTGGCCTGGAGTTTTCATCGGTCAACCCTGGCGCCTGTCACGCCTGCGGTCACGACGTGCATACTGCTGGGGTTTGGGTGCGACCTTGGCGCTGGCCAAGCATCAAGACGAATTGGCTGCGGCAGGCCTGGCCGTCCGTTGCTTGTTTCAGCCGGCCGAAGAATCGATGCCCGGGGAGCGCACACGATGATGGAGGTTGGGGCCCTGGACGGCGTCGACGTCCTCTACGCCGTGCACTGCGACCCATCAATCGACGTCGGCACGGTGGGCCTCAAGGTTGGCCCGATCACGGCAGCCTCCGACTCGGTCCACGTCAGCCTGACCGGTCGCGGCGGGCACACCTCCCGCCCGCACCTGACCCAGGATCTGACGTATGCGTTAGGCAAGGTCATCACGGATGTGCCGTCGGTGCTGTCCCGCCGCCTCGACCCGCGGGCCGGTGCTGCTTTGGTCTGGGGCGCTGTGCGAGCGGGTCAGGCTGCCAACGTCATCCCGACGAGCGGCGAGTGCTGGGGCACGCTGCGCATGCTGGACTCTGAAACGTGGGACACCACGGGCCCGCTGATCGAAGAAATCGTGCACGCCGTCGTCGCCCCGTATGGCGTAGAAGCCACTATCAAGCACATTCAGGGCGTCCCGCCCGTCGACAACGATGCGCTAGCCGTGGCCGCCCTGGAAATGGGCGCTCGGACGGTCATGTCTGACGACGCGGTGCTGCCAACCCAGCAGTCACTGGGTGGCGAGGATCTTGGTTGGTATCTGACGCAGGTGCCGGGCGCCATGGCGCGCCTGGGAACACGCAAGCCGGGCGGGCACACCTACGAGTTGCACCAAGGCGACCTGATCGTGGAAGAAGAGGCCACGATCTATGCGGCCAAGTTGCTGGCAGCCACGGTGCTAGCCACTTCGGCGCGCGACTAGCGACGTATTCGGCGCGCGTTCGATCACGAGAGCAGATTGGATTGTCACACTTTGGTGACATTCGCTCCGGTTTGGTAGCGGATTCAACGTCCGGATACTTACTCGGGGGTACTGTGCCCTGATGGGCCTGCCACCCTGACGGCGCCCAACTTCTGTTCCCTGATCAAAGGAGATCCCCGTGCGACGGGCCTAAAGCTTGCTGCGATCCCCGCAGCCCTCACGCTCACGCTGGCCGCTTGCGGCTCCACCCCTGAAGAAGAGGCAGCAGACGGCGGCGACTCGACCGCAGCCAGCGACGCTGGTGCCGATTTCCAGGCTTGCATGGTCTCTGACGCCGGTGGCTTCGACGACCAGTCCTTCAACCAGTCCGGTGCCGAGGGCATGGAAGCAGCCGCTTCCAACCTGGGCGTGCAGACGACCCTCAACCGAGTCCACCAGCGACGCGGACTACGCCACGAACGTCAACACGCTCGTTGGCCAGGGCTGCAACCTGACCATTGGCGTTGGTTTCCTCCTCGAGGACTCCATCCAGACCGGTGCCGAGGAAAACCCCGACGCCAACTTCGCCTTGATTGACTCCTCGTTCTCGGACGCAGACTTCGCCCCGGTTGAGTTGGACAACGCCAAGCCGCTGTTGTTCAACACCGCTGAGGCCAGTTTCTTGGCTGGTTACCTCGCCGCCGGTATGAGCGAGTCGGGCACCGTTGCCACCTTCGGTGGTATTCAGCTGCCTTCGGTCGCCATCTTCATGGACGGCTTCTCGGACGGCGTTGACATGTACAACGAAGACAACAGCGCCGAGGTTGAGCTGCTGGGTTGGGACAAAGAAGCTCAGAACGGTTCCTTCTCCGGTGACTTCGACAACCAGAGCCAGGGCCAGACCCTGACCGAGCAGTTCATTGCTCAGGGTGCAGACGTCATCATGCCCGTTGCTGGCCCGGTCGGTCTGGGTGCCGCTGCGGCAGCCGAGAGCAGCGATGGCGTCAAGCTCGTGTGGGTTGACTCCGATGGTTACAACACCACCGAATACGGCGACCTGATGCTGACCTCCGTGGTCAAGGAAATCGGCGCTGCAGTCGAGAGCACGATCAGCGAGTCGGTTGACGGTTCCTTCTCCAACGAGCCTTACGTGGGCACGCTGGAGAACGGTGGCGTCGGCATCGCCGAGTTCCACGA
This sequence comes from Ornithinimicrobium sp. INDO-MA30-4, assembly GCF_021535045.1. Classification (GTDB taxonomy): domain Bacteria; phylum Actinomycetota; class Actinomycetes; order Actinomycetales; family Dermatophilaceae; genus Ornithinicoccus. The sequence goes on along the minus strand of NZ_CP091056.1, from coordinate 1,250,260 downwards.
CTTCGAAGGCGACGTTCCTGCTGAGCTGTCCGAGCAGATCGAAACCTACAAGCAGCAGATCATTGATGGCGAGCTCGTGATTGAGTCGCCGAACGCTCCCTGATTTCAGGGCGTAGTTAACAGCAGCGGCCCGGCCTATGATGGCCGGGCCGCTGCTGTTATCAGTCCCCCTGTCCATCGGTGCGCGGCATTGAGCCCCCGAACGGAAGCGAGCTCAGGCAATGAAGCTTGAACTTCAAGGCATCACAAAGGTCTTCGGATCTTTGGTTGCCAATGACCACATCGATCTCGTCGTTGAACCCGGCGAGATCCATGCCCTCCTTGGTGAGAACGGAGCCGGCAAGAGCACGTTGATGAATGTGCTTTATGGCCTCTATGACCCCAGCGAAGGGCAGATCTTGCTCGACGATGTCCCTCAGCGGTTTAACGGACCTGGTGACGCCGTATCCGCTGGTATCGGCATGGTCCACCAACACTTCATGTTGGTGCCCGTCTTTACCGTTGCTGAGTCGGTGGCCCTGGGCTACGAGCCAGCAGGCCCGGCAGGCGTGCTTGAGATGGCCAAGGCCCGTCAGCACGTGCTGGAGATTAGCGAGCGCTTTGGCTTTGAGATCGACCCCGACGCCAAGATTGAAGACCTCCCCGTGGGTGTTCAGCAGCGGGTCGAGATCATCAAGGCGCTTTCTCGTGACGCGAAGGTCTTGATTCTGGATGAGCCCACTGCGGTGCTTACCCCTCAGGAGACCGACGAGCTGATCAACATCATGGGTGAGCTCAAGGAGAGCGGCACCTCGATCGTCTTCATCACCCACAAACTGCGCGAAGTGCGCGCGATCGCTGACCGGATCACCGTGATTCGTCGCGGCAAGGTGGTCGGGGAAGCCAGCCCAACCTCGACCGAGACTGAGTTGGCCAGCCTGATGGTTGGCCGCTCGGTGAGCTTGGCCGTGGACAAGGAGCCGGCTGAGCCTGGTGATGTTGCCTTCGAGCTCGACAAACTGACCGTGCTTGGCCCGACCGGCACGCCGGTTGTCGACAAGGTCAAACTCAAAGTTGCTGCCGGCGAGATCGTCTGTCTGGCCGGAGTGCAGGGCAATGGGCAGTCTGAGTTGGCTGAAGCCATCCTTGGACTGGCCGACACCGACGGCGGTGCGATCCGTCTGGATGGCGAAGACCTCGCAGGCAAGAGTGTGCGTGATCGGCTGCTGGCTGGCATTGGTTTTGTGCCCGAAGACCGCTCCACCGACGGTGCGATTGCGGACTTCTCGATTGCTGAAAACCTGGTGCTCGACCTTTACAACACCGACGAGTTTTCTCGCGGTGTGAGTTTGAGCCCGAGCAAGGTCGCTGCTAACGCGGATGTCCGCACCGAAGAGTTCGACGTTCGGTTCACCGACATCCACGACAAGATCTCCACCCTTTCCGGTGGAAACGCGCAGAAGGTCGTGCTGGCTCGCGAAATGTCGCGGCCGCTGCGACTCTTTGTGGCTTCACAGCCGACCCGTGGACTTGATGTCGGCTCGATTGAGTTTGTGCACAAGCGCATCGTGGCTGAGCGGGACAAGGGCACGCCCGTGATCATTGTGTCGACCGAGTTGGACGAGGTTGTCTCCCTCGCTGACCGGATCGCCGTGATGTACCGCGGAAAGATTGTCGGCATCGTCGATGTCGCCAAGGCCGGCCCCGAAGGCGTGAACCGTGATGTTCTCGGCCTGATGATGGCAGGCGTTTCGTTGGCTGACGCTGAAGCGCAGATCGCCAAGGATGCCAGCGCAACTACCCCTAAGAATGACGAAGAGGTGCCCTCGTGAGTGACACGACGAACCCGCCGGTCAAGACCGAGGAAGAGCCTCCCGCAGGCGACTCGATGATGCAGCGAATTGTCGCTGGCAACGCACTCATCTCCGTGCTTGCTGTGGTGATTGCTCTGGTTATCGGTGGCTTCTTGATCGCCTTTGCCAATGAAGATGTTCGCGAAGCAGCGACCTACTTCTTCTCACGTCCGATGGACACCATCTCGGCTGCGTGGACGGCCGTGAGTGATGCCTACATCGCACTGTTCCGCGGCTCAATCTTCAACTGGGAAGCCACCACATTTGCTGGTGCGATCAAGCCGCTGACTGAGTCGATTGTCTTTGCCGTGCCGCTGATCCTTGCTGGTCTCGGTATTGCCGTTGGCTTCCGCGCTGGACTGTTCAACATTGGTGCGCAGGGCCAGATCATTGTCGGTGCGATCTTCGCTTCCTACATTGGTTTCGCTTGGGACCTCCCGGTCGGCCTGCACCTGTTGCTGGCGATGATCGGTGGTGCCGTTGGTGGCGCAGTCTGGGGAGCTATCCCCGGTGTGCTGAAGGCCAAATCTGGTGCTAACGAAGTCATCGTTACGATCATGTTGAACTACGTGGCGGTCTATCTGATTAGCTACACGCTGAAGCAGCCAGTGTTTAACCCGGGACGTTCTGGGCAAAAGAGCCCTGCGGTCGCAGAGTCGGCGAGCTATCCTCCGCTGATTCCAGACTGGTTGGTGCCCGGCAACTCCTTCCGCCTGCACTGGGGTGTCATTGTCGCCATTCTGGCCACGATGGCCGTCTGGTGGCTGATGGAGCGATCTACGATCGGGTTTGAGTTGCGCGCCGCTGGTGCCAACCCCAACGCCGCTCGCACTGCCGGTATGTCGGTGGGCCGGATCACCGTGATCACCATGGTGATCGCTGGTGGCCTTGCTGGCTTGGCTTCAACCGCTCAAGTGCTCGGAACAGAAGGGGCGCTGACCGCTGGTGTAGCGGCCTCATATGGGTTTGATGCCATCACAGTGGCCCTATTGGGACGATCTAAACCTTGGGGTGTGTTCTTTGCTGGACTGCTCTTTGGTGCGCTGAAGGCTGGTGGCTTCTTGATGCAGTCGCTGACGCAGACCCCCATCGACATCGTCTTGGTGGTTCAGTCAGTGATCGTGTTGCTGATCGCCGCACCGCCGTTGGTTCGCGCCATCTTTAGACTCCCTGACCCTGACCGCCCACGACGCAGTGCGCGGACCGCAAAGAAGCAGGAGGTTGCAGCATGAGTACCTCGACTGTGACTGAGCCGGTGCCGGACACCGAAGTTGACGAGGCCGTTGTTGGCAAGATCAACTACCGAGCGCCCATCGTTAATGCTTTGGCCGCCCTGATCACCCTGCTGGTTTTTGGCATGGGGCCAACCGCGGACGCTGACACGGCGTTCCAGGTCAGCTCGGGATCAACGATGTTCTCGATCCCGAACATCTCGCTTCCATCCTTGATCACGATCCTGGTGTTGGGCTTTGTCCAACTGGGAGCAGCCGCATACGCCCTGATGTTGGTGCGTGCTCGCCGCACGGTGCCGGTGTGGCTGCACATCATCGTTGGCCTTGCCTTCGTCATCTCCTTCCTGGTGTATGCCGGTGCTGGCCGCTCCTCGGTCATCCCGGTCACCACGTTGCTGGCTGGTGCTTTGGCATTGTCTGTCCCGCTGATCTTTGGCGCGATGTCCGGTGTCGTGTGTGAGCGCTCTGGTGTCATCAACATCGCCATTGAGGGCCAGTTGCTGATCGGTGCATTCGCCGCAGCAGCTATCGCTTCACGATTCGCCTCCAGCTATGCCGGGCTCGTCGCGGCTCCCATTGCGGGCGCCATGGTGGGTGCACTGCTGGCCTGGTTTGCGGTGAGATTCCAGGTCAACCAGATCATCGTGGGTGTTGTGCTTAACACCCTGGTGATCGGTCTGACTGGCTTCCTGTTCTCGACTGTGATGTCGGACGACGCTGCGTTGTGGAACGCTCGTCAGCCGCTGTCGACGATCAAGATCCCGTTGCTGTCCGAGATCCCGATCATCGGGCCGGTGCTGTTCCAGCAGACGATCCTCGTCTACCTGATGTACGTCATCGTCATCGTGCTGCAGTTCATGCTGTTCCGCAGCCGCTGGGGCTTGCGCACCCGGGCCGTGGGTGAATACCCCAAGGCCGCCGACACGGTGGGCATCAAGGTCAACACGCGGCGCGTCTGGAACGTCATCATGGCTGGTGCCATCGCTGGCTTGGGCGGTGCCTTCTTCTCGATCGGTTCCGGTCTGGCCTTTGGTCGCGAGATGTCTGCCGGACAGGGCTATATCGCTCTGGCCGCGATGATCTTGGGCAAGTGGAACCCCAGTTGGCCGTGGTGGCTGCCTTGCTGTTCGGCTTCTCCCGCAACTTGGGCAACGTGTTGAGCTCGATTGGCAGCTCGGTGCCCTCGGAGTTGCTGTTGATGCTTCCGTACATCATCACGATCCTGGCTGTCGCCGGTTTTGTGGGCAAGGTGCGCGGTCCGGCAGCGGCTGGAACTCCCTACACCAAGAGCTAACCGATAACGCTACGGTGGCGGTGCGGGCGACTCTGCGCTTGCGCCGCCACCGCTGTCACTACAGGAGGATTCATGGCAGAACAGATCGAGTGGGAGCCGCTGCAGGCTCGCGCTGTTGAATTGATGAACCGGGCCTATGCGCCTTATTCAAACTTCCCGGTGGGCGCCGCAGGTTTGGCTGATGATGGCCGCATCGTGTCCGGCTGCAACGTCGAGAATGCGGGCTATGGCGTTGCGCTGTGCGCCGAGTGCGGGATGATCTCTGACCTGGTCGGCTCCGGCGGCGGCAAGCTCGTTGCCGTGGTGTGTGTCGACCGCACGGGCGAAGCCATCATGCCGTGCGGCCGCTGCCGTCAGATCATCTCTGAGCATGGCGGAGATGAGTGCCGTTTGCTCACCCCAGAAGGTGATCTCAGTATGGGCGAAGTCTTGCCGCAGGCCTTTGGACCAGCCAACCTGGCTTAGCCGCTGGTGCCGAGGAGGACTTCGGGCGGTAAGCCGTGCGCCAGCATACGAGCGCCATGCTCGTCGTCGGCGGCCAAAAAGAGCACGGTGCCGCCGATGCCCCGGACGGTGCGGTGCACTGATGCTGCAGTGCCAGCGTCAATCGCTAGTCGGCCCTCCTCGGGGCTGATGAACGCGGGCTCCTCAGGCGACGTGCCGTCGTCGTTCTTCATGCCGACCCGGCCGGCATCCAAGACGTTATGCGACATTGCGCGAGCCAGCTCATCCATCACGGACCGATCCTCCGGCTTGCCCTTTTCGGGGTGCCGAAGGTGATGTCTTGGCCCTCTTGCGTGTAGCCCTGCACGGTGAAGCCAGCCTGCTTGTCGCGGGTCATGCTCGTGTAGGCAATCCCCTGTGAGCCATCCTCCAAGTTCACCTGGGCGGCCAGCGCGAGCACATCGGGGGCTAACCCAACAGCCAAGGTATGCGCCGCAGACAGCGTGATCGCGAGTCGAGGAGTCATCACCACGGCCAAGACTCGGTCGTCGCGCAGCGCAACCAGAGTGGGGAACATCGTGTGTTCGCCATCACTGCGAGTCGCGGCCGAACGCTTAAGGTCATTGACGGGTGGCACGATAAGGGCCATAGCCTGGGCAAGATTCACCCCCGCAGGATGTCATACAGACAAGGAAGTGACGAGGATGTCGCAGCAATTCGACGCAGTCGACGTGATTGGGACCAAGCGAGACCGTGGTGCCCTGAGCACGGCACAGATCCGCTGGGTGATCGAGGCATTCACCGATGGGCGAGTTGCCGAGGAGCAAATGTCGGCCCTGCTGATGGCTATCTTGCTGAACGGGATGGAGCGCCGCGAAATCGCCGACTGGACAAAGGCAATGATCGACAGTGGCGAACGCCTGGACTTCTCGTCCCTGGATCGCCCCACGGCAGATAAGCACTCCACCGGCGGTGTTGGCGACAAGATCACCCTGCCGTTGGCTCCCTTGGTGGCAGCCTGCGGCGTGGCGGTGCCGCAACTCTCTGGGCGCGGTCTTGGCCACACCGGCGGGACGCTGGACAAGCTGGAGTCGATCCCCGGCTGGCAGGCCGAGTTGAGCAATGAAGCGATGATGCAGCAACTCAATGAGGTCGGAGCAGTCGTTTGTGCTGCCGGCGCGGGCCTCGCGGTGGCGGACAAGAAGCTCTACCATTGCGTGATGTGACCGGAACGGTGCAGGCCATCCCGCTGATCGCGTCGTCGATCATGAGCAAAAAGATCGCAGCCAACCCTGGCTCGCTGGTGCTCGACGTCAAGGTTGGCTCTGGTGCCTTCATGAAGGATCTGGACCAGGCTCGCGAACTTGCGCAGACGATGGTGGCCCTTGGCAACGATGCTGGTGTGAAGACCACGGCGCTGCTGACCAACATGGACACCCGCTGGGCCGGACCGCAGGTAACGCCCTTGAGATCCAAGAGAGCGTCGATGTGCTGGCCGGGGAGGCCCTAGCGACGTTGTTGAACTGACCTTGGCCTTGGCCCGCGAAATGCTGGCTGGCGCTGGCCGCGACGACATTGACCCCGCAGATGTGTTGGCTGATGGTCGCGCGATGGACTCCTGGAAGGCCATGATCCGGGCTCAGGGTGGGGACCCTGACGCTAAATTGCCGGTGGCCGCTCACACACGTGATCAAGGCGCCCAGCGGCGGCACCTTGAGCAGCCTGGATGCCCTCGCCGTTGGTGTTGCTGCCTGGCGTCTTGGTGCGGGGCGAGCGCGCAAGGAAGACCCTGTGCAGGCTGGTGCCGGTGTCGTCATGCACGCCAAGCCCGGCGATGAGGTGAAGGCTGGAGAGCCACTGTTGACGCTGCATTCAGATGACGAAGAGCGCTTGCGCGGGCCACCGACATTTTGGACGGCGCATGGGCGATCGCAGACTCGGGAGAATCTGTGCCAAAGCCGGAGCTTATTCACGACCGGGTGTCCTAAGGTTGGGATAAACCTAGTCAGGGGGAGTCATGGACACGGGCGGCATAGTGATCGCAGCTGTCGGGCTGGTGATTGCGGGTGGATTGAGCTTCCTGATCACCAGTCAGGCTGGCAAGGGCAACATCGCGGTGAACTCGGCGATTGGCATCAAGACGAAGATCACCCAGTCATCGCAAGAAGCGTGGGAGGTAGCCCATCGGGCAGCGCTGCCGTGGGTCAAGGCCGCCGCCATCGTATGTGCGTCGGCTGCGCTCTTTAGCGTGTGGGTCGCGGCGCGACCTGAGTCGCTCGATGTCAGTGAAGGTGGCGTGTTTGCCGTCCTGATGATCGGCTATGCAGGTTTGCTCGTCCTTATGGGGCTCGGCGTTCGGGCAGCTCATCAAGCTGTGCGATCCGAGATCGATCCAACGCTCTGATCTCAGGCTTTGCTGGCCCATCAACAGAGGTCACAACCCACGTGGGCTGTGACCTCTTTGGTGCGTATGCGGGGATTAGTAGCCGGTGCCGTCTGCGCCAGCAACGTCCTGGCCCGGCTCGGGGACAACCAGTGTGCCAGCGTCATTGCGCTCGTTGGCACCCTTGAGCAGAGCCACGGTGCTGGAGGTGCCCAATCGGGTGACGCCTTCGGCGACCATTGCCAGCGCGGTCTCGATGTCGCGCACGCCACCGGAAGCCTTCACGGCGACCCGCGCGCCAGAGTTGGCGCGCATCAGACGCACGTCGGGCAGGGTGGCTCCACCGCCGGCAAAACCAGTGCTGGTCTTCACGAAGTCAGCGCCTGCTGCCTCGCTCAACTGGCAAGCGGCGACCTTCTCTTCGTCAGTCAGCAGAGCGGTCTCCATGATGACCTTGACCAAGTAGCCAGCCTCGTGGCCAGCCTCAACGACAGCCGCGATGTCGGCCTGGACCTCTTCGTGCTGACCGCCCTTGAGCCGGCCGATGTTGAGGACCATGTCGAGCTCGGTCGCACCGTCAGCAATAGCCTGCTTTGTTTCGGCGACCTTGGTCTCGGTCGAGGTGGTGCCGTGGGGAAGCCGATCACGGTGCATACCCGCGTCTGGCTGTCAGCCGTTGCCTTGGCAGCAAGGGCAACATCGCTGGGGCGAACACAAACCGACCAGATGTTGGACTTGGCCAACTCAGCGGTGGCTTCTTCAACCTCTTGCGGCGTCAACTCAGGCTTGAGCAGGGCGTGATCGATGAGATCAGCAATCTGCTGAACGGTCAGTGTGGTCCCAGGGTCATTTCACCATGCCCCCACCTTAGACTCAGGCACAAGCCGGATGGGAGAGTGTCGCTCCACCTATCCCTGCATCGACAAAAGGCGGTTCTTCATGACTGATATTTCTGTTCTTCCTAAGGTCTCCCTGCATGACCACCTCGATGGTGGATTGCGGCCAGAGACCATCATCGAGTTAGCGGCCGCCTGCGGCTACGAGGGCTGCCGACCACGGACGCTCAGGCGCTGCGCGAGTGGTTCCTCGAGAGCGCAGGCTCAGGCTCCCTTGTGCGCTATCTCGAAACCTTTGAGCACACGATCGCCGTGATGCAGACCAAAGAGGGCCTGTCTCGGGTCGCTCGCGAGTTTGTCCTCGATCAGGTCGCAGATGGCGTTGTGTATGCCGAGTCGCGTTATGCCCCCGAGCAGCACCTGTCGGCTGGCTTGACCTTGACGAGGTCGTCGAAGCCGTCAACGACGGATTCGCGCAGGGCATGGCGCAAGCCAAGGAGAGCGGTCACCCCATCGTGGTCCGTTCACTGCTCACTGGTATGCGGCACGCCGAGCGCTCGCTCGAAATCGCTGAGTTGACGGTCAAGCACCGCGACGAAGCGATAGCTGGCTATGACATTGCGGGCGCCGAAGATGGCTTTGCCCCGACGCTGCACCTGCCGGCCTTTGAGCACCTGCGCAAAAACAACATGCACTTCACCATCCATGCTGGTGAAGCCTTTGGCCTGCCGAGCATCTGGGAAGCCGTGCAACTCTGCGGTGCCGAGCGGATTGGTCACGGAGTCCGACTAATTGACGACCTGAGCGTCGACGGAAATGCCATTGATGTGAGCGCCAAGCCAGTCGCGCAGTGGAGCCAAGCAGAGTGTGACGCGGTTGGGGCGGGCTCGCTCGCCTCGTACATCCGTGATCGTCGTATCGCTCTAGAAATGTGCCCGAGCAGCAACCTGCAGACTGCCGCTGGTGGCGCAACGACCATCGCATCCCACCCGATCACGCTGTTCCACCGGCTGGGCTTCCGCGTCACCCTGAACCCGGATAACCGACTGGTGAGTGGCACGACGATGAGCCGCGAGATGCAACTGCTGGCCGACGAAGCAGGCTGGGGTCTGGATGACTTCGAGCGTGTCACCGTCAACGCGATGCGCTCAGCGTTCCTGCCGTATGCGCAGCGCAAGGCCATCTTGGACGAGCAGATCGTGCCTGGCTACGCCGCAGCCCGCAACGGCTAATTGCGGCAGCATGGTCCACCAGGGCTGTTGCCGGAGGGACGCCAGAGCTGAGGTGGTTTCGGCTGCAGCGGGTCGGCGCCGAGCACCCGTGCTCTCAGGGCATCGTCGCGTTGCAGCCGGACCTCGTCGCGGCGTCGACGCTCGGCCTGCACTGCCCAGAGGAATTCAGGTGCTGGAGTCCCAGCCGGTGGTGGTGGCGCGACGAACTCAAGCACGTCGTGGGCTAGCGACATGGCCAGTTGATCGCGCTGGCCGGGGCTGATGGATGCCGAGCCTGCCAACAAGGTGCGAACAGCGACTGCCAGGCTGATCGGCAAGGCAGCAACGTCCGCGCTCTGGGCCCACGCCTGAAGGTGTGGCGGCGTTTGGACGGGCGTTGGATCGCTGTCCTTTGCCGGACGCGCACGACATAGGTGCCAGCCGCCAGGTCGCCAAAGCGCTTGCCTTTGCGGTTGGTCGCTGAGGCGATGACGGCGGGAACCCCCAGGGTGAAGTACATCTCGAAGGGCGCAGCGAGCGCCCGAGTCAACGCGTGGCGCATGCTGATGGGGCCAGCATCGTCTCGAACAACCCGCAGCCCTGTGGCCCACTTGCCGAGGGAGCGGCCCTTGGTGAGCGTTTCGAGAACAGTAGGCAAAACCACGACCGTCGTGATGTACAAGATGAGGTTCAAGGCGCTTTGAGCGGCCGGGTCGAAATCGCCACCGATTTGAGCCCAAAGAAATAGCCCGGCGACAGTCGCGCAAAAGATGACGAACGCATCAATCAATGCACCCCCGATGCGAGCGGGGAGGGGCGCCGCGGGGATGTCCAACTCAACGGCCTCAGACGTGACATACCCGCGATCGGCCATGATGGATTCCCTGGGCATGCGCTCAGACTATCTCTTGGAGGCATCGCGGTGAGGGGCTGGATACTCGCCTGTGGATGCCTTATCGCCCGCCGCCTTCACTGGCTACACTTCAGGACGTGGACCTGGATGCTCTCATCACCCGACGCCGTGCTGGCTGGGCGCGTTTGCGTGAACTTTCCCGCGTGCGCAGATTGACCGGTCCACAAACGGATGAGTTGCTCGCCGAGTATGCGCAGACTTCAACGGACCTGTCGCAGGTGCGGTCCTCAAGCCCCGATGCCGCGATGGTGTCTCGGCTCTCGGTCCTCATTTCGAACGCGCGGCTGTCGATGGTCGCACCGAGCGGCAAAGGCATCGCCGCCGCTGGCGAGTTCTTTGCCGCGAGTTTTCCGGCGGCGCTCTATCGGATGCGCCGCTGGTGGATCACCGTGGCCTTGGTCAATTTCGCGATTGCCGTTGCGTTGGGCGCCTGGCTCGTTTACAACCCGGTGATTGAAAACACCTTGATCAGCACCGCCCAAGTGCAGCAACTCGTCAACGCAGATTTTGAGAGTTACTACTCCGAGAATCCGCCTGTGAGTTTTGGCCTTGGTGTTTATCAACAACGCGTGGGTCGCGGCCCAATGCATCATTTTTGGTGTCTTCGGATTCCCCGTCATCTGGGTGCTGTGGCAAAACGTGGCCAACGTAGCCATCGTTGGCTCGTTGATGCATGCCAACGACCGAGGTGCTCTCTTTGGGGACTGATCGCGCCGCACGGATTGCTGGAGCTCACCGCCATCTTTGTCGCTGGAGGTGTCGGGCTGCGGCTGTTTTGGTCGTGGGTAGAGCCTGGGCCGCGCACCCGACTGGCCTCGTTTGCTGCCGAAGGTCGCACTGCCGTGGGCATCGTCTTGGGCCTGATCCCGGTCTTCTTTATCGCCGGCGTCATTGAGGCATTCGTAACTCCGTCGCCGCTGCCCACCTGGGCTCGGGTTTCCATCGGCGTCCTGGCGTTGGGCCTTTTCTTGACGTATGTCTTCACGCTGGGCCGCAAGGCGCACCTTGCCGGCGTCACCGGAGACCTAGACCGGGCATCGCTGGGCGATGAGTTGGCCGTCGTCGACTAATGCGTCTAGAGCAGTCCGCGAGCCTTGAGCGATAGGTGGTGGTCGGCCAACCGTGGTGGCAGCGTCTCAGGGTCCCCGCTCACCGTGTCGCAGCCCAATCGAGTAAGGGCGTCGGAGGTTCGCTGAGCCAGCGTTTGCGAGCGGGCGGCACTGGCTGCTCGATACGTCGCGTCAACATCGCTAAGGTCAGATAGCGCGTCCTCAACAGCGGGATCGGCCAAGGAAGCAATGACCACTCGGTGCCGAGCCGTGAGGCTAGGCAAAACCGGAAAAGCCCGGCCTCGATGGCAGAGGGCTCAAGTGCGGTGAGCAGCACAACAAGCGAGCGACGGCCCGCCGATTTATGGACCTTGGCGGACAACAGCTCCCAATTGGCTTCTAACAGGCTGGACTCGACAGGAGCCATCATGGTCACGACGGAGTTGAGGAATTGGGTCCGATCCGTCCCAGGGCTCACGCTGCCGCGCATCGCTCGGTCGCCAGCCAGCACCGTGACGCGGTCACCGGCTCGGCTAGCGAGAGCAGCAAGGAGCAGGGCGGCATCCATGCTGGCATCGAGACGAGGCTCGTCACCGACTCGAGCAGCGCTGGTGCGAGAGGTATCCAGCACGATGATGACGTGGCGATCACGCTCTGGTTGCCACGTTCGGACGACGACATTGCGGCGTCGAGCAGTGGCGCGCCAATCGATGCTGCGCACATCGTCGCCGTCGACATAGTCGCGCAGCGAGTCAAACTCGGTGCCTTGACCGCGCGTCCGCACCGCTGAGCGGCCATCGATTTGTCGCAAGTGCGCCAGCCGGGACGGCAGATGCTTGCGTGAATTGAACGGAGGGAGAGCCCGGATGACTCCAGGCACGAGGATGGCACTTTGCCGGGCACCCAGCCCCAGTGGGCCTAGAGTCCGAAGGGTCACTCGGTCGGTGAGACGGTCCCCGCGCCGCGTAGGAATGGCGACGGTATCGAACTTTCGTCGCTGTCCAGCGGGGATGTCCAGGGTATGCCGGTTGTCGACGAGCCCGGTTGAGGGCACCCAGGCGTCACGCAGCACGCCCCGCACCCTACGGTTCTTGGGGTTCGTCACGAACAGCACGGTTGAGGTCTCTTGACCAGTGCGCACCTGGGTCACGGGCACGCCGTTGGCAGTCAGCGCGTTTGGCGCCGTCGCGGGTCCAACTCGTTGCACCTGCAGAGATGTCGGGGCAGGCGCCAACAACACATCGAGGGCCACCACCACGGCGACAAATAGCGTCCACCACAAGACCACGATCATCTCGCTAAAAATGACGATCGGAACGATGCCAACTAGGAGCAGCCCAGCGGCTGGCCACCTCAAACTCATCGCTGGCCTATCTCGGCACTGCGACGGAGTTCAGCGCGCTGCCCAGAACGGAATGGACCGATACGCCCTCCAACTCGGCCTCTGGGCGCAGCGAAAGCCGGTGGGCCCAGCAGGCTGGGGCTAGCGCCTTGATGTCGTCTGGGGTGACGAAGTTGCGCCCATTGAGCCAAGCCCAGGCCTTTGCGGCACCAAGCAGGGCAGTGGTGCCACGGGGGCTAACCCCAAGTTGCAAAGACGGTGAATTGCGCGTGGCCTGAGCCAAGTCGACCACATACGTCATGATCGCCGTGGAGACCTCAACCTTTTGAATCTGGCGGCGTCCGATCTCAATATCGGCGGGTGAGGCTACGGCTCGCACGCCAGCGCCGGCCAAGTCACGGGGGTTAAAGCCCGCGGCGTGACGCTGCAGCACCTTCACCTCATCGTCACGACTGGGCAGCGGCAAGATGACCTTTAGCAAAAACCGGTCTAGCTGAGCTTCCGGTAGCGGGTAGGTGCCTTCATACTCGACGGGGTTTGGGTGGCCGCAACCATGAAGGAGACGGCAGATCACGTGACTTGCCGTCCACGGTGACGTGTCGCTCTTCCATCGCTTCAAGCAGGGCGCTTTGAGTCTTGGGGGAGTGCGGTTGATCTCGTCGGCCAGCATCAGGTTAGTGAAGATAGGGCCGGGGCGAAAGGTGAATTCGTTGCTGTCTGATTTGTAGATCAGTGAACCGGTGATGTCGCCGGGCATCAGGTCGGGCGTGAACTGCACTCGCGTCGTTTTGACATCGAGCGCGGCGGCGAGGGATCGCACCAAGAGCGTCTTGGCCACTCCGGGCACACCTTCAAGAAGCACATGCCCACCCGTCAGCAACGCGACAATCAAGCCCGTGACTGCTGCATCCTGCCCCACGACGGATTTCGCGACTTCGGTACGCACTTGATTCAGCGCAGTTCTGGCCCGATCAGCGTCATAGGGCTCAGGGGATTGCTGTTGTTCGGTCATCGGGGAGTTCCTTCCTCGAGTGCGTGCAGGTCTCGGGCTGCTTGAACGAAGGATTTATCATCCGAGACGGGTTTGCCCACCAGCAGTGAAGCCACGTGTGCTTCGTTAGCGCCGGTGTAAGACGATATTTCGGCAACGATGGATTCAGGCGGCGCGCCACGTCCGAGGCCAAGCAACTTGGCCCACCGTGCCAAGGCTGCTAACTGAAGCGCGCGATAGGCGTGTGCGTTGGCGTCGCCTCGCTCATAGAGCCGCGCACGAGCGTCGACCAATTCCATGGACTTAATCGTCACCGGCAGCGGTTCTGTCACGATCGGGCCGAGCCGTCGTCCGCGGATGAACATCGCGGCCAGCGCGGTCACGCCAAGCATCGCTGCGGTGGGTGCTAGCCACACCGGCAGGACATCGCCAAGTGTTTGAGGATTGCCCAGAGCGAGATCCGCACTGGTGGGGATGTACCAATACAGCGTGTCGGTCCGGCCCAGTAGTCGCAGGGCAAGGGCCGCGTTGGCATCTTGGGTGACGGAGGCATTGGTAAATGCGTTCGCAACACCGCCAACCCACAACTCGGGGGATGTGTCACTGGCGGGGAACGAAACTAGAGATCCGCCCTGAGCCCCACCAGCCTCGAACCCCGCGCTGGGGGGCAGGCACGTTGTCGCCTCGGGCACCCGAGTGGTCAGGATGAGAGTATCGCCAGCTTCGCTGATGGTGTCGCCGTCACGAAAGATCGGGGAGTTGCACACCGGCTCTCGGGGTGCTGTGCTGCCGGAGCTGATCCGCAGCGGTAGGTCAAGGACGGAGCCGATGTTCGATGCGGGGCTCAAGACGACCATCTTGTCGGCTGCCGCGGTTTGCTGGAGCAGGTCCTTACCGGACTCAGGGCTCAAATTGGTGGTCCCGACGACCAAAACGGTTGCACCGTCAACGCTGCTTGGGAACTCATTGAGGCCGCGAACGACCTCGACAGAAACACCCTGATCTTCCAGCACTTCGTGCAGAGCCTGCCAGCCATTTGGCCCGGAGTTTTCGGGGTCGTAGGGAGTCTCGGTGCTGACGTTGAGCAAGCTAAGGACGATCAGGGCCAGTGCAGCAAGCACGGCGACGGCATGGTACGCGGCGCGGATTCGTCGGGGTTTGGGCGCGGGTGAAGGAGTCGGCGCGCTTGGGGTCGGCGGCTGTGGCTGCGCGGTGAGGGTCATGGGATCGCCTGCAACTGCGGGCGCGCTGTTTGTAGGGCCGCATCCAGATCCAACACCTGTTGAGCATCGTCAGCAGTCGGGATCACTTCGCCGTATCGGGTGAGGTCAAAAGTACGCCCGGCCAGTTCCACGCCTTGACTGTGTTGTGGGTAGGGACTCTGGAGTGACCGGACCACTTCTGCGGCGGTCAGGGCCACCGCATGTTCTAAGAGAGTGTCTTCGTCGGCTTGGGCGGTCAGCGCCCGGAAGCCATCCAGCAAAGCGGCTGAATAGTCGCCGTTGGCAATGGCCTGAGCTGCCCGTTTGCGGTATTCAGTTGGCCGCAAAGGCTCGTTGCCCAAGACGCTCTTAGACGCATCGTCGGATGCGGCAGCGTAGGAGGCTCGACGGCGAAGGCCCCACACGATGGCGACGATGACGGCGACAACAATGAGGGCGCCGGCGATCGCAAAAAGTTGGCCGAGAAGTCGCCACCGAGGTTGAAGTCAAGGGCCTCGGAGAGCCACGCCTGGGCCCGCTCAAGGAGAGTCGGCTCGAGTCGGTAGTTGGCGCCTAACTCGTCGACGAATAACTGTCTTGCGTCGTCGCGATCGGGGTCAAGGAGCGCGCCAGCCCAATCCACTTAGGCTCCCCGACCTACTGTGTTCATCGGGTAGGACCAGACTCAGCGCTTTGGTTTGCTGCGCGCTGCATCTGAACGTGCAAGCCCTCTCGGCGGATCCGCTGATCGATGTAAAGCAAGGCAGTCACCGACGACTGAAATGGTGCGGTCACGACATAGGCAATCAAATTGGCCAGTCCCAGGGTGATCGTGATGCCAGCGAGCGCCGCTGACTCGGAAGCCATTTGGCTGAAGAGGAGGGCGGCCACGATGGACATCGGAATGGCCACGATGTAAGACACCACTATGACGATGATTCCGGTCAAAAAGGTGATGCCGAAGATGCGCCAGAACTGTGAGGCAGTTGACGTCAAACGCCATGAGCGTCGAATGGCGGTGATCGGCCCAGCCTTCTCTAACACCACCACGGGCGTTGCCAGAGACACCTTCACCGACAGGTAGAACAGCGCGAGAAATCCGACGATGGCTAGCAGGCCGGCCAGGATGAGGAACAACACGCCGCCCCCGCTTTCGCCCAGCGCGAGTCCGACGATGAAGGAGATTATGGCAGGTAGGAGTGCTGCCGTTCCGATGAACACAGTGAGCAATGAGACGCCGATGAGAGGCCAAATGCGGCCCTTGACTCGATCCCATGACTGACTGAACGTGACTTTTTCGCCGATAGCGGCGGCACTCACTACGTAGCTCATGAGGCCAGCCAGCACCAAGATACCCAAAATGTTAAACGGGGCACTGATCAAACTAGAGACGTCGAGCACGCCCTGGGCTCCGATGTCTGGGACTAGAACGACCAGTGCGCTGGCGCCGACGCCGAGCAGAGTAGCGATCGTCATCACCACGAGGGCCATGCCCCATGTTGCTCGTGGGTTGCGCCGCAGGGTCTGGAATGTGCCGTCGTAGATGTCTGACAAAGTCAGCGGACGCAAGGGAACGACTCCAGGCTTGTACATCCGGGAGACCTGCTCAGGCGTCATCCCGCGCCATTGGCCCTGTCCTTGTTGCTGACCTCCGGGTGGCGGTCCGTTTGTGGTGCCCTGGGGCGGAGGCATTGACGGCGATTCGGGGCCAGGGCTCGGCGGTTGAGCAGGACCTGGACCGCCGGGCGTCTGCCAGGACCAGGAGTTGTTCGCGTCTTGTCTCGATCCGGGTTTCATCCCGTCGTTTGGCGTCGTCATTCTGTGCCCTCCCCTTGCAGCGCGGCCAAAGCACGCGCGTCCCGCATTGCTTGCTTGCTGTCCATTTGAACGGCCCCGAGAGCCTCTTGGTCGGCAACAATAGCCGGTTGTGCTCGGCGCAGGCGGTGACCGCGACGCCACAGTGTGGATATCGGCTTGCGATGCTCGCGGGTGTCGCGCGAGAAGCGACGCCAGAAGGTCACCCACGGGCCCGAGCAGACACACCAGGCACCGGCCAACAAGCCAGCTTTTTCCAGGTCGGCGATGATGTGAGCAGCAAAAATGCCTTCAGCGACAATGATCGAGTGGGCGCCTGCATCAAGTCTTTGACTATCCACAGCTTTGGAGACCGAGATGTCATAGACCGGGATATCGACGCTTTGACCGGAGCACAGGCGATCCAACGCTGCAACGGCCGCGTCTTGGTTCCACGCCCGCACGTCGTCCCAGTCAGGGAGACCGAGGGTGGACATTGGCAGGCTATGGTCACCGACATCCCGATAGAAGTCATCGAGCTCAACCACGGGCCACCCGTGCTCTTCTTGCAGCAGCTTTGCTAGCCGCGACTTCCCGGCGCCACTGGGGCCGGCGAGTACAAGGACACGCTTGGGGGAGGGCGTTGGGGAACTCACGGAAATGAAGTCTAGCCGCCAGCCTCGGCAGGTGGCTGGTGGCTGCAACCTACGATGGAGGAGTGAGCACTCCAGAGCCGACCCGCACCCATACTTTCCGCACGTTGCCGGCCCGAATTGTCGGAGCAGTGATCGTTGCGGGTGCACTGGTGGCGGTGGTGGTTTCCCTGGTGGACTCCCGGACGCGGGGCCTTGACTTGGTCTATCCGCTGCTCATCGCTGGCATTTTGGCTGGGATTATGTGGATGGTGCTGCTTCGCCCCAGTGTCGAGTTGTGGTCTGACCGGGTCGTGTTGCGCAATGTCTTTCGCAACACGACCGTCCCGTTTGCTCACGTTGAGTCCTTCAGCCATGAGTGGGCCTTCGAGGTGACCGACACCACCGGTCACCGCCACAACTCCTGGGCGATCCCGCGAGAGCGGCAACTCACCCTCGGCGAGCCCGCGAGGACTTTGCGGACACGACGGTGCGAGGCCGCAGCAAGCCGGGCATGACCGCAACGTTCGTTGTCGACAAGGCCGAAAAGGCGCGGTCGGCCTGGAGCATCGCTGACAATCAGCAAACCCCAGACCCACCAGCCGTTACCGAGCAATGGGCCTGGACCACGTTGGTGCCGGTGGCGCTTCTCGTGATCGCGCTCGCAGTGGTCTTGATCTTGAACTGACCTAGACCCTGACTGACCTAGACGGTCGTCAACTCCTGCATGGCAGCCTTGATCTTTTCGACTCGCTGAGCCGCATCGGACCGAGCTTCGCTCAACTGATGGGCCCCACTGACCGGCTCAATGACCTCGATGTAGACCTTCAACTTTGGCTCAGTGCCCGAAGGCCGAACGATGACGCGCGTCTCGTCGGCCAGGGTCAACCGCAGCCCGGGGTGGGGGCAATGCCATCGCTACCTTCGGATAAGTCATCTGCCTGGGCGACGCTTACTCCGGCGACTTCGGTGGGAGTCTGGCTGATCAGTCGGTCCATCACGGCGGAGATCAGACTGAGATCGGTCACTCGCACCGAGAACGCCTCCGTGGCGTACACGCCATGCTCAAGGGCGATCTGATCCAACACATCGAGCAGCGTCTTGTCCTTGACTCGAATTTCGGCGACTAGTTCAGCGATAAGGAGCGCTGCCGTGATGCCGTCCTTGTCGGGCACGTTGGCAGGGTCAACGCAGTAGCCCAGTGCCTCTTCGTACCCATAAGCCAGGCCAGGAACTCGGCCGATCCACTTAAAGCCGGTCAAGGTCTGTTCGCTAGGGGATCCCCGCGGCTTTCGCCATAGCGCCGAGCAATCGCGACGACACGATGGAACGGGCGAACACGTTGCGGTCATCCGTGATCCGACCTGACTGCAGCACGTGATGGCCCAGCAGGACGCCCACTTCGTCGCCACGCAGCATGCGCCAACCGTGAGGACTGTCCACAGCAACGGCGCAGCGATCAGCGTCCGGGTCGTTAGCCAGCACGGCATCTGGATGGGTCTGGTCCGCCAAGGCCAGGGCCGCGTCGATAGCGCCGGGCTCTTCAGGGTTGGGGAAGTCAACCGTAGGGAAGGCCGGGTCAGGCTTTTCTTGCTCCTCGACCGGCACCGGCGCTAAGAAGCCTGCTTGCTCAAAAGCTCGACGCAACACCTCTGAGCCAACCCCATGCAGCGCTGTGTGCACGAGTGAAACCTCACGGCTTGAGTCGGGCTGCAGCACCTTCACCGCAACATCGACGTATGCCTGGGTGATCTCGTCACCGGCAACGCTCCAGCCAGTCTCTGGGCGCTCAACGGAGGCCACTGAGTCAATGGCCGCAATGTGTCCGGCAATACCAGTGTCTGCAGGCGGCACGATCTGCGAGCCGTCGCCGAGGTAGACCTTGTAGCCGTTATCCCGTGGCGGGTTGTGACTTGCCGTCACCATCACACCGGCGTCAGCCCCCAGGTGTTGAATCGCGAACGCCAGGACGGGCGTAGGCAGTGGCTCGGGGAGCAGCACCGCGCGGCCGCCTGCTCCGGTGACGACCGCAGCAGTGTCGGCGGCGAAGACGTCCGAGTTGTAGCGGGCATCGAAGCCGATCACCACGGTGGGAGCCTCGGTGACCGTCTCCTTGAGATAGCCCATCAAACCGGCAGCGGCGCGAATTACGACTGCACGATTCATTCGGGCTGGGCCAGCGCCCACCCGCCCCGCAGGCCAGCGGTGCCGAACTCTAGGAACCCGGAGAACCTGTCGGCGAGGTCAGCGGTGTCGCCAGACTCGCGTGCCTCCGCAATGACCTGTTCCAGCTCAGCACGAGTTTGTGGGTCGGGGTCATCCATCAGCCAGTGTTCGGCTTGCGCGGTCAGGGCGCTCAGATCTTGGTTATGCGACATGGCAGAGTTCCTTTGCGATCGAGCGAGGATCAGAGACGGGCAACGATGGCGGCAAGCAACTCGCCGGAACGTTGTGCGGCCTCTTGGCCAGCCTCGATGACTTCCTGGTGGGACAGCGCGCTTCGCTGATACCAGCGGCGGCATTCGTCACCAGCGAGAGCCCCAGCACCTTCATCCCGGCTTGGCGCGCCGCAATGGCCTCCAGGCCAGTCGACATACCGACGAGGTCAGCGCCGAGCACCTTGGCCATCTGCACTTCGGCCGGGGTCTCATAGTGCGGCCCGCGGAATTGTGCGTAGACGCCCTCATCAAGGTTGGGGTTGATCTCTTGCGCGATGGCTCGCAGGTCAGCGGAGTACAGATCCGTCAGGTCGACGAAGTTGGCACCCTCGATGGGGGAGTTAGCGGTGAGATTCAGGTGGTCTTTGATCAGCACCGCAGTGCCGGGAGGCCACTCGGGGTTGAGTCCGCCACAACCGTTGGTCAACACGATGGTCGAGCAGCCAGCGGCTGCAGCAGTGCGCACAGCGTGCACGACGGCGCGCACGCCCTTGCCTTCATAGAAGTGGGTGCGAGTGCCAAAGACCAGCGCCCGGCGGTCGGTGTCGGCGATGCGCACTGAACGCATCATCCCCTTGTGGCCAGCAACCGCAGCGTCGCTGAAGCCAGGCACCTCCGTGTTGGGCACTTCTGCCAGCGTTTCGCCGAGCAAATCGGCGGCCGGTCCCCAACCACTGCCAAGCACCAAGGCGACGTCATGTCGCGGTGCTCCAGTCCGGTCAGCAATCACGTCGGCTGCAGCGGCAGCGACGTCAAAGGGGTCGACATTGGGGTCACTGAGGTCAAGGTTGGCTTCGTTGCGCACGCCTTTGACCCTAATGGATGTCGGGTCTTAATGGTTTGATGGGTGCGTGACTGGCAACCAAACTTCTGTCGTAATCATTGGCGGCGGCCCCGGCGGGTACGAAGCAGCGCTCGCAGCCGCACAAGCGGGTGCCGACGTCACCGTCGTCGAAGCCCAAGGTTTGGGTGGTGCGGCAGTCCTGACGGACTGTGTGCCCAGGCAAATCGTTGATCTCGACCTCCGACTTTATGAACCGCTTTTCGGCGGCTTCGCGCCTGGGTGTCGGCTTCGATGGGGCGCCAGGGGACCAGGGCGTCACTGCCCACTTGCGGGAGGTCAACGACCGCATTGTCGCCCTGGCTGAAGCCCAAGTGCTGACATCGGCACCCGGCTCGAAGGGTCAGGAGTGCGAGTCGTACAGGGCAAGGGCCAGATCGTTGGCCCGGGCAAGGTTGAGTATGCGGCGGGTGAGGATGCGTTGGACGCAGACGTCATCTTGGTGGCCACCGGGGCTCGGCCTCGAGTTCTCGACTCTGCGCAGCCCGATGGCGAGCGGATTCTGACCTGGCAGCAGATCTACGGTCTCAATGAGTTGCCCGAGCACCTGATCGTCATCGGCTCTGGTGTGACCGGTGCTGAGTTGGCGCATGCCTATCTCGGGCTGGGCTGCGACGTCACCTTGATTTCATCCCGAGACCGCGTCTTGCCTGGGGAAGACGCCGATGCGGCTGAGGTGCTAGAGGGTGTATTCCGTCGCCGTGGCATGAACGTGCTGGACCGCTCGCGGGCCAAAGCGGTTGAGCGCACCGGCGAAGCCGTCAAGGTCACGCTGGAGGATGGCCGTGAAGTCACCGGCTCCCACGCGTTGCTTGCCGTTGGCTCGCTGCCCAACACCGAAGAGATGGGCCTGGCCGAGGCTGGTGTCGTCTTGACCGAGTCGGGACACATCGTGGTCGACCGCGTTTCGCGCACCAGCATGTCCAGCATTTATGCCGCCGGTGACTGCACCGGGGTGTTCCCGCTGGCATCGGTGGCCGCTATGCAAGGGCGGATTGCGATGGCGCATGCCCTAGGGGACGCAGTGGCCCCGCTTGCCCTAGGTCGGGTCAGTTCGAATATTTTCACCGACCCAGAGATTGCCACAGTCGGGATTTCGGCGGCCGATGTCGAGTCCGGCAAAGTGGATGCCCGTGCGGTGATGTTGCCGTTGGCAGGCAACCCGCGAGCCAAGATACAGAATCTCTCGGATGGCTTCGTCAAGCTGTTTGCCCGCCGGGGTGGTGACACCATCTTGGGCGGCGTCGTCGTGGCTCCGCGAGCCAGTGAGTTGATCTTCCCGATCGCGTTGGCGGTGGCCAACCAACTGAGCGTGGACCAGTTCTCGTCAACCTTTACGGTCTATCCGTCGCTGTCTGGCTCGATTGCCGAAGCCGCGCGGCAGTTGCACTCAGTCGAAAACTAGGTTCGAGGCTCGCCCGAGCATGTCAAAGGCCGTCGAACCCAATCGGGTTAGTCGGCCTTTGACGTTGCTCAGTTTTAGTCCTTCAACTCACAGATGACTGCTCCGTTGGTCAGCGTGTCGCCGACCGCGGACTTCAGGCCAGTGACGGTGCCGCCCTTGTGTGCCTTGATGGGCTGCTCCATCTTCATCGCTTCAATGACGACAATGACGTCACCCTCGGCAACCTCGGTGCCCTCTTCGGCCGTCAGTTTCACGACGGTTCCCTGCATTGGCGCAGTCACGGCGTCACCGGAGGCTGCTGCCGCGCCGCCGCCACTGCGGCTGCGCTTGGGGCCTTCTTACGGCCGCCGCCACTGCCGGAGCCGCCACCCAGTGACAGGTCACCGGGCAATGAGACCGACAAACGCTTGCCGCCGACCTCGACGACAACTTCCTGGCGGGCTTCCGCGTCGCCGGATGCTTCGGCCGTAGGGCCGGAGTAGGGCTCAATCGAGTTATCAAACTCGGTCTCAATCCAACGGGTGTGCACCGAGAACGGCTCGTCGCCCTCGGGGGCGAACGCTGGGTCAGAGACCACTACGCGGTGGAAGGTCAGCGCGGTGGGCATGCCCTCCACGACCATTTCGGCCAGGGCGCGCCGCGAGCGCTCTAGGGCCTCCTGGCGGGTGCGGCCAGTGACGATCAACTTGGCGAGCATGGAGTCGAAAGCGCCCGAGATGACGTCGCCAGCCTCGACACCGGAGTCAATGCGCACACCGGGGCCGCTGGGAGTCTTATAGGTCAGGACGCTGCCGGGAGCCGGCAGGAAGTCGCGACCGGGGTCTTCGCCGTTGATCCGGAACTCGAAACTGTGGCCGCGTGCCACTGGCTCGTCATAGCCCAGAGCCTCGCCATCGGCGATGCGGAACTGCTCGCGCACCAGGTCAATGCCAGTCACCTCTTCGGTGACCGGGTGCTCAACCTGCAGGCGGGTGTTGACCTCAAGGAAGGAAATAACGCCGTCCTGGCCAACGAGGTACTCGCAGGTGCCAGCGCCGACATACTTGGCTTCCTTAGGGGATTGCCTTCGATGCCCGGATGAGCTCTGCGTTTTGCTTCTTGTCCAGATAAGGCGCGGGTGCCTCTTCGACAAGCTTTTGGTGGCGACGCTGCAAGGAACAATCGCGAGTCGACACCACGACCACGTTGCCGTGCTGGTCAGCCAAGCATTGCGTCTCGACGTGCCGGGGGCGATCGAGGTAGCGCTCCACGAAGCATTCGCCGCGGCCGAAGGCAGCGACGGCTTCGCGGACTGCTGAGTCGAACATGTCGGGGATTTCTTCGATGGTGCGGGCGACCTTCAAGCCGCGGCCGCCACCACCGTAGGCAGCCTTGATGGCGACCGGGAGGCCGTGCTTCTTGGCGAAGGCCACGATCTCCTTGCTGTCCTCAACTGGATCCTTGGTGCCCGGCACGAGAGGAGCCTTGGCCTTGGTGGCGATGTGCCGCGCCTTGACCTTGTCGCCGAGGTTGTCGATGGCGTCAGGGGAGGGGCCAATCCAGGTCAAGCCTGCGTCAATCACGGCCTGAGCGAACGAGGCATTTTCCGACAGGAAGCCATATCCCGGGTGGACCGCGTCGGCTCCACTGGAAGCAGCGATCTCGAGAATCTTCTCTTGCACGAGGTAGGAGTCGCCCGGCGTTGAGCCGCCCAGGCTGTAGGCCTCGTCGGCCACCTTGACGTGCAGGGCGTCGCGATCGGGCTCGGCGTAGACAGCCACGGAGCCGAGACCGGCATCCGTGCAAGCCCGAGCAATACGAACGGCGATTTCGCCTCGGTTGGCAATAAGAACCTTGCTAATCGGCATAGCGGTCACCCTAGTCCCTGTCTGGGGGTCGTCGTGGCAGATTTCAAGACAATTTATCCAGGTCGCTGTGACAGCGAGTTTCCAGTTCGTCCAACTCGCCCAGCGATTGATCGATGTCAGCGCGGCGGCGCTGCAGGTCGGCGCGCCGATCCTGAATCTGGTCCAGGAGGTAGCGCAACTGGCCAGCCTCGCCCGGCTGGTCGTCATACATGTCGATGATGGTGCCGATTTCTTCCAACGGGAAGCCGAGGCGGCGCCCGCGCAGAATCAACGCCAGTCGGATGTGGTCCCTCTTGTCATAGAGGCGGCGAGAGCCGTTTGGTCCCACGCGTTCGGGAGACAGCAACCCCATTTGCTCGTAGTGGCGCAGCGCGCGATGGGTCACCGAGAATTCATTGGCAATCTCGGCAATGGTCCACGTGGTGGATGAGAGGGCATAGGGCCAAATCTTCCAAGGTCTTTACGTGGGCGTCAAGTGGGAAGGGCTTTGCCTTACCCATGGCGAACGCGCGATTCGTCGCACGGGGCGGGGAGGTCGTTGGCCGAAGGTCAGGCACGTTTGATCGCCGACCAACAGCGCCACCTTCCCCGAAAGTGCTCGGGGTGGACGAGCACTGTGGCGTCACATCCGGCGCAGCGACAAATACGTGACTGTCATCATTGACCTCACGCCGGTGCGTGATGGCACCGGCCTAGCCCGGTTGTTAGAAATGCTCGAAGGTCGATCCAAGAAGGTGTTCAAGGACTGGGTCGCCGGGCGTGAGCATTCCTGGCGCGGACCAGGTGCAGGTTGTCGCGATGGATGCATTCGCTGCCTCAAGCGAACCATCGCTCGCTAGGCGCACCACCTACTGACTAATCCACCCGAGCCGATCAGTACCAGCCAGCCCTGGCCGATCCGAAAAGCCGCAGGACTCACTATCGAAGCCGCCGCAGCCGAGCTTCACTGCTCCATGGCCACCCTGTCGCACACCGAAGGCGGCCACTCCGCCAATCGCGACAAGATCACCGAATACCTCGACTTCCTCACCAGACACCAAACCACCCTTGCGCAATATAGAAGCATCGCCGAATTATGAAGAGTCGGCATGGTGTGCTCAATGCCTCGGGTCACCGGCCGCTGACCGGTGGAAAGCTGAAGGGTGACGTTTCCGGGCTTGGACCCCAACTGCACCGGCGACGATTATAAGTGCGGGAATGCTTGCCGTGAGGGCTCTGTCTGGCATTCCTACGGCCCCCAGAATCATGAGACTAATGACTACTGCGAGAGCGCCTGTAAAGATGCAGATGAGAATCCGACTTCTACTCGGGTTAGTACCCCAGCCGATTTTGGAGCCAAATATGATGAAAGCACAAAATGCCGTTGCCCCGGCCGCCCATAAAGCAACTTCAGTCATCGGTAGCATCCAGTAACTGTTCTGCTCCAGATGTACAGCCGTAGATTGGGGTACGCGGTCGAGCACCTTCCATATGAGATGACGTATGTGGTAGCAATTGCAATGAGAGTGCTGGCAGCCGCACAGGCCGGAGGGCTGGCCGAACAGATCGCTGCTCCCAGAACCACGCTCCCGCCAGCAAGCAGTGCCGATTGGTCGACGCGATTGAAGCTGATGTAGGGATTGCGGATGCCTCCTCCGGCCCAAAGGTCGGCTCCGGGTTTGCCTGAAACCTGCGACGATTGCAGGTCGGTCCCTCCAGGCAGCGGCTCTGAAATGTCTTGAAGGATGAGTTCTCCGAAGCCTTCGACCTTGTAGGACACTAGGCCGTCTCCCACGGCGACAGCACCATCATCCTTCAGGGCGGGGTCAAGCTCTTGATAGTCGTCCAGAGAGATATTCGGGATATCGCCTTCTGGAGCCTTGAGTTCTTGCGCTGAGATCCCGGGTGTCGGCTCCTCATGAGCTTGAACATGTGGCGCCGCGGCGAAAGACAGAATCATTGCAATGAAAATTCCTGTGGCCTGTTTGAATCTCATTCCACTTTCTCGTTGCTGTAACTCGGATGGCACTTGGCTTGGCATTGAGGGTGCAAGGGTTTGGGCCGATTGTGCGGCGGAACATCCTTTGGTCTCCAATGCTGCTTTCAGCACACCATAATTGGGCTCACGAAGCAATCATTCATTCGGAGGGATCGTCATTAATAGCCAGTGCGGGGTTTGAGATTTGTCTCCCGTATACGTTCAGCAAGTGCCGAATCAGACCCATGACCTCGATCTTTTGTTGGCCGGAAGGTTTTGTGGCTCATCGTGCGCATGGAGGTAAAATTTTCGTGAAGTCCTATGGTGCCTCGATGCGACCGCGTGTGGAGTCACCATCGATCGAGAATGATGCACACTCAGCGGACACTTGCCAGCGGCCCCGACGTGACTTAACGTTTACGTCAACGTCAAATATCGTCAGAGAGGCCGAACTTGATGTTTGAGCTCAGCAAGGACCACGAAGAGTTTCGCGCGCTAGTGCGCGATTTCGCCACTGAAAAGATCGAGCCGCACGTGGCCGACTGGGACCGCGACTCACACTTTCCTACCGAGATCGTCCCCGCCATGGGTGAGTTGGGACTGTTCGGGCTGACCGCCCCCGAGGAGTATGGCGGTGCTGGGCTCGAAGAGGGGGCGTTCACCTATCTGTGCCTGGCCATCGAAGAACTTGGCCGGGTGGATCAGTCGATGGGGATCACCTTGTCCGCCGGGGTTGGCTTGGGGATTAACCCGATCATGTCCTATGGCAGCGACGAGCAAAAGCAGCAATACCTGCCTGATCTCATAGCCGGCAAAAAGTTGGCGGGCTTCGGCCTGACCGAGCCAGACGCTGGCTCGGACGCAGGAGCGACCAAGACCAAGGCCACGCTGGCCGATGGGCAATGGACCATCAACGGCGCTAAAGCCTTCATCACGAACTCCGGCACCGACATCACCTCGCTGGTGACTGTCACCGTCAAGACTGGCGAAAAGCCCGATGGCCGGGCCGAGATCAGCGCAATCATCGTGCCGTCCGGGACGCCTGGATTCACTGTTGAGCCCGCATACCGCAAGTTGGGGTGGCACATCAGCGACACCCACGGTCTGAGTCTGGCTGACGTCAAGGTCCCCGAGGCCAACCTCCTGGGTGAGCAGGGTGCTGGCTTTAAGCAGTTCCTCAAGACCCTTGACGACGGCCGGATCGCCATCTCGGCGCTTGCCTTGGGTGCCGCCCAGCGGATGCTTGAAGAGTGTGTTGCCTACAGCAAGACTCGGTTGGCGTTCGGCAAGCCAATTGCCGTCAATCAAGGCGTCTCCTTCCAGATCTCCGACCTGGCCGTGATGGTCGAGTCGGCTCGACTGCTGACTTATCGGGCTGCCTGGCTTAAGGATGAACAGGAGGCAGGCCGCCGCGGTGTTGCCGAGGTCAAGCAGGCTGCCAGCATCGCCAAACTGCAATCCAGCGAAGCCGCGGTCACCGC
The DNA here is from genome assembly GCF_021535045.1 of Ornithinimicrobium sp. INDO-MA30-4. Taxonomy (GTDB): domain Bacteria; phylum Actinomycetota; class Actinomycetes; order Actinomycetales; family Dermatophilaceae; genus Ornithinicoccus. Next base: position 1,223,136 of record NZ_CP091056.1, on the reverse strand, counting down.
GACCCGGATCGCCACCCAGATCTTTGGCGGCAACGGCTTCATGGAGGAATACCCGGTCGCCAGGTTCTATCGTGATGCGAAGATCTTGGAAATTGGCGAAGGCACCTCCGAGGTGCAGCGCATGGTCATCGCTCGTGGTCTTGGCCTTCCGGCCTGAGGGAGTTCGTATGGAGCACACCCAACCCGCATCCCGATGCTCGGGTCGCTGACCTGCGCGAGCGCGTGCGTCAGGCCAACCAGACCAGCGCTGCGCCAAGCGAGAAAGGTGCCGCCAAGCTCGCATCGCAAAACAAGATGCCGGTGCGGGACCGGGTCCACGCGCTTTTTGACGAAGGCACTTTTGTCGAAGACGGGCGGCTAGCCAACGCCACCTCAGAAGGCTTGCCCGCTGATGGCGTCGTCACCGGACGGGGAGAGGTGGATGGTCGACCAGCAATTGTGGTGGCTAATGACCCCACCGTGAAGGCTGGCTCGTGGGGCGCTCGCACCGTTGAAAAGATCGTCCGCGCCACCGAGTCGGCCCTGCGCGAAGAGTTGCCGATTTTTTGGTTTGTCGACTCTGCTGGTGCGCGCATCACCGACCAAGTCGAGCTGTTTCCAGGGCGCCGGGGTGCTGGCCGCATCTTCCACAACCAAGTGGCCTTATCCGGTCGAGTCCCACAGATTTGCTGCCTCTTTGGCCCCTCAGCGGCTGGTGGCGCCTATATCCCCAGCTTCACCGATCTGCTGATCATGGTCGAGGGCAACGCCTCGATGTATCTGGGCAGCCCACGGATGGCCGAGATGGTGGTCGGCGAGAAGGTCTCCCTGGAGGAGATGGGCGGCGCTCGCATGCACTGCACGGTCTCAGGTGTCGGCGACCTGCTCGTCAGCGATGACGCCGAGGCCATTGACGTTGCCAAACTGGCGTTCTCCTACCTGCCAGACAACTGGCGCACAGCAACGCCAGAGTATGACGCGGAGCAGCCCTCGTCAGTCCTGGACTCGGCGACGGTCCCCGAGGCTGAGTCCGTGCCCTTCGACGTTCACGATGTCATCGACGGTTTGGTTGACGACGACTCATTCTTTGAGGTCAAGCCGCTGTTTGCGCCCGAGCTGGTGGTTGGTTTTGGCCGGGTGGCCGGCAAGACCGTCGGCATCGTCGCGAACAACTCAGCCGTCAAGGGCGGGGTGCTTTTCACCGACTCAGCCGACAAAGCAGCCCGCTTCATCTGGATGTGTGACGCCTACGGCATACCGCTGGTTTATCTGGCTGATGTGCCGGGGTTCATGATCGGCTCGGAAGTCGAGCGCCAGGGCATCATTCGGCATGGTGCCAAGATGGTCTCCGCGGTCTCCGAGGCGACCGTGCCGCAGATCTGTGTTGTCGTCCGTAAGGCCTACGGTGCTGGTTTGTACGCGATGGGTGGGCCTGGGTTCGGTCCTGATGCCACGTTGGCCTTCCCACGGCCCGCATCGCGGTGATGGGGCCAGAGGCAGCCGTCAACGCGGTCTATGCCAACAAGATCGCGAGCATCGAGGACCTCGATGAACGCGGAGCCTTCGTCGCGGCAGCACGTGCTGAATATTTGGCCGATGTTGACCTGGAGCGACTTGCCTCAGACTTGGTGATCGACGAGATCGTTGAGCCCGAGGATCTGCGCTCCGCCATCGCGACCAGACTCAAATACGCTGCCCGCCGCGATCGGCACTTCTCGTCTCGACACCGAGCGATCCCGCCGGTCTAGCTAGTCGGCTGTCCTGAGTTGGTGCCAAGCGATCCCCAGGTCGCTGAGCATCGAGCGCAGCAGCGGCAAGCTCAGCCCAACCACATTGTGGAAGTCGCCTTCGATGCCCGTGACAAACGGGCCGCCGAGGCCATCGACAGTGAATCCGCCAGCAACCAACAGCGGCTCGCCGGTCGCCACATAGGCGTCGATCTCGGCGTCGCTGATGTCGGCAAAGTACACGGTTGTCGAGGCAGAGGCGCCACGACCGACCGGCTCCGTGGCGCTATCGCGCAGATCAACGAGCCAGTGTCCGCTGTGCAAGACTCCTGAGCGCCCACGCATCGAGCGCCAGCGATCGCGCGCCGTCGCCGCGTCCTCGGGTTTGCCCCAGACTTTGCCGTCTAACTCCAGCATCGAGTCGCAGCCCAACAAGAGGTCAGCCAAGTAGCGCTGGCCAAAGCCCATGGACTTCCACTGGTCGGCCACGGACTCAGCTTTGGCTCGAGCCAGGAGCAACGGCGTCTGCTCCGCAGTCAGCGGCCCCGCCTGGGCAATCACCTCGTTCTCGTCTACCCCTGAGACCAAAACCTGTGGCTCCACGCCAGCCGCACGCAAGGTCGCCAAGCGGGCAGGAGACTGCGAGGCCAAAATCAGTCGAATATCAGGATTGCTCATCCGTTCACCTCATCGATATAGCACCAACGCCAACTCTCACCGGGCTCCAAGCTACGCATTACTGGGTGACCGGAGTTGCGGAAGTGTGCGGTCGCATGCCGGCCAGGGGAAGAATCGCAGCAGGCGACAAAGCCGCACTCTTCGCACATCCGAAGGGCCACCGGGTGCTCGTCATGCGCGTCGCATTCTTCGCAGTGCAGTTTTTCAGGCACCGGTGACTGGCACGGGATCGTCAGGTGATCACAGGTGTTGACCAGTGTGGAAGGTGCGGCGATTTCGGCCGCCACAATCGTGTCATCGCGCCGACTGTTGGTGTCCAAAATGGATTCTTCGACGTCGAGTTGGTTGAGCAACTCAGCCAAAATCTCGTGTTCGGCGTCCCCCGAGTCGCGCAGGGTCACCAATTCTGCGCGCTCTGCCTCCAGCATCTCTTGGCGGATCCGGCGATAGGCCTCGCTGGGCGTCTCGATACTCTGCAGCGACTGAGGGCTCACGCGTTCCCACACTCGGTTGATCCGCTCATCCGAGCGGGAGCGCAGGCGATCCAGGACGGCGGACGGAGCGTCATCATGCTCGTTAAGTGCGCTCAGGCCGGCTTGGACGGCCCGCTGGGTCACGACGGCTTCTTGCAGCGCATCTTCGCGCGCGTCTGGCCCCTTGACCTTCAGTGCTCGAGCCAGGATCGGCAAGGTATAGCCCTGAATAAAGAGGGTGCCGACGGCGACAACGGTGGCGATAAAGATCAGCACCTCACGGTGCTCTGCGTTGACGGGCAGCAAGAATGCAGCGGCCAGGGTGACCACACCACGCATACCCGCCCAACTGGTCAGCAGCGCGTGACGCCACGGCATCCGCATAGATTTTCCGCGCAAGAACAGATAGCGCTGCGGGAAGATCCACAGCGGGCGCAGCAAGATCACGGTCAGCAGCACGGCCACGGCGGTGACCAGAATGCGGGTCACACCAATGGGGTCGTCCAGGCCGTCGGCGATGATCTGGTTGAGTTGCAGCCCGATCATCAAGAAGACGGCGTTCTCGAGGATGAACTGCACCGAGGTCCAGTTGATCCGTTCGGTGAGCCGCGAAGACGCGCTCTGTGTTTCAAGCGCCTTGTGGCCCAAGATCAAACCGGCCACGACCACCGCCAGAACGCCGGAGGCCTCAAGAAGCTCCGCGGCGATATAGGCCAGGAAAGGCACCGAGAACGAGATCGCCGTGTCGAACTCTGGTGCCACCCGCTGCCGGTGCAACTTGGTGACGAAGAAGGCGACGAGCACACCAACGAGCAGGCCACCTATGACCGCCCAGACAAAGTCGCTGACAACTGAGCCAAAGCTGACTTCCTCGATGGCTTCTTCGGCTGCGTGGCCAAAACTCAACCCGGCAATCGCCAGCCCGGTCCGCAGCGAAACAAGGGCCGTTGCGTCGTTCAGCAGCGACTCACCTTCAAGGATGGTGACGATCCGGCGTGGCATCCCGACCTTGCGAGCCACAGCAGTGGCTGCCACTGCATCCGGTGGAGCCACAATGGCACCGAGTGCGAAGGCCAAGCCGAATGGCACAGAGGGAATCAGCCAGGTGGTGACCAGAGCGACGCCCAGGGCGGTGAAGAGAATCAGGCCCACAGAGAGAGACAGGATCGCAGCCCGGTTGCGATTGAAGTCCACCAACGACGTGCGGATCGCAGCCGCATACAACAAAGGCGGCAGCAGACCGAAGAGCACCGTGTCAGCGGACAGGTTCACCTCGGGGATGAATGGCAAGTACGAACCGACGATCCCGACCAGCAGCAGGAGGGGGGTGCCTGCCAGCCGACGCGCTCGGCGAAGCCAGCGACCAGCGCCGCAATAACGGCGATGAGCACCAGCGATAAAGCGATCGTCACAGTGTGTTTCTCTTCTCTTTAACGCCAGACAGGGTGGCTCAGATCTGTCCCAACACCGCTGCACGCAGGGTGTCGAGGCCAAGACCACCCAAGTCGAGGGCAGAACGGTGGAAGGCTTTAAGGTCAAAGGAGTCGCCCTGCTTGGCGCGCAGCTCATCGCGCAATTCCAGCCACAAGCGTTCCCCGATTTTGTATGAGGGAGCCTGGCCTGGATAGCCCATGTATCGGTCTAACTCGAAGCGGGCCTGCTTTTCTTCCATGTTGGTGTAGGTGTCGAGGATCTGCCACGCCTTGTCGTAGGTGAAGTCGCCGCCGCCGACCTCGTCCGGCGCCTCAAAACCACAGTGCACGCCGATGTCGATGACAACTCGCACAGCACGCAGGGCCTGGGCATCAAGCAAACCCATCCGGTCGCCTGGGTCATCGAGGTAGCCCAAGTCAGCCATCAGCCACTCGGAGTAAAGCGCCCAACCTTCGCCGTGGCCAGACACCCAGGCGCCGCTACGACGCCAGCGGTTCAACAACTCTGTCCGGTATGCGGTCTGCCCGAACTGTAGGTGATGTCCGGGGACGCCCTCGTGATAGACCGTCGTCAGCTCGGCCCAGGTGTGGAAAGTAGTGACTCCTTGGGGACCGACCACCACATACTTCCGGGACGGCTGAAGTCTTCCGAGGGTGGCGTGTAGATGATGCCGGTCTGGCTCGGCGCGATCCGGCACTCAATCGTGCGCACAGGCTCGGGGATGTCGAAGTGGCTGCCGTTCAACTCAGCAATCGCTTCGTCAGCCTTGACCTGCATCCACTGTTGCAACTCCTCGGTGCTGTGCAACTGATAGCGCTCGTCAGAGTTGAGGGCCGCGATTGCTTCCTTGACGCTGGCGCCAGGCTTGATCTGCTCAGCGGTCTCGCGCATCATCGCGTCGATCCTGGCAAGCTCTTCCTTGCCCCAGGCGTAGGTCTCGGCGAGGTCGATGGTTGAGCCCAGGAACAGGCGCGACTCGACCTGGTAGCGGTCGACTCCTACCGCGTCGGCTTCTGGGGCGATCGGCAAAAACTCAGAGGTGAGCGTTTCGGCGAACTCACCGAAGGCAGCCTTGGCCACCTCGACTGCCGTAGCCAGGTTGGCTTGAACCGAGGCATCCTGCTCCGATGCTCCGTCGATGAGGACCTTGAAGGGCTGTCTTCGCTGGCCTGGTCGACGCATTGAGCGGCTACGCCACGCACCTGGCGCTTGGCCGCGAACACCCCGTGGCCAGCGCTAAAGCGCAGTGACTCGACGTGCTGATCCAACGCCGCAGGCACCGCTTGGAGCCGAGCGATGATGCTGGCCCATTGCTCGGGTGTGTCGGTGGCCATCAAGTCGAAAACGTCTCGGACTTCTTGAGCCGTTGAGTCAAGCACGTTGAGGGCGACGGGGTCTTGGCCGGCCAGGACCCGGTCGACTGAATCGATCGTGACGCCAAGACGCTCGCGCATCGCTGCCACCGTGACCCGGTCGACTTCATCAACAGGGCTGGCGTCCGCAAGGCGGTCCAAAGTCGTGGCCGCCAAGTCACGTTTAGCCTGCACGCCAGCCATTGAGTAGTCGTCCAGCAGGTGATCGGCGCCGTCAACGCCTAAATAGGTGGACGTCACCGGGCTAGCGGCAACTTGGGCCTCTAGGTAGTCCTCAGCGATGCGGTCAATGGCGGTGAATTCTCGTTGGCTGCTCACCGTCCGAACTTACTTCATCTACCTATACTCCAGGTATGAATCTGGGCACCGTTCTCTCGACCAATATCGGCGCCGCCGTGTCGACCATGCACTCCAGCGAGCCCGTCACGGGTCACGACAAGCAGCCCGTCGAGAAGTTGCAGGTTGCCGATCCGGGAGGGCAAACCGAGGGCTCGGGTAGCGGAGTGGCTGGAGATTTCATCGGGGACCTGAAGCACCACGGGGGCAGCACGCAGGCCGTGTACGCGGTGAGCCAGAGCGAGCTAGATTTTTGGTCGGCGCAGTTGGGCCGTGAGTTGCTCCCGGGGATGTTCGCGGAGAACCTGACGGTTGCTGGTTTCGATGTCGATGAGGCACCGATCGGTCAGCAGTGGCAGGTAGGCGAAGACGTCACCCTCGAAGTGGCCTCAGTGCGCATTCCGTGCCGCACGTTCGCCGGCCACTTGGGGGAGAAGCAGTGGGTGAAGCGATTCAGCCAACATGGCCGTCCGGGCGCCTACCTTGCTGTGGTGCAGCCGGGCACCATTCGACCGGGCGACACCATAGTGGCTGTTCGAACCCCGGAGCATGGCCTCACGGTGCGTGACATGTTCGCAGCGCTGATGGGTGACAAAGACCGTGCCCGCGCGCTGCTGGACTCTGGCTCGCTGTTGGAGTTTGAGCAGGCCAGAGTCCAGCGAAAAGCGGGTCTTTAGCGCGGCATTGCCGATCCCTGCCAGGCAAACGGCCCGGGAGACAGTCGTGGCCGAGCGGCCCGAGCGCGGCTGTTCCACAGTGACCGGGGTCGCCGAGTCGATGCCTGACTATCATCCGACCCACCAGATGCAGACAGCAGCACCATCATCGCGGCAATCTCTTCTGGGGTCGCGCCGCCGGAGATCGTGATGCCAGACAGCTTGGCCTCTTGGGGCTGATCGTTGGTCGACTCGCTCATAGCGGGATGTTCCCATGCTTCTTGGGCGGACGGTTGGCTCGCTTGGTCCGCAACGTCCGCAACGCCTTAATGATGTGGCTGCGCGACATCGACGGCGCAATCACTGCGTCGACGTAGCCACGCTCAGCGGCGATGTACGGGTTGGCCAGGGTGTCCTCATACTCGCGGATGCGCTTGGCGCGCTCCGCCTCGACGTCGCCACCTTCGGCCGCAACCTGGCTCAACTGCTTGCGATACAAGATGTTGGCGGCGCCCTGGGCACCCATCACCGCGATCTGCGCGGTGGGCCACGCCAAGTTCACATCAGCGCCAGGGTGCTTGGAGCCCATCACGTCATACGCGCCGCCGTAAGCCTTGCGAGTGATCAGCGTGACCAGCGGCACGGTGGCCTCGGCATAGGCATACAGCAATTTCGCCCCGCGGCGAATGATGCCACCCCACTCCTGGTCGGTGCCGGGCAGGAAGCCGGGCACGTCGACCAGAGTGATGATCGGGACGTTGAACGCGTCGCAGGTGCGCACAAACCGAGCAGCTTTTCGGACGCTTCGATGTCGAGCGTTCCGGCCAATTGCATTGGTTGGTTGGCGACAATGCCGACCGAGCGGCCTTCAACACGGGCAAAGCCGACCACGATGTTGGGTGCAAACAACTCCTGCGCCTCGAGGAAGTCGCCGTCGTCCACGATGTGCTCGATGACCGTCTTCATGTCATAGGGCACGTTGGGGGAGTCAGGGATCAGCGTGTCGAGCTCTTCGTCCTCGGCATTGATCTCGAGGTCGACCTCAAACTCAAACTCGGGAGCCTCTTCAAGGTTGTTTTGCGGCAGGTGGCTCAGGAGTTCCTTGACATAGTTAATGGCATCTTGCTCGTCGTCGGCGGCGTAGTGAGCCACACCTGAAGTCGCATTGTGCGTCTGCGCGCCACCGAGGCTCTCCATCGACACATCTTCACCGGTGACGGTCTTAATCACGTCTGGGCCGGTGATGAACATGTGCGAGGTTTCCTTGACCATCACGATGAAGTCAGTGATGGCCGGCGAGTACACAGCGCCGCCAGCGCATGGGCCCATGATGAGTGAAATCTGGGGGACCACACCGGAGGCGTGCACATTGCGCTGGAAGATCTCGGCGTACATGCCCAAGGCAACGACACCCTCTTGGATGCGTGCGCCGCCGGAGTCATTGATGCCGACGACGGGGCAACCGACCTTGATGGCCAAGTCGAGCACCTTGACGATCTTTTCGCCGAAGACCTCACCCAGCGATCCGCCAAAGACAGTGAAGTCTTGGGCGTACACGGCGATAGGGCGACCATCGACCGTGCCATAACCAGTGACGACACCGTCACCGTAGGGGCGGTTCTCTTGCTGACCGAACGCAGTTGAGCGGTGGCGGGCCAACTCATCCAACTCGGTGAATGAGCCTTCGTCCAGCAATTGTTCAATCCGCTCGCGGGCTGTCTGCTTTCCCTTGGCGTGCTGCTTTTCCACGGCTCGAGCGGACCCCGCGTGGACCGCTTCTTCGCTGCGTTGGCGATAGTCCGCCAGGCGTCCGGCGGTGGTGCGCAGGTCCGGCTGCGTTTCTGGGCTGGTGTCACTCATGCGCAACAACTTAGTCTCATCTGCGTGATGGCACACAGGTGGGCACGCCCGGTTTGGCATTCCAGTCTGGAATCAACTAACACCGAACTCTTGAGTAACCCGGTCGCCGGGGCGGTCGTGGTCACTGACCACCAACGCGGCGGTTATGGCCGGCATGGCCGAGATTGGGAAATGTCTCCTGGTCAGACGCTTGCCGTCAGCTGTGCGACGCCCGCTCCAGCGTCACACCTATGGGGTTGGGTGCCGTTGGTGACGGGTATGGCGGTGGTCCGGTCATTGCGTGAGTCGAATTACCCGATTGTTGCCACATTGAAGTGGCCGAATGACGTTTTGGTGCCTGATGGGGCCGGAGCAAACCCGCGAAACACGGGCAAGATTGCCGGCATCCTTGCCCAGGTTGTCCCCGAAACCGCCGACCGTGGACCGCTGGTGGTGATCGGCACCGGGCTCAATATCAACCAGAGCTTTGCGGAATTGCCGGTGGAGACGTCGACCTCGTGGCGTGTTGCTCGAGGTGGGGAAAAACTCCCGGCAACCCTCGCGCAGGACTGGCTGACCGCATACTTGCAGGAGCTTGATCGGGGCTTAACACAACCAGAGCACGACCCAGCAGGTGTTGCCCTGGACTACGCGTCGATGTGCCACATTGGGTCAGGATGTGCGTGTGCACCTGCCTGGAGGGGACGAGGCGATCGGGACGGCTATCGATATTGACGCCAGCGGGGCCTTGGTCATTGAGGGCCGTGAAGGGCGGTCGGTGCACCACGCCGGAGATGTCGTCCATTTGCGCCCGCGCTAGCCTGCGGTCATGAGTGAATACTCGCTGCTTCAGATCATCCGGCATGGCGACGACGGCACCATTGCCGAGTTGGCCCTCGACCGCCCAGACGCCCTCAACGCCATCTCGACTGAGTTTGCGCAACAGATCACGGCGGCGACTGCCGAGTTAAGCGCCGACCCCAGCGTTGCTGTCGTGGTGCTGACCAGCACGGCGGCGCGAGCATTCTGCGTGGGTGCCGACCTGAAGGAGCGCAACTCTTTCACCGATGAGCAAATGCTGCAGCAACGCACCATCACGACCGGTGCCTACGGCGGAGTTCTCAATTTGCCGGTGCCAGCGATTGCGGCCGTTGAGGGTTTCGCTCTCGGCGGTGGGTTCGAGTTGGCGTTGTCGTGTGACCTCATTGTCGCCAGCGACACGGCGGTGGTCGGACTTCCTGAAGTTTCTGTTGGCGTGATCCCCGGCGGTGGGGGAACCCAGTTGCTGAGCCGGCGGGTGGGCAGCGCCAAAGCGGCCCGCGCCATCTTTACTGCCGGGCGGTATGACGCTGCCTCTGCGCTGCTGCACGGCTTTGTCGACGAGGTCGCACCTGCCGGAGACGCCCGTGAGCAGGCACTGGGCCTTGCTGCAGCCATCGCTAAGAACTCGCCGGTTGGCTTGCGCAATGCGAAGGCTGCACTGCGCCAGGGGTATGACCTACCGCTGGCTCAGGGCCTCGAAATTGAGGGGCAAGGGTGGCAGCGCACGGTGCTTTCGGCTGATCGCGCCGAAGGAATTACAGCTTTTGTTGAGAAGCGCCCGCCGCGCTGGCCGGGACTAAAGCCTGCAGGTACGTATGATGACGAACATGATTCGGGTACTGCTGGCTGAGGACGACGAGACGATCTCCGAACCACCAGCCCGCGCACTGCGTCGCGAGGGCTATTTGGTGGATGTCGCGCCGGATGGACGGGCTGCACTCAAGAGCGCCGAAAAGGAAACACCAGACCTGTTGGTGCTGGACCTTGGCTTGCCTTATGTCGACGGGCTCGATGTATGTCGCCGGTTGCGCCAAGAGGGTTTGGTCGCACCCGTTTTGATCCTGACTGCTCGTGGCGATGAGGTCGACACAGTGGTCGGCCTGGATGCTGGGGCCGATGACTATGTGACCAAGCCGTTCCGACTTGCCGAGTTGCTGGCCCGTGTCCGGGCATTGCTGCGCCGCGGCTCTGACCCCAACGAGGTGGGCGACCGGCCCGTAGCGATTGATGTCAACGCACGGCGGGCCTTCTTCCACGGTCAAGAACTCTCGCTGACGGCCAAAGAGTTTGACCTTCTGCGGGTGCTGATGCGCGAAGAAGGACGAGTCGTCTCACGGGACACGTTGATGCAAGAGGTCTGGGATAGCTGGTTTGGCTCCACCAAGACCCTTGACATGCACATCTCCGTCTTGCGTCGGAAACTGGGGGATGACGCAGGCAACCCGAGCTACTTGGTGACGGTGCGCGGTGTTGGCTTCCGATTCCAGAACGAGCCAGAGTCCGCAGCAGGCTGATCGATGCCGCAAATACTGCGCCGTCTGGGCATCCAAGTGGCGTGGATCAGCGCGGGTTCTGCCCTGCTGGTGATGGGTGCGGCATTCTATTTTCTGCTCAATGAAGCCCGAGCGCGCAACGAGGCTGGCGCTCCTCCGGTGCCTACCTGGTGGGTGTTCACTGCCCTGGGGGTTGCCCTGGTCGTGACTGTCGCGGTGACGGCTTTGCCTCTCTCGCGGTGACGAACCGCACTGCACGATTGGTGACGACGGCGATGGAGCGGCTCTCGCAACAAGCCGATGATTTTGGCTCGTCAGGCTTCCTTGAAGACGAGAGCGAGTTGGAGAGCGCGCTGCGACCGATGGCTTTTGACCGATCCACGGGGGTGCAAGAGGTTGACTCGATTGGGCGCATTCTGGAGCGTAACCAGTTAAGCCTGTCGCGGGCGCTCTCGGCTGAGCGGTCTTTCGCGGCAGATGCCTCGCACCAGTTGCGGACTCCTTGGCGGCCCTCTTACTTCGCCTGGAAGAGATCGGGCATACCGACGATCTCGGTGAGGCCAAAGTTGAGGCGCGGATCGCCATCAGCCAAACCGAGCGTCTCGCTAACGTGGTGGATGACCTACTGCACCGCACGAGAGCCGGTCACGCCGATGGGGGTCGTTCGGTCTCGCTCGACACAGTGCTATCGGTTCTGGAACAGGAGTGGACGCCGTCATTCCAGGCTGAAGGTCGTTCGATCGAGGTCAGCACCGAGCGAGCCATGATTGTCCGAGCTAGCGCCTCCGCGATGAGCCAGGTGTTGAACACGTTGGTGGAAAACTCGCTGCAGCACGGTGGTGGCACGGTTTATGTCACAGCCCAGCGCAGTGGTCCCTCGGCCCTCATTCAAGTGAGTGACGATGGCGACGGCATCAGCACTGAGTTGGCGCGCTCAGTGTTTGATCGTGCGGTGACGACGGGCCAAGGCACCGGGCTGGGCCTAGCGGTGGCCCGAGAACGAGCAGAAGCTTTTGGTGGCCGCCTCGAATTGGACGACCCAGCGTTAGCGCGCTTCTCATTTTATGTGTCGATGGCGCCTTCGCGCTGAGTTGGGTCATCCATCTTGGTGAAGACGAACGTTCGGTAGGCCCAAAACCGGAAAATCGTGCCAAGCACAAGACCCACGCCATTGCCGCTGATGTTGTCGGCCAGTTGGCTGTGCAGGTCGAGGACATAGCGCGAAAAGCCAAGGCAGACCAGCGCGATCGCCAGGCCGATGATGTTGAAAAAGATGAAGAGCACGAGTTCGTGGAAGGCTCCATCGCGTCGTTTATGCCTGAAAGTCCAATAGCGGTTGCCGAGCCAGGCAAAGATGGTGGCGATGCCGGTGGAGAGGATCTTGGCTCGCAGGGGGATATCCGACATGGGGCCCTGTGCTTCCACCCATGGCAGCCCAAAAACGAAGATGTTGTAGAGCGTCGTGTCGAGGATGAATGCGAGCAGCCCCACGACACCAAACTTGGCGATCTCGTGCATGAAGCGGTCAAACCATGCTTTGACTCGCATCACGAAGGGGCGGGAGGCGGACGACACCGGGCGATCATACGTGGGCACCCAGTAGGCTGGGTGATCGTGAGTTCTGCGACGCCTTCAGCAGCCAAGTCCGAGTCCACTTCTGCCCCCGCGCCGACGCCTGACCTGGGCAGCGCACCACGTCGTCCCGAGGGTGGCTTCCCGGTGGTCGGCATCATTGGTGGCGGCCAATAGCCCGTATGTGTCAGCAACCGGCCGTGGGTCTCTCACTGACTTTGTCGGTGCTGGCAGAAATGCCCACGGCTGCTGCTGCGCTCGTCGTGCCGCACAGCCCGGTGGGGGATCACACCGACATCGAGACGGTGCGGACCTTTGCCGCCCAGTGCGATGTTGTGACTTTTGACCATGAGCATGTGCCGGCTGATGTCTTGGCCGCGCTCCAGGCCGATGGCGTCCCGTTGCATCCCAGCCCCGATGCTCTGCTGTTTGCGCAGGACAAGATCGCCATGCGCCGCAAACTGAGCGAGATGGAGATCCCGATCCCGCTGTGGGGTGTCGCGACGAACGCTGCCGATGTCGATGAGTTTGCGACCCGAAGCGGTTGGCCGATGGTGGCCAAGACTCCGCGTGGTGGCTATGACGGCAAGGGCGTCAAGGTCATTTCTTCGGCGGATGAGATTGCTGAGTGGCTCGAGCAGGTTGGCCAGCCTGGACCGCTCAAAGAAGGTGTTTTGCTCGAAGAGGCCGTGCAGTTCACCCGCGAGTTGGCCGCGGTGGTGTCGCGCAGCCCTAGCGGGCAGGCGGCGGCCTGGCCGATCGTGGAGACCGTGCAGACCAATGGGATCTGCACCGAGGTGTTGGCTCCAGCCCCGCAGATGACCGATGACTTGGCGACGGCCGCCACCGAGGCCGCCCTGCGGATTGCTGGCGACCTGGGCGTGACTGGTGTGATGGCGGTGGAGTTGTTTGAGCTCACCGACGCGGCCACCGGCAAGACTTCGTTTGTCGTCAACGAACTCGCGATGCGCCCACACAACAGTGGCCACTGGAGCATGGATGGCGCCGTGACGGGGCAGTTTGAGCAGCACCTTCGCGCCGTGCTCGACCTGCCGCTAGGCGAGACTCGTGCCCGTGAACCCTGGACGGTGATGGGCAACGTGCTCGGCGGTGATTACCCCGAGCTGTACCCGACCTACAAGCACTTGTTGGCCCGCGACCCGGGTCTGCACATTCACCTTTACGGCAAGGGCGTGCGACCGGGGCGCAAGATCGGCCATGTGAATGTCAGCGGCACCGATCTCGCGGAGCTTCGCGGTCGGGCCCAGCACGCCAAGGACTACCTGCAGGGAGTTGTTGATGAGTGAAAACCCAGTTGTTGGCCTGGTGATGGGCAGCGATAGTGACTGGCCAGTGATGTCGGCGGCCGCCCAGGTGCTGGATGAACTCGGCATTAGCTATCAGGCGGACGTCGTCTCGGCTCACCGAATGCCCACCGAAATGATCGAGTATGGGTCGGGGGCTGCTGATCGAGGCCTGCGAGTGATCATCGCCGGAGCCGGCGGTGCAGCCCATCTGCCTGGCATGTTGGCGTCGGTGACGGTGCTGCCGGTGATTGGCGTGCCCGTGCCGTTGAAGTATCTCGATGGCATGGACTCGTTGCTGTCGATCGTGCAGATGCCAGCCGGGATTCCGGTGGCCACTGTCTCGGTGGCTGGCGCTCGCAATGCTGGTTTGCTGGCTGCTCGCACCTTGGCCTCAGGCGTCGATCCTGACGCACTTGCTTTGCGCGAGAAGTTGGCGGCGTTTGCCAGGGACCTGCGCGACCAGGCCCACGCCAAAGGTGAAGCGCTTCGAGCCAAGGTCGCTGAAGAAACAACTGAGTCCGTGAGTCGCGCTGATTCTCTGCCCAGTGAACGTCTTGGTTTGACCTTGCGTGCGTTGGGCACAGCTGATCAGGCGCTGCTGCATGAGGCCACCTGGCTGAACATCAATTGGTCAGGGCAGCGAATCTCGATGGATCAGGTGTTTTCTGAGCCGTCGTTTGCCCGCTACACGCACCTGGTGACACAGCGCGGTGACTTTGGCCTTGTCGCTGAATCAGCGCACGGCTGGGCTGGCGTGGCGTGGCTGCTCTTCCTGCCAGCCAGCGATCCCGGCTTTGGCTTCGTTGCCCCAGGTGTGGGGGAGGTCAGCGTCAGCGTGCAAGCCGACTATCGGGGAGCCGGTCTGGGGCGTGAACTCCTCACCAAAGTGCTGGCGCTCGCCAAGAGCCGGGAGCATGAACGTGTCAGTTTGAGCGTTGAGTCAGACAACCCAGCCAGGCGGTTGTATGAATCCATCGGCTTTGCGGATGCCGGAGCGTCTGCGCTGGCCGGCACCATGGTGAAGCGCCTAGAACGCGGAGGTTAGCGACGTCCAGCGACTCGTGGCCACTCGATCTTGGGGCAGGTGTCCATCACAACGGCCAAACCTGCCTGCCGGGCGCGCTCAGCGGCGTCCTCATCGACAACGCCGAGTTGCAGCCAGAGCGCCTTGATGCCCAGGCGCTCGTGCTGTTCGATGGCATCGTCCACAAGCGTGCCGACCTTGCTGGAGTTTACGAAGAAGTCGACGACATCCACCGTGGTTCCATCCGGGATATCCGCGAGAGTGCGATAGCCCTCATGCCCGTGGACCGCCTCGGCTCGGGGATGGATCGGGATGATCTCGTGGCCCAAGGTGTCCTTCAAGAAGGCTGAAACCTCATAGGCGGCACGGTGGCGGGAGGTTGAGAGACCCACAACTGCCCACGTTGCCTCAGTGGTCAGCAAGTCCTCGATGATCTTGATGTCGTTGGCCATACCTCCAGTGTGCGCCATGCCGTGTTTGGGACCTGATCGGGCACCCAAGGAAGCAGCCAACTAAGATCAGCAGAAGTAGAGAAAGCCAACGTTCAAAGGTGAGCAAAGTGAGCAATTTCGACATTTATCAACTCTCAGAGGACCACGAGGCGTTGCGCGAGGCCGTGCGAGAGGTCAGCACCGACAAGATTGCGCCGCATGCCGCACGCGTTGACGAAGAGGCAGTCTTCCCGCAAGAGGCCTATGAGGCACTGCGAGCCACGGATTTCCACGCTCCGCACGTAGCCGAAGAATATGACGGCGTTGGTGCCGACGCTCTCGCAACCGTCATCGTGATCGAAGAAGTTGCTCGCGCTTGCGCATCGTCGTCGCTGATCCCGGCCGTCAACAAGCTTGGCAGTATGCCGGTGATCCTGGCTGGCTCTGAAGACATCAAGAAGCGTTATTTGCCTAAGTTGGCCAGCGGTGAATCGATGTTCTCCTACGGCCTATCCGAGGCTGGCGCGGGCAGCGACACGGCCGGCATGAAGTGCAAGGCGATTGAACAAGCCGATGGCTCGTTCGTGCTGAACGGTCAGAAGTCGTGGATCACCAACGCCGGTGTTTCGGACTTCTACACCGTGATGGCTGTGACTGACCCCGATGGCGCTCGCGGCCGCAACGTCAGCGCATTCGTGGTCGAGAGCAGCGATGAGGGCTTCAGCGTGGGCCCTAGGAACGCAAGCTCGGCATCAAAGGCTCGCCAACTGCGGAGTTGCTCTTCGACAACTGCACCATCCCCGGCGACCGAATGATCGGCAGTCAGGGCGAGGGCCTGAAGATCGCGCTACGGACTCTCGACCACACCCGGATCACCATCGGTGCCCAAGCCGTCGGCATTGCGCAAGGCGCACTCGACTTCGCGTTGGACTACGTCAAGGAGCGCAAGCAATTTGGCAAGGCTATCGCGGACTTCCAGGGCATCCAGTTCATGCTGGCTGATATGGCGATGAAGCTAGAGGCGGCCCGGCAAATGGTTTACGTTGCTGCAGCCAAGTCCGAACGCAATGACGCAGACCTGACCTTCTTCGGTGCCGCAGCCAAGTGCTTTGCCGCCGATGCCGCGATGGAGATCACGACCGACGCGGTCCAGTTGCTCGGTGGTTACGGCTACACCCGTGACTTCCCGGTGGAGCGGATGATGCGCGATGCCAAGATCACTCAGATCTACGAAGGCACCAACCAAATCCAGCGCGTCGTGATGGCCCGCCAGCTACTCAAGGGCTAAACAACGGGTAGGGGGTGGTCTGCCCGCGTGCGGCAGTCGGCTCAGGCGGTTGGCTGGCTCCACGCCCCTGCACGACCAGTCCGAGCAGCAGTAGCGCGACCCCGGTGGCGCTGATCAGGCTGAGCTGTTCGTGCAGCACGACGACACCCAGCGTTGTCGCGACGACCGGCTCCGCGAGCATCAACGTCGTGACGGGTGCGGCAGGCAACACCGCAAGGCCACGAACGAAGAGCAGGTAGGCGACTGTCGTGGCGATCAGCCCCAGGTAGAGCGCCAGGGCAGGGCCGCTGGGCTGGCCTAACCACCCCAGCGGCCCCGTGAACAAAACAGGGATGAGGACGATCCCGCCGAGCCCGAAGGCTGCCGCAATGACGGTTGACGGATGATCACCAGCAGTGATCTGCTGTTTGGCGAGAACGGTGTATCCGGCATACGCCATCGCTGCGACCAGGGCTAAGCCAATGCCGAGAGCGTCGACCCGTTGAGCTCCGCTTCCGCCCCCAACGAGCAGGACTAGGCCAACGAGGGCGAGCGCGGTGGCCACGACCCATGCCGGGCTGGGTCGTTCGCGCAACAGGACCAAGCCCAGCCCACCGGCCAAAACGGGTCCGCTACCAATAGCGATCAGTGTGCCGACCGCGACACCGCTCTGTTCGACGGCGGCAAAGAACGCGAGTTGGTATGCGGCGGTGCACAGCCCCGCAACGAGGCCACCAGGGTCCTCCACAAGTTGAGTGCCTCCCTGCGCCGTCCGCCGACGAGGGGGAGTAGCACGAGCAGGGCTATCCCACCGATCACTAGCCGGGCCGCGCCGACGCTCAAGGGTGATGAGTCGGTCGGTCCAAGAGCCTGTGCCGTTCCCGTGGTGCCGAAGAGGATGGCTGCCGCGAGCACTGCCCATACTGCGCGTGACGCGGTCACAGCCCACCAGCCAGGGTTGCGGCCATTTGGCGGGCGCTGTGCAGCCGAGCCGGTGTCCCGTCTAGACCGGCGCGCGCGACGGCGCCTTCCAGGATGAAGCTCAACTGCTCAGCCATCTGCTGCGCAGCGCTGTTATCTAAGGCCGTTGCCAGATGGCTCGCCAGAAGGGCTTCGACATCACGCTTGTGTTGCCGCACGATGGCCCGCCCAGGATCGTCTGCGGGCAACTCGGCTGCGGCGTTGAGCAGGGCGCACCCCCGAAAGCCGTCCGAGTATGCCTGGCTCGCGTGATCAATGTAGGCATCAAAAACAGCGAGCACGCCCTCGCGCGCATTTGGCTCATGCGGCAGCCTCGCCTTGTACAACGCGATCCATTCCTGGTGGCGCCGTTGCAGGTAAACCTCCACCAACGCGGCCTTCGACCCAAAGTTGTTGTAAAGGCTCATTTTGGCGACCCCGGCCGCGGAGGTGATCGAGTCGATGCCGGTGGCGCTGACGCCGTCTGCATAAAACTTCTCCGCGGCCGCCTCCAGCAGGCGCTCGCGGACGGGCAAGCGAGGCGAGGAGGTCTGATCGGTGAGCGCCATAGATGCAATCTAGATTAGATAGACCGATCTACCTAATCTTCAGATAGGAGAATCCCTGGCCCACCGCCCGTTTGGCGATGGGCCAGGGATCCGACCCTCTCAGTCTCTGTCCGATCTCAGATCAACACGGCGCAGAAGTTGAGCATTGACCGCCACCACGACTGTTGACGCGGACATCAGCAGTGCGCCGACGGACATGGGCAAGACAAACCCGATGGGTGCCAGCACTCCCGCGGCCAACGGCACCGCGATGATGTTGTAGCCGGCCGCCCACCAGAGGTTCTGGCGCATCTTGCGATAGGTCGCCTTCGACAGGTCAATCACTGACAAAACTGAGCGCGGATCGTCGCTGGCCAACACCACGCCGGCTGAAGCAATGGCCACGTCGGTGCCAGCGCCAATGGCGATGCCGACATCGGCTTGAGCCAAAGCGGGTGCATCATTCACACCGTCGCCAACCATGGCGACCTTGCGGCCTTCGTCCTGCAACTCGGTGACCTTGCTGGCCTTGTCCTCTGGCCTCACTCCGGCGAAGACTCGATCGATCCCAAGCTCGCGTGCGACTGCCTGTGCCACTGCTTCGGAGTCACCGGTGATCATGACCACCTGCACGTCTCGCTCGTGCAACTCATCGATGGCAACGCGTGACTCGGGTCGGACGTCGTCTGCGAGTTTCAAGGCACCGGCCACGGAGCCATCCACGAGTATGTGCAAGACCGTGGCCCCATCCTTGCCCCAGGCCTCGGTGACGTCGCGGGTGTCTAGAGATTCCTGCTGCAGCAAACTCGGGCCACCGACATGGACCTGCTTGCCCTCAACCTTTGCCGAGACGCCAACGGCTGGGTTGGCGGAGAAACCCGAGGCGCTGGGCACGTTGAGCGATCGATCTTTGCGGCAGCCAGAATCGCTCTGGCCAGCGGATGCTCGCTGTCGCCCTCAGCAGCTGCAGCCAGGGAAATCAGTTCATCGTCCGTCCAATCCTGGGCGGCGTCGATCGCTGTGACGGCGGGCTTGCCCTGAGTCAGGGTGCCGGTCTTGTCGAACAGCACCGTGTCGACTGTGCGCATGGTCTCAAGGGCCAGGCGGTCTTTGACGAGCACGCCCCGCGGGCTGCTCGCTCGGTGGCGATCGACACAACCAGCGGAATTGCTAGCCCAAGCGCGTGGGGGCAGGCGATGACGAGCACCGAGATGGCCCGCACTACTGCCGCGTCAGGTTGGCCCATCACAGCCCAAACCACCGCGGTGATCGCGGCCGCGCCCAGCGCGTACCAGAACAACCAGCCAGCGGCCGTGTCGGCAAGGCGCTGTGCGCGAGATGACGAAGACTGAGCATCCGAAACGAGGCGGCTGATGCCTGCCAGCGCAGTCTGCTCGCCGGTCGCTGTCACCTCAACCCGCAAACCGGAGTCGGTTGCGACAGTGCCCGCCACGACCTGATCACCCTCGCCGCGCCGCACGCTGGCTGACTCGCCAGAGATCATAGATTCGTCCAGGTGAGCGCTCCCGCTGACGACCCGGCCATCGGCTGGAACCGAGCCGCCAGGGCGCACGACCACGACGTCACCGGTGGCCAAATCGGAAGGTAAAACCGTGACGATCTTATCGCCTTCAACGCGCTCTGCTTCATCCGGCAACAGCGCTGCGAGTGAGTCAAGCGCGGAGGAGGTCTGGGCCAACGAGCGCATCTCAACCCAGTGGCCTAGCAGCATGATGACCACCAGGAGGGCCAACTCCCACCAGAAGTCGAGTTGGGAGTCGAGCAACCCCAGCGTGGAGCCAAGCGAGGCGAAATAGGCAACCGTGATGGCAAGCCCAATCAGCAGCATCATCCCGGGCTTGCGCCCGCGGATTTCGCTGACCGCGCCTTCGAGGAAGGGACGACCGCCCCAAAGGTAGATGACGGTGCCAAGCACGGGCGGGATCCAGGTGACAACCTGTGCCGTGGGTAGGTCGTAGCCAACCAGCATCGCGAAGGCCTCGCTCAGGCCCACCACCGGGATGGCCAGCACAAGGTTGGCCCAAAAGAGGCGTCGGAATTGCGCCACATGGTCGCCGTGACCCCCGCCGTGACCCCCGCCATGGGAGCCGTGTCCGCTGCTATGACCCGAGAGCTTTCGGTCCGAAGCGTTGTGTTGATGAGTGTCGTGCTCAGCGACATCCGCTTTGTGCTTTTGCTCAGGCTGATCGTGTGTGCTGTTTTCGTGCGAATGGTTGCTCATTCGGCTCTACCCTTCTGTCGCAATGCTTACCCCTAGGGGTATGGTTGTTCACAACGGTATACCCCCTAGCCGTATTCCGTAGAACGAGCAAATGACCGCACACGGCCCACGTATACCGACCGCGAAGGAGGCTGGATGTTCACTGTGTTGTCGCCCAAACCGACATCTCGGCTCGCCTGGTCTCGGGTGTTGTGCCTGGCTGCGTTGGTCGTGTCCATCCTGTTGATGCACGGCATCACCTCAAGCCACGACGTGCATACCCAATCTCCTGTTCACCCGGTGCCAGGGCACACCATCACGATCTCTACAACAATCGACGTGCCGCTGGCAGGGCTGGAGTCGGCGGGCCCAACAGCAGCGCAAGCGTCACTTGCGAGCGGACCCGGCGCAGATCCCAGCGAGCACGACCCTGGGTTGGGCGCGGACTTTGCTCAGGCATGTTTGGCGATTCTCGCTTTGCCTGCCTGCTAGCTCACTTGCTCCTTGGGGCAGGCCAACCTGGGGCCGATTTGCCCCCAGTCGCTGGTCAATTGAGAGCCGACCAACACCCTTGTCGACCCTCAAAAGGCAACCAGATCTCCATGTCTTGTGCGTGATGCGGACTTAGACATTCCCTGCCTGCCAGAGCTCAACGGTTCTGTCGGCGACGGTCTATTTCCCCCTCAACGCAGGAGCAATTCATGAAGATCAACCGCAATTTCCCGCTGCCCGCACTCGTCCTGGCCGGAGCGCTCGCTCTGTCGGCCTGTGGTGGTGGCGATTCAGAATCGATGACCAACGACACGTCCAGTGAGCAAACGTCGCAAGAGGCTGCCACAACTTTCAACGATGCTGACGTCGAGTTCGCCTCGCAGATGATCCCGCACCACAAGCAGGCCGTGATGATGTCGGAGTTAGCCTTCGATCGGGGTGGTCCCGAGGTCGTGGAACTCGCTGAGCAAATTCGGGACGCCCAGAGCCCCGAGATCGAAACCATGACTCAGTGGCTCAGTGACTGGGGCGTTGATGAGCCCATGAGCATGAACATGGATGACATGGGCTCGGGCGGCATGATGGGCCCCGACGACATGCAATCGCTCATGGGTGCGCAGGGTCAGGAATTCGACACCGCATGGCTAGAGATGATGATCGTGCACCATGAAGGCGCGATCACCATGTCGCAGGCCGAGCAGGAAAATGGTGCGAGCCAGGAGGCTATCGACTTGGCCGGCGAGATCATTGAGGCGCAGCAGGCCGAGATCACGCAGATGGAAGGGATGCTGGAATGAGGCCCAGGGCGTGGTTCTCGCTGAGTGCGGCTTGGTGCTGCTTGCTGGCTACTCGTCATCCGCAAGCGAGGACTCATCCGGCGCCAGCGAAACCATTGTGACGCTCGACCAGACACATGTGCACTCAGTAGATCGGCCGGAGCCAGGTGGGCCCATCTTGGTGGGCCCCCATGACGGGCTCTGGGTCTAAAGGACGTTGAGCTCACGCAGTCTGGGCCGGTGATGGACTTGATGGGCTTCTCTGCCGTTGATGAAACCACCGTGCGGGCCTCAGGGCACCCAGGAGAAAATTCGGATTTCCCGGAACCGATGGGATTGATCGAGTACACCGGAGGGTCTGATCGACCTGACATTGAACCCGGTATCTCCCACCCTTCTGGCGACTGCGCAGGCCGGGGTCATCGCCACCGCTGATCAAGGTGAATCGTGGACGACTTTGTCTGCGGCACCCAAGTTGGTGCTGATCGATTGGGCCGACGACACGAAAGTCGTCGGCATCGCCGAAGGTGGGGCCATCCACGTGTCACGAGATCGTGGCGCTACCTGGGATGAAGAAAGCGACGTCACTGGACCAGTTCAAGCCATGGCGGCCGGCCTCACGCCCCAAGGCCAGGTTGAAGTGATCCTGGTCGGAGAGACCGACATCGTCATTCAGGAGTTGTGAGACTGGCGCTCCAGACGAAGAAGCGCCCTGACCCAAGCCGCAGTATGCGGTGGGGCAGGGCGCCTTTTCGGTTGCTTACGGCTCGATGGTCAACGGCGAGTCGGTGCGCAGAGCGTTGAACAACTCAGCTGCACCAGCCTCATCCCACAACACCGACGAACCGGCGGCCGTCGAGTAGTTGGCATCAGCAATCGGCACCGTGACGGACATGCCATCGCCGTTGGAGATGGAACGCATACCCTGCATGGCGCCGTACATATCCAGCATCGAGGTGTCGTCACCTATGGTCAACGAGCTGCCGGTGGCGGTGCCTGCGTCGTGCAGGTTCCACGGCACGAAGAGGGTGCCTGGCCCAGTCATCTTGTTGACCAAGCTGGACAGGAACTCGCGCTGGCGCTCGACTCGGCCGAGGTCACCACGAGGATCGGCATAGCGCATCCGGACGTAGTTGAGGGCGTCCTTGCCTTCCAACTCCTGGCAGCCAGCGGGCAGATCCAAGTCGCTTCGTTCTTCAACGATCGGCTCATCCAGGCACATTTCGACGCCGCCAACAGCCGCGACAACATCGACGAATCCATCGAAGCCAACCTCGAGATATCCATCGATCGGGAGGCCAGTGGCTTGTTCGACCGTGGCGACCATCAACGGAGCGCCGCCATCGGCATACGCCGCGTTGATCTTGCTGAAACCAAAGCCGGGGATCTCGACATAAGAGTCGCGGGGGAGCGACACCAGCATTGGCTCGCCACCACCGTCAGGCAGGTGCAGCAGCATGATCGTGTCGGCTCGTGCGCCCTCAACGGCACCGGTCTTGAGCTCTGCCCGTTCCTCATCGGTGAGGTCATCTCGGCTGTCTGTGCCGATCATCAAGATGTTCTTGCCCGAGGCATCCCCGGGGCTGGGAGTGTCAGGAGTGGCGTCGACGCGACCGATAGCTCCCCAACTAGCACCGATCGCCCAAATCATCGCGACGACATAGGCGAGAACCAAGATGCCGAACACCACGAGGAACCGACGAAGTTTGTAGCGAGGCCGACGTGGTGGCGGACCCGGGGGCCTTGGCCTCGAGGGCGGTCGTGGACCCGCTCCACCGGGGCCTTGCCCACCCGCACGCTGACCTGCTGGTCGACGCTGCTCGTTGGACCGGTAGGCAGCACGCTCACCTTGGACTTGGCGGTCGGTTGGCAGATCCCGAGGGGCTTCGCGGCGACCACGAGGCTCAACCCAACCGCCCTCGTCCCACTGGTCAGCGGGAGGCGTGCGGCGCTTCGCCGGCATTTCCCAATCATCAATCGGCTCACCCCTGCGGGAGCGCGGGATGGGCCTGGTCCAGTCGTCTTCAGGGTTGTGCGGCACGGCATCCACATTAGGCCCGGAGCCTGATAAGCGTGTGCCGCCATGCCGAAGTGGGCCGAGGCGGTAGCCTGCCCACGTGCCTGAAACAGCAGAAAGTAGCCCTGAGTTTCCTCCTGTGTCGGTGATTATGACCGTGCGCAACGAGATGGAGCACTTGGGTGGCTGCCTGCAATCCGTGCTTGATCAGGAATACGCCGGTGACGTCGAAGTGGTCATCGCAGTTGGCCCCAGCAGCGACGGCACCGAGGATTTTGCCGCCGGTCTCCCGGGCCAGGACCAGCGGATCACGGTGGTGCCCAACCCGTCGGGACGCACCCCGGATGGCCTCAATATCGCTCTCGCGCACGCGAAGCACGGACTGATCGCTCGGATTGACGGGCACAATCTGATCGAGGGCACCGACTACCTGAGCACGGCCGTGCGGGTCTTGCGAGAGACGGATGCCGTCAATGTTGGCGGCGTCGCTCGGCCGGAAGGTTCGACCGCGACACAAAAAGCGATCGGCATAGCCATGTCGTCGCCACTGGGTATGGGTGGGGCAAGCTTCCGCGTCGGCGGCGACGCTGGACCAGCGGAGACCGTGTTTCCCGGCCTCTTTCAGCGGGACTGGATCGATCGCGTCGGTGGCTGGGACCCGACGCTAGATCGAGCGCAGGACTGGGAGTTGAATCAACGCCTACGCAACGCCGGTGGGGTGGTGTGGTTCACCCCAGAGCTACGCACTATTTACCGCCCCCGAGGCAGTATGCGGGCGCTGGCCCGGCAGTTCCACAGCACGGGCCAGTGGCGTCGGCGATTGGCCGAAGAAGACACCAGTGCCCTCAACGTGCGCTACCTGGCGCCGCCAGCAGCCGTGCTCGCGATTGCGGCTGGCACGGCTGGTGCGCTCTGGTGGCGGCCCGCAGCCCTAGTGCCAGCGATCTATGGCGCTGCGGTCACTGTTGGCGGTATCGCTATCAGCGAGGGGAGTCGCTGCCGGTGCGCCTTCGCGTGCCGGCGGCTTTGGCGACCATGCACATGAGTTGGGGCACCGGTTTCTTGCGCGGACTCAAACGCTAGACGTTGATGCGAAGCGGCGGCTCGGTCTTGGCGATAACCTCATCGACGGAAACGCCAGGGGCGACCTCTTGCAGCACCAGTCCGTCATCAGTCACATCAATGACGGCGAGATCGGTGATGATCCGCTGAACGACGCGCAACCCGGTGATGGGCAGTGAGCACTCGTTGACGATCTTGAACGACCCGTCCTTGGCCGTGTGCTCCATCAGGACGATGACTTTTTGGCGCCGTGCACGAGGTCCATCGCGCCGCCCATGCCCTTGACCATCTTGCCGGGGATCATCCAGTTGGCGATGTCTCCGGCCGTGGAGACCTGCATCGCGCCCAGGATCGCGGCGTCCACTTTGCCGCCGCGAATCATCCCAAAACTCATGGCGGAGTCGAAAAACGAGGCGCCTGCACGCACCGTGACCGTTTCCTTGCCAGCATTGATCAGATCGGCATGCTCTTGGCCCTCAACGGGATACCGGCCAACTCCCAAAATGCCGTTCTCGGATTGCAGCACGAGTTCGACGTCGTCAGCGACATAGTTCGGCACCAAAGTAGGAAGGCCGATCCCCAGATTGACGTAGTCGCCATCGGATAGTTCGCTGGCTGCCCGGGCCGCCATCTCTTCACGATTCAGAGCCATGGTTCAGCCTTCCTGGGTGGATTCATCCGCGGGTGTGACCGTGCGTTTCTCGATCCGTTTTTCCTTCGCTTGCTGCGCGGTGAGCTCCAAGACGCGTTGCACGTAGATGCCAGGAAGGTGGATGTCATCGGGTGCCAACTCACCTGGCTCGACCAACTCCTCGACCTCGGCGACGCTGACCTTGCCAGACATGGCACACAGCGGGTTGAAGTTGCGAGCGCTGGCGCGGAAGACCAAGTTGCCGTGGCGGTCGCCCTTCCAGGCGCGAATCAAACCGAAGTCGGCGGTGATGGATTCCTCAAGCACGTAGGGCCTGGTCTGCCCCGAGACGGTGAAGTCGCGAGTTTCCTTGGATGGTGAAGCGAGCGCGACATTGCCCTCGCTGTCATAGCGCCACGGCATCCCGCCCTCGGAGACTTGGCTGCCGACCCCGGTCGCGGTGAAGAACGCGGGGATGCCCGAACCGCCAGCGCGTAACTTTTCGGCCAACGTGCCCTGCGGGGTCAACTCAACCTCAAGCTCCCCGGCTAGATACTGACGGGCGAACTCTTTGTTTTCCCCCACGTACGAAGCAATGATCCGGCGGATCCTGCCCTCGTTAAGCAGCAATCCCAGCCCCCAGTCGTCGACCCCGCAGTTATTGGAGACCACTTCCAGGTCGGTGCTGCCTTTGGCGAGCACTTCGGCGATCAGCACCGACGGGATGCCCGACAGGCCAAACCCGCCCACGGCCAGAGTCATGCCGTCGACGATTCCCTCGACGGCTTCAGCAGCAGTATCGACAACTTTGTCCATGCGGGCACCATATCCCTCCTAGGTGACCAGGCTGCTCGCGATTACGCGTGAGCCGTGACCCCTTCGGTCTGCATGCGTTCGTCGTCGACCGACGGGTTGCCGCCCCGGACCATGACGACGGAGCCGCCAGCGCCCCATACCTGCAGCAGTTGGTTGAGGAACTCGTGGGGGTCGGTCGTGGTGACCAACGTGCGGGCGGCCCCGCCCACCGGGTCGTCGGGATCAGGTCGGCGTAGGTGGTGTTGTCGTCGCGGGCGTCCAACGCATTGGTGTCTTCTTCTGGCTCATCCCAGGCGGTGAAGTCGTCGCCATAGGAGGAGATTTCGTGCGCTTCGTCCATGACGCCTGAGCGCAGATTGCCGTCGAACTTGCGAGCCAACGCAGCCAGCGACACGGCGATGACCTCGTCTGCATCTTGGGCCGACTCAGAGTCGGGGTCCGTGGTGATCAGCACGTCAGCGCCTTCATGGCCATCGAGGGAGACGGTGGCTCCAACGGCCCACGTGGCGAAGGCCCAGTAGGCCAACCGCCAATGCGGAGCCGGCAGTTGCAACCAGACAACGGATCCGGGGGAGACGTCAAAACCTTCCTGGAGGGCGTTGGCTGCCTTGCAGACCCAAGTGTTGAAGACCTTGCGGGACAACTCGATGCGTTCACCTGCCGTAGGCCCATCGGTGTCGTCGTAGTAGGTCAAGGCGGGTTGGGTGGCATCCTCGCTCAGGAGGCGAGCCACAACGTCAGCAGGTGTTAACACGCAGCACAATCTACGGCACTGGGGCAGGCTTACGCTGGGGCAATGTCAGAAGTGGTCGTCAATCAGCGTCGTTGGGTGGCCGGTCGACCCGTTGACGTGGTAGCTACCTGGGGTCCGCTGCACCGAGGTGGCGGCGATCCAACCTGGCGTATGTGCGCAGGCACCTTGTGGCGGGGCGTGCGCACTCCCGGTGGCCCAGTCACCCTGGCAGTGAGCGTCAATCGAAACCAGGAAGCCGTGTCAGCGCGAGCGTGGGGACCAGCATTGGGGTGGAGTGGACCCTCGATGCACTACCGGACATGTTGGGCGCGCGCGACCACCTGGAGGACTTCGACGCCTCCCATCCCCTGTTGCGTCAGGCCCTCAAGGCACACCCAGGGTGGCGTGTTTCGCGCACTGGGCTCGTGATGGAGTCACTCGTGCCAGCGATTATCGAGCAGAAGGTCACCGGTCAAGAGGCCTTCGCCGGATTCCGCCAACTGGTGCTTCTTGGGGCACCGTGGCGCCCGGGCCAGGAGCGGACATAGGCCTGCGGGTGCAACCGGATGTCGCAGCTATGCGCGCGATCCCCTCGTGGGAGTGGCTGCAGTTGGGGATTAGCCCCACCCGAGCGGACACCATCGCTGGAGTCTTGAGCAGGGCTGCTCGATTGGCCGAAACTGCAGATCTTGCGTTGCCGCAAGCGCGCCGCCGGCTGATGGCTGTGCCGGGCATCGGGGTGTGGACTGCGGCTGAAACTGCCCAGCGGGCCTTAGGCGATGCCGATGCCGTGAGCTTTGGCGATTATCACGTAGCCAAGAACATCGGGTGGGCTTTGACTGGCCGCGAGGTTGATGACCAAGGACTAGTTGAGGTGCTCGCCCCATACGCACCACACCGTTATCGCGTGCAGCGGTTGCTGGCGCTCGCGGGCCTGCAACGCCCGCGTCATGGAGCACGGATGAGCCCGCGCGGACACATTCCTATTCGACGCTCCAGGAGATAAGCCGCTCGGAGGCGAGTGCTACTTCGAGGCGAGCGGATAGACGGCCCCGCTGGAAGTCATCCGCTCCGCTCACGGTGCACACCTGCCTTAAATGGTCGCTGGCGACCTGCTCGGCGGTTATCGACGACGGACAGCCCAGGAGAGCAAGTTTGATAGCTCTCGCGACACGAACTTCGGCGTCCTCCGGGGCGGCAGTGGGCACGCCTACCTCGTGTGCTGCCCCGCTGCCGGGATGGGCTCCGAGAGCACTGCGCACCGCTTCAACACTGCCGAGGGCAAACCAATCACCGGGCCCCGTGCGGACCAAGTGGCTAGCTCCCGCGACGCCTGGGCTGGCAACAGTGCCGTCGGGCAGGCCGCGGAGCACGGCTGCTGGCGTGGCCCACGTCTTGCCCTTGACCAGATCGGCTGCTGCTGCGATTTGATCAGCAACCGCTCGGGCGGTGACGGCGAGCGCTCGGCCATCGACGTCCACCTCGCCAGACAGGTCATCGAGAGTGTTGAGCGCACACGATCCGATGGCTATGTCGGTCTGGCCAACGCGCCACGGTCGCCCAGCGGTGTCCGTGACGACAATGCCGATCCGGGGCAACGGCTGGGGCGAGTATGCGCTGAGCAGTTCTGCATAGATGGTGCGGGCGGCTAGGTCGGGGTCGGTCGGCAGCATCAAGATGATGTTGTCTCGGCCGGTGTTGGATGCATCAACGCCAGCCGCTGCCATGACCGGTCCCGCGGCAGACTCAACGATCTGCGCCATTCCGGTGGCGGTTCGACGCTCAGCAACGACTCGGACAGTGGCCTCACCGATCGCCTGATCACGCTCGCTAGCCGGAGCGGTCAGCCCGCTGTTCTTAGAGATCACCTTGCTGGAGATGACGAGGACATCGCCGTCAACAAGCCCGACTTCGTTGCGCTCGAGAGCCAGGCGCAACTCGCCCCCAGGTGGTGCCGGGTAGTGAGTTCCGGCATACCGGGCAAGGGGTAGATCGTGACAATCCCCGGGGCGGCGGGTTCGCTCACGGAGCGGTCCGCGCCTGCATCAGGTCAAGACCCAACTCAACCGCGCCACCAGCAATGACACTCGCCGCGCCGGTGTCACTCATCAGCAGGGCTGAGATCGGTGAGTGATCCGATGTGGGCCTGAGGGAATGGCAATGTCTGAGTCCACATCGTCAACCAGCCAGCCATTGAGGAAGTCGACATAGAGACCAGCGACCCCGGCGGCGCTGACTGGCACACCCAACGGACGCAGACAAGCGTCGGCATGGCCGCGCACCGGAGCACCGCCAATGATTGGGCTGACACCTACGACAGGAGCCCGGGTGCCACGCAAAGCGTCACGGACGCCGGGGATGCCCAGAATGATGCCGATCGAGACGACCGGGTTGCTGGGCGGCAAGATCACGAGATCCGCGTTGCGAATTGCTTCCAACACGCCGGGAGCGGGGATAGCCTGGCCCATGCCAGCGACCGTGAACCGCTTGGCCTCGGTTTTGGCCTGCATCCGAACCCACCACTCCTGGAAGTGCACGGCCCGCTCCGCCGTGGGGTCATCACTATCGGGGTCCGCGATCACCACGTGTGTTTCGATCGGAGTGTTGGTCGCAGGCAGCAAGGTCACGCCTTGCTCTGGTAGTCCCCAGCGACGGGCCAGTTTGGCGGTTACATCGGTCAGGGTTTGCCCCTGACCAAGCCACAGACTGCGTGCAATGTGGGTGCCCATATCTCGATCGCCCAGACCGAACCACTGTGGCTCGACGGCCAAGGCTTTGAGTTCGGCTTGACGGCAAAACTCTCATCCTCGCGCCCCCACCCCTGCGACTCATTGACCCCACCGCCCAGGGTGTAGAGAACAGAGTCAAGATCTGGGCAAACACGCAGGCCAAACAGAGTGATGTCGTCTCCGGTGTTACCAATAACCGTCAGCTCGTGTGGCTCATCTGAGTCCCGAGAATCCAGGTGCTTGACTAGGCCCCGAAGGAACCGGGCACCACCAACGCCGCCGCTTAAAGCCGTGATTCGCATGAGCCCATTGTCACCTGTTTGCGGCGCGCTTTAGCCACCGCCAAATCGTCCTACGGCGCCAGTGGGTTGACCCCTACCACGTCCTACCCCTGAGTAGCCAAGATGCGCGGATAGCAGATTTACTGTTGACTAACGGGGATGACACGCGTGTAATTCAAGTGTTGCAATTATGCCCTGGTCAGTGAAGACGTGCGTTGCGGTGCGAGCTAGGTTGAGGAGGAGCCATGCACGAACTAGATATTTTGACATTGCTCAACACGGAAGATGAGTCCGTTGAGGAGCCCTCGTGGCAAGAACGAGCGTTGTGCGCTCAGACTGACCCCGAGGCATTTTTCCCCGAAAAGGGTGGGTCAACTCGGGAAGCCAAGAAGGTATGCGTGGGCTGCGAGGTCCGTTCTGAGTGCCTTGAATACGCACTAGAGAACGACGAGCGGTTCGGTATTTGGGGTGGGCTGTCAGAGCGCGAGCGTCGCAAACCTAAAGAAGCGCGCGGTCTGAGTTTTCGATTTCTTCCACGTTCGTGAGCCCTGCTTCGTCTCGAGCGACCGTGGCATCGGTCAACGTCCTCCTGCTGACCCATGCTGGCGGTCCCGAAATCGACGAAATTTTGGACACTTTGGTCCCCGACACGGACCGATTGGACCGCGTCATTGTGACCGGACTGAGTGCCGAGTCGCCGGAGGTTGAGCGAGCAACCCAGCACCCGGTTTTCGATCACGAAGTCGATCTCGTGTTGGTGCCGGAGGCGGGGGACAGCGTTGCTGCGGCCATCAATTCGGCTCGTGCCAAGATCGAGCCAGACGTGGATCGCTGGGTGTGGATCCTGCATGACGACTCCTTGCCAACGCCGGGGGCTCTGCGCGCTCTGACCGAAGCCGCACGACGCTCGTCCAAGGTTGGTGTCGTCGGTCCTAAGTTGGTCCGGGACACTGACGAGCGAGTGCTCGTCGGAGTGGGCCACCACCTGACCCAGACCGGCCGGGAAGTTGAAGCCGATGCTCCCGACATGGTCGATCAGGGGCAATGGGACTCACGCAATGATGTTCTGGGTGTGCCGATTCCAGGCATGCTGATTCGATCTGATGTGCTCGAAGATATTGGCGGGCTGGACCCGGCCTTTTCCTTCGGCACCGAGGGCGTCGACGTGTCATGGCGTTCGCACCTGCGCGGCCACCGGGTGGTTGTCGCGCCCGGCGCTGTGGTTGTTCAAGGCTTGGTTGGTTTGGGCCGTGAGCACCCGCGCTGGCACCGACGGCATCTGCGGCAGGTCGCTTTGGCCCGGACGGCTTGGTGGCGCTCGATCTGGTTCACCTTGCGAATGATCGTGACCGGGTTGCTTGCCGCCCTGGGGTTCTTGCTGGTCCGTCGAGGCGGGGCCGCCGCAGGTGAGTTTGCTGATGTACGTGCTGCGCTCAACCCTGGCCCTCGATGGGGCGCTCGTTGGCGCTTCCGTGGCAAGCGAGTGGTGAGTGACCGCGACCTCAAAGCCTTTTCGCCAGCACCGCCGCGGGGTGGCGCTCCGCCGTCGACACGGCACAAGAGGCGATCTTGCCTGACGAAGAACGCGTAGCCGAGGCACCGGCACAGCGCGGCCCCGTTGAGACCGGGCCGGTTGCTGACGAAGCCGTCGGCATTGACGACAGCGTCGAAGGCAAACGGCATTGGTGGAGTGGCTGGCTAGTCACCGCCATCATCGTCAGCGCAATCGCGGGCCTCCTCAGTTGGCGCGACCTTCTCGGCGGATTGAGCGGATCGGGGGTCTCCGGCGCTGAACTGCTGCCGGTCGCCGGTGGGTTTGATCAGGGCTGGCAGGCGTGGTCACGTGGCTGGACCGGTCAAGGGTTGGGCACTAGCGGACCAGAAGCCCTCTGGGTGCTGCCGATGAGTGCAGTGGCTTGGGTGATCACAGCCCTGCCCATCGGTGTTTCCTCGTCGCAATCACTGGCTGTGGCTACAACGTGGGTGCTCTTCGCGTCGATCCCGCTATCAGTCCTCAGCGCCTACTGGGCAGCACGAGTGACGACGTCACGGCGCGGAGTCCGGGCGCTTATGGGGCTGGCCTGGGCCAGTTTGAGTCCGCTCGCCGTGGGCATCGGGCAGGGACGCCTGGGGCCTGTCGTGGTTCACGTGCTCGCTCCGCTGATGGTGGCGGGAATCATTGTGGCGATCAGCCGGTCTAGTGGTCCTCGTGGCACGTCTGCCGCCTTTGGCGCTGCTTTGTCGATCTCCATTGCCGTCTGGTTTGTGCCCGGCGTGCTGGCCTTCGCGGTCTTGGCCTCGGTGGCACTGCTGGTGGGGGCGCCTGGCCGAGCAAAATTGCGATCCTTGGTCGTGCTGCTGGTGCCTATAGCGCTGGCTGGCCCGGCCGTTCTAGCTGCATGGGGAAATCCGGGTTTGCTGGCTGGGGGTGCGGGAGCCACGTCGGTTGATATGGCTCCGGCTGGCTGGGAGATGGCACTGATGCATCCCGGCGGACCGGTGTCTTTCATCATGTGGTGGACCGTGCCTGCCTGGCTGCTCGCGGTCGTGGGCGTCGTCATGGTGGGCCGCCATCAACGACGTGCCGCCCTACTTTAACGGCCGCCGCCCTTGGTTTACTCACCGCGGTCTTGGTGACTCGAGTGGGGCTGACGCTGGCGCCTGCTGGCTATAGCGATGCGGGCGAGGTCGTCACTGCCTGGCCCGGCACCATCTTGAGCTTGGCCGGAGCGTGTATCGGCCCAGCAGCTGCAGCAGGGGCAGATGCCGTGCTGGAGCGACGAGGCTCAGCGGTCGATGCTCCAACGCTGTTCAGCGCCCGCTCCTAGGGCTCGGTGCTGCTCGGTGTCGCAGGTATTGCTATCGGTGCCCTTTGCTCTGGCGCGCAGTGACTCCACCTTCCAGCTTGGAGTTGGCTGAGCCGGCTGTGTCGCCGATTGTTGCTGAGCAGATCAACAGCAGCGACGCGGCTCGGTATTTGCAACTAACCCCTCCGGTCCCCAAGACGCGTACGTCGTGGGATACGGGTTGCAGGGGCAAGAAACAGGTCCGTGGCTGCGTGACCGAGTAGGTGAAAGCCTCGAAGCTCAGGCTGTCAATGACGCGAACTTGCAAAGCCGGGTCGGTGACCTGGTGGACGCCCAGGCAGACGCCATTGCTAGCGGCACGCTCTCTAATGGGGCCTTAGCAGACCTCGCCGTCGGCTTCATTAGCGTCAAGGCAGAGCAGGACCATCCCCTCGTCGTCCAGTTGGACCAGATCGAAGGCTTGACCAGAATTACGGCGCCTCCCGGTGAAGTGCTGTGGCGGGTGGTAGCCAACGCAGACATTCCAGCGGCCGCTCGGGCACGGGTCTTTGACGCCTCTGGCGCCGAATTGGCGCCTTTGGCCATCACCGGTGGACACTCTGAGGTCGCGCAGACTGACCTGCCAACTTCAGCCGCCACGGTGGTGGTTTCGGAAGGCAACGGTTGGCAGTCTGCTGCAACGGTGACCGCCGATGGCGTGTCTCTGTCGCCGGACGCGGCCACCTGGCCGCTGACCTATGAGGTGCCGCAAGGCGCGGAAAAGGTCGCCATTTCGCTGCCAGTGCTTCATGAATGGTGGTGGATCGGGACCGGGGTGGCCGCTGTCTTCGTCTTGTTCTTCGCGCTTCCGCTGGGGTCGGCCCGCAAC
Organism: Ornithinimicrobium sp. INDO-MA30-4; assembly: GCF_021535045.1. Taxonomy (GTDB): domain Bacteria; phylum Actinomycetota; class Actinomycetes; order Actinomycetales; family Dermatophilaceae; genus Ornithinicoccus. The sequence continues at coordinate 1,189,784 of NZ_CP091056.1, read as the reverse complement.
GGGAGGAAGTCATGACGCGCTCAAAAGGTTGGATGCCCGCTGCCGCTGCGTGCCTAGCCCTGGCTGCTGTCGTTGCTGCAAGTAGCCAGATTCCGCAGGACCTGTCCTGGGGCGTCCAAGCGGCTGACCCTGCAACCACGACTGAACAGACTTCAGTCTCAGTCCAGCCGGTCGGTGCAGCCCAACTCATTTGTCCAGGGCCCCAGCAGCAGGGCTTAGAAAATGCCGTTGTGCCCGAGCAAGAACAGACCGTGCGCGTAGAAGCGATCCACCCACCGGCCGAGGCAATCCCCGGCATCGTGCTGGAGCAGGCGCAGGGCGCTTCGGAGGTTGCGATTCAAGATGTGCCTGAGTCTGCCGAGACGGTGACCGGAACGGACGCCGCGGATCGAATTGAACTGTTGATCGACGGCCCGCAAGGCGCGCTCGTGAAGGCCACCGGGGCACTTTCCCCGGGCATTTCTACGTGGCAATCACACTGGCCTTTACCGAGGGGCGCCGTGGACTCGAAGTCATGCAATGCGGCGAAGCGGCGACTGAACACTGGCTGATCGGTGGGGGCGGTGAACCAGCCCGGTTGGAGCGCCTGGTTTTGGTCAACCCTCCGCTGACCCAGTGACCGTGGACATTTCCGTCTATGGCGTCGATGGCCTGGCTTCGAGCACCAGCAGCCAAGGTGTGGTCGTTCCGGGCAATGATCGGGCCATCGTGCTGTTGGACGCTATCGCTCCTGGCCAATCGAGTCCGGTAGTTCGCGTGCAAGCAACGTCGGGTGAGATTGCGGCCTACTTGGGGGACCGATGGATGGACGGCACGACCGGTGCCGGTCTGGAAACCCTCGGATCGGCCCCAGAGCCTGCGCTGGAGCAACTTATCCCCGGTGTCGTGATTCGCGAGGACGCGGCTGGGGCATCCCTGCGGGTGGCAGTTCCGGGCGCGGACAGCGGCATCGTGACCGTGAGCGCCTTCAGTGCTGACGGCCAAGTCGAGTTGCAACAAGACGTGACAGTCGTCGAGGGCGAGCACGTTGAGGATATTTCGCTCGCTGATCTGCCGAGTGGGACATACTCCTCCAGGTCACCAGCGATGTGCCGGCCGTGGCAGCAGCGCAAGTGCGGACTGCGCCAGGTGAAGACGACGAGACCGGGTTGGCCTGGCTGAGCGCAGCGCCCGAGTTTGATGGCGCGCTGGGCGTTCCGGTGCGCGCGTTGGCCGATGGCAATTCGGCGTGGACGTTGCACATGGCGACCACCGATGCCGACGATGGCTCAATCTCATTAGCGCGGGTGGCCCAGGACGGCGTTGTGTCGGTGGAAGAGATCACCGTCCCGGCAGGCCAACCGGTATCTGTCGAAATCTCAGCTGATGACCAGTCCTGGCTGTTCGGCGCCAACGGCGGAGTGCGATCCATGCTCAGCGTGCGAGCTAGCGACGACACGGGCGACCTGATCGCCGCGTCACCGTTGCGTGGCAGCACTCTGACTCGTGGGTTAACGCAGGTCCGGCCTGACCTGCCGTGATCTGACCTAACGTGCTTTACAGCAGGTCTTCTGGGTCGATGCCAGCCATCTGAGCAATCTGCTCGGCGACCACGTGCAAGACGACGGCCTCGGTCTCGGGCCAGGAACGGGCTGCTGCTTCCACCGGTCGGCGATAGATCACGAGCCGAGCCTGGTTATGCCCCTGAGCTGGAAAGAGCCGCCCCAACGGCACCGAGTCTTCCCATGGCGCCGGGTCTGATGGGGGAACATCTTCAACGGCGATCTCGGGCAGGACGACATCTTTGGGAGCCCGGTGGGCTACCCGATGAATCGCGTCGAGGACGGTTTCGTCGAAACGTCGCGAGCGAGAAACCATGGAGGGCACAGGAGGCCAGGCCAGAGGCCCCCTCATGCCCCTGCCGCGACGGTCTCGCTGGTGCCCTTGCATAGACCAAACCCTACGCTGCGGCGTGGTGGGTCGGCGATGCGGTCCAAGGGATCTAGAGTGGGGGATCGTGACGATCTCCCGCCAGTGTTCCCGGACCGCCTGCGGGCACCCGGCTGTCGCCACGCTGACCTACGTGTATGCCGAGCAAACTGCTGTCCTGGGTCCGTTGGCCACCTATGCCGAGCCCCACTCATACGACCTCTGCACTATCCACGCGGGGCGCCCTACAGCCCCCGTGGCTGGGACATCGTCCGGATTGAAGCACCAGAGGGCGCTGCACCACCGGCAGATGACCTGGTCGCCTTAGCTGAGGCTGTCCGAGAGCGGCGCGACCGGCCAGCGGCTGTTCAGGAGTCTGAGCCGATGCCGCCAACCGATGGGCCCCGCCGAGGGCACCTACGCATCCTGCGCGACAACTAGACTCCGGGGTATGTCGACTCCGCAGCTGGCTGATTTCATCAAGGCTTACGACGTCCGTGGGCTGTATCCCGAGCAACTCAACGAAACCGTTAGTGCAGCCCTGGGGGCCGCTTTCGCTCAAGTTGTGGTTTTGCCTGAAGGCGCTAAGTCCATGGTGGTCGGCCATGACATGCGCGAGTCGTCGCCATTGCTCAGTGAGGCTTTCGCCGCGGGTGCCGCGGACCAGGGCGTCGACGTCACGATGATTGGCCTGACATCGACCGATGGCCTGTACTTCGCTAGCGGGTCGATGGATTTGGCAGGAGCGATGTTCACCGCCAGCCACAACCCCGCCGCCTACAACGGCATCAAACTGTGCAGGCCGGAGCCCGACCGGTGTCCCTCGACACTGGCCTGGCCGAAGTGCGCGACCTGGCCCAATGGCTGCTTGAGCGTGGCTCAATGCACTCCTGCCAACCAGCGGCGACAAGGGGACGCTCCGGCATACCGACGTCATGGGCGACTACGCTGCTCACCTGCACTCGCTTGTGGACCTGCGCGGCGGCCGACCGTTGCGTGTCGTCGTCGACGCCGGCAATGGCATGGCAGGTCACACCGTGCCGCACGTGCTGGGTGAAGACTTGCCGGTCGAAGTGATCCCGCTGTATTTCGAGTTGGATGGCACTTTTCCCAACCACGAGGCAAACCCGCTGGACCCAGCCAACGTCGTCGACCTGCAAAAGGCTGTGCTCGAGCACTCCGCCGACGCGGGCCTAGCCTTTGATGGTGACGCCGACCGATGCTTCGTGATTGACGAGCGCGGCGAAGTCGTCAGCGCCAGCACCATCACTGCCCTGGTGGCCGACCGCGAGATCGCGCGCGCCGTCGCTGCGGGCACTCCGGCCAGCGAGGTTGCTGTGGTGCACAACCTGATTTCTTCGCGCTCAGTGCCCGAAACCATTCTTGCTGCTGGTGCTCGACCCGTGCGAACGCGCGTTGGCCACTCCTACATCAAGGCCGAGATGGCGCAGCACAATGCCATTTTTGGTGGCGAGCACTCCGGGCACTATTACTTCCGAGACTTCTGGTTCGCCGACACCGGCATGCTGGCCGGTATGCACGTGCTGGCTGCCCTAGCAGCCTCGTCTGAGCCGCTGTCCGCCCTGCTCGCTCAGTACGACAAGTACGAAGCCTCAGGAGAGATCAACTCTGGCGTCGCCGATGTCAGCGAGACGTTAGCGCGGGTTACCGACTGGGCTGCCGAAGCGGGCCTTGAAGTGGAAAACTCCGACGGCTTGATTGTTGATTCGGCACCCGGCGCGACCGTGTGGTGGGCATCGGCGCGACCAAGCAACACCGAGCCATTCGTCCGGCTGAATGTTGAGGCTGCGGACACGGCAACGATGGAGCAGGTCCGGGACGAGATTCTGCAGGTTATTCGAATGGGTACGGTGTCCTCGTGACTTCTCAAATTGATCCTTGGGTCCGCGACATCCTTCGGTGCCCCGTGGGGCAGCACAAACTTCTTGACGACACCAACGACGCCGGTGAGCCAATCTTGGTCTGCGAGCAAGATTGCCCCACCGAAGGCCAACGACGGTCTTATCCGGTGCGCGACGGCATCCCGGTGATGTTGGCCGACGAAAGCACCATTTCAGCTCGCTAGGAGAGTGTTGTGGCCCCATTTATTGACGACGCGTTGCTGGATGACCCAGAGGAGTTAGCGCGCAAAGACTCCCAAGCAACGCTGCGTGCGCTGGCAACGGCTGGTGCCCAAGCCCGTGAAGCGCTAGTGCTGGCGCATGAGGCTGGCGTTGAACGCCTCACCAGTGACGATCGCCCACGCTCAGTGCTGGTGGCTGCGTTGGGCGGGTCTGCCTTGGTCGCTGATGTGCTGGAGTTGCTGGCTGAGCCGTCGTCACCGGTGCCGGTGCACATTCGTCGTAATGTGCCGTTGCCCGGTTGGGTTGGCCCCTGGATCTCGTGATCGCGGTGTCGCTGTCTGGCCGGGCTCCTGGCCCGCTGGCCGTCGCGCATGAGGCGGCTCGCCGGGGCGCTAGGTTGTTCACCGTCGGTGCAGCAGACTCGCCGTTGGCCGAGGTCACCGCCAGGGCTCGCGGTATTCACGTCCCCGTCGGGCGCGGCCGGACCAACAGCCGCACCTCGCTGTGGAGTTTGTTGGTCCCCGTGCTGGTGGGCGCCGACATGATGGGACTGCTCGACTGCAGCGCCGAAACGATTGGCGAGGTGGCTGATCGGCTGGACGAACGGGCAGAGATGTTCCGCCCCACGTCAGAGACCTTTATGAATCCGGCCAAGTTGTTGGCTGTCCAACTCGCTGAGACGGTCCCGGTGGTTTTGGGGATGGGCCGATGGGGGAGTAGCGGCCTCTCGGGCGAGTTCGATGCTGGCCCGGACTGCCCGCATACCTGCGAACTTTGGTGAATTGCCCGATGCCGCCAGCCAGATCGTGGCATGCTTTGACGGCCCGTATACCGCCATCGGCGGGCGTCGCCCCGGCACATACGACGACTCGCGGATCCGTCTTGCCGATATCGACACCAGCAGCTGGGAGCCGCACCACTTCGCCGAGCCAGAAGGCGACCTTGCCGAGCGGCAGAACGGCCCGCGTGGCGCGCCCGACCCATTCGCTGATCCTTATCTGGATGGGCCAGGCACGCCACCCTTGGTCTGCTCATGCTGCGCGATGCGCCAGCCGAGCAGCCGTCGCGCGAATCTGAGGAACGCGAGGCCCTGACGGACGCGGTCCTGGAGACGGCCCGCAGGGCCGGGGTGAAAGTTGTGCACAGTCAACCCCAGCCTGGCGCGGCCATCGTTCGGTTGGCCGACCATGTCGCCACCGTTGACTTCATGTCGACCTACCTGGCGCTGGGCTTAGGGCTAGACCCATCGGTGTCGACCCACGTAGCCGAGCTGCGAGACCGAACTCGCTGACGGGGCGCCCGGGCGCTTCTGAGCACGTGCGGGTACTCTTGACACACGTGACTACTTCGCACTACGACCTGATCATCATCGGCAGTGGCTCCGGCAACTCGCTGGTCACCCCCGACTTCGAAGGCAAGAAGGTCGCCATCGTTGAAAAGGGCGTCTTTGGCGGCACCTGCCTCAATGTTGGATGCATCCCCACCAAGATGTATGTCTACGCCGCTGAGGTCGCTACCTCGATCCGCAACGCTGGCAAATACGGCATCGATGCCACGCTGGACAAGGTTCGCTGGAGCGATATCCGCGATCGCATCTTCGGCCGCATCGACCCCATTTCTGAGGGTGGCAAGGACTACCGCCAAAACGGCCCCGGCACCACCGCATACCTCGGGCATGCCACCTTCGTGGACGAGCGCACCCTTGAGGTCACTGGCCTGCCAGATGGTGAGAGCGCCACGATCAGTGGCGACCAGGTCGTCATCGCCACCGGTGCCTACGCAGTCGTTCCCGACGCCATCACTGCCTCCGGTGTCGACTACGAAACATCCGACACGGTGATGCGGATGGAGACACTGCCTGAGTCAATGATCATCTTGGGCGGCGGCTACATCGCTTCCGAGTTTGCCCACGTGTTTTCAGCGCTTGGTGTGAAAGTCACCGTTGTCAACCGCGGCGAGCGACTCTTGCGCCAGTTGGACGAAGAGGTCAGCGAGGCCTTCACCGAGATCGCGATGGATGCCTGGGACGTGCGACTCAGCTCAGTCTGCACCGGTGCCGAAATGACCGACAACGGAGTGGCCGTGCAACTCAACGGGGGAGACTCCATCGAGGCTGACGTGCTGCTCGTGGCCACGGGCCGTGCTCCCAACACCGAAAAGTTGGGCCTCGACGCAGCTGGCATCAAGACGCACAATGACGGCCGAGTCCAGCTTGACCAGTTTGGCCGGACCAACGTGGCTGGGGTCTGGGCGCTCGGCGATGCTTCTTCGGAGTATCAGTTGAAGCACGTTGCCAACAACGAGGCGCGTGCGGTGGCTCATAACCTGATCCACCCCGATGACCTGAAGAAGTTTGATCACTTCGCCGTGCCTGCTGCCGTCTTCACGCACCCACAGATCGCGGCCGTCGGTTTAACCGAGGCACAAGCCCGCCGGACCTCACCTGACGTGACCGTCAAGGTGCAAAAGTTTGGTGACACCGCTTACGGCTGGGCGATGGAAGACACCACCAGCTTTATGAAGTTAATCGCCGACAAAAAGACCCGCAGGTTGCTGGGCGCTCACCTCATGGGCCCGCACTCCTCAACGCTGATTCAGCCGCTGTTGCAGGCCATGAGCTTCGACCAGCCTGTTGACGAGTTGGCTCGTGGCCAATACTGGATTCACCCCGCACTCAGCGAAGTAGTGGAGAATGCCCTGTTGGGGCTGGAGTTCGACGCTCACTAATCGCTTACCCTGACCCGCACGATGACTCAAGCAAGGATTCTTCATGTCGTTTGACTACAAGGTTGCAGACCTCTCCTTGGCTCCGGCCGGGCGCCACCAGATTCGCCTCGCCGAGCACGAAATGCCTGGTCTGATGCAGTTGCGCGAGCAATACGGCGACTCCAAGCCACTGGCCGGTGCGCGCATCGCTGGCTCGTTGCACATGACCGTGCAGACTGCTGTGCTTATTGAGACGCTGACGGCGCTGGGCGCTGAGGTGCGTTGGGCTTCGTGCAACATCTTCTCCACCCAGGATGAGGCGGCCGCAGCCATGGTGGTCGGCCCCAACGGGACGCCGGATGACTTGCAGGGTGTCCCAGTCTTCGCCTGGAAGGGCGAGACCTTGCAGGAGTACTGGTGGTGCACTACGCAGATCCTCACCTGGCCTGAAGCACAGGGTCCGGCCAACATGATCTTGGATGACGGGGGCGACGCGACCCTCCTGGTCCACAAGGGCAAGGAATGGGAAGCCGCTGGTGTCGTTCCCTCAGCTGCTGAAGACGACGCCGAAGAATACAAGGTCATCTTGGCGACGGTCCGCGACACGCTAGCCACCGACCCACAGAAGTGGACTCAGGCTGCCGATGCGCTTCTGGGCGTCACCGAAGAGACCACCACTGGTGTGCACCGCCTCTACCAGTTGCACGAGCAGGGTCAGTTGCTGTTCCCCGCGATCAACGTCAACGACAGCGTCACCAAGTCGAAGTTCGACAACAAGTATGGCACCCGCCACAGCCTGATTGACGGCATCAACCGTGCCACCGACACCCTCATCGGCGGCAAGACCGTCGTCATCTGCGGGTATGGCGATGTCGGCAAGGGTGCGCCGAAGCGATGGCCGGCCAGGGCGCCCGCGTGGTGGTCACTGAGGTCGACCCCATTTGTGCGCTTCAGGCTGCAATGGAGGGCTTCCAGGTGGTGCAGTTGGAAGACATGCTCGACACCGCAGATTTCTTTGTCACTACGACCGGTTGCATGAACGTCATCACGGCCGAGCACATGACCGACATGAAGGACAAGGCGATCGTCGGCAACATCGGCCACTTCGACAACGAGATCGACATGGCCGGCCTGGCTATGGTCCCCGGCGTCGAGCGCGTTGAGATTGAGCCGCAGGTGCACGAGTGGGTGCTGCCCGCCGACGACAGCGGCCGCAGCGAGCGTTCCATCATCGTGTTGTCCGAAGGACGACTGCTGAACTGGGTAATGCCACCGGCCACCCCAGCTTCGTGATGTCCAACTCATTTGCCAACCAGACGTTGGCGCAGATTGAGTTGTTCACCAAGCCGGAGGACTACCCACTGGGTGTCCACGTGCTGCCAAAGCACCTGGACGAAGAGGTTGCTCGGATGCACCTCGCCGCGCTGGGAGCCAACCTAACGGAGCTCACCAAGGAGCAGGCGGAGTATCTTGGTCTTGACATTGCCGGACCTTACAAGCCGGAGCATTACCGTTACTGATTCTTTCGGCTCAGACTTTGAGTGAAATGGTGAACCCGCGCGTTCTCGTGGTCGATGATGACCAGGCGCTGGCAGAGATGCTTGGCATCGTGCTGCGCAAAGAGGAACTCGACGTAGCCCATTGCGCTGATGGTGGGCGCGCCCTGACCATGTTTCGCGAATACCAACCCGACTTGGTGCTGCTTGACGTGATGCTGCCAACAACCAGCGGCGTTGAGGTATGCCGGGCGTTGCGGGCGGAGTCGCTCGTCCCGATTGTCATGCTGACGGCGCGAACGGACACCCAGGATGTGGTCGCTGGTCTCGAAGCCGGGGCCGACGATTACATCATGAAGCCGTTTAAGCCGCAGGAATTGATGGCTCGTGTCCGCGCTCGCCTTCGTCGGTTGGAAAACCGTAAGGACGAAGACTTGCGCATTGGCGACCTCGTCATTGACGTGGTTGGTCACTCGGTGGCTCGTGACGGTGAGCCAGTTTCGCTGACTCCACTGGAGTTTGATTTGTTGGTCGCGTTGGCCAGCAAGCCAGCTCAAGTTTTTGACCGCGAGTCGCTGTTGGAGCAGGTATGGGGCTATCGCCACGCGGGGGACACCCGCTTGGTGAATGTCCACGTGCAGCGTCTGCGGTCAAAGATCGAGAAGGACCCTGAAAACCCGCAGATCGTCTTAACGGTCCGAGGGGTCGGGTACAAGGCCGGTGGCAGTTAAGGACGGCCGGTTTGGTCGCGCCCTCGCTGGCGTTAGGCGGTGGTGGCGCTCCTCATTGCGTGTGCGCGTGATCACCTCGACGCTTGTCGTGGGTGTGTTTTTGGCGTCGGCCATCGGTGCCGTGCTCTATCAGCGCATCGCCGAGGGCTTGGTTGTTCAAGCAGTCAACAACGCTCAAGCAGATGCCGCCTCTCGAGTGCAGCGGGCCCAAGACCTGTTTAACTCCACTGACCGGTTGGACAACCTCAGTCTGTCTTCGGCAGCCGTCGAGAACATCACCGACGTTGCCCCCGGTGGGGCTGGCGATGGTCGATCGGTCGTGCTCGCTCGCGCCATTGACAGTGATCGCGACACCTTGATCGCCCCCGTGGTGGGTGGTGACATCACCGCTCCTGCGGTGCCGATCGAACTGCGTGAAGCACTGGCTGCTGGTCAAGACGCTCAGCAGGTCTATGTCCACCCCATTGCCTCTCGTTCTGAGCCGAACGTTGAAGTGCCCAGCGTCATGGTCGCCTCGAGAGTGTCCATCCCCCGAGCCGGGCCATACGACATGATCTTGATTTATCCAATGGAGCGCGAGCAGGCCATTTGGACCTGGTCAGCCGGTGGTTCCTGGTTGGCGGATTCTTGCTGTTGATGCTCATTGGCTCAGTGGCGTGGCTGGCAACCCGATTGGTCACTGAGCCGGTGGGCCAAGCGGCAGCAGTGAGCACCGACCTGGCGCGCGGCGATCTGGATCAACGTCTGCCGGTGCGTGGCACCGACGAGTTAGCCCAATTGGGCCTGGCCTTCAACACGATGGCGGACAACCTGCAGCAGCAGATTGTCCAACTTGAGCACCTCTCGTCCCTGCAGCAGCGGTTCGTCTCTGATGTTTCCCACGAGCTGCGGACACCGCTGACCACTATCCGGATGGCGGGGGAGATGCTGCACCTTTCGCGAGGTGACTTCTCAGCACCGGTGGCTCGCTCGGCTGAGCTGCTCTACGGCGAGTTAGATCGCTTTGAGGCGCTCCTGACGGAGTTGTTAGAGATCAGCCGCTATGACTCCGGCACCAGCACGCTAGTTGCCGAAGAAGCCGATGCTGTTGCTCTCGTCCACGAGGTTGTCGATGCAGTCGAGTTGTTGACTCGGCAATCGGGCAGCGAAGTGCGGATCTCATCCACCCAGAGCCACATCTCGGTTGAGGTGGATGACCGCCGGATCGCGCGCATTCTGCGCAACCTCATCGTCAATGCGCTTGAGCACGGTGAAGGCAGGCCCGTCGATGTCAGGCTGTGCGCGACGGATGAGTTGGTGGTCATCTCGGTGCGCGACCGCGGTGTTGGGCTGAACCCATCCGAGGCAGAGCACGTGTTTGAGCGCTTTTGGCGCGCCGACCCGGCTCGTGCTCGGACCACTGGTGGCACGGGGCTTGGCTTGTCCATCGCACGTGAAGATGCGCGTCTGCATGGTGGCTACTTGCAGGTGAGTGGCCTGAAGGATCAGGGCGCTTGCTTCCGGCTTATTCTGCCGCGCTCGCAAGACATCGTGATTGATGATGAGCCGGCTGCAGTGCCAGTGGATGAGACGCAAGATTTGATCCCGCCTCAGTTGGCGACCACCGCCGCCGAGGGAGTGTTGTAAGTGCGCAGATTTAGCCCTTTGGCGGCCGTGGTCGCACTCGTGCTGCTGTTGTCGGCGTGTGCCGGTTTGCCGATGTATGACGCGCCTCAACCCGGTGAGCCTGTGTTGGGCGCGCCGGACCAAGACATTCAGTCTCAGCCCGACTTGCCGCGCGAAGGTGCGCCGGCCGATGAGATTTGGCGTGGCTTCCTGTTGGCCAACGGCAGTTCCACTGATGGGTATGAGGTGGCTCGCGAGTATCTCAGCGATGACTTGGCAGTCTCGTGGATGCCCACCAGCAACGTGGTGATCCGCAGTGGGGATGCGCAAGTGGCAGAGATCGACAACATTGACTCCGGCACCATCGAGGCGACCATCACGGTGGATTCGGTGCTGGGCGGAGATGGCAATTTCATCGAGTTCGATAGCGAGGAAACTCAGACAGAGTCTTTCACGCTGAATCAGATCGCCGGCGAGTGGCGGATCACCGAGTTGCCTGACGGATTTGGCTTGTGGCTCTCCGAGACAGAGTTTGACCGGCAATTCCGCAAGGCTGAAATCAGCTATGTCTCAGCAACCGAGGACATCTTTGTTTCGGACTCCCGTTGGTTCCCGCGGGCCGATGGCTTTAGCACCGCACTGGCGCGGGCCCTGCTTGAGCCGACCCCTGCATACCTCGATGGCGCGGTGCGCACCGGAGTAGTGGAGGGCATGGACCTTGCCGCCGGTGGTGTCCCGATCGATGTGGCGACCAGCACGGCAACCGTGAACCTGCGTGGCCCCGGCCTAGCCGACGACGAAGACCGAGTGCGGATGCTCTGGGCCCAGTTCACCCAAACCTTGACTCAGGTTGGGGGCGTGGACCAGGTAGTGCTGCAACTTAACGGGCAGCCCCTTGAGCTTCCAGGTGGGCAAGAAGCTCTTGATTCAGCGGCGACGCTCGGCTTCGAGACACTAGACCCGCTGGACGAATACGGACTGGTGCGCAACGAGACGTCGCTGGTGTTGGTTAATCCTGACGACCACGCTTTGGCTGAGATGGATCCTGAGGTGGAAGGCATCGAGATCCCGGCTTCTGTCTCACAGAAGTGGGAGGCGCTGGCTGTTGACGAATCCTTGAGCGCCCTGGCCGGCGTGGACGAAGACCGAGAAACCCTGTGGGTACGTGGCGATAATGGTGCCCAACAATTCGGCAACCTGGGCACCTCGCTGACCGATCCACAGTTGGTGGGAGACGGCACAGTATGGGTTGGGGCTGCCCGAGGCTCGACTCCTGCGGTGTGGGTGCTGGATGCTGACGCTGGTCAGGATCAGGAGCCAACTCGCCTTGAAGCTGAGTGGTTGACTCCAGACCTTGAGTTGCACCAGTTGAGTGTTTCGCCGGACGGGAGCCGAGTGGCGGTCTTGAACCACCCCACCGATGGCGGAGCAGACGAAATCGGCATCGCCGGCATCGTGCGCAACGCCGATGGCGAACCGATTGGCCTGGCTCCGCTGCGCCGAGAGTTCGCCGTCTTTGAGACGGTGGAAAACGCCTCCTGGGCCACCGATGAGTCTCTCGTGGTGTTGGGCAAGCGGGCTGAAGACACCGATGTGCGGCCGTTTGTTGCGCCCTTGAACGATCGTCTCGAGCCGCTGGGTGAGGCGCCGTCCGCGCAGAGCGTCCAAGGTTTCCTGACCGAGGCTGGATTGCAAGCCTTTGTGGTGACAACTGAAGGCACCGTGCTCACGCGTGAGGGCGCTGGTTGGCAGAGCTATCGCGAAGGCGATGACTTGGTCGTTCCAGGCAAGTAGCGCGGCTGTGCACACGGCAGGCCACCGTGGGTGCTCGCCCACAGAGCCTCATGCGGTGTCTCGCCGCGCCGGGGTTTGAGCGCATGCTCGACACATGTCATATCGCCAGGTGTTGTTGGACTGCGTCGCAGGTGCATTCGATCTGGTGTTGCCTACTCACTGCGCGGGATGTGGCGCCGCAGGCGTGCGACTATGCGCCGTCTGTGGCCTTGCCTTGCAGTCGGTCGTTGCGACCCGCGCGCGGCCAGACCCAGCGCCGGACGGGTTCCCCGCAACCTTCACCGCAGGGCAATATGAGGGCGTGCTGCGCGAGGTGATTGTGGGGTGGAAGGACGGTGGCCGTCCCGATCTGGGCCAAGACCTTGCATTTGCGCTGCGCGTGGCGCTGGCCGCCGCGATCTCTGCCCTAGAGCCTCGGGAATCTTCCACTATTTGCTTAGTGCCAGCACCCTCTAGCCCCGCCTCCGTCCGAGCCCGAGGTTATCGCCCAGTAGCCGATTTATGCAGGTCTGTGATGCGCCAGGTGCCCGCCAAGATTGCCCCCGAGTGGTCGACGCGATAGGTCTGCAACGTGTGGTTGTCGACCAATCGGGTTTGTCGCATGGCCAGCGGGCGGCGAACCTCGCCGGGGCCATGAAAGTGGTGCCCAAGATGGTCGACAGGCTTGCGCAATCTGATGTCATTCTCATCGACGATGTCGTCACGACTGGATCGACATTGACGCAAATGGCGCTAACGCTGCAGGCCAGCGGGGTGTCCCGGGTTTCTGCGGCGACCCTGGCGGCGACTATGCGCAGGCATCCGCCACGCCGCCAAAAAGTTGCACTATCGGAAGCCGGGGAAGCAGATTAGGGTGAGCAAATGGGAACGAACCCAGCACCGAAGCCGCGCCAGGCGGACGAGCGTGCCAGGGGTGGGGCCAGACGAGATGAGGGCATCAAACAGCCCAGTTAGTGCATTTCAACCCTCTCTAGGAGGACCCATGGACATTACTGTTACCGGCCGCAAGATGAACGTCACCGACCGATTCCGGCGGCACCTGGAAGACAAACTCGACAAGATTCCCCAGCTGGCACCCAACGTGTCCCGGGTGGAAGTCACGTTGACCCACGAGGCAAACCCGCGCCTGGCCAAGACCAGTGAGCGTGTGGAGATCACCTGCTTTGTGAAGCGGACAGTAGTGCGTGCAGAGGCGGCGGCCGACGACGAATACGGCGCCCTAGACCTCGCGATGGGCAAGCTGACCGAACGCTTGCGCCGCGCCCACGACAAGCGCCAAATTAGCCACACCGGTAAGAAGCGACCCAGCTCCGTTGCCGAAGCCACCTTCGGGCTACCTATCGATGACCTTCCGGCACCAGCGCCCGAGCCAGAGTCGGAGCCTGATCCGGCTGAAGCCGTTGACGAGGCCCTTGGCACAGAGGGCAACAGCCCCATTGAGTTGCGCGAAAAGGTGCACACGGCAGTCCCGATGACCGTCGGCCACGCGCTGAGCCAGATGGAGTTGGTGGGACACGACTTCTTTTTGTTCCATGACGCTGACTCTGGAGTGCCCAGCGTGGTCTACCGCCGACGTGGTTGGTCCTACGGGGTGCTCCGATTGACAGGTGAAGACGGTTCACCGATTCCCGTCGACGCTGCGGCAGCGACCGCAAGTTAGTCCGTTCTTATCCCTTCTAGCGGGTCTTCGCCTCTTTGGCGAAGGCCCGCTTTAGTGTCTGGGGATGGCTACGGTTTCTCGCGCACGAGCGGTTCGCATTGCTTTAGCGGCTCAGGGCTTCACCAACGAGCGCCCTGAATCGGTGTCCAGACGTCATCTGTCTCGGGTGAATGATCGACTGGGCGTCATTCAGATAGACAGCGTGAACGTAGTTAGTCGCAGCCACTACCTGCCCTAGCAGTGTTAGACCAGTTTCGGGATGGAACGGCACAAGCGCCTGGCCTCAGCCGTCAGCCGCGCCCACTGGTGGAGCAATGGGCGCACGAGGCGAGTTTTGTGCCGCCGCAGACTTGGCTCCACTTCACTTTTGGGATGGCAGCGCCGCGGCATCAAGTGTGGGCAGATGACTTTTCGGTCAAGTACCCCGGTTTACTGGATTCCGTTCGTGACGCGATCGAGCAACTGGGGCCGATGACGGCACGCGACCTCGCCTCAGTTGCTCGATCGCGATCATTGGGGATGGAACTGGTCGGCGGCTAAGGAAGCCTACGAGATTCTGTTTCGCACCGGAGCCGTAACATCGGCCGGGCGCACGCCGCAGTTTGAGCGCCTCTATTCGTCGTTGAGCCGTGTCTTGCCAGCGGATGTGGTGGCTCAGATGCAGTCGCCGCCCACCGATCGTGAATGCTTTGACTATCTGCTCCGAGTGTCGATCAAAGCCCTTGGCATCGCCACCGCCGATGATCTGCTGGACTACTTCAGGCTACGTGGACCGGTGGCGAGGGGCGTCCTGGACGAGTTGGTGCTCGCCGGTGTGATGGATGAGGTTGAGGTGAAGGGCCCAGGCCCGCGCTACCTGCTTGATCCGCAGGCCAAACGCCCACGCAAGCTTGAAGCGCGGGCCCTGCTGAGCCCGTTTGACTCCCTCGTCTGGCACCGACCGAGGGCAGAGCAACTCTTTGACTTCCGCTATCGACTGGAGATCTACACGCCGGCGGCCAAACGTGTCTATGGCTATTACGTATTGCCGTTCTTGCTGCGGGAAAGAATCGTCGGCCGAGTTGACCTCAAGGCCGATCGACCTGCCGGAGTCCTACAAGTCAAGGCGGTGCACTGGGAGCCAGAGGCGCCGGGAGATGCGATGGCTGAACTCAACGAAGAGTTGGAATTGATGGCCTAATGGATGGGTCTGAAACGCGTCGGTAACGCATGAGGTCAGCCGCGACACGTTAAAGCCATTCTTCTGAAAGCCTTTTCATCTGCCGATGATCAACCTAAGGTCGCTGTAGGCCGGCTTGCGCTGGGCCTTTGCGTCCCCACTGATCAAAGGAGATCAATCGATGTTTGGGCCCAAAACAAGACGGCAATGGGCCGTCGCGGGGGTGGCGGCTTTGTCCACCACCACCGTTTTAGCTGGCAGCACCATGCCAGCGCTCGCAGCCCCTATTGCAGTGCCTGCCCAGGTGGCGGACGGCGCGGAAGTCTTCATCAGCGAATATGTCGAAGGCAGCAGTTTCAACAAGGGCCTTGAGTTCTTCAACCCTACCGATGCTGACATTGACTTGGCAGCGGAAAACTACACTGTCCAGGTCTTCAGCAACGGCAACTTGACCGCCAGTGCAACGGTCAACCTGACAGGAACAATCCCTGCAAAGGCACGTTCGTCGTCGCCAACAGCCAGGCAGAGTTTGCGAGCGACCAGACTGGCAACATCAGCTTCAACGGTGACGATGCGGTCACTTTGAACCGCGACGGGGTCGTTATTGACTCACTCGGCAAAATTGGCGAAGACCCCGGCTCCGAGTGGGGCTCCAGTGACATTGGCACTGCGGACGACACCATCCGTCGGATGGAGTCGATTTGCGCCGGTGACACCGACACGACTGATGACTTCGACCCCAGCGTTGAATGGGTCGGTGCTGGCATCGATGCCTTTGATGGCCTGGGAGCCCACACCGCGACCTGTGCACCTCCCGCACCCCGGACCCCGGTCATCAACGAGTTCTCGGCGGACACCGCCCCCGGAGCGGACGTTGAATACCTTGAGGTCTTCGCTAACCCAGACACCGACTACTCCAACCTGACGATTCTGCAGGTGGAGGGCGACGAAACTTCCTCCAACCAAGGCAAGGTCGTTGGAAGTTACCCCGTAGGCACGACCAACGGCGAGGGCTACTTCCTCAATGAGCTCGCCAGCAACACCCTCCAGAACGGCACGTTGTCGCTCCTCCTGGTCAATGACTACGACAGCACCGACATCCTGGACGCAGACAAGGACGGCGTCATTGATGACGGCGTGACCCTGGACATCCTCGACTCGATCGGCGCCAACGACGGAGACATGGGTGACCTCACGTACGGCGGGGTTGAACTGCTCCCGGCTGATGGCGAGTTCCCCTATGGCGGTGCATCACGCATACCCAACGGTGGTGACACTGACGCCGCATCTGACTGGATGCGCAACGACTTCAACAAGGCTGGCCTGCCAGATGGTTCGCCCAGCACCCTTGATGAGGGCGAAGCGCTGAACACGCCTGGACTAGAGAACACTGATGTGGCTCCGGTTATCCCGCCGCCACCGCTGAGCTGTGAGTCTGAGACCGTGGCAATTGGCTCGGTCCAGGGTGATGGCTACACCTCTCCCGTCGAAGGCGAAACCGTCTTCGTTGCAGGTGTTGTCACTGGCGACTTCCAGACCGGCGGCTTTGACGGCTTCTACGTGCAGGACGAGGGCGACGACAACGACGCCACCAGCGATGCAATTTTCGTTGACACCATCGGCACTGAGGTTGCCCCCGGTGACCAGGTGATTGTCACTGGCACCGCAGCTGAGGTCTTCGGTATGACGATCATCAGCGACGCGACTGCAGCGATCTGTGTCGATGGCACCGTCAGTGTTGAAGCCACGGAGATGAACCTCCCGGTCACCGAGGACTTCAACGAGCAGCACGAAGGCATGCTGATGACGCTGCCGCAGTCGCTATCGATCTTGGAGTACTTCAACTATGGCCGCTTTGGTCAGATCCAGGTTGGCGTTGACCGTCAGTTCCAGCCGACCGCTATCGCAGCCCCAGGTTCATCCGAGGCCGTCGCTATCGCTGATGCGAACGCTGCCGAGCGGATCATGATTGACGATGGTCGTAGTTCGCAGAACCCGGACCCGGCCATTCACCCCAACGGTGAAGAGTTCACGCTGGACAACATTTTCCGTGGCGGAGACCTCGTCACCAACGCGACTGGCATCTTGGACTACCGCTTCTCGGCGTGGGCCATCCAGCCGACAGAGGCTGCTGACTATGAGGCAGTCAACGCGCGTCCAGCCGTTCCTGAGGTCGGGGGCAGCACGACTGTCGCTAGCTTTAACGTGCTGAACTACTTCACCACCTTCGGTGAGCGCGGTGCAGACAACCAAGGAGAGTTTGATCGTCAAGAGGCCAAGATCGTCGCCGCATTGGCGGACCTGGACGCTGATGTTGTGGGCTTGATCGAGATCGAGAACAACAGCACTGCCGTGGAGACACTGACGGCGGCCTTGAACGATGAGGTCGGTGCTGACACCTACTCGGTGATCGAAACCGGTCAGGTTGGCACCGACGCCATCACCACGGCATTGATCTACAAGTCGAGCGAAGTGACCCCGGTAGGCAATTTCGCCACTTTGACCGGTGCTGACGATGCTCGGTTCTTGGACTCCAAGAACCGCCCAGCGTTGGCTCAGACCTTTGAAGACAACGTCAACGGCGGCCAGGTCACCGTAGTGGTTAACCACCTGAAGTCCAAGGGCAGCTCGTGCGATGACGTGGGCGACCCAGAGGACCCCAACGGTCAGGGCAACTGCAACGGTGTTCGCACCGACGCAGCCATGGCTTTGGCTGACTGGGCCGCTGGCGACCCGACGGGCACTGGGAGTGAGAACACCTTGATCATTGGTGACCTCAACTCCTACGACAAGGAAGACCCGATTGCTGCGTTGCAGGCTGCCGGTTACGCGGACCTGGAGCTGCAGTTTGAGGGCGAAGAGGCCTACACCTACGTGTTCGATGGCCAGTTGGGTTACCTCGACTACGCCATGAGCTCCGAAGCGCTGACCCCGTTGGTCACCGGTTCGGCCGCTTGGAACATCAACGCTGATGAGGTGAGCTTGCTCGACTACGACACGTCATTCAAGCTTGATGCCCAAGATGCCATCTTTGCGCCGGACCCGTTCCGGTCAAGTGACCACGACCCTGTCCTGATTGGGATGGATCTGGTCAATGATGGTGGAGAGCCCGGTGAGCTGACGGACCGCATCTCTGGCGATGACCGCTACGCGACGGCAGCCGAGGCTGCCGCTCGATTTGGCACGGTCGACACGGTGTATGTGGCCAGTGGGGTCACCTATCCCGATGCGCTCGCGGCGACCCCGGCCGCCATCTCGGCTGACGTTCCAATCCTGTTGACCAAGCCAGGTTCGCTTCCGCTGGTGACTGCAACGGCTATCAACGAGCTCGGCGCCACTGAAGTCATCATTGTGGGTGGCACCGGTGCCGTGAACGGAGACGTAGAGACGGCGATTGCAGATGCAACGGGAGCTAACGTTTCGCGTATTGCTGGCGATAACCGATACGACACGGCAGCCGAGGTTGCTGAATCCTGGATCGCCGACGATGTGGACACCGTCTACCTCGCCCTGGGGTCGGAGTTTGCGGACGCCCTCGCGGTTGGTCCGTTGGCTGGAGTCAACGATGACCCGATCCTGTTGACTCGTGAGGGTTCTGTCCCAGACGAGACAATGGCCATGTTGGAGCAGATTGACCCCGAAGAGGTCATCCTGCTGGGCGGAGAGGCGCGCATTTCCGACAACGTGTTGCTGGAACTCGATGCAATCTGGAACGTGGATCGGATGGCTGGCCTGGATCGATACGAAACGGCAGCCATTGTCGGTGCCAAGATGCCTGCTTCCGACATCGTCTACGTTGCTTCCGGGTTGACCTTCGCTGACGCTCTCAGTGGTGGTGCGCTGGCCGGTCACGATGGAGCGCCATTGGTGCTTTCTCGTGCGATGACAGTGCCAGACCCGACGGCAGACTTCTTGGTCGACGGTGATTTCAACCAGGCGATTTTGCTGGGTGGCACGAGCACGTTGACCACAGAGCTTGCAGACGCGTTGGAGGCACTCCTGCGATAGTGCTGTAGGCATGATCGGCGAGGCGGGTTTGGCTCTTCCAGACCCGCCTCGCAGTGCGTTCACAGGTATTTCTCAGGCCCCATCCGCACGTTTTGACGCTTCCGGGCTTAGCCTAGGGACGTGCCGAAACTGTTTGAGAAGATTCTCCGCGCTGGCGAAGGCCGCACCATGCGTCGTTTGGAGTCCATCGCGGCCCAGTGAACGCCCTCGAGTCTGACTTCGAGGGCCTCACTGACGAGGAGCTGCGTCAAGAAACCGACAAGTTCAAAGAGCGGCTGGCGGGCGGCGAGACCACCAACGACATTCTCCCCGAGGCTTTCGCCGCGGTTCGAGAGGCCAGTCGACGCACTTTGGGCAAGCGGCCCTACGACGTGCAGATCATGGGTGGGGCTGCGCTGCATTTGGGCAACGTCGCTGAGATGCGCACCGGTGAAGGTAAGACCCTGGTGGCCACGCTGCCCTCATACCTCAATGCCTTGACCGGCGAAGGGGTGCATGTGGTCACGGTGAACGACTACCTGGCCGAGTATCAGGCGGAGTTGATGGGTCGTGTGCACCGCGCACTAGGCCTAGAGACCGGCTGCATCTTGAGCTCGATGACTCCGGCGCAGCGGCGTGCCGAGTACGCCAAGGACATCACCTACGGCACCAACAATGAGTTTGGCTTCGACTACCTGCGAGACAACATGGCCTCCAAAATGGAAGACCTGGTCCAGCGCGGTCATCACTTCGCCATCGTCGATGAGGTCGACTCGATCTTGATCGATGAGGCTCGCACGCCATTGATCATTTCCGGCCCCGCCGACGCGGCGACTCGTTGGTACACCGAGTTCGCCAAGATCGCCCGGATGCTGGAGCGCGGCCACGCCGCCGATGGGGATAAGGCCGAATCCGGCGACTATGAGGTCGACGAAAAGAAAAAGACGGTTGGCGTCTTGGAGTCAGGCATCGAAAAGGTCGAGGACTACCTCGGCATCGACAACCTGTATGAGAGCGCCAACACGCCCCTGATCGGTTATCTGAACAACTCAATCAAGGCCAAGGAACTCTTCAAGGCAAACCAGGACTATGTCAACGTCGACGGTGAGATCCGCATCGTCGATGAGCACACTGGCCGCATGTTGGCTGGGCGTCGCTATAACGAAGGCATGCACCAAGCCATCGAGGCCAAAGAAGGGGTGGAGATCAAGAATGAAAACCAAACCCTGGCCACGGTCACCCTGCAGAACTACTTCCGTATGTACGACACGCTTTCGGGCATGACCGGAACGGCCCAGACTGAGGCCGCCGAGTTGAGCCAGATCTACAAGGTGGGTGTTGTCACGATCCCCACCAACCGGCCGATGATCCGGATGGACAAGGCTGACCTCGTCTATCGCACCGAAGAGGGCAAATTCAAGGCTGTCGTTGAGGACCTGGTCTCTCGACACGAAGAAGGTCAGCCGGTCTTGGTCGGCACGACGAGTGTTGAAAAGTCTGAATACCTCTCTGAGTTGTTGCGCAAGCGTGGAGTGCCGCACGAGGTGCTGAATGCTAAGCACCACGAACGTGAGGCCTCCATCGTTGCCGAGGCTGGTCGCAAAGGTGCTGTCACTGTTGCCACCAACATGGCTGGGCGAGGCACCGACATCATGCTGGGTGGCAACCCAGAGTTCATGGCAGTTGCCGACTTGCGGCGCCGCGGGCTAGACCCGCACGAAACCCCAGAGCAGTATGAAGAGGCTTGGGACAGTGCCCTGGAGCGTGCCGAGCGCGCAGTGAAGGCCAGCGCCGACGAAGTCACGGAGTTGGGTGGCCTGTATGTCTTGGGCACCGAGCGTCACGAGTCTCGCCGCATCGACAACCAGTTGCGTGGTCGTGCTGGCCGTCAGGGAGACCCTGGCGAAACTCGCTTCTATCTATCGCTGCAAGACAAGTTGATGCGCCTGTTCAACTCCGGCATGGTCGATCGCGTCATGCAGACGGCCGGCATGGAAGATGACGTGCCGATCGAGTCCAAGATGGTTAGCCGGACGATTGCCTCGGCGCAGACACAGGTTGAGGCTCAGCACTATGAAGCACGTAAGAACGTCTTGAAGTACGACGATGTGTTGAACCGTCAGCGTGAAGTGATCTATGACGAGCGTCGCTCGGTCTTGGAGGGTGAAGACCTCGAAGACCAAGTGCGGATGTTTATCAACGATGTCGTCAAGGACTATGTGTCTATTTCAGCTGGTCAGGGCGTCGCAGAAGCCTGGGATCTGGATGAGCTCTGGAGGGAGCTAGGCCAGGTCTATCCCATCGGGATGACCGCCGACGAGGTGGTGGCGTTAGCGGGCTCCAAATCTGGCGTAACCGCTGAGCTGCTCCGGGAGCAGTTGGCTTCTGATGCCCACCACGCCTACGACGCCCGCGAGGCAGAGTTCACCGAGGAAGTCATGCGCACAGTGGAGCGCAAGGTCTTGATGCAGGTTTTGGACCGCAAGTGGCGCGAGCACCTGTATGAGATGGACTACCTCAAGGAGGGCATCGGCCTGCGAGCTATGGCTCAGCGTGAGCCGTTGGTCGAATACCAGCGTGAGGGCTACCAGTTGTTCCAGGCCATGATGGAAGCGATCAAGGAAGAGACAGTCCGTTTTATCTTCCACGCTGAGATCAAGGCCAATGAGACTGCAGCCGATGGTGGCCTCAAGCTTGACGCGACGAGCGCTGCCGCTGCGGCTGGCCGGGGAGCCGCCCTATCCGGCTCGGCGCGATCGCGAGCCCTGACCTACTCCGCGCCGAGTGAGTCGGGTGATGGCAGTGTCACCGAACGCCGGATCTCCGAAGATGGTGTGACTCAAACTCGTGCTGCGGCGAACGACTCGGGCAACCGGGCTGAACGGCGCTCCAAGTAAAGCTTGAGGGCTCCCATCGCGGGAGTCCAGGACTGGCAAGTTGTAGATCAGCGTGCTGCAGGTGGCTTAGCCCACCTGCAGCACGCTGATTTTCCAGCGACCATCCACCCCGGTCATTCGCATTGCCACCGCCCTGATGCGGTTTTGGAAGACAACGACGGCGGCGACTTCGGCCACTCCGTCGATCGGCTCGCACACGTGAACCGAGCGCACAGTGCTTGGGCGTTGTTGACGTTGTCTGCGCCTCCGCGCCAGGAGGCCACGTCGGGAAATACGCTCGTGTACCTCCGGTGTCAGCCACCGTGCCAACTGGCTAGCAGGCCGAAGTCCGTCCATGACTTCGAGCGCCGCCCGAATCATATTTTGGGACCACGCCTGGGGCTCGGGGAGATGTGAAGCCCTTGTCGGTTGCGGACCAAAGTGAGGGTCGCCGCCGATCACTGGGTGCGCGAGGCTGAGGTGGCCCTGTACGTAGCCAAGATTGCCGTGCTCAGGACGTCGCGGCAGCCAGTCGTTTGGTTCGGGTGCGGCTATTGGCGCGTCGACATCGGGGATGCTTCGCACGGTAATGCGGCTCGCGCTCAAGACTGAATTGCTCATGGATGATCCTTCATGGCTGCGGAGTTGGAGCGAGGGCTGCTTGACCAGGTGAGTTGCGAGGGCTGCGTTGAGGCAGTCGATGTCGGGGGACGCAAGACCTGGCCTGGGTAGATCATGTGCGGGTCAGGCCCAATGACCGATCGATTTGCTTCGTGCCACGCCGGCCAGGCCAGCGCGACTTCTTGCGCGGTTGCCATCGGTCCGAGGTTTTGCTCTGCCAGCGACCACAAAGTGTCACCTCTGCGGACCACTACCTCATCGTCGACTGCGCAACCTTGATCGATCAGTCGAACCGATGACGCCATCGGGGCAGGAGTCCAGGTGGGAGCAGGGACCAGTTGGGGCATGGATCCGATAGGCGGGGGCGTAAGGGTGGTGTCGGTTGATGGCAGATTCGATGCGCTGGCGACCGTGATCATGACTGGCGAAGGTTCATGGGCAGCGTGCGCCGAGCTGGTCCCGGCTAGCAACAAAAGCAGGCTCGCGGCGAGCCCCTGAGCAAGCTGACGGGTCAAGCCGGCTGCTGCTTGGGGCGCTGTTTCGAGGTGGGTGACAGGGGCCAGGCTAGCCCGGACCTCTTTAATGGCCACGGCAAGCAAGACAGCGAGATAGGCGCTGGCAAGCGCTGCAACGCCGGTGAGGGTCGCGACGCCGACATCAATAGCGGTCGCTACCTCGGCCACTTCCGAGCCCCACCTCTGCGCATCTGTGATGGCCACCCAGAGCAAGCCACCTGCACTGAGAGCGCTTAGTAGTGCAAGGCTTCCGCAGATGGCCTGTGCCCAAAATTCGCTTCGTCGCCCTGAGCGAGGTCGTGCCCCAGGATGTGGTTGCTGATCGTCCCACGCAATTGCCATGCTTCCCCCTAATTCGTTCATTTGCGTTCATTTAAGTCTATTTGAGGCTTTTGGCAAGGCTTCGGACAGAAAAATTGCCAGATTTCTTGTGGGAACCTGCTGAGAGCCCGACTCGCCTGTCAGACTGCAGCGATGCGATGGACGCGTCTTTTTGATGACTTGGAAGCCCGGATTCTGCGCGAGGAAATCGCTGAGAGATCTGCAGAGGTTGCGGAGCACACCCGATCTGTCCGCGGACAGGTGGGGCTGATGGACCGCCTCGTGGCGGGCCGAGATCAGGCAGTATCTCTTCGGCTCAACGGGGGGTCTGCTGTCGACGGTCGAATGATTGATGTTGGCGCGGACTGGGTCTTGCTCGCGAACTCCAGGGCTGGGGGAGACCCCGAGCGAAACGTTCTCGTCGCCACATCGAGCGTGCTGAGTGTCAAAGGGCTGACTGTCAAGGTGGATGCTCGTGAGGGCGCCGCCTCGCGCCGTTTTGATATTCGACGAGCTTTACGAGAGATCAGCCGCGATCGATCAACTGTTCAGGTCATCGATATCGCTGGACATCCCGCAACGGGCACGATTGACCGAGTGGGCCAAGATCACTTCGACATCGCTGACCATGCCGCTGATGTAGCCCGAAGAGCCACTGCGGTGCGTGCGGAGTTCAGTATCCCGTTCGCGGCCTTGGCGATGGTTCGCCAACTGTGAGAGTTCTCGCTGGCTGAGACCCAGGGCATCGCTTACTTGTCGTTGAGGGTTTCCGAAGCCGGCAGGGTCGCGCGGGTCTGGGCATACATGCGCTGGATGTAGTTCTCCAGCTCTGAGCGCTCAATGCGCCACGCTCCACGACCACCCACTTTGATGGCAGGAAGATCGCCGGTGCGGACCAGGGCTTTCGTTTGGGCCATTGAGACGTTGAGTGTCTCCGCGACGTCAGTCAACGTAAGGAAACGAGGCTCGGTCACGATCTCTCCTTGAGTTAGTGCGTCGCCGCTCGCTGGTGACTGTCGGATTCAGTTTAGGCGGTGCTGTGAGCGGCTACCGGCACTTGTGGACGGTTGACGGCGATACACCGTGAGACTCCATAATAGGAGAAGCTGAACGTGGGAAGTTCGGCACTCATGGATTTGAACAGGGGGCTTGATGAAACTCGAACCGGGACGCCCGATGGCTCGACGGCTTCAGCGACCGGGGTGGCGTGATGCCCGATTGATCATTGGGGTCCTGCTGGTTGTTGTTTCAGTGGTGGGTGGTGCGCGGCTGATTGCTGCCCTCGATGATGGTACGGCTGTGTATGTCGCGGCAGAGCCTCTGGTGCCAGGGCAGGAGGTGACAGCTGCCGACCTCGATGTCGTCGATATCCGGTTCGCGCAAGATGCAGATTTGTATCTCTCGGCAGCGGGTGAGATTGAGCCGGGCACATATGCCCTCCGTGGCGTCCCCACCGGAGAGTTGATTCCTGCGGCGGCCTTGGGCGGGGCGAGTCAGGTTGAGAGCAAAGCGGTCACGGTGTCCATCGATCCGGCTACGGCTAGTTCAATTCATGTTGGCTCAGTGGTGGATCTGTGGGTCAGCCGTCGTGACCCGCAGGCGTTGGGAGCAGTGTATGTGGAGCCAGAGTTGCTGCTCAGCGGTGCTGTTGTTTCGACCACCCTACGCAGAGCACCGCGATTGGCGCTGGAGTTGGTGATGCTCCCGTGCAGATCGTCGTTCCCGCCGATCGTGTTGGTGAGGTGATCGCCAGCGTGGATCAAGAGGCGAGACTGACTTTGGTGCCCGCGCCGGCGGGGGCCGCAGAGTGAGTAAGCCCGCGCTGACGGCCGTAACGCATCAGTGGGAATCTGCGGTGGCTAGCCTTCTGGGTCAAAGCTCGCACGCCTACGTAGCGAAGAGGTGTGCTGACCTTGCCGAGCTCCTGGGGTGTGTGGCGGCAGGTCAAGGCGAGATTGCCGCGGTCTCCTCCGACTTGAGGGGCGTGGATGCTTCGGTCATAGCGGAGTTGATGCGCCAGGGTGTGCACATTCTGGGGGTTTATCGCCCCGGTGACGACGAGGGCCGCTTGCAGTTAGCGCGTTGGGGGGTACATGCGGTGATCCCTGGCGACGCCAGCCTGGAGGCACTAGATGAAGCGCTTAGTTTGCTTCTGACAACCACGAGGGCAGGTGGCGGAGCGACTGCAGATGAGCCTCTCTTAGTCCCTGTTGAGTGGCTGGATGCGGATGAGCAGGACGCGGGCGAACCGAAGGAGGCAGAGGTCCGTGGCCTCGAGGGGCCGGGCAGCGAACAAGGCAAGGTGCTCGTCGTTTGGGGGCCAACGGGGCGCCGGGGCGCACTAGCGTTGCGCTGAATCTGGCTGCTGAGCTTAATGCGGAGCATGGGGGAGCCATGCTCATCGACGCTGATACATACGGTGCTTCGCTGGCCCAGATGCTCGGCCTTTGGACGAAGCCCTGGTCTCGCGGCTGCCGTCCGGGCAGCAGATCAGGGTGTTCTGGATCGGGACTCGCTGGCCCGCATCGCTGCCCCCATAGAGTCTGGTTTGGTTGTGCTGACTGGCTTGCCACGGGCAGATCGCTGGCCCGAGATTCGTCCGCACGCTCTCCTCGACGTGATTCAGAAGTCTCGTGATTGCGTCTCCTGGGTCGTGATTGACGTCGCGCCATACCTGGAAGAAGATGAAGAGTTGTCCTTTGACACAGCCGCACCGAGGCGTAACCAGGCCACTCTTGCGGCCCTTGAGGCTGCAGATGAGGTGGTGGTGGTTGGAGCCGCTGATCCCGTTGGGCTACAGCGCCTCGTGCGTGGGCTGGACGGAATCAAGGAGCACACACACAAATCGCCTCTTGTCGTGGTGAACCGGGTCCGTGCTTCAGCCGTTGGTCGAGACCCTGAGCGAAAAATCCGTGAGATCCTCCAACGCTTTGCCGGGGTCGAGACCGTGTCGTTCATTCCAGATGACCCGCGGGCCTACGACGGTGCCCTGCTGAACGGCGAAGTCTTACTGGATAGCGCACCCAAGAGCCAGGCCCGTGAGGCGCTCAGCCTTTTGGCGAATGACGTTGCAGGCGTCCCACCGCCTCAGGTGCGTAATCGTCGTGCGAAGGGGTGACTTCGCCTGGAGGGGCTTGACATGTCACCATGACCACATGATCCGCGCGCGCGTTTTCGGCCATGGAGGCCAATACTGAGATGACAACGACAACTCGAACTTACGTTGCCATCACTCTGGACCAAGCCCGGTTCTTGCCAGAAACGCGCCTGCTACGGGCACCCTTGCGAGGGTTCGCTCCGAGCCCGGACCTGAGTGGTCCCGACTTAGAAGAGGCTGAATTTCAGGCAGCCCAACTCGCCGCCAAAGACGCCATCGCGCGCCAGGTGCCGGTGTTGGTCGCTGCGCTCGAAATTTCCGCCTCCATCGCCAAGTCGGTGCACGGCTCGGCTGAGGCTCAGGAGGCTAGGGAATTGACCGGTGTCGGTGCCGTGTTGATTGAAGAGGATGTGGCTTTCTCCCGAGTTGCCGCCCTCCATCTCGCCGACGACACCCTCGAGGGTGAAACGTTAGACGCCACCGCGCCAGGTCCCCTCGAACTTTCTTGGTATGACACGACTGAAATTCACCACGTGGCGCAGTTGCTCACTGACGCCAACAACTGAGGGAGTTTTTACTCATGATGGATGCCATAACGAACGTTCCTGCGCCGGTTAACGAGCCGATCCAGCAGTATGCTCCCGGCACGCCCGAGCGGGCTGAGTTGGAGACTGCGCTGGCCCAGGTTGCCGCCAACCCCGTGGACTTGCCGCACATCATTGGTGGCCAACCCGTTGTTGGTAAGGGCAAGGAAATCAAGGTGCGCCAGCCGCACGCGCACGCGGAAATCCTCGGCACCCTGCACGACGCCACCGAGGCCGAAGCCACCGCCGCTATCGATGCAGCGATGAAGGCTGCGCCGTCTTGGCGCGAACTGTCGTTCGACGAGCGTGCTTCGATCTTCCTCAAGGCCGCTGAGTTAATCTCCGGACCGTGGCGTGCGCGGATCAACGCCGCCACCATGCTGGGCCAGTCCAAGACGGCTATCCAGGCTGAGATTGACTCCGCCTGTGAGCTCATCGACTTCTGGCGTTTCAATGTCCACTTCGCCCGTCAGTTGCTTGCCGAGCAGCCCCCGGCCAACTCTGCTGGCGTCTGGAACCGGATGGAGCAGCGCCCCCTTGAAGGCTTCGTGTACGCCGTCACGCCGTTCAACTTCACAGCGATCGCTGGCAACCTGCCCACCGCTCCAGCCCTCATGGGCAACACGGTTGTCTGGAAGCCTGCGTCGAGCCAGCAGCGTGCTGCCAGCATGATTATGGAGATCTTGCACGAAGCAGGTCTGCCCGACGGCGTGATCAACATGGTAACCGGGCGTGGCATCGAGGTCAGCAACGTGGCCTTGGTCCACCCCGATTTGGCAGGTATCCACTTCACCGGATCCACCAATGTCTTCCGTATGTTCTGGCAGAAGATCGGTGAGAACATCGAAAACTACAAGTCCTACCCGCGCATCGTCGGTGAGGCCGGCGGCAAGGACTTCGTGTTGGCTCACCCCAGCGCCGACCCTGACTTACTGATGACTGCGCTCATTCGTGGCTCATTCGAATATCAAGGCCAGAAGTGCTCGGCCGCATCTCGTGCATATGTGCCGCAGTCGATCTGGGAGCAGATCAAGGAGCCGCTGGCAGCAACCACAAACGCCATCGAGATGGGCGATGTCCGCGACCTGAGCAACTTCATGGGAGCAGTCATTGATGACCGCGCCTTTGCCAAGCACCAGGAAGCGCTCGACATGGCGGTCGACGATGACGCTGCCGAGATCATCGCCGGAGGCACCTACGACGACTCGGTCGGTTACTTCGTCCGCCCGACCATCGTCGCGGTCACCGATCCTGAGCACGAGATGCTCACCACCGAATACTTTGGTCCGATCCTGACGGTCTACGTCTACCCGGATGCTCAGTACGATGCCACGCTGGATCAGATGGAGTCGGTGGCCAAGTATGCGTTGACCGGTTCGATCATTGCGCGCGACCGCGCCGTCATTGCCGATGCCACCGAGCGTCTGCGCTTTGCTGCTGGCAACTTCTACATCAATGACAAGCCCACTGGTGCCGTCGTTGGTCAGCAGCCATTCGGCGGCGCACGCGCGTCAGGCACCAACGACAAGGCTGGCTCCGCAGCCAACCTGATGCGCTGGATCAGCCCGCGCACCATCAAAGAGACGTTCGTCGCGCCGAAAGACCACCGCTACCCGCACCAAGGCTAAGCAGTCATAGCTAGCGGCTCAGCTCGCACAAGGCCCGGCTCACAGTTTGCGGACTGGGAGCTGGGCCTTGTGCTGTTTCATGCGTTATTCGGGGTGTTCGGCCAACCACTCACGGCCCAAAGCATCCTCTAACTCAACGCCGTTCTCGATCAGCGGCTGAATAGCCTTCTCAATGCGCGAGCTAAGCAGTGGCAGATGGGCCTTCAACTCGCCGTCGAGAACATGGGCAGTGCCAGCCTCCATTTGGGTGAGATGCACCCCGCCCACCATGGTCACTGGGGTGCCCTCAACTTCAAAGGTGTAGGCACCCTCGCGGAAGTCGTCGCGTTCATTCAGGCCCCAACGGATGGTCTCCACGAGGTCGACGGTCTTTCCCACGAATCCGCGGAACGCGTCTGGAAAGTTCTGCGTCGACATCCGACGGCGACTGATGCCGATATGCGCCTCGGGAGTCTCATCAAGAACAAAGTGGTGCTCTAGGCTGCCACTGCGCTCAGCGCGTTGGCGTTGATATTCCGGGTCGTTCAACATGGCGTACACGCGCGCCAAACTGCCGGGGTGCTCGATGCGGTGCGTAATCCTCATGCGTCCAACCTATCGCCGGGTTGCAGTTTCGCGAGCCAAGCACGCAACTGCCGATGAAACTGGGCTCGAGTGCGCGCCCGACTCTGAGGATCTGCGGGCTCGGCACAACGCTGAAGATCTATGACGAGACCCTCCAGGACAGTGCAAACCGTGCAGCTCAGGGAAGCGCTGGTGGTCGGCGGACTCAACCTCTTGATCGCCGTTGCAATCTGGGCCAGGTGCGCACCGGCAGCACTGCACGACACTGGGTCTAGGGCCAGAGTTGGCCCAGGCACGTCAACAACAGGTGTCGTCCTTAACGGCGCTTCGGTGCCATCGGCAAGATCCACTAGCGCATGCCCCAGAGCGTCAATCACAGCATCAAAGGTCGCTTGAATGCGAGGCTCACCTAGATCAGCATGCACATCCTGCACCTGATCCACCAGCAGCAAGAGCGCACTGCTCGTGGGTCGGTGGTGTGTCATAGTTCAACTTTAAAGCGCGGGGGTGACAAACCCAGATCGCCGCACACATGGTGCTCGGTGGTCCCGACTGCCGACACGGGTTAGGCTCTGCCACAGAGGCACGATGACGTGTCTCTGTGAGGTCGCCGACCAGGAGTGATTCTGTGATGCCCGTTGACAATGAGACGCCTACTGGCGTTGCGCTCAGGACTCGATTCTTTGAGCATGTCGCCCCCGCCGACCTTGAAGGACGCAGTGATTCTGCGTTATCGGCGATTGCTCAAGGGGCTCTTTCCTTTTCGGTCCAACGACCGCTCGGCGAGCCAGCCGCACGCGTCTTTAACCCCAGCGTTGAGTCAGACGGCTGGACCAGTAGGCACACCGTCGTTCAAGCGTGTGCCGACGACATGCCTTTCCTCGTGGACTCAGTCCTCGGTGAGTTGCGTCAGCGTGACCTTCGCGTTCATTTGCTCGTCCACCCTCAGGTCGTGGTGCGACGATCAGAATCTGGCGTCGAAGTTGTCGACACGGATAGCAACGGGGCACCGAAGGACTGCGAAGTCGAATCGTGGATGTACCTGGAAATCGATCGGATTCCACAGGACGACAAGCGTGCAGATCTAGAAGGCGCACTAAAATCGGTGCTCGTGGATGTCGCGCATGCGTGCGCTGACTGGCGCCAGATGCGTAAGACCTGTCTCGAAATTGTCGAAGAGATCAAAACCGCTCCGCCAGCCAGCGTTGACCCGGCCACGATTGAGCCCACGATCGAGTTCCTGACCTGGCTCGAGGACAACCACTTCACGTTCTTGGGCTACGGCGAGTACGAGCTCACCGAGCACGAGGAGAGCCCGCGCTGCGAGCCATCCCCGAGACCGGTCTTGGCATCTTGCGGACGCAGGAGGCCACCGTAAAGGCTCTCGCGCCGCAAGCTCAGGCCAGAGCCACCGAGCCACGGCTCCTGACGTTGACCAAGGCCAACCGTCGATCAACCGTGCACCGTCCGGTCTACATGGACTACATCGGCTTGCGCCGCTTCGACGAAGCGGGAAATGTCGTTGCCGAGCGTCGATTCGTGGGCCTTTTCACTGCGGGCGCGTATGCAGAGTCGGTGACCCGACTGCCGATCATCGGCAAAAAGGTCCAAGCGATCCTGGACAACAGTGGGTATGCGCCGGACAGCCACACAGGTAAGGATCTCCTGGGCGTCTTGGAGGCATACCCGCGTGACGAGCTTTTCCAGGACACAGTTGAGCGACTAGGCGAGGTAGCACTCGAGGTCGTCCACCTCTCGGAGCGTCGGCGCTCGCGGTTGTTCGTGCGCAATGACGAGTTTGGCCGTTTCGTTTCAGCCCTTCTCTATGTGCCTCGCGATCGATTCAACACCTCGGTGCGTCTGCGCCTGCAGGCCCTGCTCGCCAAGGCCTACGATAGTGATGCGGTTGATTACGGCACTCGGGTGGGTGAAGCCGCGTTGGCCCAAATCCACTTCGTCGTCCGGATGAAGCCCGGCGTGACCATTCCAGATGTTGATGTTGAAGAACTTGAACGTGACCTGATGGATGCGACGCGCACGTGGGCCGAACGCCTCACTGAAGAGGTCGGTGAAAATGTCGATGACGACTCCACTGCAGGCGACGTGTTGGCCAAGTACGGCTCGGCCTTCCCCGAAGCCTATAAAGAAGACTTCGGTGCCGCAGACGCCTACCGCGATGTCGTGCGCCTGGCCGAGTTCGATACTGACGAAGACGTCGACGATCTCAGCCCACGGCTCTATCACGAGAAGGATGAGCCCAGCCGCGAACGCCGCTTCAAGGTGTACCGCCGGCACGAACTGTCGCTGTCCAATGTGCTGCCAGTCTTTAGCCACTTTGGCTTAGAAGTCACTGACGAACGGCCCTACGAGGTCGATGGCCCCACCGGCAAGTCCTACATCTATGACTTCGGTCTGCGGGCCAGCAGCGAGGACGTGTGGGGTGAAGCTAGGGGAGACCGCGCCGCCGGGTTTGAGGCTGGTTTTGCTGCTATCTGGGGCGGAAGGGCGGAAAGTGATTCGCTCAACTCCCTCGTGCTCTCGGCGGGTTTGCCGTGGCGCGATGTCGTGATTCTGCGGACCCTGGTGCGCTACCTGCGCCAGGTCACCAGCTTTAGCCTGAACTACATCGAAGAAGCCCTGGTCAGCAATCCAGTGCTAGCAGAAATGCTGATCGAGTTGTTCGCTGCTCGGTTCGACCCCGACGGTGCAGACGGCGAGGATCGAGACAAGGCCGCGCAAGATGTGCAGGACCGTATCGAAACTGCGCTCGATGACGTCGCCAGCCTGGATCACGACCGTATTGTGCGCGCCGTCGTCTCCATCATCACCGCGGTCGTGCGGACCAACTTCTATCAGGTGGCTAGTGATGGCGGCCCCAAGGCTGCTGTCAGCCTGAAGTTGTTGCCACGCGAAATTTCTTTCCTGCCTGAACCCCGGCCAGCCTTCGAGATGTGGGTCTATGCACCCCAGTTGAGGGCGTGCACCTGCGCTTCGGCATGGTGGCTCGAGGAGGCCTGCGCTGGAGCGACCGCCGCGAGGACTTCCGCACTGAGGTGCTGGGACTGGTCAAGGCTCAGTTGGTCAAGAACGCGGTCATCGTGCCGACCGGCTCCAAGGGCGGGTTCGTGGCTAAGCAACTGCCCGACCCTTCGGATCGTGACGCGTGGATGGCCGAGGGGATTAGTTCCTACCAGACCTTCATCGGCTCACTCCTGGATATCACTGACAACCGAGTCGGCGGCGACATTGTGCCGCCGGAGCGGGTCGTGCGGCACGACGCTGATGACCCTACCTTGTCGTTGCAGCGGACAAGGGAACGGCCAAGTTCTCCGACATTGCCAACGGCATCTCACGGCACTACGGCTTCTGGCTCGACGACGCCTTCGCTAGCGGTGGCTCGGCCGGCTATGACCACAAGGGCATGGGCATCACCGCACGCGGCGCATGGGAGTCGGTGAAGCGTCACTTCCGCGAGATGGGCATCGACACCCAGTCTGAGGACTTCACTGTCGTTGGTGTGGGCGACATGAGCGGCGACGTCTTCGGCAACGGAATGTTGCTCTCTGAGCACATCCGCCTGCTGGCCGCCTTCGACCACCGCCACATCTTCTTGGATCCGAACCCGGATGCCGCAACGTCCTTCGCTGAGCGCCAGCGCTTGTTTGATCTGCCCCGATCCAGTTGGGAAGACTACGACGAGTCGCTGATCAGTGAGGGTGGCGGTGTCTATCCAAAGTCGGCCAAGTCGATTCCCATCTCCGCACAGGTGCGCGAAGCGCTTGGCTTGGCTGATGATGTGGAGGCTTTGGCCCTGGCCAGCTGCTCAAGGCAATCTTGCTTTCACCGGCAGATCTGCTCTGGAACGGCGGCATCGGCACCTATGTGAAGTCTTCCGATGAGAGCCATGCTGACATCGGCGACCGGGCCAATGACGCGATCCGAGTCAACGGCGAAGAGTTGCGTGTTCAGGTGGTCGGCGAAGGTGGAAACCTAGGTATGAGCCAACTGGGCCGCATCGAAGCCGCGCAGACTGGTGTTCGAATCAACACGGACGCGATCGACAACTCTGCGGGCGTGGACACCTCTGACCACGAGGTCAACATCAAGATCGCCTTGACCGGGCTGGTGCAGGACGGTTCTATGTCGATGGAAGATCGCGACGAACTTCTTGCGTCGATGACTGACGATGTGGCTCGTCGGGTTTTGCGGCACAACTATGACCAGAACGTCTTGATCGGAAATGCGCGCGATCAAGGCGGTCGGATGATGAGCGTCCACCGCCGGCTGATCGGATTCTTGTCTGACAAGGTGGGCCTCGATCCTGCGTTGGAGTTCTTGCCCACCATCGAAGCGATGCGTGAGCGCGAAACCGTTGGGGAGGGGTTGACCTCTCCGGAGTTCGCCGTGATTCTGGCCTACTCCAAGTTGGCGCTGAAGGATGAGTTGCTGGAGTCAGAGATCCCGGATGACCCATCCATGATCGACACTTTGGTCAATTACTTCCCTGAACCACTGCGCGACAAGATCAGCGATAGTTTGGCTGAGCACCCCCTGCGCCGGCAGATCATCGTCAATGAGATCGCCAACTCCATCGTGAACCGCGGCGGCGTCACCTTCGCTTTCCGCGCCAACGAAGAAACGGGTGCCACGACAGCGCAGATCGCGCGTGCGTATGTGGTGTGCCGTGAGATTTTCGACATGGACAGCTACAACACGCAGGTCGAGGCGCTCGATAATGAAGCACCCACCGATCTGCAGACGCAGATGTACCTCGAGTTCCGTCGGTTGATGGACCGCAGCGTTCGTTGGTTCCTCAACAACCGCTCCTTGAGCACCGGGATGGCAGCGGAGATTGAGCATTTTGCTGAGCCAGTGCAACGTCTGATGCCGTTGCTGGGTGAGATGTTGAAGGGACAGGAGCACGAGCGCTACGTGGAGCGGGCGAAGTCGGTGTCGGATCGCGGCATCGAACAAGATCTTGCGCTGCGCTACTCGGGCTTGCTGGACGCATACTCACTGCTTGATGTTGTTGAGTTGGCGGCCGAAGGCTACGACGTTCGTGAAGCGGCTGAGGTGTACTTCGCATTCTCAGAAGAGTTTGGGATCGATGCCTTGCTGACGTTGGTCTCTGAGTTGCCGCGTGGCGACCGGTGGTCTGCGCTGGCCCGTGGAGCAGTGCGCGATGACCTCTATGGCGTCCTACGGGCTCTGACTCGTGCTGTGCTGCAAGGCACTGAACCTGGCAACACAGCCGATGAGCGCGTGGCCGCGTGGGTCGAGGCCCAGCGTGAGCCGCTTAGCCGTGTCAGCCAGGTCCTGACCACGGTCCGCGGACTGGAAGAGCCCGACTTGGCTCCTATCTCAGTTGCCTTGCGCACCTTGCGTGGCCTGGTGCGTCAGGGCAGCGCAGGGTAGGGCGTTAGTCTGCTGCGGTGAGCACGCTGCGCGATGTGATGTCCCAGAACCCTGCAACAACTGATGGAGATATCGATTGGCTGCAACGACTGCTGGGAGACTGGCAGATCGTTGCAGACCTTTCGTTTGCTGACCTGACACTGTGGGTGCCTGGCGGCGGCGACGAGTGGGTGCTTACCTCCCATGCACGCCCTAGTACCGGCCCAAATTTCTACCCAGACGATGTCGTCGGGCAGCGGGCCAAGGATGACCGTCGACTGGTCCTGGAGCAGGTCACCAGTGCCGCTCGATCGACGACGCCCAAGGGCGTCGGCTCGATTCGAGAGCAGTATGTCCCGGTGCGTCGCGGCGATCGGGTGCTGGCCGTCTTGGTGCGTCACACCGATCTACAAAACATGCGTCAGCAGGGCGGCTTAGAGGTCAACTATCTGCGGACCGCTCAATCGCTGTTGACGATGGTGGCGCAGGGCAATTTTCCAACTGACCACACGCCGACCGGCGTTGGCCGGGGCACGCCGCGGGTGGGTGACGGCGTGATCAGGCTGACAGCCGACGGGGC
This sequence comes from Ornithinimicrobium sp. INDO-MA30-4, assembly GCF_021535045.1. Lineage (GTDB taxonomy): Bacteria > Actinomycetota > Actinomycetes > Actinomycetales > Dermatophilaceae > Ornithinicoccus. Next base: position 1,154,474 of record NZ_CP091056.1, on the reverse strand, counting down.
AATTGACTATGCAAGCCCCAACGCTGTCTCAGCCTTGCGGCGTTTGGGACACACAGACCAGGTCAGCCAGGCCGACCTGTCTGAGATTGTCACGGCCCAACTGCCCTCGGGCATCCAGATCGATGAGGCGATGCCGCTGGTGCTCACCGGTCGCGCGCCTTGGGGCACCGAGATCGAAACCCGTGGGCTCAACTTGACCTTGCGTTGCGTGCCGCTCATCGAGGGCCAACGCCGGGTCGGTGCCCTGTTGCTGATCCGCGACGTCAGTGAAATGCGCCGACGCGAGCGCGAATTGCTGACGAAGGACGCCACGATTCGCGAGATTCACCACCGGGTTAAGAACAACCTGCAAACGGTGGCTGCCCTGTTGCGTTTGCAGTCTCGCCGCCTTGACGACGTCAAAGCGAAGGCCGCACTGAGCGAGGCTGGCCGTCGACTGGCCACTGTCGCGTTGGTGCACGACACGCTGAGCCACGGGTTTGATGAGAATGTCGACTTTGATGAGGTGTCCCGCAAAGTGATGCGCTCAGTGGTGGAAGTCGCTGCCCCTGGTGTTTCGGTGCAGTTCCGCAGCGTGGGTGCCTTTGGCCAACTCTTGGCCGAGGACGCCACCCCGTTGGCGATGATTTTGGCCGAGTTGGTGCACAACGCGGCAGAGCACGGATTTTCGCAGGAGAAGGATGCATTGCCGGAGGCGCCACTGATCACCGTGGAGGCGCTTCGGGGTAGCGATGAGCAGGGCGAGTTGCTGACGGTGTCGGTGATCGACAACGGTCAGGGTCTGCCCGACGGTACGGACAGCCCGCCCTCGTCCGGCTTGGGCATGCAGATTGTGGGTGCCTTGTTGGCGGATCTGGATGGCTCACTGGCCTGGGATACGGCGAAGCCGCACGGAACTGTTGCTCAGTTCATCGTGCGGCTTCGAAGCTCTAGCTAGGGCGACTCTGCGCCCAGCCAAGGTCGGACCTAGCTGGCCCTACGTGCTCGCGCCTTGCGGCGCTTGAGTGCGCGACGCTCATCTTCCGACAAGCCACCCCACACTCCGGCATCCTGGCCAGTCTCCAACGCCCACTTCAAGCAGGTGTCAGTGACTGGGCAACGACGGCAGACGACCTTGGCATCTTCGATCTGCTGCAGGGCAGGTCCAGTGTTCCCGATAGGGAAAAACAGTTCTGGATCCTCTTCCAGACAAGCAGCGCGACTGCGCCAATCCATCTCTGTACTCCTTGCGTTCGTCATGAGGCTGGGGGCCACCTCACGAGTTGATTGTGTTGAGGCGCTTGGCGTGGTGAACCAGAAGTTCACTATTGGTGCCGTCGGGTATAACGTCAATGCTTAACGTTTTGTTTCTCGCCGACCACGAGCCCAAGCGCCCGCGTCACTCCGTTGTAATCGCGCGGCAGTCAGTGATAACGACGAAGTCAATCAGGACCTCGTGCTGGCCGTTCTGTAATCCTCACAGGAGCAGTGCGTTGGCACAAGGGTTTCGATGGGATTTCATTGATGCTTCATTGAGGTTTCGCTCACATCTGCCAGATATTCCGCAAAATATGCGTTGAAATGGGCTATTTCTGTGAAATCGGGGGTTTGGGAGGTTCCGTGCAGACGACGTGGTTAGGGTGAAGTTGCCGCTCGGTTGGGCGGTTTTTGCCTAGCAGGAGGACGAAAGTATGACGTTCGCAATCGTTAATGCTCACGTGGTTCCGATCGAGGGGGAGCCCTTCGAGGGCACCGTCGTCATCGAGGACGGCAGGATCTCAGCGTTGGGTCCCGACGTTGAGGTCCCACAGGGGGCAGACACGGTCGACGCGCAGGGCCAATGGGTTCTGCCAGGCTTCATCGATGCCCATGTGCACCTCGGTGTCTGGGAAGAGGGAGAAGGTTGGGCAGGGCAGGACACTAACGAGACCACAAATCCCGTCACCGCAGCCGTGCGTGCCATTGACGCGATCAACCCGCGTGAGCAGGGCTTTAACGATGCGCTCGCGGGCGGCATCACCTCGGTCAATGTCAACCCCGGATCGGCCAACCCGATTGGTGGTTTGGCCGTGGCGCTCAAGACCAGCGGTCGAGTCGTTGATGACATGGTGCTGCGCTCGCCCTCGGGGCTGAAGTCGGCGCTGGGGAGAACCCGAAGCGCGTCTACGGCGAGCAGAAGCGGACGCCTAACACTCGTCTGGGTGTCGCCCTGACGTTGCGAGAGGCGTTCACCAAGGCTCGCAACTACCTGGCTAAGAAGGAGGCCGACCCAGAAGGCTACGAGGTTGACCTGGTCAACGAAGCGCTGGGCTCGGTCCTCAATCGCGAAATCCCTTGGCGCCAGCACTGCCACCGCGCTGATGACATCGCCACTGCGATGCGCATCGCGCAGGAGTTTGGCTATCAACTGGTGCTGGATCACGGCACCGAGAGCTATCTTGTCGCCGACAAGGTCGCGGCTGCCGGCATACCGGTGCTGTACGGCCCAATGATCGTTTCGCGCTCCAAGGTTGAGGTGCGGGATCGATCGCCCAAGGCGCCCGGCATTCTGGAGGCTGCCGGTGTTGAGGTCTCGATCATCACCGATCACCCAGTGGTGCCGATCGAGTTCTTGGTCACCCAGGCAGCGCTGGCGATGAAGGAAGGGATGACCCGACAGGGTGCCCTACGAGCCATCACGATGAACCCGGCCAAGGTGCTCGGTGTTGATGAGCGGATTGGCTCGCTGGCTCCGGGTAAGGACGCCGATGTCGTGCTGTGGTCGGGAGACCCCTTCGACTTTGCCTCTCGGGCTACCCGGGTGTGGGTGAATGGCGAAGAGGTCTACGCCTATGACTCAGCGCTTGGCGAAGGGTCTTCGCCCAGCGCTGAGTGATGCTTGTGCTTAGCTGTTCTGGTTGGCCGCCTGTTGCTTCAGCAAGGCCTGTGCCGCAGCGAACCGAGCAATCGGCACCCGGAACGGCGAGCAAGAGACGTAGTTCAACCCGAGTTCGTTGAACAACTCGATTGAGGCCGGGTCACCACCGTGCTCTCCGCAGACACCGAGTTTGATGTCTGCTTTGGTGGCTCGGCCTCCGTCGACGCCCAACCGGACAAGCCCACCGACTCCGCCGGTGTCAATCGTGGCGAACGGGTTGGCCCGCACGATGTCGTCGTCGGCATAGCTCGACAAGAAACTGCCCTCGGCATCGTCTCGTGAGATGCCGATGCCGGTCTGGGTGAGGTCGTTGGTGCCAAAAGAGAAGAAGTCCGCGTGCTCGGCGATCTCGGAGGACATGATGGCTGCTCGCGGCAACTCGATCATCGTGCCGATCATGTATTCGAAGCGTTCGCCTGCTGCCGCAAACTCTTCTTCAAGGGTTTGGGTGATGATCGCCCGCATCCGGCGCAGCTCTTCAGCGAAAGCCACCAACGGCACCATGATCTCGACGATCGGCTCGCCGCCATGCTTGGTCACAGCCAGGGCAGCGCGGGCGATAGCGCGCACCTGCATGACCGGAATCTCGGGATAGAGCAAAGCAAGGCGCACACCGCGGGTGCCCAACATGGGGTTCATCTCGGTCAGCGCGCTCACCTGACGCAGCAGTTTGCGCTCCTCGGCGATCTCCTTCTCGTCGCCATCGGTGAGCTCAAGGCGCTGCACCTTCAACGCTTGGTCCACTAAGTTGGGCAAGAACTCGTGCAAGGGCGGGTCCAGCAACCGAATAGTGACCGGAAGGCCACTCATCGCGGTAAACATCTCCTCGAAGTCCGACTGCTGCATCGGCAGCAACTGCTCCAGTGCTCGTGCCCGAGAGTCATCGTCGCCAGCCAAAATCATCTCGCGTACTACCGGGAGGCGATCGGCCTGCATGAACATGTGCTCGGTGCGGCACAGGCCGATGCCGGACGCCCCAAACTCACGTGCCCTTGCCGCGTCTTCGCCGGTGTCGGCATTCGCTCGGACCTGCAGCGAGCGGATCTCGTCGGCCCAACCGACAACGGTGGCGAAGTCTTCGTTCATTTGCGCCGGGACGAGGGGAGTTCCCCGGCGTAGACCTCGCCGGTGCTGCCATCGATGGTGATCGTGTCGCCGACGGTCAACACCGTGTCGCCGATGGTTAGTTGGCCGGCCTTGGGATCGATCTTGATGGCTGAGGCTCCGGCAACACAGGGCTTACCCATGCCGCGTGCCACTACTGCCGCGTGCGACGTCATGCCGCCGTGAGCAGTCAAGACGCCCTCAGCCTTGATCACTCCCGCGATGTCATCGGGAGTCGTTTCCCAGCGGACCAAGACCACCGGCTCACCGGCCTTGCCGCGTCGCAGGGCATCTTCGGCATCAAAACTGACCTTGCCAACTGCCGCACCCGGGCTGGCGTTGAGGCCCTTGGTGATCGGCTTCTGGCCGTGGCTGGCATCAATCGCTGGGTGCAGGAGTTGGTCGAGTTGCGCTGGCTCAATCCGCGAGATGGCGTCTTCACGAGTGATGACGCCTTCCTCGACCATGTCTTTCACGACGCGCAAGGCGGCTGCGGCAGTGCGCTTGCCGTTGCGGGTCTGCAGCAAATAGAGGGTGCCCTCTTCGACCGTGAACTCAATGTCCTGCATGTCGCCATAGTGCTGCTCCAGGTTGTTCATGGTTTCCAGCAGCGCCGCATATGCCTGCGGTAGTTCTTTTCCATCTCGCCCAGTGGGCGTGGGGTGCGAATGCCAGCCACCACGTCCTCGCCCTGAGCATTGATCAGGAACTCGCCATACAGCTCTTTGGCTCCAGTGGAGGGGTTGCGGGTGAAGCAGACGCCGGTGGCCGAGGTGTCGCCGCGGTTGCCAAAGACCATTTGCATGATGTTGACGGCCGTCCCGAGATCATCGGGTATGCCGTGGGCGCGGCGGTAGACACCGGCGCGGGGGTTTTGCCACGACTGGAAGACAGCGCCAATGGCGCGCTCTAGTTGCTCGCGTGGGTCGAGGGGAAAGTCCTGGCCTAGGTGCTCGCGCGAGACGTCTTTGAAGTCTTCGACGAGTTCCTTGAGGTCATCCACGGTGAGGTCGGTGTCTTGGGTCACTCCGCGCGAGGCCTTCTTGCCGGAGAGGATGTCCTCGTAGGCGTAGGCCGGCACGCCCTCAACCACCTCGCCATACATTTGAATGAAGCGGCGGTAGGAGTCCCAGGCAAACCGGGGGTTGTCGGACTCAGCGCCGAGTGCCTCCACTGTGGCGTCGGTGACGCCGAGGTTCAGGATGGTGTCCATCATGCCGGGCATCGAGACGACTGCGCCCGAACGCACCGAAACCAAGAGTGGCTTGTCGGCACCACCCAAGGTGCGACCAGTGCGCTCTTCAAGCGAGTGAGAGCGTCCAGAGTCTGGGACCACAACTGCTCAGGCCACTGCCCAGAAGCCTTCATCGTGTCAATACACGCGGTCGTGGTGACCGTGAAGCCATCGGGCACAGGCACCCCGAGTCGCATCATTTCGGCAACCCCGGCCCCCTTTCCGCCCAGAAGGGGCTTCATGGAAGCATCCCCGTCTGCGAGGTCGTAGAGATACTGGGCAGAAGGCATTACGTGTGCCGACATTGCGACTCCTAGCTCCGTTGCTGGTCCTCTGAGGCTAACGCCCCCCAGCCGAACGGGCTCTGCGCGTCTCCATGATTTCGATCACACGACCTGCGGCCTCTTCCAAAGCAAGGGCCGTGGTGTTGATGACCGGGCAGCCCAATCTGCGTTGCAGCGCAGCAACTTCGTCGATCTCATCCAAGATCTTGGTCAGGTTGGTGTAGTCCGTATTGCCCTTGCCCGGCCCCATCGCATTGACCCGGCGGGTGCGGATTTTTGCAGCCGCTCAGGGTCGACGGTGAGGCCGACGATCCGGGTGCGGTCGACTTTCCACAGTTGCTCCGGGGGTTGATGCCCGGGATGATCGGGATGTTGGCTGTTCTATAGCCCAAATAGCCCAGATACATCGACAGCGGAGTTTTGCCGGAGCGGGAGACTCCGACAAGGACGATGTCCGCCTCCGTCAGTGGGTTGGCGAAGTGGCCATCGTCGTTGGCAATCGCAAACTCCATCGCCGCGATGCGACCGAAGTAGTCCTCGCCGACCCCAACCGGAACCACGATGCCCGAGGGCGACTCGCCGGTGGCTTCGCGCATGGCATCAACGCTGGCTTCCAGCAGGTCGGCGTGGGCCACCCTAATTCATCGCACCCGGAGGCCACCAGCGCTCGCAATTGAGTGTTGATGATGGTGGAAAAGACCACCGTTTTGACCTCAGTGGGATCCAGCGCAGCCAAAACGGCGGCCACCCCCGCTTGAGAAGCCAAACGGGGTGGCGCACGATGCGTACCTGCCATTGCGGGTACTGGGTAGCACTCGCCCGGGCAACCCGAGCAGCGGTGTCGCCGGTTGAATCGGCCAGGACATGCAACTCGAGCTTCGGGCGAGACATGACTACCGCCGACCTGGTCCGAAGCTGTCGTGGATGTCATCTGACATCCGCACGATGGCCAAATAGAACTCAAGGGTCATGCGCACGAAGACCAGCCATAGCAACATGCCCAGCGGGCCGAAGATCAGTGTGAAGAAGCCAGCGAGCAGGTCAATGCGGAAGGCAGCAACCAAGATAAAGAGGAAGTAGAAGGCGCCGACGAACATCGTGAGGATGTAAACGACCGGCACGACCTTGGGCGTAACAAAGGTGCGGAAACGCCAGTCAAAGAGAGCCGTCATGAACCCTTGGGCTTGGTTGGCTGCTTCGGAAGAGTTGAACGAGTTGTCGGACATGGTGCCTTTCAAGACTGTTATGGAAGTAAATCTGGGAGAATGCGCCAGTGCATGAAACCTCCCCTCACCTCAGTGTCTCACCGAAGTCTTATCCAACTCCACCGGTGATCGCACTGGTCGGGGCAACCGCGACGGGCAAGAGCGATCTAGCGCTGCGGATTGCTGCGGCTGTGCCTGGGTCGTCGCAAATCATCAACGCTGACGCCTCCCAGTTGTATGCGGGGATGAACATTGGGACGGCGAAGTTGCCGCCCGAGCAGCGCGAGGGCGTGCCACACCACCAACTCGACGTGTTGGGTTTGCTCGACACCTCGACCATTGCGGACTATCAATCCGCTGCCCGCAAGGATTTGGCCGCGATTCGGGCGGCGGGTGAGTGGCCGATCGTGGTGGGGGGCTCTGGGCTCTATGTCCGGGCGCTGTTGGACCGGCTCGAGATCCCACCTACGGATGCAGACACCCGGGCCAAGTGGGAAGCCGAGCTTGAAGCGCGTGGGCCAGCTGCATTGTTTGCGCAGTTGCAGCACGCTGACCCCACTGCGGCAGGCGCGATGGACCCCCGCAACGGACGGCGCATTGTGCGGGCACTGGAAGTCATCGAAATCACCGGAAGACCCTTTAGCGCCACCATGCCCCAGCGCGAGTTCATGGAGCCCACTTTGTTGATTGGACTTTCGGCTCCGCGTCCGGTGCTGCACGCGCGGATTCGGGCACGCGTTGAGCAGATGTGGGAACAGGGGCTGCTCGCCGAGGTCGCCCGATTGAGCAGCAGGGCCTGCGGGAGGGCAAGACCTCATCTCGCGCATTGGGCTATGCCCAAGCCTTGGCTCAACTGGATGGGGAGATGACACAGGAAGAGGCCCAAGAGGCCACCGTGTTTGCCACTCAGCGGTTTGCTCGTCGCCAAGACGCGTGGTTTGGCGCCGATCCTCGGATCCAGTGGCTGCCCCACGATGCCGACGACCTCTTTGAGCAAGCGATGGTGCTGGTGGCACAACTCGCTTCAGAGGTTGGCGTCGAGGGCCTGCAGCGCTAGCCAGACATCAGTCCTGGCGTTCATGCCTGAGAGGTCACGGTCGAGCATCGTCTCGATGGTGTTGATTCGGCGCCGCAACGTGTGACGGTGAATCCCCAACTCTCGAGAGGCGACGTCCCACGATCCGGTGGCCTCCAGCCATACTCGCAAAGAAGGCAGCAGTTCTTCACTGCCCTCGACCAGGAGCGGAGCCAAGATGGCCCGGGCCCGAGCCCTGGCGTGTGGCACTTCCTGAATCCACTCCAACCCCTGACTTGAGGAGCGTGCCCACTCACGCACCGGCTCATCGTCGCTGGTGATGCGTTGTGCGGCCTGGCCCTGGCTGAGTGCTATCGGAAGTTGGGCATACGTCGTGGGCGCAGAGAGTCCGATCCGCCCACCGCGTGCCGCTAGTGCTGCAGACTCCTGCAGCACGGGTGCGGTTGCGGACACGACCGCCACCTGGTGACCGTCGTGCTCGGCGACAAAGCCTGAGTCCCAAGGGTGGGCATTCCACGGGCGGGTGCCACTAAACACGGCCACCACGACGGGTGCTTCGGGCAACTCCTCGCCGACCGTCGACAGAACTTGATGGCCGATGCTGGTTTCACCCTGCAGCAGCAACTCCAAGACTGTGGAGCGCAGCAAAGCGTGATCACGATGCCGCGTGCTCTTTGCTTCAGCAGCAACGCGAGCAGCGCAACGGCGCTCGTGGCCACCGCGTGATCGCTCGGCGAGACCGGCCGCTGGGTCAGCACGACCAGGATGCCGCGCAAACCCTCGCCGGGTCCGACCGTCTGGAGCGAGGCATACACCTCGTCAGTGCCAAACGAACTGGTGGCGCGTTGGCCGCGACTGCCGAGGCGATGGGCCTCACCGCGCACCCGCTCTGCGATCTCTGGGACTACCGCAGTGCCGGCGCTCGCGGTGACGGTGCCCAGCACGTCGGTGAGCAATACGTCGCCGTTGAGCCGTTTGGCCAACTCGCGCAGCAGGCTCCGGACACCATCGGGACGAAGCGCCGCAGACGACAGACCATTGAGCGCACTGAGTGTTTGGGCGTCTCGGGCTTGGGCCAACTGGGCTTGCTTGCGGGCCACAAAACGACTGACCGCGATGAAGGGCGTCGCAAACGGCACTTCAAAGAGCCGCAGTTGGTGTCGGTGACAGGCCGCGATGAGGGCTGGTGGAGTCTCATCGCTAAACACCTTCACGCCAAAGCCCAACGCCACCACGCCGACTCGGGCCAGACGCTCGACATAGACGTCGTACTCTTGCGCCGTCCTGATCTTGCGAGGGCGGGTAATCAGCAGCACTTGGTTGCGGGCAACGAATGGTGTGGGGTCGGCCAGGTCGGAGTGGTGCACCCAGTCGACAGGGGCTTGGTCGCCGTCGATTGCTGAATGCGCCGAAACCAGCGGGACCAGGCGCAACTCAGAGGCATGCAACAGATCGCGCAAAGTGACCGAAACCGACATGCATTGAGCCTAGTGCCAAAGTGGCACACTCGCTCTCCGGCATGCACCAAACAGGCATATCGCAGAGGACTTTACGGAGCCTACGATCTGCAGTATGGGCATCTGCGCCCGGTACTGTTTTTGTTGAAGGAGTCGCACGTGAGTGTCGTCGAGTTGGCCGTTGACCAGTTGCCGCAGGAGCGCAAGTTGGTGACGGATCTGCCAGGACCCAAATCTGTTGAATTGATGGCTCGCAAGGAAGCGGCCGTCTCGACTGCGGTGGGTAACTTGATGCCTGTCTTTGCGCAAAAGATCAATGGCGGCGTTGTGCTCGACATTGATGGCAACTCGCTGATCGACTTGGGCTCCGGCATCGCGGTCACGACGGTCGGCAGCAGTGCACCTCGCGTGGTCGAAGCCGTCCAGCAGCAGGTGGCAGAGTTCACCCACACCTGTTTTATGGTCACCCCCTATGAGCCCTACGTTGCAGTCGCCGAGGCACTGAACCGGCTCACCCCCGGCACGTTCGACAAGCGCACCGCGCTCTTCAACTCGGGTGCCGAAGCAGTCGAGAATGCGGTCAAGATCGCTCGTGCGGCCACCGGCAAGACTGCCGTTGTTGCCTTTGACCACGGCTATCACGGTCGCACCAACCTGACGATGGGCCTGACCAGCAAGAACGTTCCTTACAAGGATGGCTTTGGCCCGTTCGCGCCGGAAATCTACCGCGCCCCGATGTCCTACCCGCTACGTGATGGCCTGAGTGGCGCAGAAGCAGCGGCCCGCACCATCACGACCGTCGAAAGCCAGATAGGCGCCAACAACCTGGCCGCCATGATCATTGAGCCCATCCAGGGCGAAGGTGGCTTCATTGAGCCAGCGCCCGGCTTCTTGCCTGCCCTCTTGGCCTGGTGCCGCGAGAACGACGTCATCTTTATCGCTGACGAAATCCAGACCGGTTTTGCCCGCACCGGCGCCATGTTCGCCTGCGAAAACGAAGGCATTGAGCCTGACCTGATCGTCACCGCCAAGGGCATCGCTGGTGGCCTGCCACTGGCAGCAGTCACCGGCCGGGCTGACGTGATGAACTCGCCCAAGGCCGGTGGGCTTGGTGGCACCTACGGTGGCAACCCGATCGCCTGCGCAGCCGCATTGGCCACGATCGAAACCTATGAGCAAGACAACCTGGTCGAGCGGGCCCGCGAGGTTGAGACCGTGGCCAAGGGCCGTCTGCAGCAGTGGGCAGACACCGACCCGCGCGTCGGCCAAATCCGTGGCCGCGGTGCCATGATCGCCGTCGAGTTGGTTGACCCCGCGACTGGCAAGCCCGATGCCAACCGACTTCGAGCATCGCGTCATACTGCCGCGCTCGTGGCGTCATCGTGCTCAGTTGTGGCACCTTCGGCAACGTCCTGCGCTTCCTGCCGCCGCTGTCGATCCCCAACGAACTTCTGCTCGAAGGCTTGGACGAGGTTGAGGCTGGCGCTCGCGCCAACGCCTGATACCTGTCGTTCAGACCACCGAATCAACGCTCACAGTCAAGGACTTCACGTGACAACTGAGAACATCTCGCAAGCAAACGAAGCGCTCTTCGCTGGCTTGCACACCGACGGCTACATCAACGGAGCTTGGGTGCAGGCACCCGAGGACAAGCGTTTTGAGGTGCTGAACCCGGCTACGGGTGAGGTGCTGACGACCGTGGCCAACCTTGGCTCGGACGACGCTATGGCAGCGATGGATGCTGCCGATGCCGCCCAAGCCGCCTGGGGCAAGAGCGCTCCACGCGAGCGGGCTGACCTGCTGCGGGCCGCCTTTGACGGCTTGATCGCTCGGCGCGAAGAGTTTGCTCGCTTGATCAGCCTCGAAATGGGTAAGCCGCTGGCCGAAGCTCGTGGCGAGGTCACCTACGCCGCCGAGTTCCTGCGCTGGTTTAGCGAAGAGGCCACCCGCATCAGTGGTCGCTACGGAAGCAATGCTGAGGGCACTGGGCGCGTCATCGTCAGCCAGCGCCCGGTCGGGCCGTGCTTGCTGATCACCCCGTGGAACTTCCCGTTGGCAATGGCAACTCGCAAGATTGGCCCGGCGTTGGCTGCGGGTTGCACCAGCATCATCAAGCCAGCTGCTCAGACTCCACTAACGACGCTGGCCTTCACTTCTATGCTCGACGAAATCGGCGTGCCTGCCGGTGTAGTCAACGTGGTGCCAACGACCTCTGCTTCGTCCATCAGCGAGCCACTGCTGGCAGACCCGCGACTGCGCAAGATGAGCTTCACTGGCTCCACCGCCGTGGGCCGGTCGCTGCTGAAGTTGGCAGCCGACCAGGTGCTGCGGACATCGATGGAGTTGGGCGGCAACGCGCCGTTCCTGGTCTTCGAAGACGCTGACCTCGATGCCGCCGTCCAGGGTGCACTGCTGGCCAAGTTCCGCAACATTGGTCAGGCCTGCACTGCAGCCAACCGCTTCTTGGTCCACTCCAGCGTGGCCGAGGACTTCAGCGCTCGGATGACGAAGGCTGTCGAAGGGATGAAGATCGGCTCTGGCCTCGAAGACGGCGTCACCATTGGCCCGTTGGTCGATGAAGCTGCTGTGTCGAAGGTGAGCGAACTCGTCGAAGACGCTCTCGCAGGCGGTGCGACCCTGCATACCGGAGGGGCAGCGATCGATGGGCCCGGGCATTTCTTCCAGCCCACTGTCTTGAGCTCAGTGACCCCCGCAGCCAAGATGTGGACCTCGGAAATCTTCGGACCAGTGCTGGCCATCACGACCTTCGACACTGAGGAAGAAGCCGTCGCCGCAGCAAATGACACCGAATACGGCCTGATTGCCTATGCCTACACCAAGGACCTCAAGCGTTCTCAGCGCCTGATCGAAGACATTGAGTCCGGCATGTTGGGCCTCAACATGGGTGTCGTCTCCAACGCTGCCGCACCGTTTGGTGGCGTGAAGCAGTCTGGTCTGGGCCGCGAAGGTGGCCCCGAGGGCATTAGCGAATACCTCACGACTCGGTATGCGCTGACTCCGGCTCCCTAAGAAGTTGCTGCAGGGTTCCGCACCACCAAAATGCGGAAACTCTTTCGCTAGCCGTCCGCTCCACGACCATGTCGGGGAACCGGGCGGCTAGCCATTTCTGCAAGGAATCCGAGCCGAGGTTCTTGCTGACCACCATCTCGGCCCGGCCGCCAGGGGCAATGCGGGGCACCCAGGTTTCTAGCAGGTCGTGCAGGGCGGCTTTGCCAATCCGAATCGGTGGGTTGGACCAGATCACATCAAAAGTCGTGTCGCTGGGCACCGCATCGGGGGTGAGCGCCTGAACCTGGGCGTGCCCGAGCCGCTGGGCATTGCGCTGCAATAAGTCCACGGCGCGTTCGTTGACGTCAACCCCATAAACAGCGGCTTCCGGGCGCATCGCGGCCATTGTGAGCGCGATCGGCCCCACCCACTGCCAAGGTCCAGGAACGTGCCGGTCTGTGGCAGTTCTTCCACGTTGTCCAACAAGATGGCGGTGCCCTTGTCGATGTGATCGGGGAGAAGACCCCACCCGCGCTCCAAACGGTGACCTGCTCGCCAGCCAGCGTGACCGAGCGTTCGCGCAGTTGTGCATCTGAGGCTGGTGAGGCGGTGAAGTAGTGATCGTGGTCGTCGGACATATCGCGGAGTCTAAGTCAGCGACGCACAGTGGGATAAAAAACAGTGTCTTTTGCGTTGACTAAGATAGAGAAACATTGTGCGCCCTTGAAAGGCGCTGGTCAGCCAAAGGAGACTATGACCAATCACGAAGAGCCACGCCGCACCTCGGTCCTCGATGAGCGCGCCTCGGCGCTGAATAAGACCTCCGGTCCACAGGATGCGGAGATCAACTACGACGGCGATCAGTTTGATCGCGAAGATCGTGCTGCCCTGCGCCGCGTCGCTGGGTTGTCCACCGAGCTCGACGACGTCACCGAAGTTGAATATAGGCAGCTGCGCCTGGAGCGCGTTGTTCTGGCTGGCGTATGGACAGAAGGCACAGCCCAAGACGCCGAAAACTCGATGCGTGAGTTGGCGGCCCTGGCTGAAACAGCCGGTTCGACGGTGCTTGAAGGTGTTTTGCAGCGTCGGGTGAAGCCAGACCCCGCGACATACCTGGGCTCAGGCAAGGCACGCGAGTTGCACGAGATTGTCGAAGCCGAAGGCGCTGACACGGTGGTCTGCGACGACGAGTTGGCGCCGAGCCAGCGACGTGCCCTCGAGGACGTCGTCAAGGTCAAGGTCATTGACCGCACCGCGCTGATCCTGGACATCTTTGCCCAGCACGCCAAGTCCCGTGAGGGTCGTGCCCAGGTCGAGTTGGCCCAGTTGCAGTATTTGCTGCCACGACTGCGTGGTTGGGGTGACTCGATGTCTCGGCAGGCTGGTGGACAGGTTGCCGGCGGTGCTGGGATCGGTTCGCGTGGACCTGGTGAGACCAAGATTGAGTTGGACCGTCGCCGGATTAACACCCGGATCGCCAAGTTGCGCCGCGATATCAAGGCGATGAAGACGACACGCGACACCAAACGGTCCTCTCGCAAGGACCACCACGTGTCCAGTGTGGCGATCGTCGGCTACACCAACGCTGGTAAATCGTCGTTGCTGAACAGGTTGACCGGTGCAGGCGTCTTGGTGCAAAACCAGTTGTTTGCCACCTTGGACCCCACGGTTCGTCGCACCGAAACCTCCGATGGTCGACCCTTCACCTTCGCTGACACTGTCGGGTTTGTCCGTGCTTTGCCACACCAGTTGGTGGAAGCATTCCGGTCAACGCTAGAAGAGGCTGCTGACTCGGATGTGCTGCTGCACGTCGTCGATGGCGCGCACCCTGACCCTGATGGTCAGATTCGAGCGGTTCACGAAGTGCTGGCAGACGTTGATGCCGATCAGATCATTGAGATCATCGCGATCAACAAGGCAGACGTCGCGGAGCAAGATGTGCTCGATGGGTTGCTGCGGCGCTATCCCAACGCAATCGCTGTGTCGGCACGCACCGGCGCCGGTATGCCGGAGTTGCTGCAGGCGATCGAAGATGCGCTGCCTCGGCCAGACATTTTGGTTGACGTGCTGCTGCCGTATGACCGGGGAGACCTGGTCAGCAGGCTGCACGCCGAAGGCGAAGTGCTGATGGAAGAGTTCACCGGAGCTGGCACGCACATGGAGGCCAAGGTGGACCCTGACCTGCATGGGGCGCTGACTGGATTCGCGATGAGCGCCGCCACACCCAGCGACAGCTAACACTCACCGCTTGCGCCGGGGCCGTTGATTCGGCCCCGGCGTTTTGTGTCAAAGTTGGGCCGTGACTGCTGAACAAGAACGCCTGGATCTTTCCGCTGACCCCCAATCGCCCTGGCGCACCTGGGGCCGTATGTTTCGGCCCGCCAGTGGGGAACGGTGCGCGAAGACTATTCAGCCGGTGGGGACGCCTGGGACTTTTTCCTTTCGACCACGCACACCGTCGTGCCTATCGTTGGGGCGAAGACGGCCTGGCCGGACTGTGTGATCTGGACGGTTTCCTCAATGTGGGCGTCGCGTTCTGGAACGGCGCCGACGACCGGCTCAAGGAGCGCCTCTTTGGCCTGTCTGGCCCACAGGGCAATCACGGTGAAGACGTCAAAGAGTATTGGTGGCCAATCGAGGGCACGCCGACACACCCTACGCCAAGTGGCTCTATCGCTACCCGCAGGCGGCGTTCCCGTATGCAGACTTGGTCGCTGGCAATGCAGCACGCGGACTGCACGACGACGAGTTCGAACTCACCGACACCGGAGTGCTCGAGGAAGATCGGTTCTTTGACATCGAGGTGACGCACGCTAAGGCTTCACCGAGCGACATCTGCATTGACATCACCGCGACCAACCACGGGCCCGAAGCAGCACCGTTGCACCTGGTGCCGCAGATCTGGTTCCGCAACACCTGGGCCTGGGGCCGCGATGAGCGTCGGCCGCACCTGGGGCTAGGCGATGCTGGCGAGGCACAGGCCGTGATCGTTGCTGAGCACCACGAGTTGGGCACGATGCATCTCATCGCGCACGACCACCCGCAGGCCGGTGCGCCCAAAGTCATCTTCTGCGACAACGACTCAAACGCGACCGGACTGTGGGGCCCGGTGCGGCGGAAGGCCAGCTGAGTGCATACCCGAAGGACGTTGTGAATGACGTTGTCGTGCATGGACGCGAGGGCGGCAATCCCGACAACGAAGGCACCAAGGCCGGTTTGCAGTGGGTGTTTGACGCTGTCGCGCCCGGTGAAAGCGTCACCGTGAAGTTGCGGTTGATCGACTCCGCGGGTGCCCCGGCCAGCCCGCAAGACCACGAGAGCGTTATCGCCGACCGGGCTCGTGACACCGAAGAGTTTTATGCCCAGGTCATCCCGGAGGGGACCAGCGATGAGGACGCCCACATCGCTCGCCGCGCGTTTGCTGGCCTGCAATGGGGCAAGCAGTTGTACCTCTACAACGTGAGCCAGTGGCTTGAAGGGGACCCGGCTAGCCCGCCCCGCCGCGCGAGCGAGCCCAGCGACCCGGTGGCCGCAACACCGACTGGTCCCACGTTGATATGTCCGAAGTTATCTCGATGCCCGATGAGTGGGAGTATCCGTGGTTTGCCACCTGGGACCTGGGCTTCCACTGCGTCGCGTTGGCGCACGTCGATCCAGCCTGGGCCAAGTGGCAGTTGCTGCTGATGACTCGCGAGTGGTCGATGCACCCTAATGGGCAACTGCCGGCGTATGAGTGGAACTTCTCTGATGTGAACCCGCCCGTGCACCCGTGGGCGGCCTGGCAGATTTATGCCCTCGACGGGGGAGCGGACCGTGAGTTCCTGCAGCGCATCGTGCTGAAGATGCTGTTGAACTTCCCGTGGTGGGTGAACCGCAAGGACGCCAACGGCTCGCACGTCTTTGAGGGCGGCTTCTTGGGCTTGGACAACGTTGGTCTCTTTGACCGCAGCGAACCACTGCCGGATGGGCAGCGGCTTGAGCAGGCGGACGCGACGGCTTGGATGGGCATGTTCGCCCTCAAGGTGCTGCGGATGTCGGCGGAGTTGGCGCGCGAAGACTCATCCTGGGATGAAGTGGCCACCAAGTTCCTGACGCACTTCTTGGCGATCTCTGAAGCGATGGAGGACTTCGGCACCGGCGATACCTCGCTCTGGGGCACCGAAGATGGCTTCTTCCACGATGTGCTGGTCAAGGCCGACGGCAGCGCAGAACGACTCCCGGTGCGCTCGATGGTCGGCCTGCTGCCGATGATGGGTGTGGCTATGCTGCCCGACTGGATCGCTAGCGACCTGCCTGAGTTCACCGACTTTGTGCAGGGCTGGATCACTCGTCGGCCCGAGTTGGCCAATAGCTTGCTGCACATCGACCACCAGGGCCAGAGCCTGCGGACCTTGTCGATGATTAGTCATGACCAGTGGGACGCACTGCTGGCGGCTCTGCTTGATGAGCAGGAGTTCTTGTCACCGCACGGCATCCGGTCGCTGTCGGCCATCCACCGTGAAGGTGTCAGCGCAGAGATTGAAGGCAAGGTGTTGGGCTTGAAGTATCAGCCTGCCGAGTCGCGGTCCTACCTGTTTGGTGGCAACTCCAACTGGCGTGGACCGATCTGGATGCCAGTGAATGCGCTGGTCACGGATGCCATGCGCATTTATGGCCGGGGCGCAGGGTGGCCAAGCAGGTCGCTGTCCCGACCGGGTCAGACGACATGCTGAGCTTGTGTGACGCGGCCACCGCGATCGAGCAGCGATTGGTTGGCCTGTTCCGTCCAGGCGCCGATGGTCGACGTCCAAGCACGCCGATCCACCACCCGAGCGGCCCGCTGTGGGATGTGCATCCGACGTTTAGTGAGTACTTCAATGGTGACAACGGCACTGGTTTGGGAGCCTCGCACCAGACTGGCTGGACCGCGCTGGTGGCGCACTTCATTTGTGCACCCGATGGGGTTTTTCAGCCCTAGACGGGGTGACGTTCCGTTTGTAGCCTGGGGTTATGCGTAGTGATCATCTCGCGGCCATCACCGGTTACGGTTGCGCAGGTCTCAGTGGCGTGTCTGTGCTGTGCCTAACAGTCGGCCCCGAAGCATGGGCCCCAGCCGCAGACATAGCAGGTGTGGTCACCATGGTCATTTCTAGTGGCTGTCTGTTTGTTGCAGGGCGTCTCGTGCCGACCCGTGTTGACGTCTTCGACGAAGCCGAAAAGACTGCGTACAAGAAGGCCACGTTCTGGCCTCAGATCGCGGCGGCTGTCGCTGCTGTGACGGCGCTGGTCATCTGGTTTTTACCGCTGGCTGTTGGCTACTTTGTCGCTGCAGTGGTGCTGGCAGCCGCGGCGTGGGTTTGGGTGACTGCCCGGACCGTCAGGCACAGCGGTTCCCACGAGGTGACCATCTGGGGGACCCCGGTGGAAAAGGTCACGGCGTGACGACTGCTAGAAGCGTGAGGCCCGGTAGCGAATCATTCGCTACCGGGCCTCATCTGGCGTTTGGCTTAGTCCGTGCCCCACTCCATGGCTGCACGATCCAATGCCTCGTCGCTCAGGCCATCGCGAGCCGCGGTGTTGGTGGCGATCCGCTCGGCGCCACCCATCTCGAGGGCGCCCAGGAGGTGGCCGTGCTCGACGAGCAACTGGCCTTCATCCATCGGCTGGTTGGCATACTGCTCTAGCTTGTCGCGCGAGTCGGCGATGTCCAGGTTGCGCATCGTCAACTGGCCGATGCGGTCGACGGGGCCAAAGGCCGCGTTTTCGGTGCGCTCCATCGAGAGCTTGTCCGGTGGTAAGAGAAGTTCTCACCGGCCGTCGCCAGGACCGTGTAGTCCTCGCCGCGACGCAGTCGCAAGGTGACCTCGCCGGAGACGAGGAAGCGATCCAGCGCTGAATCGACTCACGAATCATCAGCGCCTGCGGGTCCAGCCAGCGGCCTTCGTACATCAGGCGACCGAGGCGACGGCCCTGCGAGGTGGTACTGCTCGATGGTGTCTTCGTTGTGCACCGCGTTAACGAGACGCTCATAGGCGATCCAGAGCAACGCCATACCGGGTGCTTCGTAGATGCCGCGTGACTTGGCCTCAATGATGCGGTTTTCGATCTGGTCGGACATGCCCAGCCCGTGGCGGCCACCGATGGTGTTGGCCTCGTGCACCAAGGCGACAGCGTCGTCGAACTGAACGCCGTTGATGGCAACCGGGCGACCCGACTCAAAGCGAACAGTGACGTCTTCGGTGTCGATCTGGACCTCGGGGTCCCAGAACTTCACACCCATGATGGGCTCAACGGTCTCCAGCGAAACGTCGAGGTGCTCCAGGGTCTTTGCCTCGTGGGTGGCGCCCCAAATGTTGGCGTCCGTGGAGTATGCCTTTTCCTGGCTGTCGCGGTAAGGCAGGTCGCGTTCGGTGAGCCATTCGCTCATCTCGGCGCGGCCGCCCAACTCCTGCACGAAGTCGGCGTCCAGCCACGGCTTGTAGATGCGCAACTGTGGGTTGGCGATCAAGCCGTAACGGTAGAAGCGCTCAATGTCGTTGCCCTTGAAGGTCGAGCCATCGCCCCAGATGTCGACGCCGTCCTGGTGCATGGCGCGGACCAGCAGCGTGCCGGTCACCGCGCGACCCAGGGGAGTGGTGTTGAAGTAGGTGCGGCCACCCGAGCGAATGTGGAAGGCGCCGCAGGCAATGGCGGCTAGGCCCTCTTCGACGAGGGAAGACTTGCAGTCGACCATCCGCGACAACTCGGCGCCATAAGCTTCGGCGCGGCCGGGAACACCGTCAATGTCTGGCTCGTCGTACTGGCCGATGTCAGCGGTGTAGGTGCACGGGGTCGCGCCCTTTTCGCGCATCCACGCCACCGCTACCGAGGTGTCGAGGCCACCAGAGAACGCAATGCCGACGCGCTCGCCGGCTGGAAGAGAAGTACTTTGGACATGGTGATAAGTATGCAAGATGTTGTATGAATATGCGAAATCGTGCTTGGCCAAGCTGAACTACTCAGTCAGTTTGCGGCAGTAGCCATACATCCACCGTATAGGGGAGTAGTCGCAATCGATCTCTTGCTCAGGCCCCACAACGACGAAGCGGTAGTCACCGTCCTCTTCTTGTCGCGCCTCACTGGAGTGGAAGCAGGAGTGATAGGCGCCGACGAGTAGATCGTTCTCGTCCATCACTATGTCGCCCAAGGAGTCGGTTTCGCCAGCTCCCATCAGATCGCGGAAGGTTGCTAGTTCGGATCTGGTCGTCACCACATGGGAATCACCGTGACTCAGGAATCCAGCCTCCCAAGCTTCCATCTCATCTTCGACGTCAATGGTCGTCCACACCAGAGTGCCCACGGGGTCTCCGACCGGCGTGGCGCTGCTGGCGCTGCACGCAACGAGGCCCGCTACCCCCAACGCAGCAACCGAGATCAATCGTAGGAATCTCATATGGCCTAGACGCGGTCCGCTGGCTCGAGGTTCCGTTTGAGCATGCTCGGGCAGACGTGCCCTGCGGCTTCCACAGGGTTCCCTGCCAAAGCCGGTGAGCGCATACCCTGGCTGAGTGCCAACTTCACCGAAACCAGATGACCTGCTCACCGCTGCGGTGGGCTCGGTGAAGGGTTCGCAGCGGCCAGGTCAGGTGCAAATGGCCAAGGCTGTCCAGGACGCGATTGAGCACGACGAGCACTTGCTGGTCCAGGCCGGGACCGGCACCGGAAAGTCGTTGGCCTATTTGGTGCCAGCCATCGCGCACGCCATGGCTACGGGGAAGCCGGTAGTCATCGCGACGGCAACGCTGGCGCTACAGGCGCAGATTATTGACCGTGACCTGCCTCGTATTGCCGAAGCGTTGCGTCCACTGATGGGGCGGTTGCCTACGTTTGCCCTCGTCAAGGGCCGCTCTAACTACCTCTGCAAGCACAAGATGACCGGTGGCTTCCCCGACGAAGACGAAGACACCCTTTGTCGATGGGCTCCGTCGACGCCGACCGCTCGAAGTTGGGCGGCGAAGTGCTGCGGTTGCGTGATTGGTCTGACGTGACTGAGTCGGGAGACCGGGACGAGCTCGTGCCGGGCGTGAGTATGCGGGCGTGGCGGCAGGTCTCGGTCAGCGCTCGCGAGTGCCTCGGCTCAAAATGCCCGATGGCCACCGAGTGTTTTGTCGAGGTCAGCCGCGCGGCCGCCCAAGAAGTCGACGTCATCGTCACCAACCATGCCTTCATGGCCATCGACGCATTCGAGGGGCGCCGGATGCTGCCCGAGCATGACGTGCTGATCGTTGATGAAGCCCACGAACTCACTGATCGCGTCACCTCCACGGTGACCGATGAGATCACCTCCGCAACCGTTGCCATCGCTGCCAAGCGTGCCGCTCGCTATGGCAGCACCGAGCAACTCAACGATGGTGCAGACACACTGCAGTCAGTCTTGGACGAGTTGCCAGAGGGACGTTCAGCCCGCGGCCTGCCCGACGCGCTGGCCATCGCTCTCGGCGCTATCCGCGATGCCGCCCGCGGTTTGCAGAGCGAGCTCAAGGGCGACCTCAAGGGAGGCCCTGATGGAGCCCGGCAGATTGCCCGCTCTGGCATCGACGAAATCTTCGACGCCTGCGAGCGTCTGCTCGATGAGCGTGAATTGGATGTCGCCTGGGTTAGCAAGGACCCGCGGCGTGGGTCGTCGTTGCGGGTGGCGCCGATGAGCGTGGCCATGACCTTGCGGGAAAAGATCTTTGGCGACCGCACTGTCGTGCTCACCTCGGCCACTCTGGAGTTGGGTGGCACCTTCGACGTTGTTGCTGGCACGTTGGGTCTGCGCGGCGACAACGCCCGAAGTGGACCGGCCTGGATGTCGGCAGCCCTTGATTACCCGCAACAAGCGATTGCGTATGTCGCCAGTGGGCTGCCCGCGCCCGGCCGGGATGGCGCGGCTGACGTGGTCTTTGATGAGATTGAGCAACTGATCCGCTCGGCTGGCGGACGCACCCTGGGGCTGTTTAGCTCGCGGCGCGCTGCTGAGACTGCGGCCTTCCACATGCGCACACGGCTCGCTGACCTGGGCATCAAGGTGCTGTGCCAAGGCGATGACCAGACCCCGACGCTGGTGCGCGAGTTTGCCTCGGACGCCAAGACGTGCCTGTTCGGCACGATGTCGCTCTGGCAAGGCGTTGATGTGCCAGGGTCGGCCTGCCAATTGGTGATCATCGACCGGATCCCGTTCCCTCGGCCCGACGACCCGTTGTCCTCGGCGCGGACCGAGGCCATCTCCAAGATGGGTGGCAACGGCTTCATGGCGGTCTCGGCGACTCACGCGGCTCTCCGGTTGGCTCAAGGTGCTGGCCGGCTGATCCGCCGCCAGGATGACCGCGGTGTTGTGGCCTTCCTCGACTCCCGGATGGTCTCGGCACGCTATGCGGGTTTCCTGCAAAGTCGTTGCCGCCGTTTTGGCCTACCCAGGACGCCAAGTTGGTGCGCAAGGCACTCAAGCGGTTGGACGAAACAGCGCCCGATCCCGTCGACGTGGGAGAGGTCGCGACCCGTCCCGCCGCGGTCGCGCCCCTGTGGCCAGATCAGCCCGCACCGCGGTGACCTCCGGGCATGCCTGGAGTGAAGAAGAAGATCAAGAATTGCGCGATGGCGTCGAGGCTGAAATTAGCATTGAGGAGTTGGCCGAGCATCTCGAGTTGGCTCCCGATGTCATTACCGCCCGGATGAATCAACTCGAACTCGTGGAGGCAGCCGAATGAGCACTCCTTTCCCGCTCCTAGCGTTGATCAGCGGACCCGAAGAGGTGCTGGCTGAGCGAGCCGTCGATGCCATCTTTGGTGAGTTGCGCGATTTTGAGCGTGACGCCGAGACGGTCCGGTTGGCGGCAAGTTCCTACGCCCCTGGGGACTTGTTGACCCACGCCAGCCCGTCCCTGTTCGGTGGCTGGACGGGCATCGTGATCTCTGGCCTCGAAGAAGCCAGCGATCCACTGCTCGAGGACGTGCTGACATACCTGGATCAGCAGCCAGACAGCGTGGTGCTGATCTTGCGGCACAAGGGTGGCAATCGCGGCAAGCGAGTCGTTGATGCAGTCAAGAAGGCCGGCGCCCGGTGGTTGAGGCCAAGGCCATCAAAACCGAAGGTGACAAGGTTGCTTTCGTCACCGGCGAGTTCCAGGCAGCCCGGCGCAAGATTTCTCGCGATGCCACCGTGGCGCTGGTCAATGCGGTCGGGCGGGACGTTCGTGAGTTGGCGTCAGCCTGTTCGCAGTTGATCCGTGACACCAAGGGCATGATCGACGTCGCCGACGTTGAGTTGTATTACGGCGAACGCGTCGAGACGACTGGCTTCAAAGTTGCCGAAGCCGCACTGGGCGGAAAAGAGGCCGAAGCGTTGCGGTTGCTGCGGCACGCGATGAGCGGGGGCTCGACCCCGTGCCGATCGTCGCTGTTCTTGCCATGCAGTTGCGCCAGGTTGGTCGTTGCCTCCGCCGGGCCTGGGCCCTCAGCCTCCATGGCCAAACAACTGGGGATGGCCCCGTGGCAGATCGATCAGGCTCGTCGGGTTGCTCAGGGATGGAACGGCGCTCGCCTGGGTGCGGCGATTCAGGCCGTCGCCGAGGCAGATGTTGAGGTCAAGGGCGGTTTACGCAACATTGCGCACCGCGCCGGAGACCCGGCATTCGCGGTCGAGCGAGCTGTTGTTGCCATCTGCGCCCTGCGCAGGGCGGCCTGACCGCCACCAGTTTTGGGGAATGGCTTAAGCGACCGGTACTGTTGGACATTGCGTGCGCGCTCAGGTCGTGCGCGCACGAGCACCACCCTCGCAAGGGATTCACCACGGGTACCCCCACGCCCAGTCTCTTAACTTGCGAATGTCGCCCTCTACGACAACCAGTGACCGACCAATCAGGAAGAATACTTCGTGGCAAACATTAAGTCTCAGATCAAGCGCGTTAAGACCAACGCCGTCCGCACCGAGCGCAACCGGGCCCACAAGTCCGAACTGCGCACCTGGTTGCGCAAGTTCCGCGAGGCTCTGGCCAGCGGCGACGCGGCCGAGACGCAGAAGGCTCTGGCCGCTGCTTCGCGCAAGCTGGACAAGGCTGTCACCAAGGGTGTTATCCACAAGAACCAGGCCGCCAACAAGAAGTCGGCCATGGCCAAGCAGGCTGCAAAGCTGGGCTGATTCACCCTTGTGCTGACGGGCTCGCCGGCAACGCACTTGTAGAAGGCGCTCACCCTGATGGGGTGGGCGCTTTCTGCGTTACCATGGCATCACCATGACGATCTTTCGACTTTGCTTATTTGGCAGTGCTGAGTTAATTCAGATCACGCACTGCCACCCCTCGACGCCCGAGGGGTTTTTATGTACGGGCCGGTCCGCCGGCATACGAGGCAAGGAAACGCACGAACATGAGCCAGGACACCCCACAGCATCGTTACACCGCGGCACTGGCCGGCGAGATCGAACTGCGTTGGCAGCAACGCTGGGATGACGAAGGCACGTTCAGCGCGCCCAACCCGGCTGGCCCTGGGCGGAGCCCAACGATTCTCGCCTGCAGGCGGGCGCTGGCCACACCATGGTGATGGACATGTTCCCCTACCCTCCGGCGCCGGTCTGCACGTTGGCCACCCGCTGGGCTTCATTTCCACCGATGTCTTCTGCCGCTACCAGCGCACGATGGGCCGCAATGTCCTGCACACGATGGGCTTCGACGCCTTCGGACTGCCCGCCGAGCAGTATGCGGTGACCACCGGCCAGCACCCGCGCACCACCACCGAGCGCAACATGGAGGTCTATCGAGGCCAGTTGCGTCGCTTGGGCATGGGCCATGAGAAGCGTCGGTCATTTGCCACGATTGACCCCGATTACTACCGCTGGACGCAGTGGATCTTCACCCAGATCTACCAGAGCTGGTATGACGAGAGTGCGCCTCGCGCGGACGGCAGCCTGGGCAAGGCTCGCCCGATCGAAACCCTGATTGAGCAGTTTGAGTCGGGGGAGCGGTCGACACCGAGCGGCCAAGCTTGGGCCGACCTGTCGGCGCCAGAGCGCGCTGCCGTGCTGGACGACTACCGACTGGCTTACGTCTCGGCCGCGCCGGTTAACTGGTGCCCAGGCTTGGGCACAGTGCTGTCCAACGAAGAAGTGACCAACGAGGGCAAGTCTGAACGCGGCGACTTCCCGGTCTTCCAGCGCAACCTGAGCCAGTGGAAGATGCGGATCACCGCATACGCTGACCGGCTGGTGGATGACCTGGAGCGCCTCGACTGGCCCGAGCGGGTCAAGACGATTCAGCGCAACTGGATTGGCCGCTCGACTGGTGCTGCCGTGCACTTTGCTGCTTCCTCGAGCGCTGGCTCGGCCGACATCGAGGTCTTCACCACCCGGCCTGACACCTTGTTTGGTGCGTCGTTTATGGTGTTGGCGCCGGAGCACCCGCTGGTGACTCAGTTGACCCCCGAGGCTTGGCCCGAGGGCACCAAGGACGCGTGGACCGATGGCGCAGCGACCCCCACTGAAGCCGTTGCGGCCTACCGAGTGGCGGCCTCGCGCAAGACCGATCTGGAGCGCCAGACCGACACCAAGACCAAGTCCGGTGTCTTCATCGGAGCCTTTGCCACCAACCCCGCTAACGGCGAGCAACTGCCAGTGTTCATCGCTGATTACGTGCTGATGGGATACGGCACCGGTGCGATCATGGCGGTTCCTGCTCAAGACGAGCGCGACTTCGCCTTCGCCCAGGCCTACGAACTGCCGATTCGCCACACAGTCCAGGCGCCCGAGGACTACCCGCAGGGCCGGGCCTACACCGGCCCCGGCGTGGCCATTAACTCTGCCAACGACGAGATCAGCCTGAATGGCATGGCTCGCGACGAGGCCAAAGATGCCATGGTTGAGTGGCTGGCAGGCAAGGGCGTCGGCGAGGCAACCATCACCTACCGTCTGCGCGACTGGCTGTTTAGCCGTCAGCGCTACTGGGGCGAGCCGTTCCCGGTGGTTTGGGACGAAGACGGCGTGGCCCACACGGTGCCCGATTCGATGTTGCCCATCGAGTTGCCGGATGTCCCGGACTATTCGCCGCGTACCTATGACCCCCAAGACGCTGCGTCCATGCCAGAGCCGCCGCTTTCGCGTGCCACCGAGTGGGTTGAGGTCGAACTTGACCTCGGCGATGGGCCGAAGAAGTATCGCCGCGACACCAACACCATGCCCAACTGGGCTGGCTCCTGCTGGTATCACCTGCGTTACCTGGACCCCAAGAACGACCAGGCTCTGGTTGACCCCGAGGTCGAAAACTACTGGATCGGCCCACGCGATGAAGCCGTCGCGGGTGCGCCCGAAGGCGCCGTTGACCCCGGTGGTGTTGACCTCTACATCGGTGGTGTCGAGCACGCCGTGCTGCACCTGCTCTACGCCCGTTTCTGGCACAAGGTGCTGTTTGACCTGGGCCATGTCAGCAGTGAAGAGCCCTTCCGCAAGTTGATCAACCAGGGCATGATCGAGGCGGCTGTCTACCGCGACGACCGCGGCCAACCGGTGCCCGCGATTGAAGTCGAAGAGCACACGGACTCTGCCGGTGGCGCCTCGACATACACCTGGCAGGGCCAACCTGTCACCAAAGAGCACGGCAAAATGGGCAAGTCGCTCAAGAACGTCGTGACACCAGATGAGATGTGCGAAGAGTATGGAGCCGACACCTTCCGCATCTATGAGATGTCGATGGGGCCGTTGAGCAATACCGCCCATGGGAGACGCGTGCCGTCGTTGGCTCACAGCGCTTCCTGCAGCGGCTGTGGCGCAACATCTTGGACGAAGAGACCGGCCAGTTGACGGTCACTGACGACGCCCCGATGCCGCCACCGAGAAGTTGCTGCACCGCACGATCGATGGCGTGCGCAGCGATTACGAGGGCATCCGCTTCAACACGGCGATCGCCAAGATGATCGAGTTCAACAACGCGCTGACCAAGCTGGACGCGGTCCCGCGCAGTGTTGTTGAGCCATTGGTGCAGATGGTGTCTCCGGTGGCTCCGCACATCGCTGAAGAACTGTGGACCCGTTTGGGCCATGACGGCTCACTGGCCTATGCGCCCTTCCCTGAAGCCAACCCAGAGTTGCTGGTGGAAGACGCCGTGACCTGCGTGGTGCAGATCAAGGGCAAGGTGCGCGACCGCCTCGACGTGCCGGTCGACATCTCTGAGGACGACCTGAAGGCACAAGCTTTGGCCCTGCCTAAGATCGCTGAGTTGTTGGGCGACTCGCAGATCCGCATGGTGATTGTGCGGGCACCCAAGTTGGTCAATATCGTTCCAGCATGAGTATGCGGTCAGCGGCAGCGCGCGAAGGAGCCACGCCATGACGGTTGTTGTGGTGACTGACTCCACCTCGTGCCTGCCGCTGGACCGAGCCCAGGCTGCCGGGGTCGAGGTCGTGCCGTTGCATGTCACGGTCGGTCGTCGCACCTTGGTGGAGGGGCGTGACATCTCGACCGATGAGGTCGCGTCGCTCTTAAAGGCGGGCAAGGAACAAGTCAGCACCTCACGGATTGCGCCGGGCGACCTGGTGGTGGCCTATCGCGAGATCGCTGAACGGACCGGGGCCGACCACATCGTTTCCGTTCACCTGTCGTCGCGGGTCAGCGGCACAGTCGACGCTGCCGAGTTGGCGGCCGCAGCGGTGCGCTCGCAGGTCGCCGCCACGGTGATCGACAGCCGCACACTCGGCATGGCGATGGGGTATGCGGCGCTGTGGGGTGCGGATGCTGCACGCGCTGGCAGCGACGCCAGCGAGGTGGCAGGCATCGTTCGGTCGGCCTGCGCCGATTCGAGGGCCTGGTTTTATGTCGACTCTCTGGAGTATTTGCGCCGAGGAGGACGAATCGGCTCCGCCGCTGCGCTGTTGGGGGCGCACTCTCGATGAAGCCGCTGCTGCAGGTGGCCGATGGCCAGGTGCAACCGTGGGAGCGGGTGCGGACGAGGGCTAAGGCTCTTGCACGCTTGCACCTCCAGACCGTGCAGCAGGCCAAAGTTGGGCCGACGCTGGCCGTCAAGTGAGTATCGCGGTCCACCATTTTGCTTGGGCGCAGCAGGCTGACCTCGCTGCCAGTCAACTTCGTGAGGCCTTGCCGGACGCCACCGTGGACGTGGTCGAGTTGGGGGCTGTGACGGCCGTGCACACGGGGCCCGGGACCTTGGCTGTTGTCGTGTCAAGCCATCCCATGTAGCGCGATCGCAGGCAGATTCTCGGTCTTCCACACCGATCCGCTCAGCAAGGCTTCGTCCACCGATTTTGATGAGAACCCCAGGGGAGGCACGTCGTCCCTAGCGTCGAAGCATGGCTCCTGGACTTGGTGATCTCGATCGACTGACGCATGCCTTGCGTGGCGAGTCGGAGCGCCCTGACGCAGTCCCGCAGGGGAGACACCGCGGCACTCGCTTCACCCGCGAGCACGTGGATCTCGACGCTGACACGGCAGCAGAAGAGATCGACGAAGAGCCGACTCCGCCGGTGCTTAGTATCCCGCCAGCCATTCAGCAGGGCCGGTTCCGGCTGAGTGGCCAAGCCGTCTGGGGTGTCCTGCTCACGGTCGCACTGATGGCAGCCGTGTTTATGGGCCGGATGTATGTCAGCCAGGCCACGGCACCCGCCCCTTGCCTGTGGCTGCGCAGGACAATCCCACCGAGCCTGCTCAGCCCGAAACAGCCGCAGACCCAACCGACCAAGGCTTGGTGGCGACGGCCACACCTGCATCAACTCCCGCCGAAACGGTGGTCCATGTCATCGGCGCGGTCAAAGACCCAGGCGTCTACACCTTGCCCGGTGGATCTCGAGTCGTTGATGCGTTGACGGAGGCAGGCGGCTCCACCGAGGCCGCCGAGTTGAGCCGGATGAACTTGGCATTGATATTGAGCGATGGCGACCAAATTTGGGTGCCGGTTCATGGGGAGGAACCACCTGATGTCGTTGCAGTTGAGAGTCCGATCAGTAGCGACGCGCCATCCGTTGGCCAGGGCGTGGCTGATGGCGAGGAAAGTCTGGGCGCGGTCGGCCTCAACTCCGCGTCCTCGCAACAATTGGAGACCATCCCAGGAGTGGGGCCGGTGACGGCTGGCCGCATTTTGGCGTTCCGCGAGGAGAGGGGACCGTTCACCAGCGTTGACCAATTGCTCGACGTCAGCGGGATTGGCGAAAAGACTCTTGAGAGTCTGCGGCCGTACGTGAGCCTGGACTGAGGCTGGCCGCAGCGCATGAAGCAGGACGTGACCGCGACCAATGCTTCGCGTGCGCCCACCGGGACGCCACCTGATTTCAGATTGCTTGTCCCGTCCTTGATCGCTTGGGCTGCGACTTGTGGCCTTCTCTACACCGGGTACCGCGTCCAGCTTGCGATTGCCTGCTTGTGCTTGGGCAGTGGACTCTTGGTGTGGATCCTCGGGTGGCTGGGTGTTAGCCGTAGCGCGGGGGAAGGTAGCGAGCAGACAATTCAACCCGTCTGGTCTGGGTTTATCACGGTGGCGCTGCTTATCTGTGCACTCACCCTCTTCGCTGGTGGCGTTGATGCCCGCGCCCGCCAGGTGGGACCAATTGTCGATCTAGCCGAGCAACGGGCCGTCGTGACAGTGCAAGCCTCGGTCGCCACTCAGCCGCGACTCATTCCGAGCACCACGAACCAACCAGACCTGTTGGTGCTGACTCTCGACATCGCTCACGTCACCGCGTCCAACCAGGCAAGCATCCCGACTGACTCGGTGCCCGTGCTGGTCTTCGTTGCAACGGGTGAAGGCTGGGATTCCGTGCAGTGGCGATCTGGTGTCGAGGTCACCGGTCGCCTCTCGCCGTTGCGAGAGCCCAGTGCCGATGTTTCGGCTCAATTTGCGCCACTTGATGAACCGCACGTCGAAAGCGCTCGCGGACCAGTGCTGGCAATGTCGGATACAGCCCGAAAAAGGCTGCGGGACTCCGTCGGCCCGTTGCCCGCGGATGCGGCTGGGCTCATTCCTGGGCTGGTGATTGGGGACACCTCGTTGACCCCAGGTGACCTGAGCGCCGCGATGAAAGTCACTGGCATGAGCCACCTGTCGGCCGTCAGTGGGAGCAACGTCGCGATCGTGCTGGGCACCGTGGTGCTGCTGTGCCGGTGGACGGCCTTGGCGCGCCGCTGGCGGCCCTGGTGCGCTGTGGTGGCTCTTGTGGGCTTCGTCATATTGTGTCGTCCGGAGCCAAGCGTGTTGCGAGCCTCGGCGATGGGCCTGGTTGGTTTGGTTGGGCTGAGCACAGCACGACGGGGGAGCAGCCTCAGTGCTCTGTCGGTCGCGATGGTGGTGCTGCTGTGCTGGGACCCGGGTCTGGCTCGCTCGTATGGCTTTGCCCTATCGGTGTTGGCCACTTTGGGCATTGTCATCTTTGCCCGACCGTGGGCCGACGCCATCTCGGCGCGATTGCCCCGCATACCTGCTTGGTTTGGTGAAGCAGTGTCGATTCCGTTGGCGGCACAAGTGACCTGCGCCCCCGTCATTGTGTTGCTCCAGGGCAGCGTGAGCACGGTCGCTGTCTTCGCCAACCTGCTTGCGGCGCCGCTCGTTGCACCGACCACGATTCTGGGCATCGTGGCGACTATCGCTGGGCTGGTCTGGCCACCGCTGGGGGCCATCGGCGCCTGGCTGGGTGCACCATCCGCGTGGCTTATCGGCAGGATTGCGCGTGGCTGCTGCGCTGCCGGGCGGCACGATGAATTGGCTGGATGGAGCGCCCGGAGCCTTTCTGCTGGCGGCGGTCAGCCTTGCCGTGGTCTTGACGTTTCCGTGGTTGTGGTCTCACTTGTCAAAAGTTGGCTACCCGGGTGTCTGGCGCTGGCCATGCTCATCGCGGCGGTGTGGCCAACTCGGCAGGACACGCACTGGCCGCCGGACAACTGGCTCGTGGTCGGATGTGCCGTGGGCCAGGGGGACGCGTTCGTCGTGACGAGCGGAGACGGATCTGCCGTGCTCATCGACACGGGCCCATCGCCGGAGTTGCTTGCAGAGTGCTTGGGTGACTTAAGCGTGCAGCGATTGGATGCCGTGGTGTTGAGCCACTTTCACGCTGACCACATCTCGGGTTTGAGCGCAGTGCTAGCAGACTACGAGGTTGGCCAGATCTACCTGCCGCCCGGCACGAGCGATACCACTTCCCAGGAGGAGTGGGCGCTAGCGCAGGCCAGGGAAGCGGGGGTGCCCACTGCGCGGGGCTATGCGGGTGACACCTGGCAGTGGGGAAATGTCTCAGCCCAGGCATGGTGGCCTACGGGCCAGTCGGCGCAACACTTGCAAGCCAATGATGCGTCACTGGTCGTCAGCATTGAGGTCCAGGGCAAGGATGTGCTTTTCCTCGGCGATGTTGAGGGACCGGGCGCACGAGCGTTGCTGGCACCGTTAGCGGGCCAAGAATTCGACGTGGTCAAGGTTGCCCACCACGGCTCGGCCGATCAGAATGAAAACCTCATCGAGTCCATCAATCCGGCCGTCGCGATGATTGGGGTCGGGCCAGACAACACCTTTGGTCATCCGAACCCGATCGCGCTGGATATGTTCACCGGCCGCGGTGCACGTGTTTTGAGGACCGACACAGACGGCAACTTCGCGGTGCTCCTCATTGAGGGACAACTCGCAACTCAGATGCAGAACGGGACAGTGAACCCTTAAGGGCTAGACCTATGTCGACAGCGCGGGATAGCCGCTTGGTGTTCCGTCGCGCATCGGCTCGGACTGGATTTCTCGAGCACTAGCGCAGAGAGCATCAAGAGTGGCCGACACCGCAGGGACTCGCTGCAAGTCTGGTGTCGTGACGATGCGAATCGTCCGCTTTGACGACGGCGAGATGGAGCGAGTGACCACGCCTGGGTGGCTAGCCGAATGCAGAATCAATTCGGGGACCAGCGCCACCCCAAGGCCAGCCGCGACCAGGCCAAGGACAGCGACGTAGTCTTCGGTCTCAAAAGACACGTCAGGCACAAAGTCATTGCGGCCAGCCAAGGCCAGCAAATGTCCACGACAGCGCTCACACCCGGCAATCCATGATTCGTCGGTCAATTCATGCAGGGGCACCACGGCCAGCTCGGCCAACCGGTGGTTAGCTGGCAAAGCAATGCGAACTGGGTCGACCATCACATCAAGGACGACGAGACCTGTCAGGTCATCGTCACCTTTGATTGGGTCATCGTCGTCGTAAACGAAGGCCACTGCCAGGTCCTTGGTGCCCTCCCGGATGGCAGCAAGAGATTGCGGCGGCTCGCCTTCTGAAAAGCTGACCGTGACTCCGGGAAATTCAGTCTTGACCTTGGCTAAGGCACGTGGCACCAACGTCGCAGACGACGACGGAAACGCCATCAGGCGGACTCGGCCGCTTTGCAAGCCAGCTATTGAGGCGATCTCAGCCTCAGCATTATCAAGAGCCGCGAGAACATTGACGGCATGCCTAGCCAGCACGCGACCAGCCTGCGTCAGGCGCACTGAGCGCCCGTTGCGTTCAACCAGAACTGTACCCGAGCGCTCTTCTAGCCGACGCACCATCTGTGAGATGGCGGGTTGGGTGTAGCCCAACGATTGGGCAGCCGCGGTGAAACTCCCGTGATCTGCAATCGCGCGCATGACTCGTAAACCCGCTGCGTCAAACATGCTCTTAGCCTATAGGCAAATGTGCAGTTATACCGTGGAACGCTATTCGCGAACGGCTAGGGCCGATGTGCCTACCCCGAGAAGGAGGGCGGAGGCGGTGGCGGAGGTGGCCGTTGACCCGAGTCAGGCCGTGGCCCGCCGTCGGGTGCCGGAGGCTGTTGCCCCGAATCGTCATCCTGGGGACCGCCGCTTGGCGGCGGGGGCGCCATGCCTCCAGGGGGAGGGGGCGGACCCCCGGGTGGTGGCGGGTCAGTGTGGGACAAGTGCAGCGAGCCCAATCTTCCTTGCTGCTCAAAGTCAGAGAGTGCTTTGAGCGCTCGTTGACGTGCTTCCTCATCCACGGGCTCACCGCGCTCGGCGCGAAACGCAAGAATGCCTAGATCGCGCAGGTATCGATCGGTCTCGCGCTCGCCGCCCGATTGGGTCGCCTGATTGATTGCTGTGTCTGCTTTTGCTGCAAGGTCGTTGGCTGCGGCCTTGGCTTTGTCCAGAAATCCCATCGTGACTCCTTGGTATCAGCCAGTAGTGCGTGCACTCTTCCTTGAGGCACGTATTTGCAGCATAGTTATAGGTACCCACCCACGAAAGGGCTGACCACACCATGGCCATCCACGGATCCCTGTTTAAAGACTTCAAAGAGAACCAGTCGACTGATCCCTTCGTCCTGCAAAACAAGAAACTCCTCAAGATCTCGATGGCATACGGGCCCGTGTTGGCCCTCACCGGATCGATGGTCGCCTATCAGGGCGATGTGCGTTTTCAGAACAAGGGCTCTGGCGGGTTCAACAAGATCTTGAAGTCGGCGATGACCGGTGAGGGGGTCAAGATGATGAACTGTGAGGGCAATGGCGAGCTCTTCGTCGCTGACCAGGCCAAGGAAATTCAGGTGATGTACCTGGAAAACGATGAGATTTCGGTGAATGGGTCCAGCGTCCTTGCCTTTTCCTCATCCATTGACTGGGATATCCACCGCATTCAAGCCCGTGGCGGCATGATGACCGGTGGCATGTATAACGTCAGCCTGCGTGGGACTGGGTATGTTGCCGTCACGACTAAGGGTGACCCGATCGCACTCGATGTTGCGTCAGCGCCGACCTTCGCGGACGCACAAGCCGTGGTGATGTGGACGGCCGGCGTCAATATGGACATCAAGATCGACACCGGTGGACTCGGATCAATGATGCGAGGCGGCACTGGCGAGGCACTGCAGATGCGCTTCGGTGGTCAAGGGTATGTGCTGGTCCAGCCTTCGGAGGTGTGGTGGCCACGGGCGCTCAGTAGGCCCCGCCTGGATGAGGCTCGATGTGCATAACTTAATCTAATGGATAACAAAAAATACATGTACTTGTGTCATGGTTAAGATTGTTGCACCCTGAGGGTATGACCGCACTCCACACTTTGCAGCGTTCGTTTGCCGCAACGACGGGTTACCTCAACGCCTCGACCGTAGGTCTGCCGCCCATTCCCGTGGTCTCGGCCATGTCGGACCTGATGAGCCAGTGGCAACGTGGCGACACCGACCCCGTCGCGCTGGGGGCAGACGTCGAGGCCAGTCGAGCCGCCTATGCCCGCATGGTGAAAGTGCCTGCATCAGCCGTTTCCGTTGGATCGATGACGAGTGTGTTCGCTGGGACCATCGCGACATCCTTGCCCCCGAATGCGGAAGTGGTTGTGATCGCCGAGGACTTCACCTCGATGATTTTTCCTTTCCTCGTCCAGCAAGACACGGGTCTGCAGGTTCGTCAGGTGCCTCGCGCCGATCTCGCGGAAGCAATTCGGCCGAGCACCGATCTGGTCGTGTTTAGTTTGGCTCAAAGCGCGTGTGGCTCCCTGGTTGATCTGGAGGCAGTGCTGGGAGCTGCGCGTGACTGCGACGCTATGACGCTCTGCGACACCACTCAAGCTGCGGGGTGGCTGCCCATTGAGGCGAGCCTGTTTGATATCACTGTGTGCTCTGCATACAAGTGGCTCTGCCAGCCGCGAGGCACGGCCTATATGACGATTAGCCCTCGGGCGAGTGATCTGCTGCGTCCTAACAACGCAGGCTGGTATGCCGGTGAGTCCGTCTGGGACTCCGTGTACGGGCCAGAGATGGATCTGGCTACGGACGCTCGGCGGTTTGACGTCTCACCTGCGTGGTTTTGCTGGTCGGCGGGACTGGTAGCAATGGAACTGTTCGCGCAGGTGCCAACGCAGGCGATCAGGGACCATGACGTAAGCCTCGCTAATGAGTTCCGGTCCAGGATCGGTCAAGCTCCCGGCGTGACCCCTGTCGTGACGCTCGCAGATCCTGGTGCCGACCTGGTGCGAGCCTTCGAGGCAGCGGGCGGGAAAATCTCCTCAAGGGCGGGCTGTGCTCGCATCGCCTTTCACGTGTGGAACAGCCTCGCCGATGTCGACCTTGCTGTGGAAGCAGTGGCGCACAGCAAGGTCACAGGTAGGGCATAGGTCCCTGCTACGTGTGGCAGATTAGGTAGCACTATGACTTCCCGATCTGCCACGCCAACTTTGACCCGACTCGATGGCTCTCCCGTGCGTGTTCTCGTTGTCGACGACGAACAGCACCTCACTGAATTGCTGTCGATGGCACTGCGCTACGAAGGCTGGGAAGTAGCCAGCGCGGGGGATGGGGCACAGGCCGTGAAGGTGGCGCGCGACTTCCAGCCCGACGCAGTTGTCCTTGACTGGATGCTCCCCGACTTTGATGGTCTCGAAGTTCTACGGCGTATGCGTGCCGATGCGCCCGAGGTTCCCGTGCTCTTCCTCACTGCGAAGGACGCGGTGGAAGATCGTGTTGCTGGGCTGACTGCAGGCGGCGATGACTACGTGACCAAGCCCTTTTCGCTAGAGGAGGTTGTCGCGCGGGTCCGTGCCTTGATGCGCCGCACGGTGATGGTCGCGACCGAATCATCATCGACGGTCGTCGTTGGCGACCTGACCCTAGACGAAGATTCCCACGAGGTCCGCCGTGCAGGCCAAGAAGTGTCGTTGACGGCGACAGAGTTTGAGTTGTTGCGTTTCCTGATGCGCAATCCCAAGCGCGTCCTCTCGAAGTCCCAGATCTTAGACCGAGTGTGGAACTACGACTTTGGTGGTCAAGCCAACATCGTTGAGTTGTACATCTCTTACCTGCGCAAAAGATCGACCACGGGCACTCGCCGATGATCCACACAATGCGCGGCGCAGGCTACGTCCTGAAGCCGGCCACCTAGGCGATGACCGTTAGTAGCCGCACGCCTTGGACCCTGCGACGCACGCTCGTCGTGTGGGTTTTGGTGCTGATCACGGGAGTTTTGACGGCAGTGGGGGGCTTGACCGTCGTGACCTTGCAGAGGTCCCTGACCGCAAACCTTGATCAAGACCTCGAGTCGACCGCCAACGTGATCCTGGGTGGCGTCCCCGGCGACAATAGTGACCTTCAAAGCCCTCGGGCTGGGGAGGGTGAGTCTCCACGAGGCGGACAACTTGGCCCCCCTGGTGGAGGAACATCCTTCTTGGCGATTAAGTTCGACGACACCGGTGCCGTCATCACTGCATCGGATGAGTTCTCCAGCCCTCAGAACATCGCGACCGACCTCACGCAAGCGCAGACTCAACTGCTGCTGGAGGTGCCGTCTTCGAATAGGGCACAAACCGTTGATCTAGGGGATGGCATTGGTGAGTATCGGGTCTTGGCTCGCTTCGAGGCTGGTCAAACCTCTGTGATCGGTTTGTCATCCAGCGGAGTGCAGGCCATCACGCGGCAGCTGATCTGGACCCTAGGTGTTGTTGCGCTTGCGTCCCTGATCGCGGCCGCGTTTGGTGTTGCGTTCCTGGTCCGTCGCAGCCTGGCGCCCCTAGGCAGGGTGGCCGGAACCGCCAGCGAGGTTTCGCGGCAGGACTTGCACCTGGGGGAGGTCGCCCTGGCGCTCAGAGTCGGGGACCGTGACACGAACCCC
Source organism: Ornithinimicrobium sp. INDO-MA30-4 (assembly GCF_021535045.1). Lineage (GTDB taxonomy): Bacteria > Actinomycetota > Actinomycetes > Actinomycetales > Dermatophilaceae > Ornithinicoccus. The sequence goes on along the minus strand of NZ_CP091056.1, from coordinate 1,118,705 downwards.
GCAACTGAGGTCGGTCAAGTCGGACTAGCCCTCAACAATTTGCTGGACACGATGGAAAGTGCCCTGCAGTTTCGGCACGAAAGCGAGCAGCGGGTGCGTCAATTCGTCGCTGACGCCTCGCACGAGTTGCGCACGCCGCTGGCCTCAATCCGTGGGTATGCAGAGTTGTCCCGCCGCAGTAATGCCCAGGTGCCCCCAGAGATCGTCCATGGCCTGGGACGGGTCGAGTCTGAATCGCTGCGAATGCAGGGGCTCGTCGAAGATCTCCTCCTGCTGGCTCGGCTTGATGCTGGCAGGCCGTTGGAGCGGGATACCGTCGATCTTTCGCTGCTAACGATCGATACGGTCAGTGATGCGCGTGTTGCTGGGGGAGACCACCGGTGGGTGCTCAACCTCCCCGACGAGCCAGTTGAGGTCATCGGCGATGCGGCTCGCCTGCAACAAGTCTTGGTGAACCTGTTGGCCAATGCCAAAGTGCACACCCCTGAAGGTACGACGATCACGACGACGCTTCGGGCTGGATCTGCCACGAACAGCGCTGCTTTCTCCGTCGCGGATGACGGCCCGGGCATTCAGGACAATGTGCGCGAGCGGATATTTGAGAGATTCGCCCGGGGCGACGATTCCCGGTCGCGCAAAGCTGGGTCGACGGGCCTTGGGCTGAGCATCGTGGACGCAGTGGTCGGTGCTCATGGCGGGGCGGTCGAGGTGGGTTCCAGTGACCAGGGTGCGACCTTCACCGTCACATTGCCGAAGCGGTGACTTAGGCTGTCCGTGTGTCAACGACGCTCACCTCCCGCCGGCTAGGCCTGTTGCCGAGGCTGACTACCAGCAGGTTCTTGATATTGTCGGCCGGGCCGGTGTCATGGTTCTTACCGGCGCGGGAATGTCCACCGCCTCCGGCATACCGGACTATCGCGGGCCCGACGGCCAGCGCCGGGTTACCCTGATGCAGTACAGCGAGTTCCTCGCAGATGAGGCCGGGCGTAGACGCTACTGGTCGCGGGCCTATACCGGCTGGACCCGTTTTCAACAGGCTGAGCCGAATCGTGCGCACTACGCTCTGGCGGACATCGAGCGCGCTGGCTTTCTCACCTCGATCGTGACGCAAAATGTTGACGGATTGCATCAGCGGGCAGGCGCCGAGCAAGTGCTTGAGCTGCATGGCACCTTAGGGCGAGTGACGTGCCTGGACTGCTCTGCGGCCTTCTCCCGGGCTACCGTGCACCGCTGGCTGACGCTAGCGAACCCCAACTTTGATGTGCAGGCGGGTGAAATTCGCCCCGACGGTGATGTGCTGATCGACCAAGAGCGGGTCGACTCTTTCGTTTTGGCGCACTGCTCTCGATGCGAGAGCAACAAACTTAAGCCGGACGTGGTTTTCTTTGGCGGCTCGGTGCCCAAGCCCAGGGTCGACGCGGCCTACGAGTTGCTAGGGCGAAGCCGGGCACTGTTGGTGGTGGGGTCGTCGCTGCAGGTGATGAGCGGTTATCGCTTTGTGCGTGCCGCTAAAGCCGAGGGCAAGCCCGTCGTCATTCTGACTCGTGGGCAAACGCGAGGCGACGCTGACGCAAGCGTCAAGGTGGATGCGCTCTTGGCAGACGTGTTGCCGAGGCTCACCGCCGACCTTGTGGCTGAGGAAGACACCGGTCGACTAGACGGCTAGGTGACGACGAGGCCGGTCACACCCGACGCAATACCGCGGTGACCTTACCCATGATCACCGCGTAGTCGCCGTCGATCGGGTCGAACGACTCGTTGTGCGGCATCAGCCAAACCTTGTTGGCTGTCCGCTTGAACGTTTTCACTGTCGCCTCGTTGTCCAAGAGCGCTGCAACGATGTCCCCGTTGTCGGCATGCTGCTGACGATGCACCACAACCCAGTCACCATCACAAATGGCGGCGTCGATCATCGAGTCGCCGACCACCTTCAGAAGGAAGAGCTCACCGTCGCCCACGAGTTGCTTTGGCAGCGGAAATACTTCTTCGACGGATTGCTCGGCGAGGATGGGCCCACCGGCCGCGATCTGGCCAACCACGGGAACGTAGGCGGCTTCGGGGAACGCCTCGCGGCGTGCGGCTTCATCCTCGACGACTTCTTCTGGCTCTGCTCGTCGGTAGCCCGCTTGGTCGTGTGCACGCCCTGGCAACACAACCTCGATGGCGCGAGGTCGATTGGGGTCACGGCGCAAGTAGCCCTTGCGCTCTAGCATCTTGAGTTGGTGGGCCACCGAAGAGGGAGAGGTCAGCCCAACCGCCTCGCCGATTTCGCGCAAACTTGGCGGGTAACCATGGTCGTCAATGGAGTCACGGATGACTTCGAGCACGCGGGTCTGACGCTTGGTCAGCTCGCTGGCGCCTTCGCGCTCCGGCAAGTCGTGAATTTCGGCCATCAGCTCTGCCCCTTATTGGTATAAACCCAGGTCAGCAGGTATGTCGGTGGTCCCTGCTCAAATACTTGGTGTGAACACATCGTACGAGTGGCCAGGCCAGGAAACAAACATTTGTTCGATCCGCGTGTCGACTTCTTCGTACGTCCGTGCTAATAATAGGACAAGCGTACGATCGAACGTGTAGTAGCAAGGCGGAGGGTCAGTGACCCCAGCAGTCCGGCTAGGCAGCAGTCCGATCAAGCAGACGAACCGGATCGTAGGTCCCTTAGGAGGAGCCATGAGCGCACAGCCAGTGTGGGAGCAGCCCAACATCGCCACTGAGGTGGCACCAGAGCGGCACCTTCGCTTGGTGACCGATGTCGCTGACGCCGGACCGGCCATGGCCCGGAGCAACGGCGGTGGCCATGGGCGGATGCGACTGACTCGGCGTGGGCGACTTTCCATCACCATCGCCTCCACCGTCTCGGCTGTCGTGTTAGCGGCCGGCATGGTCTTGAGCGGCGGCGCGGCTAACGCGACGACCGAAGAGGTTGTTGTGCAACCGGGTCAGACCTTGTCGCAGATCGCCGCTGCCGAATTGCCCGACACCCGCTTGGATATGGCGATTGTCGACATTCAACTGGCCAACAACATGAGCACAGATCAGGTCAGGTCTGGGCAGACTCTGGTGATTCCAGCAGACCAGGGATTCCACAACGGCTAGTCCTTCTCCCATTGGGCCTTGCGGTTCGGGTCCGCACGCCCGGTCACTGCAACGCAAAGAGAGGCCTTCCACCGGTCGGTGGAAGGCCTCTCTTTAGTTCGGCTGGCTAGCGTGACTCAGCCTTGTGGTGTTTCAGAGTCCGGGTCAGCCTTGACTGCCTGGTGCACAACTGGCAATTGGGCCGAGGGGATGAAGTAGCCGCTGATGTGCGGATCGAACATCAATCCGTCGATGCCAGCCTCAACGTAGGCATCGGCGGAGTTCACAACCTCTTCCGGCGTCAGCGCGATGGCGCTGAGGTTATCGTCAGCCTCGATCATGCCTTGGGCAACGGCGAAGTGTCGGGCTCGCTCGGCGTCTGTGAATGCGAGCAACATCAGTTGGTCGTCAATTTCGGCCGCGGCGGGTGATTCTTGGCCCTCATCGCCAACTGCGATGAACCACCATTCTCCAGGTCCATGGTGACTCGCCAAAGGGCAGCCATTCCGACCTGATCGTCGACCCCAGAGATGTTGGCAACGAGTCGGTCGGTCTCAGACTCGGCAGGCATCGGCGGCGCTTCGATGTCGCCGGTGTCTGGTGTTGTGGTGTCAGTGGGTTCGCTCATGCTCCTATCCGACCACAGGTGGCGGCACAATTTCGAACTCAGACAAGCCATGAGGGGCATAGCACCGAAGTACCGTGCCCTCACCACAAGGAAAGTCGCTTCTCGGATTCGCTCAGGGGGCAGTGTGCGCTTGAAGGTCCGGAGCGCTGATTTCGTCGGACCACGAGTGCGGCACCGTCGCGGTGATCGTGCTGCCATCATTGCGGCGGCCACCCAGTGACGGGTGAACTTCAAGGAGCCCTTCACGCATGGGTCCCTGGTCGCTCAGCGGCACGGCGGTGCGCTCCGTTGAGATGTTCACTTCCTCGCCACGCACCTTGACCTGTTCGTCGGGACCGTTCAAGACCGTGAAGGCGATCTCATCGCGCAAGACTTCGATCTTGAGTTTCGAGGCGTGCCAGAGCATCGTCCATTCGATTCCTTCCCATTCCTGAGGTACCCGTGGGTCGAACGTCAATTCACCGGCGTAGTCACGAAGTCCACCGAAGCCGCCAGTCAAGGCGGACCAGACGCCGCCGGCCGAAGCGATGTGCGTGCCGTCAGTGGTGTTTCCGTGACGGTCATCCAGGTCAACGAATAGGCCTGAGTAGAAGTACCGCAGTGCCAACTCGTGGTAGCCCACCTCAGCGGCGACGATGGACTGCACTACGGCCGAAAGAGTTGAGTCGCCGGTCGTGATCGGGTCGTAATACTCGAAGTTGGCCAACTTCTCATCCGGGGTGAATTGGTCACCCTGAAGGTAGAGGGCCAACACGACATCAGTCTGCTTCAGGACCTGGAAGCGGTAGATGACCAAGGGTGGTAGTGCAGCAGCAGGGGGCGTTTGTCGTTGGGGGTGTTCTCAAGGTCCCACATTTCGCGTTCGAGGAAGTGCAGGTCCTGGGGGTGAATGCCCAACTTTTCGTCGAACGGGATGTGCATCCCGTCGGCGGCGTTTTCCCTCCGTCACCTCGTCATCATTGAGGCCCAAACGGGACACCGCCCGCTGGTAGTCGGTGGGATCAGTCCGCTTGACCTCGTGGACCACCTTGGCGGCAGCGCGCAAGTTAAAGCGGGCCATCACGTTGGTGAAGAGGTTGTCATTGACAACGGTGGTGTATTCGTCGGGACCAGTGACTCCGTGAATGTGGAACGTGTCATCGCCATTGCTACGCCAGAAGCCCAGGTCGGCCCACATCCGTGCGGTTTCAACAAGGATGTCGATGCCTTCGCGGGCCAGGAAGCTACGGTCGCCGGTGGCCCGAACATACTTAATCAGTGCATTAACGACGTCCGCGTTGATGTGGTATTGAGCCGTGCCCGCGGCAAAGTATGCCGAGGCCTCCGCGCCGTTGATCGTGCGCCACGGGAAAAGAGCCCCGTGCTGAGCCAGTTCGCTGGCACGCTCACGAGCAGAATCAAGCATGTTGTGTCGGAAGCGCAAAGCGTTTAAGGCTGACTGGGGGTTGGTGTAAACGAGGAACGGCAGGACATAGCACTCGGTATCCCAGAAGTAGTGACCGCCGTAGCCTGACCCGGTCATCCCTTTGGCGGGTATGCCGTGGACACCGGCCCCAGCCGATGCCTGGGCCAGCTGGAAGAGGTTCCACCGAACGGCTTGCTGGACGGCTGGCTGCCCTTTGACGACAACGTCAGAGGTAGACCAGAACTCGTCCATGTAGGTCCGCTGATCAGCGTGTAGATCTGTCACGCTGGTGCCCGCAGTGCGGTCGAGGGTTCGCCAGCAACGGTCTGACAACTCGCGCACTGGCACGCCGTGTGAGGTGTGGAAGGCCACCAACTTCTCCAGGCGAATCGTCTCGCCCTCTTTGGCTTCGATCTGGAAGACGTGCTTGGCCATGTCTTCGTCCACGGCCAGATCTTCGGTCCACTTGTTCTTGGTCTCTAGCTTGTGGTCGGTAGCAACGGCGATGGTCATTTCGACTCGTGGCAGCGATAGCCAAGCAAGAGCCGACCATCCTTGACCTCGCTAGCGCGTGGGTCCAGAACGCGCCGGTCAAAGCCCTCTGCCTTACGTGGGTCAGCGCCTTCGCCCATGGCAGCCGACTTCACATGATACTCGTCTGAGCCGTCTTGGCGGTTGAGGACCTGGGACGAGATGACGATGGCCGCGTCGCCGCTCAGCATCTCGACGTCCATCGTGAGGACTGCCAAGTGCGGGTCAGAGAAACTCGTCATTCGAGTGGTGCTGACTCGCAAGCGCTTGCCGGAGGCGGTCTTCCAAATAACCTCGCGGCGCAGCAGGCCATCGGCAAAGGAAAGCCTGCGGTCATAGTGCTCGAGGTCGGCGTTATCCAACAACAAGGGCTCATCATCGACGTAGAGCTTCATGACCTTGGGGTCTGGCGCATTAATGATGGTTTGACCTACCCGCGCCAGGCCGTAGGCCTCTTCGGCGTGATGAATGGGCCACGTCTCGTGGAAGCCGTTGACGAAGGTGCCGTGGGTGTGCGAATCACGACCTTCCTCCGGGTTGCCCCGCATACCGAGATAGCCGTTGGCGACGGCAAAGACGGTCTCGGTGGTTCCGAGGTCTTGGTTTGAATAGTCAGACTCGACCAGTGCCCATTCGTCCGCAGGGAAGCGGCTACGGTCCAGGGGGTCGACAGCGGGCTGAGGGATGTGCGGGGAGGGGTACTTGTGGCCCATCAGATCAACTCGTTTAGGTCTGCGACGACGATCTCGGCGCCGTTGGTGGTCAGGGGTTCAACGCCAGCGCCGCGGTCAACACCGACGACCAGGCCAAAGTCTCCGGCAGCTCCGGCTTGAACACCTGAAATGGCGTCTTCGAAGACGACACACCTGCGGCTATCCACGCCAAGCTCTTGCGCGGCGAAAGTGTAGGTGTCGGGCTTGGGCTTGCCGGGGATGTTCTTCTCGGCAGCGACGCCTCCGTGCACAACGACAGGGAATCGGTCAGCGATCCCGGCGACAGCTAGGACATCCGGTGCATTTTTGAGGACGAGACCACGGCCATCTGGACACCAATGGATTCCAGATGGTCAAGCAACTGCAGCGATCCGGGGTATGCCTCGATCCCACCATCGCGTAGCACCTGGGTGAAGAGTGCGTTTTTTCGGTTGCCGAGTCCGCAGACGGTGACTGCTTCTGAGCCATCCTCGGGGTCGCCGAACGGGAGGTCAATGCTGCGGGAGTCTAGGAAGCTCTGGACGCCCTCATAGCGGGGCTTGCCGTCGACGTAGTCGAAGTAGTCCTGCTCGGTGTAGGGGGTGTGTCCATCAAGTTCACCGAGATAATCGTTGAACATTTTCTCCCAGGCGCGCATGTGCACTTCGGCGGTGGGGGTGAGGACGCCATCGAGGTCAAAAAGGGCAGCGTCGTAGTTGGTCCACGAGAAGTGGCCCAGCGAGGCTGAATCCATAGTGAATCTCCGCAGTTGGGGGTGCGCTGGTCAGTTGTCTTGCGCCACAACACAGCACCGTAGTTCTCCGGTAGGGCGATGCGGTGCGAGGCGTTAGGTCCAACCTTAGATGCCAAGAGCCCGTTCGCTGCACCCTCAGGGGAAGAAAGAACAGCAGTTCGGGTCTGTCAGGGCTAACACCTAGCGTGGGCAACATGAGGGAAGAAGCGACCGCCGCACTGCAACAACTCGTAGGAAGTCCTGACGCGTCGTTTCGTGACGGACAGTACGAGGCCGTTGAGGCTCTCGTCCAGGATGCTGCGAGGGTCTTGGTCGTCCAGCGCACGGGGTGGGGCAAGTCGGCGGTGTACTTCGTGGCCACGGCCTTGCGCCGGGCTGCGGGCTTTGGGCCGACCGTGATTGTCTCTCCTCTTTTAGCCCTGATGCGAGACCAGATCGCCGCGGCGCAGCGGGCCGGCATCCGAGCGGTCACGATGAACTCTTCCAATGCGACTGATTGGGACGATGTCCGTCAGGCCCTCGCCAACGACGAGGTCGATGTGCTCCTGGTGAGCCCGGAGCGACTCAATAATCCTCGGTTCCGAGATGAGCAGTTGCCGGGTATTTCTGCCCGGGCTGGTCTCCTCGTCGTGGACGAAGCGCATTGCATCAGCGACTGGGGGCATGACTTTCGCCCGGACTACCGCCGTATCTCTACCCTCCTGTCGGATCTGCCGCCTAATACTCCTGTCTTGGCGACCACTGCGACGGCGAATGAGCGTGTGGCCCACGATGTGGCGGAGCAGTTGGGCGTCGGGGAGCCCGGTGGAGACAATACGTGGCCCACTTGCTCGTGCGTCTCTCAGGCTGGGTTCGTTACCCCGACTCACGCCCGAACAACGCATTGGCTGGATGGTGGCGCACCTGTTTGAATTGCCGGGCAGCGGCATCATTTATTGCCTGACCGTTTCGGCCGCAGAACAAGTGACCCAGGCGCTGAAAGACGCTGGCGCGCAAGTGGCCTCCTATACCGGTCGGACCGACCCTGCTGAGCGCGAGGAGTTGGAGGACGCACTGCGGCACAACCGGGTCAAGGCGCTCGTCGCTACCAGCGCCTTGGGGATGGGCTTCGACAAACCTGACCTTGGTTTCGTGGTCCACCTCGGGGCTCCCTCTTCACCTGTGGCCTACTACCAGCAAGTCGGCCGTGCAGGTCGAGCCACCGACAAGGCCGACGTCATTCTGCTGCCCGGCTCCGAGGACCGCGATATTTGGGAGTACTTCGCAACTGCGGGTATGCCGCGGCAAGAGCATGCAGATGCCGTCCTGGCAGCGTTGGGTGATGCCGGGCGTCCGCTTTCTACCCCAGCCCTTGAGGCCTTGGTCGACGTGCGTAGGACCCGCCTGGAGCTGTTGTTGAAGGTCCTTGATGTTGAAGGTGCCGTTGATCGGGTGAGCGGCGGCTGGGTGGCCACGGGGCAATCCTGGGTTTATGACAAGGATCGGTATGTTCGCGTAGCCCGTGCCCGGACGGATGAAGCCCAAGCCATGCTGGAATACATCGCCACCGATGACTGTCGAATGGCTTTCTTGCAACGCAGCCTGGATGACACCACAGCGACCCCTGCGGACGCTGTGACAATTGCTCGGGTGCATTCTTTCCCACCGAGGTGCCGCAGGCAGCGCTTGAGTCTGCTCAGGCTCAATTGAGCGCGGTGGGTGTCCGATTGGAATCGCGGGCGCAGTGGCCAACCGGCATGCCCAAACTGGGCGTTGACATCAAAGGCAAGATTTCGCCAACTGAGCAGTTCAGCACCGGCAGGGCGCTGGCTAGGCTTAGCGATCTGGGTTGGGGGCAACGCATACGCGAAGTCTTGCAGCAAGACGGGCCCGTTCCCCAGCCTCTGGTCCAAGCGGTCGTCCAGGTCCTGGCTCAATGGGACTGGAACGTGCGGCCAGTGGCGATCGTGACGATGCCCTCACGCACACGCCCAGAGCTGATCAACAGTCTGGCTGACCAGCTATCAAACTTGGGCAGGCTGCCTTGGCTCGGGTCGCTGGACTACGCGCACGGTGGGCCGACCGGAGAAGCGGGTGGTAACAGCGCTTTCCGCCTCGCTGGTGTGTGGGATCGGATCGTGGTCCCGGACGACCTGGCCAGCGAGGTTGACCGCACCCGAGGGCCCATCTTGTTGATCGATGACGTCGTGGATTCTCGGTGGACAATGACGGTCGCGGCTAGGGCGCTTCGCCAGGCTGGGGCTATGGACGTGCTTCCCCTGGTGTTGGCTCAGCAGGGTTAACTGGCCCGGGCGCCTGTCGTTTCTGTGGGCACCCAAGCGTCTGCCAAGAGCTCATAAGAGCGTCGACGCATCAGCGGGTCGTGGGTATAGGTCGTGACGATGAGTTCGTCGACATCGTGGACGGCAACGAAACCATCCAAGTGCTCCACGACATCATCTGGGGTGCCAACGGCGCGCACGGATGCTTGTCCTTGAGCCAGCGGCAGGAGTTGGTCGGGCAGGACGGCCGCGAGGTCCTTCACTGGTTCGTCGAGCAGACCTGGCTGGCCAGTGCGAATGCGCACTGCCATCAGCTGAGCGGTGGTGAAAAGGAACTTGGCTTCTGCGGTGGTGGGAGCTGCCAGCACGTTGATGCCGGCCATGACGTGCGGCTGGCTGACTTGCGCCGTTGGCGCCTGCGCGTTGAACCGGCTCCGGTATAGGGCAATCGCCTGATCGAGTTGATCGGGAGCGAAATGCGAGGCGAAAGCAAAGGGCAGCCCCAGGGCTGCCGCTACCTGTGCTCCTCCAGTCGAGGAACCAAGCATCCAGATCGGCACGTCGGTGCCTTCCCGGGAATTGCGCGCACTCGGCTACCCGGGCGATGCGGTCCAAGATAGCCAGCCAGGTCGGTGACGTCGTTAGCAAAGTGTCCAGATCACCATTGCCACGCGACAGAGCGGCTGCCGTCATGGGGTCCGTTCCAGGGGCGCGGCCAAGCCCTAGGTCGAATCTGTCGCCGTAAATCGTCGCGAGGGTCCCGTAGTACTCAGCAACCATCAGGGGTGCGTGGTTCGGCAGCATGACGCCGCCGGAACCAAGGCGGATGGAGGTGGTGTGCTCAGCAATGTGACCCAGCAAGAGGGAGGTCGCAGACGACATGAAAGTGTCGGTGCCGTGGTGCTCGGCGACCCAGAAGCGGGAGTACCCCAAACCGTCGGCGTCCTGGGCGAGGAATCGCGACTGCTGTAGCGCCTCGGCACGCGACATGCCGGTCGATCGTGGGGCCAAGTCGAGAATGGACAGGGTAGACGCTGGTGGGCTGAACTCATACTGGCGACAACTACGGCGCTGCGGTTCTCATTCCACTGCTTGCGGGCGGTCAGCGTGGGTGCCTGTGGGGATGCTTGGTCCGTTGGTCACCAGCAACTCAATGATCTCCAGGTCGGAGCCCGATCTGTGGATTGTAGAATGCAGGTGGGTGGTCTCGAGGTCAAGGCCAGGAGTGATGGTGCGCAGCAGCAGCGTCACTTCGCTCGAGTTGCCCGCAGTCGTCACTGTCGTCGGTCCCTCAAGTGCCAACGGGGCGACATGTCGGGTCTGGGTCAGACCAGCCGAGTGGGAAGTAGCGGCGGTCAGCGTCGTGCAGAGATCACACGTTGAGGAGGACATGTCAGCCAGTTGCTCGGAGTCCCCGGTGAGCCACGCGTGGTTGTAGGCATTGACGTAGAGCTCAGCAAAATGGCCGGGGTCATCCATCGACTCACTCGGCCGCAGTAGTCGAGCTGGCTCTTGAGTCTGGCTTTCTCGCTCGATGGAGGCCGAGCCATGCTCCAGCACAGCGCATCCGGAAAGGGCTAGGCCAAGCGTGAAAAGGAGAGCAACGCGAGCAGCGAGTCGTTGGTGAATGAGATGCCTTCCTCTGGGCGCGCCGGTTTGAACAGAGGGCCGTATCAAGTGCTGGGGAAGACCTGGAGCGACCGAAGATGAGAATAGACAGTTCCGTGGCGAGCGTCATGATCGTGCTGATGGAGCCTTTGTCCACGTCAGGTGACTAGCCAGTAGTACTGTCATCTGTGACGGGCAGGGCCAAGCACACCGGCCCGCGGCGGCGACACGCCCATGAGGTTGTGCTTGTAGTTGCGTCGCGTGCCCACGATGCCTACTATTCCTATATCTAGTAGTTACACACCTGTGGTTAATCCACATCTTGTGCACAGCCGGTGGGGGTTCACCCACAAGCCATCCACAAGTAGTCCCCAGATTTATCCCCAGGGTGTTTCTCCGCCCATAGCAACCTCGCCACGATGAAGGAGTTTTGATGCACTGCCCATTCTGCCGGCACACCGACTCCCGAGTCATGGACAGCCGTGTCCAAGAAGAGGGAACTGTCATCCGTCGCCGGCGGCAGTGCCCAGAATGCGGTCGCCGCTTCGGCACCGTCGAAACGGCCATGTTGGCGGTCACTAAGCGCTCTGGAGCAACTGAGCCCTTTAGCCGGGACAAGGTCCTGGCCGGTGCTCGGAAAGCATGCCAAGGTCGCCCGGTGACCGAGGACGATTTGCAGCGTTTGGGGCAGACAGTAGAAGAGACCATCCGGGCTCAGGGCCAGGCTGAGATTGACGCTCACGAGGTTGGGCTGGCCATCTTGGCGCCGTTACGGCAACTGGACGAGGTCGCCTACCTGCGCTTCGCCTCGGTTTATCAAGCTTTCGACTCCTCGAGGACTTCCAGGCCGCGATCACGTCATTGCGGGCTGAGCGAGACACATCCGGGTCTGTCAGTGGTCACTGACATCTTGGAATCAACGACCAGCGCAACACCCAGCACACAAGGAGCAAGGACATGACGGAAACGACCGGGGCAAAGTCTCGTTCGCGTCGAGCGGGCAAGGGTCTGAACATCGAGCGCATTTTCACCACTCCTGGAGTGCACCCGTACGACGAGGTGACCTGGGAAAAGCGCGACATCCACCAGACCAACTGGAAGACTGGCGAGACGGTCTTTGAGCAGCGCGGTGTTGAGTTCCCAGACTTCTGGTCTGTGAACGCATCGACCATCGTCACCAGCAAGTACTTCCGTGGTGCTGTTGGCAGCCCAGAGCGTGAGGCTGGTCTGAAGCAACTCGTTGACCGTGTGGTCCTCACCTATGTGCGTGCTGGCCAAGAAAACGGCTATTTCTCGACAGACGAAGACTCTGAGATCTTCGAGCACGAGTTGACGTATGCCCTGGTGCACCAGGTCTTCAGTTTCAACTCTCCAGTCTGGTTCAACGTCGGCACCAAGAGCCCGCAGCAAGTCTCTGCCTGCTTCATCTTGTCTGTCGATGACTCGATGGACTCGATCCTCAACTGGTACAAGGAAGAGGGCTTCATCTTCAAGGGCGGCTCGGGTGCTGGCCTGAACCTCTCGCGCATCCGTTCTTCCAAGGAGCTGCTTTCCTCCGGTGGCACGGCCAGCGGGCCGGTCTCCTTCATGCGCGGTGCAGACGCATCGGCCGGGACCATCAAGTCCGGCGGCGCCACTCGCCGCGCGGCCAAGATGGTGGTGCTTGATGTTGACCACCCAGACATCGAAGAGTTCATCGAGACCAAGGCCGCTGAAGAGGACAAGATTCGCGCCCTACGCGACGCTGGCTTCGACATGGACCTGGGCGGCAAGGACATCGTCTCCGTCCAGTATCAAAACGCCAACAACTCAGTCCGCGTCAACGACGAGTTCATGAAGGCTGTTGAAGACGGCAAGGAGTTTGGCCTGCGCTCGCGTCAGGATGGCTCTGTCATCGACACCGTGGATGCTCGTGAGCTCTTCGACAAGATGACCGCGGCAGCATGGGAGGTGCGCCGACCCGGGCATCCAGTACGACGACACCATCAACGACTGGCACACCAACCCCGAGACCGGTCGGATCACCGCATCCAACCCTTGCTCGGAGTACATGTCGCTGGACAACTCCTCGTGCAACTTGGCATCGCTGAACTTGCTCAAGTTCCTGCGCGACGACGACACCTTTGACGTTGAGGCCTACCAGAAGGTCGCAGAGCTGGTCATCACCGCGATGGACATCTCGATCTGCTTCGCTGACTTCCCGACCGAGAGCATCGGCGAGACCACGCGCAACTACCGCCAGTTGGGCATCGGCTACGCCAACCTGGGCGCATTGCTGATGGCGACCGGTTTGGGCTACGACTCCGATGGTGGTCGTGCACTCGCGGCTTCTTTGACCTCGCTGCTGACCGGTGCCGCCTACAAGCGTTCAGCTGAAATGGCTGGAGTTGTTGGCCCCTACGCTGGCTACGCCCGCAATGAGAGCGCCCACAAGCGCGTCATGCGCAAGCACCAGGCTGCCAATGACGAAGTTCGCACACTGCACTCGATCGACACGGATGTGCACAAGGCAGCCACCAAGGCCTGGGACGCCGTCATCAAGACCGGTGACAAGCACGGCTACCGCAACGCTCAGGCCTCGGTGCTGGCTCCCACCGGGACTATCGGCTTCATGATGGACTGCGACACGACCGGCATTGAGCCGGACTTTTCGCTGGTCAAGTTCAAAAAGCTTGTTGGTGGTGGCTCGATGCAGATCGTGAACCAGACCATCCCGCGCGCTCTAAAGAACCTCGGCTACAACGGCGAGACCATTGAAGCGATCGTGGAGTTTATCGCCGAGAATGGCCACGTCATCGACGCGCCCGGCCTGAAGACTGAGCACTACGAGGTCTTCGACTGCGCGATGGGCGCTCGGGCGATCCGTCCCATGGGCCACGTGCGCATGATGGCGGCCGCCCAGCCGTTCCTGTCTGGGGCTATCTCCAAGACGGTGAACCTGCCGGAGTCGGCCACGGTTGAAGAGATCGCTGATGTTTACACCCAGGGCTGGAAGCTTGGCTTGAAGGCGTTGGCTGTCTACCGCGACAACTGCAAGGTTGGTCAGCCGCTCTCGGATGGCAAGAAGGACGAAAAGAAGTCTGACGAGTCGGTCGCGGAGCCCGTGGTCGAGAAGGTCGTGGAGTACCGTCCCGTCCGCAAGCGTCTGCCCAAGCGTCGCACCAGCCAGACCACGTCATTTGCCGTGGGCGGAGCCGAGGGTTACCTGACCGCAGGCACCTACGACGATGGCAGCCTTGGCGAGATCTTCCTGAAGTTCGGTAAGCAGGGTTCGACGCTTGCCGGTGTGATGGACGCCTTCTCGATCGCCGTCTCGGTAGGCCTGCAGTACGGTGTCCCGCTCGAGACCTACGTCGAGAAGTTCACCAACCTGCGCTTCGAGCCGGCTGGCCTGACCGATGACCCGGACGTCCGGATGTCGCAGTCCTTGATGGACTACGTCTTCCGCCGGTTGGCCTTGGACTACATGGACTTCGAGACTCGTTCATTCATGGGGATTCACAGCGCCGAAGAGCGTGCCCGTCAATTGGAGACCGGCTCGTACGTCGCCGGTGACTCTGACACCGACGACGACTACGAAGAGGCCCTTGAGTCCTTCAGCCAGTCGGCGGCGCCTGCTGCCAAGAAGCAAGAAGGCTCGCAAGAAAGCTCGGTCGTTTCCTCCGGTGCTGGCGCAGCCGATGCACGCGATGCTGGTGCCAAGGTGCACTCGTCAGCCGAGTTGATGGAACAGTTGCAGGGAACGTCCGCCGATGCGCCTATCTGCATGACCTGCGGCACTAAAATGCGCCCGGCCGGTTCCTGCTACGTCTGCGAAGGATGCGGCAACACCAGCGGTTGCAGCTGATCACGAGGTAGTTGACGGAATAGCAGAGTGAGGGGCGGGCCAGTTGGCCCGCCCTCACTCGTCATTCAGAGATAGGTTGGGCTTTTGAGTTCACCTGCGATTTCGACTACACCCCCGACCCCTTCAACTCTGGGTGAGCTACGTGCGAGTGGGCACGAGCTGATCTCGATCCGGGCCGAAATTCGCAAGAACCTGCTCACTGATTTGCGTGCTTTCCTTGACCCTGGCAGTGGCCTGCATGGGTTCCAAGACACCGTTGTCCCACAAGCCGAGCGAGCATTGCTTGCTGGCCACGACTTCGTGTTGCTGGGGGAGAGGGGCCAAGGTAAGACCCGATTGCTGCACACCATCGTTGGACTGCTGGATGAGTGGAGGCTCAGATGGCGGGTGAGCCTCTCGCCGAAGGCGATCCGTCAGCTCGGGACCTCCCTGTTGCGTGACGGTGCTGCTCGCCTTTCCGGCAAGATGGGCGCAAGAGACGCAAGCCAATCTGGTGCCGCTTGCGAACGTACGGGGAGTTCCCGGTCTCGGGAGTTTGGGGATTCTGAGCCGTGGAATGTGCCGCGAACCATCCTGGACGCTCAGCTGCGCACCTAGAATCCGGGGGCTATGCCTTCTTTGACTACCCGCCTCACCCGATGAGCCTGGCTCGCACAGCTTCAGTTCTTGACGAGTCGGTAAGGCTGGGCGCCCACATGACATTCTTCAGACTCGGTGATGGCCCCGGGCTCCCTTCACTACGTTGACGTGCGGGGGCTAGACGCCGCTGGTACCCGCCACGATGAGGCCCGTGAAAATGACGAGGATGAAGAGGGTAACCAACACCGAGAGCACGACGTTGACCACACCGAGCCAGAAGCCGATCGTGCCTAGGGGAGCATTGTTCGCTTCACCAGCCGCTACCAGTTTTTGCGACTTGCGACCGTAAATGATGGCTACGATGCCTGCCACGAACGGGCAGATGACAAAACCAACGATTCCGGCCACGAGGGCCACTACGCCCGAGGTGTTACCGGCCGGCGCTGCTGGCGCCATGTAGTTGCTCGGCTGGCCGTACTGGGTTTGGTCGTACTGCGCCTGTCCGTATTGGGGCGCGCCGAACTGCTGGTCGGCGTTGCTCGCCTGCTCCTGCCCGTAGTAGTTGGGATTAGTAGGCTGCTCGTCGTCTTGGTTGGGGGAGGAGTAGGGGTTGTCATCGCTAGGGGTGCTCATGCGGGTCCTTTGTGTGGTGGTGATTAGTTCAGTCTATTGGGGGTCCTACGGCTCGGCTGGCATGCCATCCATAATGCTGAACATGCCTACCCAGACGATGCCGAAGACGGCGTAGAAGAGGACAAAGATGGCGATGAAACAGACCCAGAAGATGATCGCTGTGATGCCTAGCCAGTAGCCGGCTGAGCCCATAGACCCGTTGTCGGCTAGTCCTGCTGCTTGGGCCTGTTGCGACTTCTTGCCGTAGATCATGGCCGGTGCCGCCAGCACAGGGCACATGATGAGTGCTAAGACGCCGGTGATCAGCGCGATGATTCCCGCGTCGTTCTGCGACTGCCACAGCGGTGTTGGCTGAGGACCAGGACTGTGCTGACCACGATTCGGTGGGCCTGCAGGTTGACTCATGTTCACTCCATCTCGATCCGATTGCCGAGCAACCAGAGAATTAGGTCAACGGGGCTAGGTACGGCAGAAGGACCGCGGTGTTGCGCAACACCGCAAAAACTGCCAAGCCCGCAACGACGATCCAGAAGGTGGACGCGCGCGCTAGGTAGTCGGTTCCCTGTCCCTGGATCGCTCTCCAGAGCGCATATCCGCAGAGGCCAAGGGCGGTTGGGATGGCAGCGACAATCAACGGGTTCAACCCCCAGGCGACACCGAGGTCGCCGTGCGTTAGAGCGTGGACTGCTCTCGTCGCGCCACAAAGGGCACAAGAGGCCGGTTGTCCAGCGCAGCGGGCAAAGGCCATAACTACCACCCACGTTGGGGTCATAAAGGTGAACGATCACGGTTGCGACCCCCAGGCCAGCGCCCCAGCCCAGCCATAGCCTGAGGCTGCGCCGATCAACTGATCGGGTGCCCCGCACTTTGGCTGTCCGTACATCGCTTCCCACACCTCCAGCCTAGCGGCGCTCACTTGTCGAGGGTGCGTCATCCACAAGAACTTGTTTGAGGTGGCCAATCGATCTGTTGTCCTCAATGATCAACAGATGAGGGTGATGTTGACTGCAGCGGTTTCGACGCTGATCTTGCTGGCTTCCTGTTCGACAACCGATGACGGGGGCACCGCCACCCCGGCTCCTGTCACCAACGCCACACCCCAGTCCGATCCAGCGCTGACCACGAGGGCTCAGCCGACCTGCACTGGGCAAGTGCCTACGGCTGACGCCGACACGCTGCAACGCTCACTGGCCGAAGCCACCGAGATCACTTTGACCGACAACACGGTGTTGTATGACGACGTTGTTGAGTTGACCGTGGATCGGCCGGACGCTGTGTCAACAACTGATGAGGTTGTCCTCCAGATCACCGCGCGAAACATCTCTGGTGCTCCACGGGTGCCGATCTCAAGGTTGGTCTTGATCGTAGATGGGCGCGGGTGTGCCCTCAGGAAGTCGATCCGGCGTTGTCGGCCCTGGCCCCTTCTGAAGCTTCGCGGGTGACTGTAATTGTGAGATTCGTCACTCCTCAGGTGAGCTTGGGCAGCGCTAGTTTGGTGCTAACCGATCAAGTCACCGGCCAAATTCGTGCTGAGTGGCCGCTCTCGGGTCAGTAAAGTTCAAAGCGAGGGTCGCTCCGCCTCGTGGCTGGCGCAAGCACTTGCTTGTGCGGTAATTCGGACTACTTGTCAGTCATCTTTACAGTTCTTCACATGTCACATTCAGACTCTTCTGGTTCCAGCGAGCAATTCACTCGCGTCTTGGGCACCCGAGATATTCTCGCCATCGCCTTCGGTGCCATGATCGGCTTCGGATGGATCGTCCTGACCGGCGACTTCATCCGTGACGCCGGCACGCTGGGCTCTGCCCTGGCGTTCGTCATCGGTGGCTTCATCATCTTGCTCATCGCGTTGACCTACGCAGAGTTGGTCTCCGCTATGCCCCAGGTCGGTGGTGAGCACCAATACGTGCTGCGAGCCATTGGCTCCCGAGCAGCCTTCATCTGTTCCTGGGCCTTGGTGCTTGGTTACATTTCAGTTGTCGCCTTCGAGGCTGTCGCGCTGCCCCAAACTTTGTTGTACCTCTTCCCCGACATGCTCGCGGTGAAGTTGTGGACCGTTGCTGGCTATGACGTCTACCTGTCCTGGGTAGCGGTCGGTGTCGGCGCATCCATCCTGATGACCTACGTCAACTACCGCGGTGTTCGTCCCGCAGCCGTTTTCCAGACCGTTGCCGTGGCCTTCCTCTTGGTTGTTGGCCTCGCCCTGATCACCGGCGCGTTTGTCGGTGGCTCGGTGAGCAACATGGAGCCACTATTCACCGGCGGCATCGGCGGCATTATCGCTGTCCTCGTGGCCGTGCCATTCCTGTTCGTCGGCTTCGATGTCATCCCGCAATCCGCTGAAGAGATCAATCTGCCGTACCGCAAGATCGGCGTGATGCTCCTGGTGTCGGTCACGATGGCAGTGGCTTGGTACATCATGATCGTCGTCACTGTTGGTGCTGGCCTGACGCCTGACGTCCTGGCCGACACCGAGTTGGCAGCTGCGGACGGCATGGCCGGTCTGTGGAACAGCCCCACCATGGGCAAGGTCCTGGTCATCGGTGGTATCGCCGGAATCCTCACCTCCTGGAACGGGTTCCTGATTGGCGCTAGCCGCCTGATCTTCGCCATGGCTGCCTCGGGCATGCTGCCGGCATGGTTCGGCAAGCTGCACCCCAAGTACAAGACGCCTAGCAACGCGCTGCTCTTCATCGGCATCTTGTCGGTCATGGCGCCGCTCTTCGGTCGATCGACCTT
The DNA here is from genome assembly GCF_021535045.1 of Ornithinimicrobium sp. INDO-MA30-4. GTDB lineage: Bacteria > Actinomycetota > Actinomycetes > Actinomycetales > Dermatophilaceae > Ornithinicoccus. The sequence goes on along the minus strand of NZ_CP091056.1, from coordinate 1,099,953 downwards.
GGGTTGGTTGGTAACCGCAGGTGGTGTCAGCCTGATCATCAGCTACGTCATGGTGGCCATCAGCTTCGTCATCCTGCGCAACAAAGAGCCCGAGATGGAGCGCCCGTTCCGCACCCCCGGTGGTAAGGCGACCGGCTATGCAGCCGCGATCCTCGCGACCGGTCTGGGCATTCTTTACCTGCCCGGTATGCCGTCCGCTTTGGTCTGGCCGTACGAGTGGGTCATTGTCGGCGTGTGGACTGTTGCTGGTGCCATCTTCTTGAGCCGCGTGCCCAAGGTTGGTCCCGGTCCCGAAGCACACGCCTACATGGTCAAGGTAGCGAAGGAGCGTGGCATGAAGAACGCCTCCGCTGAAGCGACTTTGCCGCAGGACAAGTAACCATCACGACGCGCTGAGCAGGGTCAGGGCACAGCGCAAAGCAGAGGCCCCAACACCACGTGGTATTGGGGCCTCTGCTTTGCCGTCAGGGAAAGGACTACCGGAAGGCAGCAATCCCGGTGAGGGCCTGGCCCACGACCAGGGTGTGCATTTCTGGCGTGCCTTCATACGTCAGCACGGACTCTAGGTTGTTCATGTGCCGAATGACGGGGTACTCCAGCGAGATGCCGTTCGCCCCAAGGATGGTGCGGGCCTCGCGAGCGATCTCGATGGACTTGGTGACGTTGTTCAGTTTGCCCATGCTGACCTGTTCTGGCCGCAGAGTGCCGAGGTCCTTGCGGCGACCGAGGTGCAGCGCTAGCAGCATGCCATTGGTCAACTCCACCGACATCTGCGCCAACTTGTTTTGGGTCATCTGGAAGCCGCTGATGGGCTTGCCGAACTGCTCGCGGTCACCGGCATACGAGAGTGCCGTGCCCAGCGAGTCACGGGCGGCGCCCAGTGAGCCCCAGACAATCCCGTAGCGCGCTTCGTTCAGGCAAGACAACGGGCCCTTCAGGCCAGTGACATCGCCCAAGACAGCGCTCGCAGGCAAGCGCACACCTTCTAGCACCAATTCGCTCGTGATCGAGGCACGCAATGACATCTTGTGCTTCACGACCGACGCGCTGAATCCAGGGCTGTCGGTCGGGACGACGAAGCCGCGAATGCCGCCCTCGGTTTGTGCCCACACGATGGCGACATCAGCGATGGAGCCGTTGGTGATCCACATCTTGGAGCCGTCCAAGATCCAATCGGAATCCTCGCCGGCGCCGGCGCGTCGGGCCCGAGTTCGCATATCTGCGGGGTTAGACCCGTGGTCTGGCTCAGTGAGACCAAGCACCCGATGGATTCACCGGTAGCCATTGAAGGCAGCCACTGTTGCTTTTGCTCTTCGGTGCCAAAGCGGTGCAGTGCGAACATCGCCAGCGAACCCTGGACGCTGACCAAGGACCGGATGCCAGAGTCGCTGGCCTCCAACTCCAGGCAGGCCAGGCCGTAGTCAACCGCGCTCATACCCGCGCAACCGTAGCCCTCCAGGTGCATCCCCAGCAGCCCAAGGGAGCCAAACTCGCGGGCCAGCTCACGTGCCGGCAGGTCACCCTCCTCAAACCACTTCGCAATGTGTGGGTCGACAGCACTGTCGCAAAGGTGACGGACCGCAGAGCGGATCGCCTTCTCTTCGTCGGTCAGGACGTCATCAATGCCGACAAAGTCCAAGGGGTTGATACGTGGCTTAGACGTTGAAGTCATCACGAACCTTTCACTGAGTTTGCGCTGGCTAAGCCAGCTTTGAGTTCTGAAGCGTTGCTGTGCGGGTTGGCCAGCCAACTGCGGAGCAACGCGCCATGTTCATTGAGCAAGGGCGGGGAGTGGCATCTGCCATCAGTCCTGAGTCGTAGGCCACTGGGTGTCGGACGACAGGCGTTTTGCGGGGTCCGTCGCCGACATTAGTCCACGGATCTAAGCCCAGGTCTTGAGCGAGGGCGAAGGCATCCGCCAGATCGCCGACCTTGCCTGCGGGCACCCGCACCTGACGCAACACTGCTTGCCAGTCTGAGGCGTTCCGATCGACGAGGCGAGTCTCTAACTCGGTGATGAGTTCAGCCCGGTGAGCCACTCGGTCCGCGTTGGTGATGAAGCGCGGGTCACTGGCCAGGTGCGCTGCTTGCAGGGCCGTTGTCAATCTGGCGAACTGGGCGTCGTTACCGCAGGCGATCGCGAGGTCGCCATCAGCGCACTGCAGGGCCTCATACGGGGCGATGGAGGGGTGCCGATTGCCCATACGACCGGGCGGCTTGCCGGTGGTGAGGTAACCCTGGGCTTGGTTAGCCAGACTCGACAGGAGGCTGGAAAGCAGGTTGACCTCAACGCGGCAACCCTGGCTGGTGATGCCTCGTGAGGCTAAGGCAGCCAAGACGCCGATCACCAGGTCCTTGCCGGTCAGCACGTCGACGAGGGCAACTCCGACCTTCGTCGGCGGGCCATCTTGGTCTCCGGTGATACTCATTAATCCACCGACGGCCTGCACCAGGAAGTCATAGCCCATCAGGTCTGCACCCCCGGCGCGGCCAAACCCGGTGATCGAGGCATAGATCAGGCCCGGGTTATCAGCGACGGATTGTTCGTAGCCCAATCCCCACGCGTCGAGTGCCCCGGGTCGGAAGTTCTCCACCAGCACATCGGCACGCCGAGCTAAGTCGCGCGCGACCGCCAAGTCATCAGGGTCAGTGAAGTCCAGGGCCAGGCTCATCTTGGAGTGATTGGCCGTGTCGAAGTATGACGAGGAACTGGATGACCACGGCGGTCCCCACGCTCGGGTGTCGTCGCCAAGTCCGCTACGTTCCACCTTGATGACGGTCGCGCCGAGATCAGCAAGCATCATGGTGGCCAGCGGGCCGGCCAGCACACGGCTGAAATCAGCGACGATGAGGCCTTCGAGGGGCGGGCGTGCGGATTCCGGCATTGCCGCCTCCTTCGTTGGTGGGTATTGACGGTGGTCTCCCTCAGGTTAGGCGTCGTGCTGCTGAGGGCCGTTGTGCCAATCTGGCACTGATGTTAGCCCGCTGCTACGAAAAGTCACTGAGAGGGGTCTAGCAGCCTGTTAGCTCCTCCGTGAGCGAAGATAGATCCGTGCCATCGAAGCCCTGGGAGTCCTGAATGCAGATCACCGCCGTCTCGCAAGGCGATCAAGCGCGTCTCAAAGCACTGCGCACGATGCGGGCGTTTGCGACAGGACTGCTGATTCTCGCCGGCGTCATCTTCGTCGCCACCCATGGCCGGGACGGCTTCTGGGGTTACGTCAATGCCAGTTCCGAGGCAGCCATGGTGGGAGCGATCGCCGATTGGTTTGCGGTGACAGCGATTTTCCGGCACCCCTCGGTGTGCCCATTCCGCACACCGCCCTGATTCCGCGCCGCAAGGATGCCTTGGCTGAAAGCCTCGAGGAGTTCGTCTCACAGAACTTCCTGACACCCCAAACGCTGCGGGAGCGTTACCTCGATGCCGAAGTATTGCTCCGGGTTGGTCACTGGCTTTCAAAGCCCGAGCACGCCGAGCGAGTCATCACCGAAGCGCTCCCAATGGTGCAGCGCGGTTTGCGCAGCGTCGATGAAGAGGTGCTGACCGAATTCGTGGATCAAACGTTGACCCCGCGACTCAAGCAAGAGCCGATTAGCCCTCTTGCCGGGCACCTGCTTGAGGCAATCGAGCGTGATGGGGCTCATCACGGGCTGGTCGACATCGCCGCCAATGAACTGCATTCCTGGATGGTGTCTCACCCCGGCGAAGTCGCTGCCATCATCGGGTCTCGGGCACCCTGGTGGTCCCCGCAGTGGGTTGACGCCAAGGTCACTGGTCGGATCACCGGCGAGCTTGTCGCCTGGGCAGAGCAAGTTCGCGATCAGCCACATCACCAAGTGCGGTTGGCCATCGACTCCTATCTGCGCGACCTCGCCCATGGTCTGCAGAACGACCCGGTCACCATGGCCAAGGCAGAAGACCTCAAAGTTGCAGTGTTGTCCCACCCACAAGTTGGCTCAACTGTGTTTGCTCTCTGGGAGGCCACGCGAGAGGCCGTCTTGGAGGCACTCGATGACGCCCAGGGCCAGTTGCGGACGCGGCTTAACGATGAAGTTTCCGGTCTGGGCGCCAAACTGCGCGAAGACGAGGCGTTGCGCTCACGGCTGGACTCCTGGATTGCCGACCTCGTCGTGGCCGGTGTTGACCGGTATGGCGCGGAGGTCACGTCCGTCATCACCTCAACGATTCGGGCGTGGGATGGCAAGCTTGCCGCCGACCGCATCGAGTTGCACGTAGGCCGCGATCTGCAGTTTATTCGCATCAACGGAACGGTCGTGGGCGCGTTGGTCGGCCTGGTCATCCATGCCATCAGTCAACTGCTGCCGGGTTAGCCATCTGGGCACCGTCACCTGGCGCCAACCGAGGCCATATTCTGTGACGTATGCCGCCCCAGTCTCGCCGTCGTCCACGCAAGGCGGATCCAGAGGCAGCGCAGCGCCGGTTGGCGCGTATCGCTGAACGCGAAGCCGCCCGGCCCACGGCACTGAACTATCCGGCGGAGTTGCCCGTCGTCGAGCGAAAAGATGATCTGCTAGAGGCAATCGCGGGTAACCAGGTCGTCATCATCGCCGGAGAGACCGGCTCGGGTAAGACCACGCAGATCCCCAAGATGTGCCTCGACTTGGGCCGTGGGGTTGCCGGCACGATCGGGCATACCCAACCGCGCCGGATCGCCGCTCGATCTGTTGCCGAGCGCATCAGCGAAGAGCTGGGAGTCGAACTAGGCACGACCGTTGGCTACCAGGTGCGTTTTACCGACAAATCGCGGCACGACACCCTCATCAAGGTGATGACCGACGGCATTCTGCTCTCGGAGATGCAGCGGGACCGCGACCTGCGCCGCTACGACACGATCATCATCGACGAGGCGCACGAGCGAAGCCTCAACATCGACTTCCTGTTGGGCTACCTCAAGCAGTTGCTGCCTCGACGCCCAGACCTCAAGGTCATCGTCACCTCGGCAACAATCGATGTGAATCGCTTTGCCGAACACTTCGCCGACGCTGCTGGCAAGCCCGCTCCCGTTATTGAAGTCTCGGGGCGGACCTTCGACGTGGAGGTGCTGTATCGCCCGTTGCTTCGTGAGGGCCCACCCAAGGGCAAAGGCGCCGACGCTGAAATCAGCGAAGTCGAGATCGACCAAGTGACCGGCATCTGTGAAGCCGTCGAAGAACTGTGGACCAGCCCCACCTCGAGCGACACCGGCCCGCAAGACATCCTGGTGTTTTGCTCAGGTGAGCGCGAAATTAGAGACGCCACCGAAGCCCTCTCCGGAATGAAGTTGCCCGGCACTCAAGTTTTGCCGCTGTATGGTCGGCTATCGGCTGCTGAGCAGCACCGTATTTTTAGCCGCTCCTCGGGCAGGCGCATCGTCGTAGCCACCAACGTGGCCGAAACGTCGCTGACCGTGCCCGGCATCCGGTATGTCATCGACACCGGCACCGCGCGTATCTCGCGGTATAGCCAACGGCTCAAAGTGCAACGTCTGCCGATCGAGCCCATCAGCCAAGCCAGTGCCAACCAGCGCTCCGGTCGATGCGGACGCCTCGCTCCGGGCACCGCGATCCGCCTGTACTCCGAAGAGGACTTCGAGGCACGTCCCGCCTTCACCGACCCCGAGATTCTGCGCACCAACTTAGCCAGCGTCATCCTGGGGATGACCAACCTGGGTTTGGGCGCGATCGAGAAGTTTGGCTTCATCGAGCCACCTGATTCGCGACAAATCGCGGACGGCCTGCGCCTGCTGGAGGAGTTGCAGGCGATCAACACGCAGGCTCCGGCCAACCAGCCACGCAAACGTCTGACGAACTATGGCCGAGCTCTGGTGGCGCTCCCCGTCGATCCGCGACTGGCCCGCATGCTGGTCGAAGCGGAGCGCAACGGCACGCTGCGTGAAGTCCAGATCATCGTGGCCGCCCTCTCCATGCAAGACCCGCGGGAGCGACCAGCCGACAAGCAAGCACAGGCGGATCAGCAGCACGCCCGCTTCAAGGACGACGAGTCTGACTTCATGTCTCTGCTCAACTTGTGGAACTACCTCAAGGCACAGCAGAAAGACCTTTCAGGCAGCGCCTTCCGGCGCATGTGCCAACGAGAGTTCCTGCACTACCTGCGGGTGCGGGGTGGCAAGACCTGCATACCCAGATCAAGCAGGCGGCCAAGTCACTGGGGCTGCAGGTCAACTCCACGCCTGCCTCACCACAAGCGATCCACCAATCACTCTTGGCTGGCTTGTTGTCGCACGTCGGTCTGTATGACCGCGACAAGCGCGAGTATCACGGCGCCCGAAACGCTAAGTTCCATCTGCAGCCCGGCTCCACTCTGTTCAAGAAGAACCCCGACTGGGTGATGACGGCGGAGCTCGTTGAGACTTCTCGCTTGTGGGCCCGTACCAACGCGGCCATTGACCCGGAATGGGTCGAAGCGATTGCTGGCCATCTGGTGAAACGCAGCCACGCTGAGCCGCGCTGGTCGCGTTCCCGGGCGAGTGCCATCGCTGATGAGCGAGTGACCCTTTACGGAGTGCCCCTGGTGGCCGGTCGTCCCGTGCCGTATGGCCGCATTGACCCTGAAGTGGCCAGGGACTTGTTCATTCGGCACGGTCTGGTCGAAGGCGACTGGGACACACGACACGACTTTTTCCACGCCAACCGACGGCTCGTGCGCCAATTGGGCGAACTGGAGGCGCGCGCTCGCCGTCGCGACATCATCGTTGATGACGAAACATTGATCGACTTCTACGATGAGCGACTGCCGGCCGACGTGGTGTCCGGCGCTCACTTCGATGCCTGGTGGAAAAAGGCTCGGCGCGACGATGCTGAATTGCTGACATTCACCGAAGACCTGTTGCTCAGCGATACAGCAGATGATGTCAGTCACGCTGACTATCCCGGGAGCTGGAAGCAAGGCCAGATCTCATTGCCGCTGACTTATCAGTTTGAGCCTGGCTCGGACGCCGACGGGGTGACCGTGCATGTGCCGATCGAAGTGCTCAATCAGGTAGAGCCGGTGGGCTTTGACTGGTTGGTGCCTGGGCTACGGCAAGACTTGATCATTGCGATGGTGAAGGCGCTGCCCAAGAATGTGCGGCGACACTTTGTGCCAGCACCAGATCACGCCAGGGCCGCGATGGCTGCCCTCGAAGCCTCAAACGAACCAGTCACCGCAGCGCTCGCCGCATACCTCAGCCATCGTGGCGCGGTGCCGGTGCGCGGCACTGACTTCGAATGGGAGCGAGTGCCGGATCACCTCAAGGTCACCTTCCGCGTAGAACGACGACAACCCGCGCAAGGTCGCAAGGGCGCGGACGGGCACGCGTCGAGATTCTCGGTGAAGGCAAGGACCTAGAGACCCTCCAAGGCGAACTGGCCCCGACAGTCAGGAGCACTCTCCGGCTGCGGCGTCAGGGATCGAGCGCACCGGACTCACGTCGTGGGACTTTGATCGATTGCCAGAGACCTTCGAGCAAACCAGCCACGGCAGGTCCGTGCACGGCTACCCCGCGCTGGTTGACCGGGGAGATCGAGTGGATATCAAGGTCTGGGACACTAAGTCGCAGGCGCACAGGTCAACCGTCATTGGGATCCGCCGGCTGCTCCTGCTGAACACCACGCCTCCGTGGAAGCGAGTGCTCGCAATCCTCAGCAACGAGCAAAAACTGGCATTAGGGCACAACCCGCACGGTTCGGTCCCTGCGCTGCTGGACGATGCGCTAGCGGCGGCCGTGGATTCGGTGGTGGAGCAGATGCCGGGTGCCGTGGTCCGGAGCAGGAAGACTTCGATCGGGCGCTGGCGCTCGTGAAGCAGCAAAGCGTGCCCCGGATCATCGAGATCTTGGAGCAGACAGTCCCCATCTTGGATGCTGCCCGACGAGTTCAACTAGGGCTGCGAAATCTCACTTCGCCCCGGGCGGCACACATGTCCACCGACATGCAGCGTCAGATTGGCGAACTGATCAAGCCGGGCTTTATCGCAGAAGTGGGCTACCGCCGGATGTCTCGCATGGTGATCTACCTGAAGGCAATGCTCGAGCGCCTTGACAAAGGCGTCCAAGACCTCGACCGCGATGCCGAACGAACTGAGCAGGTCCAGGTGGTTCTCGAGGAGTATGCGTCGTTCCTCGCGAGTTTGCCGCCGCACCGGCGCCTCGGCGCCGATGTGCGCGACATCTGGTGGCAGATCCAAGAGTTGCGCGTCTCGCTCTTTGCGCAGCGGCTAGGAACGGCGGGTCCGGTATCGCCGAAGCGAATCTATACCGCGATGGACGCCGCGGAAGCCCAGGCTGTTGCCATGGTGCGGATAGGACTGACCGGCGGCATTGGCTCAGGCAAGTCAACGGTGGCTCGTCTCCTGGCTGAGCGCGGCGCTGTGATCATTGATGCGGATCGCTTGGCCCGCCGGGTTGTTGAGCCGGGCACCCGGGGCCTAGCCGAGATTGCCGAGCATTTTGGCCCGGGTGTGTTGCAGGATGACGGGGCGCTAGATCGCGCAGCATTAGGTGCGATCGTCTTTGCCGATCCCCAGCAGCGATCAGTGTTGGAAGGGATCACCCATCCCCAGATCAAGAAACTCACGAGGGAGCGGTTTGCTCAAGCCGCCGATGGGGATGTCGTGGTGCATGACATGCCACTTCTCGTCGAGCAGGGACTCAGTGACGACTATGACTTGGTCGTGGTGGTGCACGTCCCGTTGGAGCGACGCATTGAGCGTTTGATGAGTGATCGAGCGATGAGTCGAGAAGAAGCCCAATCACGAATTGATAGCCAAGCCACTGATGCGCAAAGGGCCAAAATCGCTGATGAGATTGTCGACAATTCGGGCGACCTCGACAACTTGGCGCAGGCGGTAAACGACCTGTGGGTCCGTCGCATCGAACCGATGCAACGAACCCACAGTTAAACCCTCAGTGCTTTAGCTCTGCGGTGGTGGCGGGGGAGCGTATGGTCCGCCGTTGTTGTTTCCGTTGTCGTTGTAGTTGGAGCCCTGGGTGGTGTCGTAGCCACCCCGGTTGTAGTCGCCTCCGGTGAACTGCTCGTTACTCTGGTTGGCGCTCATGAGGGCGCTCTTGCGCTTAGAGCGACCGACAAACCAGAGGATGGCACCCAGAATGACCAGGAAACCAGCAATGACAATGCCTAGCCCGCCAAGTGCAATTCCACCGAAGCCGCTGAGCATTCCGGCATCAATGAAGAAGAAGGACGCTCCGTTGGTGCAGTTGATCGTGAGGCCATCCGATGAGTCAGGTGTGAACTGCACGACCTCAGCGCCGTCTTGAGCGCCCATTGACTGCAGGGTCAGCGTTTGGCCACTGGTGTTGGTGACAACGCAGTCTGAAGCGCCCCCGTCAACAATGACCATCGTTTGCAGAACGCCGGCTTCGGCACTGACGACACCGTCTGTCTGTGTCTCCACGCCGTCTGTGCTGATCGATCCGAGACTCACCACAATGGCAACCACGGAGATAATGCCAGTGATGATGCCAAGCCAGAACAGGCCCCCGCCCCAGCGTCGTAATCCCTTGCCTGCGGATTCAGGTCCGTTGTTTGCCATGTTGTTGCCCTTCTCGTTCACGTGGTGGCGAAGATTCTGACTTCCGACGCCGATGGATGCCTGCTGGTTCCGCAAACCTGAAAGAAGTCAGTATTGGGAGTACCCGGGTGGCGGTGGGGCGTCGTACCCGCCGCCGTTGTACTGCTGCGCATTGCGCAAAGCGCTCTTGCGCTTGGACCGTCCCACGAGCCACAGAATGAAGCCCAGCAGGATGAAGAAGCCACCGATGAGCGCGCCGACAAAGGCACCAATCACCGCGAGGACGCCGCCGCCCGCGTTGCTGACCGTGTCCTGGTCGGCGAATGCAAACGTCGCGCCGTTCTGGCACGAAATGGTGTGCTGGCCGTCCTCAATCGGGACCAGCGAGACGATGTAGAGATCATTAATCTGGCCTGATGACGGGCCGTAGGGCAGCGCTACCCCGAGGGGCCCGTCACGACACAGTCGTCTTCACTTGAGCCGCGAACGACCAAAACCTGCTCTGTGGTGAGTGTCGCAGTGCCTTCGGAGGCAAAGTCGAGGTCATCGACATTGACGTTCCTCGCGCCAATCACGCCGATCACGACCGAGGCAAAGAGAATCACGATGCCAAGCAAGAACAGGCCGACACCCCAGCCCCGCAAACCGCGCCCAGCCGTCGCTGGTGAGTACATCGTCATGGTCTTCTCCGTCTACTGGTGGTTGTGTTCGGGTTACGTATTGGACTGCTCGGTTGCTTCAGGCGCTGTGCGACCCAATTCAACGGGTGAAGTGACGTCTGCGTCACCCAGGACATGAGCCTGGAGGAAGTTACTGACAACTTGATACCAAATTTTGGCGTGTTGTGGTGCTTGGATCCAGTGGTTCTCTTGAGGGAAGTAAAGGAACTGGTGGTCGCTCTCGCCGTTTTCGTCGGCTGGACGGCCGGACTTGGACAGCAATTCGTACCAAAGTCGAAGACCCTCGCCAATCGGCACCCGGTAGTCGCGATCACCGTGAATGACCAGCACCGGGGAGACGATGTCCTCAACGAAGCGATGTGGCGAATTCTTAGCTGCCATCTCTGTGCTCATCTCGCGCTGCCAATAGAAGCCAGCATCTGTCGTGGGGCCAAAGCCCTCCAACTCCCACAGCGACGCGTGAGTCACGATCGCCTTGAACCGGTCGGTGTGTCCCGCGATCCAGTTGGCCATATAGCCGCCGTATGAACCACCCATGGCAGCCGTGCGGCTGGCATCAATGTCTTGGCGCTGCTCGACGGTGTCGGTGATCGATATGAGATCCGTGTAGGACGCGCCGCCCCAAGCACCCCAGCCGCGCTGAATGAAGTCGTAGCCGTATCCCGTGGATAGTGCTGGATCAGGCAGTAAGACGGCATATCCCTGAGCAACCATCAGCCACGGGTTCCAGCGCCAGGTCCAAGCGTTCCAAGAACCTAGCGGCCCGCCGTGAACCCACAAGAGCATTGGAGCAGGTGAGCTAGGCCCAGAAGAGTCCGGCATGGCGAGCCATGCGCGCACCGGTGTGCCATCTTCGGCAGTGGTTTCAACCTCTTCTAGCCGACCCGGCAGGGCTGGGCGCGCTACGGGGTTCTTCAGCGGCGTTGCTTCTCCAGAAGAGAGATTGATGCGGACGACCTCGGCCGGGAACCGGTAGCTGCTGCGAACGCCATACAACGTCTGGCCATCCGGGGCTACGACCACCGTGGAGTATGCGGCGTCTTCGGTGGTCACCTGGCGTACCGAATCGGTCACCACGTCAATAGCAAAGACGGGGGCTCGGCCAAGATCATCAGTGACGACAATCAACTCACGCCCGTCGCCAGTCCATGCCATCGGAGTGGGCCAGCGGTCCCAATCCTCGGCAAGTGCGGTGATCTCGCCGGTGCTGAGATTTAATATCGCCAGCACGGTGCTGGGTGCGGATTCGGTGGTTGACTGCGTCGATTGAGTCAACACAGCTCGGGTGCCGTCTGGGCTAATCGGGCCAACACCAAACTCGATGCCTGCGGCGTCGGCGACAATGTGGTGGGCACCGGTCTCCAGGTCTATCCGCACGACTGTGTCGCGACGTTCGGCGCGAGCCATCGGTCGGGCCACGGTCGTGAGCACGAATGTTCCGTCAGGGCTCACTTCCTGGTGAGTTTCTTCCAACTCAGCCCCGAGGTCCGCGCTCAGCAGCTTGAGCGAGCCGTCTTGCGTGGGTGTCCAAATCGCTGGGTGCGATGGTCCGAGGTCGTGATCCCAGAACCGGACGGGATAGCCGGTGTGCAGAATGGCATCAACTCCCGAGGCCTTCCGGGTCTTGCTGAGCTCGGCGTGTTCGGCGGCCGAAGTTGCACCTGCCATCTTGGGAGCGACGAGATATAGTTGGTCGGCCTGGCGAGCAGGGATGACTTTGGAGATGCCACCGGGGTGCGAGCGAACAAACTCTGCTTCACCACCCTGGCGCGGCAACCGCCACAGGCTCGCCCCAGAGGCTTCTTCCTCTGATGCAGGCAGCGGTCGCTTGGAGGTGAAATAGAGGTTGCAGGAGTTGTCGAATACGGGGGCTGCTTCGCCAGCTTCACTACGAGTCAGTTGATGAGCTTCGCGTTCACCCGTCGGGTCGACTTCCCAGAGGGACGTGGTGTATCCAGTTTTCTCATCGTTTAACTCGCTCACCGTGGTGATCAAGCGGGTCCCGTCCGGCGATAAAACCAGTCCACTTTGTCGAGCGAGTGCCACGTAGGCATCAAGATCATGGAATGGCTGGGTGTCCGACGGCATCAAAGTCATTCCCAAGGTCTACCATCATCGTTGCCGGGAATCGTTGCGACTCTGTGGATGTTTAACGTATAGATATCAAGCCCTGTTAAGGAGGGTCCGGTGACTGAAGAAAACTCGTTGTTCCGTCTGGAGACGGATTCCGACCATTTGGCGCAACACGCGCCTTTACTGCACTTGTCTATCGATGGGTTTGTTGACGCAGGTCAGGTGCGTGGCCAGATCGCTGACCACATCCTTGACACGCTGGACCACGAGGTGTTGGCGTCCTTTGACGTTGATCAACTCATGGACTACCGGTCACGGCGCCCCATGATGACGTTCGACTCCGACCATTTTTCTGAAATTGATCAGATCAGCCTGGTCCTCTACCGCGTCAAAGATGCCGAAGGCTCGCCCTTCCTGTTCTTGCACGGGTCAGAGCCTGACTATCGATGGGAGGCCTTCACCGAGGCTGTCCATCAGCTATGCAGGGCATTTGGCGTGCGCAAGGTGGTCGCTGCTCACGGGATTCCGATGGCCGTGCCGCACACACGCCCGGTCGGGATGACCCGGTTTGCCAGTGACCCTGACTTGATCCCAGGCAACCAAGCGCTGTTTGGCAAGGTGCAGGTCCCGGCGAGTGTTGAGTCATTGATTCAACTGCGTCTTGGCGAAGCAGGCTTGCAAACTTCTGGTCTGGCCGCTCATGTGCCGCATTATCTGGCCGAGTCCGCCTTTGGGGACGCTGCAGTAGCAGCCATGGAGGCTTTGGGTGAGATGACCAACCTCAGCATTCCATCTGACGCGTTGGCGGCCAGCGCGGTCGAGAACCGCGGTCAAATCGAGGAGCAAGTGAAGCAGGCCCCCGAGGTGTTGGAGGCCGTGTCCGAGCTTGAGAAGCGCTACGACCAGTTCGTTGAAGGCCAGCGCAGACAGAGCCTCTTGAAGCAGAGTCGGAAGATATCCCTTCCGCGGACGAGCTCGGCGCTGAGTTTGAGGAGTTCCTCAAGGAAGCGGCCGGCGAAAGCGACGAGAACCCGACCCCCGAATCGTGATGGGTTACTGAAATCCACTCGCCCGACGTTGCAGTGAATACGTGCTCGGGACCAAGAGAAAGCCCGAGTTGGTAAACCAACTCGGGCTTTCTCACATAACGGCTCAGATGGCGGTGCCGTTCAACCCCGGCGATCAGGAGTTAGACGGGGGTGGCGGCGGGGGCCAGGAGTTGCCATAGCCCAAACCCTGACTTGGCTTGTCGCTGCTGGTGGGCGGTGGGCCGTATCCGTTGCCGGAAGCCTGTCGGCCCTCTTCCTCAGACTCAGTCTCATCCGCAGCGGAGTCATCACGATCGTCCTCGTGGTCCTGGGACGACTCTGCGGAGTCGTGGCTCGGCTCGTGGCTCGTCGTCTCATCGGCCGACTGAGAGTCGGCTGGTGGTGCCCACGTGCTTTGGCTCATGGGCATCTGCTGGGTTTCATCGCCAACCGGTTGGGTGGGGTCTTGGCCGTATGGCTGCGACGTGGGAGGCGGGCCATACGGGTCCTCGTCCGCACCGGTGCTCGGCGGAGGCGGGGGAGGAGCCGACTGTGAACCGTAGGGGCCGGGAGCTGCCTGTGCGTTCCCGTAGGGGGATGACTCTTGCGGGGTCTGCTGACCGTAGGGCGCATAGTCGCCTTCGGCGCCTTGATCCCGCGCGGTCTGCTCCTGGCTATATGGGTAGTTGTCGTTCGCCTCAGGCGCGGACATCGGCGGGGGAGGCGGGCTGGCATACGGGGAGGTGTACCCCGATTGCGCATAGCCAGACTCAGGGTAGCCAGACGCTGGCTGGCCGCCCTGCTGTTTCTTGGCTTTGCGGCGGTTGTTGAACGCTAAGGCCACTGCCAATAGCAGCAGGACTCCGGCAATCAGCACCAGGACGACCCCCACGACGACTCCGGTGAGCCCCATGACTCCACCGGATGACATCAGAGTGGCGCGCGGACCGGCATAGGTTGAGGTCCCCGACTCACAGGCGACCTCATACGAACCTGCTGCCATGCCGTCCGGGGTGCGCGCAATCTCGTAGTAGTCGCTCCCGGAAACTTCAATCGAGAAGCTCTCGACAGGCCGATCAAAGACCGTGGTGTTGCCATCGACAACGGCTTGGCACACGGTCGAGTCTCGGACGTCGTCAAGGGCGTAGACCGACATGCCGCTGTCTGTGACGTTGATCGTCTGCCCGTCGTTAAAACCGTTCAGGTTGGCAACCGGCACCTGGTTGAGCCCAACAACCCCCAAGACAAGGAGAGTGACTCCGGCAATGCCGATCACCGTCGAGAGGATGCCCGAGGTGAGCGCGCCTTTGCTTCGTTTGCGCGGGGAGGGGCCCGCTTCGGTCTGATTCGCCATGGCAGAACGCTAGCGTACGGGTGGGACAATACGTGCGTTATCGGCAGGGCCGCGCCGCTCAGAGGGCTAGAAGTGGCAAGATAGCGTCAATGTCAACGGCCACCCTAAGGAGTATCAATGGGGATTTTTAGTTCAGACGACAAGGGCGACGGTTCGAGCCAGGTGGCTGAGGTGACTGAAGAGGACGCGTCACTGACATCCAAGATTGCTCTGTCGACAGTGAAGCGCATTCTGGCAGTGGGCCTAGATGGAGTGGGACCCCTCAAGAGCGCGGATGACATTGTGGCTAAGGCCCGCAGCGAGCACAGTGACCCGGAGAAGGTCATTGACGAGATCTGCTCTGATCACGTCCGAGAGGCGGCCATCGGAGGTTTTGCCACAGGTGTTGGCGGCCTTTTCACGATGCCTATTGCACTGCCAGCGAACGTGATCTCCTACTACGTGTTGGCCGCACGGATGGTCGGTGGTGTTGCTGCCGTTCGTGGCTACGACGTCAAAGACCCCGACGTGCGAACCGCTTTGACTTTGACCATGATCGGAGCAGACGCCGATGACATGTTGAAGAAGGCCGGGGTGGCCGGCGGCGGAAAGATGGCTGCCATCGCCCTGGACCGGGTGCCCCGGGCCGCGGCCATGATGATCAACAAGGGTGTGGGTTTCCGGGTTGCCACCCAGTTGGGATCGCGCATGCTTGGCCGGTTGGGCAGGGTTGTCCCATTGGCCGGAGGCGCGATTGGTGCCGGCTTAGACGGCTTCATGATGGGCCGCCTGGCCGATGTCGCGCGTCGTGAGTTCCCTGAAGTTGAGGGAAACCAAATCACCGAGTAGTCCGGCTAGCACGGCACGGGGCATCAACTCCACATGGAGTTGGTGCCCCGTTCGCTATCCACAGATGGCCGGATTTGCTGGCTCGCAGGCGTCCTACCGCCAAGTGTTGGGGGATGACTTTTCAGGAGAACTTACAGCCCGAAGCTTTTCGGGCAGCGCGCTCTGGACAAGGTAGCGCCGCAATTCGTGGGGTCGGCCAATTGGTCGCGGTGCTGCCCTATCACCTGGGGTACCAGCCCGCCGACTCACTGGTGTTGGTGTGCTTGGAGGCGGCGCCCGAGGTGCCCGAGCAATCAAGAATCAGTCTCACCGCTCGGGTCTCCATGACGTCTCAAGCCGCTCCCGCGGAGTTGGCGCAGGCGCTTGCCCCGGCGTTCTTGCGAGCCAGGCCGCGCGCCGTTGTGTGCCTGGGATTCGAAGGCGAGGTCACGGACTCACGGCCGTTTCTTGGGTCTGTGGAAGAGGTTGCCCGTCAGGCAGGTGTCGAACACGTCCATTCCGGTCGAGTCTGGGCGCAGAATTGGTGGAACTGCTCGTCGCCTGAGCCCAGCTGGGAACCGGTTCCCGCTGCTAGGGACGTTCCAGCGGTTGCGGACTATGTTGTTGCGGGCACCCACCCACTTGCCTCCCGCGCGCACATCGAACAGTGTCTGAGGCCAGCGATCTCGGTCGAACGTGCCGCAGACATTAGCGCTGCGGCACGGGCTTTCCAGGTTCGGCTGCCGGACGCTAGCGCCGTGGTGCAGGGGCTGCAGGTGATTTCCACGGTGTTGAGCGATCCGCTTGTTGACCCCAGCGTGCTCTGCCCTCGTGACGTTGGCAGCTTTGTCGGGCTGATGGATTGGACGGCTTCCCGCGACGCGGTTTTGCAGGCAGCGGCTCCTGGGCTGGTGGGCGCCGACGTTGGAGATTCATTGGTGAGCCTGGCCAGAGAGATCATCCCGACCCTGTCCGATGTTGACGAGGGCGCTGCCCTCAGGTTTGCCAAGCTGGCCGCCCAAGTGCCGGTGGGTCCTGGTTCGAGTGCCTCGGCGTGGGCATGTGCTGCATATCTGGCGTGGTGGAAAGGAGATGGATCGCTGGCCAACATCGCCAACGATCGCGCTCTGGCGATTGACCCTGAATATCGGCTTGCCCAGCTCATTGATTCAGCCTTGCGAACAGCAATGCCGCCAAGCCGTTAGTCTGGCGCCAGATCACTGTTAAACAATGCAAAGGGTATCGCATGACGATCGTCGTTGGGTATGTTCCGACACGCGAAGGTAGGGCAGCACTGCGCCGTGCAGGGGAAGAGGCGACGGCTCACGGGGTCGACCTGGTTGTTGTCACCTCGGAGCGGACAACGGCAAACGCCGCAAGCGAAGAGAACCAGGCCTTTGAGGCGCGGCTGGCACAGGTTAAGTCAGACCTAGAAACGGCACAATTGGGGGTCGAAGTATCCTCAGGTGCGTCAGCGCAGGATGTGAGCGACAACTTGCTCGACGTGGCTGACCAGCGCAATGCTGCCGCGATCGTGATTGGGCTGCGGCGCCGGAGCCCGGTGGGCAAGTTGATCTTGGGGTCAGCTGCTCAGCGGATCCTCCTTGAGGCCTCATGCCCGGTGTTGGCAGTCAAGGCCACTGACCAGGACTGATAGTCGGCTGGATCATGTCGTAGGCTGGGCGCTCTCGGTGTCAAAGTCGTGAGCACAGCCCGTGACGTTTTATAATGGTCATATAGCAACGTCGGATCAACAGATATCGCGGCGATGTTAGACCCTTTTCGCAAGCCACTCTTGAGTGCTCTCGCACATGGCGTTCCGTGTGTAAGGCCCCTGAGGTCCTCAGCGCCCCAGAGTAGAAAGTAGTTGGTGCAACCCGTGTCAGCCACATCGGCCACGTCCACCGAATCCAGCGAGTTGCCGCAGGAATTCACCGATCCGACTCTGCGCGAGTTGTATGCGCAGGGCAAAGATCGCGGTTATCTCATGCTTGCTGAGGTGAGGGCCGCGCTTGAGGCCTCTGACTTGAACAAGAAGGGGCAGACGAAGGTTCTGCGCACGTTCCACGACAGCGCTATCGAAGTCCGCGAGGACGAGACCTCGGCGTTGCCGAAAACGAAGGCAGCCGCGCGGAAAACTGCTACCAAAAAGACTGCCACGAAGAAGGCTCCAGCCAAGAAGGCGGCCGCTGCCCCGCCAGCCAAGACCTCGGCTGCGCCAAAGACTTCCGCGACGAAGACTGCTGCAGCTAAGACGGCTGCAACGGGAGACGCAACAGACGCACCTGAGCCCGAAGCGCCAGCAAAGAAGGCGCCCGCTCGCAAGGCTGCGGCTAAGAAGGCTGCGACCGTAGACGCAACAGACGCACCTGAGCCCGAAGCGCCAGCAAAGGAGGCGCCCGCTCGCAAGGCCGCGACCAAGAAGACTGCAACGAAGAAGGCAGCGACCACTCGCGCCGCTGCAAAGACCGCTGCAGCAGAGCCGACTGAAGCCGCCGCCCCACGCAAGCGGGCCACCAAGAAGACGGCCGCAGCCAAGAAGGCTGCTGCTGCCGCTGAGCTGGAGACCCCGGACGACGTTGAGGAGCAAGACGACGTCGTTACCGAGGCAGGACGCGGCGCGGCCCAGGATGAGACGGTCGGCGCTAAGACTCCAGCTAAGGGCACCAACGAAGACGAGAGCTTTACGCTGAGCTCTGCTGACGACGACGACGCTCCCGCCCAGCAGGTCGTTACCGCTGGCGCCACGGCTGACCCCGTCAAGGACTACCTCAAGCAGATCGGTAAAGTCGCACTTCTCAACGCCGAGCAAGAAGTTGAGTTGGCCAAGCGCATCGAGGCGGGCCTCTTCGCTGAGGAGCGGCTCAACTCCGGGGACAAGATTGAAGCCAAACTTAAGCGCGAGTTGTGGTGGATCTCCCAGGACGGCAAAAACGCCAAGAACCACCTGCTAGAGGCGAACCTGCGTTTGGTCGTCTCGCTGGCTAAGCGCTACACCGGTCGTGGAATGCTCTTCTTGGATTTGATCCAAGAGGGCAACCTAGGCCTGATTCGTGCAGTCGAGAAGTTTGACTACACCAAGGGCTACAAGTTCTCCACCTATGCAACCTGGTGGATTCGTCAGGCGATCACCCGCGCCATGGCTGACCAGGCTCGCACGATTCGCATCCCGGTCCACATGGTTGAGGTCATCAACAAGTTGGCCCGCGTGCAGCGCCAGATGCTGCAAGACCTGGGCCGCGAGCCCACGCCGGATGAGTTGGCTGCCGAATTGGACATGACGCCGGAAAAGGTTGTCGAGGTTCAGAAGTACGGCCGTGAGCCCATCTCGCTACACACCCCCTCGGTGAAGACGGCGACAGCGAGTTCGGTGACCTGATTGAGGACTCCGAAGCAGTCGTCCCCGCCGATGCTGTCTCCTTCACCCTGCTCCAAGAGCAGTTGCACTCGGTGCTGGACACGCTTTCGGAGCGCGAGGCTGGCGTGGTGTCGATGCGCTTCGGCCTCTCTGATGGCCAGCCAAAGACGTTAGACGAAATTGGCAAGGTCTATGGCGTCACCCGCGAGCGAATTCGGCAGATAGAGTCCAAGACCATGTCGAAGTTGCGTCACCCATCGCGGTCGCAGGTGCTGCGCGACTACCTCGACTAAAGAGTTTCACGGCGCTACCAACAGAGCCCGTTCGCTTCATCACGAAGTGAGCGGGCTTTGTCGGCTGGTGCGTCGCCGTCCTGCGCGCCCGTGATTGCGCCTAGAAGCGTTTGAATAGACCCGGCAGCCCGCTGCTAGGAATCCAACGCGCACGAAGTCTCGTGCTCGAGTCACTAGCTTCCGCTACCTTCGCCACGATGTCGTCAATCGTGGCGAAGGCGGCTGGCTTGCCTGAGCATCGCTGCCATTCGGTGCGTAGCGCTCTGCCTCTAGTTGGCTGGTCAGCCTTTCCAATGAATCTGAAGCATCGGTTGGCCACGATGGGAGCGCGAGGTAGTGATCGCGCATCGCCCGGGGCTGCGCTGCGGGCTTCGCGGCAGCCCCAAATCCTCAAGGCGCAGGGCCAGCAGCTTCCACGCTGACTCCATGCCGGCAGGATCTTGAGCGAGATCCTGCCGCATCTTGGCCATCCTTCGCCTGCTGAGGATGGGGATGATCAGCAGCAAAGCCAGAATGACCAGCAGGCCGAGGACAACCCACAGGGCGCGTAGGAGAGTCTGGCTCAGGGCGGATCGAGGCTCATCGGTCTCTGGGTTGGCTGGGTCGGCTGTTGGCGTTGCCTCGGTTGTCGAAGGCTGCTCCGTGGTGGGGTCGGCCGACGCGGACGGCGTTGCGCTAGGGGCTTCTTCTTGAGCATAAGACGGGGCAGCGCCTGACCGGGTGCCTGGGGTTGGCTCAAAACTGGTCCAACCGAGCCCATCCAAATACAACTCTGGCCAGGTATGCGCGTCAGCAGCGAGCACAAAACGCTCACCGGTCGGCGTCCGTTCGCCCGGCAGAAACCCGACTGCCATCCGTGCGGGGATGCCTTGGGACCGAGCCATCATCACCATGGCCGTTGCAAACTGCACGCAGTAGCCCTGTCGATTGGCCAAGAACTGAGAAACGGGATCACTGGGGACCCCAGGCTGAGTGGGCAGCAAGTCAAGCGAATAGGTGAACTCTGGGCCCCGCAAATAGTTCTGGATCAACGTCGCTTGGGTCAAAGCGGATGTCTCGGAGCCGATTGCCTCCGACGTTGCGGCAACGACCGCCGCGCGTGACTCGGCGGGCACGAACAACAGATCGTCGGACCCGTTGGGCGGTGTCCCTGCCGATTCGCCGACCCCGGCAGCCAACTCGGTAGCTCTGGGCACCTGAATGTAGAGTAGGAGTACTGGGGCGCGGGGCGGTCGACGACGACGGTCGCGCCAGCAGGGTTGTAGAGCGGGTCAACTTCAGGCCCGAGCTCGTCGAGAGGAGTGGAGATCGCTAGGTGCGGAGCGTTGAGGTTGTTCGATAGAACCTCCACTTGGGCCACATCGCCGGTGCCGTCGGTGGGGCCGCCACCAATCTCGTCCAGTCGAATCTGTGGGACCACCGAGTCATCCGGCGGTTGCCACACACCGTCGGAGAAATTGCTGGTGCTCGTCACCCGTAGGGGAGCGGCGACCTGCGCATCGGTTGTGTATGCCAAGACCGGAGCCTGTGACTGATTTCTGAGGTCTTGGGCAGGATCCATGGTTTCGATGAAACTCAATCCGCCGGTGCCGCCGCTGACATTATTGGCGTCGGGGTTTGTCGCTAAGCCGTCCGACAAAAAGGTCGGGGGCAGGTGTGGCAGGAGCGTCGCGAGAACTACCGAACAGACGAGGACTGCCCCCACCAGAACACGGGCGCTGAGGACACCGGAGCGAGCCGCCGCACGGCTCTTCGCCTGGTCGTGGTCGGCTCCAGCACCACGGGATGGCCAGGAGCCGAGGATGTGTCGGTGCTGCTGGATGATCAGGAGCAGCCAAAGGCCCCGGTCGTGACAAAGAACCATGGCCGCAGTGCATCGCCATTGTTGGAAACTGAGACCATGAAGGTCGCCGCGAGTGGGATGCCAGCAGCGGCGGGTGACTCGGCAGTGACACCGATGGTATCGACCGCCACGCAGGTGAGCCCCAAAATGAGGACCACGAGAAATGCGACGCCGGCAGGCACTGGGGCAGGTGCTGCGAACGTCCGCAGCACTTCGCCAGCATCTTGGAGAAGGTCGCCAGCTAGGGGCAAAGTCGAGGCGGTGGGCAGGCCATAAGCCAGGGAATCCCCCAAGTAGAGCCATGTGACCGTGGCCATGCTGGCGAATAGTTGAGTGAGGCATACCCACCCGGAGAGGAAGCCGAGCAGCCGGGTCAGCATTCCTGTGATGGCGACTACAGCAATGACGACTGCTGCTGGCTGCCACCAGGAACTGCCATCCAAGAGGGTGGTGAGTGGCCATGCCACGGACAAGGACGCCAATCCGGCGAGGACACCCTCGGCAGGCAAGACGCGTCCCCAATGAAGTTCGATTTTTCTCATCGCTTCCCACCAAGCAAGCTCCAGCTTCGGGAAAGAGGTATGTCGGGCCCGGCCGTCGCCACCTTCCAGCCGCTGTGTAGCAGGGGAGCGGCAGGGCCGTCTTCGCTGGGGCGCAGCGCCTGACTGTGTGGATCAAGGACCAGAGCCCGACCTTCATGGCCAGAGGCCCGCACTTGAGCCAACTTTGCGAGATCAGCGCGGTCGTAGGCGAAGACAATAGCCACACTCAAGCACCCACCTGCGGTCAGGGCATGCGCACCAGACATGGTCTGCTCGAGCCCAACCTTGCGCTCCAGGGTGAGTCGAGCAAGGAGTCCATAGCCTCGTTGATGTCGATACTGGCAGCTGCCCGACCATTTCGGACCGAGGTCGGGCTGACCAGGTGCAACGTAAAGCCGTTCGCCACAAGGTGGTGCGCTATCGACGCTGCCGCCGAGACTGCATACTCAAAGACTTCTGGGTGGCTGCCCGCATAGGCCTCAGCCCGTGTGTCGATGATCAAAACAGCGCGTCGTTGGGCCGGCCGGTCCTCTTGGCGCACCATGAGTTCGCCCCGGTTGGCCGTTGCTGGCCAGTGCACCCTGCGCAATTCATCCCCGTGGCGATAGGTGCGAATACTGGCGTCATCCTCACCGTGCAGGGCGGACATCAGCGGTCGATCACCTTTCTCGCCCTGACTTGCTGGCAGCCCGGCGTCACCCCCAACGGGGAGCAGCCGCGGCAAAACGATGACCTCAGACGTGGACGAAAGACGAACCGCGACGTAGGTCAGGCCCAGAGCGTCTCGATGGCGCAAGCCCAGTGGGCCTACTTGGTATGAGCCGCGCAAGTGCCCGTGTACGGGATAGCGGACGGTGTATTCGGCACCGACCGTCAAGCTTGGCAGCAGAAAGCGAGGAGAGGCGCCTAGGGCGCGAGGCAGCGTCTCGGTCGCTAGATACGGCGAAGTGCGGCGCCGCCCAACGTTGGTGAAGGTGGCGAGCACAGCGGCGTTTTGCCCCGCTTCAAGGCGGCTGGGTTCGACTGTTCGGGAGACGGCCAGGGACGGGGTCCGACGCCGCGAGACAATCAGCATTGCCACGGGTAAGAGCGCTAACGCGAGCCCAATCCTGGTGACGTCGGGATAGCCCAACCCCATTCCGCAGAGGACGGCGACAATCCCCAACCACAAAAACGTGTGGCCGCGGGGTGTCAGAACCTGCAATGGATTCACGAAGCGGCTGGCACTCGAGTGTTGCGGATGATGTCGGCCGTGATCGATTCGGTCGTCGCGCGCGCCAGTTGGGCTTCGCCACTGAGCATCAGGCGATGGGGCAGCACCGTCGCAGCCATGAACTGAACATCCTCGGGGATGACGTGATCACGCCCGGTCAGCGCAGCATGAGCGCAGGAGGCGCGCAGGAGTTGCAGGCTGGCACGCGGGGAGGCCCCCAACCGCAATTGGGGGTGGCTGCGGGTGGCGGCGACTAGGTCGACAACATACTGACGCAAGGCTGGAGCAGCGTGCAGTTTGCGCACGGCGTTGACCACGTGTCGCATTTGCTCAGCGGTGGTCACGGGTTGCAGAGCGGTCAGCGGGTCTGTCGAACCGTGTGAAAGCAACATCTGGGCTTCGGCGGTTGCGCTGGGATAGCCCACGGAGATGCGGGCCATGAACCTGTCGCGCTGAGCTTCAGGAAGTGGGTACGTGCCCTCCATCTCGATGGGGTTTTGAGTGGCCATCACCAAGAACGGGCCGGGCAGTGAGTAGGTGTGACCATCCACTGTTACTTGGTGCTCTTCCATGCACTCCAGCAGGGCGGATTGAGTCTTAGGGGAGGCCCGGTTGATTTCGTCGCCGACCACGACGTTGGCAAATACCGCTCCGCGGCGGAACTCAAAGTGCCGAGTCTCTTGATTGAAGACGCTGACCCCAGTGATGTCACTAGGTAGTAAGTCAGGAGTGAACTGAATCCGACTCACTTCGCAGTCAATGGCCTTGGCGACGGCTTTGGCCAACATCGTCTTGCCTACCCCGGGGACGTCTTCAAGGAGCAGGTGCCCTTGGGCCAACAGCACAGTAACCGTCGTGCCAATGACGTCCTCTTTGCCTTGGATCACGGTCGAGATAGCACGGTGCACGTCGGAGGCGACCTCGCGCACGGTGTCGAGATCTGGCTGAGTCTGGCTGCTGAGCGACATGACTGAATCCTGCCCTAACATCCTGACTCATGCTCGCAGGGCGCTGGCCGAGTCTGTCTCAGTGGGACATTCCCCAGGCTCCCCACCTTGCTCCACTGAGCCCACGCATACACGGGCGCTTGGTCATCCGCGGCAGGTGACCTGGTCTTTTGTCATGAGACGCGCCGCTAGTCGAGGGGGCGCGGGGGAGCCGAGAGTGAAATCGCGTAGATTTCCCCCACCTTGCTCCACATGCGTTCTACCTGGGCAAATGCTGTACTGAAGAGTTCAATAATGGCCGTTTCTGCGTTGACAGTGGGGCAGAGTGGAGTATCGTGGGGCCTACGGGAGAGTCGTCCACTCATTCCGACAAACGAGGAAGGGGTGTGGAGCATGTTTCTTGGCACCCATACCCCTCGGCTTGACGACAAGGGGCGGATGTTTCTTCCGGCTAAATACCGGGAGCGTCTGGCGAGCGGGCTCGTCGTTACGCGCGGCCAGGAGCGCTGCTTGTACGTGTTCCCGATGACTGAATTCGAGCGCATCGCTACCTCCATGCAGTCGACGCCGACGAGCAACCGGGCCGTCCGTGACTATCAGCGAGTTTTCTTGTCGGGAGCCTCCGACGAAATCCCGGACAAGCAAGGCCGCATCACGGTGCCGGCCACGCTGCGCGAGTATGCGGGCCTCACCCACGAGTGCACGGTCATCGGTGCCGGTTCTCGCCTTGAGGTCTGGGACACCAGCGCATGGACTAGCTACCTCGCGCAAACAGAGCAGAGTTTCGCCGATCAAGCAGAGGAAGTGGTTCCCGGATTGTTATGACCGGGCCGGTCACCCCTGAGATCCGGTCTCTCCCCGCCTCGTGTCCCGTCGCCACTTCCCCGGCGCCGGGCCCGGCAAAGCTCCGACACTCCTTCCCCAGTGCCGGATCGCCTGTCAAAGGCGGTGAGGGCCCCGACTTCAGGGCAGACCCACACCCACCCAGCAAGCACAACCCAGCATGAACAGCCTGAATCGGAGCACTACATGATTGATCGCGGAGTAGCCGAACGGCGGCACGTTCCGGTCATGCGCGATCGGATCGTTGAGTTGCTCGCACCTGCGTTGCAAGAGCCAGGGTCGATCTTGGTGGATGGGACCCTCGGGATGGGCGGCCACGCCGCGGCGATCTTGCGTGCTTGCCCACACGCGCGGGTGATCGGCATTGACCGTGACACCGAAGCGCTGCAGTTGGCAGGCGAGCGTCTCGCCGAGTTCGGTGACCGGTTCACACCCGTTCACTCGGTGTACGACGAAATCGACGAGGTCCTGAGCGACCTAGAGATTGCTTCCGTGCAGGGTGCGCTCTTCGATCTTGGTGTTTCCTCCCTGCAACTGGACGCTGAAGATCGCGGCTTCGCCTATCGGGTAGATGCTCCGTTGGACATGCGGATGGACCAGAGCCAAGGCATGACAGCGGCAGATGTGCTGAACATCTGGAGCAGCGCAGATCTGGAACAAATCCTCAAGGAGTACGGCGAAGAGAGGTTCGCCCGCAAAATTGCGCGGCAACTGGTTGAACGACGTGAGGTCAAGCCTTGGGAAACTTCCGGCGAATTGGTCGACTTGTTGTCCAAAGCAGTGCCGGCAGCCTCGCAGCGTTCGGGTGGACACCCGGCCAAGCGCACCTTTCAAGCCCTCAGAATCGCCGTTAACGAAGAATTATCAGTCTGGGCAGATGCGCTGCCCAAGGCACTCGAGAAGCTCAGCGTCGACGGGCGAATCGTCGTCATGTCGTATCACTCCCTCGAGGACAGAATCACCAAACGGGCCCTGGTGGCTGGCTCAACTAGCTCCGCGCCACCAGAGTTCCCGGTTGAGCTACCCGAGCACGAGCCATGGCTCAAGATGCTCACCCGCGGGGCAGAAAAAGCCTCCGAAACCGAGACGGCAAGCAACTCTCGCGCCGCATCTGTCCGGGTGCGCGCCGCGATGCGGATCAAAGAACAGATGAACACCCAGCCCGGTCAGCGGAAGAGGACCCGATGAGCCAGATGACCGCCACGGTTCGTGCGACGCCGCGACCCACCCGCGCGACCACGACGGCGAAGCGCCCCGCGCTCCGGGTTGTCGATGCCGCGCCAAAATCCGGTCTGCACATCGGGATGGGCGCGATCATCGCACTGATGATCGTCACGAGTTTCATCGCAGCGCTACTGTTGAACACCCTTCGAGCCGAAGGCTCATTCGATCTGAGTGCGCTGCAGTCAGAGAACGCTCGGCTCCATGCCACCCAGGTCTCGCTTGAGGCGGAAGTTTCCCAACTGCAGTCGCCAGCAACATTGGCTGAGCGCGCCGAGGACCTCGGCATGGTCTCTTCTCCCTCAACAGCAGTGCTCCGGCTTTCGGACAGTGCGGTCGTCGGCGTGGCGGCCGGGGTAGTCGACGGCAAGACTTATACCGTGCAAATGTCTGCTCCAGCGGCAGATGACGGTGCAGTTAGCGCCGATGAGGACGCAGTAGCGGGAGAGTGACCAGTGGCACGGACTCGATCTACTGTCGTTCACGGCCGTGGGGTTTCACACCCACAGCGCCGTGCCAGATTGTTGCTGATCTTTGTTTTTATGGTCTTCAGCCTGTTCGCGGCGCAACTTTTCCGACTGCAGGGCCTGGACGCAGCTTCCGTCTCAGAAGCCGCTGTCAATGACCGACTGACAAACGTCACCATTCCCGCAGCCCGTGGCTCCATAGTGGACGCCAACGGAGAAATCCTTGCCGATGACACTGAACGGGCTCGCGTCGAGGTAAACCCGTTGAACGTGCCTCTGTATGAGCGGTGGGAAGGGACAGGAACCGAGCGAACTCTCGCCGCCAAGGGCATTGATGGCGCCGCTGCTGACATCGCCGAAATTACCGGCGCTGATCCGAGCGACATTGCCCAAAAGATCACCCAAACCGAAGGTATGTACGGAATCCTGCTGCCCAGCATCTCGCCTGAGCAATGGCAAGAGATCAAGGACCTCGGCATCCCGGGCATCACCAGCACCACCATTTTCCAGCGCGATTATCCGCTCGGGGCAGCACCTGCTCCCTTGCTGGGCTGGATCAGCGACCCCGACTATCCAGCTGGTGGTCTGGAGTTGACGCGTGATGAAGTGCTGCAGGGCGTTGCTGGCGAAAAGTTGTACGAACGCGGCGGTGCTGGCGAAGTCATCACAACAGGCGATATCACCGTGACCGAAGCCGTTCCCGGTGACACTGTTCATCTCTCTATCGACTCAGACTTGCAGTGGTACGCCTACAACGCTGTCGAGCAGCGGGTGAAGGAATCTGCAGCCCTCAGTGGGTATGCGTTGGTCCAGGAAGTCGACACCGGACGCATCGTGGCCGCGGCTAGCTATCCATCCTTCGACCCGACGGACGAAACACAGAGTGCCGATGGGATGCGCAACGCACTCGTGGAGGATGTCTTTGAGCCGGGGTCAACTGGCAAGTTGATCACCGCTGCGGCAGCACTTGAGGAAGGTATCGTCACTTCTGACACGCCAATCGTTGTGCCGGTGGGTATGACCCGGGCCGGGCAAAATTTTAAGGATGCCCATGACCACCCGCAGCAAGATCTGACGTTTGCTGGCGTTCTCGCCACCTCAAGCAACATGGGAACCATCCTCTACGGCGAAAAGCTGGATGACGATGTCTTCTATGACTACCTGCTGAAGTTCGGCCTGGGCACCACATCTGGGTTGGGCCTACCTGGTGAGTCATCAGGCGTGGTTCCCGCACCAGAGTCCTGGAGCGCCACCAGCAAGTTCACCATGATGTTTGGCCAGGGTCTTTCGAGCAATGCCTTGCAGCAGATGTCGGTCTACCAAACGATGGCCAACGACGGGGTCCGCATTCAGCCCACCCTGGTCTCTGGCGTGACGGACCATGACGGCGTCTATCAGGCGGAGCCTCAGCCAGAAGGTGAGCGGATCGTGTCCAGCGAAACGGCGACCACCTTGACTCAGATCATGGAGCAGGTGCCGACCCCCTCGGGGACCGCGCCACAGGCTGCCATCGATGGCTATCACGTTGCAGGAAAGACCAGTACAGCCGACCGATATGACCCCGAATTGGGTAAGTACGACCGCACGACTGCTTCGTTTATTGGCTATGCACCGGCCGACGATCCAAAATATGTGGTCGCAGTCACGGTGCAGAGGCCGACCCAGATAAGCCAGTACGGTGGAACTATCGCTGGGCCCGTTTTTGCGGACATCATGCGATATGCGCTGCAGGAGGGCGGAATCGCTCCCATCGACGAGCCGCAGACCGAGGTCGCTGTTGAATTCGACCCCGATGCACCAGCGCCGGGGGAGGGACCAGGGTAACTCTGGGAGATATCGCAATCCGAGATGAGTGACACTGCCCTAACGAAAGGATGCGTGCGTGATTCCCCTGACGCTGCGCGAAATTGCCATCGCTACCTCTGGAGCGGTTGTTCCGCCGCAGTTCAGCGATGCCATCGTTGATGCCGATGTCGTGACCGACTCGCGTGAAGTGGGCGAAGGCAGTCTGTACGTGGCCCGCATGGGTGAACACGCCGACGGGCACGATTTCGTCGACAACGCGATCGCAGCTGGAGCGACAGCTTCTCTAGTCTCTCGGGTCGTCTCGGAGGCACCTAGCGTCGTGGTTGCCGACGTCCAAGAGGCATTCGCCGCGTTGGCCCGCGAAGTCTATGACCGCTGTTTGGCTGCGGGAGGCTTGCGCACAGTGGGCATCACGGGGTCTTCGGGTAAGACCTCAACCAAGGACTTGATGGCTCACGTCATAGAAAACCTCGGGGTGACGCTCGCGCCGATCGCCTCGTACAACTCTGAAGTTGGCGTTCCGCTCACTGTTTCCCGGCTGACTGAGGAAACTGAGTATCTGGTCGCTGAAATGGGTGCATCGGGCGTCGGTCACATTGAGTACCTCACGCGCATCGCGCCGCCACAGGTTGGTGTAGTCCTCAATGTTGGCATTGCCCACCTGAGTGAGTTTGGCTCCCGAGAAGCGATTGCGCATACCAAAGCTGGATTGGTGCGGGCGCTGCCCGCCGAAGGCTTGGCTGTCCTGAACGCAGACGATGACGTCGTGCTGGCGATGGCGGATCAAACCTCAGCCCGAGTCATCACGGTGGGCTTAAGCGAAATCGCCGACATCCGGGCCACCGATGTGCGCCTGAATGGCAAGGGGCAGGCTTCGTTCACGATGCACTTCCCTGACGAGGCGCCGATCGAGGTGGCGCTGAGCCTGCATGGCGAACACCACGTTGGAAATGCGCTCTCGGTGGCTGCCGTCGCCCAAGAGTGGGGTATGCCGATCGCTGACATCGCCGAGCACTTGGCTTCGGCATCGGCTGGCTCTCGGTGGCGTATGCAGGTCACCGAGCGTGCCGACGGGATCACCATTGTCAACGACGCTTACAACGCCAACCCCGACTCCATGCGTGCCGCCTTGCGAGCGTTGGCCAGTATGCGCGGTCAAGGACGAGCCATTGCCGTGATCGGTGAGATGCGTGAGTTGGGCGTGCAGAGCCAGGCCGAACATGAAGCGATCGGCGAGCAAGCCGCTGGCCTGGGCCTGGACCTCGTTTTGAGCATTGGTCAAGGCGCACAAGGTGCAGCGCAAAAGTTTGACGACTTGGGGGAGCCAGCCATGAGGTTGATGATGTAGCCGAAGCCAAAGCATTTCTTGATCATCAGTTGCAGCCAGGAGACGTTGTCTTGTTGAAGTCCAGTCGTGATTCAGGGTTGCGCTTGCTTGGCGATGATTTGGCGCAGGGTGAGGTAGCTCCATGATCAATGTGCTTTTGGCCGCGGGGCTCTCCATGCTTTTCGCCCTGTTTGGCACTCCACTCTTCATCAAATTCTTGGTGGCCCGTGGCTATGGCCAGTTCATCCGCGATGACGGTCCTACCTCGCACCACACCAAGCGTGGCACGCCCACGATGGGTGGCGCGGTCATTATTGCGGCCACGTTGTTGGGCTACTTCCTTGCCCATGGACTGCTGTACGTAGCGGACCTCATCGGGTGGATTGACCTCTCCACCAGTCGATTCACCTTGAGCGCCCTGCTTGTTCTGTTCTTGATGGCAGGCCTGGGTCTCGTTGGATTCCTTGACGACTACATCAAGATCTCAAAGCAACGCAGCCTGGGGCTGCGGTCCTGGGAAAAACTGCTCGGACAGACCGCCGTGGCTGTGATCTTCGCGGTGCTGGCGTTGCAGTTCCCCTCTGATGGTTTCCGCACGCCAGCCAGCACGGCGATTTCCTTCGTGCGCGACACCGATATTGACTTTGCGGCCGCTGGCACCATTGGCGGCCTGGTGCTATTTGTGCTCTGGGCCAACATCATGATCGCTGGTGCTAGCAATGGCGTGAACCTCACGGATGGGCTGGACGGGCTCGCCACTGGCGCTTCCGTCATGGTCTTCGGTGCCTACGTTCTCATTGGCGTTTGGCAGTACAACCAGAACTGTCAGATCACCCCCGGCCCCAACTGCTACGACGTTCGCGACGCCCTTGACCTGGCGGTTGTTGCCGGTTGTCTCGCCGGCGCGTGCTTCGGCTTTCTGTGGTGGAACGCCTCGCCAGCCAAGATATTCATGGGAGACACCGGTTCGCTGGCCCTGGGTGGCGCCTTGGCAGGCTTGGCCATCGTGACGCACACCCAACTGCTGATGGCTATCTTAGGTGGCCTCTTCGTCATCATCACGCTGTCGGTGATCATCCAAGTGGGTTCGTTCAAGATGACCGGCAAGCGCGTCTTCCGAATGGCCCCTTGCAACACCACTTTGAGTTGCTGGGGTGGGCCGAAGTAACCATCGTGATCAGATTCTGGATTATCGCCGGGATCTGCGTCGCCATCGGGCTTGGCCTGTTCTACGCCGAATGGGTGACCCAACTGTGAGCGATCGCTTTGCTGGATTGACCCATGCTGGTGCTGATTGGGCTGGCCTTCGAGTGCTCGTCACGGGCATGGGTGTTAGCGGATTTGCGGCAGCCGACGCCCTGCTCGAATTGGGCGCTTCGGTGATCGTGGTTGACGCTGGGAATGGCACGGAGGCTCAAGACGAGAAGGCTCACCTGCTTGAGGTCCTCGGTGCGGATGTCCGGCGCGGTGCCGAGCACGTGGCGCAATGGCCACAAGACGATATTGATCTCGTGGTGACCTCACCAGGGTGGCGCCCCAGCCAACCGATCTTGGCGCATGCGGAGTCCCAGCAGATCCCTATTTGGGCCGAGGTTGAATTAGCCTGGCGGATTCGGCCTGAGGTTGGGGCTGCTCCCTGGATCACGGTGACTGGCACCAATGGCAAGACTACGACCGTCAAGATGGTTGAGTCGATCTTGCAGGCCTCAGGTCTGCGCGCAATTGCTGTCGGCAACGTGGGCAAGCCGGTGATGGAAGCAATCCTGGACACGGACCCGTACGACGTCCTGGTCGTTGAGCTGTCCTCGTTCCAGTTGCACTACAGCTACAGCATCTCGGCGCTCTCCTCGTGCGTGCTGAACGTTGCGCCGGACCATGTCGACTGGCACGGCTCATTCGAGGAGTACGCCGCGGCCAAGGCCAAGATCTACGACAACACCACTGTTGCGTGTGTCTACAACGTCCAAGACCCGCGAACCGAGGCCATGGTGGCGCAGGCTGATGTGGTCGAGGGCGCCCGTGCCGTTGGATTCACCATCGGCACCCCAGGGCTCTCGATGGTCGGTGTTGTCGAGGATGTCCTGGCAGATCGGGCCTTCATCGAAGACCGGGCGACTTCTGCCGCCGAGCTGGCGACCTTCCAAGACCTTGACTCAGCGGGTTCCCCAGCCCCGCATACGGTCAGCAATGCGTTGGCGGCAGGAGCCCTAACCCGTGCCGTGGGGGTTCCGACCGCAGCGGTGCAGCAGGGCCTTAGGGACTTTGCGCCCCAGGAGCATCGGATCACCGAGTTGCCCGTTGCGGGCGACGTCCGATTTGTGAATGACTCCAAAGCCACCAACCCACATGCCGCAGCTGCCTCTATCCAGGCCTACGAGCGTGTTGTTTGGGTTGCAGGTGGGCTGCTGAAGGGCGCTGATGTAGATGACCTCGTTGCTGCGGCTGCGTCTCGACTCCGAGCAGCCGTGCTCATGGGAGCTGATGCAGCCCAGATTGAAGCAGCATTGCGCCGACACGCGCCCGAGGTGCCGGTCCATATCGTGCAGAGCGACAACACTGGCCGTATGACCCTGCCGAACAGTCCGCTGACGTGATGGATCGGGTAGTTGCTACTGCTGCAACTGCTGCCAAGCCAGGCGATGTTGTCCTGTTGGCTCCGGCGGCGGCCTCCTTGACATGTTCGAGAACTATCAGGCCCGTGGCGCCTCCTTCACAGATGCTGTGCGGCGGGCAATCGGTAGCCCATCGTGACCACTACCTCGCGCAATGTTGCGCGGGCTCGCAAGGTCAGTTCTAGCCAGCCTCAAACAGCCGGCTCGTCACTCGCCTCAGCTGGCGAGTGGCTGCGTTCGCCGGTGGCGCCGTACTACTTGGTGCTGATTAGCGTTGCGTCGCTGGTTTCTATTGGCCTGGTGATGGTGCTTTCGGCCTCCACCGTTCAGGAGTACGCAGCCACCGGTAACTCCTACGGTCTGTTTCTGCAACAACTGATGTTTATGTCCATCGGCGTCGCCTTGGCCTACATAGCTTCTCGGTTGCCGATCGCCTGGTGGAAGCGTCTGGCGATCCCAGGGATGTTCCTGGCTATTGGCCTGCAGGCACTGGTGTTCTCGCCATTGGGCGTCGACTTCAAGGCAACCGCAACTGGATTTCCTTGGGCGGGAAAACCCTGCAGCCTTCCGAGTTTGCCAAGGTGGCAGTGATCGTCTTTGGCGCCACCATCTTGGCCAACCGGCGCAAAGTGATGGATCGAATTGGGCTGGCGATTTTCCCCTTTATCGTGCCTGGCGTTGCTGTCATCGTTGGTCTGGTCGTTGCCGGTCGTGACCTCGGAACGGCGATGATCTTGCTGGCCATCGCTGCCGGCATGCTTTTGTGGCCGGATTGCCACTGCGTTGGTACGCACTATTCGGTGCGCTCGGGGCCGCAGGCGTCGCCTTCCTGGCGCTCAACAGTGACAACCGCATGCAGCGGATTGATGCCTGGTTGGGTGGTATCTGCAGCAATCCACAGGTTGAAGGCTGCTTCCAGAAGGTGCACGCAGAGTATGCACTGGCCGATGGTGGTTGGTGGGGCGTCGGCCCCGGTGCCAGCCGCGAGAAGTGGTCGCTGCTGCCAGAGCCGCACAACGACTTCATTCTGGCGATCATCGGGGAAGAGCTCGGTTTGCCGGGCACTTTGCTTGTCCTGGCGCTATTCAGCTTGTTTGCCTACGCCTGCTTCCGCATTATCAGCAGCAGCACGGACCCGTTTGTCCGGTTGGCGACCGCTGGTGTGATGGTCTGGATCGTTGCCCAAGCCATGTTGAACGTCGGGTCCGTCATCGGCATGCTCCCCATCATCGGTGTGCCGCTACCGTTCGTGAGTAGTGGTGGGACAGCGCTTATCTCGGCCCTGATCGGCTTGGGCCTGCTCTTGAGCATGGCTCGATCGGTGCCAGGGTGTGATGCTGCGCTGAAGGGCCGCCCATCAACTTTGCGCCGCACATTCGCTGCGCTGCCTGTCCGAAGGAGCCGTTCATGACCGATGCTGCCCCATTCTCCGTTGTTCTCGCCGGGGAGGGTCGGCTGGTCACGTCAACCCGCTGCTCGCCACGGCCGACGCGCTGCGTCGCCGTGACCCCGAGACGGTCTTGACAGTGCTTGGCACTGCTGAGGGCTTGAGGCCAGGCTTGTCCCGGCCCGCGGCTATCCGTTCCACGTGCTGCCCAAGGCGCCGTTTCCGCGTCGACCCAATGGCGCAGCCATTAAGTTCCCGGCCGCAATGTCTGGGGCCGTCAGCAGCAGCCACCGCGATGCGGGAGGCGAAGGCCGATGTCGTGGTTGGATTCGGCGGGTATGTCGCCACGCCTGCCTATTTGGCAGCGCGGCGCTTGGGGCTGCCTATCGTCATCCACGAACAGAACGCCCGGCCAGGACTAGCAAATAAGTTGGGCGCGAGGTTCACTCCACATCGCCACGACGTTTGCCAGCACACCTTTGCCGGGGGCTAGGCACATTGGGATGCCGCTGCGCGCCGAGATCTCCAACTTGGATCGCGATGGTCTGCGCAGGTTTGCCCGAGAGCACTTTGAGTTGGATCCCGATGTGCAAACTCTGCTGGTCTTTGGTGGATCGCTGGGCGCCGCCAGGCTGAATGACGCCTTCTCAGAAGCGGCCGTTGCAATTACCGACGCTGGTGTTCAGGTTTTGCACATCACCGGAGAAGGCAAAGAAATTGCCTTGCCCGCTCAAGAGTCGCTCAAGAACCGCTACCGGGCGATCACTTATTCAGACCGGATGGACCTCGCCTATGCCAGTGCCGACCTCGCGGTATGCCGCTCAGGAGCAGGCACCTTGTGCGAAATCGCAGCGATCGGGCTCCCTGCGGCTCTGGTGCCGCTCCCCATTGGCAATGGCGAGCAGCGACTGAACGCGCAAGACCTTGTCGCCGCTGGCGGTGCAACACTGACCGATGACTACGAGGTCGACGTCGAGTGGGTCAAGAACGTCGTCATCCCGTTGTTAGCAGACTCATCCCGCGTTGAGCAGATGAGTGCAGCAGCCGCTGCGATTGGGCACCGAGACGGGGACGACGCGCTTGTTGCCATGATTTATGAGGCGGCGAAGCGTTAGTGGTTTCATCCGTAACCCAGGGGCGATTCGACTTTACCCAGGAAGCCCCTGGGCTGAATCCCTCGGTGCCGTCCACTTCATCGCCATTGGTGGCGCTGGCATGTCTGGGGTAGCTCGACTTTTCTTGGCTGCGGGGTACCGAGTGTCTGGCTCCGACCAGCGGGATTCCCCAGCGCTACGAAGCCTTGAAGAGGCTGGAGCACGAGTTTTGTTGGACACGACGCAGCTCATGTCGCCGACGCCGAGACCATCATCATTTCTGGCGCGATCAAAGAGTCAAATCCAGAGTTGGTGGCCGCTCGAGACCAAGGTTTGCGAGTTTTGCACCGCGCGCAAGGGATTGCTGCGCTGTTGCAAGATCGCCGCACGATTGCTGTCGCCGGTGCCAACGGCAAGACGACGACGAGCGCCATGTTGACTTCTGCCCTGTTAGCCGCGGATCTAGAGCCCGGGTATGTGATCGGGTCGCCGCTGGCAGGTGGACTGGGGAACGCGGCCCTTGGGGCTGGCCCGGTAGTGGTCGAAGCAGATGAGAGTGATGCATCATTCCTCGTCTATCGACCAGATATCGCGATCGTGACCAATGTGACGCCAGACCACCTGGACTTCTATGGCGACTTCGCGGGAGTGCAGGCAGCGTTTGCTCAATTCGTTGGCACCATCTCCGCTGGCGGGCTCCTGGTCATTAATGCCGATGATGCTGGCTCTGCGCCACTCGTGGCGCTGGCCAAAGAGCAAGGGTTGAGGGTGCACACGTGGGGACGTGCCGCGGGTGCCGACGTGCGGATTGAGTCAGTTGACTCGGTTGGTATGTCGTCGACGGCGCAACTGTTGTGGCAAGCCCCGGTGGGGGATGCTTCGCCGGGCCAGCGACATACCTTGAATGTCCCGATGCCAGGGGCGCACAACATTGCCAATGCTTGTGCTGCCCTGGTGGCAGCGACGGCAGGCGCGGGTGGGGATACCAGGGCCGCTCTGTCCGGGCTCGCATCCTTCCCGGTGCAGACCGACGCTTCCAGCGAGTTGGCGAAGCGACTGGCGTGAGCGTGGTGGATGACTATGCGCACAACCCGGACAAGGTCGCGGCTGTGGTCCAAGCTGGCCTTTCAGTGACTCAGTCAACCGGTGGCCGCCTTGTTGTGGTCTTTCAGCCGCATCTGTACAGCCGCACCCAGCATTTCGTCGCGCAGTTTGCGGCGGGGCTTTCAGCCGCAGATGTCGTGTCGGTCTTAGACATTTATGGTGCGCGAGAGGAGCCAATTGCCGGGGTGACAAGCCAACTGATCACCCAAGCGATCGCGGATTTGGGAGGTGCAACGCAGGTGCTCGATGACGTTCGCGATCTGGCGCAGGCGCCCACTCAACTCGCGCCGCTATTGCGCGCCGGTGACCTCGTGTTGACCGTGGGCGCAGGAGATATCACCACACTTGGTCCACGATTGGTGGACGCATTGTCTGGAGCAGCAACTGATCAGAACGGCGGAGCCACAGCCGATGACTAAGGCGTCCCCGGTTCATCATCGATTTGCAGCGCGAGCACAGGCTGTTCGGCGGCGCCCCAAATTAGTGGCGTGGTGGGTAGGAACTGTTGCGGTGCTGGGGGCCGCGATTGTGCTGTTGGCCTACTTGCCCATCTTCACGGTGGCGACCGTATCGGTTGAGGGTGCGCAGGGCGAGGTTGCTGAGCAAGCGGTCTCACAGGCTGGGATTCAGCAGGGGACCCCACTGGCCAGGGTCGACAGCGACGGCGTTACCGAGCGGGTCCTGGAAGACCCACGGGTGCTCAGCGTTGACGTCGACCGGCAGTGGCCCGATTCGGTAGTTTTGCGACTCGGGTTGCGTGCCCCAGCCATCGTGGTGGATCAGGATGGTGCGGATTCTTTGCAGTTCGCAGCCGCCGATGGCGTGCTTTACGACGAGGTCGAAGACAAACCCCCGGGCTCGCTGTTGTGGCCGCCAAGCGAGGAGATGTTTCAACGGAATCGGTGCGTCAGGCGCTTTACATTTCGGCGGCTTTTGGCAGTGACGAGTTAGGTGCCGAAATAGGCGACCTGGAGATCACTGCCGATGGCGATCTGAGGTTCTCCGTGGGCGAGGTTGAAGTGCTCTGGGGGCCCGCTGAGTCGCAGGAACTCAAGGGTGAGGTGCTGGTGGCGCTCTTTAGCCAACCTCAGATATCGGCAGATGCTCCGGCCCCACTGGTGGTTGATTTGTCGGCACCGGAGAACCCGGTTGTCAGCGGTTTGGAGAACGTCGCGGACGAGTAGTTTCAGTCAACCTTGAGTAGAGGTCGAGAGTCGCAATCAAATCGTGACCACCAGTTCTATGATTGCCACGTAGGCGACGGCGATTCAGACCACATCTGGGTTGCCCCCGCTTGGACCGATTAGCAAGGGACTCCACGAAAGGCGCATTGTGTCAGCAGCGCAGAACTACCTCGCCGTCATCAAAGTCGTAGGAATCGGCGGAGGTGGCGTCAACGCCATCAACCGCATGATCGAGGTCGGTCTCAAGGGTGTGGAGTTCATTGCGGTGAACACGGATGCCCAGGCCCTCCTCACGAGTGACGCCGACGTCAAGCTTGATGTCGGCCGCGAGCTCACTCGTGGGCTTGGCGCTGGCGCAGACCCCGAGGTGGGTCGTCGCGCAGCTGAAGACCACACCGAAGAAATCGAAGAGGCCCTTCGCGGTGCTGACATGGTTTTCGTCACCGCTGGTGAGGGTGGTGGCACCGGTACCGGTGGCGCACCCGTGGTCGCCAAGATCGCGAAGTCTCTCGGTGCTCTGACAATCGGCGTGGTCACTCGACCCTTCACCTTTGAAGGCCGGCGTCGCGCCAACCAGGCAGAGTCGGGGATCGCCGCATTGCGCGACGAGGTCGACACGCTGATCGTCATCCCGAATGACCG
Organism: Ornithinimicrobium sp. INDO-MA30-4; assembly: GCF_021535045.1. Taxonomy (GTDB): domain Bacteria; phylum Actinomycetota; class Actinomycetes; order Actinomycetales; family Dermatophilaceae; genus Ornithinicoccus. Next base: position 1,062,599 of record NZ_CP091056.1, on the reverse strand, counting down.
TCTATTGTCGATCTCCGACCGTGCCGTGAGCATGTTGGACGCTTTCCGCAGCGCTGACCAGGTGCTCCTCTCTGGTGTGCAGGGCATCACAGACTTAATCACCACCCCGGCTTGATCAACCTCGACTTCGCCGACGTTAAGTCCGTTATGCAGGGCGCCGGTTCTGCTCTGATGGGCATCGGATCGGCCAGGGGTGAGGATCGCGCGGTCCAAGCCGCCGAGCTGGCGATTTCGTCCCCTTGCTTGAGGCCAGCATCGAAGGCGCGCATGGCGTGCTGCTCTCGGTGCAGGGTGGCTCGGACCTTGGTCTCTTTGAGATCAACGAGGCCGCCCGATTGGTGCAAGAGGCAGCGCACCCCGACGCAAACATCATCTTCGGTGCAGTGATCGACGATTCGCTCGGCGATGAGGTGCGGGTCACGGTGATTGCCGCCGGCTTCGACAGTGGTGCACCGACGCAGCGCAGCGACGACCGTGCATTGGGCCAGGTCCAGGCTGGTGGCACCAACCGCGACCAGGCTGCTCCGCCAGCCTCCAGGAGACCGCGCAGGCTTCCGAGGCTGCTCAGCCACGGGCTCAGGCAGAACAACCACGCGAGCCTGGCACGGTTCGACCAGCAGCTCCCGTTCAGGAGTCCGCACCGGTTAAGCCTCCGCGCACCCCGTCATACGACGACAGCGACGATCTGGATGTTCCCGACTTCCTGAAGTAGGACTCTCCTCTAGCCCTTCGCGAAAGCCCTCGAGCACAGTCTCGAGGGCTTTCGCGCGTCTGGTGGCCAGCACTGGGGCGCGTTGCCGGGTGCGCGCAGAGGCTGTCGGTGCGACGGGCTACCTTGGGTGTGTGTTCTATTGGCGACAACGGCAAGAGCCCGAAGCGGGGCGATACGGCGTGGAGTGGGCCTTCACTGACCGACATGGCGGGGTGAGTCAAGGTCATTATGGCTCCCTCAACCTCGGTGCGGGTGTTGCAGATGACCCAGCGGCGGTGGCGGAAAATCGATCTCGAGTGGCACGGTCTCTTGGGCTTGCGCCCGCCAAATTAAGGTTCATGAGCCAGCAACACGGGTGTGATGTGCACACGGTGCATCCTGGTCAAGAGCATTCTGGGTCGCCTGACGTCGACGGGATCGTCGCACGGGGCACCTCGCAGGGAGTTGCCGCGTTGGTCGCTGACTGCACACCAGTCCTGTTGGTGGACCGATCGGTTGGGCTCGTAGCCGCGGCGCATGCGGGACGTCCAGGGATGATGGCGGGGGTCGTGCCGGCCACAGTCCAGCGCCTACGAGACCTCGGAGCGGTCAGCTTAGAGGCCATCGTCGGGCCCTCAATCTGCGGGCGCTGCTACGAAGTGCCTTTAAGGATGCGCGAGGCAGCGGGAGCGGTGAGTCCAGTGACTCCCGCCGTCACCTGGACCGGGACCCCGGCCATCGACGTCGCCGCGGGCGTTGTTGACCAACTCACGGAGTTATCGGTGCCATGTTCGTGGGTCCCTGGTTGCGCGCGCGAGTCCGAGGATCTCTATTCCTATCGCGGAGAAGGCCAAACTGGCCGATATGCAGGGGTCGTTCGCCTCTTGCCTCCGCTCGGCGGTGAAGCCGCGTGACCGAAATAGGCCAAGACGAGCGACGCCATGAGGTTGAGCAAGGTCTAGCGGCAGTGCAGGGTCGCATCAAACAAGCAGTCCAGGCCGCGGGCCGTGACAGTGACGGTGTTTCCCTGATCGCCGTGACCAAATTCTTCCCGCTCAGTGATTGCCAACTCTTGCTTGAGATGGGCCAAGTCGATTTTGGCGAGAGCAGAGATCAAGAAGCGAGGAGAAAGTTTCAGACCTCCGCGATTGGGCCCAAGCCCGTGGTGAGAGTGGCACCTCAGGCAGCCGCCCATTCACCACGCACTTCGTTGGTCAGGTGCAGAGCAAGAAGGCACGTTCTCTCGCGCGCTATGTGGACGTCGTTCACTCTGTCGACCGCCCCAAACTGGTCACGGCACTTGATCGCGCGGTGGATCATGCCCGTGAGGCAGGGGAGAGGTCGGAGGGGATGGGGGCCTTGATTCAGGTGAACCTTGATCCGGATACCGCCGCAGACCGGGGAGGAGTCCCGCTCAACGGCGTCCAATCTCTCGCAGAAAAGATTGCCCAGAGCGATCACCTGCGGTTGCTGGGGCTGATGGCGGTTGCTCCACATGGAGCCCAGGGTCAGGAAGCGCAGGGGCCTTTGACTCACTGGCCGCAGCTTGCAATGACCTGAAGCAGGTGCATCCGCAAGCTACCTGGATGTCGGCCGGCATGAGTGGAGACCTAGAGCAAGCCATCAATGCTGGCGCGACACACCTGCGTGTCGGCGGCGCAATCCTCGGATCGAGGTATCCCGGCCGGTAACGTCATTCGGGACAGCACCACCCACTGTGGTGGCACCGATACACAAGGAGCTCGCTGATATGGCCGGGGCACTGCGCAAAACGATGGAGTTCCTCGGCTTGAGTGAACTCGATGAAGAGTACGACTACGACGAGCAGGACAACTACCAGCGTCCGGCTCAGTCCATGAAGTCGGTCACATCTGAGGACGACGAAGAGACCACCCAACGCGAGGCTGAAGTAACTCCTTGCCACGCCGGACACCGGTTGCACGGGTAGTCCAGGAGCCGGAGGTACGTGAGATGAACCGCATCAACACGATTCACCCACGCACTTACAACGAGGCGAAGAACATCGGTGAGTCCTTCCGCACCGGGACGCCGGTCATCATGAACCTCACCGAGATGGACGATTCAGACGCCAAGCGCCTCGTCGACTTTGCTGCCGGTTTGGCCTTCGGCCTGCACGGTTCGATCGAGCGAGTGACCAGCAAGGTATTCTTGCTCTCGCCTTCTCATGTCGAGGTCGAAGGCGGAGCCCCGACCGGGCAGTCCCCGTCTGGTCTCTTCAACCAGAGCTGAGATCATTAGCTCATGATTGTTAGCAGCACACTGGGGTTTCTCCTCTTTCTCTATTTCATCGTGCTCTTGGGCCGCTTGGTCTTTGACTGGGTGCAGGTCTTTGCCCGCGACTGGAAGCCGACAGGCCTGGTGCTTGTGGTCGCCGAGGGCGTTTACACGCTCACGGATCCGCCGCTCAAGGCGCTGCGCCGGGTTATCCCGCCGTTGCGTCTCGGCGGTATTGCGCTTGACCTGGGGTTCCTTGTTCTCATCTTCGGTGTGTCGATCGCCCGAGTCTTCGTGGCGCAGATCCCCTTCTGAGCCCGGTTGGTGGGGCCCGATCTCGGAGCAGAGTGACCTGAGTGGGTGGGCCTGTGCGGCCGCGGTGTGACATTGACTACGGCAAAGGCAACCTGGAGCCATAACCTCGCTGCGTGGATAGCCCCAAAAATGTGCGCTCTAGGCATTTGCGATAGTCACCAATGTGACTAGTGTGGGCTAAGGTAAATGTGACCGAGCATGACCGCACTTGTCCTGTTGCCAGTGCAGTGTCAAGGCTCATCGACTATCCGCAGCGAGGTGAAACATGGCGTTGACCGCCGAAGACGTCATCAAGAAGAGCTTCAAGCCGACGCATCTCAAGCGTGGCTATGACGAGACAGAAGTCGATGACTTCCTTGATGAGATTGTGGTTGATTTCCGCCGCATGGGTTCTGAGATCAGTGCATTGCGCTCTGACCTTGAGGACTGCCGTGCGAGCAAGGGCATCGACTCCGACTCTGATCGCACGCAGGCAATGTCTGCCTCTGTCGTCAGCCCCGACTTAGAAGCTGAGCAGGAGCAGTTGGCTAAGGCCCGCCGCGAGCGCGACGACCTAGTAGCCGAGCTCGATGACCTGTCGAGCCGTGTCCAGCAACGTCGCGACGAGGCCGATGAGGCCGAGGCGTCTGCGACTGCTCGTGTCGAAGAAGCGCGTCGCCGCGCCGAAGAGGCCGACGAATCCAACAACGAGACTGATGAGCGCACCCGTGCGCGGCTAGACGGCGAGTTGCTGGAGCTGCAAAACAAGGTCGACGCGGCTCGTTCCGAGGCAGAAAAGGCCGAAGAGGAGGCTAAGCAGGCTGAAGCCGAAGCGAAGAGCCGCATCGAAGCCGCTCAAGCAGATGCAGACGCCGAGATCTTGGCTCGCAAGCAAGTTGCGACCGACGAGATCAAGCGCTCTGACTCCGAGATCGCCGCGGCACGTGGCCGTGTGGCGACGGCAAAGCTAGACGCTGACGCCAGCCAGCCCCAGGCTTTCGCTGCATCGGCAGTTGGTGGCAACGGGGAAGACCCCACCACCATCATTTCGCTCGCGCAGCGTCTGCACGACCAGCACGTTGCCGAAGGTGAGGGCACCAAGGCTCGCCTGGTGAAGGAGGCGGAAACCTACCGCGACAAGGTGGTTGGCGACGCCGATCGTCGAAGCAAGGACCTGCTGAGCACCGGTCAGAAGAAGCACGACGACCTTGTTGGTTCGGGTCAGAAGCAGCACGACGATTTGGTCAACGAGGGCACGTCGACGCGTGAGCGCCTGATCAACGAAGGCCAGGGCAAGCACGACGAGCTCGTCAACAGCGGTCAGAAGCAGCACGACGATTTGGTCAACGAGGGCACGTCGACGCGTGAGCGCCTAATCAACGAAGGCCAGGGCAAGCACGACGAGCTCGTCAGCAGCGGTCAAAAGCAGCACGACGACCTCATTGGTTCGGGTCAGAAGCAGCACGATGATTTGGTCAACGAGGCAACGTCGACGCGTGAGCGCCTGATCAACGAAGGCCAGGGCAAGCACGACGAGCTCGTCAATACCGGCCAGGGCGAAAACAAGCGCCTCATCGGTGAAGGTGAGTCGACGAAGGCCCAGTTGATCAACGATGGTCAGTCGGCACACGACCAGATGGTCGGTGAAGCAGAACAGCGTCGCACGAACGTGTTGGGCGACTTGAACAACCGGCAGGGTTCGCTCTCCACCAAGATCAACGAGTTGCAGTCCTTTGAGGCCGACTACCGCAGCCGCCTGCGTAGTTTCCTCTCGGAGAACCTGACAAAGTTGGACGACGACGAGAAGTCCCAGTCGTAGGGAATCAGTTCCGTTAGACGAAAAGATGTGGCCCCTCTCAAGGGGCCACATCTTTTTGTCGTTGGGGTCTTGTGCTCGGCCAGATTAGGGACCTATTCTTCGCGCAGACAGATTCCGCATGGAGCGGACTCGACGAGTGCAAGTGAGGGCCCCCGAATGGTTGCTAAAAGTCGCAGTAACGTAGAGCAATCTGAGCCCTCAGCCACTGCGGAGCCGTTGACCGGATCAGAAGCGGGGGATTTGGCGGTTCACGGCAACGAAGATCCGTGGTCGGCCGCAGAGATCGCCGAAGTGCGTGATGAACTGCTCGCAGAGCGGGCGAGACTGCTCGAAGAATTGGGAAATGCCGCGCGGGATCATTTAGAACTTGTGCGGCAATCCGGTGAGGGTGCCGGCGACGATCAGGCTGATGCTGGCGCCGCAACATGGGAGCGGGAGCATGAGATGAGCTTGACTTTTAATTCGAGGGCGCTGCTCGCTCAAACTGAGCATGCGCTCGAAAGGATAGCCGAAGGCACCTACGGTATTTGCGAAGAATGCGGGAACGCGGTGGGCAAAATGCGGCTGCAAGCCTTCCCTCGTGCGACGCTATGCCTGACATGCAAAGCGAAGACCGAGCGCCGCTGACGCCAGAATCACAGCCTGTTGCCCACGGAGAAGACTCGTCGGGGGCCGATACTCCCGAGGGCAAAAACCGTTTTCGGTGGGTCTTGCTCATTAGCCTCGTCTGGATCGTGATCGACCAACTGACCAAGATCTGGGCTGTTCAGCGACTGACGGGTAGTGAGCCCATCGATGTCATCCCTGGTGCAGTGGAGTTTAGGCTCCTCTACAACTCCGGTGCAGCCTTCTCGATCGGGACAGGCAACACCTGGATCTTCACTATTCTGGCGACGGTCGTCGTATCGGTCGTCTTGTGGCAGGCAACGAAGGTCCGCAGCCTCGGATGGGCGTGGGCATTGGCATTGCTCATCGGCGGAGCGGGAGGGAATCTTGTCGATCGTCTCGTGCGTGACCCCAGTTTTGCCCAAGGCCATGTCGTCGACTTCATTGCCTTTCCCAACTTCCCCGTTTTCAATATCGCAGACATCGCAGTCACCAGCGCGGCCGTGCTGATTGCTCTGCTGTCCTGGCGTGGCATTGGTCTCGATGGCACTCGTCTCGAAGACGAGAAGGCCAGTGAGCCCGGCGTTGGATCAAGCGATGACACCCACAGGAGCGATAACGATGGCTGATGTACGCGCATTGATGGTGCCCGATGGCTTGGCGGGGGAGCGAGTCGACAGTGGGGTGTCCCGCATGCTCGGCCTCTCGCGCAGCCAAGCGGCTGACTTGGCTGCAGATGGTGCCATCACGATGGCTGGCAAGAAGGTTGGAAAGTCAGACCGGCTGATCGACGGCGCGCTGATCGAAGTTGAGATTGCGCCCCTTCAGTTGCACCCGAGATGGTCGTGATCCCAGAGGCTGTCGAAGGCATGCGCATCGTGCACGATGACAACGACATTGTCGTGGTGGACAAGCCGGCCTATGTCGCGGCGCACCCGTCGGTCGGCTGGCATGGTCCAAACGTGGTGAGCGGTCTGGCGGCGGCGGGATATCGAATTTCGACCTCGGGAGCCCGGAGCGCCAAGGCATCGTGCAACGACTCGATGTCGGCACCAGTGGCCTCATGGTGGTAGCAAAGTCTGAGAAGGCATACACGGTTCTCAAACAAGCCTTTAGGGACAGAACAGTCTCCAAGACCTACCACTCGTTGGTGCAGGGCCTCCCTGACCCCCACGAGGGCACGATCGACGCTCCTATCGGCCGTCACCCCGGCCACGACTATCGCTTTGCCGTGATGAACTCGGGCCGACCGAGTGTGACGCACTACGAACTCTTAGAGGCGCACCGTTCAGCCTCATTGCTGGAGATCCACCTTGAGACCGGGCGGACCCACCAGATCCGGGTGCACTTCTCAGCTCTGCGGCACCCGTGTTGCGGTGACCTGACCTATGGTGCTGACCCGACCCTGGCTAAACGCCTTGGTCTCGAGCGTCAGTGGTTGCATGCCGTGCGACTTGGCTTTGACCACCCCGGATCCGGGGAGCTTGTCGAGTTCGAAAGTTCCTACCCGGAGGATCTGGAGCAGTCGCTGGAAAAGGTCCGCAGCTAGCTCTTTCGAAGCCGACTCTGGTCAGGATTGTCAGGGGCGGGCTTTAAGATCATCGTGATGTCAGCGACCTCCAGCAACTCCAGTTTCGTCCACCTGCACAACCACACCGAGTATTCGATGTTGGACGGTGCAGCCCGGATCACCGGCATGTTTGAGCGTGCCGCCGAGTTCGGCATGCCCGCACTTGCCACGACCGACCACGGCTATCTCTTCGGTGCGCACGAGTTTTGGTCGGCGGGTCAAAGCATGGCGTCAAGCCAATCATCGGCCTTGAGGCATACCTGACGCCCGGCACTGCCCGCGGTGACCGCACCCGGGTGAAGTGGGGCGATGGTGGCCGGGACGACGTCTCCGGTAGCGGTGCCTACACGCACATGACGCTATGGGCCCGGACTAACGGTGGCATGCACAACCTCTTCCGGATGGCGTCGCTGTCATCGCTGGAGGGGTACTACTTCAAGCCACGCATGGACCGCGAGTTGCTTGAAAAGTACGGCCAGGGCCTGATTGGCACCACGGGCTGTGCGTCTGGCGAGATCCAGACCCGCATCCGGCTCGGTCAGTACGAAGAAGCGCGACAGGCGGCATCCGACTTCCGCGACATCTTTGGCGCTGAAAACTTCTACTGCGAGTTGATGGATCACAACATCGACGTTGAGCGTCGGGCCCAACAGGACCTGCTCAGACTCGCAAAAGAGCTCAAACTGCCCCTGGTGGCCACCAACGACCTGCACTATGTTGACAAGGCAGATAGCAAGGCGCACGCCGCGCTCCTGTGCGTGCAGTCCGGTTCGACCCTGCAAGACCCCAAGCGGTTCAAATTCGATGGCGAAGAGTTCTACCTCAAGAGCTCGGCCGCCATGCGCGAGTTGTGGCGTGACTATCCCGAAGCCTGTGACAACACGCTGGAGATCGCCGAACGTTGCAACGTCAGCTTCACCGAGGGCGAAGGCCGCTTCATGCCGCGGTTTCCCTGCCCCGAAGGTGAAGACGAGACTAGTTGGTTCATCAAGGAGGTTGAGGCGGGACTGCGCCGTCGCTTCCCCGAGGGCGTTCCGGCGTATGCCGAGGAGCAGGCCAAGTACGAAACCGAAGTGATCGTTGGCAAGGGGTATCCCGGTTACTTTCTGGTGGTTGCTGACTTCATCAACTGGGCCAAAGACAACAAGATCCGTGTTGGTCCTGGTCGTGGCTCAGGTGCTGGCTCGATGTGCGCCTATGCGATGGGCATTACCGACCTCGACCCCGTCCCGCATGGGTTGATCTTTGAGCGTTTCCTTAACCCCGAGCGCCAGTCGATGCCTGACTTCGATGTGGACTTTGACGATCGACGCCGCTCAGAGGTGATTCGCTATGTCGGTGACCGCTACGGCGAAGATCGAGTTGCGATGATCGCCACTTACGGCACGCTCAAGGCCAAGGCCGCGCTGAAGGACTCGGCGCGAGTGATGGGCTTCCCGTTCTCCATGGGTGAGCAGCTCACCAAGGCAATGCCGCCTGCCGTCATGGGCAAGGACATACCCCTGAGCGGGATCGAAGATGAGAGCCACGCTCGCTACGGCGAAGCTGGAGACTTCCGCGACTTGCTCGAGCGGGATCAATACGCTGCCGAGGTTTTCGAGACGGCCAAGGGCGTTGAGGGCTTGAAGCGGCAGTGGGGTGTGCACGCGGCCGGTGTCATCATGTCCTCAGAGCCACTGATCGACATCATTCCGATCATGCGCCGCGACGCTGACGGCGCCATTATCACCCAGTTTGACTACCCAACCTGCGAAACCTTGGCTTGGTCAAGATGGACTTCCTGGGTCTGCGTAACCTCACGATCCTGGACGATGCACTCGACAACATCGTGGCCAACCGTGACGAGACCATCGACCTTGAGCTGTTGTCCAAGGACATGACCGACCGCCCAACCTATGAGCTCCTCAGTCGCGGTGACACTCTCGGTGTTTTCCAACTGGATGGCAGCGGCATGCGCAGCCTGTTGCGGCTGATGCAGCCCGATAACTTTGAGGACATCTCTGCGGCGTTGGCGTTGTACCGGCCCGGTCCGATGGGAGCCAATGCGCACACCAACTTTGCGCACCGCAAAAACGGTCGCCAAGAGATCGACTTCATCCACCCAGAGCTCACCGACGCGCTCAAAGACATTCTGGGCACCACCTATGGCCTGATCATCTATCAGGAGCAGGTGATGGAGATTGCGCAAAAATTGGCTGGCTACACCCTCGGTAAGGCCGACCTGCTACGCCGAGCGATGGGCAAGAAAAAGAAGGAAGTCCTCGATGCAGAGTTCATCCCCTTCCAGCAAGGGATGCTCGACAACGGGTATTCAGAAGCAGCCGTTGACAAGCTCTGGAGCATCCTGCTGCCCTTCTCGGACTACGCCTTCAACAAGGCACACACCGCGGCCTACGGTCTGGTGTCGTACTGGACGGCCTACCTCAAGGCCAACTACCCAGCGGAGTACATGGCCGCGCTGCTGACCAGCGTTCGGGACGATAAAGACAAGACAGCACTGTATTTGAGCGAATGCCGCCGAATGGGCATTGAGGTGCTGCCGCCCGACGTCAATGAGTCGGTGGCCAACTTCGCTGCCGTTGGCACCGACATTCGCTTTGGCATGGCAGCCATCCGCAATGTCGGTCGCAACGTCGTCGACGGGGTTGTCACCGCCCGCGAAGAAAAGGAGCCCTTCACCGCGTTCGAGGACTTCCTGCGTAAGTGCCCACCGGTGGTTTGCAGCAAGCGAACGGTGGAGTCCTTGATCAAGGCCGGTGCCTTCGATTCGCTGAACCACACCAGGCAGGGCCTCGTCAGCGTCCACGAGCGCTACGTCGAAGCACTCTCAGACGAAAAGAAGCACGAAGCGATGGGCCAAGACTCGCTGTTCGGCGACTTTGGTGGAGACGACTCAGCCGTGCAATTGGCTGCTCTGCCTCAGATCCCGGAGATTGAGTGGGACAAGAGCGTGTTGCTTTCGTTCGAGCGAGAGATGTTGGGCCTGTATGTCTCAGACCACCCGCTGAACGGTATTGAGCACATCCTCAGCCAGCACGCCGACCGAGCCATTCTCGAGTTGTCTACTGATGAGTCGGTCAAAGACGGTGACAACATTTCGGTCGCTGGCCTGATGACCTCTGTGGTGCTGAAGCGCACCAAGAATGGCGACCCGTATGCCCGGGTCCAGGTCGAGGATATGGCTGGCTCCATTGATGTCGTCTTCTGGCCAAAAACTACGAGAACGTTAAGACCCACCTCGCTGAAGACACGGTGGCCGTAGTGCGCGGTAGGTTGAAGAAATCGGAAGAGGGTCTGGAGTTAATCGCTCAAGACCTCATGCTCCCCGAGATTAAGACTGGTCCTCGCGGCCCGATCGTGCTGAGGCTGCCCCTGTCCCGAGCCACCGACACGCTGGCCACCAGTTTGAAGGATGTGCTGGCTGGCCATCCTGGGTCGACCGAAGTGCACGTGAACCTGGTCCAGCCGGGGCGTTCAGTCTTGATGCGCCTGGACACGTCCTTACGGGTTTCAGCTTCGCCGGACCTCTTCGGTGACCTCAAAGCGTTGCTGGGGCCGGCGGCTATCCAGAGTTAGGTCGTTGCACCTGCCCCGTCCCGGCAACTAGCCGGGGCGGGGAGGCGATCTGGCAGGAAGATCGCGTAGGTTGTCCGGGTGACTTCAGAGTTGAACCCACCCATTGCCGAGCGTCGGGACGAAGCCCGCGAGCACCATGGCGAGGTCGTTGTTGACCCATACTCATGGCTGCGCGACAAGACCGATCAAGACGTTATCGACTACTTGAACGCTGAGAACGCCTACACCGATGCGGTGACCTCAGATCTGGGAGATTTGCGCGAAAGCGTCTTCAGCGAAATTGCGGGCGCACCCAGCAGACAGACCTCTCCGTCCCTATCCGAGATGGTCGCTGGTGGTACTACTCGCGCAGCATCGAGGGGGAGCAGTACTCCGTCCATGCCCGGATCGCCGTGGCTGACAGCCACCAGCGCCCCGTGCTCGACCCCATGTCGGTGCCAGAGGGTGAGCAAGTGCTGCTCGATGGCAACAAAGAGGCAGCAGGTCAAGAGTTCTTTGCTTTGGGGGCCTTCGATGTCAGCCCCGACCACCAGTTGCTGGCCTACGCCGTCGACAACACGGGTGATGAGCGCTTCAATCTGCTGATCAAGGACCTTGAGTCCGATGCCATCGTCGATGACGTGGTCGTTGGAATTGGTGCTGGCGTGGCCTGGTCGCTAGCTGGCGACTACGTCTTCTACACCCGTGTAGATGATGCATGGCGACCACACCAAGTGTGGCGACACAAGATTGGGACGGCTGCCACCGAGGATGTCTTGGTCTTCAGCGAAGGCGATGAACGCTTCTGGATGGGGCTGGGGTCCTCGCGGGACAACCGCTATCTCTTGATCGCGCTGGGCAGCAAGAACTCCACGGAGTTTCGCCTACTCGACGCGAGTGATCCCACCGGGGAGTTCCAGGTGGTCCAAGAGCGTGCCGAGGGCGTCGAGTACGACATTGAGTTGGCTGGCGATCACGCCTGGATTCTGCACAATTGGTCGTGCCCTGATTTCGAGTTGGCGGTTGCCGCTCTGGATGGCTCCGTCTCGCACGACTGGGAAACTGTTGTCGCTGGCCAGGAAGGCGTCAGGCTCACCGCGGTCGACGCGTTCAAGGACTTCCTGGCGCTCTCCATGCGTCGAGACGGCCTGGCCCACGTCCAGATCATCCCGCGCGATGAGCACGGGCGAGCGCAGATTTCCCAAGCATGGGATGTCTCGGTCAGCGAAGAACTGTTCACTGTGGACGTAGGCATCAACCCGGACTACACGGCCAGCACGTTGATGGTCCTGGTCGAGTCCATGATCACCCCCCGATCGGTCTTTGATCTGGACGTGGCATCGGCACAGATGACGCTCGTTAAGCAGCACGCAGTCCTCGGTGGTTACGACCCTGCCGATTACCAGCAGCACCGAGTGTGGGCAACCGCCGCCGATGGAACTCAGATCCCTATTTCACTCGTGGCCAGAGCCGATGTCGCGATGGATGGCACGGCTCCCGGCATGCTGTACGGCTATGGCTCCTACGAAATCTCCATCGACCCTTGGTTCTCCGTTTCCCGGCTCAGCTACCTCGATCGGGGAGTTGTCTACGCTGTTGCGCACGTGCGTGGGGGCGGTGAAATGGGCCGCCATTGGTACGAGCAAGGCCGGATGCTGAACAAGAAGAACTCGTTCACCGACTTCGTCGCCTGTGCTGATCACCTCATTGAGATGGGTTGGGTCGCGCCCGACCGGTTGGCAGCTGAGGGGCGTTCGGCAGGCGGCTTGTTGATGGGCGCGATCGTCAATTTGGCGCCCGACCGGTTCCGTGTGGTGCATGCTGGCGTGGCATTTGTTGATGCCCTGAACACCATCTTGGATCCGAGCCTGCCGCTGACCGTCGTTGAGTGGGAGGAATGGGGAGACCCGCTGCACAACGCAGATGTGTATGAGTACATGCGCGAGTACACCCCCTACGAAAACCTCGCAGCGGTCGAATACCCAGCTATCTTGGCGACGACGGGGCTGAACGACACCCGCGTCTACTACACCGAACCAGCCAAGTGGGTCGCGAAGATGCGCCAGACCGTCGCGAACGGCGCCGATCGACCAATACTGCTACGCACCGAGATGGTGGCCGGGCATGGCGGCAAAACGGGCCGGTATGACGCCTGGCGCGAGGCAGCTTTCGAGATCTCTTTCGTTCTGGACCAATTGGGCGCCGATCAGATCAAACCGTGACACTGGCACTCCCGTAACCAAACTGACAAGGTAGGCGCATGGCAGCTGCGACGACAATCGTTCTTTTCGGTGCAACAGGAGACCTGGCAAAGCGAAAATTGCTTCCCGGGCTACTCCACCTTTTCCAGTCCAAATTGCTCGATGACCTGAGGGTCGTGGCAACATCGCTGGACGAGATCAATCTCACCGAGTTCCGTGATTTGGCAAAAAAGGCAATCAAGGAGTTCAACACTCGGGAAGCTGATTCCGCCGGTTTGGATGAGTTCCTCAAGCATGTCGACTTCGTCGGAGGCAAGGCGGGCCCCAAGGCGCTCGGCAAAGCCGTGGAGAAGGCGGAGAACGAGCTAGGAGAGGGTGCACGTCGCCTGCACTACCTCTCGGTGCCGCCAAAGGCCGCTCTGGACGTTGTTTACATGCTTCGTGACGCCGACCTGGTGGAGCGCAGCCGCATCATCATGGAAAAGCCCTTCGGTACGGACCTCGCGTCTGCTGTCGAGCTCAACCGCAAACTGCACGAGGTGTTCGACGAAGAGCAGATCTTCCGGATCGACCACTTTTGGGTAAAGAGGCGGCCCAGAACATCCTGGCGTTCCGGTTTGCCAACGGACTATTTGAGCCAATCTGGCACCGCAACCACATCGACCACATTCAGATCGACGTGCCGGAAACTCTGGGCCTCGAGACTCGGGCCGGTTTCTACGAGGAACTGGCGCATACCGGGACATGGTGGTCACCCACCTGTTCCAGATCCTGGCCTTCACCGCCATGGAGCCACCCACTGCGCTTGAGCCCAATGCCATTAGTGAAGAAAAGAACAAGGTCTTCCGCTCAATGCTCCCAATCGACCCGAAGGACGTCGTCCGCGGGCAGTACCTGGGTTATCGCGAGTCGCCTGGCGTGGCGGAAGAGTCCGACACCGAAACGTTCATCGCTCTCAAGTGCTACATCGACAACTGGCGCTGGGCGGGCATCCCGTTCTACTTGCGTACCGGCAAGAAGATGGCCGAAGGCGCACGCATCATCTCGATTGCGTTCCGTGAGCCACCAAAGTCAATGTTCCCGGCAGGTTCGGGCGTCGGCGACCGCGGTCCTGACCACTTGACCTTTGACCTGGCAGACCGGACTCGGATGTCGCTGTCGTTCTACGGCAAGCGCCCCGGCCCAGGAATGAAGCTCGACAAGCTCTCTATGCAGTTCTCAATGCAGGAGACAAGCTGGGGCGGTGCCGTGCTAGAGGCCTATGAACGGCTGATCTTTGACGCGGCTCGCGGTGATCGCACCCTTTTCACCACAGCTGAAGGTATCGAGCGACTGTGGGAGATCTCTGAGCAGCTACTTCAGGAGCCACCAGTCGTGCGTCCGTACGAGGAAGGCTCGTGGGGGCCCAACCAGATTCACCAACTGGTGGCGCCCTTCACTTGGCGTCTGCCGTTTGAGCGCAAGTGGCGTGAAGGAAACCCCAAGAAGTAAGGCTTTGCCGGAGTAGGCCGGAACAGAGGGTATGGCTAAGGCCCGCACACGTTGTCCGGGCCTTAGCCATACCCGCTCGTCGAGGAGCGGGTGGGGCTTTAGATGGAGCAGGATGGTGCTTCTTCTAGCAGTGCCACAGCGCCCTGGTAGGGATCGACGTTGTTGGGTGCATCCGCAACATCATCACGCCAGTCAGCCACGTAGTCCACAGGGTCAGCCGCTTCCTTGGTCTGCATGAAGTCCAGGTGCGCGCCCCAGTCGGCATTCAAGGGCTGAGACAATTCTGCGACCAGCGCCAGAGCTTCGCCGCGTTCCTGGCAGTTCTGAGCGTCATCGGCATAGTCCTGCGAAACGTCGGTGTCCGCGAGTTCAGCGCACGACCCAAAGACCTCGTCATAGGCCGCTTGAGCAGTATCGAATCGCTCCATGTCACCAGGGCCCTCACGCTTGGACTCGGCCCACTCTTCTTGAGCTTCTTCAAGCGTCATGCGGCCCGCATTGAGCTCCACTGAGGCGTCGTAGTGCTTAACCCAGTTTGCGGCTGATTTTTCGGCAGCGCTGGCGAAGTCTTCACCAGAATCGACCTCCGAAACGCATGCGGTTAGCTCCTCTGGTGGGCCTACGGCGCCTGCTGGGGCACTCGTGGCAGCAGCTGCATCAGTGGTCGTGGGCTCGGGGGCATCGGTGGCAATCGCGGCTGCGTCTGAGGGGGCAACCGAAGCCACAGCGCTTGGGTCAGTGTTCAGGGTGCCGGAGTCCGCAGTGGCCATCAGGCCACGAATAGCGAAGGCAATCATCACGCTGGCGAGAACTGCGAGGAGCACTAGAAGTACCGGCTTAGCCGCCCAACCTCCTACTGCTGCACTAGATCCAGTATGTCTTCCCATGAGCAGCATCCTCTCACGGAGCAGTTGCGCCCCCCTACACCAAGCCTGCTCATGGGGTAGCGATATCAGTGTCCGCAGGTCCCGGTTTTCGCATGGCGGCAAGCTCGGAACGCAGGAGCCGCAATTCCTCCTGCACGTCTTGAATGTCAGCGAGTTTTGCCGTTCGGTCACTCTCGTCCGAGTCGCTAATCCTGGAGATGAGCCAAGAGGCCAAGCCAGCGGTCACGACACCCAGCAAAGCGATGCCACAGAGCATCAGCAGAGTGGCGATAATCCGTCCCTGCATGGTGACGGGATAGAAGTCCCCATAGCCAACTGTCGTGACAGTAACGAGTGACCACCACAAAGGTGGTGATGTTTGCGTTGGCGGGATCATGGCGTTCGGCTTGCAACACGGCTAATGAGGCAATACCGACGACTGTCGTTGTGGCAAACGTGACATACGCGGCGACGTGTCCCCTCAGCTTTTCGCCGGCTTGCCGTTGCAGCAAAACCAACAGGCCGAGCGGGCGCAGGGCGGGATAGGCCACCGCAGCCAGGTCCAAAAGGTTCGACTTAACGAAGGCGACTTTGTGTCTTGCCAGGACAAGCCTGGTCACATAATCCACCAAGAAAGCTATCCACACGACAGTCTGGGTGGTCAAGGACAGGGCGGGCACGCCTCCGTCGACGTCGGGCCAAACGATAGGAATCGCGAAGGCCACAAAAAACGCCAGCCAGGATCAACAGCGGCGCGCGCGTTCGGGACTCCCAAATTTCACGACGCCTCATGGACATATCGTGGCAGCCGCAACCCGAGATTCGTGCATTGGGCTGGGGAAACACGAAGGAGCGGCCCACTGAGGGGCCGCTCCTTTCGTGATGCTCGATCACAGATCGAGCGCTGTCTTCGATCACAGATCGAAGTACATCTCGAACTCGTGCGGGTGCGGGCGCAGGCGAATCGGGTCGACCTCGTTCTTGCGCTTGTACTCGACCCACGCGGCGATGAGGTCTTCGGTGAAGACGTCGCCCTCAGTGAGGTACGCGTGGTCGGCCTCGAGTGCGTCCAAAACGGCCTCAAGGGACGTCGGTGCCTGCTGGATGTTCTCCAACTCGGTCGGCGGCAACTCGTACAGGTCCTTGTCGACCGGCTCCGGGGGCTCGATACGGTTCTTGATTCCATCCAAGCCAGCCATCAGTTGTGCGGCGAAGCACAGGTATGGGTTGGACGACGGGTCAGGAACGCGGAACTCAACACGCTTGGCCTTGGCCGACGTGCCAGTGATCGGGATACGAACACAGGCCGAGCGGTTGCGGGCCGAGTAGACCAAGTTCACGGGAGCTTCGTAGCCCGGCACCAGACGGTGGTAAGAGTTCATTGTCGGGTTGGTGAAGGCCAGCAACGAAGGAGCGTGCTTCAGCAGGCCACCGATATACCAACGGGCCATGTCCGACAGGCCGCCATAGCCAGACTCGTCGTAGAAGAGCGGCTCGCCGTCCTTCCAGAGGGACTGGTGGGTGTGCATACCTGAACCGTTGTCACCGAAGATCGGCTTCGGCATGAAGGTTGCGGTCTTGCCAGCGTCCCAGGCAGCGTTCTTGACGATGTACTTGAACTTCATGACGTCGTCGCCAGAAGCCAGCAGCGTGCTGAACTTGTAGTTGATCTCTTGCTGACCGGCGGTGCCAACCTCGTGGTGAGCACGCTCAACCTCAAGGCCCACTTCGGAGAGCAAAGTGCTGATGTCGTCGCGGATGTCTGCGAAGTGGTCAACTGGGGGAACGGGGAAGTAGCCACCCTTGTAACGGGTCTTGTAACCGCGGTTTCCGCCCTCTTCGGAGCGGCCGGTGTTCCAAGCAGCTTCGACCGAGTCAATGAAGTAGTAGCCCGACTGCGCGTTCGTTTCGAAGCGGATGTCGTCAAAGATGTAGAACTCAGCCTCGGCACCAAAGAAGGCAGTGTCCGCGATCCCGGTAGAGGTCAGGTACTCCTCAGCCTTGATGGCGATCTGACGCGGGTCACGGGCATACGGCTCATCCGTGAACGGGTCGACGATCTTGAAGTTGATGATCAAGGTCTTGTGCTTGCGGAACGGATCCAAGTATGCCGTGGTTGGGTCCGCGATCAACTTCATGTCGGATTCGTGGATCGCCTGGAAACCACGGATGGACGAGCCATCAAACATCTGACCGGTCGTGAACGCGTCCATGTCGAAGGTCTCGGCAGGCACATTGAAGTGCTGCATCACACCGGGGAGGTCGCAGAAGCGAACGTCAATGAACTTGACGTCTTCATCCTTGACGAACGCGATGACCTCTTCTGCACTGCTGAACATCTATCCTCCTGGGGAGATGGAATGTGAAGCCTTACCAACGACTTCGAACTCCACTCTAAAGCGTTGAGGGTTAACCGACAGTCACCCGAGTGTTTCTGCCGTGTTTCGTCGGTCTAGGGTTTCATGTGTGACTACGCAAATGCCATACCCCGGCCAAGAGTGGGGCATCCCCGCCCAAGGACCTGGAGCGGTAGCGCCCTTCTTCCGTCGGTTCCTCGCCATCCTGATTGATTGGTCGCTTTGCCAACTGATTGCGATCGGCCTCTTCGGTGTGCCCTGGGGGGCAACTGGCGCGGAGTCGTTCGTGGTCCTTGGCATCTTTGCGGTAGAAAACATCGTGCTCGTCGCGACCCTTGGTTCCACCGTGGGCCATCGAGTGATGGGTTTGCGAGTTTTCGGCCACCCGGCCGGCTCGAACCCTGGGCCGCACAACGGCCGCCCATGCCAATGGGGGTGCTGATCCGCACGGCGTTGTTGTGTTTGGCCATTCCGGCACTGATCACCGACCGAAACAACCGGGGACTGCACGATCGATATGGCAAGTCCGTCATCCTGCGCGTCCGCTAATTGACGATTACGTCCTAGAACAAGAACAGTGGCTGGTCTCCATGCAGGAGGCGAGCCACTGTGATGAGGTATGCGGTGAGTCAGCGACCACGCATGGAGCGTCGGTCGGCGCGTGCCCGGTTGGGGTCGACACCGGCTGGGACTGCGGCCTTTGTCGGGCCGAGTGCACGCAGTCGGCGTTGCACGGCGAGGGCCTCATCCTTGGTGATCGACTTGTCATAGCTGCGCAACTTCTTGAGCAACTTAGACAGCGCGACCTGATCGTCAGCCTTGCCGACATTGATGATGTGCACCGGGATGTCCTTGCCGATGACCCTGCTCGTCTTGCGCTTTTCAGCCAGGGCCAAGCGAGTAGCAGCGACCTTCGGACCTTCGGAGATCAGCACAACACCAGGGCGGCCGACAGCACGGAAAACCATTGCGGCGTTGTGCATGTCGCGCATGCCACGCATTTTGCCCCCAGCCTCGGCGGCAACTGGCTCTTGGTCGAAGTACCAACCACGACGCAACGAGCCCAGGACAGCACTGGTTGCCCCGGGCTGACCTTCAATCTGCGAGAACGCCGCTTTTTCTGCCCGCCTGCTCAAGATGAAGATGGCAGCCAGAAACGCCAGGGGGATACCGATGATCGACAGGTAGATGACCTGGTCAATCCAGATACCAATGCCGATCGCGACCAGCAGCACCACGACGAAAGCCAAGATCATCAGCCAAATGGCCGATGGGTCATGCTTGCGGGTCATGGTGAAGACCTGGCGGAACTGAGCTATGCGGCCCGGGTTATTTGGGTCGCGTGGCTTGCGGCGACGGCCAAACGGCCCCCGTCGACCTTCCTTGGCCGGCTTCGGGCTGCTGGCGTCCGTGGTGTTACGTGCTGACATAGCCTCAGGATACGTTCGCGGAGGCCTTGGCTACTAATGCCGATGCCTCCTGACGGGCGGGGACTCGGCCTTTGGGCCAGGTGCTCCAAATTGGCCGGAATCGGACGGCCCGATTTGTGCATTGCTTGAGCCCACAAACGGCCAGCGCGGTAGGAACTACGAACCAACGGTCCGGCCATCACACCCTTGTAGCCGATCTCCTCACACAGCTCGCTCCAGTGCACGAACTCTTCGGGCTTGACCCAACGCTCGACCGGGTGGTGCCTCGGTGAAGGGCGTAGGTACTGCGTGATCGTGAGCAGGTCAGTGCCAGCCTCGTGCAGGTCGCGAATAGCTTGCTCGATTTCGTGGTCTTCCTCGCCCATCCCGAGAATCAGGTTGGACTTGGTCACCAGTCCGGCATCGCGACCCATGGTGATCACGTCCAGCGAGCGCTCGTATTTGAAGGCGGGGCGAATGCGCTTGAAGATACGCGGCACGGTTTCGACGTTGTGCGCGAAGACCTCCGGAGCCGCATCAATAACCTGGCCGACCTGATCTGGGTTGCCATTGAAGTCAGGGATCAGGATCTCGACGCCAGTCTGCTCGCTCAGGGCGTGAATCTGGCGGATGGTCTCTGCATAGAGCCAAGCACCGCCATCTTCGAGGTCATCGCGGGCGACACCGGTGACAGTCGCGTAACGCAACTCCATCTGCTCTACGGACTCGGCCACGCGGCGCGGCTCGCCTGCATCGAAGTCGGCGGGCTTGCCCGTATCGATCTGGCAGAAGTCACAACGACGGGTGCACTGTTCGCCACCAATCAAGAAGGTGGCTTCGCGGTCTTCCCAGCATTCAAAGATGTTGGGGCAGCCAGCCTCCTGGCACACCGTGTGCAGGCCTTGACCCTTCACTAGCTTGTTTAGGGCCGTGTATTCGGGCCCCATTTTGGCGGTAGTGCGAATCCACTCGGGTTTACGCTCGATCGGGACTTGTGAGTTGCGGGCCTCGACCCGCAGCATCCGACGTCCCTCAGGTGCGACAGTCACGTAGCGCCTCCGTAGGCATGGTGGTGAGTTACTCCGTTGCCCTAGGGCAACGTTTTCTGTGTCCAGCGTATGCCCGGTTAGGCGTGCGCGGAAGTTTGGGGTGCCAATACTCGACGTAGGTGGGTGTGCGCCAGGGGAAGCACCTCGGTGACGCTGACCTCACGACCTAACTCTTGAGACAACGAGGTCACACCGGCGTCGGCAATGCCACACGGAATGATGGGGTCGGCCCAGCGCAGATCACAATCGCAATTCAGAGCGAAGCCATGCATCGTCACCTCTTGGCTCACGCGAATCCCGATGGCTCCGATTTTGCGATCGGGGCCCTTGTCGTCGGCTAGCAGCCAGACGCCACTGCGACCATCCACGCGTTGAACGGTGAGACCAAGGTCAGCGCACACGCCGATCATCATGTCTTCGAGGCGCCGCACGTGGGCGACGACATCAACGGGGAGGGCAGTCGCACGATCGGGTAGCCCACGAGTTGACCAGGGCCATGCCAAGTGATTTTCCCGCCCCGGTCCACATCAACAACGGGTGTGCCATCGAGGGGCCGCTCGTGCGCCTCAGTGCGCTTGCCGGCTGTGTAGACAGCTTCATGTTCCAACAGCAGTACGGTGTCTTCTTGGCTCCGAGAAGCGACCAGCGCATGAACACGCCGCTGCTCATCCCACGCTTGGCGGTATTCCACGGCGTCTGGACCGAATCCAAGGTGTTCAATGCGCATGGTTAAACCATACGCCGGTCTTCAGACCCTAGGGTGGATTCCACATTTTCATGACAAGGGAGAAATTTGTGAAGGCGATCAAAGTCGCGCTCGTTGGGTATGGCCAGGCGGGCCGCCGTATCCACGCCCCGCTGATTGAGCAGGCAGGCGGCGAGGTCGTTGCCGTCGTGACCACGAACGCCGATCGAATTGAGCAGGTGCACGCTGAGTTGGCCGACGCCGCTGTGGTGCCCACGCTCGAAGAGTTGTTAGCTGATCGTGCACGGTTGGGTTATGACTGCATTGTGTTGGCCACGCCTGGTGGTTTGCACGCCGAGCAGGCCGAACAGATCCTTGATGCTGGTGTCCCCTTAGTCGTGGACAAGCCTCTGGCAGTGGACGCCTCGGCCGCGCTCGGCGTCGTCGATGCCGCTCGCAACAAGGCACCACTGACTGTGTTCAACAACCGGCGCTTCGACCGAGATTTTGCCACCCTGAGGTCAGTCGTCGAGTCAGGCCAATTGGGCGAGGTGCTGCGCTCCGAGATGCGTTGGGAGCGTTGGCGACCGGAAGGCACCGGCATGTGGCGCGAGCACCTTTCCGCCGCCGAAGGTGGTGGGCTGATGCTGGACTTGCACGCGCATACCGTTGATTCAGCGGTTCAGTTATGGGGCCCTATCGACTCTGTGTACGCCGAGATTCAGGCGCGCTCAACCGAGGCCGAAGATGACGCCTTCATGTCATGCCGTCACGCCAGTGGTGTTGTCAGCCATCTCAGCGTGTCGAACTGGGCTGCCGTGCCCGGGCCGCGTTGGCGAGTTCTGGGTAGTGCGGGCAGTTATGTCGTGGCGTCGGTGGAGGGTGAGCCCGTGGCGATTTCCGAGTTAGCAGATCAAGACGAGCAGCACTGCGGCTGGTTCTTTTCCGACGAGGGGCGCAGTTCTGTAGTCGTCGCCAAGCACGGGCAGCAAGGCTTCTACGAAGAGTTCTTTGCGGCACTAGCGTTGCCAGCCGATGACGTCGAAGGCAGGCAAGCGGCCATGCCCGTCAACCCGAGCGATGCCGTGCATGTGCTGGCAGTCCTGGATGCGGCACGCCGGGCCGCTGTGCGTGGCTCAGTGGAAACGGTCATCACTCCGGGCGTGGCTCCGGGCGCTGTCTAGCTAGCCGCGTACCAATGTGCTGCGAACCTGTGGATAACTCACTGCAGCATTGCTGAGGATGCGCGAGCCTAGGTAGGCGCGGTGATCGTCGCCGCGCCGAACTAGGGGTGACGTGGTGGTCAACCAACTACCGCCAGAGCTGCAGGGCTATCAGGTCCACGAGCACTTAGGGTCGGGGGCCACCTCTGAAGTATGGCGTGGTGTTCGGGTTGGCGATGGTCTCAATGTGGCGATCAAAGTGGTCGATCCGCGCAACGCCGTTGAACAGATCATGCGTGAAGCTGCCGTGCTGAGCAGTGTCCGCAGTCAACACCTTGTGCACCTTTATGACGTGATCGCTGTGTCGCAGAGCCAAGTTGCTGTTGTCACCCAACTCGCCAAGGGTGGCTCGCTGAGCCAGGTTCTGCACGCCCGGGAGTTTTGCAGCTCGGTGAGGTCATCACCTTGATGGTGCCGATCGCACGAGCCCTGGAAGCGTTGCACAGCGCAGGCGTCGCA
This sequence comes from Ornithinimicrobium sp. INDO-MA30-4, assembly GCF_021535045.1. Classification (GTDB taxonomy): domain Bacteria; phylum Actinomycetota; class Actinomycetes; order Actinomycetales; family Dermatophilaceae; genus Ornithinicoccus. Next base: position 1,040,089 of record NZ_CP091056.1, on the reverse strand, counting down.
CACGCTGATGTGTCGCCTTCGAATGTTCTCTTCTTAGCCGACGGTATGCCGGTCTTGGGTGATGCTGGGCTGGCTAGTTTGGCGGGTTCGCAGTCTACGAGCGAGTTTGGCACTGACGGGGTATTGGCACCCGAAGTGTTGGAGGGGTTCGCGGCGACCTCAGAGTCCGATATCTATTCGTTGGGGGCCTTGGCGTGGTGGGCTTTGGTGGGGGAGGCGCCGGGCTGGGTCGGCACGCGTAAGCCGTTGAACGAATTGCTCCCCACGTTGTCTAGCGCCGCTCAAGAATTGATCGAGTGGTGTCTCGCCCCAGAGCCTGATGACCGGCCATTGGCTGAAGAAGTTGCTAGTGCAGCAGCCGCACTAGGAGTTGCCCGACCTATTGATATAGCCCCGCACGCGCAACCATCGCTGGAATTAACTCGCCGAATCCGTGGTGCGGTGCCATTGGGAGACCGGCACAAAGCCGCAGGGGCACAGCAGGGCAGGCAGGTGCCCCAAGGCATCGGAGGCCACCCTCGGTCAGCCGACCAAAGGTTCTCCTTGGCCTCGTCGGTGTTGCCTCGACAGCGGTGATCGGGCTTTCGCTCCTTGGCCTCACCCGAGGTGCCGAGCCCAGCCAGGCAAACCAATCACTGCCGAGCGCCGATCCGGTGCAGATAGCTGCTGCCGAGTCTGCGCCGGCGCGGGTGCTTCCTGTGCGTGACGGTGAGCTGCGCCAGCACATCCAAGAGCTTGTCGATGCCAGGGCGCTCGCGTGGAATGAGCTGGACATAGACGCGCTGGCAGCCGCGACGGCCGGTGGGTCACCAGCCTTTCGGGCAGATGCGGCGGCGCTGAGCCAGGCCCGCGCTAGCGGTCTGACATACGAGGGGATCGGTTTTGACGTGGGTGAAATACAAGACCTGATGGCCATCTCCCAGCCCTGGGTCATCGGCAGTGACAAGGGCACAGGGCCACTCGTGCTGGAAGTTCAGGTGCCGATCGAGACCTCGAGTTATGACGTCGTGACGGCGGATCTGAAGGAAGCCAGTGCTGCTACTCGCGAGCCCGCTTCCACGCAGGTGATCAACCTACGACTGCTCAACAGCGATGAGACCTGGCGACTTGTTCAGTGGGAGCTGACGAACTAGTCGTCAACTCCCACTGAACCTGGCAACGCGAACCTGGCAACGGCCTATTCGTCTTGTTCAACTAACCACTGCGTGGCGTGCTCAAGTTCTTCGTGGTCCCATGCGAAGCCGTTGTCGCTCAGCACGGTAGGCAGCGCACGCTGACTGCCTAAGATCTCGCTTGCCATCTGGCCGAGCGCCACCTTGAGTGCGATGGTGGGGGCCGGGATGAGCGCAGGCCGATTCAACTGATCGCCCAGGGCTTTCACCACATCGACTTGCTGACTCGGCTGGGGGCAGGCGAGGTTGACCGGGCCGGTGATGTCGCGGTGGTCAATCAAAAACATGAGGGCACGCACGTGGTCGTGCAGCGTGATCCAGGCCCAGTATTGCTTGCCGCTGCCAAGTGGGCCTGCCAAGCCGAATTTCGCCAGCGGCATCAATTTGGCCATAGCGCCACCCTCAGGGGAAAGCACGATCCCGGTCCGGGCATGTGCGACGGGGCACCCGCTTGCTCGGCAGCCCAGGTGGTGGCCTCCCAATCACGGCACACTTCGGCGAGGAATCCTTCTCCCAGGCTCGAGGCCTCGGTCAGTACATCGTCGCGGCGATCACCGTAGTAGCCCACCGCGGACCCGGACACCAGTCGAATACGAGACCCGTGGCTCGCGACCGCTTCGGCAACTGCCGTCGTGCCATTCACCCTCGAGGAACGAATGCTCTTCTTGTAGTCCTCGGTCCAGCGGTGGTCGCCGATCCCGGCGCCCGCTAGGTGCACCACGGCATCGACGTTGTCCAAGTCGCTGGGGTTCATTTCGCGATCTGCCGGAGCCCACTGGGCCTCGGTGACGCCCTCGGGGAGCCCCGAAGTGGCTGCCTCTCTACGGACAAAGTGCACGACCGAGTCGCCGCGATCACGCAGTGCCTGAGAAAGTTGGCTGCCGATCATGCCTGATGCACCGGTGATCGCAACAGTTTGGGGTGTGCGCGTCATGCGATAACTCCTGCTTCTCGCGCAGCGTGCTACACGCTAGGGCGATCGGTCTGTTGAGGGACTTGTTGATCCAGAATAGAAGAAGGGGTCGCATCCTGGGATGCGACCCCTTCAACTTCTCGAGCTAGACCTCGAAGTTTGCCTCTTCGAGACGAGCCTTGACTGTGGCGAGGAAGCGCGCAGCATCCGCACCGTCAACCAGTCGGTGGTCATACGTGAGGGCTAGGTAGACCATGGATCGAATGGCGATCGTTTCGCCACCATCGTCATCCATCACCACGACAGGCTTGCGCACTACCGATCCCGTTCCCAGAATGCCAACCTGTGGCTGGTTGAGGATCGGGGTGTCAAAGAGTGCTCCGCGGCTGCCGGTGTTGGTCAGCGTGAACGTTCCGCCACCCAACTCATCCGGGCCAATCTTGTTGGTCCGGGTGCGCTCGGCAACATCACCGATTTTGCGTGCCAACCCAGCAATGTTCAGATCGCCAGCGTCCTTGATGACAGGCACCAGCAAGCCACGCTCGGTGTCGACGGCGATACCGAGGTTTTCCTGAGCGTGATAGACGATGTGGTCATCTTCAATGCTCGCGTTGACATTGGGGTGCTGCTTGAGTGCCTCAACGGCGGCCATGGCAAAGAAGGGCATGAACGAGAGTTTCGCGCCCTCGCGCTCTGCGAACTCTGCCTTGTGCTTGTTGCGCAGACGAGCGACCTTGGTGACATCAACTTCGATGACGGTCGTCAACTGGGCACTGACCTGCAGCGACTCGACCATGCGGGTTGCGATGACCTTGCGCAAACGTGACATCTTTTCGCGCTGGCCACGCTTGGCGGCGATCTCTGGAGCAGCAGACTTTGCGGCCGGAGCAGATTTGGCTGGGGCATCCGACTTAGCTGCTGGCGCTTGGGCCTTAGCCTCGTCCGACTTCTTGGCCTCTTCAGCCTTCTTTGCATCGGCGTCCGCGGTGGCCTTCTTGGCCGCGTCCAGGACATCTTGCTTGCGAATACGGCCACCAACACCGGTGCCCTCGAGAGCATTGAGGTCGACGCTGTGCTGAGCGGCGAGTTTGCGGACTAGTGGCGTGACGTAGGCGTTGACATCCGCACCGCCACCCTTGGCTTCTGCCTTGCTTTCGGACTCAGCGGGCTTGGATTCTTCCTGCTTGGGAGCCTCTTCTTTAGCCGGCTCCTCTTCCTTGGCTGACTCAGGCTCGGGCTCTGGTTCCGGCTCGGGCTCTGGTTCCGGCTCGGGTTCTGGTTCCGGCTCGGGCTCGTCGTCGGAGGACGCTGAACCGCCACCGCTGCCGCCAACGACGCACAGGTCACCGCCGACCTCGACGGTTTCGTCCTCGTCCACCAAGATCTTGCTCAATTTCCCAGCGACGGGGAGGGGATTTCGGTGTCGACCTTGTCGGTCGAAACCTCAAGCAGTGGCTCGTCGACCTCGACGTCGTCGCCGACTTCCTTGAGCCAACGAGTGACGGTGCCTTCAGTGACGGACTCACCCAAGGCTGGCATGGTGACGGTTTCGCCGTCGCCGCCATCACTGGAGTCGCTGTCGCCGCTATCGCCGCTGTCATTATCGGAGGATGCAGCCTCTTCTTGGCTGGCTTCCTCCTCGTCGGCGTCGGAACTGTCCTCAGCCTCGTCTGCAGCGGGCTCTTCTTCAGCCTCGTCCTGCGACTCCGAGGACTCGTCGGCTGCGGCTGCGTCGCCATCGCCGATGACGCAGAGGTCGGCGCCGACCTCAACAGTCTCGTCCTCGTCCGCGAGGATCTCCTGCAGCGTGCCAGCCACAGGGGATGGGATCTCGGTGTCGACCTTGTCCGTCGACACCTCCACTAGGGGTTCGTCGACGGCTACTTCTTCGCCGACTTCCTTCAACCAGCGGGTGACCGTGCCTTCGGTGACCGATTCACCCAAGGCCGGCATGCTCACGCGTTCAGACATTCTCGACGTCTCCTCGTCCGGGGATTGGAAGTCTAGTTGCACGCGCAGGTTTTGTGCAGCCTGCCGCGCAGTTGTTATGAGTGCGCATGGAGGGGTTTCCTGCAAGCGCGAGGTGGGCTTCACCGAGTGCCTCATTCTGTGTCGGATGCGCGTGGATGAGTCCGGCAACATCTTCGGGCAAAGCCTCCCAGTTGTAAATCAATTGTGCTTCGCCAACTTGCTCACCGACGCGTGCGCCGATCATGTGGATGCCGACGATAGGTCCATCGGCCTGACGGATGAGCTTGATCAGGCCAGCTGTCCCCAAAATCTGCGACTTGCCGTTTCCACCCAAGTTGTATTCGTAACTGCTGACATCACCGTATCGCTCCTTGGCCTGGGCCTCGGTCAGTCCGACACTCGCTATTTCGGGGTTGCAGTAGGTGACTTTCGGGATGCCAGTGTCATCAACGACCTCTGGATCCAGCCCCGCGATGTGCTCGGCTACGAAGATGCCGTGGGCGAAGCCGCGGTGCGCCAACTGCGGGCCAGGGACGATGTCACCGACGGCATAGACGCCCGGCAGGGATGTCTGGAGCGAGGCGTCCGTGGTGACGAAGCCGCGTTCCATCGTGATTCCGGCCTCTTCATAGCCCAGATCGCTTGATCGCGGGCCTCGCCCGATTGCGACCAACAGATAATCGGCCTGCAGTGAAGTGCCATCGGCCAGGGTGACGGTGACTTGGTCTTGATCTTGGGTGACTGAATCAACGGAGGAGCCGGTGCGAGCCGTGATTTTTCGTTTTCGAAAGGCCCGGCCCAGTGTTTTCGAGATGACAGGCTCCTCAGTTGGCACGAGGCGATCGGCGGCCTCCACGATGGTGACGTCACTGCCAAGTGATGCCCAGATGGAGGCGAATTCTACCCCGATGACTCCGCCACCAAGCACGATCACGCTGCCGGGTACTTCTTCAAGGTTCATGGCCTCGGTGCTCGACAACACGCGATCCTTGAACTCGAGCCCAGGGAGTGATTTGGCATATGAACCGGTGGCCAGGATGACGTTGTTACCGCGAATTTCTTGCCCATCAACCACCACCGTCTGGGAGTCCAACAGCCGCCCTCGGCCGCTGATGAAGTCAATATTGGCCGACTTCACGAGGCCCTGAAGGCCGGTGTAGAGGCGTTTAACGATGGAATCCTTGTAGGCGCGCATAGCTGTTGCGTCGATGGAATCAAGGCTGGCGTGGATGCCGACATGGGCCGAGTCCTTCACCTGATCGGCGACCTCGGCCGTGTGTAGTAACGCCTTGGTAGGGATGCATCCTTCATGCAGACACGTCCCGCCTAACTTTGACTGCTCGATGAGCGCCACGCGTTGTCCAAGTTGAGCGGCGCGCAAGGCGGCAGCATAGCCGCCACTGCCAGCCCCAAGGATCACGAGATCGTAGGTTTGCACTGAGGTCGTCGTCGACTGCATAAGTGCATCTTGCCACCGTCTCAGGAACCATGGAGCCGCAGGGTTTAATCTCTATGGCTATGGGTTTGTTTGATCGATGGCGCAAAAGCAGTGTTGCCTCAACTGGCAGCGCTGGACACACTCGCCGTGATGGACCGGATATGGACGTTGACCTGGCAGCCGTGATGCGGCATGCCCAGGAATTTGTCGGGAGCCGTCGCGGAGTAGAGGGCTACGTTGAGCCTGCCACCAATATGACGACAACAACCCTGGTGTTGGTCGCTCACGATGGCGAATGGACCCGTAGGGCAGTCAGGGCACCAAAGAATGGCTTCGGCATTGCGCGAGACTTGGGCATCCCGGTCTATGACGTCAATCAGGTCGGTTACCCAAGCCGGATGCGTAAATGGAGTCAGCAGCAGCGAGACCAGAACTAGGCGTGACATAGCAAAGGGTTGGCCAGCAAAACGCTGGCCAACCCTTTGTTGCGTCTGCGAAGGACGAACTAGGCGAGGGTGTAGCTCTGTGCCAGCTCTACCAAGGCACGCACGCCAGCCCCTGTTCCACCCTTCGGGGTGTAGCCAAACGGAGCCTTGTCGTTGAACGCAGGGCCAGCGATGTCCAGGTGGGCCCAGGGCAGTTGCTCGCCATCGGCACCGTTGCCAACGAACTCGGCGAGGAAGGTTGCGGCCACCATGGCACCGGCGGAACGTTCGCCGGTGTGCTTAAGGTCAGCAACGGGGGAGTCCATCGTCGAACGGATCTCCTCCAGCATGGGGAGCGGCCATGCCGGCTCACCGGCCAAGGTTGCACTGGCGTGAGCCCGACCAGTCAGAGCCTGGTCGTTGCTCATGATGCCGAGTGTGCGCTCACCCAAGGCCACCACAGCGGCTCCCGTGAGGGTTGCGATGTCGATGATGGCATCGGGCTTGCTCTCGCTAGCCAAGGCCAGCCCATCCGCCATCACCAAACGCCCTTCAGCATCGGTGTTGATGATCTCCACCGTCTTGCCGCCGCGCATGGTGACCACGTCTCCAGGTCGCTGAGCCAGGTCCCCGGTCATGTTTTCGGCCAAGCAGAGGTATCCAGTCACCGCAATAGGCAGTCCCATTGCTTCGATGGCAAAGATGGCAGCCGCAACGGCGGCCGCGCCGCCCATATCGCACTTCATCGTCACCATCGAGGCTGCGGGCTTGAGGCACAGGCCGCCGGAGTCAAAGGTGATGCCCTTTCCGACAAAGGCGAGGTGGGCTACCGGCTTGGACGGCGCATACTTCATCGTCACCAGGCGGGGTGCCCGGGCGGAGCCCTGGCCCACGCCGAGGATTCCGCCGCAGCCCTCGTCGTGCAGCCGCTGGGGGTCCCATACATCGACGGTGACCTTGGTCTTCTTGGCGTTCCTGGCGACCGACTCCGCAAAGGACTGTGGGAACAGCGCATTTGGCGGCATGTTGACCAAGTCGCGGGCGTAATTGACGGCGGAGGTGAGTGCAGACACCTGCGCAACCAACTTCTTGCCTTCTGATGAGCGGGCCTTGAGGCCCAACAAGGTCACTGAGCCTAGTGGCGCCTTGGCTGAGGCCTTCTTGCCTTCTCCGAAGAACTCTTGGTATGCGTATGCGCCGAGCACACTGCCCTGAGCTACTGCGGTCAACGCATCTTCGTCCAGGTCGCCAAAGGCAACTGCGGCGTCGCTGCTGCCGGCCAGGCTCCGGGTGGCCGAACCTGCTGCACGGCGGTATCGCTCGGTGTCATCGGGGCGCTGCGAGCCGCGCGTGTCTTTGGCTGGTTTGCCGACTCCGACGGCGACGACTCGCTCTGCCTTGACCCCAGCAACGGGGCCAACCTGGGTCACTTCGCCCAAGGACGCCTCCGCGCCAACAGCGGCGAGGTGCTCTTCGATTGTTTTCCCGGCCTTGCTGCTGAGCCCGTGGCCCTGTCGTAGCGCCGGTCCCGGTTTGCCGGGCTCGATGGCTACCACGAGCACGGCGACGGCTAGCGAGCCGGGAGCCTTGTCGGTGAGTTGAAGGGTCGTCGAAACTGCTGGCATCGGAGGTCCTCGTTTTCGTGAGGTGGGGCAGGGGACCTGTTGAGCCTAACCCCCGCAGTGGCCACCTCGCGGAACTGCGGGTCGTTAGCGCTAGAGTCACGATCATGGACACCGTTGACCTGAAGAACTCGCCCCTGCACGAGCGGCACACAGCACTCGGAGCCAAAATGGCCGACTTTGGTGGCTGGCTGATGCCGATTGAGTATCCAGGCGGTGGGGTGGTGGCCGAGCACTCGGCGGTGCGATCAGCCGTTGGTGTTTTTGATGTCTCTCACCTGGGTAAAGCCACCGTTGCCGGACCTGGCGCGGCGGCGTTCGTGAACCGGTGCCTGAGTAACGATCTGAATCGGATCGAGCCTGGTCAGGCGCAGTACACCATGTGCTGTGCACCAGATGGAGGCGTGGTCGATGACCTCATTGCCTATCTGGTCAGTGTCGACGAAGTCTTTTTGATCCCGAATGCCGCGAACACCACTGGTGTGGTGTCCCTGTTGGCGGAGGAGGCCCCAGAAGAGATCACCGTCACCGGCCAGCACACCGAGTATGCAGTTCTTGCCGTGCAGGGACCGCAGGCCCCCGAGGTGTTGACGAATCTTGGGCTCCCCACCGACCACGGATTCATGAGTTTCGTGGACGCGCAATGGCAGGGGCAGCAGGTGCGTGTTTGCCGCACCGGCTATACGGGTGAGAAGGGCTTCGAGTTGGTCTGCAGTTGGGACGGTGCTGCGCAACTGTGGGATGCCTTGATGACCGAGATTGAGCCCCTTGGTGGCCTACCCGCGGGCCTGGGCGCGCGCGACACCTCCGCACTGAGATGGGTTATCCACTACACGGGCAAGACCTCAGCGCCGAAATTACCCCAGTGATGGCACGGGCGGCCTGGGCTGTTGGCTGGGACAAGTCTGAATTCTGGGGAAAGGAATCCTTGAGCGCTGAGCGAGCGGCCAAAATAACGCCACTGAACCGTGGTCTGCGCCTCACCGGACGCGGAATTCCCCGCAGCGGGTGCCCAGTCCTGGACGCGGAAGGAAACACCGTTGGAACTGTGACGTCAGGGACATTCTCACCGTCTTTGAAACAGGGGATTGCCCTCGCCCTATTAGACCGAGCCGTGACGTGGGACGACGAGGTGACCATCGAGGTGCGCGGCCGTCAACTGCCCGCCAAAGTGGAGAAGCCCCCTTCGTGCAGGTGCGCACCTCCAACTAGTTTCGAGGACGCAGAGTGAGCCAATAACTGTGGCCCCGACCAGCATTGGTCGGGGCCACACTTTGGTTCATGCAGACCTGAGCAGGTCCGGGTGTAACGACTGCGTGCGTTAGAGGCTGCCTGAGGGCACGAGCGGTGCCTTGCTCAAGTCCAGCACTCGGCCAGCCACGACTAGATGCACATGGTGGCTTGCACGGCTCAGGCGAGCATTCACATACCCAAGCGTTTCGCGAAAAATGCGCTCAGCTTCGGTGGTGCCGTTCTGACCCCAGCCGACCTCTTCGGTGACGGCGACGACGTCGAATGGGACATGTCGCCAAGCCACGACTAACTCATCCATTTGGGCGATCAAGTCCTGCTGCAACTTCGCCGGGTCCTGGATGTCGTGGCTGTCGATGATGCCGCCGACCCACTCTGCGATGCCATCGACCAACACTGGATGCCGGCTGCTCAGCAGCGCACGGGTGAGGTCACGAGATTCCACGGTCTGCCACCCTTGCGGACGGCGGGCGCGATGCTGAAGCACACGACGAGCGCGTTCTGGGTCTTTGTCCGCCCAGGGCTGCTGCCCGGTGGCGACAAAGGTCACCTTGGCGTGATCACTGAGCAGGGACTCGGCGTACGCCGATTTGCCGCTGCGTCCAGCTCCGAGCACGAGCGTTGTGGTCATGAACTATCTCCCAGGGTTCTTGTGCGCCTCTTTGCGCGAATATATCGCAGAGTTCTGCACAATTCCGTTTGGGACTTTGACCGGCCAAAACATGGCGCAGTCAAGGCCCTATGGTGTCCAAATGGATATTTCTTACGTCTGGACTATCGACCCGCTCGACAGTGAGCCGACCTCACCAGAAGGTCGTGAGCGAGGCAGCTTCCCCACTCAAGCCGATGCGGAAGCCTGGCTGGCCAGCGAATGGGAAACCTTGGTCGATGAGGGTGCACCCGCTGTATCGCTGTGGCATGGGTCAGACCTGGTCTACGGGCCGATGAGCCTGAGCGCTGCTGACTAGTCAGTGTCGGCGCAACTCGTCGCCACGCTTGACGACGGGACGCGGAACGCGCGAAACGCGCATCTGGAAGGCGCGCAAGACGACATAGGACGCGCTGCCCTTGCCGGGCTCTTCGCCGAAGATCTCGGTAGCGCGAGCCTTTGTACGCCGCCACAGCATGATGGCATCGGCCAGGCCGACAATGATCAGGCCCCAGGCCAAGGTGAAGGTAAGGACCTGCAGGTTGGCGATATTGATGAGCGATGCCGCCAGGATCATCAGCATCATCGGCAGCAAGACCTCGCCGATGTTCCAGCGGGTGTCGACTGCATCGCGCAAGAAGCGCCGCATCGGTCCGCGGTCACGTGCTGCTAGGTACCGTTCGTCGCCACGCAGCATCCCCTCGCGGGCCTTGGACCGAGCGGCCTTGCGACGCTGCTTCTCTTCTTTCGTCGCGCCCTTGTTGTCCGGGACCAGTGGGCGGCGGTTGGCGGCCTCCTGGTCGCGACGCTTAGGCGTCGGGCGCCCCTTACCAGCGGGGGTCTTGGCGGCGTTGTCGATCGCAGGCTCAGTCACGGGTTTCTCTTCCTTGTTGTGCGCGGACACCCCTCCACTGTAGAGGGTGATATCGGTAGAGTCCGCGATGTGACTACTTCATCGAATGACGACCGACCTGTTCACGCGAGCCGACTGCAGGAATTGCGGTCGAATGTCTCTGGCCTGATGCCTGGAGTGCGCGACGATCTGGAATCGCTCACCCGCATTCCCTCGGTTTCGCTGGAGTCCTTTGATCAGCAGCACGTAGATGACAGTGCACTTGCCGTGGCTGATCTCCTGCGAGCTGAGGGCATGGAGGTTTCCGTCGTTTCAGAAGGGGGCGACCGGCTGTCATTGGCCGACTGGCCGGACCTGCAGATGCGCCAACCGTATTGCTGTATGCCCATCACGACGTGCAACCACCCGGCGATGAAGCGGACTGGGATACCCCGATCTTTGAGCCCACGGAGCGCGACGGGCGCCTGTACGGCCGCGGCGTTGCCGACGATAAGGCTGGAGTGATGGCCCACGTGGCGGCGATCCGCGCGCACCATGGCACTCCGCCGGTCAATGTCACCGTCTTCGTGGAGGGCGAAGAAGAGGTCGCTTCGCCCAGCCTTCCGGCGCTCCTGGACAAATACGAGACCGAACTACGGGCAGACGCCATCGTGTTGGCCGACTCACACAACTGGAAAGTCGGCACCCCAGCCTTGACCACAACCCTGCGTGGACTTGTGCGGGTCGTCGTCGAAGTCCAGGCGCTCGATCACGGGGTTCACTCCGGTATGTATGGCGGCGCCGTCCCCGATGGCTTGACTGCCCTGTGCCGCTTGGTCGCGACCTTGCACGACGATAACGGTGATGTGGCTGTTGCTGGCCTGATGACCAGTGAGGCCGCAGAACTGGATTACACCGAAGATGACCTGCGCGCAGACAGCGGCCTTAGCGAAGGAGTCCGCCCCATCGGCACCGGGTCGCTGCTGTCCCGAATGTGGACCAAGCCCTCGATGACGGTGATCGGCATCGATGCTCCCTCGGTGGCGACGGCGGCTAACCTGCTGACGCCGGTGGGACGGGCGAAGTTATCGATGCGCATTCATCCAGCCCAGGACCCGCAGGTGGCCCTCGATGCGCTGCGGCAGCATTTGATGGACCAGGCGCCTTGGGGATGCCAGGTTCGCGTCGAGCTCGATGATTTGGGTGAGGGTTTCTCGGCAAACGCGCAAGGACCCATCTATGAGTCCGCCCGAGCCGCTTTCAACGACGCCTGGGGGACTGAGCCGGTCGACATCGGAGTCGGTGGATCGATCCCGTTCGTCGCAAGTTTCGCCGAGCGTTTCCCGCAGGCAGCCATCTTGGTCACTGGGGTGGAAGACCCAGACACCCGCGCACACGCGGCCAATGAGTCCCTGCATTTGGCTGAGTTTGAGCGGGTGTGCCTGGCTGAGGCAGTCCTGCTCGAGCGCCTGGGAGCCATCAACAAGGGCGAATAGAGGTCTTGAGTTCGAGCCACGATTGGCACCGGGCCTGGAGCGACGCGAGATGAACGAGTACGGTGGAGTGATTGACCGCTCAACGATCTCGCGTCGCCCCCACGGCGCTAGGAACGAGGAACCGTGGCTGAGAACTCTTACGTTGAAGATAGTTTCGTCCGAGACACGCGCTACATCCCAGAGCGCATCACTGCTGATGGCGAGCCTGATGGCTTCATTGCTGAGGCAGATCGCTATCGCTTAGTTGTCAGTCGGGCATGCCCGTGGGCGCACCGCACCGTCATTGTGCGTCGGTTGCTCGGTCTGGAAGACGCCATCTCTATGGGTATCGCCGGTCCGGTGCACGACGCGGACAGTTGGACCTTTGATTTGGACCCAGGGCAGGTTGACCCTGTGTTGGGCATCCCGAAGCTCAAAGACGCCTACGAAGCACGGCCAAACGGATACAAGCCCGGCGTCACCGTGCCGGCCATCGTTGATCTGCGTAATGGTCAGGTGGCCACCAACGACTTCAAGCAGATCACCCAGGATTTTGCTACCGAGTGGGTTGATTTCCACCGCGAGGGAGCCCTGATCTCTATCCCGAAGCGTTGCGCTCTGAGATTGATGAAGTAGCGCAACTGGTCTACGACGATGTTAATAACGGCGTCTATCGGTGTGGTTTCGCGGGTAAGCAGGACTCCTACGAACGCGCATACCACCGTCTTTTTGATCGTCTCGACTGGTCGAGTGAGCGGCTTGAGACCCAGCGTTATCTGGTCGGCGACCACATCACCGAGGCAGACATTCGCCTCTTCACCACCCTGGTGCGGTTCGACGCCGTCTATCACGGCCACTTCAAGTGCAACCGCAGCACCTTGACGCAGATGCCAGTGCTGTGGGCCTATGCCCGTGACCTCTTTCAGACTCCCGGTTTTGGCGACACTGTCGACTTTGACCAGATTAAGGCGCACTACTACGCCACCCACTTGGACATCAATCCCACCGGAATCATCCCGGCCGGACCAGATCCACGCGGTTGGTTGACTGAGCATGGTCGCGAAGAGCTGGGTGGTTCGCCGTTCGGCGCAGGCTCTGCTCCAGGTCCAGTTCACGCTGATGAGGCGGTGCCCGAGCTCGCCTAACTGAGGCGGTATTCTCGTCGCACTATGACTTCTTCTGCCTCACCCGAAACAGTCCTGCCCGCTGCCGATAACCATGATGGAGATGCCCTCGCCGCCGCGGCTAGCGGCGCATCGTTGCAGCGCACGGTGGAACGCTCGGCCGAGCTAGAAAAGTTGATTGGTCAAAACCCTGCTCAGTTCCGGGTTCTGACTGGTGACCGGCCCACCGGAAACCTGCACATCGGGCACTACTTCGGCACGCTGGCCAACCGGGTGGCGCTGCAAAATCGCGGTGTTGAGAACTTCCTGATCATTGCCGACTACCAGGTAATCGCGGACCGCGACGGCGTGGGCCCGCTTCGTGAGCGGGTCCTCTCCGGCATGGCGAACTACCTGGCCGTTGGCATGGATCCCGAAAAGTCCACTATCTTCACCCACTCAGCGGTGCCCGCGCTGAACCAGTTAATGCTGCCGTTCTTGTCTCTGGTCACCGACTCAGAATTGCGCCGCAACCCCACGGTGAAGGCCGAACTGGAAGACACCGGGGGTCGGCCTATGTCGGGTCTGCTGCTGACCTATCCGGTCAGCCAGGCGGCAGACATCCTGTTTTGCAAGGCAAATCTCGTCCCAGTCGGTAAGGACCAGTTGCCTCACCTCGAGCAGGCGCGCGTCATTGCCAGGCGCTTTGACGAACGGTATGGCCGGGTTGACCCCGCTGAGCCAGTGTTCCGAGCGCCGGAGGCGTTACTGACCGGCGCCGCACTATTGCTGGGCACGGATGGCAAGAAGATGAGCAAGTCCAAGGGCAACACGATTGAAATCGGGATGGATGCCGACACCACGGCAAAGCGTCTCAAGGGCGCTGTCACGGACGCTGATCGCTTTATTACCTATGACCCCATCAACCGTCCTGAAGTTTCAAACCTGGTGCAGTTGACCGCTCTGGCGAGTGGTCGGGACCCGCATGAAATTGCTGAGTCGATCGGCAATGGCGGTGGCGGGACACTGAAAAGGTTGCCACCGAGGCCGTCAACGAGCATTTTGCCCCGATTCGCGCTCGGCGGGCAGAGTTGGAGGCTGACCCCAGTTATTTGCAGTCGGTCTTGGCACAAGGCAACGAGCGAGCCAACGCTATCGCCGAGGAGACCCTCAACGAGGTCCGCTCGGCGATGCAGATGATGTACACCTGATCATGCGCGTTGTTGTCGTCGCTGATCGGTGTGATGCCGAGACCTCGGCAGGCCAGACTGCCGCAACGGTCCGTGATGGCTGGCTCAAGCGAGCCGAACACGACGATGTCAGTGCCTTCGGCCTCTCGGATGGCTCCCTGGGTTTGTCGATGTGATGGCGGCGATGCCCGAGGCCAGTGCTTCGCCGGTCGTGGTCAGCGGGCCAGCCGGTGGGGACGTGCCAGCCCAAGTGGTGCTGCGCTCCATTGACGGCGTTCGCACGGCATACCTGGACGCTGCTGAAGCAGCAGGGCGCCATTTGGTCAGCGAGCAAGAATTAGCCGATCCCGCTGGGTTGAGCAGCCAGGGCGTTGGGGAATTGCTCTCTCCGCGCAAGAGCTCGGCGCGGACCGGATTGTGCTTGGCGTGGGGCCCTTGGCCAGCCATGACGGTGGCGCTGGATTGTTGCGCGCCCTCGGTGCGGGGGAGCACCTGGAGCGGTTACCTGCTGTGGTGGCCCATTGGTCGAAAATTGGCCTGGTGATGGCGGCCGCGAGCAACGAACCGCTGACTGGATTTCACGGCGTGAGCGCCGCTCTGGGCACGGAATATGGGGTTTCGGGCGAGATCACCCAGGGGCTTGAAGAGCGGATGGGCCGATTCACAGAAGTCATTGAACGGGCCTACCCAGCACCCATGGACCTGATTTCGGGCACCCGCCAAAAGCGCGAGCGGACACCTGCGTCCGGCGTTGGCGGCGGGATTGGGTATGCGCTGCAACTGTTGGGAGCCCGCACTGAAGCCGGTGCTGTGTTTGCGGGCAGAAGAGCGGAGCTTTCGCGGCTCTTCGTGGTGCGCTGGTCGTCCTCGTCAGCGACCGCTACGACTGGCGAACCGTACACGACGGTGTCGTTGCAGAAACTGCCAAAGCCGCCCTCGAGCACGCCGCACCATCAGTGGTGCTGGCCAATGAAGTCTTGGTCGGCCGGCGCGAAGGGATGTCCTTGGGCATTAGTGGCACCTATGAAACCCGCCCCGATGAGACCTTAGCCAGCCTGGCTACTCGAGTTGCGCGGACCTGGTCTCCGGCTCGACCCAACTAGCGCAAAGCCCGGCGAAGCTGCTTTGAGCCTATGGGGGCGTAGGCTGGGGGTTAACGGGAACAACGCCGACCTTCGTTGGCGTTAACTACCTGCACCACCCCCGAGACGACAGGATTCGATCGCGATGAGCGTGCAGGACACTAAACTCGAAGGCTCCAACGCGACTCATGGAGTCGTGTTGACCGATCTGGCAGCAGGCAAGGTCAAGAGCCTCCTTGAGCAGGAAGGCCGCGATGACCTGCGGTTGCGTATTGGCGTGCAGCCCGGCGGCTGCTCTGGCCTGATCTATCAGCTGTACTTCGACGAGCGCACTCTGGATGGCGACCTCGTGGCCGACTTCGACGGCGTCGCTGTCGTGGTCGACCGGATGAGCTCGCCGTATCTCGACGGTGCCAGCATCGACTTCGCTGACACGATCGAGAAGCAGGGCTTCACCATCGACAACCCCAACGCGGGCAGTTCCTGCGCGTGTGGTGACTCGTTTAGCTGATGACCCGCTAGGTCGAGACCGACTCAAGCCCACCTGCTGCGCCCTCGAGGCGTCTGAGGTGGGCTTTTGTCTAGAGAGGAACAAGCAGCGTGTGGCCGGTTGAACCACCTGAGAGTCCGTATGTCTTCGACCTCGAGGGCGCTGAGCCCGATGAAGATCTCGTGGGCCTAGGTGGGGGACTGGATCCGGGCACTCTGCTGCAGGCCTACCGCCAAGGGTTCTTTCCGATGGGTGTCGGCGAGTTTGGTGGCAAACCGCTGGGCTGGTGGTCACCCAATCCTCGCGGTGTTCTGCTGCCTGGCGCGTTGCGGGTCACCAAGTCACTCAAAAAGTCCATGCGCCATTTTGAGATCCGTATTGATACGGCTTTCGACGACGTGGTGGCTGCTTGCGCCGATCCCAAGCGTCACGGGGCGTGGATTACTGACGAGATCGCCGCTGCATACGGACGTTTGCACCAGTTGGGCTGGGCTCATTCAGTTGAAGCTTGGCAAGGTGAGCGGTTGGTAGGGGGCCTCTATGGGGTCGGCGTCGGGGGACTCTTTGCTGGTGAGTCGATGTTCCACCACGTCACTGATGCGTCCAAGGCGGCGTTGGCCGGCTTGGTCGCTGTGATGGAAACACCAGCGGCAAGCGGTTGGCTCATCGACGTGCAATGGCAAACGCCGCACCTCGAGAGCTTGGGCGTCATCGAGGTCAGCCGCCAGGACTATTTGCAACTTCTGCCAACAGTGCGTACGGGTCAACATCGTTGGGTCTCAACTCGGACACGACATGGCTACCCTGATCATTCCTGAGTTACGCATCAGGGTAGGCTGTACGAATCATGATCGGTGGACAATGTGAGGTGTGCTTTGCAACGGCTGAATAAGTCGACCAACGGTCGGCAGGGGCGGTCAGCGCCGCTAATTCTCATGGTTTTAGGAGCAGCAATGCTCCTGACCGGATGCGGTACCTCACTTGAGCGGGGCTATCTGCCGGAGCCGGTGACCGAAAACGGCCCGGCCATCATCACGTTCTGGAACTACACCTGGATCGCAGCACTCGCTGTCGGTGTCTTGGTATGGGGCCTGATCTTCTGGTGCGTCGTGGCATACCGCCGCCGCAGCGAGGACCAGCCGCTACCCCCACAGGTGCGCTACAACGTGCCGATGGAAATCCTCTACACGGTCGTGCCAGTCCTCATGGTTGCTGTTCTCTTCGGCAAGACCGTTGAGCTGAAAAACCAGCTGCTTGACACCGAGCAAGAAGCCGATGTCACGGTCAACGTCGTGGGCAAGAAGTGGAGTTGGGACTTCAACTACGTCGACGAAGATGTCTACATCTCTGGTGAGCAGGCCAGCGCGCTGAGCGACGGTGAAGAAGGTGTCCCTGAGACGCTGCCGACGATGATTCTGCCGGTCGACAGCCGCGTCGAGTTCGTCCTGACCTCGCGCGATGTCATCCACTCCTTCTGGGTGCCGCAGTTCCTGCAAAAGCTCGACCTGATCCCTGGCCGCGTCAACTCCTTCCAGGTCGTCACGACCGAAGAGGGCGTTTTCCAGGGCAAGTGCGCTGAGCTGTGCGGTGCATACCACTCACAGATGCTGTTCCAGGTTGAGGTTGTCTCCCAAGAGGAGTACGACGCCGCCATCGAAGAGATCCGCGCATCAGGCAACACCGGTCAGCTCGGCGAGGACCTCAACATCTACCCATTGCAAGAAGACCAGGTTGACAAACTGCCGGAGGAGGAGAACTGATGGCGACGATCGTTCGACCAGAGACGCCGGTGCAGCCCGAGGGCCAAGCACCCCGGCCAGAACGCAAGAAGGACCTTGGCAAGTTGATGGTCAAGTGGATTACCACCACTGACCACAAGGTCATTGGAAACCTCTACTTCATCACCTCGGTCGCGTTCTTCATGCTCGGTGGCTTGATGGCCCTGGTCATCCGCGCAGAGCTCTTTGTCCCCGGTCTTCAGGTTGTGGACAACCCAGAACAGTTCAACCAGATGTTCACCATGCACGGCACGATCATGCTGCTGCTCTTTGCGACGCCACTGTTTGCCGGCTTCGCGAATGCGCTGATGCCGCTGCAGATTGGCGCACCAGACGTCGCCTTCCCGCGGCTAAACATGTTTGCCTACTGGCTCTACCTCTTTGGTGGCCTCATCGTCATGGGGGGCTTCCTGACCCCAGACGGCGCCGCTGCCTTTGGTTGGTTTGCCTACCAGCCGCTTGCTGGTTCAGCTGAAAGCCCCGGTTTGGGCGGTGACCTGTGGGTCATGGGTCTTGCTTTGGGTGGCTTTGGAACCATTCTTGGCTCGGTCAACTTCATCACCACGATCATCGCGATGCGCGCGCCGGGTATGACCATGTTCCGCATGCCGATCTTCACCTGGACTGTCCTGGTGACCTCGATCCTGGTCCTCATGGTCTTCCCGGTCTTGGCCGCAGCGCTATTCGGAGTTGCCGCGGACCGCATGCTCGGTGCTCAGATCTTCAACCCTGAGTATGGCGGTGCCATGCTTTGGCAGCACCTCTTCTGGTTCTTTGGCCACCCCGAGGTCTACATCATTGCGCTGCCGTTCTTCGGAATCATCTCCGAAATCCTTCCGGTATTCAGCCGCAAGCCGCTCTTTGGCTACAAGACCTTGGTCTTTGCCACGGTGGCCATCGCAGCCCTGTCGATCAGCGTGTGGGCTCACCACATGTACGCCACTGGCGCCGTGATGCTTGAGTTCTTCGCAATCATGACGATGCTGATCGCTGTGCCAACCGGTGTGAAGTTCTTTAACTGGATCGGCACGATGTGGGGCGGCACGCTGGTCTTCAGCACTCCCATGGTGTGGGCTGTCGGCTTCCTGGTGACCTTCTTGTTCGGTGGCCTGACCGGCGTCATCTTGGCTAGCCCAGCCTTGGACTTCCACCTCACTGACTCCTACTTCGTGGTTGCTCACTTCCACTACGTGGTGTTCGGCACCGTGGTCTTCGCAATGTTTGCTGGTTTCTACTTCTGGTGGCCTAAGTTCACGGGGCACATGCTGGACGAAAAACTTGGCAAGTTGCACTTCTGGTTGCTGTTCATTGGCTTCCACGGCACCTTCCTTATCCAGCACTGGTTGGGCGTTTTCGGTATGCCGCGTCGTTACCCGGACTACATGCCCGAGGATGGCTTCACGTTCCTGAACCAGGTTTCTACGGTGTTCTCGTTCGTTCTGGCCGTGTCGATGCTGCCCTTCCTCTACAACGCGTGGAAGAGCTTCCAGACGCCCAAGGTTGAGGTCAATGACCCGTGGGAGTACGGCATGTCGCTGGAGTGGGCCACGTCTTGCCCCCCTCCGCGCCACAACTTCACGAGCATTCCCCGGATCCGCTCGGAGCGTCCCGCTTTCGATCTGTACCACCCTGAGGTGGCGACCCTGGAGAGCGCAGAGCCAGATAAGGGAGTTGCCCAGGCCCTTCTGGGTGGCCCAGACACCGACCCTGACGGTGACGTCGGAACGGTGACCGGAGACCAGTCCGCGACCGGTCACAACTGACCTGAAGGAGTAGGCAATACAGATATGAAGGCTGAAACTAAACTCTTCGCTTACCTGATCCCATTCTTCGTCTTGATGACGGGGATCTACTACTGGGCCACTGGCATCACCGAACACGGAGTCGAGTGGGTCGGGGTAGTGGGCTTGGCCCTCACCGGATCCTTGTGTTTGTTCATTGCGGGCTACCTCGCACTGACTGCATCAAAACTGGATGAGCGTCCCGAAGACAAGTTGAACGGCGAGATTGCTGAGCAGGCTGGTGACTACGGCTTCTTCAGCCCCCACTCGTGGTGGCCGTTGTACTTGGCTCTGGGCGCAGCGATCCTGTTCTTGGGTGTGGCTGTCGGTTGGTGGCTATTCGCCATTGCTGCCCCCTTCGCAGCTTTGGCTGTCGTCGGTTGGACCTTCGAGTACTTCGTCGGCGAAAAGGCCGTGTAGCCGAGATTCTCTTTCGCATAAGGCGCCACCTCGACAACCGTGTCGAGGTGGCGCCTTTTGCGTGTGGT
Source organism: Ornithinimicrobium sp. INDO-MA30-4 (assembly GCF_021535045.1). GTDB lineage: Bacteria > Actinomycetota > Actinomycetes > Actinomycetales > Dermatophilaceae > Ornithinicoccus. The sequence continues at coordinate 1,020,429 of NZ_CP091056.1, read as the reverse complement.
CTACCCCCAGCCCAACTCGTGGAGGCGGTCCTCTTCGATGCCGAAATGGTGTCCAATCTCGTGGACTACCGTGACGGCTATCTCGTCGATGAGTTCCTCACGCGTTGAGCACGCACGCTCTAGAGGACCCTGGAAGATGCGTATGCAGTCTGGCAGCATGCCGTCCATACCACCGCCACGTTCGGCCAACGGCACCCCCTCATAAAGGCCCAAGAGTTCAGTCGCATCCTCTGGGTCTGGCTCACGAGCCGCGATGATCACGACGTTGTCCATGGCGTCAAGCAACTGGGTGGGTATCTGATCCAAGGCGTCGCCAATAGCAGCCTCAAACTCTTCCTCGGTCAACGTGAGATGACCTTCCATGCATTGTCCTTCGTGTCGTGAATCAAGGGATGTAGCCGACTGGGTTCAGGCTGGCTGCGCAGGGTTGTGAAGGCTCCGCGCGGGGTGGCAGTCAAGGGTGTTTCGGGCGCCTGAGATCAACAAGATGCCGGCTTGAGTGCGCGACGAAAGGGATGCCTCGTCTCATCTGCGCATCCAACTCGGCAAGCTCGGCGGCATACTTCTCGACCGTGAAGTTGGGAACCCACCAGACACACTTGCGCAGAGTCCAGACGATCGCGCCAACGTCATAGAACTCCATGCGACATCTGGCCGTCTTGAGCTCTGCCATCTCGAGTCCTGCTGTTCGAGCTGCGGCGAGCTCGTCGTGGGGTTCGCGTGCCGTGCGCTGCTCAGGAGTGGGCCTAGAAAGTGCTCGATGAGTTCAAAGGCTGATGCGGGTCCGACATGCTGCGCGAAGTATGCTCCACCAGGTTGAAGCACTCGATGAATCTCGGCCCAATCAGGGGCGACCGGGTGCCGTGACGTTACAAGTTCAAATGATCGATCTGCCAGGGGCAGGGAACTTCCCTGCTCCGTCTGGACGACCGTTGCTCCGCGTGGAGTCAGCAGGCTGTGGGCCTTTCGGGCATTTGGCACCCAGCTTTCGGTGACAACCATGGTGTCTGGCAGAACCCGTGCCTCAGCGATGACCTCGCCGCCGCCGGTATCGATGTCCAGAGCTGAATGGGCGTTCTGAAGGCGGTGGTGCAACTGACGGGCGAAGCCCCAAGAAGGACGCTCTTCGCTTGCTCGGCCGTCGAGCCAGTCGAACCCCCAGCCAGAAACATCGGCCTCGAGCGCCTCGTCAACTAAGGCATCAAAGGAGCGCATATGCAATTGTCACATCAGATGCAGTGAGGCCCCACTCCGGGGGAGCGGGGCCTCACTGCGTGCGATTGGACGGACTGCTACTTGGCTGACGATCCTTGGTCGATGCCGACCTGGTCCGACCCGCTGGTCAAGGCCTGGTCGCTATGGCCGCTCTCCAACGCATCGTGCTCACCGTGGGGTGTGCCGCAGCAAGTTCGGCTGGTGTGACCGGCTGGATCTGATCCTTGAAGTAGAAGTCAGACAGAGCGCGGCGGGTCTTGTAGCCGAAGGACATCGGCTTACGTACACCATTCTCGTCAACCGGCACACCGTCGAGAGCCGACAGAGGCTCCTGGCGGTCATGCTGCACCAGCGTGTAACGGTCGTACTCGTTCAGCGGTTCGTGCACCTCGAAGAACTCGCCTTCGGGAGTGCGAACGATGCGACCCGATTCCGTGCCGTGCAACACCAAGTCGCGATCTGCACGTTGCAAGGAGATGCACAGGCGCTTGACGATCGGGAACGTGACGATCGGCGCAATGAAGAACAGTGCGCGGAACAAGATCGTCAAGTCGTTGATCGAGAGCCCGAATTTGATCGCGATGATGTCGTTGACACAAGCCAACGCTAGAACCAGGTAGATCGAGATGGCCGAGGCACCGATCGCAGTCCTGACCGGCGCGTTGCGCGGGCGGTCGAGGATGTGGTGCTCACGCTTGTCTCCGGTCACCCAGTTCTCAACGAACGGGTAAGCGATGATGATCGCCCAAACCAAGGGCAAGAGCAGCAACGAGCCCAAGAAGATGTTGAAACTCCAGGTCGTGCCAAAGACTGTGAACTCTAGCCAGCCCGGCAAGAGGCGTAGCGCTCCGTCAGAGAACCACATGTAGAAGTCAGGCTGTGAACCGGCAGTCACCTGCGTCGGGTCATACGGGCCGTAGACCCACACCGGGTTGATCTGGACCAAAGCCGAAATCAGGGCAGTGATACCGAAGACAATGAAGAAGAAGCCGCCAGCCTTAGCCATGTACACAGGCATGAGCGGGAAACCGACAACATTATTGTCTGTCCGACCAGGTCCGGGGAACTGGGTGTGCTTGTGAACCGCGACCAAGACAATGTGGGCGGTGAACAGACCGACCAGCAGGGCGGGCACGATCAGCACGTGGGCGATGAACAGTCGCGGAATGATCGCCTCACCGGGGAAAGCCCCACCAAAGACGAAGAAGGTCATGTAGCTACCGATGACCGGCGCAGACTGCATGAAGCCAGCCATTGCGCGAATACCGGTACCGGAAAGCAAGTCATCCGGCAGCGAGTAGCCAGCAAAGCCTTCGATGATGGCCAGAAGGCTCAACACAGCGCCAATGACCCAGTTGATCTCGCGAGGCTTGCGGAAAGCACCCGTGAAGAAGACTCGTGCCATGTGCAATGCGATGCCCACGATGAACAGCAGCGCTGCCCAGTGGTGCAACTGACGGATCAGCAATCCGCCCTTGATGTCGAAGGAGATGTCGAGAGTGGAGGCATAAGCCTCACTCATGCCGACGCCCTTCAAGGGCACGAACGATCCGTTGTATTCGACGTGTCCCATGCTGGGCACGAACCAGAACGTCAAGAACGTTCCAGTGATGAGGCAGATGACCATGGAGTACATGGCGACTTCGCCCAAGAGGAACGACCAGTGGTCAGGGAAGACCTTCTTCAGGAGAAAGCGCATGCCCTTGGCAGTGCCGACACGCTCATCCGACCAGACGATCGGCGCAGCCAACCTGGGGCTGGTGTCGGCCTTCTCGGTGGTCGCGGTTGCGCCAGCGCCAGAGTTAGCGCGCAGAGAATCGGCTCCCTGGGGGATTCCGGAGTTTGTGCTCATTAGCCACGCTCCCAGAAGCTCGGACCGACGGGTTCGCGGAAGCTGTCATCCGCGACCAGGTAGCCCTCGTCGTCAATGGTGATCGGCAGTTGTGGCAAGGCACGCTTGGCGGGGCCAAAGATGACCTTGCAGTCCTCTGTCATGTCGAAAGTCGACTGGTGACAAGGGCACAACAGGTGGTGGGTCTGTTGTTCGTAGAGAGCAACGGGGCAACCCACGTGGGTGCAGACCTTGGAGTAAGCCACGATGCCGTCGATACCCCAATCGAGTTGCTTTTGGCTCTTCACGTCGCTGGGGTCCAAGCGAACCAAGATGACCTGGTCCTCGGCCTTAGCCTTCATTTCCTCTTCAGCCGTGAGGTTCTCATCGGCGACTTCGCCGATGTAGCCCTCTGGCATGACGTGGAAGACCGAACCGATGGTGACGTCTGAAGCCTTGATGGGCGTCCCACTCGGGTCAATCATCAAGCGCAGGCCCTGCCGCCAGTTGGTGTCGTACAGCTCTTCGCCGGGTAGTGGTCCCAAGCTGCCAACGACCTGGACGACCAGGGGAATCGAGAAGAGTCCCATAGCGACGCCAGCACTCTGCAAGATCAACGGACGTCGACCCAACTGTGAGCCCTGCCAGCCAGAGCGAAGGATTGCTGCCGCACCGTCACGGTCTTCTTCAGGGGAAGCCTGGGGGTGACGCTCTTCAACAATCTCAGTGTCGGGCATCAAGGTTTTTGCCCAGTGGACGGCACCAAAGCCGATGCCACCCATGGAAGCAGCCATGGAAAGGCCGAGCACCAGGTGGTAGAGGCTGACCTCGCCGATACCAATGAAGTAAGCGCGTGCATCCAGGTCGATGAGGAAGTAGGCGACGATGAAAACCAAGGTGCCCAAAACCGAAATGGTGAAGAGAGCAACAACCTGCTTTTCGGCACGTTTTGCTGCCTGCTCATCGACATCGGCGCGACGCGGAATGTGGGGGTAGGCCCGGGTCTTCGAAACGCTCGGGAAGTGCTGCGTTCGACTCAGCGGGCAGGTTCTCGACGCCGTTCTGCTCAGCCGGGAGGTTGTGATCCGTCATCAGGGTGCCTTTCGTCCGAGCCAGACTGCGGCGCCGATCAAAAGACCGATGCCCAGAGTCCACACAAATGCGGCGTCACCGGCTGGGCCCAAGGAACCCATCGAGTTACCGCCATAGGCGTTGCCGCCCTCTTCAATGTCCTTCAGGAAGGCGATGACGTCTTCCTTTTCTTGTGGAGTGATGTTGCTGTCGTTGAAGACAGGCATCGACTGCGGGCCGGTCAACATGGCCTCGTAGATGTGCTGTTCATCGACGTTCATCAGGTTGGGTGCATACTTGCCGCGGGTCAGCGCGCCACCGGTGCCCGAGGAGTTGTGGCACATCGCGCAGTTGGTGCGGAAAATGCGACCGCCCTCAGCGATGTCTGCTCCTTCGAGGTCGAGCCACTCTTCGTCTGGGACCGCGGGGCCAGCGCCGAGGGAGTCGACATAGGCGGCCAACTGAGTGATCTCTTCGTCGCTGAACTTGAGGTTCATCGTGTTCTCGGGAGCCTGGACGCCAGGAGCGTTCAACGGCATCCGGCCGGTTGCGACTTGAAGTCCACAGATGCTGCGCCGACGCCAATGAGCGATGGCCCGGGGCTTTCGATGGATTCCGCAGCGACCCCACCCTGGGCGTTTGATCCGTGGCACGACGCGCAGTTCGCTTGGAAGAGTGCTTCGCCAGCAGCGATGTCGTCCACGCTCGAGGTAGCGGCAGACGTCCCCGGGTCAGCCTTGGGCTGTAGTGCTGCGTAGGCAGTTCCGGTCATGGTCAGACCCAGCAGGAGCAGGATCATCAGCGCTAGTGGGCTGCGACGGCGGGCGGCCAATTTCTTCACTTAGCTGACCTTTCGGTGTAAAAGTTCAAGGCGGACACGATGCGGGGTGTGCTCACTGCAGGACGTAGATCGTCAGGAACAAGGCAACCCAGACGACATCGACGAAGTGCCAGTAGTAGGAGGTCACCACGGCGCCGGTTGCCTGTGCGTGCGTGTAGCGCTTAGCAGTGAAACTGCGACCAATGATGAGGAGGAAGGCGATTAACCCTCCGGTCACGTGGATACCGTGAAAGCCAGTGGTCATGTAAAAGACCGAGGCGTAAGGGTTGGTGCCCAAGCTCAGCCCTTCATGGACCAGTGACGCGTACTCCCACACCTGGCCAGCAATGAAGATCGAGCCAAAGATGTAGGTCAGGACATACCACTCGCGCATGCCCCACTTACCCAGCTCCATCAGGCCTCCGGTGCGGCTTGGCACACCCTGCTCAGCCTTGAAGACACCCAACTGACACCACAGCGAAGAAATGACCAGAATCGTCGTGTTGATCAGTGCAAAAGGCACGTTCAACAGTTCGGTCTGAGTCTCCCAAAGCGTGGGTGCCACCGAGCGGATCGTGAAGTACATCGCGAAGAGTCCCGCGAAGAACATGATCTCGCTCGCGAGCCACACGATGGTCCCCACGGCCACCATGTCGGGTCGAGTCGCCGGCCCGTGGGCCGCTGCCGCACCTGTGGGGGCGCTTGCTGTCACTGATGTTGTCGTCGCCACAAAAACTAGTATGACCTACATAGGATTCCCAGTGGCAACTGACCCCCGAACAGCATCGGGTGATACCGAATCGTGTCCTAGTTGTTTGGCTACACGGCTCGTCCGGCTCACGAGCAGTTCTTCGATTGAGTAGCATCGCCTTATGACCGCTTCGACTTCAGCTGAGCAGACTGCCGGATTGCGCCGTATTAGCGTGCTGCTCTTCAGTGACAACCGGGCCACCCGCGACGCAGTGCGAGTCGGGGTGGGCTCGCACCCTGATCCAGGCGTGAAAGTCGAGGAGTGGATGGAGTGCGCGACTGCGCCAGCGGTGGAGCTGGCCCTGGACGAGGGTGACTACGACGTTCTGATCTTGGATGGCGAAGCGCAGCCCTACGGTGGGCTTGGTCTCTGTCGCCAACTCAAGAACGAGATTTTTGACTGCCCGCCGGTCCTGGTTCTCACTGGTCGACCCAATGACAACTGGCTCGCCTCGTGGTCCCTGGCCGACGGCTCGGTGGCTCACCCGTTGGACCCTGCAGCACTGGCCGCTGCGGTCGCTCGCCTCGCGCACTCGTGAGCGAGACGACCTGGCCTCAGGCATTATCCGCTCTGCTTAACGAGGAAGATCTTTCCGTTGAGCGTGCCGCTTGGGTGATGGACCAGGTCATGAGTGGGTTAGCGACTCCAGCCCAACTGTCAGCCTTCCTGGTGGCGCTACGCGCAAAGGCGAGTCAACCGCCGAGATGGTGGGCTTGTCGCAGACGATGTTGCGATACGCCAACCGCTTTGAGGTTCCAGGCGTGACTCTCGACATTGTGGGCACGGGCGGTGATGGTGCGCATACCGTCAATATTTCGACGATGTCGTCGCTAGTCGCCGCGGGCGCCGGAATTCGAGTGGTGAAGCACGGCAACCGGGCAGCATCATCCAAGACGGGTACCGCTGATGTGCTGGAGAGGTTGGGCGTACGACTCGACCTTTCACCAGATCAAGTTCGCCAGGTGGCACTTGATGCAGGGATTACTTTCTGCTTTGCGGCCATCTTCCACCCCGCGATGAAGTATGCCGGGGGCGTGCGCAAAGAGATCGGCATCCCCACTGCCTTTAACTTCCTTGGCCCACTCACCAACCCAGCCCAACCCACCTACGGTGCAATCGGTGTGGCAAACGAGCGGATGGCGCCGTTGATGGCTCGGGTTTTCGCCGAGCGGGGCCAGTCAGTCGCCGTATTTAGGGGCGATGATGGGCTTGATGAGATTTCGCCGGAAACGACGTCCCACGTGTGGTGGGTCGCGGCCGGTGAAGTAACCGAGTTGGTGTTGGACCCCCGCGAGCTAGGCGTGAGCCATCCCGTGTCATCTCTCACCGGTGGGGACGTTGACGTGAACGCAACAGCTGTCCGGGATCTGTTGGCAGGCCAGCAGGGCCCGATTAGGGACACCGTGGTGTTAAACACGGGCTTGGCTTTGGCCGTATTGACCAGCGGCGAAGAGGGCCTCCCGGCCCCATCAAGTGATAGCGAACTCTATGAGCGGGTACGCGCTGGGATGGCCCTGGCCCAAGAGTCGCTCGACTCTGGGGCGGCCCAGCAAGTGCTGGATCGCTGGGTCAACACAACGTCAGTCGTCTAGGCCGATCGAGAACCCGGCCTCGAGGTCATCGCTGGAGTAGGTCCGAAACGCAATGTGAGTGTTGGTCTCCAGCACACCTGCGACCTTGTTGAGTTGGTCGGCGATGACCGTGTGGAAGTCCTCGTGCTTGGCTACCTTTGCGACGGCCACCAAGTCAATGTCGCCCGTGACTGAATAGACCTCGCTGATCCCCTCGATGGCAGCAATCTCCTGCGCTGCCTCGGGAATGCGAGCTACTTCTGCTTTGATAAGAACGATCGCTGATATCACTTCGCCACCTTAGCCCGGTCGTCGTTCTTGCGGGCGAGCGACGCGAGAATTTGTTGGCGAGACTCCGATCCGCCGACTGGGCAGGTCCACGTCCCCTCAAGGTCAACGATGCGAATGCCCGGCGTGTCTAGCCAGCGCAAGATGAGCTCGGTCTCCTCAGGATGAGCGGCAGGAGAGGGGCTAACGGGGGGATCAACAACCTCTGCAGTTTCGATCATCGCTTGGATGTGTGGCATGGGGTCGACCCCACGGGCTGTCTGGCAACTCCCGGCGAGCCGTCCGTAGCGGATGCAACTAACCTCCCAGCCACCAATGGGGCTGCGGCGGGCTGCGACGATTTGGGCAGATTGTGCCAGCGGGCTGAGCCTTTGAGCCCGAGAGGTGCCGCGCACTGCTGAGGAAAGACGCTCGCGCACCGATATGGCGTCTTCGAACCTCTCCTGTTGGGAGATCCTCCATTCGCTGCTCCAATTGGCTAAACACATGGCTACCGTCACCAACGATGACTTGATGCGCGTGCGAAACGAGGGTGGCGTAGGCAGAACGAGATTGTTTGCCAGTGCATGGTGCTCCACACTTGCCGAGCTCATCAAGGACACAGGATGTGGCCGCTGGGTCGGGGTTGAGGGTTTGCGTGCACTGCCGCAGGGGAATCGCTTCAAGAATGCCCGCGATCGCCTGCTCTCCGCGGGCTCGGTTGGGAAAAGGGCCAGCGTAGGTGGCGCCGTCTGCCTTCACCGTGCGCACTAGAGAGAGCCGCGGGTACGCCTCTTTGGTGAGTTTGACCCACCAAATCTTCTCCGGGTAACGAGAACGGCGGTTGAACGGTGGCTGGTGCTCGGCTATCAGGCGTAGCTCGCGGACCTGCCCTTCAAGTTGTGTCGCACAAACGATCGGAGTGATCGACTCCGCTAGGGCGACCATGTCAGCCATCCGACGACGTGTTTCCGAGGCGGTGAAGTAGTTCTTGGTGCGACGCCGTAGGTCAGAGGAAGTCCCGACGTAAAGGGGACGACCCTTGGCGTCCTTGAAAACATAGACGCCGGGAGCGGAGGGCATCGTGTCTGCCAGGAAGCGCTTGGTTTTTGTGCGGGGGTCACCCGAGCTGAATAACTCGCGAGCTCTTCCATGGTGTGGATGCCCAGATTGCCGACTCGCGCGATGAGGCCGTGCAGCACATCGACGGTGGCTTGTGCGTCGGCGAGGGCCCGGTGATTTGGGGTGGTCGTCGCGCCAAACACTTTGGCCAAGCTAGACAACTTGTGGTTGGGAGATTCGTCACGGGTGACGAGTTGCCGGGCAAGGTGAACGGTGTCGAGGACTTGATTACCCGGCCAGGGATGACCCGTCTTATCTGCGGCTGCCTTAAGGAAAGACACGTCGAATCGTGCGTTGTGAGCGACCAGCACGGCATCCCCGGCGAAATCCAGAAAACTGGGCAAAACAGTGGAGATGTCAGGCGATGTCGCAACCATGGAGTTGGAAATCCCGGTCAAAACCGTGATGAAAGCCGGAATGGCCGTGCGCGGCCGCACCAGTGTTTGGAACTCGCCAAGAACTTCACCACCGCGAACTTTCACTGCACCAAACTCAGTGATGTGGTCGTTGAGAGCGGACCCGCCGGTTGTCTCGAGGTCTACCACCCAAAAGTCACGTCGTGCAACGGCTGACCCAGGTCCTCAAAGGACTGCTGGATGCCGACTGGAACGCGGGTGGTGGTGCTCATGGTGGAAACGTTAGGTCTTCCCTCTGACATACCTAGGGCGCATCGCCGAAAGGGTATGTCAGAGGTCAGATCTAATCTCGTCAGCATCCACTACGGAGGTGACGAATATGTCTCAGAAAGAACGCAACCAACAACGGTTGCCCAGCGGCCCACGCCGTGCCGACGGGCTCTCGCCAGGGCTTGCCACCATAGATTGTCAGTCGTGCCCCGTGCGAGGTCTGCGATGCGGATCTTGCATGGTCCCCGTTGTTGCGCAAGCGTGGATGGGGCACGAGATACCTGTCCGGGACGAATCTGCGGCCGACTCTGGTGAGGCCGATGAGTTGACTGATGAAGAGTGGGCAGCCGTGGATATTTTCGTCCAGGCCGGCTTGGTCAGCTTGTTGGATGCGGCCGATGCCACCGCCCAACGGGTCGTGGTCTCACCGCACCTGCGCCTATCGGACGTTGGATAGCCTCGCCACCTTAAAGGAGCGAGTGCTTCATCTGCTGTCGGCGCAGCGTCAACGTGAAGTGCCCAGGACGGTGTCGCGGTCTTGGAGAATCTCACGCCGGTGTCACGCTCTTGGATAACGAGGGCCGATGAGTACGTAGGCTGACTTGCATGGCATCACATCCGTTGTCGTGGCGAAGTGTGTCGCGGCGAAGTGCGCTCACGATGGTCGGCATGGGCTTCTGGGGGGCCGCTGGTCTCACCGCTTGTGGTCGTGACGCCGTTGATGAGGCATACGTTGAGGTTTCAGGGACATCACCATCGGGACGCCGAGATGTCTATCAGCAATTAGCCGAGGCAGCAGTGCCAGCCATCAACGAGTTGTGGGGGCCGGGGCTCTGCCACGTCCGGTCAAAGTGCTCGTGCCAGCGACGCAGGGTGAGTTCTCAGATCTCACGGGACTGGCGAGTGAACGAGAAGAAGTGCCCGCGGTGGTGATCCCGCAGGGTGAAAGCAGAGTGGTCGTCGTGCACCCGGCTGCCTACGATGCCCTCGATGCAGACGGCAAACGCTTGGTGTTGGCTCACGAGATGACCCACTTGGCTCAAAGCCAGCAAGGCGAAGTGCCGTGGTGGCTACGGGAGGGATCAGCTGAATTCAGCGCCTACCTACAACGTGATGGTGGCTATCCAGGTCGATGGCCCACGGTGTGGCAGGAGACCTCCGCCCTGGTCGAGGCCCAACCGGAGCTGCCGAACCAGCCAGAATCTGGCTCGGGGGATTGCCGACCGCGGTACCCGATCGGCTGACCAGTTATGCAACGGCGTGGACTGTGTGCGCTTGGATGGCGCAACGGTCGGGGGACTCAGGGGTAGTGCCGCGGGTCTATTCGGCGATAGCCGGTGGCGAGTCGATCGGGGCCGTCGCGGCCAAAGAGTGGGGATTAACGGAGTCAGAAATGATCGAAGCCTGGTCCGCATGGTTAGCGAAACAGGCTTCGATCAAGAACTGACGAGTAAGGATCTACTTGTCGTAGAGAGCGTCGACTCGCTCCGACATCGTCTCCATCACACGGTTTCGACGCAATTTCATGGATGGAGTCAGGTAGCCGTTCTCCTCCGTGAAATCTGCCTCAAGGATGTCAAACTTGCGGATCGACTCAGCCCGGCTCACCGCGGCATTGGCGTGATCCACAGCCTTCTGAACCTCAGCCAAAACCAGGTCGTTCGTTCGTGCCTGCTCAACGGTGAGGCCTTCGAGGCCATTGTTGGCAGCCCACGTCGGCAACATCTCGTCATCCAACGTGACAAGGGCACCGATAAAGGGCGCCCGTCACCGACGACCATGCATTGAGAGACCAGCGGGCTTGAGCGCAAGCGATCTTCAAGCACGGCAGGGGAGACATTCTTGCCCGCAGCCGTGACGAGAATTTCCTTCTTACGGCCAGTGACCTTCAGGAATCCATCATCATCCAATTCACCGAGGTCGCCAGTGTGGAACCAACCGTCGCGTAGTGCCTCGGCCGTAGCCTCGGGGTTCTTGTGATAGCCGCGGAAGACGTTGCTGCCCTTAATCAGGATTTCGCCATCTTCAGCGATCCGCACGCCAGCGCCCGGAAGCGGACGACCCACTGATCCAATCTTGATCAGGTCAGGGGTGTTGACGTTGGCAGGCGCTGTCGTTTCGGTCAGGCCATAGCCCTCCAGCACGATGAGGCCAACGCCTCGGAAGAAGTGACCCATGCGCTCGCCAAGGGCAGCGCCACCGGACACGGCATATTGCAGGCGGCCACCCATGGCGTCCTTCAACTTGCCGTAGACCAAGCGGTCGGCGACCTTGTGTTGGGCACGTAGGGCGAAGCCGGGTCCGCCGGTGTCTTGCGCCTTGCTGTAGTCGATCGCGACCTTGGCAGCCCAGGCAAAATTTTGCCCTTTCCGCCAGCCGTAGCCTTCTGCTCGCTCGAGTTGTAGATCTTTTCGAACACTCGAGGGACGGAGAGCAGGAACGTCGGGTGGAATGTGCCGAGGTCCTCAATGACCCGCTTGGGGTCATCGGTGTGACCCAAGGTGGAGCCAGAGTAGATGGCCAGCACCTCAACGAAGCGGGCAAAGACGTGCGCCAGCGGCAAAAGAGCAGAGTGCTCGCGCCGTCGACACTGACAACCTCTTGCAAACGCTCAGTCGCGTTTTCCGTCAGGGCGAGGAAGTTGTCGTGCGTCAACTCGCATCCCTTGGGGCGACCAGTGGTGCCTGACGTGTAAATGATGGTGGCAAGCGATGCCCGATCCAGGGTTGCCCGTCGCTCATCAAGTGACTCGTCAGAGATGTCGCTGCCCGCGGCGGCGAGCTCGTCCAAGCCGCCGGTGTCGATCTGCCAGAGGTCGCGCAACTGCGGTAGTTCCTGGCGAATCTTGGCGACGAGCGACGCGTGGCCAGCATCTTCGACAACCATGGCGACCACAGCAGAGTCAGAGCAAATCCAGGTGACCTGATCGGGCGACGACGTTTCGTAGACCGGCACCGGCACCGCGCCAGCAGTCCACAGCGCAAAATCCGACAAGGTCCACTCATAGCGAGTGCGCGACATGATCGCGACGCTTTCGCCGGCCTCGATGCCAGCAGCCATGAAGCCCTTGGCGAGTTGGCGAACCTCATCATTGAACTGCTTAGCGCTGACGTCACGCCAACTTGAGCCCTCTTTGATACGAACCAACACGTGGTCGGGGTCTTTGCGTGCCCAGTCGTGGGGAATGTCTGAGAGGTTTCCCTCGGTGGTCACGGGGATCAACGGGGGACGACGATGTCCTGCACTGCGGCCTCCTGGCTCCAGGGTGGGGCGGAACGTCTCATGTTAGCCCGAATTGGCCGGATGCGACCTGCCAATTGCCTGTTGGCCTGCGCGTGTCGAAGCCAACGGGTGCCAAGCGGTTAGCCTAAACACATGCCTGACCTCACCGAATCGACCGTTGTGATTGATGCGCTTCCCGGAACGGTCGTCGGCGTAATCGCTGACTTTGAGACCTATCCCGAGTGGGCGCGCGAAGTCCAACGGGTCGAGGTCTTGTCCCACGAGGGCGACGGTTGGGCTGACCGGGTCCGATTCGAGATGAACGCCGGAATCCTCAAAGACACCTATGTCCTGGACTATGCCTGGGAGATCGGCAACGCTGGGGTCGGAAGCATGTCCTGGGAAATGGTGGAGTCGAAGGCGCTTCGGGCGCTTTCTGGCTCCTACGAAATTGTTGAACACGACAGAGGCACTTTGCTCACCTATCGGCTCACCGTAGTGCCGCAGGTGCCCATGCTTGGCGCACTGCGCCGCAAGGCTGAAAAGATGATCGTCGCGACAGCGCTCACAGCGCTGCAGAAACGAGCGGTGCAAGTGCACACCCTTCGCCAGTCAGGAGAAAGTGAATGACCGTCTACATCGGTGTCGACATCAGGGGCACCAAGATCGCAGCGAGCACCGTGGACTCGACGGGCAAGGTGCTTGACAAGGCGCGGCGCGAGACCCCGGCTCAAGATGTCGCTGCGATCGCGAATGCGGTGGCTGAGGTCGCCGCAGAACTACAGGCCAAATCAAGCGGGCGGACCATCGGTGGGATTGGCGTTGCTTGCGCTGGCTTTGTAGACGCCGACGGCGAGGCGGTAGTTTTCGCCCCTAACTTGGCTTGGCGCGACGAGCCGCTGGCCCAGCGCCTGCGCGACGCGACGGGGCTGCCCGTCACGTTGGACAACGACGCCAACGCAGCCGCCTGGGGAGAGTTCAAGTTTGGCGCGGCTCGGGAAGCTAAGGACACCGTCATGGTCACCCTGGGCACAGGGGTTGGCGGCGGCATCGTCAGCCAGGACCAACTCACCCGAGGCGCTCACGGGATGGCCGCCGAGATCGGACACCTTCGCGTCGTGCCAGACGGCCGGCGTTGTGGATGTGGCAATCGGGGATGTTGGGAGCAGTACGCCAGTGGTACCGCCCTCGTGCGTGAGGCACGAGAGATGGTCGCAGCCCAAAGCCCGCACGCCGCCGAGCTGTCGGCACTGTGTGGCGGCGACCCGCAGGCGCTGAACGGAACCATGATCACCACCGCAGCCAAGGCTGGAGACCAAGCCTCGATTGAACTCTTGGAAGACATCGGCCGTTGGGCAGGGGAGGGGATGGCTAGCCTCGCCGCCGTTCTGGACCCTGACATGTTTGTGATTGGTGGCGGTGTCAGCGCTGCTGGTGATCTGGTGCTGGAGCCAGCGCGAGCTGCCTTGCCCGACAACTGACGGCGCGTGGGCACCGACCGATGCCGCCCATGGTGATCGCGGCCCTGGGCAACGACGCCGGAATGATCGGCGCGGCAGACCTGGCAGCGGTTCGATTTGGCCAGTGATCCTCTCGAACAACCGGAGCACCTCGTGTCAGCACCGTTGACAGTCGGTGTTGATATCGGGGGCACAAAGGTTGCCGCTGGCCTCGTCGACGAGGAAGGCCAGGTGCACGCGTTTGGGCGAGCCAGCACCCCGCATCGCAGCACGGAGCCAAGAGTCGTCGAAGACGTCATCGTTGAAGTAGTTCAGACCCTGCTAGGCCAGGCAGCCAATCAAGGTATGCCGGTTGCCGCCGTAGGTGTTGGTGCCGCCGGATTTGTCGCAGCGGATCGCGCGACCGTCACATTTGCTCCGCACCTGTCCTGGCGTGGAGAGCCGTTGCGTGATCGGCTAGAGCAGCGACTCTCGTTGCCGATCAGCGTGGACAACGATGCCAATGCAGCGGCCTGGGCGGAATACCGATTTGGTGCTGGACGGGTCATGCCCGACTCGTGACTTTGACGCTGGGGACGGGGATTGGCGGCGCCATCGTGATGGACGGGCGCGTCGAGCGTGGCCAGCACGGCATGGCCGGCGAGTTCGGCCACATGATCATGGTCCCGCATGGCCGCCGATGTGAATGCGGCAATCGTGGGTGCTGGGAGCAATACGCCAGTGGCAACGTCCTGCAGCGTGAGGGTCAAGCCTTGGCCCGCGCTGGCGGCCCATTGCGGCCGAATTCGAACGGCGGAGCGCGGGGCGACCAGAGGCAGTCAGCGGGCCTATCGTCACCGAAGCGGGGCTCGCGGGTGACCCAGCCGCCCAAGAGCTCCCTAGCCGAAGTAGGCCGCTGGCTGGGGCTGGGCCTAGCAAACTTGGCTGCCGCGCTTGATCCAGGGTGCATCGTGATCGGTGGTGGGGTGATCGCTGCAGGCGACCTGATCCTTGATCCGGCACGGGAAGAAATGGCTCGCAATCTGCCGGGGCGTGGACATCGACCGTTGGCCCCCATCGTTGCCGCCGAGTTGGGCCCAAGAGCAGGACTTATTGGTGCTGCAGATCTGGCTCGGCGAGACTTTTGAGGTCTCAGCCGCAACGACAAGGGGAAGACGAGTGATTGAAGCACCGATGACCGCAAGGCAGCCAGGTCAATGGCGCGTTGCCTCATACAACCTTCGAGCCCTTCAGGACGACGTCCCGGCGGCGGTCCGGGTGATGCGTGCGATCAAGCCAGATGTCGTCTTGTTGCAAGAGATTCCTCGGGTTCCGTTCAGCGCAGGGGCCATGCACGACTTTGCACAGCAATGTGGCTTGACCTGGCCAGGGCGCACCCGGCGGGTGTCGGGGGTGTCGATGCTGGTCCATCCGCAGTTACAGGCAAGCGCAGTGCAAGATCGGCTTTGCCGGTTGAGTTCCTGGGCAACCCCAGGACCTATACGGTCGCGCGCTTGCAGGATGAGTTTGGGTATGCGGCAGTGGCGGCGGCGATTCATCTCCCGCTCATCGCTGAGCAACGGCGCAACCACGTCGGCCAAATCCTTGCCGAACTCACTCGGGACGGGGCCACAGATAGTCTGCCGTGGATTATCGGAGGCGATCTAAACGAAGACCAGAGCGCGCCAGCATGGCAAATTCTCGAGGCCCATGCCAATCTCGCGACCCCGCTGAAGCCATCATTCCCCGCGCATAACGCCCATCGCGTGATTGACGCGATCTTCGCCACCCGCGGAGTTGCGGTTCTCCAAGGAGAAGCTGTCGCTCTGGATCCAGCCGACCTAAAAGCCGCCACGGACCACCTTCCAGTCTGGGCCGACCTGCAACTCCCGGCCCAGAGCAACTAACTGGTTACTGGCTCCCGGGCATGCGCCGGACCAAGAGCACAGCCCCGAGCACGAAGAGGAATGTCCCAAGAAAGGCCCAGGCATTGGCTATCGCTGGGACGAATTGTGTGAGCAGGACGAGCAATAGCCCCAGGCCAATCGAGCCAACAGCGAGCCAGAAACCCACTCCCCGGCCGGTTCGCCGGTCCGGGGGCTCTGGCAGATACCGATCGTGGCCATAGAACGGCATCGGCTCAGGGGTGTGCTTGGATTCCGGCTCTTGTGGCGTCTGCGTCATGTCGGACCCCTTCAACTAGTCCACTCCCAGGAGTGGTCCATCACCAATGGGTAGCTACGACTAACCAGCGCGCTGCTAGGTTCCGCGTTCTGCCGAGATCGATATTAGACCCGGGCACCCCGGTCGGGTCCGTGGCCACCTGGTGGGCGGCGGATCAGTGTCACAAACCCGGCCACTGTTGCTGCCACGCCGATCCACATCCACAGATCATTGCTCAGCACTGGCAGAACCAGGCTGAGGATGATGAGGATGGGGCCGACGGTAAGGCCACCGACGATCGTCCAGAAACTCAGGTCGCCTGCGGGCAGTGGAGGCGGCGGTTCGGGGACGAAGTGGTCGTCATCGTCCGTGTCAGGTCGTTGAGAGGCTCGCCAATCTGAGGTGTATGGCTGCTCTGGCGTCTGCGCCGCAGGCTCGGCTTTCGCGGCGGGCTCAGGTGGTGGTGGCGTCGGGCGCTCGGAGGTGGTTTCGGTTTCGGCCTCAGCCACTTCGTCCGGGGTTGTTATCGGGCCAAACCCAGCCACCATGTCGGCAAATCGCCGGTCAACTTCTGCCGCGCTGACCTCTGGCCTGCCACGGCCATCGGGTGTGGGGTCGGCATCATCGTCGCGGGCACCGTCAGCCATGGGTGCCTACGAAACTGATGACTTCCTCAAGCACCAGCTCTTGGTCATAGTCCAATGTCGCCACATGCCCGGAGTTGGGCAGCCACACCTGACGCACCGAATCACTGCCGACGTTGGCCAAGAAACGGTTCGCCGACGAGAGCGGCACTAGCTCATCGTGAGCTGAGCGCAGCAGCAGGACAGGCTGCTTGAGCAGCACCAGATCGCGAGCCAAACCATCCCAGCGCTGCACGAATGAGTGGAAAGCCTTGAGTGGGAGTCGGTCATACGCCAACTCTTGGGGCCCGTCAGTGCGACGGATTTGCCCAGCAAGACCAGGCAAGGTCGGGAGCACATGCTTGATCACAGGCAGAGCCACGAGACGGGGATCCTCAGCGGCGAAGGCCGGGTTGATGAGAGCCACCGCATCAACCAAGTCGGGACGACCGGCGGCGAGATCGGAAGCGAGGGCCCCACCGAGTGACATCCCGACAACGATCAGGGTGTCGCAGGACTCGCGCAATTCCGTGGCCGCCTGTCGCACCGCCACGAGCCAGTCGGCATACCGCGTGGTGTTCATGTCTTGCCATGTCGTGCCGTGGCCCGGCAACAGGGGTGCGCTGACCGCATACCCCTGGCCGCGAGGGCCTCGAAGATTGGGGACATCGACTGTGGCGTTGAGGTCAGGCCATGGACGACCAGCACGCCGATCCGCGAATTCGCTCCGTCGCCAGCTGACTTAAAGGGTTCTGCACCTTGCATTGTCTGCACATTCGGTATCGTCTCACGAATGCCCTGCACGGCATTGGTGCCGTATGCTCTCGCTCACCCTGACCAGAAAGGTTTCCATGATCTATTGGCTGCTTAAGTCGATCATTATTGGACCGATCGTGCGACTCCTTTTCCGGCCGGTCGTGAAGGGCGAGGAACACATCCCCGAGCAGGAGGTGCCATCTTTGCCAGCAACCACCTCTCGTTTTCAGACTCCATCTTTTTGCCGTTGGTGGTGCCGCGGCGGATCACTTTTCCGGCCAAAATGGAGTACTTCACCGGCAAGGGTGTGAAGGGCATGGCCACCAAGATGTTCTTCACCGGGGTTGGTCAGATTCCTATTGACCGCTCGGGTGGCGAAGCCAGTCTGATGGCGTTGAAGCAAGGCATGAAAGTCCTGCGTCGTGGGGATCTCTTCGGTATCTACCCTGAGGGCACCCGCTCACCCGATGGACGCCTCTACAAGGGCAAGACGGGTGTTGCCCGGATGGCGCTGGAGGCGAAGGTCCCAGTCATCCCGGTTGCGATGATCGACACCGATAAGGCCCAGCCAACAGGTCAAGCCATCCCGAACCTGCATCAAGTAGGCGTAAGTTTGGCAAGCCGCTGGACTTCTCGCGCTACGAAGGCATGGAAGAGGACCGTCTGGTCTTGCGGTCCATTACCGACGAAATCATGTACGAACTGGCGCAACTTTCGGGCCAGGAGTACGTCGACGAATACGCAGCAACCATGAAGGACCGCATCGCCAAGCGTGCCCGGGCCACCGTTGACCAGGCCAAAGCTGGGGTTGACCAGGCGCGCGATCAGGCTGCGCAGGTCACCAGTGAACTCTCTGCACGCTTCGCCCGGGAGCCTGCCGCCGCTGAGCCGTCGCAGAAAGATGCCGCTGAAAGCACTGGCCAACCCCAGGGCAGCGACGAATCCCCAACAAATTGGGCGACAAAGAGGGCTGATGTCCTGAGCACCCCCTGAACGCTTCTACCATGGTGGGGTGCACTCCGACGTAACCGCCGTTCCCGTGGGCCATGTCCTCGACTGGTCAGACCTCCCCGCCAAGCAGCAGCCGACCTGGCAAGACCCGGCGCGCTCGCTGATGTGCTGACGACGCTGTCGCACTATCCACCGCTGGTCTTTGCCGGCGAGTGCGATGTGTTGCGCGACCGGTTGGCCGTGGCCTCAGAAGGCAAGGCCTTCGTGCTGCA
The DNA here is from genome assembly GCF_021535045.1 of Ornithinimicrobium sp. INDO-MA30-4. Lineage (GTDB taxonomy): Bacteria > Actinomycetota > Actinomycetes > Actinomycetales > Dermatophilaceae > Ornithinicoccus. The sequence goes on along the minus strand of NZ_CP091056.1, from coordinate 1,001,729 downwards.
GGGTGGTGACTGCGCCGAGACGATGGCTGGCGTCACTGGCCCCAACATTCGCGACCGCATCAAGACCATCTTGCAGATGGCAGTGGTGCTGACCTACGGCGCTGGTATGCCGGTGGTCAAGGTCGGCCGGATGGCCGGTCAGTTCGCTAAGCCGCGCTCATCAAACGATGAAACGCGCGATGGCGTGACGCTGCCTGCATACCGTGGAGACATGGTGAACGGGTTTGAGTTCACTGCTGCCGCCCGTGCGCACGACCCTGATCGACTGCTGCGCGCCTACCACGCAAGCTCTGCCACGTTGAACCTTGTTCGCGCTTTCACTGACGGTGGATTCGCAGACCTGCGTCAGGTCCACCTGTGGAACAAGGGCTTCTTGTCCGGTCCGGCCCAGGCTCGTTACGAGACGATGGCCAACGAAATCGACCGGGCCATGCGCTTCCTGGAAGCTTCTGGCGCAGGCGATGGCGAGGCCCTCAAGCGGGTCGAGTTCTACTCCAGCCACGAGGCCTTGGTGCTCGACTACGAGCGCGCCATGGTTCGTCGTGACTCGCGCACCGGCAACCCCTACAACACTTCTGGCCACTTCATCTGGATCGGCGAGCGCACCCGTGATCTGGATGGCGCTCACATTGACTTTGCGTCGCGCGTTCACAACCCCATCGGGGTGAAGTTGGGCCCGACCACGACTCGTGATGACGTGATGCGACTGATCGACAAACTTGACCCCGAGCGTGTTCGTGGGCGTCTGACGTTCATCACTCGCATGGGTGCTCAAAGATCAACGAAGTGCTCCCGGAACTCCTCGACTCGGTGGGCGAAGACGCTCATCACGTCACGTGGATCTGCGACCCGATGCACGGCAACACCTTCACCTCACCCAGTGGCCACAAGACTCGTCGGTTGGATGATGTCGTCGAAGAGGTCCGTGGCTTCTTCGACGCCCACCGTCAGGTCGGCACCTGGCCAGGTGGCATCCACGTGGAATTGACCGGAAATGATGTGACCGAGTGTGTCGGTGGCTCCGAGCCTGTTGATTTGGATGACCTGGGCAAGCGGTATGAGTCGTTGTGTGACCCGCGGCTGAACCACCAGCAGAGTCTGGAGATGGCTTTCCGGGTGGCCGAAATGCTGGAGCAGGGCAACAAGTCGTGATTGTCGCCGACCTGCGCTCAGACACGCTGACCCAACCCTCGCAGGGCATGCGGGAAGCGATGGTTTCGGCGCCGGTCGGTGACGATGTTTTTGGTGAAGACCCGACTGTTGCTGCCCTGGAACAGCGAGTCGCTGACTTGCTGGGACATGAGCGCGGGCTCTTCACCCCGACCGGCTCAATGGCCGGTCAGTTGGCAGTGCGGGCACACGTTGGTCCTGGGCAAGAGCTCATCGCCGACCATTTGGCCCACGTGTTGCGTGCCGAACCAGGCGCCGCTGCCGCGCTGAGCGGGATCACCAGCAGGAGCTGGCATGCGACTCGCGGTGTCCTGGATCCACAGATGCCGCTGGGCATGATGACCCCCGATGCTGGGCCTTACATGGTCTCGACGACCTGCATTGTCGTCGAGAACACCCATAACTTTGGCGGTGGCACAGTGCAAACGCTTGAGGCGCTGCAGGCCGTTAAGCAGGGCGCTCAAGACGCTGGTGTTGCCGTCCACATGGATGGTGCTCGACTGTGGAACGCTCATATCGCGAGCGGGGTTTCACTAGCTGAGTATGGCGCTTGCGCTGACACCGTCTCGGTATGCCTGAGCAAGGGATTGGGTGCGCCGGTGGGCTCAGTCGTCGTGGGCGACGCCGAAATGATCAGCGAAGCCCGAGTCTGGCGTAAACGCTTTGGCGGGGGTATGCGCCAGATCGGCATCCTTGCCGCTGCGGCTGACTATGCGTTGAGCAACCAGTTGGCTCGGCTGGCTGATGATCATGCTGGCGCCCAGCAGGCCGCCCAGAGTATCCACGCGGCTCATGAAGGTGTGGTGGACCCGGACAACGTGCATACCAATGTGTTGATGTTGGATGTTACCCAAGCGGGGTGGAAGGCAGCCGACTTTGTCGATGCCGCGGCCGAGCGCGGAGTCCGTGGGATGGCCGTTGGCCCCACAGCCGTCCGCTTCGTCTGGCATCTGGGCGTGAGTGCTGAGCAAAGTGCTCACGCTGCCAAGGTGCTGGCTGAGCTGATTGACCGCAGCCCGGCCTAGAGCACCGTCAGGACGATTTCCGTGCCGAAGGGGACTTCCTCACCGGCATCGATGCTCTGGAAGCGAACCGTCCCGAAGAACCCGTCCGCGAGAAGCTCCCGGCTGACCTCGAAGCCCAAGTCTTCTAGTTGAGTCTTGGCCTCGTCGTACTGCGCCCCGATAAGGTCTGGCACCTCAACAGTCTCTGGACCTTCAGAGACGGTGAGAGTGATGACATCGTCGGCGAAGCCGGTGCCTGAGTCAGGGCTTTGTGAGGCGATTGACCCTTCTTCAACGTCGTTGTCGCGGACAGTGTCATCGGCGATTTCCACCGTGAAGCCAGCACCTTCGAGGCTCTGGCGCGCCTCATCTTGTGGGCTCCCGACGACGCTGGGGATGGTGATGGGTTCTGGCCCAGCGCTGACGGTCACATTGACGGCAACCGCCGGGCTGATCTCTGCGCCAACGGCTGGGTCGACACTCAAGATCTGCCCGGTCGGCACCTCCGGGTCGAAGGCGTCAGTCGGCGTTCCCAGCGTGAGGTTTGCTTCGGTCAAGGCTGTTCGGGCTTGGTCCACTGTCAGGCCAGAGAGCTCAGGAACGACGTAACGCTCAGGCCCTCGCGAGACCACGAGGTCAATATTGGTGCCCTTACGCACCGACTCACCTGGGGCAGGGGCCATCGACATCACCGAGTCGAGGGCGACTGTCTCGGAGTACTCCAAAGACTGTGCGGCATCAAGGTCGGCGTCGCTTAGCGTCGCGGTCGCGCTGTCAATGTCCTGACCGACGACGTCAGGAACCATCGTGAAGGCACCCGGACCGGCGGTATAGAACCAGGTAGCCCCAGCGCCACCAGCGCCGAGCACCACGAGGAGAATCGCCAGCAGCAGCCCTCGCCGTTTGCGACGCGGAGCAGGTTTAGGCGCCGTTGTTGTGGTCACCGTGGAGGTGCCTGATGGGGGCTTGCGATTGCCCGAGGTCCGAGCGAAATGACCAGGAGCCGAGGGGCTGCGCGTGGGCACGACAGTCGTAGGTTGATGCACCGGGGCAGTCGCATCAGGGATGGCTGCACCTGCGGTGATCGGATGGATTAGTTGAGTGGCGTCATCGGCCGTCCGGTGCCCAGGAGGCACTTCGTCCAACTCTTCGTTGGAGAGTTGGCCCACTCGTCGGCGCAATTCCAGCAGCAGGCTGCCTGCATCGCTTGGGCGCCCCTCAGGATCGGTGGCGGTTGCCATTGCGATCAGGGCATCGAGGTCAATGGGCACGGTGGGGGTGACTGCGCTGGCTTGAGGCACATCGCCATGCACGTGCGCAAAAGCAACCTGGACCGGGCTCTCGCCAGGAAAGGCCTTCGTCCCGGTCAGCATTTCAAACAGCAGCAGCCCAACGGCATACACGTCTGTGCGCTTGTCAGCCCGGCCATGTTCCACCTGCTCGGGGGAGAGGTATGCCGCGGTGCCCCACATCAGGTCACTAGTGCGGCTCATAGCGCTCGCGGTGATGGCCCGAGCTAGACCAAAGTCAGCGACCTTGACCGTTTCGTTGCGGGTCAGCAGGACGTTCTCGGGCTTGATGTCGCGGTGAATTAGACCAGCTTGGTGAGCAGAAGTCAGGGCCTGCAGGATCTGCTCGGCAATGGTGGTGGCCTGGCGCACTGTGAGCGGACCACGAGCAGCCATGCAGTCTCGCAGCGTCATGCCGTCGACCAACTCCATCACGAGGAAGACGTGGTCGCCGTCCTCGCCCTGGTCATACACCGACACGACGTGAGGGTGCGACAGTTTGGCCGCGGACTGCGCCTCACGCTGGAAGCGACTGACAAAGTCTGCGTCTCGAGCAAGGTCTGCTCGCATCAATTTCAGCGCAACTTTGCGGTGGAGGCGTAAATCGGTTGCCTGGTACACCGTCGCCATGCCGCCATCAGCAAGGTGCGCATCGATGCGGTAGCGGTCATCAAGGACGCTTCCGATGACGTCACTACTGGCAGAGATCACTGCTGCATTCTACGGATGACAGTGCCCTTTTCGTGGGAGGCCGGTCTTGGTGGGACGTCTCACGGGCTATCTACATGCGAGTGCGCAAAGACTGAATGTTCTTCACATACTGCTTCGTGTCGCTGTAGAGCCCGTTGCGTTCAACACTGCCCAAGCCTTGGTAGTAGCCGCCGATTGCTTCGTCTTCAGTGTCTGCGGTGCGCAAAAGCGCTCGCATGATGACGGTGCCGGCGGTGACGTTGTCTTGTGGATCGAGCAAATTGAGATCCCGGCCGACGAGACCAGAAGCCCATTCGCCAGAGGTGGGGATGACCTGCATCGTGCCGATCGCGTTGGCGGGGGAGACCGCCCGCTGGTTCCAACCTGACTCTTGTGAAGCCAAGGCCAGCATCAACGCCGGGTCAACGCCGTGGGCCCGTGCTGTGTCGGTGATCATTTGCTGAGTTTGGTCGGCGTTGGGCACCGGGACGCTGGCGAGGTAGTCACGGTTGGCGGCGGCCGCTCGAGCGGTTGCCGAGCTGTAGGTGTAGGTCAGGAAGGTGTTGTCGACATCTTCGTTGAGTTTGTAGTCGCCGATGTTGTTGGCGGTCCATGGGCCAGAGGTGCCGGCTGGAAGCGAGGCATTGTTTGTTGCGCTCGAACTGCCAGAGCTAGTGCTGCCCGACGCGCTGGGCTCCGTCGTTGTGCTGGCGGCAGAGCCGGTGGTCTTTAACTTCTGGCCGGGGTAGATGAAGTCCGAACTGCTGACCCCGTTGAGGCGAGACAAATTGGCAACGCTAGTGCCGTGTTGCGTTGCCAAGCCGTACAGGGTGTCGCCTGGGCGGACGGTGATAGTGGATGCGCCTGCAGATGACGTGCTCGAACTGGCCGAAGTGGAGGAGCTCGTGCTGCTGCTGGAGGTAGAGGTTGAGCTCGTTGCGGTGCCAGAAGTCTTGAGCCGCTGTCCGGGGTAGATGAAGTCCGAGCTGTTGACCCCGTTGAGGCGAGACAAATTGGCAACGCTAGTGCCGTGCTTTGCGGCCAAGCCGGACAGGGTGTCACCGCTACGCACGGTAATCGTTGCTGAACTCGTGGATGAGGTCGAAGAAGCGGCTGACGTGCTGCTGGACGCTCCGGAGCTGGGCTGGGCGGATGACGTCGCGACCCCTGGCACCTTGACCGTCTGACCAGGCATCAGCCATTTGCCGCCCTGTGGCAGAGAGTTGTGTCCAAGCAAGGAGTTCACGGTGGTGCCGTGGGCAGAGGCGATATCCCAGAGGGTGTCGCCGGCCCTGACGGTGTAGTCAGACCAAGAAGTCTTGGCTGCAGGAGCGAACGAGACGCTGAGCGCTGGGCCGGTCGAGTACGGGGCGTGTTGGGCTGTCGGTGCAGGCAGGTCCATCGGGGGTAGCGCAGCGTCGAGCATGGGGTTTCCTTTTCACTTCAACCTCGGGTGGGACTGACCCAAGAGTGACCAATGTGACATCCGAGACGGTTGTGGGCCGCGGTGCTGAGGGGACGTGTGGGACGCTACCCGAAAGTAAGGGGCGTTTCCAGATGGAAAGCGTGTCGCTACGTGTGGCAGACTTGTAGGCGTGGTAGATGACAGCAATGTAATTCATGAAGCACTAAATTCCGACGACGCATGGTTAGCCGTCCCCGAGATCATGGACCTCACCGGTGATTCTCTTGCGACAGTTAAGACTTGGCTGCAAGAGCGCGATGTGGTTGGGATCCGGCGGGGCAATAACAACGCTTTGCGGGTCCCGAAACTCTTTGTTACCCCCGAAGGCCCGCTCAAGTTTTTGCGGGGAACTATCACTCGTCTGACGGACAGCGGCTACTCGGATGAAGAAATCATCGACTGGCTATACCGCCCAGACTCCACCCTTTTGGGTGGCAGTGCCATTGCTTCGCTGTGTGAAGGTAATAAGACTGAAGTGCGCCGTCGCGCTCAGGAAACAGCCTTCTAGGTCGTCTGTTTCCCAGGCTTAGGTCGCCCTGGCAGTGCTGATGTCAATCAGGCTGTGCAGGGCGTCCAGGCCTTCGCTGGTCGCTTGGGTGATACGGCTGAGCGACTCGGCGGCAATGTCGCTCTGCTCGCTAATCATCTCTTCGGTGCGCTCAACAGCTCCACTGTGAATCAGGATTTCTCGACACCGCTCGACGTCGACGGCACTCAGATCGTGCTGTCCCAGCGATTTTAAGAGGAAGTCGCAGTCATCGGTGTTGGAGTGCTCAAGAGCATGCGCGATGAGCACGGTGCGTTTCCCCTCTCGCAAGTCGTCGCCCGCTGGTTTCCCAGTGCTTTCCGGGTTTCCGTATACCCCTAAGACGTCATCTCGCAACTGAAAAGCTTCGCCTAGAGCCATTCCGTAGGTAGAAAGATCAGCAATTGCTTCTGGCGGGGCACCAGCTGCCTGTGCGCCAATGAGAAGAGGGTGCTCAATGGTGTATTTGGCACTCTTGTACCGAATGACTGCCCTGGATTGGGCAATGCGTTGCTCGTAATTAAGATCTGCCCAATCGCGCATGCTGTGCAAGACATCAAGATACTGACCGGCCATAAGTTGCGTTCTCATGAGATCGAAAGTGGGTCGAGCACGGGCTAATTCGATGCTTGGCATCCCTGAGGTTGTATAAATTTCGTCGCACCAGTTGAGGCACATATCGCCCGCGAGAATGGCGGCCGCGCGACCGAAATCTTCCGGGTCGCCCTGCCACCCAGCTGCTTGGTGCTGCGCGGCGAAGGCGCGGTGAGCAGTGGGCTTGCCTCGACGCGTATCGCTTTTATCCATGACGTCGTCGTGCAAGAGGGCAGCGGCTTGAAAAACTTCAAGGGCGCTCGCGCAGGCGACGAGTTCATCTGAGTCTTCATTGTTGAACGCCCGGTATCCCCAGTAGAGAAAGCCAGCACGCAAGCGCTTGCCGCCGGCAAGCAATGAAGCGACTGCATCGACGAGATCGCTCACCTCAGGGCCGAGCTCTGCCAGCACCTCACGCTGTGCGCTGATGTGAACGTCGAGTGCTGCCTGGACCCGTTGATGCAGGTTGACGCTGGCGAGAGGGTGCGACGTGACGGCGCCCGTTGTTGGGGTGCCCTCAGTGGCAGTGGTTCGCTCAGTTGATGACACCGGATGTCCTTCTGGGTCGGCGCGGGCTTCATTGTGCAGTGCTGAGCCTACGCGGTCGTTCCGGGCCACCCCTCCTCGGCCCGGAACGATTGCGCTGGCGCACCCCGGTGGCCGTGATCTCTATGGTGCCGCAAGGCTGAAATCGAAGACGCACGTTATCCACAAGCAGTGTTTCCTGGCCTCGAGATGGCCCGACTGATGTTCGTTGAGCGCGGGTGTTGACACCCTGTCGGTGGCCTCGCGTACAGTCGAACACATGTTCGAACAAGTGTTCGACTGAGCAGTCAAGGAGGTTAATGCAATGAGTCGGCGATATGACGAGGCAGTGCAAGTCCAACTAGGCCAGGCGCAAGCTGTGGGTGGCCGTTGGCTCACCACAGGGCGTCCCCAGAGTAGTGAGATGGGTGAGATGCCAGATGAGCAGGGTCTGGTGCCGACGGCCTTTTTGTGGCGAGGAAAACTGCACTTAGTGCAAGAGGTGCTCGCTCAATGGACCCAACGACTGCCTTGGTGGCAGTCAGCATGGGAAGAAAGCGGTCAGATCGAAGTTTTAGAGCGTCAGATCTGGCGAGTTGAAGCGCGCGCCGGTCGGGAGTCCAACACTGGCATCTTTGATCTCGCCCAAGGGCAGCCTTGGCAGGTTCTGGGAGTGACTGACTGATGTCGGTGAACTGCGAGATCGAATCAGCCATACCTTCGGCAGATACCCCACCAGTGAGCTCGGTCCTAGAGCTTTTGGAACGCGCCTGGGAAGGCTTGTTAGAGGCATGCCACAGCTCCACTCCACAAGAGAGGTATGAGTTGGCGCACCTGGCTTCACTGCGTGCGGCATCCGCTCTCATAGCGGCCCGGACAACATCCTCTGGCTGGTCTAGGCCGCGCAGCGTGGGAGTTGTTGCCAGCAATAGCTCCAGAGCTAACTGAGTGGGCGATCTTCTATTCCATCTCAGGGCGTAAGCGACTGCAGTTCGGTGAGCCTGGAGCCAGCGCGATTACGAGCCGTGAGGCAGATGATCTGGTCCGGCAAAGCGAAGGGTTCTTGGAGTTAGTCAGAGCCATGCTTCACCTACCCGGCGCCTCCGCTTTGCCGAGCGGGTTGGCCGTCACCCGAAGGAGTTGAGATGGAGCAGGGGTTCCCCCACCTGCATGTTGCCTCGAGCTTTTCGCTGCGGCACGGCGCAAGCACACCAGCGGAGTTAGTGCGCCGTGCCGCCGATCTCGGTCAATCGACTTTGGCGTTGACCGACCGAGACGGGACCTATGGCGCAGTGCGCTTTGTGCAGGCGTGCCAAGAGGTGGGCATCTCACCAGTTTTGGGTGTCGATCTCGTATATGCCCACAGCGAGCAACCTCCTGGTCACCCGGGAGGCAAGCGGCCTCGGGCTCAACCAGCCAAGGGCGGGGTGGTCATGGATGATCGTCGCCCCCGGGTCACGGTGCTGGCACGTGGTCAGCAAGCAGGATTAGCACCAGGGCAGGGGTGGGCAAGAACCTGCCGGATGGTGACCAAGCCCACCTGCGCGGTGAGCGAGGTAAGCCCAGTGTGTCCCTTGATGGGCTTCGTCGGGCCGCAGCTCCAATCGACCACACCAGCCCGGTTGTCGTCATGCTCGGGCCAGATTCAGACTTTGGCCGAGCAGTGCTAGCCGGGCATCGACAACGGGCCGACTCTCTGCTGCGCGGATGGCAACGCTCATTGCCTGCCGATGCACTCGTCGTAGAGGTCGTGTGCCACGGGGGCCAATAGACACCGCCGGCAGTGTGACTCAGGCTGCTCGGATGTGGGCCTTGGCCCGCCAGGCCGGTGTTCCTGCGGTCCTTACCGCGATGGTGCGTCATGCCGCGGTTGCGCAGGCGCGTGTGGTTGATGTCCTCGATGCCGCTCGACGGATGGTGCCGTTAGCCGACCGCCATCTTGATCGGGTGACTACGGCCGGACACCTGACTTCAACAGGAGACATGGTTGCCATCGCAGAACGAGTAGCAGCGGCTTCGGGGTCTGATGCCGATGCATCCGCTTTGCTCCGCCAGACCTTTGCACTAGCTCAAGAATGCCGCTTGGACGGCCGCTCGGATCTTGGCATTGGTGCAGTCCATCTGCCTGAGCCTGAAGTCCTCGGCGCCAAAAGTGTCGGTCACGCTCAGCACATCCTGAGTCAGCGTTGTCACGATGCGCTTTCGTGGAGATACCCAACTCAAACAGCGCAAGCGCAAAAAACGGCACTGTCCCGGCTACAGGACGAGCTGGGGGTGATTGCCGGCCTGGGCTATGGCACCTACTTCCTCACTGTCGCCGCAGTGTGCGATCTCATTCGGGACAACGGTGTCCGGGTCGCTGCTCGAGGGTCGGGGGCCGGCAGTCTGGTGACCTATTTGTTAGGGATCAGCGGCGTGGACCCGTTGCGTCATGACTTATTGATGGAGCGGTTTTGCACCCCGCTGAGAGCGCAACTGCCTGACATTGATGTTGATGTGGAGTCCGCTCGACGGACTGAAATGTATGAAAAGATCCTGGACAAATTCGGCTCGGAGCGTGTCACCTGCGTTTCCATGATGGAGACCTACCGGGTTCGGCATGCGATTCGAGACGTCGCAGCAACCCTAGGAATGCCACCTGGTGAGATCGACGTCATCGCTAAAGCCTTCCCGCATATTCGAGCCAGAGACGCGCGGTTGGCGATCAACGATCTGCCAGAGTTGCGGCGGATGGGCTTTGATGCGCCACGGATGCAGACTCTTTTTGAGCTCGTGGAGAGCCTGGATGGTCTGCCGCGGCACGTCGCCTTGCACCCTGTGGAGTCATCTTGTCGAACACCGGGCTTCTGGATCGGACGCCAGTGGAGTCCAGTTGGCTGGGCTTCCCCATGAGTCAGTTCGACAAAGACGATGTCGAGGACCTCGGCCTGCTCAAGTTGGATGTTCTTGGCATCAGGATGCAGTCGGCGATGTCGCACGCTGTTCAAGAAATTAAACGAGTGGACGGAGTCAGCATCGATCTTGATGATGAGACCCAGATTCCCTTTGACGATCCAGCCACTTTCTCGCTGATTCAGTCCACGCGGACACTGGGCTGCTTCCAGATCGAGTCTCCGGGCCAGCGCGAGCTCATCGGGAAATTCGCGCCGTCCACTTTTGAGGACGTCATCATCGACATCGCTCTTTTCGCCCGGGGCCGGTTAAGTCAGACATGATTCGGCCATTTCTCAATGCCCGACAAGGGTGGAACGAGCCCGAGTATCTGCATAAGTCGCTCATCCCGGCGCTGCGGAGCACCTGCGGAGTCGTGGTCTTCCATGAGCAAGTCCTACGCATCGTGGCTGAGACCACGGGGGCGACGCTGGCTCAAGCAGATGAGGTGCGGCGGGCAATGGGCAGCAGCCAGGGCCAGATTCAGGTTGAGAAGTGGTGGCGCCAGGCTGCAGCGGATAGAGGCTATAGCGACACTGATATCAACCGCATATGGGAGGTGCTAGCGGCCTTTGCCTCCTTTGGGTTTTGCAAGGCGCATGCTGCAGCGTTTGCCCTGCCGACGTATCAGTCCGCATGGCTAAAGACGCACCACACAGCAGCCTTCCTCGCTGGCGTGCTGACTCACGATCCTGGGATGTACCCCAAACGGCTGATTCTGGATGAAGCACGCACGATGGGTGTCAGGGTCTTAGGGCTAGATGTCAACGCATCGCGCGCAGAATTCATCGTGGAGAGTCAGCCAGCTGTAGACGGCTCGGCAGAGCCTGAAGCAATAGCCGGGAGTGAAGCCAAAACTTCGGAGGCTGATGACCGGGTGGAGCGAGATATGGCGCTTATTCAAGGTCGCGCCGCCCACTACGGGATTCGACTCTCTCTTGCCGAGGTCAAAGGGATCACCGAGAGCGAGATGGCCCGCGTTATCGCTGGCCAACCCTTCCACTCGCTAGGTGACTTTTGGCATCGAGCCCAGATCAGCCGACCCGTGGCCGAGCGACTCATTGTGGCAGGGGCCTTTGACCAACTGTGTGGTGTGGGTGCGGCGGCAAGCAGAGGTTCAGGTTTAAGCCGACGCGATCTCTTGCTCCACCTCGCAGAGTTGGATCGCTGGAGCAGAAGTCACCAACGTCAGGGCCGAGGCCCGCGACGCCCCAAAACACGTTTCGCCTCGCGAAACACTGCCGGTGGCGAGGTCGCAGATTTGGCTCGAGGCCAGGCCCAAGGGCATCGGGATTGGGAGCCACAAGCTTCGGTGTCTGCGCAACTGGCACTTGATATCGGCGATCAACCCTTTGAGCAGAGGAGTAGTGGTCTGCCTGAGATGACGCCTGTTGAGCAAACCCAGGCTGAGTTGGAGGTGCTGGGGATGGATGTCACTTCGCATGTCGTCACAACGTATTGGCCGATGCTCAAAGAACTGGGTGTCACTCCAGCGGATCAACTACTGCACCATCGACAGGGTGCTGAGGTTCTCGTGGCGGGAGCCAAGGTGGCGACCCAGACACCACCAGTGCGGTCTGGTCGCCGAGTCGTCTTTCTGACAGTAGATGACGGAACTGGCCCGAGTGATTCGACCTTCTTTGAAGACGCCCAGGGCGAGTACGCCTCAACGGTCTTTCACTCCTGGCTGCTGGTGGTTCGAGGTGTGTTGCGTCGAACCGGGCCTCGTGGACGTTCTGTGCGTGCGAGCGCGGCATGGGACATGTCGCACCTCGCTCAGGTCTACGAGACCGAAGGCATCGAAGCGGTTCGAGCGTTGATGGACAGCGCCAAGAATCAGGAAAGCATCACGACTTCAACCGTTCAACAGCGCCGGGTCTTGCTCCACCCTTCGGGGTTCAAACAGTCGCCCTATGCCGACGTTGGTCCCGCGGGGTCGGGTATAAGCGAGCAAATGAGCAAACTGTGGCACTCAAGCCCCGGTAGCTCTGGTCGATGAGTGCACAGGGATGAAGAGCGAGGAAAGAACATCAAAGAAGTCCCCAGCGATGCTGGTTGCTTGATCTTGCATGTCGATATGGACGCTTTTTATGCCTCAGTGTCGTTGCTGGACCACCCCCATTTGGCCGATAAGCCCGTCATCGTTGGTGGGGGCTGGCGCAGCGTGGTCTTATCTGCGACCTATCCTGCTCGCGCGGCTGGTGTTCGATCAGGCATTCCGGTGGCGCAGGCAAAAGGCTGTGCCCGCAGGCCAGCATCATCCCCCCTGACTACGAGCAGTATTCAAGGGTCTCGGAGACAGTAATGGCCGTTTTTCGGGAAGTAACTGACCATGTCGAGCCAGTGTCAATGGAAGAGGCCTTCCTTGACGTCCGCGCTGCCCGGCGAAGGTGGGGATCCCCGACTCGTATTGGCCAATGGATCAGAGACACTATTGCCGACGAGCTGAATCTGCCCTGTTCTGTGGGTGGTGCTGGCACCAAGGTGGTGGCCAAGATGGCCTCTCGCGCAGCAAAGCCAGATGGCATTTTGATGGTGCCACCGACCGAGGTCGTCAGCTTTTGCACCCATTGCCGGTGAAGTCTCTCTGGGAGTTGGCCCGGCGACCGAGTCCGAACTGCACCGACTCGGTCTGCATACTGTCGCTGATATCGCTCATCTACCGCATTCGACTTTGGCGAGGGCGATGGGCAATGGTGCCGCTGATTACCTCAAGTCCTTGGCTTGGGGGCTGATCATGATGCGGTCAAACCGGTTAAGAGTGAGCGCAGCACGGGAGCCTCTCAGACGTTTGACTATGACATTGATGACCCGGAGCTTTGTCGCAGACAGTTGCTCCACCTCAGTGAGCGGACGGCGGGCAGAATGCGGCGCAGCAACATGCTGGGCCGCACGGTGGTTTTGACCGTACGATTCGCTGACTTCACCACCATTACCCGTTCGCGAACTCTTGCTACTCCAACCAACAGCACGAGAGAGGTTCATGCTGCAGCACAAGCAGCATTAGCGGCACTGGGTCTTCAGCGCGCTCGTGTGCGGCTCTTAGGGTGCGGGTCGAAGGTCTATCCGCGGGATCTGAAACATTGGTTCAACACCGATTGGATGAGCCGAAACACGGCTGGGCAGATGCCGAACGGGCGATGGACCGAGCAGCTTCGCGCTTCGGAGAGGGTGCCGTTCGACCAGCAAGTTTGGTCGGGCCAGACGCCTTACCGGGGCGTCACCCGGCGGCTCTTTGAGCGCAACGGGAACCCGGGGTAGTGATTCAGACGTTGACGACATATCCTGATAACTAAAGCGTCATCGATGACCACGTCGGGCGCTAGCCACTGTCGAGCCGTCCCCTGGCGGTTTGCATCGAACAACCGGGAGGTTCCCCGTGCCGCTCTCCGATCACGAGCAGCGAGTGCTTGAGCAGATGGAGCAGGCCCTCTACGCCGAGGACCCCCGATTCGCCTCAAACCTCAAAAGCACCGGGCAAGCTAAAGTCGCCCGGCGGCGTGCTGCCGTGGGCGTCGTTATTACCCTGGCTGGTCTCGGCCTTGTCGTGCTCTCCGTCGTCCTCCAACAAATCTGGATTGGCGGCCTTGGCTTCGGCGCAATGGTTCTCGGTGGCGCATGGGTTTTCGCACCAGCCCCCGAAAAGAAGCAAACTCTCGGTGCAGTGAAGCCGGATGGTTCTGTGAAGCCCGGCCCCAAGTCCTCACGCAGCAGTAAGCCCGCCAAGAAAAACACTTCGGGCGGCTTCATGCAGCGGATGGAGCAGCGTTGGGAGAAGCGTCGCGACGAGGGCAACGGCTTCTAGCCGCTCAGCGTCAACGTTCCGGCCCAGAGTGCGATCACTGCGAGGGCCGTTAGAAGTTCGATCAAGATATTGAGCCCGATCGCCTTCAACGCGTGCTTAGTAGCGTCCCAAGCATCCCGGTGGTCTCGGCGCCGAGTGCGTTGAACGAGGTAGATACCCAGCGGGAAACCGATAAAGAAGCCGACTACCGGGATAAGAATCGCGCAGATCACCCCGACGATCACCGCGACCAAAAGTGTTGAAGTTGCGACGCCGGCCGCTTTCATCCGCTTGCCAGGCAGTAAAAACTCCAGGAGCACGCCGCAGCCAATAATTGCGCTGCAGGCACCCAACAAGACCCACCCAGTCGTTGAGGATTCCGCGAAAGCCCAGACCGCCACGCCGCCCCAGACCAATAAGAGCCCCGGCAGAATCGGCAAAACGATGCCGATGAGTCCCACCAACATCATCAGCGTGCAGAGCACGGTCACGGCAACCATGCGCATCAGTCTGCCACCGATATAGGCGCGCACCCCCAGCGCAGAACAAGGAAAAGGCCCTTCCCGACAATCGGGAAGGGCCTTCACTCGTTGATGAGGGCTTGCTACTCGGCCGAAGCCTTTGAGTCAGCGAGCAGACGGTCGGACTCGTCGGTGATCTCGACGTTCTCCATGTCGCGCAACTTGTCGTTGTGCTCTCGGCCATGGTGGGCGCAGAACAACAACTGCAAGTCACCGGCAAGACGAGCGCGGACGTAGGCCTGAGCGCCGCAGCGGTCGCACCGGTCTGCAACAGTCAGTTCAGGGGCCATAGTGGTGTTCACGTCAGTGCTCCTTTCATAAAGCAAGAGGCCTTCTGTTGAAGCCTCCGCAAGTAATAACAGTCAAACACGCGACCTTAATCCCCGCCTCATTCAAAACGGCTATTCGTGTCGGTTTCTGCCAATGGCGTAACAGTGAGGCAGCATGGGGGCATGCCCGAGCCGAGCACGACTGACCTTGCCGCGTTGCTACAAGCGACCGCTGCGCAAGACCAAGACGCTTTTGCCCAGCTCTATGACCTGGTCAGTCCACGTCTGCATGGCCTTGTCATCCGCGTCTTGCGAGACGTGGCCCAGGCTGAAGAGGTGACCCAAGAGGTCTTCCTTCAGGTCTGGCGAACAGCGGAAAACTACGATCCCGAGCGTGGAAGTGCCTTGTCGTGGCTGCTAACCCTCGCCCATCGCAGGGCCATTGACCGAGTGCGTTCGGCCCAGTCGCAATCCGATCGTGACCTTGCCTACGAATCACGTGCTGACAGACCTCCACCGAACCCAACGATGGAGGAAGTAGAAGAGAAGATGGCTGCACAGGCCGTGCGTTCCGCCGTGACGGACCTCGGCCCACCGCATCAGGAGGCGCTTGAGTTGGCGTATTTCGATGGGCTAACTCACCGTGAGGTCGCTGACCGACTTGGTATCCCCCTGGGCACAGCTAAAACGCGGATCCGTGATGGGTTACGCAAACTCCGAGAGCAGATGGGAGGTCTGGGATGAAGACCCCTGAAGAGCATGTTGATGGACTCCTGGCCGCCTACGCTGTAGATGCGGTCGATGACGCTGAGCGCGTCCAGGTAGAAAGCCACCTGGCAGAGTGCGCGCCATGTCGTGAAGAACTCGCTCTGTATAGCGAGTCCGTGACCGAGTTCAGCGTTGGTTTGGACGTGGCTCCACCCCAGCACCTACGGGATCAAATTGTTGAGTCTGTAGCGCAAGAAGCGGCGGTCGTGACTCCGCTTGCTCCACGGCGGAGTCGTCGCACACAGCAATGGTTGTGGGGCGTGGCCGCTGCCGGAGTCCTGGCTGTCGGTTCGTGGGGCATCGTGGATATCCTCAACGGTGAGCCCACAAGCGTCACTGACGAGATCATCCAAGCTGATGACACCACGAAGTATTCAGTTGACTTCGAGCAGACGGCACTGACTGTCTATGTATCGCCAACGTCGGACCAAGCAGTTTTGCAGGCGCCTGATATGCCGGCGCTCGCTGAGGACGAGGTCTATCAGGCCTGGTTCGTGACCCCAGAGGGCACAGTGGTATCGGCAGGGTCATTCCCGAAGGCGAGGACGAGTTCGTCCTTGACGGTGATCCATCGCAGGCGACGGCCGTTGCGCTCACGGTAGAGCCCAACCCCGGCGTTGAGCAGCCCACAACTGACCCTGTGGCCGCGATTCCTTTCGAGGCATAGTTGGGTTCTTGACTGACAAACGAAGTGGCCCGGTCTTTCGAGACCGGGCCATTTAGCTGTTGATATGTCGGCAGTTGCCCTCCGTCGTCAGGAGACAAGGCTGCCGGGACCGTCTAAGCCTCGAGAAGTTTTGCAAAGACGACGATGTTGTCGAGGTGAGACCGCTGTACGGGGGCGTAGGCCCCTCAACAAGTCGGACTGGCTGTGGCGGGGATGACCTCGCCCAAGGGTTGCGACGGCGGCCAGGCCAATAGCTCCGGCGCCAAGTGCCAGTGCACTGAAAGCGGCAACGCCCAGCCTGAACGTTCACTTGATCAGATACAGAAATATGACCCCTCGACCTTTCGGCCGGGGGTCATATTCGTGATTGACGATTGAGCTATGAGTTCAAGACAGGACGGAATCTAGGATTCAACCAACTTCGCGAAGACGACGATGTTGTCCTCGTGGGCTCGGTCGTCGGCCGAGTAGGTTCCGCCGCAAGTAATGACTCGCAACTCGGACCCAGTGGTGTTCCCGTAGACGGCCAACGTGGGGAACTCGTCCTTGGGAAACGACGAAATGTCGTACACCTCAAAGGAAGCGGTTGAGCCGTCTTCACGGTCAACGTCGACCACGTCACCGACTTCCACAGCACCCAACTCGAAGAACACCGAAGGGGTTGAACCTGCACTGGTCACATGCCCTTCGATAACAGAGGGGCCGACTTCGCCGGGTGTGGGTGAGCCGTCATACCAAGCGGCCTGGTCATACAAGTCGCCAGAGGGCACCTCAAGCGACCCATCGTCCGCGAGCCCGAGGGCATGGAGATCAGAGGTCACGTCGATGCTGGGGATAGAGATAGAAACGGGCTCCGAGGCCGCCAGTGAGTATGCCGGGGGAGCGGGCGTGTTCACCGCGGTCACAGGCTCATCGGTCTCTGACTCACTCACGTCCTCAGTGGGTGAGGCGTCGGCTGGGGCGCTGGTAGGCGCCGGTTCGCTGCTGACCCCAGCAGTAGCGGCGGAGGCGGGAGCAGGCGGGTCCGCTTGCTGATTCATCCAGACCCAGACCACGCTGACCAACCCGATGAGTGCGATGACCGCGAAGACCGCGGGCAAGAGTCCTCGCCCGCGGCCGTTCGTGGTGGTTGTCATCTCAGGTCAGCTCGAAGCGTTCTCGCGACGACGGGTGGCTGCAATGCCGACAACACCTGCACCGAGTGCGAGAGCACCGAAGGCTGCGACGCCTGCATACTCCATGCCAGCGGTCGAGCCGCCACCGGTGGCGACACCGCCAGCGGGCATGTCCATGGTCGGGTTCAGCTCACCACAGGCAGCAGGGTCAGTTGCTTCGGAGGGCAACGAGGGGTCCAGGTCAGACTCGATGTCGCCGCCGTATTCTCCGTCGCCATCGTGGTCGACACCGTGGACGACAACGACGCCATCACCGGCTGCGATCTGGTCGGCAACTTCCTGGGACACTTCGATCGTCCGCGAGTATGTCGCGTCACCCGTGGGGAAGTTGGCAACGTCGAGGGCAGCATCCGGGCCCGTCTCGCCGGGCTCCTTGGTCAGCGAAACCTGCACACCGCCATAGGAGTCCGCTGCGTCGAGGGTGCGAATAGCACCTTCAAAGCCGGTTCCTTCCATGTTTGGGTCGGGGCAGGAGTTAGTGCCACCGATGTGGATGTGCTGGGCGTGGGGTGCATCTGCGAGAAGACCGGAGGTCTCCAGCGAGATGGTCACCTCAGTGCCGCTCACGCCGGCGTAAGCCGTGCCTGAAGCACCTGAGTCGTTCAACTGGGTCAGTTCCGCCATCAAGTCTTGCTCGTGTTCTGCCGCTGCTGGGCCAGCAAAGGCCATAGGCAAGCCGACGATAGCTGCGATAGCGAGGGGCCGAATCGTGTCTTACGCATCA
The DNA here is from genome assembly GCF_021535045.1 of Ornithinimicrobium sp. INDO-MA30-4. Taxonomy (GTDB): domain Bacteria; phylum Actinomycetota; class Actinomycetes; order Actinomycetales; family Dermatophilaceae; genus Ornithinicoccus. The sequence continues at coordinate 983,627 of NZ_CP091056.1, read as the reverse complement.
AATGCTCCTAGTTGACGTGGAGACAAACCGTTGTGTCGTCTCGCTGGTCATGGAGGCATTCGGGGCGGACTCCGCTGTGGATTGGATCACAGCAAAAACTTTGAGATTGAGTGTTCTGCACGGCTGTGTCAGGGCTGAGAGTTACTCTGCTGAAGCAGGGGAAGTTCAAGCAGGGCGTCCAGTGGCGTCCGGCTCGCGTGTCAGCAAGGAGCACTCGTCATGGCCACCGATTATTCGGCCCGCCACCTCCAAGTCCTGGAGGGGCTTGAGGCTGTCCGCAAGCGGCCAGGCATGTATATCGGTTCAACCGACTCCCGCGGGCTGATGCACTGCCTGTGGGAGATCATCGACAACTCGGTTGACGAGGCCCTAGCTGGCGTGGCTGATTGCATAGACATCGTGCTCAAGGCCGACGGCGCCGTTGAGGTCAGCGACAACGGTCGCGGAGTGCCAGTAGACATCGAGCCACGCACGGGTCTGTCTGGCGTCGAGGTCGTCTTCACCAAACTGCATGCCGGTGGCAAATTCGGCGGTGGCTCCTATGCAGCGTCGGGTGGGCTACACGGTGTTGGTGCCTCAGTCGTCAACGCGCTGTCGGCTCGCCTTGACGTCGAGGTCGACCGAGCCGGCAAGACGCACTCCATGAGTTTCCGCCGTGGAGAACCCGGTGCGTTCGATGACCAGGAGGCAAAGACCCCAAGCCGATTTCGCGCCCTTCGACAAGACCTCTGAACTGCGGGTGACCGGAAAGGTCAAGCGCGGTGTGTCGGGCACTCGGGTCACCTACTGGGCAGACCCGCAGATCTTTGGCCGTGGAGCCAAGTTCTCTTACGAAGATCTCGCCAGCCGTGCTCGACAGACTTCGTTCCTGGTGCCTGGCCTACGGATCACGATTCGCGATGAGCGCGGTATCGCGGGGACGCCGGGGGCGGACGGCCCGCACGAAGAGCTTTTCGTGCACGACGGCGGGATCACCGAGTTCGTCGAATACCTAGCTAAAGATCCTGCCGTGACGGACACCTGGCGCTGGCAGGGAGCGGCATCCTTCACCGAAACTGTCCCGGTGCTAGATGACCGGGGCCACATGGTGTCCACCGACGTAGAACGCGAGTGCGTCGTCGATATTGCCGCGCGCTGGGGCACCGGCTACGACACCACCGTTCAAAGTTTCGTCAACATTATTGCTACGCCCAAGGGCGGTAGCCACATGGCAGGTTTTGAGCAAGCGCTGCTCAAGGTGTTTCGCAAGCAGATTGAGGTCAACAGTCGCAAACTGAAAGCGGGCAACGACAAGCCGGACAAGGATGACGTCCTGGCTGGGATGACGGCAGTCGTCACAGTGAGCCTTGCTGAGCCGCAGTTTGAGGGCCAGACCAAAGAGGTGCTTGGCACTGCCGCTGCCCGGCAGATTGTGGCCAAAGTTGTCGAGAAGGAGTTGACCGCGCAGCTCACCTCGGTCAAGAAGCATGACAAATCTCAGTCCAGCTTGCTGCTCGACAAAGTCGTTTCGGAGATGAAGTCCCGACTTTCTGCCCGACTTCACAAGGAGACTCAACGCCGCAAGAACGCACTTGAGTCCTCAACCCTGCCAGCTAAGTTGGCCGATTGCCGCACTACCGACACCGAGCGCTCAGAGCTATTCATCGTTGAGGGTGACAGCGCGTTGGGCACGGCCAAGCTTGCGCGGTCGAGCGAGTATCAAGCCCTGTTGCCAATTCGCGGCAAGATCCTGAACGTCCAAAAGGCCTCGGTCTCTGACATGTTGAGCAATGCCGAGTGTGCAGCAATCATTCAAGTGATTGGGGCGGGCTCTGGCCGCTCTTTCGATGTTGACCTCGCCCGCTACGGCAAGATCATCATCATGACGGACGCCGATGTGGATGGTGCCCACATTCGAACTCTCCTTTTGACGCTCTTCTTCCGGTATATGCGACCGCTCGTTGAAGCAGGCAAGGTCTATGCCGCTATGCCTCCGCTGCACCGCATTGAAGTCAATGCTTCCGGCCGTGCCAAAAAGAGATGCTCTATACGTTCACTGAGGCCGAGATGCGCAAGACCGTGGCTGCCTTCAACAAGCGTGGCCGCACGGTCAAGCAGCCAATGCAGCGGTACAAGGGCCTTGGCGAGATGGATGCAGACCAACTTGCCGAAACCACGATGGATCCGCGGTATCGAACCCTGCGGCGCGTGACGATGGCCGATGCTGCGAGGTCCGAAGAGGTTTTCGAGCTGCTCATGGGGTCCAGCGTGGCGCCTCGTAAGGAGTTCATCATCGATTCTGCTCACGACCTGGATCGTGACCGAATTGATGCCTAACTCCTGGTAGCATTACAGACGGTCCGCCCACGTGAGTCGGACCCTCATGCCCCGGGACGACCCGATCCTGGAGGCCCATCGGGCGCCAAAGAGAGCGCCTGGAGGTAGGTACCAGACACGCTCCAAAGCGTTGAGGCGAACCGACCTCGATGATTTGAGAAGCGAGCGATGCCTACATGGCACAAAGCCCGCGCGCTCTAGCGCGCCCAAGAAAGCCCGACACAGTGCTGCCCAAAGAAGCAGGCACGTGTGCAACGTCAGCAGGGTGGCAGCTCTGCTCCCTCCAATGGCGAAAAGGCTCCCCGTTGGAACGACGAGATGCGCGCCGCCCGCGGCGCAATGGCCAAGCACGTGGTCGTGCCGCTGCGTCTTGGGAAGACCGCCGCGAATCCCGACCGTCGGAGGGCCGCTCTGAGCGTTCCCCCGAGTCACGTGGCTACCGTGGCCGCGACGACAACCGTTCCGGTGGCGGCTACCAGCGTGATGACCGCTCCGGTGGCGGCTACCGTGGCCGCGACGACAACCGTTCCGGTGGCGGCTACCAGCGTGATGACCGCTCCGGTGGCGGCTACCGCGGCCGCGACGACAACCGTTCCGGTGGCGGCTACCAGCGTGATGACCGCTCTGGTGGCGGCTACCGCGGCCGCGACGACAACCGTTCCGGTGGCGGCTACCAGCGTGATGACCGCTCCGGTGGCGGCTACCGCGGCCGCGACGACAACCGCTCTGGTGGCGGCTACCAGCGTGATGACCGCTCCGGTGGCGGCTACCGCGGCCGCGACGACAACCGTTCCGGTGGCGGCTACCAGCGTGATGACCGCTCTGGTGGCGGCTACCGCGGCCGCGACGACAACCGCTCTGGTGGCGGCTACCAGCGTGATGACCGTTCCGGTGGCGGCTACCGCGGCCGCGACGATCGTCAGGGTGGCGGCTACCGCGGTCGCGATGACAACCGTGAGCAAACCCGTGGGTATGGCGAGCGCAGCTTCCGCACCCACCGTGAAGAGCGCGAGGGTCGCCCCGACCGCTACGAGCGTCCCGAGACGCGTCGTCCGTCCAACCGTGACCGCGCGTCGCACGAAGCAACACGCTATGAGCGTCCAGCCCGAACAGAACAGGCCCCAGTGAGCGCACCGACCACCACCGCAGCACCCCAGGCTGCATCATCAGTTCCGGCCGCAGGCTCGGCAGCGCCGCGTTCGCGCGGCCCCGAGGCCAAGGAAGTGACTGGCGACAACGGCTTTGCCGCACTTGGGCTGCACGCCGACCTGGTCGCAGCGCTGGCACGTCAGGGCATCACCGACCCGTTCCCGATTCAGGCTGCCACCATCCCGGATGCTCTCGCTGGCCGTGACCTTCTGGGTCGTGGACAGACGGGCTCGGCAAGACGATGGCCTTCGGCCTTCCGACACTGCACCGTTTGGCCGAGATGCCTCGGGCAACGCCGCACCGCCCGCACGCCATCATCTTGACGCCGACTCGCGAACTGGCCAACCAGATCTACGACGCCTTGCGCCCCTGATGTCGGCATTGAAGCTGCGTCAGCAGTTGATTGCTGGCGGCATGTCCTACACGCCGCAGCTGCGCTCCCTTGAGGAGGGCGTTGACGTCCTCGTTGCCACGCCAGGCCGTTTGTCCGACCTGATTGAGCGTCGTTCGGCTGACTTGTCCAAGGTCGCTGTGACGATTCTGGATGAGGCAGACCACATGGCCGAGATGGGCTTCGTTGAGGCAATTTCGGAAATCCTGGACCTGACGCCGGACAACGGACAGCGCTTGTTGTTCTCCGCCACCTTGGACCACGGTGTCGACAAGGTCGCCAAGAAGTACTTGACCGACCCGATCACCCACTCGACCAACGATGCTCAGGCAAGCGTGTCGACGATGGATCACCACGTCTTCTTGGTGCACCCGCACGACAAGAAGTCGGTGACTGCAGCTATCGCCAACCGCGAAGGCCGCACCGTCGTCTTCGTTCGCACCAAGCTCGGCGCAGACCGCGTGGCTCTGCAGTTGCGTGAGTCGGGCGTCTTCGCGGCGGCCCTGCACGGTGGCCTGAACCAGGCACAGCGCACCCGCGTTCTTGAAGGCTTCAAGAGCAGTGAGATCCCGGTCCTCGTCGCGACCGATGTTGCCGCTCGCGGTATCCACGTTGACGATGTCAGCCTGGTGCTGCAGGCTGACCCGCCGGCAGACCACAAGGACTACCTGCACCGCTCTGGCCGTACCGCTCGTGCAGGCTCCGACGGCGTTGTTGTGACCTTGGCGCTGCCGCACCAGAAGCGTCAGGTCCAGCGCATGTTGGACTCCGCCGGTGTCGATGCCTCGCCGATGAACGTGAATCCCGAGGATGAGGCAGTCATTAGCACTGCAGGTGGCCGGACCCCGACCGCCGAGCCGATCCCGCAGTCGCGTCTTGACGATGTCCTTCGTCCCCCTCGCCGTGGCCGTCCAGGTGGACGCCCGGGTGGCGGTGGCTACCGTGGACGCAACGGTGGCGGAGACCGCGGAGGACGCTCGGGTGGCGGCTACCGTGGCCGAGAGAACTCTGGCGGGCGTGGCGGCGACCGTGGCGGACGCCCACCACGTGGGGCAGATCGCTCCAGGTGAGGTAGTCCGAGGAACGAGTGAGCGCTGACCGTGCCACGATGAGGTGCAGTCGTACGACGCGGCACCAAGTCAGTCGGGACAGTCAGCACTCGGTCGCAACTCATGTTTGAGGGCAGTGAGGGGAAACCTCTTCACTGCCCTCAAGCAGTTCGTGGAGCAAAATCGTGGCGGCGGCGCTGCCTTGGGTAAGGACGTCTTGACGCACAGTCGACAGTTTGAGCACCTCAGAGAGGTAGTGATCGTCAATCCCGATCACCGAAAGGTCTTCAGGTATGCGCAGGTCGGCTTCGGCGGCGGCGGATATGACTCCCATAGCCATCTCGTCACTGCCGGCGATAATTGCAGTTGGGCCTCCGGGCTCGGCAAAGAGGAGTCTGGCCTGACGCGCTGCGTCGGAGGCAGTCCAATCGCAGGACACCACCAAGCATCAGCGACGCTTAATGCGTGACCAGCGAGCGCTTCACGGAAGGCCTTGAGGCGTCGATAGGGCACAAGAGTGTGGGCAGAGTCAGCGGGGACCGCGCCAACGTAGCCAATGCGCTCATGCCCAAGCGCGACGATGTGATCGACGGCAGCGGTCACCGTTTGAGTCTCGTCAATCTGCACGAGGGGATACCCGGGCACGGGATTGCCGATCGATACCAATGGCAGATCAAGGCGGGTGATAAGAGCGAGCTCTTCATCCTGTAACGGGATGTTGACGGCGATCAGGCCATCGACGCGCTTGCTCATCATCTGAGTCGTTAGTTGTCGTCGGTCATAGGTGCTACTGCCTTCAAGATCGATCAGGAGCGCGTGGAATCCATGCTCGCGCAGCGTCTTTCGATTGCGCTGATGGCATTGGCAAAGAACCATCGCGCTAAGAATGGGGTGATGATGCCAATGACCCGAGTGCGGCCAGAGGCAAGGGAGGCGGCGGTGGGGGAGACGACATAGTCCAGCTCTGCGGCGGCCTCAAGCACACGCTGGCGAGTCGATTCTTGAACGGTGTTGATACCCCGGAGGGCGCGAGACACAGTCGCCACAGAGACTCCTGCGACCCGCGCCACATCCGAGATATTTGTCATGGTGTCTGACTAGCCCTTCACGCCACCGGCCAACAGGCCGCGGACGAAGAAGCGTTGCAGGCCGAGGAAGACGGCCAGCGGAACGACCATGGCGATGAAGGCACCAGCGGAAAGCAACTGCCATTCAGAGCCGCGGCTACCAGCAAGGTCACCGATCTTCAGCGTCAACGGCGCCAGATCCGGCCCAGCAAACGTCAAAGCAATCAGCAAGTCATTCCAAACCCAGAGGAACTGGAAGATCGAGAACGACGCGATAGCTGGCACCAACAGAGGCAGCAGCACCTGGAAGAAGATCTTGACGTGTCCAGCGCCATCGACCCGAGCAGCCTCGATGAGGGAGCGTGGAATGTCCATCATGAAGTTGTGCAGCAGGAAGATTGCCAGCGGCAACGCAAAGATCGAGTGCGACAGCCACAAGACCCACAACGAACTGTCGATACCGAAGTTCACGTACTGCGTGAGCAGCGGAATCAAAGCAATCTGGATCGGGACGACCTGCAAGGCAAAGACCGCCACGAACAAGAAGTTGCGACCCTTGAAGTCCATCCAGGCGAACGCGTAGGCAGCCAACAAAGCCAGCGTGATCGGGATGACCACGGCCGGGATCGTGATGACCACGGTGTTCAAGAAGGCTCCGGCGAAGTCCGTGTTGCCGTTCAGAACTGCATCGTAGTTTTCCAGCGACACCTCAGGGTTGCTGAAGAACGTCCACCAGCCCTCGGTCTTAATAGCGCGCTCCGGACGGAACGAGCTAACGAACAGCCCGAACGTGGGCACGGACCAGAGAATCGCCAGCACCAGGGCGAAACCTGAAGCCCACGGCGAGGCCAAACGAGTCTTGGCGTCAACTGAGCGCTGCTCCTTGCGGGACAGCTTGCGTGTCTCGCTAGGACCGGCGACTGCGTCGGCCTCATCAAGTGCTGACTTTGCCTTCGGAGTTGTTGTTTCGCTCATCGCTGCTCCTCCGAAAGTCGCATCTGGCGGATGTTGTAAAGAATGATCGGAATGACCAAGACGAAGAGCAAGACAGCCAAGGCGGCACCGATATCGGGCCGGCCAAAGCTAAAGCTCTGGCTGTAGAACTCGTTGGCCACAATCGATGTCTCGAACTGGCCACCAGTCATCGTCCTGACAATGTCGAAGACCTTTAGCGTTGCCATCGCCACGGTGGTGATCACGACAACGACTGCCGGACGCACCGACGGAAGCGTGACGTAGCGGAACATTGCCATGCCCTGGACTCCGTCCATCTTTGCCGCTTCGATGATCTCGTCCGGAATGGACTTAATTGCAGCCGAGAGGACGGTCATCGCGAAACCGGCCTGGATCCATACCATCACGGCGATGAGGAACAGGTTGTTCAGTGGCGGGCTGAGCAAGAACTGCTGGGGCTCAAACCCAACCATGACGAGCAATTGGTTCAACAGACCAATCTGCTCGATGCCTGCTTGGTCTGGACGGAACTCGTAGACGAACTTCCAGATGATCGATGCCCCCACCATCGAGATGGCCATCGGCATGAAAACGAGGGTCTTGGCAAGTTTTTCACCGAAGGCCCGGTCAACCAGGACGGCGTACATCAGGCCGAAACCGGTCGAGAGCAACGGCACCAGGACGACCCAGAGCGCGGTGTTGAAGAGCACTGTCCGGAAACTTGGCGTGCCAAAAATTGTGGCGTAGTTGTCGAGGAAGACGAACTCTTTGGTTGTGCTCTGGAAGGACTGAATGATGGTCAAGAGCGCCGGATAGAGCAGGCCCAGGACCAAGAGCAAGAGCGCCGGGCCAACGAAGCCCGCGACCGTGACCAAACGGGGCACGCTGGGCTTGTCAGCGAGCCACAAAACGAAACCCATGACCGCGACAAAGAGCGCGACCGCGATCAGCATGACGATGATTTTTTCGCCCGCTGTGGTGGTGTCAAGGAGAAAATCCACTGCGTAAACCTCCTAAAGATTGTGAATTGGCAGGTTGAAGTGTCTACTACGCGAAAGTGGCGGGTGCAGATCACTCGAAGTCATCTGCACCCGCCACCCTCTCTATTCGCTAGGTCCTACTTGGAGGGCCAGCTGGCTTCAACCTCGGCCAGCACCGATTCAGAGGAGTCGCCGGGGGCGATCCACTTCGTCATGGCGGTCCACAGGGTGCCTGCACCAACGGCGGCCGGCATCAGGTCCGAGCCATCGAAGCGAACTTCGGTTGCCTCATCCGTCAGCAGGTCATAGGACAGACGGTCAATGGGCGAGACCAGGAGGTCAGCGTCCATACCACCGTTCGCCGAGATCCAACCGGCACCGGTCGTCTGAGCCTTGACGTCAGACCACTCGGGGCTGGTCAAGTAAGCCTGGAAGGCCTGAACCTCGGGACGGTCGGAGAAAGCAACGGTGAACTCGCCACCAACCAGCAGCGGGCTATCGTCAGCGGCCTCACCAGGCAGGTAGAACGCGAAGACCTCGCCATCCTCGGAGACGTCGGTGCCCTCAGGCCACTGGGCCTGGTAGAAGGACGCCTGACGCATCATGAAGCAGTTGCCATCCTGGATCGGGTAGCCGGCGTCACCAAAGCTGGTGGAGGCGATGGATTCAACGCCGCCCAAGCCACCGTTGACGTAGGCGTCGTTCTTCAGGATCTTGCCTGCCTCGTCCAATGCGGTGACCACAGCCGGGTCATCGAATGGAATCTCGTGGGCGACCCACTGGTCATAGACATCCACGCCAGCGGTGCGCAGCATCATGTCTTCCAGCCAGTCGGTGGCCGGCCATCCGGTAGCGGTACCGGACTCGATGCCTGCACACCATGGCTTGATGTCAGGGTTGTCGGCGACCATCTGGTCGGTCAAGGTGTACAACTCGTCCAGTGTGGTGGGGATCTCGTAACCAGCGTCGGAGAACGCGGTCGGGGAGTACCACACGAAGGACTTCGCGTTGGCGCCAAGGGGTGCACCGTAGAAGGTGTCGTTCACGGAGCCGTAGGTGCGCCATGCCTCGTTGTAGAACTCATCAACGTTGGACTGTGCGGCAGGCGAGACTTCCTGGATGACGTCCGGGTAGCCGTCAGCGATCGTCGCAATCAAGCCGGGCTGGGGATGATGTAGGCGACGTCCGGCGGGTTGCCAGCCTGAAGGCGAACCTGAAGCTGTGCCTCGAAGTCACGTGAGCCTTCGTACTCCACCGTGGCTCCGGTGCACGTCTCAAACGGTGCGTAGGAGTCGATGTGTGGCTGGTCTTCAGGGGAGATGATCGAGGTGTAGACGGAGACAGACTTGCCGTCCAAGTCGCCGTACTCCTCGAAGTCAGCGCAGTCCACGTTGCTGGTGACGTCGGCCAACGGGCCGCTGTCATCGCTGCTTCCGCCACAGGCTGCCAGGGTCACAGTCGCCATACCAGCCGTCATGGCTAGCAAGCGACGAGAAATCTTACGTGAGGGCATATGCCCGCCTCCGTTTCAGCAGGGTGTGCCGAGACGCAGACGCGCCTCGGCGATGAGGGATGTCCCAAATGTAAGCGATCTCACGGCGCTCATGTGATTCATCGCATAACGAGGCCGTAACGATTGTTTCGTGAACTCCTGTACCAGCTTTGGGGAAACTCACAGGTCTGGCCAGTCGTGGAGGCACTAGTGTGGTCGTGGTTGTCAGACGTGAAGCTGGCGACTTCGCCCTTTCGGAAAATGGAGTTCCTATGACTGACCAGGCAACCTTCCCGCCCGAGTTCCTTTGGGGCTCTGCGACAGCCGCCTACCAAATCGAAGGTGGGCGTCATCTGGGCGGGCGCAAGGACAGCATCTGGGACGTTTTTTCACGGCAGCCGGGGGCTGTGCTGAATGCCGACAACGGGGATGTCGCTTGCGATCACATCCACCGGTATGCCGAGGACGTCGACCTCATGCAGCAGCTCAACCTCGGGGCCTACCGGTTCTCCGTCTCCTGGGCACGGGTGTGTCCCGATGGCGGCCCGCCGAGCCAAGAGGGCCTTGACTTCTACTCGCGCCTGGTCGACGAACTCCTGGATAAGGGGATCAAGCCGTGGCTGACTCTCTACCACTGGGATCTACCTCAGGCGCTGGAGGAGGCTGGCGGTTGGCCCAACCGCGACACGGCATACAAGTTTGTTGAGTACGCCAAGATCGTGCACGACGCGCTGGGGGATCGCGTTCCTTACTGGACGACCTTCAACGAGCCGTGGTGCTCGGCATTCTTGGGCTATGGCAACGGTGTTCACGCACCCGGGCGCCGCAACGGTTCGGATGCCTTGGCTGCCGGACACCACCTGATGCTGGCCAGCGGGATGGCCATTTCAGAACTTCGCGCTCGCGACCCAAAGTTGGAGTTTGGTCTCACCCTCAACTTCACCGACATTAAGCCGGCCGATCCGGCCAACCCAGGCGACGTTGATGCCGCTCGCCGCATTGACGGCCTCGCCAACCGATTCTTCGTTGAGCCGATCACCACCGGCGCCTATGCCACTGACGTGATGGAGGATGTCAAGGACCTTTGGCCCGCTGACCTGGTGCAAGAGGGCGATATGGAGATCATCTCCACCCCCATCGACGTGCTGGGCGTCAACTACTACTTCGGCGATGCAGTCACCGGGGTGGACCCCCAGGAGGCCCCTGCGGCCGCAGCAGCAGCCCGCCAGGATGAAGCCGGCTCAGCAAACCCAGGCTCGGAGCACGTCACCACCGTCCTGCGAGGTTTGCCGCAGACCGACATGGGCTGGGAAGTCATCCCGCAGGCGCTCACCGATCTCTTAGTGCGGTTGCAAAACGACTACACCGGGCCCAAGGGCATCCAGTTGTACGTCACCGAGAACGGTGCAGCTTACGCGGATCAACCCGACGAGGACGGTTACGTCAACGACCAGGACCGGATCGCCTACGTGCGAGACCACCTGGGGCGACCAAAGCCGCGATGGATGCTGGCGCGGATGTACGCGGCTACTTCCTGTGGTCATTAATGGACAACTTCGAGTGGGCGCTCGGTTACTCCAAGCGCTTCGGCATCGTCCGCGTGAACTACGAGACCGGCGAACGGACCCCCAAGGCCAGTGCCAGTTGGTATGCGAGCGTCGCCAAAACAGGCGTCATTTCCTAGGTAGTTCATCAGTTCTCGAAAAAGGACGGCCACCCGAAACTACGGGTGGCCGTCCTTTAACGCATGGGGTGCCAATTTCTACTGCAGCGAAGCAGTCAATCGCATCGCATTGTCGACGTACTTGCGGTGCCAGGGGCGACCCGACCACTCTTCTTCGGTCAGGATCTTGCACTCGAGACGGTAGGCGTCTTCCACCGCATGCATCTTTTGCACGATGTCGCCGCCGGTCATCATCATCGACACTTCGTAGTTGAGGTGGAAGGAGCGCAGATCCATGTTGCTGCTGCCGATGACGACGACGTCGTCGTCCACCGAGAAGTGCTTGAGTGCAAAACGTAGGGGGCCTTGTAAAGCTGGATTTTGACCCCTGCCTTGAGTAACTCCTTGTAGTAGGAGGCCTGAGCGTGTTCGACCATGAACTGGTCGCCCTTCTCGGAGACGAACAACTCGACTTCAACGCCGCGCTGAGCAGCGGTTGTGACCGCGTACAGCAGTGACTCGTCCGGCACAAAATACGGGCTGGTGATGGAGACCCGCCTTTTCGCTCCGTAAATGAGGCTGGTGAACAGCCGCAGGTTGTTTTCTTCCACAGTCCCGGGACCGCTGGGCACCACCTGCCCCAAGACTTCGCCTGTGCGTGGAAGGTTAGAAGTCGTAGGCGCATTGTCGACGGCTTGCGTGGCCTTCTCACCGGTCTCGGTGAACCAATCGGTGGAAAACACCGCGTCGAGGGCCTTTGCGGAACTGCCAGTCACTCGACAGGTCAGCTCCACCCATTCGCGCCCGACCTTGTGGTTCTTTTTCTTGTTGTAACCGCGCTCGATCATGTTCTGCGAGCCCATGAAGGCGACTTCGCCATCAACAATGAGGATTTTACGGTGATTGCGCAGATCAGGGCGCCGAAGGTTTTCGCGCAACGGCAGCAGCGGGAGCATCCCGTGCCAATCGATCTGAGTTTCTTGCAGCTTTCTGATCAGCTCTTTGTAGGCGGGGTTGCCCCTCGTGGCGTACTGGTCAAACAACAGCCTGACCGTGACGCCGTGATTGGCTGCACGAGCCAAGGCGGCGAAGAATGGCTCGGTAACGTCATCCCAAGCCATGATGTAAAACTCCACGTGCACCCAGGATTGGGCTTTGTCGATCTCATCGGCCATCGCCTGAATGGACTCGTAGTAATCCTGATAGAGCTGCACATCGCCAGCCTCGACTGGCGGTAGAGCACCGAGGTTTTGGTTGAGCGTCATGGATGTCCGAATATATAGGGGCAGGTCGCCAGGCAACTCAGTGATCGGGTGTGTGGCAACGTTTTTGCGGATGCTATCCAGGGACTCCAACTGACGTCTCATCCGTTCCTTGCCGATGCTGGTCCAGCCCAACATTGTCCAGAGGAACAGACCCAGAAGGGGCAGGGCCATGACGAACAAGACCCAGGCCATACCAGAAGTTGGTCGGCGTCCTTCGGGGATAAACCCCAGGGCAAATGCCCGAATAATAAAGTGCAGGACAACGATGCTCGCGCCGATAGCAGCGGAGATGGTGACCCAATCCGATGCGGCCGCGGAGTCGCCGGTGCTCGCGGCGAGTTCGAGCATCATTGGTTCGTCGCCGGTAGCTCGATCGTGCCGCCAAGGATCAGGTTCACCACGATATCGAGCCCCTCAACATTGGCACCTTCCAGTTCAGCTCGCAGGTCCTCAGCGTTCAATTCGGGCGGCTGACCAACGGCAGTCACGGTGAGGGTGTTTTGAAAGATCCTCACATCGCTGACAGTCCAGTTCTTGTTGTCTGCCCACGCTTCGGTGGCTGCCTGCGTCTCAGCGATGAGGTACTGCTCGCGCGCTACCTGGTAACTGCCGTAGCCCAACGGAATGATGTAGACAGCCAGGATCAGAAGCACCGTGACGAGCGTCTTACCCTTGAATTCGCCCACCTGATACTCCGACTCGACTGCCGCTTGACGCAGACCGGAAGCCAACATGACCAGGGTGCCGGTCGCGATAATGGCCGACACGTTCATGCCAAAGAGAATCAGGGCGCCCAGCGATTCGCCGAAGTGGCCTGATTCAAGGGTGAGGCCAACAACAGCCAACGGGGGAGCCAAGCTGATCGCGATTGCAACGCCAGGCAGCGTGTCAGCGACTTCCTTTCGCGTCATGGCGTAGGCACCAACAAGACCAGTTGCGACGGCACCGATGAGGTCGATCAACTTAGGACTGACTCGGCCAGAGACCTGATCGTTCGTGGCGGCGCTGATGTCACCCTGGATGACCAAACCCAAGGTGAAGCCGACGGCAACGACCGCTACGGCGCCGCCAAGCACTAAGAAAAGGCTGCGTTTGAGTGCTTCTTTTGCGCGAGCACCAAAGCTAGCGCCGTCCCGAGGATGGGCGTCATCAGGGGGCCACGATCATGGCTCCGATAACAGTGGCGGTGGACTCGGCCACGACGCCGACAGAGGCGATGATCGCGGAAAGGACCAAAAGCACCCAGAAGTTGATGACATTGCGACGGCGTGGCCCGGCGCGGAAGTCAACCAAGTTCTTGGCGTCGCTGCCCCCTGTCATAAAGAGGTTGCCAGTGATTCGATCGATGTCACCCTTGGCGATAGGCCCCAAGATATTCAACGTGCTGCTCCTCTAGAACTGGGGTTGCCCCACCAAACGTGCCGACAACGTTTGATCTTAGCCAGCGCACAGACCATTCTCAGTGCTGTGCGCTGCGCCTGAGACGGATCAAGCCAAGGGCTGGGACAGTGGTGTCTATGTTCTCTATTGATTCCGAGGCGAATACCCCTGTCTTCCAACAGATCGCAGATTGTGTCACTGGTGGAGTGAAATCTGGAGCAGTGCCACCGGGGACAAAATTACCTCCGGTGCGTCGCCTGGCAGAAGACCTCGGGATCGCAGCAAACACCGTGGCGAAGGCCTACCGCCAACTAGAAACCGAAGGGCACATCGAGACTCGGGGACGCAACGGCACGGTTGTGCTTGACCCGCCGGACGCCGCGGAAAGTGAGACGAGCGCGGCCGCAGCCACGCTCGTTTCACTAGCCAAAGGTCGGGGCCTCACGCTGGAAGCGACGTTGGGTCTCGTCCGACGTCAGTGGTGATGCTTCAGGCCTCGGGGCTCAAGGCCTGGTATGCCTCGCTCAGTCTTCCAGCGGCGTCACGTAGGCAGAGCTAATCCCGCCGTCCACGAGGAACTCGCTCGCCGTCATGAAACTGGAGTCGTCACTGGCCAAGAAGGCCACGGCGGCAGCCATTTCGGATGGCTCGGCGAACCTGCCCATCGGCACATGCACCAACCGCCGTTGCGCCTTCTCGGGGTCGGCGGCGAAGAGTTCCTGCAGCAGGGGAGTGTTAACAGGGCCAGGGCACAAGGCGTTGACACGGATGCCCTTTCGGGCAAATTGCACGCCCAACTCGCGGGTCATCGAGAGGACGCCGCCCTTGGATGCGCTGTAGGAGATTTGGTAGTTGCTGCGCCCATGACAGCGACAAACGAGGCCGTGTTGATGATCGATCCTTTGCCTTGCTCAATCATGTAGGGCAGAGCGTGCTTGCAGCAGTAGTAAACGCTGGTGAGGTTGACATCTTGAACCTTGCGCCAGGCATCGATGCCGGTGGTCAAGATCGAGTCATCCTCGGGAGGCGAAATCCCAGCGTTGTTGAACGTGATGTCTAACGAGCCATAGGTGTCATGCGCCGTTTTATAGAGGGAGATCACGTCCTCTTCGACCGTCACATCGGTGCGCACGAAGATCCCGCCGAGTTCGGATGCGATTGGCTCGCCGATGCTCGCGTCGCAAATGTCGGCGATAACGACCTTCGCCCCTTCGGAGGCCAGTCGTTTGGCGGTGGCCAAGCCGATTCCGCTCGCGCCGCCGGTGATGACCGCGACTCGGTCAGTCAGGCGGTTGGACGTGATGGCGGGGGAGGGCGCAGTGGTCATGGAGGATTCCTTCGAGAGTCGATAAGTCTGTTGGTGGGTTAGTTGTCTGCGAAAAGACAGTCTTGAGTTCACTGAACGCATCGAGGGCATCGGGGCCCAACTCGCGCCCAAGACCCGACTGCTTGAAGCCACCAAGGGGGTGCTGTAGCGGACCGATGAGTGAGAATTGACGCCGATGTTGCCGGCCTCGACTCCGCGGACAACCCGCATGGCACGGCCCACATCTCGCGTCCAGATAGAGCCGGACAGGCCGTATTCGGTGTCATTGGCGATCCGAATGGCGTCTTCTTCGGTGTCAACGGGCAACACTGAAATGACTGGTCCAAAGATCTCTTCGCTGAAGGCGGGGTCGGTGGGGTTGTCTGCCATCAGCACCGTAGGCGGGAACCAGAACCCAGATCCTTGGGGGCTGCTGCCGGAGATCAGCGTCTCGCGCCCATCGACGTAGGAAGCAACCTTGTCGCGGTGCGCCGCCGTGATCAGCGGCCCCATGAAGGTTGCTTCGTCTCCCGGGTCGCCTACGACGACGTTATTGACGGCAGGTTCAAGGGCGGACAGCACATCATCTAAGACACTGCGCTGCACGAGCAGGCGGGACCGTGCGCAGCAGTCCTGTCCAGCGTTATCGAAAGCTCCATCGGGTGCTGCAGCGCCAGCCACTGCGATGTCTGCGTCAGCAAAAATGATGTTGGCGTTTTTTCCACCCAACTCCAGGGTGACTCTCTTAACCTGATCGGCACAGCCGCGCATCACCTGCTTCCCTACTTGCGTGGATCCAGTGAAGACCACCTTGCGCACGTCCGGGTGCGTCACGAAGCGCTCGCCTACCACTGAACCCTTACCTGGCAGGATCTGCAGCAGATTTTCGGGCAGGCCTGCTTCCAGCGCCAACTCTCCCAACCGCAGCGCGGTTAAGGGTGTGACCTCTGCTGGCTTGAGCACCACAGAGTTGCCAGCCGCGAGCGCGGGCCCAATCGCCCAGCCCGCGATCGGCATCGGGAAGTTCCACGGCACGATGACTCCCACGACACCAATGGGCTCGTGGAATGTCGTGACCATGCCGCCCGCCACGGGGATCTGCTGGCCGAGGTGTCGCTCCGGAGCGCCGGAGTAGTAGGCCAGGACATCGCGAACATTGCCCGCCTCCCAGCGGGCATTGCCCAAGGCGTGTCCGGCATTGCGCACCTCAAGTTGGGCCAACTCTTCGATGTGTTCGTCCACCACGACTGAGAAGCGCCGCAACAGCCGAGCGCGATCGGCCGCGCTAACCCGAGCCCACTGGCGCTGGGCAACCTTTGAGGCGGCAATCGCGGCATCGGTAGCCGCGACGTCATACATCTCGACCGAGGCAATGACTTCTTCGGTGGCGGGGTTAAGGACCTGGGTAGCGGCCATACAAGTGTTGCCTTTCAGTGAGTGCTGTCTCAATGCGCGCGAACGGGCTGTTGTGCAGCCGTGATCAATGCTGCAAAGAGACGATCATCGTCTGCGTTTTCCTCTGGGTGAAATTGGACGCCCAAAGCCCAGCCAGCGCTGGTGGTTTCTACGGCTTGAATGACGGAGTCGTCGGAGGCCGCAGTGACAACCAAACCCTGGGCCACCACGTCAATGGACTGGTGGTGATAGCAGGGGAAGTGAAGGTTGGCCCCACGATCGAATTGATCAGCGAGCCAGGCTCGGTGCTGACGGTGACGTCGCCGAAAACGCCAGGGGTCGGCTGATAGCGGCTGTGCCCAATAACTTCTGGCACGTGTTGGTGCAGCGTGCCACCCAAAGCCACATTCAGCACTTGGATGCCACGACAAATGGCCAGCGTTGGCAGGTCGCCCTCCAGGGCCGCCCGCACCAGAGCAAATTCGTACTCGTCTCGATATGGCTCTGGTGCGCTCGCCGGGTGGGCTGGCGCGGCATACGTGGCTGGGTCTAGATCGCTACCCCCAATCAGGACCAAACCATCCAGGTCATGGACGATGCTCACATCGCTACCCATGGGTGGCAGGAGGAGGGAGTGCCGCCAGCGCGCACGACTGCCTCAACATAGGAGCTGGGGACAATCGCTGCCTCGCGGCGCCACACCCCCCACGCTGCTTCCTTGTAGTACGTCGTGAGTCCGATCCGGGGCCGTGCAGGGCTCATAGCCGTTCGAAACCTCGCCGCAATTCCCAGTCGGTGACAACGGCGTCAAAGGCTTCTACTTCTTTGTTGGCGTAGTTGACGTAGTGCTTGACGACCTCTTCGCCAAAGCACTCCAGCGCGATCTCGGACTCAGCGAAGAGAGTCCGTGCTTCGGCGAGAGAATGCGGGACGTGCTCGGCATCGGAGGTGTATGCGTTGCCAGTCATCTCGTCAGGCAACTTCAATTCGTGCCGAATGCCATAGAGCCCACCGGCCATCATCGCTGCAAGTGCTAAGTAGGGGTTGGCGTCGCCGCCTGGCAGACGGTTCTCCAAGCGAGCTGAAGAGCTTTCGCCGACCAGCCGAACGGCGCAACTGCGGTTGTCTTGGCCCCATGCCACGGCGGTGGGCGCAAAAGAACCCAGGGCGAAGCGCTTGTAAGAGTTGATGTTGGGGGCATAAAAAAGGGTGAACTCGCGCATGGTGGCGAGCACGCCAGCAATGAACTGGTCATAGAGTTTGGTGCGCTCACCGGACTCCTTGTCCCAAAAGACCGTGCTGTCATCGAGGCCACGCAATGAAAGGTGAATGTGGCACGAGCTGCCCTCGCGGTCATTGGGCTTGGCCATAAAAGTGAGCGATTGGCCCATGTCTGCAGCGATCATTTTGGCGCCGGTCTTGTAGACGCTGTGATTGTCGGCGGTAGGCATCACTTCATCGAAGAGGAAGCCGATCTCATGCTGGCCTAAGTTGCACTCGCCCTTGGCGGACTCAACAACCATGCCAGCTTTATACATCTGGTTGCGGATTTCGCGCAGCAGCGGCTCGACCCGCCCTGAGCCCATGATCGAGTAGTCGACGTTGTATTGGTTGGCTGGCACCAGGTTTTGGTAGCCCTTGTTCCAGGCCTCCTCGAAAGTGTCCTTGTAGACCACGAACTCCACTTCGGTGCCTGACACAGCCTTCCAGCCCTGCTCGGCTGCCAGATCTACTTGGGCCTTAAGCATGGATCTGGGCGACATCGACACCGGCGTGCCATCCGTCGTGGTCAGATCGCATTGGACCATGATCGTCTTGTCCAGCCAGGGGATCAGCCGGAAAGTGTCGAGGTCCAAGGCGAAAGCCATATCGCCGTAGCCGGATTCCCAGGATGAGTTGTCGTAGCCATCGACCGTGTTCATCTCGGTGTCCACGGCAAGCAGGTAGTTGCAACCCTCGACTCCGTGTCCCAATGCATGCTCGAGGAAGTAGGCGCCGTGCAGATACTTGCCCTGAAGTCGGCCCTGCATGTCGGTGAAGGCAACGATCACCGTGTCGACGTCCTCGGCCTCAATGAGCTCTGTGACCTTCTCAACAGTGAGCAGGCGTGGGTTGCGAGGGTGAGCGGTTCCGGTCATGGTGAGCTCCTGATCAGCGGTGTTGTGGTCTCAGTGATGGGTAACGAGCTAGCGCAGGTCGGATTCAGCGCTATTGATCTGGTCGAATTCTTCTTCGGGCGCGCTGGACACCAGGTGGTGTCGGCTATAGAACCAGAAGTAGGCGATGAAGGCGGCAAACACCAGGGCAGTGATGCCGGCGGCGCGTGGGTCAACAACAAAGGTGGCGACGACGGCGATGGCGCTCAGCACGAGGGCAACGCCGGTCGTCACTACGCCACCAGGAGTGCGGTATTCGCGCTCCAGGTCAGGCTCGCGGCGGCGCAGCATGATGTGCGACAGGTTGAGCAGGACGTAGGAAACGGTGGCGCCAAACACCGCAATGTTGATCAGCAAGGCGCCGTCCTGGGTGATGGCCGCGAGCAGGAAACCGATCGTGCCTGGGACGATGAGGGCAACCCAGGGGGTCTTGCGTTTGCCGGTGAGCGACAACCAACGGGGCAGGTAACCAGCCCGTGAGAGGGCAAACAACTGGCGCGAATAGGCATAGATGATGGAGAAGAAGCTAGCGACCAAACCGGCTAGCCCGGCGTAGTTCACAAAGCTAGCCAGCGTGGAGTTCTCGCCATAGGCAATGCGTAGCGCTTCGGGGAGCGGGTTTTCGCTCGTGCTGATCACGTCAGCGCCAGCGGCGCCAGGCACCAGGACTAACATCAGCGCTGCAAACACCAGCAAGATCGACATCGCGGTGATGATGCCCTTGGGCATATCGCGCTTAGGGTCGCCCGCTTCTTCAGCGGCTAGGGCACGCCTTCGACAGCGAGGAAGAACCAGATGCCGTAGACCAGGGCGGCTAGAGCGCCGCTGATCCCAAAGGGCAGGAACGCACTCGACATGGTCGAGCCGTCCGGGTCGATGTTGACCAAGTTGCTGAACTCAAACTTCGGGATCAAACCAACCACGGTGGCAATGAGGGCCAGGACGGCGATAGCCGTGATGCCAAACATCAACTTCAGGGCTTCGCCGACACCCCAAATGTGGACGGCGATGAAGATGACATAAGCCGCGAGATAGATGGGCCAGCCATTGGTGAGGCCAAAGAGGCCAAGTGCCTCGACATAGCCACCGATGAACACGGCAATGGCTGCTGGCGCCACCGCATACTCGATCAAGACGGCGGTGCCAGTCGCGAAACCGCCTAGCGGGCCTAGCGCCCGGCGGGCGAAGCCATAACCAGCGCCCGACGTAGGCAGGGTGCTCGATAATCGGCCAGGCCAAACACCATGCACGAATACATCAGACCCATCGCGATGGTGGCGATCAGCAGTCCGCCCCAACCGCCTTGCTCAATGCCGAAGTTCCAGCCGGCAAAGTCGCCGGAGATGACGTAACTGACGCCAAGGCCAGCGAGCAGTATCCAGCCAGCGGCTCCGGACTTAAGCGAGCGATGCTCCATGTAGTCCGCGTCAACGCCTTGACCGGCATTCTTTGCCTTGCTCATGTGGTGCCCCTGTCCATTGGATCAGATGTAGACCATTGGGGCTGAGTGTTGCGTCAAAGAGCCTGGCGCGTCAAGGGTTTTTACCAACTCCAAACCTGGCAAAACTGGGCTTGAGGTGCGAAGCGAGTGTGCCGGTACGGTGAGAGCCATGAGCCAGCCGGTGACACCACGAATGCAGCCTATTCGGGTGGGCAATGTCTATGAGGGGACGCTTGAGCGACTTCTCCAGGCAATCAGGCTGGGGCAGTTCAGACCTGGCGAGAAGATGCCCCCTGAACGGGAACTGGCCGAGTCATTGGGGGTTTCCCGCACGACGCTGCGGGATGCGCTGTCTGGCCTGCAGAGCGCGGGCTACGTGGCCGTGGCTCGTGGTCGCTACGGGGGACACACGTATGCGACAGGTTGCCGGACCCTTCACGTTGGCCCGACGAATTAGAAGCGGGAGTGGTGCACGACGTCTTGACGACTCGAGAAGTTGTCGAGCCAGCGGTCAGCAGGCTGACTGCCCAGCGCGGGATTAGTCATGAGCAGGTGGCGGCATTACGCGCGGGCCATCAAGCACTATGTGACGCCCCGGAACATCACTATCGACCGCTGGACTCAAGGTTTCACCTGTTGATCGCGGACCTATGCGGCAGTCCGACGTTGTCAAACGTTGTGCTGCAAAACCGCGCTCGGGTGAACGAACTTCTGGATCACATCCCGCTCTTGACGCCCAATCTGGCGCACTCAACCCAGCAACACGAGGTGATCTTGCTGGCGATTGAGCAGGGGGATGGTGATGCCGCCGCAGCAGCGACGCGCGAGCACATTGAAGGCACCGCATCGCTGCTGCGAGGGTTCCTCGACTAGTTGCTCGTGCCGTCTTGCGCTTCCGGGACGGCGCAGCCATCTGGGCCGCAGGCGCTCGCATCCGCATCGCCCTGGACGGCGGTTAGTTGGGGCGCCTGGTCGGCCCGGGCTCGCTGGATGGCCTCGGCAAAGACGCTCGCTGGCTGCGCGCCAGAGATGCCATAGGTGCCATTCACGACGGTAAAGGGAACGCCATTGGCTCCATAGGCCTGAGCCTGGGCCATCTCGGTGCGGACCTCAGTGCTGAATTCATTGGAGGCCAGCACTTCAGCCACACGGTCAGCGTTCAAGCCCACCTCAATGGCCAACTTCGACAGCACCTCGGGTGAAGAGGTGTCGAGTCCCTGGGTGAAGAAGGCGGCGAAGAACCGTTCCTTCAGGGCATCCTGCAAGTTCGTGCTTTCCTCGGCCGCCAAGTGCAGCAGGCGGTGGGCGTCGGTCGTGTTGCCGGTGCCCACCAGGTCGAGATGGAAGTCGAGGCCTTCGCCTGCGGCGACCTTGGTCATCTGCTCATTCATTTGTTGGCCAGCCTCGATGCCGCCGCCATACTTTTGGCCCAAGTGCTCGGCCATTCCTTGACCGTGGCCAGGCTCGCCGGGGCGAGGTGAATTTGGATCGAGTTGAAAGGCTCGCCAAATGACCTCAACATCGCCGGAGCCGACGTCGCCGAGCGCAGTTTCGAGACGGCGCTTTCCGATGTAGCACCACGGGCATACGACGTCGGACCAAACTTCAATGGTGATGGGTTCGCTCATGCATGGGTCAACACGACAAAGGGTTCAGGTGTTCCGCCATTGCCCATTCGCCCAATGCTCGAATAACCGAGCGTTTCTGTCAGAGTGGCGTAATGCACTACATTGGCCTTGATCTTGCCTGGGGCGCCCGTAAACCCACCGGCGTTGCCGTGCTGGCGGGCGACGGCACGCTGTTGCACGTCGCTTCAGTGATGAGTGACGCGGACATCCGATCAGTTATCCAGGCCTATTTATTGGGGCCGATCGTGGTGGGTTTTGATGCCCCCATCATCGTGAAAAACCCCAGCGGTAACCGTGGTGCCGAGGCGGCTTTAAACAAGGACTTCGCTGGCTTTGAAGCCGGAGCACACCCTCAAATACGGCGAAGCCTGAGTTCAGCAACGGGACCAGAGCGATGCGAATTGCTCAAGAATTGGGTCTTGACCTGACACCGCTCGGGCAGAGTTCGCGTCGTGGCCTTGAGGTGTATCCACACCCGGCCACGATTGCACTCTTTGGCCTTTCCAAGACCATCAAATACAAGAACAAACCAGGTCGAACCTTTGAGGGGCTTAAAGGGGAGTTGCTGCGCCTGGTGACGTTGATGGAGGGCCTGAGCGAATATGACCCAGCGTTGGCGTTAGCCGACTCTCCGCTCTGGATCGAATTGCGTGAGCGGGTGACTTCTGCCCGGCGTAAGAGCCAACTGCGCATTGCTGAAGATCAAATTGACGCTGTGTTGTGCGCCTACATTGCAATGTTCTCGGATCGGCGGCCCGCCGATGTTTCTGTTTATGGCTCGGCGGAGGAGGGCGCCATCGTGACCCCGAGGTTGGGTGTGGCTCGCATCCGCCCCGAAGTGTCGCCGCGGCTGGCGCCAACCTTGGTGCACGCTGCAGTGCAGCAATATGCCGAGCGGTATCCAGGGCTAACGGGAATCACTGAGTCCTATCAGCAAGCCCTGACCCAGTTGTTGGACGACGCGGGCATTAACTATCTGAGCGTGACGGCCCGAACAAAGTCGGTGGCCTCTTTTGCCGGCAAAGCGAACCGGCACGTCGACGGGGCCCTGTCTATCCGGACCCGCTGAATCAAATCACTGATCAGATCGGCCTGCGGGTCGTCACCTATGTGCAAAGTGATGTCGCTGCTGTGGCAGATTTGCTGGCTGACCAATTTGCCATCCATGACGACAGAGACATGGGCGAAGAAACGGCTCGAGAAGGGCGATTCGGGTATAGCTCACGCCACTTGTTGGTCCAAGTGGCACCCGACCATGAGCGTGCCGAAATTAGGCAGCACACGGCTTCCGTCCAACTGCGCACGGTGTTGCAGCACGCCTGGGCCGAGTTTGAGCACGACATCCGCTACAAGGGCACCGTGTCTGAGCAGGATGCGCCGGACCTAGATCGCCGTTTCACGCTCGCAGCCGGCCTCTTAGAGCTGGCCGACGCCGAGTTCTCGAAGATCCGCGAGCGCCTCCAAGAGCGTTCGGGCCACGAGTTGGGGGAAGCCGACCCGAGCGATCCCCGAATCAGCGCCCAGGACTTAACGGCGTTCCTGTCGGCGACGATTCCAGAGGCGGGCTGGTCGCGCACGGAGCACTACGAGTGGGTGTCCGGGTTGCTGCTAGAGCTCGGCGTGACCTCGCTAGGGGAGTTGGGCGACTTGCTGCGATCCGTTGATTCGGCGGCTATCAGCGTGCAATTGGGCTATCGCTACCCGCCTGGAGCGGTCCGCCGGTTGGACGATGCGCTCTTGGCCATCTTTGGTCAGCGCTACGTCCAATTGCATGGCAATCAGGAGCGGACCGAGCTGTTGACCTCACGGTTAAGGCGCCTACAAACACCTCTCGTCTAGTCAATCAAGGCGAATTGCCTAGCAGGCATACGCGCTATGCAAAAGGGTGATTGACCGGCGGGCAGAACGGCGAGACTCTTGGCCAAGCCACTGTCGTCTGCCGAAAGAGACTCCCTTGTCATCTCACCCCCTAGATCCACTGTCCTCCGACGAGTTCCGGTCGGTGGCAAGCATCCTGCGGCGCGACCAGGAGTGTCTGAATCCTGGCGTTTTGCATCCATCGAGATGCAAGAGCCACCTAAGGCTGAGGTCAAAGCCTGGACGCCCGGCGACGCGATGCCGCGCAAGGCCATTGCCGTGTTGTGGGACCGCGAAAACAACGAGACCTTTGAAGGCGTCGTTGACTTGGCCGCTGACTCAGTTGCCTCCTGGACGCACATCCCCGACGTCACCCCAAACTTCACTGTCGACGAGTACCACGACGTTGACGAAGCCCTCCGAGTCCACCCCGACGTGGTCAAGGTGCTGTCGGAGCGTGGCATCACCGACATGTCGCTGGTCCTGATTGACGTCTGGACCTACGGCCGCGAGGTTATGCCCGAGCAGTGGCGCGATCGCCGGCTCGGTTGGTGCGACCTGTGGCTGCGCAAGACACCCACGGGCAACCCTACGCGCACCCGATCTCGGGCCTCAAACTCATCGTGGACATGAACACCCTTGAGTTGCTGGATATCGAGGACCACCACGACTACGGCCTGCCCGAAGTTGATGGCGAATACGTGCCCGAGTTGCGCGACAAGCCCATCCGCGAAGACCTCAAGCCACTCGACATCGTGCAGCCAGAGGGGGTCTCCTTCACCCTCGATGGCAACGAACTGACCTGGCAAAACTGGAAGATGCGGGTTGGCTTCAACTTCCGTGAGGGTATGACGCTGCACCAGATCAGCTTCAACGATCAGGGCGAAGAGCGCGACGTCGCATACCGGATGTCGTTCGCCGAAATGGTCGTTCCCTACCGCGACCCCGGCTATGACCACTACCGTCGCACCGCCTTCGACATTGGTGAGTGGGGTCTGGGCTACATGACGACTTCCCTCAGCTTGGGTTGCGACTGCCTCGGTGAGATCACCTACATCGACGCGGTCATCAACAACAGCAAGGGCGAGCCGGAGACCATCAAGCAGGCTATGTGTCTGCACGAGGAAGACAACGCGGTCCTGTGGAAGCACGTTGATGGCGACGGCAGCGCTGAAGTGCGCCGGATGCGCCGGATGGTGGTGTCGTTCCACGCAACGGTGGCCAACTACGAATACCTGGTCTACTGGCGCTTCTACCAGGACGGCAACATCGAGTGCGAGGTCCGCGCGACCGGTGCCATGGTGACCACTCCGCTGGAAAACGATAGCGACAAGGCACCGCCGAGCGGGACGCTGGTTGACACCCGCACGTATGCGCCCTTCCACCAGCACTTCATCGTTGCTCGGATGGACCTGGACGTCGACGGCGAAGGCAACACCTTGGTCGAGGTCGACTCCTCGGCGGCTCCGATTTCCGAGGAGAACCCCTACGGTCTCGCGCTGCAAACCCAGCAGACCCAGATTGCTTCCGAAAAGGATGCCGGTCGGGACTTCAACTGGGAGACCCAGCGGGCATGGAAGGTGATGAACCCCAACAAGACCAACAAGTTGGGCAGCAACACCGCATACAAGATCGTTCCGGGCGATGCCTTCCCAGCGATGCTGGATGAGTCTTCACCGGTCTACAAGCGCGCGCCCGTGATTGGTCACCAACTGTGGGTCACCGCAGAAGACCCGGCCGAGCGCTGGCCAGCGGGTGACTACCCGACCCAGTCGGTGGGTGGCGAAGGCATCACCACCTGGATCAAGGACGACGCGAACCTGATCGACGAAGACCTCGTGCTCTGGTATGTCTTCGGCGTGCACCACATCACTCGCATCGAGGACTGGCCGATGATGCCGTCCGACACCGTGTCGTTCTGGCTGAAGCCGTTTGGCTTCTTTGACCAAAACCCGTCGTTGGACGCACCGCGGTCCAAGCCCAAGGGCATGTCCTGCCACTAACAGCATGAAGGCGGCGAGTGCTCCCAGGCTGGGCACTCGCCGTCGCACCTCATAGCCTTCCCGCGACAACGATGTTGAGGACAATGACATGGCCGATAAAGGGCTAAAGGGCGACTCAGTCGGCCTGATAGGTAGCACCGTTCTAAGTATTTCTTCTGTTGCCCCGGCCTATGCCCTGACCGCAACGATTGGCATCTTGGCCGCCAGCGCCGGGGCCAAAGTGCCAGTGGTCATCATCGCGGGCTTCCTGCCGATGTTCTTCGCCGCCTATGCCTACCGTGAGATGAACAAGGTCTCGCCCGACTGCGGCACCTCCTTCACCTGGACGACCAAGGCTTTCGGCCCGGTCATCGGCTGGCTGGGTGGCTGGACAGCGATCTTGGCCACCATCTTCGTGCTGTCCAACTTGGCCGCTGTTGCCGTCCAGTTCTTCTACCAGTTCTTTGGCGAGGTGTTCGGCAGCCAAACCATCGCTGACCTGTGGCTGAACACTCCAATTAACGTCCTCACCTGCCTGGCGTTCTTGGGGATCGCCAGTTACGTCGCATACCGCGGCGTTGACGCCACCGAAAAGGTGCAGATCGTCTTGGTGAGCTTCCAACTCATCATCCTGCTCATCTTTTCGGTGCTGGCGATTGCCAAGCACGGCGAGTCAGGCGTCGGCCTGGACTTCAGTTGGGATTGGTTTAGCCCGTCCGGACTGACGTTGTCGGCCTTTATTGCTGGCCTGTCCGGCTCGATCTTTGCCTTCTGGGGATGGGATGTGTCGCTCACGGTCAACGAAGAGTCCAAGGACCGCGAGAAGATCCCAGGCCGCGCTGCGCTGTTGTGCGTCGTCTCGATTCTGTTGACTTACCTCATCGTCAGCATCGCCACCCAGATGTATGCGGGCCTGGGCGAAACGGGCATCGGCCTGGCCAACCCCGACACGGCCGACAACGTGTTTGGCGTGCTGGCAGAACCAGTCATGGGTAACTTCGGCATTTTGCTCTTCTTGGCTGTGCTGGCCTCCTCGGCAGCATCCTTGATCACCACGTTCTTCCCCACCACACGCACCATGTTGGCCATGTCCTCCTACAAGGCACTGCCAGCCGGCCTGCAGAAGATTCACCCGGTGCAAAGACCCCGACGGTGGCCATCATGACCGCTGGCATTGCTGCTGGTGGCTTCTACACCGTGATGACGATTGTCAGCGAGCGCGTCTTGCTGGACACGATCTACTCCCTCGGTATCGCGATCTGCTTCTACTACGGACTGACCGCGTTCGCCTGCATCTACTACTTCCGCAACCAGTTGTTTGCCAATGCCTTCAACTTCACTTTCAAGTTCCTGTTCCCACTGCTAGGTGGGTTGGGCCTGTTCTTCGTCTTCCTCATCACCCTGCGAGACAGCGCTGACCCGGCCTACGGCAGTGGCGCCGCCATCGCCGGTGTTGGTCTCGTGTTGATCCTTGGCTTGGGAATGATCCTGGGCGGTTTGGTCTTCATGGCTTTCCTCTGGATGAAGAACCCGGCCTTCTTCCGTGGCGAGACTCTGCCGCAGACAACGGCCGAGACGGACAACCAGGAAGCCCTTGAACTCAAGGAAGTGAAGTAAGGATGGCTCGTTACGGCCCCATGTTCGGCCCGGACATTACTTTCTTGGGCGTTGAACGCTGCGACCTGACTGATCCCAGCACGTTTGCCGACGCGGATGTCGTCATCTTGGGTGCGCCGTTTGATGCAGGTGCCTCGTATCGCTCGGGGGCCAGGTTTGGCCCTCAGGCGATTCGAATGACGGACTATTTGCCGCACGATGGGTCTCGCCCATCGTTGGCGTTGCGCACTGACGGGCTTAAAGACCTCAAGGTGTATGACGCTGGTGACGTAGAGATGTTCAACGGCGACATCATGACGTCGCTCAAGGCGTTGGAAGATGCCGTCGAGATCGTCTCGCGGGCGGGAGCAATTCCGGTCACGTTGGGTGGCGACCACTCGATCGCCTATCCAGATGCCAAGGGCTGTGCCAACGTCCTCGGCCTGGGCAAGGTGTCGATGATCCACTTCGACGCCCACGCGGACACTGGAGACATGGAGTTTGGCTCCTTGTGGGGTCACGGTCAGCCGATGCGCCGACTGATCGAATCAGGTGCGGTGCGCGGTGACCGCTTCCTGCAGGTTGGCCTGCGCGGCTATTGGCCCGAGCCGGAGACGCTGTCGTGGATGGCTGGTGAAAAGATGCGCAGCTTTGAGATGACCGAGATTGGTCACAAGGGGTTGCAGAACTGTCTCACCGAGGCCTTTTCGATCGCGGTCGATGAGTGCGAAGGCGTTTATCTCTCGGTCGACATTGATGTGGTTGACCCCGGCGCTGCTCCGGGCACTGGCACACCAGAGCCAGGCGGGCTGTCCTCGCGAGAATTGCTCGACTCGGTGCGGCGCATTTGCCTGGAGTTGCCGGTCTGCGGCATCGACATTGTTGAGGTCAGCCCGCCGTATGACCACGCAGACATCACTGCAGCACTGGGCAACCGTGTCGTGCTGGAGGCGCTCTCGGCCATTGCTCGGCGACGCAAGGATGAGCGCGACGGGACGACGTGGGACCCCGGTCTACCGTTGCTTGATGAGCGTGAGGCGCCCATCCCGGTTGGCGAGATTCACGGGCACAGCCACTAGTACGGCTGAGTGATGGGGTCGGTCAAGGCTTTCACGCCTGGACCGACCCCGTTTGTCATTCAGCTGCTGGAACTGGGAGCATGTTTGCTCCGTAAAGGTGCACGACGTATCCACCCAAGGTTGTGACTAGGCGCTCCAGGGCCGCCGCGGCGTGGTGCTCGGGTTGCCAGGCGGCAAAGAGGTCAATAGCCAGGGTGCTTCGTTGTGTCTCATTGGCGGTTGCTGGCACCGAAATGGGCACCCCGACTAGCTCGAACCGTGAGTCATCGGAGACGACGGCGACACCGTGACCAGCAGCCGCAACAGCTTGGGCAATTTGGCTGGAGGTGAACTCCCGAATGCTGGAGTATTCCACGCCTTGCGCGGTCACAACGGCGTCGAGGGCTGTCCGGGTGTAGGTGCCGGTGGGGGAGAGCAAGAGGTGGTGTGCCACCAACTCCGAGACACAGACATACTCCTTTGCAGCCAGGGCGTGCGCCGCGGGGACGTAGGCGAGAATTGGCAGCGTGGCGACCCACTGGTGACTGAAGCGCTGAGGGGGAACAACGGTGGTCAACACCAAGTCGGCGCCTTGCTCAAGGGCGTCACACCCCTGATTCGGGTCTAGTGCCGAAACCGTGGGCACTGGGTCGCCTGGGCCTAGACCAGCGATAAACGGAGCAAGAACATCCGTCAGGGTGACCGTTGGTGCGGCTATGTGAATGGTGTCCAGGGGACCCTTGCGGATCGCTTCGGCTGCGTTCTTGGCGTTGTCTGCTGCGGCCACCAGGTTTCGTGCAGTGGGGAGAAAGCGCAAGCCCGCGGCGGTCAGCTGCAGTCGACCGTCCCGGCTAGCAAAGAGTTGCAGCCCAGCTCGCTCTCCAACTGATGCAGTTGTCGGGACAGTGATGGCTGCGTGATGTGCACCAACTTTGTGGCGGCAGAGACCGAGCCAGCGTCTGCGACCGCCACAAAATACCTAACCGTGCGCAACTCCACGTGCTTGCTCCATCCTTGGAAATGACCCTGTAGTGGACTCTAGCCAGTGATTTGGCGAAGCATAATTTGGTGCTGTCTTCAGTGGGTGAAAATCTGACTACTCCACAAGTCGTGAAGGGGTAGTCGCAGTGGTTTTTCGTGGGCTGAAATCGGGGACGTCAGCACCGAAGAAGTCACCAACTACCGGCCCGGTTCCCTCACCGCTCGTCCTGTTTCGTCCTACGAAACTTGGCTCTATTCGGTGACGTTCACGACCAACGAGGGTCAGGTTGTCGAGGCGGAGTTTAATGACGGGCGCACGGCTGACCCAGCGGGCTACGACGTGGGGGCCAAAGTCACCGTGGCCTACCTGCCGGATGACCCGTCCGATATTCTCCCGATGCCCGAGCGTGAGCTATACGTCTACGAGCCTTCCTCGGGCCTACAAATCGAGTATGTTCTTCCGATCTTTTTGGTCTGGCGATGGTCGCGCTGGTGACCCATCAACTTCTGCGCAAGGAAGACGAGAGCTAGCCCAATCGCGCGGCTAGCCCACTTGCCCGACGCACCTGCCGTTGGACACCGGCGGCAAATACCTCAGGAGTGCCGACAACATTGAGCTGCGATTGGGCTCTGGTCATCGCAGTGTAGACAAGCTCGCGGGTCAACAACGCAGAGTCCTTGGCAGGGAGGATGACCGTCACGACCTGGGCCTGACTACCCTGAGCCTTGTGAATGGTGCTGGCGTGCACAGTCTCAAACGCCGACAGTTGGCTGAGCGAGACGATTCGCGGCTCCGGGGAGTTGCCATCGGCTGGGAAGGCTGCCTGCACGTCGTCGCCATCAAGGAACAGCACCCCAGTGTCGCCGTTATAGAGCCCGAGGCCGTGGTCGTTCTTAGTCACCATGATCGGGCGGCCGACATAATTGCTTCCCAGAGCGGTTGGCCCGTGTGCTCAGCGAGCCAGCGTTCAATCTGGCGATTCCAGGCGGCCACTCCGGCCGGCCCTTCACGGTGAGCACACAAGAGTCGGTGTTCGTTCAAGATCTCAAGGGCGCGTGCGGGCTCTGAATCTGCTGCGGCTCGATGCAAGCGGACCGCATGTTGAGTCAGAGATCGGCGCAGCACAGCGGGCGGGTCGTCTGTTTCGGTCTTCAGGAAGGTGATGCGTTCACCGGTCGGGCGTTCCAGAAGGTCGATCGCCTGCGCCGCATCGCCCCGCTTGACTGCCCCCGCTAGGTCGCCGATCTGTGAGTCGAAGCGATGCGTTCTATTCAGCGTGGTGACAGGGATACCAGCCTGGCCCGTAGCGAGGCCTTTGACCAGGTCAGATAGCACGGCTCCAGCTTCTACCGACACCAGCTGGTCTGGGTCGCCGACAATCAGCAATCTCGTATCGTCAGCCGTTGCCGCCACCAATTGAGCCGCCAAGGACAACGGCATCATCGAGGCTTCATCAACAATGATCACGTCATAGGGCACCCGGCGGTCGCGGTGAAAGTTTGGTGCGCGGTAGGAGGCGCTTGAGCCCAGCAAACGGTGCAAAGTGCTCGCTTCAACGGACTCCACTTTTGGGTGACTTCCACCAAGTTTGGAGCGTGTTGACGGGCGCGCTCAATGATTCCAGCGACCTCGGCGTGAATGGCCTCTTCAAGCGAAGGGCGGCCTTGGCAGTCGGTGCGGCCAGGGCAATCCGGAGTCGCCGTGGCGTGGGCTTTGTTGCTGCGCCGGTGTCGCTGGGCGAAGCTTGGGCGTTGATCCACAAGAGGGCGAGCAGGCCAGCGATGGCGGTCGTTTTACCTGTCCCCGGCCCACCAGTGAGGACGCTGGTGCGTGCGGCGACCGCTGTGAGGGCTGCATTTCGCTGGGCGTCATAGCTGGCATCGGGTGGAAACACCCAAGCAGCGGCCTCGCCGAGAGCTTCAGCGTCGAAAGGCAACGGCGGCAGTGCGGCCCGATGTGCCAGAGATTCGGCCAGGCTGACTTCTTGATGGTGGAAGCGCTGAAGATAAACGAGACCGTCGTCAATCACGAGGGCACCGGCTCTGGTGACCTCGTCCGACTGCAACACCTTGAGCCATTCTTGGGAGTCGGGCCAGCCAATCGGGTGTGATTCCGCCAGTGCCTCGACCTCGACCTCGAGATCAACGCAGATTGAGCCTTCGCGCAGGCCTCGCGCGGTGAGCGCGATCGCTAACTCGACCAACTCGCGTTGCTCCATGGGCCGCGCCGGGCTGGGTTCCGTTGATTTAGCGAGGGTCTGCGCAAGATGGACATCTCCGGCGTGCAGAACACCAGCAGCGTTGAGCTCGGCCAAGACGCCTGTTGCATCCCTCGCGCGCCGGGCATCGAACTCACTCAGCTGATCGATGGGATTAGTCGGGGAAATACTCATGGCTGGGCCCCGTCCAAGAGGTCGGAAATGGCTAACACCATCGCGGACGGTGGCGACCAAGAGAACACTCCACAGGGATGCCCGTCGATGACTGGAGTCCCTGGGCCACATCCCTCGTAGGTAGAGATACAGCACACCGCCCAAGTGGCGATCAGGCTCGTAGTCGCGCAGGCGCCCGCGGAGGAACCGGTGGGCTACCACCGCATACAAGATGGCCTGCAAGGGATAACTCGAGTGCCCCATGGCCGCCGCAAGGGCGCTTGGGTCGTAGGCGCTTGCTGTCAACGGCTCATCGAATGGCCCGAGCCAGTTGGTCTTGTAGTCGACCACCAGGTAGGTCTCACCAACCCGCAGCACCACGTCAATCGAACCGGTGAGGTACCCGCGCAGTGGCTGGGCCCCCCACGGGGCTCCACGCAACGTGCGCGCCCATTCTCGGACGGGGTCACCTTCTGCGAGGTGCTCCTCCAGGATGGGTGCCAGGTCGCTCAAGAGAAGGTCACCGTTGTGCGCCGATGGTGAGTCGCCACCAGCCAACGGAAACTCAAAGTCCAACTCCGCGAGCCGGTCGGCCACAGTAATACTGCCCAACGAAACGTTGCCAGCAAGCGGCCCGAGCGGAGAGTCATATACGGCTTCGAGAGCGTCAGCCAGTTCGTCGTATTGCTCTGGTGCCAGGCCCGCTGGCCAAAAGTGGGCTTGAGCCTCAATGGAGTCAAGCAAAGCCTGATGCCGGTCCGGGCTTGCTGGGTCCGTGTGTTCAAGGACTGCGTGCACGAGAGAGCCAAAGGTGGCACCTACCGGCAAACCGGCCATCGGTGACGCGACTTCACTGCCGGGGATCCACGGGCCAGGGAGTTCGTCACGAGGCGGAACATCGCTAGGCACCGCATCTGCGCCCTGATCGTCTGGCAACAGACCGTCATCGTCTGGCGCGACTTCTGCCTCGGTGCCCACTCCCGGCCCAGCATCGGCGGGGGCACTCAGGGCGCTGTATGAGGTGCGGCGCCACTGGGTGTCCAACGCCCGGGCGAAAGAGCGTGCGCTGGCCGGAACAACCGAGCGGGTGAGTTGACGCGCAGGAGCGTGGGCAGGCTCAGCATGTTCCACGCTGATGTCGCCACCCGCTGCGAGGGCTTCGAGTTTTGCCAAGCATCGCGGTCACTGGGAAGGGCTGTTTTGTCGGGTATGTGGGAGGTGTCCCGAGCGCGGCCAAAGAGCACCCGGTGTAATGGGGCTGGACGTGTGTTCTGGCCCGTTGGTGCCCACCACGCCACTACCTGACTCTGGGCCCTGGTAAAGCCGACATAGAGTAATCGCAGAGATTCGCCAGCATCTTCGGCTGCATACTGCACGTGAGCATCACTGAAGCCAGGCCCGTCCTTCCCTCCGACATACAGGCTCCGCTGATGTTCTGGCTCGCTGTGGAAGCGCGGCAGCTTCTCATCAGAAATGTAGCGATCAGCTAGCGACGGGAGATACACGACCGGCCACTGAAGACCTTTGCTGGCATGCAGACTAGCCATCTGAACTGCTGCGTCGTCGCTCTCTAGTCGACGCACGCGGGCTCCCGAGGCCAACACGTCGTTGCCCATGTGCTCAGCGAGCCAAGTGGCCAGGCCAGCGGGCGTCAACTGTTCCCGATGACTGACGTGGTGGAGCATTTCGCCAACCTGGCGTAGATCAGTGAGGTGGCGCTCACCGTCCGGGCGAGTCACCACCCGGTCAGTGAGCCCATTGATGAGTGAATACTCCAGCAGGGCGGCAACGCCGCGCTCCCCGACAAGAGTCGCGAGCATCTGCAATTCACCGCTCAACTCGTCGTCGAGCCGGCGGGGGTCGGCTTGAATACGAGCATCAAGCGTGAGCGCATCGTTGCCCATCAAACTCGTGAGGGCAGCTGATCGAGCCAGCGATCCACGATGTGGGCTGGCCAACGCAGTGAGGACTGTTAGCCACTCCGTAGCCGCAGCCGTCAGCAAAACGTTGGCCGCGGACGCGATCACCGAAGGAATGTTCAGGTCAGCCAGGGCCTTTCCAATGGCCTCAAACTCCTTGTTCGTTCGCACCAGCACACCAATGTCTTGGGGGTAATAGCCCGCCCATCGAAGGTGGTGCCGGAATTAAGCAACCCAGCGATATCGCTTGCAAGGTCTTCGGCAATGGTCGATCGCGCGGCCTTGATGCTGAGTGCCTTCGGCTTGCCGCTGCCTTGAGCGGGCGGACTGCTTAAGACACGAAGTCGCACTGCAGCATTGTTGGGTGCACCGTCGAGGCGCTTACCTTGGTGCTGGGCGGCGACAGGGCGCACCACGATGGCGGGATCACCGAGGGCGGCACCACCGAGGATGTGCTGGAGCCCTGCACTAGCGGTTGGTCCGAGCGAAAGTTGGTGCCCAGGGTCATGCGTCGATCAGCAGTTTGGGCGGCCTCCAGGTATGTCGTGACGTCGCCACCTCGGAAGCCATAGATCGCCTGCTTCGGATCACCGATGAGGACCATCGAACCGTGCCCGGAGAAAGCTCGGCTGAAGACCTTCCATTGGATGGGATCAGTGTCCTGAAACTCATCGACCAAGACGATCTTCCAACGCTCGCGCATCCTTTGTCTGGCCAACGAGTTGGCGTGCTCAAGCGCATCGGCAAGTTGGGTGAGTAGGTCGTTGTAGTGCAGAACGCCACGTTGCCGCTTACGCGCGTCAAACTCTTTGCGCACCACTTCAGCGAACTTGACGCGGCGAGCAGCGGCGCTGAACTCCGCGGCACCCTCGGGCAAGATTCGAGCATCGGGATCCCCGGTGACTGCTCTCGCAATGGCCAGCGCCTCGTGGTATTCGAAAGCGGGTGGCCGGTCGTCGTTGACGAATCCGCGCAAATAAATGTCGTCAACGACCTCGGTCAGAAGGTCATCGAGGTCCTGGACCAACTCAGCTGATGGATCCGTGTCACCGGCCACGCCCAGATTGCGCAACACCAACTGGCAAAACTGATGGATAGTGGCGATGGTCGAAGAGTCGAAGTCAGACAGGGCACTCTTGAGCCGCCGACGGCGTACGGCAATCTCGGCGGCTGAGCCTGACTTCAACAGCGAGATGAGTTCGTTGTCCCCGGCCTTGGGCTCTGACCCCAAGGCTTGATGAGCCTCAAGCAACTGCTCGCGGACTCGGGTGCGCAACTCAGCGCTGGCGGCCCGACCAAAGGTGACAATGAGCATTTCCGGCAGGGTGGCCTCACCGTCCGCCACCCAACGAGTCACCAAAGCCGCAATGGTCCACGTCTTGCCGGTGCCGGCGCTTGCCTCCAACAGCGTTGTGCCGTGGGGCAGCGGATCGCTGATTGAGAACGTTGCCACGTCGGATTGGCTGGCTGTAGGCCCCGTCCTAGCGGTCACAGATTGCTCCACTGTTCGTTACCCATTTCGGTTGATTGCCAAATTCGCATGCTCAACGCTCCGATGCGGGTTTGGTGGCTGCGGGTCCATGATTCATCGTCCCGGGCTGGCTCGAGCAGTCTGTCCAAACTGGCATGTTGGCCCCAGAGCGCCACCACGGCTGAGTCTTCCCGGTCACCGGACATGTACTTGGAGCCCATCCAGTGGTCCCCGATGCCGTAGCGCCCCGCCAGATCGTTTTGTGGATTGTTCCGCGTCGCGTCGAAGTACGCATAACTGGTGTTCACCATTGCCGGTAGCGGTTCCACAAACCCCGGTCGTGCAGATCGACAAGGGCATGGAGCTCGGCCAGGGCTGCCTCGGGGCTAATGCCGCTATAGGTCAGAGCCGCCGGGCGCTTGACCGGCGTCCAAAAACGATGCTCGACCAAGTCTGCGAGGGTGACCGGCGCACAGAGCCAGCAGGCGAACCCAAGCCGCTATCCGATGCTTCGCACTGATGCGCGAGTAAGTCGTCTGGACTCAGCCGCTGGTGCACGAGGTGAACACTCTCGAGCGGACCGGCACCGGGCACGGTTCCTCAAGCCGGCGCCCGTCACCCAGATCGATATTGATCTCGGCCCAGCGGCGCTCGCCATCCAGCACCTGACGAGCCCCTGCAGCGAGCGCAACTACAGTGGGCCCCACCTCGTCGAGGACCCTATTGCCGAGTGCGTGTGGCGGCAAGGTGCCGCGGAGCCTCTCGATCTCTCCGGCTTCCGCCTCGCCTTGTCCGCTCAGCAAGTTGGCCAATAGCCGGTCAGCGACTTCCCATTTCTTGAGCCCGTCTAACTCAATGGGGATGCTGTCGTGCTCGGATTCTTCGGGGCCGGGCGGATCGGCTAGCCCCAGCCGGTTACCTCGGTAGTGCGCGAAGGGGTTGATCAACATCTTGATGAGGTCATTGAGGTCGACCGATGCTGGAGGTAGGGCGGGGAGCCGTTGGTCCCGTGGCGCTTGTGGTTTATCGATGAGCAGGTTCGCGCGATTCGCTCCGGCGACGGCGGCTCGATCGAAGGTGAAGGGCCGGTCTTCGCTAGCGATCAGGGCACCGGGCTCAACATTGCGCCGGTCAAAGGGATGCAGCGGGTGTGAGATCACGATCGTGTGCCCCATGGGCACGGTGGTGTGCGTCGCATCAATCAACTCACCAACCGGCACTGCCGGCGGTTGCTCGGCCCCACTGTGCTCGTTGGCCCCGGTGTAGGTGACCACCAAGTGTCTCGGGCTGCCATCACCGCGTCCAACATCAACTGGCGATCCTCGGAGCGAGAATCTCGCTCTCCGGTTAACGGGTTTCGGCCTAGGGCATCGTCGCCATCGACGAGAGTCTGGCGAGGAAAGATTGATCGTCCATGCCAAGCAAGACGACGACCCGGTGGGGGACTGAGCGCATCGGCACCAGACTGCATACCGTCAATGTCCCGGTGCGGAAATTAGCGCGTGTTGGGCGGCCGCCCAGACGGTCGATCAACGCAGAACGCACCTCGGCGAGGCTCAAGGTGATGTCTGGATCGCTGCGCTCGCTGAGGCGTTCCAATTCGCGGTCTAGCTGTGTTTGTTGCCATATGAGGTCTGCTGGAGTTTGAGTCAGCGCCTGGACCTGGTGCCGCAATTCGGCGCTCCACTCTCCGGCCGTGCGCGATTGAGCCAGGCGGTGCACGGCGTGCCGCAGGCGGGTCATGAACTCAGCTAACCGACCGACCAAGTCGATGTCGCCGCTGCCCATCCACTCCAACGGCGAGATCGAAGGCAGGTGTCCACCGTGGACAGCGTCCATCGGGATGCCGGTGATGATCCGCTCCAGGCCACGTTCCCAACTGTTCTGGTCGTAGTTCTTGAGCGAGAACTTGTCCAGGTGGTCGGCATCAAGTCCCCACTCAATGCTGGCAGCCTCAATCCACTGACCTGCCAGGTCACGGAGTCTTCGTCGAACGAAAACCGTGCCTGCACGGGCGGCGCTGCCATCAGGCTTTTGACCTGGCTGGCGGTGACCCGTGAGTCGGCCAGGCTCAGCAGTTCGATGACAAAAGACAACAACGGGTTGGTATGCCGTGCGCCGCGGTCAGCCAGTCGCACCCGAAATTGGTGGGCAGGGTGTCCCTTCCGGGCTGCGCCGGGGACGTCCAGCATGCCGAACTGTGCCTGAATCAGCGGGGCATAGTCATCAACGCGGGGGCACATCACCAGAATGTCGCGGGGCTCCAACGTGGGGTCGTCTTCCAACAATCCAGCCAGCACGTCGCGGAGCACCTCGACTTGGCGGGCCGGGCCGTGGCACGAGTGCACCTGCACCGAACGGTCCTGCGCAGACACATCGCGATCGGCAACCTCAGCCCGGGTGGCTTCACGATCTGCCCGGATGTCGGCCTGTAGCCAGCTCAGCATGCTCTGTGGCGCTGGTGCCGGTACGTCCACCGGTGAATCGAGGTATTCGATACCGGCCAGGCTGCGTTGCAACTCGCGTGTATCGCGACCAAAGGCAGAAAGTATCGGGTTTGAGGCATGTGAAGCTGTGTCATCGGCGGTCCTGTAGACTACCCCATCAGCCACCAGGGGGGCCAATTTGTCCCACAACGTTGTTGATGTCTGCGGTAGCCATAGGTGAATATCGCGGTGCTGTCCCAGCGCCTCCAGCAGTGCTAGTTCACTGCGAGCCAGGCGAGTGTGGCCAAAGAGCGATAGTCGGTCCGGCAGATTGAGATGGCCGGTGTCATTGCTGCGTAGCCGCTCAAGGGTCGTGGCCAATTGCTGATCTGGAGCAGGCTCCGACACCCGGGCTGTCACTTCGCGCCAAAGGTAGGGCTGCCATTCAAGGTCGGCCGCGAGTGGGGCATACCCGTCGGTGGCCTCTTCGGCGCTCCAGGCGCGCAACATTTCGGGCCGCTGAACGGCATACGAGGAAAAGAGGGTGGCGAGGCGGCGGGCCAGCGAAAGCGTCGCCCGCTTAGTTGGGTTGAGCCATCCTTGCCCACGCCAAGGTGGTCGGCGATCGGCTGGGCCACTCTTGGTCGAGGTTGTCCTCGATAGCGGCAAGCACCGGCCAAGATAAATGGTCGGCTGACCACGGGTCGCTGTGCGTGCGATCCAGCAACAGGCTGATCAGTGAGTGCGGCGTGATGAAACGGACTCCGGCAGTCCTCCGTCCCCGCCGCGCGGGCCGACTCGAGTTTGTGCGAGAGCCGCTGGGTGAGCCAGCGTTCGATGCCACGGGCTGGCACCACCACGACGTCCTGCTCAAAGGATCTGCCAGCGGTATGGCCAGCACGTTGCCCAACTCTTCGGCGAGCAGGGACGTGTCGGGTGCTCTATGCAAGGTCAGGGCCACGCGTTGCACTCTAACTTTGGTCGGCCAGAACCGCCTGCGAAAGTGCACAGCCAACCTTCAAGATTGCTGGCTAATATGGGGCAGCGAGCAAGTTGGCACGCCACCGAGACCCCGGTACGAGGGCCCGCATTCAGGAGTTCACTAATCATGCCCGCCAGTCGCGGTCAGCAAGATGCACCAGTTTCGTCGCAACCTTCCGAAACAGGATCCTTGCCACAACAAACTCAGCAAAAGCCAGCCAACCACGGTGAGCGTCGAGCGCTGCTCGAATCTGGTGCCGTCACGTTGGCGTTCGCCATTGGTGCCATTTTGTGGGGCTTCCTCTCCGAGTCGCGCGTCATCATTTTTGATGGCGTTTACACGGCGCTGGGATTGCTGCTGACGGCCATGTCGATGAGGGTGAGCCGCGTCGTCGCCCACGGGCCAACGGATCGCTATCCCTTGGCCGATCCGCACTCATGCCGATGGCGATTGTCGTGCAAGGCGCAGCCCTTGCTGGCGTTTTGGCCTACGCGGCCGTCGATGCGGTCTTGGTTATCTTGGACGGCGGAACCCCGATCAACACCGGCAACATCGTCGCCTATGGCGTCGTGGCGGCGCTGGTCAGCCTGGCTATCGCCTGGCGCATCGGCCGAGTGGCACCCCGCTCAGACCTGGCCAAAGCCGAAGTCATGCACTGGCACTCGGGCGCGGTGCTCAGCGCCGTCATCGCTATCGGCGCCCTGGCTGGTCTGGTCGCTATTCAACTCGACTACACGAACATCATCGATTATGTGGACCCGAGTCTGGTGCTGCTGTCGTGCATCGTGCTCATTCCTGTCCCGTGGCGGATGATCTCTGGCTCGTTGGCCGAACTGCTGGAAGCTAAGGCACCCCGTGATGTGGTGGCTGCCATTGACGCTGCAGTGGCGCAAGTGAGCGCCGACCGTGAGCTCACTGTCACGCACGTTCGGTCCACTAAATTGGGCCCGCGCCTCTCTGTTGATGTCGATGCAATGGTGCTGCCCGGCGCATGGGATGTGTCCGATGTGGACGACTACCGCGAAGAGTTGACTGCGGCCCTGCAGTCGTTGGGCTTCGACGTCTGGGCCGGCATCGAAGTGACCACGCGCACACCGGCAGAGGGAAAATGAGCCGCTGATAAGGCAGTTCCTGCCCTACAGTCGTAGGAGTTGAGGCTGAGAAGGAGTTGCCGTGCTTGATCGGATCGATGCGTTCCAACAGCGACACCCACTTTGGGCTACCCGATTGCGGTCATCTACAAATTTGTTGATGACCAAGGCATCTACCTCGCGGCCTTGATTACCTACTACGGCTTTCTGTCGCTTTTCCCCCTGCTCTTGCTGTTGTCCTCGGTCTTGGGTTTTCTTTTGACCAATCAGCCAGCCCTCCAAGAGGCCATTTTGGACTCGGCGGCTCGCCAGATCCCGGTCATCGGCAGCGAAATTGCCACCCCCAGGGCCTTGAAGGCAATGGCATCGCGGCATTGATTGGTGGTGCCATTGCGATCTGGGGTTCACTGCGAGCCTCGCAAGCCACGGGGCACGCCATGGACCTCGCGTGGGGCATCGCCCGGTATGCCCGTCCTAATCCAGTCTTGGCGCGGGTGCGCAGCGCCGGACTGGTGGGCCTAGCGGTTGTCGCGCTGTTGGGAAGCACCATTGTCTCGGGTGTGGTGAGCAGCGCTGACAGTTTCAACATTGAGTTGGGGCAGTGGACCATTGTGTTCATCACCCTGGGGACCATCACTGTCAACACCATCGTCTTCACCATGGGTATGCGCATCTCCACTGTGCGTGACCTGCAATTCAGTCAGGTTTTGCCAGGGGCCCTCGTGGCAGCGCTGGGTTGGCAGTGGTTGCAGAGCATTGGCACCTCATACGTTGGACAGATCGCGCGGACCACCT
This sequence comes from Ornithinimicrobium sp. INDO-MA30-4, assembly GCF_021535045.1. Classification (GTDB taxonomy): domain Bacteria; phylum Actinomycetota; class Actinomycetes; order Actinomycetales; family Dermatophilaceae; genus Ornithinicoccus. The sequence goes on along the minus strand of NZ_CP091056.1, from coordinate 943,465 downwards.
CCGACACCTATGGCGTTTTCGCCTTTGTGCTGGGCCTCATGGGATGGCTCTTTGCGGCAGCCTGCATCTTGGTCTTCTCGGTGGAGTTGAACGTTGTGCGAGTGAAGCGCTTTTATCCACGCGGTCTCTTGGCACCGTTCACCGAGGATTCGGGTTTGACCCCAGCCGACCGGGCGGCATACCGCCAAGTGGCGTCGGCAACACGGTTCAAACAATCCGAGCAAGTCACCGTCACTTTTGAGCCAGGCAGCGAAATGCGAGGCGCTCGAGCCGAGGCAGCCAAGGCCAGAGTTGAAGCCGAATCCAAGCGGCTCGCCGCTCTCTACAAGGGCGACGGTGTGGACTGGCAGCAGAGCAGTATGCCGCAGTCTTCAGCACCAACCGAAAACTCGTCTAGTTCGGCTACTGAGCCTCTGAATCGCTGGCCGACCTGGCCGTAATGGGGGTTGCGCTCACAGCGGCGATCGTTGCGGCGGCCGGCACTCCAGACCCATCACGTCGGCCGGCGGCGCCAGGCAGTGCAACCGGACTGCCCAAATCATCGCTGGCCTTTGGGGGAGTGGGGCCAACCCAGCCCACAGTCAGCGCATCTTCGCCCTGCAAGAACCGGTGACAGCGCACGCCACCGGTAGCGCGGCCCTTGGTGGGATATTCGACGAGCGGGGCCACTTTGACGCTGCCGTGGTCAGTGCCTGGTAGGGCTCCCGGACCGTTGGCGACCGTCACGACCACATTCTCCTGGTCACTATCGACCGCGGAGAAGCCGATGACGTGGGCGCCCGCCCCGAGTTTGATCCCGGCGACCCCGGAACCGCTGCGCCCTGCGGTCGCACCAACCCGGCACTGAACCTCAAGAGTTGCGCGTCGCTGGTGACAAAAATGAAATCCTCGCGGCCGCTATCTAATTCGATTGCCCCAACGACCTGGTCGCCATCCTTGAGGCTGATGACCTCGAAGTCATCGCGGTTGCCCGGATAGTCCGGGTTCACCCGCTTGATGACGCCCTGGCGGGTGGCGACGGCCAGCCCAGGGCCGTACTCAGTCAGCGAGCACAGCGACAACGGCTCTTCGCCCCCGGCCAAGTCGACAAAGGCCGCAAGCGGCGCGCCACCAGAGAGGCTAGGCGAGCCATTGGTCGGCGGCAGGGTCGGCAACTCAAGAGCCGACAGCCGGATGATGCGGCCGGCTGAGGTCAAAAGCCCGACATCTCCGCGAGCAGTTGAGCGGACTGCGGATGTGATGACGTCATGCTGATGACGAGATTCGTCAGCCCCCAGGACTCGCCATGGTTTGTCCGAGCCAGCAGCCCGGTCGCAGACATCAGGATCCAGCACGGGTCGTCGGCGACTTCGAGGGAGTGGCTGCGGACTTGCTGGTGGCTGAACCACTCGACTCCAGCAATACGGTGCGACGGGGAGTGCCATGTTCTTTGGCCACCGCGGCCAACTCGTCGGAGACGAGGTTGAGCAACAAGGTTTCGTCTTCAAGCAGTGCCCGCAACTCAGCGATGGCGGCCAGCAAGGCGTCGCGCTCAGTCTCCAACTCGATGCGAGAAAACTTCGTCAGTCGGCGCAGTTGCAGATCCAGGATGTAGCCGGCTTGCGTCTCGGAGAGGTCAAAGACGCTCATCAACTTGGTGCGTGCCTCAGCGGCGTCGTCGCTGCCGCGGATCAGTTGGATGACTTCGTCGATATCGAGAATGGCGATGAGCAGGCCCTCAACAAGGTGCAGTCGCTCCTCCTTGCGCCGCAGCCGATAGGTGGTGCGGCGACGGACGACGTCAGTGCGGAACTCGACATACACCGTGAGCAGTTCCCGTAGTCCCAGCGTCCGGGGCTCACCCTGAACCAGCGCGACGTTGTTGATGCCGAAGGACTCTTCCATCGGCGTCATTTTGTATAGCTGCTCCAACACCGCTTCGGGGTTGAAGCCATTTTTGATCTCAATGACCAGGTTCATGCCTTGAGCGCGGTCGGTGAGGTCGTTGATGTTGGCGATGCCCTGCAACTTCTTGGTTTGCACCAGTTGCTTGACCTTCTCGATCACCTTTTCGGGACCAACGAGGTAGGGCAACTCGGTGACGACGATGCCTTTGCGTCGAGCGGTGACATTTTCAATGCGTGCTTTGGCTCGCGTTTTGAACGAGCCACGCCCGCCCTCATACGCGTCTCGGATTCCTTCGAGGCCAACAATGGTGCCGCCACTGGGCAGGTCCGGCCCGGGGATAAAGCGCATCAGGTCATCCAGAGTGGCTGATGGCTTCTTGATCAGGTGGCGAGCGGCACTGATGACCTCGACCAGGTTGTGTGGCGCCATGTTCGTGGCCATGCCCACGGCGATGCCGGAAGCTCCATTGACTAAGAGATTGGGATAGGCAGCGGGCAACACATCTGGCTGGAAGAGTTGGTCGTCGTAGTTGGGGACGAAATCGACGGTCTCTTCATCCAAAGTGGCCGTCATCAGCAGCGCCGAGGACGCCATCCGGGCCTCGGTGTATCGCGAGGCTGCGGGACCATCGTCGAGGGAGCCGAAGTTTCCGTGTCCGTCAACGAGGGCGAGGCGCATCGTGAACGGCTGGGCCATTCGGACCATGGCGTCATAGATAGCCCCATCCCCGTGTGGGTGGTACTTACCCATGACTTCACCGACGACACGCGAGCACTTCACATGGGCGCGCTCCGGGCGCAGGCCCAACTCCGACATACCGAAGAGGATGCGTCGCTGGACCGGCTTGAGACCATCGCGGGCGTCAGGCAGGGCCCGGAGTAAATCACCGAGTAGGCGTACTCAAAAAGGCGCCCTGCATCTCGTTGTCGACGTCAATGTCCACGATTTTTTCGGTGACATCGGCGAGGTCCTCGGCGGCGGGACGTGAGCGACGGGCCATGCTTGATGAGCTCCTGGGTCAGGGGGGTGGAACATTGTGATCGTATGCCGTGCTGGGCCGAAGGTGGTGCACCGCCTCAACGTGCGCGTGGGCAGTCAATGGCATTTCGCCCGCCGGGACGCTAGGCAGTGGGGGTATTCGCACTTAAGGTGATCTTGGTTAGCGCGCAACGAAAGGGGGCAGGATGAATACGGATGCAGCATTGTGGTTGGTGATCTTTTTGGCATTGGCCTGTTTGTTCTGTTCCTCCTCGGCTTTGCTCTGTTCATCTTCGGCATCGTGGTCACTGGCATGATGACGGGCAAAGGTCGAGTGAAGTACAGCGGCCCAGTGTTGCGTTCGCGCCAGGTTGTCTCGCAGTCTGGCCTGCACCATTCAGATCATCCTGGCGGTTCAGCTGGCGGAGGAGGAGGCGGCTACTAGCCACCGTTCCACCGCTGGCCAAATTCGCCGTCGTGCGCCACGGTTTCCAGGGCGCGCCGTCCCCGGCGCAAACTGGGAGACTTGCGATCGGCAAGCGGGTAGCCCATCGCCACCACGCCGACCAGTCGCCGCTCCTGGGGAATCTTCAGCCCTTTCTTGACCTCGGCCATGGCGTGCGCAGGGACACCAAAAATAGCGCCCCAAGCTCGTGGTCAGTTGCCGTGAGCAGCATCAACAGGGCAGCCATCCCGGTGTCTACATCCCAGTAGGGGATGGGCCAACGGTCCGTGTCCCGGTCTGCCCACCCCTTATCCGGCTCGGCATACCGATCGAGGTAGGCGTCCGGGTCAGAGACACACGATGAGGCACGGCGCAGCGCTCACCCCCGTGAGCCACCGATCGGCCGGGCGGTCTTCGCTCGTCGTCGCCGACCAGAACTTTGGGTCTGCTCGCCTCGCAAGACCACAAAGTCCCACCCTTGGGAGAAGCCGGCTGAGGGGGCTCGAGTCGCATGCTCAAGGGCACTCTGGAGTATGTGGTGGGGCACCGGCCGATCGGCGTCGAATCCCGCGTCATGCGACGCCGACGAACAACCTGAGAAAACTCCATGAGTCCATCCTGCCTGCGAGCCGAAGAAAGGCCGTCATGGGATGCTGGAGACATGACGCCACAGGAACCATTGCCACCTGGCTACCCCACCTCCTGGGAAGCCGATGTGGTTCTTGCCGATGGCTCCGTGGCCTGGGTTCGACCCATCAAGCCAAGCGACGCTGAAGGTGTTCACCGCTTTCATTCCGGCCAGTCAAAGGAGTCGGTCTACTTCCGCTTCTTTGCTCCGATTCCCCGGCTGAGCGACCGCGACGTGCGGCGTTTCACCAACGTTGACTACAACGAACGGGTCGCGCTGGTGCTGATGATCCGCGGCGATATTGCTGGGATCGGACGCTTTGACCGTCTGGAAGGGCCGACGTCAACTACTGCGGAGGTGGCATTTAACGTTTCGGATGCTCACCAGGGCAGAGGGGTTGGCTCAGTCCTGCTAGAGCACTTGGCCGACATCGGGCGACAACTGGCTATTCGGCGCTTTGTCGCTGACGTTCTGCCGTCGAACCGCAAGATGATCCGAGTCTTCAAAGACGCGGGTTATGAGATCGAGCAGGCTTTCGACGACGGGGTCCTTGGCGTCTCCTTCGACATCGAGCCCACCGATGCCTCGCGTGCGGTGTTGATGTCCCGCGAGCATCGAGCCGAGTCAGTCAGCGTCCGTCGCGTATTGAGCCCCACGTCGGTCGCCATCATCGGTGCATCTCGGGATAAGGGCGCCGTTGGTCGCGCGACCTTGGACCACATCGTAGGCGGCGACTTTGCTGGCGAGGTATTTGTCGTGAACCCGCAAGCCGAAGAGTCGATCGCCGGGCTGCCTGCCTACGACAACGTGACCGACATTGACGCACCGATTGACCTTGCGGTGATCGCGGTTCCGGCAGTCGCCGTCAACGAGATCATGGCCCAATGCGCGGATGCCCAGGTAGGGGCTGTGATGGTGGTCTCCTCTGGCTTTGCTGAGGCTGGCCCCGAAGGCGAGGAGCGGCAGCGCGACCTGCTGCGCATTGCTCGAGCCAGTGGGATGCGAGTCCTCGGGCCCAACAGCTTCGGGATGATCAACAACGATCCACAGGTGCGGCTGAATGCCTCCCTAGCCAGTGACATACCGGATGCAGGCGGGTTGGGCTTGTTGCCCAATCTGGTGCGCTCAGCATCGCGGTCCTGAGCTCGGCACATCGGCGCGGGCTCGGCATCTCGACCTTCGCCTCGGCAGGCAACCGGGTCGACATCTCGGGCAATGACCTCATGCAGTACTGGCTAGATGATGATGCGACCTCAGTCGTTGGCCTCTACCTGGAGAGCATGGGCAATCCAAGAAAGTTCTCGCGGATCGCTCGAAAGCTAGCGACGACTAAACCAGTCATCGTGGTGAAGTCCGGCGTCAGCGAGCACAGCGTGCCCCAGGTCACACCGTGCGGATCACCCGTGAGCGGCCAGAGGTATTCGGCTCGATGCTGCGCCAGGCTGGCGTGATCCGTGTTGAGAACACCCACCAAATGTTTGACGTCGCCCAGTTGGTGCTGCATCAGCCGCTGCCCAAGGGCCGCGGGTGGCCATTGTGACGAACTCCGATGCTCTCGGCTCACTGGCCGCCGACTCGTGCGTGGCCTGGAGCCTGCAGGTGATGGAACCGCCGACTATTTTGCCGGCCTGGGCAGAGCCGGAAGCATTTGCTGACGCAGTGCGAGATGCCCTCGAGAACCCCGAGGTCGACTCGGTCGTGGCAAGTTTTATCCCACCAGCAGCGTTGATCGATCCAGAGATCATTGACGCAGTGCAAGAGACCTCAGACCAGTACGACAAGCCCTGTGTTGCCACTTTTGTCGGTATGCGGGGTGGCAACGAGCGCGGGTCTCTGCCGGTCTACTCCATGCCAGAGGACGCCATCCGCTCGTTGGCCGCAGCCACTCGCTACGCCGACTGGAAAGAACGGCCCTATGGGGTCAGGGCTAGGCCCAGTGGCATCAATCGGCGCGAAGCCCAGAATGTTGTGGAGTCCTTTGGCGGCCAACCCCGGTGGCGGCGTGCTGAACCAACGAGATGCCTCCCAGTTGCTGGCCGCCTATGGCATTGAGGTCTGGGAATCGCGCACGGTCGGCTCGCCTGAAGAGGCCGCCCAGCGAGCCGTGAGATCGGCGGCATGGTGGTGGTGAAGGCAACCTCGGACGTGGTGAGCCACCAGCCAGGTGAGCGCTGGGTGCGTACCGGGTGTCGGATTCGCGCGAGGCCGCCAAGGCATACCGGGCAATCGCTGCTCAACTCAGCGAGATTGGCCTGGACGGAGTTGCCGTGCAGGCGCACGCGCCCACGGTGTGAGTGTCGAAATCACCAGTGTCGAAGACCCGCTCTTTGGTCCCGTGGTGGGCTTTGGGATTGCCGGTTTGCCCTCTGAGTTGATGGGTGACGTCGCCCACCGGTTCCCGCCGCTGACGAACCTGGATATTGAAGACATGGTGACGGCTGTTCGAGCCGCACCGCTGCTTGATGGCTACCGCGGAACGATGCCCGTAGACCACTCAGCCTTGTACGACCTGCTAGGCCGAGTTTCGGTGATGGCCGAAGACTTGCCCGAGATGGCTTTGCTCAGGCTTAACCCTGTTCAGGTGCACCAAGAAGGCAGCGCGGTGCTCGGCGCCCACATCAGATTGGAGCGCGGTGGCCAGCGTTCAGACACCAACCGGCGTGCCCTGATCACCTGAAGTGCGATGATGTTTGGCATGCCACGCCGACAACCGACATCTGTGCTGCCCGAGGGACTGAACCGCGACATTGAAGATGCAGGCTATTTACCTGCCGTCGTGCGCGACATCGTGGCCACAGCACTGGGCAATGACACGGTCGTCACACACCTGGTCCACCAGGAAATGACGTTTGACCAAGAAGCCGTGCGTCGCCACCTCACTGTCCTCGTGCTGACTGAGCACCGCCTGGTCATTGCGCACGCTGACGACCATGAGTCCGCCGAGCCGGGTCGCCAACACATGGCGACCGCCACGACTGAGGTTGTGACTATCCGCTCGGTGCGCAATGTCATGCTCACCCACGTTTTCCCGGAGCCCTCGACGTTCAAGGGCGGACTTGCAGGCCGAGCCGTGACCCTGACCTTGGGCTGGGGATCGGTTTCACGCCTCGACCTGATGCCCGCGACGTGCGGAGATCCCAGTTGCGAGGGTGATCACGGATACGAGGGCACGGTTGCCAGCGGCGATATCTCGCTCCGCATTGCGGCTGACTCTGAAGGTGAGCCTGCCCTCGAGCGTGCTTTGCACTTCGCCCAGTTGCTCTCGGCCCGGTTGGGTCGATGACTCAAAACGTTGGCTGGGCGCTTCCTCCGTATGACGTGACGCTGGCTGACACTTTGCCAGCAGCGCTTGCTTCGATGGGCGTTGAGTTGCCCTCTCAAGCTGAGATCGGTCGGCGGACGGGTTTAAGTTTGCCAACGGCACGCAACGTCGTGGTGGTGCTGGCCGATGGGTTGGGCGCCGCACAGTTGGAGCGCAGGCGTGGGCATGCGGCGTTCCTGCGCAACCTCAAGAGCGCCGCTAGTGAAGTGCGTTGTGGGTTCCCCTCCACGACTTCGGTCAGCCTGTCGAGTTTGGGCACTGGCCGGCTCCCCGGCGAACACGGCATCACGGCCTGGCAGACCAAGGTGCCCGGGGCTGATCGCCTGCTGAACCACTTGTCTTGGGCTGATGGGCCCGACCCACGGGCATATCAACCCGTCAAGACGCTGCTCCAGGAAGCAGATGAGGCCGGTGTGCACGTCACCACGGTGAGCCAGCCGCAGTTTCAAGGCTCTGGTCTGACCACAGCAGCCCTGCAGGGTGGCGACTTTGTGGGGGTCGCGAAGATTGACCAACGAGTGCCGACGGTGGCGCGATGCCTGCGGGCCCAGGACAACCACCACCTCGTTTACTTGTATTGGCCAGAGATTGACAAGGCTGGTCACGTCTACGGGCCAGATTCGCAGGAGTGGACCGGAGCCCTCGAGGTCTTCGACGCCGCCATGGCGCAACTCTCACGGTCGCTCCCGCCAGAGACGCTCCTGGTCATCACGGCCGACCACGGGATGATTGAGGCACCGCCGGCGCAGCGCTATGACCTCGTGGAGCGCAGCGAGCTCGCTCAGGACGTGCTGCTTCTCGGCGGCGAGCCTCGCGCCCCTTACGTTTATGTGGCACCAGGACAACAGGCCGCGGTCAAGGCTCGGTGGACCGAAGTCTTAGGTGATGACGCCTATGTGGTGGATCGCGATGAGGCCGTTGAGCGCGGTTGGTATGGCCCGATGCGCGACGGAGTCCTTGAGCGACTCGGTGACCTCATTGTGCTGATGCGTGGACGTGCCACGGTGGTTGACTCGTCCGCTTTGCGTCCAAATCTGCTGGCGTTGCCCGGCCTGCACGGGTCGGTGACCGACGAGGAGTCTTTGATCCCGATGCTGACCTACCTGTCCTGATCCCGGCCTAGCACCGCGTAAACTCGACTCTCGTGGCTGAGCTCTCCTTCTTCACCGGAACCATGGACTGCGGCAAGTCGACTCTTGCCCTGCAGATGGATCACAACCACGCCGCTCGGGGGCGCAGTGGATTAACGTTCACGCAGCATGACCGGGGTGGCGAGTTCGTGCTGTCCTCGCGGCTGGGGCTCTCTCGTCCCGCATTGGAGGTCTCGGAGTCGACGGACTTCTGGGAGTTGGTCGTTGAGCAGGCTACTCACGGCCGTCGCATTGACTACCTCATCTGCGACGAAGCCCAGTTTTATACGCCCGTCCAAGTTGAGCAGCTGGCCCGGCTTGTCGACGAGATGGCCGTCGACGTCTTCGCCTTTGGCATTACGGCCGACTTCAAAGCTCAGCTCTTCCCTGGGTCGCAGCGGCTGATTGAGTTAGCTGATCGCACTCAGGTGCTGCAGGTCGATGCGCTGTGCTGGTGCGGCCGGGTCGCCACCCACAATGCGCGCACCGTTGGCGGCGAGATGGTGGTCGAGGGGGAGCAGGTTGTGGTCGGCGATGTTGGAGACGCAGACGGCGATGACGACGCTCCCTCCGAGAGCGCTGCGGTTGAGTATGAGGTGTTGTGCCGACGGCACTACATGCGACGGATGACTGCGCATTCTGCGCGAGCACAATCGTCCTCTAGCGCCGTGTTGCCCTTTGATTTGGATCTTTGTCCGCTGCCATTGCGTTAGCGAGCGCGAAGAGCGGTTAGCGGTTGCGGCCGCGGGCACCAAACATGATGTCGTCCCAACTAGGCACACTGGGCCGGTTCTTCTTGGCCTTGCTCGATTCTTCTTCGCTCAAATCCGGCACCGAGGGGTCCGGGACGGCTTCTTCGGTCTCGGGGGTGGGCTCTGACTCAACCTCGATGGCTGACTCTTCGCCCTCTTCAGGCTCGCCAGCCTCATCCTCAATAAAGTCTTCCGATTCGGAATCGCTGGCACCCTGCTCGTGATGCTCAGCGTCGTCATGTTGGCTCACGGACTGGGCGTCGCTCTCCTCGCTCACGCCGTCGCCGTCGCCACCTTCGTCCTGGGGCTCGTCGTCTTGCTTATCGTCGGAGTTTCGGCCAAAGAAATCTTCCAGCGTGGCCTCTCGGGTGTCCCGATCGTCATTGCCGCGTGCGCCCGGTGGCAGTCCAGCCGAGCGGGGGTCATAGTCGAAGTCTTCTAAGGGCAGCGCCTCGTTGGGGAAGTTTTCGGCACCAGGCACCGCACTGGGATCGGCGCTGCCGACGCCAGTCGCGGAGTCGGGATGCAGTGCGGCGTGAGCAGCCATCAACTCGGCTTCAGCGTCCGCGTCCGTGTCAGGGGCAGGTGCCTCAGGAGCAGCTTTCTTGCCCCGTGGACTACGGGTGCGCTGACGGCGACGCTCGCGCATGGAGTTCATGAGGTCATCTGGTTCATCACCAGCAGGGGGCCCAAACACGGCGTTGGATGGTGCTGCGCTGCTGGGCAGGGACTGCTCGTCCTCGCTGAGCCAGCGTGCCTCGTCATCCATCGCTTCAAGACCGCGAGCCTGAACATCGAAGTGCCAGTGGGCTGACCGACTGCGAGCTCCGGCGGTGAAATTGACTGCAACGGTCCAGCGACCGCCCTCTGGGCGCGTGGCATCCCAGACGATGTCTTTGCTCGAAACGCCGCGAACTTCTAGTCGGTTCGTGACGCGCTGACCGAGTGTCGGCGGCGTTTGGGACCGTTCGTGAGAACGCACCGTGCTGGCCTGGGCCAGGCTCGCGATGTGCTCGCGTTCAGCAAGGATGGGACCTTCGTAGCGTTGAATCCGCTCGATGGCCCAATCGGTCTGGGCCGCGATATCGCTTGCGCTTCGGCCGGCGCGCATGAGCGCTTGGACTTCGCGTGGAGTCAGGGAGAGGCCTCCTCGGCCCCCGGGGTCCGTGACGTGCGGACAGCTGAGCGCAGGCCATCAGTTAGCGGCACTGCATACCGAGAACCGTCTGTCGCGGTCATCAGCAACTGCGTGCCATCTTCGTTGAGCCCAGTGAACCTCAGTTGGTCCATGTCACCTCTCCATTTCGCATGCCTTGATGGCGACTGTGCCACTTGAGTAGTGCTCACTGGTGGAGGCCACGCCGTGACCCCAACTGGCGGGTAAAGTTTGTCCCACCATGGTCGCCTCCTCTGCAGAGATACAACTGATTCTTGACATCATCGGGGTCTTTATTTTCGGGCTGTCCGGGGCGCTCGTGGGTGTCCGTCGGGGGCTTGACATGATCGGCGTCGTGATGTTGGCGTGGGTTGCCGGCCTGGGGGAGGCATGATCCGAGATGTCTTCCTGGGGGACCTGCCCCCTGTGGGCATCACCGACTGGCGTCTCCTCGTTGCCGTCTGGACCGCTGGCTTCTTCATCTTCGGTCTGCATCCACACCTCACTGAAGTACGGCAAGAACGCCCCCGACTTCGACTGCGACTCATTAGCCAATCGGTGCAGTGGTTAGACGCCGCCGGCCTGGCCATCTTTGCGTCGGCGGAGCACTGAAAGCGATCTCCTACAACGCGCCCCCGATCGCGGCCGTCATCCTGGGGGTCATCACGGCAGTCGGTGGCGGCGTGATCCGCGATGTTCTTGCGGGACAGGTTCCCGAACTCCTACGCGGGCAACAGCTTTATGCTTTGCCAGCCTTGGCGGGTTCGACCGCCGTGGTGATCGCCTTTGAAACGGGCCACCTGAGTGTGTGGCTCATTTGGCTATCAGTCATGCTGGTCTTTCTGATCCGCATGGCTGCGGTCTTATTCAAAATCAACATTCCGACCGCAATGCGCAACGAGGGAGTTTCATGACGACACCGGCAGCCGAGCCCACCGAGCCCACCGAGCCCACTGGCGTTGAGCCACAGGAGCCTCAGACCGAGCTAGAGACTCCCGAGTCCAGGGGCGAAGAACTCGCGCCCTACGACGCGGTCGTGCTCGTGTCGTTTGGTGGCCCCGAAGGGCCAGACGAAGTGATGCCGTTCTTGCGTCGAGTCACCGCGGGGCGTGGTATCCCGGATGAGCGTCTGGCCGATGTGGCCGAGCACTACCACCACTTCGGCGGCCGTAGCCCGATCAACGACCAGAACCGTGCGTTGTTGAAGGCAATGCGCGAAGAGCTGGATCGGCGCGGCATCAGCACACCCTTGTTGTGGGGCAACCGCAACAGCGAGCCTTTCCTCACCGACACGCTGCGTGAAGCACACCAGGGCGGGCTGACCAATGTGGTTGCGGTGACGACCAGCGCATACTCGTGCTACTCCTCCTGCCGCCAATACCGCGAAGACCTCGCCGCGGCCTTGGAAGAATTGGCCTTTGAAGACGTCAGCCTGAACGTCCACAAGATTCGCCAATATTGGAACCACCCAGGCTTTGCCGCAGTGAACACTCGTCTCGTCACTGAGGCGGCTCGCGAGGTCAAGGAACGGACTGGCGTGATGCCTCGCGTGGTCTGCGTGACGCACTCGATTCCGGACGCGATGGATGACACGTCGGGTCCGGGGGATGAAGACGGCAACCTCTACAGCGCTCAGCACAAGGCGCTCACGGTCGCGATCGCCGATGAGGCCAGCGCCACTTTGGGTGAAACCGTCACTGCCGAGCTCGCCTACTGCTCGCGATCTGGCCCACCCAGCCAGCCATGGCTTGAGCCCGACGTCAATGACCACCTGAGGGAGTTGCACTCCCAAGGCGTCCAACACGTTGTCGTGGCGCCTATCGGCTTTGTCTCTGACCACATGGAAGTGGTGTTTGACCTCGACACTGAAGCCCGTGAGACGGCAGATGAACTGGGCTTGGACATGGTCAGGGTGCCCACCGTCGGCATTGACCCAGAGTTCGTCAGCGGCCTGATTGACCTCACCGTGGAGCGTTCCGCAGAAGCCCGCGGGCAAGACGTCGTCAAGCCGGCCTGGCCGATTTCCGAACCTCGCCCGTCCACTTGTCGGCCAGGCTGTTGCCCGAATCTGCGTGCAGCCAAACCTGCCTGTTGCGGAATGGACTGAGCGTTAAGAACGTGACTTTGAGTGAGAAAATCTCGAAGACCTGCACGCCCTGGCGCTTGAGTTAGCGCTGGCTGGCGGACGCTTTGTCCGCGATCAGCGACCGGACAAAGTTTTGGTGTCCCAAACAAAAGAAACCGATCTTGACGTGGTCACGATCATGGATACCCAATGCGAAGCACTGCTCCGCGCCATGATCCGTGAGCAGCGCCCAGACGATGCCATCCTCGGTGAAGAGGGGATGCTGTCACTGGAACCTCTGGATTGACGTGGGTGCTGGATCCAATTGATGGCACCGTCAACTACCTCTACGACGTGCCTGCCTACGCGGTGTCGATCGGCGTTGTCACTGGCGATCCGCTGACCCCAGGGGAATGGGAGGCCGTTGCTGGTGCCGTGTACAACCCGATTATTGATGAGGTGTTCCACGCCCACCGTGGCGGAGGCGCCAGGCTTAGCCGTCCGGCGACGGCACAGATCGACGACGGGTTCGTTTTGCAGGTGCAAGAGCCTGACACGTTGACGAAGGCACTGGTCGGGACCGGCTTCTCCTACAGCGTCGAGGATCGCCGCAGTCAGGCAGTTATCGCCAGCGAAGTGCTCGTGAACGTTCGTGACCTGCGGAGGATGGGCGCAGCGTCGTTGGATCTGTGCGCCGTCGCGGCTGGCAGGCTGGACGCCTACTACGAGCGCGGGCTGCACCCGTGGGACATGGCGGCTGGCTGCGTGATCGTCTCGGAGGCCGGCGGGGTGGTGTCAGGCTTGCTTAAACCTGTCTCTCGCGAGATGACTATTGCTGGGGCTCCGGGAGTGCATGCAGCGCTGCATCGCTTGCTCGTTCGGATCATTCGCTAGGCCCCGAGTGCGCGGTTGGGGCCAACTCGTGATAGAACACACCCGTGTCGCGCAGGAGAGCCTCGAAGGGGCAATCCGGTAGCACGCTCAATTCATTGGCGACGGTGGGCACAAAACCGGCCTTCAATGCGTTGCTAAGCCAAGACCAACGTGGCGGCCCCTGTGCCGTCACATCCACATACAAGCAGTTAGGACAGGGAGACAGTCATGGCAACTGACTACGACGCCCCACGCAAGTCCGAAGATGACGTCAACGAGGACTCCCTCGAAGAGCTCAAGGCGCGCCGCAATGACAAGAGCGGCAGCAGCGTTGATGTCGACGAGACCGAGCACGCCGAAGGATTTGAACTGCCGGGTGCAGACCTTTCCGGCGAAGAGCTCTCGGTGCGCGTGCTTCCACGTCAATCGGATGAGTTCACCTGCACCAAGTGCTTCTTGGTGCACCACCGCAGCCAACTCGCTAAGGAAGACGGCGGTATGCCGGTCTGCAGCGAGTGCGCAGCCTGAGACCACCGTTAGTCTGGTGAGTTGTGACTGACCAGAACCAGCCCGTGCCCGTGCTGCTGCGGCGACTTGATAATGAGTTGCCGGTGCCGGCATACGCGCATCCAGGCGATGCAGGCGTCGACCTGTGCGCCGCCCAGGATGTAGTGCTGGAGCCAGGCGCCAGGGCCCTCATCGGGACAGGCGTGGCAATGGCTCTTCCGGCTGGCTACGTCGCCCTGTTGCACCCCAGGTCGGGATTAGCCGCAAAGCACGGAATCACAGTGCTCAACGCACCAGGCACAGTCGATGCTGGGTATCGCGGAGAGATAAAGGTCTGTCTGCTCAATACCGATCAAAACAACTCGTTCACCATCACTCGAGGGATCGCATCGCCCAGTTGCTGGTGCAACCCATTCCCTCCGTGAGGTTCATTGAAGTGAAAACCTTGCCTGGCAGCCATCGCGGCGATGCAGGGCACGGCTCAAGCGGCGGATTTTCTGCTGCATCACCATCAGCGAAGGACTAAGGCAACAACGTGGCTATTTTTGGCAAGCGTCAGCGCAACTCGGAGCCGGTCCAGCCGGACGTCGAGGAAAACCTGCCTGCCCCCGACGGCGAGCCTGGTGTGGACCGCGCTTGGCATCGCCCCGTGGATGGTCCCTTGACATCGCTGAGCGCCCCGACCTCGATGGACTCCTGGACCTGGGGTCGATGCGGATCCCGCAGCGCTCGGGCATGGAGCTGCGTCTCGATGTGGAGAAGTCAACGCAGCGTCTCGTTGGCGTGACCTGTGGGCTTGGCCCCAACAAGGTTCAGTTGCAGGCTTTCGCTGCGCCGCGCTCAAGCGGCTTGTGGGCCGAAATCCGCGCAGCGCTCGTCGAGGGATTGGCTAAGGCCGGTGGCTCCGCTGAAGAAACCGAAGGCATGTTCGGGCCAGCCCTGCAGGCGCGGATGCCCTCCCGCAGCAACGATGGCCGAGTGGTCTATCAGCCTGCCCGCTTCATGGGCGTTGATGGGCCACGTTGGTTCTTGCGCGTGGTGATCAATGGGCCTGCTGCTGGACAAGATGACTCCTTGACCGATGTGCTTTCGTTCGTGCGCAGCGTTGTCGTCGATCGCGGCGACGAGCCCCGCCCGCCTCGTGAGTTACTGGAGTTGCGTGCCCCGCAGGCCGTGGTCGACGCTGCGGCGGCAAAGCAGGCAGCCAAGCAGCAGTCGGCCGGACAGGTATGAGCGTCCTGACGCGCGCCTTTAGCTCCTGGGGGCGTGACCAGGCGCTCATCGAGGCTGACGAGGTCGCCTACGAGTGCGCTCGCCCCGGATGCTCGCCCATCGGTGGCGTCACCGAGGGTGAGATTGCCCAGGTCACCGGCACGGTGCACAGCATGGCTGTCCAGCCGTCGGGCAAGCGCCCAGAATTGCGCGTTGAGTTGTCATGACGGCACGGCCATTCTCGAACTGATCTGGCTGGGCCGCCGCAGCATCGCTGGGATCGCGCCCGGCGCATACCTGACGGTGTCTGGCCGCATTGCTCAACACGGCGACAACCTGGTGATGTACAACCCTGGCTACGACCTCTTACCGGCACGAGGCTGAGGGTGAGCACGCCCGAGCAGTCAGGGCCGCCAGAGCCTGGGCCGCAGGCGCAGACAGTCGAGCAGAGCGTCGAGCACGTGATCCGCTCACGCCTGTCCGATCTCCTGGGCGGCTGGTATGGCTCGCTGGAGACGGCACTCCCAACCGTTGCCTTTGTTGTCTTGTGGGTCTGGCGCAGCGACGTTCAATTCGCCGTTATTGGCGCTGTCGTCGCCACCGCCATCTTGATCGGCCTGCGTCTGGCTCGTGGCGGATCTCTGCGCTATGTGTTGTCGTCAGTGATCGGCATCGCTCTGGCTGCGTTTTCGCGTTGCGTAGTGGCGACGCCGAAGATGCGTTCCTGCCGGGCATTTTGATCAGCGCGGCCTATGGCGCTGGAGCCCTTGTCTCGATCTTGGCGCGTTGGCCCTTGATTGGCTTCTTGGTGGCCGCTGCCGATCCCACTTTGCCGAGCAGCCGACCGCATGGCGCCGCGACCGTGGGCTGGTGCGGGTATGTAGCCGCTTGACCTGGGTCTTGGTTGGCCTGTTCGCCGTGCGTCTGGTCATCATGCTCCCGCTGTATCTGGCTGGGGAGGTGGCGTGGCTGGGCATCACCAAGATCGCGCTGGGCTGGCCCGCCTACATCGTCGCTATCGCGATTATGGGCTTCATGTTGAGCGTCGGCCGGACGCCGGTTGAAGGCCCTGAGCAGGCCTAACCCTCGTCCTCTTCGTTGTCGTCGCGCAGATGGGCGTCGGGGTTAAGCGTGAGGGCCAACTCTGTCTCTGCCTCGGGCGGGCACATAAAGATCACTTCGTCTGCCATTTCGAGCACCTCGTCGGGCTGAGGCACCATCGCTCGGCCATCGCGCAGGATGGCCATCAGCGCCGTGTCCGCGGGCAACGGGACATCGCCGACCCGCCGACCGACATACGGGCTCGATTCGGGCATAGTGAGCTCCACCATGTGGACCTGGCCCTGTTGGAACTCGAACAAGCGCACCAAATCGCCAACCGACACGGCCTCTTCGACCAGTGCTGTCATCAGCCGGGAGTCGAGACCGCAACATCGACGCCCCACGAGTCATTGAACAGCCACTCGTTACGGGGGTTGTTGACGCGGGCCACCGTGCGCGTGACGGCGAACTCGGTCTTTGCCAAGAACGACACCACCAAGTTGACCTTGTCGTCACCGGTTGCGCAGACCACGTGGTCATACGACTCGAGGTTGGCTTCGGCCAAGGTGCTCAACTCGCAGGCATCGCCCAACAACCACTCAGCGGCTGGCACCCGAGAGGTCTGGTCAGGATCTGGCTCTTCGTCGATGATCAGGACGTCGTGTCCGTTGTGGATTAACTCTCGCGAGATTGAACGGCCCACACTGCCGGCACCAATAACTGCTACGCGCACGGCGATCTCCTAATCCTGCGGCGGTGCCGCGTCGAGGCGTTGTTCAAGCTCGGGCAATCGCATCCGCTCAGTCAGCAGGTGCACTTCGTCACCCTCCTGATAGACCATCTGCCGATCGGGCAGCCTCGCCTCGCCCAAGCGCGTGATGAAGGCCACCCGAGACTGGCTGAAGTCTTCGATGTCAGTCAGTCGGCGGCCCACCCAGCCGTCATCGAGATGGATTTGCGCCAGCACGAGTTTGCCTGAAGGGTCGAAATAATCAGGTGTCGATCCCTGGGGAGCAGGTGGTGCAGCGTCTGGTCCGCAGCCCAGCGCACGGTGGCGACGGTGGGGATGCCCAAGCGCTCAAAGATTTCGGCGCGACCTGGGTCATAGATCCGGGCCACGACTCGCTTCACCCCGAAGGTCTCGCGAGCGACTCGCGCCGCAATGATGTTGGAGTTGTCACCGCTGCTGACCGCGGCGAAAGCGAAAGCCTCTTCGATACCTGCGCGGCGCAACACATCACGGTCAAAGCCCACGCCACGGATCTGGTGGCCCTGAAAATCTTTGGCTAGACGGCGGAACGCCAACGGGTCACGATCAATGATCGCGACCTCATGGCCACGCCGCTCCAGACTGGTTGCAAGCGTTGATCCGACTCGGCCGCAGCCCATAATCACGAAGTGCACACCCCGACGCTATCCCGCTCTCGTAGAATCGTCATCTATGGGCTATCCACGGTTGCTGCTTAAGCGCGCCTTCTTGGCCGTGCTCTGCGCAGTGACCGGTTAAACGAGACGCTTCTGCCCAAGCGGTTGGGTATGCCGGTCTTTGCCAGTGACGCGTTGTCGTCGGTGGCTTATGCGCCAGATGAGATCGTTTTGACTCTCGCACTGGCGGGTGGCACGGCGATCTTGAGCCAGTCGTGGGAGATCACGCTGGCGGTCTGCGCTGTGATGGCGATCATCGTGGCTTGCTATCGGCAGAATGTGCACGCTTATCCCAGTGGTGGTGGCGACTACGAGGTTGCTTCAAGAACCTCGGCCCGACAGCAGGCCTGGGTGTCGGTGCCGCGTTGGCCGTCGACTACATCTTGACTGTTGCGGTCTCGGTCTCGGCTGGTGTGCAGAACGCCGGGTCAGCGCTGGACTTTTGCGTGGCTATGAGCCCTTGGCGGCTGCGTTGCTGATCGTTGGCCTCACTTTGATTAACCTGCGTGGCGTCCGCGAGTCTGGTCGGGCCCTGGCGGTGCCGGTGTATGCGTTCCTCGGGGCGATGGGGCTGATGCTCGGCTATGGCGGATTCCAGTGGGCCACGGGCACACTGGCGCAGGCTGAGAGTGCCGGGTATGACTTGGTGCCGGCCAATGGCTATGAGGCGCTCACCGCGTTGGGCGTCGGGGTGCTGATCCTGCGGGCTTTTGCCTCAGGCACTGTCGCGCTGACGGGCGTGCAAGGCGTCGCCAACGGCGTTCCGGCCTTCCAACGGCCCAAGAGCAAAAATGCCGCATCCGTTTTGGTGATCATGGCCACCTTGTCGATCACCATCTTGCTGTCGGTGATTGCCCTCGTGGCAGCCTCCGGCATTCAACTGGTGGTGGACCCGCAAGAGCAGTTGCGCCTTGACGGCTCCCCACCAGCCGAAGACTTCGCGCAAGACCCGATCTTGGGTCAGTTGTCGACGGTGATCTTCGGCGAAGGCAGCATCGGTCTACTTGTCGTCTCGTTGGTCACTAGCGTGATGTTGATCGTCGCGGCAAACACAGCATTCAACGGATTCCCGCAGTTGGCCTCCCGGCTAGCCACTGATGGTTTCCTGCCGCGGTTGCTGCTCAGCCGTGGGATGCGCCTCGCATACTCCAATGGCATTTTGCTGCTGGCTGGCGGCGCACTGGCACTAGTATTGGTCTATCAGGCCACCGTGACCGAGTTGATCCAGATGTACCTGGTGGGCGTCTTTATTTCTTTCGCGGCCAGCCAAATCGGGATGGTCAAACACTGGAATAGCCAAATGCGCCTGGAGTTGAGCGAACGCGCGCCCGGTCCAGGTGCGCAGCCGGTTGATCAACATCATCGGGGCTACTGTTTCCATCACGGTGCTGGCCACCGTCATAACGACCCGGTTCACCCAAGGTGCCGGTCTTTCTCTGCTCGCGATTGCAACCCTGTGGATGGTGATGACCGTGGTGTATCGACTTCACCGTGATATAGACCGCGAGATCGCTTTGCCCGAAGAGGGCGAGGTCACTCAGCGAGTACCGTCCCGAGTGTTGGCCCTGGTCTACGTTGAGCACCTTGACTCGCCAACCCTGCGCGCCGTGGCCTATGCACGGGCAACCCGCCCGCAGTCCATCGAGGCCGTGAGCGTGGACATCAACGCTGATCGCTCGCAGGAGTTGCGGGACGCGTGGCGGCGACACAAAATCCCGGTCACGCTGCGCTTGCTCGAATCGCCCTATCGAGAGCCAGCTCGGCCGTTGGTCGACTACGTCGGTCGCCTGCACCGTGATCACCCCCGAGACATGGTGGTCGTCTATGTGCCCGAATATGTCGCGGCCAACCGATTCGTTCGCTGGGTGCGTAACCGCGCGCTCAACGAATTGCGCAGTGAGTTGATGCGCACCCCAGGCGTCATCGTGGCCACGGTGCCCTGGCAAGCCGACGCCCGCCATAAGGCTCAACAGCAACCCGCCCCGTCCAAGCGTCCCGCCCAGTCAGGGGAATCCGTATGAGCACCACCACCGAACAAACACCATTGCAGGTTGGCGATCGCGTTGAGGTCGAGGTCGGCCCGTCGCTCATGGCGGCCACTGCGTTGCGCGCCACGAAGGCCGGGTGCTGTTTGTCCGGCATGCCATCCCTGGCGAGCAGGTGATCGCCGAGATCACCGACCTTGGCCCCAAGGGCCGATTCCTGCGGGCAGACGCCGTGCAGGTCGTTGAGCCTTCCGATCAACGAATCCAACCCGCCTGCCCCTGGTCTGGGCCGGTCGCTGCGGCGGCTGCGACTTCCAGCATGTCGATCTGGGGCACCAGCGCCAGTTGAAGGCGCAGGTTGTGGCCGAGCAGTTCAGCAGGCTGGCCAAGATTGACCTGGCTGAGTTGCTGGGCGCCGATGTCGTGTGCGAGGCCGTGCCAGGCGATGACGCCGGTCTGGGGTGGCGCACCAGAGTTGAGTTTGCGGTCAGCCCCGAGGGCACCGTGGGCTTGCGCCAGCACCGCTCACCGAGATCGTCCCGGTCGACACCTGCCGGATCGCCCACCCTGCCGTCCAGGCAAATTCGGTGTGGTCAGACTCCGCTGAGGCACGCAAACAGCGCGCTGGGGTTGAGGCGATCGACGTGATCGCGACTCAAGCGGGCATCGGTGTGCAGCGCACCCCAGAGGTTGTCGCTGTCACCGTTCCAGAAACTGCGCGCACACCAGTGGTCAAAGAATCTGTGGCCATCGAAGACAACACCTGGGCCTTCCAGTTGAGCGCCCGCGGCTTTTGGCAGGTTCACCCTGGAGCAGCGACCACGTTTAGCCAGACCGTTTTGGGCTGGTTGGACACGCAACCGGGGAGAGTGCCCTGGATCTGTATGCCGGTGTTGGTTTGTTTGCCCGCGGGCTTTCGGCGGCCGTCGGTCAGGAGGGGCGGGTGATGGCTGTTGAGGCCGACCGTGCCGCAGGTGGACATGCTGCCCAGAATCTCTCGTCCATGCCGCAAGCTTCCGTGCGTCGCGACAAGGTTGACCGGGTTGTCGCGAGTTTGCGTCGCAGTGATGAGCACGCTGATGTCATCGTGCTTGACCCGCCCCGCGTGGGGCTGGCAAGCAAGTTGTCGGCGACATGGCCGCGTTGAAGCCACGGGCCATCGCCTACGTGGCCTGTGACCCAGCAGCGCTCGCGCGCGACACCGCATACCTGAAGGATGTTGGGTATGCCTTGCAGAAGTTGCGCGTTTTTGATGCGTTCCCGATGACGCACCACATGGAATGCATCGCGTTGTTCGCTCCGGTGGGACACACTGAAGACTGAGCACTCACCCGACGCTGCTACGGCAGATCTGGTAATTTATCTTGACGTCAAGATAAATCGACACAAAAGTTCGACGAAGGGACAGGGCAGTGAGTGACAACACCACCGGCGCCGACAGCTTTGGAGCTAAAGGCACCCTGAACGTCGGTAGCGACAGCTACCAAATGTTTCGCATTAAAGATCTGAGGGCGCGGACACGCTCCCATTCAGCCTCAAGGTGCTGCTGGAAAACCTCCTGCGCACCGAAGACGGCGCCAACATCACCGCAGACCACATCAACGCCGTGGCCCAGTGGGACGAAAACGCACAGCCCGACACGGAGATTCAGTTCACCCCGGGTCGCGTCATCATGCAGGACTTCACCGGTGTGCCCGTGGTCGTTGACCTCGCCACCATGCGTGAGGCCATGGTTGACCTGGGCGGTGACCCGTCAAGGATCAACCCGCTCGCACCGGCCGAATTGGTCATTGACCACTCGGTGATCATCGATGTTTTCGGCCGCGCTGACGCTTGAGCGCAACGTCGAGATCGAATACGAGCGCAATGGCGAGCGCTACCAGTTCTTGCGCTGGGGCCAGAAGGCGTTTGAGGACTTCAAGGTTGTGCCTCCGGGCACCGGCATCGTCCACCAGGTCAACATTGAGCACCTGGCCCGCACCGTCATGACCCGCGAGGTCAACGGTGAGTTGCAGGCCTACCCCGACACCTGCGTCGGCACCGACTCCCACACCACGATGGTCAACGGTATGGGCGTGCTCGGCTGGGGCGTCGGCGGTATCGAGGCAGAGGCAGCCATGTTGGGCCAGCCCGTCTCGATGCTGATCCCGCGCGTTGTCGGCTTCAAGCTGACCGGCGCTATCCCCGCTGGTGCGACCGCGACCGACGTCGTGCTGACGATCACCGAAATGTTGCGTGAGCACGGTGTGGTCGGCAAGTTCGTCGAGTTCTACGGCGAAGGTGTCACGGCTGTGCCGTTGGCTAACCGCGCCACCATCGGCAACATGAGCCCTGAGTTTGGCTCGACGTGTGCGATCTTCCCGATCGACCAGGTCACGCTCGACTACTTGCAGCTGACCGGCCGCAGCGCCGAGCAGATTGCGCTGGTCGAGGCCTACACCAAAGAGCAGGGCATGTGGCTGGAGCCAGAGAAGGAGGCTCGTTACTCCGAGCGCCTTGAGCTGGACCTGTCGACCGTTGTGCCCTCGATCGCTGGCCCGAAGCGTCCGCAGGACCGCATTGCGGTCACCGACGCGAAGGACCAGTTCCGCCGCGACCTCAACACCTACGCGAGCAACGACGAGACTGGCGAAACGGCGCTGGACGACGAGCTTGAGTCGACTTTCCCGGCCTCTGACCCGCCGTCAACCGACGCTACCGACGAGGCTGGCGCCGAGCCGCCACACTCGCGTTCGGCAGTGCCCGAGGGTGGTGTTGGCGATCGCGTCAGCAAGCCCGTTTCGGTCACCGTGGGCGACGACACCTTCGAGATTGACCACGGCATCGTGGCCATCGCCTCGATCACCAGCTGCACCAACACCTCCAACCCGTCGGTCATGATGGCCGCCGCGTTGCTGGCGCGTAACGCTGTGGAGCGCGGCTTGACCGTGGCTCCGTGGGTCAAGACCTCGATGGCGCCTGGCTCCAAGGTCGTCACCGGCTACTTCGACAAGGCCGGCATGTGGCCCTTCCTGGAGGCCTTGGGCTTCCACCTGGTGGGCTATGGCTGCACGACCTGTATCGGCAACTCCGGCCCGTTGGTCGAAGAGATCTCTAAGGCCATTCAGGACAACGACCTGGCCGTGACCTCGGTGCTCTCGGGTAACCGTAACTTTGAAGGCCGGATCAACCCCGACGTCAAGATGAACTACTTGGCTTCGCCACCGTTGGTCATTGCGTATGCACTGGCTGGGTCGATGGACTTTGACTTCGACAGCACGCCACTGGGCAAGGGCAAGGATGGCGAAGACGTCTTCTTGACCGACATCTGGCCGATGGCTGCTGAGGTTGAAGAGGTCATTGCCGGCTCGATCTCCCGCGAGATGTTCAAGTCGGACTATTCCGACGTCTTCGCTGGCGACGACCGCTGGCGCAGCTTGCCCACCCCCGAAGGTGACACCTTCGACTGGGAGGGCGAGTCGACATACGTGCGTAAGCCTCCATACTTCGACGGCATGGCCGCTGAGCCGGCGCCGTTGCAAGACATTGAGGGTGCACGCGTGTTGGCGCTGCTGGGCGACTCGGTCACGACCGACCACATCAGCCCGGCTGGCTCGATCAAGGCTGACAGCCCGGCTGGCCGCTACCTGGCCGAGCACGGCATCGAGCGTCGGGACTTCAACTCCTATGGCTCGCGTCGTGGCAACCACGAAGTCATGATCCGTGGCACGTTCGCCAACATTCGACTGCGCAACCAGTTGCTGGATGACGTTGAGGGTGGCTTCACTCGCAACTTCTTGGCTGATGGCGAGCAGACCTCGATCTTTGAGGCTTCTGAGGCTTACGCCGAGGCTGGCGTCCCGCTGGTCGTGCTGGCTGGCAAGGAGTATGGCTCGGGATCGTCGCGCGACTGGGCTGCCAAGGGCACCCGGTTGCTCGGTGTGAAGGCTGTCATTGCTGAGTCGTATGAGCGCATTCACCGCTCCAACCTGATCGGCATGGGCGTCCTGCCCCTGCAGTATGCCGAGGGTGACAGCGCTGAGAGCCTCGGGCTTGATGGCACCGAAACCTTTGCGATCGCTGGCATCACCGCGATGAACGATGGCGGCAGCGTCCCCAAGACGGTCAAGGTCACGGCGACGAAGGTCGATGGCGGCGACAGCGTTGAGTTCGACGCTGTGGTGCGCATCGACACCCCCGGTGAAGCGGGCTACTTCCGCAACGACGGCATCCTGCAGTACGTGCTGCGTTCGCTGGCCAGCGCCAGCTGAGGCAATCTAGCAGTAGCGTGATGAGGGCGGGCACCCATTTGGGCGCCCGCCCTCATCGTTGCTATTTCAGCTGATGTCCTCGTGACTGCGCCGTTTGAGTGGCTTTCCGGCTTCTCTGGCCACGTCGAGTGCCCGGTCTGGGACTGGCAACTGCAACTCCCGATCCGTGCGATGGTAGCCCGTGGATTGTGGGCGCTTCGGCATCGAGAGTGCTGGTTGCTCGACTTTTTCGAAAGGGATGGAATCCAAGAGGTGAGCGATCATATTGATGCGGGCGGATCGCTTGTCATCGGAGGCGACGACATTCCAGCGCGCTTCGGGGATATCGGTATGGATAAACATCTCGTCCTTGGCACGGCTGTAGTCTTCCCAGCGGGTGAGTGACTCTAGATCCGTGGGGGAGAGCTTCCAACGGCGCATGGGGTCGTTCATTCGGGATCGAAAACGGCGCTCCTGCTCGTCGTCGGAGACAGAGAACCAGTATTTGCGCAGGATAATCCCATCGTCCATGAGCATCCGCTCGAAGATGGGGCACTGTTGCAAAAAGAGCCGGTGCTCTTCGGGGTGCAGTAGCCCATCACGCGCTCGACTCCGCCACGGTTGTACCAGGAACGGTCGAAGAGCCGGATCTCTCCGGCGGCTGGTAGATGCTCGACATAGCGCTGGAAGTACCACTGGGTCTTTTGGCGCTCGGTCGGAGTTGGCAGTGCCACGATCTGGGCTTGCCGTGGGAGAGATATTCGGTGACCCTTTGATTGCACCGCCCTTACCCGCGGCGTCGCGTCCTTCGAAGATCACGACCAACCGTTGATCCGTTGCTTTGAACCAACTCTGCATCTCAACCAGTCGCTCTTGCAGCCGCAGCAGTTCGGCCTCATAGATCGCCTTGTTCAGCCGGGGCACTTTGCCGCGTCCCTGGCCGGTATTTTTCTTGGTCTGCGACGAGGTTTCGCTCTTATCGTGAGTCATGTCCTCATGTTTCACTAAGTTGCGCTGTAGTGGAAGTCTTTGGGTGGATTCTCCTGACCTGCGCGCCCAGACAAAAGTCGTACACTTGTTCGCATGTCGAGTGGACCAGTGGGATGGCCAGACCGGGTGCCGCCGCCCGGTGTGTCCGGCTGGGAGCAAGCGGCCACCTCTTGGTTGTTGGACCACTGCCCAGCTGACTATCGCGCGTATGCAGCGTGGCGCCGACACCCGGTAGCCCTTGCTTGGGTCACGGTCCGGCACATCCAAGCCCAGCTAGCTGCGATGCGTGGTGCTTGGCGTGATGTGCGCCCGGAGCTTGGCCCAGTTTTGCCACCAGGTTCCCTGAGCGATGTCCTTGGCTCGCTGACTCAAGAGGGGCTTCGGCTGCGTGCGGCCCTGCGAAGCGCCGAGTTGTTGCTGGAGGCACTGCAGGTTCGGGCTCCGATCAATCTTCGCTAGGATGGACCCGTTCAGCACCGCGGTTTTCGGGTGCTTTTTGATGTTTGAAGCACTATGGCTCTCGACCGCCGTGATCTTTGTCGCCGAATTGGGCGATAAGAGCCAACTCATGGCGATGACCTTCGCGACCCGCTATCGCACCTGGCAGGTCCTCATCGGCATCACTGTCGCGACTGCTCTCGTCCACCTCGCATCCGTGGCCTTGGGCTTCTGGGTCGGTGCGGCCTTTGGCGACTATCAGGGGTGGATCTCGCTGGTAGCGGGGATTGCCTTCCTTGGCTTTGCTGCGTGGACACTTCGAGGCGATGAGCTGACCGAGGACGAAGCACAAAAGGCCCGTCGCAGCTCAGGGGCCGCCATTGTCGCTGTGGGTGTGGCGTTCTTCTTGGCCGAGCTTGGCGACAAGACCATGTTGGCGACGATCACCTTAGCCACCCAATACAACTGGTTCGGCACCTGGATTGGCAGCACGGTGGGCATGGTCGCCGCCGACGCGCTGGCCATTCTGCTGGGCGCTCTGCTCGGTCGCAAACTGCCAGAAAAGGCCATCAAGTACGGCGCTGCTATTGCGTTCTTGATCTTTGGTCTCATCTTGATCCTTGAAGGCGTCGGCAATATTTGAGCCATCAGAGATTTTACAGGGTGCCATCAGGTGCCGTCGTAGACTGACGCGTTACCCTGGACTGCCCGCATGAACGACGAAAACCACTGAGAGGTGCCGCTGACATGGGTCTCCTGAGCAGCATCAAGAGTCCTCGTGATCTCACAGGCTTGTCGACCTCACAGTTGGACGACTTAGCTCAAGAGATCCGTGACTATCTGATCGACTCGGTCTCCCAAAGCGGCGGACACCTCGGCCCCAACCTCGGTGTCGTTGAATTGACCATGGCCATTCACCGGGTCTTCAACTCTCCTCATGACACGGTGGTGTTCGATACCGGTCACCAGAGTTATGTGCACAAACTGCTCACCGGTCGCCAAGACTTCTCGACACTGCGCAAGCAAGGCGGCCTCTCGGGTTATCCCAGCAGGGCTGAGTCGGCGCACGATGTCGTCGAAAACTCACACGCCTCAACGTCGCTGTCCTGGGCCATCGGCATTGCTGCAGGTCGCAAATTGCGCGGCGAAGGGGACCGCCACACCGTTGCTGTGATCGGCGACGGCGCGCTGACCGGCGGGATGGCGTGGGAAGCGCTGAACAACATCGCCGACAACCCCGACCTGCCGTTGATCATCGTGGTCAACGACAACGAGCGCTCGTATGCACCGACCACCGGCGGCATGGCCCACTACCTGGCATCGCTTCGGGCAAGCCGCAAATACGAAGACCTCCTTGACTGGAGCAAGCGTAAACTCGGCCGGGTGCCCTTGGCCAGCAGGTGTATGCCACAGCGCACGGAGTCAAAAAGGGCCTCAAAGACATTGTTAGCCCCCAGGGCATGTTTGAAGACCTCGGGCTGAAATACCTTGGACCGATCGATGGCCATGATTTGGAAGCTGTCGAGACGGCGATGACTCAAGCGAGGTCGTTCGGGGGCGTCGTGCTCGTGCACGTGCTGACCGAAAAGGGCCACGGTTATGACCCGGCCACCGAAGACGAAGCCGACCGTTTCCATGCCGTCGGCGTCATCAACCCCGAGACTGGCCTGCCGCTAGAGGTTTCGGGCCGCTCCTGGACCGATGAGTTCAGCGAAGAGATGGTGGCGCTAGGGCACGAACGACGTGACGTCGTGGCGATCACCGCGTCCATGCTGATGCCGGTGGGCCTGAAGTCGTTTGCTGAGACCTTCCCGCACCGCGTCTTTGACGTGGGCATTGCCGAGCAGCACGCCGTGACGATGGCTGCTGGGCTCTCGTTCACCGGCTTGCACCCCGTTGTCGCGATCTATGCGACCTTCCTTAACCGCGCTTTCGACCAGTTGTTGATGGACTGCGCGCTGCATGGCCAAGGTGTCACCTTTGTGCTCGACCGCTCCGGCGTCACAGGCACGGACGGCGCCAGCCACAACGGTATGTGGGATCTCGCCATCTCCGGGATCGTCCCTGGCCTGCGGGTGGCAGCACCGCGCGATGGTGCCCAGGTCCGCCGGGCATTGCGCGAATCTGTCGATATCGATGATGGCCCCAGCGTCGTGCGTTTCCCCCAGGGCAGTGTCAAGGCGCCTATCGTGGCTCACCGCCAGGTTGACGGCGTCGACGTGCTGCGTGAAGCCGCCACCCCAGACGTCACGTTGATTGGCCTGGGCTCGATGGCTGAGGTCGCGCTGGCTGCTGCGGAGAAAGTCGCCGCCGAAGGCTATGAGGTCCAGGTCCTTGATCCGCGTTGGGTCTTGCCGATCAACCCTGCGTTGCTGCAGTTGGCTGGCGACTCGAAGGCAGTTGCTGTCATCGAAGATGGTGTCGTGAATGGTGGCGTCGGCCAGCGCATCGCTGACTCGAGCGACCGCGCGGTCTGGTGCTACGGCATACCGAATGAGTTCTTGGACCATGGCTCACGCAATCAGGTCCTTGACCACGTTGGCTTGACCAGCGATCGTCTCGCTGATTCGTTGTTGCAGCGCTTGAATGGCTGATCAGATTCACCCCACTGCGGGTGGTCACCGGATGGCGACCTGCACGCAGTGCCAGTTGCGCTTCCCCATGGGCCAGTTGGACTCGTTGCCGGGCTGCCCGCACTGTGGGGGCGAACTGCACATGGGCGAGGAGTATCACTCTCCAGAGCCCGCCGATTCGCCCCCGCCTGGGCGTGAGGTCGTCGCAGTCCTCGACAACGTCCGCAGCCTGATGAACGTCGGGGTCATCTTTCGCACCAGCGATGCCCTCGGGATCAGGCACCTGTATCTGAGCGGCATCACTCCGCCGGGGGATCACCCCAAGATGGCGCGCACCGCCCTGGGCTCGCAAGAAACGGTTGGCTGGAGCCACCACAAGCATGGCCCCTCGCTGATCTCGGAGTTGCAGAGCGAAGGCTGGTCGATCTGGGCTGTCGAAGCAACTCCCACGGCACAGCAGATCGCTGCCATCACCGAGCCTGGCCAACAAGACATGCCTGAGCGGATCGCGATGGTTGTTGGGCACGAGGTGGGCGGCATTGACCCCGACATCCTGGCTGTCGCTGATCGGCACGTGATGTTGCCGTTGCGGGGCATCAAACGCAGCGTGAATGTGAGCACAGCCTTCAGCATGGTTGCGCACCAGCTAACGCATTAGTCGTCACGTCCGCAGCGCTGCCAAAGACCAAAGGGCGGCGTGTTTGTTGACCCTCACATCGTGTCAGGCGCAAGTATTGGCGCATGGCCGAGACCACGAACACCAACCTGATGACGATTGGGCGCTTTAGCTCACTGACCCGTCTGTCAGTTCGGATGCTGCGTCACTATGACTCCCACGGAGTGCTGGTGCCAGCCGATATTGACCAGTGGACCGGATACCGGCGATATGCACCGCACCAATTGGCCGATGCAGCCGATATCCGTAACCTGCGCGATGTCGGGTTTGGCGTCTCCGCCATTGGCATCCTCCTCGCCGCCCGCGGCACTGAGGCCTGGTCTAACGCGCTGCAGTTGCAGCGCGAAAGCCTTGACGAAGAGCTGAACGCGGCCCAGGGACGGGTTTCCCTCATCACCCGATTGCTTGACCAAGGAGAGCACACCATGTCGATCACACTCAGCCGCAAGACCGTCCCAGCCATGACTGTCGTCAGTCTGCGTGGCACCGTCCCCGCCTACAATGAGGAGGGTCAACTGTGGGGTCAGATGATGCCACTTGTGGGCGCTCAGGGCATCCAGCCTGTCGGCCCGTGCGGCGTTATCGAGCACGACGAGCAATACACCGAGCGCGACGTTGACCTGTCGACCTTTCTGCCGGTCTCGTCAGGGACCAGCGTTGAAGCCCCCTGGAGATCATCGAATTGCCCGAGCGTGACTGCTTGGTGGCGCAGATCAAGGGCTCGTTTGAGCAGATCAGCGAAGCGCACGACCGGATCAATGCGCGCATCGCCGCTGAAGGCTTGGCGACCAAGAACGACGGAACTGTTGGCAGCAAGCACTTCAACCTCTATCTGACGAACCCAGGTGAGGTCAGCGAGGACGAGCAGGTCACCGAGGTCTATCTGCCTCTGGCCTAACCTCGCACGGCCGAGTCGCGCCGGGAGCTAATCACTCCGGTGTCGAATCCAGCCAAGTGCAGACCGCCGTCGAAGCGGGCATGCTCGATTTTGACGCAGCGATCCATCACAACATTGAGCCCGGCTTCTTCGGCGCGGGCAGCAACCTCTTCGTGCCACGAGCCGAGTTGTAGCCAGAGGGTCTTTGCGCCAACCGCGATGGCCTCGTCCAGGACGCTGGGCAGGTCATCGTGACGGCGGAAGACGTCGACGACATCGGGCACCTCGGGCAGTGACTTCAAGTCCGGATAAGCTGGCTGACCGAGAATCTCGGTGGCCATTGGGTTCACAAAATAGACCCGATAGTCAGAGCTAGACAGCAGGTAGGTGCTGACAAAATAGCTGGCCCGCGATGGGTTGGTGGAGGCACCAACGATCGCAATCGACTTGGCCTGACGCAGCAGGTTGAGGCGTTGTGGGGCGCTGGGGCCAACCCAGGTTCGCTCGGCTGGCGTGCTCATCGGCTCACTCCTGTCGCTGCGGTGAGGGCTTGGTCGAGATCCCACAAGATGTCTTCGACATCTTCGAGACCAACGCTAATACGCACGAGGTCAGGCTTGACGCCGCCCGCCTCAAGCTGGGCCTGAGTCAGCTGCTGGTGCGTTGTCGACCCGGGGTGAATCACCAACGTGCGGGCATCGCCGATGTTGGCCAGGTGGCTGGCGAGTTGGACAGACCCGATGAACTTCTCGCCGGCTGCTCGGCCATCAATCTCATCGGTGCCCTTGATGCCAAAGGCAAAGACGGCGCCCGGTCCGAGCGGGAAGTACTTCTTCGCCCGCTCGTGGTGCACGTGGTCTGGCAGACCGGCATAGGTGACATAGGCGATCCGCGGATCCTCAGCCAGCCACTGGGCAACCTTGGCGGCATTAGCGACGTGGGCATCCATCCGCTGGGGGAGCGTCTCCACGCCTTGTAGCAATTGGAAGGCGGCGGTCGGCGACAGGCTGGGCCCAATGTCGCGCAGTTGCTCGGTGCGCAGTTTGGTCAAGAAGCCATACTCGCCAAAGTTGTCCCACCACCTGATGCCGCCATAAGACTCAACCGGCTCTGTCATGGTCGGGAAGCGGCCGTTGCCCCAATTGAAGCGACCAGACTCAACCACGATGCCGCCCAGCGTGGTGCCGTGCCCACCGATGAATTTGGTGAGCGAGTGGATGACGATGTCAGCGCCATGCTCCAACGGCCTGACCAGGTATGGCGTAGCGAGGGTTGCGTCGATCACCAGCGGCACCCCGTGCTCGTGGGCAACAGCCGCCAGAGCCTCAATGTCGGTGACTTCACCGGAGGGATTGGCAATGACCTCGGCATACACCGCTTTGGTTTTGTCGGTGATCGCCGCGGCATAGTCGGCCGGGTCGGTGCCGGTGACAAACGTCGTCTCGACGCCAAAGCGGCGCAGCGTGACATCGAGTTGAGTCAGCGTGCCGCCATAGAGCGATGCTGCTGCCACGAGGTGGTCACCGGCGCCAGCCAGCGCGGAGAAGGTGATGAACTCAGCCGACATACCCGAAGCGGTTGCGACCGCGCCGATGCCGCCTTCGAGCGAAGCAACGCGCTCTTCAAGGGCTGCAACGGTGGGGTTACCGATCCGCGAATAGATGTTGCCGTACTTCTGCAGCGCGAAGAGGTTGGCAGCGTCTTTGGTGTCGTTGAAGACAAAACTCGAGGTCTGATAGATCGGCACAGCGCGTGCGCCGGTGGTTGGATCGGGGATGCCGCCCGCGTGCAGTGCGCGAGTCCTAAAGCCGAAGGTGTGCTCGTCTGCCATTTCAGGACCACTTCCTCAAAAGTCGTTTTTCGACAAAGCCAATAATGATGTCGGTCAGCACGCCCAGCAGCGCCAACAAGACAATAGCCAGCAACACTCGATCGACGCGGCCATTGTTTTGTGAGTCCGTCAGCAGGAAGCCTAGGCCCATGGAGGCACCCGCCAACTCTGCCGCCACCAAGAAGAGCCACGATTGAGCCATCGCTAGCCGCAAACCGGAGATCACCGAGGGGATGACGGCTGGCAACTGGATCGTGCGAAGAGCGTGAAGCCGCGCAGGCCAAAGGCACGCCCGACCTCGCTCAAGTGCGGATCAACGTGGCGCAGCGCTGCAGACACTGTGGTGTAGACGGGGAAGAATGCGCCGATGGCGATCAACGTGACCTTGCTGTCTTCACCGATCTTGAGCCAGATCAACAACAGCGGGATCCAGGCCAGCGACGGCACCGCCCGAAGCGCGCCGATCGTGGGCGATAGCAGCGAGGAAGACAGGTTGGACAAGCCCACGATTGCGCCAACAGCCAGGCCCAGGGTGGCACCAACCAGGAAGCCAATCAGGACCCGTTGGGTCGAGATTGCGACGTGCGTCCACAACTCACCGCGTTGAATCAGATCCACCCCTGCGTCCCATACAGATGCTGGCGGCGGCAGTTGATAGATCGGGAAGTACCCGGTGACAGCGGTGGACCAGTGCCACAACGCAAGGAGCACTGCCGGGACGATCAAGCCAATGCCCGCGATCGCCCAGGGGCGCTTGTTGAGCCGGTGCCGGGCAGGCTTGGACGCAACCGGTGCCACGGTGGGCGGCTCAGCCGGACCGCCGTCAGCAGCCTTGTTAGTGACACGCTCCCGAGTTGGTGCAGTCATCTCCAGTGCTCCTTGCGTTGAGGTCGGCGGATCAGTCGGTGAAACGGGTGGCGTCAGCGGCCTCGGCAAAGGAGGGGTCGAAGAGACTGGTCAGCGCTTCGTCCACTTGCTCCTGCGTCTGCACATCGCCGATCTCGACAAAGATCGGACCGACAACCTCCAGCACGGCTGCCTGGTCATCGCCAGGGACTGACACGTCCAAATTGGTGCGTTCCAGCAGGACGGTCTCCGCGATGGCGGGGTCGATGCCCAAGCGTCGGCCAAGATGGCAACCGTCTCGTCGGGGTTCTCATCGGCCCACACGCGTGCTCGCTCGTAGGTGTCGATCACGACCTGGGCAAGATCGGGGTTCTCCTCGAGGAAGGATTCGTTGGCGTTGAGGAAGCCATAGGTGTTGAAGTCGATGTTGCGATAGAACAGCTCGGAGCCGTTGTTCACTTCGCTATCGGCCATCAGCGGGTCCAGGCCAGCCCAGGCGTCGACGCTACCGTTTTCCAGTGCTGTCTTGCCATCGGCGTGCTGCAGGTTCTGCACCTCGATGTCGTCCAGCGTGAGGTCGGCGGTGCCGAGTGCCTGAAGCAAGAAAAAGTACGGGTCGGTGCCCTTCGTTGCTGCTACCGACTTGCCTTCAAGGTCGGCTACCTCGGTGATGTCGGAGCCTTCGGGGGCAACGAGCGCGGACCATTCCGGCTGGGAGTAGAGCAAGACCGTCTTGATGGGCGAGCCGTTGGCGCGAGCAAGGAGAGCGGCCGAGCCGGCGGTGGAGCCAACGTCGATCGCGTCGGCGCGTAGGGCCTCGTTTGCCTTGTTGGAGCCAGCGGACTGAGTCCAGGTGACCTCGACGTCGTCGCCGAGTTCTCCTTCTAACCAGCCCTGATCTTTAATGATCAACGACAACGGGTTGTAGGTGGCGTAGTCGACGTGAAGCTCGGTGTCGCTCCATTCGCCGTCGGCGGCAGAGCTGTCACTGGAGGCGGCGCTGTCTTCACCGGCTACGCAACCGGTCAGAGCAAAGGCGGCCACGGCGGGGATGAGCAGAGACTTCAGGGCAGGGCGTGCAGACATAGTGGGGTCCTTGGTTTTTGCAGGTATGCAGGAAGTCGCCGTCAGCGCTGACGGCAGGTGAAGGCTGGGCTCAGCGGTGTCGGGAGACGCCGAGGCCCTCGAGCATCTCTTGGCGCAGCTGAGCCAAGACCGCGTCGGTCCGTGAGCGTGGTCGAGACCCGGGAACGGTCGTCAAGGAGGCCACATGGGCTCCATGCGAGTTGGGCGCTGGCGCGAGCAGGGCAATGTCGTCCGCGAGGTAGAGGGCTTCCTCGACATCGTGGGTCACCATCACGATGGTGGCAGGCTCGGCAGCGTGGATATCCAGGAGCAGGTCTTGCATCCGCAGTCGAGTCAAAGCGTCGAGTGCGCCGAACGGCTCATCAAGCAGCAGCACCGCAGGATTGCGCGCTAAGGCTCGGGCTAGCGAGGCCCGTTGCGCCATCCCGCCGGAAATCTGCCGGGGGCGAAGGTTCGCGGCTTCGACCAGGCCAACCAGACTGATCAACTCTGCGACTCGTGCCTGACCAGTTTCCTTATCGACACCTGCCGGAAGGCCCAGCGCGATGTTTTCAGCGATCGTCCGCCAGGGGAGGAGGCGCGGCTCTTGAAAGGCGACGGCACAGCGGGGGTCGATCCCGGTGACGGGGAGTCGCCGATGAGGACGGCCCCGGCCTCGGGCGTGTTGAGCCCGCAGATTTCGCGCAGCAAGGTCGACTTGCCGCAGCCGGAAGCACCAATGAGCGCGACGATGCCGCCAGCGGGCACGTCAAGGCTGACGTTGCTCAGAACATGCTTCTCGCCTGCAGCGGTCGAGAAAGTGCGGTGAAGGCCGCGCACCTGGACGGCGGCGGCACGGGTCTGGACATCAAGTGAGGCTGGAGCCATGACCGAAACACTAATGAAGAGTCTTCGGAAACTGCAAAACGAGAATGCTCAGTAGTGAAGAATCTGCGAAACAGGAATTAGGGCAGTGAGCCCCCGCAAATCCGGGGTTGCTAACTCCAGGCCAATTCGCCGCGACGCTTCCAATAGTCAGTTGAGTCGACGCTTAGCTCGCTCAACGCCGACAACTCTTGCTCGCTCAGCGACACCTGGGTGGCCTGGAGGTTGGCGGTCAAGTGCTCGGTCACCGAGGCTCCGGACAACACCGTGGGGGTGAAGGGCTGAGCGGAGGCCGCGGCCATGGCTAGCGCGTCAATGCCGACCTGATGCTTGGCCGCCATCCGGGCCAGGACCTCAGGGGCATCGCCGCGGCTGGTCAGCAAGCCGTTGGCCAGCGCCTCCTTGATGATGACGCCCCACCCGGCCTCCTTTGCTGCCAGTAGCATTTCGCCAGCCGCAGTCTCATAGAGGTTCCAGGTGGCCTGGATGCTAGCGAATGGCACATCCCCAGCGGTGCTCAACTCCAGCGCTCGGCGGATGGCCTGACTCTGGCCCGGCCAGAAACGCTGAGCCCAATGACGACACCTTCTTCGGCTAACTCACTAAGCGCCGCCAGGGTGTCTCGGTCGTCAAAGATCCCGGAGTCCAGCGTGGCTGAGTGGACCTGATAAATGTGCGGATTGCCATCGAGGAATCTGCGGCTCTCGACGATCTGACGGCGGAAAGTGCCGACACTGTGATCCTTCACTTCGTGGACATCGGCGTCGACGGTCCAGTCGGCGGTGTAGGTGTAGCCCCATTTCGACGACACCAGGACGTCTTGATGCCCTTGCTCGCGCAGCCAGTCGCCGACAAATTCCTCGCCGCGACCATAGGACCGGGCGGTGTCGACGTGACGCACGCCCCCCGCATACGCCGAATTAAGGACCTCGAAGGCTCGGGCGCGCAGTGCCTCCACTGAGGTGTCGCCCAAATCGTCGTGATGCCCGACGTTGATGTAGCCCGGCCGGCCTAAGGCGGCCATGCCGAGTCCGATCGGTGTTGTGGTGAGACCAGTTGTGCCGTATTCGCGGGTTGGGAGCACCATAAGGTGAGGCTAGGCCACGTCGCTGACATAGTTGGGGGGAAGGACCATATTCAACTATTGAGGACGTGCCATGACAGATCTGCCCCTGCACCCGTTAGTCGTGCACTTCTCCGTCGTTGCAATCTTGGTCACGTCGCTAGCGCTGATCGTCGCTGTCGTTTTGCCGCGATTCCGCCTGTGGCTGGGCTGGGGCTTACCGCTGATGGGGGTGCTGAGCGCGATCGTTGCCTTTGTGACGGCTCAGGCAGGTGAAGACCTCTCCCATGAAAAGGCTCAGAGCTCGGATGTCCTCAATGGGCACATGGGGTGGGGGAGCCGGTTGGAGACCCTGACCTTTGGCCTCGCCGTGATGGCGATCCTCTTCCATCTGGGCACGCCTAAGCGCGATTCAGACAAGCCCCGCCTGGCGTTCCTCAGCCCCCAATGGGCCCAAATCACCATCAAAGTGCTGGCCATCGTTGTGGCCATTGCAGCGATCGTGCTGACCTACTTGGCAGGCGACTCTGGAGCACAATCGGTCTGGGGCTAAGCGAGCCAATCGAGAGGTAGACACGAGGCTCGTCTGGCGAGATATGGTGCCCAGAACATGGTTACCGAAGAACGAAGCCAGGCACAGCCGGTCCTACGTTTGAGCCTGCTCCAGATCGAGCCAGCCAACCGGGGGATCGCTGACTCGTTGGCCGCGCTGGACCGGGCCGCCGCCGAGGCCCAGAGCCAACAGGCGGACATCCTCATCACCCCGGAGATGTACCTCACCGGCTATAACATCGGGCGAAAAGCGGTCCGCGCAGCGGCCGAGCCTCTGACTGGCCCGACACTGGGCGCCGTCGCGAGGATCGCGGCTGAGCGAGGCTTAGCCATCGTTGTGGTTTTCCCAGAATTAGCGGGAGACGAAGTTTTCAACACGGCTGCCTTCATCACCCGCGACGGGGACTTGCTGTCCAGCTATCGCAAGACGCACCTCTATGGCGAAGTGGATGAGGCGCAGTTCAGCGCTGGGGACGCGCTAGGCGAGCCGTTTGACTACCTCGGTTGGCGTCTGGCGATGGCCATTTGCTTCGATATTGAGTTTCCCGAGGTCGCGAGGGCCCACGCATTGGCCGGGGTCGATGCGATCCTGACGCCGACCGCAAACATGCAGCCGTTCACGTCGGTGAGCACTCGACTGGTTCCAGCCCGGGCCGAAGAGAATGGCGTCTTCGTTGCCTACGCAAACTTCGTCGGAGACGAGAGTCGCTTTGAGTATTGCGGTAGTTCTTGCGTCGTAGGCCCGGATGGCGAAGACATCGCCCGGGCGGGGACGGATGCCGAGGTGCTGGCTGCAGATCTCCAGCATGCCGAGCTCGCCCGCGTCCGCGGCTTGTCGCCCTATTTGTCCAGCCTGCGCACTGACCTATACCCCGTCCGACCCGAAACTGAGGAGCCCATGAGCGCCCCAACCAGCAAGCCAGTTACAGCCTTTGGCCCCGACTTCCCCTTTGCTTACGACGAGTGGATCACCCACGAGGCGGGCTTGGTCAGATCCCGGAGTCGGCTCATGGCAAGAAGGTGGCAGTGATCGGCTCTGGAGCAGCCGCTATGACCGCTTCGTTTGAGCTGATGAAGATGGGCTTGCACCCAGTCATCTATGAGTCGGGCCAGTTGGTGGTCGATTGCGCTCACACGAGTTTGAAGGCAGTGGCGGCATTACGGCCGAGTTGGGTGGCATGCGCTTCCCCATCTCCTCAACCGGCTTCTATCACTACATCAACATGCTGGGCTTGGAGACTGAAGAGTTCCCTAACCCGCTGACCCCGGCGGCAGGCTCCACGGTGATCGACCTGGAGGGGAGACGCATTACGGCGAGACGCTGGCTGACCTGCCGGATGTTTATCACGAGGTCGCGATGGCCTACGACGAGGCACTCGAAGAAAGCGCGCACTTCTCGGCACTGAAAGATGCCATCCGCAACCGTGATGCCGGCCGGATCAAAGAGCTCTGGGACCCGATCGTTGAAGAATGGGACGAGCGGACCTTCTATGACTTCGTCGTCTCATCTAAGGCGTTCTCGCGACTGTCCTTCCGGCATCGCGAAGTCTTCGGCCAGGTCGGCTTCGGCACCGGTGGTTGGGACTCTGACTTCTCCAACACCATGTTGGAGATCCTGCGGGTCAACGTCTGCGAACTCGATGACCACCAGAGGTATGTCGTGGGCGGCGTGGAGCAGATGCCCAAGGGTTTGTGGCAGCGCGAGGTCGACGGCATGGCCCACTGGTCAGATGGCACCTCGCTGTCCAAGCTCAACAACGGTGGCACCCGTGCTGGAGTTCGCAAGATCAGCCGGCACAGCGACGGCCACCAGATGGAGATCACCGACGCCTGGGGCCGTGTCGACAGCTACGAAGCGGTGTTAGCCACCTGTCAGAGCCACCTGCTGACGACGTCGATCGAGACCGACGAAGACCTCTTTGAGCAAAAAATGTGGATGGCGCTTGACCGCACGCGCTATATGCAGTCGTCCAAGACGTTCGTGATGGTTGACCGCCCGTTTTGGAAGGACAAGGACCCAGAGACCGGCCGCGATGTCATGTCGATGACCCTGACCGACCGGCTCACCCGTGGGACGTATCTCTTTGACAACGGCCCAGGAAGCCTGCGGTGATCTGCCTGACCTATTCGTGGATGACGGATGCGTTGAAGATGCTGCCACTGAGCGTCGACGAACGAGTGAACTTGGCGCTCGCAGCCTTGAAGAAGATCTATCCCAAGGTCGATATTGCGCAGCACATCGTCGGTGACCCGGTGACGGTCAGCTGGGAAGATGACCCCAACTTCCTGGGCGCTTTCAAGGGCGCACTGCCGGGCCACTACCGCTACAACGCGCGGATGTATGGGCACTTCATCCAGGAGAAGTTGCCCGAGAAGCACCGCGGCATCTTCATGGCTGGCGATGGCGTGAGCTGGACTCCGGCTTGGGTCGAAGGCGCCGTGCAGACTGCGCTGAACTCGGTCTGGGGGATCATGACGCACTTTGGTGGCAGCACGCCTGAGGGCAATCCTGGCCCTGGTGACATGTACCCGTTGGTCGGGCCGGTCAACCTGGGCGAGTAGGCCCATGCTGCCTAGGACGGCCCGCTAGCCCTGCCGAAAGTGCGATTCGCAGAAATTCTCGCTGATCGCGTGTTTGGACACGCGAACAGAGCGCATTTATGCGATCCGCGAAGCCGTGAGCTTTACCGCCCGCTGCGATTGGGTCGATTCGCCTGCATCGTGTTTGCTTAAGGCGTGGAGACTCAAGCCGTTCTGGCCATGTTGCAGGATGTCGCCGAGCGCGTCATCAACCCTCGATTCCGTGCGTTAGCCGACGGTCAGATCATCGAGAAGAACCCTGGCGATTTGGTCACCGTGGCCGACCGGGAGGCCGAGGTGCTGATCACGGCGGAGTTGCGCGCCGCATACCCCGATGCAGTGATTTTGGGGAGGAAGCCCACTCGGCCAACTCGGCAATTATGGTGGAGTATCGCCAGGCTAAGCATGCTTTCACTGTCGACCCGGTCGATGGCACCAAGAACTTTGTCCGTGGCTCGAAGGATCACGCGGTCATGGTTGGTGAAGTCGTCGATGGTGAAACGACCGGGCCTGGATCTGGCAGCCACAACTCGAGTTGGCCTACATCGCCGAGCGTGGCCAGGAGTGACCCGCAATGGCGAGCAGTTGCACCGCGGCCCCGCGATGAAAGCCCTGGCTGACCTCAATGTGCACAGCTCAACTACCGCTGGAACGGCACGTCACCTGGCGGGTTGAGCCCGATCAAGCAGACTTGGACCTGCTGCGGCGTTGACTACCCGCAACTCATCCAAGGGGCGGCAGACGCGCTCATGTGGAACGGCACCCATCCTTGGGATCACGTGCCCGGTTCGTTGATGCTGCTAGAGGCCGGAGGCTCTATCGGTGACTTTGATGGCAATGCGTATCAGCCGCTCGTTCCGGCGCGCGGGCTGATTGGTGCAGCCGACGAAGACACCTATCGCGCCGTGTTGGCCGCGATGGCCGACGCCCCGCCCCTCAGGACGCCTAACTCTCGCTGTCCGGCTCGTCGTCGTGGTGCTCGTGTTGATGCACCGCGTGCCGCAGCGCCATCTCACGAGCCAGCGTCGTGACTTGCTGCTCCATTTGTCGCAGCCGTCGATAACTAGCCGCAACATACCCCAAAAAGACAACAGTCAAGCCATAAAGCAGCAGGTCAGCGCCTCGGCCAACGCCGACGGTCTGCGCGATGGTCGTCAGGAAGCGCGGGAAG
Organism: Ornithinimicrobium sp. INDO-MA30-4; assembly: GCF_021535045.1. Taxonomy (GTDB): domain Bacteria; phylum Actinomycetota; class Actinomycetes; order Actinomycetales; family Dermatophilaceae; genus Ornithinicoccus. The sequence continues at coordinate 904,283 of NZ_CP091056.1, read as the reverse complement.
ATCACCGCGACCACGGCCAATGCGACGAACGCAATCAGCAGCAGCCGGCGGACGGCCTGGTGTCGGGCGCCAGACGTTGTGCGAGTCAGCATGACCGTGATGACGATGATGCCGGCGATCAGGATGAACTTGATCGGTGGTTGGTCTAGCACGCGATCACCGGCCTCATTTCAGAATCGAATCGATCAGGATGTTCACCGCATTGATCATCGACTGTCCCTTGGCCCGCGAATAGTCGGTGTAGAGAACGTGCACGGGGTGCTCAACCCATGGCAACTTGGTGCGGCTGAGCTGCAGCACGATCTCGGTCGCGTGCGCCATTCGGTTTTGCTTGAGGTCAAGACGTTCAAAGGCATCACGCCGGATCACCCGCAAACCGTTGTGCGCATCGGAGAGCCGCAAGCCCGTTTGCTGGTTGGTGATCCAGACCGCCGTCTTGAGCACTCGCTTCTTCAGCCAACCGGGCTTGGTGCGCTGATCCAGGAAGCGAGAGCCAAAAACAATGGCGACGTCTTCGTCAATGGCACGCTCCACCATGGCGCCCGCATCTTCCACCCGGTGCTGCCCATCGGCATCGAACGTGACGATAAAGCGAGCTTCTGTGGCTTCGGCGACATACCGCATACCCGTTTGGAGTGCGGCTCCTTGTCCCAGGTTGAAGGGTGCTGCACGACAACTGCACCCGCATCACTAGCGATCTGTGCGCTGTCATCAGTCGAGGCGTCGTCGACGCAAACGATGTTGGGGAACGTCGTGAGTGCAGCGGTAATGACCTCACCGATGACCTGAGCCTCATTAAAGAGGGGATCACAAGCCAGGCGTCGCTGGCTCGGGGCGATACAGTCATGACTGCATTCTGTCGCACAAAATGGCTAAGGAGAGTCGTGGGGACACGCATCGTGGATTCCGCCGATGTCTCACCGGAGGCAAATATCGGTGATGGCAGCTCGGTTTGGCACCTGGCGCAAGTGCGCGAGGGCGCAACTTTGGGGCAAGGCTGCGTCATTGGTCGCGGCGCCTATATCGGCACTGGCGTGCAGTTGGGCGATCACTGCAAGGTGCAAAACTACGCCTTGGTGTATGAGCCGGCTCGCCTTGGTGATGGCGTCTTTATCGGCCCTGCGGTGGTGCTGACGAACGACACTTTCCCGCGTGCCATTAATAGTGACGGCTCGCTGAAGTCGGCCGATGACTGGGAAGCAGTCGGCGTGACGATTGAGCGCGGCGCCTCGATCGGAGCCCGCGCGGTATGCGTCGCACCAGTGACGATTGGCGCGTGGGCCACCATCGCGGCCGGCGCCGTGGTCACCAAAGATGTCCCAGCCCACGCGCTAATGGCTGGAGTGCCAGCGCGGCAAAGGGCTGGGTGGGCACCGATGGTGTGCCGCTCGTGCAAGACACGGAAGATCCAACGCGATGGCAATGCCTCCGAACAGGCACAATGTATGTCGTCGAAGACACCACGATCAGGCAGGTAGAAAACTAGTGACGCAATCCATGATCCCCCCAGCCAAACCCATCATCGGTGACGACGAGCGCGAAGCCGTCGACCGGGTGATGCGCTCGGGCATGATTGCTCAAGGCCCTGAAGTGGCGACCTTCGAAAAGGAGTTCGCTGACCAGATGGTGGGCGGGCGTGTCTGCGTTGCAGTCAACTCTGGCACCTCCGGGCAGCACCTCGGCTTGATCGCCGCTGGCATTGGCGAAGGTGACGAGGTCATCGTACCGTCCTTCACTTTTGCCGCCACCGCCAACTCGGTCGCGCTAACGGGCGCTACCCCCGTGTTTGCTGACATTTCGCGCGACACCTTTAACCTGGACCCGGTCTCGGTCGCTGCTGCTGTCACGGAGCGGACCGTGGGCATCATGCCGGTCCACTTGTATGGCCACCCGGCCGACATGGACGCGCTGGGCGAGGTTGCTGACCGCGCTGGCGCCCAGATCTTCGAAGACGCAGCCCAGGCACACGGTGCTCAGTACAACGGCCAGCCGGTCGGTTCGTTGGCACGTTCGGCATGTTCAGCCTCTACCCGACGAAGAACATGACCTCCGGTGAGGGCGGCATGGTCGCCTGCGCTGATGAAGAGATGGCTCGCAGCATGCGCCTCCTTCGCAACCAGGGCATGGAAAAGCAATACGCCAACGAGGTCGTCGGCTTCAACAACCGGATGACCGACATTCACGCCGCGATCGGTCGCGTGCAGTTGACCAAGGTCGGCGCTTGGACTGAGCAGCGCCGGGCCAACGCGGCGTTCTTGGATGCGAACCTTTCCGGTGTCGTCACCCCACCGGTGCGCGACAACGCCACTCACGTCTATCACCAGTACACGATCCGCGTTGATGGCGCGACCGGCGAACAGCGTGACCGTTTCATGCAGGCGCTGAAGGAAGAGCACCAGGTTGGTTGCGGTGTTTATTACCCGATCCCCAACCACGAGTTGATCTCACTAGCCCGTTTTGCGCCGGATCACGAGTTAACCGAGACCGCCAAGGCCGCCCGTGAAGTGATCTCGCTGCCGGTCCACCCATCGCTGACCCAAGAAGACCTCGAGCGTATTGTCGAGGCCGTCAACACTGTGGCTAAGGCGGGCGCATGAGCGGCATCGAGCAGGGTAAAACTATCAAGATGGGTCTGATCGGCCTCGGCTCAATGGGGCGCCACCACGCCCGCGTCATCCGCGAAGTCGAAGGCATGGATCTGATCGCCGTTGCTGACCCGATGGGGGATAAGCACGGTGTGGCCCGCGAGCTCGAGGTCCTGCCCGACGTCCAAGCGCTGATTGATGCTGGCATCGACGCGGCCATGGTTGCCGTGCCGACCTTCTTGCACGAAGAGGTCGCCCTGGCGTTGGCGCAGGCTGGCGTGCACACGATGGTGGAGAAGCCGATCGCTGCCACCGTCGAGTCCGGTCGCAAGGTCGCGTCGGCGTTTGCGGATGCTGGGCTGGTTGGGGCGGTCGGTTATGTCGAGCGCTGCAACCCGGCACTGTTGGAGATGCGTCGTCGCATCGAGGCTGGCGAGCTCGGCCAGGTCTTCCAAATCACCACGTCGCGACAGGGTCCGTTCCCAGCGCGCATTGCCGATGTTGGTGTCGTCAAGGACTTGGCGACCCACGACATTGACTTGGCTTCCTGGATCGCCCAGTCGCCGTATGCGGTGGTCACCGGCCAGGTCGCCCACCGATCGGGGCGTGAGCACGAGGACATGGTCGTTGCGACCGGCCGCCTGGAGAACGGCATCATTGTCAGTCACACCGTCAACTGGCTGTCACCGCGCAAGGAGCGCGCCACTGTCGCCACCGGCGAAAAGGGCGCGTTTGTTGCCGACACACTGACCGGCGATCTGACTTTCTATGCCAATGGCGATGTCACCTCTGACTGGGATCAAGCTTCGGCCTTCCGCGGAGTCTCCGAGGGGACTCGACGCGCTTGCCTTGAGCCGCCGCGAGCCGTTGCGCGTTGAGCAGGAGAACTTCCGCGACGCGCTCTGGGGCCGCGATGGCGCGGATGCGCTCGTCGTCTCGATGAAGGAAGGCGTCCACACCCTGACAGTCGTTGAGGCTGTTTGGAGTCGGCCGCCACGGATCGAGCCATCACGCTGTGAGCCGAGTCGTCCTTGCCAGCCGGATCTTCGCACCAGAGTCAGCGGCCGCGACGTTCCGGCTTGGCGCGTTGACGAAGGCTCTGCGCGGGGCAGGACATCGCGTTGAGGTTTTGACTGCGACACCGCCTGCCGCCCTTGAATCGGCACTGGACGACGAAGCCGCCGAGGGCATCGAGGTGTCGCGATGGCCCGTGCTGCGCGACGATGCTGGGTATGTCCGGGGTACGTCCCCTACATGAGTTTCGACATACCCTGGCGTTGCGCTTGTTGTTGATGGACCACGCTGACGCTGTCGTCGTCGAACCGCCACCGACGACCGGTGCGGTGGTGCGGACAGCGTTGTGGCTGCGTGCGCTGATCAAGCAGGAGCCGCAGATCCCGTATATCTACTACGGCGCTGACGTGTGGTCGGATGCCTCCGAATCGACCGGTGCACCCGAGTGGGTCGTTCGCGTGGTTCGAGCCCTTGAGGGCTATGCGCTGCGGGGAGCTGCTGAGACGATTGCGGTGTCTGACGGAGTAGCCGACCGGGTTAAAGAACTCGGCGCGCTTTCGGTCACGGTCGTCCCTAACGGGATCAACACCGATATCTTCGACACCGCCGCCGACGGGGGAGTCACCGGCAAGACGAACCCCTATTTTGTGTATGCGGGGACTGCCAGCGAATGGCAGGGCGCCGAGGTTTTTGCCCAGGCCATGAGCCAGGTGTTGGAAACACACCCCGGCGCGCGATTGGTGTTTTTAGGGCAGGGAGTTCCTGGCCGGAGTTGCTGCGACTGCAAGGTGAATTGCCCGAAGGCGCTCTCGAATTGCGACCCCTGGTGCCTGCTGCCGAAGCCGCCGTCTGGCAACGGGATGCGGTTGGCGCGCTGGTCAGCGTGAAGCCTGGGCTGGGCTACGACTTTGCCTATCCGACCAAGGTGCTCGCAGCGCTTGCTTGTGGCACGCCTGTGGTCTTTGCCGGGCCCGGACCTGCGGCTGCCGACGTGGCCGCCCTCGAGCTGGGGAAGGCCGTTGAGCACGACGCTAACGCTGTCGCCCAGGCGATGATCGACGTGTTGGATGAGCACTCGAGCCAAGGCGACGAGCAAGCCCTCGCGCATAACCAACGCCGTCGGCAATGGGTGCTTGACCATCGCTCACTTGCTGCGACCGGACGCGGGGCCGTTGAGGTTGTTAACCGCGTTCTGCGTCGCCGCTAGCTTCTCTGGCCTCGCTGGAAAGGCTAGTTCGCGACCCGATAGCGGGTGTTGGTCATGCCCGAGTCAGTCGTGGACGTGCCCAGGTGAATGAGCCGGGTTTGGGCCGGCAGCGAGTGGAAGAGCGGAAGCCCCGAGCCGAGGATCACCGGTGCTCGCGAAATCGTGAGCTCATCAATCAACCCGCGCTTGAGAAATTCGGTGATCACCTGGCCACCGTCGAGGTAGGCGGTGGACGCATTCTCTTCAGCCAACAGGTCACAGGCACGTTCGACCGAGTCAACGACGATGACGCGTTCATCGTCGCCTGGCCTGAGCTGAGTGCTGATGACGATGACCCGAAACTTGTCGTAGGGCCAGAAGCCAAACGTCATGACTTTCTCGTAGGTGCCTCGGCCCATGACGAGATGGCTTACATTGGCCGTGAAGCCATCCCAGTCGGGCGGTGCGTCGTCGCCCTCGTGTGCCGAGACATGTCGAGGTTCAGCGGGTGGGTCCGTCAGCCACTCGAGGTTGCCGTCGAGGTCCGAGATGAAACCATCGACGCTGGTGGCGATGAACACCCGGCCACTCCACGTGCGATCTGTGTTGCTCATGGTTTCAGCCTCCCACTGCCCTCTGACATACCCACTGTTGTGCGACCGGCACGACCGCTCGCTTGGCAAACATTGGCATTGGTGAATTGGAACATGTTGATGTGACCTATTGTTGCGTCGCGGCGATTTCAATAACCTGCCAGGCGCAGGCAAACCACTCAAGGATCTAGACAAGCCGCACGACACCAACTGGTGGGTCAACCAAATGGTCCGCCGGGAAAAGGTCGATCCGACCACGCTGATGCATCCGGCGATGGGGCTTCGTCGTGAGCGTTCGACCTTCCCTGAGTCGTTGGCGCATCTCGGCGATGAAGCCGATGTGCGGGCAGCCCTGGTCGACTTCAATGACCGCGTGATTGCTGACCGCAAGAAGCCCTACTTCGGCAACGGTATGCCGCCAGTCGTGGGCCGCGTCGATGTTGAGGAAATGCTGCAGCGCTGGCGCGACCTTAAGCGCTGAGGAAGTCAGCTAACACTGCGGCGCTGCGAGTGCCGTCATGGTTGCGAGTTGCCCAGGCTGGCCCGCGCGCAGCTAACTCTTGAGAGCCTTCTCGATCGCCGAGCAACCCGGCAATCACCTCACGCAGGTTGTCGGGGGTTGCCTCAGTGACCGGGGAGCCTCGCCTTGGGGGTCATTGCGCTGCATCCTCATCCGCACCTCATCTCGCAGATGAGCCACCGCAATGCGACCGGCAGCCATCGACTCTGCCAGCAAGACTCCTGGGTTCGAGAGCACAATCTGATCGATGACGATGTCGGCGGCGGCGATAGTGGCTGCCATCTGAGCGTGCGGGACACCGACGAGGCGTCGATAGGTCAGGAGCCCTTCGTCTTCCATCTGCTGGAGCACAGAGTCGATCTCAGCGCTGCCCTTGAGCAACGGATTGGATGGCGCATGCAGCACGGTGGGGACATCGCGGCTCAACGGGGCAACAGACGGAGCGGCCTGCATCTTGGCTACATCAGCGACGACCGGGAGCAAAGTCGCCTCGGGCACGTCATCGAGCAGGTCGGCTGTCGTCACGAAGACTGGGCCGGTCCATGCGGCCAGGATCTCGCGAGTTGCCTCAACATTGCTTTGCATGGACTGCCACCGATCTGACCACTCACCGCGGAACGGCGAAGACAGGTCACGCTCGGCGTGAGCATGCAGGTCGCGGATCTCAGAGCCATGCAACACCAGGGCAACCTCAACGTCAGCACCTCGCAAGGCTTCGGCGTCATCAAGCAGGGTGTTGGCGAAGTATTCGCCCAGCACCGGGCGGCCAGATTCCACCAAGGCGTGGGTGGCGCCGGGAGCACTCAGCACAACGTCCCGTAGAGCAGCCTGACCATGCAGCTGCATCGGCAACGTGAGAGTTGCGTCCACCGCATAGGCCGTCACTGGGGCAGCAGAGCGGCGCATCGCTGCAACGCTGACCGCCTGCGTTGAGCCACCTGCGCCGAGGTGCTGATTGATGGCGCCAGCCCAAGCGCTCGCTTGCCCTGCCGTGTTGAGCGGACCCACCCATACGTTGGTCGTTGCTGTTTCTGACCACCACGGCAGCGTCCGGACTTCGCCCTCAGCGCGGCGCTGCTGAGCGCGAACGCCCGCGCCTTTCAACGGTGCGGGGAGGGATTGATAGGCCCGGTACGCCCATTTCGCTGGTCCTTTGGTGCAGCCACGCCTCTGACTTTAGTGGTCATAGGCAGCGCCCCCGATAGGCTGAGGCAATGCCCACCCTCCTGCGCACCGTCCGAGAATTGCTGACGGTGCTCCCGCCAGGCACTCGTGGGTTCATGATCTGGTTTGCCGTGCTGCAAAGTGCGCTGGCTGTGCTCGATGTCGCAGCGCTTGGCATCTTGGCCATCATCATGCCGCCGATGTTGGCTGGCGAAGCGACTGTCGCGCTGCCCATCGTTGGATCGCTCAGCGAGCCACGTCAGTTGGCATCGCGCTCGGCATGATCGGCGGGCTGATTATCAGCAAGAGTGTGCTGGCGATCCTGCTGCAATATTGGGCCACTCGCCGGTTTGCCCGTTTTGAGCAAGTTCTCGGCGCTCGCCTTCTGGAGACCACCTTCCGCGCGCCGTGGACCGAGCGGCTGCAGCGACACTCGACCGACTTGGTGCGCTCCACCGATGTCGGGGTCGGCGCCACCGTCGCAGGCGTGCTGATCCCGTTTGCCCAACTCTCCGGCGAAATCTTCACCTTTGTCGCCGTGCTCGTGGTGCTCGTCTTGGCCCAACCATTGTTGGCGACCGTGACGATCATCTACTTCGGTCTCGTCGGAACGCTGCTCTACACCTGGGTGCTGCAACGTGCCGTCCAAGCGGGACGCGACAACCGCAACTACTCAACCCAAGCCGTGCGACTCGTCTCTGAGATGGTGCATTCGCTCAAGGAAATCACCCTGCGCAACAAGTCGGGTGAAGTTGCTGAGGTCGTGCTCGAGGTGCGCAAGAAGTCCTCGCACGCGAGGGCCAACCAGTCGTTCCTGGGGGCAATCCCGAGGTATGTCTTGGAAGCCGCCCTGATCGGTGGCCTCGGTATCGGCGGAGCTATCGGCTACGCCCAAGATGGCCCCACCGGAGCGCTCGCGGCCGTCGCACTGTTTGGCGTGGCGGGCTTCCGCATCGTCCCTTCGCTCACCCGATTCCAGACGATCATGGCTCAGACCGGCGCCAACATGCCGTTTGCTCAGCAGGTGTTGGCCGAGATCGAGCGAGGCAAGCAATACCTGGTGCCGCCCAAGCGCGATGATGACGTCACGTTGCCGCCGGATGCTCGCTCGCTGCGCCTGGATGATGTTTCGTTCACCTATCCCGGTGGCGCTGTTCCGGCAGTGCACGATGTCAGCCTGACGTTGCCGTTTGGCGAGACCTTGGCCCTGGTTGGTGCGTCTGGCTCGGGCAAATCGACCCTGGTCGACGTGATTCTTGGCCTGCTGGAGCCCAGCGATGGGCAGGTCTTAGTGGGGGAGAAGCCGCTCACCGAGGTCCTCCCAGCGTGGCGGGCAAGGGTTGGCTATGTGCCACAGGACGTGTCGCTGTTTGACGCTTCGGTGGCCCGCAACGTCGCTCTGACCTGGAAAGACTCTGAGGTCGATGAGGAGCGGGTGCGGCGCGCACTCAAGCGGGCTCAATTGCTCGACACTATTGAGGCGCGTCCCGATGGCATCCACGGCAAAGTGGGCGAGCGTGGGTTGAACCTCTCCGGCGGTCAGCGGCAGCGTCTCGGCGTTGCCCGTGCGCTCTACACCGACCCGTTGGTCTTGGTGATGGACGAGGCCACCTCAGCCCTCGACACCTCCACCGAAGCAGACGTCACCGCAGCCATCCGCGAGTTGGCCGGTGAGGTCAGCGTGATCGTGGTGGCTCACCGCCTCGCGACGATTCGGCATAGCGAACAGGTTTGCTTCATGCGTGATGGCCAGATGGTCGTGAGCGGCACCTTGATGAGGTGGTCGCGGCCGAACCAGACTTTGCCTTGCAAGCCGCGTTGGCTGGCCTTGGCCCGCAGGCTTCACGAGAGGACAACACATGACCAATCCCACGTTGCCGCAGATCAACGGCCGTGCGCCCAGGGTCGCCCTGCTCGTCTACAACGATGCGCACGCTGATTCTCGGGTGCTCAAGACGGCAGCATCGCTGCGCAGCGCTGGGGCCGAGGTTCGGATTTCGCTGTCGCTCGGGAGCGTGCCGGGTATGTCGAGGGCAACGACATTGTCGGTGACAACATCCCGGTGCACCGCTCTCCAGAGTTTTCACTGCAGCGTTATGCGCCGTGGGCTCTCGCGCTTGCTCGCCGGGCCACGGGGCGGACGGCTCCCGAAGTTGCCCAAGCCGTGAAGGCTGATGCGACACCGGCCGGCGCTGCTGCTCCGGCTCCGGCGAAGTCTGCGACCACTTCGGCCGCTGCCCCGGAGGCGGCGAACAGCCTGGCGACCACCACCAAGGCGGTGGTTAACGATGTCTGGCTCCGGACATACCGGACCGTGAGTTTGAGTGTATTGGGCGACGATGGCGGGGAGGCCATCGCGTGGAAGCCCGACGTCATCCACGCTAACGACGGCAACACGCTGGCTCCGGCCTGGTGGATCGCCCAGCGCACCGGCGCCAATGTCATCTATGACGCGCATGAGTTGTGGCGGCACCGCAATGTGCGTCAAGACCGTCCCCTCGCGCCCTTGGTTGAGTCCGCGATTGAGGCGTTTGTGATCGGGTCGGCCAACGGCGTCATCACCGTGAGCCCATCGATTGCGACCTGGCTGCAGGACACCTACGACCTGCCCGAGTTGCCGACCCTGGTCCGCAACATTCCGCGGCGGACCAAGGGCAAGGCCAAAGCTGCCGCGGCGAATGTGCCCCAACTTCGGGGCGTGCCGGTCTGCAGGCGAGTGACCAGGTCATTGCGTACGGCGGGCGCATCACCACTTCGCGAGGCATCGAAGAAACCCTGCGGGCGTTGGCGCTTTGCCGGAGCATGTGCAGTTTGTGCTGTTGGGCTATGGCGAAGCGGGCTACCTCGCCGAGTTACACGCACTGGCCACCGAGCTGGGAGTCACCGACCGCGTCCACTACGTGGGTGCCGTCGCGCCGCATGAAGTCTCCGATGCGCTGCGGGATGCCGATGTCTCGGTCGTCTTCGTGCGCCCGATCTGTTTGAGCTACGAATACAGCCTGCCCAACAAGCTGTTTGAGTCGATCCACGCGGGGCTGCCGATCGTGGCGGCGAACCTGCGCGACACGGCGGCAATCGTCCGAGAACACGGCGTGGGCGAGATTTTTGAGCTGACGGAGCCCGCTGATTTGGCCGAGACGATCTCAGAAGTCCTTGCAGACCCGGAGGCCTACCGCACGGCGGCTCGAGCAGCGGCGAAGAAGTTGGATTGGACGCATGAAGCGGATGCGCTGGTGGCTCTGTATGCCGATGTCTTGTATGCAGATGGCGGCCAGTGAGCGAGGGCACGGGCTCGGCGCCCATCGATGACCGGCGCAGCCTGCTGATCATCACCTTCAGCCCGCTGAAGTCTGACGCCCGATTGCTGCGACAACTGCGCCTGCTGAGCCCCCGGTATGCGGTCACCACCGTTGGTTACGGTGAGGCACCCGATGGCGACGGGATCGAGTTGGCTGGGCATGTTCGCATCCCACACTCCATCGTCGCGTGGCACAAGGACCGCAAACAGGTGATCGCGCGGCGCTATCAACGGGCCTATGACACCTCGCCGGTGATCTCGCACTTGCGGGGCACCCTCAGGCCAGGCACCTGGGATCTGATCCTGGCCAACGACGTTGAGACCGTGCCGCTCGCGATGACTTTGGGTGCTCAGGGGTTCACGCGGATCTGCACGAGTATGCACCGAGGCAAAACGAGGAGTCTTGGCGCTGGCGGCTGTTCATCGCTCCCTACAACCGCTGGATCGTGAAGCGCTGGGTGACTAAGGCGGATTCAACCTCGACGGTTGGCGCCGAGTTGGCTCGCGAATACGAGCGCGAGTTTGGGATCGCGCCCGACGTGGTGGTCAATGCCGCTCCCTATGTCGACCGCGAACCGACACTTGTCGGGGATCCGTTGCGGCTAGTCCATTCGGGTCAGCCCGCCGCAACCGAAGCCTCGATGTGATGATCGACGCGGTCCGTTTGGCCAACCGAGAGACAACCCTCGACCTGTACTTGATGCCGAACGATCCGGCCTATCTGGCTGAGTTGAAGGCGAGCGCTCAAGACTTACCGCAGGTCACCTTTCACGAGCCCGTTGCTCCGCACGAGCTTGGCGATCGACTAGCGCAGGCTGACCTGGGGATATTCGTTCTCCCGCCCCTCACCTTTAACTATAGGTTTACCCTTCCGAACAAGTTCTTCGACTTCATCCAGGCGAGATTGGGCATCATCGTTGGGCCGAGTCCCGAGATGGCAGGCCTCATTGAGCAGCACGGACTGGGCGCTGTGACCGAGGACTTCACCGCGCAGAGCCTGGCAGCCGCTCTGGACAGGCTCAGCGATGAGCAGGTCGCCGGCTTCAAGTCGGCTAGCCATGCGGTCGCTTATCAATTGAGCGCTGAAGAGCAGATCCAGGGCTGGGCGAGGGCTATTGACGCTCTAGGCGGGCAAGCAACGCGTCGGTGACGGCTGACGCGGCCTGCCCCACGCCATACGGCGCAGCATCAGTTGCTTGCGGTCGTGGCCGGGACGCCGCAGCAGCCAAGGCTTGCCCTGGCTCAACAAGGACATTCCAGTCGCCGTCGAGGGTTTCAACCCATTCAGTTTCGGTGCGCACCGTGGTGCCGGGCACCCGCAGCACGAAAGCTTCCTTCTGCAGACCGCCGGAGTCAGTGACGACGCCGCGAGCCTGAGAGACCGCAGCGATCAGGTCGGGATAGCCCAACGGGTCGTGCACCGACAACGACCCGCCAGCAAGGAGATCCCGTGCAATTCGGCCTTGGCCCGCAACCGTGGGTGGGCCAGCAACGCGACATGGTGATCGACCTCGTGCAGCGCCGAAACAATTGCAGCCAGCCGCGCCGGGTCATCCGTGTTTTCTGCTCGGTGGATCGTCGCCACTGAAAACTCACCGGCGCTCACGCCCAACCGGGCAAGCACTGCAGCGTGGTCAGCCAGTGAATCGCGGACGGTCATCAGCACGTCGACCATGACATCGCCGACCACTTCGGTGCGGTCGCTCAGACCTTCGTTGGCCAGGTGCTGGGCGGCCACCGAAGTCGGAGCAAGCAAGAGATCAGCAGCATGATCGGTCAAAACCCGGTTGTGCTCCTCGGGCATCCGACGGTTAAACGATCGCAAGCCTGCCTCAAGGTGGGCCACTCGGGGTGCATCTTCACCGCAGACAGCGCAGCGGCCAACGTTGAGTTGGTATCGCCATAGACCAGCACCCAGTCCGGCTGATGGTGCGCCAAGACCTCTTCGAGGGCGCCCAGGATGGCGCCGGTCTGCTGTCCATGCGATCCGCTGCCCACGCCAAGGTGGGTGTCCGGCGCAGGAATCCCCAGGTCAGCAAAGAACACATCAGAGAGTATCGGGTCGTAGTGCTGACCGGTGTGCACAATCACGTGCTCGACGCCACGACGGGCGAACTCGGCAGCAATAGGGGCAAGTTTCACAAACTGGGGCGCGCGCCCACCACGCTGAGGACCTTCACAGCCTCAACCCTAGGCCAACGGGTAGTTTTGGGGGTATGCGCGTTCTTGCCGTCACCACATGGCTGCCCACCAAGAGTCATCCCTCAACGGGTGCTTTTGTCGTCAAAGATGCGTTGGCTTTGGCCTCGCTCGGGCATGAGGTGGCGCTGATCCACTTGTCGCCACCGGAGCAGTTGGCCAAGCTCGAGGCGCATGACAAGGGCCGGCCGGGCACCTATGGCGAAGCAGCCACGATCGAGGGCATCCCGGTGCTGCGGATTCCGATGAAGACCACGGACGTTTTCTCGGTCCTGCGTGCCAGCAAGCAGCTCCAAAGCTCGCAGCGAAGGCCGACGTCGTCCACTCAATGGCGTTTTCATCACTGCTCGCGATGGCGTCCTGGCGACCCAAGGCCAGTTGGATTCACACCGAGCACTGGTCGGGCATCACCGCTCCACAGACACTTCCCGACATCTGGCAGGCCGCGCTGCCTGGCCTGATGCAACTGCTCAAACGTCCCGATGTCGTCACCGCTGTCTGCGGCTATCTGGCTGAGCCGATTCGTGAAGTCCGTGGCACCGCGCCGACATTGGTTATCCCATGCATCGTGCCCGCACCGTTCCCGAGTCCGCGGCGAACGGCCGCTGACATCGCCAAAGAGTTGCGGCTCGTCAGCGTCGGTGGCCTCATCGCACGCAAAGACCCCGTCCTCGCGGTTGATGTCGTCGCTGAGCTGATCCGGCGCGGTCAACCGGCCAGCATTCGGTTCGTCGGTGACGGCGATCTCGCTCCAGACGTCATCGCTCGTGCTGCCGCGCTCGAGATCGGCGACAAGGTCACCTTGGTTGGCACCTTAGACCGCGAAGGGGTGCTGCGTGAGTATGCCGACGCGGACCTTTCCTTGGCCCCACCCGGGGCGACAACTTCTTTGTCTCTTGCGCCGAGGCCATTCTGTCGGGCCGCCCGGTGATTGTCGGCTCAACCGGTGGCCAGGGGAGTACATCGACTCCACTGTCGGTCGCACCGTTTCACAGCAAAATGCCGCTGCCTACGCAGACGCGATCGAGCAGGTCTTGAGCACGGCAACAAACCTGAGTGCGGGTCAAATCAGCGACACCATTGGTGATCAGTTCGCCGCAGCGACGGTCGCTGACTCCTACGACCAGGCCTATCTCGTCGCTGAGCAGATGCGGGGCCACCTGCGGTGAAGCCTGTTGAGGTGATCATCGCCGTTCACACACCCACCCGGCCCATCGCCCGCGCTGTCGCGAGCGTGCTCGACGGCAATGCTGTCAACGCATCCGTCGCGGTGGTCTGCCACAACGTAGAACCAGACGTCATCGCAGCCGAGTTGCCCCAGGCACACCGTGACCAAGTCGCGTTCTTGGCGCATACCGATGAATATCGCAGTGCTTCGGCCCGTTCAACGCAGGGATGCGGGCGAGCAACGCCCAGTTCGTCTCGATCATGGGCTCAGATGACACTTTGAGCCCTGGCGCTATCGACTCCTGGCTGGGGTGGCCCGCAAGACCGGCGCGGAGAGCGTGCTGACCAGGCTCAGCCTCGGCCAGCCTGGCAGAGCTGTGCCGACACCACCTGCTCGGCATTGGCATAGCGGCCTTGCCGACCCCATCAAGGACCGGCTGAGCTATCGCAGCGCGCCGTTGGGTTTGGTGTCTAACGCTGCACGTCAGCGTCTCGGGGCAGAGCTTGTTGAGGGTATGCGGGTCGGCGGCGATGTGTCGTATGTGACCCGACTCTGGTGTGAGACCAAAGTGGCGATCGACCGCCATGGCCCCGCCTATGTGATCGGCGAAGATGCCACCGATCGGGTGACTCTCGACCCGCGCAGCATCACCGAAGAGTTCACCTTCCTGCGGCACTTGCTCGCTCAAGACTGGTTCGCCGGCTACCCAGAGGAACTGCGCACGGCCATCGTCACCAAGTTGGTGCGCATCCACGTTTTTGGCGCCATTTGGTATCGCCAAGACCCAGGCTGGTGGACGGCCGACGAGCGTGTGGCCCTCGCCCAGATGTTGGAGCAATTCGCCCAGGCCGCCCCGGATTTTGCCAAACCACTGTCCCGCGCTGACCATGCGCTCCTCCAGGCGGCCAGCGATCCGAGCATCGAAGCCCAGACGCTTCTGAACGCAGCGAAAGCGCGACGTCGTCATGGCCGCCCACGCACCCTCATACCGGCTCAGATGAGTCAGTTGTTGCACCCAGAAGCGCCGCCGCGCTTCATGGCTGCCTCGTGGCTGGCCACACGCAACTGAGTGCCAGCAGAAGTCCAGCACGAGGCCGTATCCTCGTGGGGTACTGATGTCACCACGAGGGGTAGGACTCAATGCAGATCGCTGTTGTCGCGCTAGGCAAGATCGGGTTGCCACTTGCCGTGCAATTCGCCGACGCAGGTCACGACGTGGTTGGCGTCGATGTCAATCAAGCGGTCGTGGACATCATCAATGCTGGTCAAGAGCCCTTTCCGGGGAGGCGCACCTGGCCGAAAAGCTGGCCGGGTTGGTGCCCGCCGGCAAGTTGCGCGCCACCACCGACTACGCCGACGCCATCCCGAATGCAGATGCCGTCGTGCTCGTTGTCCCACTGTTTGTTGACGCTGAGAGCAAGCCCGACTTTGGCTGGATGGATGGCGCGACCCGTTCGCTCGCCGAGCACCTCACCCCCGGCACGCTGATCTCGTATGAAACAACCCTGCCGGTTGGCACCACCCGTGGCCGCTGGAAGCCGATGATCGAAGAGATCTCCGGCCTGGCCGAAGGTAGCGACGAAGGCTTCCACCTGGTATTTAGCCCCGAGCGGGTGCTCACCGGCCGCGTCTTCGAAGACCTGCGTCGCTACCCCAAACTCGTCGGCGGGCTCACCGAAGCCGGCACGGCCAAGGCCATCGACTTCTACGAGCAAGTGTTGACCTTCGACGAGCGAACCGACCTGCCTCGCCCTAACGGTGTGTGGGACATGGGCAGCGCCGAGGCCTCCGAGATGGCCAAACTTGCCGAGACGACCTATCGCGACGTCAACATTGGCCTGGCCAACCAGTTCGCTCGCTACGCCGACATCGTGGGCATCGACGTGCAGCGCGTCATCGAAGCCTGCAACTCCCAGCCCTTCAGCCACATCCACCAACCCGGTATTGCCGTCGGCGGTCACTGCATCCCGGTCTACCCACGCCTCTACCTCTCGACTGACCCCGACGCGAGCATCGTCAGCACCGCTCGTGCCGCTAACGCCGCGATGCCTGAGTATGCGGTGGCTCGCGCCGAAGCGTTGTTGGGCTCACTCGCGGGCCTGCGCGTCGTCGTTTTGGGCGCCGCCTACCGGGGCAAGGTCAAGGAGACCGCCTTCTCTGGCGTCTTCGCGACCGTTGACTCTTTGCTGGCACGTGGTGCCATCGTCACCGTTCACGACCCGATGTACTCCGCCGATGAGTTGGCCGGATTCGGCTGGACCGCGCACGAGTTGGGTGCTGAGGTTGATGTCGCCATCGTGCAGGCTGACCACCCCGAATACGCCGACCTGACGACCTCAGACCTGCCTGGCGTGCGCCTGCTTCTCGATGGCCGCCGCATCACCCGGGCCAGCAACTTCACTGGTGTGCCGAGTCTGACGATTGGTGGAGGCGAGAGCCTCACCGCATGAGTTGGCTCGCCGTCGCGCCGGGCCTGCTGGCCATGGCGCTGCTCTGGGTGCTGCCGGGCTATGGGGTCTTGCGGTTGCTCGGTGTCCGGGGCCTCGTTGCCCTCGGCGCTGGAGCCGCAGTGACCTCTGGGTATGCCGGGGTCGTGGCCGTCTTGATGGACTGGCTCGGCGTGCCCTGGGCCTTGACCTCTTTCGCGCTGGCTGTCGGGTTGGCGTGGCTGATCGCAGCCGGGTTTGGCCTTGCACTCGGCACGCTGACCAGTGGCAAGACGGCACGGGTCGCTGGGCAAAAGCGTCTCGCGCCTCGCGAGCAGGGTTGGCTCGTCGCCGCTTGGGCCTTGGGTGGTGGCGTCCTGGCGCTGGCCATGATGGTCGGTATGGGCGGCGCTAACATGCCTGGTCAGGCCTGGGACGCGGTTTATCACGTCAACGCGGTCTGGTTTATCGATGACACTGGCAACGCCTCCAGTCTGGGCGGGCTCGCCCCGATGTATGCCGACACGATCGCTCCGTACTATCCCTCGGTCTGGCACGGATTGGTCGCCATCGCTCCCGGCTTTGGCACGGTGACCGAAGCTGCCAACGGATCTTCCATCATCATTGGCTCGATCATCTGGATCGCTGGTCTGATTGCCCTGGCCCGCGTGGTGTGGCCGCGCCGCGCCTTGCCTGTGGTCATGGTGCCCGTCATCGCCGCTACCTTCGTGACGTTCCCGGCCATCGCTGTCTCGATGCTGGGCGTTTGGCCCTTGCGCTGAGCGTGGCCTGCATCCCCGGCACTCTGGCGCTGCTGATCTCTACGCTCAGGCGTGATCTCGGCTGGCGGGTGCACACCGCATACGGATTGGGCTTGGCGTGGGCGCTTGCCGGTGTGGTGCTCTCGCACGGTTCGGGCCTGTTCTCCCTCGCCCTGCTGGCCGGCCCTGTGCTCGTGGTGCTGCTCGTCAGGGTTGCCGTGCGTTGGTGGAAGCGTGGTCATCAACTCGCCGTTGGCCTCTGGGTGGCGT
Source organism: Ornithinimicrobium sp. INDO-MA30-4 (assembly GCF_021535045.1). Classification (GTDB taxonomy): domain Bacteria; phylum Actinomycetota; class Actinomycetes; order Actinomycetales; family Dermatophilaceae; genus Ornithinicoccus. Next base: position 887,099 of record NZ_CP091056.1, on the reverse strand, counting down.
TGGGGTCAACCGCTGCACTGTTTGTCTCGATCATGGTGCTGACCAGCGAACCGGTGAGCTCGATCGTGTCGTATGAACGGGGCGGCCAATCGTCCTATCTGCCGGGGATTGGGTCGCTGCTGATCGATCACCCCCTCATTTACGTTTACCCCATCACCTCGGTTAACGTCGTGATCACCATCTTGGCCGCGATTGGCATCGTGTTGTCCTGGCGGTTGAAGAAGTCACGCTGGCTGATCGTGGCGCTGATCCTTGCGGCCATCCTGACCCTGCTGGCTGCTGGCCCGCCCGAGAACCCGTTGCGGATTTTGGCCGGCTTTGGTACACCCAAGCCTCGCGGATTAACCAGTTGCTGGTGATCCCGGCGGTGATGCTGGCTGCCGCGGGTGCGGCGTGGGTCGCCGACCGATTGGCCGCCTGGCGACACTGGCCCACCGGCAAAGCCGCTCTGGCCGTCGTTGGCATCATCGCGGTGGCTACCTTTGGCTTCCGCTGGAACACGCAGACGACCATCATGTCTTCCACCTACAACACCTGGCCGATCGCCTGGGGCACGATGCTGGAAGAAGACGAGATCGCCATGGTTGACCGGGCAGCGCAAACCTTGCCCGACGACGCCTTGGTGTTGGGGGAAGCCAGCGCCGGGTCGCCCTACCTCTTGGCTCGCAGCGGTGTCGATGTCGTCTACCCACAACTCACCCCGATTGCTGGGTCTCCCGAGCGGTTGCTGCTGGCGCAGGACTTCAGCCACTGGCGCACCAACCCTGAGGTCTGTGAGGCCATTCGCACGCTTGGCGTGACACACGTCTATGGCGACACGTTGTCTTTTGCCGAGGGTGCCAAATACGAAGAGGCCACGCCGGGGCTGCGGTCGTTCAACACCAATCTGCCGGAGTTTGAGTTGATCGACTCAGGCGGCCAAGCGTCGATTTATCGCTTCACCGGTTGTGATCTTTAGCTCCACTGCCCGCGCTCAATCAGGACTTCTTTCAGCAGGTCAGCGCGGTCACTGACTAAGCCATCGACGCCTTGGTCGAGCAGGTGCCGCATCTCATCAGCGTCGTTGATGGTCCAGACGTGCACGAAAGCTCCGGCCTGATGGGCTGAGGCCAGGCTGCTGGGCGTCACCAGGGGGACACCGCGGTGGCTAACCGGGATCTGCAGACCATCCACCGTGGCTAGGCTCCGCTTGACCACACCGGCGCGCCACATCGAAGGGGTTGTCGCCGCAGCCCGAAACATGGCGCCAACGCTCTGGCCAGCAGAGGTCGCGACTGGCCGGCTCAAACGGCGCTGAGCGGCGAGGCGACGTTTGTCGGAGAACGACGCAAGGCATACCCGATCATGGGCTTTGGCCCGTTCGATCACGCGGACGGTCGGGGTGATCGCGTGCTGGGACTTGATGTCGATATTGACTCGCAGGTCAGGCCAAGCGTCCAGCAACTCCTCGAGAGTGGGGACGTGCTCGGTGTCGCCAATCTTGGCCTGGCGGACCTCTTCGTAGGGCATCACCATGATGGCGCCGGTGCGATCGGTGACGCGGTCGAGGCGCTCATCGTGGAAGGCGACGACGACATCGTCGCTGGTCGCGTGCACATCAGTCTCGACATACCGGAAGCCCATGTCGACCGCCGCGCCAAAGGCGGACATCGTGTTTTCCAAACCTTCCAGGAAAAGCCACGGTGAGCCAGCGGGATAGGGCCGTCATGATCCAGGTATGCGGTGCGAGCCATGTCTTGAATCTAACGCGTTAGCGCACTCGCCACGATCCGGCGTCTGGTGCCAGCGGAGACGCGGCGCCCTGCGCGGGCAGCGGCTTGGCCGTCCCGGCTGATTTGGCGGCCGAACGTTCGCCGCGAAAGGTGGTGGGGAAGTCTGTGCGAGCGACAGCCCGAGCCAACTCGATTTCCGGAAGTGGGGAAGCGCTAGCAACCAGCACCACATTGCCAAATCGGCGGCCCTTGATCGTTTCTGTCAATGCCAGATAGCCAACGTGTGGCCACCACTGGCGCAAGGTGGTCACTACTGAGGCGATAAATCGCAGGCCAGGCTCATCCGGGACATTGGCCAGGAATATCCCACCTGGCGTCAAGGCACGAGCGACATGCCCCAGCGATTCAGCGCTCAGCAGATCGGCCGGCACTGAGCCATCTGCAAACGCATCGAGGATGATGGCATCTGCCGAGCTGTTAGCCAGCTTGGGCAGCCCATGCGCACCAGTCTGTGGGCGCACCCGGATCCGGTGACGGCGCGGCAAGGGCGCGTCACGACGTACCAGCGCTGTGAGTGCCTCATCCGGCTCCATCACGATCTGTGGAGACTCGGGGCGGGTGTGGTTGATGTAGCGGGGGAGCGTGAGCCCAGCCCCGCCGATGTGGGTCACCCGCAACGGGCCAGTCGGCATGACGTCGATAACCATGGCGAGGTGCTGGATGTATTCAAAGACCAGCAACTCGGGGTCATCGAGATCGATGTAGGACTGCGGGTGGCCATCGCGCATTACCGTCAAGCCACCGCGCTCGTCGGTCACAATCTCCACGTCAGGGCCTTCCGATGGGGTAGCGAAAAACAATGGTGGTGCCCCAGCCCGAAGGCCGAAGCACCACCATTACGGCGTCTAGTTCAGATGTCGCGGAAGGTCTGGATGCCTGCGCCCAGAGCGTTCAAGCGAGCAGCCAAGTCTTCGTAGCCACGGTTGATGACGTAGACGTTGCGCAACACCGAGACGCCCGGTGCAGCCAACATGGCCAACAAGATGACGACGCCAGGGCGAAGTGCCGGTGGGCACATGATCTCGCCGGCACGCCACTTGGTCGGACCTTCAATCATCACGCGGTGCGGGTCCATCAAGTGGACCTTGGCGCCGAGCGTGGTGAGCTCCGTCAAGTAGATCGCGCGGTTTTCGTAAACCCAGTCGTGAATCATCGTGCTGCCCTTGGCGCAGGCAGCGATGATCGCGAAGAACGGCAGGTTGTCGATGTTGAGGCCGGGGAAGGGCAAGGGGTGAATCTTGTCCAACGGAGCCTTCAGCGGGCCCGGATGGTGCGCAGGTCAACGAGGCGGGTGACGCCGTTGTCCGACTTGTACTCCTCCGAGAGCTCGTACTGCAGGCCCATCGTGTCGAGCACAGCAAGCTCGATCTCCATGAACTCAATCGGCACGCGCTTGATGGTGATCTCGGAGTCCGTGACGACACCAGCGGCCAGCAGGCTCATGGCTTCGATCGGGTCTTCCGAGGGTGGTACTCGATGTCCATGTCGATGTGCTCGACACCGCGCACGGTCAGCGTGGTGGTGCCCAAGCCCTCGATCTGGACGCCAAGCTTCATCAAGAAGACGCATAGGTCTTGGACCATGTAGTTGCTTGAGGCATTGCGGATGACCGTTTCGCGCGGGTTGCGGGCGGCGGCCAGCAGGACGTTTTCGGTCACGGTGTCACCGCGCTCGGTGAGCACGATCGGCTTGGTCGGCCAACGGTTCTCGTCCACAGTCGCGTGGTAGGAGCCGGTTGTGGCCGTGACGTCAATGCCGAAGTGACGCAGCGAGATCATGTGCGGCTCGACGGTGCGCGTGCCGAGGTCGCAACCACCGGCGTACGGCAGCTCGAAGTCGTCGAATTCGTGCATCAACGGGCCGAGGAACATGATGATGGTGCGCGTGCGGCGGGCCGCGTTTTCGTCCATTGAGTCCAGGTCGACCTTGGCCGGCGGGACGATCTCCAAGTCGGAGGAGTCCGGCAGCCAACGGATCTTGAAGCCAATAGAGGTCAGCACCTCAGTGATGCGGTTGACCTCTTCGATACGAGCCAGGTTGCGCAGCGTGGTGCGGCCCTTGTTGAGCATCGAGGCACACAGCAGCGCAACGGCAGCGTTCTTTGACGTCCGAACGTTGATCTCACCGGACAACTTCACGCCGCCAGTGATGCGCAGGTTCTGCGGAACAGCGCTGCCGACCGAAACGATTTCTGAGTCCAGGGATTCGCCGATGCGGGCTAGCATCTCCAAAGAGAGGTTCTGCTTGCCTTGTTCAATACGCGCGACGGCACTTTGACTGGTGCCCAACAGGTTTGCCAACTCGCTTTGGGTCAAAGCCTTGTGGCGGCGAGCATCGCGGATTAACGCGCCGATGCGGGACAGATATGGCTCGGTCATGGTTCCTATCGTAGATCATATGTGAGATATCAGCCACTGAAATCTCGTGAATTGTTAGATGATTTACCTCACTGGGTGCAACGCCGCAGGCCGCGCGCTATTCCAGTGATATGCCCCACTGTGGGGGTGTGACAACGCTAGGCGTCGGACGCAGCAGCCTCGTGGCCAGTGATGTCGTTAACCGCACGGGCGATGACTGGGCTTGCCAAATCGGCTTGCCAGGGGCGTGCGCCCAGCGAAGTCAGCAACTCGTGCACCGCCTCGTCGCTGGTGGCACCGTCATCATCGACCGGGGGCCGCCACACGGCGCGGCGCAGCACGTCGGGGGTCAACAGATTTTCCAGAGGTATGTCGTAATGCTCGGACAGCGCAGTCATATCGGCGCGCACTTGGCCCAACCGGTCTGCAGCCACCTCATCGCGGTCACTCCACGATCGGGCTGGGGGCGGGGTGTCCGACTGCGCGGGGATCTCAGGCAGATCAGCGTTGTCGAGGGCTGCCGCACGCTCAATGGCCGCGATCCACTCGGCTTCATGGGTAGCGAGGCCTTGGCTGGCTCGCCGCTGACGCGAGGGAGTCTTTTCGGCGCGACTCTTGTGCACATTCTTAGCCGAGCCGGGGGCCTTGGCCGCCAAGTCGACGATGGTGGCGTCAGGCAGCACCCGAGTAGTGGTCACATCAAGTCGGCGAGCAATGCTGTCGCGAGTGAGCCACAACTCGCGCACTGTCGCCAAGCCGCGTGGGCTGCGCACTCGGTGCATCCCTGAGGTGCGACGCCACGGGTCCGGTCGGTGCTCTGGACCGACGAAGTGAGTGAGTGCTTCAAACTCTTGGGCGGCGAACTCCCACTTGTGTTGCTCGCGCAGATCCCGCTCCATCCGGTCGCGCAACTCCACGAGCAATTCAACGTCGAGCGCTGCATACCGAAGCCAGGGCTCGGGTAGTGGCCGAGTGGACCAGTCGACCGCTGAATGTTCTTTGGCCAGCGTGATGCCGAGGTAATACTCCAGGACAGCCGCCAAGCCAACGCGGTGCACGCCGGCCAGGCGGGCGCCCAACTCGGTGTCGAATAGGTTGCGGGGTCGCATGCCCAGCTCAGCCAGGCACGGGATGTCTTGAGTGGCGGCGTGCAGCACCCATTCGGCGTCAGCCAACGCCTCGTCTAGCTCAGTGAGGTCGTCAAACGGGATGGGGTCGATGAGCCAACTGCCGCTGCCCTCGCGACGGATCTGGATGAGGTAGGCGCGTTGGCCGTAGCGATAACCAGAAGCGCGCTCGGCGTCGATGGCGACTGGGCCAGTGCCCGCGCGTAGGGCTTCGATCGCCCGTTGCAGCCCAGCAGCGTCTTCGACGACATCAGGAACTCCCTCAGCGGGCGCGTCGAGATGTCGGTAATCGCTGGCCTCGTCTTGCGCTTCGGGTGTGGAGGTTTGTTTGGCCATTCCGGCGCTACCGCCTGATCCCAGGAAGCGCGACGACTCCCTCAGGAAGCGGCGGCAAACCAGCCAGGGTGCACATCAGATCAGCCCAGGCTTGGAGTGGTCGGCGAGCTCGGTCGACTTCGACATGACAGGAGACCACGAAGCACGAATCTCTAACTCGACGGTCGACTCACGCTCAGCCAACGCGCCAAAACTCTGCGAGGAGACAGCGGTGACAGTGCCAGCCTCGGCAGCCCACGAGAGGCCACGCTCTTCCAAAGCCTCCGTCAGCCAGGACCAACCGACCTCACCGGCCAACGGGTCAGCGCCAACTTCGGGCTCCATGTTGGCCTTGGCATAGGTGACGAGGCGCCACTGGCCTTCCCACGGCTCTGGGCTCTCTGGGTCAAAGAGCACCACAAAGCGGCCGGTCGCAATGGCGTCGTCGTCTTCGTCATGGTGGTGCGGGATCACCTCGCCAGCGATAGCGACGGCGTGTGGAGCCAGGCGTGTGGGCGCGGGAACTTCCTCGATAGCGAGCTCAGGGCGTAGTCCAACTCCGCGCATCGCTGCAAGCGCTGCAGCGAACACGGCAGCGTCTCCCGCGAGGGGAGTGTCGGTGCCCTGGTTCTTGCCAGGGGAGATGCGGCTGACCACACAGGCAGCCTACGACTGAGTGGGCCGATAGTCGGGTACCGCAACGCCGGAGGCCGCATGACAAGATCGAAGGGTGAGCCAAGGCAATACACCGCAAGACAGCGCCCTAGTCCGAGCAGCACGAGGACTTGAGGTGGCGCATACCCCGGTCTGGTTTATGCGCCAGGCTGGGCGATCGCTGCCTGAGTATCGGGAGTTGCGCAAAGGCACGCAGATGCTGGAAGCCTGCCGCACCTCCGATTTGGTCACCGAGATCACCATGCAGCCGGTGCGCCGGCATGGAGTCGATGCCGCCATCTTCTTCTCCGACATCGTCGTGCCCATCAAGCCGTCGGTGTCGATGTCGAGATCAAGCCCGGCGTCGGCCCAGTCATCGAGGAGCCGTTCCGCACACGCGCTGACCTCGACCGGTTGCCGATGCTCACGCCAGACATGGTTACTGACATCACCGAGTCGGTCTCGCGGTTGACTGACGAGTTGGGCAACACCCCGTTGATCGGATTTGCCGGTGCTCCGTTCACCGTCGCGTCCTACCTGGTCGAGGGCGGGCCGTCCAAGAACCATGAAAAGACCAAAGCGCTGATGCACGGCGACCCACAGTTGTGGAATGACCTGTGCTCTCGGTTGGCAGACATCGCCAGCAGTTTCTTGCAGGTGCAAGTAGCCGCCGGGGCTAGCGCCGTCCAACTCTTTGACTCTTGGGCTGGCTTTTTGTCCAAGGCGGATTACCGCGAGTTTGTGGAGCCACACTCGTCGCGTGCTGACTGAGCTGCGAGACAGCGGCGTCCCGCGCATCCACTTTGGTGTGGGCACCGGCGAACTGCTGCCTGACATGGCAGCGGCCGGAGCTGACGTCATTGGGGTGGACTACCGCGTCAACCTTGCCGATGGGATCGCCCGGACCGGTGCCCGTATGCCGGTGCAGGGCAACCTTGATCCCGCGCTGCTCTTCGCTCCGTGGGAAGTGCTGGACAAGCAGATTCGCCGCATTCTTGATGAAGGCAAGCAAGCGCCGGGGCACATCTTCAACTTGGGGCACGGCGTCTTGCCAAGCACTGACCCGGCTGTGCTCACCCGAGTCGTTGAGCTGGTGCATGAGGTCTCAGCTCGTTGAGTGACGCTGACCAACGGCACATCGTCGTGATCGGTGCCGGGATCAGCGGCCTGGCGGCGGCGTGGCGGCTGCTCGGTCGATGGCCCGACGCGGCGATCACCGTGTTGGAGGGCCAGCCTGAAGTGGGCGGCAAGCTGCGCGGTGGCCAGATCGCTGGTGTGCAGGTCGACTTGGGTGCTGAGTCGCTATTGGCGCGACGGCCCGAGGGTTTGGCGTTGATGCGCGAGGCGGGCCTGGCTGAGCACATCGTGCACCCCAACAAGGTCAGTGCCTCGATTTACAGCCGCGGCGAAATGCACCAGATGCCGCCGCGAACGCTGATGGGTGTCCCCAGCGACCCAGCAACGCTGAAGGGCCTGCTTAACGACAGCGAGTTGCAGCGGGTCGAGCAAGAGACCGAACACCTGCAGACCGGCTCGCATGGAGACGACATCTCGATTGGCGATTTCGTCAGCCAACGCCTGGGCCGGGCTGTCGTCGATCGCCTCATCGAGCCGTTGCTCGGTGGTGTTTATGCCGGTCACGCCGACAACATTTCGACCGCAGCGGCCCTGCCACCCCTGGCCGCGGCATACCGAGATGGTGAGTCGGTGCTGGCCGTCGCGGCCAGGCCATGCCCAGTCCGCAGGCGACCGACCAGCCTGTCCCGCCTGTCTTTGCTGGCCTGACCGGGGGCATCCACACCCTCACGCTGCGGCTGGCCCACAAGCTCACCGAGGCTGGCGTCGATGTGCAGCGCAACGTCACCGCTCGTGAGTTGTCCCAGCGCGCTGATGGCCGTTTCGAGATCATCACCGGGCCAGTCCCAGACCCCAGCCTGCTCATCGCTAACGATGTTGTGGTCGCCGTGCCGCCTCCGGCCGCTGCCCGGCTGCTGGGCCGTGTCGCTCCCGAGGCAGCCTTCCAACTTGCCGCGATCGAGATGGCGTCTATGGCGATTGTCACGTTGGCTTTCCCCGCAGCAGTCTTGGCTGACCTGCCTAGTTCGGGTTTTTGGTGCCGCCTGCTGAGGGATTGCGCATCAAGGCTGCGACCTACAGCGTGCACAAGTGGGAGTGGGTCGCTGCAGCCGGACGAGGGCAAGGCGATGACGGCAGCGATGTTGCGATCATGCGTGTTTCTCTGGGGCGCCACCGCGAAGTCGGCACTCTGCAGCGAAGCGACGTGGAGATCGTCGAGATGGCGCTGACCGATTTGCAACGGGTGCGCCGAGAAGGTTTGTCCGAGCCAATTGACGCCGTGGTGACGCGCTGGGGTGGCGGACTGCCGCAGTATGCCGTGGGCCACCTGGAGCGAATCAAGACCGTTCGTGCCTCGATTGCGCAGGTGCCAGGGCTGGTGATCTGCGGAGCCGTGATGGAGGGCGTGGGCATCCCGGCGTGCATCGCCTCAGCGACCAGGGCGGTGAGCGAGTTGCCAGCCTCGCCTGTGAGAATGGGCCCATGACGCAGACGCATCACTCTGAGCACACCGAGCCAAGTCTTGAGCAAGCCGAGGAGATCAACGCTGGGATCCAGTACGCCTTGTATTCAGTCTTTCGGGTGGCCTCGCCGCTGCCTGATGAGCGCGAGGGGTTAGCCGCTCAAATCCAGAAGGTGTTAGACGATGCTGCGCGTGACGGCGTGACGGTTCGCGGCATCTATGACGTGTCCGGTTTCCGCGCCGACGCAGACTTCATGATCTGGTGGCACGCGCCGCGCGTCGAGGCACTGCAGGCTGCCTACCAGGCTGTTCGCCGCACCGAGGTAGGCCGTCGTCTCGAGCCCGTATGGTCGCAAATGGCAATCCACCGTCCGGCAGAGTTCAACCGCGGCCACGTCCCGGCGTTCCTCTCGGGAGAGCCAGCCCAGACATACATCTGCGTCTATCCGTTTGTCCGCTCGTATGAGTGGTACCTCATGGACGAGGGCGACCGGCGTGACATGCTGCGCGAGCACGGGATGGCAGCCAAAGACTACAAAGACGTCCGCGCCAACACCTTGGCGTCGTTCGCACTGGGTGATTACGAGTGGATCTTGGCATTCGAAGCCGCCGACTTGCACCGGATCGTCGACCTGATGCGCGAGTTGCGCAACACTCGCGCCCGACTACACGTGCGCGAAGAACTGCCGTTTTATACCGGGCCACTGGTTAGCGTCGAGAAACTAGTCGCCACACTGCCCTAGGGTCAGCCTCGGCAGCTGGACTACGGAGCGCACGTAATTTTAACCGTGCTTCGCCTCCGCAACTTGCTTGATGCCCTCAGCGGTGCGCTGCACTCCCGCCTCTACGTCATCACTTTGTGCTCGTTCACTGTTGATCCGCACGGTCAGTTGGCAGACGGAATCGCTGACCGCATCAATGTCGAGTTGCCCGCCATAGTTGTTCGGTCCCTCCGAACCCCAAGTCAGAGTCTTGCCCTCATCTTTGACGGGGAACCACGCCTTTCCTTCAACCTCACGCGCCGGTTGATCCGACGGATCGATCTTGGCGGTGACCTGCACTTTGTCGCCGGTGGTCCGGTGTGCGGAGGTCATTTGCGGCAGATACTCGGGCAGGTTTTCGACGTCGGACAGGTAACTCCACAGGTGCTCGGCGGAGACGTTGATCTGAACGCTGCTGGTGTGTAGTCATACTTTGAAGGTAGACCGAATTTGTTGGGTTCGCACCGCGAGTTGCCGCGCACCCACGTTGGTCCTGATGGCTACTCGGCTGGCCGTAGCTTCATGCTGACCGAGTTGATGCAATAGCGCAGGTCAGTGGGGGTGTCATATCCCTCACCGTCAAAGACGTGACCCATATGTGAGCCACAGTTGGCACAGCGCACCTCGGTGCGAACGATGCCAAACGAACGGTCCTTGATGTACTGCACGTTGTCCTCCGCGAGCGGCGCGAAGAAGGAGGGCCACCCGCAGTGACTGTCGAACTTCTGGTCGCTGCGAAACAGTTCATGGCCGCAGGCGCGGCACTCGTAGACACCCTCAGTCTTGGTGTCGTTGTACTCACCCGTGCCAGCACGCTCGGTGCCAGCCTTGCGAAGAACTTTGAACTCTTGGGGCTCAATTGAGCCTTCCACTCGGCGTCGGACTTAGTCACGGCATAATGTGCGTTTGAGTCTTTGGCGTTCATGTCTGAGTAACAGCGTGCTGTGACAATTTAATCCACAACGTTTTGCCGGACCGGGATGTTTATGGCGTCGAGGGGCTACTCAAGGCCATGGCACTACTAGCGCAGATGTTCGACTCAATCGTATTTGAAATTGAGGTCGGTCCTATCAGCGACGTCGATATGGTGGCTGGTCGTTGGAGAAGCAAGGAAGTGGCCCTGATGGCGAATCGTCATTCATCGGCAACGACCGGTTACGCATCGTTGACGGCAAGTTCGTTAAATACTGGGTTGCGACTCAGCCCGTATAACGATCGGCTAGTGGGGCGCTGCCTTATAGAACAGTTCGGGGTCTGCATCATCGAGCCCGTAGACGATACCCACGGATTCCCACCTCAGCCAACACCGTGGTCCGATCTTCCTATCCTTTGGAAACACTACGGACGAGGTTTGGGTGGGTTCGCGGCGAGACCGCGTTCGACCCACGAGCGCAGGGCGCGTTCGTCGGTCAGGGCTTGGTCGCCGACGTGGACCCAGGAGTCCGAGACTGTGTCGGCCATTGTCATCGGTTCGATCTGGTCGAGCTTGACCAGCTCGGGGAACGCATCGCGCCCGACCTTGACCAACAGCCCACCCTGGCCACTCACGCAGCAGGCCATCCGGCCCTCCACCATGAAGGCTAGGCCGCCGAACATCTTCTTTTCCGCCTCAATCCGACCGCTGAGAAGGTCGCGAACCCGCACTGCCAAGTGTTCTTCGTGTGCCATGTACTCATTCTGAACCGTGTCGTCGGCACGCGGCTAGTCAGTTCAGTGCACGGCCTCGACATCGGCTGGCCCCTGAATATCGACCGACAGATCCCGGTCCTAGCGAAGCGGTGGGGCGAAGCTCTGACGTTCTAACGACCCTGCCGCGCCGAACTGAACCGCTTGTCGCTGGAGCAGTCACCATCACCGAAGGTGTTTACCTAACGGGGCGGCTGACCGTTCACCGGTGACATCTCAGAAGGGCACCGGGCTGTAATCGGGCGGGACGATCAAGAGGCCCACCACTCGCTGCTGGTCATCGATGGCCACGCGGCCCATTATCTCGCCAGCTTCGCAGTTCAGGGTGGTGACTCCTACGACGGTCCCCATGATCTGATCGTCTTCCCCAATCCGTTCTCCTGCGGGCATCACGACGTGAGTGTCCACGTAGGACTCTTTGGCGCCGACCTCGGTCAGGACCCGGGTCCAGGTCTCTGCGATCAGCGATGCTGGTAGTTCGCTTCTGACCTGAGGGTGGATAAGTTGCTCAAGTTGGTCATACTCACCTGCACTGATGAGGTCGAAGACCTGTTCGGTTGTTCCTCGAATCTGATCGATAGACATGTGTGCTCCCGTAATCTTCTGGTCATTGACCGGGTTGGTTACTTCTCCGAATCGTTTGAAAGCGGCTTGCCGGCTCATGCCCAAGACGTCCCCGATCGCTGCCCAGGTTTGTCCCTGGGCTCGGGCCTCTTGCACGGTTGCTCTCAGCTGATCCTTAGCGCGGTCCAGAGCCTGTTGCGCTTCCCTAATCGCTTCCATAACTTTAGTAAACCGATGGTTGACACAGTTGTCAACCATCGGTTTACACGTTGCTGGGCCGACTCACCTGAAGTACGAGTTCAGAGCGTGCGGACCAGCCGCGGATGCGAGTGCGGGCATTGGCGTTCGGTGCGTTGGTGTAACGAGATCATGCGGCCCACACGTCAGCACCTGTTCGTTCCAGCCGATCAGGGATGCGACAAGGTCAGCCGGCCCAAAGACGATCGCGCCCGATAAGCATGCGAGTGCTCTGTCGTAGGTGCGCGGTAGGTTGCCGGTATGGCCAGTGCGACGACGATTCCAATCCCGACCCCTGATGGTTCGGAGCGCAAATTTCGGGTGAGTAGCCCCGATCGGGTGCTGTATCCCGCCTCAGAGTCTGGCCCTGAGCTCAGCAAACTTGACGTCGTCAAATATCTTGTCGCGGTCGGTGAGCCGTTGATGCGTTCGCTGCAGGATCGGCCGGTGACGTTGCAGCGTTTCCCGACAGGGATCGAGGGGGAGGAGTTCTACTCCAAGAACCCGCCGCGAGGTGTGCCTGAGTGGGCGCGATCGGTGATGGTGACCTATCCCTCGGGCCGGCAGCACAAGCAACTCGTGATTGATGAGATCGCCACGGCCGCTTGGGCTGCGCAGATGAATACGTTGACCTTTCACCCGTGGCCGGTGCGCACCAGCAATGTGGATAATCCGGATGAAATCCGTCTCGACCTTGACCCGCAACCTGGGCGGCCGTTTAGCGACATCGTGAAGGTGGCGCGTGCATTGGCTAATGTGATGCGACCGCTGGGGCTGACGCCGATGGTGAAGACGACGGGCAACCGTGGGCTCCATGTGTTTGCGCCCATTAAGGCGGATTGGGAGTTCCTGGAGGTCCGGCACGCGGTGATCGCGATTGCCCGTGAAGTTGAGCGGTCGATGCCCGATGTGGCGACCACGGCCTGGTGGAAGGAAGAGCGCGGCGACAAAGTGTTTTTGGACTTTAACCAAGCCTGTCGAGACCGGACGCTCGCTGCTGCCTGGAGTCCAAGACCGCGGCCCGGTGCGCCGGTGTCGATGCCGGTTTCTTGGGACGAGTTGGACGGCGTGTCGCCCGAGGGGTTCAGCATTTACAACGCAGTCGACCGGTTGAATGAGGTGGGGGATGCCTGGGCTGACCTGCACGCCGAGGGACGTGCCGGAGATCTGACTGAGCCACTGAAGTGGTGGGACCGCGACCTGGACAACGGACTAACCGAAATGCCGTTCCCGCCCGACTATCCGAAGATGCCCGGGGAGCCGCGACGAGTGCAGCCCAGCCGCAAGAAGCAAGACTGATGGTTGCACGTCCGGTGTCGCCGCCGTTCCGCGACTGAGGCAGGATGAGAACGTGAGCCTGCCGATTGAGCAACCCATCAAGCCGATGCTGGCCAAACCAGCAAAGAAGATCCCGGCTGGGGCGATGTATGAGCCCAAGTGGGATGGCTTTCGCTCCATCATCTTCCGCGACGGCGATGACGTCGTGATCGGCAGTCGCAACGAGAAGCCGCTGACCCGCTATTTCCCCGAAGTCGTGGCCGCGGTCAAAGATTTGTTGCCTGGGCGGTGCGTGGTTGACGGCGAGATCATTTTGGCCAATGTCGATGCCAATCGCCTCGACTTTGAGGCCCTGCAGCAGCGGATTCACCCAGCCGATAGCCGGGTGCAGATGTTGGCGGAAAAGACTCCGGCAAGCTTTGTGGCCTTTGACCTGTTAGCCCTGGATGACCGGGACTTAATGGGTGAGCCGTTTGAGGTGCGCCGGGCGCTGTTGGAAGAGCACATTGGCTCGGTTGGTGCTCCGATCTATGTGACGCCGCTGACCCGCGACGAAGATTTGGCTGCCGACTGGTTCACGACTTTTGAGGGCGCTGGTCTGGATGGCTTGATGGCTAAGGCTCCCGATCTGACCTATCAGCCCAACAAGCGGGTGATGACCAAGATCAAGCATGAGCGCACCGCGGATTGTGTTGTCGCTGGGTTTCGGCCGCACAAGGCTGATGCTGAGGCAGTTGGATCGTTGCTGTTGGGTCTCTATGAGCCCGGCGGGCAGTTGGCCAGTGTTGGGGTCGCTAGTTCGTTCACGATGGCTCGCCGCAAAGAATTGTTTGAAGAGATGCAGGCCCATGTGACCGAGTGGGATGAGCACCCGTGGAACTGGGCCGCAGATTCTGAGGGGGAGCGGACGCCACAAAGAACGCCGGCTCCCGCTGGAACGCTGGCAAAGACCTGTCGTTTGTCCCGCTAGCGCCCACTCAAGTGGTTGAAGTCCGCTACGACTACATGGAGGGCGCTCGGTTTGAGACACGACACACTTCGTGCGCTGGCGCCCGGATCGCGAGCCTGAGTCGTGCACCTATGACCAACTCGAGCAGCCGGTCGACTTTGATTTGGGCAAGGTCTTGAGTCAGGTTGCCGTATGAAGCGCACGCTGACGCATACCGCGATTGCCACGATGGTGGGGGCTGGCCTCGGGCTGGTTTCGGCGGTGACTTCCTGGGGATTGCCACCTTCTTTGCGCGCAAAATCATCACGCCTGAGCACGAAAAAGAAGACGACGTCGAGATCACAGCGGTCGATTTGGACGCCATGACGGTCACGTTTGCGGCAAACCCAGACTCGCTAGCTCCCGGTCGGTATGGCGTGTGGACCGATCGGGGAGCCGGGCACTTCCGCGTGGGTGAAGTAGTCGGCACTGATGCCTCATCGAAGCGGATGCAGGACCACCGCGTGACCCGTGAGTTGCTGGGCGTTGACGCGGGTGAAGTCGAGGTCGGAACGGCGCGCTGGAACGCCTATTTCTACGCTGGTGATCCGCGCTCTTCCCTTGGCCTTGATTATGAAAACGTGCTGATTGCCAGCGAGGTGGGTGGTCTGCCGACCTGGCACATCAAGCCGGTTGAGGTCACGGAGCACAACGGCACCTGGGCGATCTTGGTGCATGGCCGAAGCGCCCGTCGGGAAGAGACGCTGCGCGCCGTGCCGGTGCTGCATGGCGACGGCTTCAACATCTTGGCGCCGATGTATCGCAATGACCTCGGGGCACCCTCAAGCGTTGATGGCCGCTACAACCTTGGCCTCTCTGAATGGCGCGATGTTGAAGCGGCGATGAAGTATGCGCTGACTCAGGGTGCCAAAGAGATCATCCTGTTTGGCTGGTCTATGGGTGGCGCAACAGTGCTGCAGACGCTTGACCGGTCGCAACTCTCCGGGCACGTCAGCGCTGCCGTGCTGGATGGCCCAGTGATCGACTGGGGCGATGTGATCACCTTCCAGGCACAGACCAATCGGCTGCCCTGGCCTGCCGACAGCCTCGCCAAGATGTTGCTCAGCCAAAACTTCAGCCGTTCACTGGTGGGTGTCGCTGAGCCGATCGACATCGGTGTGACGAACTGGGTGCGGAGGTCAGGGAGTTGCGACACCCGATGCTGATCATTCACTCCAGCGCCGATCACGTCGTGCCGTGTGCGCCCTCGCGAGCTTTGGCCAACAAACGGCCCGACTTGGTGACGTTTGCCGAATGGGAGCACGCGCTGCACTGCCGAGAGTGGAATGTTGACTCGGCTCGCTGGGAGCGCGTCGTGTGTGACTTCTTGGGCTCTCAGCGTTCGCTGTTGGGCTCGGGCAGTGCCGCCTCGGGCCATGTCTCCTAGTCGCTAGCCAGGGCATCACCACCAGCAACGCTCCCGCTAAAGAGGAATGCCGCCGATGACTCTCCGCCCGAGTTCCCTGCACATTGCCCCCGTTATTGCTGTCACCGATCTAAGCCGCGCCCGTACGTTTTACGAAGACAAACTTGGCTTAACCGGGTCTGCGACACCAGGTGGATGGGCTGTCGCCGGTGACTATGGAACCCTCATCAATCTGTTGCCCGACGTCCCCGACGCAGGCTCGGCCAGTTGGCCGGCTGCGACAATCAGAGTCGAGGACATCTACGCCACGGTGCGTGACCTGCGTTCACGCGACGTGCCGTTCCTCGGCGACGACGACCTGCCGTTTGCCCTCGACGAAGACGGCATCTCAACCCAGCAAGACGGCATACTCGTTGCCTGGATTCGCGACCCCGACGGCTCAGTCCTCACGATCTACTCACTGACCCCTGACGGGTAGCGGGCGCACACCTTCGCTTGGGGACCTGCCAGGCCCAGGCGTGCCGCTTCGGGCGCTGCAAAAGTTGACGCTGTCTCCTAGTGGAGGATTAGGAGCCAAAACGGGCGATTTTCGCCCTTAATCCTCCACCAGGAAGCATCGGACGGTCGGGCAGGGAGCCTATCTGGCTTAGGTGTCGCGGGACAGTTGGTAGCGCAACATCAGGTCGTGCTCAACACTCAGCACGCTGAGCAGTTGCCCTTCACGCAACGCCTCGCTCGATCCGGTCAAGATGCTGGGGCCTTCGCCGCCGAGGGCCAATGGCCGGACCGTCAGATCGATCTCGTCGATGACACCCGAGTCGACCCAGGCGCCCAGCAGCGATGGGCCGCCCTCGGTCAACACCTGAGTCCAGCCGCGCTCACGCAGTTTGGCCAACAGAGTGGCAGCATCGACTCGATCTTTGCCTGCCACGATGATGTTGTCCGTGCCAATGCGCGCGGTGAGTCGGTCAACAGCGTCCTGGCTGGTCTGCTCCGTCAAAGCCACCAACACATCGCCAAAGTCCGGCCCTTCCTCGAGGACACGATCAGGAACATCGCCCGACCCGGTCACGACCACCAGCGGCGGGTGAACGGCTCGACCAGCGGCGGTGCGCATCTCCACCCACTCATCCGGCGTGTTCAACCGGGTGTAGTCCTCCGCGCGGATCGTCCCTGAAGCGACCACGACCACGTCGCTAAACGCGCGCAGAGCATCGAAAACAGCCTTGTCACCTGGGCTGTTGATGCTGCCAGAGAGGCCGTCGGGCCCGGTGGCTCGTCCGTCCATCGTGCTGACGAAGTTGGCGCGCACCCACGAGTCTTTGGGCGGCGCATACAGGTCCATCAGTGCCTGTTGCGAGAGTGGGCCACGGGTTAGTGCGGGGGCGCGATCAGATGACATGCCCACATCGTGACTCATCGGCCTCTGGCGTGCCAATATGTCCAAATGGGCAAATCAAAGAAGGACAAGAAGTCCAAGAAGACAAAGAAGTCGAAGGCCATCTCGTTCAGTGAGGCTTTGCGCTTCACCGAGGGCGATGCGCTGAGCGACATCGACCCAGGCTCCAAGCCAAACTTCGATGGCAAAAAGAAGGATGGCAAGAAGGCGCTGGCCGCGTTCGACGACGAGCTCGATGGCCTGCAGGAGAAGTTGTTCGCTGATGGCCGCACCGGTGGCAATAAGCGGATCCTGCTGGTCATCCAGGGTATGGATACCGCTGGCAAGGGCGGCATCATGCGCCACGTGGTGGGCCTGGTTGACCCTCAGGGCGTGGAGTTGACGGCGTTTAAGGCACCGACGGATGAGGAGAAAGAGCACCCCTTCCTCTGGCGCATCCGCAACGCCCTGCCTGAGGCCGGCATGATCGGCGTCTTTGACCGCTCGCACTACGAAGACGTGCTGATCGTTCGTGTCCACGACCTGGTGCCGGAGGCCCAGTGGGCCCGTCGCTACACGACCATCAACGAGTTTGAGGCAGGTCTGGCCGAAGACGACGTGACGATCATCAAGGTGATGATGCACGTGTCCAAGAAGGAGCAAAGGAGCGTCTGACGGAGCGCCTGGATCGCCCGGACAAGCACTGGAAGTACAACCCCGGTGATGTGACCGAGCGTGGCTACTGGGATGACTACCAAGAGGCATACCAGGTGGCGCTCGACAAGACCTCGACCGATGAGGCTCCGTGGTTTGTCGTGCCCGCAGACCGCAAGTGGTATGCGCGGCTCGCCGTTCAGCGCTTGTTGCTGGAGCACCTGCGCGAGATGGATTTGGCCTGGCCTAAGGCCGACTTTGATGTTGCCGAAGAGAAGGCTCGTCTGAAGAAGAGTTAGCCCGCGCCATCCCACTAACCCGAGAGACCCCCAACAGTCCTGAACTGTCGGGGGTTTTCTCGCGTTGTAGGTGCTACTTCTTGCTTGAAGAGTCCTTGGTCGACTTCTTCGGTGCGGCCTTTTTGGCGTTCGCTTCAACCTTGCCGTCAGCCTTAGCCTTGACCGGCTTCGACATCGGCAGCGATCCGATCAGCGGCTCTTCGGTCTCAACGGGCTCAGCCGTCAACACCAACGAGGCGCGAGCAGGCACAACATGCGTGGAGCCTGCCTCCCATACCTCGCCCTTTTCGATCTCGGTGTCGCTGGTCAACACGACATCCCAGGCGTTAGCGCCAATGTGCTCAGGCACCGTGAACTCAACCGGCTCGTGGTAGGCGTTGAACATCAGCAAGAAGTGATCGTCAACGACGGGGCGGCCCTTGTCATCAACCGATGAGATCGCGAGACCGTTGAGGAACACCATGATCGAGCTGCGGCTGTTGGCCCACGCGTCGTCGGTCATCTCGTTGCAGCTAGGGCTGAACCAGATGATGTCGCCGAGTTCGCTCTGACCACCGTGGCTGGCATCTCCAGCGAAGAACCGGCGACGACGGAACACGGGGTGGTCGCGCCGCAGGTGGATGAGGTCCGTGGTGAACTCCATCAACTCCTGCTGGCTGTCGTTGAGCTCCCAATCGACCCAGGACAGTTCGTTGTCTTGGGCGTAGACGTTGTTGTTGCCCTGCTGGTGTGCGGCCCAACTCGTCCCCGTGCAGCATCATCGGGACACCCTGGCTGAGCAGCAGCGTCGTCAAGAAGTTCTTGTGGCGCTTGAGGCGCAGCTCTTGCACCTCGACCTCATCGGTGGGGCCTTCAGCGCCGCTGTTCCACGAACGGTTGTGCTCTTCGCCATCGTTGCCACCCTCGCCGTTAGCGTCGTTGTGCTTCTCGTTGTAAGAAACCAAGTCGCGCAGCGGAAGCCATCGTGAGCGGTGATGAAGTTAATCGAGGCGTATGGGCGGCGTCCGGAGTGCTCATAGAGGTCCGATGAGCCGGTGATCCGGGAAGCGAACTCGCCCAGCGAGCCGGGAGCGCCGCGCCAGAAGTCGCGCACGGTGTCGCGGTATTGGCCGTTCCATTCGGTCCACAGGGAGGAAGTTGCCGACCTGGTAGCCACCATCGCCGAGGTCCCAGGGCTCAGCAATGAGCTTGACCTGCGAAACCACCGGGTCCTGCTGAATGATGTCGAAGAACGCAGACAACTTGTCGACTTCGTGGAACTGACGGGCCAGTGTGGCTGCCAGGTCGAAGCGGAAGCCGTCAACGTGCATCTCGGTGACCCAGTAGCGCAGCGAGTCCATGATGATCTGCAGCACGTGTGGGCTGCGCATCAACAGGCTGTTGCCGGTGCCAGTGGTGTCGTAGTAGTGCTCCTTCTCGTCTTCGACGAGCCGGTAATACGAAGCGTTGTCGATGCCTCGGAAGCACATCGTGGGGCCCATGTGGCTGCCCTCAGCGGTGTGGTTGTAGACGACATCGAGGATGACCTCAATGCCAGCCTCGTGCATGGCCTTGACCATCGACTTGAACTCGGTGACCTGCTGGCCCTGCGTGCCATAAGCGGCATAGCCGTTGTGTGGGGCCAAGAAGCCGATGGTGTTGTAGCCCCAGTAGTTGGACAGGCCCTTGTCGAGCAGGTGGGAGTCCTGGACGTATTGGTGGACAGGGAGCAACTCGATCGCCGTGATCCCCAAGTCCTTCAGGTGATCGATGATCGCCGGGTGCGCCAAGCCAGCGTATGTCCCGCGGATCTCTTCGGGGATGTCTGGGTGGGTCATCGTGAGGCCCTTGACGTGAGCCTCGTAGATCACCGTGTCGTGGTATTCGTGACGTGGGGGGCGGTCGTCACCCCAGTGGAAGAACGGGTTAACCACGATGGAGTACATCGTGTGCCCCAGGAGTCTTCCTCGTTGAATGAGTCGGGGTCGCCAAAGTCATAACTGAAGAGCGCTTGGCCGCCGTCGCCCTTGCCCTCCATCGCCTTGGCGTAGGGGTCGAGGAGCAGTTTGGCCGGGTTACAGCGGTGTCCGTGCTCGGGCGCGTATGGCCCGTGCACGCGGAAGCCATAGCGCTGTCCGGGCTGCAGGTTGGGGAGGTAGGCGTGCCAGACGTGGGCATCGACCTCGGTCAACTCAATGCGCTGCTCGTTGTGCTCGTCGTCAACAAGGCAGAGCTCAACCTTCTCGGCAATTTCGGAGAACAACGCGAAGTTGACTCCACTGCCGTCATACGTGGCACCCAAGGGGTAGGACTGGCCAGGCCAGATGTCCATAGAAGATCTCTCTGTTGCTCGCTGTCTGTCTAACGACGGCGCTGTCGGTCTCTCATTGTGTCGTACCTGGGACCAAATGGCCGACAGGCCCCGAGTCACTCGTGTCACATAAGTCTTTGACCTGCGGATTTGGCGTCTGGGGCAGCGTTGATCTAATGTTTCATATCGCACCGAGGGAAACCCCGGAGCAACGCGGACATAGCTCAGTTGGTAGAGCGCAACCTTGCCAAGGTTGAGGTCGCCGGTTCGAGCCCGGTTGTCCGCTCGGAGGCAGCAACATTTGTCTCACGGTGGAGTGGCCGAGAGGCGAGGCAACGGCCTGCAAAGCCGTCTACACGGGTTCAAATCCCGTCTCCACCTCGCTTCAAGGCTGGTCCACCGTAGATGGGCGATTGGCGCAGCGGTAGCGCGCTTCCCTGACACGGAAGAGGTCACTGGTTCGATCCCAGTATCGCCCACCAGCGAAACCCCCTGAACAGCAGAAATGCTGAGCAGGGGTTTTCTCTTGTGCCCGCGCCCTCCAGACACCTGGCCTGCAACTTAACGCAATTGAAGCTCAGCCGTGCTTGAATTCCGGCTACTACGCGATCAGGATCACCGACGCTCTATCGATTCGTGCACACGAACGTCGCCGTTCGTGTTGCTGGCAGGCGGTGAACACCCACCCGATGAGCATCCTCACCTATACCCCTTGGTGGGAAAGGCTGAGCGAGCGCCTCGACGTAGTGGCCGTTGATCTGCCGAATCACGGTGGATCCGACGCTGACAGCTCCATCACCACCGTCTCGGAGCAGGCCCAGTTCTTCGGGAGGATTCTCGATCACTTCGGTCTTGAGCAGCCGCACTATGTCGGCCCAGACGTTGGCACGCCACTGGCTGTCCGGTTCATGGCCGACAACCCGGGTCGCTTGCGCTCCGCTGTCATCGGTGACGCGGGCGTGATCGGAGAGATCGAGGGCGAGCTATTGTTTCGACTGGCGACCAGCAATCGGCTCGCTCGCTTAGCACTGCTTGCGCCCGGCGGCCCAATCGGCGGGCGAATCTACAGCCGTATCGGCAACAGCGTTGGCTATCGGCGCACCAAGCATCCCGACAAAGCGCGTCTGCTCGACTACCAGCGGAGATCAACAAACTTCGCCAAACTCCGTAGCCAGACTGGCTTTCTCCTGAGCCACAAGCAGGAGGCACCAAAGTTGTCTCAGGTGGTCGGGACAATCAACACCCCTGTGCTCGTGCTGCACGGCGAGCATGACACCTTCATCGGCATGGGCAACTCGCGTCGTCTCGCCGAGGCGCTGCCCAACAGCGAATTTGGCGTCATCCCCGAGGCTGGGCACTACAGCTGGGAAGACAATCCAGAGCCATACCTAGATCACGTGCTTCGGTGGATCGACAAAGCAGAGTCGGACAACTAGCCGCGAGACTCCTCGACTGCAGCCCAGTGGTCGAGGAGCTCCTGGTGGCCGTCAGCCAATTCGAGTGCTATTTCTCTGCCGCCAGACCGCCAGGTGCTGATGGCGTGAATGGCGAAATGCGCAGACATGCCGATAAAGGCGATGCCTAGAAACGTCCGGAGCAGTGACTCCGGAGGCCAGGGGAAGAGGTTGAAGGCAGCGTTGAGGAGGAAGAGCCCGGAGCCGAGGCCCCGGAAGATCGTCCAAATCGTGGTCCCCTTTCTCAGATGACACCCATGGCGAGCATCGCGTCCGCCACGCGGGTGAAGCCGGCAGCGTTGGCACCGAACACGTAGTCGCCGGGGCGGTCGTAGTCTTCGGCAGTCGTCACGACGCTTTCGTGGATATTGCGCATGATTTCGCCAAGCCGCTCGTCGGTCCGCTCAAACGACCAACTGTCGCGCGAGGCATTTTGCTGCATCTCCAGCGAAGAAGTGGCCACGCCACCGGCATTGGCGGCCTTGCCTGGCCCGAAAAGCACCCCAGCCTGTTGAAACGCCCGAACCGCGCCTTGAGTTGATGGCATGTTGGCGCCCTCGGCCACAATCTGCACCCCATTGCGTATGAGGGTTGTCGCCGCGGCTTCATCGAGTTCATTTTGCGTGGCGCACGGCATGGCCACGTCACACGGCACGTCCCAGACGCTGCCTCGCTCAACGAAAGACACGTTGCCAGCCCGAGCCTCCGCGTACTCAATGATGCGGCCGCGGCGGACCTCCTTGATGTCGCGCAACAACTGCACGTCGATGCCCGCTTCGTCCACGACATACCCAGAGGAGTCGGAGCACGCGACGACCGTGCCGCCCATCTCGCTAGCCTTTTCGATTGCGTAGATGGCGACGTTGCCGGATCCCGAAACGACGACTCGCTGGCCATCCAGGGAGCGGTCGACGTGCTTGGCCATCTCATTGGCGAAATAGACGGTGCCGTAGCCGGTCGCCTCAGTGCGTGCCTGCGAGCCACCCCACGTCAAGCCTTTGCCGGTGAGGACTCCAGCCTCATAGCGGTTGGTGATCCGCTTGTATTGCCCGAACAGATAGCCAATTTCACGGCCACCAACTCCAATATCGCCTGCTGGCACATCGGTGTATTCGCCAAGGTGGCGGTAGAGCTCGGT
Source organism: Ornithinimicrobium sp. INDO-MA30-4 (assembly GCF_021535045.1). Lineage (GTDB taxonomy): Bacteria > Actinomycetota > Actinomycetes > Actinomycetales > Dermatophilaceae > Ornithinicoccus. The sequence continues at coordinate 864,242 of NZ_CP091056.1, read as the reverse complement.
CATAAAGGACTGGCAGAAGCGCATCACCTCGGCGTCAGAGCGCCCCTTGGGGTCGAAGTCAGAGCCGCCCTTGCCGCCGCCGATCGGCAGGCCGGTGAGCGCGTTCTTGAAGATCTGCTCAAAACCGAGGAACTTCACCGTGCCCAGCAAGACGCTGGGGTGAAAGCGAAGCCCGCCCTTATACGGCCCGAGCGCAGAGGAGTATTCGACCCGGAAACCCCGGTTGATCTGTACTTTTCCTGAGTCATCAGTCCACGGCACCCGGAAGATGATCTGGCGCTCCGGCTCGCACAGCCGCTCAATGACCCGCTCGTCGACATAGTGCGGGTGCCTCTCGACTACCGGGCCGAGGCTGCCCAGAACTTCATCGACCGATTGGTGAAACTCGTGTTCGCCCGGATTGCGGCGCAGCACATCTTCGTATGCGCCTTTGAGCGTGGAGCTGATTCGGGCAGAGTGCGATGACAACAGAGGACCTCCGTGGTGGCTGAGCCACCCAGGCTACGGGGCTTTGAGGTTCCGCGGACAAACTGCGTCGGGTTTGCTCCCCGTCCTTCTGTTTCTTGAGACATTCCTTGGTGACCGAGCGGAGACCTTCCTGGCAACGCACGGGGAAGGATTGCGGGCGGCAAGGCGTTCCCTCCGTATGGATCCCCACGAGACGTCAGCGACTGATGCAGTGCCAGTTGTGCCGGCCCAGCAATTCGATCGAGGGGCGCTGCTTCGACCAGGTGGTCTAGTGCTGGCTTTGCAGCGGCATCGGTCGCGCTGCACTTGAGCGGCTGGAACGGTCCTGAGCAGTTGCAAGAGTGGGTGCGTTCTGCAGGATGGGCTGGCGCCCTCGTCTTTGTGGTGGGATACGCCGTACTCGTCTTGGTTCCAACCCCTTCCTCGGTTCTGACCATCCTCGGTGGCGCCCTTTTTGGGCTGTGGTGGGGAACCGTGCTGGTGTGGAGCGGGGCGGTGCTGGGCGCCATCGGTGGCTATCTCATTGGGCGCCGCGTTGGCCGTCCCGCTGTTGACCGCCTCCTTTCGGGCCGCCTGCGTGAAGCCGATGCTTTCCTCACACAGCACGGACTACTGGCGGTCCTGGCTGTGCGGCTCATACCCCTTTTCCCGTTCACCCCGGTCAACTACGCGTCCGGACTACTCGGCGTGCGTTGGCGGGACTACCTTGTGGGCACAACGCTCGGCATCGTGCCCGGCGCCCTGGCTTACGCGTCGTTGGGTGCTTCTGGTGCGGACCCCGTTGGCATTGTCATCGGCGTGGGGGCGTTAGTCGTCCTGCTCGTCCTTGGTGGAGCGGTGGCTCAGCGGTTGCGGAGTCGCAACTCGACGGCTGCCCAGAGATCGAGCAAATCCTGATGTCCTTCGGCCAGCTCAATAAGGCGAAAGCCATGAACCATCGAAACAGAGACCCCGTTAGTCAGGGCACATCTCAAATAGCCTGGTGACGGGGCTGTGCGCTGACCTCAGAGCGGAGCGTCAAATTGCTCGGCGTCCTTTTGCTTCTTTAGCCATTCCTTTTTCACCGATCGCCAGGCTTCATCGGTGTGGCCGGTGCGCCAGTAGGGCGTCGCCGAGAGCGCTGACGCGTCTACGCCACGCTCCTTGATGAGGTGAAATCTAATGTCGCGGACCATGGCTGCTTCACCGTGGATGAAGCCATGCAGTTTCCCGCTGGGCAGGGCAGCCTTGCGGACCGCGTCGACCAGGACAGCGCCATCCACCGATGTCGGCACCCAGATGACCTGCACGTCGGCTGGGCTGGCAAGGTCGATCTCGTCCTCGATCGCGTCGGCCTCAAGGAAGACGAATGCCGTTGCGTCCGGGGCGAGTCGCTCCAGCGCGACTGAGATGGCCGGGATTGCGGAGCCATCGCCAACCAGCAGGTGCCAGTCGGCAGCCGGGTCGGGGAGTAGCCGCCACCGGGACCCTGGAACTGCAGCACGTCGCCGGGTTTGGCCTTGGCTGCCCAGGGGCCGGCTACGCCTTCGTCGCTATGAACGACGAAGTCGATGCTCATGTGGCGAGTCTCGGCGTCCCAAGCGCGAACTGTGTAGCGGCGACGCACCGGCTGTTGCGCACGAGGCAAGTCACGTGTCGCCTTGAGGTCACAGGGCATTTCGTACGGAGCATCGGGGCCAGGGAAGGCGAGATTCACATAGCTGTCTGCGTCTTTGCAGGGCTCGAAGTCAGCTAGTCCGGGGCCACCAAGCACCACGCGGACAAGGTGGGGGCTCACGCGGTGGACTGACTCGACAATTCCGTGCACAACTAACTCCTGAGATGGCGGGATGGCAACGACACATTGACCATGTTCGTTAGGTAACCCTAACTTGGGTTTGAGTATTCCAGGTCGCGGCTGCGCTACTTCTGAGTAGCGCCCGCCCCGCGGCGTAACCAGTTACCACGAGCAGACGCCGACAGCGTCCCTCGACTCGCTGGCTATGGATCACTGAATGCTCCTATCGCCCACTCACCACGCGCCGCTCAATTTCCTAGTGCGGCATGGGCGCTGCTGCCAGCTACGACGACGCCGTCGTTCACACCCGTGATTTACATCCCACGTGGAAACACGCAGGAGGCTCAACATGAAGTTCAAGGCTGCTTTCAAGAACCTCGACAAGGTTTCGACCGGTTGGTTCATCGGTCTGCTGATCGTTTTGACCGTGGCTGTCACCGCCACCTGAGTCATTGAGAACCATCGAAACCCGCCCGGCGCATCAGCGTCGGGCGGGTTTTCTTTCTGCCAGGCATTGACGGGCGGGGGATTAGGCCCCGATGAACTGGCTGCCCAGATAGTCGCCAGCGTGCACGCCGGGCAGGATCGCAAACACCGCTGACCCGACGGTTTGCGTCCAGATGTTGAGCAGGTCCGCCTCATCGAGCCGTTGTTGCACCGGGACAAACTGGCGCACCGGGTCGGTCGACAAGGCAATGAAGATCAGCCCAGTTTGGGAGCCCTTTCCGACAGCATCGTGATATTGGTACGGGCGGCGCAGGAACCGCTGATGAGGCTCCACGGCGGCAGCGCGCCGGATGTGAGCCGCTGGGTTAATCACCCGCAAGCCGAGGTCATTGGTGGCATCAAGGTCAGCATCAGCCTGCACGCCGCCTCCAGTGATCGGTGCGCCATCGGTTAGGTTGCGGCCGATGGCGTTCTCCAGGCCGGGCGATCAGCCCGCTCCCATGAGGCCATATCCATCGAGATTCGTCGCACCACCATGGCGGTTGCGTTGTCCCAGCCCGGTTCTTGCCCTTCCTCTTGCCAAACCAGCCCGGAGTCCATGCCGTCGATCACCGGCTGGACGGTGCCATCGACTTGGCCAAACAGATTGCGCATCGACCAACCGTTGTGCTCCATCGGCTCGCGGAAGCCGGTCTGGAGCCAGCGAACTTCGACAAGGTCATCGACTCCGCTGACCAGTTCTTGTTGAGCGTGTGCCACAGTCATCGGGCTATGCGCCGCGATCTGAAGGACGAGGTCGCCCCCAACAAACGCAGGGTCCAACTCATCTTGGTCGAACGCTGGCAACGGCTTGGCCCAACTGGGCTGGGCCTCTTCCAGCCCAGCCTTGGCAAAGACTGTTGGGCCCCAACCCACTGTGATGGTCAGCCCGGATGTGCGCGCGGCCAACTCTGGTTCTTGATCGGTCAGTGGGCCGACGCCAGACATGAGCCGGGCGGAATCGTCGGTCCAGATGCGCATGAGGCGCTGCAACTCGTCGCGGCCATGGCCATCGAGTAAATCGAGGGCGATCAGGGTGGCGTAGGGCTGAGGTGGCTCGGCGACACCAGCTTGGCGAGCGCCGTAGAAGTCATACTTCAACTCACCTGCCGGCACGGGGGAGTCGCTGCTGGGTTGGGCGCAGCAGTTTGGGCGTCAACAGTTTCGCGCCCCACCGCAACCCCTGCACCGGCGGCGGCCAGAGAGGCCAAGCCGCCGCCGATGAGAGTGCGCCGCCCAGGCCTGGAAACAGGTGATTCGGGACGGCTAGGGTCACTGGTCAGCGGTCTCTTCGTCAGAGCCCATGTCCATTTCAGAGTCCGTGTCCATCTCAGACTGGCCCTCGTCATAGGTCTCTTCTGCTCCGTCAAACTCACGAACGGGCAGCGCCAAGACCCACTCGGTGCCATCAGCCGACACCAGGGTGACATCTGCGGAGGTGCCGCTTTCGACTGGCTCGTTAAGCCCCATCAGCATGAGGTGGTCGGCCCCAGGTGCCAGCTCATAGGTGCCTTCGGCAGGCACGACAAAGCCGGAGACTTGCTGCATCTCGCTCGCACCGGAAGAGTCTGTGACGGTTTCGTGCAATTGCGGCATGTCGGCGAAATCTGCCTCGACCGACACGATCTCGATGTCCTTGTCGGTGTGATTGGTCAGGGTGCCGAACGCCGACGTCATGCCTTCGTCGGCGGACTTGACCCAGCCGTCCTCGAAGGTGATAGCGGCCATGTCGGGTGTCATTTCCGAGTCGTCGGCCATGCTGTCGTCGGTGGCAGCGGTCGCAGCGGCCGTGTCGACAGCCTCATCGTCGGTGCCGCAGGCAGCCAATGGCAACGCAAGCAGGAGGGCAGCGGTCAGCGAAGTGATACGAGCGTTCATGATGATCCTTTGAGAGAGAAAGTAGCCGCTGTGCGGCGGGGAATTGCTAACTCACAAGGACGGGAGGCCCGCGTGCTGGAGCCCAGCGGCAGACCTCTTGGCTGCGCAGGGTCGAGGCGGGGGAAATGACCACGGCATCGACCGAAGCCACGGTGATCGGCTGGGCGAGGACATGAGACAGCCAGCGATCGAGGGCTACAGCTGCAGCGTCGGCGGCTGACCAGAGGGCCACCACGCAGAGTGCGGCCACCACGTGAGTCGCGACCATCCCTGGTGAGGCCGATGCCAGTAGCGAGGTGCCCAGCGACGGGGAGGCAGACGGTCCAGACAACGCCAGCTCATGGTGGCTACCGCCCAGCGATGCTCCAGCGGCCATGAGTGGCACGAGAGCAAACACGATGTGAGAGGCAACTTGCAGGCCCAGCACTGACAACACGCCGGTGCCAAACCTCAAAGGGTGCCCCACGGCATACCAAGCGGGGGCGGCCAATGCCACGATTGCCACGATGATGCTGGACCACGAAATGTCGTGGTGGGCTCCGGCAAGGCCGTGACCAGCAGCGGCGAAACCGACGCTCAGACTCAAAATCAGCCATGTGCGAAGCGCACGCTGGGTTGAGGTCATGCAGGGAGAATAGAGCCTCGGGGTGAGCGTCCATCCGTGGGGATCGGAGTCAGTTTGCAGAACGGATATATCCTAGAAGTGGTATGTCGACTACTCGAAACTAACGCCCCCGCCCGTCCCGCCGCCAAGGCCGGTAAGGGTGGATCCAGCGCTGCCGCCCCGCGCCGCACTTTCGCCGTCATCAGCCACCCCGATGCTGGTAAATCCACGTTGACCGAGGCTCTTGCGTTGCACGCCCACGTCCTCTCTGAGGCCGGCGCGGTGCACGGCAAGGCTGGTCGCAAGAGCACCGTCTCTGACTGGATGGACATCGAGCGCGACCGTGGCATCTCGATTGCTTCGACGGCTTTGCAGTTCCACTACAACGACCACGTTGTGAACTTGGTCGATACCCTGGCCACGCCGACTTCTCCGAAGACACCTACCGCGTGCTCTCGGCTGTCGACTGCGCCGTCATGTTGGTTGACGCAGCCAAGGGCCTGGAGCCACAAACCCTCAAACTTTTCCGGGTATGCCGTCACCACGGTCTCCCGGTCATCACCGTCATCAACAAGTGGGACCGGCCTGGTCGCGACCCACTGGAGTTGTTTGATGAGATCGAAGAGCAGATTGGCCTGCGGCCCACCCCGCTGACCTGGCCGGTCGGTATTGCTGGCGACTTCCGCGGTGTGCTGGATCGCGAAACGGGTGACTTTGTTGAGTTCACCCGCACCGCCGGTGGCACCACGCGTGCCCCCGAGCGCCACGTGCCCGCGGCTCAGGCTGCGATTGACCAGGGTGATGAGTGGGCGACCGCTGTCGACGAGCACGAGTTGCTCGCCGCTGATGGCGCCAACCACGACCAAGAGTTGTTTCTCGGCGGCATCACCACGCCCGTTGTCTTCGCGTCGGCCAAACTCAACTTTGGCGTTGCCCAGCTGCTTGCCACCTTGCTCGAGTTGGCTCCGGCGCCCGGTGCTCGGCCCGACGTTGAGGGCACCCCGCGCCCGCTCAACGACGACTTCAGCGCGCTGATCTTCAAGGTGCAGTCCGGGATGGATCAGGCCCACCGCGACCGGTTGGCCTACGCCCGCGTCTGCTCTGGGGTGTTTGAGCGCGGCATGGTCGTTACGCACGCAGCGACCGGCAAGCCGTTCACCACGAAGTATGCCCAAGCAGTGTTTGGACGTGAGCGCGTCTCGGTCGACACCGCATACCCCGGAGATGTGATTGGTCTGGTGAATGCTCAGGCGCTCACTGTTGGTGACACGATCCACACCGGCGATCGCGTCGAGTTCCCGGCGATGGAGCGCTTCGCCCCGGAGTTCTTCTCGGTGATGCGGGCCAAGGACGCCGGCCGCTACAAGCAGTTCCGCCGCGGCGTGGAGCAACTCGAAGAAGAAGGCGTTGTTCAGGTGCTGCGCTCGGATCTGCGTGGCGATCAGGCACCCGTTTTGGCGGCTGTCGGGATTATGCAGTTTGAGGTCGTTGAGCAGCGGATGAAGTCTGAGTTCAGCTGCCCGGTCACCCTGGAGCGCCTGGAATACAACTTGGCCCGGCGGACCAGCGCCGAAGACGCACCGATCATTAACGCAGCCTCCCGTGTTGAGGTGCTGCAGCGGGGCGACGGTGTCTATTTGGCGCTGTTCCCGGATCGCTGGCGTGCTGACTCGGTGGCTCGCAATAACCCGGACGCACTGTTGGCTGAGCTGCCAGCGGGCGGCATGTAATTCGGGAGTTGCGCGCACCTGCATAATCGAAGGTATGTCTGCTCAAGCGCCGTCGGCCGTGATCCTGATCCGGCCGCACCACTTTTCACCTAACCCTGCGACGGCTGCTGATAACACCTTCCAAACTAGCCCGGGGAGTCCGACCCGGAGACCCTGGCTAAAGCCGCCTTCGACGAAGTCACCGCTGTAGCAACGGCACTGACGAAAGTGGGCGTGCGGGTGCATCTGTTCGAAAATGAGGACAGCACGCGCTATGACAGCGTCTTTCCCAACAACTGGGTCTCGACCCACACCGGTGGGCGCATCGCTGTCTATCCGATGTTTTCGCCATCGCGCCGTGAAGAGCGTCGCAGCGATGTGATCGAGATGCTCAAGCGCAGCTACCGAGTGCACGACATCGTCGACTACTCCGGCCTCGAATACGACGACATGTTTCTCGAAGGCACCGGCGCGATGGTCATCGACCACGAGAGCCGCGTCGCTTATGCCGCTCGCTCCAACCGCGCGAACCCCATCGCGCTTGAGCGATTCTGCGCCAACTTTGGCTATGAGCCGATGGTCTTCGACGCCTATGACGAAGACGGCGTGCCGCTCTATCACACCAACGTCATGATGTGCATCGGCTCGCAGTATGCGCTGATCGGCCTCGAGATGATCAGTGACCCCGGCCGCCGCGAAGAAGTGCGTGAAGCCCTCGAGCTGAGCGGTCTCACGGTGTTGCCGCTGAGCCACCAGCAGATCCGTGACTTTGCTGGCAATGCCATCGAGTTGCAGACCCCCAACGGTCGCGTCTTGGCGCTGTCGGCTCGCGCGGAGGCTTCGCTGACCGCCGAGCAGCGTGAAGTTATCGAGCAGTCGGCAACCTTGTTGCCGCTGGATGTCTCGACGATCGAGATGGCTGGCGGATCGGTGCGCTGCATGATTGCCGGTGTGCACCTGTCACCGAGACGCACCTCACTGGCCACCACACATCAACCCGCGCCGAGTGGGGAGGACCCTCGCGAGCGTTGGATGCTGGCGATGGAAGGCCTCGTGGCGCGGGATGACGGTGGAGTTGACGATACCGACTATGTGCAGACGCCCTGACTAAAGGCCCTCTAGCCGGCGGACCTGGCGATCAGGCAGGGGAGACGGTGACATCGCGGCCAAACGCGACGTGTCCCCTGATGTTTTCCGCTGCCGACTTCGGGTCGAGGTAGGCCCAGGCAGCATCGGTTGCCGTGGTGCCGTCTGCGGTGAGCGAGTAATACGTCGAGCCGCCCTTCCATGGGCATACCGTCGTGGTTGCGGTCTGGCTGAAGAACTCCTGCTTCAGCGACGTGGCCGGGAAGTAGTGGTTGCCCTCAACGACTTCAGTCTGGTCGGACTCAGCCACGACATGGCCATTCCAGGTTGCCTGCATCAGAGTGTTTGAAGATGTCATGTGATGTGAACCACACGCAGGGTTGGTTTCATTCCGATCGCAGCGATCGGCCGTGACATCGTCAGGAGCTCGGTATGGCGTCAGATAAGTCCGCAAACAGGGTCACCTTCCCGGGGTCGATGGGGCAAGAGTTGCGGGGCGATCTGCACCTGCCAGCCGGTGAGCCACGGGCGTTTGCGATCGTTGCCCACTGCTTCACCTGCAGCAAGGACTCGCACGCGGCGTCCCGCATTTCGGCCGCGCTGACCGGTGCCGGGTTTGCCGTGCTGCGGTTTGATTTCACTGGCCTTGGCGCCTCCGACGGCGACTTCGCCGACACCACCTTTGGCAGCAATATCGAAGACCTGGAGGCCGCTGCCGCCTGGCTGGCCGACAACTACGAAGGCCCCCAACTGCTGGTGGGCCACTCATTGGGCGGCGCCGCGGCGATGCCGCCGGTGGCCGACTTGAATCAGTGCGGGCTGTGGCGACCATCGGCGCTCCGTCATCGCCCGATCACGTCATGCACTTGATGGATGGCGACATGGACGCCGATGCCGGTTCGCCTGAAGACATGCTCGAGGTCAACATCGGTGGTCGCCCCTTCAACATCCGTCGCAGCTTCATCGCTGAACTCAACTCTCAGCCACACTGCGAGCGCCTGGGCAGCCTGGGCAAGGCGCTGCTGGTGATGCACTCGCCAACCGACCAGACCGTCGGCGTTGACGAAGCCCGGGTCATCTTTGAGTCGGCCCGACACCCCAAGTCGTTCGTTGCCCTCGATGGCGCCGACCACCTGCTGTCCAACCGAGCCGATTCGGTCTTTGCCGCCTCGATCATCGCGTCCTGGGCCGACCGGTATCTCGGCCAAGAAGACCCAGCAGCCAAGGCCAGCCAGCCAGAGTCAGGCGACGAAGAGCCCGCGACGCTCACGGTTGCCGAGATGGACGTCGAGGGCTTCCTGCACCAGGCCCAAGTTCGCCACCATCGCTGGGCCATCGACGAGCCAGTGTCGGTCGGCGGCGATGATGCTGGCCCCACGCCATACGAGGTGTTGCTCTCGGGTTTGGGTGCGTGCACCTCCATGACGATGCGGATGTATGCGCGGCGCAAGGGCTGGGAGTTTGGTGCCACGACGGTGACGCTTGAGCACGCGCGGGTGCACGCTCGCGATATCGAAGACTGCGAATCGGCGAAGGGGATGGTCGACAAGATCACCCGCACCATCAACTTTGCTGAGGGCATCCCAGAAGATCAGCAGAAGGCACTGCTGGCAATCGCGGACAAGTGTCCAGTGCACCGCACGCTTGAAGGCGAAATTGTCGTGGTGACAGAAACCGCAGTGTGACCAGTCAGACAGTCTCGTTGGTAGCGTTTGCAGGGGCATAGCCACTACGTTTGAAATTGCCAGACACACTCGACCAGAAAGTCCCTCACGTGACTATCGTTGTTGGCTATATCCCTAGCCCCGAAGGCCTCTCGGCCCTGGACCGCGCCATTGCACGCGCTCAGCGCGACGACGCCAAACTTGTGGTCGTCAACACTGGACACCGCAACAACACTGCTCACCCCAACTACGCCTCAGACCAAGACCTGGATGCCCTCGTCGAACGTTTGCAGGGTTTGGGTGTTGAGCACGAGATTCGCCAGCAGGACATGGCCACGGACGCTGCGGACGAGATCTTGACCGCGGCTGAGGAGGTCGACGCTAGCCTGATCGTGATAGGCGTTCGTCGTCGCTCCGCGATGGGCAAGCTGATCGCTGGCAGCACCGCGCAAAGGTGCTTCTTGAGGCTAGCTGTGACGTCTTGGCCGTGAAGGACGAGAGCGCAGACGCTAAGTAACGCCGCTCAGCGCTAAGCCCGTTGGGCTGATCAGCCGCCCCAGCTATGACGCTACGAGGGTGGCTGATTGCTGTGCGATCTCGCCTTCTTCGTTGGTCGGGATCACCCACACCTGGGTATGGCTGGAGTCGGCGCTGATCAGCGCTTCACCCCGTGCGCTGTTGTTGGCTGCTTCGTCGGCCACGACGCCTAGGATGCCCAGGCGCAGCATCACCAGTTCTCGCAAGACGGCGTTGTTTTCGCCGATGCCGGCGGTGAAGGCGATGGCGTCGACTCGGCCCAGCACTGCGGCCAGCGCGCCGACGTGGCGAACGATGCGATGCACGACAGCCTCAACGGCCAGTTGGGCCTCGGGCTCACCTGCTTGATAACCGGTCATCACCTCTCGGAAGTCGGCGCTGCCGGTCAGTCCCTGCAGGCCCGACTGTTTGGCCAGGGCTTTGTCATAGTCCTCTAGCGAGAGCCCGGCCACCCGGGACAGGTGACCCGGAAGCGACGGGTCAAGGTCACCGGGGCGGGTGCCCATATTAGGCCATCCATCGGGGTCAGGCCCATAGAGGTGTCGACGGAGTTGCCGCCTTCGACGGCACACGCTGAAGCGCCATTGCCGAGGTGCAGGACGATCACGTTGGCTTCGCTGGCTGGCAGTTCCATCAGGGCCGCCGCCCGCCGGGACACGTAGGCGTGGGAGGTGCCGTGGAAACCATATTTGCGCACGCCGTGCTCTTCGCGCCAGGCCTTCGGCACTGCATACGTGCTGGCGGCGGGTGACATCGTGGCGTGGAAGGCGGTGTCGAACACAGCAACCTGCGGCACGCTGGGGAAGGCGAGGCGGGCTTGCTCGATGCCAGCCAGATTGCCGGGGTTGTGCAGCGGGGCCAGCGGGATGAGGTCGGTGATGGCGGCGATCACGTCATCGTCGATCACGACGGGGTGGCGAACGTCGCGCCGCCGTGCACGACGCGGTGGCCAACGGCGATCAGCGACTCGGCAGTGACTTTCGGGCCATGCTCATCAAAGGCGTCCGCGAGGATCTGCATCGCTTGGCCGTGATCGAGGCATTCGAGGTCTTGGTTGTGCTGGGCACCCGCGACGCTGTGGTGGGCGACGGCGTCGGGGAGCCGATGCGCTCGATCAGACCGCTCGCCAAACTCTCATCGGTGGCGGTGTCGATCAGTTGATATTTGAGCGATGACGAGCCGGCGTTGATCACGAGCACATGGGGGTTGCGAGCGGTCATGGCTTCAGCCCTTCGCCTGGATCGCGGTGATGGAGATGGTGTTGACGATGTCTTGCACGGTCGAGCCGCGCGAAAGGTCGTTGACCGGCATGTTAAGGCCCTGCAAAACTGGGCCAATCGCGACAGCTGAGGCGCTGCGTTGCACGGCCTTATAAGTGTTGTTGCCAGTGTTGAGGTCGGGGAAGATCAACACCGAAGCCTTGCCAGCGACAGCTGATTCCTTCAACTTGGTGGCGGCCACCGATGGATCGACAGCGGCGTCGTATTGGATCGGGCCTTCGACGGCCAGGTCACTTGCGCGCTCCTTGACCAGGGTGGTGGCTTCGCGGACCTTTTCGACATCAGCGCCGGAGCCCGAGCCGCCCGTGGAGTAGGACAACATCGCGACCAACGGGTCGACCCCAAACTGCTCGGCGGTTGCAGCGGAGGTGACGGCAATGTCGGCCAGTTGCTCGGCATTCGGGTCGGGGTTGATCGCGCAATCGCCATAGACCAGCACCTTGTCGGCTGAGACACATGAAGAACACGCTGGAGACGACGCTGACGCCCGGTTTGGTGCGGATGATCTCCAGCGCCGGGCGGATGGTGGCGGCCGTGGTGGTGATCGAGCCGCTGACCATCCCGTCGGCTTCACCAGTCAGCACCATCAACGTGCCAAAGTATGCCGAGTCCGTCACCGTGTCCTGTGCTTGCTCAACGGTGACGCCCTTATGCGCCCGCAACTCTGCATACTTTTCGGCGAAGCCGGGCAGTCGTTCGTCGGTGGTGGGGTCGATGACTCTTGCTTCGCTGAGATCCAGACCCAAGGTCGAGGCGCGGGCCCGGATGCTCTCTTCGTCGCCGAGCAGGATGATCTTGGCAATGCCGCGACGCAGCACGATGTCGGCGGCCCGCAGGATGCGATCTTCGCTGCCTTCGGGCAAGACGACGGTTGCTCCGGTGGCGCGAGCCCGGGCGGTGAGTTGGTGCTCAAACATGAGGGGAGTCATCGCGGATGGGGTCTTGCTGGCACCCTCGGGCAGGATCGCGGCGAGGTCGAGTTGGTCGGCGACGATCGCGCGGGCCCGTTCGATCTTGCTATCGCTGGTGGGGGTGATGCGCCCGAGTGCCCGACCGGCAGCGCCAGCGGTCTCCATGGTGCCGCCCTGGGCCAACATGATCGGCATCTGGACTTCCAGCCCATCGATGAGTTGCTGCACCTGTTGGCTGGGGCGGAAGCCGCCATTCAGGATCAGGCCGGCCATCGTCGGGAAGGTGCTCGACTGGTGGGCCAAGACGGCGGCGAGCATGATCTCTTCGCGGTCGCCGGGGCAGATGACGACGCATCCTTCGGTGAGGCGATCCAGCACGTTGGGCATCGTCATGGCAGCGACCACAATGTTGGGGGTTTCGCGGTCAAGCAGGGCGTCGTCGCCCGCGATGAGCTCGCTGTCGGTGGCAGCCAGGACATCACGAACGGTTGGCGCTTGGAGCAGCTCGTCCGACTCCAGCGCTTGGACGAAGACGTCGGGGTGCTGCGCGGCGAGGGCTTCGCGGGTGGTGTCGACGTCATCGGAGGCGACGCGGTTGGCGATAACCCCGGCCACTCGGGCATGCCTGGCGGAGGCCTCGGCCATCACGATGTCGGCCGTGGTGGAGATCTGCTCGGGGGAGCGGTCCACCCTGGGACGACCAGCAGCATCGGAGCACCGATATTGGCGGCCACGGCTGCGTTGAGGCTGAACTCGTTGGGGCTGGCAATGCCAGAGAAGTCACTGCCGACGACCAACACCATGTCGTGCTCATTGGCATAGGCGTGGAAGCGATCGACGATCTCGGCGACCGCACGCTTCTCGTCACTGTGTAGGGAGTCGCTCGTGACGCCATACGCGGCGCTGGGCTTGGCACTTGACGTGCCCATCGGCAACAGGAGGTCCAAGATGGGGTCGCTGTCGGGGTCCATGACGATGGGCCTGAACACGCCAACCCGCCCGGCGGTGCGACTCAACTCGGTGATCAGGCCCACGGCAAGGGCCGATTGCCCGACGCGGACTCAGCGGATGCGAGATACAAGGCGTTAGTCACGTTGCCACCCTAGTGACTTCACGGGGCGCATGGCAGAGTACGGCTATGGCAAACGGCAATGTAGATGACATTCGGGTCTGGGTTAATGGCGAACGAGTGGACGCGGGCCCGGCGCTCGCCGCCCTCGATCACGGTGTGACGGTCGGTGATGGGGTTTTGAGACCGCCAAGGTGCTGGGCACTGAGGTTTTTGCGCTGACCCGCCACCACGACCGGATGGACCGCTCGCTGCGCGGTTTGGGTTTGCCGCGCCTTGATCGCGGGCGCATTCAAGAAGGCATTGACGCGGTGTTGGCTGATGGGCCGATCGACTTTGGCCGGCTGCGCTACACCGTCACCGCGGGGCCTGGCCCGATGGGCTCGGACCGTTATGACCCGCAGATGACCTACATCGTGGGTGCTTCTCCCGCGCCGCTGCCCGCTGAGAGCACTTCGGTGACCGTGGTGCCGTGGACGCGCAATGAGAAGTCGGCTGTCGTTGGTTTGAAGACGACCTCGTATGCCGAGAATGTCGTCGCGCTCGCAGCGGCCAAGGACCTGGGTGGCAGCGAAGCGATCTTTGCCAACAGTGTTGGAGCGTTGTGCGAGGGCACTGGCTCGAACATCTTTGTCGTGCTCGATGGCACGGTGCTGACCCCGGCGCTGCCGAGCGGCCCGCTGGCAGGCATCACCCGGGCGTTGACGATCGAGTGGCTGACCGAGGCCGGCATCGAAGTCCACGAAGACGAATTGCCACTCTCGATCCTGGCTGAAGCTGACGAAGCCTGGTTGACCTCCAGCACCCGCGACATCCAGGCGATCAGCCAGGTTCGGGTTGCTGGCTCGAGCTCTTCGCTGGCTGGCCAGATCGCTGCGGCGAATATCCCAGAGCGCACTTTGGCACTGCGCCGGGGGAGATCACCCAGCGCGCCCAGGAGATCTGGGCCAAGTTCAGCGCCGAGCGGATGGACCCGTGATTGGTTGATTTTTGAGCCTGATTGGCTCGATTAGGAAGTAGCCCACGAATCCGGATATTGTTCGTGGGCGCAAGGACGTATAGCTCAGTTGGTTAGAGCGTTCGCTTCACACGCGAGAGGTCATGGGTTCGAGTCCCTTTACGTCCACTTTTTGTAGCACTATTTGTGTTGAGCCCGGCCATGGTGCCGGGCTCTCGTGCGTTCGGGGTATGCCGACTTTAGGGTGGTGGCTCAAGACATCGAGGAGGCATGCGTGATCGTTGGTCTGATTCTGGCCTGTGAGATTGGCTTTGGGTTGTCATCATTGCGGGACTGACTACCAGGTATGCGCTTGGTGCCAAGCGACTCGGTGCGCTGCTGCTGGCATTGGCTCCGGTCATCGACGTGGTGCTGTTGGCGGCGGTGGTCGTTGACCTATCGCGCGGCTCAACGGCCTCGTGGCCGCATGGCCTGGCCGCCGTTTACATCGGGCTCTCGGTGGCCTACGGGCATCGGATGATCGGTTGGGCAGATGTCAGGTTCGCCCACCTGATGGGACGTGGGTCTGCGCCGGTGAAACCGACGGGGCATGACTACACGTTGCACTGCTGGGCTGATGTTGCTCGGACTCTGCTGGCGGGCGCTATTGCGGCGGGCATCATCGTTGGGATCGGCTGGTGGATCGACGACCCGAGCCGGACTCGAGCCTTGAGCGATTGGCTGCCGATTTTGGGGATCATTGTGGCGATCGATGTCCTGTGGGCCGTCAGCTACACAGTTTGGCCGCGCAAGGCCTAGTCGTTTACCGCGCGATTGTTGTAGGGCGTAGTGGGGGTGGTCATCGAGCCAGTTCAAGATTTCAGTGTTGGCGCCATCGGCTAGGGGCCAGTGGGTGAACTCTGATTGCCAGGTTTCATTCGGTTGCTCAGCCTCGAAGCGGCGTAGGGATGATTCGGGCGTTTACGTGACGCTGGGGTGACCAGGCCAGCGTTGGTGATGATGCGTCTGATCGTGGAGACCGCGGGCGCGGGTGTAAGACTTTGTGTTCCAAATGCCAGGCGATAGTCACTGGCCCGTTATCAAGCCCGTTGGCATGGAGTTGAGTGCGTAGCTCCAGGATGCGGGCTTTGACAGGTTCCGGGGTGGCGCGGGAGTTCCTTCGCGGTGCTCTGGAGCGGGGTTCTAGCCCGTGCAGGCCGTGTTGTTCATAGCGTTTAACCAGGGTGTGAACCCACCGCCAGGACACGTCATATTTTCGGGCGGTTTCGGCCTTGGTCAGGCCTTGCTCAATAACGGACAACACGATGACCCTGGCCTTGGACATGACCCATCGTCGCGGTCACCCTGACTATGAACGATGTCATGAACCACAACACCTTTACGTCCACTTTTGTGACCTGTCCGGACCTACCGGACAGGTCAAACCCACTTATTTCGCCAACACTTCGTGAAGCCGTCCGGTGGCGACGTCGAAGACGAAGCCGCGAACCGACTCTTTGTGGGGGATGAAGGGGCTACTACGCACTCGGGCCAGCGACTGGCGAGTATCCTCCTGCGCGTCGGGGAACGACTCAGCCGCCCAAGGCGGGCGCAGACCGGTATCCGCGAGGATGGATTCTTTGAACTCGTCGTCGGTGAACGTGAGCATCCCGCAGTCGGTGTGGTGGATGAGGATGATCTCGGTAGTACCCAGGAGGCGTTGGCTGATGGCCAGGGAACGGATCTCGTCCTCGGTGACGACGCCGCCGGCGTTGCGGATGACGTGCGCTTCACCTTCGTTCAACCCCAGAACCCGGTAGACGTCGAGACGCGCGTCCATACAGGCGAGGACGGCCACATGTTTTGAGGGCGGCAGCGGGAGCGGACCGCTGAAGTGTGATGCATACGCCTCGTTGTTGGCGAGCAGGGTGTCGGTAACGGTCATCGCTTCTCCTTGAGTGGGGCCTGGCTTGGCGTCGAGGGCTCATCTGAGGGAGCGAGCAGGCCGTCGCTGGCTCCACCAGAAACCGTGCAACACATTGACATCTGCATAAGTGATAATTATGTCACGCACAAGGCCCTCCCCACCAGTCAGGTCCCTGGGCCGGCCGCGGGGTCAACCCATGAACGAAGGCGGAGACTCTTCGGTGGAGTGTCGTATCGCACGATTAGGTAGTGGCGCGGTGCGGATACTCCGCCGCTCGGGACTGGAAAGCCAAGATGCTCGGGTTGATGATTTTCCCGTCACGGATCTCGATGGCCCGGCGGATGGTTTCGTCGGCCTCCCACGCGGCCGGGCCCCCGAGCACCGTGCCCAGGTAGGGCAGCAGGGCTTCGCTGACCTCCCAGGTCGCCGAGTCCCATAGGTAGGAGGGGCTGTGGTCCACCCCGTAGTACCGGACGTGGTCGCCGACCTCGAACATCGGGTCCTCGAAGGAGGTGGGCCTTGCCCAACTGAACCCCATCCCCAAGTCGCACGAGACGTCTACGATCAGTGTTCCTGGTCGCAGCGTCGCCAGGTCTTGCGCGTCCATGAAAGTCATCGGCGAGTTGGGGTCCTGGAGGACGCAGTTGACGATGATGTCGCGCTCGGCGAGGAAGCTCGGCAACGGCTCGGTGTCCCTCTCGGTCTCGACCATCCCGCCGAGACCGTCCTCGCCGGGATCGAACTGCCGGATGTTGGCGGAGTGAATGGGCGAAGCGACCGCCGTGCGGCCGCGCTGGGTGAGCACATCGACTTGGCCGATGCCCAGGGCGGCCAGTGCGGTTACCGCGCCACGGGCCGTGGCCCCAAAGCCGATCACCGCGGCGGTACGTCTGCGTCCGTAGTCGCCGGTGGCCCCGACCAACGACATCGCGTGCAACACCGAGGCGTAGCCAGCTAACTCGTTATTCTTGTGCAGTACATGCAGGTTGAAGGAGCCGTCGCGGTGCCAGTAGTTCATCGCCTCGAAGGCGATCAGGGTCAACTTCTTGTCGATTGCCAACTGGGTGATTACTGGATCCTGGACACAGTGCGGCCATCCCCACAGGACCGCCCCGTCGGGCAACTCGGCAACCTCGGCGGCCGTCGGCTTGGGCAGCACCACCACCTCGCAGGAGGAGATCAGCTCAGCGCGCGGCAGCATCCCTGCGACCTGTGGCTCCAACTGCTCGTCAGTGAAGCCAAAGGCCTCGCCGTACCCGGTCTCCAGACAGAGCTGCGCGCGCAGCTCTGTTGGGATCCGATGCAGGTGCAGCGGGTGGATCGGCAGACGGTGCTCGTTCTCTTTGCGCGACGTCGCGACTAATCCGACCTTGTGCTGTTCCATGGCTGACCTTCCGGTGGCGACCCCTACGACGATTTCCTTTCTAGCACAGTGCGCCCCGTTCGAAGGGGTAGGTCGGTAAGGGCTTTGCGACAGTAGGGCGGCAGTGGCTTGGTGCAACGCGGTCCTTGCCGAGGCTGAGGGCGTAAGCAAACAAAAGGCTACTGTGCGTGCGATTCGAGGGGCCGCGGCGCGTCGTGGCCACGAGGATCGCGTCCGCGAGTTGTCCGCCCGCGGTCATGAACGGTATGCCGATCTGCTCGAGCGGCTCGGTCACTGATTCTTGGATACTTGACCACCGAGGACTTGCTGGCTCTGGCGGCTGGCTTGGGCGTCGGGCCGGTCCAGGATCTCGGTCTTTGGACTCTGCCGCCCACCGGCCGCGCGCCAGCGTCTTGGGTCGCGAGGCCTACCCCGCTTGCCCCGCAAGGGCGTTCGATTCTCAGCGAGTGTCAGTGCTCGTGGATAGATTGACAGTGTCCAGTATCCAACGCTCAAAGGCCGGTCCATGGAGTCCATCTCGTTCACGATCAATGGCCACGGGTATGTCTTGTCTGCCGCCGATGTGAAGCTGCGGCTTGCACAAGAAACACCTGACCGGATCTACCAATACTGGGTTAAAGCTATTGGGCAGAGATGGCCGGTCAAGCAGGCGTTCAGTCTGGCTATAGGGGTGTCAGCCAGTGACTTCACTTCCCAGACGGCACGGCGTCACCTCGGCAGTCTCGGCTTTCCGCTCGGCAAGGGTGCTCAGTCCATTGCCGCCCCTGGCAAGCCGAAGCCAGTGCCGAAAGCGGCAAGATTGTCTGCTCACCAAGTGCACGCGGCATCAAGAGCGGATGTAGTGCTCATCAGTTGTGTGAAATCCAAGAGAGCCGAAGGCGCTCAGGCGAAAGACCTATATGTCTCGTCCTACTTCAGCAAAATGCGGACCTATGCGGAGTCAACAGGCCTGCCGTGGTTCATCCTGTCCGCCGAGCACGGGCTTGTCCGGCCCGACGAATGGGTCGAGCCGTATGAAAAATACCTTCCGGAAACCTCCAGCAAATATCAAACTGCGTGGGGCCAGAAGGTTGTGCGCCAACTTGAATCCGCCGTCGGACCGGTGACCGGGGTGACCTTTGACCTGCACGCTGGAGCGAACTATGTAGATTCCGTTGGCGCTTCACTGGAGACTGCCGGGGCTAGCGTGGTTGATCAACTTCACGGCCTATCGCTCGGACGCCGACTCGCTTGGTACAACGAGCGCACTGGTGGACTCGACTCGTCTGTCGAAACAATGATTGCCCAACTCCGCGATCAGGAACTCGCCATGTCGGTGCCGGATTTCATCGCCGCACGGGGTGCCGTTTTCCGCTCCGCAGGGATGTACAACTTCTGGGTCGACAGAGCGGGTGCGCGTGACTTATCTGCCGGTCTTGGCTATCCGATCGAACCAGGACTCATCTACGCGGGCCTTGCGGGCGCGACCCGCACGGGTGGTTCCACATCAAAGAACACGCTCTGGAGCAGAATCGCCACGATGCACCTCGGCAAGACCCACCGACTGTCAACTCTCCGGCTCAGCCTGGGGTCAATCCTCTCTCAAACTCACGATTGGCCCGCCATCGACGAGGGTCAGGTGACTTCGTGGATGAAGACTCATTTGCGCGTTGTGGCGCTACCAGTGGCTGACGCAGACACACTGGGTGACCTAGAGACGAAAATACTCATCGAGCTGGATCCTCCGTTAAACCTTGCCAAAGTCGGCAGTAACGACATCAGGCTCCGGCTCTCGTCGCTCCGCAAGCTTTACGCGCAGTGACGTCCTGAGTTGTCGCGACGATGGCAACGACAAATCGAGGAAACCTACTGAACGTGCGGGTTTGACGAGCCGTCTTCACAGCACTTGGGTAGATTGCACCAACACAGCGAATCAACGGTCTGGAGAATTTGAAGTGACAAGTCAAGAATCGTCTGTGCCTGAAGAGGTCACAGTCAGGCGCTTTGACACCGACGGGTCTGAGATGGCGGTCTTCGAGTTCCAGGAGCCCTGCGTGAGGTGATGATTTCAAGTCTCCAGAGCAACTACCTTGCGACGGGAAACTATGCATCTGATGCAAAATCACTCTCGTCGCAAACTGCCTTGTCCATGGTTGTTGGTGGTGCCGCTCTCGGAGCAGGAGCTCTGTCAGCGGCGCTTTCGTCGACGCTGTTTATGGCCACTGCTAATCCAGCGACCCTGATGCCCCTAGGCGCGGGGGTTGGAAGCGCAGTGATGGGGGTCGGAGGGATTGTTGGACAGGCAGCCTTCATCCCCGTCGCGAGTTCGATGTCCGTCGTGGCTCCCATTCTGGCGATTCAGGCGCTAGGCACTGCTGTGACTCTGCATCAATTCAAGCAAGTGGATCAGAAGCTGGATGCCGTTAAGGACGCCGTTGATACCGCCATCGCCAGGAACGAAGCAACACACGCGGGTGAGTTGTTGGCAGGCTCGCGAATTGTTGATGAGGTCTACCAGCAGTACCAAGAAGCTGGAGAATTCTCGAACGACATGCTGGTGCGCTTGGCATTGGCCGAGCGAGAGGTTCGACGTCTTGCAGAACGGTTTCGATTCTTGGTAGATGCTCACGCTGTTGGTTCAGTCGATGTCATCAGTGATGTACGGCGGGCCAACTACGACGTGCACAGCTCGTTGCTTGCCTCGTTCTTGGGCCTTCGCATTGCTTACTTGCGGGTCTGCGTAGACATGCAGGAGAACCCCAAGTCTGTGGCCACCTCGGTTCAGCGATTGAAGGACGAGATCTCGGCCGATGTTGATTTTGGCACGAAGCGAGCAACAGGTCCGCCAAACTGCGCGAGGCGATTACGCAGCGCGAGGAGCAGCTTAGCGACATGCACTGGGCGAAGGCGGCGATTCCGAAGTTCGCAGGAGGCGGAGGTGCAGCAACACACCAGCAGCTCCTAGAACTGAAGGATGCATACACAGCGACGCTGGAGAGCGAAAAGGAGATTATGGAGAACTTCGGTTCTTTCATCGACTCAGCAGAGCGCACTCTCGCTGACCTAAATCAGCCTCAAGCTAGTGCGGATCAATTGCCAACCTTGGTCTACTGGCGCGACGAAACCGGCGAACATTCGTTCTATACGGACAAGTTGCGAGTGTCGTAAGGCGCGACGCGATCCAGAATGGCCGTAGAACGCCGCACCGACCCAACGCAGCCAATGGCTTCCCGATTCGTACCAAGCACCTGGTTGTCTGGCTCGGGGCGGAACACCTAACTGTCCCGCCCCGAGACCGCTCCGATTGCGCAGCGGACTGATCTGCCACTGGATCAGCCCGATCACGCACCAGGGCTGCATACGCCATGTTCGATAGGAACGCCGGCGGTTCGCCCGCTCCGATGGCCTCGCTCAGGACCTGTTCGGCCATCTCGACACGAGCCTGAGCACCAGGCAGTCGCCTTCGCAACATCGCGATCTCTTCTATCATTAGGCGGTCGACTAAACGCTGGGAGACAGTGAGCCTTTCCGCGAGCAACACTTCGTGATGAGACCACCGCCAGATCTGGAGGCGGGCGAGCTCGACGGTGCCGATATCCTCCACGTGGCCATCGATCACCACGGCAGCCTGCCCGCCAAACCAAGCGGTGAGGTAGCGCAACGACACCCTGATGTTTCTGCGCAGACCGGATAGCGTCGGGTTGCCCGCCAGTGAGGTGGTGTCGGTCATCCGCATCTGCGGGATCGGAGCGGTGGTTGTTGGCCTGACCGCGCGGGCGACCTCGCTAAACGCTGCTCGGGCCACCGGGACCAGCGCGGGATGCAACACCCAGGCTCCGCCAAAACCTTCGCGCGCCTCTCGAGCCTTATCGCGACTGACCCGCTTCTGCGCCCGAGTGCTGGGGTCGTCGTGCAGACCACTAGGCACTTCGGCAACGGGACCACCGATCGCCTGGGCTTCGCGGCGTCGGCAGGTGTGCACCAGCACCTCGGTGTAAGCCCGCAGAAACCGGGTGGACATCGTGAAGGGGTCACGATCAGGCAGCACGTGGTCGGAACCCCGATTCCGGCCGGGGCGGTTCAGGCGCAGTAGAGATCGAGAGTGCGTTAGCGCAACTCCTCAATGAAGCGGTTGTGGCTGACCAAGTCGTTGACGTGTATCAGTTGGCTGGTGTCGAGACCCCGGAACTCTCAATTCTGAGCGATCAGTTCCTGGACTCCCTAGCCACCAAGGACAAGCCGAATCTTCAGATGGGAATGCTCCGCCGGCTCCTGAACGATCAGATCCGCACAGTTTAGCGCAAGAACATCGTGCAGGGACGCAAATTCTCCGAAATGCTCGATGAAGCAGTCAACCGGTACACCAACCGCTCCCTGTCGACCGCTGAGATCATCGCTGAACTGGTCAAGCTCGCCAAGGAGATGCGCGACGCACAGCAGCGGCACGAAGAACTCGGCCTTCGCGATGATGAAGTTGCGTTCTACGACGCCGTGTTCCAGAACGACTCCGCCGTGCTAGAACTCGGGGATGAGACGCTCAAGGCCATCGCCAGAGACCTCGTGAAATCAATCAGGGAATCAGCCACGATCGATTGGAACGTTAAAGACTCGGTCCTAGCGGCGATGCGGTCCAAGGTGCGACGGATCTTGGCTCGGTACGACTATCCGCCGGACGCTGAAGCTAAGGCTATCGAGCTGGTGCTGGAACAGGCGGAACTGTTCGCTGGTGAGGCTGGCCAGCCACGGGCTGACCATCATTGGCGCCCCAACATCCCCTACCGACATTAAGAGTGAGCACGGCCGCCTCAGTTGCTCAACTGAGGCGGCCGGAGGCACTGCCCTTCTAGCGGCTGGTGTCCACTAGGGACGCCTTAGTCGCCCTCTTCAATCTCCCACTCGCCGAACTGAGCAGAGTCCTCTTCGCCGTGCCCATCCTCAACGTCGCGAGGCACTGACTTGCCCATCGCTGACTCGATGAGGACGCAGAGATTCTCCCGTCGTCGAGCAAAAAATACATCAAATTGATCGTTTCTCAGGTCTTCGGCCGACACTAAGTGAGCCTCGAGGAGGTCGTCTAGTTGGGCCGATGCGATCTGCGCCCTGTTTTGAATGGCCACTAGATATGACGAAGGCGCGGCGCCTCCGATGGTGCGATTCGTCTTCGCTGAAATGGCAGTCTTGTTCACGATGCTCTCCCGTCGCTCTATGTCAATGTTGTTGTCTAAGCACCACTTCTTTGGAAAAATATGGTGAATATCAACGGCCATGTTCACGTATTGGACCTGGTCAAGTGCCTTGTCTTCCATCCAATCCCGTGCCCGATTGCTCAGCAAGAGTGCATAGATACCCTTGTAGGCCGCAGCATTGCGGGTGCGCAGGAGTGAAGTCGCGACTCAACGAACGTCGCGTCGTTGACGGTATTGGGCGTGGTGGCTCGGGGCTTGTCCAGCGACCAGTCGGGCACTTGCTCCAGGTCCCGTACGAAGCGAGTTTCAATGGCGCTGCCGTACAGTTCGCCGAGAATGCCGCACCAGTACCACCGAACGAGGTTCTTCCTCGGGCCCAGCAAGTCAGCGGCATCACCCATCACGGCTCTGATTGCGGCGAGCGGAACGACCTGCTTAGGGTACGGAAGAAATCGAGTGTCAAAAATATGCCGGTCCGCGAGAAAGTCTGCTGCCCATTTGAAGGCGAGGCGAACTGGGTCAACCCACTCTAGGTAGTCGTCCAGGCTAAGTTTGAGAATGTCCTCGCGCTTGGCGCTTACAGCAGGAGGCCGCGAACCCGAGTGCGCCATATTCCGCTTGCGCGTGGCCAGGAGGGTGACCGCCTGAAGAAAATCTGTGCTCTCAAGACCATTTAGGCTGGGATATCCAGAGAACTGTTGCTGTGTTTCCTTCCAATCCTCATTGAGCCTGAAATCCGTCGCGTGCTGGTCGAAGTAGGACTTGTCCCCGGCAAATGTTGCTGTGAGGAGTTCGAACACATTTAGGGCAAGCCCCCAGTGTTGACTTTTTCGAACACGGTGGCCACCGCACTCTTTGTTGAGTCCCTATCGAGCTCAATTGCGGGAATGTTGTAGGACCGGACAGGAACCACTACAGCCGCATTGAACTCACTTGCTAGTGCGCGATCTGGGAAGTCGAATAGCCAAGACATGACGTGGTCGCCGAACAGCAGGCTCACTGGGAATAGGCCCTCCGCGCGCTCCTTAACCGGAGTAGTCAGGTCCCTGACCACACCTTTTCCGAAGTTCGAGCGCACGTAGCCATCACCTGGAATGGAGACCACAGCGTCGTCGATTCGGTCCTCTCCCTGCACGGCTAGCGCCATATCGATGTAGTAACGCCTTGTCATGAGTTTTCCCCGGCTGTCCATGGTGTGGACTAAGCCATCGCCGGTAAGGACTGAGTCAGGGAAGTCAGGCGTTGCTGACCATCGAGAAGGAGAGAGTCGGGCACGGCTCCATTGGGGACGCCTGCGCCCTCGATTGCCCTAGGTTTGAATCGAATCTGGTCGTTTCCGCCTTTTAGTAGCATCAAAACGCCAAGCGGGTGACCCCGCAAGATTGTTACGAGAAGCTGCCGGATCCGCTCGTCCTCCCACTTGTACCCGCGCTGGAAATCAGGGAGCTGAATCTTGCCAGTGGTCGTTTTTCGCAGATAGTCACTCAATTGGTACAGCGGCGTCTGAAAGCCCATTGTGTGTTCTCCGGATGCTAGGTGTGACCGGGAAACCCGGCGCAGCGAATTCTGTTCATCATGTGTTTATCACGTGATCAAGCGCATCTGATCACCTGAGCCGCGCTCGACTCGCTCGCGTGACGGCGAAGGCAAGTTCCGCGGTACCGCTACGGGCCCCGTGGAGCCCGTAGCGGGCTCCTCTATTTCTAGCTGAGAAAGTGCCGTGTCAAAATCGACGGATGACCGCCGTGATGCCTGACATATCAGCCGCCATACGAACTCGTCACCTCAGTTTGCGTCTCTCCTCTGCATTCGTGCTAACGCCCGACGACGATGCGGGCATTAGCGATGCAGCCCTGGCGAAGAGATTTTGACGCGGCACCGGTCATGGAGGGCAAGGTGCCGATTGGCATTTTGAGGCCACCGATGAGCGTCTACCTGGCGTATCCGTGGGGTCGGAGATGCGGCCGATTGAAGCAAGACACGTGGTCTCCAGCGAAACGTCCCTCTCTGCCTTGATGCGGCGGCTGAGCCTGGAGCCTTTTGTCTTCACCGTGGACGGCCCAGACATGGCGGGATTCGTGACGGCTGCAGATGTCGGTGCCGTTGCGGTCAAAACTCACTTTACCTGCGGATTGCCTACCTGGAAGGGCTTCTGAGCAGTTACCTGCGGGAGACATACTCGGACCAGAGTGCCGCGATCGGGTTTCTGTCGGAGCCGCGTCGTGAGAGCTGTTTGAAAGTCGCTCAAGACCTTCAGTCCAAGGACAAGTTCATCGACTACATCTCCTGTACTAGCCTGACCGATATTTTGGCCCTCTGCTCATCTGTCGGGCCATACAAGAAGCTACTCCGGGACAAGGGCCATTCCTTCCGGAAAGCAACAAAGGGCCTGGGCGACTTCCGCAATGAGGTAATGCACCCATCCCGGAAGGCGACGGTCTTGAAGAACGCCCGCCCGGCAAAGCTTGTTGGTTGGGAGGACCGTTTGGACGCACTGATTAGCGCAGCGGAAGAGCTCAAGGTGGGCTGATTCAGACGGTGTGCTATCTCTCACCTGCACCGCGGCCATGCAGAAGTAGCCTCACTGCGAAAGCTAGCTGCGGTCCTGACGGGGGAGCCGAGCCGTCGCTGGCTCGCCAAACACCCCGCCTCGACGCAGCGGACCCAGAACCCAGCCGGTGGTGACCGGTTCCATCACCAAACCCGAACGTCCACGGCAAGCCAGACCAGACATACCTCGAGGTGTTGTTGGTCGACGCGATTCACCAGGGCCGCAAGATGCCGTACCGGCCCAACGCCGCCAATGGGTTCTTGATCCGTAGCAACGACTTGGTGGTCTGGTTCGCGGGGACACCGAGTTGTTCGACACATGGCAGACCTGCCCGCTGGCGACGAACGCGCGATTACCTGGGCTCGCTGCGCGATGCCGACGCACTATGCCACCCACGCGCCGGAAGCCCTGTTGTTCGCGCCGAAGCCGGACGAAACCTTTGTGGTCCCGCCCGGCTTCTGATCGCCTAAGCAGCCGACTGCTCGGCCACCGGGCTAACCTGCTCACCCATCAGCGCTGCATACGCCCTGCTTGAGATGAACGCCGGTGGTTCACCTGGCCCGACCGCTTCACGCAACAGCTGCGCGGCCAGCTCGATCCGTTCCCGTGCCGCAGGTTGGCGCCGGAGCAACATCGAGACTTCTTCATTCATCAATCGGTCAACCAACCGTTCAGAAACGGTCAGACCCTCGGCCAGCCGCACCTGGTGATGCGCCCACTGCCACATCTGCAGCCGGGCTAGCTCGACGGTGCCGAAGTCTTCGACCTGGCCATCGATCACCATCGAAGCCTGGCCTTCAAACCAGGCCGTCAGGTAGCGCAACGACACCCGCAAGTTGCCGCGCAGCCCCGACAGCGTCGGCGCTTCAACCAGCGAAGTCGTGTCGGCCAACCGCTGCGGGTCGACCAGCGCCGTGGTCGTCGGCCGGTCCCGCTGCATACTCTCAGGGCCCCCGAGCGAAGTCATGCTGAAAGCCGCCCGCGCCACCGGCACCAGGGCCGGGTGCAGCACCCAGGCTCCACAGAAACCGTCGCTGGCTTCGCGAGCCTTGTCGCGGCGGACCCGTTGCTGCGCCCGCGTGCTGGAGTCGTCATTCAGACCACTGGGCACCTCAGCGACCGGGCCGCCAGTCAACCCTGTCACCCGCCGCGCAGTGCGTGCACGATCTCCTCCATTTGGTATGCAGCGTGCACCGTCTCCAGCAAAACGCTCACCCGGATGCTGTTGGCTGGCAGTGAGCATTGCTGCTCAATTGCGCTCGACACATCCCTGTACCAACAGCCTGAGTCATGCCCGCTGGCCTGACCGTTTGCGTCAAAAACCTGATTGCTTGGCCGCCACCCCAAGTGCGACGCCCACGGCCGTGCCGATTCCCAGGCCGAGCGCCAACAGAAGTGCGCCGACTGCAAACAAGCCGCTGTCATCGGTCATCGCCGCCTGGATGGTCCAGGCCAGCCAAAAACCGATACTTGAGGCACAGCCCACGCTCAGTGACGTGAGGAACTTGAGCGGGCTGAAGAGTAACGATAGGCGAGCGCAGCGGTGAGCACGAGGAAGGTGATGCCACAGCCCACGACCTGCCAGGTCGTGAAGGCGCACCACTACCTTCGGGGTAGTACGTGGTGTCGAAACCACACCAGATCATCCAGGTGGCCGCCCCCAGCAGTGGCGCGACGATTGACCCAATAGCCACGCTCTTCTTCGACATATCAGGCCCCTGACCCAAGGGGCCCTACTCAATGAGGGGCCGCTGCTCGGATACTACGTCCGCGAACCGCGCGTGGCATGCGCTGAGACCTCATCTGCTTCTCCCGGGAGGGAGATCTCGCTAGAGTCTACCTTTCTACCAAGCAGGATGGTAGACTCGTGCCATGAGCCTCAACATCAAAAACCCTCGCACCCACGAGTTGGTGCGCGAGCTGGCCCGCCGCACCGGGCAGAGCCAGACGAGCGCAGTTGAAGATGCTGTCGCTCGGCGCCTCGCTGAGTTGGGGAGTGCGGACGTGGAAGCCCCCTGGGCTCACCAGCGCAGGGCAGCGATGGAGAAGGTGGTCCGGGCTTGCGACGCTGGCCTGACCGATGAAGATCGAGAGCGCATCCGGGCGGCACAGGAGGACATGTATGACGACTTGGGGTTGCCCAAGTGATCGTTGACAGCTCTGCGCTCGTGGCGATCGTGACCGCTGAAAGTGACAGGGCACGCTTCCTGCACGCGCTGGAGGAGGACCCTGCACCCAAAGTGTCCGCAGCTACCTTGCTTGAGGCCAGCATCGTGTTAGGTCAACGAGTCCCCGTGCATCTGAGACGCCAGCTCGATGACTTGGTGCGCGGGGCCAGTATCGCGGTGGTCCCCTTTAATGAGGAGCAGTACACGATCGCTCGGCAGGCGTACATCGACTTCGGGAAAGGCAGTGGCCACTCCGCTGGTCTGAACCTCGGCGACTGTTTCGCCTACGCCCTCCATCGAGTGACAGGCGAACCACTGCTGTTTAAGGGCGAAGACTTCGCGGCTGCGGGGTGCCTTCGGCGTCGTGAAGGCACGGCTGATGGTGTCGATGCAGACCACGTTTGGCATACGCTGAGACCTCACCTGTTTCACCATGCAAGGAGCTCACGTCGTGTCTGAACTAATCCGCATCACCGTCGATGGTCAAGAGCGATCGGTGGACGCGGGCACGACGAGCACAGACTTGTTCAGCGATGACAAGTTGATCGTGGTCGCACGCCGCAACGGTGACCTCGTTGACCTGGTCGCCCCGCTGAGCGACGGCGACGTTGTCGAGGGTGTCTCGATTGAGTCTGAAGATGGCCTCAACGTGTTGCGTCACTCGACCGCGCACGTCTTGGCTCAAGCGGTGCAGCAGACTTTCCCGGCTGCGAAGTTGGGCATTGGCCCGTTCATCCGTGACGGCTTCTACTACGACTTCGACGTCGAAGAGCCCTTTACCCCCGATGACCTGAAGCGCCTCGAAAAGGCCATGCAAAGATCATCAACACCGGCCAGACCTTCCACCGTCGCGCGATCAGCGACGACGAGGCTCGTGTCGAGTTGGCCGATGAGCCGTACAAGATGGAGCTGATCTCCCTCAAAGGCGGCGCCGAAGAAGCAGCCGAAGGCGCATCAGTCGAGGTTGGTGGCGCTGAGTTGACGATGTATGACAACAAGGGCCGCACCGGCGATGTCATCTGGTCAGACCTGTGCCGCGGGCCGCACTTGCCCAACACTAAGTTGATCAGCAACGCTTTCAAGATCATGCGCTCGGCCGCTGCCTATTGGCGCGGCAACGAAAACAACAAGCAGTTGCAGCGCATCTATGGCACCGCATGGCCCACGAAGCCCGAGCTGACCGCATACCTGGATCGTCTTGCGGAGGCTGAAAAGCGCGACCACCGCAAGTTGGGCGTCGAGCTTGACCTGTTTTCCTTCCCCGACCAGTTGGGCTCGGGCCTGCCCGTCTTCCACCCCAAGGGCGGCACCGTGCGCCGGTTGATGGAGGACTATTCGCGGCAGCGGCACGAGCAGGCTGGCTATGAGTTCGTGAACTCCCCGCACATCACCAAGTCCAACCTCTTTGAGACCTCGGCCACCTCGACTGGTATGCCGATGGCATGTTCCCGCCCATGCACGTGGATGAGGAGCGCGACCCCGAGACCGGCGAGGTCCGCAAGGCCGGCCAGGACTACTACCTCAAGCCGATGAACTGCCCGTTCCACTGCTTGATCTTCGACGCACGTGGTCGCTCCTACCGCGAGTTGCCGCTGCGGATGTTTGAGTTTGGCTCGGTCTATCGCTACGAAAAGTCTGGCGTCGTGCACGGACTGACCCGAGTGCGCGGTATGACCAAGACGACGCGCACATCTATGTTGCGCGCGATCAGGTCGAGTCTGAGCTCAAGAGCCTTCTGGGCTTTGTGCTGCAGCTGCTGGCGGACTACGGCCTCGACGACTATTACCTCGAGCTCTCGACCCGCAACCCGGAGAAGTATGTCGGTGATCTCGACGTCTGGGACGAAGCCACTGAGACGCTGCGCCGGGTGGCCACCGAGTCTGGCCTGGAGTTGGTCGATGACCCGAACGGTGCCGCGTTCTATGGCCCCAAGATTTCGGTGCAGGCCCGTGACGCGATTGGTCGAACCTGGCAGATGTCGACCATTCAGTTGGACTTCAACCTGCCCGAGCGTTTCGACCTTGAATATCAGGCCAACGACGGCACCCGTCAGCGCCCGATCATGATCCACCGCGCGCTGTTTGGCTCGATTGAGCGCTTCTTCGGCGTATTGGTTGAGCACTACGCCGGAGCGTTCCCACCCTGGTTGGCCCCGGTCACGGTCACCGCGATCCCGGTCGCGGAGCCGTTCGTCGAATACCTTGACGGTGTCGCCGCGCAACTGCGTGAGCACGGCATTCGCGTTGAGGTTGACGCGAGCGACGAGCGCTTCCCAAAAGATCCGCACGGCGCAAAAATCCAAGGTGCCGTTCATGCTGATCGCTGGGGGAGAGGATATGGAGGCTGGCGCGGTGTCGTTCCGCTATCGCGACGGCACGCAGCGCAACGGTGTCCCCGTCGCCGAATCGATCGATGAGATCGTCACGGCTGTGCGTGACCGGGTGCAGGTCTAGAGTCCAAGCATGAACATGCGGGCGCGGCGGCTAAGCAGGGATGAGTCCTTGCTGGCCGCCGCTCTGCATACCCAGGCTCTGCGGGCGGCTGGAACCGCACCTGCGCCTGGTTTTCTCGATGAGTATGCGCGGGCGTGGCTGGCCGCGGGGACTCAGTTGCCCAGTGGGTCGCCGAAGTTGAGGGCCAGCACGCAGGGACGATAACGCTGTCGCTCCCGCCGATATTGCCGATTATCTCAGCCAAGCCGCCGCATGCTGAGATCCTGGCGATCTTTGCCCGCGACAATTCGGCGGGCGCGCTCTTGGGGATGCTGCGGCGGGCCACCGCCGACGCCAAAGCCCTGGGCTACGCCGGATGCCAATGGCCAAACACGCTCAAACTGCCCCAAGAGGTCCTGGATGCGAGCGGCGCATGGGCGAGCCAAGTGACGGTGTTTCGGCTGAGCTAGCCGAAACACCTCATCGACTCAGACCGGGTCAATCACAAACACCGGGATCTCACGCAGGCCCTCAGTCTTCGCCTCATACTCTGCGTAGGTCGGAAAGGCCTCAACCGAGCGCTCCCACCACTGCGCACGCTCTTCGCCCTCAACGATCCGCGCCCGCCCCTTGATGTGCTGCTTACCGTCTTGCACGGTGACTTCTGGGTCAGCAACGAGGTTGTGGAACCACTCGGGGTGCTCGAGTGCCCGCCCTTGCTGGCGACCGCCGCATACGAACCGTCGTGCTCAACGCGCATTAGCGGAACCCGACGCAACGCCCCGGTCTTGCGACCACGCATTGAATACACCACGATGTCGCGGCCTTGGATGTCGACGCTGGCGGTGTCGCCGGTGCGGTCAATCTCAGCCAACTGGTCGCGGACCCAGGACGATGCGGGCAAAATCTCGTCTTCCATATCCATGTGATGTTCAACTCTCGAGGGCGGTTATTCCTTCCCCGCCCTTTAAGATGACAGGCATGCAGGCGGACTCCGACAACACCGAACCGGCTGAGGACCTCGTGGGAGTCCCAGATGGCTTTGAGCGACTCTGGACCCGCACCGGATGGCCTACGTCAAGGGCGAGCGGCCATCCAAGGACGCAGGGAGGGTTGCCCGTTTGCGCGGCCCCACTCAAGAGCGACGCCGACGGCCTCATCGTGCACCGCGGCGAGCACTGCTACGTGGTGCTCAACCTCTTCCCCTACAACCCCGGGCACCTGCTGATCGTCCCCTACCGTCACGTCGCGGCCTACATCGATTTGGACGACGACGAGACCGCTGAGTTCACCGCGTTTACTAGCAAGCCGTGCGCGCACTCAAAGCCTCCAGCAACCCGGCGGGCTTCAATATCGGGATGAACCAGGGTGATGTCGCGGGCGCTGGCGTGGCCGCTCACCTGCACCAACACATTGTTCCCCGATGGGGTGGCGACATGAACTTCCTGCCGATCATTGGTCAGACCAAGGCGCTGCCAGTGCTGCTCGAGGATGTCAGACAGCAACTGAGCGACGTATGGGAGAGCGCATGCTGAACAAATACGCGCGCGCCTTCTTCACCGGACTCTTCACCCCGCTGGCTCGCTTCTTCCTTCGCTACAACATCACGCCCGACATGGTCACCGTGTTTGGCACCATCGGCGTCGTCCTCGGCGCAATGATCTTCTATCCGCTCGGATACCTCTGGTGGGGCAGCGTCTTCATCACCTGCTTCATCTTCACCGATCTCATTGACGGCACGATGGCCCGCCTGGCGGGCACCACCTCGCGCTGGGGAGCCTTCCTGGACTCCACGATGGACCGCGTTGGCGACGGAGCCATTTTTGGCGGTCTGGTCATCTATTTCATGGGCCGTGGCGACGACCCCATCACCGCCTACCTCGCGCTCTTGTGCCTGATCCTTGGCTTCACTGTGAGCTATGCCAAAGCACGAGCAGAAGGCCTGGGTATGACGGCAAGCGGCGGCATCGCCGAGCGCGCTGATCGTTTGGTCATCGTCTTGGTTGCCACCGGTTTCGTTGGATTGTTCCTGCCGGTGTGGGTCTTGACGGTCACGCTGATTGCGCTCGCGCTAGCCAGTTCGCTGACGGTCTGGCAGCGGATGGCGCAGGTGCGTGAGCAGACGCGCATGGACGGGTGAGTCGCACCAGCGAGCGCCTGTCGCTCCTAGCCTTTCGCGCCGGTTGGAAACTCGTCCGGGTAGCCCCCGAGCGCCTGGCCTACGGCGCCTTCGACCTCGGCGCGCGCATCACCACCCGTCGCAATGGGCGCGATGTGCAGCGAATGCGCGGCAACTATGCCCGCGTTCACCCTTCGATGCCCTCTGCTGCCCTGGAACGGATGGTCTCTGACGGCATCGCCTCCTATCTGCGCTATTGGTGCGACGCCTTTCGCTTGGCTGACCGCACCCCGGATGATCTGGCTCAGCGAGTCCGCACCGTCAACGACGAGTCAGTCCGTGAGTCGCTGGCTGCAGGCGACGGGCACATCATCTTCCTCGGACACCTCGGCAACTGGGACACCGCTGGCGGGTGGGCCACCAATCACATGGCCCCGGTCACCACGGTCGCTGAGCGGCTCAAACCTGAAGAGCTATTTCAAGAGTTCGTGGCCTTCCGCGAAGCGCTCGGCATGACGATCTATCCGCTGACCGGTCGCGAAGGCGTCTTTCGCGAGTTGATCTCGACGGTCAAAGCGGGCGGCTTCGTGCCATTGCTGGCCGATCGCGATCTCACCGATTCAGGGGTGCGCGTCAACTTCCTCGGCGGCACCGCGGCGATGGCGGCAGGCCCGGCCGCGCTGGCTGTTGCCACCGGAGCACCCTTGCGCGCGGCCTCAGTGCACTACGAGCTGCGTGAGGACCTGTTACCCGGACCGGCGGCATACCGGATTGTGATTAGTTTGGGCCACTGGTTATTGACCCAGGCGAGGGCACTAAGACCGAGCGCATCCAAGCGATGACTCAACAATGCGCCGACTTCATTGGTGCCGCCGTGCGAGAGCACACCCACGACTGGCACATGATGCAGCGCGTCTTTGTCGAGGACAGCGTGAGAGTCGGACTCGTCAGCCCCTACGCCATTGACGTGCCTGGCGGAGTCCAGCAGCACGTCCTCGAGCTGGCCCACTGGCTGCGCGGACACGGCCACCAAGTCAGCGTTTTGGCACCCGCCGATGACGAATCAGCTTTGCCAGAGGGCGTGACCTCGGCTGGTGGGACGGTGTCCGTCCGCTACAACGGCTCAGTCGCCCGCCTCGCTTTTGGCCCGCTGGCTTCCGCGCGCACTCGGCGCTGGGTCACCGGGGTGGCTTTGATGTCGTGCACATCCACGAACCCGCTAGCCCCAGCGTGTCCCTGTTGGCACTCTGGGCGGTGACCGGCCCCGTTGTCGCAACCTTCCACTCCTCGCAAATCAAGTCACGCGCATTGCGGCTGGCCGGCCCCATGCTGCAACCGGGCCTGGACAAAATCTCGGCGCGCATCGCCGTCTCCGAAGAGGCTGCGCGCACCGTCAGCGAACAACTCGGCGGGCCCAGCGTGGTGATCCCCAACGGATTGAACACCACGCCCTTCACCGGGTTGCGGGACGCAGAGGTCCGCCGCACCGGTGGGCCCAACGTGCTCTTCCTGGGACGATTCACCGAGCCACGCAAGGGACTGGCAGTGCTGCTCAAGGCGTGGCCGTCAATCTTGGCGCAGCACCCAGCAGCTTGCCTCGACATCGCAGGGCCAGGAGCGATCGAGACATTCCTGCACGGACTGACTCCCGCTGTCCGAGACTCGATCCGTCTGCACGGCCCCGTCTCGGCGCACGACAAAGAAGCCCTGCTGGCTGGCACCGACATCTACATCGCGCCCAACACCGGCGGCGAAAGTTTCGGCATCATCCTCACCGAAGCTCTAGCAGCGGGAGCCCCGATCATGGCCAGCGACCTCGTGGCCTTCGGTGATGTCTTGGACCCACCGCTCGGTGGCCAGACCTTCCCCATGGTGACTCCGACGCCCTCGCCGCAGCGATCGATGACCTCTGGTGCGACCCCGCCGAGCGCCAACGCTTAGCGATGCAGGGCCGCACCGAGCCAGACAGTATGACTGGGCTCCAGTGGGCGAGCGGATCGTCGCTGTCTATGACTCCGTCCGAGGCGATGGCGCTGAAGTCACTCGGTATGTGCCAGTCGCCCGACGCAAGAGAGTCAGGCGCAGTCTTGGGCTCCGTTGAACTCTGGCTGGCCATTGTCGCGATTTTGGCCCTGCTGTTGGCCCTGGGCTGGTGGCTGTCGTTCACGGCCGTGCGGCTGGACCGACTGCATACCCGCAATGAAGCCACCGAGGCAGCCCTTGATGCCCAGGTTGTCCGCCGAGCCGAAGCCGCCGTCGAAGACGCCTACAGCGGTGAGCTCAACCCGGCCAGCGCCGAGTTGTTGCTCGACGCGGCCACCCATGCTCTGCAGCAACAGGGGAGTGGACGCAGGAACGCTGCGATGCCGAATCTGAGCTCACCCACATGCTCGCCGTGGTTGTTGACACTCCTAGCCCTGCGTTGAGCGCTACCGCGGAGCGGGTTGCCCTAGCCCGGCGTTTCCACAACGAAGCGATCGGCCAGACCTTGACCGTTCGCCGCCGCAGAGCGGTGCGGCTATTGCACCTGGCCGGGCATACCCCCATGCCTGCCGCTGTTGTCTTCGATGACCAAACGCTCAGTTGACCGGCCACTGTCCCTGACCAACAGACCCGCGCCGTACCATAGAACGTTGCATTCAGCGCACGCTTCGAAAGGCTTTGATGACCACCCCCCTAACTCCGCCAACGTTGCCACCGACCGCGTCAAGCGCGGCATGGCTGACATGCTTAAAGGCGGAGTCATCATGGACGTTGTGACCGCCGAGCAGGCCAAGATCGCTCAAGATGCTGGCGCCGTTGCCGTCATGGCACTCGAGCGCGTCCCCGCGGACATCCGCGCACAGGGCGGCGTCTCGCGGATGAGTGACCCGGACATGATCCAGAGCATCATCGAGTCGGTCTCGATCCCGGTGATGGCCAAGGCGCGGATCGGCCACTTCGTCGAGGCCCAGGTCTTGCAGAGCCTCGGTGTCGACTACATCGATGAGTCTGAGGTCTTGACCCCAGCCGACTACAAGAACCACATCGACAAGTGGGCCTTCGACGCTCCCTTCGTCTGTGGCGCGACGAACCTCGGCGAAGCACTGCGTCGCATCACCGAAGGCGCGGCCATGATCCGCTCCAAGGGTGAGGCCGGCACCGGCGATGTCTCCAACGCCACCATGCACATGCGCACCATCAGCGGCGAGATCCGCCGGTTGAGCAGCATGGCCCCCGATGAGTTGTATGTCGCCGCGAAGGAACTGCAGGCACCGTACGAGCTCGTCGCTGAGGTCGCTCGCACCGGCTACCTGCCCGTCGTCATGTTCACCGCCGGCGGCATCGCGACCCCGGCCGACGCAGCGATGATGATGCAGTTGGGCGCCCAGGGCGTCTTCGTCGGATCAGGCATCTTCAAGTCTGGCAACCCCGAGCAGCGCGCTGCCGCGATCGTCAAGGCCACCACGTTCTACGACGACCCGGACACCATCGCCAACGTGTCGCGTGGTCTGGGTGAAGCGATGGTTGGCATCAACGTCGACGACATCCCGCAGCCCCACCGGTTGGCTGAGCGCGGTTGGTAAAGCCACGCATTGGGGTGCTCGCCGTCCAAGGTGACTTCCGCGAGCACCTGGCGGCGCTGACTCGTCTCGGAGCTGAGGCTGTCTCGGTCCGCCGTGCCAGTGAGATCGAATCGCTCGACGGGTTGATCTTGCCTGGCGGAGAGTCGACCACCATCGATCGCCTCAGCCGCGTCTTTGAACTGCGCGAGCCAATCCAAACCGCGATCGCTAACGGACTGCCGGTGTATGGCTCGTGCGCCGGCATGATCATGCTCGCCGACAACATCGTGGACCCGCACCGCGGGCAGCGAACCTTCGGCGGGCTCGAC
This sequence comes from Ornithinimicrobium sp. INDO-MA30-4, assembly GCF_021535045.1. Classification (GTDB taxonomy): domain Bacteria; phylum Actinomycetota; class Actinomycetes; order Actinomycetales; family Dermatophilaceae; genus Ornithinicoccus. The sequence continues at coordinate 828,216 of NZ_CP091056.1, read as the reverse complement.
ATCACCGTGCGCCGCAATGCCTTTGGCCGCCAAGTCAGCTCGTTTGAGAGCGACCTTGAGGTCAACGGATTGCCCGAAGAAGGTGGCCCGTATCGAGCCGTCTTTATTCGCGCGCCGTGGGTTGAGCAGCTTGGCGACGACGTCGAGACGCTGGCCACCGTTGACTACGACGGCGAAACCCGGATCGTTGCGGTGCGTCAAGGCAACCTGATGGCGACCTCGTTCCACCCCGAAATCACCGGGGACGACCGCATACACGAGCATTTCGTTTCGATCGTGAGCGCAGCCGCCCGCTAAGATGGGCCGCTGACTCACCAGCGATGACCGGTGGACCCAGCGCGGTCCACCCACAGAGGGAAGGGATGCGCATGAGTGGACACTCTAGTGGGCAACCACCAAGCACAAGAAAGCCGCGATCGACGCCAAGCGCGGCAAGCTCTTTGCCAAGCTGATCAAGAACATTGAAGTGGCCGCCCGCACTGGTGGCGCTGACATGGCTGGCAACCCGACGCTGTATGACGCGGTCCAGAAGGCCAAGAAGTCATCCGTCCCCAACGACAACATTGAGCGCGCACTCAAGCGCGGCTCCGGTGCTGAAGCCGGCGGCGCCAGCTATGAGGCGCTGACCTACGAGGGCTATGCCCCCGGTGGCGTCGCCCTGCTCATCGAGTGCCTGACCGACAATAAAAACCGTGCCGTCATGGAGGTCCGCACCTCGTTGACCCGCAACGGCGCCTCCATGGCTGACTCCGGCTCGGTCGCGTACTTGTTTAACCGCAAGGGCATTGTCACGGTGGCCAAGGCCCAGGAGAAGGGCGAAATCACCGAGGACAGCCTCCTGGAGATCGTGCTCGACGCTGGCGCCGAAGATGTCAACGATCAGGGCGACACGTTCGAAATCGTCTCGGAAGCCGCAGACATGTTGGCCGTGCGTACCGCAATTCAAGAAGCGGGCCTGGACTACGAGTCGGCCGATGCTTCGTTCGTGCCAAGCATGAATGTCGAGTTGGACGCTGACGGAGCCCGCAAAATGATCCGTGTGATCGACGCGCTCGAAGACTGCGACGACGTGCAGAACGTCTACTCCAACAGCGACGTCTCCGAAGACGTGATGGCTGAGCTGGAAAACGACGAGTAACCACCTGCGGAAGTCCGGGGCGGCGCGTCGCCGACGAGCCAGCCCGCTTTAAGCCGTAACCTGAGGGCATGCGTACACATGTACGCATGCCCTCAGTGTGTCGAGGCCTCATCGGTGGCAAGGAGACGAACGTGCGAGTTCTTGGGGTGGACCCCGGCCTCACGCGTTGCGGGCTCGGTGTCGTCGAAGGCTTCCCTGGTCGACAACTCAGCATGGTCGCGGTCGGTGTCGTCCGGACACCAGTGACAGATGATCCGCAAGAGCGTTTATTGACGCTGCAAACCGAGATTGACCAGTGGCTGCACGACTATCAGCCCGATGCTGTCGCGGTGGAACGAGTGTTCGCTAAAGCCAACATCAAGGGCATCATGGGCACTGCACAAGCCTCGGCGGTCCCTATGCTGGCTGCCGCGCGACTTGGTCTCCCGTTGCAACTGCATACCCCGACCGAAGTGAAGGCCGCCGTCACGGGCAGCGGCCGCGCTGAAAAGGCTCAGGTCACCCACATGGTCACGCGCATCCTCAAGCTTGAGGTTGCTCCCAAACCTGCTGATGCGGCTGACGCCCTGGCGCTGGCCATTTGCCATATTGGCGCTCGGGTGGTCAGGCCAAGATCGATCAGGCCGTCGTCAGTTCCAAAATGCAACAGGCTGAACGCCAAGCGGCAGCGGCCCCACCCAACCGACTCGCCCAACTGCACGCACAACAACGACGCACCGGCACCAAACGCTGGCCCACTAGGGCCGGCCAAGACCCAGGACTCCTCGATGATCGCAACCCTCGCCGGCACCATCGCCCACGTTGGCCTCGACCATCTCGTCGTGGAGACCGGGGAGTCGGCCTGCACGTCCTCACGACGCCAGCCATCGCCGCCGAGCACCGCACTGGCCAGCACGCCGCTCTGCACACCACGCTGATCGTCCGCGAAGAGTCACTCACTCTCTATGGTTTCAGCGACGCAGACGGCAAGGCTCTGTTTGAGCAGGTTCAGACAGTGTCTGGCGTCGGGCCACGGTTGGCGATGGCAATGCTGTCGGTGCTGGCTCCAGCGGATGTCCGCCGAGCGTTGTCCCAAGGTGATGTCCGCCTCTGACCAAGGTCCCTGGCATCGGCAAAAAGGGTGCCGAGCGGATGATTCTCGAATTGCGCGACAAGATGGCTGCGTTTGCTGCCACCGCCGAAGCCCCCGAGGTGGCCGCCACCGTCAACCAAGACGCAGTTGTCGAGCAGGTCACGTCGGCGTTGGTTGGACTTGGTTGGAGCACGAAGCAGGCCGGTGACGCCGTCGCGAAGGTGACCGGCCAGCCCGACAGTCCGACCGTGGTCTCTGAGATTCTGCGCGCATCGCTGAAGGAGTTGGGCCGATGAGCACGGATGATCCAGAACGCCTGGTTGATAGCGACGCGGGGGATGAGGAGCGCCGGATAGAAAGCGCGTTGCGCCCGCGACGCCTAGAAGATTTCCCGGTCAGACACGAGTGCGTGACCAACTCAGCTTGGTCCTTGAGGCCGCTCGTCGCCGGCAGGCTCCGCCAGATCACGTGTTGCTCTCGGGCCCGCCAGGTCTGGGCAAGACGACGCTGGCCATGATCATCGCGGCTGAGTTAGAGCAGCCGATCCGCATCACCAGCGGTCCAGCCATTCAGCATGCGGGCGATCTGGCTTCGATCTTGTCCTCGCTAGCCGAGGGCGAGGTGCTGTTCCTGGATGAAATTCACCGGATGGCGCGGCCCGCCGAAGAGATGCTCTATCTAGCGATGGAGGATTTCCGCGTCGACGTGATCGTCGGCAAAGGCCCGGGCGCCACCGCCATACCCTTGAATTGCCGCCATTCACTGTCGTGGGGGCAACCACGCGTTCAGGTCTCTTGCCTGCCCCTCTGCGAGACCGGTTCGGCTTCACGGGGCACCTTGACTTCTATAAAACCGAAGACCTCGTCACGATCCTGACCAAAAACGCACGACTGCTGGAGATCGACGCTGACCGCGAAGGAATCGAACACATCGCCAGTCGCTCACGGGGCACCCCGCGAATAGCCAACCGGTTGCTGCGCCGTGTCCGGGACTGGGCTCAGGTCTATGGCAAACAAAGCGTTGACCTGGAGTCCGCCAACGCCGCGCTGACCCTGTTCGATGTCGATGACCAAGGGTTGGACCGCCTTGACCGGGCCGTTCTTGAAGCGCTGTGTCGCAGGTTTGGCGGAGGACCGGTGGGTCTAAGCACGCTGGCAGTAGCCGTGGGTGAAGAGCCAGACACCGTGGAGACTGTCGCCGAACCCTTCTTAGTGCGAGAAGGCTTCATGATCCGCACACCCAGGGGCCGTGCCGCATCTCCAGCAGCCTGGACACACTTGGGATTGACCCCACCGCGGCCGACTAAGGGCGGTCAAGGTAGCGCCAGCCAGGACTCCCTGCCCCTTGATAATCAAGGCGGTCGGCTCGGGAACTGAGTCGGTCTTTGGTTGGTGTCCCGCCCTCACCTAGACTGCCCTTTGGCCCGGCACGGGCAAACGCGCCAGGAAGACGACGCCTTCTCGGTGTGCCGAAGAGTACAACGCGAGGATTGTTATGACGCTCATGACCGCTGCAACCACTACGGGTGGAACGGGCAGCTTGTTGATCCTGCTAGTGCCAATCGTGCTCTTGGGCTTCCTCTTCTTTTCGCAGCGTCGCCGCGCACAGAAGTTGGCCGCCCACCAACAGGCACTCAAGGTCGGCGATGAGGTCATCACCGCCGCTGGTGCCTACGCCACCATCAAGGGCGAAGACGGGGACATTCTCTTCCTCGAGTTGGCACCCGGCATGGTCGTGCGCTGGCAGCGTCGAATGATCATGAACTCCGTGCGACCCAACAGCGAAGCGGATGTAGCCCCCGACTCCGAATCCGGCGAGTGAGAAGCACGTGGCACTGAACCCTCGCAACCGCGGACCCGTCCGCACCCTGACGGCCCTGGCCGCCATCTTGATCGTCCTCTTTGGTGGCATCGGCGCAGCACGGCTGTTCGCCGACCCCGCCCAACTGACCCCGCTGCTTGGTCTAGACCTCGCTGGTGGACGTCAGATTGTTTTGGAGCCGGTGGTTGAAGGCTCGGCCGAAGTGGGCGAAGAGCAGGTTGACCAAGCCGTCGACATCATTCGTCGCCGCATTGACGGTGGCGGCGTCGGCGAAGCCGAGGTCTCACGCCTAGGCGACACGAACATTTCTGTCGCAATCCCGGGCACCCCGACCGCTGACCAGTTGGACTCGTTGAGCCGCTCGTCGCAGTTGAGCTTCCGGTCAGTCCTAGTCTCCGGACTGGGCACCGGCACACCAGAGCCCACCCCAGTCTTGCCGCTGCCAGCCAGTGAAAACGAGCGATTGCTCGAAGAAATGGAGCAGTTGACAGACGAGGCCGCGAGCACGTCAGCACCCGAGGAGGGCGTTTACCCCGCTGAAGCACTCAGCGCGCAAGACGACACTTCATCGACAACAGATGCCCCAGACGTTGCCCCTGATGTGGTCAGCACGGAAAACCCTTCAGACCTGAACCAAATCACCCCTGAGCTGCAGGAAGAGTTCATTGACCTCGACTGCACCACAGGAGACTCAGGCGACGCGGTAGCTGCGGCTCCTTCGGACCAGGCCATTGTGGCCTGCTCCGATGACGGCATCGAGAAGTACATTCTTGGCCCGGTTGAGCTCACCGGTGGTGAAGTCAGCGATGCGAACGCTGGTCTCGTGCAGGGCCAGGGTGGCCCCACCGGCCAGGTCCAGGTCCAACTGACATTCAACGACGAAGGCACCTCGACGTTCTCCAGCATCACCCAGCGGCTCATGGGCTTCGCTCCCGGCGAAGACCAAAACCGATTTGCCATCCTGCTGGATGGGGCCGTCATCACGGCCCCGGCAACCCAAAAGTGATCAGCACAGGCACCGCGAGCATCACCGGTGACTTTGACATCGTCGAGGCTGAGACCCTGGCCAATCAGTTGAAGTTCGGTGCGTTGCCCATCTCGTTCGAAACCCTCACCAGCGAGCAGATTTCACCGACCTTGGGCGGCGAGCAACTACGCATTGGCATCATCGCCGGCGTTATCGGTTTGCTGTTGGTGTTCTTCTACTCCGTGATCCAATACCGAGCACTCGGGTTGGTGACAATCGGTTCACTCGTCGTCGCTGGGCTAATGGCCTACGGCGCGGTGACCTTCTTGGGTTGGTCGAGCAACTTCCGCCTCACGATGGCTGGAGTGACTGGTTTGATCGTGGCCATCGGTATTACGGCGGACAGCTTCATCGTCTACTTCGAGCGAATCAGAGACGAGGTCCGCGCCGGCCGACCGTTGCGCTTCGCTGTTGACACTGGTTGGGAGCGTGCTCGCCGCACGATTCTGATCTCGGATGCGGTGAACCTGATCGCGGCCGCAGTGCTGTACTTCCTGTCCGAGTCCAGCGTGAAGTCGTTCGCCTTCGCTCTTGGCCTCACCACCGTGATCGACTTGATCGTGGTCATGATGTTCACCCACCCCGTCGTCAGCATCTTGGCCAACACCAAGTTCTTCGGCGAGGGACACCGATGGTCGGGTATGGATCCAGAACGGTTGGGTGCTAAGCGCTCGACCTACTTGGGTCGCGGAAAGTTCACCCCGCCGCTGACGAAGAAGTCTGGCCCCTCTCGGGCAGAACTCGAAGGAGGCATCGTCTGATGTCTAGTTTTGCTGAATTGGGAAATGACCTCTATTCGGGCCGCCGCTCTTTCGACATCGTCGGTAAGCGCAGGGTTTGGTACATCACCTCCGCGGTGCTGATCGTGCTCTCGCTGATCGGTCTCTTTGGCCGCGGCTTGAACTTCGGCATTGAGTTCAGCGGTGGCTCGGAGTTCCGAATCTCGTCGGTGAATATCCTCGATAACTACGACGACCGCGCTTCCGAGGCATTGGCTAAGGCCTCGCCCGACGCCGTCGCATCGGTGACCCTAGTCGGCAACGACACCGTCCGCCTGCAGACTGGCCAATTGACCAACGACGTCGCTGAAGAGGCACGCGTTGATCTGGCGGACGCTTTTGGTGTTGAAGCCTCCGAGGTGACGAGTTCGTTCGTTGGCCCGTCGTGGGGCCAGACCGTCACCAATAAGGCGCTGCAGGCTTTGGTTGCCTTCCTGGTGCTGGTCTCGATCGTGTTGGCCCTCTACTTCCGCACCTGGAAGATGGCTGCTGCCGCGATGGTCGCTCTGCTGCACGACGTTGTCTTCACCGTCGGCACCTATGCGCTTTTGGGCATTGAGGTCTCACCGGCCTCCATGATCGGCTTCCTGACCATCCTTGGTTACTCGATCTACGACACGATCGTGGTGTTCGACAAGGTCAAGGAAAACACCGACTATGCGATCTCCAGCAAGCGGATGACGTATGCCGAGGGCGCCAATCTGGCGGTCAACCAAACGTTGGTGCGCTCGATCAATACCTCTGTTGTGGCGCTGCTGCCCGTCGCCACCATCGTGGTGATTGGCATCCTGTTTATCGGTCCGGGCACCTTGCTTGACCTCGCGATTGCCCTGTTGATCGGTATCGCGATCGGAACATTCTCCTCGATCTTTATCGCCACGCCTTTGCTGGTGCACTTGCGTGAGTCTGAGCCGGAGATGAAGGCCTTAGCCAAGGGCGTCGCCAAGCGGGAGAAGTCCGCTCCAGTGGTTGAGCAGAGTGATGATGCAGACGACGATGACGTTCATGACGTTGATGACGACGCGGATGCCGCAACCCAGGGTGGCAACGAAAACACCAGTGCGACACGGGAATCCGTTGCCGGTCGCACCGTTCACCCCTACGCGGAGCGGGGACCGCGCAATCAACCGAAGCGAACCCGGAGATCACGACGATGAGCAACCGTGAAGAGCTAGCCCGCGACGTCAGCGACGCGCTGCGCGATATCCCCGACTTCCCGGAGGAGGGCGTGGTCTTCAAGGACTTCACCCCTTTGCTGGCAAATCCAGAGCTTAGTGCTCGGGTTGTTGCTGACGTGGTTGATCGCCGCCGGGGCGAAGTAGATGTTGTCGTCGGTATCGAGGCTCGCGGTTTTATCTTCGGCTCAGTCATGGCTCACCAGTTGGGTGTGCCGTTCATCCCCATCCGCAAGGCTGGCAAGTTGCCGGCCGAGTGCTTCCAGTGAGTTACGAACTGGAGTACGGATCTGCCGTGGTGGAGATGCACAAGGACGCCATCGAGCCAGGCACCCGCGCCTTGCTCATTGATGATGTGCTCGCCACCGGCGGACTGCTTGCGCAGCGGCCGAGTTGATTGCTGCAGCGCAGGGAGTGTGGCTGGCTTAGAAGTCATCCTGGAGCTAACCTTCCTCAACGGGCGGGATCGCCTGTCCGGGATGGACGTTGTCACTCTGCTCACTGATTGAGAAAACGCTTGCGTCAGGTTCGAAGTAGCCTCGCGAGCGGATTACACTCTGTCTATGAGTGAGGATGTTGGAACCCAAGCAACCTCGACCACGCCCGTGGTCAATGGGGTTCGGTCCCGCTGGGCGCGCCTTGGTGGCGGACGCCCAACGAGTTCACCTGAGTTGGATCCACTCTTGCGCGCGGTGCGGGCCACCCACCCCAAGGCAGACATTTCGGTCATTGAGCGTGCCTACGCCGTGGCTGAGCGTGCCCACAAGGGCCAGATGCGCAAGAGCGGTGATGAGTACATCACTCACCCGCTTGCGGTCGCAGTCATCCTCGCTGAATTGGGCATGACATCCTCCACGATCGCCGCAGCCCTCTTGCACGACACAGTCGAAGACACCGACTACTCGCTAGAAGAGCTCACTGAGGACTTCGGCTCCGAGGTCGCGCACCTCGTGGATGGGGTGACAAAGCTCGACAAGGTTGTCTACGGCGACGACGCTCAGGCCGAAACAGTCCGCAAAATGGTCATCGCCATGTCACGCGATATCCGCGTCTTGCTGATTAAGTTGGCCGACCGACTGCACAACGCCCGCACGTGGCGCTATGTGTCTCAAGCCTCGGCTCAGCGCAAAGCCACCGAGACCTTGGCGATCTATGCACCGCTGGCTCACCGACTAGGGATGAACACGATCAAGTGGGAGTTGGAGGACCTGTCGTTCGCGGTTCTCTACCCCAAGGTCTACGACCAAATCGTGAAGATGGTGGCCGAGCGCGCACCTGCCCGCGAGGACTATCTGGCTGAGGTTCGTAGCGGCATCCAAAACGAGCTCAAGACGATGAAGATCAAGGCCACCGTCACCGGCCGGCCCAAGCACTACTACTCGGTCTATCAAAAGATGGTCGTCCGAGGCCGTGACTTTGAGCAGATTGATGACCTGGTCGCGGTCCGTGTGCTGGTGGAGTCCATCCCTGAGTGTTATGCCGTCCTCGGTGCCATGCACGCCCTCTGGACGCCGCTGCCTGGCCGCTTCAAGGACTACATCGCAGCGCCAAAGTTCAATATGTACGAGTCGCTGCACACCACCGTCCGCGGCCCTGACAATCGGCCCGTCGAGATCCAGATCCGCACCAAGCAAATGCACCGCCGAGCTGAGTATGGCGTCGCTGCCCACTGGAAGTACAAGGACACCGCGCGAGCCGGGGCAAGGCCACCACGTCGCGGGCGACCGGGTCACAGGCCACCGATCCGCTGCAGGACTTCAGTTGGCTGCGCCAATTGCTGGATTGGCAGAAGGAAACGTCGGACCCGCAGGAGTTCTTGGAGTCGCTGACGTACGAAATGAGCGCCAGCGAGATCTACGTCTATACGCCCAAGGGCGACGTGATGGCGCTACCCACTGGATCAACCCCCGTTGACTTCGCGTATGCAGTGCACACCGAGGTGGGGCACCGCACCGTCGGCGCCAAAGTCAATGGCGCGATTGCCCCTCTGGACGCCACGCTCAACAGTGGCGATGAGATCGAAGTGGTCACGACCAAGGCCGAGCAGGCGGGCCCCAGCCAAGACTGGCTCAAATTCGTCAAGAGTGGTCGGGCGCGTAACAAGATCCGCCAATGGTTCACCAAGGAGCGACGCGAAGGCGCCATCATCGCCGGCCGCGAACAGATCGCCAAGGTGCTGCGCAAAAGAACCAGCCTCTGCAGCGGTTGATGTCTCACGACTCGATGACCTCTGTTGCCGGTGATCTGCGACTGCCCAACGTTGAGTCCGTGTTCGCAGCTGTCGGCGAAGGCAACGTGTCCGCCGATCGTGTGGTGGCTCAACTCGTTGCCACTTTAGGCGGCGAAGACGGTGCCACCGAGGACCTGGCTGAAGCAACGGTGCCGCGCACTGGTCGACGTCGGGCCACCGATCCAGGAGTCACCGTCGTCGGCGCTGACGACGTGCTGGTCAAGATTGCCAAGTGCTGCACCCCCGTGCCTGGCGATGACATCCTCGGCTTCGTCACGCACGGCAAGGGTGTCTCCGTGCACCGGGTGGACTGCACCAACGCAGCCCGACTGCGAGACAACCCCGAGCGCATCATTGAGGTCGCCTGGGCACCATCATCCTCTAGCCTGTTTATGGTCAACATGCAGGTGGAGGCTCTTGACCGGCCGGGTCTGCTCAACGACATCACCAAGGCGCTGTCCGAGCAGCGAGTCAACATCCTGTCGGCCTCGGTGCAGACCTCGCGAGATCGTGTCGCCCTATCGCGTTTCACCTTTGAGATGGCTGACCCCAGCCACCTCGACAGCGTGCTGCGCGGAGTTAACCGGGTCCCAGCAGTCCTCGATGCTTATCGCGTTACGGGCACTGTCGGCACGGACCCACACCGCCGCGACAACTAGTCAGCAAACTGCCCGCCGCCACTGATCGAAGGATCGTGACCGCGGGCAGTGTTTGTTTGTTAGGAGTGCTGAGGCGCCAAGAAGGCATGCAACGCAGCGCTGTAGCCAACCTGGTCATCCAAGCCACACCTTCGCGCGCCGAGTGCATCGACAACGTGGGTGCGCCAAAGTCAACGGTCGTCACGCCAGTCATCGCTGCCGTCATCGGCCCGATGGTCGAACCGCTCGGCAGGTCAGTCCGCGTCACAAACGTCTGCATCGGGACACCAGCCTGCTCACACGCCAAAGTAAAGCTGGCAGCGCCCACTGAGTCCGTGGCATACCGGAGGTTGGCGTTGACCTTCAGGACCGGTCCGCCATTCATCGCGATGTTGTGCTGCGGCTCGTGCCGGTCTGGATAGTGCGGGTGTGTCGCATGGGTGACATCGCCTGACGCGATCACGCTGCCAGCCAATAGTGCAAAGTATTCGTCGCGAGACGCGCCATTGGCGCTAGCAATCCGCTCAAGCCAGGTCGGCAAGAAGGTCGAGCCAGCGCCACGCTCGGAAACGCTGCCGATCTCTTCGTGGTCGAACATCACGATCAACGGGATGATGCCGTCGGTCGGGGCAGCAACGGCGCGCTCCATGGCTACCAATGAGGCGTAGCAGGTGGCGAGGTTGTCGAGTCGCCCAGAGCCCAACAAGTCGCTGTCGCGACCGAGGCGACGCGCTGGCGTGAGGTCATAGGCCATCGCCTCCCAGCCCAGCAAATCTTTGGTGGCAATGCCAAGTTCGTTGCAAAGCCATTCAAGGAAGGTTGGACCGCCTGGACCAAGAGCCCAATGCGGCGCCATGTGCTGCTGTGGGTTGAGGTTGAGCCCGTTGGTCGCCACTTCACGGTCAAGGTGGATCGCCAACTGCGAAACCCGCAGCAGCGCCTCATCAAAGTTAAACAATTGCTCGATGATGCGACCGTGTGAGGTGCGAATCACGGCGCGCCCAGCGATGCCCAAGTCTCGGTCTAGCCACGAGTTCAGCAGGGCCCCGCCGTAGCGCTCAACGCCCAGCGTGTGCCACCCCGACTTCATGGCGTCGGCGGCAGGCTTGATCCGCAAGTTGGGCGAGTCTGTGTGAGCACCCACCACGCGGAACCCGCTCGGACGCTCGTCGCCCAGGTGCTCGGTGCTCCACGCTAAAATCGACCCACCACGCGCAACGAAGTAGCGCCCAGGGGCCGGGGAGTCGGGCCAGCTTCATCGACCTCAACAAACCCGATTGCCTTGAGCCGGTTGGCCGACTCAGACACCGCGTGGAAAGGAGTCGGGGAGGCATCAAGAAATGCACTCAACCCGGCTGCCGTCTGCGCGACGTCGTCGGCGCTGTGTTGCCACGACATACTCAGGCCCTCAGTTAGAAAGGCTCGAGCGGGCCGCCTGCAGCAGCATGTTGCTGGATGCGAGCGACTCTTCGGCCTTGGCCAAAGCCTTTTGTCGCCAGCCGCACGGGCCTTGTCAGCATCTGCCTGCGCGTCAGCGACGGCCTTCTCTAACTGCGTGACGAACGACGACGCGCGAGCGTTCAACTCCGGGTTGCTGTTGGTCCACTTGCTGTCTTGCTCGTCGCGAATCGACTGCTCGACCTTGCGCAAACGGGCTTCGACGCGCTGCATGTCGGCTCGGGGGACCTTGCCTGCTTCGTCCCAGCGATCCTGGATGCCGCGCAATTCGCGCTTGGCGTCTTCCAGTTTTTAATCGGCAGCAGTGCCTCTGCCTCGACCAACAAAGCTTCCTTGACTACCAAGTTTTTGGTGAACTCAGCCTCTTCGGCTGCAACAACCTCATCCTTGGCCGCGAAGAAGCTGTCCTGGGCTGCCTTGAAGCGGGCCCACAACTCATCATCAGCGGAACGACGGGCGCGACCAGCGTTACGCCACTGCTGCATCAGCCGCTTGAACTCACCAGCAGTCGACCCCCAGTCGTCGCTCTTGGCCAGCGTCTCAGCCTGCTCAACCAGGGCTTCCTTGGTGCTGCGAGCCTGGTCTTGCTCTTGATCAAGCCGGGCAAACCATGCCTTCCGAGTCTTGTCGAATCCATTGCGTGCCGCGGCAAACCGCTGCCACAGTGAGTGCTCAACGTCCTTGTCCAAGCGGGCGCCTGAGCGCTGCTGGGCCTTCCACTCATCAAAGAGCTCGCGCATCCGGGCGCTGGCGGCCTTCCACTGCATCTTCTCTGGCTCGGTCTCGGCGATGCCCTCTGCCTCACCTACCAGGGTCTCGCGGACACCAGATGCTTCGGCCTTGGCCTGCGCCCGGGCCTTCGTCTCCACGCTCTGTCGCTCGGCAATCGCTGCCTCGATCGCAGTGACCTGAGCCTCTAACGCGGCAAGGTCGCCAACCACATTGGCTTCGCCGATCTGCGACTTGAGCGTCTTCAGCGAGTCGCGCGCGTCATGTGCGCTGACATCTGTGCGCTCGAGGCGCTGCGTCAGCAAGCCGGCCGTCGCGGCCAACTCGTCATATTTGCGAGCGAAATATGACAAGGCCTCTTCGGGGGTGGCGTCGGGGTATGAGCCAATGGCGCGTTCGCCATCGTCGGTCTTGACGTAGACGGTGCCGTCTTCTCCAACGCGACCAAAAGCGAGTGCTTCCTTGCTGGCCACAGGCGTGGGCGCGGCCGGAGCAGCGGGCACTGCGGGCTTGCGCGCTGCCATCTGAGCCGGTGATGGGGGGCGGGGCACGGCCTTCGGTGTGGGGGGCTGCTCACTCACGTCTCTGACGCCTCTTCCTCAACGGTGACATTCAAGATACTGATGGGCTGCGAGGGGACTCCGTCTCCGCCGCCGCCATCGATACCTTCATTGGCCACATAATCGACAACATCCATTCCACCCGTGACCTTACCGAAGATCGTGTACCCGCCCGTATCCCCGTTGATCGTCGACTCGCGTGTCACGAAGAAAAACTGTCCGCCGTTGGTGTCTGGGTCGCTGGTTCGCGCCATGGCCACCGTGCCGCGTGGGTAGGTGTCGTTGTCGGGAGCGTTCTCCAAGCCGAACGTATACCCAGGGCCGCCGCGGCCAGTTCCGGTCGGGTCGCCACATTGCAAAACATGGATCGAGCCGGAGGCCAATCGGTGACATGGGCTGTCAGCCCAGTAGCCCTGAGTGGCCAGGAAGTCGAAAGAGGCCACGGTCTGAGGTGCAGCCGAGGCCTCCAGCTCGACGGTGATGTCGCCGCAGTTGGTCTGGATGGTGGCCGTCATGGATTCTGAGGTGGTGGGCGTCGGCAGGTCAACAGGCGTAAAGCTGGGTGCATCGCTGGGCACTGGGGGAGCCTCATCGCAGGAGACCGAGCCGGTGCTGGACGAGTCATCTGTGCCGAGTGCGGTCTCGTTTCCATCAGTTGTGGCGCTGCAGGCAGCAAGTCCCAGGAAGACTGCAGCGGACCAGGGCGCCAAGGATCGGCGTCGGGGCAACATGAGCGAGCCTCCAGGAGGGTAGGAATGGGTTGGAAGGCCAGCGTAAGTACGCAATCTGCGCTATTGGTCACGACAGGATGACGAATTGGATACGACTAGGCTTCATCAAATGTTCGTTCGATCTGTGACCGCATCCGCCTTTGGCACCCAGTGTTACGTCGTGGCTGCGGGCCCCGGCGAAGAGGCGCTCATCGTCGACCCCGGGTTTGGAGTTGCCGACCAAGTCCGTGAGGTCTTGGCCGCAGAAGGTCTGCGACCAGCCGCGATCTTGTTGACCCACGGTCACTACGACCACATCGCCTCGGTGACGCCATTGTGCTCGCCAGGTATGGCCGTGCACATCCACCCCGACGACCGATATCGGCTCGCCGATCCAAAGACATCCCTGGGTCCGGGCATGGTCGAAATGTTGGAGCGTCAATTCGGTGTGGACCATGTATGGCAGGAGCCCACGGACGTGGTTGACCTGGCCTCTGCGGGCCAGTTGGAGATCGCCGGGCTCACTATCGGTCTGCTGGCGGCGCCTGGGCACACCGAAGGCTCGGTGATGTTTTCCGTTCAGGGGTGCCGGTCGGCATACCTGACGTCCTTGATCAGACGGTGTTTTCTGGCGACGTCTTGTTTGCCGGGTCGATTGGTCGCACAGACCTTCCCGGCGGTGATGGTGCCTCTATGCAGCGATCTCTGCGTGATGTCGTGTTGCCACTATCTGATTCTGCGCTGGTCTTGCCCGGACACGGGCCGGCCACCACGATCGGGCGCGAGCGAAGCACTAACCCCTACCTCACGCAGTTAGACTCGCCCCTGTGATCACGCCCCGGACCCCGTCAGGAACCCTGGAACTGCTGCCCTCGGAGCAGATCGCCTTTCAACGGATGTTGGACACGATCCGCTCGGGCTATGAGCGGTTTGGCTTCTTGCCCATTGAAACGCCCGCCTTTGAAGTCAGCGATGTTTTGCTGACCAAAAATGGGGGAGAGACCGAAAACCAGGTCTACTTTGTCCAGTCCACTGGCAGTCTGCAAAAGGCTGCCAAGAGCGATGACGACAAACTTCCCGAGCTAGCGCTGCGGTTCGACCTGACGGTGCCCTTGGCGCGGTATGTCGCTCAGCACGAGCACCGGTTGACGTTCCCGTTCCGTCGCTACCAGATGCAGCGGGTCTACCGAGGTGAGCGTCCACAGCGCGGACGCTTCCGCGAGTTTTATCAGTGCGATGTCGACATTATTGGCAAGGATGCGTTGAGCGTCCGGCACGATGCGGAGTGCCCGGCCATCATTCACTCGATCTTTAACGACCTCGACATCGGCGCGTTCACCATTCAGTTGAACAACCGCAAGTTGATGCGCGGCTTCTTTGAAGACCTCGGCGTCACCGACGCCGATAACCAAGCCGCCGTGTTGCGCGAGGTCGACAAACTCGACAAGCGCGGCGCTGAGTTCGTCTCTAACTCGATCCAAGAGTTGGGCCTGAGCGCGGACGCGGCAGCAAATGTCTTGGACTTCGTGGCGGCCCGCAGCACGTCACACGATGACGCCATCGCCCTGCTGGACCGAGTTGTTGAGCAGAGCGCTGGCAGCGAGTCGCTGGCGCAAGGCGTAGATGAGTTGCGCGAAGTGTTCCGACTGGTCAAGGCCATGGGTGTTCCCGAGGCCGACTACCGGCTGAACCTCTCGATCGCTCGCGGACTCGACTACTACACCGGCACGGTTTACGAAACGACGCTTGATGACCACCCCGGCATTGGCTCAATCTGCTCCGGTGGTCGGTATGACGATCTGGCCGGTCACTATTCGAAGTCCAGGTTGCCCGGTGTCGGCATCTCCATTGGCCTCACGCGACTCTTTTGGCAGTTGCGTGAAGCAGGTTTGGTCAATGCAGCCGACAGCACCGTGCAGGTCCTCGTCCCGCAGGTTGCCCCAGAGTTTGCCGAGGAAGCGCTGGCCCTAGCGACCACGCTGCGGCACGCTGGCATCAACACTGAGGTTGTCCTCGACAGCACCAAGTTGGCCAAGCAACTCAAATACGCAGACCGAGCCGGGATCCGTTTCGTTGCCATGCTCGGCGGCAACGAGTTGGAGCAAGGCAATGTCACCGTCAAGGACCTGCGCCGAGGCGCGCAGTTCACGGTCGATCGCGCTGACATTGCTCGGGCGCTGCGTGTCGAGATCGCCCAACCGCTCATCTCGCCCGACTCGGTTTCCGACTGACTGTCATAGCGTGTTAGCGTGTTATCACGTTAATGCACAGGCGGGCTTCGGCCTCCCACCTATGAACTAGAGCGAGGCAGGCAAATGAAGCGGCGCACGAGCACTGAAGATGTTGCGATGACGGATGTCGCTCAGGTGTTGGCCGCGATCACCGATCCTGACCTCATCGCACGATTTTTGATTGACCTGTGCACCCCCGCTGAAGTGGAAGCACTCGTTGACCGTTGGGCAGTCGTCCCATTGCTGGCAGACGGGATGTCCTATCGGGCTATCCACGATCAGACCGGCGTCAGTGTCACCACCATCGGGCGGGTCGCCCGCTGTCTGGATCATGGCACGGGTGGCTACGCCGCTGGCTTGGCTCATCGCCGGCCAACCGCTTAAGCCCAACACCACACCGCTTGCACCACACTGAGAACGCAAAGGTTTTTGATGACACCCCCAGCCGTGACGCGCGACCGCCTGCGCGTAGCCATCCAAAAGTCCGGGCGACTCTCCCAGCCGGCCCGTGACTTGTTGGCTGCCATTGGCCTCACCTGGCGTGAGAGCCGCGACAAGCTGTTTTGCTATGGCGAATCGCTGCCGGTTGACCTGCTCCTGGTGCGCGATGACGACATCCCCGGTCTCATCGCCGACGGCGTGTGCGACCTGGGCATTGTCGGGCGCAACGTGCTCGTTGAGCATGGCCTCGAGCGTGAAGCCGCCGGTGCCTCCAGCGACCTGCGCGAGTTCCGCGAGTTGGGCTGGGGTGCCTGCCGCCTGGATATCGCGATTAGCGAGGACCAGGAGTGGAGTGGCCCAGAGGACCTTGAAGGCTTGCGCATCGCCACGTCATACCCCCAGATTTTGGGTAAGTGGCTCAAGGACCAGCAGGTCAAGGCTGACGTCGTGACTTTGGCTGGGTCGGTAGAGATCGCCCCACGATTGGGTCAAGCCGAAGCCATCTGTGACCTGGTGCAGTCCGGTGGCACGTTGGTAGCCAACCAACTCAAGCCGGTCCAGACCCTGTTGCACTCAGAGGCCGTCTTGGCTGGCTCAGGAACCCCACCTGAGGGTGCCCGTGGCGAGTTGGTTGAGTTGCTGCTGCGCCGTCTTGATGGTGCGATGCGCCTCAAAGAAACGCGCCTGCTGATGCTGCGCTCGGCTCGCGAGCAAATGTCCGAAGTGCTGACCAAGCTGCCCGACGGCCACGAGCCCACGATCATGGGCATTGAGGGGAGCGACGAGGTCAGCGTGCAAATGCTGTGTCACGCCGCTGTGCCGTGGCAGCAATTAGAAGAGTTGAAGCGTGCCGGAGCCCGCCAGATCATGGTGCTCCCGGTGGAAGGAATGTTGGCGTGAACGTGGTGAAGTGGAACGAGTTGGACAGCGCAGCCCAGAGTGCGGCCATCGCTCGCGGCACGGTAGCCGCCGGACCAGAAGTGCGTTCTTCGGTTGAGCAAACCTTGGTATTGGTGAAGACCGGTGGCGACGCCGCCGTCCGTGATCTGACCGAGCGCTTTGACGGTGTGCGCCGTGAGTCGCTGAGTGTCAGCGCTGACGAGGTGTGGCCGCGATTGAGTCGCTGCGCCCAGAGTTGCGGGCCGCGATCACCGAGGCTGCTGGACGGATCCGCACATTCCACGAGGCTGGCATGGTTAAGGACTACGCCGTTGAGACGGCTCCCGGCGTGGTGTGAGCGCGTCGTTCGGCCGATCCCGAGGGTTGGTTTGTATGTGCCAGCTGGCTCGGCTCCGTTGCCCTCAACCGCTCTGATGCTCGGCATCCCGGCCCAGTTGGCTGGTTGCCCCGAGGTCGTGTTGATCACTCCTCCCGGTCCCTGCGGTGCACCCGACGCAGCCGTCCTGGCTGCAGCCGCTGAGTGTGGCATCACCGAGATCGTGGTGGCTGGTGGCGCACAAGCTATCGCCGCGTTGGCCTATGGCACCGAGACGGTCCCGCGCTGCGACAAGATCTATGGCCCCGGCAACGCCTGGGTCACCGAGGCCAAGCGTCAGGTGAGCACTGCTGAAGGCGGCCCCGGCATTGACATGCCTGCGGGCCCCAGCGAAGTCGTGGTCATTGCTGACGCTGGAGCAACTGCTGAGTTTGTTGCCGCCGACCTGCTCAGCCAAGCCGAACACGGCCCCGACTCCCAGGTCATCTTGTTTACCAACGATGACGACCTGGCTGGCGCAGTTATCGATGAGGTTTTGACGCAGGTGGAGGAGTTGCCGCGAGCCGATATCGCACGCAAGGCCCTGGCCAGCAGCCGTGTCATTGTGACGCGCGACTTGGCGCAGGCCTTCGAGATCAGCAATGAGTACGGCCCCGAACACTTGATTTTGTCGCTGCGCGAGCCGCGTGACTGGTTGGCTCATGTCCGCACCGCGGGCTCGGTCTTCCTGGGTGATTGGGCTCCCGAGACGCTGGGCGACTACTGCAGCGGCACCAACCACGTGCTGCCCACCGCAGGGGCTGCTCGCTACACCGGCGGCGTCAATGTGGCGAGTTTCCAGATCGCGATGACGGTGCAGTCGGTGACTCCCGCTGGTCTGCAGGAAGTCGGACCGTGTGCTGTTGAACTCTCCGAGGCAGAGCAGTTGCACGCCCACCAACGCGCTGTCACCAAGCGTCTAGCCCGGCTTGAGTCTGAGTCATGAAGCCCCACTTTTCCCCAGCCTTGGTGCGCGAAGATCTGCGCGACTTTGCTGGGTACTCTTCCGCGCGTACCAGCCACACTGGCGCACCGGCGCGCATCTGGCTCAACGCCAACGAAGCAGCCAGCGCAAGCGCCATCGACCCAGAGGGCCAACAACGCCGCTACCCGCAGCCACAACCGCGTGATCTCGTTGAGGCTTTAGCCAGTTGCTACGGCGTTAACCCAGCCATGGTGATCACCGGCCGGGGGAGCGATGAGGTCATTGACGTGATCGTTCGTGCCGTGTGTCTGCCAGGCGCCGACGGCATCGTGATCAGTTCACCCACCTTCGGGATGTATGCGGTGAGCGCCCGCCTGCACGGTGTGCCCGTGCACGATGTGCCCCAGACCGACCTCGGTGACCGCTGGAGTGTCGACGTGGCGGCGATCGCTCACACCGTGCGTGAGACCAAGTCAAAGATCGTCTTCCTTGCCAGTCCCGGCAATCCCACCGGTTCGGTGATCCCGACCGCCGATCTGTTGTGGCTAGCCACCGAGCTCAGTGACGCCGCAGTGCTGGTGGTGGACGAGGCATACCAAGAGTTTTCGGACCAGCCCAGCGTGGCCGACCAGATCAGCGACCAGCCCAACATCGCCGTGCTGCGAACGTTGTCTAAGGCGCACGGCCTAGCTGGAGCACGGGTCGGCACCGGCATCGTGCACCCGCAGTTTGCGCAGGTGCTCTTGCGCGTGCAAGCGCCTTACCCCGTCCCAGAGCCAGTCCGCGCCATTGCGGTCGCGGCGCTCGGCGAAGTTGCGAGGGCAGCGACGGCGGAGCGAATCCAGACGACCATCAAGCTGCGCAGCGAATTGGCACAGATTTTAGCTGGCCTTTCATCGGTCACCGCGATCTATGCAGGACAAGCAAACTTTGTCCTGGTGCGGTCCACAGGTCCCGACGCCTTGCTGCGATTGCTGGCTGACCATGGGATCGTAGTTCGAGACATGCGTCACCTGCCCGGGTTGCAGGACGCGGTCCGAGTGACCGTCGGCACCGCCGCCGACCTTGAAGCCATCCGGGCTGCCTGCACCGAATCTGGTGCGTGGATATCGCCGACTGACGTTGAACAAGCCAAGCAGAGGATTACATGAGTGCCGTTCCAGCCCCCGTCCTATTCGTTGACCGTGACGGGACCCTGATCGAGGAGCCGGCTGACTTCCAGATCGACTCCTACGACAAGTTGTCGCTGGTCGAAGGCACGATCCCGGCTTTGCTGCGGTTGCGCGACGCCGGTTGGCAGTTCGTCATGGTGACCAACCAAGACGGCCTGGGCACTGAGGCGTTCCCGCAGGCTGACTTCGACGGCCCGCACAACTTGATGATGCAGATCTTCGCGAGCCAGGGCATCACCTTCAAGGACGTGTTGATCGATGCCTCCACCCCGGAGCAGAACGCGCCCACCCGCAAGCCCGGCACGGCACTGATGACCGAGCTGCTCAAGGACCGCAGCGTCGATTGGGACCGCAGCGTCATGGTCGGTGACCGTCACACCGATGTCGAGTTTGCCGACAACCTGGGCATTCGCTCGTTCGTGGTGGCCGCATCGAACCCGGAGACAGCCGGGGTGGACACCTCGCAGATCGTTGACTGGGACACCATCGCGCACCAACTGGTCAACGAGCCACGCACCGCGACGATTAAGCGCAAGACGTCCGAGACGGCTATCACTGTGACGGTCGACCTCGACCGCGCTGGTCACAGCAAGATCGACACCGGGGTTGGCTTCCTGGACCACATGCTTGACCAGTTGGCCAAGCACGGCGGCTTCAGCATGATCGTGTCCTGCCACGGTGACCTGCACATCGACGAGCACCACAGCGTCGAAGACGTCGCGATTGCCGTCGGCGAAGCAATCCGCACGGCTCTTGGCGATAAGCGCGGCATTGCCCGCTACGGTTTCACCGCGCCCATGGACGAGGCACAGGCAACTGCAGCCCTTGACCTCTCGGGCCGTCCATTCTTCGTCTTTGAGGCTGATTTTGACCGCGAGCAGGTCGGCGACCTGCCCACCGAGATGGTCGAGCACTTTTGGCGCTCCTTCGCCGACGCGATGCGATGCACGCTGCACTTGAGCATCGGGCCGGGCAACACCCACCACCAAGTCGAGGTTGGCTTCAAAGCCGTTGCTCGTGCCCTGCGGATGGCTCTGCCACGCACTGGCAACGACCTGCCCAGCACCAAGGGAATGCTCTAAATGAAGGTCGCACTGGTTGACTCTGGTGGCACCAACATTGGCTCCGTCAGTTATGCCTTGTCCCGTCTTGGCGCTGAGTCGTCTCTGACCAGCAACGCCGATGAGATCTTGTCGGCGGACCGGTCATTTTGCCCGGTGTCGGGGCTGCTGCTGCCGGTATGGCACGGCTGCACGAATTGGGCCTTGTCGACGTCTTGCGCGAGGTGCAACAGCCACTGCTCGGGGTATGCCTGGGCATGCAGTTGCTCTTTGAGCACAGTGACGAAGACGGCGGGGTGGACTGCCTCGGATTGCTGCCCGGCCAAGTCATCGCCATCCCCGCCTCAGCCTCGGCGCGAGTGCCGCACATGGGCTGGAACACCCTGCAACACCGCAAGTCAGATCCGCTCACCGCTGGCATTGTCGACACCGATCGTGCCTACTTTGTGCACTCCTACGCTGCTCCCGTCAGTGACGTCACGTTGCTGTCGACCCAGCATGGCCAGCCATGGAGCGCCGCCGTGCGCTCGGCCAACGCTGGGGCGCACAATTCCACCCAGAAAAATCCGCCGATGTGGGATCGCGCATCTTGCGCAATTTCCTAGCTGAGGACCTGTCATGACAGACCACCACACCCAAGAGTTCACCGTCTATCCCGCCATCGATGTGCTGGACGGGAATGTCGTGCGCCTACACAAGGGCGACTACGACAAAGAGACTCGCTATGCCGACAAGCCGATTGCCGTAGCTCAGAGTTATGCCCGAGCCGGTGCTCGCTGGCTGCACCTCGTTGACCTCGATGCCGCGCGGGCTGGCGGCTACCGCTGGCCCTGTGCTGGAAGAAGTAGCCACCTCGACAGGTCTGCAGATCCAGACCGGTGGCGGTGTGCGATCCGCGGACGACGTGCAGCGGTTGCTCGACTTGGGGCAACCCGCGTCGTGGTGGGCTCAATGGCCGTCACCCAGCCTGACGAAGTGATGAGCTGGATTGAGCGCTTTGGCCCCGAAAGCATCACCGTTGCCCTCGACACCAAGGTCTCCGAAGAGGGCACCTGGTTGCTGCCGGTTTCTGGGTGGACCAGCGTTTCCGACACTGATCTGCCGACGATGCTGGCTGGTTATGCCAAGTCTGGGCTCAAACACGTGCTCTGCACGGACATCGGTCGCGATGGAACCCTCAGTGGGCCCAACACCAACCTTTACACCTACTTGACGCATTCAAACCCGTCCTTGCACTTCCAGGCCTCTGGTGGTGCCCGCGATGCTGCTGACGTCCGTGGTGCTCGCAAGGTCGGGTGCGCCGGAATCGTGCTGGGTAAGGCGTTGTTGGAGGGACGGGTCACCGTTCCGAAGCCGTCGAAGAGGAGCGCACATGAGCGTGGCACGGCGCATCATCCCGTGCTTGGACGTTCGCGATGGACGCGTGGTCAAGGGCACCAAGTTTCGCGATCACATCGACATGGGCGACATCGTTGAGCTGGCTGCCCGCTATCGGGATGAGGGCGCAGACGAGTTGGTGTTTTATGACATCACCGCCAGCCCGGAAGGCCGAAGCGTCGACATCGACTGGGTCCGCCGTGTCGCCCAAGAGATCGACATCCCTTTTGTGTCGCCGGTGGCATCTCCTCCGTTGAGAGCGCCCGCGCGGTCTTGCACGCCGGGGCAGACAAGATCTCGATCAACACCCCAGCCACCCAGCGCCCCGAGTTGATCTCGGAGTTAGCAGCCGCTTTGGGGTGCAATGTGTGGTTGTCGGCGTTGACTCGCTGCGCGACGAAGACGGCACCTGGCGCATCCGTGCGATGACCGGAAACCCCAATCAGACGACTGCGCTCGAGACCACCACCGTGGAGTGGGTCAAGCGGGTCCAAGAGTTGGGTGCCGGCGAAATCGTCCTCAACTGCATGGGCAGTGATGGCGTGCGCCGGGGGTATGACGTGGAGCAGCTAGCCGCTGTCCGCGCGGTATGCGACGTCCCACTCATCGCCTCGGGCGGGGCTGGCGAGATGGACCACTTCATTGACGTGTTCGCCGAAGCCGACGTCGATGGGGCATTGGCCGCCAGCGTGTTCCACTCAGGTGCGGTGTCGATCCCGGAGTTGAAGGACCGCCTCGCCTCTGAGGGAGTTGTGGTCCGCCGCGCCGAGAAGGAGCAGGAAGTCTGATGACGACATTATCTTTGCCGAATGGTTTGGCCCTCGAGGACCTGGCCTTTGACAAGCAGGATGGACTCTTGCCGGGCGTCGTCCAGCACGCCGACACGGGCGATGTGTTGATGGTTGGCTATCTCGACCGCAATGCGGTCCAGCAGACCCTTGAGACGGGCTTGGCGAGCTTTACAGCCGGAGTCGACAGACCTCGTGGGTTAAGGGCGAGACAAGCGGCAACACGCTGTCGGTGCGCAGTGTCGCTGTCGATTGCGACAACGACACGTTGTTGCTGGTCAGTGAGCCTGCTGGCCCGACCTGCCACACTGGCGCCCACAGTTGCTTGGTGAGGCCGCTTCCACCGCGACAGCAGGTCACGAGTCTTTCGTCTCCGAGCTGAACGACGTGGTCAAGGGGCGGCACGAGCAACGACCAGCCGGGTCATACACGACCTCGCTGTTTGACTCTGGCGTGCGCCGGATCGCCCAAAAGGTTGGCGAAGAAGGTGTCGAAACAGCCCTCGCTGGCGTCGTCCAAGATGACGAAGCTTTGCTGGGGGAGTCAGCGGACTTGATCTATCACTTGCTGGTGCTGCTGCGTGAGCGCGGCTCAGGTCTCGAAGACGTAGAGGCCGTGCTGCGAGCAAGGCACAGCTGAAGAGGATCTGGTCTTTAGCGCCACAGACGTGCGGGGCGCAACCCCACTCGGCGCAACTCATGCGCAGCCAGGTGTTCTTGCACGGCTGGGTCTCCTGCGCGCCAGCCCTGGATCAGCCCGGGGCTCATCTTGCTCAACTTGTCGACTTTGGTGTTGACCAACCCGCGCAGAGCTAACAACTCCAAGAAATCAGGGTTGTCGCGAACATGGGCGACCCGGGCGGCTCGGCGAGCGAACCGGACCCGCAGCGTCAGCCAGAGCGCAAAGACCACCACGATTGGCACGCCGGCGATAGCTAGTCCAGTCCAAAGGGCCACCTGGTCGACGGAAGATTGCAGATTGTCTCCGGCCGCAACCAAGTTGTCGCCAACGCCGGCCGCCCCGGTGAAGGGGCCGGTCAGATCGTTGCCCACCAAGGGCACTTCGCCGATCGTGCCGGCAACATCGTTCATTCGATCGGAGAGTGACGTGCCAGCATCTCGTAACGGATCGGCGGGACGAGCTAGGGCACCAAGTTGGTCCTGAGCCCACAAACCGATCCGAACCCACCCGTAGACCCACAAGGCCATAGCTAGATCACCAACAATTTGCACCATGCGGCGGCGGCGAGTCTCGGCATACCAGATCATCCCGTCATCTTGTCAGCGCCGATGAAGCGGCAGGCACCGACTCTCCGACCCATCTCCACGTCTCGTCATTGCCTTCTGGGCACAATGGGCGGGTGACCCAGACCGCAGCAGACCCCAGCAGCCCGGTGCGGGTCTTGGCTCAAGGCTGGCTGGATCACCTCCGGGTGGAGCGCGGTCTCTCAGCCAACACACTCTGCGCCTATCGCCGAGACATTGGCCACTACGTTGACTTTTGGACCGCTCTGGGGTCACTGCGCTCGGCGACGTTCGGGGCAAGCATGTGGAGGAGTTCCTCACCGAGTTGCGGACCGGCAGAGAAGAGCGTGCTGCCCTGACCGCCACGTCAGCCGCGCGCAGCATCGTGGCAGTGCGGGGCTTCCACAAGTTCTTGGCTCTTGAGGGGAGAGCGCGCTGGATCCAGCCCAGCGTGTCGCACCGCCGACTCCACCACGCTCGTTGCCCAAGGCGCTGCGGATCGATCAGGTCGAGGCGTTGCTGCAGGCTGCCTCGGTTGGAGACACCCCGGCGGCGCTACGCGATCGGGCCTTGCTGGAGGTTTGTATGCCAGTGGTGCGCGGGTGAGTGAGCTAACGGCTTTAGATGTGGACGACCTTCCCGCATTGGCGGGGGAGGCTGCGGTGCGGGTCTGGGGCAAGGGCGGCAAGGAACGTTTTGTCCCACTGGGCTCCTTCGCCGTTGAAGCTTTAGAGGCTTACCTCGTGCGTGGGCGCCCGGCACTGCTTGGCGCGGGCAAAGGACGCACGCGCTATGGGTTAATCAACGAGGAGGGCGGCTCTCGCGACAGAGTGCGTGGACGGTGCTCAAAGGCGCAGCTGCCCGAGCCAACTTGGCGCAGGAGGTGAGCCCGCATACGCTTCGGCACTCATTCGCCACACATTTGTTGGACGGGGAGCAGACATTCGAGTGGTGCAAGAACTGCTCGGGCATGCGTCAGTGACGACGACGCAGATCTACACTCACGTGTCGACGCAACGCCTGCGAGAGGTTTACGCGCAGGCGCATCCGCGGGCGCGTTAGCCGCATGCGCAATTGCGGGCTAGGGTCTTCATGGATTGGCGTGACGCTAACCAAGACGGGAAGTAAGGGCTGACAAGGTGACATCGCAAGAGTCCACCCCACGTGGTGGCAGCAATCGGACCGAGCACGAACGCCTACCGGGGACCGAAACTGCTGGTTCGGGGCAGATCGGTCCGACTGGCCGACCCTGCCGGACTTCCCAGAGCCGATGCCGTTGGAGTCGCATGGCCCGGCCCGCATCATCGCAATGTGCAACCAAAGGGCGGGGTTGGCAAGACCACAACCACGATCAACCTGGGCGCAGCGTTGGCCGAATATGGCCGTCGCGTGTTGCTGGTCGACTTTGACCCTCAGGGGCACTGTCTGTCGGTCTGGGTGTGCGCACGCACGAGTTGGACAAGACGGTCTACAACTTGTTGGTTGAGCGTGGACACGACGTCAAAGATCTGATCAAGACGACTCGGGTCAACAACCTGGACCTGATCCCGGCCAACATTGATCTCTCGGCTGCCGAAGTGCAGTTGGTCGGCGAAGTTGCCCGCGAGCAGGTGTTGAGCCGTGTCTTGCGACCGGTCTTAGACGACTACGACGTGATCCTGATCGACTGCCAGCCCTCTCTGGGTTTGCTCACGGTCAACGCGTTGACGGCGGCCCACGGTGTGATGATTCCGCTGGAGTGCGAGTTCTTTGCGATGCGCGGTGTCGCGTTGTTGATCGAGACGATCGAAAAGATCACCGACCGCCTCAACCCACGTCTGGAGATGGATGGCATCTTGGCCACCATGTATGACGGCCGCACGCTGCACTCGCGTGAGGTCGTCAAGAGCGTGGTCGACCACTTCCAGGACGACGTCTTCCACACGGTGATCAGCCGCACCGTGAAGTTCCCGGACGCCACGCTGGCAGCCGAGCCCATCACCTCCTACGCCAGCACGCACAGTGGCGCCGAAGCCTACCGTCAACTGGCTCGGGAGCTCATCTCTCGCGGAGACGCACCCTGAGCGAGGCACCAGGCGGTGTGCTGACTAATCGCAGGGCAGCCACACCGTTTGAAGTTCACCTCGACGCGTTTTCGGGGCCATTCGAGTTGCTCCTGGGCTTGATTTCCAAGCACAAACTCGACGTCACCGAGATTGCTCTGGCGCACATCACCGACGAGTTCGTTGCTCATATGCGGGCTGCTCAAGCCAAGGGCGATCTCTGGGATTTGTCTCAGGCCTCAGAGTTTGTGCTGATCGCGGCGACACTGCTGGACATCAAAGCCAGCCGGTTGCTGCCGGGGAGTCGCGAAGAAGACGAAGAAGATCTGGCGCTGATTGAGGCGCGAGATCTGCTCTTTGCCCGACTGCTGCAATATCGAGCGTTCAAAGAGGTCGCGGCTGAGTTGGACGATCGACTAACCAAGCACGGCCGCATCTGGCCACGCGATGTCGGCATCGAAGAGCGTTTCGCCAAGTTGTTGCCCGAGGTTCAACTGAAGGTGACCGGCGAGCAGTTGGCGATGATCGCGGTTGGGGCGATGTTGCCCAAACCGGAGCCTGTCGTGGGCCTGGAGCACCTGCATACCTCGACGGTGTCGGTGCGCGAGCAGACGGCTCTGGTGGCGGGCCGATTGCAAGAGCACGGCGCATCGACGTTTGCAGAGTTGATTGCGGATGCTGACTCGACGTTGGTGGTGGTGGCCCGCTTTTGGCTTTGCTAGAGCTGTTCCGAGAGTCGTTGGTGGAGTTGGACCAGGCCGATGCACTCGGCGCGTTGACCGCTACCTGGATTGGGGCTGCGATGGATGGCGGCGCTGTTGCCACCCATGTCGGTGCAGAATTCGACGAAGGAGATGTCGATGAGTGACGCAGGTAACGACGCCGCGCTCGGCACGGCCCTGGAGGAGAGCGGGACCTCGCACACGACAGCACGCCCGGTGGCCTGCGCGCCGCCCTAGAAGCGGTGCTGATGGTGATCGATGAACCAGCGCAGGAGTCTGCTTTGGCTGCGGCTCTCGATGTCGCACCCGATGAGGTTGCGCAGTTGCTGCAGGACCTCTCGGCCTCCTATGAACAGCAAGAACGTGGATTTATGCTGCGCCGGTTCGCCGGGGGTTGGCGGATCTATTCGCGCCCTGAGTATGCGTCGGCAGTGGAAAAGTTCCTGCTCGGCGGTGCGCAAGGGCGGCTCAGCCAAGCAGCTTTGGAGACACTTGCAGTCGTCGCGTATCGGCAACCGATATCGCGGGCCCGGATCGCCGCAATCCGTGGCGTCAGCGTCGATGGTGTCACCCGCACCCTGGTCGCACGTGGATTGATCCGTGAAATAGGGCAAGATGGGTCAACGAGTGCCCTGCTATATGGCACAACTGATTACTTTCTCCAGCGAATGGGTCTGGAGAGCCTCGACGAATTGCCAGCCCTGGCTCCTTATCTTCCCTCTGCGGAAATGTTGGACGAGTTGGCAGCGGAAGGACTGGCATGACCCCCAAACCACCGAACTCAGGACGCTCCGGCGGGCCTAACCGAGGCTCGGGCGGGCCCCAGCGCGGATCAGGTGGACCTCAACGAGGTTCAGGCGGAGCTCAACGAGGCTCCGGTAGTTCGCGCAACTCCGGCCCCGGCGGTGTTCGCTCCGGTGGCGGACGTGTTAAGGGCAGTGGGCCAGTCCCCAAGAGCCGCGACAACACACCTCAGCAAGCGATGAAGGCCAAGCCCGAGCCGTCGTTTGACGTGCACGACCCGGCTGGCACTCGACTGCAGAAGCTCCTGGCGTCAGCTGGATTGGCTCGCGTCGTGCCTGCGAAAAGTTGATTGAGCAGGGGCGAGTGACCGTCGATGGCGTTCGCACCAAGGAGCTGGGCACCCGCGTGGACCCGGTCAATCAGATTGTCCACGTCGATGGCACCCGTGTGGTCTTTGACGACACCAAAGTCTATCTCGCGTTCAACAAGCCACTTGGTGTGGTGTCGACGATGAACGACGACCTTGGTCGCGTCTCGTTGTCTGACTATGTCGGTCAGCGCAATGAGCGGTTGTTCCACGTCGGCCGTTTGGACGCTGACACCGAGGGCTTGCTGTTGCTCACCAACGATGGGGACCTGGCTCACCAGCTGCAGCACCCGGCATTCGGCGTCCCTAAGACGTATGTCGCTCAGGTGCGCGGCCCCGTCGGTCGCGACGTGGGTGCTCAATTGCGCTCTGGCGTTGAACTCGAAGATGGCAAAGCCAGCGTTGACAGTTCAAGCTGGTCGACTCGCTGCCCGGCAAGGCCATTGTTGAGTTGGTGATCCACGAGGGTCGCAACCACGTCGTTCGACGCATGCTCGATGCGGTGGGGTATCCGGTGCTGGCACTTGCCCGCACCCAGGTTGGCCCAGTGCGCCTCGGCGAGTTGAAGCCTGGCCGCAGTCGTGCGTTGACGAAGGAAGAAGTCGGCGGACTGCACCGCGCTGCCGGTATGTGAGAGGTCGCGCCTGCTGAGGCCTGGACAAGCCTGGATGCCCGTTAGGCTAGAGCAGTGAACTCGGCGAGACCAGCAACAGTGGCGATCGACGGGCCTAGCGGCTCCGGCAAATCCAGCGTCTCCAAAGCGGTGGCCCGCAAATTGGATTCCACTACCTCGACACGGGAGCGATGTATCGCGCCGTGGCTTGGTGGTGTCTGCAGCAAGAAATTGACCTTGAGGATGCCGAGAGTGTCGCTCGCGCCACGGTGGACCTGCCATTGGATATGCCGCTGAATCCTAACGATCAGCGTCTGATGGTTGATGGCAATGACATCACCGCAGCCGTGCGGACCCCGAAATCACCGCAGTGGTCTCCACTGTGGCCACCAACTTGGCCGTTCGGGCCAACCTCAAGAGCCGCCAGCGGGCGCTGATTGCCCGTAGTCGCGCTCTTGGCTCAGGAATCGTTGCCGAGGGACGCGACGTCACGACGGTCGTTGCCCCTGATGCTGAGGTGCGGATCTTGCTGACGGCCTCTGAAGAAGCCAGGCTCAACCGCCGCTCCGCTCAACTCACCAAAGCCTCGGTGGCGCAATCCGAGGAAGCGTTGCGCGATCAAGTTGTGCGCCGCGACCAAGAAGACGCAACAGTCAGCGCGTTCTTTGAACCGGCCGAGGGTGTCGTGGGAATCGACACCTCCGCGCTGACGTTTGAGCAATCAGTGGCTGCAGTGAACGAAGTTGTCACTGCGCAAATGCCAACCCAACCTTAAGGAGGCGCCCATGAGCGTTCCCGTCGAGAACAACGAAAAATTTTCCGCCTACGCCCACCCAGAGCGATTGGTGTCCACCCAGTGGCTCGCCGACAACGCGGGCACGCCTGGACTTGTCGTGCTTGAGTCCGACGAAGACGTTCTGCTCTACGAGACCGGCCACATCCCCGGGTCGTTAAAGTTGGACTGGCACCTCGACCTCAACGACCAGTTCAGCCGTGATTACGTCGATGGCGAGCAGTTCGCCGCCGTGATGAGTGAGCGCGGCATTTCGCGCGAGGACACGGTCGTGATCTACGGCGACAAGAACAACTGGTGGGCTGCCTATGCCCTCTGGGTGATGACCCTCTTCGGTCACGAAGACGTGCGTCTGCTGGACGGCGGCCGTGCCAAGTGGATTGCCGAAGAGCGCGAGATGACTCGTGACGTGCCCGCTGTCGAGACCAGCGAATACCCCGTGGTTGAGCGGGTCGACGCACCCATCCGTGCGTTCAAGGAAGACGTGCTGGAGCACTTGGGCAAGGCCCTCGTCGACGTGCGTTCGCCCGGTGAGTTCAAGGGCGAGTTGCTGCACATGCCCGACTACCCCCAAGAAGGTGCCATGCGGGGTGGCCACATCCCCGGCGCGAAGTCGGTCCCGTGGGCCCGCGCCGCAGACGAGGACGGGACTTTCTTGAGCCGCTCGGCGCTTGAAGCGATCTACCAAAAAGAGCAGGGCCTCTCACCGCAAGATGACGTTGTCGCCTACTGCCGCATCGGTGAGCGCAGTTCGCACACCTGGTTTGTGCTGACGCACTTGCTCGGCTTTGACGCTGTGCGCAACTACGACGGCTCGTGGACCGAGTGGGGCAACGCTGTGCGCGTCCCGGTGGAGCGCTGATGGGGCACCGCGAAAGCGACCTGCCGATGGCGATGGCGGAGTTGGCAGAGGATTTCCAGTCCGTCAGCGCCAAGGAACGTCTGCAGATTTTGCTAGAACTTGCCGACGGTGTGCCCGAACTACCCGAGCGGTATGCAGGCAACCTGGACAAGCTAGAACGTGTCGATGAGTGCCAGTCCCCAGTCTTCGTGATCGCGGAGTTGCGAGACGACGGTTTCCGCACCGTGCGGCTGTACTTTGAGGCACCTGACGAAGCCCCCACGACCAAGGGCTTCGCCGGAATTTTGTACGAATCCCTCGATGGGCTGCCAGCGCAATCCGTGCTGGACGTGCCCGACGATGCGCCTTTCCGATTTGGACTGGCTGAAGCTGTCTCTCCGCTGCGAATGCGTGGGATGGTGGGGATGTTGAGTCGCATCAAGCGCCAAGTGGCGTTGCGGCTGGAAAGCGATGCCACAAGCGTGGCCAATGAGGAGCAGTCATGACCACCAACCCGCCCAGCAGCCAGCCTGCTGAGCTCGACAGCAACATGGAGGTCGCCCTTCGGGCGGCCTGGAGGACTTCGAGCTCACTGATGCCGACCGCGCACTAGTGGACGGCACGGCCAATCAGGGCTCCGAAGCTGGCATGGTGCAGGCGCGCCCGGTGGTTGCCGTTGTTGGACGCCCCAACGTGGGCAAATCGACGCTGGTCAACCGGATCATTGGCCGCCGTGAGGCTGTTGTTGAAGACGTCCCGAGTGACGCGTGACCGCGTTTCGTACGAGGCTGAGTGGGCCGGGCGTGACTTCACCCTGGTCGACACCGGCGGATGGGAAGTCGATGCCACTGGGATCCACCTTCGCGTTGCGGAGCAGGCAGAGGTCGCCATTGAATTGGCCGACGCCGTCCTCTTCATTGTTGATGCCACCGTCGGCGCCACCGACACCGACGAGGCCGTCGTGCGCTTGTTGCGCCGCTCTGGCAAGCCAGTGATTTTGGTCGCCAACAAGGTTGATGACCCACGCACCGAAGCCGATGCAGCCATGCTGTGGTCGCTCGGACTGGGCCAACCGTGGCCAGTCTCCGCGCTGCACGGCCGGGGGAGTGGCGACGTGCTCGACGCCGTTCTGGACGTGTTGCCGAGCGAGTCATCTGTCGCTGATGAGTGGGCTGAAGGCGGTCCGCGTCGGGTGGCACTGCTGGGACGCCCCAACGTCGGCAAGTCGAGCCTGCTAAACCGTTTGGCGGGCTCTGAGCGTGTTGTTGTCGACACCGTCGCTGGCACCACGCGCGACCCCGTCGATGAGTTGATTGAGCTTGGCGGCAAGACCTGGCGCTTCGTCGACACTGCAGGCATTCGCCGCCGCGTGCACATGACTCGTGGCGCCGACTTCTATGCGTCATTGCGCACTCAGGAGCCTTGGAGAAGGCCGAGGTTGCTGTGGTGCTGATTGACGTCTCTGAGTCGATCGCCGAGCAGGACATCCGCGTGATCCAGCAGGTTGTCGACTCCGGTCGTGCCCTCGTGGTGGCCTACAACAAGTGGGACACCCTGGACGAAGAACGCCAGCACTACTTGGAGCGCGAGATTGAGCGCGAATTGGTGCAGATCACCTGGGCGCCACGGGCCAATATCTCCGCATCGACTGGCCGCCACGTGAACCGTTTGGTTCCTGCCATTGAGCAGGCGCTGGAGTCGTGGGACAGCCGGATCCCGACTGGCAAGCTCAACGCCTTCTTCGGTGAGATTGCCTCAGCCCATCCGCACCCTGTGCGTTCGGGCAAGCAGCCACGCATTCTATTTGCGACCCAGGCAGACACTCGTCCGCCGAAGTTTGTCGTCTTTGCGAGTGGCTTCATTGAGGCTGGCTATCGCCGGTTCTTGGAGCGTCGTTTGCGCGAAGAGTTTGGCTTCACTGGGTCACCGATCGAGATCTCGGTGCGCGTCCGTGAAAAGCGTCGCCGCTGATCCTTCTCGATTCGGATTCCGAGCGTGGCTGAGGTAATGTTCCTCTCGCTCCGCAAGGAGTTTCGGGCTGTGGCGCAGCTTGGTAGCGCACCTGACTGGGGGTCAGGGGCCGCAGGTTCAAATCCTGTCAGCCCGACAGTGTGATGTCCTAGGACATCCGCGACAGCGGACCTACGTTTTCGTAGGTCCGCTGTTTTTGTTAGTGGGGTTGGTAGTCGCGGCCGCTTTCGAGGACCGCTCGTCGGACGCGATGCAGCCGAAGAGAATTGCTCGGCAAGATCTGGGCCAGCCCGGAGTACGCGAAGTAGTCCAGACCCTGACGCCTTGACCGAGCCAAGGGACACACCTGGGGCCTGCTACGCGCCCTCTGGGTAGCTGTGCGTAGTTGCCCTTCCCTCGAACGAGGACCGCCAAGAGGTGAATCAACTCCGTCATTTGTTGAAAGGGTCGGGTACCCCCCCTGCTGTCGCTGCGCGATGAACGCGTGCTGACGCGCGTGTTCACACTTGCACGAAACTCCGACTGTGGGGGGGGGCTACGGCAGGAAACTCCTGGTCGCCTGAGCTCCTGACCATTTGAGTAGCGCAGAGTTCGAGCAATCCGGCCAATGGCCGAACACACTCGGACTGGCGCTACGTAACCCGTTGTCACTCCTATACCATCGGGAAAGTTGGCCTGCACCGGTCGCGACTGGAGGAGAGACATGACTGAGCGAAGGGCATCTGGAGACGCCATTGCCCGCCATGTTGGCTTCGGGCAGGAAGCTGTCTGCAAGTGGAACGCTGGAATAAGGGTTTCCGCGCACGAGACTAGGCGTCTGTGGATGCTTCAGTCGCGCATCGCAAACGGTTGGGTCCGCGAGGACAGCGCGGTCGGACACTCAAATGACGGAGCGGAGGGTGCACACTTTGCGCATCATCAGTAACGTCTCCGAACTCCTTGGCGATGACCTCAAGGCTGAGATCACCGCCGGCTCCAAAGTTCGAATCGCCGCATCGACGTTCTCGATCTTCGCGTTCGAGGCGCTCCGTAAGGAGTTGGAGCAGGTTTCTGAGCTGGAGTTCATTTTCACGACGCCAGCGTTCGTTACGGAGAAGATGACAGACAAGCTCCGCAAGGAGCGCCGCGAGTTCTTCATCCCCGGTGGGCACGCCGAATCGAGCCTGTCTGGGTCGGAGTTTGAGATTAGGTTGCGCAACCAACTCACCCAGCGTGCAGTGGCGAAAGAATGTGCCGACTGGATACGCCGCAAGGTCACGTTTCGCTCGAACGCAACCAGCAACCCGATGCAACAGTTCGCAGTCGTTGGCGACAGTGCTGCTTACACGTCTCTGCAAGGCTTCACCACGGCCGACCTTGGCTACGAGCGGGGCAACGCTGTGTCGAACATGGTGCAACGCGTTGATGAGGCGCCGATGACGTCCCAGTACCTCCAGCTATTTGACCAAATCTGGCACAATCCCGATCAGCTCGACGATGTCACTCAGACGGTCCATGACCACATTGCCAGCGTGTATGCGGAGAATGCCCCAGCGCGCATCTACTTCTTAGTCCTGTACAACCTGTTCGCGGAGTTTCTTGACGACATCAACGAAGATGTCCTGCCGAACGATCGCACCGGCTATCAAGACACGAAGGTCTGGCAGAGCCTCTACAACTTCCAGCGCGATGCGGCTACCGGGATCATCAACAAGCTTGAGACCTACAACGGCTGCATCCTCGCCGACAGTGTCGGTCTGGGTAAGACCTTCACAGCACTGGCGGTGATCAAGTACTACGAGCTGCGCAACAAGTCGGTGCTCGTGCTTGCGCCGAAGAAGCTTTCCGATAACTGGACAAACTACAACGCAAACCTCACGACGAACATTTTTGCCTCTGATCGGTTTAACTACGACGTCCTGGCCCATACCGACCTTTCCCGTACACGCGGCGAGTCGCTCGGCCTGAGACTGGATCGGATCAACTGGGGCAACTACGACTTGGTCGTCATCGATGAGTCGCACAACTTCCGTAACGCCGACTACGCCGAGGAGAAGGAGTCGCGCTATCAGCGGCTTATGCGGCAGGTCATCCGAGAAGGCGTGAAGACCAAGGTGCTGATGCTCTCGGCAACTCCGGTAAACAATCGCTTCAACGACCTGAAGAACCAGCTCCAACTCGCCTACGAGGGAGAATCCGAGAACCTCGCCCAGCATCTGAACCTCTCGACCACCGTAGAGAAAGTCTTCAGCGACGCGCAGCGAGTCTTCAACGAGTGGTCCAAACTCGACCCTCAAGATCGCACCACGGACCGCATCCTCAAGATGCTCGACTTCGACTTCTTCGAACTACTCGACGCGGTGACGATTGCCCGCTCACGAAAGCACATCCAGGCGTTCTACGACACCACCGAGATCGGTGCCTTTCCCGAACGCCTCCCACCGCTCTCGATCCGCGCACCGCTCACCGACCTAACGGATGTGCCGGACTTCAACGACATCTTCGAGCAACTCCAAGCGCTCACCCTCGCCGTCTACCTCCGATGGCCTACGTATTCCCAAGCCGGATGAGTAAGTACGAGGATCTGTATAACGTCACAACAGGTAGCGCCCGCTCCAACCTGGGCCAAGCCGGGCGCGAGCAAGGTCTGAAGAAACTCATGACGGTGAACCTTCTCAAGCGACTGGAGAGTTCAGTCGAAGCCTTCCGCCTGACCGTAAGCAAGATCGAGGAGTCAGTGGACCGCACCCTGCGACGCCTCGATTCTCACGCAGGAGCTCCCACCGACCTCAGCGCCGACCTCACCGGGCTTGACTTCGACCTCGATGATGAGGACGACGCAAACATCGAGGCCATTTCGTTCGGGGAGAAGATTAAGATCGACCTCGACGACATCGACATTGAGTCCTGGCAGCGGGACCTATGGAACGATCGCGAGACTCTTCGAGAACTGCTTGATGAGATGCGCAAGGTCACTCCGGCCCATGACCTGAAGCTCCAGAGAATCAAGCAACTCATCACCGAGAAGGTCGCAGATCCGATCAACCCTGGCAACCACAAAGTGCTAGTCTTTTCGGCGTTCGCGGACACCGCGAACTACCTTTACCGTGAGCTCGCCCCCGTGCTCGCCGACGCCGGACTGGAGACGGCCGTCATTACGGGCGGCAGCCACGGCGCTAAGGCCACTCTCGGCACCGGATTCGACTTCCAGCAGGTCATGGCCATGTTCTCACCAAAGTCGAAGCAACGGCACCTCACCATGCCGAAAGAGACGCGTGAACTGGACGTGCTCATCGGCACCGATGTCATCAGCGAGGGCAAAACCTCCAGGACTGCGACTATCTGATCAACTACGACATCCACTGGAACCCGGTCCGGATCATCCAGCGGTTTGGGCGTATCGACCGCATCGGCTCCACCAATGCTCAGATACAGCTGGTCAACTTCTGGCCCGACATTTCTCTCGACGAGTACATCAACCTCAAAGAGCGGGTTGAGAACCGCATGGTCATCGCTGACGTGGCGGGTACCGCCGATGACAACGTCCTCACCCTGGAAAATTCCGATGCAGCGTTCCGTAAAGAACAGCTCCGTAAGCTCCAGGATGAGGTCATTGAGCTTGAAGACGTGCGCACCGGTGTCTCGATCACTGACCTCGGGCTCAACGACTTCCGGATGGATCTGCTCGGCTACATCAAGGACAACGGAGATCTCGCAGGCGTACCCAGGGCCTGCACGCCGTCGTTCCTGCGGACGCCGCGAAGGGCCTAAAGCCGGGTGTGATCTTTGCGCTGCGCAGCGTGAACGCAGACGATGCTCAACTCACCGGGAAGAGCGGCAACCGTGGTAACCGGCTTCACCCGCACTATCTCGTCTACCTGGACGACGAAGGCAACGTCATCGCCGACCACACCGAGGCCAAGCACCTACTCGACTTGCTCCGCGTCGGATGCCGCCCCTACGACGAACCAGTCTCCGATGTCGTGCATGCGTTCAACGCAGCTACGCATGAGGGTGCGCAGATGGGCAAGTACTCCGGGCTCCTGACAGATGCGATCCATTCGATGATCGACGTCACAGAAGAACGCGACATCGACAGCCTCTTCACCGGAGGCCAAACCACCGCCCTGACCCAGACCATTGCAGGCCTCGACGACTTCGAGCTGATCGCATTCGTCGCCATTGTGGACCCTCCACGGGGATGCAGACCAATGGTTGATCTGCTATACAAATGGCCTGTCGCAGCGAAGTTCGGCAGCCGTGTTCCCAAGGA
The DNA here is from genome assembly GCF_021535045.1 of Ornithinimicrobium sp. INDO-MA30-4. Lineage (GTDB taxonomy): Bacteria > Actinomycetota > Actinomycetes > Actinomycetales > Dermatophilaceae > Ornithinicoccus. The sequence continues at coordinate 792,040 of NZ_CP091056.1, read as the reverse complement.
GAAGTTCTACGAGTACGGCAATGTCACCACCGCTGTGCGTGAGAAGTTTGTGTCCGAAGTCCAGCGCATTACCTGGGCCTACAAGCTCGCCGAATCCACCATCAACCTCCCCGGCAGCACGAGTGTCCCTGAGATCCAGGTCTTTCATATCGACGCCAAGACCGGTGAGGTCGCCGATCAGGTCCTGTCTGCGATCGACAATGCCATCCAGTACCCGATCATCTTCGAGATCACGCGAGCAACAGCTGGCGAACCCCAGATCAGGATGGTCGCAGCACACAAGCAGCTCGGCTCGGGTGCCTCGAAGCTCAGTGCCTACTACTCGACCGGTTGGCTCCCCGCTGACGTAAAACGGCAATCGCTCCCTACAGCAATTGGCTTGACCACTCTTTACGCCGCAATTCTGGTGCCGCTAACTCCGGTGACGGTACGGCCCGGTGAGGAGATGTCAGAGGTTGCAGACAGGCTGGCAACCGTGCGAAAGCTCGAACGCGAGATTACCGCTTTGAGCGCAATCTCCGCACCGAGCCGCAGCTCAACCGCAAGATCGAGCTGCGCCGCACCCTCAAAACTAGACAACAAGAACTCGAACAGCAGAGGTAACCCGTGGAGAAACTACGAATGACGTCGCCAGACCTGACCGATGCCAACATCGACAAGCTCGCCGAACTGTTCCCGACCGTCGTGACTGAGACCGTCGACGCTGACGGTAACGTCAAGATGGCCGTCGACTTCGATCTGTTGCGCCAGGAACTCTCCGGCCATGTCGTAGAAGGGCCGCAGGAGCGCTACCAGCTCGACTGGCCGGGCAAGCGCGCCGCCGCATTCGCCGCCAACGCGCCGATCTCCAAGACGCTGCGTCCCGTCCGCGAAGAGTCGCTCGACTTCGACACCACCAAAACCTCTTCATTGAAGGCGACAACCTCAATGCGCTCAAGCTCCTCCAGGAGTCGTACCTGGGCAAGATCAAGCTGATCTACATCGATCCGCCATACAACACAGGGAACGACTTCGTTTACAACGATGATTTCGCCGAGAACACGGACGATTACCTTCGCCGATCTGGACAAGTTGATGACGCAGGGGCACGTCTGAGCGCTAACACGGAATCTAACGGCCGCTTCCACAGCGACTGGCTCAGCATGATTCTCCCTAGGTTGAAATTAGCTCGCAACCTTCTGACCGATGACGGCGCGATATTCATCTCTATCAATGACGCTGAGATGGAAATTTACATCGCGTTGCGTCCGAGATCTTTGGTGAATCCAATTTTGTTGGCTCAATGGTTTGGGCCGCTGGGCGTAAGAACGACTCGAAATTCATCTCGTCGTCACATGAGTACATTCTAGTATATGCCAGAAATATGGCGAGCCTCGTTAGCAAGGTCGGTTTGTGGCGAACACGTAAGGAGGGGCTTGATGAAATCTACTCCGAATACGCGAGATTGCGCAGGGTGCATGGAGTCGATGATGCAGCTATTGAGGGGCGCTACGCGCCTGGTATCGGCAACTTGGCGAAGACGAACCTGCCAAGCGACACAAGCACTATTCGGCGATCGACTCTCGAGGCGTCTACTTCCCGTCGGACCTCTCGAAGAATTCTCCAACCTCCCGCTCAAAGTATGACGTGGTCCACCCGAATACTGGGAAGGCGGTGAGCATGCCGGAGCATGGTTGGAGGTACGCTCCTGAACAGATGGACGCGTTATTGGCCGAGGGCAGGATTAGGTTTGGTGCCGATGAGTCAACTCGTCCTACATATAAGCGGTACTTAGCTGACGCCGAGGACGAAATCCCTTATAGCGTGTTCTACCTCGATGGTCGCGGAGCGAGTGGCCGCCTGAAGTCTTTGCTCGGTGGAGCAGTGTTCGAGAATCCAAAAGATGAACAAGTGCTGCGGAAGATAATTGAGTTTGGTACGGACAAGAATGATATTGTCCTCGACTTTTTCGCCGGATCGGGGACCACTGCTCACGCAGTTATGTTGCAGAACGTCAAGGACGGCGGATCGCGCCAGTTCATTCTCGTGCAACTCGACGAGACTACGAATCCGAAGTCCGAAGCGGCAAAACAGGGTTACTCCTCCGTCGCGGCGATAGCTCGCGAGAGGGTTCGACGTGCGGCAGCACAGATTAGAAAGGAATCTGCCTCCAACGCACAACGCCTGGATTCTGGATTCCGAACACTTCGCATTGACACAAGCAGTATGGCCGATGTGCTCCGCAGCCCGGACGACACGGATCAGCTTGCGCTCAATCAGCTTGAAGGCAGCGTCAAGGGCGATCGCTCTAGTGAAGATCTCCTCTTCCAGGTGTTGCTCGACTGGGGGCTCGAACTCACAATGGCTATCACGGTCGAGCTGATCGATGGCCGAGAGGTATTTATCATCGAGGAAGGCGCGTTAATTGCGTGCTTCGACAGCGAGGTGACTCCGGAGCTTGTACACGCGATCGCAAGGCTGCGGCCGCTGCGCGCGGTCTTCCGTGACCCCGGCTTCGCGTCCGATGACGCGCGGATCAACGCGGAGCAGGTCTTCCGCGAAGTGTCACCGGCGACCGACGTGAAGGCGATCTGATCGGGATGAAACTACAGTTCAAGGTCCAGCAGTACCAGACCGACGCTGTCGACTCGGTTGTCGAGATTTTCGAGGGGCAGCCCAAGCGCGACGGCATCTCGTATCGAATCGACCCTGGCAAGGTGACGCCTGCCTCGAACCCGACGTTGTTCGAGACGAACGATACGCCCGACTCTGGGCTTCGGAACGCCGACATCGCGCTCTCCACTACTCAGCTGCTGGAGAACGTCCATAAGGTTCAGCGGTCTCGCAACCTGCCGCTGTCGACGACGCTTGTCGATAGCAAGGCAGCCCCAGGGACTCCGAACCTGGACGTTGAAATGGAGACGGGAACCGGAAAGACCTACGTCTACATCAAGACGATTCTGGAGCTTCACAAGCGGTACGGCTGGTCGAAGTACATCGTCGTCGTGCCCTCGGTTGCGATCCGTGAGGGTATCAAGAAATCGTTTGACGTCACTTCCGAGCATTTCCAGCAGCTTTACGGGACCAAGCCACGATCGTTCATCTACAACTCTTCTCAGCTGCATGAGATCGAGCGCTTCAGCTCCGACGCCGGGGTACAGGTGATGATCATCAACATCCAGGCATTCAATGCGACCGGCAAGGATAACCGTCGCATCTACGACGTGCTCGACGACTTCCAGTCGCGGCGTCCAATTGACGTGATCGCAGCGAACCGACCTATCGTGATCATTGATGAGCCGCAGAAGATTGGTGCTGCGAAGTCCCTCGATGCGCTTTCGCGCTTCCACGGCCTGATGATGTTGCGGTACTCGGCAACGCACAAGGTGGAGCACACGAAGGTGCACCGGCTCGACGCCTTGGACGCGTACAACCAGAAGTTGGTCAAGAAGATCGCGGTGCGCGGTATCACCGTAAAGGGCTTGGCTGGATCCACCGCTTACCTGTATCTGGACGCAATCGAGATCGCCAAGGGCACGAAGCCGCGTGCTCGAATCGAGATCGAAGTGCAGACTCAGACTGGGATCAAACGTCAGGTTAAGCGCCTCGACGTGGGTGCGAACCTGCACGATGTGTCGAACGGAATTGAGGCCTACAAGGGCTTGTTCATCACCGAGATCGACGCGAACCGTGACGTAATCGAGCTGAGTAACGGCGACGTCATCATCGCCGGACAACTCGCCGACCGCGACGTCACCGAGGAGACGAAGCGACGCATCCAAATTCGGGAGGTCATCCGTGCGCATCTAGACAAGGAACGCGAATTGTTCAGCCAGGGCATCAAGGTGCTTTCGCTCTTCTTCATCGACGAAGTTGCCAAATACCGCGACTACAGCCGTGAAGACACCCTCGGTGACTACGCCCGAACATTCGAGGAGGAGTTCGCTGCGATCCGCGACGAGGTACTCGGAGAGCTGGCCATCGATAACGCGACTGAAGAGTTCCAGCAGTACTTGCGACGCGACGAAGTCCGACAGGTGCACGAGGGATACTTCTCGATCGACAAGAAATCCAAGCATCAAGTTGACGGCAATGTCTCTGGCCGTGGCGACGACAAGGGGCAGTCGAACGACATCGATGCGTACGACCTGATCCTGAAGGACAAAGAGCGACTGCTCTCGTTCACAGAGCCAGTCCGGTTCATCTTCTCCCACTCCGCGCTGCGCGAGGGCTGGGACAATCCCAACGTGTTCGTCATGGGCATGCTCAAGAAGAGCGACAACACTGTCTCCCGGCGCCAAGAGATCGGCCGCGGCCTGCGCCTCGCCGTCGACCAGCACGGCACACGCATGGACAACCCCGCCACTGTGCATAACATCAACGAGTTGACAGTGGTCACCGACGAGTCGTACACCGATTTCGTTGCCGGACTCCAGAAGGAGATTTCGGAGTCCCTAGCTGCCCGACCGCGCAAGGCTACCCCCGAGTACTTCGTCGGCAAGACTGTTGAGGATGTTCCAACCGGAACCCTTCACACGATCACGCTAGACGAGGCAAAACAGCTCCAGCACTGGCTGACGATTAATGCCTTTATCGACTACGAGCAGCACCTCACCGACAAGTGGCTCGGTCGGGCCGAATTGCCTGAGATACCCGAGCTGCCAGCCGCGCTGCAGCCGTACTTTACCAGGTTGCCGAACTAGTTGACGCTCTAAACGTCGCGGCGCCGGAGATCACCGACGACCGCAAGCCGAAGAAGATCCCGCTCAACGAAGCCAACTTCGCCAAGAAGGAATTCCAGGAACTCTGGGGCCGGATCAACCACAAGGCGGTCTACCAAGTCGAGTTCGACTCGGCCGAACTGATCCGCAAGTCCGCCGACCATCTCGATAAGCACCTGAACGTCGCCGCTATGCAGTACGTCGTCCAAGCAGGGCAGCAGCGCGAGAAGTTGGAGGCTGACGACCTCGCGGGCGGCTCGGGGTTCGCGGTGTCGTCCACGCAGACCCACACCGAGACCGTGAGCGCGGGATCGCAAGTGAAGTACGACTTGCTTGGTGAGATCACCGAGAAGACCCAGCTCACCCGTCGTACGGTTGCCGCGATCTTGCGAGGCGTGGCGCCGGGCACGTTCGGGAAGTTCCGGCTCAACCCGGAGCAGTTCATCACCGAGGCTGCGAGGCTGATCAACGAGCAGAAGGCGACTGTCATCGTCGAGCACTTGGCGTACGACACGCTGGAGGACCGGTTCGACTCGGCGATCTTCACTGAGAATCAAACCGAGCAGGACTTTAGCAAGGCGGGCGACAAGCTCAAGAAGCACGTTTACGACTTCGTAGTGACCGACTCGAAGATCGAGCGCGCGTTCGTCACCGAGCTGGACACAAGTACGGAGGTCGCTGTTTACGCGAAGCTCCCGCGCGGGTTCTTCATCCCGACTCCGGTGGGAGATTACAACCCCGACTGGGCGATCGCATTCACAGAGGGCAGCGTCAAGCACGTCTACTTCGTTGCTGAAACCAAGGGCTCACTTTCGACCCTTCAGCTCAAGGGTGTGGAGGACGCCAAGATCGAGTGCGCCCGCAAGTTCTTCGCGTCCATTAGCGAGAAGAACGGCCAAGACGTGACCTACGACGTCGTTACCGACTACACCGAGCTGATGCAGCTCGTGACCGCGTAGGTCGATCTGTGGCGCTATTCTCGGAGCACTTTCAGTGGCCATCGACCTCGGTCGAATTTGAGTCGATCGGTGGTGGCGCACGCGACGGCACAGCCGAAGTTGTTGAACGCGGCGGGAGGTGGATCCTCAAGTCACCGCGTAGCTTCTCGTATGCGACAGGGCAGCCTGGCGTACGAGTCCTCACAGCATCTCTTGACGGGACACCGACGCTCATACGTGGAACAGTCTTCGGGATCGACGGTGACATAGGGTTGCGAGTCGATGAACTCAGGGTCGGATCAGCCGTGGATGATGCTCACTACACAACCGTGACGGCGACATTCGAGCACCTGGCGTCGGCCTGTTCCTATCGCCACGAGGATGGAGCGGCTCGGAGCCCTGGGCAACCGTTGGTGTTCCCGGCGATTGACGGAGCGTCGCAATGGAAGCGACGCTACGCAGCGGAGAGAACTCGATCACGTTGGTTGCGCCGGAGCCGGTTCCGCTGGAGAGCTTTGAGACTCAGCTCGCCGTCTTTCAGGCGATGCTCACATTCGCGGCTGACCTGCCGTGCGGACAACTCACACTAGTCGCAACTGACAGGTCCGGGCAGACCGTGAACATCTTTGGGCGAGACAAATACGCGCCGTTTGAGCGTCCGACGCGCAAGCCGGTTGAGTACACGCTGAGATTCGCAGGTGACTGGATTCAACACACGATCGAGCGGTGGTGGGCGGCATACAGTGAATGGAAACCAGTCCTCCAGATCCTCGCGGGGTTGCGGTACCAGCCGGGATATGTCGACGCAGACGTGATCCTCAGCTCCGCGGCAATTGAGTCAGTCGCCACAGCGCTTCAACAACACGAAGCTCCGCGATTAAGCCCCGACGAATCTAGGCCGATTCTCGAAGCTCTGGAATCGTTGACGGGCCTCGACCGCGCGCAGAAGGAGGCAGTGGCGCAGCTCAAGGGCGATCTTGGGAGGACCACATTCCGTTCGAAAGTGGAGCAGCTCATCCGACATGTCGATGACGACGTCTGCCAGCAAGCGCGGGTCTCCATTGAAGAATGGACAAAGCAATTTCTCAAGGCTCGAAATACCATTGCTCACGCGGTTTCGAGCGACATCTGGGAAAATGGCGTCTTGCTGCGCGGTATCCGGGACGCCAACTGGATCGTGCTGACTCTCGTGATTCTGAAGTACTTGGACGTTCCAGCTCCGGCAATTGGCCGCGCTGCGGAACGATTCGGCACACGGTACGGCGTTCGCTATCGCGGCGTTGAAATCTTCACCTGAGGCGCTGCCTTCAGCGCCACCACGCGTCTTGCAGATCGAGGTCGCGACCACTCGCGTGTGATCTCTGAAGTAGCCGATCCTGCTTGTTTACCTCCTCCTTGATGGAGGGAAGGTGAGCTGCGGTGACGGTGTCGATGCGGGTGATGTCGGCGGGCGACGGCTACAAGTATCTGCTGCGCACGGTGGCTGCCGGTGACGGCGATCGGGACCTTTCGACCCCGTTGACGAGGTATTACAACGCGGACGGCACGCCACCGGGGCGATGGATGGGCAGCGGCCTCGCGGCACTCGGAAGTGGGCAACTAAGCGACGGCGATGAAGTCACCGAGGCGCAGCTTCAGCTGTTGATTGGCATGGGTCGTGATCCTGTCACGGGCGAGCCGCTTGGCGCGCGTACCCGGCTTACAAATCGGCGGCTGAGCGGGTTGGTGAGCGAGTCAGCGCGCTCGATCCGGAGCTGAGTCCTATCGCTCGGGCCCGAGCAGTCGCGGCGATCGAAGCGGAGGAATCCGAGCGTGGCACTCGACGAGCAGTGGCCGGATACGACTTCACCTTCTCCATCCCGAAGTCCGCCTCCGTGCTGTGGGCAGTGGCTGACGCGGGAACGCAATCTCTCATCGTCAACGCGCACCATGCGGCGGTTGCAGAGGTGGTTGCGTTCATGGAGCGCGAGGTTGCAGCCACTCGCGCCGGTGCAACCCCTGGGGATGGTGCCGTTGCGCAGGTCGACGTGCGCGGGTTGATCGCAACAGCGTATGACCACTACGACTCACGATCGGGCGACCCGCATCTGCACACGCACGTCGTCATCAGCAACAAGGTGCAGACCGTGCTCGACAACAAGTGGCGAAGCCTGGACGGTCGTCCCCTCCATGCTGCGACGGTGGCGCTCTCTGAGTTCCACGAAGCGGTGTTCGCGGATCACCTCACGCGGCTCTTCGGCGTTGAGTGGGAAACGCGTGATCGCGGACGGGACCGCAACGCGGCATGGGCCATCGCTAAGGTCCCTGAACAACTTGTGTCCGAGTTCTCGTCGCGTTCGCGGCATATCAATGAGGAGAAGGATCGTCTCATCGCTGCGTACGTGGAGAAGCACGGCAGGCAACCCTCCAGCGCGACGATCATCAAGCTACGTGCCCAGGCGACGCTCGCGACACGACCGGAGAAGGAGATCCATTCGCTCGCCGACCTCACCGCGCAGTGGAGGCGGCGGGCGGGCAACATCCTTGGTGGCGATGCAACCGGCTGGGCACGAATGGTCGCGGCGAATGAGGTGCCGTTGCTCCTGCGGGCGGATGATGTGCCGCTTGACGTCGTTCGTGGGCTGGGACAGAGCGTTGTGACTGTAGTTGGGGAGAAGCGTTCGACGTGGCGCCGGTGGAATCTCACGGCCGAAGCTGCTCGGCAAACGATGCGGTACCGTTTCGCGAGCACCCGCGATCGTGAGGCGATCATTGGCATGGTTGTGGATGCTGCTGAGGCTGTGTCGATTCGGCTCACGCCGCCCGAACTGGCATTCAGCCCTGCCGTCTTTCGCAGGAGTGACGAGACGTCGGTGTTTCGGTCGAAGAACTCCACGGTGTTCTCGTCTGGTGAGTTGCTCGACGCCGAGGAGCGCCTGCTTCAACTCGCGCACACAACAACGGGCCCGACTGTCTCGCTGGAGACGGTCGAACGCATCGTGCGGAAGCCTGACCGTGCGGGATTGGTACTGGGCGAGGACCAAGCATCCGCGCTGATGGAGATCGCGGTTTCCGGTCGCATCGTCGATCTGCTTGTCGGCCCCGCTGGTGCCGGGAAAACGACCGCGATGAACGCGCTGCGCCGAGCGTGGGAGAAGGCACATGGCGCAGGATCTGTCGTTGGACTTGCGCCATCGTCGAGTGCGGCACATGTGCTCGCCGAGGATCTCGGTATCGCAACCGAGAACACGGCAAAATGGTGGCAGAGCCATCTCCAGGCAGACGTCGGCGTTCAGCCAGGTCAGCTCGTCATCGTTGATGAGGCGTCACTCGCGGGGACGCTGTCGCTGGACCGAATCGCCCAGCTCGCTGCTGAGGCTGGGGCAAAAGTGTTACTCGTCGGCGACTTTGCGCAGCTCCAGGCGGTCGACGCGGGCGGTGCATTCGGACTGCTCACCTACGACCGCGATGAGGTTCCCGAACTCGTCGACGTTCACCGCTTCACGCACGACTGGGAAAAGCGTGCGTCTCTCGATCTTCGACACGGTCATACCGAAGTTATCGACACCTACGACGCGCACGATCGAATCGTTGACGGTGACACCGAAAGCATGATCGATGCTGCCTACGCCGCATGGCGCACCGATCTCGTCGCGGGGCTCGCAACGGTTCTCGTCTCAGACTCCAACGAATCCGTGACCGCGCTCAATAACCGCGCACGGACCGATCTCATTCTCGACGGAACCGTTCACGGGATCCGTGAATCGGAGCTGCACGATGGAAACTATGCGGCGTGCGGTGACACCGTCATCACTCGGCGCAATGATCGCCGCCTACTGGCAGGGCGAGGCTGGGTGCGCAACGGGGATCGCTGGAACGTCGTCGATGTTCGACGCGATGGATCGATGCTGGTTCGACGCACCGGAGGTTCCTGGGGATCCAGCGTCCTCCTTCCAACGGAGTACGTCGCGGAGCACGTCGAACTCGGCTACGCGGTCACCTCCTTCCGGGCGCAAGGCCTCACCACCGATACTGCCCACGTGCTCGTCGACTCGACCATGACCAGGAGACTCTCTACGTGGCTATGACACGGGGTCGTGATGCCAACGTCGCCTACGTCGCTGTGGATAAACCCGACGCATCCCACGATGGCCCGCATCCGGGACAGAACGATGAAGTCACCGGCCGCAGCGTGCTTATCAGCATCCTCCAGCACGTGGGCGCCGAGCTCTCTGCGCATGAAACGATCGCCGTCGAACAAGAGTCCTGGGGAACGATCGCACAGCTCGCCGCAGAATATGAGACGATCGCCGCGGCAGCGCAACGCGACCGGTGGGCGGCTCTGGTGCGGACATCCGGCCTCAATGCAGAAGAAGTGGATGAGGTCATTGGCTCGGATGCGTTCGGCCCCTTGAGCGCAGAGCTGCGCCGAGCTGAAGCCAACCATCATGACTTGGCCAACTTGCTCCCACGTCTCGTCCGTGCGCGTGGCTTTGGCGATGCGGACGACATCGCTGCCGTCATCCGACACCGAGTTATCGACGCCACCGCGCGACCAGCTGGATCAGGCCGCACACGCAAGGTGCCCAGGCTCATCGCCGGGCTCGTACCCGAAGCGATGGGACCGGTTGCTGATGACATGCGTCAGGCGCTCGATGAACGTCGTGACCTCATCACGCAGCGAGCCGACGCAGTGCTCGGCAAAGCAATCGCAGATGATGCGCAATGGATCGCGTCACTCGGTGAAGCTCCTGCCGCTGCATCGGGGCGTGAGAGGTGGCAGTTGGCGGCGGGGACGATCGCCGCGTATCGCGACCGATACGCCGTCACGACGCCGAGCCCTTGGGCTCCGGCCCGAGGCCACGGCGCAGCGAATTGATCACGCGAGGGCCGAAGCAGCGCTCACCGAGATCCGCAGTACGAACGCCGCGGCCAAGGTTGTGCAGTCCCATCGTGGTCCGTCTGAGCGGACTTCGGAGGGGCGGGCGCTCTGACCGCTGCCCAGTCGCGCCGGTGCGCGCGCTTTTCGCCAGTCAACTGCGCGGAAGAAGATGATCGATTAAAGGCTGCGTGAATCGGGTGAGCGACGATCACACGCTGCAGCGATGCGAAATGCTCGTGACAGCTCCGCGTTGTGGTCGTTGCTCTTGTCCTCGTCGGCGAGTCGAAGAACGTCTTCGGAACCTGTGAGCAAACGGGCGCGTCTGTCTTGAATGAGGATGTTGGAGCCATAGCTGGCGGCACTCGTCACGGGGCCAGGAACCGCACCAACGGAGCGACCAAGCTCCGCTGCTTCGCCGGCGACACGCAGCGATCCTGACCGCGCCCCCGCCTCAACGATCACCGTCGTCGAGGAGAGCGCGGCCATAATCCGGCCACGATCGAGAAAGCGCTGCCGTGTTGGTGCTACACCCGGGGCGACTTCAGAAACGAGGAGGCCTTGGTGCTCAATACGCGCAAACAGATCCGCGTGTCCAGCAGGGTACGCGCGATCGACCCCACCCGCGAGGACTGCAATCGTTCTTCCACCGGCCGCCAACGCCGACTTGTGTGCGACTGCTTCGATACCGTAGGCACCGCCAGCGACAACGACACGGCCACTGAGCGCGAGGTCACTGGCGAGTTCAATCGCCATGTGGTCCCCATACGCGGTGGAGGCACGCGCGCCGGTCAGCGTGATGCGGTCGGCGAGAGGCTTGGCCAGCAGCGCAGTCTCGCCACGCGTCCACAGCGCATATGGTGTGCGTACTCCGAGATCGTTGAGGGCGGCTGGCCAATCCTTCTCACCCGGAATCAGGACCCGGAGGCCTTGTCGCTCGAAGGTCGCCATCGGTGTGGCCAAGGTGTCGGCGCTGCTCACAGTGTGCAAGCGTTCGCGCCATACTGCCGCTGCGATCTGGTCGAGGCCGGGCACCGCGCCGTCAGCATCAGCGAGGCGGAGCAGTTCTACGGCACCGACTAGGCCAAGGAGACGATCGGTCGACGGATCATCCGGTGCAGCCACGAGCGAGAGAACGGTGCGCGCGCTTCGCTCGTCGTGTCCGAGGGAAGAGAGGGAAGTCATCATCGGGCTCCTTCACAGCCAGTCATCACCGTGCAGGTGCGTAACACCGCCCTTTCCTATGTCGTTGGTTCGGCGTACCCTTGGAACCAGGCGACACACTCAATGTTCGCCATCGCCGATGCGATGGCATGACGGCCCAGGGCAGTCCTCCAGGTTCAACGTTGCCGAACCATGAGAGGACAGTTGTCATGTTTCGAATCATCTGGGTTATCAGCATCTACCTCCGCAACTTCATGCGCAGGTACATGCCCACCAACATCCTGCTTGACGCGATTCGAACCCGCCGCGGCTTAAGTGGGGCGTGCCCGCGATGCTCCTCGCCATTCCGTATCTCTTCGTCGCGAGCATCTGTACGGCCCTCATCGGCGGGGGAGCGTCCCGCTGGCTCTACGTCGTTGCTCTTGTCTGCATCTGGAACGCACTCAAGTTCCTCGTGATCGGGCCGATATGCGTTGGCCTGCTCTTACAGACGCGGGTCGCAGACTATCGAGATTCACATCGATCTCAGCCCCACAACACCTCGGCCTGGGGGTAGCGGTAACTACCAGGCGCATCTGACGCCAATGGCTCGGGGTACGGGGCAGACGGCGATGTCGGTGGTCACCGATACCATAATCTCGTGCGGCCCCACCGGTCCGTTTACCCGTACCTGATGAGTCCAGGAGCCCAACGATGAGCTACCGCAACAAAACCTATGTCGCTTTCGCCAGCGAAGACATCCATTACTACCGATTGATGACAGCATGGAAGGCGAGCGATAATATCGACTTCGATTTCACGAACGCTCACGATATCTATGAGGCTCGCGACACGAGTACGCCAGAAACGATCAAGCGGCGGCTACGCGAGCGGTTGAACAACACTAAGCAAGTGATCTTGTTGGGCAGCGCGGACGCCCGTCGCAAAGGTGGCAACGGCACTTCGTTTCTCGCCTACGAGGTCAACGCGATCATTTCACTGGGGCTCCCGGTCGTGATCGCGAACCTGGATCGCGCCCGCGAGCACGTCAGCGGGAATGTTCCGACACCGTTTGCTGATGCCGACTATTACACGATGGCGGTATCGTTTGGGCCCAGGATCATCAAGTACGCCCTCGATGACTACGCCGTCAACTTCGCGGGATCGAGCAACACCGGACCGTACCGGTACAAGGAATCGGTATACGAGAGTCTTGGACTGAACAAGTAGTGCGTCACAAACGTAACCCTCGTCGGTATGCGGCAGGGTTTTCCCGCCGGTTTCTGGAGGCAATTGGTGCGCAGGCGGCGGGAGCGGGCGTGATCGCCGTGTTTGCTCCTGACATGCTGAAGAACCAATGGTGGCTGATAGCGGTGGCTGTGGTCGTGGCAGCAACATGGGCGGTATTCAAGCAACGCCAGACGTCGCCGTCGCAATGGTACGCCCATGGAAACTTCACGATTCGACTCGTCGTTGGTGACTTGTTTCAGCAGGATGCGTCGGCGATGGTCGGGATGACGACGACGTTCGATACGGACCCGACCATTATCGACGCGAGTAGCGTGCAGGGAAGCTTTCTGTGCACTGTCTATGCGAGCTCGCATACGCGTCTTGACCAGGAGTTGGAGGAATCGCTGGCAGCCACAAAGCCAGTCTCGAGGATCGTCAAGGCTGGCAAGCCGCGTGCGTACCCTCTGGGGACCACTGCGATTCTCGAAGGCCGCGGCGCTATCCGCTATTACTGTCTTGCGTACACTGAGATGGACGCGCACAACCGCGCGCAGGGTTCAGTTCGCGGCATCGTTCACAGTCTGGACAAGCTGTGGGACGCCGTCGATATGCACAGCAATGGTGCCCCAATCTGTGTGCCGCTGCTTGGCCAAGGTCAATCTCGTATTCCGGAGCTAACTCCCGAAGCCGCCGTGCGATTGATGGCATTCTCGTTTTTCCTGCGCTGTCGCCGGAATCGGGTGTCTTCCGAACTGCGGATCGTCATCCACCCGAAGGAGATTAATAAGATCGACCAGACTGAGTTCCAAGCTTTTCTCCGATCTTTGGCGACAGAATGACCGACAGCGCCAGTAGTCTCGACATCCCGGAGCAGGAGCGGTGTGCGTTCTGTGACTACCTCACGGGGAGGCGCCCGTTCACTGTTCTTCGTCGCGACCGCCTCGTGGCGGTCCTGGTGACACGAGAGCAACGCGGACTCGGGCACCTCCTTGTCCTTCCCACACGGCACTACCCGACGTTGTTGGAATCACGGCGGGATGAACGCCACGAACTGATCGATACTGTCACCTGGGCTGCGGCCGCCATTGACGAGGCCTACGAACGTCCAGGGATTGCTGTGTGGCAGAACAACGGCACCGCAGCTCACCAGGCGATTCCTCATCTCCACTTTCATGTCGCCGCGACGCTTCCCGGAGGCGGCACAAACTTCGACGACGTACCGGAACTCAGCGTCGCCGAAACCGACCAGATCGCCGCGAGGATTCTGAGCACAGCTCCACCTATAGACGGTTTTCTCCGTGGTTGAACAGGCGTGTCCACGCGTCGATCCGGTCGAGCGGTAAGGGGACCAGAACGGGACCAGAGTCATGCAAATCATGCATTCGGTGACGTTCGCCTCATGATCTCGCATCCAGAGTCATGCGGAAAACGGTCCGAACAGCGCCGTTTGGACGCCTACTGATCTATTTGGGATCGGAAGCCTTACCGCTCCGGCCCAACTCGCAGCAGATGGACTGGACCGAGCGGTCCCGAGGAGCTGGACTGAATCAACTTAACAAAAGTGATTCAGGGGGTGTTGTGGTGATGTCGAACATGAGTACAGCGATCGAGAGCGCTCGTGCTGCTGCTGGTCTGTCCCAGCGCGCGCTTGCTGATCGAACCGGGATCTCACAAGCGACGCTGAATCGAATCCTGAGCGGTGAGCGGACTGCGAAGATGACTGAGATCATCCAGATCGCCGACGCTATTGGCTGCACGGTTGCACAACTCACCGGTAGTGCTGTTGCGGAGCGCGTGCAGTGCGCGGCGCGTGCGACAAACGGATCGAGCATGACAACGATGCGTCAGCGATTGTTGCACTTCATCGAACTCGACGCCTACCTCGATGACCAGGGGATTTCCGCAGCGCGATGATCCTCAGCGTGGAGCAGCAGGCGAAGCAAGCGGCCGATGAGTTCAGGCGCAACCATCGGCTCGGGGTGCAGCCGCTCGGCGATCTGGTTGCGTTCATTGAGCAGACGACAGGTTGTGACGTAGCGATCCTCGATGCCGAACCAGACGAGCATGGCCTGGCCATGTGCGACCCGGTTCGAGGCGCCGTCTTCGTTGGGGTTGCTCGTAGCCGGAATCCGATGCGACAGCGCAGTACACTGGCCCATGAACTGGGACATCTGGTCTTCGAGGGCTGGAATGACGAGGCTGAGTTTGAGAAACGATCGCCCGACGAGATCCGGGCGGATGCCTTTGCGCGCCATCTCCTTATTCCGATTGAGGGAGTCAAGGAGTTCCTCGGGGATCGCGAATCGGCTTCGGAAGCCGACCTTGCCGCTGTCGTGCAAAGGTATTTGATTTCACCCGCGATCGCAGCGATCGCAATGCGTGACGCTGGGTACATCAACCAATCGACTGCGCAGGATTGGATGCGGTACCGGACTCCTCAAATTGCCACACGATACGGCTGGAGCGATCACTACGCTGCCCTACAAGATGACTCAGACCGACTTCGCGCACCACAGTCGCTCGTTGCCCGCGCCGTTGAGGGGTACGCAGAAGGAATCGTGAGTGCGCAGGTCATCGCAACGCTCAGGGGTGTAAGCGTTGATGCGGTACTTGAAGACCTTGAAGAGGCGGGAGTCGTCCCGGTCCAGCACGAGGCGACGGACTTGAGCCTTGAAGATTTTCCGGAAGTTGATGTTGACCTCAGTGATCTGGAGGGTGAGGGCGCTTCCCCATGAGCCAGCATCCCATTATGGATGCAGGCCCTGGCATCAACTTTTTCTCCCTCAACAAAGAGCGGCTGCTCTTTAGCGTGCTTGGTGCACTGAGCGTTCCTGAGATCGTTGCGGATGAGATTCTTCGCAAGGCCCGTCAGGATGAGAGGTTCGCTGCTGCCGAGCGAGTCTGGAAGAAGCTGCCGTCGCGACTGATGGAAGTACTCTCCGATGACGCTACCGATGAGCTTGCTGCTGCGGTGCACCGCATCGCAGGAATGCCGATCGAGCAGCGTGTGCGTTCGAATAAAGACCTCGGCGAGACCATGGTGATTGCCCACGCTGTGGTCGCGGCCGAGCGCGGCGAAAACGTCATCGTCTTCATCGATGACGGCGGCGGACGTAGCATGGCGGCAGTCGAGCAACGGCGGCTTCAGCGTCTTCACGTCGCGAACGGCGTGCCGGGCCGTATCGATCTGATCAGCACGCTCACCGTACTGAAGAGGGCCGCGGGACGCGAACACCTGCCCGACAAGGCTTCGATGCGGGTGCTCTACGACCGCCTTCGCAAACTCGACGATGGGCTCGCCCCACTCGCCACCACTGGTCTCATGGACCTACCTTGCTGGAGCCAGCAGGGGGACCAAAAGGGGACCACAACCATGGAAACCACGCATCCTATGACGTGCTCTGCATGACCTGAATTGCAGAACTACGCGGGAGAGGCGTCGGATCGAGAAGTTTGGACGCCTGGGGGTCAGGGGGCCGCAGGTTCAAATCCTGTCAGCCCGACAGTGTGATGTCTCAGGACATCCGCGACAACGGACCTACGGAAACGTAGGTCCGTTGTTGTTTTGGGTGGGGGTTTGGGTTGGTAGTTCTTGGTGGGGTCGAGGGTGAGTTCGCGCAGGATTTCTCCGGTGATGGTATTGATGATGGTGATATTGAGGTCTTGGATGAGGAGTCGGACGTAGGTTCCGGCGTAGGTCCGGCCGATGCCGATGTGGTGGAGTTTGCTGTTGTAGCGCAGGGTGACCGATCCGGTTTTGCTGACGCGGTCATCACGGACTCGGTGGTGAGTCTCGGTGGATCGGTTTCCTGGTGTGGCTTTGGGGCGTGCGGTGTAGGCCGCTGTGGGGGTCGCGTGGTGAGGTAGTGATCGGTGGGGTCGGGTTTCGTTGTACTCGTGCCGGAACTGGTTGATGAGTCGCTGAAGTTGGGTGATGTTCTCGGGTTGTGGGTGTTGGGCTCGTAACCATTTTTTGAGGGTTTGTTGGAAGCGTTCAACTTTTCCTTGGGTGGTGGGGTGGTTAGGTTTCCCGTTCTTTTGAGTGATGCCTCGGGTGCGGAGTTCGATCTCGAAGGTGCTTTTGCCGCCGCGACCACCGGCGAAGCGTGC
Source organism: Ornithinimicrobium sp. INDO-MA30-4 (assembly GCF_021535045.1). GTDB lineage: Bacteria > Actinomycetota > Actinomycetes > Actinomycetales > Dermatophilaceae > Ornithinicoccus. The sequence goes on along the minus strand of NZ_CP091056.1, from coordinate 775,061 downwards.
GGTGTAGACCATGCCGTTATCGGTCAGGGTGGATGCGGGGTACCCGTGCTGGCCTGCCGCTTTGGTGAAGGTGGTGACCACGGTGGTCGCGGTGATTCGGTGGTGGGCGCTGATATGGAGTGCGTAGCGGGAGTGGTCATCGAGCCAGGTGATGATCTTGATGTCTTTGCTGTTGGGCAGCATGTAGTGCGTGAAGTCTGATTGCCAGGTTTCGTTGGGTTGTTCGGCTTCGAAGCGAAGGTAAGAGCTTTTCGGGCGTTTCTTCGGAGTGGGGGTGATGAGGCCGTTGCGCGCGAGGATTCGGTGGATCGTGGCACGGGAGATGAGGGTGTGGTGTTCGGGGTGTAGATGCCACCGGATGGTGTCTGCGCCGGCGTCATGTCCTTGTTGGGTGAGGGTGTTTCGGATATCCAGGACCAGGGCCGTGGTTTCTGGGTCCGTGGTGTTCGGGGTGTGGTGCGGCCGGCGGGATTGTGGCTCGAACGCGGCTTCGCCGATGGTGTCGTATCGGGCTTTGAGTCGGTAAACCCAGGAACGGTGGACACCGTACTTGGGGGCTACCTCGGTTGGGGTGAGGTGCTCAGTGGGAAGGGCAGCGATAACCAAACGCGCTTTCGACATCTACGAGGATCACCACGCCACCGACACATCAGCGTCATCGCGGATGACCCGAGACATACTGTCGCGGATGTCTTGAGACATGTGTCGCGGATGTCCTGAACCACAACACTGTCAGCCCGACAGATTGTGCCCTGGTGGGAGTTGCTCTCACCAGGGCTTTTTTGTGTCTTGAACCAGCTCGGCCCATCACCGCGACGCAGTCAAAACACGGCATATGTGTCTGTTCTCTTAGAGTGAGCGCAGTGGCCACAACGCGGTGATCGGAGATATCCATGTCCAATTCAGCAGGCAGCGGGCCGAGCGGTACCCCAGCGATGCGACCGGTGCGGATCGGCGTGCAGATCCAACCACAGCACGCGGCATACGAAAAGATCCGAGAGACCGCTGCGGCACTGGAAGACCTCGGCGTCGACATCATCTTTAACTGGGACCATTTCTTCCCGCTGTTTGGCGAGGCCGACGGACTGCACTTTGAGTCGTGGACCATGCTGGCTGCGATCGCGGAGCAGTCTCAGCGGGTAGAGATCGGTGCCTTGGTCAACTGCAACAGCTATCGAAATGCCAACCTGCAGGCTGATATGGCTCGCACCATCGACCACATCAGTGCCAAGGGCGGTCAGGGACGATTCATCTTTGGCACTGGGTCCGGCTGGTTTGAGCGAGACTACGACGAGTACGGCTATAAGTTCGGCACGGCGGGCAGCCGGCTTGATGACCTTGCGGAGAGCCTGCGGGTCATCGAGGACCGATGGTCAAAGCTCAACCCTGCGCCCACCCGCAAGATCCCAGTGCTTATTGGGGGTGGCGGCGAGAAGAAGACGCTGCGACTCGTGGCAAAGCATGCTGACATCTGGCACAGCTTTGTCGACGCTGAGGTCTTGGCGCACAAGTTGGGTGTCTTGGCTGAGCACTGTCGTGTCGTCGGTCGAGACATGTCGCAGATCGAAGTCTCAACGGCCGGGGATGAGCCAGGCAACGATGAAGCCGAGGCCAAGTTTCAGCTTGGCGCGCGGCTCTTCACGGTCAGCACGTCTGGACCCGACTATGACCTGTCGGAGATCAAGGGCTGGCTTGAGTGGCGCGACGCGAAGAACGCCTAACTTGAGGCAGTGATCGAGGAGGAGACCGCGACGCCGATGGCCACCGCTGTCGAGGCGGCTATGGCTGCACTCGTGGCGGCCACAGCGTCCGACACCATGCTCGCGTCCCAGTCGCCGTCTTCGATGGCCTTGGCTCGCTGCTCCACCTGCTTGTCCTTGCGTGCACCGGAATCAACCAGGACATTCAGCAGGTTTGCCCCCGACAGGGCAATGATGGACGTCGTTCTTGGGTTGGGCGTCAGGCCACGCACCAACGCATCTTCAATTTCTTGACGCAGGTTGTCTTCATGGAGTTGATCCGCGGAGCAGCATCACATCTTCGACAACAAACAGTTCTGCATTCAGTTCCGTATTCATGTGCCGAAGATACTCGCACTTTTGGCCCAGCCAAACACTCGCAGTGGATCGAAATGGCTGGCCTGTCAGGCACAGCGACTACGATTAGCACAGGCCAAGAAAGGGTATGCGTGAAGTGGCGAATCGTGCGTGACGAGTCGGAGCCGCGTGACCCCGCTGCGTCTATGGCGATGCTGCAAGAAGTCCTTGATCGTCCCCTTGACCCAGGCTACGAATCGGCTGCTGCGCAGAGTGCGCGTGGGGAAGTCGGCGTCAACGTCGCCGAAAACACCCTCATCATCGTGACCTGTTTGATTCTGGGCTTTCTGTTCTCCACGGCTGCCATCACGTTGCGCACCCCTGACCCGGTCGACGCGGTAGAGCGGACTGAGCTAGCCGAGCGGATAGACGCTGAACAAGCGCTCGGGGATGTTTACAGCGCCGAGATCGAATCCCTGCGGGCCGACGTGGCATCTCTTGAGGAAGCGCAACTACAGCGGGCCGGCATTGTCGAGGGTGATGAGATTAGAGACCTCGGTGAGTCCGTTGGTGCCACCGCACTGTCTGGCCCCGGGGTGCTGGTCACGATGAACGACGCCCCCGAGACGAAAACTCGCCTGCCTCGGACGGGGAGTTGGACGCTGAGCGCGTGATCGCCCAAGATCTGCAGATTTTGACCAACGGAATGTGGGCGGCAGGCGCGGAGGGCATTGTCATCAACGATCAGCGACTCACGTCCACCTCATCAATTCGCTTTGCGGGGGCAGCAATCGTCGTTGACTTCAAAGGGATAGCGCCGCCGTATGAGGTCCGCGCCATTGGCAACGAAGAGCTGCTAGAACAAGAATTGACCATCGGCAGTACCGGCCAATATTTGATTGACCTCGGCAATGAACACGGCATCCTGTCTGAGGTTGTCGTCGAGGACGAAATGACAATTCCAGCAGCCGAGCGTCTAACGACCAGGGTGGCGCAAGTTATCACCGAGAACGAAGAAGGGGAGTAGCCGTGATTCCAGTTTTGGGTCTCGTCGTGGGCATCGTGCTGGGGCTCCTGCTTCAACCTGAGGTGCCACTCTTTTGGAGCCGTACTTGGCAATCGCCGTCATCGCTGCCCTCGATGCAGTCTTTGGTGGAGTCAGGGCCTCGCTAGAGGGGATGTTTAACGACCGGATCTTCGTGATCTCCATTGCGTCCAACGTGCTCGTTGCTGCCGTCATTGTCTTCCTTGGCAACCAACTCGGAGTTGGAGCGCAACTGTCCACCGGTGTCGTCGTCGTTCTAGGTTTGCGAATCTTCTCGAACGTCGCAGCGATCCGTCGTCACCTCCTCGGAGCCTGAGCGGTGGCGAACAAGAAAAGAGGCGCCAAGCCCAAGCCAACGCGCGCCGTATTGCGATCGCGCAGGAGGCAGCCACGAAGGCCCGGTCGGCTCAAACCAAGCAATCTCAGGAGGACCCACGGTTCGCCGTGGCGCCTGCGCCCGACCCGGAGCCCGTGCCGTCTGCGGAAGAGGCCGCTCCGGCTCAGCCCGATGAGACTGCACCTCAGCCGTCATCGCATGCCGTCGCGCAACTTGCTGGTGAGGGTGCTCGCCCCGAGATCAGCCAGAGCACGGCTCGACGCCGGTTAGCCAGGCTCGGGCGTTTCAAGATGACTCGCGGCAACCTTGCAGCCGCTGTCGTCACGTTGGCTATCGGCGTGGCCCTCGTCGCGCAAGTGCAAAACACCCAGGCTGGCGACCTAGAGAACCTTCGCGAGGCTGACCTGGTTGCTTTGCTCGATGACGTGTCCGACCGCGCTGACGCGCTCGAGGACGAAGTTCAACAGCTAGAGCAGGACAAGGCTCAACTGGAGGGTTCCGACGGTGCTGACGCGGCCGCGGCTGCCGCGGCGCAACGACTTGAGAGTTACCAGATTTTGGCTGGGACAGTGCCGGTATCGGGGGAGGGCGTCACGATCACCGTGATCGACCCGGACGGTGAGCTGACAACGACCACGATGATCGACCTCATCCAAGAGTTGCGCGACGCTGGCTCCGAAGCCATCCAAATTGGTCCAGCCCGCGTCGTGGCAAGCAGTTGGTTCGGCGTTGCTGACGGTCAACTGACGGTCGACGGCATCACCTTGGACCAGCCATACACAGTCACTGCCATTGGCGATTCCCACCGTTGGCCGGTGCACTAGCCATCCCCGGCGGCTTCAACGACAGTGTGGCCCGCAATGACGGAGACGTGGTTATCGAAGAATCGGACGTGGTGACGATCACCGCAACCACCCAGCCACGCGAAATGCAGTACGCCGAGCCGGTCCCAGCCACCGATGGGCGTTAAGGTTTCATACGACACGACGACGTGGCTCCTTCACCGGGAAGCCACCCAGCCTGGAGGACGCTCATGAGCGAGTTCGAATACCCCAATGACCTGCGATACACCTCCGATCACGAGTGGATCGCTTCAAAGGGCGATGGCACTGTCCGGATTGGTATCACCGCCTTCGCGCAGGATGCCCTTGGCGACGTCGTCTACGTCAGCTTGCCCAATGTTGGCGACACGGTCACCGCTGGTGACGACGCGGGTGAAGTCGAGTCCACCAAGTCTGTCAGCGACATCTACGCGCCACTGGCCGGCGAGATCACCGCGGTGAACGACCAGCTCGATGGCACGCCTGAGCTGATCAACACCGACCCCTACGGTGCAGGTTGGATGTTTGAGATGAAGCTCTCTGACGACGACTCTTTGTCCGAATTGATGGACGCCGAGACATACAAAGCCTCTGTGGCCTAGCCCATCTGGGCCTCCGCTCCACTAGAGTGGGGCTTAGGCCTTTCTGGGGATTCCCGGAAAGATCTTCCGCCGTTGGCTGAGGCGGCATTCGACTGAAAGAAAGCAGGTGCGCCCGTGACGGAGCGTGAGCGTGAGCACCACGCCTATGGAACCGACCCCACGACGGCTCGGATTCCTCATGGCTTAGATGTGCCAGCATCGGAATACTCCTATGAGGATGAAGCCCCGCGGCTCTCTTCGGAGGACCAGAAGACCGTCGACGCCCTGCGTCCGGGCACCGCACTTTTGATCGTGCTGCGTGGGCCCAACACGGGTGCTCGATTCTTGCTGGACGATGCCGAGGTCGGCGCAGGCCGCCACCCCGAGAGCGACATTTTCCTCGACGACGTCACCGTCTCCCGTCGGCACGCGGTGTTTGTCCGGGAGAGCGGGTCCTACGTGGTCCGTGATGTGGGCTCCCTCAATGGAACGTATGTCAATCGTGAGCTGATCGACGAGTCCGGCCTTGAGCAGGGCGACGAGGTCCAGATTGGCAAGTTCCGTCTCGTCTTCTATCGCGGACATCAGTGACCGGAGCGACAGCTTCGTCAGACCTGCCCGGTGGTGCATCCATCGGGCAGGTCTTGACTCTTCTCTCACCAGACTTTCCCGATCTGACCATTTCCAAGATTCGTTTCTTGGAAGCAGAAGGCCTGGTGCAGCCACGTCGGCGCGAAAGTGGTTATCGCACGTTCAGTAGCGCTGACGTGGGCCGACTGCGTTTTGTGTTGACTGCCCAGCGTGATCGGTTTGGCCACTGAAGGTCATTAAGGACGCCCTGGACCGGCTGGATCGTGGGCTTCCGGTGCCCGGTTTGGATGAGAGCGCTCCGGTCCCAGAGAAGCCCGAAACCGCACCGAGTGCGGCTAGTGAGCCAGCGGCTGCCTCCAAAGAGAGCCTTCGCACCCGACGTACGGTGCGGATGAGCCCTTCGGAGTTGCGCCAGGCAACGGGTTTGGACATGCCGACCTACAGCGCCCTGAAATCTTTTGGCCTGTTGCGTGTCGATGCCGCTGGGCGGCACGGCGCCGACGATGCCGATGTGGCGCGCGAAGCAGCTGCCTTGGCTGCCTACGGCATAGAGGCTCGCCACTTGCGCCTTTTCCGTGTCGCCGCTGATCGCGAAATCGGACTGGCTGAGCAAATTGCTCAACCGCTGAGGCGCAAGCAAGCCCGCGGCGCCGCTGGTCCCGAGCCCGAAGACGTGCAGGCCGACATCTTGGCTAGGACGCTGGCATTGCACGTCGCTTTGGTCCGTTCGGGGCTGACCCAACCCAACTGAGGTTTCCGGGACACCAAGCAGGTACGGTGGTCGCGTGAAGGAATTGGACGTCCTCGGTGTCCGCGTCGAAATGCCGACAAATTCGCCTATCGTGCTCCTGCGGGAGCGCGAGGGCCAACGCTTTGTGCCGATCTGGATCGGTGCTCCCGAAGCGACGGCTATCGCCTATGCCCAGCAAGGAGTTGAGCCGCCACGACCGCTCACTCATGACCTCATGGTCACCCTCGTTGATGTTCTGGGGCATCAGCTCGATCACGTGTTGCTGACCTCGATGGAGGACGGCATTTTTTATGCCGAATTGGTCATGGACGGCGGCAAACATGAAATCTCGGCTCGTCCCTCCGACGCCATTGCTCTGGCCTTGCGGGCCGCTGTTCCGATCATGGCCAGCGACGAGCTGCTTGAAGAGGTCGGCGTGACCATGGCAGTTGATGATGAAGATGAGGTCGAGCGCTTTCGAGAGTTCCTCGACAACGTGTCAGCCGAGGACTTTGAGGCGATCGATCCCGACAGCGAGCCCCCAACCGAAGACTAAATCTTTGTCACATCTGTCACATGCGTAACAGCATGGGGCGCGTCGGTCGTTGACCAGAGCGGCTGGCGCGCATACCGTCATATTCACAGGTGGCATTCACGTTGACTGCTTGGTAAGTCCGAATAGCGCGATAGCCCAACACTGAGGTCAAAGGAGGATGCCGTGGGAGCGGGAGTACATAAGCCCGGTCAGCCCGAAAATGGGTCGGCTAATGCGCAAGGCGTTCTCTTTGACCAGGACGCACCTGCTTTTGACGAGACCATCGGATATCGGGGCCCCACCGCTTGCGGTGCAGCTGGCGTGACCTACCGCCAACTGGACTACTGGGCGCGGACCGGCTTGGTTGAGCCCACGGTCCGCAATCCCAGCGGATCAGGCACCCAGCGCCTCTACAGTTTTCGCGACATCTTGGTCCTCAAGATCATCAAGCGACTTTGGATGCTGGTGTCTCCCTGCAACAGATCCGCGTCGCAGTGAACCAATTGCGCGACCGCGGCGTGGCAGATCTGGCCAACATCACGCTCATGAGCGACGGTGCCGGAGTGTATGCGTGCACATCCGACCAGGAGGTCATTGATCTGCTGCGTGGCGGTCAGGGCGTCTTCGGTATCGCTGTCGGAAAGGTGTGGCACGAGGTAGAGGGCGAACTGGCCCAACTGCCCAGCGAACGTAGCGAAGAGGTTCCGGTGGTTGCCACCGATGAGCTCTCAGCACGTCGCCAGGCCCGCAAAACCAGCTAAGACATTCCAGCAGTCCCAGTGGTAGATTTGGGCTTGCTGTAGACGCTATGCGGGAGAGTCCTCATCTCACGCACGGGTTGAGGCGCCGAAGGGGCAAACTCCCCAAGTCAAGCTCTCAGGCGCCAGGACCGCATAGACGAGGCAACTCTGGAACGGTGCACCCGCGGAGCAGCCGCGGATTGCCTGGGCAGAGGGGGAGGCATCCGCTGTGGGATCGCGTAGGAGCCTCATGACCGCAACAGACCAGCCCCACCTCGATCACGTTGTTACTGACGACGAATCTGATCAGCCCCAGAGTTTCCTTGCCGACTTCGTTGGTCGCCATATCGGGCCGCGTGGCGATGAACTCACCATGATGCTCAACGTGGTGGGTTATGACTCGCTCGAGTCACTTATCGACGCTGCGGTCCCGGCCGGTATCAAGACTGAGACGGGTCTCTCCATGCCGGCTGCCTCGTCGGAGCAGGTCGTCATTGATGAGTTGCAACAACTGGGCCAACGCAATCAAGTGCTGACCTCAATGATCGGCCTGGGCTATTACGGGACCCACACGCCCGCCGTGGTTCGCCGCAACATCTTGGAGAACCCCGCTTGGTACACGGCCTACACGCCCTATCAGCCCGAGATTTCCCAAGGTCGCCTCGAGGCCCTGATCAACTTCCAGACTGTCTGCTCTGAGCTGTCCGGCCTGACCACCTCGGGTGCTTCGTTGTTGGACGAAGCGACGGCCGCTGCTGAAGCAATGACGGTGATGCGACGCACGAGCAAGACTGCCAAGGACGCGGTCCTGCTGGTCGACAGCAACATCTACCCGCAAACGCGTGCTGTTTTGCAGACGCGGTCGGCCCCACTCGACATTGAAATGGTGCAAGCAGACCTGAGCGGTATCACTGATGCTGAGGCACTGCGGGCTGCAGCAGGGGACCGTGCAGTCTTTGGCGTCATCGCGCAGTACCCCGGCGCTGACGGCTTGATTCACGACTTCTCGGCGCTTGCAACGGCAGCCCACGAGGATGGCGCCTTGGTGACCGCGGCCACCGACCTGCTGGCACTCACCGTTTTGACGCCTCCGGGAGAGTGGGGCGCGGACATCGCAGTCGGATCTACCCAACGCTTCGGTGTCCCTATGGGCTTTGGTGGCCCACACGCCGCGTTTATGAGCGTGCGCGCCGGCCTCGAACGCACACTGCCGGGACGCCTGGTCGGGGTGAGCCAAGATGCCGATGGCCGCGTGGCATACCGACTGGCACTGCAGACTCGCGAGCAGCACATTCGTCGCGAGAAGGCCACGAGCAATATCTGCACCGCCCAGGTCCTGCTCGCCGTGATGGCCAGCATGTATGCGGTCTATCACGGACCGGCGGGGCTGCGTCAGATCGCTTTGGACACCCATGCCAAGGCCATCGCGCTCAAATATCGTCTGGTCGAAAATGGCGTCAAGGTCCTTGACGGCGACTTTTTCGACACCATCACCGTTGAGACTGACGGCTATGCCCGCTCCCTGCAGACCGCTGCAGAGACAGCCGGGATCAACATCTGGGTGGTTGACGACAACCGCCTACAGATCAGCACCGATGAGACCACCACGCTGGAACAACTCGACACGATTTCTCAAGTGTTGGGCGGGGCAACCGTTGAGGTCATCCCCTCCTGCAGGAGCCATCAGTTGAGGACGCTTTTGTCCGAACTAGCACCTACCTTGAGCACCCGGTGTTCCACCGTCACCGCAGCGAAACGTCTATGTTGCGCTACATCAGGTCACTTTCCGACAAGGACTTTGCCCTCGATCGAGGCATGATCCCGCTCGGCTCGTGCACGATGAAGCTGAATGCGACCACCGAGATGGAAGCGATCACCTGGCCTGAGTTTGCCAGCGTCCACCCGTTCGCCCCCGAGGCTCAGTCTGAGGGCTATCGCGCTCTGATCACTCAACTGAGTGAATGGTTGTGCGAGGTGACGGGCTATGACCAGGTCAGTCTGCAGCCCAACGCTGGCTCACAGGGGAGTTCTCCGGGCTTCTGGCGATCAGGTCCTATCACGTGGCGAATGGAGACGACCAGCGTCGAATCTGCCTGATTCCGGCCAGTGCGCACGGCACGAATGCGGCCAGCGCGGTCATGGCTGGCCTCAAGGTCGTCGTCGTCAAGACCAGCAGTGAAGGCAATGTTGATCTGGATGACCTGCGAGCCAAGATCGAGAAGCACCGCGAAGAGTTGGCCGCCATTATGGTCACCTACCCTCAACCCATGGCGTGTTCGAAGACACCATCACCGAGTTGTGTGAATTGGTGCACGAAGCGGGTGGCCAGGTTTATGTTGACGGTGCCAACTTGAATGCCGTCATGGGACTGGCCAAGCCCGGCGAGTTCGGCGGCGACGTAAGCCACCTCAACCTGCACAAGACGTTCTGCATTCCACACGGTGGTGGTGGCCCCGGTGTTGGACCGGTCGCTGTGCGCGAGCACTTGGCGCCTTACCTGCCCAACCACCCTTGGCTTCTCTGGCCGGCCCCGAATCGGGAGTTGGCGCCATCGCTGCAGCACCCTATGGCTCCGCCAGCATTTTGCCGATCTCGTGGGCCTACGTGCGCTTGATGGGCGGTGCTGGCCTGCAGCGCTCAGCCCAGGTCGCGATCTTGGCGGCTAACTACGTGGCTAGCCGGCTGCGTGAGGCATACCCCATCTTGTACACGGGTGAGCACGGCCTGGTTGCGCACGAGTGCATCTTGGACCTGCGCGAACTCACTAAAAGCACCGGCGCAACCGTTGATGATGTGGCTAAGCGACTCGTTGACTACGGCTTCCACGCGCCGACCATGTCGTTCCCCGTCGCAGGCACGTTGATGGTTGAGCCAACCGAGAGTGAAGACCTTGCTGAGCTGGATCGATTCTGTGACGCCATGCTGGCCATCCGTGGCGAGATGGAGCAGGCCGCCTCTGCGGGTATCGAGGGCAGCGTTTTGCGTGGAGCGCCGCACACGGCACTGTCGCTGGCCAGCTCGTGGGAGCACAACTATGACCGGATGGATGCCGCGTTCCCCGCTGGTGTTGACCCATCGCGCAAATACTGGGCTCCGGTGTCTCGTATTGATGGTGTCTACGGCGACCGCAACCTGATGTGCAGCTGCCCGCCCATTGAAGAACTGGCTGAGCAAGACTGACGAACACGCGAAGTGGCACCGAAGGCGCACCTGCTTTCGGTGCCACTTTGTTATCGGTGTGCCCTAGCCCATTGCGCGAACATGTGGTTGGGTTTGGTGCATGGGTGTCGAGGTTAGTTCCGCCGCGTTTACGCGCGAGCAAAGAGTCAATTTCCGTGACAAGGTCTTGCTTGATCTTGATGTTTTTGAGCGCATGCTCCAAGAGAGCCGTTTCGACTTCACCCGGACCCAGATGGGACTGGAAATCGAGTTGAGCCTCGTTGACGGTGAGACGCTGGCTCCAGCGCTCATTAATCAAGAGGTGCTGCAAGACATCACTGAGGGAGACTTCCAATCGGAGGTGGGCCGCTACAACATTGAGCTCAACGTGCCACCGCGGCCCATGGCTGGGGACCAGGCTGTTCGCTTGGACCGTTGGCTTAATGGGTCGTTGCGCAATGCTGGTGACGCCGCTCGGTCGCACGGCGCACGCACCGTCGCTGTCGGCATCTTGCCGACGCTGCATCGCGAAACTTTTGATGGCGACTGGCTCAGCCTGGGAGTTCGTTACACCGCGCTCAACGACTCGGTGTTGCGCGAACGCGGCGATGGTCTGGAGTTGCAAATCGAAGGCCCCACAGGGGAGCGCGTCGATGACTACTTCGAGACCATTGGACCCTTGTCCGGCTGCACATCAGTGCAGTTACACCAGCAGGTAACGCCACAGGACTTCCCGCTGTATTGGAACGCGGCATCGGCAATCACCGGTGTCCAGATCGCTATGGGTGCCAACTCGCCCTATCTCTTTGGCAAGCGGCTTTGGGCTGAGACCCGCATCCCGCTCTTTAGCCAGATGACAGACACTCGCACCGTTGAATTGAAGCATCAAGGCGTCAGACCCCGCGCATACTTTGGGCGCAGCTGGATCACCTCGATCTTTGACCTGTTCGAAGAAAACGTTGAGTGCTTCCCGGCGCTACTGCCCGAGGTCTCAGACGAAGACCCGATGCAAGTGCACAAAAACGGTGGCACTCCCGAGTTGCCCGAGTTGCGACTGCACAACGGCACGGTATGGCGCTGGAACCGGCCAATTTATGACGTGGTCAAGGACGTGCCCCACCTTCGCGTGGAAAACCGAGTCCTCCCAGCTGGCCCGACGGTCGTGGACATGGTGGCCAACGCTTGCTTCTACTACGGACTGCTTGAGGCGCTGACCACCAGTGGGCGCCCGATCTGGACCAAAATGCCGTTTGAGCACGCCGAGGAAAACTTCGATCAGGCCGCTCAACTGGGCATCGAAGCCCAACTGTCATGGCCAGGAGCCGGCAAATTGCCAGCCACTCAGTTGGTGCAAGATCATTTGCTGGAACTGGCCGAGGAAGGCCTGGCAAGTCTGGGTCTGCGCCGGGAGGTGCGCAACTACTACCTCGAGATCATCGAGGGTCGCTGCAAGACCGCCACCAACGGCGCAAGCTGGCAGGTGGAGGTTACCGAGGCTTACGAGGCCGCCGGTCACGATCGCAACTCAGCATTGCGCGAAATGTTCCGTCACTATGTGGATCACTCGGAGATGAACCAGCCAGTGCATACCTGGCCCATCCCTGAAACTGAGGCACCCCAAAGTAGTGCCCGTCACGGGCAGGATCGCCTAGCGACGACGGTTCCACGCCTCAATGACTGGGTCCTCATGGTGGTGGCCCAGAATGGCTAACGCACCTGTCTGGAAGTCCAGGTGTCGGCCAAATCGCGGGTCTCGGCGCAGGTAGACACCGGTGAGGATGCGCAATGCGTGGCCGTGACCGACCAAAGCGACGTCACCGTCATGCAACATTGGGTGGATGGTGGACAGCACGCGTGAGGCTCGCGCCGCGACTTCTTCGACGGTTTCGCCCGGCGTTTCACCCGGATGATGCCGTGTTCAAAGACATTCCACGGGTAGCCCTTTTCCTTGCGGATATCGGCTGTGGTGATGCCCTCATAGCCGCCGTAGTCCCACTCCAGTAGGTCTGGGTCAATCGTATCTACCTCTAGCCCAGCCAAACCCGCAGTCGCACGAGCACGCTGCAATGGCGAGCAGCGCACGTGCACGAAGTTAAACTCCGCCAAGACCGGGCGCACTGAGCTAGCTGCTTTTTCGCCCTCAGGAAGGAGTGGAAGGTCAGTAAGCCCGGTGTGTTGCCCGGATTTTGACCATTCGGTCTCACCGTGGCGCACCAGCACCAATCTGCCGGATGGAATGTCTGGATGCCCGTAGCCGTCGATGCTCATGGTGGCAGACTATCGGGCATGGCAACAGAAAACCTTCGAACAGTTTCGCTGACCCGCAAAGCACACGTCTCCTTTGAGGCAACAAACTCTCGCGGCCAAAGTATCTCTATGGGGGATGGGTCTACAGATGAGTTCACCCCCGTTGAACTGTTGTTGGCAGCCGTCGCTGGTTGCTCAGCCATCGATGTTGATTTCTTGACCTCTCGTCTCAGCGAGCCGGACGCGTTTGTCGTACGCGCTGCGGCCGAGAAGGTGCGTGACGAGCACGGGAATCACCTCGCTGATGTCTCGGCTGAATTCTCAGTGACCTTTCCCGCCGGCGAGGGTGGCGACGCGGCTCGAAACCGGTTGCCGGACGCAGTCGCCAAGTCTCGTGACCGGCTATGTACAGTTTCGCGGACGGTCGCCCTACCCACACCTGTTGTTTTCACAGTGTCTTAGTTACATCTCCCCGGCAGCGATTGCGGGCTTCGTGGTCCTCATCGGATCCGGTCTCGTGTCCGGGAATAAAGCTAGCGTGAGAGCACAGGGAAACCTTCCAGGGGTATGTTGGGATTTATGGGGCACTCAAAGTTCAAGTGGGCCACGCTTTCACCGCGCGACGTCGAAGCTCTTTCGCGCCTGGTGAACCATTTAGCCAAGGTCGATGAAACCGAAGAGACTTCTCCCCGGAGGACCTTGCGGAGGAATTGGCTGTGGATGGCTTCGTTCCTGAGCTGGACACGGCGGCTGTCTGGGCCGAAGACGAATTGGTTGCCTACGGCATGGTCGGATCGCGCGCAAGCCTCGACTCAGACCACCTGGTGAGGGGCTGGGCCGAGGGTGGGGTCCACCCGCAATGGCGCGGCCAAGGGATCGGACGCCGCCTTTTCGATTGGCAAGAAGAGCGCGTCAAGCAACTAGCAGCAAGCGGGCACCCCGGAGTCGGCGCATACGTACGGGTCGACGGACAACAGGAGAATGCGCATAAGCGGGCGATTCTCGCGCATCGTGGGTACCGCCTCGCCCGCTACTTCAATGAACTCGAGCTCCTCATCGCCAACATACCTACTTTCGACGTTGCTGTACGCGGGGACAATGTTGCGCTGAAGACACCGGGGGAGAGCGATGGAGAAGTCGTGCGGGTGGCGCACAACTTTGCCTTCGCCGACCACTGGGGCACGACAGAGATGGAGCCCGGCCTGTGGCAGACAGGACTGTGGGGTGCTCGCTCAATGCGCCTGCAGCACTCAACGGTCGCGCGTAATGACAGGGGCCAGGTGCTTGGTTACGTCATCGTGCAGCAATACGAGCCCAGGGAAGCCTATATTCCACTCGTCGGTGTGGTTGCCGAGGCGAGAGGAAGGGGCCTTGCACAGGCGATGTTGCTGCGCACCCTTCGTTCCCTCCGCGCCTGCGACGACTTCGACAAGGCGCAACTTGGTGTGGATGCCGACTCGTTGACGGGTGCGACCGCACTATACGAGCGACTTGGTTTCGTCCCGGTCCGGCAGACGGCGATGATGCGCCTCGATTTGAGTTGATCGCGCGCTACGGTGAAGGTATGGCTCGTTTCTATGACATCCACCCAGTAGATCCCCAACCGCGGCTGATCCAGCAAGTCGTTGAGACCGTCCGTACGGGTGGCTTGGTCGCATACCCCACAGATGCCTGCTACGCCATCGGCGCCCAGCTAGGCAACAAGCAGGCCAAGCAGCGCATTACCGATATCCGCAAACTGGACGACAAGCACCATTTCACGTTGATGTGCGCAAACTTCGCCCAGTTAGGCCAGTTTGTCCACTTAGACAACGCCGTCTTCCGGGCCGTGAAAAGCGCAACACCTGGCCCATACACCTTCATTCTGCCGGCGACGTCTGAGGTGCCAAAGAAGCTCTTGCACCCCAAGAAGAAGACGGTCGGTGTGCGCATCCCCGATGACCGCATCACTCAAGCGCTGTTAAGCGAATTGGGGGAGCCCATGCTTTCCAGCACGTTGATCTTGCCTGGTGAGGAGGCGCCATTAGGGATGGGCTGGGAGATCAAGGACCGCCTCGACAACCAGTTGGAGGCGGTGATCGACGGTGATGAGACGGGGAAGGACCCCACCACGGTGATCGATTTCTCTGCGGGATACCCAGAGATTGTGCGCGTCGGAAAGGAGACCCGACACCGTTCGAGTAGACATGATCCCAGCAGCAACGGACGCTGCTCAACGACTGAAAGACGTGTCTACTGTTGCGCAATGACAAGGTCATCGCCACCTTCAGCCATGCGTTAGTGCGGGGGCGAGCCAGCAAAGGGCTAGTCGTCGCTCTCTTTCTGCTGTCGAGCCTGACGGCAGCCATTGTTGCGGGCACGATTGGCTACTCACGGGCTACGGCAGCACAAAGCGCTCAACAGGCACTCACCCAAGTCGACAACCCCGCAGAGGTCAGTCTGCGAGTGAGCACACGCCAACAGAGCACCCCCGAGGCACAAGATGCGGCTGCTCGCCAGCTCATCCAGCAGGCCTTTGCTCCCACATCGGTTTCCATTCAAAATTCCCTACGCACCGAGCCGCGCCCCGTGCAGGATCGTCCAGAACGCATCCAGATCATCGCCAGCGAGGACCTTACGCCACAAGGATCAATGCCCATCACGGTGACCGCGGGTCAATGGCCAGGTGGTGTTGGTGGCTCGCCGCTGCAAGGAGCCCTGCACGCTGATGCGGCCGCGCACTGGGGACTCACGGTCGAAGATGTGGTGGTCGTTGACGAACAGAGCGTGGTCATCGCGGCCTTATGGCGGTCTCAGGACCCCAGCAATGCCGTTTGGTTCAACGATCCACTGATCCGGTCTGGGGTGACTGCGGATCTGGTGGGGCCACTCATCGTCGACTCAAGCACAATCTCAGGGTTCACCGACCCGCCGATAGTCCAATGGACCATCCGCCCGGAGATCGATTCAGTGGACGCGCAGGCTCTGGGTCCCATAGCCACTGCAGCCACCCAGTTGCGCTCCACCCTGCAAACAGAGTCGGTGGAGTTACGCGGTGTTCAGGTGGAGGAGACCTAGCAGCAATAGCGGAGCAAACATCGGTCCGCATCGAGACATCTCGTGCGCTTGCTGTCGTGCCGCTGACCCTTTTGCTGACGGTCTGTTTAGTTGCTGTGTGGCAACTTGGCCGATTGGTGGCGGCTGCAAGGGCGGGGAGTCTGAATTACTTCTGGCTCGGGGAGCATCATGGCGCCAGATCATCGGATGGTCAGCGCTCGAAGTTGGTGTCGTCACTCTGGCTGGCACCACGTTGGGTGCGCTCATCGCGAGCGGATTGCTGAGTGCTGGGTCAATTGGGCCCCCGCAAAATGCTGCTGTTACGTGGGCCTCGGTTGCTAGTTGGGTTGTGGTCTTCGCGGCGCTCATTGTTGCCCAAGCGACACACTTGCGGCGGTTGGCCTACAGGGCAAAGGTGGATCAAGCTGGTCGGCACCAGGCTGTGGCAACGGTCGCTGCGATCGTTGCCATTGGTGGCGCCGCGAGTGTTTCGCTGTGGCAACTTTTGCGATACGGCTCGCCGCTAGTCGATGCGGAAGGCTCAGGCAGGCGCGCTGACCTACTTGCGGGGGCGGCTCCCACCCTGATGTTAAGTCTCTGCGCAGTGCTGGCACTTGCGCTTATGGGGCCCGCCATGAGGATGTTGACTAGCACCAGCCGTCGCAGCCGCAAGTTGGTTTGGCCCTGGCCACTGCCCAAGTAGGCCGAAGGCTGGTCTTGTACGCGGTCCCCTTGGTTCTGGTGGTGCTCTCCGTCGGCTCGGCAACACTGGCTGGCTTTTATTCGGCCACCTCGACCCGCTTGAACAACCAATTAGCGCAGGTCCAGCAAGGGGCCGATGTGCGGGCCACCCTGAGCGCTCCGGTGACGGACTCGGCAAACCCGATCCCGTCCCTGCCATCGGTGCAGGCACTCTCGGGGGTGGAGTCAGTGGCGCCAGTCTGGAGTACCACGACCACGGTGGGCACCTCCGATGCCGACCTTGTTGCTGCTCCGCTCGACGCGCTCAGTTCGGTCGCCAAATCCCCGGAAACCCCGCGAACCTATCGGAGTCCAGCGATCTCGTAGGCACCCTGATGTCCGAGCCTGCGGCAGGAGCGATCGCCCTGCCTGCTGGTGCTGCGGTTCTCGACGTTGACATTGCCTGGGAAACGGAAACTTCCGACGATGGGCCAACCGGAGTTATCGACGAGGTGGCTTTCTATGCGGATGTTTTGATTGAGGAGCAAGGGGTTGCCCCCGATCAAGCACTCTCGGAGGCTCTCTCGGACATTCTTGGGACTGGGGGAGGGCAACAACCCACCGTGAGTATGCAGGTGCTCGAGCCTGCTTCAGGGCTCACCCATGAGGTCGCCCTGGCTGACTTCGCTATCGCGGACGATTTCAGCCGCAGTGAAGGTGGCGAAGTCGACCTAGACACCTCGACGAAAACTGCACAGATCAGCATTCCTCTTCCAGCAGAGGGTGACTACCAGATCATCGGTCTGTCAGTGACAACATCCGCCTTTCTTCCTGGGGTGACACGAACAGCCACTGTGACGCCAAGCGTGGACGGCGAGCCACTTTCCGTGGCGCCCAGTGTTGAGTCGTGGTCGTCCACCAGGGATTCTGAATCCGAGCTAACGGCGAACACTGAGGGTGAACTCTCCCTCGTTGTTCCCTTGGACTCCACCATTCCAGACGCAAGTGGCCAAGCTCGGGTGAGCTTCTCGGGGCTGTCTGTTCCGCAGGCTTTGCCGCTGGCGCTGACTAGTTCGCTGGCTGAGACAAATAGCTTGGACCTCGGCTCGCTGGTCGAAGTCCAGGTTGCTGGCTCAGTGGTGAATGGGCAGGTGAGTGCCCTGGTTGACGCGGTGCCGGGGGTTAAAAGTGCCGATGCGATTCTGGTCGATGCTGGCACCTTAAGTCAGGCCATCTGGGCTCAGGATCAAGCTCTCGGTTATCCCGATGAGCTTTGGATCTCAGCGACGGTCCCAACCGAAGTCGCCGCCGAGGTATCGCAGATCGACGGAATCTCCGAGACGCGAGACTTCTCAGCAGAGTCAGCCGTTGATGCCGCTCAGCCGGTCCGAGAGGTGTTCTGGATAGCCGCCGCTGGATCAGTGCTCCTAGCGGGCGTTGGTGTCGGCGCAGCGAGTGCCAGTCTGAGCGCCTCTCGTCGCTCAGAAGTGGCTGTTTTGCGCGCTTTGGGGATGGCGGCCAGCAGGCAAGCACGCTCACGAGCCCTGGAACTATTCGCAGTTATCGGGCTGGCCCTCTTTGGGGCAGCCGCGGGCTGGTTGGTCAGTGTGGTCGTGGTGCCGGTGTTGGCTCAAGCGACCCTGGTTGCCGGGCAGGCAACCGTGCCAGCGTCCCTACAGCTTGATGTCGCCTCGTGGTCGGCCTTGCTCGGGCTACAAGCCGTCCTGCTGGTGCTTGTTATAGCGCGGGTTGCCCAGAAGGTGGCCCGGCAAGCCCGAGATGCGAGCTATCGGGAGGAGGTTCGATGAGCCACCGCCCGAGACGTACACCGGGTGTCGTCCGGATTGCTACCAAGCAGATCCGAGCCGATCCAGTAGTTTCGTTGTTGCTCGCGGCACTGGTTCTTATTTTGTCACTGGTAGCCACCGTGGGGCCAAGGCTTCTTACCGACATGAATTCACGTCAGGTCGACTACACCTTCAGTGATCTGTCGGTTCTGCAACGCGATGTAGCAAGCACAACGATTGCTCCCCTTGCCTACCTCAATGTGACCAGCGATGGTGTCGAGTTCAGCGATGCCGACCAAACCTGGGCCAGAGTCAATGCAGGCTTAGAACGCATTCGTCTAGATGAATCTGAGCCACTACGAACACTCCTGGAGCCTGGGCGCTTCTATATCGACGTCGATCAATTGGCGGTTGCTCCCAACGACCCGGACAGTGACATTTCACAGATCCGACTTCAATACCGTGTCGATCCTGCGTTGCCGCAGATAGCGACACTAGTCGAGGGCAACTGGCCGGTGGCGCACCTTCCGTTAAATGAGTTTGCTGTCGGTGGTAGCGACGGAGCGGTGCTGGTGACCACGGACAGTGAGATCGAGATTGCGCTGAGTCAGGATGCTGCGGAGCAACTGCACTGGGAGGTCGGCGAAGTGCGCGATGTTCCCGGGGCTGCGCAAACCCGACTTAGCGGCACCTACGAGCCCATTGATCCTCTCGATACCCACTGGTCACACAGCCCGTATGCACCCGAGTTGGCTACGTTCTTTGATGCCGACCGCGGCACCGAAGCGACGGCTGCGGCCTACCTGGCGCCCAACAACCCCGGAGTGGTGCGCCCAGGCTCTACGCGAACCTTCAAACTTTGGTATCCCCTCGATGCAAGCAACGTGCCCGGCGATGATGTGGCTAGTCTGCGTGCTCAACTGGGCGGCATGACTGCGGGCGAATCCGTGGTCATTGCCGAAGGTGAGGATCCGCAAGAAGTGTCCGGCAACGGGGTCCCACCCGACGGGTTCATCGAAGCGGGAATGACCGCTCGATTTACCACCGAACTTTTTGAGCCGCTCGATGCCTTAGTGGCCCAGCAACGCACAACCACCTCACTTGCTGCCGTCGTTGCTGCTGGACCGGCAGGGGTGGCACTAGCAGTGCTGGCACCTGGTGCACAACTGATAGTGACCCGTCGGCGGCCTACCCTCACCTTGGCCGAAGCCCGCGGTGGCTCACGTGGGCAAGTACGCGGTTTGCTGATGGCTGAGGGGGCACTCATCGGCTTGCCTGCTGCCGCGGTCGGCTACCTCCTTGCCGGGATCATCATTGCGCCACTAACGCCATGGCCGTGGCCAGCATTACTGGTCGCCGGTCTTATCGGTGCCTGCCCAATGCTGGCGCTTGGCTTGGCTCGAACGCCTGGTGCGCAGACACAGTCCCGCAGTGACCTGGGAGCCGCCCAAGGGAAGTATCGAGTGCTAGTAGAGACCATCGTCCTAGCGCTGGCAGCCCTGGCTGTCTGGCGGCTTCTTGATCGCGGATTGGTTAGCCAGAGCAGCGGGTTCGATCCGCTAGTTGCTGCGACCCCAGCGCTGCTGGCCCTGGCGTTCGGGGTGCTTACCCTACGACTGCTTCCGGTGCCGTTGCGAGTCATGACTGCGCGACTGCATGCCGGTGGGGTTAGCCCCGTTCCTCGGCGCGGTCAGGGCAGTGCGTGACCCGGCCGGGGTCTCCTACCTGCTGTCGTGGTGATTCTCAGCGTTTCCGTAGCAATGGTCGGCTCAGTTTTGGCCTCCACTATCACTGCGGGAGCACAAGACGCAGCCTGGCAGGAAGCAGGGGCCGAAGTCAGAGTCAGCGGCCCGGCGATCACCGACGACCTCAAAGCTAGCCTTGCCGCTGTGCCCGGGGTAACAGCTGTTGCTGGCGTCACCGAAGCAGAAGTCCGGATGAGTGTGACTGACTCCCAAGGGGCTCGTCGAGATGCCACCGTTTATGTCGTCGATGACGCCTTGGCCCAAGTCCAAGCCGGAACACCGTTGGCAGATACGCTGCCCGCTTCACTCTTTGACGACGAAACAGGGTTGAAAATTGTCTCTGGGGCTGAGCTGGACCCTGCTGCCGGGGCACTAACGCTCGGGCCACGTGGGGACGCGGAAGTGGTCGGCCACATTGACGATCTGCCCGGCATAACTACTGACCAACGCTTCGTGGTCGTCGCCAGATCGGCGTGGGAGGAAGCCGGCGGCGGCAGCGCGCAAGGACGACTGGCATTGCTATCCGTTGCCGCCGACAGCGATCCAAACCTGGTTGCCAATGCTGTGGCGCAGGCGGTGCCCAACTCCTTGGTCGAGACGCCGCAGGGAAAACTTGATGCGTTTCTGGCCGCTCCAGCTACGGATGGATTAAGGATGCTATTGCTCGCAGGGGTGGTGCTGACGACGCTGTTGACGGCCGTCGCTATTGCCCTGATTCAGGCATTGCGTGGGCCTAGCCAGTCCCGATTGTTGGCGATTTTGCGCACTCTGGGAGCCAACGCCAAACAATTGCGGTCGTTGACGGCCTGGGAGCTGGCACCCACGCTGGTGGCAGCCAGTTTTGCTGGGGTGCTCGTGGGAACCATTGTTCCCTGGCTACTGCTACAAACATTGGAATTGACGATTCTCACCGGAGGTCCTCAGCAGCCTGAGCTGGCGATTAACCCGGTCCTGCTGGGTGCGGTCCTCGGCAGCGTCATCGCGACCGTCGTGATCAGCACGGCGCTAGGGGCGACCGCATCGGCACGAACCAGTCTGGCCCAACACCTTCGTCTGGGTGAGGAAAGGTAGTCGTATGAACAATGTTGAGAAGCCGACAGTGACGGGCGCTCGCAGCCCGGATGCGATTGTGTGAGGACGTGGTGCGCATCTACTCCACTGAAGGGATTGAAATCCAGGCGCTACAGGGCTTGAACTTGCACGTTGAAGCCGGCGATGTGGTCGCTCTGGTCGGTGAGTCTGGATCGGGAAGTCGACCCTGCTCAATATTTTGTCTGGGCTAGATATGCCGACTGGAGGCAAGGCTCAGGTGGCCGGGGTCGACCTGATGTCGATGTCGCGCCGCCAGCGCGTCGCATACCGCAGGAAGAGTGTGGGGTTTGTCTGGCAACAGACGTCGCGCAACCTGATGCCCTTCCTCAGCGCGGCTGAGAACATTGCGTTGCCTATGCTCATCACTTCTCGGGCGGATCGGGGGAGCGGGTGGATGAGTTGTTGGAGATGTTGAACCTCAGCGATTGTCGCGATCGTCTGCCCCGCGAGATTTCTGGTGGGCAGCAGCAACGTGTTGCGATTGCCACCGCATTGGCCAATGAGCCAGCGGTCCTGTTGGCCGATGAGCCGACGGGGAGTTGGACGACGCGATGTCGAGCCAGGTGCTCAGCGCGATGCGGCAGGCTTCGGACCAGTTGGGGGTAACCGTGCTGATCGTCACCCACGACCCCACGGTCGCTGACCATGTGCGACGGACGGTGCGGATTCGAGACGGCCGCACTTCAACCGAGGTCATCCGCAGCCATGCCCTAGATGATGCAGGACAACAGCAGACGGTTGCGCACGAGTTCACGGTGATCGATAAGGCTGGCCGACTGCAGCTACCCGCCGCACATGTAGAGCGGTTGGCGCTGCGGGACCGGGTGCGCTTGGAGTTGGAGTCCGACCACGTGGGGGTATGGCCAGGGATTGCCAACGATGGGCAGGAGCGCGGCAATGACTAGTGGGTATGCGCTGGCCGGCGAAGGTTTGCACCGTGAGTTTGGCAGCGGTGCCGGGTTAGTGCGGGCCTTGGCTGGGGTAGATCTCGAAATCCGCCCCGGTGAGTTGACCGTTGTTCGGGGCCCGTCAGGATCGGGCAAGACCACGCTGTTGAACCTGTTGGGTGGGCTAGATCGGCCAACCTCGGGGCAGGTGTTGTTGGCCGATGGCAAAGCACTCTCGGAAATGTCAGAGAGCGATGTTCTGGAGGTCCGGCGGACTTCAATCGGCTACGTGTTTCAATCGTTCGGGCTGATCCCCGTGTTGTCGGCGGCGGAGAACATCGAAGTGCCGTTGCGACTGCTGGAGACGCCAGCTGATGAGCGCAGCGAACGGGTAGCGCAGGCGCTAGAGGCCGTTGGTCTGAGCAAGCATGGACACCAGCGACCCTATGAGCTCTCTGGCGGGCAGCAGCAGCGAGTGGGCATCGCCCGCGCACTCGTTAACCGGCCCCAGATTTTGATCGCTGACGAACCGACCGGACAGCTAGATTCGGCGACCGCGGTGGCAATGATGGATCTACTGACTGGCCTCGTACACGAACAATCGACCGCCGCGGTGGTGGCCACCCACGACCCGCAGTTGATGGATCGCGCCGATCGTGTTGTTGAACTGCATGAGGGCCAACGCCTTGGCTAGGGTGAGGCTTAGCTCGCGTATGACTGAAAACAAGCAATGTAATTCTATATAACTATTGTTTTATAGGATTACATGGCTATGCTGAGTGGATGCAAAAGCGACTGTACGCTCCAGGGGCAGGCCACCAACCTCCCGAGCTCGCTGGTCGAGGAAGTCTGGTCGACGAATGGTCATTGATGCTGACCGAGTTGGCCTCTGAGGGGCGATTCGTCGCCATCGACCAACTGCTGACTGGTCCGCGAGGTGTGGGGA
The DNA here is from genome assembly GCF_021535045.1 of Ornithinimicrobium sp. INDO-MA30-4. Lineage (GTDB taxonomy): Bacteria > Actinomycetota > Actinomycetes > Actinomycetales > Dermatophilaceae > Ornithinicoccus. The sequence continues at coordinate 752,065 of NZ_CP091056.1, read as the reverse complement.
AGACCTCCCTGTTAACCGCATACGGGAACGCGGCACGGGATCAAGGCTACGAAGTGGTGACTCTGCAGTCGACCAAGGGTGGCTCGTTCTTCGGCGCCTCCTTGCTGCGCCACGCGGAGGAGATGCTGTCCCAAGGCTCATCTCCGTGGGAGAAAACTCGCAAGGCCTTTGAGCGTCTGAGTGGTGTCGGGTTGGGTGGCGTGAGCTTCAGTCTGACCGACAAGGAGTCCGAGGGGGCTCAGCCCTTCTCCATGGATGACCCGGGGCCGCTGGCTCGAACGCTCGCCTCATTGGCATCGAATGTGCAGGAAGAGAGGGGAGGGGAGGCCTCCTGATCACGGTCGATGAACTGCAGACCGCGCATCCCTCGGACCTGACGCTGCTGGCCGGGGCGCTGCATCGCTTAAACGTCGACCACCCCACAGCACCGGTTGCCTTCGCAGCCAGCGGCTTGCCCAACACGATGAGAACCCTCATCGAAGCCGGGGTGACCCACCCTGATCGACTGCTAGATCACCAGCCGATACCGGTGCGGCTTAGTGCTGTCGATGCATCCAAGGCCATCGCTTTGCCAGCCAACAAGCGTGGTGTGTATTGGCACGCCGATGCCTTGCGAGCCGTGGTCAAGGTGTCGAACGGCTACCCGGCTCACGTTCAGATCTTTGCTCATGCGGTATGGCGCCAAGCCCCGGGCCCGACTGCCATCACCATGGCGGATGCAAAGAGGGTATCGATCACGCGGGTCGTGAGATCAGCCGAAGAACCCTAGACCCCCGGTGGGATCTGATGACCGATCGCGGCAAGGAGTACATGGCTGCTTTGTCACTCAATGGAGGACTTGCTTCGGTCAAGGCTATGGAGGCGACGCTGGGGCGACCTCAACGTGAGTTCACTTATGTGCGAGACAGGTTGATCGAAGATGGCGATATTTACTCCCCGCAACGAGGTGTCGTGCAGGTCAGCATGCCGCTCATCGCCCCGTATGTGATCGCCAAGTATGAATCTGCACGAGAGATAGCAACCACAAAGTTGCTTAGCCTCGACACGCTCCGCCGCAACGCCAAAACCCCAGGTCAGACCAATGACTGACTCGAGCCCTGAAGCCAAGGAGCCTAGATGACAGAGCAAGAGGCGCTTGGCCAACTACTTGGCGCGTGGCAACAGCGAAGAAGCCGAGTCCCCGTGGGGCCATATCCGACCTGCAACTCGCCCCGCACACCGTGAAAAAATACTGCATGCGAAGTTTTGACGAGCTAGTAGCCGAAGCCACTGCAGCGGACATTTCAGGGTGGGGTTTCGACTGGCTGGACGGGCGAGCCACCGAGGAACGCCCGCCCTGGGGCTATGCGAAGCTCCTCGCTGATCGACTCAGGCAAGTCAAGTCCGCACTGGATCTCGACACCGGAGGCGGGAAGTCCTCTCGGAAGCTCCTACATTTCCACCAATAATGGTCGCTACCGAAGCGTGGCCCCCCAACGCACAGTACGCCCGTGAGTTACTGGGCCCCCGAGGTGCCGAAGTCATCGAGACCGTCGAAGGAGATCCATTGCCATTCCCCGACGAGTCTTTCAAGCTGATATCCGCCCGTCACCCCGTGCACCCGGACTGGAAGGAGATACACCGCCTACTCCAGCCAGGAGGAGCCTATTTTGCGCAGCACGTCGGAAAAGCCTCGGCCTTCGAACTAATCGAACACTTCCTAGGCCCGCTGCCAGAGGAACGCAAGAGCCGCGACCCTGAACGCGAATGCACAGCAGCAAAGGATGCCGGCCTAGGCATCACCCGACTGCACACCGCCCGATGCCGCATGGAATTCCGTGACGTGGGTGCCGTGGTGTGGATTCTCCGCAAGTGCGTCTGGTGGGTGCCAGACTTCTCAGTGGAGAAGTATCACAACGAGCTCCTCGGCCTTGATGGACGTATGCGAAATGGTGAGCCGTTCGTGGCATTTTCAACGCGACACCTGATCGAAGCACATCGACCGGAGTCTCCGCCGTCGACTGTTTAGAACGCTACCCCTGATCGCGCCTCTCCAACCTCCACAGAACGACAAGCAAGGGGCAAACGATTCGTGAAAGCAACGCACTAGCGTCGTATATTTCACTTTTTCACAAGCCACCCCTATATGAGGGCGTCGATCTGAATCCTGTCAAAACTGAAACTAAGCAAGGCTCTCGTGGACGCGTTCTGCCAAAAGCCGATCGCGAAATCTCCGGAGCCGACATCTAATCGTTGAACCTGCGTCAATCGCCGCCAGTCTATGCGCCAGTCATATTGCGCCATCTCGATGGTGCCATCGCGTAGCATCTGCACCTTCCATCGTTCGGTCCTACCAGTTTCCTGGGGTAGTCCGATCCTGTGGCGGTGGACGCGATGGGAAAGAACGACGGGGAGAATTGTGTTGACAACTTAAGGTCGGTCGGATGGAAAAGTCTCTGTGTGCAGGCAGCAAAAACGGGACTTGACTCTGTCGCCTCCTCCCGGTTTGCCTTGTCGTACACGGCAGACATACAAGTGTGCACCCGGTTCCGATCCGGATCTGCATCCACCCAGGCGAATAGATCGTCGAATATCGTCATCTCGGTTCCCATCGACAGCACCCAAATCGGCAGTGGGTGTTCTGTGTTTAAGAGTTGTGAAGCCAGAGGCTGATACATCGTCAAACCGGGTCTGCTGCATGGATAGGTGACAACTTCGCGGGAAAGTGCTTGAGGCGCGGCCCCGGCTACGCGGGGACTTCAGGTGAGTTTCGTCGAACCCTTGACACTGCCGGACGAGTAATAGAGCATTACTGGAGTCTCCCAACAGGGGGGGCTGTGAGAGGGGTATCTTGTGAAGAAATTTGTGACAGCGTTGCTTACTACAGTCCTCCTGGTTGGCGTGAATGCGCCCGGAGCGTCAGCGGCCACCAAATACGGGGGAGGCCTTGGTTGCGGGTCCGGGGATTGGGTAAACATCTACTCCTCGACGAATGGCAAGTCGAATCACAAAGCGTGGAAAACTGATGGAACTGTAAGAGTTTACAACCTAGGCTATGTGAGTAGCAGTTATTCGGGTCGAAACACCACGACGTCCTGGCGCACGCTAGGTAACACCTCGGCGTGGGGCCAGTACTCGGTCTACCACATTGGCAGGACGTGCGTGTGAAGCTTGTCGCTACTTCCAGCTATTGGATTCTGGGACTCGCGATTGGATTGGTGTTTGCCGGGTGTGGCACGGGCAGCAGTTCGGAAGCTCCTAGTTCTGGTCTCGCCGCTACGCAGACGGCTAAAGCCGATCCCGAAACCGCAGGATTCCCTCCCGTGGCAGCGATTCGTGAGGTGACTCCAGAAGAGTTCGACGATGTTTATGAGTCGTGCATGGCGGAGGACGGCTGGGTTCTATCTTTGGACGAGTTTGGGCAGAGTTCCATAGAACTTGCTCCTGGCCAAGAGGACGATTTTGACTTAGCCTCTTACACGTGCAACGAGCAGTATCCGGTGGCTGATAAGTACTCTGAGCCATTGACTGAAACGCAATGGAGGAGTGTTTATGACCACTATGAATCAGACGTGATTCCTTGCCTTCAGTCGCTCGGGTATGCGCCTGATCCGTTGCCGTCTTTTGAATCATTCTTAGCAACTTCGGATTCACCCGAGGCTTACCAAATCATTTCGCCTGGAACCTATAGGGATATTACCGAAGACGTTCAAGGCGGTCGGTGGACGACTCCAGATGATGTAACTCAGCGGGAATGCCAGGTGCAACCGTCAGACGATGTGCTCTACCCGTGAGAGGCATAGCGGCTAGTTTGGTGTTCACTATCTCAGGCTCGTCCTGTCAACTACCACCGTGGGGGTGGAGTCATCAGTCACTCTGGGCGTAGTTCTGTGCTCTTGGTTTTGGTTTTGTTGTTGATCGTGGGGGCTGTTGCTGGGGGTTGGTGGGCCGCCCGGGTCACATTGCCTACAAATACCGCTGGCAGCGCCGATTCCGCGCAAGAAGACGTGGGTGTGGTGTGGGCTGAGGCGAGCCAGGGGTCGGTGGGTCAGTCATTGGGGTTGTCGACGACGTTGCGTCAGCCAACTGAAGTGGTGGCGGCGAATACACTGATGGGTGTAGTGACATCAACTGATGCTGGTGAGGTCAGTGCTGGCGATGTGGTGTACGTGGTGGGCGATACTCCGGTGCGCGTAGTGCAGGGTTCGGTGCCATTTTGGCGGGACTTGGCCGAGAGCGACAAGGGCGAAGATGTTCGGCCGTTGCAGCAGTTGTTGATTGACAAAGGGTACTTGGGTGGGGTAGCAGACGGTGATTTTGGGGCGGGGACGGAGGCTGCAGTGAAGGCATGGCAGAAGGACGAGGGCAAAGAGCGGACCGGGATCGTGCCATTGGGTGAGTTGGTGTCGGTGCGGGAGTTGCCGACGGTGGTGCAGTTGGGTGAGTCGATCGCGGTGGGCAAAACCCTTGCGGGTGGCGAGGACGCGGTGTTGGCACCTACGGGTAGCCGGGAGTTTGTCCTGGTGGTTTCTCAGGAACAGTCTCGGTTAATTCCTGCTGAGGCCGTCGTTGAGGTGAGTTTTGAAGAATTTGTGTGGCCCGCGCAGATTGTGGGGTCTACCCAGGATGAGTTTGGTGGCACTGAGTTCGAGCTGGTTGCGGTTGATGGTGGGCCGGTGTGCGGCGATGACTGTTCAGCCTTACCCAACGTTGCTGAGGTTACGCTGAGATCAGAGGTCATCGTTGTCCCGCAGACTGAGGGAGTGAGTGTGCCGGCCGCTGCTGTGCACATCCGTGCTGATGGCGGTACCTATGTCAATACCCAGGGCGGTGAGGTCGATGTCACGGTTATCGGTTCAGGACAGGGCATCGCGATTGTGGAAGGTATCGAGATAGGCGCTTTGGTGCAGGTCCTTGGCGATGTCGGTGTTGGGCCGGTCCCTGCCGATGACGGGTCGACCACGGATAGCGGCCGGTGAAGCACGAGTGTTGGCTGTTGAGGGAGTCGGGTTTGCTTACCGCAAGGGTGGGGAAGAGCTGTTTGGCGGTTTGAGCCATACTTTCGCGCCTGGGTTGGTGACGGCGGTGACGGGCCCCTCAGGCAGAGGAAAGTCGACCCTCTTGTATGTGCTGGGTTTGATGTTGACTCCGACGCGGGGCAGCGTCCGGCTGGGCGAGGCGGACGTGTCTTCGGCCAGTGATTTTGCTCGGTCTCGGGTGCGGGCCCACCAGATTGGGTTCGTTTTTCAGGATGCTGCATTAGACCCGACTCGCACAGTGCTGGACTCGGTCGTGGAGCCAGCGTGGTACGCAGGCCATGGGTTAACCGTGGCTCGAAATCGGGGACGCGACTTGCTGGATCAGATGGGTGTGGGTGCTCGTGCTGATCACCGGCCGGGTGAGATCTCGGGCGGTCAGGCCCAACGAGTTGCGGTCTGCCGGGCCTTAGTGACCGATCCGGTGGTGGTGTTGGCCGATGAGCCGACAGGTAACTTGGACCGGGACAACGCCGCAGGGGTGCTGGCCGCGTTGTCGGCTGCCGCTACTGGCTCTGGGCACAGCAATGGCGTGGCTCGCACCGTGGTTATTGCCACGCATGACCCGTTCGTCATTGACCGGGCTGATGAGGTGTTGGAACTGTGAAGTTTGGGCTGGTGCTCAGAGAGGGTGTGGCCACGATGTGGGCCGCGAAAGTGCCGTCTACCCTGGTTCTGTTGTTGGTGGCCGCGATGTGCGTAGCCACGATAGCCACGGTTGGTCAGACTGCGGCCGCGGACCAGCAGCTGCAAGAAAGGCTGGACTCAGCCGGTTCGCGAGTGCTGGTCGTTAACGACGGCCAGAGTGGTGGTTTGATCAGCCCGACGATTATTGATCAGGTGAAGGGCCTGTCCACGACTGAGCGAGCGGTGGGCACGTTAATCCCGATAGATGTCGTTAACGGGGCGGTGGGGCAGGGCGCGACCCGGGTGCCCGCCTGGGGGTGTATGGCGACATGCCGGCCGTCGCAACGCTAACGGCGGGGCGTTGGCCAGGACCTGGTGAGGCGCTGGTCAGCGATGAAGCCATGACCCGACTAGGGTTAGATGCACCGTTGGGGTGGGTCGCTCAAGCTTCGACAACGGCAACGAACGACTTCACCGTGGTGGGTTCCTTCGCACCGCGAGAGCCATTTGCCACCTATTCGGCAGGCTTGCTGTACGCCGCTGCGGAGGACCAACCGTTGGATTCTCTGCATGTGGTGATCACGCACTCCGGGGCAGCTCAATCAACCCAAGGCCAGGTCCTTAGCTTGATTGCGCCGCCCACACCGACCGACATTGCGGTGTCATCACCGATATCTCTGGCCGATCTGCAGGCTCAAGTCACTGGCGACCTCGCGACCTTTGGCCGCACGTTACTGGCTGCGGTGCTCGGTGGCGGAGGTTCGTTGGTCGCCGTTGTCGTCCTGGCTGACGTTCTCGTCCGACGCAAAGATCTAGGGAGGCGCCGAGCGCTTGGCGCGACTCGGTCAACCATTGTTGCCCTCGTGCTCGTACGCACCCTGGCTCCAGCCATGCTCGGCGCAACCCTTGGGTGTTCGCTCGGGGTAGCGCTGGCCGCTCGGATTGAGGCAGTTCCGCCGTGGTCGTTCACCGTTGGCACAGCGACTCTCGCAATCCTGGCTGCTGCGACTGCCACCGTCGCTCCGGCACTCTTTGCAGCCGCTCGGGATCCTGTCAAAGTGCTTCGCACGCCCTGAGTCAACGCTATCAGGATCGGCTCACCCTGAGCAGCGCCGTATAGGTCAGAATCGGGAGGGTTGAGTCTGCCCAGACTTTAGTTGACAGTCATGGTGGTGGTTGGTCAGGCCTCTCGCGCGGTTGTGGAGATCGTCTCGCAACTCGACCGGGGTGAGTTTGCCGAGGCGTCGATGGCGGAGTCGCCGGTGGTAGGTGCGTTCGATCCAGGTGATGATCGCCAGGCGTAGGTCGTGCCTGGTAGGACACCGTTGCCGGTCCAGGACGTTCTTTTGCAGCAAGGAGAAGAACGATTCCATCGCCCGTTGTCCGCACTGGCTTGGACCGGAACTGCTCACGCTCAACCGGTCGTCGCAAAACCCGAGTTCAGGAGGGTGTTGGGGGGCGACCATCCAGTTAGTTGGTCGAGACGGAATTTCAGGAGAAAATGTCCTGTCTCGTGTCGTCGCTTCTTACGAGGGTCTTGTATAAGAGTTTTCTGAGACGAGGAATGACGTAGGCGGAGACCTGTACCGTTTTGGCCTAAAGTTCGCGGAGAAGTGGCGCCGACATGTCGTCGCGCACCTACTTTACATAATGTCGCTTATCGGCGTTATTACGATGTTTACGTCAGTGCCGCGGTAGCCGCCCGATGGCGGCGGCAAGCAGGCTCCTTGACCACCAGAGATCCTCGGATCCACGTATTGGATCAGTGCTAGGTTTGAGGTCCATCTAAGGAGTGTCCGTCATGGACAGGAACCTGATTGCTGGACCATTCGCCATCGTCGTGGGAATCGGACTCTTGGCGCTGGCTTTTGCTGACGCCGTCTCCGCTGGATTCCTCTGGGGTGCCCTCGGCTTTGCGGCGGTCGCCTTCGGCGGCTGGATTATCTTCAGCACGAGGCAAGGAAGCGGGAAACACAGCGGCTAAGCGCCCACTCCGCTTCGATGTTTACGGGTAGTCGATTCGCACCAGTGGACCTTCTGCGAACAAGCCACCCGGCGAAGCAACTTCAGCGTTCGCCCACATGTGGTGCGGTATGCCCAGGTCAGCGAGGTAAACAAGCCCGAGGGCCGCTTTGGCTTGGTCGGTTTTAAACCCGTGCTTCGGCAGACCCACGCTCACTGTCGCATCCGCGATCACACTGCCGTCGTGCTCGCCGGTGTCACCGTTGAGTCCGCTGGGCTGATCAAGGGCAACAATCGGCATACCGCTCTGGGCAACCCATTCGGCCACCGTCTTAATCGCACCACGCAATGGCGGCGCGGCATCGAAGCCGAGCATGGCATCGAGGAAAACGTCCCCACGGTAGACATCGGTCAGCGGCTCGCCAGCGTCAACGCCGACAACGGTGGTGCCATCCGAGACGGCGCTCTGCGGCAAACTTGGCGCGGTTGTGCGCAAAACGGTCACCTGGGCGCCGGCCGACAGCAACATTCGGGCTGCCTTCCAGCCGCCATTCCCATTGCCGCCAGGGCCCACACCTACGACGACATGCAGCTCGTTCAGCGGGCGAGCGATAAAGTCGCGCGTTGCATTGACCAGTCCGCGCCCAGCACCTTCAGCCACGGCTATCGGGCCGACTCCCCGGCCTCAAGTTGGTCGTCGACATGACGCATTTGATCAATGCTGATGTGCACAACGTCGCTGGCATTTCTGACCGGAAGACTCATACTCAAAACCTACCTAACCATCGGCTAGCAGGTCGCTGGCGCGCAGCAAGAATCAGTCTCAGATTGGTCCTCGTCCTGCAGGTCTCTTGAGCAGACGCCCGTTTCTGGCAGGTCAAGATGCACCAGATCAGCTGCCTCTTGATCGCCGGCCAGAGCGGCGGCGATAGAGCGGACTTGCTCGTAACCAGTTGCTAGCAAGAACGTGGGGGCTCGCCCGTAGGACTTCATGCCTGCCAGATAGAAGCCATCATCGGGGTGACGCAGCAACCGCTCACCGTGGGGTGAAACCGTGCCGCATGAGTGATGGTTCGGGTCGATCAATTCACCCAACCCGCTGGGCGACTCGACAACGGGATCGAGGTCCAGGCGAATCTCGCGCAGCATCTCCAGGTCGGGCCTAAACCCAGTCGCGTTCACGACGACATCCACCTCAAGCTCAAAAGGCTCTTCACGCTCGGTCCCGGTGACCAGCAGTCCGCCCGATGTGGGGGTCAACTGCTCAATCGAGACACGCTTGACCAGCGTGAGTTGCCCGTTCTCCACAGCCTGTTGCAGCTTGGTGCCGAGATAGCCACGCGCAGGCAAAGCGTCGTCCTCTCCCCCGCCAAAGAGGCGCCGCGCCGATCCCCCGCGGATGACCCAGGTGACCTGAGTCGCTGGCTCGGCGGCAGCCAGGTCGATGAGGGCGAGCAGCGTATTTGCGGCCGAATGCCCCATCCCGACGACAAGCGACCGGTTTCCAGCAAAGGCTGCCCGGTCTGCGCCCAGCACGTCGGGCAGCGGCCCCGAAATGAAGTCGTTGCTGTCCTGCTCCCCCACCGCGGGCAGCCCGCCTACGCCCAGCGGGTTCGAGTTGCCAAACGTGCCAGATGCGTCAATGACGGCCCGCGCCAAGACGTCCTCGACCCGGCCATCCTGATTGATGGTGCGCACACGGTAGCCGCGTCGCGCCCGGCCCAACGAACGCGTCAGGTCCGCACCATCGCGAGCAACGGCCAACACGCGGGTGTTCGTCCGCAGTCGAGACGCGATCTCGGGAGTCTCGGCGAGCGGCGGAGGTAGTTGGCGATGAACTCTGCGCCGGTGGGAAGCTCATCAGCCTCTGGGTCAGCCCAGCCAGTGCGCGTCAGAAGTTCGCGGGCTGACCCGTCCACGTTATAGCGCCAGGGGGAGAATAGGTGAACGTGGCCCCACTGAGCGACAGCGTCACCGGCCTGATCGCCCGATTCGAGCACGACCACATCAAGTCCGCGTTCCACCAGATGGGCTGCCGCGGCCAAACCGACTGGACCAGCACCAATGACGACGACTGGCAACTCTGCCCTGGCTGCGTTCTCCACTCGCACTCCTCGTATCGACGAACGTGAATGGGACAACGCTAACCCATCTATCGACATACTTCAATGTATGCGAAGGTGGGGGTATGGAAACATCTGCGCCAGCCGCGAGCACCGGGTCGATCAAGCAGACTGCCGAGTTGGCCCAAGCCTTCAAAGCGTTGGCTGACCCGACTCGGGTGCAACTTGTCTCGATCATCGCGAGGCAACCCGGCGCCGAAGCCTGTGTGTGCGATCTGACCGAGCCGGTGTCGCTTTCGCAGCCGACGGTGAGTCATCACCTCAAGATTTTGGTCGATGCTGGCCTGCTCGCCCGCGAACAGCGTGGCCGGTGGGCCTACTACTCCGTGGTGCAAGACCGCTTCTCGGTGATCTCCGGAGCACTCACCGACCTCTCCGGTATGCCGGGTCGCTAGTTCGCTCTTCGCCCCTGGCTGACATCATGGCAGTTATGGAAACCCGCAAACTTGGTCCATTTGACGTCTCGCCGATTGGTCTTGGGGCTATGCCGTTTTCGATGGGAGCCAACGAGCGTCCCAGTCGTGAGCAGGCGATTGCCACGGTGCACGCGGCGCTGGATGCGGGCGTCACCTACATCGACACGGCCGATATCTACGCGCCCTCGTGGGACACGATTGGCCACAACGAGGAAATCATCGCCGCAGCGCTGAAGAGCTATGGCGACACCAGCGACATCGTCGTCGGCACCAAGGGCGGAATCACCCGCTCAGAGGGCGAAGTCTGGGGACGGGATGGCTCAGCCAGCTACATTCGCGGGGCCGTCGAAGCATCGTTGCGTGCCCTGGACACGGACGTCATCGACCTCTATCAGTGGCACCGGCCCGACCGCTGGTTGGTCTACGGCGAAGTCTTGGAGACCTTTAAGGCGTTGCAGCAAGAGGGCAAAGTGCGGGCAATTGGCATCTCCAATGCGAACGTCGAAGAGATCGAGGTCGCGCTGCAAGTGTTGGGCGAGGACGGCCTAGCCTCGGTGCAAAACGAGTTCTCGCCGCGTTTCCGCTTAAGCCGAGACGAGCTCGAGCTGTGCGGTCAGCATCAAGTTGCCTTCTTACCCTGGAGTCCGCTCGGTGGCACCGGCGCCAAAAGCAAGGACGTCGGCCAGGCCTACCCGGCCTTCCACAAGATCAGCGAAAACCGCCAGGTCAGCCAACAACGAGTAGTCCTCGCGTGGGAATTAGCGCTGGGCGATCATGTGATTCCGATTCCTGGTGCGAGCAGGCCGGCGTCAATCACCGACTCAGCCCAAGCGGTGTCCCTGGCACTGACGCCGCAGGAGTTAGAACTGATCGAAACTCAGTTCTGCTGAGCAGTCCCGACGTAGGCGGCCAAATGCTGACCAGTCAAGGTCGAGGCTTCAGCCACAAGAGCTGAGGGCGTCCCTTCAAAGACGAGTTGGCCACCGTCGTGTCCAGCACCTGGGCCTAAGTCGATGATCCAGTCGGCGTGAGCCATCACCGCCTGGTGGTGCTCAATGACGATGACGGTCTTGCCGGAGTCGACGAGTCGGTCGAGAAGGCCCAAGAGGTTTTGCACATCGGCCAGGTGCAGGCCGGTCGTCGGCTCATCGAGGACATAAACAGTGCCCTTGCCCGCCATCTCGGTGGCCAGCTTGATCCGCTGTCGCTCGCCGCCCGAAAGCGTGGTGAGGGGTTGGCCAAGCGTCAAGTAGCCCAAACCCACATCAACGAGCCGGTCCAAGACCTTGTGCGCTGCCAGGATTCTGCCTGGTCCTTCGGCAAAGAAGGCCTCTGCCTCAGCGACTGACATGGCCAGCACCTCGGCGATGTTCTTACCGCCGAGGGTGTACTCCAGGACCGATGCCTGGAATCGGCGCCCCTCGCATACCTCGCAGGGGCTGGAGACCCCGGCCATCATCGCCAAATCGGTATAGATCACGCCAGCGCCATTGCAGTTCTGGCACGCTCCGTCGGAGTTTGCGCTGAAGAGTCCTGGTTTGACGCTGTTTTCCTTGGCGAAGGCTTTGCGGATCGGGTCTAGCAATCCGGTGTATGTCGCGGGGTTGCTCCGCCGCGAGCCCTTGATGGGGGTCTGGTCCACGGAGACGACACCTTCCCGGCCAACCACCGATCCGTGAATCAGTGAGCTCTTTCCAGATCCCGCGACGCCAGTCACGACGACCAAGACCCCGGTGGGTACATCAACGTCGACCGACTGGAGGTTGTGCTCGTTGGCCCCGCGAACCTCTAACGTGCCAGTCGATGCGCGGACCTCAGCCTTGATCGAGGCCCGGTCATCTAAGTGCCGTCCGGTCAGGGTGTCACTCTTGCGCAGATCCGCCAGCGAGCCTTCGAAGACCACCTCTCCCCCATCGCTGCCAGCCTTCGGCCCTAGATCCACAATGTGATCGGCAATGGCAATGGTTTCTGGCTTGTGCTCCACCACGAGCACCGTGTTGCCCTTGTCGCGCAGGCGTAACAACAGCCCATTCATCCGAGCAATATCGTGCGGGTGCAGTCCAATCGTTGGCTCGTCAAAGACGTAGGTCGTGTCCGTGAGGGATGAGCCAAGGTGCCGAATCATCTTGACCCGCTGTGCCTCGCCACCCGAGAGAGTCCCCGAGGGCCGGTCGAGGCTGAGATATCCAAGACCAATCTCAACGAAAGACTCCAAGGTCTCATCGAGAGACTGCAAAAGCGGACCCACCCCGGGGTCGGTGATTTCCAGAAGCCAGCCCACCAGGTCGCTGATCTGCATGGCAGCGACTTCGCCGATGTTGAGGCCATTGATCTTGGACGAACGCGCCCCCTCGTTGATTCGCAACCCCTCGCAATCGGGGCAGGTGTCGAACTTAGCCACTCGCTCAATGAACGCGCGGATGTGCGGCTGGACGGCGTCGATGTCTTTGGACAGAAAAGACTTGTGGATCTGCGGGATGAGCCCTTGGTAGGTCAGGTTGATGCCCTCAACCTTGATCTTGACGGGCTCTTTGTAGAGGAAGTCGTGCAACTGCTTCTTGGAGAACTGGCTGATCGGCTTGTCTGAAGGGGGAAAAGCCGCCCCCACGGAGAATGCGACCCTGCCAGCCATCCATCGAATAGCCCGGGACCGTGAGCGCGCCGTCGTCCAGAGATTTGCTGTCGTCATACAACTCGGTCAGGTCAATGTCGCTGACCTGCCCGGTGCCTTCGCAACGGGGACACATTCCGCCGGTGATGGTGAAATCGGCGCGTTCGGCGCGCTTGTTGGCCTTTTCGACGGTGATTGCACCAGAGCCGCTAGCTGAGGCCACATTGAAGGAGTAAGCCTGAGGCGAGCCGATGTGCGGATCACCGAGCCGGCTAAAAAGGATGCGCAGCATGGCATTGACATCGGTCGCTGTGCCAACCGTAGACCGGGGGTTGGCGCCGAGTCGCTGCTGATCAACGATGATGGCCGTGGTGAGGCCGTCCAAGACATCAACGTCTGGCCGCGCCAGAGTCGGCATGAAGCCCTGGACGAACGCGCTGTAGGTCTCATTGATCATCCGTTGTGACTCGGCGGCGATCGTTGCAAAGACCAAGGAGCTTTTGCCCGAACCGGAGACTCCGGTGAAGACGGTCAATCGGCGCTTGGGCAACTCGACGCTGACGTTCTTTAGGTTGTTTTCTCGAGCACCTTGAACTCGAATCAGATCATGGGTGTCAGCAACGTGCTCGCCGGATGACTGGGTGCGCTCAGGTGCCATGTTTCCTCCAGGTAGTAACTGGCTGATTTAACCAGAAAAGAGGGCTAACAGCCCGTGCCTTGAGTCGGCGCTGGTCGCAGCCCTCTACTGTGGAGAGATGACGACCTTCACTCCTCGCACCCTCGAGCATGGCGCTGACCGAGTCACCGCATACGACCATGGAGCACACGTGGCGGAATGGACACGCGACGGCGTCCCGGTGGTGTGGGTGAGTAAGGAGAGCCGGTATGAATTCGGCACAGCAATCCGAGGCGGTGTCCCGCTGGTCTGGCCTTGGTTTGGCAATGGTCCTGAAGGCGACCTGGAGCCAGCCCACGGGTTGCTGAGGACGGCGTCTTGGTCGTTAGCGAAAGAGTGGGAGTCCGGGTGGGTCTGGACGATCGATCAGGAGGCTACGAAGTCTCAACCTGGAATCGAGACATTTCCTTATCGCTATGAGGCTCAACTTGAGGTTGAGGTCAGAGATGGGCTCAATATCGCCCTGACCGTCAGAAACACTGACGATGTCCCCTTTTCCCACGAGGCAGCGCTGCATACCTACCTCCATGTCGGCGACATCCGAAATACCTCGGTCTCGGGGCTAGACGGTGTCCACTACTTCGACAAGGTCTTGGGGACTAACCAGACACAGCAGGGGCCGCTCCTCGTGAGCCAGGAAACGGACCGCATCTACCAGTCGGCTGCTGATGTCTCCGTGGTCGATCCAGACCTCGGACGCACGATCAACGTCTCTGCCACCGAGGGCAGCCACACGGTCGTGTGGAACCCATGGGAGACAAAGGCCCGAGATATGAAGGACATGGGCGATGACGAGTGGACACAAATGGTCTGCATTGAGACTGCACGCCTGGGCGACAAGAAGTTCACGCTCAGCCCCGGGCAATCAGCCACCATGGCGACTACGATCTCCCTCCAACGCTGATTACTCAGTGGGGTATGAGTAGGACACAATAAGCATGGAGCCAATAGCGCACCTGCCTGCATAAGTCGCATCGGAAGAGGAACACGAATGTCTCAATCCAGCCCCAATGCGGCTGCTCAGAAACCGGGCAAGGGCAAGGCCCGGCCATCCTCAAAGAAGACACACGAGCTGAAGTCAGGGCACCGTCCTCCGTCGGTTCCGGGCGCCAGCACCGATCCGGACACCGCTGCTATTCAAGAAACGAACCAGGGTGTCGACCGCGGGGCCATCCTTGAACAGATGTTCGCGGGTGCCGCTCGATGGTCTTGGCGCTTCTTGCTGGTCATCGCGGCACTGGTTGTCTTTTTCTACATCGTGGGACAACTCTGGGTGGGCATCTTCCCCGTCGTGCTGGGCATCATTCTTTCAACTGTGCTGTGGCCTGCCGTGCGTTGGCTGGATTCCAAGGGTTGGCCCTCTGCGCTGGGCACCCTCGTCACCATGCTGGTCTTTATCGGTGGCATCGTCGGCATCTTGGCGGCAATCGCTCCTGCTTTGGTGGGGCAGGTCAGCGAGGTCATCGACAACTCTGCTTCGGGTATCGAGCAGGTGCAAGACTGGCTCGCCGGTCCCCCGCTCAATATCCAGAATGAACAACTCAACGAAGCCAGTGCACAGGTCGTTGAGTGGTTACAGAGCAGTGCGGGCGGTATTGCCACCGGCGTGATTACCGGCGTTTCTGCCGTCAGTTCTGGCGTTCTGACCTTCGTGTTGACCTTGGCGCTGACGTTCTTCTTTCTTAAGGACGGCAAGGATTCCTTCCCTGGATCCGCAGGATCTCGGGTCGCCGCATCGGCTCGCACCTCACTGAGGTGCTCTCGCGTATATACACCACCGTGGCAGGTTTTATTCGCACTCAGGCTCTAGTGGGTCTCATTGACGCGGTGATGATTGGTATTGGTCTGTGGATCCTCGGGGTCCCACTGGTGTTTGCACTGATGGTGCTGACCTTCTTTGGCGCCTTCATCCCGATCGTGGGTGCCTTGATCGCTGGCGGTTTCGCAGTGCTCGTTGCCCTCGTGACGCAAGGCTTTACGGCGGCACTGATTACCTTAATTATCGTGTTGGTCGTGCAGCAGGTCGAGGGCAATCTCTTGCTCCCAGTGCTACAGAGCAAGTCGATGGACCTGCACGCGGGAATCGTCTTGATTGGTGTCACTGCAGGTGGAACGCTCTTTGGCATCGCCGGCGCGTTCTTGGCCGTGCCCGTTGCGGCAACCATCGCCGTCATCCTGCGCTACATCAGTGAGCAGGTTGACCTCCAGACAGGCGACTTGAGCGCCGAGGAATTGAGCGTTCTCACACCACATGGCCGTGCCGTGGCTAAAGCCGAAGAGGCAGAAGCCGAGCGGTCGCGCCATGGCACGGACAGGCAAATAGCTGAGGGCGGCAACGAGACCACCCTTGTTTTCACTGAATCACCTCGCCAATCGATCATTGCGCGGATGCTGGGCAAATAACCGGATCTTGCGTCATGCCTTGTGCCACTCTTAAGGCATGACGCAGCCGGGGTCCGCACGCTCATCAGGTAAAAAGCGGCACTATTCACGAAAACACCAACGCGCATGGTCTTGGTATGACTGGGCGAACTCCGCTTTTGTCACCACGACGGGCACGGTGCTCATAGCGCCATACCTGACGGCGCTGGCCCGGGCCGACGCGTGTCCAGACCTTGCGACCGACGAAACCTGCAGCACTGCACTGTCCGTGCTGGGCGTGCCAATCGCTGTGGGATCGCTGGCACCCTACACGGTGACGGTGTCTACGATCGTCTCGGCCGTCTTCCTACTGTTTGTCGGCGCAATCGCAGACCGTTCAGCTAACCCCACAAAACTCCTGGGAGCTTTCGCCTGGGCCGGTTCGATCGCCGCAATGAGCATGTTCTTCTTGTCAGGATCGAACTGGCAACTTGGCGTGATGTTGCTCATTCTCGCGAACTTGTGCCTTGGTTCTTCCATCGTCATCTACGACGCATTGTTGGTCAGAGTCGCCCATCCGGATGATCGCGACAAGGTGTCCTCGCGAGGCTGGGCCCTGGGGTATGCCGGTGGTGGCTTGTTGTTGGCCCTTAACCTGGGTTTGTTGCAACTGCACGAGAGCTTAGGCATCACTGAGGGGATGGCGGTGCGGATCAGTTTGTTCTCCGCAGGCTTGTGGTGGGCAATCTTCACCCTCATTCCCGTGTTGGGCCTGCGCAACCTTCCGGCCGGTGTCTCGGCTGTACGCGCCGCATCGGCTCAGGGTGGCTTCAGTGGAGTGCTTCAAGAACTGCGGCACACCTTTGGCGAGTTGCGCCATTATCCGCAGACCCTGATGTTCTTGCTTGCTTATCTATTTTTCAACGATGGCATTCAGACAGTGATCTACTCGGCGAGTTTGTATGGATCCGAGCAGTTAAAGTTCGACTCCAGCCAACTCATCCTCACCATCTTGCTGGTGCAGTTTGTGGCGGTTGCCGGAGCTTTGCTGTTCGGCGCCATGGCTGCTCGACTGGGCGCGAAGACCTCAGTGCTGATCGGCCTGATGGTCTGGATTGCCGTGGTGATGTTTGCCTTCTTTGTGCCGGCTGGGGCCTTCACCCTCTGGCTCGCCTGTGCTGCCTGCATCGGATTGGTTTTAGGTGGGACTCAAGCACTTAGCCGCTCGATGTACAGCCAACTTGTCCCCGTGGGCAAAGAGTCCGAGTTCTTCAGCTTTTATCAAGCGATGGAAAGGGGCACCAGTTGGTTTGGCACGCTGGCGTTTGGGCTCACCTTCCAACTCACCGGGTCATACCGCGCGGCCATCTTGATCCTCATCGTCTTCTTCGTCGTCGGTGGCATTCTGCTCTTGCGGGTCAACATGAGGGCTGGCATCGCGGCGGCAGGAAACGAGCAACCCATCAAGGTCTAGCCTCCGGTTGCATCTGGCAGGCTGAATCAAGCATCTGCGCAGGTCGAACACCATCTCAAAATGAAACTCCGCTCACGCTGTGACGTAACGCACGTTTCTTGAGTGGCCCTAACTCGTCAGTAGCGCTAGCCTGAAATGTCGGTCCCCCCGCCGGTCCCTCAGGTTAACCGGATGTTATCCAGGTCGCCCTGCGTGCGGGAACAGACTGCTCATGACAGGCGTTAATTGACATGAGTCCACCCGTCTACATCGTGTTTTGTCACGAGGGAGTTGCACATGGCTGAAAGGTCTTTGCGCGGCACCAACCTCAGTTGGTTGTCGTTTGAGAGTGATGAGGGTGTGACGTTCAGCGAACGTCGCATGACGAGTTACACCTGCCCAAATGGGCACACAACAGAATTGCCCTTCTCGGTTGAGGCCGAGATTCCCGGTTTGTGGGAATGCCGCTGCGGCAAGGATGCCAAGCTAAACAACGGACCGGAGCCGGAGGCGAAGGCCACCAAGCACGTCCGCACCCACTGGGACATGCTGCTGGAACGCCGCTCGATCCCTGAGCTGGAAGAACTGCTTGAAGAGCGACTGACGTTGCTGCGTCAAAAGCGTGGCGAAAAGCCCCGCAAGCGCAGCGCCTGATCAAGCACAAAGACGGCCCGTGACAGCCCAAAGGCTGGTCATCTCCTAGGAGGTGACCAGCCTTTTCGCTTGTCTACAGGCATAGAAGCGTGATGCTCTATTCGAGTCGGGGATCAGTGCGAGGGTCACGCGAATTGTGCTCGGAAGAGTCGTCCACAATCTCGCCCTCGATGATGTCCCCCGAGCCCGGTGGTGGGCGCCGCACCCCGCCGGTCGCCCCCATCATCGGCGAACGGGTGGCCGCCATCGTGGAAACCCAACCGCGAGTGATCGGGCGAGTTAGCGGCAGCACCATAAACAGTCCGATGGAGGCTGTGAGGAACCCCGGCGTGAGCAACAAGAAGCCACCGACCAAGATGACTGCGGCATCGAGGACCTCGCGCCCGGCGTTCTGGGGATCTCGCTTGACGCTCTGCAAGCGCCGCCAGGCCCGTAGGCCCTCACGACGCACCAGCCAGGCACCACCAAAGGCAAGCACCACCAAAGCAACAGTGTCCACCAGACACCTAGGGCTTGGCCCACCGCGATCATGGTGACAATTTCGGCGAGCATAAGCAGCAGCACACCGATAAATATCCAGCGTGCGCGCCGGCCGCCTCGTCCTGTTGGACCTACTGACTGAGTTGATGCCATCGTTCCCGACCTCCAATCCACTGTCTCAACTGATCAAACCGACGTTGAGTTCCCCAGAGTGTCACGCGAAGCAGTGCCTCGCGGACGATGTCGCCGCCCATCTTGGACTCTCCGACCTCGCGCTCCACAAAATCGATCGGCACTTCCACCACCGAAGGTTGTTGTCGACCGCACGCAGGGTGAGGTCGACTTGGAAGCAGTAGCCCTGGGAAGACACATTAGCGAGGCCCATCTTGTGCAGAGCGCTCATCCGGTACACCCGGAACCCAGCCGTTGCGTCACGAATTGAGATGTCTAGGGCTAGTCGGGCATACAAGTTGCCGCCCAGGCTGAGCATCTTTCGATGTGCTGGCCAGTTCTGGACCGACCCGCCCGCAACCCACCGTGAACCGATAACCACATCGGCGCGATCGGCAGCGGTGAGCAACGCGGGCAACTGCTCCGGCAGGTGGGAGCCATCAGCATCAATTTCGACAACAGCGTCGTAGCCTCGCTCCCCTGCCCAAGCAAAACCTGCAAGTATGCGCGCCCGAGGCCAGCCTTGGCAGTGCGGTGGAGCACATGCACAGTCTTGTCAGCGCGAGCGAGCTGGTCGGCTAAGTCACCCGTCCCATCGGGAGAGTTGTCATCAATAACCAGAATGTCTGCCTCTGGCACTGAGGCCCGTAGTCGGCTCACCATGAGGGCTAAGCTCAGAGCTTCGTTATAGGTCGGAAGCAGCACGCATACCTTGGCCAGAGTCTGCCTATCTTTCACCGGGATACCTTAATCGTTGTCGGCGCGACGAATGGAGACTCCGGCGATCAATGCGGCGAGCCCAGCCAAGGCGATCCCTTGCGGCCAAAGCCCCAGCGCACGGCCGGTGTGATCTCGGTACGCCGCGGAATCTCGCCACTAATGAGGCCAGCAGTGAAGAGTTCAGTCTTTTCTGTCACGCTGCCGTCTGGGCTGACGAGCCCGCTGACCCCCACCGTGCTGATATGCACGATGGGTCGCCCTAGCTCGATGGCTTTCACTCTCGAGGCGGCCAACTGTTGCTCTGATTCATCCGTCAGCCCGAACGTCGCGTTGTTGGTGGGCACGGCCATGATCTGGGCGCCGTCCAGCACTGATTGCCGCATGACGTCGTCAATCACGACCTCGAAGCAAATGCCGATGCCGACGGGCAGGTCGTCTCCGCTGGCCAACGGCACAGTGACTAGCCCACTTTCTTCTCCCTTGGCGAAGTCTGTGGTGACGAGGTCAACCTTGTCTGAAAAGAAGCGGAAGAAGTCGCGGTAGGGAATGTACTCGGCGAAGGGCACCGGGCGCTGCTTGACGTAGCGATCGACAATCCCCTCGCCCGGCACGTACAGCAGGCTGGCGTTGCTGACATACCCTCTGGCTCCTGCAGGACCGCGCCCACAATCAGTGGAGCATCAATGGTCGTTAGTGCTTCATCGATCACGACCGCGGCATCACCATTGCGGATCGGGTCAATGTCAGAAGCGTTTTCCGGCCAGATCACTAAGTCGGGTTGTGCAATCTCACCCTGCGCGACAAGCTCGGCGGCGTTCAGCGTGCCGTTGGCGTGATTGTCCAATACGGCGCGCCGCTGTGCATTGAACTCAAGGGTCAACTCGGGCACATTACCCTGAACGCCCAGGACATTGACTGGGTCTCCATCGATGGGCCGAGGGATCAGCAAGGGCCCAACAGAAGTGCCACGACGGCCAGGCTCGCGACTGCAGCCACGCCGAACCGGCTCTTGCTCTCTACGTTGTTACCCTTCCCTGGTGCAGAAGCATCCAGCTTCACGAGCAAGGACTGAGCAACGAGGGCGATGGTGGCGCCGATCACGACGACCACGAAACTCACCCCTGGCACACCCAGCCAACGAGCAACACCAACGATCGGCGAGTCCGCTTGGCTAAACCCAAGCCGGGCCCACGGGAATCCGCCAAAGGGCGTCGTTGAGCGTCCTAGCTCGGCCGCAACCCAGGCCAGTCCCACGGCCACGGGACGAACCCGCGCAGTCCCCAACAGACCGCGATCTGACTGCAGATATCCAGCCAACAGGCCAAATATAGCGACGTACAACGCCGAGAGAGTCGCTAGGGCTATCCAGGGCAGCGCCCCGACATAGATGCCTGACCAGGACAACAGCGGAATAAATAGAGCCAGGCCCGCAACGAACCCCAACAAAGCACCCCGCTTGGCTCCTACTCCCAGCAAGACCCAGGACAACAGGCCCATTCCGAAGATCGCCAAAAACCACAGGTCAAAGCGAGGGAACGCCAACCAGACCATCAAACCGGAGGCTAGCGATAGGAGAAGTCTCAACAACACGGCACCACTGTAAGCGAGCCGCCTGAAGGAGGACCCAGGTGCCGTTGGTGCCAAGTCAGAAACGACTGGTTGTCACCGCTGGCTTGTTATCTACTAAGCACCTGGGTCCTACCATTGTCCGTTGCCCCCAAAACTTTGCGGCCCAATCTTGGGCACAGGAGTACGTGGTGGCGCACGGACTTAGAAGTAACTTAGCGACCTCTCAGTGGGGTGGCAAGCGCCCTCATGGCACAAGACGCGGGCGTTTTCCCAGGTCAAAAAGCCGCTGAGCACAAAGCAAAAATCGGAGAAATTCCTGTCGAGCGGCGTGTTGCACTGGACACGCCGCGGCTCCGACCGCGTTGAATCGCAGGCGATGTGCAACCATGATCTGCTGAACAAACAAGGAGGAACCGTGACCGCATCACAGGAGCCAGGGGTAGCAGCACCAACCCCGGCGCCGAGCAAAAACGCGCTAGGGGCCAAGAGGCTATTGCGCAGGGCGTTTGAGCCATTCTGGGTCATTCCAGCTTTGTGGTGCGTTGGAGCCCTGATTGCTGGCATCTTCGTCCCGAGTCTGGACTCAACCCTGTCGCAGTATGTGCCGTTGCTATTCCAAGCTGGCCCAGAAGGAGCTCGTACGTTCTTGTCCAGCATCGCTGGAGCAATGATCTCGGTGACTGGCTTGGTCTTCTCCATCACTATCGTGGTGCTGCAACTGGCTAGTAGTCAGTTCTCTCCGCGGGTGCTGCGCACCTTCCTGGACGAGCGAGTCCCGCAATTTACCCTCGGAATCTTCACCGCATCCTTTGTCTATGCACTGACCTTGATGCGGTCCGTAGCCGGAACGCCAGTTGATGGCGCGTCTTCGGTGCCTCAGATTGGGGTCACCATTGCCTTCCTGCTGGTCCTGTTGTCGGTGGGCATCTTTCTTGCCTTCATCCATCACATCACGCAGGCCATCTCTGTGGACACGATCATTCAGACAGTGGGCAAGGAGACAGGTTCACTGCTGAAGCGCAGCGCCAAGGAACGAGATGAACCCGCCACGCTGGTCAATGACGCCGAGGGCCTCCGGGGTGCCTCACACGGTGGTCGCTCCGACGAGTGGCTATGTGAACTACATTGATGCTCGTGGACTGATCTCGCTGGCTAAGCAGCACGAAGTCCACATTGAGCTGCTGCAGCCACTCGGGACGTATCTGGTCGAGAACGAACCGATGGCCGTCGTTCACGGCGGCACCGATCACCCCAGCGTTAGTTGGGACAAGAACACCTCTGCGGAGATCGAGGTGGGTTGGCGCCGGACCATGGAGCAAGACATTTCCTTTGGGCTGCGACAACTCGTCGATATCGCCGACAAGGCGCTCTCCCCTGGGTGAACGACCCGACCACCGCGATTCAGGTCATCGACCAACTGCATACTCTGCTGGCTGATTTAGCACCGCGCGTGGACCCGAGCCCTGCCCGGACTGACTCCGAAGGCGTCACTCGGCTCACGATGGCCGAATGGGGTTTCCGCGACGTTCTTGATCTCTGCGTCGATGAGATCGCGCACTGGGGTGCCTCCAGCATCCAGGTGCCTCGCCGCCTGGACCTGATGTTGGAGCAACTGTCGGCTACTGCTTCCCCTAAGCACCGCGAAGCCCTCGAGGAGAAGCGCTTCCAGGTTGCCCAAAGGCCCGGTCGGCCCAGTCTGCCTAGGTCTTTGCTGGCACCACGACGACACCGCGAGCCGTCGTGGCAACAAGGGCAGGCTCGAGCACTTCGGCGGCCGATTCTGGCCCACCGCCAGCGGCCCTGGTTGTCACCGTCACGCTGAACTCCATCTCACGGCTACGGCTACCGACACGCACGAGCGATGCCGTGACCTCGATGCAATCGCCGGCGCGCACGGGCGCCACGAATTGGACGTCGCTGTAGGAGGCAAAGAGCCCCTCGTCACCGTCGGTGCGGATACAATTCAGTGGCAACGTCGCCAAACAGTCCGAGACTGTATGCGCCGTCGACCAGATTACCGGCGTAGTGTGCGTGCGAGTAGGGCACGTACCGACGGTGAGTGACGCTGGCTCCAACGACGGCTGTCGTCATGGCTTGACCTCCTTGACCTTGGGCTGGCGCTTGCTGGCCCGTTGGGGTGCCCTGCTCGACATGGCATGGACCAAGTAAGACGCCACCTCCGAAGGCGTGGTGCCTCGGCCAAAGATCCGGTCGACGCCCAGTTCATCTGTTGCTGACTCATCAAAGCGTGGGCCTCCCACGACGAGCAGCGGCACTTTGCCGCTCGGGTAGGCCTCTCGAAACGCCGCCGACATGGTCGTCGTGTTGTGGATATGAGCATCCCGCTGCGTGACGACCTGGCTCACCAAGACGGCGTCCGCATGTGCTGCACGGGCCTTCTCCACCAGGTCGGGGACGAGCACTTGAGCACCAAGGTTCACGACTTGGATCTCGGAGTAGTACTCCAGGCCCTTCTCCCCCGCAAAGCCCTTGATGTTGAGGATTGCATCGATTCCGACAGTGTGCGCATCAGTGCCGATGCAGGCACCCACCACGACCAGCGGCCGGCGCAGTGACTTCTTAATGCTCATGTTGACGTCCTTGGCCGAGAGCAAGGTAATCCCGCTCAACCACCTGCACGGCGTCTAGATCAACGAGGTGTGTGGCGCTGCCATACACGACAAAAAAGGTATGCGACGCGCCCATGGGGTCGCGTGCACCAGCATCGCCGGGATCAGTCCCATCTTGGTGGCCATTGCAGCGCAGCGCCTTCGGCGCGTTTGTCGTGCGGGATCGGCAAGGTAAAGGACACCTGGACCATGCCGTCACCGGTGGTGTCGCCGTAGGGCCTAATCACGTCACTCATGGGGCACTCCCCAGCCGTCAGCTTCTAACAAATCAATCGCCGGATTGCAGTAGCCCTCTGCCTTGATGGCCACACCTTCCAAGCCTTTGCCTGCGGTTGCGGGACGCTTCATGTGCCCGAAGGTCCCGATGGCGATCGCTTCCAGCAACGGCGTCGAGCCAGCCGGTGCGTCTTGGGAAGTGATGTGGTCAAGCAGATCGACGGCTTCGCCAAGCACCTCGCGTGACCGGTTCTGGATGAAGCCATTCGGTGGCGGGCTGAAGTCCTCAGTGAAGTTGCCGGCGGCTTTCAGCACATAGCGAACGTTGCTCAAGGCCAACCCGCGGTCGGACAGGAATGGGGTGACAACGGCTTCGGTCATCATGCCAACCAGCAGGATCGACTGTCCGGTCATGGCACCGGCCAAGTTGAAGAACCCGTCCAGCAGGTAGCCCTTGAAGATGTCTCCGGTCATGTGTTTGGTCGGTGGCATCCACTTCAGTGGAGCATCTGGGAAGAGCTGTCGAGCCAACAGAGCATGGGCGAGTTCGAGGCGGAAGGACTCAGGCACTTCGGGGTTGATCTCGAAGGCGTGGCCTAGCCCAAGTTGCCAGTTCTCCAGGCCCGCTTCCTTGCCGAAGAACTCGTTCATTAGCTGTGACACGGTCACGGTGTGGGCAGCGTCAACAGCGTCCGCCGTTGTCAGGTAGTTGTCTTCGCCGGTGTTGATGATGATGCCTGCACGCGCATGCACCTGCCGTGAAAACCGCTGGTCAACAAACGTGCGGATGGGGTTGATGTCGCGAAACAGGATGCCGTACATCGAGTCGTTCAGCATCATGTCGAGGCGCTCCATACCTGCGAGCGCCGCTATCTCTGGCATACATAGACCGGAGGCATAGTTCGTCAGGCGGATATACCTGCCTAGCTCTGCGGAGACCTCATCAAGCGCCCCGCGCATGAGTCGGAAGTTCTCTTGGGTGGCATAGGTGCCAGCGAAGCCCTCTCGGGTGGCGCCCTCGGGCACATAGTCAAGCAGCGACTGACCGGTGCTGCGGATCACGGCGATGATGTCGGCGCCATCGCGAGCCGCGGCTTTGGCCTGCTCCATATCCTCATAGATGTCACCGGTGGCGACGATGAGATAGATCCACGGGCGCTGCACCGGGTCACCATGCCGTTTGATGAGCCGCTCCCGAGCTCGCCGCTGCTGATCCATCTTTTTCATACCCGGGCGAACGGCTGCGGTGGCGGCCCGGCAGCACGAGTGCGCTCGCCCTTTTCCGGAAGTCGGAAGGTCACGGCACCCGCCGAAGACTTCTGCGCCAAGGTCAAAAGATCGCTAGCTTCTCCACGGCGCAGCGCATCCCAAACCGGCAATGCGAGTCCGTGTTCTAGCCCTACGTCGGCCCGCACCGCTTCGGCTAAGTGGTTCACCCACGGCACCCGCTCGTGGTCTGCTCCGGATAGACCAGCTAGCCGGAGCATGGCCCGCTCCACCGAAACAGTCGTATGCGAGCGGGCAATATCGACGACCGGTTGCCCCAAACGCTGGGTCAACTCCTTGCCCGCCGCACGACGGCGGGGTCCAGGTCGAGAACCGGGGGCGGTGCGGAGTGCTCACTAGACTCCTTCTCGGTCAAAGGCCACGTGGCCGTTGACAACGGTCCGGCGGGCCATCGGCGTGCTTTGCGAACCCTCTTGGCTGAAGTCGGGAAGGCCACCCTCGGTGCGTGGCCAGGCGTGGGCCGACTCATCCCAGATGACGTAGGTGGCAGGCCCACCAACGCGCAGATTGCCGCCATCGCGGCCAGCTAGCTGATAGCCGCCCACGGTATGCGCCGCGAAGGCCTGCTCAACGCTGAGCCGCTGCGCAGGGTTGCGGTGATTAACCGCAGCCTGCACACCGCCCCAGGGGTCGAGCGGCGTGACTGGGCTATCAGAGCCAAAGGCGAGGTTGACGCCGGCGGCTGCCATATCCGCCATCGGGACGACCTGCAGCGCACGATCAACACCGAGTCGCTCGGCATACATGCCGTCTTCACCGCCCCAGGATGAGTCAAAGGCTGGCTGCATACTGGCCCAAATGCCCAGATCGGCCATGGTTGCCATGACGCTGGCGCTCGGCAATTCGACATGCTCCCAGCGGTGCTGCGCCGCCCGTATTGCATCCATGCCGACGACTTCGGCAGCCGCAGCAAATCCGGCAGCCATGGTTTCCAGCGCGGCATCCCCGATGACGTGGCCACCGGCCTGGATCCCAGCACGGGTGCAGGCCACGACGTGATCGCGAATCTGCTCGCTCTTGAGATAGCCATATCCGCAGGCTTGCGTCGGCTCGCCATCGTCGTCGAGGTAGGGACTGTGCACGTGCGCGGTCCGCGAGCCAAAGAGCCATCGGCGCACAAGTCGCCGGCCAGCCCAAGGACGCCAAGGTGGTGAGCCAATTCGGAGGCACGGGCTTCGTCGTCCACCAGCAGACCCCAGTAGGCCACCGTCTCGGTGCGCCCCGGACGCTGTCCGGCCTCCAGGACGTGGTGCACATCGTCATAGTTCGTCAGATGTTCGGCCCCAGTTTCATGCACCAGAGTGATGCCGCGCTCGGCGGCCGCGCGCAACGCTAAGTCGAGGTAGTGCTCCCGGTCCTTCACCGTCATACCGGAAGTGAACGCGTTGGTGACTGCGGCGAAGGCGTCGCGGGTCACCACACCTGCTCCGTCCCAACCGTCGATGCCATGCACTCGGGCTACCGCTGCCATGGCTGAGGAGACGCTGGCGGAGTGGGCGTCGATGCGAGGCATGTAGACGACGCCGCCATAGGTAGCCCGGTCTAGTTCAGTGTTGGTGGCTGGTCGACGCTCGGGCCACTTGGTCTCATCCCAGGAGTGGGCGTAGATCGGGCGACCGCGGGTATGCCGTGCGGCGCTTTCGATCAGCGCGAGGGCCTCAGCCAGCGAGCGCGTGCGCGAGAGGTCGATCCCGTCGAGTCCCTGACCCGTCATGGTCAGGTGCACGTGGGCATCGCAAAAACCTGGGGTAAGCAAGGCACCTTGGGCATCAACGACCTCGACACCTTCTTGGGCCGCGTGGCTTTGAGCCTCGGCGTCAGAGCCAAGCCAAGTGATCCGGTCGCCGTCGCTCAACAGTGCGGTGGGTGGCTCGGACTCGCTCGCTAGGCCGGTATAGATCGTGGCGCCGGTCACCAGGGTGCGGCCAGAAGGCGTGTGGGTGCTCATAGGTCACCAGTTTGCTCGTTTGCGAGCCGAGATTCGAACAAGCCGCGCACACTGTCGCTTGTTCGCAGCAACGACATTGCGTAGTCGGCGTGGCCAGGCACATATCCATTGCCGATCAGCATCGTCACGTCGGCCGCTAGGCCTTCCGCGCCGAGTGCTGCTGCCGAAAAGTTGGTCGCCATCGAAAAGAAGATGACCGTGCCACCTTGGCTCGTCGCCATGATCGCTGGTTGCTCACAGCCAGGCACATCTACGCAGACCACGGTGAGGTCGGCAGGTCCCCCGGCTTGGTGACCGCCTCGGCTAAAGCAAGCGGGTCTCTCGCATCGGCCAGGACAACCTGGTCAGCTAGCCCTGCGTGTTCTAGCAGTTGTTGCTCGCCGGTGTGCGGCACCACGGCGATGGTCTTGGCCGCCCCAGACTCCCGGGCCGCCGCCAACGACAGCGATCCGCTTTTGCCAGCCCCGCCCAACACGGCCACAACTGGGCGCACTCCGTTGGCTAGATAGTCCTTGACGACGCGAGCAACGAGCGCGGGCGCGCCACAGACATCCATCACCATCAGGCTTAGGCGCGGATCTACGTCAGCCGGCAGCTCAGCGGCAATGGAGCGGCCAAAGAGGATGGCGTGCCCCTGAGCGGGCACCTGCTCGGTCAAACCATCCCACCCGCGCAGCCCATCGCTGATGTGCAGTGGCGTGAGAGATAGCGACACGAGGGTGGCCACCCGCATACCAACCGTGAGTCCAGGGGTGACGCGTCGCCAACGGCGTCCACAGTGCCGATCAGCATGCCCCCGAACCAGTGACCGGGTTTTGCATCTTGCCGCGTTCGGCGACGATGTCCAGGACCTGCCGTCGCAGCGCCAAGCCATCAACCGCTCCAGTCACATCGGTATGAGTACGGGCCAGTTGTCGGTAAGACGCTGCGTCTAGATTCAGCACTTCAACACTGATGCGGACCTCATCGGGCCCGATCTCAGCCGTCGGATTGACCTTGGCAGCTTGCTGCGGCAGGGCAGGAGTGTCGCCCGGTTCCATGACAACCCGGTGCAAACCGAAAGGTGACGACTCCGTCATATCTCCTCCTGCATTGCGGCAGTGCAATAAATTATCCCGCAATTGCTTCTCTTTGCCGGACGTTCTCCGTAGCATGCCACGTATGGCCGATAAGATCGAGCAACCGTATCTCTATCGCCAGCATGAGCTCGTTGAGCCAGACTGGACCAGGTTCAGCGGGTGGGCTGGTGTCACGTCGCAGCAATGGGCGGACGTGCAATGGCAACGTGCGCACTGTGTGAAGAACATCAAGCAACTCAAAGAGTTGATGGGCGATCTGCTCACCGATGCGTTTTATGCCGACCTCGAGCGTGACCAGGCCGAACGGGCCACGATGTCGATGCTCGTCACACCGCAGATGATGAACACGATGGTCAGCGAGATGACATGGGCTGACGGCGTGATGCCCAAGGCTGGGGCTGACTACACAGCCGCCTTCTATGCCGACCCCGTGCGGCGCTACATGCTGCCGGTGCTGAGCGATCGCCGGGAGCAATGGTCCAGCCATCCCTATGCCACCCGTGACTCGTTGCACGAGCACGACATGTGGGCCACCGAGGGCCTCACCCACCGCTACCCGACCAAAGTCCTAGCCGAACTCCTCCCGACATGTCCCCAATACTGTGGGCACTGCACGCGCATGGACCTGGTCGGCAACTCAACACCCCAAGTGATCAAGTTGAAGTTGGCTGGCAAGCCGATGGATCGCCAAGAGGCCATGCTGGACTACATCCGCAACACGCCCACGGTGCGAGACGTAGTGGTCTCCGGTGGTGACGTCGCCAACATGCCTTGGAAAAACTTGGAAGCGTTTCTCGACAAAGTTATCGAGATCCCCAACATCCGCGATATCCGCCTTGCCACTAAAGCTCTGATGGGGCTGCCTCAGCACTGGTTGGCGCCAGACACCGTGGCCGGTGTCGAGCGGGTGGCCACCAAAGCCCGTCAGTCCGGTGTTGGCTTGGCCATTCACACCCACGTGAACCACGCCCAATCGGTGACTCCCCTCGTGGCCGATGCGGCGAAGGCCATGTTGGCCGCCGGTGTGCGCGATGTGCGCAATCAAGGCGTGCTGATGCGAGGGTCAACTCCAGCACCCAGGACCTCCTCGACCTCTGCTTTGCGCTGATGGATGAAGCCTCGATCACCCCGTACTACTTCTACATGTGCGACATGATCCCCTCAGCCGAGCACTGGCGGCTTTCGCTAGCCGAGGCGCAAGCGCTGCAGCACTCACTGATGGGCTACCTGCCAGGGTTTGCCACACCCCGCATCGTCTGTGATGTCCCCTTCGTCGGCAAGCGCTGGGTGCACCAGGTCGACACCTATGACCGCGAGCGCGGCATTTCCTACTGGCGCAAGAACTACCGCACCTCGATCGAGTCAGAGGACGTCGACGTCACCAGCGCCGAATACGTCTACTACGACCCGATTTACACCCTGCCAGACTCCGGGCAACAGTGGTGGCGTGACCACGGCGCTAGCGCAGATGGTGGCACCGCGGAGTCCCTCCACGAGGCCGCCATGGCACGGGCGGCTAAGAGCCGCCAGGCATCACTTGATCAAATCGCCCCTAAGCCTCGGTGAGCGGCTTACTACAGTTGGCCTGTGGCTAAAAGAAGCGAACCGCAGGTGGGACCCCGGCAACCGCGGCGCTTGATGCCGACGGTGCGCACTATCGGACTTTGCCCTACGAGCATGACCCGAGCGCAGAGTCATACGGGCTAGAAGCCGCACAAGCACTGGGTGTCGACCCTGCTCGGGTTTTAAAACCCTGTTGGTCAAGGGCGACACCACGCTGCTGGTGGGCATCGTTCCCGTCGCCGGGACTCTTGACCTGAAGGCGCTCGCAGCTGCGGCTGGAGTGAAGAAAGTGGCGATGGCCGGGACCCAGGAGGCCGAGCGAAGCACCGGATATGTGCTTGGCGGCATCAGCCCGATTGGTCAACGCAAGGCGTTGGCGACCTTTCTCGACGCAAGCGCTGACAATTTCGACACCATTCTGGTGTCCGGCGGCAAGCGCGGGTTTGATCTGGAATTAGCGCCACACGACCTATTGCGGCTCACCGGCGGAGCTATCGCGCGGATCGCCAAGGCCTAAGACCCGGGCGTCACCGTTGGCGGGTCAACTGGCACCATCGCTGCCCGGCCCTCCCACGGAGTGGAAAGAACCACGGTGGTGTGGGTGCTGCACTGGCCTTTGGCGCGAATGGTGGCCAGCAATTCTTCTAATTCTTGGGGCCGCTGTACCCGGATTAGCAACACATAGTTTTCATCGCCCGCCACAGACCAGCACGAGACAATCTGTGGCACGCCAGTCAACCGTTCGGGTATGTCGTCAGGCGCGGAAGGGTCGAACGGCACCACCGAAATGAGCGCAGTGAGGGGTAGCCCGACGGCTGTGTGGTTGATCTCGGCTCGGTAGCCGGCGATGATGCCCCGGTCTTCAAGTCGCTTGACCCGTTGGTGGACCGCAGAGGTCGAAAGACCGACCTTGCGGCCAAGATCGGCGAAACTCATCCGCCCCTCACGCGCCAAAAGAGTGACGATGTGGCGATCCAAAGACTCCATAAGCACATAGCCTATGAGCCATGACCTCCGAATCGCGATTGTTGCTCTTAGACACGGCCTCGTTGTACTACCGGGCTTACTTCGGTGTGAAGGAGTCTTCCCCGCGCCGGATGGCACCCCAACGAATGCCATCCGTGGGTTGAGCGACATGATCGCCACGCTGGTGACGCGATTCGAGCCAACTCACTTGGTCTGCTGCTGGGATAACGACTGGCGACCAGCCTTTCGCACCGATGCGATCCCGACGTACAAGTCGCACCGGTTGATTGAGGGCACGACCGACAAGGAAGACGCGCCCGAGGATCTCAATGTCCAGGTGCCCCTCTTGCGTCGAGTCATCGAGTCCGTTGGCATCCCCGTCATTGGCTCTGACGGCTACGAAGCTGATGACGTGATCGGCACCTACACGGCTCAGTATTCGGGCCGGGTCGCTGTCGACGTCGTCACCGGAGACCGCGACCTTTTCCAACTGATTGATGATGTTGCCCCCGTGCGGGTGATCTATACCGCCAAAGCGGGAGTCCGCGATGCTGAAGTGCTGACTCAGTCGTCGCTGCAGGAGCGTTACGGCGTGCCTACCGGCGCTGCGTACGCTGACATGGCGACGCTGCGTGGTGACACCAGCGACGGGTTGCCCGGGGTGAAGGGCATCGGTGACAAAACGGCCGCTGCGTTGATCGAGACCTACGGCACGCTGGCCGGCGTTCGTGCTGCCGTCGACAACGGCGACCCGGCAATCAAAGGCGCACGCCGAAAGAACCTAGAGGCCGCTTCTGACTATCTCGACGTCGCGCCCAAGGTGGTCAAAGTTGCTGACGACGCGCCTTTGCCCAACATCCCGGTGACTCTGCCCGCGAGATCGCGGACCCAGCCACCCTTGAAGAACTCATTGCCGCTTATGGCATCGAGAACTCTGTCGGGCGACTGCTCTCAGCCCTGGACCTACAGCGTTAAGGCCCCTGACGACTACGAGCCCTGACTAGCCGAGACGATCGGCCGCAATACCCCACGCAGCATGGCAGCAGTGGCGCTGCGAGCGTTATCAGCGACGTCCGGCTGGGCAGCTTGGGCAACCTGCCCCAAGAGGTCAATCACTTGGCGACTGCGTCGGACAAAGTCTCCGGCTGACATATCGCTGCCCTTGAGCACATCTTCCAGGCTTCCACCCGATGCCCAGCGGTGGATCATCCAGGCAATGCCCGCATCGAGTTGGCCGGCCGAGGCGAGTCGCTTGTCCGCCTCACGGTCTTGCAGTTGCGACCAGACGGCGACCATCTCGTGATAAGCCTCAGTCGTTTCGACGTTGGGCATCCGGGGCTCAAGTTGCTCCTCACCGCGTGGCTCGTGGATCAGCATGCTGAGTGCACCAGCCAGCGACGGGGCATCTAGGCGGTTCCACGTGCCGCGGCGCAGGCATTCGGCGGCTACGAGATCTTGCTCGGTGTAGAGGCGGCGCAGTTTTTGGCCTTCTTCAGTGACCTGTCGCCCGTCTTTGCTGAGGTATCCCAACTCGGACAGCAAGTCACAGATCCGATCAAAGTGCGGGCAACGGTGTTAGTGCGGCCGCTGATCTTGCGTTGCAGGTCATCCGATTCAGCCCGTAGTTTCCACCACCTCGCTGCCCACCTGGCGTGGTCCTCACGCTCTGGGCACTGGTGGCAGGGGTGACGCTTCATGGCTGCTCGCAATTCGTGCAGCTCAGCCGCCGTGGCTTCATCCATCGCCTCGTCGGCCGCTTCAGTGCTCTTGTGGCGCAGATGGGCGTCGTCGGGCACCTTGATCCGCAACGTGGCGGCGAGATCTCGCCGCGACTTGGCATTTCGGGGGTTGAAGTGCGCTGGCACCTGCAGTTTGTCCAAGGCGTGCACTGGCTTCTCCAACTCAGAAACGCCCAGCCTGCGCACTTGTGCATCCACCGTCAGCACGGTTGGCTCCGGGCCGCGACCGACTCCCCGGAGCCGGCCAAGACAACAGCCATTCCACGGCGACGGCCACTGGACAGGTGGATGACATCACCACGGTGCAACTTCTCCAAGCTGCCCGCGATAGCCGATCGCCGAGTCGCAGCGCGCCGGCGCGAGTTGGACTTCTCCGTAGCAGTGATGCGCTGCCGGATCCGCGAATACTCGCCGAAATCACCGAGGTGGCAGGTCATCGACTCCCGGTAGCCATCCAGCGCAGCCTCATTCTTACGCAGTTGCGAGGTGAGACCGACAACGCCAGCATCCGCCTGGAACTGGGCAAAGGAGGACTGGAGCAATTCACCGGCTTCATCGCGGCCAAACCGAGCAACAAGATTCACCGCCATGTTATAGCTGGGCTTGAAGCTTGAGCGCAGTTTGAAGGTGCGAGCCGAGGCCAGCCCAGCGACATCAAAGGGTCAAGGCCGCGACGATGCAAGACGACGGCATGGCCCTCGAAGTCGATGCCCCGCCGACCAGCGCGACCCGTCAATTGCGTGTATTCGGCCGGAGTCACTGGGGCGTGTGACTCACCATTGAACTTGACCAGCTTTTCCAAAACGACCGTGCGGGCGGGCATGTTGATGCCCAACGCCAAAGTCTCGGTGGCAAACACTGCGCGCACGTCCCCAGCGGTGAAGAACTCCTCCACCAATTCACGGAACAGCGGCAACATGCCGGCGTGGTGAGCGGCAAAACCACGAGTGAGCCCCTCAACAAAGTCTCGGTAGCCCAAGACGCTGAGATCGCTATCGCCGATCTCAGCGACGCGTTCTTCGACCTTGCGTCGAATCTCAAGGCCCCGTTCGATCGGGATGAGGCGAGTGTTGCGCGAGAGGAGTTGGCCGACGGCGCCGTCACAGCCTGCCCGCGAAAAGATAAACGTGATCGCGGGCAACAGACCAGCCCGGTCCAACTGTTCAATGACTTGAGCGCGCGAAGCCGTGCCACCGGGGAGTGCACCCCGATCGCCACTGGGGCCGTTGTTGGATGAGTGCTTGTTGGAGACCTTGCCCCGACGCCCGCGCGGAGCGCCTGGGTCATCGCGTCGCCAACCGGTCGTTGCGCGTTCCGAAGACCGGATGGCCTCTAGCAACTCCGGGTTGATCCGTGTAGTGCCGCCCTCACCCGGGGTGCTTCCCGGCTCCTGGACAAAGAGGTCCATCATCCGCTTGCCCACCATCATGTGCTGCCACAGTGGGACTGGGCGGTGCTCGCTGACGATGACCTCGGTGTTCCCCCGCACAGTGCGCAGCCAATCGCCGAACTCCTCAGCGTTACTGACCGTGGCGGACAGTGAAATCACTTGCACTGACTCAGGCAGGTGGATGATCACTTCTTCCCAAACAGCGCCACGGAAGCGATCTGCGAGGTAGTGCACCTCATCCATCACGACATAACTGAGGTTGGTCAGGGTATGCGACCCCGAATACATCATGTTTCGCAAGACCTCGGTGGTCATGACGACGATCGGCGCCTCTCCGTTGATCGAGGAGTCGCCGGTCAACAGGCCGACGTTGTCGGGGCCGTGCACCGCGACGAGATCGTTGTACTTCTGATTCGAGAGGGCCTTAATCGGCGTCGTGTAGAAGGCTTTGCGACCAGTCCGCAAGGCCAGGTCGACAGCGAACTCCCCACGATGGTTTTGCCCGATCCTGTCGGAGCCGCCACCAGCACTCCGGCCCCTTGGGCGACCGCATCAATCGCCTCGCGCTGGAAGTCATCTAATTCAAACGGGAGATTTGCTTCAAACTTGCCTGCGGGAGAGGCCTCACGAGCACTCCGACGCCGGGCAGCCGCATAACGTTCTGCTGGTGATGCCATAGGTTCAGGCTACGTCAGCACCTTTGTCAGATCGTGCAGGCCCTAGGCCTCGATGCTGCTGGCCTCAGTATCGGACGCCTTAGTCCACTCCGGGTCTTTCTTCTTGCGGCGGCGCTCGTTGATCGCTGACACACCGACCGCGACCCAGTAGAGCGCGAACATAGGGGCTGCCAAGGCGAACATCGTCCACAAACTGGGATCGGGGGTCGCCATCGCAGCAAAGAGGAGCACAGCGAGCAGGGCGATCCGCCACCCGCTAATCATCAACCGGACGGGGAAGAACCCGATGCTGTTGAACCCGACCATAAAGACAGGAAGCAGAAACGCGACACCAAACGCGATGACAAAATAGAGCACAAAGTTGAGGTACATCGTGCCGTCCAACAAGCCAGTGCCTGCCGCCTCGGGGATGAAAGTCAGCAGCACACCGGTTGTTTGCGGCAATGCCCAGGCAGCCAAAGCGCAACCCGCGAAGAAGAGCGGCACGGAAGCTGCAAAGAACCAGAGGGCTAATTTGCGCTCCCTTGGCTTCAGGCCAGGCAGCAAGAACGCCCACAGTTGCCAAATCCAGACTGGGCTTGAAAGGACAAACCCGGTGAACAGCGAGACTTTCAACTGAATAGCAAAGGGCGCGGTCAGCGAATTTGAGAAGTTGGTGCTGACCAAGGGATCGCCGTCCGCGTCCGTCTTGCCCGTCACTGGGTCGAGAATGACCTCGAGGATTTGGTCGTAAAAGATCCAGCCAACGATGGCGGCAGCGATCGTCGCGATAACGGCAACAACAACCCGGTTGCGGAACTCAATGAAGTGTTCCGACAGCGCCATCCGCCCCTCGGGGTCGCGCTGCTTACGTTTGACAGAGGGCACGGCTAACCGATCAGTGATTAAGTGTTGGGGCGCTCATCGTTGTTGTGCGCGGTCGCCTCAGACTCGTTATCAGTGGCGGCCTTGGCTTCGCCGTCGACGGTGTCGGTGCTGGCGGCGCTGGGCTGTTCGTCCTTATCGCTGCCCATCTGCTCGACCTCAGACTTCAAGATGCGCATGGAACGACCCACACTGCGCGCAGCGTCTGGCAAGCGCTTCCAGCCCACCAAAATAATGATGGCCAGAATGATGATGACCAATGGCCAGCCTTGGATGTTCCTTAACACGGTGTGCCTCTCTGCGTTGATCTCTGGCTCACGGGACCTGAGCGTTTCTAGTCTACTCCCGAACCACTGAGTGTTCCCTGTGGCTGAGTTCTCTTTAACCCAGCGCCAGCGCTGTCTGGGCTGCGTGACGAATAGATTCGACCAAAGACGCCGGAGAGACCACTCGTGCTTGACCACCTAACCGCCAGATCAATCGGGTCAGCCATTGTGGGTCAGCCACTCTGATCCCTACCTCGAGATAGCCATCAGCCAACTCGACGACACTCTCCACCGGGAATTGCTCCACCACCCACGCAGCACTTGGCTCCAAGACCAGCAAAACAAGCTCGTCTTGCTCACTGGGCCGGAAGACGCCCGGGCCAATCGGGCGGGATGTTGCATGCTCTGGCGGAGTGCCGTCTTGGTCGAGCACCGTGAGTGCTTCAATTCGATCGAGGCGGAAGAGCCGCACGTCGTCTGCTCGGTGGCACCAACCCTCGAGATACCAGTAGCCCCCAACCTGGACGACACGCATCGGGTCGACGTCGCGCTCGGTGGACTCATCGCGTGAGGCTGCCAGGTAGGTGATGCTGACGCGTCGATGATCACTTAGCGCCGAGCGCAGACGCTCTAGGTGATTTGCTGCGTCTTGATCATCTTCGACGGCAAAACTGACCCGGTTGGCCACGTTGCCGGACTCCCCGATGCCTGCTCAAGTTTCATCAGCGCGCGGTCGATAGCGTCACGATTGGCCGGGTCTGTGCTGGCTGCGAGGGCACGAAGCGCCACGATCAAGGCCAAGGCCTCATCGCGACCTAGCCGCAATGGGGTCGCGATGGTGTCGGCATTGCCGACATAGAGCTTTCCGCCTTCCCACGATGCCTCAATCAAGTCATCTGGCATGTGGCCGGGGTGCCGCAGACAAAGAGCAGTTGTAGATCATCAACAATCTGCTCTTGGCTGACGTCAAAACTCGCAGCGACCTCCGCCAAGTCGATCCCTTGGTTGGTCATCAACCACGGGACCAGGGTGAGGAGGCGATCAAGGCGCGC
Source organism: Ornithinimicrobium sp. INDO-MA30-4 (assembly GCF_021535045.1). Taxonomy (GTDB): domain Bacteria; phylum Actinomycetota; class Actinomycetes; order Actinomycetales; family Dermatophilaceae; genus Ornithinicoccus. The sequence continues at coordinate 715,550 of NZ_CP091056.1, read as the reverse complement.
GGTGGCCGATTCGAACGTTGTCATGCTTCACCCCCTGGTGTGTGTTCAGGATCCGCTGGATGGCTGCTCGAACGGCAACTCGGGCTTCCTGCGGCGCGGTGACGACTGCGTCTGGCCCCAGGCTCAAGATGTCGGGCACGATGCGGTCGAGCCGCGCGCCTTCAATGGTGACCTCGTCCCAGACTTCGCCGGTGGCGATCCGGGCAGCTTGTTTGCGCAGACTCGCGCCCTTGCCGCTTCTCAGTTGCAGCTGGACTGCCGAGGTGGACGAGCCATTTTGGCTGGCGGTGATCATCGCCCGCGGATCGTGGTCGGTCGGCACTTGGTATGTCCGTTGTTTGCGCAGCTTGCTGGCCTTGCCGGAGAACCGGTCCAGCCGGAAAACTCGGGCTGCTTGGCGGTCTTGGTCAAAACCAGTCAGATACCACCGGCCGTGCCAGTTGGTCAGCGCCCACGGCTCAACCTTGCGTTCGCTGAGGGCGCGGTCTCGCCCAGACCGATACGAAAAACTGATGGCGTATTGCTGAACGACCGCTTTGCGGACGGCTTCAAACTGCGGCTCCGCGGTGTGCAGTAACGGCTCGAGCCCGAGGACACTGGCGTCGTCGCGCTCCAGCCCCGAAGCTTGCAACTTGCGCAACGCTTGAGCCGCTGGGCCGGCCAATGAAGCCTGCGACCACGCTCGGCTGGCTAACCCAATGACCGCCAGTTCATCGGCGGAGAACTCGACATCGGGTAGTCGGTATTCGCGCTCATCGATGCGGTATCCCAGGTCGTCTTCGAACGATTCAACGATCGCCTCGGTGCGCAGCGGGATGCCCAGCTCCCTGAGCTCGTCCTTGTCGCGCTCAAACATCCGGTCGAAGGCATCAGGGCTGCTGTCCTGATATTGCGGGACAAGTTTGCGAATCCGGGCCTTGCTCAGCGGCCGACGGGTGTAGAGCAGACAGATCACCAAATTCAACAGACGCTCTGTCTTCACTGCTGCTGGACTAGGTCGAACCATAGAGCGCACGCTACCTGAGCCGTAGGGTAATCCCTGTGATCGATTGGGCCTTGGGAGTAGTCAGCGGCAAACACGACGGTTGGAATGGTGCAGCGGTCTTCACCGTCGAGGTGGAGCAGCACGGTCAGATGCGCGCTCTGGCCTACCTCGCTGAGGTCGGCCAGCCGGAGGTGGGTGACAAAGTGCTGCTCAACATCACCACCGTCGTCAAAGGCCTCGGCACAGGAGGCCTGGCCATGGTGGTCGCTAACCTTGATCGGCTGCCTGAGCCGCACCGCGGTCCTGGCCACCTGGTCAAGCGCGCTACACCCCGACGCAGACCATGGTGCTCGGCGTCGATGACCAGGAGAGTCCGCATCACGAGGTGCTTGAAGACGCAGACTCGATTGGCGGTATGCCGGTGGTCGTCGCCGACCTGCACTCCAGTGTGCCGGCCATCATTGCCGGCATCAGGCTCACTAACCCTGCCCTCACAGTCGCCTACGTGATGGCTGATGGCGGAGCCTTGCCAGCGGCCTTCTCACGGTCGGCAGCAACGCTTCGCGAGCACGGCTGGTTAGCGAGTGTGATCACCACCGGCCAGAGCTATGGCGGCGATCTTGAGGCGGTCACGATTCACACTGGCCTGCTGGCCGCCCGGCACATAGTGCAGGCCGATATCGCGATCATCGCTCAAGGGCCAGGCAATTTAGGGACGGGCACTCGCTGGGGGTTCTCCGGGGTCGCTGCCGGTGAGGCACTGAACGCGGCGGCCGTTTTGAACGGCCGGCCAATCGGTTGCTTGCGGCTGTCTGGCGCTGACCCACGTCCACGTCACCGGGGCCTCTCGCATCACTCGATCACCGCATACGGGCGAGTCCTGAATCGTCCGGCGACCTTGGCCCTGCCCGACCTTTCCGGCGTGGGCATTGACGAGGATTTGCGTATCCAAGTGGAGCGGCAAGTGGCTGATCTCGTGGGCGCAGCGCCACATCTTGGGGTGGCTACGGTTTCCTGCGCTGATGGGCTAGCGGCACTGGACCAGACGCCAGTGCGACTCTCGACCATGGGCCGAGGACTGAGCGATGACCCGATTGCCTTCTTAGCAGCAATGGCAGCGGGGCGCCTCGCAGCCGACCAGCTGCAAGACGCCCCGCGCGATGAGTCCTCTAGGAAACGTCCTCAAGGTCAACCACGAAGATCAGGGTTTCGCCACCCTTGATCACGTTGCCAGCGCCGCGGTCACCGTAGCCGAGGTGCGGCGGGATGGTGATCCGACGGCGTCCGCCGACCTTCATGCCCAACAGGCCGGTGTCCCAGCCCTGGATGACCTGGCCGACGCCAACGGTGAAGGACAGCGGCTGACCGCGGTTCCACGATGCGTCGAACTCTTCACCGGTGGACCAGGAGACACCGACATAGTGCGCAGCAATGGTGGAGCCGGGGTGGCCTCGGCACCATCGCCAACGATGATGTCCTCTAGCTCCAACTCGCTCGGCGGGTTCTCCCCGGGGAACTCAATTTCGGGCTTGGTCTTCTCGCTCATGAAAGCAACCTTTCTCTGGTGGGATTGGGCCGGGATAAAGACGGACGAGGCCACACCAATCCGGTGCGACCTCGTCCTTCAGTGCATTGAGTCAGCTGGCCGACAGGATGTCGACGACAAAGACCAATGTCTCTTCTTGCAGTTCGTTGCCATCCGCTGCGCCATAAGCCAGCTCCGGCGGGATGATCATCAGCACACGGGATCCGACGGGCTGTCCAACCAGGCCTTCATCCCAGCCTTCAATGACCTGGCCTGCGCCAATGACCGTTGAGAAGGGGTGCCAGAAGTGAGCGAGGAGTCAAATAGCTCACCGTCGCTGAACTTCACACCGGTGTAGTGGACCGAGACAGTTTGTCCGGCCTCAACCTCAGCGCGCTCACCCTTGATGAGCTGCTCGACAACTAGCTCATCTGGTGCATCCAGGTCATCCGGGATGGTGATGGTGGCGGGCGACGTGCCGTCTGCTTCGACCGTGGGCAAGCCATCTTTCGGCTCAACTTCTTCGCCCTCGGCCTGGCTCAGCGGGGTAGCCGAGCTGATGACCTCGACGTAGAAGAGGACGGTGTCACCTGGGTTAATGCCCAAGTTCGCGTTGCCAGCCTCACCGAAACCGTCGGCGGGCGGCATGCCCAAAATGTAGGAAGAGCCAGCCTTCTGGCCGACCAGCGTCTCAGCAAATGCGGGAAGCAGCAGCTCCGAGGAGGTGTCCATCACGACGCTTTCCTCAGTCGGGAAGGTGCTCAGCAGCTCTTCGCCGGTGGTGCCGTTGACGGCGAGGTACTTGACCGTGACCTCTTCGCCTGCTTCGACAGTGTTGCCGTCGCCCTCGTCGACCTCTTTGGTCTCGGTGGCTTCCAGGCTGAACGGCACGGCGCCGTCGGCGAAGGTGTCGCCACCCAAGGTCAGGCTCGGGACTGACACGCCATCCTCGTCGGCGACATCGACGTCAACATCTGCGATGTCAGTGCTGGCTGCGGCAGTGCTCGAAGCACTATCTGGGCCAGCCGAGGTAGCGGCAGCGTTGTCGGGCGCTGACGTTGCAGCTGCGTCATCGCCACCGTCGCTCGAGCACGCGGACAACAAAATAATGGGAGCGGCTGCAAGAGCAAGCAGCTTGAGCGGGAGAGCGCACGCGCATTCCTTCTCTTAGCGAATGGATTCGCCCCAACCCTACAACGCTGCGACTGAATCTTGGCTGGGAGTGCCAGCGCGAATGCCTGCTAGCAGCCGGTCTACCCGTTCATCGCGGGCAACTAGTGGGTCACGACACATCACTGTGGTGGCTGGGACGTCGTTGAGTTTGAGGTGGACCCAGTCCACGCTGTAGTCGCGGCCATATTGATGCGCTGCCTGGATGAACTCGCCACGCATTTTGGCGCGAGTGGTCTGCGGCGGGGTCACCATGGCCTTCTTGGCATCCGCGTCGGTAACGATGCGAGCCACATTCCCTCGCTTGGCCAGTAGGTTGTACAGCCCACGGTCGGGGTGAATGTCATGCCAGGCCATGTCGATTTGCTGCATCCGTGGATCTGCCATCCCCAGACTGAACTTGGCGGCATAGCGCTCCATCATCCGCCACTTCATCGCCCATTCGATCTCGGTGTCGATGAGGCCCCACTGCTCGCTTTCCACTGCATGCAGCCCGCGCTCCCACAACTCCAGCGCCCACGAATAGGTTTCATGCTCAATCAGGCCAGACGATTCGGCAAAGCTCCTGGCCTTGGCGAGGAACGCGTACTGCATTTCGAGTGCGCTCATCGTGCGACCTGTTGCCAGTTTGATCGGCTTAGTCCCGGTTTTGTCGCGGCTAACGGCCCGGATAGCGCGCACCGGGTCAGCGATGCTCAGATCGCCCATGGGCGTGCCCGCTTCGATGGCGGCGAGCAACAGCCCGGTGGTGAGCACGCGCAATCTCGTGGTCGTTTCGCTCATCGTGGAGTCCCCCACGATGACGTGCAAGCGGCGGAACTGCTCAGCGTCCGCGTGCGGCTCATCCCGTGTGTTGATGATTGGTCGCGACCGGGTCGTTGAAGAGCTAAGACCCTCCCACATGTGGTCGGCGCGCTGGCTGAGTTGGTATGTCGCGCGCTCACCCGTGACTTGCAGGTGACCTGCCCCCGTGAGCAACTGGCGGGTGATCAAGAACGGGATCAAACTGTCGGTGATTCGGCTGAGCGGAGCAGCACGTCGCACTAAGTAATTCTCGTGCGACCCATAGGAGTTGCCCCGAGAGTCAACATTGTTTTTGAGCACGTAGACGCGGGCTTCAATGCCCTCGTTGGCCATCCGACGCTCAGCGTCGAGGGCCAGGTCGTGAACGATCAACTCCCCCGCCTTTTCCTGCGCGATCAAGTCGTCGACTGAGTCGCACTCTGCGGTGGCGTACTCCGGGTGGGAGCCGACGTCCAAGTAGAGCCGGGCGCCGTTACCTAAGAACACATTGCTCGAACGCCCCCAGGTCACAACCTTGCGAAACAGGTAACGAGCCACTTCGTCTGAGGAAAGCCGCTTGTCCCCGGTGAAGGCGCAGGTGACCCCAAACTCAGTCTCAATGCCATACACACGTCGATCCATGTCACCACCCTAGGCGGCGCCGGTTGGCTTGAGGTTATTGGCCGCCTTTTGCACAAATCCGTGCACAAACTCTTGGGCGTTCGTCTCGAGGACACCATCGATCTCGTCCAAGAATGAGTCGAGTTCAGCGTCCTTCTTGGCCTCCGATGCCACCGGTGCGGGGGCCGGGGTGTGGGCTCCTCAGGCTCGGGAGTGTTGCGTCGCTGCTGCTCTTGTCCAGACATACCTTTAGTCTGACAGATGCTCTAGCAGGTCACCGGACGTGGTGCTGGTGGTGACACGGGCGGCCCAGATGCTCTCGGTGCCACCCTCCGGCTCGGGCATCCCTACCCGTTGCGGGCGCGAATGACGGTCCAGCAGCACTACGGAATCCCACGATGCAGCCTTCACATCAGACCCATAGCGGGCTACGCACGCGCCTCGAAACCACGCCCGGGTATCTGATGGCGGGGTCACCATGGCAGCTCTGACGGCCTCGTCGCTCACCAACGATTCAAGTCTGCCGGCAGCACGCAGCTTGGCCGCCAGGCCACGAGATAGGTCGACATCGGAGTATTGAATGTCGATGAGTTGCAAACGTGGGTCATCCCAACTCAGGCCATCACGCTCTTTAAAACCGCGCAGCAGGTTCCATTTGGCAACCCAATCCAACTGAGCACCCAGTTGGGAGGGGTCAACCCGCAAGCGATCGAGCACCGACTGCCAGCGATCCAGCACCAGCTGAGTGTCGCCGTCAGCAATCCACCCAGGCGCCTCATCGGCAACGGCTTCCCGGCAGGCCACGAGGTAAGCCTCCAAGATGTCGAGGGCACTCCAGCGCCTACCGTCGGTTGAGAGCACGGTCGCAGTGAACGACGGATCTCGTGACAACGTCCGTGCCCCAGCGACAGGATCGATGAGTTCGATCCGAGGATGGCGACCAGACTCAATCAACCGCAACACCGCGCTCGTGCTGCCCACCTTCAGCAACGTGCCAACATCTGCACAGGTCGCGTCCCCGGTGATCAGGTGCAGGCGGCGATGCACCGATGGGCTGGCGTGTGGCTCGTCGCGGGTGTTGACGATCGGGCGCTTGAGGGTTGTCTCAAGCCCGACTTCGGCTTCGATGTAGTCGGCTCGAGCACTGATTTGGAAACCCGCGCCTTGCGAGGCCACGCCCAGCCCCACCCGGCCGGCACCGCAGATCGCTGGGCGCGCAATCAAAAGGGTAAAAGCCCACTGATCAGATCAGCGAACGGCACCGACCGCGGGACGAGGTAATTGTCGTGCGTGCCATAGGAGGCGCCTTTGCCATCCACGTTGTTCTTGTACAAGCGCACTGGCTCACCCGACTGTGCCCAATGATCGGCGGCTTGGCGCATCACCAATTCACCGGCTCGATCCCACCGCACCGCGTCCAGCGGGGACATCACTTCTGGCGAGGAGTACTCGGGGTGGGCGTGGTCGACATACAGCCTTGCGCCGTTCGACAGCACGCTGTTGGCGATCATCGGGTCATCAACATCAGTGAGTTGGCTGACGTCCGCCAAGGCCCTGGCCATCGAGAATCCGCGGGCATCGCGCAAAGGTGTTTCGTCGGCGTAGTCCCAGCCAGAGGGAGTGGCAAGGCTGCATTGGTGGCTGCGGAGCGCACATAGCCTTGGACGACCCGTCCGGACCACATGATGGGGTCGGCGGCGGGCTGACCAGGCAGCGCGACGCCATACTCGGTTTCGATCCCCATCACTCTGCGCACTGTCATGGGGCAACCCTAGGCGCTATGAACGCGCCATTTTGCGCAGTTGCGCTGGCACCCCAGTCGTGAGGTCGATGTCTACCGTGGCCGACATCGAGCCAACATGCACCGCTCGGGACTTAGTGCGACCACTGGCGGCGTGCACCACGGTCAGCACGTAGCGGCCAGGCGGCGGAAGGCCAATGTCGTAGTAGCCATCGGTGTCTGCGGTGGTGGTCGCCGCGTAGTCGCCCGAGTGCTGGATGAGCGACACCAATACGTCACCGAACGGTGCGCCATCATCGGTCACCCAACCCATCAGCCGCAGGCGTCGGTTCATTTTAATCACGTCAAAGTCGCCGTCGCCCAACTCCACCAGCCCAGACATTGGCCCCCAGCCGTCGGCCGAGGCAATCATCAGGTAGGTGCCCGCCTGAGGGAGCGCCACGGCGTAACGGCCACTGGCATCGGTGCGGCTCCAGTCCAGGTGGCGACCGTCGGGGTGCAGAACGGTCACGACCGCCTGCTTCATCGGCTGCTCGTTGTCATCAACGATGCGCCCGGTGATAATCCACTCGCTATGGGTGCCCTCCGCCTTCATTTGATGGCGGTCCCCCGGCTTGTCGCTGACCTGGCCAGCGGCCGCCGCGACTGGGCGCCGGATGAAGGCGGCGATGCCAGCTCCACCAATAGCGGCCGCGGCACCGGCATAGAACACCACCTGGTATGCGGTGAAGGACGGCACGACGGCCTGACCAACGGTGACGGTCAGGCTCGAGAAGACGGCAGCGACGACGGCGCTAGCCGTGGCGGTGCCTAGGGCCCGCAGCAGAGTGTTGAGGCCGTTGGCAGACGCAGTTTCAGTGATCGGCACCGAGCGAATAATCAGCGCTGGCATCGCGGCGAACGACATCGCCGTGCCGATCGACGTGATGCCAGCGGCGATCATCACTTCGGCGACCGAGCCGGTGAGGAACGTGCGCAGGATGAAACCAACGGCCATGATCAGCGGTCCGGCCATCAAGACGCTGCGCGCGCCGAAGCGGGAGATGAGGCCGGCAGCCACCGGCGACATGGCCACCATGGCCAGTCCTGCGGGCAGCATCACCAGGCCTGTTTCAATGACACTGAGGTTGAAGCCGTAGCCGGTGGCGATCGGCATTTGCACCTGTTGCGCGCTGGTTAAGAAGTTGCTGAACATCGCGAACCCGATGAGCACGGACGCAGAGTTTGTCAGCAACACGGTGCGTCGTGTTGCGGTGCGAATATCGACCAGTGGCTGTCCCGAGTGAAGCTCCCAGGGCACCCAGGCCGCCAAGATCGCGCCGGCGACCAGGATGAGGGTGATCGTGCGGGCGTCGTCCCAGCCCCAGGCGCCAGCCTTGGAGATAGCCAGCAAAAAACTCGTCAAGACTGCCGACAGGAGGACGGCGCCGATGTAGTCGAATCGTCCCTTGGTCCGCACCTGCGATTCCGGCACGATCATCACGACGAGGATCAGCATGACGACGGCAAAGGCTCCGCTGACCAAAAATAACGCGTGCCAGTCCCATTGCTCGGAGATGACGCCAGCCAAGGGAATCCCGATAGCTCCCCCGATACCCAGTGTGGCGCTCATCAAGGCAACGCCTTGACCGACCTTCTCGGCAGGCAACTGGTCACGCATGATGGAAATACCGACTGGCACCAGGCAAGTCCCGATACCTGCGAGTCCGCGACCGGCAATCACCCAGGGCAGGGTGCTTGAGACCAAAGCCATCAGCGCGCCGAGGATCACGCAGACAAGGCAAAAAATCATCATCAGCTTTTTGCCGTACATGTCGGCTAGCCGGGAAACGATGGGCGTCCCGACCGCGGATGTCAGCAACGTGACGGTGACCAACCACGAAGCGTTCTCGGTCGTGGTGTTGAGAATCCGCGGAAACTCCGGAAGCAGTGGCAGCACTAATGTCTGCTGCAATGAAACGAGCGTGCCGCATAGCGCCAGCACGGTGATGATGAGTCGCACCGAGGTCATGGACATCTCGTGTGATGCTGGCTCGCTTAAGACGTCGGTCTGCGGCGGGTTAGCGCTCACGAATGCTCCTATAACTCAAAAGTGGGGACTCACCTCAGCACTGTAGTGAACCGATCGGGCTCAGCCTCGCGGCATGCATGAGAATACGTCCATGCTTACAACACCCTCCCTCGCGCGCTCCGTGCTCACCGGCCTCGGGGTCGATGCCGTGGTGGTGATCGCCTTCGCGGCGGCTGGTCGGAGCAATCACGCCGAAGGTCTGAGCATTCTGGGGATCGCCGACACTGCTTGGCCATTCCTGATCGGACTAGCGCTGGCGGGATGGCTAGGCGTCGTTCGCGGAAGTCTCTCGGTCCGAACGTGGTGGCAGCAGGCTATTGGCTTGGCGCTGCCAACCGTTGCAGTGGGCATGATTCTGCGGTTGCTGACTGGCGATGGAGCGGCGCTAGCCTTCGTTGCGGTCGCAACTCTGACCTTGACCGCGGGCTTCGCCCTCTCGCACCTCGCTGCTAGTTACCTTCGTCCGACAGCGTGAGGGTCTGTGCATGCGCACCCGAGAGCGGTCGCAGATAAGCAATCCGCTCCTGGCGGCGCCCGGACACGCGCGCCCAATCGTCCGGGTTAGCCGTGTTGGGCAGATCTTCGTTTTCCCTGAACTCAGCTTCACACGCACTGATGAGGTGTTGAACCCGCAGGCCGCGTTTTTCGCCATCTAGATACGCTTTGATCGCGATCTTTTGGCACGGTCGACGATGTTGCGGATCATCGCGCCTGAGGCGAAGTCGGCGAAATAGAGCACTTCACTGCGCCCACTCGCATACGTGACCTCAAGAAAACGATTCTGCTCCAACGGCGCATACATCCGCTCCACGACAGCGGCGATCATCCCGGACAACGTGCTGGCCAAATCGCCGTCGTGCTCCGCCAAGTCGTCATCGTGAACCGGGACTTCATCGGTCAGATATTTACTAAAGATCTCTCGGGCACCACTGGCATCCGGTCGCTCGATCTTGATTTTGAGGTCCAATCGACCGGGTCGCAGGATGGCGGGGTCGATCATGTCTTCGCGGTTAGAGGCACCAATGATGATCACATTGTCGAGTTGCTCAACGCCATCGATTTCGGCGAGCAACTGCGGCACGATCGTGGTCTCGACGTCCGAGGAGACGCCTGATCCCCTGGTGCGAAATAGCGATTCCATCTCGTCAAAGAAGACAATCACCGGGTAACCGGCGGTGGCGGTGTCCCTGGCCCGTTGGAAGACCAGGCGGATGTGGCGCTCAGTCTCACCCACATACTTGTTCAGCAGTTCGGGTCCCTTAATGTTCAGAAAGAAACTCTGCGGTGTCTCCTGACCTGATCGCTGCGCAGCCTGGCGAGCGAGCGAAGCAGCAACAGCCTTGGCGATCAGCGTCTTGCCGCATCCAGGGGGGCCATACAGCAGGACGCCCTGGGGTGGTGTGAGTTGATGCTCCGCAAACAACTTGCGGTGCAAAAGGGCAACTCAATCGCATCGTGGATTTGGGCGATTTGCGGGCCTAATCCGCCAATGTCGGAGTAGTCGATGTCAGGCACAGTCTCAAGGACCAGATCGGAGACCTCGGGGGCGGCGATGCGTTCAGTGGCGAATCCACTCTTGCTATCGAGCAACAGCATGTCGCCAGGGCGAATAGTCAGATCGAGAAGCGGACCGGCCGTGCGGACGACGCGCTCCTCCTCGCCGCGCACCATGACGAGGAGGCGCCCGACGTCGAGGGCTTCCTTGACAACCACAATGTCGCCGACCGTCTCAAAGTTGCCAATGGCAACGATGGCTTGGGCTTCGTTAAGCAAGACCTCGCGGCCCGGCGACAAGTCGGTGCGATCAATCTCTGAGCTGCACTGCACCCGGACCTTGCGTCCTGCGAACAAAACATCGACAAGTTTTGCGTCGCTCGACTCAAGGACGACACCGAAGCTGAGCGGTGGGGTGCCCAGAGCCTCCAAGTCCTCGCGCAATGAGACGATTTTCGACCTCGCTTGCTGCAGCGTGTCGGTCAGCTTTTGATTGCTCGCGCTGGCCTCATGTAGGCGGGTATTTAGCGCCTTCACTTGTTGCTCTAGGTGACGCTCTCGAGCCTCACTCATCCCCGGCCTCCGCAGGTGATTCGTCCTCCGTCGGGTCTTGCGGAACGGAAAGCTCGGCATTAGCCACCGCGTCCCTGCGGACCCTTCGCAAGCGCTTGTCAGACTTCACCCGCTCCCCCACGTCTTCGGGGGTCCACTCCTCATCCACCGGCGTGTAGTCCTCGCCGTAGGCACCCTTGGCGGGTCGCTTTGAGACGTGGGGGCGCTTGAGCCCGGCGCTAGCCGACGCACGGTGATCAAGAAGCCGGTATGTCCGTGCATCCGGTGCTCTGGCCGCACTGACAACCCCTCAAGGTGCCAGCCTCGGACCATCGACTCCCAGGCCTGCGGCTCGGTGAACGATCCGTGCAGGCGAGCAGCTTCGGCGACACGCGACAACTGGGTGGCCGTGGCGACGTAGCAAATCAGCACGCCACCGGGCGCAAGGGCATCGGCGACAACGTCAAGGCACTCCCACGGGGCCAACATGTCGAGAACAATGCGGTCAATGCTGTGACTTTCAACCGTGCTCGGCAGCGTTTCGACGAGGTCGCCAACGGTGACCTGCCAGGCCGGTGGTCCTCACCAAAAATACCCGGCCATTGGCCTTGGCAATCTCGGCAAAGTCTTCGCGACGTTCGAAGGAAAAGAGTTGGCCTTGATCCCCCACAGCTCGGAGCAAGGAAAGACTGAGAGCCCCGGAGCCGACACCAGCCTCGACCACCCGTGCCCCGGGAAAAATATCGGCCATCGTGACGATCTGTCCAGCATCTTTGGGATAGACCACCTGGGCGCCACGGGGCATGGAGAGCACATAGTCAGACAGCAGGGGCCGCAGAGCGAGGTATTCGGTCCCAACGGTGTGCTTCACCACGGTGCCGTCTGGATTGCCGATCAAGTCATCGTGCTTAATGTGGCCACGATGGGTGTGAAACTCTTTGCCCTCCTCCAAGGTGATGGTGTGCATCCGACCCTTGGGGTCGGTGAGCTGCACGCGATCGCCGACGCGGAAGGGTCCACGTCGCACATTTGCTCCTGTTGCCGGGTTCGTCACTTGCGCGAGTCTAGGTGAGACTCTCTGCGGACTCCGCATCAGTCGAGGTCGGTGGCCAGAATGATGCGGAAGGTCGGCGGCTCCGAAACCTCGAGGGCGATGAACGGCTGCTGCAGTTTTTGCATCTGCACGACGACAGCAGTCACGTCATCAGCAGGGTCGGCACTCATGGCCCAGCCCTCCGGCTGCTGACGAGTCACTGAGCGCACTGTTGCTAGTTGTGCCTGCGCCGTGGGGATCGCACGCCGCGCGGTCTCGTCCACGATGCCGACCAGTGCGCCCGCGTCGTTGCGCACCAGCCAGACTCCGGCGCTCGACCAGGGAATGTCCCCGATCAGGTCAGCAACAGAAACAACACTGGCGGGACGGGCAACCCGGTCGATCGTGGTGGCCTCAAAATGACGTCGCGCCGCGCCGGAAGCAATAGCCACAGAAGCCCCTTGCCAGAGGAAGAAGCTGATGAGCCCGACCCAAATGACCCGAGTGAGGTCAAAGCCATTCTGCTCGATGAGGGGAAAGACGAGAGCCCAGAAAGCAAGCAGGATAACGAGCGCTCGCCCACACCAACCCGCCACAAGAGTGCCCATGCCGCGACTGCCGGATACCTTCCAGACCAGGGAGTCAACGAGGAACCCGCCATCTAAGGGAAGGCCCGGCAACAGATTGAAGGCAGCGACAAAGGCGTTGGCCGTAGTAAAGGTGGTGAGCAATAGCCAAGGAACTTGGCCTGCCGGGACGGCCTGGGCCAGACCGAAACCCACCACAGCCAAGCCCGCGTTGGCTAACGGCCCAGACACTGCGACGAGCGCAGCGCGGCCGGGCGTGCTGCCCGTGCCGTCATAAGCGGTGTGCCCGCCCCAAAAGTCAGCCACGATGCGATTGACCCGATACCCCAAGGACCTTGCCGTCAGGGCGTGGGCTGCTTCGTGAGCCAACACCGACAACAGCAGCAGAACCGCGAAAAAGAACGCGACGAGGTATCCGTTGAGGCGTGCTTCGGGCACCAGCGACTCGACTAGCGGGCCAAAGAACACCGTGATCAAGGCGGCGATCAAGACCCACGAACGCCCCAGAAATATCGGGATGCCAGCCAAACTTCCTAGTTGCCAGGACCGGCTCCGCTGCACCATGCCATCACCATACGTGGCCGGTCTGTCAGTCCTCATGCCTACAGTGATCCTCATGAGCGCAGCACTTTCTCCCAGCCGGGCATCGGACTTCATGCAGTGCCCGCTGCTCTATCGCTACCGCGTCATCGACAAGTTGCCTGAGCCGGCCAGCCCGGCTGCTGCCAGGGGCACGCTGGTCCACGCAGCCCTCGAGCGCATCTTCGATTTGCCAGCCGAACAGCGCACCCCTGAAGCCACCATCGGCTTGTTGCCCGAGCAATGGGATCAGCTCGTCGAGCAGGAGCCAGAGTTTGCAGCCCTATGTGACGGGGGTGAGGGGGTCCCCGACCTGACCAAGTGGCTGGCCGACGCCGGCGATTTGGTGCAGCGTTGGTTCACCTTAGAAAACCCCCAGTTTCTTGAGCCCGCCGAACGCGAGCTTTACGTGGAGGCGCAGTGGAGGGCCTGACCTTGCGTGGCTACGTTGACCGTTTGGACGTCGCACCTGATGGTCGGTTGCGCGTTGTCGATTACAAGACGGGCAGGTCTCCGTCGGAGCTCTTCGAGGGCAAGGCCCTCTTCCAAATGAAGTTCTATGCCCTGGTGTTGTGGCGCACCCGTGGTGTGATTCCAACCATGCTGCAACTGGTTTATCTCAAGGACGCGCAGATCTTGCGGTACGAGCCAGTTGAAGCCGAGTTAGTGGCCACCGAGCGCAAGATGCAGGCGCTCTGGGCAGCCATTGAAGTGGCAGCCCGCAATGGCGACTGGCGCCCCAAAAATCACGATTGTGTTCGTTTTGCCACCACCAAGATGTCTGTCCGGAGTTCGGCGGCACTCCCCCACCGTTACCCGATGATGCGCTTGAACGTGCCCTTAACCCACCATCACGTCGCGCGACTGCTGATGGTGCGCAACAACCCGAGGCGGCACCGACTCAGGTGGAAGCGGCCGTCGAAACCAGTTGATTCAAGTCAGCGGCACTCACCCCGAGCAGTGAGTCCACCTGCACTGACCCGGTGATGTACGGGACGGGCACGGTGTGCGGCACTGCGATAGTGGGCACCCCTGCAGCCACAGCTGACTTAGTACCAGTCGGCGAATCCTCAATAGCTATACAGTTTTCGGGCCGAACCTCTAATGCGGCTACCGCGGTGAGATAGGGCTCTGGGTGTGGTTTGCCATTGGCGACGATGTCACCAGTGATGACGGCAGAGAATGTGCCCGGTGGGAGTTCCTCAATCAAGATTTCCGCTAATTCGGTGTACGACATAGTGACCAGCGCACAGGGCACACCGGTCCGGTTAAGCTCGATTAACAGATCGCGCGCACCGGGCCTCCATGGCATATGGTGTTTTACGCGGTGCACCACGCGAGTCAACAAGCGATTGACGATGGCCTCCACTGAACCCGTGACCGGAGTGTTGTCGATCAAGATCTGCGCAGAGACGGCTAGTGGGTTGCCGACCAGTTGATGTGCGTCCTCGTCGGTCCACACGCCTCCTGCGTCTGCGACCAGTGACTTCTCCTCTGCAATCCAGTAGGGCTCGGTGTCTATCAGCGTGCCATCCATGTCCCACAGGACGGCATCTGGTAAATCGTTGTTGATGGCCACACCGCGATCCTACGGTCCCCGCCGTAGGGTGTGGTTAGCGACACTATTGAGGAGGTGGCCCGGCTTTGATTGAACTATCGGAGATCGGCCCGCTTAAAGAGCCCATCGTGCTAGCAGCCTTCGCTGGTTGGAATGATGCTGGTGAGTCTGCCAGTGGTGTGATTCGGCATCTCAGCCAGGTCTGGGCCGCCCAAGAGGTCGCCATGGTCGATCCAGAGGACTACTACGACTTTCAGGTCAATCGCCCCCACGTGGTGCGCATTGCAGGGGTCAGTTCGATTCGTTGGCCAAGCACGCGCATTCTCGTGGCCCGTTACACTCCCCTGGACCGCGATGTAGTCCTCATTCAGGGCATCGAGCCCTCGGTGAAGTGGCGCAGTTTCACCAACGAGATCGTTGACTATCTGGAAGGCTTGGATGTCGAGATGGTCATCACGTTAGGCGGCCTGCTTTCGGATGTGCCGCACACCCGACCCATCCCGGTTGGTGTGAGCAGCGAAGAAGAATCGCTGCACAGCGAAGGCGATGAGGTCGACCGCAGCACTTATCAGGGTCCTACCGGAGTGATTGGCGTGATCAGCGATCATGCCCACCGAATGGGGTTGCCGACTTTGTCTCTGTGGGCCGGGATTCCGCACTACGCTGGCAGCGCTCCTTCGCCAAAGGCCACGTTGTCGCTGTTGGGGCGACTCCAAGATCTGCTGGGCATTGTTATTGACGACGGTGAAGTCACCGAAGCCGCCCGGGCTTGGGAGCGCGGAGTGAACCAACTCGCCGAGACCGACGATGAAATCGCAGAATACGTCCGCGCCCTCGAAGCCCAGCAGTCAGAGACCGAGCTGCCCGAAGCAAGCGGTGAGGCAATCGCTCGCGAGTTTGAGCGCTATCTACGCAAACGAGACACCGACCCGGCGTGAGGGCCCCGCCCTAAAGCTTAATGCCCAGCAGGGCGTCAATGGCCTCAACGATGTCGCTGCCACCGGCCTGCGATGAATCGCTCGCCGTGGCGTTGGCCCACGCGTCAACGACCTCAACGGCGCCAGGTGAGTCCAAGTCGTCAGTGAGGCGCGTTCGGACGTCCGTGATGACCTGAGTGACAACGTCTGTGTTGGCTGGCGTCGTCGACTGAGCCACTTGAGCAGCCGCCCGCCACTGGGCCAGGCGCTCCGTCGCGGCTTCGAGGTCCTGATCGGTCCAGGACCACTCGTTGCGGTAGTGATGACCCAACAAAGCCAACCGGATAGCCAGCGGGTCAACGCCCTGCCGGCGAAGCCGCGACACCAAGACCAAGTTGCCCTTGGATTTGCTCATCTTTTCGCCTTCAAGACCGACCATCGCCTGGTGCACATACGCCTGAGCAAATGCATTCCGACCCGTCAAAGCGCACGCTTGCGTCGCCGACATCTCGTGGTGCGGGAAGGTCAGGTCTTTGCCGCCACCCTGCAACTGGAAGGTTGCCCCGAGGTAGCGCAACGCAATGGTCGAACACTCGATGTGCCAGCCGGGACGGCCGTCGCCCAAGTCGCCCCCAGGCCAAGACGGCTCACCCTGGCGAGCTGCGCGCCAGAGCAGTGGGTCAAGTTGGTCGCGCTTGCCAGCGCGATCCGGGTCGCCACCGCGATCTGCGAACACCGCCATCATCTCGGGTCGGGTCCAACCAGAGACCGAGCCAAAACCAGGCTGTTGAGATAGGTCCAGGTAGACGTCACCTCGGGCTGCGGGATCGACGGCGCCCTCGGGCACTGGCACGAAGTACGCCGCTCCGGTGGCCACCAATTGCTCGACAGCAGAGACGTCGTCGGGGATGCCTTCTACCGCGCCAACGTAGTGTCGTGGCGCCAAGACTCGTAGGGCTTCCATGTCTTCAAAGAACAGCGCAATCTCACCAGCAGCCAAGTCCTGCCAGGCAACACCATCGCGCTCGGCACGTTCTAGCAACGGCTCGTCGACGTCCGTGACGTTCTGCACGTAGTTGACGCTCAGACCACCATCTCGCCAAAGGCGATTCACCAAGTCAAAGGTGACGTAGGTGGCGGCGTGGCCCATGTGAGTGGCGTCGTAGGGGGTGATGCCACAGACATACAAACCAGCCTGTCCATCCTCGGGATGAACGGTAGTCAACTGCCCGGTGGCGGTGTCAAAGACCCGCAGTGGCTGCACTGCTCCGGCGAGACGGGGCACGGGGACGGAGTTCCAGGCTTTCACTCCACAAGCCTAACCGGGACGACTAGCAGATCGCGCCACGGGAGCGCACTCTCGTCACCACAATGGCCAGGGCAACGGATAGCGATCGGTTGGCAGGGCAGGAAAGACCGGATCGGAAAGTAGAAGATCAGCACGGACGGCTAATTCCTCGACCTCGGCTTCGTCCAGATAGCTCAACAGCTCACGTCTGCCACCGTTGTTGAGGTGGTCGTGTAGTTGTTGCAGGCGTGCCACGTCAGCATCCGGGATCTTTTGTCCAGCCCAGCCCCACAGCACGCTGCGCAACTTTGGCTCGTCGTGAGCACACAGCCCGTGGTCGAATCCCCAGAGGCGGCCCTGCGGATCTAGCGCAATGTGAGCAGCTTTGCGGTCCGCGTTGTTGAGCACCGCATCAAGAACGGCCAAGGACGCCAACTGCTCATGGTCGGCGTGCGCCACAACCAGGGGCTCACCCTTGGCCCTTGTGCCTGGACCAAGGGCAGCCAACCCTCATCCAATCCTTCGGGCGGGAAGACATCGAGAAGGCCAGAAGCCGGCCCCGCCAGGGAATCGTCAACTTCTACCCACACTTGAACTGATCCCAGACCCAGCGGGCCATCACGCAGAATCGTGGGCGGCACCAGACCCCAGCCGCCCCATTCGCTGACTAGGTATGCGGTGACCTCGCGCCCCGCTAGCGTCCCCTCGGGGAAGTCGTCCAGCGGCCGCTCACCTTGAATGGGTTTGTAGACCGCCTTCGCCAGCGCCCGCTCCTGGTCACCGTCGTGAAACTGCACGCGCAACGTGACGTTGGAGGCTTCCCGCAGCGATCCTCGATTTCCATCGTGGCTGTTGCTAGCCACTCCGGCACAGGAGCCGAGGTCACCGACGGTAGCCGTTGGCTCGGGGGCAGATGTGTCCACTGGGATCAAGCGGGTTGCCACAGAACGGACAGTTTGGCCGACCACCCTCAACAGCGCGCGCACAGCGTTGCGAGAAGGCACGGGCAAATGCTGGGCTGAGATGAACTCGCAGGCTTTGCATCATTGAGGTGCTCGAGGCACCTTCTTCGTCGGTCTCATCGTCTTCGCCGTCGTGTGCTTCCACAACGACCGACTTGTGCTCCTCGTCCCAGGCCAAGCTAAGCCGTTGGACGCGGAAGTCTTCTTCGATTGGGGTATCGAGCGGCGCGTTGTCAGCGACCGCTTCACCGGCCAACTCTGACCCAACCTCGGGAGCAACGTTGTCGAGCATCTCGCCAATGCTCTCCCCAGCAGTCGCACCTGTTCCTTTTCCAAAGAAACCGTGACTATGTGTGAGCCCTGGGTGGCTTGCAAAAGAAGGCACGCTGCCCGGGAGGGCCGACTGTGTCAGCGACAAAGCGCTCGGGAGGCTCAAAATCGATCATTGGCATACCCCCAGCCTAATCCTGGCCCGAGAAACTGCCGTCAGTGCCCGGCTCCCCCACCCACCGCGGCGTCCTGCTCAGTGCTGGCGGCTTTACTGAGGCCCTGCAGGTCGATCTCATCGGAGCCAGTGTCGTTCATCCGCACCACATATGAGCGGTCCGACGTGTAGCGGATGATGCTGACTGAGGCGGGGTCAACCACGATGCGCTGAAAATCGTCCAGATTGGTGCCCACTGCCTCAGCCAAAATAGCCTTGATGACGTCGCCATGACTTACCGCAAGCCACACGCCGCCGGGGCCTGCAGCCTTCTCGACCTCCGCATCGGCCGATTTGATGGCAGCCACGGCTCGTTGCTGCATCGCGGACATTGACTCATTCTCAAAGTCGTCACTCGGTGGATAGGTGACCGTGCTGGGCGCGCTCTGTACGTCTTTCCAGAGCGACTCCTTGGACAGTTCTTTGAGTGGACGGCCAGTCCAGGCTCCGTACTTAGCCTCGCCGATGCCCTCGACCGTGCGCGTTTCCACTTGGAACTCTTGGTGCCGGAGCACCGTTTCACCAGTCTCCTGGCAGCGCTGCAAGGGCTCAAAGCCGCCATCGTCAGCCGCGTGCCCCGCAGCCGCTCGGCGACCCGTTTTGCCTGGTCCTTGCCGACATCGTCAAGACCAATGCCCGGGGTCCAACCGGCCAAAGTGCCGCTCGCGTTGGCAGTGGTGCGTCCATGCCTCATCAACACCAAGATCGCCATCAGAGATCCTTGACCTTTGTTGCAGCCTCGACCGCGGCCTCAAGCGCCTCCACGCGAGCGGCCAGAGTTTCGCCCCATGGAGCGATCGTCAAGGTGGTCACTCCCGCATCGGCGTAGCGCTGCATCCGCTCGACCAGACGCGTACCACTGCCCAGCAGGCTGGTGTCATCAATGAACTGCTGCGGCATCGCCGCCGCGGCCTCGCGCCACTTCTTGTCGAGATACAGATTCTGCACCTCTGCGGCCGCCTCCTCGTAGCCCATCCGGCACGCCAGAGCGTTATAGAAGTTGTGCTCCCTTGAGCCCATCCCCCGACGTAGAGCGCAGCATAGGGGCAATCAGCGAGGCGCAACGACCAAGGTCTTCACCAACCGCGATCGGGACGGTCGCGTCGACTTCGAAGTGTTCAGGAGCTTCAGCCCGGCGCGCCTGTCCACGCTTGAGGCCCTCTATCTGCTCATCCAAATACTCGGGGGACACGAATACACCCAACCAGCCATCGGCTAACTCACCAGCAAGCTCCAAGTTTTTCGGGCCGACCGCCGCGAGGTAGATCGGCACGCGGTGCTTGTTCGGCACGATGTTGAGGCGCAAGGCTTTACCGGCCCCATCTGGGAGGGGCAAGGTGAAGTGCTCCCCCTCATACGAGACTGGCTTGCGATCCAGAGCAGAGCGGACGATCGAAACATACTCGCGGGTGCGGCCCAGCGGTTTGGCGAACCCCACCCCGTGCCACCCTTCAGACACCTGCGGGCCACTAACGCCTAGCCCCAACCGGAAGCGGCCGCCGCTGAGGTTGTCGATGCTGCCCGCTGTCATCGCGGTCATCGCTGGCGTGCGACCAGGGATCTGCAGCACCCCTGCACCGAGCCCGATGTTCTTGGTTTGTGCTCCCACCCAGGCCAAGACGCTAGCGGCATCGGGTCCGTAGGCTTCAGAGGCCCAAAAGACGTCGACACCCAACTCGTCGGCGCGCTGAGCCAACGCGAGATTGTCTGCGTCCCGGCCCATCCCCCAGAACCCGCAGCTAATGCCTAGCTTCATTGTGTTTTGTCCTCTTCCGTTTCTTCGTCTTCAACGTCATCGTCAAGGTTGTCGTCGAGGTCATCCGGGCCTAAATCATCCGGGTCCACTAGCTCGACATCGTCATCGTCAAACTCCCCGTCGTCATCGTCCTCGGAGTAGATATCAAGAGGCGTGACCTCGCCAAACGCGCTTAAGAGTGCGTCGTCGTAGGTCATGAATGTGTCAGCGATGCGCTGGTATGCGCTCAACAGGTCTGGCGAATGCTCCCCCACCTCCTGCTCGGCGAGGGTGAGGTGCGCCTCAAGTGCTGCGACCAGTTCCAATAGCGCTGCGCGCGGCTCACTATTCATGTTGTGACGCTATCCCAGATCGCTGTGCACGACGAGGGGCGGGCCAGGAATGATCAACCAGGCACCTCTGTTGCATTGGGCAGTCGATGCGACTCAAGATAGGACTCTCATGACTGAATACGAGTTCCAGACACTCACGTTTCCGCGCGAGACGAGCCGCTCGGATGTGCGACGGGCCCTAGCGGAGCAAGCCGAATATGGGCACTGGGAGCTTTACCGCGTACGGCTCTACTTGGGCGGCATGCGTCGCACCTGGCTTCGTCGCAAGATCATCCGGGTGCGCCGCACGCTCTAGCCCTCCTCAGCAGTCCTGGATGAGGCGGCGCAAAACTCGTGTCCCAAATTCGAGAGCGTCAACCGGCACTCGCTCATCTACCCCGTGGAACATACCGACAAAGTCGAGGTCTTCGGGCAGGCGCAGAGGAGCGAAGCCGTAGCCGTTGATGCCGAGCCGCGAAAGGTGCTTGTTATCGGTGCCGCCGGAAAGGCAATAGGGCAATACCCGAGCACCGGGGTCTTCCTTCAACAAAGCTGCCTTCATGGAGTCGACGAGTTCACCTTCGGACTCGGACTCCAACGCGACGTCCTTGTGCACGATCTCGATCTCGACGTGCTCGCCGGCTAACTCCGCAATCAGCGACATGATCTCTTCTTCGTGACCCGGCAGGAAGCGGCAGTCCAACGCGGCCGTTGCAAACCGGGGGATGACGTTGTGCTTGTAACCGCTGTCCAACATGGTGAAGTTGGAGGTGTCTTGCAGGGTCGCCTCAACGAAGGGGCGTGCTCCGCGCAATAGGGAAAGGAACTCCTCGGGGTCCTTTGAGTCGAGGTCGCGCCCGGTGATCGTGGCCACGCCGTCAAACAGTTCCTGCACGGAGGCAATATAGGTGCGAGGCCACTCATGTGCGTTGATCCGTGCGATTGCTTCGGCCAGGCGGACAACAGCGTTCTCGTCGTTTGGGACTGAGCCGTGACCAGCGCGGCCGTGTGCCTTAAGGCGCAACCAGGCGATGCCCTTTTCAGCTGTCTGCAACAGGTAGGCGCGGGTGGTGCCGCCAGTGGCAGCGTCCGGAAGCGTGACGGAGTAGCCGCCGACTTCACTAATGGCTTCGGTGCAACCCTCAAACCACTCGGGATGATTAGCCACGACATGGCCCGCGCCCTTGACTCCGCCGGCCTCCTCGTCGGCAAAGAAGGCCCAGACGATGTCTCGTGGTGGCTTCTCCCCCGTCCTGGCCAAGTGGCGCAGGTTGGCCAACAGCATGGCGTCCATGTCCTTCATGTCCACGGCTCCGCGGCCCCAGATCATGCCGTCTTTCTCAACTGCTGCGAACGGGTCGACTGACCAGTCTTCGGCTTGAGCCGGGACGACGTCGAGGTGTCCGTGCAGGACTAGCCCAGGCCGCGAAGAGTCACGACCAGGTGTCCGCACAACAACACTGGTGCGCCCCGGGTCAGACTCAGTGACCATCGGCTCCAAACCAACTTCTCGAAGAAGACCCACCACGTAGTCGGCAGCGGCCTTCTCCCCGGCCCGGAGCCATCGCCGTAGTTGCTCGTATCGATTTGGATCAGCTCTCGGCAGATCCGCACCACTTCGTCTTCAGGATTAATCATCGTTTGATCGACCATGGCGCCACCCTACGACCTCAGGCCGGTACAGACCCTGCACCGGTTCATGGCCATCAATCTTTAGCTCGGCGCAACCCCAACACGAGTGACCATATCGCCGGGATCAGCGAGAGACCTATCAACCACGGCCCAATGCCTTTGTCTACAGAGGACAAGATGGCACCCGAAACCAGAAGGGCACTAAAGATCAATAACCCGTTAGTGCGGGCTGCAGACCGTTGCAGCCGCGCGAGTTGCGGGCTAGCGCTGGCATATCAACTTTGAGTTGTCCACGTTCAGCCAGGGTTAGCACTCGATCCGCGCGGCTCGGCAGGGTTAGCGCTAGCCGTCCTAACTCGATGGCTTCCTTCTGTACCGTCTCCGACAGACTTGAGCGATCTTCGTCGAGCAGCTGCGTCGCATACGGGGTGATCGTGCCCCAGATATCAAATTCTGGATCGAGGGCTGTGCAGTTGCCTGACAGGATGCCTACGGCTCGTCCAAGCAGGAGAAGGTCCTTGGGGACTTGAAATGGCAACTCCAGCAGTAGTTCTCTGAACTGCAAGCCGAAGCGAATCAATTCCTCGGGATCAATCTGCTGCAACTCGTCAATGCGCAGTCCACCGAAGCGGTCAAAAACCTGCTCAGCTGCAGACTCGATTTGCCACAGGTCGGCGCTGGGCAGCAGAAGATCTAGCCGCTGCAGGCCGGCAACAAAGCGGGTGCTGTCACGCAACCCTGCAGCGATCAGCAAGTCGCGCAGACCGCCACGCAACTCTTCGGGCACGCGACCAAACATGCCGAAGTCGATGAACGTCATCGTCCAGTCCAGGTCTGCGGCTGATGAGTCGGTGCGAGGCGTGACGAAGATATTGCCGGGGTGTGGATCAGCGTGAAAGAAGCCGTCAATCAAGATCTGCTGCAAGAACGTGTCAGCGAGGACCTGAGCGACCTCCACCGGATCAATACCGGCGGCAGTCACCGCGTCACGATCGGTGAGTTTGATGGCCGAGACATCCTGCAAGGTGAGAAGCCGACGCCCGCTGAGCTCCCACAGGACCGCCGGAGTGGCAACCCGAGGGTCCTGGGCAAAGTTGGCGGCAAAGGCATCCAAGTTGACGGCCTCTTCGAGGTAGTCCACCTCCTCCAACGTCGTCTTGGCAAACTCTTCAATCAAGGCTCGAATGTCGGCCCGGTTTCGAATGGGTCGATAGCGCTCTAACCAGCCCCCAACTGTGCGCAATGCCGATAGATCGACTTCAATAATTTGCTGAATGTCGGGGCGTTGCACCTTGACCACGACGTCAGCGAATCCCACTTCGGCTGCGTCACCGGCAAGCAAGGTTGCTCGATGGACTTGACCTAGTGAAGCAGCTGCCAAGGGCACCCGATCGAAACTCGCAAACTGCTTGCTTAGCGGCAAGGCAAGCTCAGACTCGGCCACGGCCTGCACCGCCACGAACTCTTCGGGCGGCACTTCGTCTTGCAGATCAGCTAATTCTTTGATCACCTCTGGCGGCAACACATCCAGCCGTGCGGAGAGGAACTGCCCCACCTTGATCATCAGACCACCCATCGAGATAGCCAACACTCGAAACCGAGCAGCTGCCTTGCGCGTCCGTTCGGCTCTGGTGCGGGCAACAAAACCGCCCATTTTGAGGCGACGCAGGACGATCTCAAACCAAATGAAAGAAGCCGTCACTCGGGCAAAGAAGAAAACGATGCGCCAATAGCGCGCACGCAATTGGGACGAGGTCATCGATCAGTTATAAACAGCAGGTCTTCGATGGCTCAGTCCTCGGCGAGGATCGCGTAAAGACGCCTGCGGGCATCGCGCAAGACCTCGGTGGCGGCATCAACCTCCTGGTGCGAGGCACTCGCTTTGAGCTGGATAACCGCCTGCGCTAATTGGGTGGCCGCACGTTGATAGCTGTGCCTGCCCCCGGCTTCGTCATCCGCTGGTGCCCACGGCGCGGGTACACCAAATAGCGGACGAGCGGCTTCCTCGCCTTCGTCGGTCAGTTGATATAGCTTTTTGCCATCGGTGCGCTCAACGACGGCCAGGCCCTCGTCGGCCAGCATCGCTAGTTGGGGGTAAACAACGCTCGGGGACGGTTGCCACAGCCCTTCGCTGCGCGAAGATATCTCGCGAATGAGTTGGTAGCCGTGCATAGGCTGCTCACTGAGCAGCAACAAGATTGCGGCACGAATGTCAGCCCCCGCGTGAAGGGGCGTGCTCGATGCGACCATCTCTTGAACCTGCCCGGCCATGTTTCGCAACGGCTTCAAGCCCTCGCGCAGCCACAGCTTGGTGTCGTGTGCATCATGCTTGAGTGCATGGATCCTCCGGTTCATGGCCTGATCAAAGTGTCAACACAACATTACGCGGGACCCAATTGGCGCTCATCGGCGGCCCAATCTAATCGGCACTGGCGGCTGCAACCCGACCGCTCGACATGCCGGTGTCGAGTTCGCGTTGCCTCATCGGCTCGTTTGCGATTGCTGCGTACGCAGCGTTGGGCCTGATCTTGATACTTGGACTTTGGCTGCGCGCCAGGGCTGGCGGAGCCAGTGAGATCTGGACCTATCGCTGCCATCCGCCCTGTCCTGGGGTAATATCAGTTGCATGACTGAGACCACAGTCGTGGGATCAGCTCAAAGATTCGGCGTGAAAACGTTGATGGGCCTCTATTTCCGACGCTAAGGAGAACCCATGGGATTCGCAGACAAGGCAAAGAACGCTGCAGAGGACTTGACCGGTAAGGCCAAGGAAGCAGCCGGAGACGCCACGGACAACGCCTCGCTCGAGGCAGAGGGCAAGGCCGACCAGGCCGAAGCCGCTGCAAAGAAGGCTGGCGAAGATGTCAAGGACGCCTTCAACAACTGACTTCAACCTCTCCCACGATGCCCGTCAGGCTGCGGCTTGTCGGGCATTGTGCTGTCCTCATGTGCCTATTCGTCTGCTAGGACACACAGGCAACCGGCATCATGGCGAGTGAAAAGGCACAGGGGTGCAAAGAATCGGGGCGAGCCGTGTGGCTCGCCCCGATTTCTTCGGTGTCCGGAGGGGGACTTGAACCCCCACGCCCGTTAAGGGCACTAGCACCTCAAGCTAGCGCGTCTGCCATTCCGCCACCCGGACAAGGTGATGTCTCCACGACCAATGAGGCCGAGGCAACGAGGAGTGACACTACCTTTATGCCCTTGACTCACGCCAGTCGGGCGGCTCGGCCAGGCTGAGGGCTGGATCGGAGGTGTCAAAAGTTCGAATGCGCCCGGGCGCAGTGTTCGGACCCTCAAAACGGACCGTGACTACACCGCGACCGCTCCCCAGACCCAGCCGTCCCCGTGCTCGTCGTGATGGACATCAAGCCCGGTGATCCAACGTCGACCGACGGGCGTCCCGGCCAAGTCTGGCGAGATGACATCGCTGGGGGCTGGCTCAACCGGATCTACTGCTTCCGCGCCGACGACAGTGTCAAATAGAGCCAGTTCGTCCTGTGCGTGATCAGTCAGCCCAGCCACCCCCATGCCTAACAGCCTGAGTCCGCCCGTGACGTCGACTGCCTGCATTAAGCGATCGGCTTCACGCCTGAGCACTGCGGGGTCCCCGTGGCGTAGGGCAGGCTCGCTGATCGGGTCACCGTAGTGAAGTCATGCCACCGAATTTTGAGCGTTACCGTCTTGGCGAAAGCGACCGAACTCGTGAGTCGTGCCGTGACCTTGTCCACGAGTCGGTTTAACTCTGCGTCCAGCACCCGTCGATCGACGACATCGCTGGCGAAGGTCTCCTCCGCTGAGATGCTCTTGGCTGCTCGCTCTGATACCACAACGCGATTGTCTTGGGCCCGAGCCAGCGCATACAAGCCTGTTCCATGGGCGGAGCCAAAGACGGATGTGAGGACGTCACGGTCAGCGGCAGCCAAGTCAGCGACAGTCTCCACCCCCAAGGTATGCAGTTTCGCCCCGGTGGCAGGGCCAACCCCGGCGAGCGCCCGCACCGGCATAGGGTGCAGCACTTCCAGTTCACTGCCGGGCTCGATCACACTGGCCGCCCGGCTTGTCTAGCTCGCTAGCGATCTTGGCCATCATCTTGCTGCTGGCGATCCCCACGGCCGCGGTCAGCCCTCCAGTCGCTTCGGTCACCCGGCTCTGCAAGTCCTTGCCCAGCGCGGTCAGCCCGGCAGCGCTGAGGTCATGATCGGCGGCCGCCAGGTGGACGTAGGCCTCGTCAATCGAGACCTGCTCCACCAGGTCGGAGAGTTCTCTGAGGAGCTCCATCACAACCGCGGATGAGGCACGGTATGCGCCAAACCGGCCGGCCAAGAAGGCAGTCCCGGCCGGGCATTTACGACGTGCCTCACTAGTCGGCATGGCTGAGCGGGCGCCAAACACTCTGGCTTCATAGGACGCAGTCGCGACCACACCACGACCACCCGTTCCGCCCACAATCACCGGCTTGCCGCGCAGCGATGGCTTATCGCGTTGTTCCACGGCGGCGAAGAAGGCATCAAGGTCGAGATGCAGAATCATCCGAGCAGGAGTTGCCTCCGCCCTATGTCCGTCGCCATGGCTCAACTCTGACACGTCCCGTGAGCCCAGCCACGGTCGGCTGGCTGCTTCCCCAGGTAGAGTTCGGGCGTGCTTGAACATGTGACCGCTACCCGATACGTGCTGCCGCTACGCGAGGGTGGTTCACTGCCCGGCGTCGTGGAAGCCGACGATCTCGGCACCTACGTCGTGAAGTTTCGAGGTGCCGGCCAGGGCATCAAAGTGTTGGTCGCAGAGATCATCGTTGGCGAGATTGGCCGGGCGCTAAGCCTCCCAATCCCGCGCCTCGTCACCGTGGAGATGCCGTCAGCGATGGCCCGATATGAGGCGGACGAAGAAGTTCAGGACCTGTTAAACGCCTCACCCGGGATGAATCTTGGTGTGGACCTGTTGCCTGGGTCCTTGGGATACGACGGCTCTCGGCCGCCCGCTCCGGAGCTAGCAGCAGACATCATCTGGCTGGATGCCTTCACCGCCAACATAGATCGCACTTGGTCTAACCCCAACCTCTTGCTGTGGCACCGCGAAGTGTGGGCCATCGATCATGGCGCTGCGCTGTACTTTCACCACGGTTGGCCGGGTAAGCAGCCAAATCCTGACCGATTCGCTGCTCAGCCGTTCCGCGCCGACGAGCATGTCCTGTTAGACGTCGCCGGTGATATTCGCGCAAGCCATGACCGGTTGAGCGCCATGCTGACCCCGGCCGTGCTCTGCGATGTGCTGAACCAGATTCCTGATGAATGGCTTGAGACAACGCCCTACCTTGCCGATCCGAGCGCGGTGCGCACGGCATACCTCGAGCACTTGACCGCGCGCCTTGCCAGTAGCAGTCACTGGCTTCCGAGCGGTGGTGCCCGATGAGCAACGAAGCCTTCGACTACCAGTACGTCACTTTGCGCCTGGTGCCCTCGGTCCTGCGCGAAGAGTTCCTCAATGTCGGCGTGGTGATGTACTCGCAGGAGGGTGACTTCCTCCAAGGCGCCTTCCATCTTGATGAGGAACGTGCCCGCGCGTTCGCCCCTGGCGTCGACACTGAGTCGGTCCGCATGTCGTTGGAGTCTCTCTGCACTCTGGCGCGAGACGGCGGCGCACCGGGCACGCCTCGGATGGACAAACTGGGCCCGCGCTTTGGCTGGATTAGTGCCCCCGGTCAACGATTTTGCAGCCAGGCCCCATCCACGGGGGCCGGGCTAGTGACCTCGCTGCCACCCTGCAACGGCTGCTCGACACCCTGGTCGTTCCCCCGAAAGCGAGCTAGCCATGAGTCTGGAATGGCTGCCGGCAAAGGACCACCTTGGCCTGGTCGCTCCCGTGGTGAGAGGGGCGATCAATGAGGGCGAGCCGTGGACTGAGGGGCTCGAAGTTGCGAGCATCGACCCAGCCATTTCAGACACGGCTGCTTTCATGGAGCACACCGGAATCACTGCCGCTCAGTCTGCTAACTGCCTCGTGGTGGCAGGTAGGCGCGGAGACGACGAACGCATTGCGGTATGTCTGGTGCTGGCTACCACCTCGCGCGGACGTCAACAGGGTGGTCCGGAAGCGGCTCGACGTGCGGCGGGCCAGTTTTATGACCATGGATAACGCCGTGGGTCGAACACAGATGGAGTTTGGTGGCATCACTCCCCTTGGTTTGCCCGCTGAATGGCCCATCTGGGTCGACTCCCGAGTCATGCGGCAGCCTTGGGTCGTGATTGGAGCGGGTGTCCGCGCCGCCAAACTGCGCATTCGTGGCGCGGCTGTTGGAGATCTACCCGGGGTCGAGGTCGTGGACGGACTAGCCGCTGAAATCGGCTGATGACGGCCTCGTTAGGCTGACACCGTGTCCGACAAGCAACCTCTCATCGAGCCGGTTCAACCCTCACCACCAGCCCTGGCGAGCCCGCCGATCATGCACCAACGCTGGGAGCAGTTGGCCTACTTTCACTGGGCCTACGACCCGGCAGAAGTTCAGTCGCACTTGCCGAATGGCTTGACGGTCGACACCTTCGACGGGGCTGCCTGGGTGGGCCTCATCCCGTTCGAAATGCGAGACATTCAGTTTGGCCGCACCCCAGCAATTCCCCACTTTGGCACCTTCACCGAAATCAATGTCCGCACTTACGTCGTGGATGCTCACGGGCGTCGAGCTATCTGGTTCTTTTCCCTCGACGTGCCGCTGGCTTCGGTCACCGCAGCGGCACGAACGATCTTTGGCGTTCCCTACTGCTGGTCCCACACCGAGCACCATGTGAGCGGCGTTCATCACCACCACATTCGACCGACAATGGCCGAAGCCAGGCACTGGGGTGTGGGCTAACGCCTCTATCGCCTTTGAGGTTGGCGCCAAAATTGCCGAGCCCAGCCACTTCGATCACTGGATGAGTGCGCGTTGGGCGCTCGTGAGCAAGCGATTTGGCCGGCTGGATTATGGGCGAGTGTTCCATCCACCCTGGCCCCTGCATGAAGTCGAAAATGTCGATATTGATGAGAGCGCCCTGCGAGCAGCGGGGCTCTCAGCGCCCCAAGGACAGCCGCACGCCCGATACTCCCCCGGTGTCCCGGTTAGCCTGGCGTGGTTTGAGCGGATCTAGTGCTGGTCCCCGGTCACCAAAAGCACTCCACCCAGGCCAATCATCACGGCACCGCCAGCAGCGGACATCGTGGAGATGCGCGACGGGGATTGCGCAAACCAGTCCCGTGCTGAGCCAGCGACCAGAGCCCAGGTGCCATCGCTGAGGACCCCGATCGTCACGAAGATCATCCCAAGCAGCATCATCTGAAGCGCGACGTTGCCGTTGGCCGGGTCGACAAACTGTGGCAAGACAGCGACGAAGAACACCAAAATCTTGGGGTTGGTGATGCCGACCACGAAGCCCTGTCGCAGAATGCGCCCTGACGACATGGCCTTGGCAGGACCCGCTACGTCAAGGGCCTGATCACCCCGGTGCTTGATGGCTTGCCAGCCCAAATAGGCGATATAGACGGCGCCCACCGACTTCACCACAGTGAATAGGACCGCTGACTCGGCCACCAAGGCGCCAACCCCCAGCGCCACCGCGATAGCCGGGGGTATGCCGCCCAATCCGTTGCCGACGGCGCTCACCAATCCACCGCGCGGTCCAAACTCCAAGGAGCGCCCAATGGTGAACAGCACGCTCGGGCCAGGCAGAACAATCAGCAAGAACGAGGCCAACGAAAAGGCCAGCAATGTGTGGATCGAGATCACTGCTGAATGCTACTGCCAGAGCGACCTCCAGGTAACTGCTATTTCAGGGTGTAGAAAACCACGGCGCTGGCTGCGGCCACGTTCAGTGAATCAACGCCACCGGCCATCGGAATCATCACGACGGAGTCCGCTGAGTCAATCGTTCGCTCAGTCAGTCCCTCGCCTTCGCTGCCCAGCACGACAGCAATCTTGTCGTGCTGGGCAGCAGCCAACTCATCGAGGCTGATCGCATCCTCGCTCAAGGCACACGCCGAGACGTGAAAGCCAAGGTCAATCAACGTGTTGATGCCAGCTGGCCAATCGTCAATGCGGGTCCAAGGCACTTGAAATACGGTCCCCATGGAGACTCGAACAGCTCGGCGATACAGCGGATCGGCACACCGCGGCGTGATCAGCACGGCGTCCATGCCTAAAGCCGCGGCTGAGCGAAACACTGCGCCGATATTGGTGTGGTCCACGATGTCTTCCAACACCACGACCCGCTTGGCGTCCTTGATCAGCTCAGTCGGGTCCGGTAGGACCGGGCGTTGCATGGAAGCCAACGCCCCACGGTGCAGATGGAACCCGGTCATCGACTCAATGACATCGGCAGCCGCAACATAGACCGGTGCTCCGCCGTGGATCGCCTCCCCCACAACGTCTTCAAGGTCCTCAAGCCAACGCTGCCCCATCAGCAACGACCGCAACTGATGGCCCGCACCCAACGCTCGGCGGATCACCTTTTCTGACTCGGCGAGGTAGAGCCCTCGCTCGGGCTCGATCACCCGGCGCAACGCAACATCGGTCAGATTGAAATAGTCGCGGACTCGCTCATCACTCGGGTCATCGATCCAGGTAGCGCCATTCGGCAACTCCGGCAGCGGTTGTGTTCGCTTCATCGCAGCAACACCACGATCGCTGTGAGGCCAATCACGACAATGACACCCCGCAGCAACCACGGGGGCATGCGACGGCCAACCTTTGCTCCGACATATCCGCCCGCCAACGAACCCAGAGCCAAAATGCCAACCACGGACCAAATGATCTGCCCAGGTTGCACGACTAAAAACACGACAGCAGCCACGAGGCCCACGGTTAGCGTGAGCACGTTCTTGACCCCGGTGATTTGCTGGAGCGATAGCGGCAGCAGAACACTCATGATGCCGACCAGCAGCACGCCTTGGGCGGCACCGAAGTAGCCGCCATAGACGCCGGTGGCAAAGATCGAGAGCAGCAGGCCGACCGTGCCTGCAAGCGTCATCGCTGGCAGCCCAGTGGTGTCCTTTGTCTGCTTTGGCGTCTTGCCCGCCGCCCATTTGTTCAGCCTGGGCCCACCAACCACCAGCACTAGGGCAAGGGCAATCAAGAGCGGCACATTGTGGCAAAGGCAGACTCTGGCAGCACTAAGAGCAAGAGGGCTCCCACGACTGCGCCCAGCAGCGAGGCTGGCATCAGTCGCATCAGCAACGGCTTGAGCCCGGTGAGTTCGTGGCGATAGCCCCAGGCTCCGCTAAAGCCCCCAGCCACTAGGCCCAGCGAGCTCGAGATGTTGGCCGCGACCGGCGCATACCCAAAAACAGCAAGATGGGGAAGGTGATCAAGGTGCCTGAGCCGACGATCGTGTTGATCATTCCGGCACCGAAGCCTGCAACAGCCAGTGCCAGCAATTCCACCCAACTCACGACTGAGCGGCCCTCGCAGACCAACGCGGCCCGTGCCGGTCAACGACCAGCGGCAGATCGAACGTCTTGCTGAGGTTCTCCGCGGTGAGGGTGACCTCCAGCGGCCCAGCAGCGACCACTTCGCCGTCACGCAGCATCAGAATGTCGGTAAAGCCCGGCGGAATCTCTTCGACGTGGTGAGTCACCAACACCATGGCTGGCGCGGTCACGTCTTCAGCCAACAGTTGCAAACGGCCCACGAGGTCTTCGCGTCCCCGCAGATCAAGGCCCGCGGCTGGCTCATCCAGGAGCATCAGCTCAGGGTCAGTCATGAGGGCGCGAGCGATCTGGACTCGCTTGCGCTCCCCTCGCTCAAGGTGCCGTATCGGCGATCCTTCAGGTGGCCGACCCCCAGCGCATCTAGCAACTCCAGCCCCCGCTGCTCATCCATCGGGTCATACTCTTCGCGCCAACGCCCCACCACGGCCCACGAAGCTGTGATGACGACGTCACCACCTTCTCTTCGGCGGGGATTCGCTCGGCAATCGTGGCGCTAGAAACACCAATGCGAGGGCGTAGTTCAAAAACGTCGACGGTGCCCATCACCTCGCCCAGCACCCCGGCCACACCCGAGGTTGGGTGCATTCGAGCAGCGGCTATCTGCAACAAGGTCGTCTTTCCGGCGCCGTTGGGCCCAAGGATGACCCAACGTTCGCCCTCTTCGACGGACCAGGTGACATCGCGCAGCAAGTCGGTGTTGCCGCGCCTGACACCCACACCAGCTAATTCCAGGACGTCGCTCATGACTCGCCAGCCTAGTTGCCAGCGCCACGTTCTACGATCGGGGACATGCCAACTTTGCCTGCCAGTGTGCGCGTTGCGCTCTGGGCAACCGCCGCGATTGCCAACTCAGCCGATCTCAAAGATGTCGCTGCACGCGCTCTGCCCGACATGGACCATGTCGATGGCCTGCAAACTACTCTCGAGGTATGGCGTGACTTAGGTGAGCGCGTTGTCCTGGTTGGCTTGCCTCGATCAGGTGACACAACCTCAATCCCCCAAGGCAGCACCGAGTTCGTCGATGCTGCGGTGCAAGCCGAAGAAGCCGTCTACGTGCCCGGCATTGGCGCGGCCTTGGTGCCCGAGATCGAGACTTTGGCCCCGACGGGGATCAAGGGTGGCAAGCACAATGGACGTCTTTAGCGTCACGCCTGTACCCCAACATCGGGTCCAGCAGGCGGACTTGCCGGACACCGAGTTGATGCTGCGACGCGATCTGGCGACGTTCACAAGCCAACTCAGTAGCTTGGCCGATCCAGCCTTTGGCAAAGAATTGGTGGAAGATCTGGCCAGGGATCGAATGGGTGACTCCTGGGGCTTGCCCGTGGATATCCCACGCCGGGCCGAGCGCGTCATTGAACTGGCTGGCTCGGTGTTGGCACTAGCTGATGCGGGCCGCGATCCACGCTTGCACGGCGTCGACGTGACCTCCACGCGGAGCCGGGAGATGTTGCTAAACCGGCTTGCTGACCGCAGCGCAGCGGCTCTTGTCGTTGCCACGAATGTCGCGGCAATGCGCTGGGTGGGTGGCGCCAGCACCACCCACCCAAGGGACGTTCAGAAGATCGGATCAGTTTTCGCGGGCCGCGATCACCGCCTTGTAAACCTCAACGGTGCGCTCAGCAATGGCATCCCATGAGAAGGACTCGATGGCGCGCTCCCGGCCGGCTTGCCCCATCCGCTCAGCACGCTCAGGGTCAGACAGCGCATCATTGAGTGCTGCGGCGAAATCTGCGACGTACTTATCCTCGTCAACGGTGTGCCGGTGCCGTCCTCGACCTGTTCGATCGGCACCAACCAGCCAGTCTCGCCGTGGACAACAACCTCGGGGATACCGCCGGTAGCCGTAGCGACCACTGCCGCGCCACACGCCATCGCTTCCAGGTTGACGATGCCAAGCGGCTCATAAATCGAGGGGCACATGAACACCGTGGCGGCGGACAGGATGGCTGCGACCTTGGGCCGGCCCAGCATCTCGCCAATCCAGATGACGGAGCCATCGCGCGAGTCGCGCAGATCGTCGACCAAGGCAATGACCTCGGCCTTGATCTCCGGGTGTCAGGTGCTCCCGCGAGCAACACGATCTGAGTGTCAGCGGGGATCTCGCGTAATGAGCGCAGCAGGTAGGGCAAACCCTTTTGCCGCGTGATGCGGCCCAAGAAAGCCACCATGGGCTTCTCTGGGTCGATCCCGTGCTCAGCGAGCACCGCCATCGCCTCGGGGCTCGTGTCGCGCTGCCAGCCTTCGGCGTCGATACCGTTGTGGACAACATGGACCTTGTCCGGGTCAATGTCGGGATAACTCTTCAAAACGTCCTTGCGCATACCGTCGGACACAGCGATTACCGCGTCAGCGTTGAGGTACGAAGTGCGCTCGACATAGCTTGATAGGCGGTAGCCGCCACCCAACTGCTCGGCCTTCCAGGGGCGCATCGGCTCCAGCGAGTGAGCCGAGATCACGTGCGGCACCCCAGCCACCAAGGAGGTCAAGTGACCGGCGAAGTTGGCATACCAGGTGTGGGAGTGAACCACATCTGGTGGGCTCGCCACGCTGTCCGCGGCAATCGTCAGGTCGACGCCCAAGGTGCGAAGGGCGGCGTTGGCCTCAGCCAGTTGCGGCAGCGGCGGGTAGCCCTTCGTGCCCTCCTCTTCGACCGGATCGTCGAAGGCACGCACTTGCACGTTGACGTCATCGATGGCCCGAAGGGCGCGGGTGAGTTCGTCTACATGCACCCCCGCTCCTCCATAGATGTTGGGCGGGTATTCGCGGGTGAGGATATCGATCAGCACGCCGTCACGCTATCGGCTCAAACGATGTGCGGCTACCCCTCGCAAAAGACTCTAGAAACCAGTAGGTTTGGCGCATGGTGAATAAGTCGCATAGGTCAAAGGTTCTAGCCATCGTGTTGGCCGGTGGTGAGGGGAAGCGGCTCATGCCGCTCACAGCGGATCGGGCCAAGCCTGCCGTTCCATTCGGCGGCATCTACCGCCTAATTGACTTCGCTCTCCAACATCGCCAACTCTGGCTACCTCAAGATGGTCGTCCTAACCCAGTACAAATCGCACAGCCTGGACACTCACGTCACGAAAACCTGGCGAATGTCCACTCTCCTCGGCAACTATGTTGCCCCTGTTCCAGCCCAGCAGCGGATGGGTAAGCACTGGTTCGCTGGCAGTGCAGATGCGATTTATCAGAGCTTGAACCTGATGCACGACGAGAAGCCCGATATCGTTGTTGTCGTCGGTGCCGACCACGTCTATCGCATGGACTTCTCCCAAATGGTCGACGAGCACATTAAGAACGGCGCCGGGGTCACGGTGGCAGCAATCCGCCAGGATATTGCCATGGCAGACCAATTCGGTGTCATCGACGTCGAGCCAGACAACCCCTCAAAGATTCGCGAGTTCCTGGAGAAGCCGACGAGCCCTCCCGGATTGCCTGACTCCCCCAACGAGATCCTTGCCTCGATGGGCAACTACGTCTTCGACGCTGACGTGCTCGAGCGTGCAGTCAAGGAAGATGCCGATCTTGAGGGTTCCAAGCACGACATGGGCGGTGACATCGTGCCGGCCTTCGTCGAGAAGGGTGAGGCCTACGTCTATGACTTCAAGGACAACGAGGTGCCTGGCGCCACTGAGCGCGACAAGGGCTACTGGCGTGACGTCGGGACCATGGATTCCTACTACGACGCGCACATGGACCTCGTCTCTGTCCACCCCGTCTTCAACCTCTACAACTTAGATTGGCCGATCCTCACTGACTACGGCTGCCCCCCGCCAGCCAAGTTTGTCCGTGGCTCGAACAACGAGGCAGGGACCGCCATCGGGTCCGCCATTTCCCCCGGTGTCGTGATTAGCGGGTCGCACGTGAGCAACTCAGTCCTCTCGCCCAACGTGCGAATCCACAGTCACAGCGAGATCCACGACTCCGTCATCTTGGACAACGTCGAAATCATGCGGCACTGCACCATTCGCAAAGCGATCATCGACAAGAACGTCTACGTGCCAGAAGGCACCGAGATCGGTGTCGATCACGACCTTGACCGTTCACGTGGATTCACGGTTACCGATTCTGGTCTGACCGTCGTCGGTAAGGGCATGGTCATCGACGGCTAAAGGAATCGAAGTTTTGGGTCCCTGCCGAACGGGGCCCAAAACTGTGAGGACCAAGCTAGAAAACCAGCAAATACCAAGAACAAAGCCCGGCCCTCACGAGCTGCGTGAGGGCCGGTGCAATCTCACCGGCCCGTCCGGCCGGCATACGTTTTAGAAACCGGTGGCGTGGAATCCGCCATCAACGTGCACAATCTCACCAGTGGTTGCCGGGAACCAGTCGGATAGCAGCGCCACGCTGGCCTGTGCTGCTGGTACTGGGTCCTGGACGTCCCAGCCTAGTGGTGCGTGCTCGCCCCACTTTGCGAACTGGCCGAACTCGGGGATCGAATTGGCCGCCGTGGTGGAGATTGGACCAGCAGCAACGAGGTTGCTGCGGATACCCATGGGGCCCACATCCCTAGCGAGATAGCGGTTGGTGGATTCGAACGCGGACTTGGCCACACCCATCCAGTCGTAGATTGGCCACGCGAAAGTTGCATCGAAGGTGAGGCCCACGATGCTGCCGCCACGGTCCATCAACGGCAGGGCAGCCTTGGCCAGCGCCTTGAGCGAGTAGGCCGAGATGTGCACGGCAGTCGACACGTCCTCCCACTCAGCGTCCATGAAATGGAACGCTCCCTGGGGCGCAAAACCGATCGAGTGCAGGACGCCGTCGACCTTGTCCGTGTGCTCTCGCAGGCGATCCGCCAGGGTGTCGAGATGCTCCTTGTTTGAGACGTCCAACTCAACGATTTCCACCGGTTCGGGCAGTCGCCGCGCAATCGCTGAAGTGATGCGGGTGGTGCGACCAAACGAAGTCAAGATGACCTTGGCACCCTGCTCTTGGGCAAGGCGAGCCACGTGAAAGGCAATGGAGGAGTCGGTCAAGACCCCTGTGATCAGCAACGTTTTGTTGTTCAACAGCATGAGTTCATATCCCCTTAGTGGATGGAGCAGCGCTTCTAGTGTCCCATTCCCAAACCGCCATCTACGGGAATGACAGCACCCGAGATGTAGCCTGCGGCCGGGCTGGCCAAGAAGGTCACCGCCGCGGCGACCTCTTCTGGTTGAGCAAATCGACCGGATGGAATCCCGGCTAGGTATGTTTTGCGAAGGTCATCGGACAGCGAAGCGGTCATCTCTGTCTCAATAAATCCCGGGGCGACAACGTTGGCGGTGATGCCACGGCCCCCGAGTTCGCGAGTGATGGAACGAGCAAGGCCAACCAGGCCGGACTTAGACGCGGAATAGTTGGTCTGACCCGGCGACCCATAGAGGCCGACCACTGATGAGACAAAGATGATGCGGCCGGACCGGGCACGCATCATTCCCTTAACCGCGCGACGGGCACAGCGGAATGCACCTGCCAGGTTTGTGTCGACGACTGCGTCAAAATCTTCATCGCTCATCCGCATCAACAAGGTGTCCTTGGTGATGCCAGCGTTAGCCACGACGACGTCGGTGGTGCGCCCCCAGATGGTCTCGGCTTCGTCGAAGGCGGCATTGACACTCGCGGAGTCGGTGACCTCGCACTTGACGCCGGTCAAGCCCTCTGGGGTTCGCCGCTGCGGTGCGTAATAATCACCTCGTCTCCTGCTGCCTGGAAGGCTCGCGCAATGGCGAGACCGATCCCCCGATTACCACCGGTGACGAGCACGGTGCGTGGAGCGGGGCTGTCTTGAGAAGGATGCGGCTGAGTCACGTGAATACCGTAGCCGTATCATGGGGTCATGCGCACTAATCGGCGACTCCAAGGTGTCACCACCGCGCCCGTGTCGCGGCGCGAAGACCGGAACAACCGCATGCGTACATACCTCTACGCCATGTCGTTCCGAGTGGCGGCTTTTCCGCTTTCCGTCTGGGCACTCATGAGTGGCCAACTCGTCATCGGCATCATCCTGGCCATGGCAGCGATCTTTATCCCCTCAGTCGCAGTGATGACGGCCAACAATGTCGACCACCGGCAGGCCAGCAATGGGCCAGTTTCGCCGACGCGCGCTCTGCCGGTCACGCCCTCGCAGAACCATTACGAAGAGCAGTGATTTCGTCCGAGTTGACACCGATCGACCTGCGGTGCAGCGCTAAAGGCTGCCGAGCCCTAGCTACTGATGCCGTCAGGTGGCGCAACCCGAAAATTCACACGGCGACTCGACGTAAAGTGTGGACAGCCTGCCCAGAGCATCGTGACCATCTGTCCAGTTTCGTCGATATTCGCGGCTTTTTGATTGACGTCATCCCCGTCGCAGAGCTCAGCGACTCTGACGGCTGATGCTTCGACAGTTTTTCACGCTTCGCCGCCTAGGCATGTTGCTCGTTGCCGCTGCATTCGCTTGGGCCACCTTCAGCCTGGGGCAATGGCAGTTCGGTCGGCATGAAGCCAAACTCGATGCTCGCACTGCGGTCGAAACCAACTACGGCGCTGACCCCGTCCAGCTAGGCACCGTCCTCACCTCCGAATCGCCGGAGCTCGCGGCACCCAGTGAATGGACGGCTGTCGAGATCGAGGGACGCTACCTCCCCCAGCATCAGCTCTACGTTCGCAATCGGCCTTTTAGAGGCACCTACGGCTACGAAGTGCTCGTTCCATTTCAAGACTCGGCGGGCGGTGGCACCATCTTGGTGGACCGTGGCTGGGTCGAAAACGCTGAAACTGCTTCCATCTTGCCGGACGTGCCACCTGCGCCTGAGGGAACGGTGACTATTCAAGGGTGGCTGCGCAACCCCGAGATTGACCTGGACCGCGATCTCCCAGCAGACCAGCTTGCCTCGATAAACACGGCTTCAGCCGCTGAAAAGACTGACTTGGACCTGTTGCCGGCCTACCTAGAGTTAGAGACCGAAACCACCCAAGACGGGCAGACCCCAGCCCGTCCTGAGGCTGCCGACAGACCCGATACCGGGTTAGGTTCACACTTGGCGTACGCGATCCAGTGGTGGCTCGTGGTGCCGTTGGGGTTCATCTTGATCGGCGTGTTGTTCCGTCGTGAAGTGCTGGACGCTCGAGAAGACAAGGGCGCAGTGCCTAGCAAACCCCGTAAGACGCGCATCTGGGACGAAGAGGACGAATAGCGTCCTGCCGACGCGCTTTAGTCCCGAGCAGCTGCCGGGGCGAATTGCGTCTCATACAGCATTTGGTACATGCCGCCGGCTTCTAGCAGTTCTTCGTGAGTCCCTTGCTGCAAGACCTTGCCCGCTGCCAACACTACGATCTTGTCGGCGTTGCGGATGGTGGAGAGGCGGTGCGCGATCACGATGGAGGTGCGCCCTTGGAGAGCCTCGTCGAGCGCCCGCTGCACAGCTGACTCGGACTCGCTGTCCAGTGGGCCGTCGCCTCATCCAGCACAATCACGCTCGGTGACTTCAAGAGCAACCGGGCAATAGCCAATCGCTGCTTTTCGCCACCGGAAAGTCGGTGCCCTCGATCTCCCACCACAGTGTCAAGCCCATCAGGCAGCCGCTGGATCAACTCCCAGATGCGGGCGCCGCGAAGCGCTTGCTCCATCTGTGACTCATCTGCGTGCGGCTCGGCATACAGCAAATTTGCTCGGATGGTGTCGTTAAACATGTGAGCGTCCTGACTCACCACGCCGACGGTGTCGCGCAGGCTATCGAAGGTCGCGTCGCGCAGATCCGTCCCCCCGATTCGCACAGTTCCCTCAGTCGGGTCGTAGAGCCGAGAAACGAGGTTGGTCAGCGTCGACTTGCCGGCGCCACTAGGCCCGACCACGGCAACCATCGAACCTGCTGGAACGGACACGCTGATGTCGCTGAGGACGGGCCTGTCGTCTGCAGTTTCGGCCTCTGGCCGCAAATCCAACGAGGACAAGGAAACTTGTTCAGAGTCGGGGTAGGCAAAGGTTGCGTGCTCGAACTCCACGTCAACTGGGCCATGGGGCAAGGCGACAGCGTCATCCTTCTCGGTGACCAGCGGCTTGAGGTCGAGCACTTCAAACACTCGTTCAAAGCTCACGAGTGCGGTCATCACGTCGACGCGCACATTAGATAGCGCCGTGAGCGGACCATACAGCCGTGCCAAGAGAGCAGCCATCACCACAAGGTCACCCGTTGAGAGGGTGCCTTCAACGGCCCCCACTCCCCCGAGGCCGTAGACGATGGCGGTAGCCAAAGCCGCGACGAGGCCCAGCCCGGCGGCAAAGACCACCCGGTTAACCGAGATGGCTACCCCGGCATCACGCACCTTCTCGGCGCGCGACTCATACTCGGCAATCTCCTGGCTGGGACGTCCAAAGAGTCGCACCAGCAAAGCCCCAGCGACATTGAATCGCTCCGTCATTCGACTAGCTAGCTCGGAGTTCATCTGCATCTGGGTGCGGGTGAGACCAGACAGCCGACGGCCCATGTATTTAGCCGGCACCAGAAAGAGTGGCAATAACAACACCGCCAGCACCGTGATTTGCCATGAGGTCGACAGCAACACGGCCAAGACAATGACGAGTTGGATGATGTTGCTCACCAGGCCAGACAGGATCGAGGTGAAGGCCTGCTGTGCTCCGATGACATCGGTGTTCAGTCGATTGACCAAGGCTCCGGTTTGCGCGCGGGTGAAGAAGGCAATGGGTTGGCGTAAGACGTGGCCGAACACTTCGCTG
Source organism: Ornithinimicrobium sp. INDO-MA30-4 (assembly GCF_021535045.1). GTDB lineage: Bacteria > Actinomycetota > Actinomycetes > Actinomycetales > Dermatophilaceae > Ornithinicoccus. The sequence continues at coordinate 675,338 of NZ_CP091056.1, read as the reverse complement.
CGCAGGTTGAGGATGAGGCCCTCACCGATCCTCGATGAAAACCACCGTGTGACCACAGTGAGCAGTGACTCGAAGACGGCCAGTGCGGCCACGATCAAAGCCAGCGTGATGACAACGCTCTTGTTTTCCGCGTCAACGCCATCGTCAATGATGCGGCCCAACAAGATCGCGGGCGCGACCACGAGAGCCGAACCAATCACCGTCAGGATCAAGAAGATGATGATCTCTTTGCGGAAGGCGGCTCCATACCCCCAGACACGCTTGACCGTGTCGTCGCGCAACTCTCGCCGCAGGACAGACTGGTCTCGGCTAAATTGCCGAAAGGCGGGGCCCGATCCGGTTACTGACACTCATACACCTCACATTGTTGGATAGCACAAACTTCAACGACCAGGCGGCGAGGGCTATTCCGAGGTGGAGGCGTCGAACCGCAGGTCAGGCCAGCGAAATCAAGTCTTGGTAGTCGGCATTCCAGTGATCTTCAACGCCATCGGGCAGGAGCAGCACACGCTCTGGCTCCAGAGCAGCGACCGCGCCCTCGTCGTGGCTCACCAGAATGACGGCGCCCTCGTAGCGACGAAGTGCGTCCAAAACTTCGGCACGCGACGCCGGGTCCAAGTTGTTAGTCGGCTCATCGAGCAAGAGCACATTGGCTGCCGAGACCACGAGCATGGCCAGAGCCAATCGGGTCTTTTCACCACCAGAGAGCACCGATGCCGACTTGAGGACGTCGTCGCCAGAGAAGAGGAACGAGCCCAGCACCTTGCGAGTCTCGGTCTCGTCCAAATCGGGGGCAGCCGACTTCATGTTCGCCAAAACCGAGCGCTCAACATCAAGTGTTTCGTGCTCCTGGGCGTAGTAGCCGAGCTTGGCACCGTGACCAGGCAACACCTTGCCGGTGTCCGGGTCATCAATGCCCGCCAGAATGCGCAGCAAAGTCGTCTTGCCAGCACCGTTCAGACCAAGAATGACGACCTTGGAGCCACGGTCGATTGCGAGGTCGACATCGGTGAAGATCTCCAGGGATCCATAGGACCGCGACAGCCCTTCGGCCATCAGCGGTGTCTTGCCACTTGCGGCCGGAGTCGGAAACGCAGCTTGGCGACCTTGTCGCTGACTTGCTCGGTCTCTAAGCCATCGAGCAATCGCTGAGCCCGCCGTGCCATGTTTTGCGCAGCCACCGCCTTGGTCGCCTTAGCCCGCATTTTGTCGGCTTGCGCCATCAAGGTGTGAGCCTTCTTTTCAGCGTTGGCCCGCTCACGGTGTCGACGGCGCTCGTCGTTTTCCCGCTGCTGCAGGTATTGCTTCCAACCCATGTTGTAGATGTCGATGACGGAGCGGTTGGCGTCGAGATAGAAAACCCGGTTCACGACGGTCTCAATCAGAGCCACGTCGTGCGAGATGATCAACAACCCGCCGGGGTACGTCTTGAGATAGTCGCGCAACCAGAGCACCGAGTCGGCGTCCAGGTGGTTAGTGGGCTCGTCAAGGAGCAGGGTGTCTGCGCCAGAGAAGAGGATCCGGGCTAACTCGATGCGGCGGCGCTGACCACCAGAAAGTGTGTCGAGGGGCTGACCCAAGACGCGCTCAGGCAGGCTCAGGCTGTTGGCAATTGAGCCCGCTTCGGACTCTGCGGCATAGCCGCCACGGGAGGTGAAGTCGGCCTCGAGCCGCGCATACCGTCCCATTGCCTTTTCGCGCACAGCATCGTCTTCGCTCATCATCGCCGCTTCGGCCTTGCGCATGTTGGCCACGATGGTGTCGAGGCCACGCGCGGACAAGATGCGGTCGCGGCCCAGCACGCTCAGGTCACCAGTGCGCGGGTCTTGAGGCAGATAGCCAATCTCTCCACCGCGCGAAATGGTGCCGCCTGCTGGCTCGGTCTGACCCGATAGTGCCTTCGTCAGGGTGGTCTTACCGGCGCCATTGCGACCAACAAGCCCCACCCGGTCTCCGCTCGCGACGCGGAAGTTGACCTCATCCATCAGGAGTCGTGAACCTGCTCGTAACTCCAGGTTGGAGACGACGATCAAGGGAGCTCCTTCGGTGGTACTTCGTTTGCGGGTGGTCAACAGACCGGGGACGTCACGGCACAGTGACCAACACTCCATGCTACGGGAGAGTATGGTGAGGCTCGCCCAATCACCGCTGCCTGGAGGTTCCGATGACGTTCCGTGAGAACGCCAACCTGAAAAATAGCCAAGTCCGACGGGGCGGCTCAGGTGGCCGCAGGGCTGGCGGCGGGACCGTGGCAGCCGGTAGTGGCCTGCTCGGAGTGGTCGTTACTGTCATCTACATCTTGATGGGTGGAAATATTTCCGACCTGTCGGGTGGCGGTGGCACGACGGGGGCCAGCACCAACTACAACTCCGAGTACGTCAGTGCGGCAGATTCCGCTGGGGAGGACGACTTTGCCGAGTGCCGCACCGGGGCTGACGCGAATGCGAACGTCGACTGCCGGATGGTCGGCACCGTCATCAGCGTTCAGGACTACTGGGAGCGCGCCTTCAGCGACTACGAGCCTGCTGAGACCGTGATCTTCACCGGTGCTACCTCAACTGGCTGCGGTGATGCCACTAGCGCTGTTGGGCCGTTCTACTGCCCCATCGACTCGACCATCTACCTTGATACCGCGTTCTTTGAGCAACTGGAACAACTGGGCTCGGACGGCGGTTCGTTGTCGCAGATGTACGTCGTGGCTCACGAGTATGGGCACCACATTCAAAACTTGACCGGGGTGCTGTCCCGTTACGGTGGCGGCAGTCAAGGTGATGGCTCAAACGCGGTGCGCGTCGAGTTGCAGGCTGACTGCTTCGCTGGAGCATGGGTGGGCAATGCAGCCACTACGCAGGATATTGACGGCAACACCCTGTTGGAGCCCATCACCCAGCGCCAGGTCGAATCCGCGTTGAGTGCTGCCGAGGCTGTGGGCGATGACTCCATCCAGTCCCAAAGCGGCAGCCGGATCAACCCAGACCTGTGGACACACGGATCTGCGGCACAACGCGAACACTGGTTCACGGTTGGCTACGAGAGCGGCAACCCCAACACGTGCGACACCTTCTCCGTTTCTGCAGACCAACTGGATGGGTAGTCGCTGGGTCACTCAGCAGGTGAAATCGATCTCGACGGTGGACTCTTCACCATGAGGGTCTTCGCGGCCCAGTGACCTCACCTCAACGGTGCCGAAGGCGCTGGGTCCGTCGATGCTGATGTCTTCGGTCCCTGATTGTGCTGAATACAGCAGTTCGTCAGTCTCGCCGTCGCCATTGAAATCTCCTCGATACCGCCACCGAAGAATGCGTCGTCGTCATCAAGTCCGGCTCGGGAGAAGAAGATCTCCACGGTCCCATCTGCGGTGCTGCCATAGATGCCATAGCCAGTCTCAAGCGGGAAGCCGCTGGGATCCGTCGCGGACGTGTCGCACTGGGTGAGATTCACGATCTCGTACACGGTGCCGTCGCCCATGGTCACCGTGCCCGATCCAGAGCCTCTGGCCGCCTCTGACTCAGCTTCAGTTTCTTCAACTTCAGTTTCGTCAGCTTCATCGGGTTCAGCCACGTCTTCTTCCACCTGGCTTGAGTCGGTCTCAACCGCCTCGGGAGGCTCGACCGAGCCTTCACTGTCCGAGCCAACACATGATGTTGCACCCGCCATGGCCAACCCGAAAATCATTGCCGGCACGATTTTCCTGCGACAGCGCGAGGTAACTCGATCGTCTATCATTCTCAGGAATTTACCAGTTAATACGTGTGGGCGTCTGGATATTTAGCTAGGCAGGTCGGTTTCAGTGATATCGACACTCACTCGAAGTGACCGATCCACGACCTTCTTGAGCACTGCATGCCGCGGATCTGGTATGTCGTAAAACTGGCGTTGCGTGTCCGTCACCGGCTCAGGCAGGACCAATTCGTTCAGCACAGTGGCTACTAGGGCTTTGTCGCCTCCGACGACTACTCCCCCAGGTTGTGCTCGGACCACATCGCAGCCGCCCGATCCGCAACGGCGTTGACCAGCGCATCGGCTTGGTTGCCCCGTCTGCGGGCATACCGCTGCTGGGACCAACCGCCGGCAGCCGTTCGCGACTGCACGTATCGCGTTCCGGCGTAGTGCCGGACCAAGGCCGCATTCTCGACAACGCCTACCGTGTAGCCGCCTCTGCGGACCAATACCAGCCCAAACACAGACGGTGCCGCTGCCCAACCAGTGAGATCAGGCGGCGGCACCGCTGGTGGTTGGCTCGCGCCAACCGCTCAAGGCGGCTTGGCTGCCATCGTGGGCGCGCAGCAGGTAGTGCCCTGCCTCAACGCTCCACGTGGTGACTCCGTGGCGCTCTTCAAAACCAGCGCACCAGCGAACAATTCGCTGGGCAGGAATCTCCAGGCGCCGAGGGCTGGTCACCTCAGATGTTGAAGCCCAAGGCACGCAACTGCTCACGGCCCTCGGGGTGATCTTGTCTGGGCCCCACGGCGGCATCCACACCCAGTTGATGCGGTGGCTGGCAACGAGGCCTTCCAACGCCTGGGCTGTCTGGTCTTCGATGACATCCGTCAACGGGCAAGCAGCACTGGTGAGCGTCATGTCGACGACAGCGTGTGCGCTGGCGTCCACGGTGACTCCGTAGATCAGGCCAAGGTCAACGACGTTGATGCCCAACTCAGGGTCAACAACGTCGTGCAATGCCTCTTCGACGTCGGCAACATTCGGAACTGCAGTGATTTCACTCATGACTGCACCTTTCAAGGGGTCTTAGCGGAAGATTTTACGCTGGAGATGTCGACGCCCGCCCGAGCAAGCGCATCAAGGTAGGCACTCCAGCCCAGCAGGGCACACTTCACGCGCGCCGGATACTTGGAAACACCAGCAAGAGCGACGGCATCGCCTATCTCCTCGACGTCTCCCGGATCTTGGCCGCGGGAAGTCAACATCGCTTGCACGCCGCGATAGACGTCCAAACTCTCGGCCACGGATTCTCCAATGGCTTCTTGAGCCAACATGGAGGTGGCCGCCATCGAGATGCTGCAGCCCGTCGCGTCGTAGGAAAAGTCGGTCAGGGTGACATCGGCAGGAGCCAGCACCGACCCGTCTTCGGGGGATGCGGACAGATGTACGCGCACCGTGACTTCGTCTCCACACGTCGTGTTGACGTGGTAAGCCTCGCCAGCATGACCGTCGCGCAGTCCAGAGGCGACTGGCCGCTTTGAATGCTCCAGGATCAACTCGCCATACATGTCCATCAGCTGTTCACCCCAAAAATCTCAACGACGCGGTCCAGACTCTTCATCATCGCGTCAATCTCGGCAGTGGTCGTGTAGATGCCGAAACTGGCCCGAGTGCTCGAGGGCACTCCCAGCGCGCGGTGCAGCGGCCAAGCGCAATGGTGGCCGGTCCGCACAGCAATACCGTCGTCGTCCAAAATCTGGCCAACATCGTGCGGGTGCACACCCTCAACGACAAAAGCGACAGACCCGACTCGCTCGGCGGCGTCGCGCGGCCCGAGCACCTTCAGCCAGGGCCGAGTCGCCATTTGCTCAAGCGCGTATGCGGTCAGCGCCTCATCGTGAGCGTGCACACGATCCATACCCCAGCCCTGCAGGTACTTCACCGCGGCAGCGAGACCAACCGCCTGAGCAGCCACCGGCACTCCAGCCTCGAAACGCTGCGGTGGCGGGGCATACGTTGACCCCTCCATCTTAACGACCTCGATCATCGATCCGCCGGTCAAGAAGGGTGGCATTGCTGCGAGCAACTCTGTCCGACCCCACAGGACACCGATCCCCGAAGGACCAAGCACCTTGTGACCGGTGAAGATCACGAAGTCAATGCCAGAGTCCGCCGCCGTGAGGTCGGTGACATCGAGGTGTGGCACTGACTGGCAAGCGTCAACCACCACGATGGCGTTGTTCGCCTTGGCCGCCGCGACGTAGGGAGCCAGATCGTTGCGGGTGCCAACCACGTTCGAGACGTGGGTGATCGCCAAGATCTTGGTGCGGTCGCTGATCGCTGACTCAGGAGCGCCCAGGCGCCCATCCTCATCGATCGAGATCCACTTCAAGGTGGCTCCGGTGCGACGGGCCAACTCTTGCCACGGCACCAGGTTGGCGTGGTGCTCCATTTCGGTGACCACAATCTCGTCGCCAGGTCCCACAGACAAGCGGGCGGCTGCAGCCGGGTCCGCACCATCAACCGAACCGGGGAACGCCGCATTACTCACCGCGTACGCGATGAGGTTGATGGCTTCGGTGCCGTTCTTGGTGAAGACGATCTCGTCGCTGTTGCCGCCAAGGAAGGCAGCGATCGTCGCTCGTGCATCCTCGAAGGCCTCGGTCGCTTCCTCAGCCAGTTGGTGCGCTCCGCGGTGAACCGCAGCGTTGTGCTGGGTGTAGAACTCTCGCTCTGCCTCCAACACAACCGTCGGCTTTTGCGAGGTCGCGCCGCTATCGAGATAGACCAACGGCTTTTCGTCGCGCACCGTTCGGGCAAGGATGGGGAAGTCGGCTCGAATCTGAGCCGACTCCCCCACGCTGAATGCCAAAGACAAGATCAGACCTGTGCGCCCTGGTAGCGGTCGTAGCCTTCGTTTTCGAGGCGGTCAGCCAACTCGGGGCCACCAGACTCGGCAACGCGACCGTTGATGAACACGTGCACCTGGTCAGGCTTGATGTAGCGCAGGATCCGGGTGTAGTGCGTGATCAGCATGACGCCAACTTCGCTGTTTTCCTTGACGCGGTTAACTCCCTCGGAAACAACCTTCAGTGCGTCAACGTCCAGGCCAGAGTCGGTCTCATCGAGGATAGCCATCTTGGGCTTGAGCAGCTCCATCTGCAGGATCTCGTGGCGCTTCTTTTCGCCACCGGAGAAGCCTTCGTTGACGTTGCGCTCGGCGAAGACTGGGTCCATCCGCAACTGGCCCATGGCTTCCTTAACTTCCTTGATCCACGTGCGCAGCTTGGGTGCTTCGCCGTCGATGGCAGTCTTTGCCGTGCGCAGGAAGTTGGAGACCGTGACACCGGGGACCTCGACTGGGTACTGCATAGCCAAGAAGAGACCGGCCTGGGCACGCTCGTCGACGCCCATCGCCAACACGTCTTCACCGTCAAGGGTGACCGTGCCGGAGGTGATCGTGTACCAGGGTGTCCCGCGATCGAGTAGGCCAGGGTCGACTTGCCAGAGCCGTTGGGGCCCATGATGGCGTGCGTCTCGCCCGAGTTCAGCGTCAAGTCAACGCCGCGCAGGATTTCCTTGGCGCCAGCCTCGGTCTCAACCGAGACGTGCAAGTCTTTAATTTCCAATGTAGCCATAGTTACTTTTCTCCTTGCTTAAAAGAATCGGAGAGGGCGACGTAGACGTCATCTCCCTCAATCTGCACGGTGTGCACCGCGATGGGTTCGGTGGCTGGCAGGCTGGTCGGCTTGCCGGTTTTCATGTTGAAACCGGAGCCGTGCAGCCAGCACTCGATGACGTCGTCTTCAACATCGCCCTCAGAGAGGAGACCTTGGCGTGACTGCAGGTGTCGTCAAAGGCATGCACCGCACCGGAGCTATCCCGCGCAATGGCAACTCGACGACCATCGAAGTCGGCGCAGACCGCGCCGACGTTTGGCAGGTCCGCCAAGGAGCAAACCTTGGTGAACTCCGCCAAACGGTCGGTGCTGACGTCTTCGGTCACGCCTCGCCCTTCATGTCCAAAGCCAACTCCGCGTCGATTGCCTCCATCAGGGGACCAACAACCTCTGCGACGCCGATCTTGGCGATGATGTCGGCAAAGAAGCCACGAACGACCATGCGTCGCGCCTCGTCCTCGGAAACACCACGCGACATCAGGTAGAACAACTGCTCGTCATCGAAGCGACCGGTGGAGCTGGCGTGGCCGGCTCCGGCGATGTCGCCAGTCTCGATCTCGAGGTTGGGCACCGAGTCGGCCCGCGCGCCATCGGAGAGCACCAGGTTGCGGTTCAACTCATACGTGTCGATGCCTTCGGCCTCGGCACGGATCAGCACGTCGCCAACCCATACGGTGTGTGCGGTTTCGCCCTGAAGCGCACCCTTGTAGGTGACCAAGGACTTGCACTGCGGTGCGTTGTGGTCAACAAAGGAGCGGTGCTCCAGTGCTGACCAGCGTCGGCGAAGTAGACACCGAGCAAGGTGGCGTCGCCGCCGGGGCCTGCGTAGCGGACGTTGCTGTTCATCCGGACGATGGAACCGCCCAGCGAAACCGCGATGTGCTTGTATGTCGCGTCGCGGCCGACCACTGCGTCGTGCTGCGCCAGGTGGTTGGCGTCGTCGCTCCACCGCTGCAGCGTGACGACCGTCAGGTCGGCGCCGTCGCCCACCTTGATTTCCACGTTGCCCGAGAAGTCAGCGCTTCCGGTGTGGTCCAAGATGATGAGCGCCTTGCTGTGCGAGCCAGCCTCCAACACGATGTGGAGTTGACTCGGCGACCAGCACCGTTACCGGCGATGTCGACCCGCAGCGGCTCTGCATACTCAGCGTCGTTGGGGACCTTGATATAGGTCGCCTCGGGTGCATTCGCAGAGCCGACGACGGAGCCGCGATCGCCGGGGACCAAGACGGTCCCACGCGGGGCAACGCCAGCGGCCAGCGCAGCCTGCAACGCTTCTTCTGGCACGTTGGTGCTGAAGGTGACTGCATCTGCGTCGGTCGCCGTGTCGGAAAACAGGCCAGCCAAACGATCGACTGGGGTGAAGCGCCACTCCTCTTCACGACCTGTCGGGACGGCGAAGTCTTCAACCTCAAACGAGGTCAGACGCTCGGCGCGCGACTTGTCGGGAATGGTTGCGACCTGCGACTGCGGGTCGTTGTGCGGCTTGTCGGTGACAAGAGTCATCAGCCGACTGCTCCTTCCATTTGCAGTTCGATGAGCCGGTTCAGCTCAAGCGCGTATTCCATCGGCAGTTCGCGAGCAATGGGCTCAACGAAGCCGCGGACGATCATCGCCATCGCTTCGGTCTCGGACATTCCGCGAGACATCAGGTAGAACATCTGGTCCTCGGACACCTTCGAGACGGTTGCCTCGTGGCCCATCTGGACGTCGTCTTCACGAACGTCCACGTAGGGGTAGGTGTCAGAACGCGAGATCTGGTCGACCAACAGTGCGTCGCAGACCACGCTGGACTTGCTGTGGTGTGCCCCATCCAGGACCTGAACCAGGCCGCGGTAGGAGGTGCGACCGCCACCACGAGCCACCGACTTCGACACAATCGTCGATGAGGTGTGGGGGCTGCGTGCACCATCTTGGCGCCGGCGTCCTGGTGCTGGCCCTCGCCCGCGAAAGCAACGGAGAGGGTCTCGCCCTTGGAGTGCTCGCCCATCAGGAAGATGGCCGGGTACTTCATGGTGACCTTGGAGCCGATGTTGCCATCGATCCACTCCATGGTGGCGCCTTCTGCACAGGTCGCACGCTTGGTGACCAGGTTGTAGACGTTGTTCGACCAGTTCTGGATCGTCGTGTAGCGAACGCGAGCGTTCTTCTTCACGATGATCTCGACAACTGCTGAGTGCAGCGAGTCACTCTGGTAGATCGGGGCGGTGCAGCCTTCGACGTAGTGCACCGAAGAGCCCTCGTCAGCGATGATCAAGGTCCGCTCGAACTGGCCCATGTTTTCGGTGTTAATCCGGAAGTAGGCCTGCAGCGGGATGTCCACGTGGACGCCCGGGGGACGTAGATGAACGAGCCACCCGACCATACGGCCGTGTTCAGGGCGGAGAACTTGTTGTCACCGGTGGGGATCACCGAGGCGAAGTATTCGCGGAACAGGTCCTCGTGCTCACGAAGGGCGGTGTCGGTGTCAACGAAGATGACGCCCTTTTCCTCCAGGTCCTCACGGATCTGGTGGTAGACAACCTCAGACTCGTACTGTGCTGCGACGCCAGCAACGAGACGCTGCTTCTCGGCCTCGGGGATGCCCAGACGGTCGTAGGTGTTCTTGATGTCCTCGGGCAGGTCTTCCCAGCTGGTGGCCTGCTTCTCGGTGGACTTCACGAAGTACTTGATGTTATCGAAGTGGATCCCGGTGAGGTCACTGCCCCAGGTCGGCATCGGCTTCTTGCCAAAGAGCTTGAGCGCCTTCATCCGGGCGTTCAACATCCACTCTGGCTCGCTCTTGCGCGAGGAGATGTCAGCGACGACATCTTCGCTGAGGCCACGACGAGCCGTGGAACCGGCGCTGTCGCTATCTGCCCAGCCATACTCATACGTCCCGAGGTCCTTTAGACCTGGGTTGAGCTCTTCAATGTTGGTACTCATCGAGAGGGCCTTTCTTCTGGGGTGGGAACAGAACCCATGGGTCCCGTGGGGACAAACGTGGTGCACACGTGTTCGCCGCCGGCCAATGTGGCCAACCGCTGGACGTGCACACCCAGGACACGAGAGATCATTGAGGTCTCCGCGTCGCAAAATTCTTTGAACTCATTAGCAACACCACGCATCGGGCAGTGGCCTTGGCATAACTGCAAACCAGCTAAACCTGTTCCCTGCCCAACCGGTCGGGTGCTCGCCGCATAGCCCTGTTTGGAGAGGGCCTCGGCCAACGCTAACGTCCGGGTCTGGACGTCACCGCCGTGTTCACCGATTTCTTCCTCTAACGTCGACTCCAACGCCGCCATCTGATCATCAGCGAACGCAGCAACCGCTTCATGCCCTGAGTGTTCGGAGAGGAAACGAAGAGCCGCGATGGCGACTTCGTCATACGTGGTGGGAAGTTGCTCTTGGCCGCTAGCGGTCAGCACGTAGGCACGAGCGGGACGCCCGCGCCCCCGACGACCGGACTGAACAACCTCGCGTTCTTCAATCATTCCCTCTGCTGCTAGCGCGTCGAGGTGACGACGGACAGCAGCGGGTGTCAGATCAAATTCGGTGGCTAGCTCACGGGCCGTGACAGGTCCGCGCGTGCTGACGGCAGCCTGCACTAAGTCCCTGGTGCGGGACTCGGCGGTGCCATCAGCGAAAAACACTATGTCAGTGTCACCTATATCCACATTCAGTCCAACCAAGTATTGCCTCACTCTGTTCCCGCACCCTCGACCACACTGATTAGGTCTGCTCCCCTTATCGTTGGCGGGTGACTTCTGTGAACCCGACCGAGCGTGCACTTCATGCCGCTGTTGTGTTCGAGGGTGTCGACCAGAGGTTCGGCGCAGTCGAGGCACTACGTGACTTGTCCTGGAGCGCATCCCACGCCCAGATCACCTGCATTCTCGGCCCCAATGGCGCCGGCAAGTCAAGCGCTATCGACATCGCTGCTGGCCTGGCTAGGTCACATAGCGGTCGGGTTTCAGTTTTGGGAACGGACCCTTGGCAAGCAGATGCCAAACACCGCGCCAACGTGGGAGTCATGTTGCAGGACGGCGGGCTCCCTCATGCCGTCAAGCCGCTTGCCTTGTTGAAGCACCTGAGCAAGTTCTATGTCGAGCCATGGTCACTAACTGAGTTGGCCGCAGAGTTGGGCGTAGAGAGCTTTCGGGACACGCCCATTCGACGGCTTTCAGGTGGCCAACGCCAACGGGTCGCCTTGGCCGCAGCGCTGATCGGTCGGCCCTCGGTGGCTTTCCTTGATGAGCCGACCGCTGGCCTCGATCCGCATAGTCGCCGAGAAGTCCATGAGTTGATTCGAAGTTACGCAGATCAAGGACCGGCCGTGGTGCTGAGCACACTCTTTGAAGAAGCCGAGCGTCTAGCCGATCACATCGTGGTTGTGGCACGAGGCCACGTCGTGGCCCAGGGCTCGCTAGACGAAGTGCGCGCCGGGGCATCGCTCGAAGACCGTTTCTTCATGCTGACCGGTGATAAACGATGAGCGAAGCACGACCCGCCCGCACCAGGGTCTTAGCTCAGGCACGATTCGAAGCGCGGAACCTCTTGGCCAATGGAGAACAACTGCTCGTCTCGCTGTTGCTTCCGTTGTTGGCTCTTATCGGGCTGGCGTTGAGCGATCTTGTCCCCGTCAGCGTCGGCCCGTGGGAGCAAGTGAGCCGCATCAATGTCGTGGTGCCTGGTGTGCTCGCACTCGCAGTCGTGTCAACCGCCCTCACGGGTCAAGCAATCTTGCTTGGCTACGAGCGAAGGTATGGCGTGTTGCGCCTTTGGGCACCACTCCCCTGGGCCGTGGCGGGCTGATCATGGCCAAGGCTGGCGCTGTTCTCATGGTGGTGACACTGCAGGTCGTCGTCATTTCGGGCGCCGCGTTTGTCCTTGGCTGGCGCCCAGACCTTACTGGCGTGCCGCCTGCTCTGCTCTTCCTTGTGCTTGGTAGCGGTTGCTTCGTGGCGTTAGCCGTCGCTATCGGTGGAGCCCTGCGCGCCGAGGCTGTGCTGGCTCTGGCCAACCTTTTATGGGTGGTGTTGCTCGCCGGCGGCGGGATCCTCATTCCAACCGACGCGTTGCCTGCGTCGATTGCTGCCATCGTTGAATGGCTACCCTCAGCCCTGCTGGCAGATGGACTGCGATCTGCACTGACAACGGGCCAGGCCGGGATCCCGATGTCGCTGGCCTTGCTGGCTCTAACCCTGTGGACTCTTCTGCTGGCATTAGTCGCCCGCAGGTTGTTGCGCTGGTCTGACTGACTCGAGCACCATGCCCGGCACCCAGTGTGCTGTGCCCGCCACTTAAGATGATGGCGTGCGCGTACATCCCTGGCTCTCTCGAATCTTCGTTCTTAACCTCTGTCTTCAGGTGCTCATTGTGGTCACCGGCGGTCTGGTCCGGTTGACCGGAAGTGGCCTTGGCTGCCCTACCTGGCCCCAGTGCGAGCCGGGCAGCTATACCCCGTCGTTCGAAGCGGCCGACGGTATTCACCCCTATATCGAGTTTGGCAATCGGATGGTCGGCATCATCGTCGGCTTCGTCGCCCTTGTCATGGTGATTGCCGTCCTGCGCAAGGCTCGCAAGAGTCCCTTCGTTTCGCTCTCCGGGCTCGTGCTGGCCGGCACGATTTTTCAGGGTGTGCTGGGCGGAATCACCGTGCGCACTGGCCTCAACCCCGGCACCGTGATGGCGCACTTCCTCATCTCGATGAGCCTGATCGCGCTCAGCACACTTCTCGTCTGGAATGCGCGGAGCGGGCCTGCCCCAAACCCGCAAGTGCCTCACCGAGCACGCAAACTCATCCGCGGCTTCAGTTGGGGAACAGTTTCCGCCGTCGCACTGATCTTGGTGCTCGGCACGATCACCACCGGATCTGGCCCGCACTCTGGTGACGCGGACGAACCCGCCCGGTTTGGCCTAGACCCCGCCACGATGTCGCAGCTTCACGCGGACAGCGTGTTCTTATTCTTTGGCCTGCTCGCGGGCATCCTGCTCAGCGTGAGACTGGTGGGTGGCCTGCAGGGAGCCACGAGGCCATGGCTCGTTGTGCTTGCCATCGCTCTGTCTCAAGGCCTCGTCGGCTACGTGCAGTACTTCCTTGACTTGCCGATCGCGCTGGTATCGCTGCACATGCTCGGCGCAGCCGTCTTGACCCTGACGGTGACGTGGGCCCAGGCCAGCCTGCTGCGCGCTCTTCGCTAGCTGAGAATGCCCCAGTAGAGCAACGGGTCGACGGCCACGGCGAGGAACAACAGCGTCAAATAGCTAATCGAGTAGTGGAAGAGCCGCATAGCGCCCAGCGCCGATCCGACCTTGCCGGCCTTGGCCCGGCTCAGAAGCCGGTGTGCCTCAACGATGAAAATGCCACCGGAAACAACTGCGGCGATCGTGTAAATCCAACCCATCGGGGCCACCGGGATCAGCGCGAGCGAGACCAAGACCGTCACCCAGGAGTAAGCCACGATCTGACGGCCAACCACGACATCGCTCTTGAGCACGGGCAACATCGGCACGCCCGCGTTGGCGTAGTCATCTTTGAAACGCATCGACAACGGCCAGTAGTGCGGGGGCGTCCAGAAGAAGACCACTAAGAAGAGCACTCCCGCTGCCCAGTCCAATGATCCGGTCACGGCCGACCAACCGATAAGCACTGGCATACAGCCTGCGACGCCGCCCCAGACAATGTTCTGGGCCGTGCGTCGCTTCAGCAGAATAGTGTAAAAACCGACGTACAAGACGATGGCACCCAGCGCGAGCGCTGCACTCACGAGATTAACCAGCAACCCGAGCCAAACAACTGAAGCTACGCCGACGATCACACCAAAGTTGAGCGCGGCCTGCGGAGAGATGACGCCGGTCACCAGTGGCCTGTTTTCGGTTCGGTGCATCCGTGCATCGATGTCGCGGTCTAGGTAGCAGTTCAGCGTGTTTGCCGAAGCTGCGGCTAGCACCCCACCAATCAAGGTCGCAACCATCAGCCAAATGCCCGGGATGCCCCGCTCGGCCAGGAACATCACGGGGAAGGTGGTGACCAGCAGCAACTCGATAATTCGGGGCTTCGTCAGGGATAGTAATCACGCACCACCTGCCGCCAGGGACGGCGATCGGCGGTGTTGGCGCGGCCTTGCAGCGTAGTCACGGGTTCCTTATCGGCGTAAAGCGTTGGATAGCGGCGGCTTGGAGGCCACGTTTGTCGTTCCTAGCCTACAAGGCACGGCTACAACTGTGACTCAGGGCCGGGAAGGACTAGGATCGTCGCCATGGATGGCCTTTACGCGCCGCCAAGCACCCGGTTTGTCGTGCAAGTGCCATCCGCAAATATCCGTCACATAGCAAGGAGCACTCGTGACTCAGCCACAAGACACCACCTCGGCAGGACGCGATTCGTCACTGGCCGCCCCGGTGGCCAGCCAGGTGGGCTGGACCGACGTTGATGTGCGCGCCGTTGACACGGTTCGCGTCTTGGCTGCCGACGCCGTCCAAAAGGTCGGAAACGGCCACCCCGGAACCGCGATGAGCTTGGCGCCCGTCGCCTACACGCTTTTCCAGAACGTTATGCGCCACGACCCATCCGACCCGCACTGGCTGGGCCGGGATCGCTTTGTCTTGTCCTGTGGACACTCGTCGCTGACGCAGTACATCCAGCTCTATCAGTCCGGCTACGGCCTCGAGATGGATGACCTGAAGGCGCTGCGCACCTTCGAGTCGGCAACTCCTGGACACCCCGAGGTGAACCACACCACGGGTGTTGAAATCACCACCGGCCCCCTCGGCTCTGGTTTGGCTTCCGCCGTGGGTATGGCGATGGCCCAGCGCCGTCAGCGTGGCATGTTCGACGCTGATGCAGCTCCGGGCGAATCGCCCTTCGACCACCACATCTGGGTTGTCGCCTCTGATGGTGACCTGATGGAAGGCGTCTCGAGCGAAGCGAGCTCGCTGGCCGGCCACCAGGAATTGGACAACCTCACGGTTGTCTACGACCAAAACTTCATCTCCATCGAGAACGACACCAACATTTCGTTCAGCGAAGACGTCGCCAAGCGCTACGAGGCATACGGCTGGCACGTGGAGACGATCGACTGGCGCGAAGGTGGCGAATACGTCGAAGACGTTGACGCCCTTTATGCAGCCCTCGAGGCCAGCAAGACCCGCACGGGCAAACCGACCTTTATCCTGCTTCGCACCATCATCGCGTGGCCTGCTCCGACCAAGCGCGACACTGGCGCTTCGCACGGTTCTGCCTTGGGCGCCGAAGAGATCGAAAGCACCAAGAAGTTGCTTGGCTTCGACCCCGAGGTTCATTTCCCCGAAGAGGCCGATGTCCTGAAGCACACCCGCTCGGTGATTGAGCGCGGTCAGGCAGCCAACGCCGAATGGCAGAAGAGCTACGAGGCATGGCGCTCGGCCAACGCTGAGAAGGCCGCCTTGCTTGATCGCTTGCAGGCAGGCGAGCTGCCGGATGGCCTGGCTGAGGCATTGCCCGTCTTCGAAGCTTCCGAGAAGGGCATCGCAACTCGCGCCGCTTCCGGAGAGGTGCTTAATGCGCTGGCCCCGGTTATGCCGGAGTTGTGGGGCGGCTCGGCTGACCTGGCTGGATCCAACAACACCACGATGAAGGGCGAGCCAAGCTTCATTCCGGAGGGCAAGTCCACTGACTCGTTCTCGGGCAACCAGTACGGTCGCACGCTGCACTTCGGTATTCGCGAGCACGCCATGGGCATGATCCTGAACGGCATCGCGCTGGAACGCTTGACCCGCGCCTACGGCGGCACGTTCCTGGTCTTCTCTGACTACATGCGTCCGTCAGTCCGGCTGGCTTCCATCCAGAATCTCAACACCGTGTATGTCTGGACCCACGACAGCATTGGCGTTGGCGAAGACGGCCCGACCCACCAACCGATTGAGCACTTGGCGTCGCTGCGCGCCATTCCTGGTGTTAACGTCATCCGCCCCGGTGACGCCAATGAGACCGCCGCGGCCTGGCTGCAGGTCCTGAAGACCAAGGATCAGCCCAGCGCACTGGCTTTGTCCCGTCAGGCGATGCCGACCTTGGACCGCTCGGAGTACGCCTCCGCCGAAGGCACCGCCAAGGGCGCATATGTCCTTGCTGAGGCCGAAGGCGGCGACGCACAGGTCATCTTGATTGGTACCGGCTCGGAATTGTCGCTGGCTGTCGAGGCTCGCAAGACCTTGCAGGCCGACGGCATTCCCACGCGCGTCGTCTCGATGCCGTGCCGCGAGTGGTTTGCACAGCAGGACGCTGCCTATCAGGCTGAGGTCCTGCCCGCATCGGTCAAGGCCCGCGTTAGCGTTGAGGCTGGTGTCTCGATGGGCTGGCGCGACGTGGTTGGCGACGCTGGCCGCATCGTTGGCATTGACCACTACGGCGCATCCGCAGCCGCTGGCGTGCTTTACAAGGAATTTGGCATCACCGCCGAAGCTGTTGCCGAGGCTGCCCACGAATCTCTGAACGCCACCAAGAACTGAGGTTGACAATGACTGAGCAGAACAAGAATCTTGCTGCACTGTCGCAAGCCGGTGTCTCCATCTGGCTGGACGACTTGAACCGTCCGATGATCGCCTCTGGCGACCTGAAGGCGCTCACTGAGGCAAAGAGCGTCGTTGGTGTCACGACCAACCCGACGATCTTCCAGGGCGCCATCTCCGATGGCGAGGCCTACAACGAGCAGGTCGCCGAACTGGCCGCCGCTGGCAAGGACGTCGACGAGGTTGTCTTCGCCCTCACCACCGATGATGTGCGCAACGCATGTGACGTCTTGCTGCCCGTGTACGAGGCAACCGATGGCGTCGACGGACGCGTATCGATCGAAGTCGACCCGCGGATGGCGGCAGATACCGATGCCACCGTTGCGATGGCTGAGCGTCTGTGGAACACGGTCGACCGCCCCAACACGCTCATCAAGATTCCAGCAACCGTTGAAGGTTTGCCCGCAATTACCGCTGTCCTGGCGAAGGGCATCAGCGTCAACGTGACGCTGATCTTCTCGCTCGACCGCTACCGCGGCGTAATGAACGCGTTCCTCACCGGCTTGGAGCAGGCGCGCCAGAACGGCCACGACCTGTCCAAGATCCACTCGGTTGCTTCCTTCTTCGTCTCCCGCGTGGACTCCGAGGTCGACACCCGTTTGGATGCCGTCGGCTCCGACGAGGCAACCGCGCTGAAGAGCGCCTCCGGGTTGGCCAACGCACGTCTGGCCTACCAGGCATACGAAGAGGTCTTCTCCACCCCGCGTTGGCAGAACCTTGCTGACGACGGCGCACACGCGCAGCGTCCGCTGTGGGCTTCGACGGGTGTAAAGAACCCTGACCTGCCCGACACTCTCTACGTGACCGAGCTGGTTGCCGCCAACGTCGTCAACACCATGCCTGGCAAGACGATGGACGCCACGGCCGATCACGGCGAGATCAAGGGCGACACCATCACCAGCAACTACGAGCACGCTCAGTCTGTTCTGGACGGCATTGAGGCCGTCGGTGTTTCCTACACCGACGTCGTCGCGGTCTTGGAAAGCGAAGGCGTCTCGAAGTTTGAGGCTTCCTGGAGCGACCTGCTCGAAAGCGTTCAGGCTGAGATGGAAAAGTCGGGCAAGTAGCACACCCCGCATGACCCTTCGGCCGGGTCATCCCGGCCGAAGGCCAACTCAGCACCTCACCGTTGCTGAGGTATAGCCGTTCGCCTACCTTCGCTCAGGTTCCCGCTCTAAGGGACCTGAGCGAAGGTATGCGGGCAGGCCAAAACTTCCTAGGCTTGAGGCCTCATGGCATCGACTGGCGATCAGAACGCCAGCGTAGGCACCGCGGTGACTGCCGAAAATAATCCCTTGCGCGTCGCTGCTGATAAGCGACTTCCCCGCATCGCGGGCCCCTGCAGCATGGTGATGTTCGGCGTGACCGGCGACCTAGCTCAAAAGAAACTGCTCCCAGCGATCTATGACCTAGCGAACCGTGGGTTGTTGCCACCGGGGTTCTCCTTCGTTGGGTTTGCCCGGCGTGACTGGACTGACGCCAAATTTGCCGAGGTTTTCTACGATGCGGTCAAAGCCCACGCCCGCACACCCTTCCGCGAAGACGTTTGGGAGAGCCTGGCTCAAGGCATACGTTTTGTCTCCGGTGCCTTTGACGACGCCGACGCCTTTACCGATCTCGCCACGACGGTGCAGAAGTTAGACATGGAGCGCGGCACCGGGGGCAACACTGCCTTCTACCTCTCCATCCCGCCGGACTGGTTTGCCCCGGTCACGGAGCGACTGCAGGCGGCTGGCCTGAGTGACGCTGAGTCGGATACTTGGCGGCGGGTCATCATCGAGAAGCCTTTTGGAGATAACCTGGAGTCGGCTCAGCAGCTCAACGCCATCGTTGAGGGAGTCTTTCCGCCTGACTCGGTCTTCCGGATCGATCACTACCTCGGCAAAGAAACCGTGCAGAACCTCCTGGCCTTGCGGTTCGCCAATCAACTCTTCGAACCCATCTGGAACGCCAACTTCGTCGACCACGTGCAGATCACCATGGCCGAGGACATCGGCATCGGTGGCCGCGCTGGGTACTACGACGATGTAGGCGCGGCCAAGGACGTCATTCAAAACCACCTGTTGCAATTGCTGGCTCTCACTGCAATGGAAGAGCCCATTGCCTTCTCTGCCTCCGCCGTCCGCGCCGAGAAAGAAAAGGTGCTGGCCTCCGTCCGGCTGCCCGAAGACCTCAATGCATCCACCAGCCGCGGTCGGTATACCGGCGGCTGGCAGGGCGGCGAAGAGGTTCGCGGTTACCTAGATGAAGATGGGGTGCAGGCCGAGAAGAACACCGAAACCTATGCCGCGATCACCCTTAATGTGAATACCCGCCGATGGGCCGGGGTGCCCTTCTATTTGCGCACTGGCAAACGCTTGGGCAAGCGCGTCTCTGAAATTGCAGTTGTCTTTAAGCGCGCCCCCGCTTACCTTTCTCCACCAGTGCCCCCGAAGAACTGGGCCAGAATGCGATTGTTATTCGGGTGCAGCCCGATGAAGGCATCACGATGCGTTTCGGCTCCAAGGTGCCGGGAAGTCAGATGGATGTGCGGGATGTGACCATGGACTTCGGCTACGGTGCGTCGTTCACTGAGTCCAGCCCCGAAGCCTACGAGCGGTTGATTCTGGATGTCTTGCTCGGCGACCCGCCCTCTTCCCCCGGCACGAAGAAGTTGAGCTGTCGTGGCAGATTTTGGACCCGATTGTGAATCACTGGAAGGCCCAAGACGCACCCCCGGCTGACTACCGTGCGGGCACCTGGGGCCCCAAGGAAGCCGATGAAATGTTGAGCCGCCACGGCCGAGAATGGAGGCGCCCATGATTGTCGATCTAGAGCGCACGACGACCAAGGACATCAGCAAGAAATTGGTGTCTCTGCGCAGCGAACTGGGCGCCACAGCCTTGGGCCGGGTGCTCACTCTCCTGGTCTCGGTCGATGAGTCGTTTGCCGATACCGCTGTTGCAGCCGCCAACGACGCAACTCGCTTACACCCGGCTCGCATCGTGGTCTTGGTCCGCACGGAAGACACCGAGAACCGCCTCGACGCCCAAATTCGGGTCGGCGGTGATGCCGGAGCCTCAGAAATCATCGTCTTGCGGCTCTCCGGGGAGTTGGCCGACCACGGTGATGCTGTGGTGACTCCGCTGTTGCTGCCGGACTCCCCCATCGTCGCGTGGTGGCCCAGTAATCCTCCGGATGACGTCGCGTCATCGGCACTGGGTCAGATTGCCACGCGCCGGATCACCGACGCTGGTATGGCGCCGGATTCTCGGGTCGACCTGGGGTTGCGTTGCCGCTTCTACTCTCCCGGAGACACTGACTTGTCCTGGACCCGGATCACCCGGTGGCGGGCTTTGCTCGCTGCCTCGTTGGATTACCCGCCATTCGAGCCGGTCAGCAAAGTTACGATTACTGCCGAGGCTGCCTCACCGAGTGCTGATTTGCTCGGCGCTTGGTTATCGGCAGCCCTCAACGCGCCCGTTGTCCGGGACACGACTGAGGACGGCAGCGGCCTCATCTCGATGCGCCTGGATAGGGCCTCTGGACCCATCGAGCTGGCACGCGCGCAGGGCCCCACCGCCATGTTGTCTCAACCACTACAACCGGAGCGCCAAGTTGCGCTGCTCGAGCCAGATCTTAGTCAGGCGCTGGCCGATGAGTTGCGCAGGCTTGATCCCGACGAGGTGTATTCGACAGCCCTGTGCCACGGCTTGCACCGCGTGTATCAAGGAACGGCTCACCAGGAGACAGAAAGCACTTCAACAGCTCAGGAGCATGAGATGGATGAAAGCAGCGCCTTTGTCGCGAACGCGAGCATGGGGCAGATATCGACCCACCCCACCAAGAAGGACGTAGCCGACGCAGTTGCTGTGGCAGCGATGCAACAGCTGCGCACCGCTGTCGATCAGCGCGGGGTTGCCCACCTGGGTCTCACCGGGGATCTCTTGGCATCGAAGTTGTTCGTTCGATCACTGATCTGGCTGCCGGCGATCCAGTATGGGCAAGCGTCCATCTCTGGTGGGGCGACGAGCGCTTTGTCACACGTGGCCACGATGATCGCAATGACCAGCAGGCCTTCGATGCTGGTGCTTTGCGCTGGGGTGTCCCGCCCGAGCAAGTCCACAGTGTGGATGCCGGCAACGACATCGCGGACCTGCCAGCGGCAGCCGCTAACTACGCCACCGCACTAGCCGCCAGCGCGGATTCCGCTGGCGAGCAGAACGCTATTGCTGCTCCGGCGATGGACGTGCTGTTGTTGGGTGTGGGGACCGACTCCCACATCGCCAGCCTCTTTCCTGGACGCGAGGAAGTGCTCATCACGGACTCGGCAACTGTTGCGGTCGTCGACTCCCCAAGCCGCCACCGTTGCGCGTTTCACTCACCGTCCCGGTGATCCAGCGGGCAAAGGCCGTCTGGCTTGTCGTCGGCGGACAGGACAAGGCTGCGGCCGTGGCCTCCGCGCTGAAGGGCATGGACCAGCCCGCGCACCCCGCCTCTTTTGCCCGAGGCACCCAGGAGACCCGTTGGTGGCTCGACGCCGAAGCGGCGAGCCTCTTGTCGAGCTAAACACGCAGGCATGCAAAGCGGCGAGAACCAGATGGTTCTCGCCGCTTTCGTCTTGCAGGGGATGGCTACTTTGCGGAACCTGAGCCGATCCCCCGTTTGCGCATTGACTTGAGTGCCTCGTCCAAGAGCGCCGCACCATCCGTGTCGGTGCGCCGCTCTTTCACATAAGCAAGGTGTGTTTTGTAGGGAGCGTGCTTGCTTGCGGGAGGTGGGTTTGCTTTGTCCTTCCCTGCTGGCAGTCCGCACCGAGGGCAATCCCACGTTTCGGGAATGGCTTCACTGGCTTCTTGGGAAAAACTTGGCTTTGACTCATGGCCGTTAGAACACCAAAAAGAAATCGTGAGGCGTGGGGCGTGCTCGCCGCGCTCTGCCTCCCCCATCGGGCCACTTCCGACCCGGCTGCCGCGAATCGAGTTTGCGCCGGCCATAGTTACGTCCTCTTGTCACGGGCTCAAGGCGAGCCATTACTAGCCACATCTGCCCGGGCGGGCACGCCTAGGTTAAGCAGATTCGCAGATAAAAACCAGGCCGTTCCCAGATATTGGCCATAACACACCCAAAACAATCAGTTACTCATGCGTAACTGATCAAAACACCAATTCCGACGATGGAAGCAAACCAAATAACCGACATCGCGACAGTGATGCGATTCAGGTTTCGCTCAGCGACTGAGGACCCTCCGAGGCTTCCAGACATGCCCCCACCGAACATGTCCGACATGCCGCCACCCCGACCTTTATGCATCAGAATCAGCAACACAAGAAAGATACTGCTGAGAACCAGCAGCACCTCGAGGAAGATACGAACAGCAGTCACGCTGGGACACCTTATCTAAAGCGATTGACCCGTGTTGAAGAACAGTCAGCCGCCCGACCCCATGAGGATCGAGCGACTGACAGACTAACTTACCGGCCTGGATTGCACCGGATCACACTTGCGAGCTGGCTCTCAGGCCTTGGCCTGCTGCTGATACCGGCAGATCGCGGAAAACTCGTCGACGTTAATCGACGCTCCACCAACCAGTGCACCATCAACGTCGGCTTCGGCCATGATGGACGCAATGTTGTTGGCCTTGACGGAGCCCCCGTACAAGATACGGGCTGCCTGCGCCACTTCCTCGCCGGCCAACTCGCTGACGAGGCCACGGATTGCGGCACAAACCTCTTGTGCGTCCGCGGCCGTTGCCACCTCGCCGGTGCCAATAGCCCAGACGGGCTCGTAAGCCAGCACCGTTCCAGCAATCTGCTCAGTTGAGAGCCCGTCAAGCGCGCGCTTCACCTGCCCCAAGACATACTCGACGTGGGTGCCAGCCTTGCGGTCATCCAACGACTCACCGATGCACAGAATCGGCGTCAGGCTGTGACGAAAAGCTGCCTGCAACCGCGCATTGACAATTTGGTCGGTGTCATTGCGGTGCTCGCGGCACTCGCTGTGGCCAACTACGACGTATGTGCAGCCCAGCTTGTTCAAGAAGGCACCAGAAATCTCACCGGTGTAGGCGCCCGAATCATGCACAGACACATCCTGCGCGCCATAGACCAACTCGAGCTGGTCACCCTGCACCAAGGTCTGCACTGAACGCAGATCAGTGAAGGGAGGCAAGACAGCTACCTCAACATCGGCAAAGTTGTGCTTGCCGTCCTTGAGGCTCCAGTCCAACTTCTGCACCAGATGAGTCGCCTGAAGGTGATCCAGGTTCATCTTCCAGTTGCCCGCCATTAGCGGGGTGCGAGAGCTCATGCTTCCTCCAAAACGCTCAGACCAGGCAGCGTCTTACCTTCAAGGTACTCAAGGCTTGCTCCACCACCGGTCGAAATGTGGCCGAACTGGTCATCGTCAAATCCGAGCAGACGCACAGCAGCAGCACTATCTCCGCCGCCAACGACCGTCAGAGCGCCTGCAGCAGTGCGCTCAACGAGTGTTTGTGCAAGTGCTGCGGTGCCAGCCGCATAGGGAGCCATCTCGAAGGCACCCATCGGACCGTTCCAGAACACAGTTTCGGCGTCAGCCAAAGCTTCGGCAAACACCTTTTCCGAGTCAGGACCGATGTCGAGCCCAAGGCGATCGCTCGGGATGCTGTCGACTGCAACAACGGTGTGCTCAGCCTCAGCCGAAAACTCGGTCGCTGCGACAACATCGGTTGGCAGGACAATCTCGACTCCGCGAGCCTTGGCATCCTCGAGATATCCCCGAACAGTCTCGACCTGATCCTCTTCGAGAAGGCTCCGTCCCACCTCGTGGCCCTGAGCCTTAAGGAAGGTGAAGACCATGCCGCCGCCGATGAGCAACTTATCGGCCACGGTCATCAGCGATTCGATGACGCCAAGTTTGTCGCTGACCTTTGCGCCACCCAGCACGACGGCATAGGGGCGGCGAGGATCGTCACGCAGCGCATGCATGACCTCAACTTCGGCAAGCACTAGCTTTCCTGCTGCATGCGGCAAGCGAGAAGCAACGTCATACACAGAGGCCTGCTTGCGGTGCACAACGCCAAAGCCATCCGAGACAAAGACGTCGGCCAATGCGGCCAACTCATCTGCGAAAGCGCCGCGCACTGCGTCGTCCTTGGACGTTTCACCGGCATTGAATCGCAGGTTTTCCAAGACAACGACATCGCCATCGCTCATGGCACCAACGGCTTGAGCCGCAACAGGCCCAACAGTCTCGGCTGCAAAGCCGACCTGCTGGCCGAGCAACTCACCGAGTCGTGCTGCTACGGGCCGCAACGAAAAGACGGGATCGGGCTCGCCCTTGGGCGGCCCAGGTGGGCACACGACAACGCGTGCGCCCATCTGGGTCAGAGCCTCAATGGTCGGCACCGATGCACGGACACGACCGTCGTCGGTGATCCGGTCGCCATCCAGCGGCACGTTCAGGTCACTGCGCAGCAGGACCGTCTTACCACCAGATCGCCAAGTGATTCTAGGGACCGCATATCCTCAGGCGGTCTTGCCCACGAGGGTGGTGAGGTCCACCAGGCGGCTGGAGTAGCCCCACTCGTTGTCGTACCAACCGACGACCTTGACCATGTTGCCGGTGACCTTTGTCAGGCCAGCGTCAAAGATGCAGCTGTGCGGGTCGGTCTCGATGTCCTTGGAGACGATCGGGTCCTCTGTGTACTTCAAGAACCCGGCCAGCGAGCCTTCGGTGGCCGCTGCCTTCACGATTTCGTTGACCTCTTCGACGGTGGTCTCACGCGAGGCCTCAAAGGTCAGGTCGGTTGCCGAACCGGTGGCGACGGGCACGCGCAGTGCGTAGCCGTCCAGCTTGCCCTTCAACTCAGGCAGCACCAGTGCAACGGCCTTCGCTGCACCGGTCGTGGTCGGCACGATGTTGAGGGCTGCGGCGCGGGCGCGACGCAGATCCTTGTGCGGTGCGTCCTGCAGGTTCTGGTCGGCGGTGTAAGCGTGAATGGTGGTCATCAAGCCCTTTTCGATGCCCAGACCATCGTTGAGTGCCTTGGCCATTGGTGCCAGGCAGTTCGTGGTGCACGATGCGTTCGAGATGATGTGGTGCTTCTCGGCGTCGTACAGCTCGTCGTTGACACCCATCACGATGGTGATGTCTTCGTTCTTGGCCGGAGCCGAGATGATGACCTTCTTAGCGCCAGCGTCGCGGTGAGCCTGGGCCTTGCTGCCCTCGGTGAAAATACCGGTGGACTCGATCACAACGTCGACGTTGAGGTCGCCCCACGGCAGGGCCGCTGGGTCGCGCTCAGCGAAAGCCTTGATGGCGTGGCCATCAACGGTGATCTCGGTGTCGCTTGAGGTGACCTCTGCGTCCAGCCGCCCCAAGATGGAGTCGTAGCGAAGCAGGTGGGCCAGTGTCTCGTTGTCAGTCAGGTCATTGACGCCGACAATCTCGATGTCAGCGCCTGAGGTGTGCACGGCGCGGAAGAAGTTACGGCCAATGCGGCCAAATCCGTTGATCCCTACCCGAACAGTCATCGGGGCAACCTTTCCTGGCGGGGGCGACGCACCCTTGTGCGTCAATGGTGGTATTTCTACCTGCTCAACCTACACACAATCGCTGTGGCTTAGCAGGAACTTGTGGGCTGGCTGAGCCTAATCCTCGAGCATGTCCGGGGTCAGATTTGCCTCTGTCCCGTCAACACCCAACTCTTCGGCTCGTTTGTCAGCCATGGCCAGCAGCCGCCGGATTCGACCGGCAACAGCGTCCTTCGTCATTGGAGGATCGGCTAGCCCCCTAACTCTTCCAGAGAGGCCTGCTTATGTTCCAGTCGCAAACGCCCGGCGACCAATAGATGATCGGGGACGTCTGGTCCCAACAGCTCCAGTGCACGCTGCACGCGAGCGCCGGCAGCGACCGCTGCGCGCGCTGATCGACGCAAATTGGCATCGTCAAAGTTGGCCAGCCGGTTGGCGGTGGCACGGACTTCGCGACGCATGCGGCGCTCTTCCCAAGCCAGGACAGCATCATGGGCTCCGAGCCGGGTCAGCATCGCGCCAATGGCGTCACCGTCGCGGATGACGACACGATCAATGCCGCGCACCTCACGAGCTTTGGCGCTAATCCCCAACCGACGCGCAGCACCGACCAAGGCAAGCGCTGCTTCGGGGCCCGGACAGGTGATTTCGAGGGCCGAAGATCGGCCGGGCTCAGTGATGGACCCGTGCGCCAAGAAAGCACCCCGCCAAGCGGCTTCGGCGTCACAGACCGAAGAGCCAACGATCCTGGGCGGCAATCCGCGCACTGGTCGGCCGCGGTTGTCGATCAAACCAGTTTGGCGCGCAAGGGATTCACCATCTTTTGCGACACGCACGACATACCGGGTGGATTTGCGCAGGCCGCCTGCGCTCATCACGACAACCTCCGTGGGTGTGCCGTAGACCTCGTGGATATAGGTGCGCAGACGTCGCGCCGATTGAGCGGTGTCGAGCTCGGCCTCAATGACGATCCGGCCGCCGATAATGTGCAACCCCCGGCAAACCGCAAAGTGGTCGAAACCTCTGCTTTGCGACAGCAGGTCTTTGTCACTGGGAGACGGCTTAGCTCGTCTTTTACCTTCGCAGTCATCGCCACGATTTCACACTTCCCAAAGATCCGGTTGAGGTGCACTGGACATCACGTCGCGATAGGCCGCAGCCAAGCGAAGGGTGTCGTGCTGACCAACCGTGTTGATTTTGCTGACTGACGAGATGACCAATTTAGCCCCAAGGTCCGAACACACACCGCGCAAGACGTCCTCTTCGGCCCGGATGACCTTGGGGTCGGCAATGACGTAGTCGAACTTCAGATCTGGCGCATGGGCGCTCATCACCTCGACGTGCTGAGACGCGGAAAATCCTTCAGTTTCGTCGTCGTGCAAGCCGACATTCAACGTCAGGATCTTGCGCGCTGGCGTTTGTTCGATCGCTTGCCGCAGGTCGGGCACCAACAGGTGCGGCATGACCGAGGTGAACCACGACCCAGGACCCAAAATCACCCAATCGGCCAAGGTGATGGCCTCTACGGCCTCCTTGGTGGCTGGTGGGTCTTCGGGCAAGAGCCGAACGCCAAGGACTCGCCCGTCACTGCCAGCGACAGCAGACTGACCGCGCACCGTCACTTCCGAGTCGGGTGCCGTGGGGTCTACGCCGCTCATGCTGGCCTCGATGTCGAGTGGCACGGACGACATCGGCAGGACTCGCCCGCGGATGTTGAGCAAGCGGCCGGCGACATCTAGTGCCCGGACCGGATCGTCAGCCAACTCCCACAGGCTCATGAGCAACAGGTTGCCCAGAGCGTGACCAGATAGCTCGCCCGTTCCACCCAAACGGTGCTGCAGCACGGCAGCCCATTGGTGCCCCCAACTCGTGTCTTCGCACAAAGCGGCGATGGCCATTCGAAGGTCACCGGGCGGCAAGATGTCGAACTCTTCGCGCAGCCGGCCACTTGATCCGCCGTCATCAGCCACGGTGACAATGGCCGTGATCCGCTCGCTCAGGTGGCGAAGGGCCTGGAGCGAGGCGGAAAGACCGTGCCCGCCTCCCAGCGCGACGACCGGGGCCGTTCATTCGCGCCCCAGGTCGCGGTGGAAGCTGGTGATCTGGACTCCGCCGATGTCACCGAGCCGATTGACCATTTCCTCAACAGTCGCCACTGAGCGGTGCTTGCCGCCCGTGCAGCCAACAGCCACTGTCACGTGGCGACGGCCTTCTGCCAAGTACCCATTCACCGCTGTGCGCAAGAGAGCCTCAGCGTGACCGATGTATTCCTGTGCTCCCGGTTGGCCCAAAACAAAGTCGCGCACGGGTGCGTCGCGCCCGGTAAAGGGTCGCAGCTCCGGGTTCCAGTACGGGTTGGGCAGGAAGCGCAGGTCCAACACGATGTCAGCGTCGAGTGGGATGCCGTATTTGAAGCCGAAAGACATCACGGCAAGACGCAACTTGGTCTCGACTTCACTGCTGAACAGCTCATCCACCTTGGCACTGAGCTGATGGACGTTGTACGAGGTGGTATCGATCACGACGTCGGCGCTTGAGCGGATGTCACTCAGGGCGCGCCGCTCCCGACGAATACCGTCCAACAGCAAGCCCTCACCCTGCAACGGGTGGGGACGACGAACAGCTTCGAAGCGGCGGATCAACAATTCGTCCGTGGCGTCGATGAAGACCACGAGCGGGCTCCAGCCGATGGCCTCCAACTCGGTGATGGCGTGCGCGAAATCGGAGTCGAAGTTGCGACTGCGCACGTCGACCACTGCCGCCACGCGCGGAATGTCGGTCTCTTCTTCGGTGCTCTCGACCAGCTGCGGGAGCATTTTGGCCGGAATGTTGTCGACGACGTACCAGCCGCGATCCTCCAGGACATCCGCTGCGGTTGTGCGTCCTGCGCCGCTCATGCCGGTGAGCAGCACAAACTCACCCCTGCTCTTGGGCGGGCTGTCCAACTCGTGGCTCATCACATTCCTTTCACTCCAGCACTTCTCCAGTGCTTAGGTTAACGGCGGGAGCCGTCTGTGTTGCATGGATATGGTCAAAAATTGTTTGGGCTAGGGATGGACCGATCCCCGAGACTTCACACAAGTCGTCAAGAGATGCTGCCTTCACGGCCTTGTATGAGCCAAACTTGGCCAACAGTTTTTGCTGCCGGCCCGGCCCCAGGCCAGGGATTCCGTCGAGTTGGCTCACTGTCATGGACTTGGATCTGCGCTGCCGATGGAACGTATTGGCGAAGCGGTGAGCCTCGTCGCGCACCCGCTGAAGTAAGTACAGCGACTCGCTGCTGCGCGGCAGGATCACCGGAAAGTCTGAGCCCGGGACCCACACTTCCTCCAGCCGCTTGGCCAGGCCAACGACGGTCACATCGGTCACCCAACCTCGCTCAACGCTGCCTGCGCGGCATTAACCTGGGGCAACCCTCCATCGACGACGACGAGGTTAGGCGGATAAGCAAACTTGTTTGAGCGCTCGTGATCTTCGTCCTGCTCCGTGGCTGGTCGCTCCACGAGGTGCCTGAATCGACGGGTTAGCACTTCGTGCATCGCGGCTGTGTCGTCCCCCGTGCCGTCCTTGACGATGTACTTGCGATACTCGGACTTGCGCGGCAACCCGTCCTCAAAACCACCATGGATCCGACGACGTTGGTTCCTTGCACGTGGCTAATGTCGAATGACTCGATCCGCAGCGGCGCATCGTCGAGCTCCAGCAACTCTTGCAGGTCACTGAGCGCCTGGCTGCGCACCGTGAGATCGCCCGAGCGGGCCACCTTGTGCCGCACCAGCGCTTGATCTGCGTTGCGCTTCACCGTCGCCATCAGGGCCTTCTTGTCACCCCGTTGCGGAATCCGGACAGACACTTTGAGCCACGCAGAGTCCGAAGCCACGCTGCGACATCATCCTGGCTGGTGGGCAAGACGGGTAAGAGCACCTCGCGCGGGACAGCCTCGCCACCTTCGCCGCCGTACACTTGCTGCAGCAGGTGCTCGACGATGTCTGGCAGGTCTTCGGCCCCCTTCTCACTCACCCAGCCGCGTTGGCCTCGAATCCTTCCGCCGCGAACATGGAAAACCTGCACGGCGACCTCAAGCTCGTCCTCTGCCAGCGCAAAGACATCCGCATCTGTGTCATCGCTAAAGACCACCGTTGACTTTTCAAGGGACCGCTTGAGGGCACCCACGTCGTCGCGCAACCGGGCTGCTTGCTCATAGTCCTGGCTGTCACTCGCCTCTCGCATGCGACCTTCGAGACGGCGGACGAACTTGCTTGTGTTGCCTGCAACGAAATCGCAAAACTCTTCGGCAATAGCTCGGTGATCTTCAGCAGAGATTGATCCCACACACGGCGCCGAACACTTGTCGATATAGCCCAGGAGGCAGGGCCGGCCTACCTGCCCAGCACGCTTAAATACACCCTTGCTACACGTGCGAACGGGGAAGACCCGCAGCAGGAGATCCATCGTCTCGCGGATCGCCCACGCATGGGTGTACGGGCCGAAGTAACGCGTGCCGGGTTTTTGGCACCACGCATCACCTGAACCCGTGGGTACTCCTCGCCCATCGTGACCGCCAGGTAGGGATAGGACTTGTCATCCCGATACTTGACATTAAACCGGGGGTCGAACTCCTTGATCCAGCTGTACTCGAGTTGTAGTGCCTCGACCTCGTTGCCGACGACCGTCCACTCGACACTTGCGCCAGTTGTCACCATCGAACGAGTTCGCGGGTGCAACGCTGAAATGTCTTGAAAGTAGGAACTCAAACGAGAGCGCAGCGACTTCGCCTTGCCGACGTAGATCACCCGACGATGGCTATCGCGAAAGCGGTAGACACCAGGCTCGGCAGGAATGTCGCTGGGTTGAGGACGGTATGTGGTGGGGTCAGCCAACGCCAGCACCCACGCGAGGATCGGTCAAGGCCGTAATGTCAGCGGCCCTCCTCAAGCACGATCGAGTCGCCGTCAATGGTGAAGCTGGCTTCGGTGAGGCCAGACGTCGCGGGCCCGGAGACCACTTCACCGGTGGCTTGATTAAAGGTGCTGTCGTGGCATGGACAAATCAGCTCTCCACCGGATGCACCTGAGACTGCGCAGCCCTGGTGTGGGCAAGTGGCGTCGAAGGCCACGAACTCGCCCTCAGTCGGTTGAGCGATGACCGTGTTGGCATCCCGTAGGAAGGTTGAACCTCCGACGGGAATCTCGCTTGTCGGAACGCTCGTACCAGTCGCCTGAGGCGCACTTTCCGAAGCTTGAACGTCGTCTGCTACTGGTTCCGCCACGTCCTCGGCCTCTTCTGAAGCGCCACAGGCAGCAAGAGCGGTGGCGCCCACCGGTGCGATCAAGCCGGCGCGCAGCACTGACCGACGTGGGTGCCCTTCAGCCTCAACAGAAGTGTTGCTTGCGGTGCCATGTTCATTGCTCATCGAATCCTCCATTGTGGCGGGTTGGCTATCGCCGAAAGCTGGCGCTGAAGTGATCAACTAGCCGCCGATTGGTGTTGTGTCCGCTGGTGCTCTAGCAACTCTGCCAAGAAACGCCCGGTGTGGCTCGCTGGATTGTGCGCCACCTCGCTGGGAGTTCCTCAGCAATGACTCGACCGCCACCGTTGCCGCCTTCAGGACCCATATCGATCACCCAGTCCGCCGACTTGATGACGTCCAGATTGTGTTCAATGACAAGCACGCTGTTGCCCTTATCGACCAAGGTCTGCAGGACACCCAAGAGCTTGCGGATGTCCTCAAAGTGCAAGCCCGTCGTGGGCTCATCAAGGACGTAGATGGTCCGACCAGTCGAGCGCTTCTGCAGCTCGGAGGCCAACTTGACGCGCTGGGCTTCGCCACCAGACAGCGTGGTGGCTGGTTGCCCGAGCCGGACGTAGCCCAGCCCAACCTCGTTCAAGGTTTTCAGGTGTCGAGAGATTGCCGGCACGGCGGCAAAGAAGTCAGCGGCTTCTTCGATCGGCATGTCCAAGACGTCGGCAACTGTCTTGCCCTTGAAGTGGACTTCCAGCGTTTCTCGGTTGTAACGGGCACCGTGACACACCTCGCACGGGACATAGACATCGGGTAGGAAGTTCATCTCAATCTTGAGAGTTCCGTCGCCGCTGCAGGCCTCACAGCGGCCACCCTTGACGTTGAAGGAGAAACGGCCTGGCTGATATCCGCGGATCTTGGCTTCGGTGGTCTCAGCAAAGAGCTTGCGGACGTGGTCCCAAACACCGGTGTAGGTCGCCGGGTTGCTTCGTGGGGTCCGCCCGATGGGGCTCTGGTCAACATGCACGACCTTGTCTAGCTCGGCCAAGCCTTCGACCTTGCGGTGGCGGCCTGGCACGTGCTTGGCCCCGTTGAGCTTGTTTGCCAAGACCTTGTAAAGAATCCCATTGACCAGAGTCGACTTGCCTGAGCCAGAAACACCGGTGATCGCCACCAAGTTGGCCAGCGGGAACTCGACACTGACATCGTGCAGGTTGTTTTCGCGGGCACCAACGACCTTGATCGTTCGACCATCCTGAGGTCGCGTCTGCTTAGGGATCTCGATCCGTCGCCGGCCTGAGAGGTACTCCCCTGTCATCGACTCCTTGTTGCTCAGTAGCCCTTCGACTGGGCCAGAGTGCACTACGTGACCGCCATGTTCGCCAGCCCCCGGGCCGATATCAACAACCCAGTCAGCAGCGTGAATGGTGTCTTCGTCATGCTCAACCACGATCAAGGTGTTGCCAAGGTCGCGCAGACGAGTCAAGGTCCCGATAAGCCGCTGGTTGTCGCGCTGATGCAGACCGATCGATGGCTCATCGAGAACGTAAAGGACTCCGACCAGCCCCGAGCCGATCTGGGTTGCCAAACGGATTCGCTGGGCTTCGCCACCGGACAGCGTGCCGGCGGGACGACTCAGGGACAAGTAGTCAAGGCCAACATCGAGCAGGAACCCCATGCGGGCTTCGATTTCTTTGATCACTCGCTCGGCAATCTTGAGCTCGCGTGGCGTGTATTCGACCGAGGTGAGGAACTCCGCGCACTCATTGATGGGGAGCGCGCAAATGTCAGCGATGCTGCGGCCGCCCACCTCGACGGCCAGGGATTCTGGCCGCAGTCGAGTGCCGCGACACACGGGGCACGGCACTTCGCGCATCAGCGACTGATAGCGCTCACGCGAACGGTCCGATTCAGTCTCGCGGTGTTTGCGCTTGATGTAGGGGATGACTCCCTCAAAACCGGTGGAGTATGAGCGCTCGCGGCCAAAACGGTTCTTGTATTGGACGTGGACCTTGTGCTGATAGCCGTTGAGGATCGCGTCCTTGCCGCGCTTAGGCAGGGCACGCCAAGGGGTGTCGAGGTCAAACTTAAGATCTTCACCCAAACCGCCGATAACTCGCGCAAAGTAGTCCATCAAACCACCGCCGCTGGACCAAGGGATGATCGCGCCGTCACGGATGGACATTTCCTCGTCGCTGATCACCAACTCGGCATCAACTTCCAACTCCACACCGATGCCCGAGCACTCCAGGGGCACCGAAGGGGTTGTTGAAAGAGAAAGAGCGCGGCTCCAACTCATCCATTGACAGGGGTGGTCATTGGGGCAGGCGAGCTTTTCCGAGAAGCGTCGTTGATCTGGCAAGCCGTGCGGGTTTCGCTCGGGATCTGCAGCGTCGACAAACTCGACCACGACGACGCCATCAGCCAAGCCCAACGCCGTCTCGACGGAGTCGGTCAGCCGTCGTTTGACCTTCGGGTCATCGCCCTTGGCCACCAATCTGTCCACGACAACCTCGATGCTGTGCTTCTTTTGCTTCTCCAGCGTCGGCGGCTCAGCGAGCGAGACGATGTCTCCGTCGACGCGGGCTCGAGAGAATCCCTTCACCTGCAGGTCGGCAAACAGGTCCACAAACTCACCCTTGCGGGCGCGCACAACCGGGGCTAGCACCTGGAAGCGAGTGCTTTCCGGCAAGTCCATCAGCCGGTCAACAATGTCCTGCGGAGTTTGACGACCGATTGGCTCGTGACAGGTGGGGCAATGCGGGTGGCCCACTCGTGCGTAGAGCAACCGGAGGTAGTCATAGACCTCGGTGATGGTGCCCACAGTCGATCGCGGGTTGCGGTTGGTTGACTTCTGATCAATGGAGACTGCAGGGGACAAACCCTCGATGAAATCGACATCCGGCTTGTCCATCTGGCCCAAAATTGGCGGGCATACGCCGAGAGCGACTCGACATACCGGCGTTGGCCCTCGGCAAAGATTGTGTCAAAGGCCAAGGATGACTTGCCGGAGCCGGAAAGCCCGGTGAACACGACTAATGAGTCGCGCGGAATGTCGATCGAGACGTCTTGCAGGTTGTGTTCTCGAGCCCCGCGGACAACTAATTTGTCGTGGCGGGCGCGTGGGGAACTCGTTTCAACTGGCACAAACCCCATGCTAAGTGGACTCACTGACCTCCTCATCGGTAAGATCGAGTCACCTGTCGGGTCAGCGTGGCCCCGACCGTCTCGACTCGACGAATAATTCGTCCTGCCCCTGAACGGTGAACATGAGCCCAGACACAACTTATTCCACAGCTGGCCGTAGTCCTGAAGGCCTCTATGACGGTGCGCACGAGCATGATGCTTGCGGCGTTGCCTTTGTTGCCACCTTGCGTGGCGTCCCGACTCATCAGATCGTGGCGCACGCCCTGACAGCACTGCACAACTTGACCACCGAGGGGCCGTCGGCGCCGAGCCTGATTCTGGCGATGGCGCCGGGATCCTCACCCAGTTGCCTGACGAGTTTTTCCGCTCGGTGCTTGACTTTGAGTTGCCCGCACTCGGCTCTTACGCCGCTGGCATCTTCTTCTTGCCCTCAGATGGCAGTGCCGATGACGTTGTTTCGCAAATAGACGACACTTTCGCCTCGCTGGATCTCACTGTCCTGGGTTGGCGCGAAGTCCCCGTCGAAACCCACATGTTGGGATCGATGGCACTCGCGGCAATGCCGGTCATGCGCCAGGTATTCGTCAGTGGGCCAAACGGAGAAAACGGCCTCGCTCTTGAGCGGCGGGCCTGGTTCGCCCGCAAGGCCATCGAACGCCGCACCGAGACGTATCCGGCCTCACTGTCGACGCGGACCATCACCTATAAGGGAATGCTGACAACAGACCAGTTGCCTGCATACTTCTCGGATCTGGGCGACGAGTTATACACCAGCACGCTTGCCATCGTGCACTCGCGTTTTTCGACAAACACCTTCCCGTCGTGGCCGCTGGCGCACCCGTATCGCACCATCGCGCACAACGGTGAAATCAACACGGTCCGCGGCAACCGCAACTGGATGAACGCCCGCGAGAGCAGTCTCGCGAGTGAGGTCTTCCCGGGCAGCTTTCCGAGGTCATGCCGATCTGCACCCCCGGAGCGAGCGATTCCGCGACCTTTGATGAAGTCCTTGAACTCATCCACCTCGGTGGCCGCTCGCTGCCGCACGCGGTGATGATGATGGTTCCAGAGCCGTGGGAAAACAACACGGAGATGGACCCGGAGCTGCGGGCTTTCTACGCCTTCCACGCCAGCCTGATGGAGCCCTGGGATGGACCGATGAACTTGGTGTTCACCGATGGCACCCAGGTCGGTGGCGTGTTGGACCGCAACGGCCTGCGCCCATCGCGCTACTGGGTCACCAACGATGGCCTCGTGGTCCTGAGCAGCGAGTCTGGTGTTCTTCCGTTGGATCAGAGCACCATCATCAAGAAGGGCCGTGTTGAGCCCGGCCATATGTTTTGGTTGACACGGCAGCCGGAGAGATCGTGGACGACAAGGCCCTTAAGGCCGAGTTGGCTGCTACCGAGCCCTACGCCGACTGGCTAATGGACAACCGAGTCGACGTCAAGGATCTCCCCGAGCGTGCGCACGTTCGCCACACCCACGCCTCCGTCACTCGTCGCCAGCAAATCTTTGGCTACACCGAAGAAGAGTTGCGGATCCTGCTCGCTCCCATGGCGCAAGCCGGATCGAGCCGCTGGGTGCGATGGGTTCCGACACCCCGATCGCAGCCCTCTCTCAGCGACCGCGATTGCTCTTTGACTACTTCGTCGGAGCTTTGCGCAGGTCACTAACCCACCGCTGGACTCGATCCGTGAAGAGGTTGTGACGTCGCTCAAGGCCGCAACCGGCCCGCAGAGCAACTTGCTGGGCTCATCGCCGTTGCACTGCCGCCAGGTCGAGCTCGACTTCCCGGTGATTGACAACGACGAGTTGGCTCGGCTGCGGCACATCAACCTTGACGGAGACCACCCCGACTTCGCTCCCGTCGTGATTCGCGGTCTCTACCGCGTCGACGACGGCGCTCAAGCGCTTGAGGCCCGCCTTGAAGAGATCTTTGAGCAGGTAACTAGAGCTGTTGAGCGCGGCGTGTTCTTCGTTGTGCTCTCAGACCGGCACGCTGACCGCGAGCATGCACCCATCCCGTCGTTGTTACTGACCAGCGCCGTGCACCACCACCTGGTACGTCAAGGCACGCGAACCCAAGTCGGTCTCCTGGTTGAGGCCGGCGACGTCCGCGAGGTGCACCACGTAGCGACCTTGGTTGCCTACGGTGCTGCCGCAGTCAATCCCTACTTGGCGATGGAAACCGTCGAGGACCTGTGTCGTTCGGGCCAGCAACTCGATGGGCTCGACCCTGAGGTCGCTATCCGCAACCTGATCAAGGCGTTGGGCAAGGGTGTGCTCAAGGTGATGTCCAAGATGGGCATCTCCACTGTGAGTTCTTACCGCGGAGCACAGACCTTCGAGGCTGTCGGCCTCTCACAGGCTGTCGTTGACCGGTGGTTCACCGGCACCACAAGCCAGATCAGCGGCGTTGACCTTGACGTCATCGCGTCTGAGGTGGCCCAGCGACATTCTGTCGCCTACCCGCTGTCGGGCATCCCGCCATACCACCGTGATTTGGAGGTTGGTGGCGAATACCAGTGGCGCCGTGAAGGACCACCGCACCTCTTCAACCCAGAGACGGTCTTCCGACTCCAGCACGCGACCTGCAGCAAGCGCTACGACATCTTCCAGCAGTACACCGACCTGGTGGACAACCAAGCCGAGCAGTTGATGACGTTGCGTGGGCTGTTCAAGACTGAATCTGACCGGGAGCCCATCTCGATCGATGAGGTCGAGTCGGTTCGCGACATTTGTGCCCGGTTCTCCACCGGCGCGATGAGTTATGGCTCGATCTCAGCCGAGGCTCACGAGACCTTGGCGATCGCGATGAACCGGTTGGGTGGTCGATCCAACACCGGTGAAGGCGGCGAGGATGTTGAGCGACTGCTTGATCCAGAACGCCGTTCGTCCATCAAGCAGATTGCCTCCGGTCGTTTCGGCGTCACCAGCGCATACCTCACCCATGCCGACGACATTCAAATCAAGGTGGCACAGGGGGCCAAGCCCGGCGAAGGTGGACAGTTGCCTCCCGGCAAGGTCTATCCCTGGATTGCTAAAACTCGGCACTCCACCCCCGGCGTTGGATTAATCTCGCCACCGCCGCACCACGACATCTATTCGATCGAGGATCTTGCTCAACTGATCCACGACGCCAAGAATGCGAACCCGTCGGCGCGGGTGCACGTCAAGTTGGTGAGTCAAGTCGGCGTGGGCACCGTTGCTACCGGCGTTTCCAAGGCGCACGCCGACGTGGTCCTGATCTCTGGGCACGACGGCGGCACCGGTGCTAGCCCGCTAACGTCGTTGAAGCACGCTGGCACACCTTGGGAGCTTGGCCTGTCGGAGACTCAGCAAACTCTGCTGGTCAACGGTCTCCGCGACCGCATTACCGTGCAGGTTGATGGTCAGTTAAAGACCGGTCGCGATGTCTTGATAGCCATGTTGCTCGGCGCGGAGGAGTTCGGCTTTGCCACCGCTCCCCTCGTCGTGTCCGGCTGCGTCATGATGCGGGTTTGCCACCTCGACACCTGCCCGGTGGGTGTTGCTACCCAGAACCCAATCCTGCGGGAGCGGTATGAGGGCAAGGCAGAGTTTGTCGTGACCTTCTTTGAGTTCATTGCTGAGCAGGTTCGCGAGCTCATGGCCTCCATGGGCTATCGGACGATTGATGAGCTTGTTGGGCGCAGCGACTTGGTCAACGTCGACGCTGCCATCAAGCACTGGAAGGCTTCTGGGCTAGACTTGTCCCCGGTCCTGCACCAGCCAGAGTTGCCGGAAGGCACTCCGTTGCGCCGAATGGTCGCGCAGGATCATGGGCTGGACAAGGCTCTGGACCACGAACTGATTGCGGCCGCTCAACCAGCCCTGCTAGACGGCACGCCGGTGCAGGCGACGTTTGATGTTCGCAATGTCAACCGCACCGTGGGCACCATGCTGGGTCACGAAGTCACTAAGGCTGGCGGCCCTTCCGGCTTGCCAACCGGCACGATTGACTTCACCCTCAACGGTTCTGCGGGGCAGTCTTTTGGTGCTTTCTTGCCAGCCGGCATCATTCTGCGGCTCGTTGGGGACGCCAATGACTATGTCGGCAAGGACTCTCCGGTGGCCGCATTGTCGTGCGACCGCCGCAGGAATGCCCGTTTGCTGCCGATGAGCAAGTCATCGCTGGCAATGTGATCGGTTATGGCGCTACCTCAGGTCAACTCAACTTGCGCGGGCGGGTTGGTGAGCGCTTCTGTGTGCGTAACTCCGGCGCCCTTGCTGTCGTTGAGGGGGTTGGTGACCACGCCCTGGAGTACATGACTGGCGGCACGGCCATCATCCTTGGCACCACCGGTCGCAACCTGGGCGCTGGGATGTCGGGAGGCAACGCGTACGTGCTTGACCTCGACGAAAGCCGCGTCAACTCGTTGGCGACCAGCACAGGCGATCTCACACTGACCCGCGTTGACCCCGAGTCTGGTCAGGCTGCGGAACTACTGGCTCAGATTCAGGAGCACTTCGAGTTAACTGGGTCCGTCGTCGCACAAGCGCTACTCGACGACCCTGCTACCTCGCTGGCGCGATTCACTCGCGTCACGCCCCGTCACTACGCCAATGTCCTGCGCATCCGCGAGGAAGCACAAGGCCGGGGTCAAGACCCTGATGGCTCAGAAGCTTGGCAACTCATTTTGGAGGAATCTCGTGGCTGATCCCAGAGGCTTTCTGAACACACCCCAGCGCGAAGCGCAACCGAGCCGACCTGTCCCGGTGCGGATCATGGACTGGAAAGAGGTCCACACCGCACAGGACGACACTGTGCTGCGGCGTCAGGCCGGCCGCTGCATGGACTGCGGCATCCCCTTCTGCCATCAGGGCTGTCCCTTGGCAACCTCATTCCCGAGTGGAATGACCTGACTCGGCGAGGCAACTATCGCCAGGCGATCGAACGTCTGCACGCGACGAACAACTTCCCAGAGTTCACGGGTCGTTTGTGCCCCGCGCCCTGTGAGACCGCCTGCGTGTTGAGCATTTCCCAACCGGCCGTCACCATTAAGCAGGTCGAGGTCTCCATCATTGACCGCGCCTTCGACAATGGTCTGGTCACTGTCCATGAGCCCGAATGGCTCAGCGGAAAGACCGTGGCCGTCATCGGTTCGGCCCTGCCGGTTTAGCCGCAGCCCAACAACTGAGCCGAGCCGGGCATACCGTGATTGTGTATGAGCGCGACGACGCTGTCGGCGGCTTGCTGCGCTACGGCATCCCGGAGTTCAAGATGGAAAAGTCGGTCATCGACCGACGACTCGTCCAGTTGCGAGGCGAGGGCATTCGCTTCCGCACGGGTGTGGCGATCGGGGCCGAGGGGCACCTGAGCCTTGAAGATCTCCGTTCACGTTTCGATGCCGTCGTCCTCGCAACAGGCTCGACAGTCCCTCGGGACATCGGTGCCGAAAATGCGAAGTCTGAAGGCGTCTACCCGGCGATGGAGTATTTGGTGCCCGCCAATCGAGAATCGCTGGGCGCCGAGCGAGGCATCGACGCAGAGGGCAAGCACGTCGTCATCGTCGGTGGTGGTGACACCGGGGCTGACTGCTACGGAACCGCGATCCGCCAGGGAGCTGCCTCAGTCACCCAACTGGACATTCGACTCCAGCCAACCGACGAGCGTCCCGGTCACCAGCCATGGCCGACCTACCCGCTGATTCACCGGGTTGGTGATTCTCATGAGGAAGGCGGCGAACGCGTGTTTGGCGTCAACACCCTTGAGGTGCTTACCAACGACGACGGTTCCACGCGTGCCCTCAAGATCGTCGAGGGCGAGCGGATCGACGGACGGTTCGACGCCTATGCGGGCACGGAGCGGGAGATTCCGGCCGACCTGGTGCTCATCGCACTCGGCTTCACCGGCCCCGACTCAGTGGTTGACCCCGCGGGCCTGCTCCCCCGCACCAAACGCGGCAACTTCGAACGTGAAGATGACTACGCAGTGCCCGGCGAAGAAGGACTCTTCGTTGCCGGTGACGCTGGTCGAGGGCAGTCTTTGATCGTCTGGGCCATCGCTGAAGGCCGCGCGGCGGCAGCCACCGTCGACGCATACCTCACCGGTGCAAGCATCCTGCCGGTGCCAGTCAAGGCAAGCGACAACCCGATCACTGTGTAGCAACGAGGGCTTGTTGACCTGCATCTGATCAACAGTTTTATGCCGGGCAGTCGATGACTCATAGACTGCCCGGCATGACTGTTTCTCAGCGGCGTTCAGCAGATTCCGGCTGGCCTGGTCATGTCACACCCGGTGATCCTGC
Source organism: Ornithinimicrobium sp. INDO-MA30-4 (assembly GCF_021535045.1). Taxonomy (GTDB): domain Bacteria; phylum Actinomycetota; class Actinomycetes; order Actinomycetales; family Dermatophilaceae; genus Ornithinicoccus. The sequence goes on along the minus strand of NZ_CP091056.1, from coordinate 635,313 downwards.
CTGGGGCTATGTTCCGCACAGCGCCAACCAACCAGCGCCTTGGACTGTCCGCAAAATTAGCGTGTCTGAGATGAACAACAACGTCTACCTGGTGACGAGTCAGGCCACGCAAGCGCAGATTTTGATCGACGCCGCAGCCGAACCCGACAACGTTATCGGCCTTATTGAGAGCCAGAGCAGTCGCCTTGATGCCGTTGCCACGACGCATTCGCACTGGGATCACCACCGTGCCCTCACCGACGTGGTGCAGCGCTACGCATGCACGTCAGCTGCCGGAGTCGCTGATGCCGCCGGTATGCCGGTGCACCCTGACCTCAAACTTCAACACGGAGACTCGCTCCGTGCAGGCGACCTCAAACTCAAAGCCATCGCTCTGCGAGGGCATACTCCTGGATCGACAGCCTTCTGCCTTTCTGCGGCGGGGAGTCCGACTGTGCTCTTCACTGGAGACAGCCTCTTCCCCGGCGGTCCGGGCGCCACCCAAACCCGCAAGATTTCGCGTCACTGATGTCAGACCTGCGCTCGCGGATTTTTGACGTCTTCGACGACGACACCATCGTGATGCCTGGACATGGCGACAACACCACAGTCGGTCAGGAGCGCCCCTTCTTGGACGAATGGGAAGCCCGAGGGTGGTAGCAACGACTGAGGGCCACCGGCCCCCAGCCAACCCGGTGGTGTTGGTTCTGGCAGCGGTCGTCTCTGTCCAGTTCGGCGGAGCCTTGGCAGCCACACTATTGCCGACCATTGGCGTCATTGGGTCCGTGGCGTTGCGGTTGGCGTTTGCCGCCGCCATTTTGATGGCGATTGTCCGCCCCAAACTCTTAGGGAGGACATCGTCAGACTGGGCCACGGTGACCGCCTTTGCGGTCGCGCTGACGGTGATGAACCTGGCCTTTTATGCATCACTGCTGCGCCTGCCCATCGGCGTCGCCGTCACTATTGAGTTCCTGGGGCCCTTGACGCTAGCTGCGGCGCTGTCTCGCAAGGCGCGCGACCTGGCCGCTGTTGGTGCCGCGCTCCTAGGCGTGGTGCTAATCTCCGAGATCTTCAGCACCTCGTGGTCCGAGATCGACTTCGTCGGCATCTTGTATGCGCTGCTCGCCGGGGCCTGTTGGGCTGGCTACATCGTGTTGAGCGGTAAGACCGGCCAGCGATTCGGCGGCCTTGACGGGATTGCCATTTGCTTGGTGTTGGGGTCCATCGTTTTGGTCCCCATCAGTGTCTTTACCGCTGGGGCGCAACTCCTCGAGGGGAGGTTTTGCTACGAGGTCTAGGCATCGCTCTGCTCTCGTCCGCGATCCCCTACTCACTTGAACTCTTAGCATTGCGCAGCCTGAAGCCCGGCGTCTTCGGGGTGTTGCTGTCCCTGGAGCCCGCTGCTGCTGCGCTGGCGGGGCTGATTATTTTGGGCCAAACCCTGGATCTCATCCAACTGGGCGGGATGGCGTTGGTGGTCATGGCCAGCATTTTGATCATGGGCAGGAGAGGGCCGGCCGCAACGACGAACCCACTCGATGAGAGCGCTGGACCTGGCGCGACTGGGCCTTAGCCTTGGCTCATGCAACTCATTGACCACGACACGCTGGGGATGGCTGAACTCGTTGAGCTGTATGACTCGGTCGGCTGGTCGACGTACACCGCACAGCCTCGGGATCTTTTTGAGGGCGTGCGGCGGTCGACTTATTGGGTCACCGCTCGGGATGGGATACGTCTGGTGGGCCTAGCCCGTTGCGTCAGCGATGACTACTCGATCATGTATTTGCAAGACATCCTGGTCCGACCAGACCACCAGGGCCAAGGCGTCGGTAGCCAGCTGATTCAAAAATGTCTGAGCCGATTCGACCATGTGCGTCAACAGGTGTTGCTCACCGATGATGAGCCAGCACAGCATGCGCTCTACCGCTCGGCAGGCTTTGCAGACGTCGCAGGCCTAAAGAACAACGCCCTTCATGCCTTTGTCAGCATGAAGGGCGTTGAGTTGAGCTAGGTGTTTCTCAGTCGGTCGGGCTGTTCAGGGCTTCCTTCTTAGCGTCCCGGCTGCTCTTGATCAAGCTAGCAATGGCGGTGATTGACAGGATGCCGATGATCAGGACCAACGAGAGCCAGATCGGGACCTCCGGGATGGCTTCAATGTGCTCGCCGCCGTTGATAAACGGCAGGGTGTTTTCGTGCAGCGCGTGCATGATCAGCTTGACGCCGATGACAGCCAGCAAGATGGACAGGCCGATGCTGAGATAGACCAATCTCTGCAGCAGGCCGCCGATCAGGAAGTACAGCTGACGCAGCCCCATCAAGGCGAAAACATTCGCCATCAAGACCAGATACGGCTCTTGGGTCAGGCCGAAGATTGCCGGGATCGAGTCAAGGGCAAACAGCAAGTCAGTGGTGCCCAGCGCCAAGATCACGATGAACATGGGGGTGAGAACCTTTTTGCCATTCTCGACAGTGCGGAGCTTTACCCCGGCGTCCCAGGACTGCGTGACCGGGAATCGCTTCTCAACCCACTTCAACAGTGCGTTCTCTTCGTACTCTTCTTCCTCATCGTCTGCCATGCTCTCGCGAGCGAGTTTGATGGCCGTGTAAATCAGGAAGGCGCCAAAGATGTAGAACACCCAGGAGAAGTTGTTAATCGCCGCTGCACCAACAGCGATAAAGATCGCACGCAAGAAGAGCGCGATGACGATACCGATCAGGAGCGCCTCCTGCTGGAACTTACGGGGCACACCGAACTTGGCCATGATGATGATGAAGACAAACAGGTTGTCGATGCTCAGGGAGTATTCGGTGAGCCATCCGGCGTAGAATTCGCCAGCGAACTGCCCGCCCGAGAAATACCAAACCCCCAGCCCAAAGAGGATGGCAGAACCGACGTAGATGCCCAGCGCGGTGCCAGTTTCTCGGTTGCGAGGCACGTGTGGCCGACGGCCTAAGACGACAATGTCGTACAGAAAAACAAGGGAAACCAGCGTGATGCTGATTGCCCACACCCAGGTGGGTACGTTCATGAACAGGCCTTCCGGTCTTCGTTGAGTTGACCGGAGGTCTCTCCCACCAAGTGATGACTTGGCCGATTCCCCGGGCAGAGTCGCGGACAGCGTCTGTGGCTGACCGCCGCACTGTCAACCGTGATGACGAGGCAATCGTTGAACGGGGATACTCCCCTCCGACATCGGCAATGATGCCATAGAACCGGCTCCTCGAACGGCGGCATCCCCTTGTGGTCGTAATGAAACCACCCAAGTCCGGCAGATCCCATTCTCTTCTGCCGCAGAGAGCCTGCCTCGGTTACTTCTGTTACTCCGTGGCGGCCCGCATGGCCCGCAACTCCTTTTTAAGTCAGACACTTCATCGCGCAGTCTTGCAGCCAACTCGAAATGCAGATCGGTGGCTGCTTGGTGCATCTGGTCAGTTAGCTGGTGGATGAGCTCCGCCAATTCGCGAGCCGGCAGATCTTCACGCTTGCGGCCACCGGCAACCTCCGCGTCTGCCATCACACCAGCGGCACTTCGCTTGCCACGAGATTGGCTGCGCCCACTGCCCATCAGAGCTTCGGTGTCGGCATCTTCCCGCTCGAGTAGATCGGTGATGTCGGCAATCTTCTTGCGCAGCGGTTGGGGGTCAACGCCGTGTTCTTTGTTGTAGGCGACCTGCATCGATCGGCGGCGGTTCGTCTCGTCAATGGCATGCTCCATGGACGGGGTCATCTTGTCCGCATACATGTGAACTTGGCCCGAGACGTTGCGGGCAGCACGACCGATTGTCTGGATCAGCGAACGGGAGGATCGCAAAAAGCCCTCTTTGTCTGCGTCCAGGATGCTGACCAGTGAGACTTCTGGCAAGTCGAGGCCCTCGCGCAGCAGGTTAATGCCGACGAGCACGTCGTACTCCCCCATCCGCAACTCACGCAACAACTCAACGCGTCGCAGCGTGTCGACTTCTGAGTGCAGATATCTCACCCGAACGCCCTTGTCGAGCAGGTAGTCGGTGAGGTCCTCGGCCATCTTTTTGGTCAAGGTGGTGACGAGCACTCGCTCGTTCTTCGCCGTTCGCAAACTGATCTCATGCAACAAGTCGTCAATCTGCCCCTTGGTCGGCTTCAGGATGACTTCGGGGTCGACGAGCCCGGTCGGTCGAATGATTTGTTCGACTACACCGTCGGCCTTCGCCATCTCGTAGTCACCCGGGGTGGCCGACAAATACACCGTTTGGCCGATCCGCTCCAGAAACTCCTCCCACTTCAGTGGGCGGTTATCCATCGCGCTGGGGAGCCGGAACCCGTGATCGACGAGAGTGCGTTTGCGCGACATGTCGCCCTCGTACATCGCGCCGATCTGCGAAACCGTCACGTGGGATTCGTCGATGACGAGCAAGAAGTCTTCCGGGAAATAGTCGAGGAGGCAGTTCGGCGCTGATCCACGCTCTCGGCCATCGATGTGCAGAGAGTAGTTTTCGATACCGGAGCATGAGCCGATTTGGCGCATCATCTCGACATCGTAGGTAGTGCGCATCCGCAGTCGTTGAGCCTCGAGGAGCTTCCTTCGGCCTCAAATTGGGCCAACTGCTTTTCTAGCTCGGCCTCGATGGTCCCGATTGCTCGCTCCATGCGCTCGGGGCCAGCCACATAGTGAGACGCCGGGAACACGTACATTTCTGACTCTTCGCGAACGACCTCACCAGTCAGCGGATGCAAGGTGTAGATGCGCTCGATCTCATCGCCGAAGAACTCCACCCTGATGGCCAATTCTTCGTACTGCGGGATGATCTCGACCGTGTCGCCGCGAACCCGAAAGGTCCCTCGAGTGAAGGCCATGTCATTGCGGTTGTACTGCATTTGGACGAAGCGCCGCAGCAGATCATCTCGCTCCATCTCATCGCCAACACGCAGCCGAACCATCCGGTCGACGTACTCCTGAGGAGTCCCCAGACCGTAGATGCAGGAAACCGACGCGACCACAACGACATCTCGCCTGGTCAACAAAGAGTTGGTTGCCGAGTGGCGCAGGCGTTCAACCTCATCGTTGACCGATGAGTCCTTTTCGATGAAGGTGTCCGACTGCGGGACATAAGCCTCAGGTTGGTAATAGTCGTAGTAGGAGACGAAGTACTCGACAGCGTTATTTGGGAGTAACTCTCTAAACTCGTTAGCCAACTGCGCCGCAAGCGTCTTATTGGGAGCAAGCACCAATGTGGGGCGCTGCACTTCTTCAATGAGCCAGGCCGTCGTCGCGGACTTTCCGGTGCCGGTGGCACCGAGCAAAACGACGTTCTCCTCCCCGGCTTTGATCCGCGTCGACAGCTCTTTGATCGCCCTCGGCTGGTCGCCGCTGGGATCAAACTCGGCTTCGACAGTCAAGGGCGCAACGGTGCGTTGCAGATCGGTCGTAGGGCGCATACATACATCGTAGGTCGGGGGTCTGACAGACCCCTGAGCAGGAGGTGGGCACCCCTCCCAACGTCTATTCAGGTGCACGACAGGCAAGTCCAAGGTCAGCGTGCATTGGTCATATCTACGGATATATGAGAAAGTAAAGTTCTTGCCTTGTGCGCGCACAGTTGCGCGTTGACCGCAGTGCGTCCCGCTTCCCGCGGTTGTATGCGCTCGGATCCGTCACCGCACGGGCTGTAAACCATCACGATCCCTGAGGAGAACCGTGAAAGAAACTGCTACGGCCGAGAAGTCGGCCAGCAAGAGTAGCGAAGCAGGTGCCGAGGCCGCAAAGTTGGCGCCAAGGGTTTTCTACCCGGCTGCCGCCATCATCATCGGTGTCGTCATCGTGGCTCTGGTGTCCCCCGAAGCCACCAGCAAACTGGTCAGCACCGCAGGGTCGTCAGTTATCGACACCCTCGGCTGGTACTACGTCCTGATCACCTTTGGCTTCATTGTCTTCTGTGGCTGGCTTGCTATCTCGCGTTTTGGCGAGATCAAGCTTGGCCGCGATGACGAAAAGCCCGAGTTCAGCACTGTGTCATGGTTCGCCATGCTGTTCAGTGCTGGCATGGGTATTGGTCTGATGTTCTGGGGCGTTGCTGAGCCCTGAACCACTACGCATCGCCACCGCCCGGCGTCGAGGGCTCCAACGCCGATGTGGCTAGCGCTGCCATGGGCCGGACCTTCCTACACTGGGGAGTCCACGCTTGGGCGATCTACGTTGTCGTCGGTTTGGCTGTTGCCTACGCCGTGCACCGCCGGGGCTTGCCGGTCTCGATCCGCTGGGCGCTGCAGCCACTCTTGGGTGACCGCGTCAAGGGCTGGTTGGGCGACGTCATCGACGTTGTTGCCATCGTCGGAACCATGTTCGGTGTTGCCACCTCGCTGGGCTTCGGTGTCAGCCAGGTCGGTGCCGGTACAACGTTCCTGGGCTTCACGGACGAGAACTCCGCAGGCCTGCAGGTTGGATTGATCATCGCCATTACGCTGATCGCCACCGCGTCTGTGGTTTCCGGACTAGGCGCCGGCATGAAGTGGCTGTCCAACATCAACTTGGGCTTGGCCGGCATCATGCTGATCTCTGTCCTGATCCTTGGGCCCACGCTGTTCCTGTTCCGCGACTTCGTTGAGGCGACGGGTTACTACATCCAGAACTTCATCGGCATGAGCTTCGACACCCTCCCCTACCAGGGCGAGCCTGGCGAGTCCTGGCTCGGCGGCTGGACTACCTACTACTGGGGCTGGTGGATGAGCTGGTCGCCATTCGTCGGTATCTTCATCGCGCGTATCTCGCGTGGCCGTACCGTTCGTGAGTTCATCGTCGGCGTCCTCTTGGTCCCGACGCTGCTCACCATGGCATGGTTCGTCACCCTCGGCGGGACCGCTCTCTACCGTGAGGTCCAGGGCGAAGGTGGCTTGATTGTTGATGGTGTTGTCAGCACTGACACCGCGCTGTTCCAGATGCTGGAAGGGCTGCCTGGCGGTCCGATCTTGGCCGGTATGGCTTTGCTGATGATCGTTGTCTTCTTTGTCACCAGCTCGGACTCCGGTTCGTTCGTGGTCGACATGATCGCGCACGGTGGAAGCCCGAACCCACCCACCTGGAGCCGCGTGTTCTGGGCACTGCTTGAGGGCGCTATCGCTGCAGCCTTGATCTGGTCTGGTGCCCAGGGTGGTGCCACTGGCGGTCTTGCTGCGATGCAAACGCTCGCGATCTTGGCTGCTGCGCCGTTCTCGATTGTGATGATCTTGGCTGCGATTTCCACGGTCAAGGCGTTGCGAGCAGAGCACAAGGAGAAGTTGCGCCTTGAGCATGCTGTGTTGTTGCGTGAACTCGCAAACGAGACCGCAGAGACACTCACCACAGGAGACTCTGGTGAAGAATTCGCTGCTGCAGTGAGTGGCTATGGAGACGCTAGCAACTCTGAGTCAAACGACTCTAAGTAGTAGGTCGCCGCGCTAGTGAGGCGCACAGACAAAGGGCCGTTGGTGGATAGCCACCAATGGCCCTTTGCTGCCGTGATCGAAAGGGACCGACGCTAGCCCTGCACCCCCCGGGCGGCAGAGCGTCCGCATACTCAGCCAGTGCTCTGCCGTAGCCGTCAAGATGCGGGATCAACGCATGCAAGACAGTACGCAGAGCCTCCCCTTGGCGGCCCTCATCAAACTGGGCCAAAGCCAAGAAGGCCAGCCGAGCGGACTCGTCCACCCCAGCATCGTCTAGGGACTCCAGCAGCCTCACCGCCTCGGTGCTCTGACCGACGTTGCGCAGCGAACTGGCTAGTTGGATCACCACACGATTAGCCCGCTCACCTCTCAACCCTGCTGTCAGAGCCGCGCGATAGAGCGGGATAGCCTCTGCTTCGAGGCCAAATGAATCGCGAACTGCTGCCAGTTCAAAGAGGCCAGCGGCATCCCCCGGTGGCCGCTCCGACACCAACCGGTCAATTATGGCGATCGCCCCGGCAGGATTGTCTTCGTCGTAGTCGTGCTCGTAGAAGTCTTCGATCTTCTGATCCCACAAAGCATCGCTCATCGGCACAGCCTGCCACATCGCCTCAAGCTCGACGCGCTGGTGCGCATCAGTGCGATTCGCAGTAAAGCGCCCGGTTCGCGTGTTTACCCATGCGAACGGCGCGCAGATGCGCGAATCGCACTTTGGCTCAAGCACGCACGCTCCACCGGGCAGAAAGCCCCGCTCACCAATGGGTGAGCGGGGCTTCTGGACTAGCTAAGGGTTAAACCTCAGCCACCGGTGAGCTTCTCGCGCAGTGCAGCCAGGGCTTCGTCCGAAGCCAAGGTGCCAGCGGAGTCATCTGCCGGAGCGGCCTCTGCTGCCGAGGAGTAAGAACTCGACGACGAAGAGGAGCTGCTCGAAGAAGACGAGGAGGAGGAGCTGCTCGAGCTGGAGGACGAAGCAGCAGCCTCGTCGCCAGCCTCAGCCTCGGCTGCGGCGGCTGCCTCAACCTGAGCCTTGTGAGCTTCCCAGCGCTCGTGAGCGTCGGCGTACTCCTTTTCCCACTTCTCGCGCTGCGTGTCGAACCCGTCGAGCCATTCGTTGGTCTCGGGGTCGAAGCCCTCGGGGTACTTGTAGTTGCCCTGCTCGTCGTACTCTGCGGCCATGCCGTACAGAGTCGGGTCGAACTCGGCAGCAACAGCCTCGTTGGCCTGCTTCAGCGACAGCGAGATCCGACGACGCTCAAGGTCAATGTCGATGACCTTGACGAAGATGTCGGCGTTGACCTGAACAACCTGCTCGGGCAGCTCCACGTGGCGCTCGGCCAACTCGGAGATGTGCACCAGGCCCTCGATGCCGTCTTCGACGCGCACGAACGCACCGAACGGAACGAGCTTGGTGACCTTACCCGGCACGACCTGGCCGATGGCGTGGGTGCGTGCGAAGTGCTGCCACGGGTCTTCCTGCGTTGCCTTGAGCGACAGCGAGACACGCTCGCGGTCCATGTCAACGTCGAGAACCTCAACCTTGACGTCGTCGCCAACCTCAACGACCTCGCCCGGGTGGTCAATGTGCTTCCAGGAAAGCTCGCTGACGTGAACCAGACCGTCGACGCCGCCACCCAGGTCCACGAATGCACCGAAGTTGACGATGCTGCTGACGACGCCAGTTCGAACCTGGCTCTTCTGCAGCTCCTTGAGGAAGGTGGTGCGGACCTCGGACTGGGTCTGCTCCAACCATGCACGACGCGAAAGCACAACGTTGTTGCGGTTCTTGTCGAGCTCGATGATCTTGGCCTCGATCTCCTTGCCGACATACGGCTGAAGGTCGCGGACACGACGCATTTCGACCAGCGATGCGGGCAGGAAGCCACGCAAGCCGATGTCAAGGATGAGGCCACCCTTAACGACCTCGATGACGGTACCGGTGACGACACCGTCTTCTTCCTTGATCTTCTCGATCGAGCCCCAGGCACGCTCGTACTGAGCACGCTTCTTGGACAGGATCAAACGACCTTCCTTGTCCTCCTTCTGGAGAACGAGGGCCTCGACGTCGTCACCAACGGTGACAACCTCGGACGGGTCGACGTCGTGCTTGATGGCCAGCTCACGCGAGGGGATAACACCCTCGGTCTTGTAGCCGATGTCAAGCAAAACTTCGTCGCGGTCGACCTTGACGATAATTCCCTGAACGATGTCGCCATCGTTGAAGTTTTTGATCGTGGCGTCGATCGCCGCAAGCAATTCTTCCTCAGACCCGATGTCATTGATCGCGATCTGGGGGGTGGCCTTATCGGCCGTAGTGGCAGTCATGTAGAAGGGACTCCGTTGTGTGGACATGTGATGTGGGACGATGACTCGACTGTCGCGAACGAGTCATCGTTTATGGACAAGTTGTGCACGCCAAAGGCACACGCCTGGCGCACAGCAACCCTAACGCGTCGGAGAAGTGCAGGTCAAAATAGCCGCCAAGGAGGATGGATTGAACACCGAACCCGAGGATTCAGGCTCCGTTCGGCACGAACCCCTCGGCCAAGGTGAGAGCGTTTCGGCTAGTCAGCGCTGGTGGGACGCAGAGGCACCGTCCTATTACCGCGAGCACGGGGAGCAGCTAGGCGATGTGCGGCTCTCCTGGGGGCCAGAGCAGGTCACTGAGGCTGAGCTTGGAGTGCTCGGGCCACTCGAAGATCGCGATGTGCTGGAGTTCGGTGCTGGCTCGGGCCAAGGTGCCCGCTGGTGCTCTGACCAGGGCGCCCGAGCCATTGCCAGTGACCTGTCTCTGGAAATGCTCCGGATTGGCCAACACATCGACCAGGAGCAAGGCGTTGCTCCGGATGGCTACGTGACAGCCGACGCGGCCGGGCTGCCGTTTGCCGACGAATCGTTTGACGTCGCCTTCTCGGCCTACGGCGCCTTACCTTTGTCGCTGATCCGCATCTAGTCCTGCGCGAAGTAGCCCGAGTCTTGCAACCCGGTGGCAGGCTCGCATTCTCGCTGACGCACCCTATTCGGTGGGCTTTCCTTGATGAGCCAGGCCCCGACGGCCTCAGTGTCGCCCACTCCTACTTCGACCGCGATCCATATGTCGAGCGTGACGCGAACGGCACTGCAACTTATGTCGAGCACCACGTCACCTTGGGAGACCGAGTCCGACAGATCCGCCGGGCAGGCCTAGTCCTCGAGGACTTGGTCGAACCGGAATGGCCAGCGAGCAACACTTCAGGGGGGGGCGGGTGGTCACCGTTGCGCGGCGCTTACCTGCCAGGGACCGCTATCTTCGTGGCGACCAAGCCCAACCAGCACTAGTGCGCGGCGTCGTGCCAACTGCGGCCAACACCGACGTTCACGTCCAGGGGCACGGCGAGATCTGCGGCGGCACCCATCTGCGCACGCACCAGTTCCTCAACCTGGTCGCGTTCACCGTGCGCGACCTCAATCACTAGTTCGTCGTGCACCTGCAGCAGCACTCGAGACTTCAACCCGGTTGAGACCAGGGCCTCCTCGACCCCAAGCATGGCTACCTTGATGATGTCGGCGGCAGAGCCCTGAATCGGTGCGTTGAGCGCCATCCGTTCAGCAATTTCGCGGCGCTGGCGGTTGTCTGAGGTGAGGTCGGGCAGATAGCGGCGACGACCGTGGATTGTCTCGGTGTATCCCGTCCGGCGAGCTTCGTCCACAACGTTGCGCAGATAGTCACGCACTCCCCCGAACCGCTGGAAGTACATGTCCATCAGGCCCTTGGCCTCTTCGGTTGAGATCGTCAGCTGCTTTGACAGACCAAACGCTGACAGGCCATAGGCCAAGCCATAGCTCATGGCCTTGATCTTGGACCTCATCTCAGCAGTAACGTCGGCTGGTTCCACCGAAAACACCTGTGAGCCAACAAAGCGGTGCAGGTCTTCGCCAGATCGGAAGGCCTCGATCAGCGCATCGTCGCCCGACAAGTCAGCCATGATCCGCATCTCGATCTGGCTGTAGTCAGCAGACAGAAGAGTGTCGAAGCCCTGGCCGACCACGAAAACTTCGCGTATTCGGCGCCCTGCCTGAGTCCGAATCGGGATGTTCTGCAGATTGGGGTCGGTGGAACTGAGGCGTCCAGTCGCAGCGATCGTTTGTTGGTATGTCGTGTGGATGCGTCCGTCGTCCGAGACGGACTTCAGGAGCCCTTCCACCGTGACACGTAAACGAGTGGCGTCCCGGTGCCGCAGCAATGCCTCCAGGAAGGGGTGCTCGGTCTTGGCGAATAGCCCGGCCAGAGCATCTGCATCGGTGGTGTAGCCCGTTTTGGTCTTGCGGGTCTTGGGCAGCCCCAACGTCTCGAACAGCACTGTCTGCAACTGCTTGGGAGACCCGAGGTTGATCGTGTCATCGTCGATTGAGTCCCAGGCGTCGCGCTGCGCCTGAGCAACTTGGTCGGCAAACTCCGACTCAAGCGCCTGGAGCCCTTCGACATCTGCCGCGATGCCAGCTTGCTCCATACGCGCCAGCACACCGACTAGGGGCAACTCCATCGTTTGCAGCAACTCCATCGCCGCGACCTCAGCCAACTTGTCGTCTAAGGCGACAGACAGATCGTGGGTCGCTCTAGCGCGGACCATGCACTCCTGCGCCGCGGCCGAGTCATCCTGACCCAAATCGAGCGACAACTGATCCGAGGCACCCGCGTCCTGGGAAGGCATCAACTCGCGTTGCACATACCGCAGCACCAGGTCACCCAGGTCATACGACCGCTGATCGGGTCGCACGAGGTAGGCAGCAAGGGCAGTGTCGCTAACCAACCCCGCGCTCAATGGCAGCCCGCGAGCCGCAAGGGCGTGCATCAACACTTTTGAGTCGTGCGCAACTTTGACCGTGTCTGCTGATGCAAGCCACTGCTCCAGCGCTGATTCATCGGCAGCAGAAGTGTCCGCGAGGTCTACGTAAGCGGCCTTCTCTTCCGTCGCCAAGGCGAGGCCTTGGATGTCGCCTGTTCCTCGGCTGACTTGCCCGATCATGGCTAGACCCACGCGGACACCTGCAGCGGCATGTTGGGCTAGCCAGTCGCTGCACTCCCCCGCTGCCAGCGAAACACCTTCAACGTCGAATCCACCATGGCCCTCTGGCTCTTCGCCACCAGATTCCAGGGTAGCGAAGAGCCGGTCGCGCAAAACTCGGAACTCCAAGCCGTCAAAAACCCGATGGACCTCGTCGCGGTCCCACTGGTGCCGTTCAGTGTCGGCCAAGGAAACGGGCAATTCCAGGTCTCGTATGAGGCGGTTCAACTTGCGATTTCGCAGCACGTTTTCCAGGTGATCACGGAAGGCTTGACCGGCCTTGCCAGGCAGTTCGCCTGCTGAATCGACAATGCCCGGGAGACCGCCAAACTTAGCGATCCATTTGGCCGCCGTCTTGGGACCCACGCCGGGCACGCCTGGCAGGTTGTCCGAAGTCTCGCCCACCATCGCAGCAAGATCGCTGTACTCGTCCGGGCTGACGCCATACTTTTCCTGCACTGCGTCGGGTGTCATCCGCGCCAGGTCGGAAACACCCTTACGCGGATAGAGCAGTGTGGAAGTTGGGCTCACCAACTGGATAGCGTCCCGATCACCGGAGCAGATGAGCACCTCGGTGCCGTTGTCGAGCGCTTGGTGGTCAACGTGGCCAAAATGTCGTCGGCCTCAAACCCGTCAAGCTCAAGATGAACAATCTTGAGCGCGTCAAGCACCTCTTTAATCAGCGGCACCTGACCAGCGAACTCAGAGGGAGTCGTTGCTCGGCCAGCCTTGTACTCGGCGTATTCGGCGGTGCGAAAGGTTGCTCGAGATTTATCGAAGGCCACCGCCACGTGCGTGGGGGCTTCATCCCGCAGCACATTAATCAGCATGGAGGTGAAGCCATACACCGCGTTGGTCGTTTGCCCCGTTGTGGTGGAGAAGTTCTCCGCGGGTAGAGCAAAGAAGGCGCGATAGGCCAATGAATGTCCGTCAAGAAGCAGCAGTCGACTCACACGTGGCAGCCTAGGCGCTATGACTGACAACCCCACATCCCGCCTGTCCGCCGAAGAGTTGCTCGAGATGGGCAACGGCACACTCGCTGAACTGATGGGCATCGAGATCACCGAGGCCTCAGCAGATCTCACGAGGGGCTCCATGCCGGTTGAGGGCAACACGCAGCCCTATGGCCTACTGCACGGCGGTGCCAGCGTGGTGTTGGCCGAGACTCTGGGCTCGATCGCATCGATGCTGCATGCCTCTCCTACCGGAATCGCTGTCGGCGTTGACATCAATGCCACTCATCACCGTGCCGTTCGCTCAGGAAGGGTCTACGGAGTTGCCACTCCCCTGCACCGTGGGCGCACCATGGCCACCTACGAGATTGTCATCACCGATGACCAAGATCGCCGCTGCTGCACTGCGCGCATCACTTGCGCTGTCCTGCCCAAACCCAAGGATTCGAAGTAGTCATTCCTTGATGGGCACGGCAGCCATCTAAGGTCATCCTCGTGGAAGCAGCCTTTCCGGCGTCGGGACTCTCATCAACATCATCACCATCGTCATCGGTTCACTCGTCGGGATGGCGCTTGGCCATCGCTTGCCTGAGGGGGTCAAGTCGGTTGTCACAGATGCGTTGGGCCTCGTCACGCTGCTGGTCGCCGGGCTATCCGCCGTCGAAGTCACTAATCCAGCGTTAGTCGCAGCAGTTGGTGAGGGCGTGCCCATGCTGGTTGTCCTTGGCAGTCTCTTGATTGGTGGCATCATCGGGTCTCTGCTTGGCATTGAGCGCCGCCTGGCTGCGCTCGCTGGCGTGATTCAAGGATGGACGTCCCGACACGCGTCAGCTTCGACAGAAGTCTCGCGCACAGCCGATGTCACTGATGAGCACGCTCCGCTGGGCGAGCCCACGGCCCGAGAACGATTTATTGAGGGCTGGCTGACCACGTCGCTGCTGTTTTGCATTGGTCCCTTGACGATCCTGGGCTCGTTGAGCGACGGGCTAGGGCTCGGCATCGACCAACTGGTCTTGAAGTCATCCCTCGACCTGTTCGCCGCCATGGCCTTTGCCGCATCGTTCGGTGTTGGCGTGCTCTTCTCAGCCGTATCCGTTGGTGTCGTTCAAGGCAGCCTCACCTTGATCGGAGTGGCCTTGGGATCGATCGTCCCCGATGCCCACATTGCCGCGCTCACTGCGGTTGGTGGCTTGCTCTTGGTGGGGATTGGCCTTCGTTTGTTGCGGATCAAGGACGTGCCGGTTGGCGATATGCTGCCGGCCATTTGGTAGCGCCAGTCCTGGTGAGCGTCCTGGCATCGTTTACCTAGATTCAGGACGAAAGAGGAGTAGCCAGCGCGCTGGTTACCCCTCTTTCACGATCTGGGCTCTTTTGCCCTACTTTTGGTGCCCATACCTGAGATCACGGCGTCGGCGACCTCGCGCATCGACAAGCGCCGATCCATCGCTGCTTTCTGAATCCACCGGAAGGAGTCGCCCTCCGACAACTTCAACTGCTGCATCAGCAGGCCCTTAGCTCGGTCCAACCGCTTACGCGTCTCGAAGCGCTCCGTCAGATCAGAAACTTCGTCCGCCAAGGCCTGACGCTCTTGCCACCTGGCGCGAGCGATATCGAGAGCCGGGAGGACGTCGTGAGCGCTGAAAGGCTTGACGACGTAAGACATCACGCCAGCGTCGCGGGCCCGCTCAACCAACTCACGGTCGGAGAAAGCAGTCAACATAACGACGGGCGCCAGGCTCTCGTTGCCGAGGACCTCGGCAGCGGTGATGCCATCCATCCCAGGCATCTTGACGTCCATGACGACAACGTCTGGTGTGTGCTCGCGCGCTGCTGCGATGGCCTGTTCACCGTCAGAAGCTTGAGCGACGACGATGTGGCCAGCCTCTTCAAGCATTTCGGAGAGATCCAAGCGGATCAAGGCTTCATCTTCAGCGACAACGATCCGCAATCCCTTGGGCTGCGGAGCCACATTGCGCGGCATGTCCGCGGGCGTTGGGGTGGCCATTGCCTCTGGGACTTGATCGTCCGTCTCGCTTGAGGCGGGCTTTTCGGTCATCAGTGACACCTGTCCGTGAGCAACGAATCTGCTGGGTCTACGGTCGTGCTGAGGTCATACGAGTGCCGGGAGCGGGATTTGAACCCGCACGCCCTTTCGAGCAAAGCATTTTGAGTGCTCCGTGTCTGCCATTCCACCACCCCGGCTGGGGCCAAAAGAACTATACCCCCAATTTACTGTCCTTCACGCATCCGGGCATATGCCTCAGCCCGGCCATACACAGCGTCGCCGACGCGGTGTAGTCGCAGAGCATTGGTTGAGCCTGCAACTCCGGGGGAGAGCCAGCAACGATGATAACCACATCGCCCTCAACGCACCGCTTCTCACGAAGAAGTGCCTCATCGACCTGCATCACCATATCGTCTGTATGCGCGACCAAGTCTGTGAGGAATGTCTCAACACCCCACGTCATCGCCAACTGCGAACGCGTCGAAGCCTCGGGAGGTGAACGCAAGCATGGGCACACGTGAGCGCAAGCGAGCCATCCGTCGTGCGCTGTCGCCAGACTTGGTGAAGGTCACCATGTATGCGACGTCCAAGACGTCAGCAATGCTCGCTGCGGCGCGCGTGACGGCACCGGCAGTCGTCTTGGGCTTGCTGCCCAGTGGCCGGATCCGGTCGAGCGCGTGCTCTTCGGTGTTTTCGATAATGGTGGCCATCACCTCGACGGCCTTAATGGGCCAATCGCCCACGCTGGTCTCCCCCGACAGCATGATTGCGTCTGCGCCGTCAAGGACCGCGTTGGCGCAGTCGCTCGCTTCAGCGCGCGTGGGGCGAGCGTTGGTGATCATCGACTCGAGGACCTGTGTTGCCACAATCACCGGCTTGGCGTTGCGGCGAGCCATCTCAATGGCTTCCTTTGCACCAACGGCACCTGCTCGAGGGGCAACTCGACACCCAAGTCGCCTCGGGCCACCATGATGCCGTCAAAAGCGGCCACGATGCCTTCAAGATTTTCAACGGCCTGCGGCTTCTCGATCTTGGCGATTACCGGCAACCGGACACCTTCTTCATCCATGATGCGATGCACTGGCTCGATGTCTTCGGCCGACCGCACGAACGAGAGCGCAATGATGTCGACGCGGGTGCGCAGCGCCCACCGCAAGTCGTCGGCATCCTTTTCGCTCAGCGCAGCGACATTGACGGCAGTGCCAGGCAGGTTGATGCCCTTGTTGTTGGAAATCTCGCCACCAATCAAGACGGTGGTCCGCACATCGGTGTCGGTTACCTCTATGGCGCGAAGGTGGATCTTGCCATCGTCAATCAAAAGGTCGTCGCCGACAGCTACGTCGGCTGGCAGACCCTCAAACGTGGTGCCAACCTCGTGGACGTCTCCAGGGACGTCGCGCGTCGTAATCGTGAAGGTGTCTCCGGTGGCCAGAGTGACCGGGCCGTCGGCAAAGCGTGCGGTTCGAATCTTTGGGCCTTGCAGGTCGGCGAGGACGGCGACGGCATGGCCGACTTCATCTCCTGCCTGGCGCACCATCTGGTAGCGCCTTTCGTGCTCACTGTGTGCCCCGTGGGACAGGTTGAGCCGGGCGACATCCATGCCAGCCGTGACGAGCGCACGGATCTGGTCATAGGTGTCCACGGCAGGACCGAGGGTTGAAACAATCTTGGCGCGACGCATAGGAACAGCCTATGCCCCAATCCCATCGACAAGACAATCAACCCGACCATGTCCTAAGTCAGAGGTGGAACGTCAGGATTTAGCAGTTTCCACCGTTGACGGATCCTCGCTACTACGGTATCCGCGCTGCGGATAGTCTCCTTGACGCCCCTGCCAGAGGAAGAGCGCCAGCCCGATCAAGAACACGCCAATCGAGACCCACACGTTGATCCGCTGGCCAAAGATGATCTCTGCTGGGTCGGTGCGCATCAATTCGATCACCAAGCGCCCCGCCGTGTAACCCATCATGTAGAGCGAAAACACTTGTCCTCGGGCCAACCGGACTCGTCGATCAAGGAGCACCAAGCCGATGGCCACGACAATGCACCATAGCGATTCATACAAGAAGGTGGGTTGGAAGGTCCCCAACACCACGGGGTTGCCCGCGGCGTCAACGACAGCCCTTCCCGCCCCGCCGTCCCACTCATGGATCGTCAGCGCCCATGGCGCATCAGACGCGCCGCCATACAGCTCATTGTTGAACCAGTTTCCCCACCGCCCCATAGCCTGAGCGACTAACAGCCCTGGCGCCAATGCATCAGCAAGGTCACCAAAGGAATGCCCATGACGCCGGGCGCCGATGTATGCCCCGACTGCCCCCAACGCGATCGCACCCCAAATACCAAGCCCGCCTTCCCAAATTTTGAAGGCATCGACGAAGTTGCCGTTTTCACCAAAATAGGGCCGGGGACTCGAAATCACGTGATAGATCCGGCCACCAATGATGCCGAAGGCAATAGCCCAGGGGCGATGTCATAGATCTCTTCCCCGGTGCCGCCCCGCGCAATAAACCGACGACTAGTGATTACTACCGCTGCGACGATGCCGAGCAGGATGCAGAAGGCATACGCCCGAATCGGGAACGGCCCAAGCATCCAGACCGCTTGGTCAGGACTCGGTATGGCTAGGGGCAAGTTCATCAACGTCCCTGACCGTAGTTGGCGATCACTGAGTCAAGGTGGTGCCATCTTCCATCAAGGTATTGATGTCTTCGGGAGAAACAACCTCGCCATTGACGATGACGGTTGGAGTGCTGGTCACGCCGGCCTCGTTGGCCGCGGTGGCCATGTCCTCGACGTAGTCGTCATAGGTTCCGTCGGCCATACAGGAGTTGAACGTCTCGAGTTCGGTGCCGCTCAGGCCTGCCTCTTCAGCGGCTCGGGTGAAGGTCTCGTCGGTGTAGCCAGCCCCTTCGCTTGGCTGAACCTCAAAGACGCTGGCGTGCCAGTCCAACAAGATGCCCGCGTCCGAGGAACACACCGCGGCGTTTGCGGCCCGCGAGGAAGAGTCGTTCCCGAGGTTGCTGTCCAAAAAGGTCATGAAGGTGTAGGTCATCTTGATCTCGTCTGCTGCGACCGCCTCCTTCACCTGGTCACTGATCGAGTTTTCTAAGACGCCGCAAAAAGGACACTGGAAGTCTTCGAAAATATGGACTTCGATGGCGTCTTCTGGGGCATCTTCATTCACCACCACGCCCCCACCGGCCGGCAGACTCGCCGCCGACCCAACAGCGGTGGGGCTGTCATCACGAACCGCGAGAAACACCACAACTGCGACCAAAGCGATAACCGCTGCAACGACGCCAGCAATCAAGCCAATGGGAGCGCCTGGGGGCTGTGTCGTGGCTTTCGGCGCGGGAGGACGCGTCATTGGGAGTTCCTGTCTGGTTGGAGTTTGTTGTCCAGCGCAAAAAGCGTTCGCGGACGGATAACAAGATAAAGGCCAGCCAAGGCTAAACCGATATCCCGGGCTATTTCCTGGGCATATTTAGTTTGATTCTCCGACACGGGCCCGCCGTCACCAAAGCACCCGCAGTCAATCGTCAGCCCGCGGGCCCATGCCGAGGCGATTCCGGCGATAAATACAACCATGAGCACAGCGCCGAGAGCCGCACTCGGGCGGGTGAGCAGGCCGATGATAAGCAGCAAGCCGAGCGCGATCTCGATGATCGGCAAAGTGATGCCAATAAACTCAGCAAGCGGATAGCTAAAGAGGTCGTAAGCCACAACGGAACGAACCGATGCGTCCAGGTCCACGACCTTGATGCCGCCTGCAGCGACCAGCACTCCCCAAGGGCAAGTCTGGCCGCTACTCCGAGCACGGCAGGCAGTGGCTTCATCCCTGGCGGACGCCCTGAGCTAGCTCTTCGGTCAGCCCGCGCAAAGCACCCAGACTCGGGTCATCGCGCAGGGCCGCGACGAGCGCGGAGCCCACGATGACTCCATCGGCGAAGGCAGCCACCTCACGTGCCTGCGCACCGGTTGATACGCCGAGACCGACACACAGCGGCAGGTCGGTGACCGCTCGAGTCCGCGCAATGAGTTTTCGGCTCCGTCGCCGATGCTCGTGCGGGCTCCGGTGACCCCCATGGTGGAGGCCACGTAGATGAAGCCGCGGCACGCCTTGGCCGTCATTGCCAATCTCGCATCGGTCGAAGATGGTGCAACGAGGAAAATCGTGCCGACGTCCTGGCCGCGCGCAGCCTCGATCCACGACCCCCTTCATCAGGGATGAGGTCGGGGTGATCAAACCTGCACCACCGGCTGCCGCAAGATCAGCGGCAAAGCGCTGCACGCCATACCGCAGGACGGGGTTCCAATAGCTCATGACGACGGGCACGGCCCCGGCAGCTTTCACCGCAGCGACGCAGTCAAAGAGGTCGGCAAACCGAAAACCGTTGTCCAGGGCCTGCTCGGCAGCGGCCTGGATCACGGGCCCATCCATCAAAGGGTCGCTGTAGGGAACGCCTACTTCAACGATGTCGGCACCGGCCTCTGCGAGTGCGGTCACCGCGGCAAGTGCTCCCTCACGATCGGGGTAGCCAGCGGGAAGGTAGCCGACCAGAGCAGAGCGCCCTTCGTCGCGGCATTCAGCAAAGACCTGTTCGAGCGCGTTCATGAGGGTTCCCCTTGGTTGCTGTTTTCCTGCGAACTGAGCAGGCCAAACCAGCGGGCCGCAGTAGCCACGTCTTTGTCCCCTCGGCCAGAAAGGTTCACGATCATGGTGGTGTCTGGGCCCAACTCCTGTCCGATGCGCATGGCTCCTGCCAATGCGTGCGCGCTTTCGATGGCCGGAATGATGCCCTCGGTTTTGGACAACACCGAGAATGCCTCCATCGCCTCATCGTCAGTCACCGACTGGTATTCAGCCCGCCCAATCGAGTGCAAATAGGCGTGCTCAGGGCCAACGGAGGGATAGTCCATACCGGCCGACACCGAGTGTGAGTCAAGGGTTTGGCCGTCTTCGTCCTGTAACACATATGTCGCTGCACCGTGCAAGACCCCTGGCTCACCACTGGCAAACCGTGCGGCGTGCTTGCCGGTGGAGACTCCGAGACCGCCGGCTTCCAGGCCAACAAGCCGCACCTCGGCGTCGTCGATAAACGCGTGGAAGATGCCCATTGCATTGGAGCCGCCACCGACGCACGCCAGGACAACATCCGGCAATGCACCCGTTGCGGACAAAATCTGCTCGCGCGCTTCTTGGCCAATAATTGCGTGAAAATCGCGCACCATGGTCGGGAAGGGTGCGGCCCCGTCACCGTGCCCAGCAAGTAGTGGGTGTGTTCGACATTCGTGACCCAGTCACGCATCGCCTCGTTGATCGCGTCCTTGAGGGTCGCGCTGCCGTGGTCAACGGGCATGACGGTGGCGCCCAATAACTCCATGCGAGCGACGTTCAGAGCCTGCCGCTCGGTGTCCACCCGCCCCATGTAGACGACGCACTCCATACCCAGGTATGCGGCGACCGTCGCCGAAGCAACGCCGTGCTGACCCGCTCCGGTTTCGGCAATCAGTCGAGTCTTGCCCATTTTGCGAGCCAGCAGACCCTGGCCAAGAACGTTGTTGATTTTGTGCGAACCGGTGTGGTTGAGGTCTTCACGCTTTAAGAAGACGCGCGCGCCACCAGCATGTTTGCCAAAGCGCGGCACTTCGGTGAGGGGTTGGGTCGCCCGGTGTATTCACGATGCAGCGCGGCTAGTTCGGTCTGAAACTCTGGGTCGGACATCGCGGCCAGGCGCGCCTCGTCAAGCTCATCCAACGCGGCGACAAGTGCTTCGGGGACATAGCGCCCGCCAAACTCACCGAAACGACCAGCAGCCGAAGCAGGGATGCCGCTCGGCAAGGAATCGGCCAGCGAAGCGTCAGGGCTCGGCTTAGTAACCTCAGTCATGAGTTGAGCACTCCTTCTGTGGCCGGACTATTGCCGGCCTTCGTCATTTCGGCCACGGCCTGCTGCGGGCGCCCACCCGTGACGAGCCTCTCGCCAACCAGCACAGCGTCGGCGCCTTGCACGGCATACATCGTCGCGTCTGACAACCCGCGGACACCTGATTCAGCAACGCTCACGACGTGCTCTGGCAGCAGCGGCACCAATGCGCCAAAGGTATTGATATCGACCTCTAAGGTCTTGAGATTGCGGGCGTTTACCCCGACGATTCGGGCGCCGGCCTCCAGCGCTCGATGCGTTTCGGCCTCGTCATGGACCTCAACCAGGGCATGCATCCCCAACTCCTCCACGAGGTGGAGGAAGGCGACCAGCGTCTCCTGGTCTAGGGCGGCGACGATCAGCAGAATCAGGTCGGCACCATGAGCCCTCGCCTCATAGATCTGGTATTCGTCGACCACGAAGTCTTTGCGCAGCACCGGGATCTGGACGCGGGACCGGACCGCATCTAGGTCTGCCAGGCTGCCGCCAAAACGGCGCTGTTCGGTCAAAACACTGATCACGGTGGCACCGCCTGCTTCATACTCGGCAGCGAGCGCTGCGGGGTCCGCAATCGGGGCAAGCGCACCTTTGACGGACTAGAACGCTTGACTTCGGAGATCACATGCAGCTGACCTGGCTGTTGCAAGGCGTGCCATGCGTTACGAGCGTCGGGGGCAGCTTGCGCGGCCGCCTTGACCTCGCTTAACGGCAACACAGATTTGCGCGCCTCCAGGTCTTCACGAACGCCCTCAATGATGTCCTGCAATACGGTGGCCACACTCATACCCTAAATTTCTTGTCTGAACGATCTGTGTATGGCCGGGCCAGTTTTGCCTGGCCGCCTAGATCATCCGTGGTTGGCAGTACCTTTTTGCTCGGCCGGCGACTGGACGCCATAGCCAGCGGCGTTGAGGCCGACCCAAGCGCCGATACCAACGACCACCAGGACCACACCGGTCCACGTGGCCCAAGCGATAGCGAAGTAGATGCCGATCGACAGCAAGATGCTCGCGATTAGCAGCGTAAAGACACCGGTCCACGACGCAATGCTGTGTCCGTGGTCTTCTTCGTGGTTGCTCATGAGTCTCCTCAGGTGTGACGTGCCACAGTCGTTTAGGCACACGACCGATAGATGATGCCCCTAGTCTATGGCCCCACTCATCAGGTCAGGCTCAGGCTCCCGGATAACTTGCTCGAACCGTCACCTTCACGCTCAGTTGGTGCGCTCAAAAAAACAGGCAAACGCCGACGTGGTGTAGGCCGAGCCTTTGCCCCAACCGCGCAGACCAGCTTTGGCGATAGCCGGCTCGGTCGCCGGAGTGCTTGTCCTGCTTTTTCCAGAGAGTCGATGTCGCTGCCAGCATGGCTGCAACCTGACAGCACTCGCCCAGGAGCCAGACTGAGTCGGGTCATCGCCGCGGCTGAGGTCATCCCAAGCCGAAACCTGTCGTCGACGTTCAGCCTCAGCCAGGTCTGTCGCGGTGTGCTCTCGCGCGGTCTTGGATGCTGACTCTGCTCGTAGCGCAGGGGTAGCGATCGCACGAACAACGACGGCGCTGGTAACCAGTAGCCCAGTGACTAACGCTGCCCAGACGGCCCAGCCAAGAGAGGCAGACTCAATCGGACCATTGATGCTCAAGGTGCCAGCGATACCGCTACGCAACGCGGATGCGGGGTCCAGGATCACCACCAAGCAGACCCCGCGACACCCAAACCGGCTAGTGCAGCGATCGCCACTGCGACCCGATGGCCCCAACCCGACGTGAGTAGTCCGCTGGCCAAGCCCGCCAGGATGACCAGGCTCAGCGCAGAGGCTGGGGTCGCATCGGCTCCGCTGACCTGGATCCGTTGCGCTCCCAGCACGGGATCGATAGCCAGGCCCGCAACCCAGACCTGGCCAGAGAGGTAGAGCGACACAACGCCACCGAGGACGGCGAGCAGCAAGCTCAGGTTGCGCACCGTCATACCCCTTCCTGTTGGTTGGCCCACGAGGCAAACATGCGCGTGTACACCCCGCCAGCATCCACCAGATCGGTGTGCGGACCTACTTCCACAATCTCGCCCTTGTCGACGACCACGACAACATCGGCTGCCTGGGCCGTGGAAAGTCGGTGAGCAATCGCGACGGACGTGCGCCCCGTGGTGAGCCCCTCCAGCGCGCGTTGGATCCGCACTTCAGTGCCCGGGTCGACGGCGCTTGTTGCCTCGTCGAGGACCAACAAATCAGGATCGGCCAAGTAGGCACGGGCAATGGCGACCAGTTGGCGTTCACCTGCTGAGAGTGACTCCCCCGCTGACCAACCTGCGTGGCGAGACCATGTGGCAGGCCAGCCACCCATGCGTCCAGCCCTAACTCGGTCAGGGCAAGGTCAATGTCTGAGTCGCTGGCATCCGGCCGCCCAAACCGGATGTTGTCGACGAGGGATTGATCAAACAAGAAACCTTCTTGCGGCACCATGACAACCCGCGATCGAAGCGACTCAAAGGCGATGTGTCGCAGGTCCTGACCATCCAGACGCACAGTCCCTTCGCTCGGGTCCATCAGCCGAGTCAACAGTTTGGCCAGGGTGGTCTTGCCCGAGCCCGTCTGCCCCACGACGGCCACCTTGGTGCGCGGCGGGATGGTGAGATTGACGTCGAACAGCACTGGCTTGCCGGCTTGGTATTCGTAACCCACCGAGTCAAAGTCAACAGTGATCGGCCCTCGAGGCAGCACGACTCCAGACTCGCCTGGATCGGCGACATCGGCCGGGGTGTCGATAACGCCAATGACTCGACGCCAACCAGCAATCGCGTTTTGCAGTTCGTTCAGGATTTCAGTGGCCATCAGGACCGGTTGCGCGAACAATTGCACCAAAAACAGGAAGGCAATCAGTTCGCCTGGCTGCAGCATGTCGCGGGTCACCATGATCGTGCCGACCACGAGGACCACGATCGTCGTCAGGCCGGTGAACACGATGCCGCTCGTGAAGGCAGCGACGCTTCGTGTTTGGGCCTTCACTGCCGATTTGCGGTGAGCCTCGATCGTCGTGTCGAGCCGACCTGCCGTGCGCTCCTCTACCCCGTAGGCGCGAATCGCGACGGCGCCCACAATGGATTCTGAGATGGCGCCCAGCATGTCGCCGACCCGCACGCGGACCAACCCGTATGCCCGGCCCAACATGGGTTGGAAGCGCCGCACGAGCAAGACCAGTGGCAGTAGGCAGAGATAGACCACCAGGGTGAGCAGCGGGCTATAGAACAGCATCACCAAACTGGCGACAACGATCTGGGCTGAGCTGATCAGGAGCATCAGCCCGCCGAACTGCACGAAGTTCGAGATGGTGTCGACATCACTGGTCACGCGCGACACCAACGACCCACGCCTCTCGGTGTTTTGCGTCAACACCGAGAGGTTGTGGATGTGCCGGAAGGCCGTGTTACGCAGGCTGGCCAGACCAGATTCAGCAGCGGTGAACAGTCGGACATTGACAAAGAACTGGGCAATGCTGGTTAACCCCACCGTCACCGCGGCGGCAGCAATAGCCATCCAGACAAAATCGAGGTCAGGTCCACCGGGGGCCAAAATGCCACGGTCGATCGTCTGCTGCACGGCAAAAGGTATGACGACGCGCCCGATCGCGGCGATCATCGCCAAGACAATGGTCAGCCCCAGACCACGACGCAATTCTGGCGAGAGCTCGACGCCACGACGCAAGGTGGCGACGGTGCTCAGTTCGCTGCTGCCAATAGAACTGCGTGCCTCCGCGTCTGACTTCTGTGGCTCAGCCATGCGACTCCTCCTCATCCGCGGCGATTGCTGCCCGCGCGGCGGCCTCTCGGGCGTAGGCGCTGACCAAGTCGGCGTAGCCAGTGCAGCGCCCCATCAACTCTTCGTGTGAGCCCTCGTCCTGGATGGCGCCATCTTCCATATAGACAATGCGATCAGCTAGTCGCACGGTGGCCATTCGGTAGGCGATCACCAGCACCGTGGTGCCGCTGGCGGAGTCGCGCAGGGACGCCAGAATGTCTTGCTCAATCTTTGGGTCGACCGCGCTCGTGGCGTCATCGAGCACCAACATCCGCGGAGATCGTGCGACCGCCCGGGCTAGGGCCACGCGCTGACGCTGACCGCCGGAGAGGGAGCCGCCCCGTTCGCCGATCTCGGTGTCCATTCCATCGGGCAACTGTTCAACAAACTCATCGGCATGGGCGATAGCCAACGCGCGAGAGACTTCGTCATCTGACATGCCCAAGCCCAGATCCACGTTGTCTCGAACTGTGCCGTCGAACATGAAGGTCTGCTGAGCGACCAGAGCCACAGCATCCGTCACGCCACCTTGCTCAATCGAGCGCAGGTCCAGACCATCAAGCGAGACGACGCCTGCATCTGGATCGACCAAGCGCACCACGATGTTGGACAAGGTCGACTTGCCGGAACCCGTAGGTCCCACCAATGCCGTCGTTGAGCCAGCGGGGATGTCGAGGTGCACGCCCCGTATGGCAGGCACGACGTCGCCTGGTTCTTCAGCGGTCGCGGCTCGGCTGCCCAACTCTTCCGGGGCGGCGTACTCCTGATAGCCAAACTCGATGTTTCGAGACTCCGAGCGAGCGGGGCCCGAAGCGGCCAGCGCGACATCCCCGTACTCCATGCTCCCCTGAGCTTGAAGCACCGAACTGACGCGGCGGTGACCGACCACGGTGCGGGGCAATTCGGCTAACACCCAGCCCAACGCGCGGACGGGAAAGGCAAGAATGGAGAATAGGTAGGCAATTTCGACAACATCGGCTGCTACGAGATCTCCATTGGCAACGCGAGCCGTCCCCACGCCGAGCACCGCCAAGGTGCCCAAGGTCGGAATCGCTTCGATGACTGGCTCGAAAACGCCACGAGTCCGGCCCACCCGAATCATCGAATCGCGCAGCGCGTAGGTCGCAGCATCAAACCTGGCAGATTCTTCGCGCTCGCGACCCAATGCCTTGACGACGAGGCCAGCCTCAAACGACTCATGTGCGACTTCACTGACCTGCGCTCGCAACTGTTGCGCTGCCGTGACACGTGGCGACATGTAACGCTGGAACACTAAGTTGGCGGCAAAAAGTAGCGGGAAGACCAAGAGCCCGATCAACGCCAGTGTCGGGTCAACAAAGAACATTTGCGTCCCGGCTATGGCCAACATGAAGATGACGCCGATGGCCATCGGCAACGGGTTGAAAACCATCCAGGTGGCTTCAATGTCGGCGTGTGCGTTGGAAAGCAGCTGGCCAGAAGGGTGCCGGTGGTGCCAGGTCAACGGCAACCGGAGGTATTGGCGTGTCACCCGTCGGCGGTAGGAGGCCTGCAAGTTGAAGCCTGCTTTCACGGCCCAGACCCGGCGCAGGATCACGCCTAAGGCGTTCGCCACCAGGATGGCGCCCAGCAGACCGACGATGCTCCACAGCGCCGCCCCGGTGACATCCCCGACGTCGCGGCGGGGGTGATGATGTTCTCCGTGATGTAGCCGATGGCCATAGAGGTGGCGACGGTGGCCGCGGCCCAGAGCGCAGCACCAATCACCGCGATCGTGATCATGCGCTTCTCTTGGCGCATGCCGGACCACACGATGCCCAAGCCTTCACGCAGAACTGCGGCGTCGGGTTTAGGCGGTTGCACAGGTCTGGCTGCCGTCATCGACACGACACTGACATCTTGATTCAACCTTTCGAGTGCTGTGCGCAGCAGCCCCCGACCGCGCGCGCAGAAGTTTGATCTAGGAACACGTCATCTTGCCACGCAACGGATGGCCGATCGCACATGGGTAGCCCCTTCGCAGGCCGATGTCAGCCCCAAGTGCTTGGATAGATCCATGATTCTCGCTCAGCAGCAACGCCAAGCCCTCTGCGACACTGCCCTGGCGGTGGGGCCCGATGCTCCGACGCTGTGCTCGCCCTGGACGGTGAAGGACCTGCTCGCCCACCTGGTAATCAGGGAGCGTCGTCCGGACACTCTTCCCGGCATTGGTGTCTCCGCTTTGCTGGGCACACCGACAAGGTCCAGGATGAGTTCGCCGCACGAGACTTTGCAGACCTCGTTGGTTTAGTACGCCAAGGGCCACCCAAATGGGCACCAACCGCCATCCCTGCAGTCGATAATGCGATCAACACCGCTGAGTTCGTGATCCACCACGAGGACATTCGTCGGGCCCAACCTGACTGGTCCCCCGCGGAGATGTCATCGCAGACGGAGCAGGGCGTCTGGGATTCCCTCGAAGAATTGCCAAAATTTCCTATCGCCAGGCCCCCACGGGCGTAGTGCTCGTTTCACCCGGATACGGGCGGATGCTGGCTCATCGGCCAAGCGCTGGTCGGGCATCGGTCGTGCTCACTGGGGCACCGATCGAGCTGATATTGCACGCCTTTGGTCGGACTGGCGTCGCCCAGACCGACATCACCGGCGACGAAGCGGACGTGGCTGCCCTAGCCGACTCAGAGCGCAAAGCCTGACGCGAGTCGATGAAGGCGCACCGGTGGCTGACGCAAGATGACCCTGCCGTGATCACGCATTTGCGTGCGGCGATCAGCCCCCACCTGTCACTGGGTCGCCCTGTCCTCGTCGGGATCGACGGACGGAGCGGAACGGGCAAAACGACCTTGGCCCGTGACCTTCGACGCGAACTCAGTTGCGCCCCCGGCAGCACTCGCGTCATTCACATGGATGGCCTGTATCCCGGGTGGCAAGGGCTGGCAGCCTCGGTCGAGATTGTGCGACGCGACATTCTTGCGCCGCTGCATAGAGGTGAGTCGGCAACATACCGCTTGTGGGACTGGCACCACGACAAACCCGGGCTGCTGACCACGGTGAAGCCACAGCAGGTCATTATCGTCGAAGGGGTCGGGTCGATCACCGCAAGCCCTGATGATTACGACCTTCGCGTGTGGATAGAGGCACCCGAAAACGTCCGCCGCCGACGAGCACTAGCACGCGACGGTGCCATGTTCGAGCCTCACTGGGATCGATGGGCCGCACAAGAAGCGACGTACTTCGCCACCAACACCTGGGCCGTCCCAGCCCACTTCGGGATCCACGGAGCAGACGATGAGTGAGGCAACGAGGCCAGAGGGCACCACCGAAGCCCGATGGATCGCGACCGCTGCACGTGTGCTCCGGGTCCCGCGCCGAGAGGTTGTCCGCAGCGCACGGCGCCTGCGCTCTCGCCTCTTCTTGATCGTCCAAGCGGCTGTCGGCGCGGGATTGGCATGGTGGCTCGCCACGGCACTGTTAGGGCACCCGCTCCCCTTCTTTGCTCCTGTCACGGCCATGGTTTGCCTCGGGCTGACCTACGGCAACCGCGTCAAGCGCGTCGTTGAGTTGACGATTGGCGTTGCCATCGGTGTTGCGGTGGGTGACCTCTTTGTCCACGTCTTCGGCAGTGGCATCTGGCAGATTGCCGCGGTAGCCATGGTCGCCATGTCGTTAGCAGTCCTCGCTGGAGCTGGTCAGCTGCTCATGCTGCAGGCCGGCATCCAGGGGGTCATTGTGGCCACCTTGGTGACTGGTGATGGACAGGCCCTAGGTCGGTGGCTAGACGCCGTGGTCGGTGGGGCTGTCGCCCTGGTGATCGCCATGCTCGCCCCCACTTCACGATTGGTGCGCCGACCACGCAATCAGGCCATTCAGGTGCTGGCTCACGTAGCGCAGGTCTTAGGGCTAACTGCGCAGGCGCTGCGGGAGCGAGACGAAACACTGACCTCCAATGCCCTGCAGCAAGCACGGGCGTTGCAGGGAGAGTTGGATGACCTGCGCGACTCGGCAACCGAAGGTTTGGCAGCAACCTCAATGTCACCTCTGCGTCGGCGCTACCGAGTGGGGGTCAAGGCCATCGATGCCCTGGTCGAGCCGCTGGATCTCGCGATTCGCGATGTCCGAGTGCTGGTGCGACGTGCCGATGTCGCCATCGTTGGCAAAGAGTTCGTTCCGGAGACTTACATCATCTTGGTGGAAGATCTCGCGATGGCCACCAGCCACATCAGTGATCAACTAGCGATCGAACGAGTCCCCACCGAGGCACGAGAAGACCTGGTCAACTTGGCTCGCAGCTCCACCTGGTCACGCAACGGTGCTGGTTTGTCAGCTGAGGTCATGCGAGCCCAGGTGCGATCAACCGTTGTCGACTTGCTCGTTCTGACGGGTATGTCGCGTGCTGAGGCCCGCAAGCGGGTGCCGCCAACCCGAGATGACCTCGATGACGACCCCGAGGCAAGCGAAAGCGACGACTAACCCGGCTCAACCCGTTGGTGATGGGCAACGAGCGCGGCCAGGCGACCGGCCTCCGCCACCCCTCGGGCACCGTCGGCTCGTTGAATCGCCATCACGGAGATTTCTTCGGTATCGGTCAGTTCGAGGGTGACCCAAGCGGCGCCGTCTGAAAAGCCAATCGCGGCGATCTCGGGCCATTCAATCTCACGTCGAGAAAACAGGTTGATGACCGTCAGCCCCTCTTGGCTGGGAATCGCTTTGAGCTGCACGAATCGCCATAGCCCTGCGGCGAGCAGCACCCCAAAGAACAGGGTGCCGATGCGGTCACCGGTATTAAAGCCGACCTCGCCCTCGCCGGTGACGGCGAAGGCCAAGATGGCGAAACCCACTAAGCAGGCCACGGCACCAATCAGCGCTACTCGCGTAGAACGGCGAGCCCGAAAAGGGCATAGGGGGAAGCGTCGCTCATGCCCAAAGGCTACGGTGCGCCCCGAGAGCCGCGCCTCCCCCGGTGGGCGCTTCAACTTTGGACGCTTTCAGCCACACGGTGAAGCCCCACAAACCAAAGCTCCGTAGACGACGAACATGACTGCAGAGGGTAATAACCTCCGTGCCACAGCAACGGAACGCCGACCAAGTCGACGGCAATCCACGCGAGCCAAAAGTCATTCCAACCCCGAGCCATCGCATACGTCGCCACGATGGAGCCGACAAAGATCCAAGCGTCGGCCCAGAAATACCACCGTGGGGCTTCCCAGCCAGCACCTACAGCAGCAAAGATCCATTGCGCGATGACCACGGCGCCCAGCCAGAACCCGAGATAGCTCAATCGCTCGGCCCTGCTTGCCCATCGCGGCGTGATGGCAGGCGAGCCTGATGCACGGCTCCTACGCGACCGGCTCCACTGCCACCAGCCATACACGCTGACAACAATGAAGAAGACCTGTCGTGCGGCTTGTCCAAAGAGTGAATGCTCCTGTGGGTTAACAAACCAGACACCCATAAACACGGTAAAGAGCAGAGCGTTGCCAATGATCCCGACCGGCCATGCCCAGACCCGGCGGCGCATACCACCAACTGCGCTAGCGAACCCGAAGAGGTTGCCAACAATTTCGCGCCAGGCAATCGGATAGCCACCGATCACCAGTTGGGCATTAAACAGTTCGTTCCAAAGGCTCATGAAGGTCAGTGCTCGTGCTGCTGAGCTAACGAGCGGAGCGCGCTGACCTGGGCGGCCGCGTCATCGGCCCCGTAAACGGCCGATCCCGCAACGAAGACGTCTGCCCCTGCTTCGGCGCATTGGCCAATCGTGTCTGCCGACACTCCGCCATCGACCTGGATCCAGATTTCGCCACCGCTGCGCTGAACGGCACGGCGAACCTGGGCCACTTTTGTCATCTGATCGGCCATAAAGGACTGACCGCCAAACCCGGGCTCAACCGTCATCACCAAGACCATGTCCAACTCGGGAAGCAAGTCAGCATAGGGCTCGAAGTCGGTGCCTGGCTTAATAGCCATGCTGGCACGCGCACCGGCGGCTCGAATAGCCCGCGCGGTCTTGATGGGGTCGGCAACCGCCTCGATGTGGAAGGTCACCGACTTCGCGCCAGCCTCGGCATAGCCAGCAGCCCACCGGTCGGGGTCTTGAATCATCAGGTGCACGTCCAAGGGGATGGGCGACACCTTGGCCAGGGCCTCTACGATGGGCGTGCCCAACGTCAGGTTGGGCACAAAGTGAGCGTCCATCACGTCGACATGGGCCCAGTCCGCATTGCTGATGCGGCCCAACTCGGACTCCAGGTTGGCGAAGTCGGCGGACAGGATGCTGGGGCTAATCTGCATGGTTTCCACCCTAGAGCTTTCGAATCAAGGCGACGTACATACCGTCAGTACCGTGCAAGTGGGTCCACATTTGGGCACCTTGGCCGACACCCAGATCAGACATGGGTTCGCCGTCTCGATCCACCAAATAGGGTCGGACATCAAAGACTTCCGCATCCCCATACTTCTTGATGACGTCGGAGACGACCAATTCAGTTTCGACCACGTGGGGGAACACGTCGCGTAGGCAACGACCCTCCGGGGCGCACCGCGTCCAACGCTGAATGCAGCAACTCTCGCTGGAGGGGGCTCAACTCCCCCAAGTCTGATGGGCTACGGCGCCAACGCGCATCAGGTCGGCGGCGGAGGGCCCCCAAACCCGTGCACGGTGCATCGACCAGGACTCGGTCGTATGCGCCTGGTTCGTCATTGCCGATGTCGCGGCCATCGCCAATCTTAATAGTGACCCGTGCACCAGCTTTTTGCGCAGCCTCGACAGTGTTTGCCACTAAGTCGGCGCGCGGCTGACTAACTTCGTTGGCCACTAGTTCTGCATCTCGCTCGAGTGCTAGGGCTGCCAATAATCCAGCCTTGCCTCCCGGCCCTGCGCACATGTCTAGCCATCGTTCGTCACGTCCCTCAATGGGAGCCGCAGCCAAAGCGAGGGCCAGCAGTTGAGAGCCAGCATCCTGCACTGAGGCCCGCCCGTCCCGAATGGAGGGGATGAGGCCGGGGTCGCCCGACTCTAGGGACCAGGCTGTCGACGCAATGGACGCTGGAGTAGCGCCCGCCAGCTTTAGGCCGTCCTCCGCGCCGAGGCCAGGGCGGGCCGTGAGGGTCAGTGGACCCGGGTTGTTATGGGCCGAAAGCAGTTTCTCCAATTCGGCCAGCGCGGCTGTGCTGTCTAGTCCTTGAGTGCTCATCAGCGCAGCACGAAGAGCGCGGACGACCCACAGTGGGTGAGAGTGGGTGATCGCCAGAGCGCTCAGGTCATCCTTGGCATCGGCGGTGACCAACTCGATCCATTCTTCCCGGGTTCGCTCAGAGGTCCGGCGAAGAACGGCGTTGACCAGACCCGCTGAGCCATGACCGACGTGCTGGCGAGCCAATGCCACCGTGGCGCTGACGGCAGCGTGATCGGGCACTCGCATATCGAGGATCTGGTGCGCACCAAGGCGCAGAACGTCGACGACGGCTGGGTCAAGGTCAGTGACTGAGCGCTGAGAAGCGCTGGCAATGATGGCGTCGTAGAGCCCCTGCATCCGCAAGGTCCCGTAGGTCAACTCTGTCGCGAATGCCGCGTCGCGCCCCTTGAGGCGTGAGCGGCGCAGTTGGTGTGGCAACTCAAGGTTGGCGTAGGCACCGTTGCTGACTTCCCGCAGGGTCCGAAAGGCAGTTTCGCGTGCCGGGTCTGCGGATTTTTGGCGCTGCGACGGCGCGGTCGCTGACTTGGGCTTTCGGCGATCAGCCATTGTTTTCAACTCCCATTGATTCGCCCTCTTGTAGGCGAGCTCCTCGTGCCCAGTCGACAGCATTCATCATCGGTTTGCCCTTGGGCTGCACCATCCCCAGCGACACAGCCTCTGTCGCGGAGCCCACGAGGATGGCTTTCTTGGTGACGAGCACTTCGCCAGGTGCCAGTGGTGGCTCAGGTTGTTCCCCGATCCTCACCGGCCCCAGTTTGAGACGTTCCGCACGCCAGGTCGTCCACGCTCCAGGGGCTGGCGTCACGCCGCGAACGAGGCGATCAATCGCGAGAGCAGGCTTATCCCAGAGCACCTGGGAATCGGCAACCACGATTTTGGGGGCCAGCGAAATGCCTTCCCTGGACTGTGGCACAGCCGTCAGCTCCCCGGCCTCTAGCGCGTCGAGCGTAGCCACAAGGAGCGATGCGCCAGCACTCGAGAGCCGCGCCAACAGATCGCCAGCTGTGTCCTGCGGGCGGACGCGCTCGGTCAACATGCCAAAGACCGGACCCGTGTCCAGGCCCTTCTCAATGCGAAATGTCGATGCTCCGGTGAACTCATCCCCTGCCATCAAGGCGTGCTGCACCGGAGCAGCACCCCGCCAAGCCGGCAGGAGAGAAAAGTGCAGGTTAATCCAGCCATGTATTGGAGAGTCCAGCAGGCTTGAAGGGACGAGAGCACCGTATGCGACCACCGGGATCGCCTCAGGGCCCACTCTTCGAGCTGCTCAGCCACGCCATCGTCGGTCAACTTCCGCGGCGTCATGACCGGGATGCCGTGCTGTTCAGCGACCTGACGGATCGGGGAAGGCACTAACGAGCGTCCACGACCTGCCTTGGCATCTGGCCGAGTGATGACACCAACCAATTCATGGTCAGAGGCGATGAGTGCCTCCAAAGACGCGACTGCTGGCTCCGGTGTCCCAGCAAAAACAATCCGCACAAAAATCCCTTCTTGGTGATGCTCTCGTCGTCACCCTGAGCCAGCAAGGTGGCCACGGGTGACACCCCAGCATAGATGCGCCGAGCCCCGACACATCCGACCGCAGGGTCGTCGCGCCGGGGCTCGGCAGAACTTCTGATCAAGGCATCAGCTGTGATGGTCGCCCATCTTCAACTCCACAACCTCGTCACCCAAGGAGCGCAGCAGGTCGTGACGCTCGTCGCGACGACGCTTCTGCTCAATGGGGTCCGGAACTGGTGCTGCCGCAATCAGGCGCTTGGTGTAGTCCTCTTGCGGGTTGTGCAGAACCTGCTCGCGCGTGCCCTTCTCAACGATCTTGCCGTTCTGCAACACCACCACTTGGTGCGACAGCAGGTCCACGACCGAAAGATCGTGGCTCACGAAGAGGCATGCGAAGCCATACTGAGCCTGCAGTTCGCTGAAGATCTTCAGCACCTTGGCCTGGACCGACACGTCCAAAGCCGAAGTCGGCTCATCCGCAACCAACAACTCAGGGTCGAGAGTCAAAGCTCGCGCAACGCTAATGCGCTGACGCTGACCACCCGAGACCTCGTGCGGATAACGGTTGTAGACCTCCCGAGGAAGTTGAACAGCGTCCAGCAACTCATAGACCTTGTCTTCGCGCTGCTTGCGGTCGCCGACCTCATGCACCACCATCGGCTCCGAAATGCACTCGCCAATTGGCATTCGTGGATTCAGCGAAGCTGCAGGGTCCTGGAAGATGACCCCAATACGGCGCCGCAGAGCCTTGAGCTCTGACTTCTTCATTTGGGCGATGTCCTGGCCCAGGAGCCGGAACTCTCCAGACGCTGCGGGGATGAGGCCCAGCGCGCATCGGCCGATTGTGGACTTGCCCGAGCCAGACTCGCCCACAAGGCCGACAATCTCGCCCTGCTTGACCTTGAAGCTGACATCGTCGACCGCGCGGAAAGGCGTCTTGCCCAGCCGCTGGTATTCGATGACCAGGTTGCGCAGGTCGATTGCCAACTCAGCATCTGGGTCAACGTCGTCCGTAACCGTGATGCCCATCTGCCCGCGCCCGGCGCCAAGACGGGGCACCGACCCCAACAGCACCTTGGTGTAGGCGTGCTGCGGGTTCATCAGAACTTCTTCAGTGGTCCCTTGCTCAACGATCTCACCCTTGAACATCACTGCAACGCGGTCAGCCATATCGGCGACGACACCCATGTTGTGGGTAATGAGCAAGATGCCGGTGTTGAGCTTGTCCTTCAGCGAACGAAGCAGGTCGAGGATGTCGGCCTGGACCGTCACGTCAAGGGCCGTCGTCGGCTCGTCGGCCACGATCACCTTGGGGTCACAACTAATCGCCATGGCAATGACGACACGCTGGCGCTGACCGCCCGAGAGTTCGTGCGGATACTGGGTGACGCGCCTCTCTGGGTCGGGGATGCCCACCATGTCCAGCAACTCAACGGCACGCTTCACCGCTGCCTTGCCGCTGGCGACACCGTGCAACTCCATCGACTCAGTCAACTGAGCGCCGATCGTGAGCACCGGGTTGAGCGCTGTCATCGGCTCTTGGAAGATCATCGCGATGTCGTCGCCGCGGACCCGACGCATTGCCCGGTCTGAAATGGACTGGACATCGTGACCGCTGACCATGACGCCGCCGTTGATCCGGGCGTTCTTGGGCAGCAACCGCAGCGCCGTCATCGACGTCACGGACTTGCCCGAGCCTGACTCGCCAACGACGGCGACGACTTCACCGGGGTGGACGTCGAGGGTGACGCCCTTGACTGCGTGCACAGTGCCAAACTCTGTGCCGAATTGGACATCGACGTTGTCGAAGGACAGCACCGGCTCGGAGTTAGACGTCACGTCCTGTGAAGAAATATCTGCTTGCGTCGTCATTAGTCTTCGCCCCTACTCTGACGTGGGTCAAAAGCGTCGCGCAGCCCGTCACCCAAGAAGTTGACGGTGAGTGCGATCACCAGGATGAACATGCCTGGCCACCAGAACAGCCACGGCCTCGACAGGAACGAGGTCTGGTAGGTGCTGATCAATTGGCCCAGTGAAGTGTCCGGCGCTTGAATTCCGTATCCAAGGAAGCTCAAGGCACTCTCGAGCAGAATCGCCGTCGCAATGGTCAACGTCGCACTGACGATGATCGTTCCGATCGTGTTCGGCAGGATGTGCTTCATCAAGATTCGTCCAGACGACGCCCCGATCGCCTCAGCAGCCGTGACGAACTCACGCTCTCGCAGAGAGAGCACCTCGCCGCGGACGAGTCGAGCAAGGCCGGTCCAGACCAAGAAGCCCAGGACCAGGGCCATCCCCCACACCGTGCCACCAGCAGCCTTGGCCACAACAGCGGCCAGGACCAGCAGCGGGATGACGATGAAGAGGTCAGTCAGACGCATCAAGATGGCCTCGGTCCAACCGCGGAAGTATCCCGCTGCTGCCCCGACTGCAGTGCCAATCAACGTGCTCAAGATGCCGACGGTGAAGGCGACAGTCAGAGAGCGCTGAGTCCCCCGCATCACCAGAGCGAAGTAGTCCTTACCGACGTTGTCTTGGCCAAACGGGTTCTCACCGATGGCAAACGGCCACAGAGTCAAGGTGGGCCGTCCTGCGTTGATCACCGAACTTGAGTTCAGGTAGGACTTGCCCCACCAACCCGGGATTGGGCCGACACCAATGGAGGTGAAAGCCAGCAGCGTGACAAACACCAGCACGGCGAGGGAAACCATGGCAGCGCGGTGCCGGAAAAAACGACGACGGACCAACTCACCCTGTGAGTATGACTTCCCACTGAAATCTAGCTTCTTCTCAATCGAGAAGTCCGAGTCGTCGACGACCGAATGGCCGCTTGGCTCTTGATTGTTCTCACTCATCGGATCCTCCAGACAACGAAATTAGTAGGGCAAAACCTTGATTGTTTTTCAAGAGGATCACCGCCTAATCCGTGGGTCCAGGCTGGCGTAGGCAATGTCCGCCAGCATGTTCATGATGACCGCCGCCGTCCCCGTCACCAGGTAGAAGGCCATCACCGGGTTCGGGTCCACGGCCTTGAGTCCCGCTTGGAAGAGCGCTCCCATACCGGTCCAGCCAAAGACGCTCTCCGTGACCACCGCTCCGCCAATGAGGTTGGCGAAGTCAAAGGCAACAATCGTGGTGATCGGTATCAACGCGTTGCGCAGAGCGTGCCGCGTGTTAAGCACGCGGTCCGAGACGCCCTTTGAGCGGGCAGTCCGCATGTAGTCCTGCTGCAGTGTCTCCAGCATCGAACCACGCGTGTAGCGCGAATAACTCGCCAACGAAATGATGGTCAACACGATGGTTGGGAGCAGCAACTGGGTGGACCAGTCCCAAATCGTCTCGTAAAAGTTGCCGTTGAAGTTTGGGGTGCCTGAACCAATCGTCGAGATAGGCCGGCCCGCAATGTCGAGGTAGCCACCCCAGTTGGTCAGCAACTTGTCAAAGAAGGTGTAGAAACCGAAGGACAGCGCCGTGCCGATGCCGACTGTCATCGCCGCACGCTTCTCGAAGCCGCCGATGAAGTAGCCCAGAACGCCACCAACAACGACCGTGCTCACCGCAAGTCCGAGGATGAGCCACCAGTTGGGCTCGTTCAAGACTGGCTGGATCACGAAGTAGACAACCAGGCCAACAGCCAAGGTGACACCACCGGTGATGAGGACCTTTTTATCGCGCAAGCCCGTCGTCAGCATTAAGAAGAACGCCATGGTGACCGCGGAGAGCAAGAGAACCAGAACGGGGCCAAGGGCTGGCTGCACCCACCAATCGATGGAGTCAAAGATAGTGATGAAGGCAAACAAAATGATCGCCGTGATCCCAAACGCCAACCCCCGCCGACGCATATCTCCGCCGGTGATCGCAGACGCAAACAAACCGAAGAAGATGGCAATCAGCAGCGTCGTCACCAACGACACGCTTGGGTCGGCTATCCAGTTGTTGAACTCGATGGCGCCGTACTGCTTGAGCAGGACTGCTGCCCAGAAGACGGGCAGCGAGAAGAAAACGAAGGCCACGAACGTGACGGTGTAGTCAAAGGCGGTGTACTGGCGAATAGCCGAAAGCACACCCATCGCAACACCCAAGACAATCGCGATGACAGTGGCTAGTGTGACCAGCCGCAGGCTGCTCCCCATGGCAGCAACAATGGCGGTGTTGACATCGCTACCGCCACGATCAGTCCCCAAGTCGCAGGCCAAGATCAGACACTTGCTGGCCCCGCCGAACCACATTCCGTAACGCACGTACCAAGGCTCATCCAGATTCATCCGCTCGGTGAGCGCCGCCATCTGTTGTTCGCGGTTAGTGGCTTGAGATTGTCGTAGCGTATCAAGTGGGTCGCCCGAATTGACGACTAAAAAGTACAGCAGTACCGAACCTGCCCACAGCACAAGTGCTGAGATGGCGATTCGGCGAAGGACGAACTGGAGCACGTCTTACCTCCTCGTGACCGGCACCATTCGCGGTGCCCCCGTATTTCGCGAGCCTAGGCCATGTGGCCCAGGAAAAGCGCTGGCACGCCGGAAGATTCATTGCTTCCGGCAATGCAACAGGGCGGGAGCTGAACTCCCGCCCTGTTGCACGTCTGACCGATAGGTCATGCAGTGAGCACTAGGGACCTAGCGCTCAAGGCATCACTCAGCGCGGACCCACTGCTCTGCGTTCCACGGGATACCAGTCTGCGTGGAGTTGAAGATGACATTCGAGATGCTCGAGTCGAAGGCGACAACACCCGGGTGGGCGAAGACCGGGATGCCGTACAGGTCATCCCAGAGCAACTTCTCAATGATCTTGACCTGCTCCAGTGCTACATCCTCATCGGAGCTAGCAGACAAGGTGTCCCAAGCTGCGTCAACCTCTTCGTTGCTGTAGTTACCGAAGTTCTGACCTCCGCCGGTCGAGTAGATCGGCTCACCGGAAGCCTTCTGGCCCGATCCAGCCCACGCGAAGAGCGCAACGTCGTAGTTGGCCGTCTCTAGCGGGCCACCAGCGGAGAAGAAGTCCGGGTCACCCTCATCAAGGATGTTGAAGCCGGCCTCGTTACAGCTTGAGGTGATGGCAGCAACTTCATCGCTACGACGCTGGTTTGGAGCGGAGTAGCCGATACGGACGTCAACCGGGGTGCTCAGGCCGGATTCTTCCAGCTTGGCAGCGGCGCCTTCGATGTCGACCTCGTCGTAGCGACCGTCGTAGGAGGCGCTAACGATGTCCTCGTAGTTGTCGTAGAACGGGAAGGTCTCGCGGGCGTTCATGACAACTGCTTCTTCGTTGATCGGTGCGATCAAGTTGTCAATGATCTGCTGACGCGGGACACACATTGCAAAGGCTTCGCGAGCGGCGAGGCCACCCTCGTCTTCGGCGAAGGTGGTGCCATCAGCGAAGTTGAAGTCCAGGTGCTCCCAGGTGAGGGTGTCACCAACCTCAAGGGTGAACTGGTCGCCCATCGCTTCGATCTGCTGAACGGTGTCAACAGTGGCCTGCGGCTCGACGACGTTAAGGTCACCGTTCTGCAGTGCCTGGACCTGAGCCTCGGGAGCCACGAAACGGAACACGAGCTCGCCGGTCGCGGCAGCGGTGCCGTAGTAGGACTCATTCGGCACCAAGGTCAGCGACTCGGGGCTGTTCCAGGTGGCGCCATCCAGCGTGTACGGACCGCTTGAGGGGTGAGTGCCGGGTCCGGCAGCGTCTTGTCGCCGAAGATCCAGCCATCGTTCCAGAACTCGGCTGCGTCGCCGAGGGCTGCGCCGTCCTTGTCCAGGATTGCCTGTGCCAACTCGCCGGCCTCCATGCCCGCCTCGGACTCAACGATGTGAGACGGGTGCGGAGCGGTGAGGAGGATCTCCCAGTCTGGGTAAGGGGTGGGGTAGCTCAACGTGAAGGTCTTGCTGTCAACCTCGGTCTCGGGACCCTCTGGCACATAGACACCGAAGGAGTCGCTCACCGGGTCGAAGATGGCGTCGTCGCCAGCGATGCCGAGTGCTTCGGGGTTAGACGAAGCCCACTGCAGGAGGAAGTCGTTCGAGGTGATCGGGGTTCCGTCCGACCAAGCTGCGTCGTCAGCGATCGTGTACTCAACGGTGAACGGGTCTTCGCTGGTGACCTCGTAGGAGCCGAAGTCTTCATTCTGCTGGATCGAGCCATCCGTGCCGAAGTAGACGAAGTTCTCAAGGATCTGGTCCATGACAACGGCGTTGTAGGTCGAGTTGGTCGCAGAGGTGTCAGCGTTGTACGCCTCCCACTCCTGCTCGCCCGCCGAGTAGTAGATGGTGTCGTCGTTGGTGGTGACGTCACCCATGTCAACCTTGGCCGGGCCTGCTGCCGAGCCGCTGGAGCTGCCGGAGTCCCCGCTGCTGTCTGCTCCGTCGGAGCCGCTGTCGCTCCCACTGTCTGAGGTGCAAGCGGTGAGCGCCAGAGCACCGGCCGCTGCAATGGCCATCGTTGTACGCCTGATCTTCAAGGTTCCTCCTGAAAGAGGTATGTGTCGCGACCCACGGCAACGGCAGCAGTGCAACTGCCGTCGTTCGGCGAAGTCGCCCGTAGGTGACTCACGAAATGTAGGCACTACGACCCCTATCCGCACCCATAAAGCAGACTCTTCATCTGATCGTTACCTAGATGAGATTCATAGGTAACCAAAGTTTCCGTTACGTCAGATGATGCTGACAGGCACCTAAGTTGCCAGGTCGGACGGGTCAAGCACGACAACGAGCGACCGCGCAGAACGAGCCATACTGCGTCGCACCCTTATCTGCTTGATATTGCGTGCCAGCAGTTCTTCGGGTTGGTTTTCCGCCATCCGCCAGATCGCCTGAGCCTGCGGCACGACGTCGCTGCCCAGGGTTCGGTCGGCGAGCGGCAGTGGCCCCAGAACTTCAATGTCGGCACCCTCGCCCTGCACCGCGCTTTCGCTTGCTGCTGTCACGTCCTCTGGATGTCCGGTGACCGTTGCTACGCGGCGGGCCGGAGGCAATGACAGTTCACGACGGTCTGCCAAATCCAGCGGGCTAGCCAGATGGGGTCCCATCTGGCTAGCGCCTCCACACTGCGCACTTCGCCATGTGCGGGCACCCCGGCCAGCACAATCTGCGTCTTGGCCGCAGAGCGCCTCACGAGGGCGGCTGCGTTCATCCACCGGCGGGTGGCCTCAATCCCTGCTTCAAGCCCCGGACGGTCAAGCAGGGCCCACCCATCCAGCAGCAGCGCAGCGGCGTAGCCGTTAGGCGCTATGGGCTCAGCACCAGGCGTCGCGACAATGATCGCCGGAGCGTCGTCAACCTGGTCAAGGACCTGCCCGAGGCGAGACTGTCTCACGCGCACACCCGGAAAGGCACGGCCGATCTCTTCTGCTGTCCGGCGATCACCGACGACTGACACCCGTCGCTGAGTCGAGCCACAGTTTGTGCATTCACTCGTCGCCACTTGTTTGCCACACCAACCGCAGTGCGGCGACTCCCCCGAGTCGGGCAGCACGGTCGGCCCATTGCACTCCTGGCAATGCACGGCTTGTCGGCATTGAGCGCAACTCACACCGATTCCGTAGCCTCGACGCGGCACCTGGACCAGGACTGGCCCGGATTTCAGCGCTTCGCTTGCCGTGCGCCAAGCAAGAGATGGGATCCGCGCAGCACGTGCGCCCGCGTCTCGATCCTGCTCGTGCCCCTCCCCCGCGATCGTCACCCGCACCTGGTGTTGGCGCGACTGCGGATTCGGCGAAATGGGGCGGAGGAACTCGGTCTCTACCCACTGTTGCGCGACAGGGGTGCGCACAAAACCACCCACCAGCAGCCCGGCCCCTGCGCCAGACGATCGGAAACGCCCAGTCTCAAGAACGTGGGGATAGGGAGTTCGCTGCTCACGTAGTGAATCATCGCCGTCGTCCCAGACGGCAAAAAGTCCAAGGTTGGCTACCGGGGCATAACTGGCCGCTCGCGTCCCGATCACGATGGAACGCTGCCCCCGCAGCACCGAAAGCCACGACCTGTACCTCTGCGACGGGCCCATATCGGCGGTCAGTCGAGCATAGGCAGTTTCGCCAACAACCAGATCAAGGGCAGCGCACACCCGCTCAACATCGCGGTGGTCAGGAACGACCAAGATCGCGCCGCGGCCACCCGCAGCGGTAGTCGCGGCTGCTTCAGCGAGGGCTGCGGGCCAGTCTTCGGCACCAGTCAGTCCCGGTGCCGCTAACCACGCCGCCGCTGGGGCTTCACCGGAATGAAGCCTGCGCAAGAAAGCCGCGCCAGCGTCATAGTGGCGCCATGCCGACACGTTCGGTGACGCCGGGAACGGCTCACTCGCCACGGGCGGATCTGCCTGCTCTGCGGCGGCGTGGCGCGGCGGGATGGCCAGCCTCAACACATCCGACAGCGTCCCGCCATAGTGGTCTGCGATCTGTCGGGACACTTCGGCGATATGCGGAGTCAGCACCCGTTCATCGCTAACCACCCGCTCCAACGGGGCTAACTCGCCCACATGGTCGGTATTCTCGCCGCGCGCGACGATGAACCCATCTAGCAACTGCCCCGACCACCGAACGCGGACCCGCACTCCTGGTTGGGCGTTGGCGTCCATATCGGCTGGCACCGCATAGTCAAATGGGCGGTCAATGTGCGCTAGAGGGCTGTCCAGGACGACGCGGGCGATCGGCAACTGGAGCGCTGGTGCGGGCTTGCGCGGTGCTGGGCGCTCCTGCTTGCCAAACAAGGTTGGTTCTTGCGCCGACGAACTCATACCTGAGGTTTATCGCACCGGGCTGACAAACCCGGAAATCGGGCCGCCATTAACGGTTGTGCACCTACACCGCAGACCGCAAAGCGTCTGCACGGTCGGTGCGCTCCCATGGGAAGGCGTTTTCAAGACCAGGGTGGCTGACTCGCCCGAAGTGACCGTATGCCGCGGTCACCTGATAGATCGGCCGCAGGAGATCCAACTGCTCGATAATTGCCTGCGGACGTAGGTCAAAGACTGAGTCAATGGCCGCTTCGATCTTTTCTGGAGCCACAGTGGCCGTCCCGAACGTCTCGACGTACAGGCCAACGGGCTGGGCCTTACCGATGGCATAGGCCACTTGAATCTCGCAGCGCTTGGCCAGGCCAGCGGAGACCACGTTCTTGGCGACCCAGCGCAGGGCATAGGCCGCGGACCGGTCCACCTTGCTTGGGTCCTTGCCCGAGAACGCTCCGCCACCGTGACGAGCCATGCCGCCATACGTGTCAACGATGATCTTGCGGCCGGTCAAACCCGCATCTCCCATAGGGCCACCAACCACGAACTTGCCGGTGGGGTTGATCAGGGTGCGGTATGCGCTGGTGTCCAGCTCGATGCCGTCGCTGAGGGCCTGGTCCAGCACCGGCTGGATGACCTTGGCGCGGATATCGGGGTCAAGCTCTCCGCGCAGATCAATGTCTGCTGCGTGTTGTGTCGAAAGGACCACGGTGTTGAGCGAGACCGGCACGTCGCCGTCGTAGTTGATAGTCACCTGGGTCTTGCCATCAGGGCGCAAATAGTCAATCTCGCCCGATTTGCGGACCAGAGACAGCCGCTCAGCCAAGCGGTGGGCCAGATAGATCGGCAGTGGCATCAGTTCAGGAGTGTCCGAGCTGGCATAGCCAAACATCAGACCCTGGTCGCCGGCGCCCAGCAGGTCCAGAGCGTCCGTGGTGTCTCCGCTGCGGTGCTCCAGGCCCGTGTCGACGCCAGCCGCAATATCTGCCGATTGCTCACCAATGGACACTTCAACGCCACAGGTGCGGCCGTCAAAGCCCTTGGCAGACTCGTTGTAGCCAATCCCAAGAATGGTTTCGCGAACGATGCGCGGGATGTCGGCATACCCGGTGGTGCGAACTTCCCCGGCCACATGCACCAAACCGGTGGTCACCATGGTTTCGACAGCGACCCGAGAGTTGGGGTCTTGTCGCAGGATCTCGTCCAGGATTCCGTCGCTGATCTGGTCACAGATCTTGTCGGGGTGCCCTTCGGTGACAGATTCGGACGTGAACATACGGGCCACAGTGTTTCTCCTTGTGTGCAGCGGCTGCTGGCTGGGCGACGATGAAGTCTAGTTCGACTCGACAGCGTCTTTGCTCGGTATGAGTTGTTCGACGACGTCCCAGATTGCGGATGCCGATTCACGCTTGGGCGCGGGTCCGTAGCGCTGTGGCTGGTCTGAGCCTGCGACGAGGATATGCACCGTGGACGAGTCTTGGCCGAAGGTGGTGCCCTCGCCGACCTCGTTGGCCACGATCACGTCGCATCCCTTGTGCTCTAGCTTGGCTAACGCATAGTCAAGGATCGTGCCGTTTTCATCACCGGTCTCGGCGGCAAAGCCGACCAGGACTGGCGTGGTTCTGGAGCCGCGCCGTTTCACCAGCCCGGCCAGGATGTCGGGGTTGCGGACCAACTCGATCACCGGTGCTGACTCTTCTTCGCCAGCTGCGTGTGACTTTTTGATCTTGGTTTCGGCATAGCTGGCCGAGCGAAAATCTGCGACGGCGGCGGCCATCACGATGACGTCGTTGCCGTCGTAGGCGTTGGCTACTGCGTTTTGCATGTCTCGAGCCGACTCCACCTTGATGACCTTGACACCAGTGGGTGCTGGCACGTCGGTCGCCGCCATGATGAGTTCCACCTTGGCGCCGCGTGCACGGGCCGCCTCAGCAAGGGCCATTCCTTGCTTGCCCGAAGATCGATTCCCTGAGTACCGCACCGGGTCCAGGGCCTCTCGCGTCCCACCAGTCGTGATCGCGACT
Source organism: Ornithinimicrobium sp. INDO-MA30-4 (assembly GCF_021535045.1). Taxonomy (GTDB): domain Bacteria; phylum Actinomycetota; class Actinomycetes; order Actinomycetales; family Dermatophilaceae; genus Ornithinicoccus. The sequence goes on along the minus strand of NZ_CP091056.1, from coordinate 590,796 downwards.
CGCAGGCCAGCTAGCGATGCGCCCTCGTCGTGCACTTGGGCCAAGGCGAACTCGGCGATTGCTTCGGGCTCAGGCAAGCGCCCAGGACCACTGTCAGTGCCGGTCAGACGACCAGAGTCAGGCTCCATGATGTGCACGCCACGGCGTCGCAAGACAGACACGTTGTGGACCGTTGCGGCGTTCAACCACATTTCGGTATGCATCGCTGGGGCCATCACCACGGGTGCAGTCGTGGAGAGCAACACGTTGGTCAGGAGGTCATTGGCTATGCCGTGAGTTGCACGCCCCAGCAGGTCTGCCGTCGCCGGCGCGACCACGACCAAATCGGCCGTTTGGCCGATGCGAACATGGGCCACCTCGTCAACGTTGTCCCACACCGAAGTGGAAACCGGCTCGCCCGAAAGTGCCTCCCAGGTGGGGGCGCCCACGAAGTTCAAGGCCGACTCGGTCGGCACGACCTTGACCTGGTGACCGGCCTCACGCAAAGGCGCAACAACGAGCACGCCTTGTAGGCAGCGATGCCCCCTGTTACGCCAAGAACGATGCGCATTGAGCGTGTGGTCAGCTGTCTGGGTGCGTGACGTCGAGCTTGTGCTGGTCGATCTCTTGCAGAGCAATCGACAGCGGCTTGTCCGTCTGGTCAGCCTCAACCAAGGGGCCGACGTATTCCAGCAGGCCCTCGCTCAACTGCGAGTAGTAGGCGTTGATCTGACGAGCACGCTTAGCGGCGTAGGATCACCAAGGCGTACTTCGAGTCAGCCTTTTCGAGCAAGCTGTCGATCGGCGGGTTGGTGATGCCGTCTGGGTTTGCAACTGTGCCAATCACGGTTTCAATCCTTTTCTCGATACGGGTGGTTCAACTAGCAATGATACGAGGTCTTGGGCGGCCCGAGCGACATCGTCATTCACGATGGTCACATCAAACTCGCTGGCCGCGGCCAATTCGACCTTGGCTGACTCCAAACGGTCATGCCGCTCGGCTTCGGACTCAGTCCCTCGCCCTACGAGCCGTTGGACCAACTCGTCCCAGGTCGGTGGTGCGAGAAAGACAAAGAGCGCTTCGGGCATGGCCTGTCGAACCTGCCGTGCACCTTGCAAGTCAATCTCCAGCAACGCCGGGCGGCCCGCGTCCAAGGTGTTCTGGACGGGACCACGCGGAGTGCCGTATTTAGCGCGACCATGGACCACTGCCCACTCGAGCAGGTTGCCTTCGTGGCGCATTTGCTCGAACTCCTCATCGGATACGAAGAGGTAGTGCACACCGTCTCGCTCACCGGGGCGAGCCTTACGGGTGGTTGCCGAGACTGAAAGCCACACCTCAGGGTGATGCTCTCGAACGTACGCGGCAACCGTGCCCTTGCCAACCGCAGTTGGCCCAGCCAAAACGACAAGTCGAGGGTGCCTAGCACCCTCGACTGTCGATGACGATTCTTCAGACTCCATTGAGACGGTGTGGCTCCTGATCAGGATGCGTTGAAGTGCTCGAGCAACTTTTCGGTCTGGTTAGCACCCAAGCCGCGGACACGACGGCTTTCGCTGATGCCGAAGTCTTCCATGAGCTGGCGCGCACGAACACGTCCGACGCCCGGCATGGACTCAAGCAAGGCGGATACCTTCATCTTGCCAATCACGTCGTTGACCTTGCCTTCAGTCACAACGTCCTTGAGAGAGCCCTGGGAGTTCTTCAGACGGTTCTTGACCTCGGCTCGCTCGCGGCGTGCTTCGGCTGCCTTTGCGAGAGCGTCTGCTCGCTGCTCTGGCGTCAATTGGGGAAGGGCCACTTCCATCTCCTCGATTGTTGGTCATGCAACTGTGGTTCCGAGCGCCTGACAAGGATGCCACGACAACACAAGCCTAGGCTAAATCTTTCGGAAGTGTTATGCACTACAGCAAGGCCAATCCAAGGTCTTGGTTAAGCTCTCCGATCCGGGAAACTAGTTGTGCCACATCGGGTCCCGTCTCGGCCACAGCCCGCGAAATTGGCACCACCAATTGGCTACGCGAGTGAGCAAATGTGCAGGCCAAAGACCTAGGCGTGGCACCTTGTGCACCAACGCCCGGGGCTAGGATAGATCCCCCAAACGTGGCCAAATGCGGCTCAAGGTGCGCAAGTCGGCCCGCGGTGGTAGCCCCAATGACGAGACCAACAACACCCTGAAGATTCACAGAATTATTGTCATGTTCGGCCCGTTCAATCAGCCGTTGAGCGATGCTCGGTGCGCCAACGTCCTGAATTGACGCCGCTTCAGGGTTAGACGTCAGAGCCAAGACATAGACCCCTCGCTGGTGCTCCCCCGCCAATTCGATGGCCGGGGCTAGCGACCCGTAGCCCAGAAAGGGGCTGACCGTCACGGCATCCGCTTCTAAGGGAGATCCTGGTTGGAGACAACTCTGTGCGTACGCCTCCATGGTCGTGCCAATATCGCCCCGCTTGGCATCCAAGATCGTCAAGACCCCGGCGGCGCGCAGTGTGCCAAGAGTCTCCTCTAAGACCGCGACGCCGGCCGACCCATGCCGTTCGAAAAAGGCAGCCTGTAGTTTCACCGACGCCACGTTGGCAGCGATCGCCGCACTCGCCATTGACTCAGCGAACTGGCGCACCCCAGTCGGTGTATCCGCCAGCCCCCACTGCTCCAACTGGAAGGGGTGGGGGTCAATCCCGACGCTGAGCGGGCCCCGCTGCACCTGCAAGTTCAGCAGCTTTTGGGTGAACGGGACCCGATCCGCACTCACGGTGCTTCGACACCCTCTGCGGCCACCGAATACAGGTCCAGACGGCTAGCGTGCTCCTGCAGTGATGCCACCTGCATGTCGCCAGCCATCATGGCCTCGATGCCCAAGACCGCGGCACCTAACTGCTGCACCGTGGTGATGATGGGCCGATCCAGACTGGTCGTCGCGGCTCGGATGGCGTAGCCGTCTGCGCGGGCATCCCGCCCCGATGGGGTGTTGATCACCATGTCGATTTCACCCGAAGTGATGAGCTCCACGATGGTGCGCTCCCCGTCCTCACCGTGACCAGCGCTGTGTTTGCGGACCACGCGAGCATCAATTCCGTTGCGGCGAAGCACGTCGGCCGTTCCTGCCGTCGCCCACACCTCAAACCCAAGGTCGACGAGTCGCTTCACCGGGAAGATCATTGATCGCTTGTCCCGGTTGGCTACCGAGACAAAGACGCGGCCGCTGGTGGGCAGCGATGTCCCAGCGCGCAACTGGCTCTTGGCAAAAGCGGTGCCGTAGTCACGGTCGATGCCCATGACTTCGCCTGTCGAACGCATCTCTGGCCCCAGAATAGAGTCAACTGCTTCGCCCGTCTGCGTGCGGAAGCGGCGGAAGGGCAAGATGGCTTCCTTCACACTCACCGGCGCCGAATCAGGCAGCATTCCACCGTCCGTGTGGGCCGGGAGCATGCCCTCTTCACGCAGTTCTGCGATGGAGGAGCCCATCATGATTCGAGCGGCAGCGCGGGCGATCGGCACTCCTGTCGCTTTAGCAACAAAGGGCACCGTGCGGCTGGCGCGTGGATTCGCCTCAAGGACGTAGAGAACATCTTGGGCCAGCGCAAACTGCACGTTCATCAACCCGCGAACGCCAATGGCCTCAGCGAGTTTGTGGGTAGCCTCTCGCACCTGGCGCATCTCTTCGCGCCCCAATGTCACGGGCGGCAGCACACACGCCGAGTCGCCAGAGTGGATGCCCGCCTCTTCGATGTGCTCCATAATTCCGCCGACATACAACTCGCGCCCGTCGAACAGAGCGTCGATGTCGATTTCAACGGCCTCATCGAGGAACCGGTCTACCAAGACAGGGTGCTCGGGGGCGGCTTGGGTTGCCCGACCGACATACCCCACCAGCGACTCGTCGTCATAGACGATCTCCATGCCTCGACCGCCCAAGACGTACGAGGGCCGCACCAACACTGGGAAACCGATTTCCTTGGCGACGGCAACAGCGTCTTCGGTGCTGTAGGCAAGGCCGTGTCGAGGAGCCGTCAATCCTGTCTCGGACAGAATCCGGCCAAAAGCACCGCGATCTTCGGCCAGGTGAATTGCCTCCGGTGAGGTGCCCACGACCGGGACGCCCTCAGCCTTGAGTGCTGCAGCCAAGCCCAGTGGGGTTTGCCCACCCAACTGCACAATGACGCCAGCAACCGGCCCGGCGGCTCGCTCAGCGTGCACTACCTCCAGGACATCTTCCAGAGTCAACGGTTCGAAATAGAGCCTGCTCGAGGTGTCGTAGTCAGTCGACACAGTCTCGGGGTTGCAGTTGACCATCACGGTGTCAAAGCCGGCGTCGCGCAGCGTCAAGGAGGCATGGACACAGGAGTAGTCGAACTCGATGCCCTGACCAATGCGGTTCGGGCCAGAGCCCAAGATGATGACCGCTGGCTTTTCTCGGGGCGCAACTTCGGTCTCTTGGTCATAGCTGGAGTAGTGGTAGGGCGTCAGCGCGACGAATTCGCCTGCGCAGGTATCGACCGTCTTGTAGATCGGCCGCACCCCTAGGGCATGCCGTACCCCACGAACCACGTCTTCACGCATATCCAGCAGTTCAGCGATCTGGATGTCGCTGAGCCCCATCCGCTTGGCCTTGGCCAACACCTTGGGCTCAATGCGAGCAGGTCCATGGTGGGACGCCGACCGGACCTCGTCCGCGACCTCATTGATGGCCACGATTTGATCGAGGAACCACGGGTCGATCTTGGTGGCTTCGAACGCCTGCTCGACGGTCGCACCTCCCCATAGGGCCTGCTGGACGAGAAGCAACCGGCCATCGGTAGGGATGGAGGCTTGCTCGAGTAGCGCAGCAACCATGCCCTCCCCGAGGGACGCTCGTCGTGACGCCAGTGAAAGCTTGAGTTCTTTTGCTCGGTAGAGCGCAATGCCTTGTTGAGCGCCTCAGCGAAGTTGCGACCGATCGACATGGCCTCACCGACCGACTTCATAGTGGTCGTCAAAGTCGCATCGGCGCCGGGGAACTTCTCGAACGCAAACCGCGGAACCTTCACCACGACGTAGTCCAGGGTCGGCTCAAAGCTGGCGGGCGTTGCCCCGGTGATGTCGTTGGGCACCTCGTCCAAGGTGTAGCCCAGAGCCATCTTGGCTGCGATCTTGGCGATCGGGAACCCGGTCGCCTTGGACGCTAGGGCCGAAGAGCGGGAGACGCGCGGGTTCATTTCGATCACGATGATTCGGCCATCGTCGGGGTTGACGGCAAACTGAATGTTGCAGCCACCGGTATCGACGCCAACCTCACGAATGACGGCGATGCCGATGTCACGCAAGCTCTGATACTCACGATCTGTGAGCGTCATGGCGGGTGCGACGGTAATGGAGTCACCCGTGTGCACGCCCATCGGGTCCAGGTTTTCGATAGAGCACACGACAACGACGTTGTCCGCGCGGTCACGCATGACTTCGAGCTCGAACTCTTTCCATCCCATGATGGATTCTTCGAGCAACACCTCAGTGGTGGGAGAATCTTGCAACCCGGCGCCAGCGATCCGCCGCAACGACTCTTCGTCGTAGGCAAACCCCGACCCCAGGCCACCCATCGTGAAGCTGGGACGCACCACAACGGGGTAGCCCAGATCTTCAGCGGCAGCGAGCGTCTCCTCCATCGTGTGGCAGATCATCGACCGTGCGACTTCGGCGCCGCAGCGCTCAACGACGCCCTTGAAGGCCTGACGGTCCTCCCCCAACTGAATCGCCTCAACGTTGGCGCCGATCAGTGGGCAGTTGTACTTAATGAGCGTGCCGGCTTCATCCAACGCGATTGCGGTGTTGAGCGCCGTCTGGCCGCCCAGCGTCGCCAGCACGGCGTCGGGGCGCTCCTTGGCAATACTTTTCCACGATCTCGGGAGTGATCGGCTCGACGTAGGTCGCGTCTGCTACCCCTGGGTCGGTCATGATCGTGGCGGGGTTGGAGTTCACCAGGATGACGCGAATGCCTTCTTCGCGCAGCACGCGGCAGGCCTGGGTGCCTGAATAGTCAAACTCTGCGGCCTGCCCGATCACGATTGGACCGGAGCCAATCACGAGCACGCTGCGAATATCGTCACGCTTAGGCACTGTGGGCCTCCATCAAGTCAATGAAACGATCAAAGAGGTATTCGGCGTCGCGGGGTCCGGCCGCTGCCTCTGGGTGGTACTGGACGGAGAAGGCTGGCCGGTCATCCAAGCTCAGCCCCTCGACGACGTTGTCGTTCAGCGCCACGTGGCTGACCGAGACACCGCCAAAGTCAGAAGTGATCGACTCAGACAACTCGGTGGGCCAGGCCAGCGCGAAGCCGTGATTGTGGCTGGTCACCTCAACCTTGTTCGTCAGTCGATCGAGCACTGGCTGGTTGATTCCGCGATGTCCGAAAGCCAATTTGTAGGTCTCCAGGCCAACAGCCCGGCCCAACAGTTGGTTGCCGAAGCAAATCCCAAAGAACGGAATTGAGTTGCCGAGAACTTCGCGCAGCAACGCGACCTCGGCGTCGGCGGTGGCTGGGTCACCAGGCCCGTTGGAGAAGAACACACCATCTGGATTCATTGCCGTCAGGTCAGCAAAGGTGCTTGAGGCTGGCAGCACGTGGACTTCAACGCCACGCTTCGACAACAGGGCTGGGGTCATCCCCTTGATACCGAGGTCGAGGGCAGCCACGGTGAACCTCTTTTCGCCCACGGCCGGCACCACGTAGGCGGCTTCGGTCGAAACCTCAGCAGCCAACGCCGAACCGCTCATCTTGGGGGCTTCCAAGACGCGGTTCAGCAGCTCCGTCGGCGTGCCCTGTGCTGCTTCGCCAGAGAAAACGCCGACCCGCATGGAGCCACGATCGCGCAGATGCCGAGTCAATGCGCGAGTGTCGACGCCCGAGATGCCCACGACACCTTGCTGATCGAGTGCCTCCCCCAGATCACCTTGAGAGCGCCAGTTAGAGGGTCGGATCGCGGGGTCACGCACCACAAAGCCCGACACCCATATCTTGCGGCTTTCCATGTCCTGCTCGTTGACGCCGGTGTTGCCGATGTGCGGAGCGGTCATCACGACAACTTGGCGGTGATAACTCGGGTCAGTCAAAGTCTCTTGGTATCCGGTCATGCCAGTGCAGAACACGGCCTCGCCGACCGTTTCGCCCAGCGCACCGTAGGCGTCACCGGTAAAGGTCCGTCCATCTTCGAGGACCAAACTGCCTGTGGAACTTCACTCATACGCCCTCCCAAGAACGTTGCCCTGTCGGGCAGTAATGCGACCATGCAGCATCGTGAGCTCGACGGTTCCGGTCAGAGACCGGTCGTGCCACGGGTTGTTGCGGGAAAGGAAGAGAACTGGAGCGATCGATGACTCGCTCCCGGTGGGGATCAACCAAGGTGAGGTTGGCAGGGGCTCCGGGCGCCAGTGGCCGGCCTTGCGTCTCTGATCTCGCGATGCGAGCAGGAGCGATCGACATGACTTCAGCAACGCGCTCCCAACCCATCATGCCGGACTCAACCATCGCCGTGCACACGACCGGTAGTGCCGTTTCGAGGCCGAGCATGCCAAAGGCCGCATCAATGAAGGCGTGCTCCTTGTCATGCCGCACGTGAGGGGCGTGATCCGTTGCCACTGCGTCGATAGTCCCGTCGGCAAGGGCAGTGCGCAGGGCTTCAACGTCTTCGGCCGGGCGCAGCGGCGGATTGACCTTAAAGACCGGGTCGTATGCGGCCAGCAAGTCAGTCGTCAACATCAGGTGGTGAGGCGTCACCTCGGCCGTGACATTGATGCCTTGGGCCTTCGCCCATCGGAGCACCTCGACGCTGCCAGCAGTCGACACATGCGCGATGTGCACCCTCGAGCCGGTGTGCCGAGCCAGCATGACGTCGCGAGCGACGATCGACTCTTCCGCGATGCTGGGCCACCCTGGGAGGCCAAGACGACCGGAGAGCTCACCCTCATGGCAGCACGACGATTTGCCAGCCAGATTCGGGTCTTGAGCGTGTTGGGAGATAACCCCGTCGAAGGCCTTGACGTATTCAAGAGCGCGGCGCATAACGCGCGAGTCGTGCACGCATTTGCCGTCGTCGGAGAAGACCCGAACGCGGGCCCGCGAGCTTGCCATCAGGCCCAACTCGGCCAGTTGTTCACCTGCCAGGCCCGCCGTGACAGCACCCACCGGCACGACCTCAACGAGGCCTGCACGCTGGCCCAATTCAGCGATCCGCTCGGCTGCCTCAGCAGTGTCGGTCACCGGCGAGGTGTTGGCCATCGCTAGGACAGCGGTGAACCCCCTGCGGCCGCAGCCGCCGAGCCAGTTGCGATCGTTTCGGCGTCCTCGCGCCCCGGCTCACGCAAGTGCGTGTGCAGATCGACAAAACCTGGCAGAGCGATGAGGCCGTCACCCTCAACAATCTCTGCGTGTTCGCCTGCAGACGCGGCCGCGTCGGCGCCCATGGCGACAATCACGCCGTCAGCGCTCAGGATGTCGCTGGTCTCGCCGCCCGCCAATCGGGCGCCACGAACGAGAATGGTCTGTGCTGAGTTGTTGATCGGCTGGCTCATGCTGAGCCCCTTCGCCGGAGAGCAGGTGGAAGAGAATCGACATCCGCACGGCTACGCCGGCCGAAACTTGGTCGAGCACCAAAGACTGAGCATCGTCGGCGGCATCTGCCGAAATCTCCAGGCCCCGGTTCATCGGGCCCGGGTGGGTGATCACTGCGTGCTTAGGCAACAGCGCCAGGCGGCGTGCCGTCAAGCCGTAACGCACCGCATACTCACGGGCGGTCGGGAAGAAGCCACCGCTCATCCGCTCACGCTGCACGCGGAGCATCATCACCGCGTCAACGTGTGGGAGCACGGCATCGAGGTCGTAGGACACCTCAAAGGAGTCCGCTGCTGCCCAGGATCCAATGCCACTAGGCATCAAGGTCGGCGGTGCCACCAGGGTGACGTTTGCACCGAGCGCTCGCAGGCACAACAGGTTCGACCGAAGCACGCGAGAGTGCGTCAGGTCGCCGACGATGGCAATGTGCTTGCCCTCCAGGTCGCCCAATTTTGAACGCAGCGTGTAGGCGTCGAGCAGTGCTTGAGAGGGGTGTTCGTGCATACCGTCACCGGCATTGACGATGGAGCAGCTGGTCCACTGGGCGATCTGTGCCGGAGCGCCCGAGGCCAAGTGCCGGACGATCATCATGTCCACGCCCATCGCATCAACTGTTTTGACCGTGTCGCGCAGGCTTTCGCCCTTGGACACCGAAGTGCCCTTGCCGGTCAGGTTGATGGTGTCAGCCGACATCCACTTGCCAGCAATCTCAAATGAACTGCGGGTGCGGGTGGAGTCTTCAAAAAGAAGTTGATGATCGTGCGGCCCGGCAAGGTGGGGAGCTTTTTGACCTGGCGCCGCTGGACATCATGCATCGAGATGGCCGTGTCCATGATCTCGCCGATTTCATCCCGGCTCAGGTCTGCGATCGAGAGCAAGTGCTTCATCACGGCCTCCCCGGGGCGCCGATGCGCACTTCTTCGTGGCCATCCACTTCAGCCAGGCGCACCGCGACTCGCTCAGACTTGGCGGTCGGCAGATTCTTGCCCACATAATCGGCCCGGATGGGCAACTCACGGTGCCCCCGGTCAACCAACACGGCCAAGCGCACGATGCGCGGGCGACCGTAGTCAGCAAGGGAGTCCAGTGCGGCGCGGACGGTGCGGCCAGAGAACAGCACGTCATCGACCAGAATGACGACCTTGCCGTCAATGCCACCCTCGGGCAACTCAGTCGTTTCGACGGCCCGCACCGGCTGTTTGCGCAGGTCATCACGGTACATCGTGATGTCGAGCGAACCGGTCGGCACGTCGGTGCCTTCGACGCCTTTGATTAGCGCAGCCAAGCGGTGCGCCAGCGCAACTCCACGGGTCGGGATCCCCAACAGCACGAGGCCGTCGGCGCCCTTGTTGCCCTCAAGAATTTCGTGGGCAACCCGGCGCAGTGCGCGGCTGACATCTTGGTCGGCGAGGACGGTCCGGCCCTCTATGGATGGGGCCCCGGCCGGGGGTGCTTCACCCGGCGATTGGGTATCGGTCATCTGCCCTGTTCCTTCCCCGCCTCACTGGACGGTGGTTAAAGGATGAGTGGTGACCCTCACTCTAATGGTCCTGCGATGGTCGTTAAACCAAAGTAAATTTCACGTCCGCGATCCGCGCCAGCAACCCATTGACGAACTTTGGCGAGTCATCCGTGGACATGCCCTGGACCATCTCAACGGCCTCAGAAATGGCAACCACGTCCGGCACGTCGTCATTCCAGACGATCTCCCAGGTCCCGACGCGCAAGACCGCTCGATCCACTGACGGCATCCGGTCTAGTGACCAGCCCATGCTGTAAGTCGACAGCGCCTCGTTGATGACCTGCCATTGATCAAGAACCCCGCGAACGAGCTCAACGGTGTACTCAGGCAAAGGGTGCTGCGTGGTCGGCGCGGCGATCCGCGCCTCCAGCAACTCACGCACGTCGAGGTCACGCTGTTCGGCCTCAAACAGGAGCTCCAGGGCACGCTTTCGCGCTTTAGTCCTGGCTGCCACGCTAGTTAGCTCACCCGTCCGAGGTAGGAGCCATCACGCGTGTCGACCTTGACCTTGGTGCCGGTCTCGAGGAACAGCGGGACCTGAATCTCGGCGCCAGTCTCCAGCGTCGCGGGCTTGGTGCCACCGGTGGAGCGGTCGCCCTGCAAGCCGGGATCGGTGTGCGAGATCTCCAAGACCACGGTGACCGGCAATTCGACGTACAAAACGTTGCCTTCGTAACGGGCGATCATCGCGTCACCGTTTTCCAGCAAGAAGTCCTTAGCGGAGCCCAAGACCTCGCCCGAAACCGGGATCTGCTCAAACGTCTTGGCTTCCATGAAGATGTAGTCAGTACCGTCGTTGTAGAGGTACTGCATGTCAGAGCGGTCGACCGTTGCGGTCTCGACCTTGGTGCCAGCGTTGAACGTCTTGTCGATGATCTTGTTGCTCAACACGTTCTTCAACTTGGTCCGCACGAAGGCGGGGCCCTTGCCCGGCTTCACGTGCTGGAACTCCAGCACCTGCCAGAGTCCGTTATCCATCTGCAGGATAAGGCCGTTCTTAAAGTCGTTTGTGGATGCCACAGTCACTCTTTCGTTTAAATTGTCAAGGCCAGCGAGCACGCCAAATCGTGGCTCTGCGCTGGGATCGGGGACTAGTCTAGCGGGTGAAGACCGACAGGCCCGACTTATGGCTCGCGGGACACCAGTGCTTGCAATGCCAGCTCGTAGGACCGAGCGCCGAATCCCGCAATCGTGCCGGTCGCTACCCCCGAAACGACTGAGGTATGCCGGAAGGTCTCGCGGGCCGCGGGGTTGGACAGGTGGACTTCGATCAAGGACGACCCCATCCCTACCAGGTGAGCGCACGCGTCACGCACCGCATACGAATAGTGCGTGAAGGCGGCTGGGTTGAGGACGACGTCAAGACCCGCATTCGCAGCCTCGTGCAGCCACCCCACCAACTCACTTTCGTCGTTGGTCTGCCGAGCATCCACGGACAGCCCCAAATCGGCCGCGACCAGGGATAGCTGGCCCATCATGTCGGCGAGCGTCACGGAGCCATAGATTTCCGGTTCGCGGGAGCCAAGGGCCGCGAGATTTGGGCCACTGAGCACGAGTACGTTCTTGGTCACTTCGTCACCCTAAGACACTGTCTTGTATGCGTGCAGCAGGTCATCTTCACTCGGGCCTTCGGCGCGGGCTGGTTTGGCCAAGTCGTCGAGAACGACGAACCGCAGCATGTTGCCGCGAGACTTCTTGTCGCGAGCCATCGCAGTGCGCAACTTGTCCCAGTCGCCGTCACGGTACACAGTGGGCAGGCCAACCTTGGTCAAGATGGTGCGCAACCGCCCCACGATCTCGGCCGATGTCCGACCGAGCGCCAGGCCGAGCTCGGCGGCAAAGATCATGCCGACCGCCACCGCATCGCCGTGCCGCCAGGTGTAGTTCTCACTGAGTTCGATGGCGTGGGCAAAGGTATGCCCATAGTTCAGAATCTCGCGCAGGTTAGATTCTTTGAGGTCGGCCGCGACGACCGTGGCTTTGACCTGCACCGCACGTGCCATCAACTCGACAGCAACCTCAGCGTTAGGGTCAACGGCGGCAGCAAAGTCGGCCTCGATGAGGTCAAGAATCACGGGGTCGGCAATAAAGCCGGCCTTGATGACCTCAGCCAGACCCGCCACGTAGTCAGCCTGCGACTGGGTCGTCATCCACGCTGGATCGCACAAGACGCCCTGAGGCGGATAGAAGGCGCCCACCAGGTTCTTGCCTTCTGGGGTGTTGATGCCAGTCTTGCCACCAACGGCTGCATCGACGATGCCCAGCATTGAGGTGGGGATCTGCACCAGATCGACACCGCGCAGCCAACCAGCGGCCGCAAATCCGGCCAGGTCAGTCGTTGCCCCTCCACCTAGCCCGACCACCAGATCGTCGCGCGTAAAGGCGGCTTGACCCATTTGCGACCACAGCTCTGCCAGCACGCTCACGGTTTTAGCGGCTTCGGCATCAGGGACGATGGCGAGATGCGGCTGCCCACCTGCGGCTTCGATGACATCCCTAGCCTGCTGGGCCAAGTCATCTCGGCCCTGCTGCTGGATCACCAGCACCCGCCGATCGGGGCGGACAAAGTCGGCCAGTCGGTCCATGGCACCGGCACCCATGAATACTTGATATTCGTCACCAACATCAACGGTGCGGATGTCGGTCATGCCGTCGCGACCTCAACATCGCTGAGGATCTCAGCCACGACCGAATCAACATCACGAGCGGCCGTGTCGACTCGCCAGGTCGCGAGATCTTGATAGATCGGCCGGCGAATGTTCATCAACCGTGTCCACGATGCACGCGGGTTGACCACCAACATCGGCCTTGATGCGTCAAAACCGATCCGCTTCGAGGCGTCGGCGATGCCCACGTCCAGGAACACGACGGGATGCACCTTGAGCGCTTCCTGCACGTCGTCATCCATGATCGCGCCGCCACCCAGGGACAACACTCCGGCATGGCTGGTGAGCGAGCTCAGCACTTCATCTCGTTCCAGCGATCGGAACGCTGCCTCGCCGTCTTGCACAAAAATGTCGCTGATTGAGCGCCCGGTGCTCTGCTCAACAGCCGCATCGGTGTCTCGGAAAGGGACTCCAAGTGCCTTGGCCAAGGCCTCTCCGACCGCAGACTTGCCAGCACCGGGCGGGCCTACCAAGACGAGCACAGGTGCACGCGTTGGCTCCGGTTGCTCCAATGGAGATGTTTCAGTCATCGAGGTGTCCTCGCATCGTCTCGGGAATGCTCTGCAGGTATGAGTCCAGGTTGCGCCGCACTTCGGTCACGCTGTCGCCGCCAAACTTCTCCAGCACTGCCTCGGCCAGCACCAGTGCGACCATCGCCTCGGCGACCACCCCGGAGGCAGGGACAGCACAGACGTCCGAGCGTTGATGGATCGCTGTGGCTGCTTCGCCGCTAGCGGTGTCGATGGTGCGTAGGGCGCGTGGGACCGTTGAGATGGGCTTCATCGCGGCGCGAACCCGCAGCACTCCACCAGTGCTCATGCCCCCCTCGGTGCCGCCGGAGCGCAAGGTCGTCCGTTCGATCAATCCGTCGTTGTCGCGCACGATCTCGTCGTGTGCCAGGCTGCCTCGACGGGCGGCCGTCCGGAAGCCTTCGCCAATCTCGACGCCCTTCATGGCCTGAATGCCCATGAGGGCACCCGCCAACCGAGCATCGAGTCGCCGGTCCCAGTGCACGTGCGAACCCAGCCCAGGCGGCAAGCCCCAGGCAACAACCTCAACCACACCGCCCAAGGTGTCGCCGTCCTTCTTGGCCGCGTCAACCTCAGCCACCATGGCTGCCGATAGTTCGGTGTTCAGGGTCCGCACGGGGTCGTCGTCAATCTGGCCAACATCGTCGGGGCGCGGCAGGTCTTCCAGCAGGGGCGCATCGGTGTCCGGGCCACTACCACCAGCGCTGCCGATAGACACGGTGTGCGATACCAGCCGAATGCCACACGCCTGCTCGAGGAAAGCAGAGGCCACGGCGCCGAGGGCAACCCGGGCGGCCGTTTCCCGAGCAGAAGCCCGCTCCAGGATCGGGCGCGCTTCGTCGAAACCGTACTTCTGCATACCCACGAGGTCAGCGTGGCCGGGCCGAGGACGGGTCAGCGGCTTATTGCGCGCGAGCTCCTTGGGAGCCCCGACGTCATTTGCCTTTTCGATAGCAGCATCTTCGACGGGCTCTGGGCTCATCACGGATTCCCACTTGGCCCACTCGGTGTTGGCGATGCGCAGGGCCAATGGGGAGCCGAGAGTGTAGCCATGACGGATGCCCCCGCTGAACTCAAACTGATCCACTTCAAAGGACATCCGGCACCGCGCCCGTAACCCAGCCTGCGCCGAGCCAATGCTCCAGAAATAGCCTCCCGGTCGACCCGCACACCAGCGGGTAGACCTTCGATCATGGCGGTTAGGGCCGGGCCGTGAGATTCGCCTGCAGTGAGCCAACGCAACATAGGTCCATTCTCTCACCAGGCATGCAGACCCGCGAAAATGCGGACGCTGCCCAGTCGGTCAATAGGTCAGGGTCAAAAGATCAGTGAGATGAGGTTGGGCGGCAATAGCGCCCCAATCAATGCGCCCACCATCATCGGCGGACCGAAGGCAAGCTCGCCTCCAGCCGGATTTTGCCCGTAACGAGCAACATGGCGGCGACCAAACCACCGACCAGAAAGCCGCTGTACATGCCGACCATGACGCTCTGCCAGCCGAACCAGCCCAAACCGGCGCCCAGCACCATGGCTAACTTCACGTCGCCAAGCCCCAGTGCCAGCGAGCCTCTCGCCAGCGAGACCAAGGAGATCACCAAATAGCCAATCCCGCAGACCAACCCGGTCACCAGCACCCGACCAAAAATGCCCCACAAGCCTTCGCTGGCGGCAGCGACAAAGAGCCCGACGATCAGTGCGCCCATCGTGGGCCACATGATCCGGTCGGGCAGTCGGTGCACATCAAGGTCCATAGCTGCCAGACAGACGCAGGCGACAGCGATCGCAGCGAAGGTCAAGAGCGCCAGGATTTGGCCCGCGCCAATGGTTCCATCGGCACTTCCCGGGTCGAAGCCAACTTGGTAGCCGCCGGCGCTGCAAGGAAGCGCCAGGTCAGGGCCGCAAAGATAGCGCCCAGCACTGGAGCAACCCACCAACGGGAGCCAGGCAACGCCATGGACTCTTCATCGGGCTTGCGATAGGTGACTCGCCGCAGCCAACGCCCCAGCGGAACACCCGCCAGCACGCCAAGTAGGCCAGCGACGATCGCCACAACCTCAAACCCAGACACGATCTACTCCCCTGTTGAGCGGCCCGAAGCGCCTGGTCCATGGCAGCCAGCGGCGCGTCGAACCCAGTCATTAGCCGCACCTGCTCGCCGGCCTGATGCAGCAACATCCTTGACCCGTCAATGGCAATTGCGCCCTGCTCGGCGCACTGCCCGGACCAAAGGCTGGGTCCATGGCCATAGGCCACATCCATCACGGTCGCATCGCTGAGATCAAAGCCAGCCAGACTGGCCGGTTCGCTGCCACCTGGAGCGGTGCTGACGGCATACCCGACCTTGACGATTGGCGTGGCATCTCGGCCCGCGAGCATCAGAGTGACGTCCAATGCCTGAGCTAGCTCGGCAAAATCGGGCCGGACCGATCTGCGCACTTGCACCCACGCTGTTGTCACGCCCATCTCCACGAGTGCCACCAGCACCGATTTTGCGGTAGCACCCGTGCCCACGATCAAGGCGTTGTGCGGAGCCCGCGTTGGCTTGCGCCCTCTGCCAACGCTCTCTGCACGCCCACCACGTCAGTGTTTTCGGCAAACCAGCCATTGGCGGTAGCGATCAACGTGTTGGCCGCTCCAGTTTGACGAGCGACCTGGGACACCTCACTCGCCAGGGCCACAGCCTCCGGCTTGCCAGGCATCGTCACCGACAGTCCCACCTGATGAGCAGGCAGGTCGGCGACATGACGGCTTAGATCGCCAGCGACGACCTCAGTCCGGCTGTACGTCCACCCGTCTAGCCCCAACGCCTGATAGGCAGCCCGGTGCAGCACCGGGCTCAACGAGTGAGCAATCGGAGAGCCTACGACGCCGGCCGCGTGCTCAGCCAAGTCAGCAGTCATCCGGGTTGCCGGCGCACCACTGCTGGAAGAGGGCCACGTTTTCTTCGTGCTCCTCAAACGTCTCGGCAAAGTTGGTCTCGCCGGTGGTCGGGTTGACCGTGACAAAGAACTTCCACGGACCATCTGCCGGGTTCATCGCCGCATTGATCGCGGCACGTCCGGGGCTATCAATCGGCCCCGGCGGCAAACCTGGGAGTAGGTACGTGTTGTAAGGGCTGTCACTCGCTCGCTGCTCATCAGTCGTGCCAGCCAAGCCACGCTCTTGAAAATGAAGTGAATGGAGGAGTCCATCGCCAAGGCTTCGCCATCGTCGAGCCGGTTCTCGATGACTCGGGCCACCTTGGGCAGGTCGTCAGAGAATGCTGCCTCAGCCTGAATCAAACTGGCTTCGATGATGACGTCGCCAAGCTCATCCTCAGGGATTTCCTCCTCAGCGAAAACCTTCTTGCCCTGGTCGATCATCGTCTGAAGTTGCTCTTCAGGTGTCGAGTCTTCGGCGAAGTCATACGTCCTCGGGAAGAGATAGCCCTCCAACTCGCCGTTTGCCGCATCGGGGAGATCCAGCGACTCGGGATCGACGGCCTCGTAGTCCGCTACCTCATTGCCGGTGCCATCAGCCAAAATCTCGAACGTCTCATCGACCCACAGGCCCTCGCGGATCGTGACTCCGCTCGCCTTGAAGGCCGGGTCCACAAGTCGGTCCAACGCAGACTGGGCACTCATCTGCTGCGCCAGCGTGTAAGAACCAGGCTGGATGCTCTGTGAACGGCTGTCCACGGTGGCTACGGCGGTAAATGCCGCAGCCGAGGCGACGACATCGTTTTCGGCCAAAATCTGAGCGATCTGAGCGCCACCGGCACCGCTGGGGATCGTGACGACAATTTCGCCAGTGCCCTCCCCCTCATAATCCTCAGCAGTCTGCGACTCGCTCATGCTGAAGGTCGGCAAGGCACCACGGATGGCGTTAAAGGCAAAGTAGCCACCGCCGAAGACCAACGCTAGTGCGACCAGAATGCTGCCGTAGCGGACCACTGGGGACCGACGCCGTGGCGCGGGTCCCGGTGGTTCATGGTCTCGCCAGGTAGCGCGACTCCAGCGGCGTAGTGATCGTCATAGATCGGCACGTCATCCTCGACTAGATGCCCATCGGCGTCATAGACGGGGGCATCGTGTGGGTGCACCTCATCAGGATGGACGTCATGCGAGTGGACGTCATGCGGGTGCACCTCATCAGGGTGGGCCTCGTGGGCCGGGACACCCCAGTCACCTTCCCACGCCGCATCAGACTCGTGACCCAGTTCGTGACCTGCCTCGTGACCAGTTTCGTCGGCAGGTTCAGCCGCATGCTGGTCCGGGGTCTCTGCGGCCGCCGGGTGTCGGCCGCGCGTGCCCTTTGACTGCTTGTAGGCTCGCCTGCTGGTGAACTCGCCGTTCATGTCCTCATCAGGGGAGTCATAGCAGGGGGCCTCCTCGTCGTTTCGCTCGCGGTTTGCGAGGTTTGCGTCGGCCGAGCACGTGACCTTGGGGCGCGCCTAGACGTCGTTCTGCGTCTAGAGCTCCCTGCAAGATCAGTACGGCCGCTGCTTGGTCGATTCGAGCTCGATGGTCGCGGCTTTTCACTCCGCTGTCGTGCAGGCTGCGGTGAGCGTCAACCGTAGTCAAACGTTCGTCCCACAACCGAACAGTACGGTCCGGGCAGCGTTCATCCAACTGCTGGGCGTAGTCGCGAGCTCGCTCAGCGGCCACGCCTTCGTCTCCGGAAAGGCGACGCGGCAGCCCAACGACAATCTCGATTGCCTCTCGCTCGCGACATTCCTGAACGACTTCATCCAGGTCAGCTAAGCCCTCAACATCGCGATTGAGGGTTCGAACGGGAAAGGCAACCATGCCGTCGGGGTCGCTGGCTGCCATACCGACTCGGACTTGCCCAACATCAATGCCCACGCGGACACCACGCCGGGTAGCGGGCTCATTCACCTCATGCTGTGAAGAACCCGCTACCTCGGGGTGGTCCGGTGTGCGATCAACTGCCTCGAGTGACGGTCTCCCCCACGGCATGCTCCACACGCTGCAAGGCCTCAGCGACCTTGCTCACGTCGGAGCCCCCACCCTGTGCCAAATCATCCTTGCCGCCGCCACCGCCGCCTAGGGTTGAAGCAGCGATCTTGACGAGAGCGCCAGCCTTAACACCCCACTCGCGTGCCATCGGGTTCGTCGCAATGACAACAACCGGGCGCCCTTTGCAGTACCCGACACGGCCACAACGCTGGGACGCTGATCACCCAAGCGAGCCCGCAGGTCCGTCACCAAAGTCCGGACGTCGTCACCGCCAACGCCGTCACCGGCGTCGTGACCAATAAAGCTCACGCCATAGACATCGCGCGCAGACTGGACTAGACCAGAGGCGGCGGCCATAACCTGCTGCTGACGAGCGGCGTTGATCTCGCGCTCGGCGTCCTTAAGGCGGGTCAAGATGCCATCGATCCGCTCTGGCAACTCTTCGAGCGCACCTTCAACACATCGGTCAATTGGCCGACAACGGCATGCTCGCGGGCCAGGAAGTTGTAGGCATCGGTGCCGACCAGGGCTTCAACACGTCGGACACCAGAACCGATCGAGGCTTCGCCGAGCAATTTGACCAGGCCCAACTGTCCTGAGCGCTGTGCGTGGGTGCCACCACACAATTCGCTCGCCCAGTCACCAACGGAGACAACCCGGACCTCATCGCCATACTTTTCGCCGAAGAGCGCCATTGCACCAGCATCGTGAGCCTGTTGCTGCGTCATCACCTCGGCGCGCACCGGCAGGTCATCCATCAAAAGTGCGTTGACGCGTGCCTCGACATCAGCCATTGCTGACGCGGGGAGGGCCGAGTTGGCGTTGAAGTCGAACCGAAAACGGCCCGGCGCGTTTTCTGAACCGGCCTGCGTCGCCGTTTCGCCGAGTGCTTCGCGGATCGCCTTGTGCACCATGTGAGTCGCGGTGTGGGCGCGCGAGATGGAACGCCGGCGGGCGATATCCACTTCGCCGTATGCCGTCTCACCAACTCCGACCGCACCGTCAACAACCTTGGCCTTGTGCACGATGACGCCGTTAATCGGTGACTGCACGTCGTACACCTCAACGACAGCGCCGCCGGCGAGGCGGATCGTGCCGCCGTCGGCCAACTGCCCGCCACCCTCGGCATAGAACGGCGTCCGGTCGAGAACAACCTCAACCTCTTGGCCAGCC
Source organism: Ornithinimicrobium sp. INDO-MA30-4 (assembly GCF_021535045.1). Lineage (GTDB taxonomy): Bacteria > Actinomycetota > Actinomycetes > Actinomycetales > Dermatophilaceae > Ornithinicoccus. Next base: position 571,384 of record NZ_CP091056.1, on the reverse strand, counting down.
TCGACTTGCTGCACCGTTTGCCCATCGAGCAGCAATCCAGCGACGCGACCCTCGAGCTGACCTCGTCGTACCCAGTGAACTGGACGACGCTGCCTAGTTGTCAGCGATAGCGCGGTAAGCAGAGGTGTCTCCGCGGCCTGACTTCTTGGCCTTGAGTCTGCTTTTGCCCGGTCGCGCTGCTCGTTCATCAAGCGTCGGAATCCGGCCTCGTCAACGGAGAGGCCGTGCTCCGCAGCCATCTCCAAGGTCAGATCAATGGGGAAACCGAAAGTGTCGTGCAGAGCGAATGCTTCTGAGCCACCCAACTGTGACTTGCCAGCAGACTTGACCTTTTGCACGGCGTCGTCGAGCAGCACGGTGCCGCTCACCAGCGTCCGCCTAAACGACTCCTCCTCAGCAAAAGCAACCTGGCTGATGCGCGACCAGTCATCCTGCAACTCTGGGTAAGACTTGCCCATCACGTCGCGGCTGACCGGCAAGAGGGTCGGCAGGACCGGCGTTTCAACGCCCAACAACCGCATGGAGCGGACCGCTCGGCGTAGGAGTCTGCGCAGCACGTAGCCGCGGCCCTCGTTGGCTGGGGTCACCCCGTCGCTCATGATCATCAAGGCCGATCGAATGTGGTCGGCCACGACGCGGAACAAGACATCGTCCTGCTCGTTGGCGCCGTACTTGCGCGCGCACATCCCTTCGGCAGCCTCGATCACCGGGTAGATCTCATCGATCTCGTACAGGTTGTCGACACCCTGCAGCAGCAAGGCAACGCGCTCGAGGCCCATGCCGGTATCGATATTCTTTGTCGGCAACTCGCCAGCGATGTCGAAGTCGACCTTGAGCGAACCTGCGAGAGTTCATCCTGCATAAAGACGAGGTTCCAGATTTCGAGGTATCGGTTTTCGTCCGCTTCCGGACCCCGTCGGCGCCAAACTCCGGCCCGCGGTCAACATAGATTTCGCTGCACGGCCCACCGGGGCCGGACTCCGGTGTGCCAATAGTTGTCTTCGCGGCCACGTCGCTGAATCCGCTCCATCGGAATGTCAGCGATCGCCCGCCACATCTCGACGGCTTCGTCATCGCCATCCAGCACCGTCACCCAAATCACTTCGGGATCGAAGCCGTAGCCACCCTCGTCTTGGCTGCCGGTGACCAACTCCCAGGCTTGCCTGATGGCCTGCTCTTTGAAGTAGTCGCCGAACGAGAAGTTGCCGTTCATCTGGAAGAACGTGCCGTGGCGAGTCGTCTTGCCGACCTCTTCGATGTCCAAGGTCCGGACACACTTTGGACCGACGTCGCGCGCTTCCAGGGCGGAGTCTGCTGCCCAGTGAGGTAGGGGATGAAGGGCACCATGCCAGCGATCGTGAAGAGCAGCGTCGGGTCCTTGCTGACCAACGAGGCACTGGGCACCACGGCGTGGCCCTGGCCCTCAAAGTAGCTCAGCCAACGTCGACGAATTTCAGCGGTTTCCATAGCTCCTCTTCAACTTCCCGTGCAGTGCTCTGGCACTCTATCTGTTCGACCTAGCAATCGGGTGACCGCCGTCACGCAGATCCGCGGATGATCTTTCGCAGTTTCTCCCAACGAGGCTTCAACCGTTCTTCCCAACCCCGGTCAGTGGGGTTGTAGTAGTTGGCGTCCTGCAGGTCGTCTGGCAAATACTGCTGAGGCCCCACACCAGCCGGTTCATCATGGCTGTAGCGATACCCTGGCCATGGCCCAACTTGCTCGCTCCGGCATAACTCGTGCCGCGCAAATGGGCGGGCACTGCAGCACCGCGCCCCGCTCGAACATCAGCGATAGCGGCATTAATGCCAAGGTAGGCAGCGTTCGACTTGGGAGCGACAGCGTTGTGCACCACGGCCTGAGCCAGGATGATCCGTGCCTCCGGCATACCAATCTGCGCCACGGCATGCAGGGCCGCGACTGCGGTCTGCAGGGCTGTCGGGTCAGCCATGCCGACATCTTCGCTGGCACTAATGACGATGCGACGGGCGATGAATCGCGGGTCCTCCCCGCTTCCAATTGGCGCGCCAAGTAATGCAAAGCCGCGTCAACGTCGCTACCGCGCATCGACTTAATGAAGGCACTAGCCACGTCGTAATGCTGATCTCCAGCACGGTCATACCGCACTATCGCGTGCGCCATGGCCTGCTGCACATGATCCACCGTGATCTGGACAGTCTTGCTCGCACCGCTTTCGTAGGCAGCATCGGCAGCCACTCCAGCCGAGGCCTCCAACGTCGTCAGGGCACGCCGACCATCGCCGCCGCAGAGGCGCACGATGGCGGATTTTGCCTCCTCGTCCAACTCCACCGAATTGTCGAGGCCACGCTCATCGCTCAGCGCCCGGTCAATCAACGTGGCGATGTCCTCATCGGGGATCGAGCCCAACGTGACGAGAACAGAGCGGGACAACAGCGGCGCGATGATGCTGAAGGACGGGTTCTCGGTGGTCGCAGCCACCAAAATGATCAGACGGTTCTCGACACCGGGCAGCAGAGCATCCTGCTGGGCCTTGGTGAATCGGTGGATTTCGTCCAAAAACAGAACGGTGGCCCGCCCGTGCATATTGCGCTGACGAGTTGCCTCATCCATCACAGCACGAACGTCTTTGACCCCCGCTGTGACGGCGGAAAGTTGCACGAACCGTCGCCCACTAGCTTGGGCGACCAAGTTGGCCAACGTGGTCTTGCCCGTTCCAGGTGGACCCCACAGAATGGCTGACAGTGGACCAGCCTGTCCTGCGCCGCCCTCGATCAGCCGCCGCAGCGGACTGCCGGGACGCAACACGTCGCCCTGTCCGACCACCTCGTCGAGCGACGCCGGACGCATACGCACCGCTAGTGGAGGTCGAAGATCTGGGCCGCTGGTGTCAGCGCCAGAGTCGAACAAATCGGCTGGTTCAGTCATCGTCACTCACACTAACCCTCGGGGCTGAACGTCAAGGCCGCCTCGCGTGCTGCGAGACGGCCTTTGACGATGGTGATCAGCCCTGCTGGGCCTCATCGGTCTTGGCAGGTGCTGGCTTGGAATCCACACCAGCCTCCTTGCGCTGCTCGGACGTGATCGCGGCCGGAGCAGAGGTCAACGGGTCAAAGCCGCCACCAGACTTGGGGAAGGCAATGACATCGCGGATCGAGTCAGTGCCAGCAAGCAGTGCCACGACGCGGTCCCAACCGAAGGCGATCCCGCCGTGCGGTGGGGCGCCGAACTTGAACGCCTCGAGCAAGAAGCCGAACTTCTCGTCGGCATCTTCGGGGCTCAATCCCATGACGCCAAAGACGCGCTCCTGGATGTCGCGACGGTGGATACGGATAGAGCCGCCACCGATCTCGTTGCCGTTGCAGACCATGTCGTAGGCATAGGCAAGCGCTTCGCCAGGCTCAGTGTCAAGGAGTCCATGAACTCGGCCTTGGGCGAGGTGAAGGCGTGGTGGACAGCGGTCCACTTGCCAGCTCCCACGGCAACGTCACCGGCAGCAACCGCCTCAGAGGCGGGCTCGAACATGGGGGCGTCGAGAACCCAAAGGAAGGACCACGCCGACTCGTCGATGATGCCAACGCGGTGGCCGATCTCCAGACGTGCCGCACCCAACAGCGAGCGAGAAGCCTTCGCAGCGCCGGCGGCGAAGAATACGCAGTCGCCGGGCTTGGCGCCCACGTGCTCGGCAAGGCCGGCCCGCTCTTCTTCGCTCAGATTCTTGGCGACTGGCCCAGCCAGCGTGCCGTCGTCGACGATGGTGACGTAGGCCAGCCCCTTGGCGCCGCGCTGCTTAGCCCAATCCTGCCAGGCATCAAACTGGCGACGAGGCTGGCTGCCACCACCGGGCATCACGACCGCACCGACATACTCCGCCTGGAAGACCCGGAAAGGTGTGTTGGCGAAATAGTCAGTGCACTCCACCAATTCCAAACCAAAACGCAGATCTGGCTTGTCCGAGCCATAGCCAGCCATAGCGTCGGCATAGGTCATCTGCGGGAAGGGCGTGGGCAGGTCGACACCGATGGTCGCCCACACGGCCTTGGCGATCTGCTCACCGAGCGCGATGACGTCTGCTTGCTCGACAAAGCTCATCTCAACATCGAGTTGGGTGAACTCGGGCTGACGGTCAGCGCGGAAGTCCTCGTCGCGGTAGCAGCGAGCGATTTGGTAGTAGCGCTCCATGCCACCAACCATCAGCAACTGCTTAAACAACTGGGGGCTCTGCGGCAAGGCGTACCAAGCGCCAGGCTGCAACCGCGCCGGGACCAGGAAGTCGCGAGCACCTTCAGGGGTTGAGCGCGTCAGGGTCGGCGTTTCGATCTCGACGAAGTCTTGCTCGGCCAAGACCGACCGCGCGGCTGCGTTGACCTTGCTGCGTAGGCGCAGGTTGGCACCAGCAGAGTTTGCGCCGGGGCGACGCATGTCGAGATAGCGGTGCCGCAAGCGGGCTTCCTCGCCAACGGTCACCCGCTCATCAATCTGGAACGGCAACGGGGCCGCTTCGCTGAGCACCTCAAGGTCGTTGGCCAGCACTTCGACGTCACCGGTCGGCAACTCAGCGTTGGCGTTGCCCTCAGGGCGGCTGCGCACCGTGCCGACAACCTTGATGCAGTATTCGTTGCGCAACTCGTGTGCACCGCCCTGGGCAAGCACCTCGTCACGGGCAACAACCTGGACGACTCCAGAAGCGTCCCGCAAATCCAAGAACGCCACTCCGCCGTGATCGCGACGACGATCAACCCACCCGGTCAGGGTCACAGTTGCGTCGTTGGCGGCATGCTCGGCTCGAAGTGAGCCAGCCTGGTGAGTGCGGAGCACAATTCATCCTTTGTTCTTGGTTGTTGTGGAATCGGTAAGTCTACGGCGTGGGTGAGACAGCCACGGCTCACGGGGATCGCGCAGAGACTGCCATCCCGTTTCCATGGCACGCGCAGCGCTCAGCACCCCGATCATGGTCGTTGCGTTGCGCAACTTGCCAGCCATCACGGCCTCAACGGCATCGTCAAGAGCGACCCAGCGCAGGACCAGATCGGCCTCTTCGTCGGTCCGCTCAAACCGCTCATCCGCAGGTATGTCAGTCAGGTCGCGGGCCAAGAAGATCCGCAAGGCCTCGGACACACCGCCCGGCGAGGAGACTTCCTCAGCAAGCAGGTCCCATCGCTGCGCCCGCAGATCGGCTTCCTCGGCCAACTCCCGAGCAGCGCCAACCACCGGCTCCTCACCCTCGACATCGAGCAACCCGGCCGGCAACTCCCACTCATTTGCTCGAACTGGGTGACGGTACTGCTGCAACAGCAAGATCTCAGGCTGGCCGCGATCCTCGCGCAGGACCAAGATCGCCACTGCCCCAGGGTGATCCACGAAGTCACGAGTGACTTCACCGGCGTCACCAAGATCGACGCGCTCGGACACGACGTCCCACACTCGACCCTGATAGACGACTGCGGATTCCAGGACGGTCTTGCTGGTTAGTTCATCGACTAGTTCCGCGCGGTCAGCAAGCGGGACGTTCAAGGTCATGACGCAGCGTTCCGTTCGACCTCGACCAGTCGCTGGCTGCGCTGTGCCTCGACGGCGGCCGCGACCAAACCTTCAAAGAGCGGGTGTGCCTGATCGGGGCGACTCTTGAACTCTGGGTGGGCCTGGGTTGCCACGTAGTAGGGGTGCTCATCTGCGGGTAGTTCGACGAACTCCACCAACTGCCCGTCCGGCGACGTGCCGGAAATGACGAATCCGGCTGCCGTCAGGTGGTCGCGATAGTCGTTGTTGACCTCGTAGCGGTGTCGGTGCCGTTCGGTCACCTCGGTGGTGCCGTAAGCCTGGGCCGTGACCGAGCCCGCCACCAATGTTGCTGGGTAGGAGCCCAGCCGCATGGTGCCGCCCAGGTCCCCTGCTCCTTCAACGAACGCCATCTGTTCAGCCATGGTGGCGATCACCGGCGCTGGGCTGTCCGCCTCAAACTCCGTCGAGCTGGCACCCTCAATTCCAGCCTGGTGGCGTGCATACTCGATGACCATGGCCTGCAACCCGAGGCAGATGCCCAGGGTGGGCACCTTGCGCTCGCGGGCCCACCGCAAGGCACCGATCTTGCCCTCGATGCCGCGTACGCCGAAGCCGCCGGGCACCAAGATGGCGTCTACTCCCCGAGCGCCTTCGCTGCGCCTGATTCAGTCGCGCACTGGTCGGAGGCAACCCAGCGAATGTTGACCTTCGCGTCGTTCGCGAAGCCACCGGCGCGCATCGCTTCGGTGATCGACAAGTAGGCATCCGGCAGATCGACATATTTGCCGACCAAGGCGATTTCGACATCGTGCTCAGGTTGATGCACGCGCCGTAGCAGTTGATCCCACTGGCTCCAGTCGACGTCGCGGAACGGCAGACCGAGGTGCCGCACCACATAGGCGTCGAGGCCCTCGGAGTGCAGCACCTTAGGGATGTCATAAATGCTCTCGGCATCGATGGCGTTGGCCACGGCGTCGTCGTCAACGTCACACATCAGTGAAATCTTGCGCTTGATGGAGTCGGGGATGGGCCGGTCGGCGCGACAGACGATGGCGTCAGGGCTGATACCAACCTGGCGCAGCATGGCCACCGAGTGCTGAGTCGGCTTGGTCTTCAACTCCCGCTTGGCGCCAGATACGGGATGAGCGAAACGTGGAGGAAGAAGCAGTTGCTGCGACCCACGTCGTGACGGACCTGGCGAGCAGCTTCGAGGAATGGCAGCGACTCAATGTCACCGACTGTCCCACCGATCTCGGTGATGATGATGTCGGGGCGATCGGCTTCGTCGCCTGCAGCGTCGGCCCGCATCCGAGACTTGATCTCGTTGGTGATGTGCGGGATCACTTGCACCGTGTCACCGAGGTACTCGCCGCGTCGCTCCTTTGCAATGACGTTGTCGTAGACCTGCCCGGTCGTCACATTGGCGCGACCACGGAGGTTTACATTCAGGAAGCGTTCGTAATGCCCGATGTCTAGGTCGCATTCGGCACCGTCTTCGGTGACAAACACCTCGCCATGCTGGAACGGGTTCATCGTTCCCGGGTCCACGTTGATGTAGGGATCAAGCTTTTGCATCGTGACTTTCAGACCACGGCTACGGAGCAAGAATCCGAGGCTCGAAGCAGTCAGCCCCTTGCCCAAGGAAGAGGCGACACCGCCGGTGACAAAGATATGTTTCGTTGTTTCCACCACGGGATTCCAGCCTACGCGACTTCTGCTCAGATTGTTGCACCAACGCTGCCGTAGGCCAGCAATACAGCATCCAGAGCATCATCTGTGGTGGGGAGTTGGCCCGACCTGGCCCGTGCCCGCTGCGCCCAAATCTGTTGCTCACCATCGTCGGCCAACAACTCAGCGAATGCATAGCGCAGCCCCGAGGCAACACCGCGGTCATCTCCGTCGACGAGCCACCCGGCGCCTGCCAACACGGTGTTGGTCCCGCCGACGTTCGTCGCGACGATGGCGCAACCGGCGTGTAATGCTTCCTGAATCCACACGGGCTGTCCTTCCCAGCGCGCTGCAGAAACCGCCACGTCTGCGAGCGCCAACAAACTGGGGACATCCGTGCGGTGACCAAGAAGACCAATCGGCAGGCTCTCATTGATGATTCGCGCCTGGAGGCGTTCCCGGTCCGGCCCATCCCCGGCGATTAGCCATCGCGCGTTGAGTGGCCCCTCTTCCCGGGCCAGTTGCGCGACAGCCTCCAGCAGTCGGGTCAGACCTTTCTGTCGGGTCAGGCGGGCGGCCGTGACAAAGATCGTTTGGCCTTCTTCAAGGCCCAATTCAGTCCGCAATGCCTGTGCTTGGGCTGGCGTCAGTTCCGCACGAGGATTTGGCACGGCCGGGACGACGGCAAGCTCACACGCCACATCGGGCCCTGCGCTGATCTCGGCGGCCAGATCCGGTGACACTGCCAAGACGAGGTCACTGCCCTTAGCGACCACCCGTTGCAACTGCTGGTGTATGACGCGGGAGAGCCCGCGCTCTGGTGCCGCATTGTGCAGGGTCACGACCAGGGCCGGAATCTCCTGCGTTTCCATGGTCATCAGGCGTCGTCGGGCAAACACCGCCAGAGCCCCGGCGCGGACACCATGGGCGTGCACAACATCCTGACCGACCATGCGCTGAGCTAACGCCGAGAGCGCCCGACGATCTGCCGCCAAGGATGGACGCGAGCCAACCTCAAAGGCTGCCGCTGAGTCGGAGAACTCGTGCATCTCGAACTGGTCAATCACCGACTGTGGGGCAGCCACCGAAATCTGCTGACCCCTGCTGGCAAGACCTCGGGCTAGCTGGCGGACATGCTGCCCGATGCCGCCCGCGACGAGACCTGTCACGAGCAAGACACGGAGATGATCAGGTTGTTGAGGCACGGCCCTAGTGTGACCGACGGCGCAAGCGCTGGGTAACAGCGCCACCCAAACTTCGGTAGGTCGAACGGTCAATAACAGCAAGAACCAGCGCCAAAGTCAGCAGGGCCGCGACCGAAATCAAGCCGGCGGAAATGAGGGCTCCCCACCAAGTGCTCGCCCCGGCCAACGCGTCATAGGGCCAGAGCAAGGGGGCCGCCAGGACCAGGATGGCGGTCACGCCCAGACTGGCGAGCAACCGCAATGGCGGCCCTAGTTGAGCACCGGCAAATTCTTGGCTCGCCCACCGCGCAAGTACCAGGCCGCCCACCGTCATCCCCAGCGATGAGGCCAGACCGATGGTCGCCAGCGCCGGCGCAGCACCCCAACCGGCACCACCAAACCAGACGATCAGCGGCCCAAGCCCAGCGACAACCCAGGCGAGGCTTTGGCCAATGGCTGCCCGCCGAGGCCGGCCCGCGGCATACAGCGCTCGGGAGGCAAGCGCCATCAGGCCGAAACCCACCAGGCCAGGAGCGAAGGCTGCGATCGCCGTGGGCGATGCGCGCAGGGCCACGTTGCCAGGTCCGTCGCCGCCAGCATCAATGGCCAACCAGAAGTCCCCGATCTGCTCCCTGCTCGCGATCAGGATCAACGCGGCAGCAGTGCCGGTGACCAGGATCAGACTGGCCGTCCGGCTGAGCACCTGGCTTGCTTGCGATTTATCCGCCAACCGGGGAAAAGCCACTGTCGCGACCGGAACGACGAGCACCGCATACGGCAGCAAATAGACCGTCTGGGTGTAGTTGTAGGCGTTCACGACGCCGAGGTCGACTCGCCTGCTCGCGACAATAGTCAGCAGGACGGTCAGTTGTTGGGCCGCGACGGCGATGACACCGGCGAGCGCTAAGGCGCGAGCGATCCGAGCACTGTCGTCGGGGAAGCGCCAACTCAGACGCATCCGGGCGCCAGTGCGCCACGCCGGAATGATGAGGGGCAGACTCATCGCGACGACCCCGAGGGTTGTGCCGCCCGCCAGCAGCACGATAGAAGCAGTCGAAGCCACTTCCGCCGCCGGATCGGCAACCTGACCAAACGCAAAATAGGTGGCGATCACGACCACGCTCGAGAGCAATGGTGCGGTGGCGGCAGCCAAGAACCTGCGGTGTGCCTGCAGTATGCCGGTGAGCACCACCCCTACCGCGTAGAAGACAATCTGCGGTGCAAAAGCAGCAGCATCAAGGCAGCCATGTCTGCCGTTGCCGCCGCTGAGCACCCCTGGCTCGACCCCATCAGCGCACCCGAGATTGGCCCCGCTGTGACCATCAGCAGCAGCGCGATCGGAAGGGTAATGGAGATTGCCCAGGTCAGCGCCGCGCTGCCAAAGCATCAGCGGATCGCTCGTCTCCTTCGGCCAAGTATCTCGCCACGATCGGCACGATGACGGCGGCTAAGGCTCCGCCGACTGCCACCTCATACAAGACATTCGGAAGTTGGTTGGTGGTGGCGTAGGCGTCACCAACGCAGGTCGCACCGACCATGCTGGAAAAGACAACCCAACGGGCTAGACCAACAAGCCGCGAGAGCAGCGTCATGATGGCGACCCCGCCCGCAGCAGCAGCGAAGCCACCCGTGGCTAGCCGCGGGCTAGACCCGCTCACGGCTACTTCGCTTCACGCGCGTCCCCACTGATCCAATTCACGCAGCACGGGGTGTTGGCGATCACCGCTGAAAAACTCACGCGCTCAGAAAGCAAAGTAAGCCCAACCACGGCACTCGTGGCGACCAGCCTCTCAGTGCGACTCAGTGACCGCATGGCCCCCAGACCGAGCAACGCACCGATCGGGTTGGCGCCGGTATCCCCCATCATCGACTGACCAGCGAGGTCAGCGGAAGGCCAGCCAGGGACGCACCAAGCACGGCAGCCACTGCAGAGTCGCGGCGGTGCCACAAGGCCAGTGAAGAGAGCGCCGCGACCTTCAGCGCCCGCCCAGGCCGCAGATCAAAGAGGTTAATCAGGTTTGCAGCCCCAGCGACCAGGACTGACCCCAGCACGAGGTCTGCCCATCCCGCGTTTTCATCGCCGCGTTGATCCACCCAGGCGGCGATGACGGCGCTACTGCCCAATCCAAGGATTTTTAGCGCACCCGGACTGACCTCTCCGCGCGTCAACGCACCCAAGTGTCCGGCCAGGCCCTTGCGCGCTGCATCGGGATGTAGGTCATCCCACGCCCCAACGCTGCCCCCAGCCAGACACAACACCGCGCTGGTCGGGTCGCTGCAGGCAAGAGCCGCTGAGGTGCCTAACACCAGGGATGGACCTTCGAGCAGGCTGACGTTCTGGCCAGCGTGGTTAGTCCGGCTCCACCGCTGGTGTCCCCTGGCACGCCACGGTTTCGCCACCAGGCTGTGGCTGCTGCAGTGAAAGCTGCGCTGCCAGCCAAGATCGCTAACTGGTGGCCAGCGGTGCTCACGGCGTCGGAACTCGATCGTTAGTGGTCACCGGGTCTGGCGCACTAGAGGCACCCGCATCGTCTGCGAATCCGAAGTGGCCGACCTGGTCTGAGGCTAGCCAGGCCAGGGACCAGACAACGCTTAGCCGGCCGAGCGCCGAGTCGACGTTATCGACGGTGGAGACTTCGCTCGCCAAGTCTGAGTCTGCCCGGACAGTGCTCAATAGTGGGTGAGCAGCGAGGGCTTCAACATTGCCGGAAGGCTGTTCTGTGCCTTCGCCAGCAACCAAGATTGCGCTGTCTGTCTGGCCAAGAGCCTGAACGAGTGACGTTTCTTGGGGCTCGGCGTCGGTGTCGGCGCTTTCCGGCTCAGGTGAACTGCCGGCAACCAAAATCACCATCGAAACCGGCTCGATCGCTGACGTGCCCGGCACGATGGCACCGCTGCCAGCGCGAGACACCGAGATGAAGCCAGCCTCTTCAAGGATGCTCTGCCCCAAATCACCTGAGTAGACGCTGCCATCTGGACCCCAGCCGGTGATCGCTGTTGCCAAGGTTGCCTCAGCGGTCGCATTCTCTGGAGTGGCGAATCCTGCACCCCAGACGGCGGACATTTCTTGGGCTGCAGCTGCACGTTCCTCGGCAAGCTCAGGGTCATCCCAATCGTTCAGGATCTGCAGCCGCGGTGCGACTGTCCCACCCGCTTGGGTCACCGCTAGAGCTAGGTCATCTGCAGCATCAGTGTCGGCATCAGGAAGCTCGACGACGGCAACGCTCTGATCCGTCAGGAGCCCAGCAACGAGATCCGGCGTGACCTCATCCAAAAGGTCTTCACGAGTGTCTGCGCGTCGCTCCTGCAGGGCCAGGTCAGCCCGCAGCACATTGCGCTCTTCGCCGAGCTCAGCCACTTGACCCTCAATGGTGTCCGACAACTGCCCCCGCAGCGGCCCAGCACCCAGCACGATCCCCACCGCTAGCGCGATAAAGACCGCCACCAGCGAGACGACGTGATACCTAAAATCAATCACCAGGGAAGCACCCCACCTATCCATGCAAACAAGTCATCAAGGCGCAGCATAAACACGCTCAGAATGGTTCGCCCACCAGCCGTCGCGCCCAGCGCAGCCAGCAAAGCCAGTGCTCCAGCCAGCACCAACCACATCAGCGAGATCGTGGAAATCCGCGACCGGTAGAGCAAACTCACGCCTTTAGCGTCGACTAGCTTTGACCCGACCCGGAGTCGGGTCAAAAGGTGCTGGCCATACCTTTGCGGCCCTTGTCCAAGAACTCCACCAGGGTCGCGTGGGTGCCCACTGCGACGATCAACGATGCGCCAAGGCCATCAGCCAGCAACATCGCGATGTCTTCGCTGGTCCCGGTGGCAGGCAGCACGATGGGTTGCTGGACCCCGAGGGCCTCGACTCGCTCTAGCCCTGGAGCACGGCCGTCACGATAGGCGTGCACCACGATCTCGGCTCCGCTGGTCAGGGAGGCGTCACTGACTGAGTCCATGTCGCCGACGATGACGTCGGGGCGATAGCCCAACTCCAGGAGCGCGTCGGCTCCGCCGTCGACGCCGATCAAGACGGGGTCTGCTTCGCGGATAAACGGACGCAGCGCGACCAGGTCTTCTTTGTAGTGATATCCGCGCACCACAACCAAGACGTAACGGTCCTGCATTGGGGTACGCAGTGGTGGCAAGTCGATGCCGTCGAGCAGCAGGTCTTGCTCAACCTGCACATACTCCATGGTGTTGCGGGCGAAAGACTCGATTTGTGCGGAAACTTGGGTCTTTGCAAGCTCGGTCGCAGCCGCTACGTCCTCGGCACTGAGCAGATCACCGTGAGCGACCGCCTCGTCATCAACGAAAACCGTGTTGCCTTCGATGCGAGCTAGGCTCCCCTCGGGCAGCGCATCGAGAACTTCAGCCCCCGCGGCATCAATCAACGGAATGCCCGCATCAATCAAGATTTGCGGGCCACGGTTCGGATAGGCACCACTGGTCGATTTAGCCCCATTGACGACAGCCACTGGTTTGCACGCCACAAGTGCGTTGGCAGAAACCTGATCCAGGTCCTCATGCAGGATGACGGCAATATCGCCGACCTGCAGCCTTTTGGTCAGATTTTTCGTTCGCGCATCAACCCGGAGGGTCCCTTGTACTGGGCTTCCATCCGGGTCAGCGGAAGGTAGCCGACCGAAAAGTGACATGTTGTCCCCATCGTGTCATGCCCGACACCCCGTTGGAGCGCTTCTCGTGCGTGCAACTGATCACCTTTGGACGCTTAGCGACTAAGCCCTAACCGTGTGAAGCGAAAGTTCGCGAGTTGTCGGCGAGCAACTCACGCGCGTGTTCCAGTGCGGCGGCCGAGTCCGTGACCCCACCTAACATCCTGGCAATCTCGACCACGCGGTCGTTGCCGGTGACCGCGTGCACGTCGCTGGAAGTCACCTGTCCATCGGAGTCTTTCTGGACCACCAGGTGGTGATCGGCAAAGGCAGCGACTTGCCCTAAGTGGGTGACGACGAGGACCTGTGCCGTTTGCGCCAGTTTCGCCAATCGGGCGCCAAGGTCAAGCGCCGCACTCCCACCTACCCCGGCATCGACCTCATCGAAGACATAGGTCGGCACGTCGTTAGCCGAAGCGACCAGCTCCAGTGCCAACATCACGCGGGACAGTTCACCGCCGGAGGCAGCTTTGGTCACCGATCGTGCGGGCGCACCAGGGTTGGCCGCAAGCCGTATTTCAACGTCCTCTAACCCGTGTGGCCTAGGTATGCACCGTGCGCCAGCTACCTCAAGGGCGCCGTCGTCACCAGATTTGGCCGTCCTGGGGATGACCACTACCTCAACCGTTGCCGACCCCATCGCTAGGTGGCGAACCTCGGAGGTAACGTTCGCCGATAGTTCTGCTGCGCCCTTCTCGCGTGCTCTGCGAAGACTTTTTCCGTGCTTGACCACGGCAGCGGCCGACTCTTTGACCTCAGCTTGGGCCGCCTCGATGCGCTCTGATGAAGTGTCCAAATCAGCCAATCGAAGTGCTGATGCCTGGGCCCATTTCAAGACCTCAGCGGTGCTGTCACCGTAGTTACGCAACATCGCTGTGATGGTCGAGCGGCGCTGCTGGACTTGAGCTAGCCTGCCGGGGTCCGCATCAATCGAGTTCGCATAAGAGGCCATCTCTGTGGCCAAATCTGAGGAAAGATAGCTGATCTCATTCAGCCGCTCTCGGAAACCTTCAATGGCTGGGTCGTGCTCGCTGACCTGTGTCAGCTCATGCGCTGCCTGAGCAAGCAACTCCAACACCGAGGTGTCCTGCGGTCCGCCATCGTCATCGCCGCCTAAGGCAACTTGGGTTGCCTGCGCGGCCGACCTGAGACCAGTGGCATGACCCAATCTCGCCTCATCAGCTTGCAGGTCATCTTCTTCGCCCTCAGCTGGGTTGATTGCACCAATCTCATCCAGGGCTGTGCGCAGCATCTGCGCCTCACGAGCCCGCTCGGCGCCGCTGGTCGTGAGGTCAAGCAGTGTTTTCTGAGCTCGCGTCCACGAGCTAAATGCCCCTTGGTATGCGGTTCTCGCCTTCGCTAGCACTGTTCCGCCAGCCGAGTCCAGCATCATCCGGTGTTGCTCTGGGTCGCGCAAGCGCCACTGATCGGCCTGGCCATGGACGGCGACGAGATGTTGACCAACCTCAGCCAACACGCCAATGGGGGCCGCTCGTCCGCCGACATGCGCCTTTGAACCACGCTCGGCGTTAATCGTCCGCACCAAAATCAGGCTGCCGTCGTCAACCTCGCCGCCAGCCTCAATGACGCGCTGGCTGGCCTGATGCCCTTCACCGACTTCGGCGACACCTTCGACTACAGCGGCTCTAGCACCGACCCGCACGAGTCCAGCGTCAGCCCTCGAGCCCAACAACAGACCCAAACCGCTGACGACCATCGTCTTTCCGGCACCGGTCTCACCGGTGATCACGTTAAGGCCAGGCGAGAGCTCTAACTCGGCATCGTCAATGACCCCGAGCTGAGAGATCCGCAAACTGCGCAGCATGCTTAATCCTTCTGCTGACTGGCTGGCGGAGCGCCGCGCCAGCCTTGGACGTTGAGGCCAAATTTGGCCACCAGCCGGTCGGTAAAGGGCGAGTTTGTCAGCCTGGCGAGGCGCACTGGCGTCGACGAACGCTTGACCTCAACGCGGGCGCCGTGGGGCAGGTCGAAGGCTCGACGGCCATCGCACCACATGACGCCTCGACCGTGCGATTGCGGCGAGACTTCAACCGCGAGTTGGGTGTCGGGGCCAAGCACGAGCGGTCGGGCAAGAGCGCATGCGCCGAGATCGGCACAACCAAGATTGCCGCCACGTCAGGCCAGACAACCGGGCCGCCCCCGGAGAAGGCGTAGGCAGTTGAGCCAGTCGGGGTTGCCACGACGACTCCGTCGCAGCCCCAACTCGACAGGGGCCGTCCGTCGACCTCCACCAGCAACTCCAAGAGGCGCTCGCGTGCGGCCTTCTCGACCGTGGCTTCATTCATTGCCCAGCTCTGACAAATGACGGCGTCTTCGTGGATGACCTCGACGTCCAGAGTCATTCGCTCTTCGACCGAGTAGTCGCCAGCGACGATGCGCTCAGCAGTCCACGACATCTCTTCACGCTCAGCCTCAGCCAAGAAGCCGACCCGCCCGAGATTGACCCCCAGCAAGGGAACACCGGCAGGCCTGGCCAGCTCAGCTCCCCGCAGAATCGTGCCGTCGCCGCCAAAACGACCACCAGTTCGGCGCCTGCGGCAGCCGTGGGGTCGTCGTCTTCCGTCGCTGATCGGGGATTGGACGCATCAACAACCCGGGATTCGGGAAGGAGGTCAACCTCGATGCCGTGTCGGCCGAGTTGCTCGGTGAACTCGGCGATCAACTCCGGAACTTCCGGACGGCCAGGGTGCGAGACGAGCAGGATCCTGCGAGTCATTCGTGCTCCTTCGGATAATTTCTTGAACGTTGTCCCGGGCGGTGTCTTCATCCCAGAGCCCGGGCTGTTCCGGCTTAGCCCACACGACATACTCCCGATTGCCACCGCCACCGGTGATGACCGACGGCATGATGTCTTTGATCGCCAACCCAGAGGTGTAGATAGATCGCGTCACAGCCAGCAGCGCGTCGCGTCGGGCTTCGTGACTGCGCACGATGCCGTTGCGACCCACGCGGTCCGGCCCGACTTCAAACTGCGGTTTTGCTAGCAATAGAAGGTCAGCATCGGACGTCACCAGACTAGCCATCGCCGGAATCACGATTGATAGGGGATAAACGAAAGGTCGGCAACCAAAAGGCTGACTGCCCCATTGATCTCCTCAACCGTTGTTGACCGGATGTTTTTGCCCGACATGTCTGTCACTCGGGCATCGTTGGCTAGCTCGGCCACGAGTTGATCATGACCGACGTCGAGGGCGATGACGTGAGTGACTCCCGCGTCGAGGAGGACCTGGGTGAAGCCTCCGGTGGAGGCCCCGACATCAAGCGCCTTGCGACCGGACACCCTCAACTCGGCGCTCCAGTGGTCCAGTGCGCCGGCTAATTTTTGCGCCCCCGACCAACCCAGCGCTGCTCAGCTGTTGCCTCGACTGCAACATCGTGCGCCGAGACGACCGCGGACGGCTTGGTGACGACCTGTCCACCCACGCTGACTGCACCGGCAAGAATCAGCTCTCTGGCTTGGGTCCGAGAACGGGCAAGGCCTAGTGATGTCACCATCCGATCAAGGCGATCGGCGGCTGGAGTCTCAGCATTCACGATGAAGCCAGCCGAGCCTGGAGTCCCCGTTGGGCCGCCGAAACTGCTTCGACTGAGTCGCCTTCTGGGGCGCTGACTGCCCGGTGAAACTCGGCTAAGAGCGCGTCAACCTGGTCATCGCCCGTTCTCGTGGGGGCGGTGACTTCACAGGGAGCACTGATTTCGAGCGGCTCGCCGACTGGGGTGGGCTCACTATCCATCAGCCGGAAACAGATTCCTTGCCGAGCCACGTAGCGCGCAGCTCGGGGATCCCGGCCGCGATCAAGGTGGGCTGGTCTTGAGAAGGCCGGGCCTGCGCGTCCGCGGCCGTGTTGACCCGGTCAACACCAGCGCGGCCGGCACGTTCGCAGCGATGGCGCCGTCGATATCAGTGTCCAAACGGTCGCCGATAGCCAAGACCCGCTCAGCGGGTAGGCCCAACCGTTTCAGTGCCATCTCGTATGCGAAGGGCTGCGGCTTGCCGACAACCACCGGTGTGGCTCCCGTTCCGTGAGCCACGGCTGCAACCAACGCACCGTTGCCAGGCACCATCCCTCGCGGGGTGGGCAGAGTCGCATCCGTGTTCGTGGCGACCCATAGGGCTCCTGCGTTCACGGCCAGGCCTGCCTCGTGCAGATCCGTCACGCGCAACTCTGGGCCATAGCCCTGAACAACGGCAACGAAAGGTTGTGACGGGCCATCGCTGGCGATCTGGGAAGGCAGCATCGGACTAACGCCGACCTCATTGAGGGCATAGGAAACCCCGGGGCCTCCAACAGCCAAGACGCGTCCCTGCTCAATGTCATCGCCCAACTCACTCACGACATAAGCGGCAGCCACCTGGCTAGAAGTGAGGACTTCATCCGGGGTCGCCGCGACCCCAACGGACTCAAGGTGCGCCACCACGTCCGCAGGTTTCTTGGCCGCGTTGTTGGTCATAAAGAGAATCTTCAGACCATCTTCACGGGCCGAACTGATGCCTTCAGCAGCACCTTCGATCGGGAGTGCACCGGTGTAGACCACACCGTCCAAATCGATGATCAGTCCGTCAAAGGCCCGTTCAGTCACGACCTGACTCCCGTGGCCGCTCATCCGCACCACGCTCGTTGTCTTCGGCGGCGTCAAAGTCGTCCTCAGCGAAGTCGTCGAGGTCAATGAACTCCTCCGCCGGGTCGCCTAGCCGCTCTGCAGCATCGGTCTGCCCCTGGTCGTCGGCATCCGCGGCGCGCTGCAGCCACTCGGCCGCGTCCTCTTGCTTGTCGTCGGCAATCAGGGCATCGGCGTATGCGTAGTAGACGCGAGCAGACCACGGCTGGTTGGCGGGAATGGTGCGGGCAATCTCGCGCAGCGTTTGAACAGCGGCACCTGTCTGGCCAAGGTCGCGACGTGCACCGGAAACGACGACCGCCATTTCCATCCGCTCGGCCACAGCCAGCGTGTCGACCTCACGGCTCTGGCCCAACTCGATGGCCTTCTCCGGCCGGCCGAGGCCACGCTCGGTGTCGGCAATCAGGGGCAACAAGTGGTGAGAACCCGACATCCGTCGAGCCGTGCGGAACTCGGAAAGAGCCTTTGACCACCCCTTGCGGTAATGCACCAAGCCCATGTATTCACGGACAATCGGCACTCGTCCCGCTCGGCGAACTGCAGTTTGGGCGTGCTCCTGGGCGCGGTCCAACTCTTCATTCTCAAGGAACTCTTCAATCGCCAACAAGTGCAAGGCGACGCCTTCAGCGTTGTCTTTGGTGAGTGTGCGCAACTCACGGAAAACCGAGCGGTCAGCCTGGCTCGCTTCCAAGTGCGACGGAATCTCTGGCTCCTTGGCCCGAGGCGGCCCAACAGGTCGATCCGACGGGCCCCGATCATCACGAGAACCAAAGCCGCGGCCTTGACGCGAGTCGTCTGAACCCCGATAGCCCCCGGGCCCCGAGCGAGACGCACCCTGTCCACTCGAACCACCACGTGGGCTGTGGCCCTGCCGGCCACTGTCACCACGGAATCCACCGTTACGTTCACTCACGCAAAACTCCCAAACATCGAAAAAGACTTACCCCGATTGTCTCACGGACGCACGGGACGCAGCCGCGTCATGCACGGCCCGCCGCCATGGCGTTGTGCTGGTGCGTGCGCCCGTATAAGAGGCTCTGCTGGCTGGTCGGGTTTGGGGGGAACGCAGTTAGACCCCGCGAACACAACCCTGGGGTTGTGTTCGCGGGGCTAACCGTAATGGTTGTCCGGCGGTGTCCTACTCTCCCACACCGTTCCCAGTGCAGTACCATCGGCGCTGTCAGGCTTAGCTTCCGGGTTCGGAATGTGACCGGGCGTTTCCCTGACGCTATAACCGCCGTAACGTTGTCGAGTGTTACGAACAGATGTTTGAACCTTTTTCACACACACAGTGTTTACTCCTGCCGGCACCCTGTTGTGCAACCTTGTGGGGTTGTTTTGGGTGTGGTGGTGTGGTGTGTGTTGGGGTTCCCTGTTTGTATCTCGGGAACCACACAGTGGACGCGTAGCATTTTTGTTGTTTAAGTTATCGGCTTATTAGTACCGGTCAGCTTCACACATTACTGTGCTTCCACATCCGGCCTATCAACCCAGTAGTCTAGCTGGGAGCCTCTCCAGGAATTAACCTGATGGAAACCTCATCTTGAAGTGTGCTTCCCGCTTAGATGCTTTCAGCGGTTATCACGTCCGAACGTAGCTAATCAGCGGTGCCCTTGGCAGGACAACTGACACACCAGTGGTTCGTCCATCCCGGTCCTCTCGTACTAGGGACAGCTCTTCTCAAGTTTCCTACGCGCGCAGCGGATAGGGACCGAACTGTCTCACGACGTTCTAAACCCAGCTCGCGTACCGCTTTAATGGGCGAACAGCCCAACCCTTGGGACCGACTCCAGCCCCAGGATGCGACGAGCCGACATCGAGGTGCCAAACCATGCCGTCGATATGAGCTCTTGGGCAGGATCAGCCTGTTATCCCCGGGGTACCTTTTATCCGTTGAGCGACGGCGCTTCCACAAGCCACCGTCGGGTCACTAGTCCCCACTTTCGTGTCTGCTTGACATGTCTGTCTCGCAGTCAAGCTCCCTTGTGCACTTACACTCGAAACCTGATTACCAACCAGGCTGAGGGAACCTTTGGGCGCCTCCGTTACTCTTTGGGAGGCAACCGCCCCAGTTAAACTACCCATCAGGCACTGTCCCTGATCCGGATCACGGACCGAGGTTAGGAATCCAAAACGACCAGAGTGGTATTTCAACGATGACTCCACACACACTGGCGTGCATGCTTCATAGTCTCCCACCTATCCTACACAAACCGTTTCGAACACCAATACCAAACTATAGTAAAGGTCCCGGGGTCTTTCCGTCCTGCTGCGCGTAACGAGCATCTTTACTCGTAGTGCAATTTCGCCGAGTTCGCGGTTGAGACAGTGGAGAAGTCGTTACGCCATTCGTGCAGGTCGGAACTTACCCGACAAGGAATTTCGCTACCTTAGGATGGTTATAGTTACCACCGCCGTTTACTGGCGCTTAAGTTCCGAGCTTCACCAACCAAAGTTGATTAACCCATCCCCTTAACGTTCCAGCACCGGGCAGGCGTCAGTCCGTATACATCGTCTTACGACTTCGCACGGACCTGTGTTTTTAGTAAACAGTCGCTTCTCCCTGGTCTCTGCGGCCTTCAACGCTAACCAGCAAGTGGTTTCACGTATCCGGCCCCCTTCTCCCGAAGTTACGGGGGCATTTTGCCGAGTTCCTTAACCACGATTCACTCGATCGCCTTAGTATTCTCTACTTATCCACCTGAGTCGGTTTGGGGTACGGGCGGCTCGAACCTCGCTAGGAAATTTTCTAGGCAGCATAGGATCACCCTACTTCCCGCATACGCGGTCACTATCAAGCCTCGGAACATATCGGGCGGATTTACCACTCCCGGTTCCTGCGCTCTTAGACGTGGACAACCATCGCCACGCGGAGGCTACCTTCCTGCGTCCTTCCATCGCTTGCCTACTACAGAATCGGGTCACACGCTCCACACACAAGAATCCCGAAGGATTCAGCGCGCGTGCTTTGGGTGTTTAGCATCAACTGATTCAGCATGGGCGGTTCTTCGCCGGTTCCGGAATATCAACCGGATGTCCATCGACTACGCCTGTCGGCCTCGCCTTAGGTCCCGACTTACCCAGGGCAGATTAGCTTGACCCTGGAACCCTTGGATATTCGGCGGACGGGTTTCTCACCCGTCTTTCGCTACTCATGCCTGCATTCTCACTCGTGTGGCATCCACGACTGGATCACTCCGCCGCTTCACTCGCCACACGACGCTCCCCTACCCATCAATACGCTTGGACCACCCAAACACGTTGGGTAGCCGGGCAATGTATCAATGCCATAGCTTCGGTGGTGTGCTTGAGCCCCGCTACATTGTCGGCGCGGAATCACTTGACCAGTGAGCTATTACGCACTCTTTAAAGGGTGGCTGCTTCTAAGCCAACCTCCTGGTTGTCACAGCAACTCCACATCCTTTCCCACTTAGCACACGCTTAGGGACCTTAGCTGATGATCTGGGCTGTTTCCCTCTCGACTACGAAGCTTATCCCCCGCAGTCTCACTGCCACGCTCTCACTTTCCGGCATTCGGAGTTTGGCTGACGTCAGTAACCTGGTGAGGCCCATTAGCCATCCAGTAGCTCTACCTCCGGAAAGAAACACGTGACGCTGCACCTAAATGCATTTCGGGGAGAACCAGCTATTACGGAGTTTGATTGGCCTTTCACCCCTATCCACAGCTCATCCCCTCAGTTTTCAACCTAAGTGGGTTCGGTCCTCCACGCCGTCTTACCGGCGCTTCAACCTGGCCATGGATAGATCACTCCGCTTCGGGTCTAGACCCAGCGACTCAAACGCCCTATTAGGACTCGCTTTCGCTACGGCTTCCCCACACGGGTTAACCTCGCCACTGAGCACTAACTCGCAGGCTCATTCTTCAAAAGGCACGCTGTCACCAGACCGCAGTCCAGCTCCAACGGATTGTAAGCACACGGTTTCAGGATCTATTTCACCCCCTCCCGGGGTACTTTTCACCTTTCCCTCACGGTACTTGTTCGCTATCGGTCACCAGGGAATATTTAGGCTTAGCAGGTGGTCCTGCCAGATTCGCACGGGATTTCTCGAGCCCCGTACTACTTGGGAACAAACCAACGAAGTCACACACATTTCAGCTACGGGGGTCTCACCCTCTATGCCACGTTTTTCCAAACGTCTCGCCTATGCACATGATTTTTTACTCCGCACTGAGTTAGTAGACTCAGAACTGGTATGTCCCACGACCCCGACCATGCAACGCCTACTAGCTATCACACATGACCGGTTTAGCCTGATCCGCTTTCGCTCGCCACTACTCACGGAATCACTATTGTTTTCTCTTCCTGTGGGTACTGAGATGTTTCACTTCCCCACGTTCCCTCTACCTGCCCTATATATTCAGGCAGGAGTAACTGGAGATGAATCCAGCCGGGTTTCCCCATTCGGAAATCCTCGGATCAATGTCTGGTTATCGACTCCCCGAGGCTTATCGCAGATTCCTACGTCCTTCTTCGGTTCCTGGTACCAAGGCATCCACCGTGTGCCCTTAAAAACTTAAAGTTCACAAAGATGCTCGCGTCCACTGTGCAGTTCTCAACATACAAACAGAACCTCAACCCAACCCAACACCTACCCACACACGTGAGTGGTTTGTTGAACAGTTAAGGCCCCAACCACCAAACCCTGCTTCCCAACAACCCCAACAACCACACCCTCCCCAAAGGGAAGACCTGACTGCCACAGCTGTGTACTCACAGACTTGTTTAGTGGCCTAAGCAACCAACCACTCATCGTGGCCGATCCCTCAGGACCCAACAACGTGCTACACACCACACCCCATAACCCAGACACGTTCCACACCACACCAACACCCACAGCAAAAACTGTGAACATCTTCGGGTTGTACTAGCACCAGGCCACACGGCCGGCATGAACTAAATGATGTTCCACCCTTGAGCAGTCACCCCACGAACACTCGCCGTGGAAAGTAACTACCTTCTCACCACAACCACAAGACCCATAACGGGAAGTAGTTGCTTAATTGGTGTGAAGTGCTCCTTAGAAAGGAGGTGATCCAGCCGCACCTTCCGGTACGGCTACCTTGTTACGACTTAGTCCCAGTTACCAGTCCCACCTTCGACGGCTCCTTCCCACAAGGGGTTAGGCCACCGGCTTCGGTGTTACCGACTTCCGTGACTTGACGGGCGGTGTGTACAAGGCCCGGGAACGTATTCACCGCAGCGTTGCTGATCTGCGATTACTAGCGACTCCAACTTCATGGGGTCGAGTTGCAGACCCCAATCCGAACTGAGACCAGCTTTTTGGGATTCGCTCCACCTCGCGGTATCGCAGCCCTTTGTGCTGGCCATTGTAGCATGCGTGAAGCCCAAGACGTAAGGGGCATGATGATTTGACGTCATCCCCACCTTCCTCCGAGTTGACCCCGGCAGTCTCCTATGAGTCCCCACCATCACGTGCTGGCAACATAGAACGAGGGTTGCGCTCGTTGCGGGACTTAACCCAACATCTCACGACACGAGCTGACGACAACCATGCACCACCTGTATACCGACCCAAAGGGAACACCCATCTCTGAATGCGTCCGGTATATGTCAAGCCTTGGTAAGGTTCTTCGCGTTGCATCGAATTAATCCGCATGCTCCGCCGCTTGTGCGGGCCCCCGTCAATTCCTTTGAGTTTTAGCCTTGCGGCCGTACTCCCCAGGCGGGGCGCTTAATGCGTTAGCTGCGGCACAGATCACGTGGAATGTGACCCACACCTAGCGCCCAACGTTTACGGCATGGACTACCAGGGTATCTAATCCTGTTCGCTCCCCATGCTTTCGCTTCTCAGCGTCAGTAATGGCCCAGAGACCTGCCTTCGCCATCGGTGTTCCTCCTGATATCTGCGCATTCCACCGCTACACCAGGAATTCCAGTCTCCCCTACCACACTCTAGCCTGCCCGTACCCACTGCAGACCCGGGTTAAGCCCCGGGCTTTCACAGCAGACGCGACAAACCGCCTACAAGCTCTTTACGCCCAATAATTCCGGACAACGCTCGCACCCTACGTATTACCGCGGCTGCTGGCACGTAGTTAGCCGGTGCTTCTTCTGCTCCTACCGTCACTTTCGCTTCTTCAGAGCTGAAAGAGGTTTACAACCCGAAGGCCGTCATCCCTCACGCGGCGTCGCTGCATCAGGCTTTCGCCCATTGTGCAATATTCCCCACTGCTGCCTCCCGTAGGAGTCTGGGCCGTGTCTCAGTCCCAGTGTGGCCGGTCACCCTCTCAGGCCGGCTACCCGTCGTCGCCTTGGTGAGCCATTACCTCACCAACAAGCTGATAGGCCGCGAGTCCATCCTTGACCGAAAAACTTTCCACCCCCACCATGCGGCAAGGAGTCATATCCAGTATTAGCACCAGTTTCCCAGCGTTATCCCAGAGTCAAGGGCAGGTTACTCACGTGTTACTCACCCGTTCGCCACTAATCACCACCAGCAAGCTGGCAGATCATCGTTCGACTTGCATGTGTTAAGCACGCCGCCAGCGTTCGTCCTGAGCCAGGATCAAACTCTCCGTAAAAAAACAAACTCTTTTAACAAGAGAAGTTCAATACCCAACTATAAAAAACTACAAAATCGCTGACCACAATTTCCCGGGGGAGGAAAACACGGCCAACTAAACAAACTTGGCATCATTTTTTAGCACGCTGTTGAGTTCTCAAAAATCGGACACACACCAAACACACCACAAACAAACCTGTTTGCAACACCATTTGGGGCAACCCAGCCAACTTTACTACCGCGCACCCTCACAGTCAAAAGCCACGTTCAACCCACCAAAACAGTGAGGAACCACAAACTCCATCAACCCATGCCGCGTATGTAGCGAGACAAGACCAATCTCATCCACCAACCCCGGGACCAGCCAACCAAGCAACTTCTTGCTAATTGTCCGTGCCTCCCTGTCGGGCTGACAAAGAGAACACTACGGGCGGTCTAGCCAAACCACCAAATCAGCAGGTCACAGGCCTAGACGAGGTTGAGGGCAGCCAGGTTCTTACGGCCACGCTTCAGCAACGCTAGGCGAGAGTGCAGGAAGTCAGACTCACTCAGCACCTGTTCGGCATCAGTAATCTTGATGTTGTTGACGCTCACCGCACCGTCCGCGATCAGTCGTCGGGCAGCGCCCTTGCTTGCCGCCAGCTCAGTCGCCACGAGGGCATCGACCACGGACGTGCCGATGCTCCCCTCGCTGGCCCGCAGTTCGCCAGTGACGTCAACAAGGGTCTGCTCTTCCAGCTGAGCAGGATCTGCCTTGCCAAACAGCACTTGGCTCGCTGCCTCAACCTGCTCGGTGGCGTGGGCACCATGCACCAAGGTAGTGACCCGCTGCGCTAACTCACGTTGCGCTGCTCGGGCAGCTGGGCGCTCGGCTGTGGCCTGCTCCAACTCGACAACCTCGGCAGGAGTCATATCGGTGAACACCTTCAACAGGTGGACGACCGAAGCGTCTTCAACATTGATCCAGTATTGGTAGAAGGCGTAGGGGCTCGTCATCTCCGGACTCAGCCACACGGCGTTGCCTTCTGACTTGCCGAACTTGCGCCCGCTCGAATCGGTGATGAGCGGAGTCGTCAACGCGTGCACCGTGCTGCCTTCGGCTCGGTGGACCAAGTCAACACCGGCCGTCAGGTTGCCCCACTGGTCCGCTCCCCCGGTCTGCAGCGTGCAGCCGTACTCACGGAACAGGTGCAAGTAGTCGAGCCCCTGCAAGATTTGATAGCTGAACTCCGTGTAGGAGATGCCCTCTTGGCTCTCCAGGCGAGCAGCAACCGCGTCCTTACGAATCATCTGGTTGACCCGGAAGAACTTGCCGACATCCCGGAGGAAGTCCAGCGCCGACATTGGCGCAGTCCAGTCCAGGTTGTTGACCATGATGGCGCCGTTATCGCCCTCAAAGTTCAAGAACGGTCGAACCTGGTGCTGAATCTTGTCGACGTATTCAGCCGTCTGCTCTTTCGTCTTCAAGATTCGCTCGGAGCTCGGCCGAGGGTCACCAATTTGCCCGGTGGACCCGCCAACCAGGCAAATGATTCGGTGACCTGCCTGCTGCAGATGACGGAGCAGGATGAGTTGCACCAAGTTGCCGAAGTGCAGCGATGCTGCTGTCGGGTCGAAGCCCGCATAAATCGTCATACCGCCGCCATCGACGGCAGGCTTCAGCGCTTCTTCGTCGGTCGACTGGGCAATGAGCCCACGCCACTGCAACGAATCCCAGGTGCTAGTCACGACGTCCTCTCAGTCCCGGATCTTCGGGGCATCTTCAACCCAATGCCGGGCACGGGCTACTTCCTTCAATTGGTGCGCGCGCTGCTCTTTGACTCGTACGGGGCGGTGCCACCATGCGCATCCCTCGACGCCAACGAACCGTGCACGCTCAACACCTCGCGCACTGCTGGGGTGAGATGTTCACTGATCCGGGCCAAGTCTTCGTCGCTCAGTTCGTTCAAGGTGATGTCGCGAGCTTCGCACTCCTGCACGCAGGCGCCAGCAACCTCGTGAGCAATCCGGAACGGCACGCCCTGGCGAACGAGCCACTCGGCAACATCGGTCGCTAGCGAAAAGCCAGCCGGCGCCAACTCTTCGAGTCGTTCGGGGTGGAAGGTCAGGGTGTCGACCATTCCAGAGACGGCAGGGAGCAGCAGCTCGAAGGTGTCGATTGCGTCAAACACCGGCTCCTTGTCTTCCTGCAAATCGCGGTTGTAGGCCAGCGGCAAACCCTTCAGGGTTGCCATCAGACCGGCCAAGTCGCCAATCAAACGGCCCGACTTGCCACGAGCCAACTCTGCAACGTCAGGGTTCTTCTTCTGCGGCATGATGCTGGAGCCAGTGGAGTAGGCATCACCCAAGGTGACGAAGTTGAACTCAGCCGTGGCCCAGAGGATGACCTCTTCGGACAACCGCGAAATGTCGACGGCGATCATCGCCATGATGAAAGAGAACTCCGCGGCGAAGTCTCGACTCGCAGTGCCATCGATGGAGTTTTGCGTCGCCCCAGACATACCCAGATCGTGGGCGATTGCTTCTGGGTCCAGGCCAAGCGACGAGCCGGCCAGGGCACCACTGCCATACGGAGACCAGGCGGTCCGGGCATCCCAGTCACGCAGTCGATCGACGTCACGCAGCAGAGCCCAGCCGTGCGCCTGAAGGTGGTGGGACAGCAACACCGGTTGGGCGTGCTGCAGGTGGGTTCGTCCGGGCATCGCGACCTCAGGGTGGCGGTTGGCCTGGTCAACCAGCGCCTGGACGATGTCGAGGACCCCGGTAGCGACTCGGCGCGACTCCTGGCGCAAGTACATGCGGAACTGGGTTGCGACCTGGTCATTGCGTGACCGGCCAGCGCGAAGACGGCCACCGACATCGGAGCCGACTCGCTCAATGAGCCCGCGCTCAAGGGCGGTGTGCACGTCCTCATCACCTTCAGCGGGCAGGAACTCACCGCTGGTGACGTCATCGAGGAGCACCTTCAGGCCGCGCAACATCTCATCGAGGTGTTCGCGGGACAGGAGGCCTGCCTTGTGCAGCACCCTGGCGTGGGCGCGCGACCCCGCGATGTCGTATGGGGCCAAGCGCCAGTCAAAGTGCGTGCTCTTAGACAGAGCAGCCAATGCATCGCTAGGCCCGCCGGAAAATCGACCACCCCACAAACTCACAGTCATGCCCCCATTGTGGCCTAAAGGTGCACTGGGAGATAAACCGCTATGCCTGGGTTAGCCGCGCTCCAACTCAACGCCCGCCAAGGACAGCAGCCGCGCTGCCAACTCGGCTCCACCCTCGGGGTCCGCTGCGATGACCAGGATGGTGTCATCACCAGCAATAGTTCCCAGGAGGTCAGTCGCGTCGCTACGGTCAATGGCCGATGCCAAGTATTGGGCCGCACCTGGCGGGGTGCGCAACACAACTTGGTTGCCACTATGCCGCGCACTCACCAACAGTTCTTCGCAGAGTCGCATCAGGCGAGCGGACACCTCGGCGTTGTCCTGGGCTGGGCGAGGCGTGGTGTCCCCACCTTGCGCGGGCACCGCATACACCAAAGAACGTCCGGGTCCGGGGCGCACTTTGACAGCGCCTAACTCTAAAAGGTCACGGGACAGTGTGGCCTGGGTGACGCTGATGCCGTCTTGGGCTAGCAGTCCCAAAAGATCGGATTGTGAGGCGACAGCGTGACGCTCCAGGACATCAGCGATCAGCTGATGCCGAGCGGCACGGTGGTGGGGATCGATGAACTGATCGCCTCGCTAGTCGTCACGACTGCAACTATACACACTTACGTATGTTTATGCGCACGCCATCCCTAAGCGACAGGATCGCCGTCGCCCCAGGGCCGCAGGCGCAACATGCGCGCGCCATCGGACAGCCCAGCCTCGGCCTGGCTCTTCAGCGCTTCCACGGTGTCCACTCCTGCGCGCACCATGCGCCCGGAGTAAGCATCAAGCTCGCCAGAAGCGAGGGCCACGACCAAGCCCGTGACATCACCGGGATCAGTCCAGTCGGTGCGCCCACGATGCATGTCCATCGAGGCTGTCATGTCCGTGGCGACCACTCCGGGGGCCAGGTCAAAGGCGAAGACCTGATCGTCTGCGGCCGACGTAGCCACTGCTCCAGTGATCCGGGCAAGCGCAGATTTGGATGCGGTGTAGGCGCTGAGGACACCGTTCTCTTTGGTGCCTGCACCAGAGTTCATGTTGACGATGCGGCCGCCACCGGCAGCGATCATGGCGGGCACCACCGCACGGGACATCAAGAACGGTCCGCGCACGTTGGTCTCGATGACCTGCCACCACTGCTCGGGGTCTGCGTCCCAGAGGGCAACCTCAGGCTCGATCAGCCCAGCATTGTTGACCAAGAGATCAATGTGGCCCCACTGCTCCAGCACCGTATCGACGGCTGACGTGACCTGATCGACGTCGGTCACCTCACAGGCGAGCGTCATCACTTCGGCACCGGCTTCGGTAATCGCCGAGGCGACGTCGGACAACGAAGACTCCGACCGGGCAAGCGCAGCGATGGACCAACCTTCGCTGGCCAACGCGCGGGCAATGTGCGCCCCGATGCCTCGGGAGGCACCAGTGATCAAGGCGACCCGGGTGTGCTGGGTGTTTGTCATCGTATTCGCTTTCTCAGTTATCGCTGGATGGCGCCGTGATCGGCCGCGGCCTGCTTGACTGCGCCGTCTCGCGCCGCATTAACCTCTTCGGTGCGAAGCGTCCGATCGCTAGCGCGGAAGGTTAGCCGGAAGGCAAGCGACTGTTCGCTATCTGCAACGTGTTCGCCGCGATAGACATCAAACAGCGCGATGGACTCAAGGTCCTCCCCGCTCCCTGGCGCAGGGATTCTTCGACGTGCGCGTGCGGGACAGTCCGATCCACGACTAACGCGACATCGGACATCGCGACGGGGTGCGTCGAGATAGGACTGGCTTGGCTGATGCTCAGGCCTTGGTCGAGCAAGACCTGCAGGTCGACTTCGGCGGCAACAGAACGCTCCGGCAGTCCGAGTCGCTGGATCACCTTGGGGTGCAACTCTCCGGCCCAACCGACGATGTTGCCGTCGAGGGTGGCGAACTCCACGCAGCGGCCCGGATGCCACGGAGCACGCTCGGTCATCGAAGCGGTGATGTCGACGTTGAGGGCCTCAGCGACCAGACGCACCCAACTGGCGGCGTCGTTAGCTTCAGCGGCGCGGCCATCGCCCCACCAGCCAGCACGGTCGAGGTCACCGGCCGCGGCCATGGCTACGTGCCACGGCTGGGCTGGAACAGCAGCGTGGATCTGACCTAGAACTTCATCACTGGGCCGCTCACCGACACCGGGCACCGGGGCCTGCGCGCCAATCCGCGCTTGGGTAATGGTGTCCATCTCAAAGATGGCGACGTCCCGGGAGCCACGCGCGATGTTGCGACGCAGCGTCTCGGGCAGTGTCTGCAGCAACTCGGTGCGCATCCAGGGCGACTCTTCAGAGAGCGGGTTGGCCAACTGCACCATGTTCCGCCGCTCATCGTCCTTGGCGAGGCCCAGGTCATTGAGGACAGACTCACCAACGAAGGGATAGGTCAGAACTTCAACCAAGCCAGCAGCAGCCAAGGTGTTAGCCACAGTGCGGCGAGCTCGCTGTGACGCCGTCAGCCCACGCCCACCCGGTGCTGCCGGAACCAACGATGGGATGTTGTCGTAGCCATCGATGCGGGCAACTTCCTCGACCAGCGTTGGGGCGTCGGTGAGG
The DNA here is from genome assembly GCF_021535045.1 of Ornithinimicrobium sp. INDO-MA30-4. GTDB lineage: Bacteria > Actinomycetota > Actinomycetes > Actinomycetales > Dermatophilaceae > Ornithinicoccus. Next base: position 541,464 of record NZ_CP091056.1, on the reverse strand, counting down.
TCGGGGCGCCAGCTTGCGGGGAGCACCGAGATCACTGGGCCGTCGCCGCTCACTTCGCAGCCGACTGCCTGAAGAATCTCGATGACTTTCGAGTCGGCATACTCGACGCCAACGAGGTCAGAGGCCTGACGAAGCGTGAAATCGAACGGCTCGCGGGCCACCCGGTTATCAACATCGGTGATCTCCAGGATCGACCGTGCCACCACCGAGCTCGACGAGCAGGTTGAGCGCCAGTTGCGCTGCGGCAGCGGTGACGTCGGGGTCGACGCCGCGCTCGAAGCGCTTGGAGGCCTCTGTGCTCAACTTGTGGCGCCGGGCGCTGCGGGCGACGCTGCGCTGATCAAAGTGTGCTGCTTCGATGAGGACATCGGCGGTCGTGGGAGAAACCTCGCTGGACGCGCCACCCATGACACCTGCCAATGCCAGGATGCTGTCGTCTCCGCCGTCGGTAATCAGCAGATCTTCTGCGCCAAGTGCACGGTCGACGTCGTCCAGAGTGCGCAACTTTTCGCCAGCGGCCGCACGACGAACCACAATAGGCCCGCGCAAAGAGTCGAGGTCAAAGGCGTGCAAGGGCTGGCCCAGAGCCAACATGACGTAGTTGGTGACGTCGACAACTGGCGAGATCGGCCGCATACCGGCTTCAGTCAGGCGCGTTGCCATCCAGGCAGGGGTGGATCGCGTGAGATCCAAACCGCGCACAATTCGGGCCAGGTAGCGGTCACATCCTTGGACACCGTTGATCGGAGCGTCGTCATTCAGCTCTACTGCGAACCCGCTCTTGTCGGCCTCGTCCACCGACAACTTTGCCGGATCGGTGTAGTTAGCCCCGGTTGCGTGACCATACTCGCGGGCGATCCCACGCATCGAGAAGCAATAGCCACGGTCGGGTGTCACGTTGACCTCGACCACCTCACGGTCTAGACCCAGCGTGGAGCGCAAATCAGTGCCGGGCACGAGATCTGCAGCCTGCGGACCCAGGTGTTGCGTCAGGACAATGATGCCGTCGTGCTCTTGGCCTAGACCCAGTTCTTTGGCAGAACAGATCATGCCTGCGCTGACGTGGCCGTAGGTCTTGCGCGCGCCAATCTGGAAGTTTCCAGGCAGCACGCCGCCAGGCAAAATCACGGCAACGAGGTCGTCGACTTCAAAGTTGTGGGCACCGCAGATGATGCCTTGCGGCTCACCTGTGCCGTTGGCATCACCGACATCAACCTGGCACCAGTTGATGACCTTGCCATTCTTTGCGGCTCCTTCACCAACTCCAGCACGCGCCCCACGACGAGTGGGCCCGTGACCTCAGAGCCAAAAATGCCTTCTTCTTCGAGCCCAACTCGCACCAACTGGGCAGCGACGTGCTCACCGGTGACATCGGTCGGAAGCGAGACATATTCGCCTAACCACTCAACTGGAACCCGCATCAGATCTCCATCCCGAACTGCTCGTTGAATCGCACATCGCCCTCAATCATTTCGCGCATGTCCGCGATCCCGTGCCGGAACATCGCGGTGCGCTCCACTCCCATGCCGAAAGCAAATCCTTGGTATTCATCGGGGTCGACCCCGGCTGCCTTCAATACATTGCGGTTGACCATCCCGCAGCCGCCCCACTCAATCCAGCCGGTGCCACCACAGGTGCGGCACGACGTGTCGTCCCCGCGACAGACGAAGCAGACCAGGTCGACTTCAGCGCTGGGCTCGGTGAAGGGGAAGAAGGCGGGGCGAAGCCTGCTGGTCACTCCGGCGCCGAAAAGGCTCTCTGCCAATCGGTCCAAGGTCCCCTTGAGGTGCGCCATCGTCAAACCCTTGTCGATGGCCAAGCCTTCGACTTGGTGAAACACCGGGGTATGCGTGGCGTCGAGTTCGTCTGTGCGGTACGTCTTGCCGGGCACCGCGACGTACAACGGTGCACCCCGCTCAAGCAGTGAGCGCGCCTGCCCCGGTGACGTGTGAGTGCGCAAAACGAGTCCAGCCTTAGCGGGCTCCACGAAGAACGTGTCCTGCATCTGACGGGCAGGGTGGTCTTTGTCGAAGTTCAGCGCATCGAAGTTCAGCCATTCCGCTTCGACCCCTGGGCCTTCGGCGACCTCCCAACCGATCGCTATCAAGGCGTCGGTCATCCGCTCTGCAGTCAAGGTCAGTGGGTGCCGACGCCCCACGGCACGGCGGGTGCGCGCTGTCGTGAGGTCGAGGGTTTCTTCGATCAGAATGCGCTCATCGCGCTCGGCTTCCAGGACCGCCTGCCGCGCTCCGAGTGCCTTGTTGACCTGGCCGCGGGCCTGGCCCACGAGCTTTCCAGCGACGGCCTTCTCTTTGCCCGGCAACTCACCGATCGACCGGTTTGCTAACGCCAACGGCGACCGCTCGGCGGCGTGCTCGAGCCGCGCTGCCTTCAGTTGCTCCAGGTCACCAGCCGACTCGATCGACGTCAGAGCGGCAGCAACGTGGCGCTCAATGACCTCGGGAGATAGCGGGTTCTGATCGGTGGTCTCGGGGGTGTTATCGGGTCCAGACACGCCGGTTAGTTTAACTGACCCCTCGCGCAGCGGCCGACGCGTGCAAGCACACCGTTGCAGCCATCGCTAGGTTGAGGGATTCTGCACGCACAATCGGCACTGACACGACCTCATCGCAGAGGTCGCGCTCACTTTGCGGTAGCCCCCAGGCTTCGTTGCCCATCACCCAAGCGTGCTGGCCACTCAGGTTGGCATCGGGCAGCGAAACACTGCCACTGCCATCGGCCGCAAGAGTGCGCACACCGGCTTGTCGGCACAACGACAGCAAATCAGTCACGCTGCCCTGAGTGCTGATGTTGAGGTGGAACAGTGATCCCACTGTCGAGCGAACCACCTTGGGGTTGTGGATGTCGACACTGCCGTCGCTGACCAAAACCCCTGCAGCGCCGAAGGCATCTGCACCGCGGATCACGGTCCCGGCATTGCCCGGATCACGAACGTTAGTCAGGATCACGACAAAGTCATCTGACGCCATACCTGCGAGCACTTGCTCGGGAGCGAGCGATTGAGTCTTGGCGACAGCGAGGACTCCCTGAGGCTGTTGGGTGTCCCCCATCAACGCCAGAACTTCGTCGCTGCACTCCTGCACCGGTATGCCGTGGTCTTGGGCGGCCGCAATCATTTGCTGGTGCGTTTCGATCGCCTGCTGCGTGACATACACGTGCAGGGCCCGATCCGGTGCCCACGCAATGAGCTCACGGACTGACTGGGGGCCTTCAACCAGGAACTTGCTCTGCTTGTCCCTGATAGCACGACGCCCCAGGCCACGCACGGCTTTGACTCGATCGCTGCGAGTGTTCGTCAGCGGCGGTAGGTCAAAGGTCACCGTGGTGTCCTGGGGCGTTGTGGAACGGTCGATCAGGCAGCCGGGCTGGGAGCCTGTGCCGGAGCGTTGGCCTTAGCCAACTCCACGAGGGCGGCGAAAGCGGCCTCGTCGTTAACGGCGAGCTCGGCAAGCATGCGACGGTCAACCTCGATCTCAGCAGCCTTCAGGCCCTGGATGAAGCGGTTGTAGGTCATGCCGTGTGCGCGGGCGCCAGCGTTGATGCGCTGGATCCACAGGCGACGAAAGTCACCCTTGCGGGCGCGACGGTCGTTGTAGCTGTAAACCAGCGAGTGAGTGACCTGCTCCTTCGCCTTGCGGTACAGACGGGAGCGCTGCCCCCGGTAACCGCTCGCGCGATCCAGAACTACTCGACGCTTCTTGTGGGCATTAACAGCCCTCTTCACGCGTGCCACGTGGGTACTCCTTGTAAATCAGTGGGTCAGAAAAAGTGTTTGGCGCAGAAGTGCGGTCTCAGAGACCGAGCATCTTCTTGGCGCGGCGCGTGTCAGCCTCTGCAACGGGCTTGTCGTTAACCAGGCGACGGGCTGCTGCCGAAGAGCGCTCCTGGAACTTGTGGACGTGGCGAGCACGCTGGTGCATGATCTTGCCACTGCCTGTCACGCGGAAACGCTTCTTAGCCCCGCTGTGGGTCTTCATCTTCGGCATGTGCCGATCTCCTAATCAATCGGGCGTGAGAAATAACCTCACGCAGTGGTACGGATATCAGGTCGAGCCGGTGCCTTTCGGCGCCCGCTCACCCCTCAGTTCTGCTCGACGGCCTCGGTCTGCTCAGGCTCAGCGGCCTGCTCAGCTTCGACTGCTTGCTCAGGCTCGGCAGCGGGCTTTTCTTCTGCAGGGTCAGCTTCGGCGGCACGAGCAGCGTCACGACGCTTTTCGTTGCGCACGGCCGTCTTCTTCTTGGACGGGCCAATCACCATCACCATGTTGCGACCGTCTTGCTTGGGCGAGCTCTCGACGAAACCAAGCTCGCCGATGTCCTCTGCCAACTTCTGCAAGAGACGGAAACCCAACTCAGGACGCGACTGCTCACGTCCACGGAACATGATGGTCACCTTGACCTTGTCGCCACCCTTAAGGAAACGCTCAACGTGTCCTTTCTTGGTGCCGTAGTCATGGTCATCAATCTTGGGACGGAGTTTGATCTCCTTGATGACGGTGTTGACCTGGTTCTTTCGGGCCTCCCGGGCCTTCATGGCGGCTTCGTACTTGAACTTGCCGAAGTCCATGAGTTTGGCAACCGGGGGGCGTGCCATCGGGGCGACCTCGACCAAGTCCAGGTCTGCTTCAGCAGCTAGGCGTAGCGCGTCTTCGACGCGAACGATCCCGACCTGCTCACCGTTGGGGCCAACCAACCGAACTTCGGGTACCCGGATTCGATCGTTGATGCGAGGCTCGCTGATGTGCTTGCTCCTTCGTCATGTCAGTGTCAGTCCCCAAGACGCGGAAAAGGCCTCCCGCGACATAAGCGCAAAGGAGGCCTGAGACACTAAGGACAACGGACGCACGGTATGCGGACGCTAGGACCTTATAGAAACCCGGCTGCCTCGTTCGGCAGACGCGGGTGGAAGCTCAGGGCTTCTCTTGCGCCGTGTTCGCTATTGCTATCACATGTTGTAAAACATGTAGACGGCACAACAAACACAGGGTCAGCCCTCAGTGTAGCACCGCGTGGCTCTCAGGCCGAATGCGCCGACGCACGGTCAGCCCGAGCAATCCACCGGCACCAGCCACGATGCCGATGCTGGCCGCTGCCACAAAGGCCGCGCTGGGGCCGGCTGTGTCGATCACGACGCCCAGGATCGGTGATGCCCCCGCCGCACCTAGCGTCATGGCAGCCGAGTGCCATCCCATCGCTTCTCCGCGCTGCTTCTCCCCCACTGCGTGGCTCACGGCATCCACGGTCGCAGTGATAGATGGAGCGCACAGGAGCCCCGCGACAAAGGCAAGAAAGGCGAATTGAAGCGGCGTCTGGCCAAGCGCCAAGGGCAGGGTGACAAGCCCCAACCCGAGCAGCAGCATCTCGGGGAGATCGCCCGAGGCAGGGCCCCGTAGACCAAGCCGCCAATCACCGAGCCCAGTCCCCACAGCGCGAGCACCTGGCCAAGTTCGGTCAAGGCGTCGAGCTCGCGAAGGGCTGCGGTGAGGCCCACTTCTGAGCCCATGACCACCGCAACCGAGGCCGCGGTGAGCACCAAAATGACTCCAAACCGCCCCGTCATCGCGGACATAAAGCCGGTATGCGGCTGCGCGGGAGCGAGAGGCAGCCCCAGCTCACTCGGCAGTTCGCTCGTCACTGGAGCATTCACCAACGGTGGGTTGATGCGGTAGAGGGCCAACCCGCCAAGCAAGCCAACAACCTGGACCGCGAGCAGGGTCCAGGTGGTGCCGATGACGGTCGACACCCAAATAGCACTCAGCGGTCCGACGATGAACGCAAACTCAACAAAAACGCCTTCGAGGGCCAAGGTCTGACGGCGCTGAGATATCGGCACGGCAGCGATGAGCACTTGGCGCACGATTGAATTGGCCGGCACGGCAAATAGCCCAGCGATAGCGACCAGCAGCATCAGCCACCAATAACTCATGAACGGCGCAATGCTCCAGCACAAGGCAGTGACTGTGATTGACGTAGCGATGACGGGGCGCAAAGCCACACGATCGAGCAGTCGCCCACGCCAGGGCTGGCTGATCGCCAACGCGATGGTGGCAACTGCGGCCAGCACCCCGGCGGCGGTCCACGAACGTCCGAGGTGGTCGACCACATGCAGGGTCAACAAAATCATCATGGCCATTTGCGGAATGCGCAGCACCAGGCTGAGCAACAAGATGGTGGAAACACCCGGTATACGCCAGATCCTGGCGTAGCGACTCAACAACACAGAACTAGGCTAGTCGTTCAGTTTGAAAGAAATCGCGTCGATCCGAGCCCGCACTTCGCCATCGGTCGCTAACCGCTCTCCGATGCGGGTAACGATCTGCTGGATCTGCTCCGAGGCAAGGTTCGGTTTGAGGGTAAGCGCGATCTGAAGGGCCGAGCGCTGGCCCAAGCCCAGCGTCGCCCCAAACACATCAGATTCGTCGGAGATGGCCTGATCGACAGCAGATTGCACGTGCTCGTCTTCGTGGGCGGGCAACCACGTGCGATTCATCGCCAGAGCCCAGACCATCGAGGAGCGTAGTGCCACCGGCGCTGGCTGGCTCTCGTCCCCACGGCCCGCCAGATCGATAACGATGACGCCGCAGCCCTCTTGGACAGCGGCTAGCGCCGCACGTTGGGCCGTGACGGGGACTGGCCGGGCTGAGCTATCCCATGCGGCAAGCGCAGCCATGCTGGTGAAGGCGGGCAGGGCTTTTCACCCGTCGGTGCCTGCAACGTCACCGCGGCCATATCGCTGCTGGCATCCGTGACGAGACCATTCACTTCGGTCGTTTCGCCCGCGACAGCCACCACCGGCACGATTAACCGCGCGGCAGCAATGGCAGCCACCAGCGCCTTTTCGTCGCTGCGATGGTCTAAGGCCGCCAGCACGTCGGCTTCGGCTGCCCCAGCATCGGCATCAAAGCCAGTGCCTAGGAGCGTCCGCCCAGACCAGGGCACGCCACCTGTGTCTGTGCCTTCCGTGGGCTCATGCCCGTCGAATCGTTTGGAACTCATGATTTCTTCTTTTTCCCGAATGCGGTTTCAGTGCCGCGATGGCCTCTTGAAGGGTGAAAGCACCGTGATAGAGAGCAGCGCCCAAGACCACGCCAGAGATCGAATCCAGACCTGGCTCGCCATCGGAGTCTCGGCCAATTTTGGCTAGCTGTTCAAGATCCTGAACCGAGCTCACTCCGCCAGAGGCAATCACTTGTCCCTGCAACTTCTTGGCCATCCGCTCAAACAGCGCAAAGTCCAAACCCTGGCGTGAGCCATCCCTGGAGGCATCAGCGACGACGAAGGTCTCAGCACCATAGCTTGAGACATCTTTGAGGACCTTCTTGACCGAGCCGACAGCGGTGCCGGTCCCGCGAGCCACGCACTCATCGCCGACGACATCGATGCCGATCGCAATGCGCGGGCCATATTCGGCGATCACTGCAGCAACCCATTTGGGATCGAGCAGTGCAGTGCTCGCCAGATTGATCCGCTCGGCGCCAGTCCGCAGGGCGTGGTCCAAGGTGTCCTGGTTGCTAATGCCACCAGAGACCTGCACGGGGACGTCGAGTTCAGCAACGAGACGCGCCAACAGCCGGGAGTTGGAACCGCGGCCATACGCCAGGTCGAGATCCACGAGGTGCACCCAGGTCGCCCCCGCGTCCACCCAGCGTTTTGCTACCACCAACGGATCCGTGCTGCCCATTCCGACGACTTGAGCGGCTTTGCCGTCAGCGACGTCAACGGCGGGCAACAACGTCAGAGTGCTCATCCTGGTGTCTCCAGTTCCTGTCGCAACATCACGGCGCCCTTGACGGCGTCATCGAAGTTGCCGACTTCCTTGCTGGTGGGGTGGAAAATTTTGGCCCCGGGCAGGTCTTCCGCGCTGAACGGATCGGACAAAACACCAGCCCCGGGCACCGACAAGATGGACATCACCGCGGACAGCAGGCGAACCGGCTGGTGCTGAGTTTCAGCAAACATCTCGCGCAATTCGCGGCGCGACCCGTGACCTGCAGCGGCGACGACCTGCTGAGTTGAGGCTCGCGGCAAGCCAGGCGTGCGCATGACCCCCAACTCGGGATCCCACACCACCCATCGTGTCTGCTCGCGCCATCCAGGGTTGCGCACGGTGAGCACCGCCCGGTCCTGAATCACCCAGAAGCCAATCGCCGGGGCCAGCCCGCGAGGAACCACCCTCGCGGCACTCAGCAGGGCCGCGTCGACATACGGAGGGCTAGCTTTTGGCCCACCACGCGGGGAGACCAGGCTGCGTCCTGACTGAGGCACCACCACCGTGGGGACCACAGCGTGCTCAGCCCACGAACAAGAGTCGGCAAAGAGCCTCTGGTGAGCCAAAGGCCATGCGCGACAGGGGGTCGCTGCGGGGTTGGCCGCTGCGCAGGGTCATGCCTTCATCCTACGAGCGCCGACTCGGATAGCCGCGCGGGCTGGGTGCCGGGTCGCCGTAGAACAAGCGCTCCACCACATTCCGGGACTGCCGGGCAGTGCGACGCCACTCCCCTGCCAGTTCGACGCCGTGGCCTGGTTTGCGCCCGAGAGCACGAGCAATGCCCTCGGCATCTCGATAGTCGCTGGGCACCGAATCGACTGCCCGACCACGCCACAAAACGCCGACATCTCGCAGTCGCGACGCCAAAAGCCACGCCGCCTCCATGACATTGGCATCTTCGGCGGAGATGATTCCGGCCTCAACACCCGCCCAGAGCGAGGGCAAAGTGCCAGTGGTCTGCATACCGCTGACTCGGGCGGCGTGCCGCAACTGCATTAGTTGCACCACCCACTCCACATCGGTCAGCCCGCCGAGGCCCAACTTGAAGTGGGTCCTGGGGTCGGCGCCGCGAGGCAGCCGTTCTGCCTCCATCCGAGCTTTGAGTTTGCGCATTTCGCGAAAGGCACTGCCGGAAATGCCATCGGTTGGCCAACGCAAGGGTCAATCAGGTCGATGAAGGCGGTAGCCAGGCCCTCATCTCCAGCGATGACTCGCGCTCGTAACAGGGCTTGCGCCTCCCAGCCGGCTGACCAGCGCGAATAGTAGGCAGTGAATGACTCAAGACTGCGGACCAGGGGCCCGATCGGCCTTCGGGCCGAAGATCAGCATCGAGCTCCAGCGTGGGGTCTGGGCCACTACCGCCGAGGCCCTTTCGCAGCACTGTGATGACCTCGCTCGCCTTTGTTCCGGCGTCCTTCGAGTCTGCACTGTGCGGGGCGAAGCAATACATCACATCTGCATCGCTGCTATAGCCAACTTCGCGCCCGCCCAGGCGGCCCATCCCGATGATGATGAGGTCGACGTCCAACTCGGCCTCACGCTTGCGTTCAATGTCGCGGGTAGCGATTTCTAACCCTGCGCCGATGAATGCGTCGGTCAGTCGGGTCAGCGCCAGCCTGATTTCCTTGTCGGTCAGATCTCCAACCAGGTCGCCCAACACAATGCGGATCAATTCGCGCAGTCGCACATTGCGGATCGCTGTGTATGCGTCGGCGGTGGATTCTTGCCGCTGCCAAGCCGTCGTCATCCGAGTTCGGATCGCCTCTGGCGTGAGCGGAACCAATCCGGAGGGGTCACCGAGGAGAGCTACCGCGTCAGGGGCCTTGATCAGCAAGTCGACTGCGTAGCGGCTGTTGGAGAGCACTCGAGCTAGACGCTGGGCGGCTGTTCCTTCATCGCGGAGCATTGCCAGGTACCAGTGCGAGGTGCCCAAGGCGTCGCTAATCCGGCGGAAGGCCAAGAGGCCAGCATCTGGGTCGGCCCCGTCGGCAAACCACCCGAGCATCACCGGCAGCAGAGTCTTTTGGATCGTGGCGCGCCGACTGACGCCAGAGGTCAGCGACTCAAGGTGACGGATGGCGCCGTTGGGATCGCGGAATCCCAAAGCTGCCAGTCGGGTCTTGGCCGCATCCGGCGAGAGCCGCAAAGCGTCCGGGCTGAGTTTGGCGACCGCCTGCAGCAGTGGGCGATAGAAGAGGCGCTCGTGCAGCCTGCGCACTTCGCGCTGCTGGGCTCGCCAGCGCTCGACGACTTCGCGCTCGGCCTCACCGCGCAGACCGATGGAGCGGCCCAAACGCCGCAAATCGCACTCGGCTGACGGCATGACGTGGTCACGCTTCATCCGATACAACTGCACGCGGTGCTCGAGCACCCTCAAGAATCGGTACGCGGTGTCCAATTCGGCAGCGTCGTCGCGCCCGACATATCCCCCGTCACGCAAGGCCTCAAGGGCTTCGAGCGTGGTGCCAGAATGCAGCGTCTCGTCTGAGCGTCCGTGCACTAACTGCAGCAGTTGGATGCTGAACTCAATGTCGCGCAAGCCGCCAGGGCCCAGTTTGAGTTGGCGATCGGACTGAGAGGCGGGCACGTGCTCTTCGACGCGCCGCCGCATACCTTGCACGTCTTCGACGAAGCCATCGCGGCTGCCAGCTTCCCAGACTATTGGCGCCACCATGTCGAGCCACTCTTGGCCCAAGCCCTCATCGCCAGCGATGACCGGGCCTTCAGCAGCGCCTGGAACTCCCAGGTGCTGGCCCATCGGGTGTAGTACTCACGGTGTGAGTCCAAGCTTCTGACCAACGGCCCACGCTTGCCTTCAGGGCGAAGCGCGGCGTCAACGGGCCAAAGCGACCCTTCAGCGGTCGCTTGGCCGCACACCCGCATCACTGCGCTAGCAATCGATGTTGCAGCACGCATCGCTGCTTCTTCGTCGGCGCCTTCCACGGGGGCGGCCAAGAAGATGACGTCAACGTCGCTGATGTAGTTGAGTTCGCGGCCGCCGCACTTGCCCATGCCAATGACGGTGACTTTGGCCAGTTCAGAGTTGGCGACCTCAACGCGGGCCAAATCTAGTGCGGCCTCAATCGCGGCACCAGCTAAATCAGCAAGTTGATGGGCCGCAATGGGCATGGCGACCAACGGGTCCTTGGCCATCAGGTCAGCGGTAGCAATCCGCAACAACTCTTTGCGGTAGGCCACGCGCAGGGCGTCTGCGCCGGGTCGACCCTCAAGGTCTTGCACCGCTTCGACGACCGCGGCTGGCTCTGGTTTGGCGGCCGTCCGCACCACGTCGACGTGTTCGGGGTGCTTCACGACATCGTCGGTGAGGGCGCAAGAGGCACCGAGGATGGCCAGCATCCGCTGGCGTTCAATGCCCTTTTGCTGAGGGAAGCAGCCGCCTCGGCGTTGCTTTCGACGACACGGACCAACCCGAGAACGGCCTGGTCCGGATCGGCCGTGTTGCTGATGTCAGCAATGAGACTGTCGAGATCTGTCCCCTCAGGCATCGCTTTGAGCGCGTCGCGCAACATCGTGTCCGCGCGTCGCGCATCTGTAAATCCTGCTCGAGCCAGTGCCGCCAACGGCGTACCGGGGCTAGCGGTCACAGTCGCTCCAGGTATCGATCCAACTCAAAGGACGTCACTTGCGAGCGATAGTCCGCCCACTCTTGCCACTTGTTGCGCAAGAAAAGTCGAAGACCTGCTCGCCAAGAACCTCTGCCACAAACTCGCTGTTTTCCATGATGTCGAGCGCTTCACCCAAGGACTGCGGCAACGGGTCGATGCCCATCGCCCGACGCTCGCCATCGGTCAAGGCCCAGACATCATCCTCTGCCTCATCGGGCAATTCGTACTCTTCTTGGATGCCCTTGAGTCCAGCGGAGAGGATCAGCGCATACGTCAGGTAGGGGTTGCAGGCGGAGTCGATCGAGCGAATCTCCAGGCGTCGCGAGTGGCCTTTGCCGATGGAGTACATCGGGACTCGCAGCAGAGCCGAGCGGTTGTTGTGACCCCAGCAGACGTAGGAAGGTGCTTCTTCGCCGCCCCACAGCCGTTTGTAGGAGTTGACCCACTGGTTGGTCACGGCGCAGATTTCGCGGGAGTGCGCCAAAACGCCGGCCGCAAATCGACGCCCGGTCGCGGAGATTTCGTATTTAGCCGACGGCTCGTAGAAGGCGTTGGTGTCACCTTCAAACAGCGAGACGTGCGTGTGCATGCCCGAGCCCGGCTGCCCGGCCAGCGGCTTGGGCATGAAGGACGCAAACGAACCATGCTGCAGCGCAACCTCACGGACCACGGTGCGGAAGGTCATGATGTTGTCGGCCATCGACATGGCATCGGCAAAACGCAGGTCAATTTCGTTTTGGCCAGGGCCGCCCTCGTGGTGGCTGAACTCCACCGAAATGCCCATTTGCTCAAGCATGGTGATCGCGGCGCGGCGGAAATCATGCCCGTCACCGCGTGCCACGTGGTCAAAGTAGCCAGCTTGGTCGACTGGGGTCGGCGCTTGTCCGGAGACGTAAGGCTCCTTGAACAGGTAAAACTCAATCTCGGGGTGCACAAAGAACGTGTAGCCCTGCTCAGAGGCCTTGTCCAAAGCTCGCTTCAAGACATGACGCGGGTCCGTTTGCGCGGGGCCACCGTGCGGCATTCGGATGTCGGCAAACATCCGGGCGGTCCCGGCGTTGCCACCGCGCCACGGCAAGACCTGGAAGGTGCTGGCGTCGGGCTGGGCCACCATGTCGGCTTCGTAAACCCTGGTGAAGCCCTCAATCGAACTGCCGTCGAAGCCGATCCCCTCGGCGAAGGCCTGCTCCAACTCGGCTGGCGCAACAGCCACGGACTTCAGCGTCCCCAGCACGTCGGTGAACCAGAGGCGCACAAACCTGAGGTCTCGCTCTTCAATGGTGCGAAGCACATATTCCTGCTGACGATCCATGCCCCCATCCTGCCCCATGCTCAAGCATCTAGGCTGTCGGCATGGCCCAAATTCGTCTTGCAATGGCTCAAATGAACGCTGTCGTGGGAGACCTGGCTGGCAACGCCGCCAAAATCCGCGAGTATGTCGCCGCCTCGGTGGCGCAGAATGCGCACCTAGTCGCGGTGCCGGAGATGGCCCTCAACGGGTATCCGGTCGAAGATATGGCGCTGCGACGCTCTTTTGTTGAGGCGTCCCGGGCAGCACTCACCCAGTTGGCAGCTGACTTGGCTACCGACGGTTTGGGCGAAACACCCGTGGTCGTTGGCTATCTCGACGCGATCGATGAGGCCAACATGGCCGATATCGACGGTGACGAAAACCCCGATGACGTGTCGGACAAGAGCCTGGGGAAGCGTTTGTTGCCGCAGAACTGCGCCGCGGTTCTGCGGCAGGGCGAAGTCGTGGCTCGCTATGCCAAGCACCACCTGCCCAACTACGGCGTCTTCGATGAGCAGCGCATCTTCGCTCCCGGGCGCGACTTGGTGGTGGTGCGGATCGGCTGCATCGACGTGGCCATCGCGATCTGTGAAGACCTATGGCAAGAGGGCGGCCCCGTTGCCAAAACACGCGAGGCAGGAGCCGAGTTGCTGCTAGTCCTCAACGGCTCGCCGTATGAGATGGACAAGGACGACACACGCCTGGAGTTGTGCCAGCGCCGCGCTGCTCAGGCTGGCGCGACCCTGGCATACCTGAATCTGGTTGGTGGGCAGGATGAACTGGTCTTTGACGGCGATTCGGTCGTGGTCAACCCGGCTGGCGAAGTGCTGGCTCGGGGTGCCCAGTTTGCTGAAGACCTGATGTTCGTTGATCTCGACCTTGAGCCCAACACGTGTGAACCAACACAGCCGCCCGCCGGAGTACAGCACTTCACGCTGAGTGATGAGCAGGTCGAAGCTTATCAGCCAATCGTGCAGGAGGTGCCCGAGCGACTTGAACCGTTGGCTGAGGTTTGGAATGCGCTGCAATTGGGCCTTGGCGACTATGTGCGAAAGAACGGATTTAAGAAGGTCTGTCTGGGAGTCTCGGGCGGTATTGACTCCACTTTGGTCACGGCGCTCGCGGCGGATGCCATCGGTGGGGAAAACATTATTGGGGTGTCCAACCCGAGCCAATACTCTTCGGAGCACTCAAGGATGACGCCGCTGACCTGTGCGCACGCGTTGGCGCCGACTATCGCGTGATCCCGATTAACCCGATGGTCACGGCCTTTTTGGACAACATGGACCTCACCGGTTTGGCCGAGGAAAACTTGCAGGCTCGGGTGCGTGGCGTGATCTGGATGGGCATCTCCAACTCCGAGGGTGCGCTGGTGCTGGCCAATGGCAATAAGTCGGAGGTCTCGGTCGGCTACTCCACGATGTATGGCGACACAGTGGGCGGGTTTGCGCCGATCAAGGACGTTTTCAAGACGATGGTCTGGGACTTGGCACGTTGGCGCAACGCTGAGGCCGAGCGCCGTGGAGAGCAGCCACCCATCCCGGAGAACTCGATCGACAAGGCACCTTCGGCGGAGTTGCGGCCCGATCAGGTCGACCAGGATTCGCTGCCGCCGTATGAGGTGCTGGACCAGATCTTGGATCGTTATGTGCAGCAACGCCAAGGTCGCGCCGATCTGCTGGAAGCGGGTTTTGATGCTGAGATGGTCGAAAAGATCGTGCGCTTGGTGGATGGTGCCGAGTGGAAGCGTCGTCAGGGAGCCATGGGCACCAAGGTGTCTTCGCTGGCGTTTGGCAAGGATCGCCGGTTGCCGGTGACGAGTCGTTGGGCTGCCCAAGCTGGGCCAACTGCTTGATCCACAACGCCACCTTTCCCAGCCTTTAAGGAGACACAGATGAGCGACCTGACCTTTGGCTACGCAGCCATGTTGGAGCAGTTCCACCCGCGTGAAGTGATCGAGTTGACGGCCTATGCCGAGGAGAAGGGCTTCTCCGGTTGCATGGCTGCCGACCACTTCCAGCCCTGGGTGCCCGCTCAAGGTGAGTCGTCGTTTGTCTGGAACGTGCTGAGCGCGGTCGGCGAACGCACTAAGGGTGACTTCGGGCCGGGCGTTGTCTGCCCGAGTTTTCGGTGGCATCCAGCCGTCGTGGCGCAGGCGGCGGCAACGATGGAAGCCATGCATCCTGGCCGCAGCTGGCTGGGGCTCGGAGCTGGTGAAGCTCTGAATGAGCACGTGTTGGGTGGCTATTGGCCGGAAGCCGGCGAACGTTCGCGGCGCATGTGGAAGCCATTGAGGTCATCAACAAGCTATTCACGGCGTCGCTCGCGGGCAAAGACACCAAGCACAACGGTGAGTTCTTTAAGTTGGAGACGACCGGCTATGGACCATGCCGGAGCAGGCACCGCCGATCTTGGTGGCCACTGCTGGCCCGCTGAATGCGAAGAAGACTGGCAAGTTTGCCGACGGCATCATCACCGTGGGCGCTCCGCTGGACAAGATTGAGATGTTGTTTGGCAAGTTCGCCGAGGGGGCCCGCGAGGTCGGCAAAGACCCAGACGCGATGCCCAAGGTGTTGCAGATTCACATGTCCTGGGCCCCCACTGATGAAGAGGCCATGGCAAACGCAATCACCGAGTGGCCCAATGGCGGGATGAAGTTTGCCAAGGCTGACATCCGCTCACCGCATGACTTCGCGGCGATGGCGAAGTTGGTGCGTCGTGAGGACTTTGAGGGGCGCATGGTGATCTCGTCCGATCCAGACGAACACCGCGCCGAGATCCAGAAGTATGCCGACCTGGGCTTTGACCGCATCTATCTGCACAACGTTGGTCGCAATCAGCGCGAGTGGATTGATGTCTTCAGCGAGCAAGTCCTGCCCAAGATCACCCGATGAGTGGTGAGTCATCGATATGAGTGGTGGCTGGCGAGAGATCGCCGATGACGAAAACGTGGCCGGCTATGACCAACGGATGGCAGGCAATCTGGAAGACGTCGCCGCTGCAGGTTTGAGCGTTCATGCTGAAGCAGACCTGGTGGATGAATTCGCTGCGCCCGGAGCCACGGTTTTGGATGGTGGCTGTGGAACGGGCCGCATCGCGTGGCGGCTGGCTGAATTGGGCTATCGAGTCATCGGCGCAGACAACGATCCGCGGATGTTGGCCCACGCACGTGCGGCTGACCGCGAAGTCGCTATCAAGCCGGTGTGGCTCGAGACCGATCTGGCGCACGTCGATCTCGCAAGCGTCCCCGATGACACCGCGGATGTCGTGCTGGTCGCTGGCAATGTCATGCCCCTGGTTGGAGCCGACGAACTGCCTGCTTCCCTCACGCAACTAGCCAAACAAATGTCGCAGGACAGTGTCTTGATCAGCGGCTTTGGCCTTGACTCAGACCACCTGCCGTCTGGCTGCGAGGTGCTTGCGCTGACCAATTTTGATCGCATGGTCACAGGTGCCGGTCTGGAACTTCGGCCCGCTGGGGCACTTGGCAGGGCGGCCCTTTGCTGGCGACTACGTCGTCAACGTGCACCGCCTAGTCCGGCCATACACACCGCCTAGTCCGCCCGTGCACACCGACTGATGGAGTCTTCGAATGGGTAACGCCGTTTTCGTTACTGGAGCGACTGGAATCGTGGGGTCATCGGTCGTATCGAGTTTGCTTGCGGACGACCAACAGGTCATCGCTGCCGTCCGCTCTGAGTCCAGTGCCTACGCCCTACCTGCTGGCGCCGAGGCCAGGGATTTCGATGCGACCGCCGCCGATCGAAAATGTGCAGAAGTACTTATTTCCGCTCATCGACGCCGCTATGCGCGCTGGCATCAAGCAAATTGTGTTTCTGTCGTTGCAGGGGGTGCAGGGCAATCGAAAGACCCCGCATCACGCCGTTGAGCAGTACTTGAAGGAGGTCGATGCGCCGTTTACGAACCTTCGACCAAACTTTTTCATGCAAAACCTCTCGACGACCTATGCAAAGGGAATTCGCGAACGGGACGAAATTTATGTCCCCGCAGGCCGTGCTTTCACTGCGCTTATAGACGCGCGAGATATCGGCCGGGTCGCAGCAGCCGTCTTCAGCGGCGGCAAACACTTGCGCACGTCGTACACACTGTCGGGCGAGCAAAGCCTCACCTATAAGAGGATCGCAAAGATGCTAACGGCCTAGTTGGGCCGACACATCGAGTACGCCCGACCGAGTGAGACCGAATACCTCGATTCTCTCGCGGCGGCAGGTATGCCGAGTGACTACATCGCGGTGCAGAAGATGATCTACCGCGTGGTGCGTTGGAACATTTCAGCGTTTCCCAATCGGACGGTGCGCAAACTGACGGGGAGACCAGCCACCACTTTCCCCGAGTTTGCTCGAGATGTGCGGGATGTCTGGCTGCCGTAGAAAACCTGCCCAGCGAGCAGCTCTTAGGCCACCAGAACTCGCCCCAAGGCGCAACGCTCAATGTTGCTTCGGCTCAATGCTGCTTCGGCTCAAAAGGGCGGCGAGTCGTCAGACGGATCAATCTTTCGCAGAGGGGCGTCGGGGCGACGAGCAGCCAGAACCTCAGGCGGGGGGCCTGGGCGTAAGGCCCCACCCCGAGTGTGGTGCCGCAGTGAGATTAGCTCTGCTGTTTCGGCGTTGTCACCCTCATCAGACATCGGTGATATTGAGCCATCCCGCCACAACTCGGCTAACGCCAGATAAACCTCGCTATCTGATGGCGAGACCCCGGAGTCACTCAGGACACCGCGTTGGCCCTCACTCGGCTCGTCAGTGGCAAGAGAGTCCGCCAAGTCAGATGCAATGTCTTGTCTCGGCTGGCGTGTTGAATGTTGCCCCAGACCATGTGGGTCCGGCTCGAGCGATCGGTAGTCAAAAGGCCCAGTGACATATTTCTGCCCAAACAGCGTTCTCCAGGTCACCCGGCGGTCAGGGCGCAACTCACTCTGCCAAAGTTTCAACGTCTTGTTGTTGTGGTGGAACGAGTGCTTCAACACGAGGTTCGTTTCACTCGTCGCCCCACCATCAGCGTGTGGCTGCTCATGATCCGGTTGGCAATGTCGGGCATCTCTCGTGCAGCCTTGGCCACGACATGTCCGGTCCACAGCACGAATCTGGTTGAGCATTTCTTGATCTGGCAAGTAGCTGCTGATCGAGCGTTCGATGCACCGCCCATCAGCTGGATCCGTCAGCAACCGGTGAATTGTTGCGTCAGGCGTGAGCGCCAGCTCTCGGGCGTGCTCAGCTGTGATGTAGCCCAATCCGGGGACGTGCGCAGTTTGAGACGAGGTGGGATCGATGAGCGCCGATAGCGGAACGACGACCTCGAGTCGCACAGGGGCCGCGTGTCGGCCCAAGGCCGCCCGCACGAGAGGACCAACCTCGGCCAAGTCGTCAGACTCGTGCCCAACGATCGACTCACGTGCGGCCGGCTCATCAGGAAGCGTGCCGTGAATGATCAGAGCCAAAGTCAGATCGGAACGAATCTCAGCAATCGTCCGAGGATCTCCGGCAGCCCTAGCTTTGCGAGCAATGGTGTCGACGCGCAGCGCTGCAGCGGCTACAGACGCCGCCCCGCTGGTCGCAATGAGCACACCGATGCCATCGTCATCAATCACAGTCTGGGTGTCTCGCTCCGCCCACCGATCGTGACGGCGTTTGTGTGCGTGCGTTGTGCGCCCCTCAATCGCAATGATTGACCTGGTAAGCCCTCTGCGAACTCGGCACGAGAAGGCCTGACAGGCTGCCCCTCTCCATCAGGGCAGGGCCCCAACGATGCGTCGGCGACCTGAGTGGCGGAATCCACGCTGAGCCCGCGCACTTTGCGCCAGAAATCTAAGGCGGCGCATGAGTCATTCCAGCCTTCCCGCAGGGACCTAACTACACGGTCGGCGATCGGCCTGGGCGCAAGGAAAGACCAACCCGGTCATGGCAGCTTTGAATGCCCCAGCCCGTAAGCGCGTTCAACTCCGATGCCACTGCAGACTTAGCACAGGCTCGCCAACGCTTCGCTTGGCTTTCGCTGAGCTCCGTGACGCTGGCTACTCCCAACTCTGGAAGCAAGGCTTCGCCGGCAGCAATCGTCATGTCACGGGCGGTCGTGAGCAGCTCGGCCTCACACCACCTGGACACCGTCACGGCGGAATCGGCCCGCTCAACTAGACGCTGACGTGCTTCGCGACCGGCAGCCGCACGGAGGCTGGGCCCTTCGTGGTCTTGCTTCGAGAACTTGGGGGCCAAACAGACCAGGTGCCGCGCAATCTCCGGTGCGAAGCCCCCTCCATCAACGTCGCAGCGGCGACAACAGCATCAGTGGACTGCGCAACTCGATCACTCCGACCGCTCGATGATTTGGCCGTTGGCCTGGTGATCGTCCCCGTGCCTGAATTCCCCATTTTTCGACTCCCCAGTCAGTTTCCCTTAGACGCAATAATAGTACATCTGTTCGATAAGGGCAAGGCTCTGATGGGCCGGATCGCGAGGGGCGCACAACGCGGGTTTGGCGCCTCACACCGTGCGGGCTGCAGCCGCCATGTGGGAGTGGGGAGGGAGTGGGAAACCGGATGGTCAAGCGGCACGCAGGAGGTGGAAACTGGACGGTCAAGCGGCACGCGGGAGCGGTAAATCCGGCGGCCACCGCATACCTCACTTTGAACCGCAAAAACTCCGGATCGCCGAAACCAAGCCGTCTGCGAAGGCACGGACCTGAGCCAGGTCGACCCACTCTTCAGCAGCGTGCAATCCGTCGCCAGCGGGGCCGCATACAACTGTGGGGACTCCCGCCTCTTCCCAGAGCGCTGACTCCATCCAATAGGGAAAAGCAACTTGTCGCGGCTCGGGCCGGCCGTTGGCCACCAACGCCCTCCCAGCACCTCGCTCAGCGCGGCACCTGCCGTCTGCTTTGGTCGAACTCCCACGCTTCACGTGACAAAGACACCGAGACCGACGTCTGCACCGACGGATCAGACCGACGCATCTCGCCGAGGATGCTTCCAACCTCGTCAAGACAATCTGCCGCCCGCTCCCCCGGGACAGTCCGACGCTCCACCACAACCGAAGCAGTGGCAGGAATTAAGAACGGCGAAACACCGCCCGAAGCCACCGTGGCCATCAGCGAACCGTTGCCCGCGACTGGATGCCCCGGCCCGGCTGCGAGCGCCATCCCCTGCGCTTCGACACCAACCAGGAAACGCCCCATGTGAGCGACCGCATTAACACCCAACTCGGGTTGAGCCGAATGCGAGGCGCGCCCTTCAAAACCCACCTCGACCACAGCATACCCACGGTGTGTCGCTGCGAAATCCAGCCACGTCGGCTCGCCAATCAGGCAGGCATCCGGCAACCCGCCCGCCAGGTGGGCCAACACTGCCTCGGTGCCGACAGAGGCATTCTCTTCGTCTGAGACCAGCGCCAAGATGATGTCGCCAGCACTCCCATGGGCTGCCACTTCTTCAGCCGCAACGACCATGGCGGCGATCCCAGCCTTCATGTCGCAGGCACCCCGGCCGTACAACCGCCCCGTTTCGCGATCGCCCTCAATGCGAGCACCAAACGGGTTGTCCATCCCTTCGACGCCAACAGTGTCGAGGTGGCCGTTCAGCACCAGGCTGCGCCCACCACCCGTGCCGCGATAGGTGGCGATCAGGCTCGGCCGGCCCTCATCCTCCGGCGCAGGCACGACTTCAACGGCAAACCCCGATGCGACAACCGCGCGGCGAGCAGGCCAACAATCTGGCTCTCACCTGCGGCGTCGGCAACTAGACCGGGGTTCACACTGTCAACAGAAACAAGTTGCGCGGCCAACTCGACGGCCGCATCACCCACACTCGCCATGGCCAGGCTCAGCCCATCGCTTGACGGAGGTCGTCAGCCAGCGTCTCGGCACCCTCAAGTCCCACCGAGAGTCGAATCAGACCGTCCGGAATCCCCGCGTCGCGACGCTGCTGCTGCGTCATGTTGAAGTGCGAAGAGTTAAACGGGACGCTTGCCAGCGTTTCAACGCCACCCAAACTCGTGGCCTCCAACCCGACCTTGAGTTTGCGCAAGACCTCCAAAGCGCGCTCATCGCCACCTTCGAGGACCAACCCAAGCATGGCTCCACGGGCATCGGGCATCACGGTTTTCACGAGCGCACCAGCATCAGGGTGGTCGTCGCGTCCGGGATAGCGCACGTGCTTCACACCCGGCTCAGCCACCATCGCCTCGGCAACAGCCGCAGCTGAGCGGCAGCCCTCGGCCAGGCGCACATTGAACGTCCGCATACCGCGCCAAGCCAGGTAGGCCGCATGCGCATCCAAACATCCACCGAAGGTAATCAGCCGGCGCTGAATCTCTTCACCCAGTTTGTCGTCATCAAACGTCACCGCCCCAGCAATCACGTCAGAGTGGCCGCCGAGGAACTTGGTTGCCGACTCCACGACAACGTCTGCACCCAACTGAAGCGGCCGGGTGCAGTAGGGAGTCGCAAAGGTGTTGTCGATGACCAGTTTTGCGCCGACTCCGTGAGCCAATTTTGCAACTGCGGGGATGTCGAGCAGTCGCAGCGCCGGGTTAGACATGGTCTCGCCGTAGAGCACGTGCGGCTGGTGCTTGTCGACCGCAGCCGCCCACGCAGCGTTGTCGAACGCGTCAACCCGGATCACGTTGATGCCCAGACCAGGGAGGTCGCGAACCAGCAAGTCATCGGTGTCGCCATAGACCTGTTTTGCAGCAACAACCGTGTCGCCAGCGCGCAGCAGGGTCACTAGCGTCGTTGAGATAGCGGCCATCCCGCTCGACGTCATCATCGACCCCGTCGCACCGTGGAGTCTTGCCACCTCAGCGCCTGCCGCGTCCACAGTCGGATTGTTGAACCGCGAATACCACGTGGCGTGCAGCCCGCCGGTTCCCTGAATGTCTTCGTATGAAGCATCGTCCAGTTCGAAGGTGGTGCTCAGATAAATCGGCGGCACCGCCGGGGACGTGCGCGACGTGAAATTGCGCCCCGGCCGGTGTGGGTTTTGCTCAACCATGATTCGCGCTCCTCTTTCTACCGCTTAGTTCCACTCATCTTCTTTGCGCTGCTCTTCGTCCCACGCTTCAGTGCGGGCAGCGGCCAGTTTGAGTGCTTCTTCGGCTTCGGCCTGCGTCTCATAGGGCCCCAGGAGGGCATCGGCCCGGGCGCGCTCTGGATCGTTGTGTGCTTCAACCTGCTTGGTCTTGACGTTGAACCAGTACTGCATCGTGGCCTCCTGCGTCCGGCGCTTAGACTTGAGCGCATGTCTTCTGTAGCTGTCGCCCCCGGGACCGTTTCGCCCCGATTAGCTGTGCCGTCGAGCATTGCACGCCCAGAGTATGTCGGGAAGCCAGGACCGGCACGCTTCACCGGCTCTGAGGTCAAAGATGCCGAGACCATCGAGAAGATCCGCCTGGCGAGCAAGATCGCTGCCCAGGCTCTCGAAGAATGTGGCAAGGCCATCAAGCCAGGCGTGACCAGCGACTACATTGACCGCATCGGTCACGAGTACGTGCTCGACCACGGCGCATACCCCTCGACTTTGGGTTACCGCGGTTTCCCGAAGTCGCTGTGCACATCCATCAACGAAGTGATCTGCCACGGCATCCCGGACAACCGGGAGATGCGCGAAGGCGACATCTGCAACGTCGACATCACCGCATACATCAATGGGGTTCACGGTGATAACAACGCCACGTTTGAGGTCGGCGAGGTTGATGAAGAATCGCACCTGCTCATCGAGCGCACCCGCGAGTCCCTCGCCCGCGCGATCAAGGCTGCTAAGCCGGGCCGCCAGGTCAACGTGATCGGTCGCGTGATCGAGTCCTACGCCAAGCGCTTTGGGTATGGCGTGGTGCGCGACTACACCGGGCACGGCGTTGGCGAGGCATTCCACTCTGGTCTCGTCATCCCGCACTACGACGCAGCGCCGGACTACGACACGGTCATCGAGCCAGGCATGACCTTCACCATCGAGCCGATGCTGAACTTAGGCACGCCCGACTGGAGCGAGTGGGACGACGGCTGGACTATCGTGACCGCAGATGGCCGCAGGTCGGCTCAGTTCGAGCACACCATTCTGATCACGGAAACCGGCTCAGAAGTTTTGACTCTGCCTTAATGGAGGTAGGGGCCAGCACGACAACGACGTCAAGGAGTAGGCATGTCTAAGGGCCACATTCTGGGGATTGATATTGGCGGCAGTGGCATCAAGGGTGCCCCCGTTGACCTTGAAAAGGGCGAGTTCGCCGAGGACCGTAAGCGCATTGACACCCCCGAGGATTCAACTCCTGAAGCGGTGGCAGAGGTTGTCGCTGAAGTCGCTGAGCACTTCAAGAAGGACATGAAGGACGACGCGCCCGTCGGCATCACGGTGCCGGCCGTCGTTCACCACGGCATCGTGCGCTCAGCCGCGAACATCGACCCATCGTGGATAGGCACCGACGCCGAAGCACTCTTTAGCAAAGTGCTAGATCGCCGCGTCATCGTCATCAACGATGCTGATGCAGCCGGCGCAGCCGAAATGCACTACGGCGCTGGCCGGGGGCACGAAGGGACCGTCCTGCTCACCACGCTAGGCACCGGTATCGGCACGGCCCTATTCCTGGGTGGCGAGCTGATGCCCAACACCGAGTTGGGCCACCTTGAGCTCGACGGCTACGACGCTGAAAAGCGGGCAGCCAGCAGCATTCGCGAGAACGAAGACCTCTCCTGGGAGGACTGGGCCGAAAGACTGCAGCGCTATTACAGCCACGTGGAAGATCTGCTCTGGCCCGACCTGATCGTGGTCGGCGGCGGCGTCTCCAAGAAGGCTGACAAGTTCTTGCCCTTGCTACACCTGCGCGCACCGATTGTGCCCGCTCAGTTACGCAACGACGCCGGGATTATCGGCGCAGCCTGGTTAGCCAGCCATCACCGCAGCTGAGGCTAAGACCACGAACTGTGCCTTGCGCGGCCTTCGTCATAGCCCGAAGCTCCCTGGATGCCGACGACAGAGCGCTCGCGGAACTCGTCAATCGACTTCGCACCGGCGTAGGTGAAGGCACCGCGAACCCCAGCAGTGATGTGGTCGATGAGGTCTTCGACGCCGGGGCGGGCTGGCTCCAGGTACATCTTGGACGACGAGATGCCTTCTTCGAACATGGCCAACCGAGCGCGATCAAAGGCGCTCCGGTCGCGGGTGCGGTTCTTGACGGCCCGGGCTGACGCCATACCAAAGCTCTCTTTGTAGAGCCGCCCATCGGGCGCGCGCATCAGATCACCCGGTGATTCATGTGTGCCAGCAAACCATGACCCAACCATCACCGAGCCGGCTCCCGCCGACAGCGCCAGTGCGACATCGCGTGGGTACTTCACTCCCCATCGGCCCAAACATGGCCCCCGGCTTGGCGGGCTGCGTCGGCGCACTCCAGCACCGCTGAAAACTGTGGCCGACCGACACCGGTCATCATCCGCGTGGTGCACATGGCGCCCGGTCCAACTCCGACCTTGGCGATATCGGCACCGGCTGCGACCAGATCCTGGGTGCCACCGGCCGAGACGACATTGCCTGCTACCAGGGGCACGCGCACCCCGGTGGTCTGTTCGTGCTCATCGCGCAACGGGACGATGGTCTGCAACGCCTCGATCATTTTGTCTTGGTGCCCGTGTGCGGTGTCGACGACCAGGACGTCGACCCCAGCCTCAAGCAGGGCCTTGGCGCGACCGGCCACGTCACCGTTGATGCCCACCGCGGCACCAATAATCAAGCGGCCTTGAGCATCGACGCCGGGGGTATACAGCGCCGAGCGCAGCAGGCCAGTGCGGGTGACGAGTCCGTGCAGTTGACCATCAGCAATGACCGGGGCAAACCCAACGCGCTGCTGATCGAGCAGGTCGAAGGCGTCACGAATGTCTGCGTCCGGCGCCACAGTCACGCCAATGTCCCCTTCATCACGTCCTTGACCTGAGCGAACCTGTCAACGGCAGCGCAGTCTTCTTCGGTGACGATGCCAACGGGGGCCTGGCCATCAAGGACGACGGCTGTGCGGTGCACTCGCTTGCCGAGGACAGCGAGCAACTCAGCCACTGGTGCGTTGGGCGCGATGGTGATCGGGGTTTCGAAGACGGTGTGACAGCCCTTGACCGCGGCAATCGTGTCGATCAACGCTGGCACCGGGATATCTTGCGGCAAGACCGCGATGCCACCGCGGCGCGCAACGGTCTCAGCCATGCGACGACCTGAGATCGCCGTCATGTTGGCCACCACGAGCGGCAACGTCGTGCCGACCCCGTCGGGGGTCGTGAGATCGACATCGAGCCTGGAGGTGACGGCTGAGCGTGACGGCACCATGAACACATCGCTGTAGGTCAGGTCATGGCTGGGTAGGAGACCGTTGAGGAACTTCACGAAAAGTCACTGTACGTGCCCGCACCGACACTGGGCTGCTCTCGCCTCGACCAGCTCTCGTTGACTCCGCGCCCTAGGGTGGCCGTATGCAGATCACGCACTTGGGTCACTCCTGCCTATTGATCGAAACCGGCGGCCAGCGCATCCTCATCGACCCCGGCAACTTTTCTGACTTCTCGCAGGTCCGAGACTTGACGCTGCTCCTGGCTACTCACCAGCACCCCGACCACATGGACCCAGAGGCCGTCCCTGCGCTGCTCGAGGCCAACCCAAAGGCACAGGTTGTCTTAGAGCCTGCCGCAGCGATGACTCTGCGCAACGCTGCACCGAACCTGGCAGCACGGATTAAGCAGTTAGAACCCTACGAGCCGCTGGTTAAGGGACCAATGAAAATCACCCCGGTCGGCGATCAACACGCGTTCATCCACGACTACGTGCCGAGGATTCACAACCTTGGCCTGGTCATTGAAGCCGACGGCCACAAACTCTTTCACCCCGGAGATGCCCTGGATGCGACCGGCAAGTGTTTGGAAGGCATTGACATTCTGTGCGTTCCCATCAATGCGCCATGGGCGCGGGTTGCCGACACTGTCGCCTTCGTCCGCTCGATGCAGCCACAGTCAGTGATCCCGATTCACGATGGGCTTCTCAAGCCCAACGGACGAGAGATGTACCTCGGGCACATTGCAAACTTTGGCCTTGAGGGTGGCGTCACCGTGCACGACCTGGCAGGGAAAGGACCGGTGGAGATTTAACATGGCGTTTCTATCGAAGAACAAGCACTCATTTACTGACCAAACCGTCCTCATCACCGGGGGCGGCAGCGGCATCGGACGACTGCTCGCGCTTGGCGCTTCGGCCCGTGGCGCACGAATCATTGTGTGGGACCTTGATGGCCAAGCCGCCGAGAGTGTGTGCGGCGAAATCAAGTCCCTCGGCGGGTCAGCGGATGCTTTGCTGTTGATGTTTCGGACCGGGACGCGGTGAAGGTGGCGGCGCAGGAGTCCGGGCCGGTCGACATACTGATCAACAACGCTGGGATCGTGACCGGTGAATATCTCCTGGACGCAACCGACGAGGCGATCGAGCGCACAATCCAGGTCAACACCTTGGCTCTCTTTGGGTCACCCGAGCTTTCCTGGGCGACATGATCAATAACGGTCACGGCACCGTGGTTACGATTTCCAGCGCGGCTGGGCTGGCCGGAGTTGCCAAGCAGACCGACTATTCAGCGAGCAAATTTGCGGCGTTTGGATTTGCCGAATCGCTCCGAGCCGAGATGGCAAAGCAGGAAACCGGTGTGACGTCGCTCGTGGTCTGCCCGTACTTCATCGATACCGGCATGTTCGACGGCGTGGAAACGAGGTTTCCGCTCCTGTTGCCTATCCTGAAGCCCGAATACGCCGTCGAGAAGACGCTGAAGGCCATCGAGCAAGGGCGGGAACAACTGCTCATGCCCCGATTTATCCACACGGTCGCGCCAGCGCGGATGTTGCCAGTGCGTGGGTTCGACGCACTGATGAACTTCCTCGGAGCAAACGACACGATGAACAACTTCGTGGGCCGAGCCAAGGAACGCGTCCGGCGTTAACCGCCTGCGGCCAGGCCAAACGAACCTGGTGTAATCTGCATCACCATTAGCCGCGCATTGTTCGCATGGATAACCTGTGCGCGGTCCCGCTCAGCGGCCTGCAACCATGCAAGCGCAATGACGCGCTAGGCCAGTGAGCCAGGAGTATGAGCGTGACGGACACTGCAGCAAAGGCCAGCACGCAGAGCCTGACGGTTCGGGTGAACGAGCAAGATCTCGACGTTTCGGACGTCGCGGGGCACACCACGACTCTCAACTTCTTGCGAGACTCTGGCCTGACCGGGGTTAAAGAGGGCTGCGCCGAAGGCGAGTGCGGAGCATGCGCCGTCATCGTGTCCCGCCCGGACGGCAACGGCGGCACGCAATGGACTTCCGTCAACTCCTGCCTGATCCCGATCGCAGCGCTCAGCGATCAAGAGGTGTACACCTCCGAGGGGCTTGCCGACGGCGATGAGTTGCACCCGGTCCAACACGAGATGGCGATGCGCGGGGGCTCGCAGTGTGGCTATTGCACTCCTGGGTTTGTGGCGTCGATGGCGGCCGAGTACTACCGGCCAGAGCGCCGCTCCTGCGCTGAAATCTGTGGCAGCCAGTCATGCGGCGCCTCTGCCGCAGTCGAGGAGTCACCGGCGCAATGCGGAAGTGATCACGAGCTTGGCGCGAATGGCTTTGACCTACATGCGCTCTCAGGCAACCTGTGCCGCTGCACCGGCTATCGCCCGATCCGCGATGCCGCCTACGCCCTCGGTGACGTGCCCGAGAACGACCGCTTGGCGAAACGCCGTGCGCAGCCAGCGCCCGCTGCTGGCCCCTTCCACCTAAGGCACGCCGAGGGTGACTTTGTCCGGCCAGCCAACCTGAGCGATGCGCTCGATCACCTCGCCGGCGAGCCGGAGGCCGTGTTGCTGGCGGGAGGCACCGACTGGGGAGTTGAGCTCGCCATTAAGCACCGCACAGCCCCGCTGACCATCGCCCTCGACCAGCTCGATGAGCTGCGCAAGCTGACGCAGGCTGACGATCACCTCGAGATCGGTGCCGCGCTGACCTTGTCGAGATCGAGCACCGGCTCGAGGGTGGCATCCGCTGCTAGCTGAGTTGTTCCCCCAGTTCGCGTCCCGGCTCATCCGAAATGGCGCGACGCTAGGCGGCAATATTGCCACCGGCTCCCCCATTGGCGACGGCGCTCCGGTGCTCTTGGCCCTGGATGCCTCGCTCGTCTTAACTTCTCAGGGGGTGAGCGCGTGGTGCCGTTGAGTGAATACTTCACCGGCTATCGGGCTAGCGTGCGAGAGGCGGACGAACTCATCCGAGCCATCCGCATACCCACGCCAGTTGCACCGCACGCTCGGTTCTACAAGATCGCCAAACGGCGCTTTGACGACATCTCTTCAGTCGCGGTCGCGATCAGTATGCAGGTGTCCGACGGGCAGATACGTGATGTTCGAATCGGCGTGGGTGGAGTGGCGGCAACGCCGATCAGAGCCACCGACACCGAGGCTGCCCTCGAAGGAAAGACTTGGTCGCAAGAAACGTTTGATGCTGCCGCGCAAGTGATGGCTGACGTGGGCACTCCGCTGGATGACCATCGCGCCAGTGCGGCCTATCGATCAGCGACAGCTGCCCAATCCATCCTGCGGTTCTTTGCTGAGGTGACCCCGTGAACTATCACTCAAGCGGCCACTTGCCGACATCCCGCAGTCTGCGGCAGTGGGATCCCGCGTGCCCCACGAAAGCGCCGTGCAGCACGTCACCGGCACAGCCAGGTTCACCGATGACCTGCACTCACGGCATACCGAGGTGTTGCATGCCTGGCCGGTCCAGGTCTTCGTGGCGCACGCCAAGGTGGACTCGATCGACACCGCTGCGGCCCTCGAGGTCCCCGGGGTGGTCCGCGTCCTGACCGCCGCCGATGTGCCAGGTGTCAACGACGCAGGCACCAAGGGCGATGAGCCGCTGTTTAACGACCACGTCCGCTACTACGGCCACTCGGTCGCTTGGGTGTTGGGCGAGACGGTCGACGCCGCTCGACGTGGGGCTGAGGCCGTGGTGGTTGACTACACCGAATTGCCAGCCATCTTGAATGCCACCCAAGCTATCGCTGCAGAGTCCTTCCAGGGCTTCCAGCCAGTCATGGCTCGCGGCGATCTCGACGATGGATTTGCGCAGGCGGAACACGTCTTTAGGGGCGAGTTTGAGTTTGGCGAGCAGGAGCACTTCTACCTCGAGACGCACGCGGCTCTGGCGATGGTGGACGAATCTGGCCAACTGTTTATCCAGTCCTCGACTCAACACCCCAGCGAGACGCAAGAGATCGTCGCGCACGTGTTGGACCTGAGCAGTAGCCAAGTCACCGTACAGTGCCTGCGGATGGGTGGAGGCTTCGGTGGCAAGGAGTGGCAGCCGCACGGGTTGGCTGCGATCGCGGCGATTGGTGCCACGCTGACCAATCGGCCAGTGCGAGTCCGACTGAACCGCACCCAAGACATGACGATGACCGGCAAACGGCACGGCTTCCACTCCACGTGGAAGGTGGGCTTCAGCAGCGACGGTCTCATCACGGCCCTTGACACCACGCTGACCGCTGACGGCGGATTCTGTCTTGACCTCTCCGAGCCGGTGCTGTCGAGAGCCTTGTGTCACGTCGACAACGCCTATTGGGTGCCCAACATTCGGGTCTCTGGTCGCATCGCCAAAACGAATAAGACCTCCCAGACGGCGTTCCGCGGGTTTGGCGGGCCCCAGGGGATGATCGTCCTGGAGGACATCCTGGGTCAGGTCGCACCGAAACTAGGTCTGAGCCCCGAGCAACTACGTCAGCGAAACTTCTATGTCCCCGGTCAGAGGACGCCATACGGTCAAGTTGTTGAGCAGTCGGAGCGGATGCCGCAGATTTGGGACCAACTGCTGGCCTCGAGTGAGTTTGCTTCCCGCCGCGCCGAGATCGATGAGTTCAATCAAGGCAGCGAGCACGTCAAGCGTGGCCTGGCGATCACGCCGGTGAAGTTTGGGATCTCGTTTAACCTCACCGCGTTCAACCAGGGTGGCGCGCTGGTGCTGATCTACAAGGATGGATCGGTGCTGATCAACCACGGTGGCACCGAGATGGGTCAGGGTCTGCACACCAAGATGCTGCAGGTCGCGGCCACTGCGCTGGGAGTGCCATATGACCGGGTCCGCTTGGCCCCGACGCGCACCGACAAGGTGCCGAACACCTCAGCCACAGCGGCCTCCACCGGAAGCGACCTCAATGGCGCAGCGGTCAAGAATGCCTGCGAAACGCTGCTCGCCCGCATCGCCCCAGTAGCCGCAGGTCTGCTCGGTGTCGCCGCCGATGACGTCCGCTTCGCTGACGGAGAAGTCACCGGACTGGGGCTGGATAAGAGCGTCAGTTGGGAAGAAGTGGTCAAAGCGGCCTACTTCCAGCGCATCTCCTTGTCATCGACGGGTTTCTATCGTGCCGATGGGCTGCACTGGGATCTGCCGACGTTCCAAGGGTCCCCTTTCAAATACTTCGTCTACAGCGCCGCGGTGTCTGAAGTTGAGGTCAACGGCTTCACTGGGGCTTACACCACTCGCCGTGTCGACATCTTGCACGACGCCGGCGACTCGATGTCACCGCTGATCGACATCGGCCAGATCGAGGGCGGTTGTGCAAGGCGCCGGTTGGTTGACGCTGGAAGAGATCGTTTGGGACTCCTCCGATGGAGAGAGCAAGGGCCGACTTGCCACCCAAGGAGCCAGCACCTACAAACTCCCGTCGTTCTCCGAAATGCCTGCGGACTTCCGAGTGAAGTTCTTTGAGCACGCCACCGAGCCTGGGGTTGTCTACGGCTCCAAGGCAGTCGGCGAGCCCCGTTGATGTTGGCGTTCTCGGTGCGAGAAGCGCTACGCGATGCTGCCGGAGCCTTTGGCGACCCAGCCCAGGGCGTGACGCTGGATTCGCCGGCGACACCCGAGGCTGTGTTTTGGGCGATTGAACGCGCTCGCTCCAACACTCCTGCTGAGATCGGCTAGGCCGCGGGATGACCGCAGATCATTGGTCTCCCCTGCCTCCGGCACCGATTGGCTGTCCGCGCTAGGTGAGTTGCGGGCTCACGGCCAGGGCGCAGTGCTGGCCACGATCACCGAGGTGCGCGGGCACTCACCTCGTGATGTTGGGGCCAAGATGGTTGTCACCTCGGCGACCAGCCACGGCAGCATCGGTGGCGGCAATATGGAAGCAACCGTCATTGACCGAGCGCGAGCCGTTCTCGGGACAGATGCCTCTGGCGACGAAGCAGCCCGCGTTACGACGATGGCGTTTGCCCTCAACGAGCACGCCAATAATCAGCACGGCAACCAGTGCTGCGGCGGCGAGGTTAGCGTGATCCTCGAGCACCTCCCGGCACGACCAGTCATCGCCATTTTTGGTCTCGGCCACGTCGGGCAGGAGATCGCGCGGATCATGGCCCGCCACGAGGTCATCTTGCATCTGACCGATTCGCGCAAGGATGTCGTCGATGCATCAGTCGCAGACGTTCTGGCCTCAGGGCCTGCGTCGGTTCATCTACACCTCCCCCGCGCCCGAGTCTGTCGCGGCAACCCTGCCCCAAGGCGCGCATGTGCTGGTGCTGACGCACGACCATACGGAAGATTTGATCCTTTGCGACGCGGCGCTGCGTCATGGCGAGTTGGGCACGATCGGCCTGATTGGCTCGCGGGCCAAGTGGCTGCGCTTCCACAAAAAGCTGGTCGACCTGGAACACCCCGCGAGTGCAGTCGAGCGGATCCAATGCCCCATCGGCGTGCCCGGCATCGAGGGCAAACACCCCGGCGTCATCGCCGTCAGCGTCGCGGCTGATCTCTTGCAGACGTTGAGTCAGGTGCGGTCATGAGCACCATCTATGCCGGTCTCGTGATGGACACCCCCGATTCGCCGTTTGACGGTGGGGCATTGCGCGCTGAAGAAGCCGCACTCGTCGTCGCGGACGGTGAGATCACCTTCCGAGGGTCTCTCCCGGCTGCTCAGTCGCAGTCACCCGACGCCGAGGTTGTTCACCTCGAAGGCGCTCTGCTCCCGGGGTTTGTCGACACCCATGTGCACTATCCGCAGTTGCCGATCATCGGTGGGCTCGGGATGCCACTGATGGAGTGGCTAGAAGACTGCGCTTGCCGCAGGAAGCGAGACTCGCTGACCCGGAGGTAGCCCAACAGGTCGCCGGGGACTTCTTGACGGGTTTGCGACTGGCGGGCACCACCACGGCGCTCGTCTTTGGTTCGCATTACGCCAGGGCGATGGACATCTTCTTTGCCGCGGCCGCTGAGTCAGGGCTGCGGATCACGTCGGGGCTGGTCGTTGGCGATCGGCTGCTGCGCGAGGATCTACACACCACACCGGAGCGGGCCTTGGCTGAGGCAGCCGAACTTGTGGCCAAGTGGCACGGCGTGGGACGACTCCGGTATGCGGTCACGCCCCGGTTTTCGTTGGCGACCACCGAAGACCTGCTCAAGGTATGCGCACAGACCCTGGTGAGCGCCGAGGGCTTGTTCTTCACCTCCCACATCAACGAGAACACGGATGAAATCGCCACAGTCAGCGACCTCTTCCCGCAGAGCACGTCCTACCTCGACACCTATGACCAGTTCGGGCTTGTGGGCCCACGAAGCGTCGTCGCACACAACGTGCACCCCAGCGGGGCGGAGTTGGCGAGGCTGGCTGAGACCGGAGCCAGCGTGTCGCACTGCCCCTCGTCGAACTCAGCGCTTGGCAGTGGGCTCTTCCCGCTAGCTGCGCACGTCGACCACGGTGTGCGCGTTGCTCTGGGGTCCGATGTCGGCGCTGGGACGGGGCTCAACCTGATCCAAGTCGGCCTGCAGGCCTATTTCCACCAGCAGTTACAACCCGACGGCTATCCACTAATGCCGGCGCACATGCTGTACTTGGCGACGCTAGCTGGAGCTCAAGCGCTAGACCTGCCAACCGTCGGGCATCTGAGCGAAGGCATGCAATTTGATGCTGTGCAGATCTCTCCGCGATCGGGATCGACGTTGAGCACCGTCTTGGGCCATGCGAACTCGCCGGCCGACGCCTTGGCCTCGATTTTCACCCTGGGCTCAGACGCTGACGTGGCACAAGTCTGGGTTGATGGCGACCTGATCGAATAAGTGTGGATGAGTCAGCCGATACGCCGGGTCCTGTCCCAACACGCCATTGCTGGCATTGTGCTGGTGACGGTCATCCATCTACGACGACTGTTGCCAGCCGCCTGTAGCGACCTACCCGCATACTCGGGCGAGCAGCCCTCAAACGCATACTGTCTGGTCTTGCTCCAGGTGGGGTTTACCTAGCCGCTCCAGTCACCTGGAGCGCTGGTGGTCTCTTACACGCACCGTTTCACCCTTACCACCGTTGCCGATGGCGGTTTGTTTTCTGTGGCACTATCCCGCGGGTTGCCCCGGGTGGCTGTTAACCACCACCTTGCTCTGTGGAGCCCGGACGTTCCTCGGCAAGTCCGATTGGGCTAGGCCCAAACGTCTTGACGCGACCGCCTGGCCGACTCATCCACGGGGATCAGCCTACCTGGGGCACGACCTTGAATCGGACCTTGCGCGCATTCAGGTCAGCGAGGGTCAGTTCAGCAGTGATCCGCTCCCCCAACTCGGCGTCGCCATCGCAATAGGCCAAGACCACAGGGTCGGTCACCTGGACGATGAGGTCATCGCGTGAGGTCTCCTCGACAACGCTGGCGGCAAACTCTTGGCCAACCCGGTCTTGCAGCACAGCCGCTTCGACAGCGTCGATGCAGGCTCGGTCGACGGAATTAGCCCGGCGGCCGCTTTCGCTCATCAGATCTGGCAATTCCTCCAGCGAGTTCATCACCCACTCGGGGACTTCTTCGCCGGCACTCAAGGCTGCACACACCACGAGGCCAAAGCGGTCGATGAGGCGACGCAGCGGAGCGGTGACGTGAGCATAAGGTGCGCCGATGGCGGCCTGCTCGGTCTCTTCCGGCACCACCCCGTTAAAGGGCGTGTACCCAGCCCCGCGGAACAGACTGGTGGCCGCGTGGATGATCGCCAAGTGCACCGGGTTGGCCCAATCGAGCCCGCGCAGGAAGTCGCCATAACTTACCGATTCGTCCCAGGGCAGATCAACGGCGAGCACCTGCATACGGAAACGGTCGATGGCGTCCTGGCGCGGTGGTGGCATGGTCCGCAGGATGCCGACCTTGCCAGCAATCATCAGGTCAGCGGCACTGCGACCAGTCAACAGCGAAATCTGCGCGTTCCAGTCTTCAGCTTCGAGCAACGGACGCAGTCGTAACTCATAGGTGCCGTCGGATTCTTCGACCTCTTGCTCGGGCATCGGCAACCAGCCCCACCGCGCGCCGACTCCTGGGCCACCAGCAAGCGGCCCACGTCGCGCAGCAGCATCAGCGTGCTTTCGCCATTGCCCTCGTCGACAGCCTGCTGGACCTCGGTATAGGTGTAGCGACGACGGCTACGGACCATCGCGCGGGCAACGCTGGCGCTCAAGGTGTCGCCATGCTCATCCAACACGATGTTCCACACGTATGCGGGGCGCGTCTCATCGGGCAGCAGGCTGGCTGCCGCTTCGCTCATCACCGGCGGGTGCAGCGCAACGCGCTTGTCGGGGCAATAGATCGTCTGGCCACGAAGTCGCACTTCGGCGTCCAAGCGCCGCCCGGGGCGACGAAGGCAGGCACATCAGCAATGGCGTAGCGGACCCGGAAAGCCCCTCGCCAGCATCGTCAATCGCCTCAATGTGCATCGCTTGGTCCAAGTCCATCGAGCCCGGAGGGTCGATGGTGATGAACTCGATGGCAGTCAGGTCTTCCTCGGGCAGCGAAGGATCTTTCGCTGCCGCTTCAGCCTCCGCGAGTGCCTCAGCAGAGAAGTCCTCACGCACGTCCTGCGACTCGCGAATATCCTGAAAGGCGCGCTCGAGGGCAGACTGATCTGCGTCGGCGTGCACCCTGGTCAGCGTCGTTGCTTGGTGGGTCATGCCCTCACCCTATGCCGACTCACCCGGTGAATTCACTAGTCCTTCAGCGCGGATGCCAATGCTTGCTCGATGACCTGGGCAACGCCGTCCTCGTCATTGCTGGCAATGTGGTCTGTGGCGGCTGCTTTGGCCTGCTCATGCCCATTGGCCATGGCGAAAGATCGTCCTGCCCAAGCCAGCATCGGGATGTCGTTGGGCATATCGCCAAAGGTCCACACATCGGCTGCCTCGACACCGTGCTCTTCGCACCAGGCTTGATCGCCATCCCCTTAGTCACTCCGGTGGCAACAATCTCAGCCATGCCCGCGGCGCCCGAGTGCGAGACTTCGGCGCGACCAGCCACAACCTGTTCCACCTGCTCAAACAGCTCATCGACGTCAGCGCTCGGCATCCGCACCAGCAATTTTCCCGGCGGGCTAGCGACGAGTTCATCCACTGGCCCGACAGCCCACAGCCCATCCGTTCGGCCAGACATTCGTTCAAAACCTGGCTCGTGGGCAAAACCAGCGACACTCTCCAGCGCAAGGTGGATGTCGGGGATGGAGTCGTGGAGTTCGGCGGCCAATTGCACCACCAAGTCTGGGTCCATCAGCCGGTGAGAGATGATTTCGCGCGAGTTGAGGTCATACGTGAATGCGCCGTTCCCGCACAGCGCGATGGCGCTCTCCCCCGCGACGCTCGCCAACTCATCCAGCCATCGAGGCGGCCGAGCGGTGACCAAGATGACGGTGATCCCAGCAGCCTCAGCAGCTTCAACCGCGGCTTGCGTCCGCGGTGAAATCGTGCCGTCGCTCCGCAGCAGGGTCCCGTCACAGTCGGTGGCAATGACCTTGGGCAATAGCGTGCGCGACATGGGCGTCAGCCTAGCCGGATGGCGACGACCCGAAGCGCCGAGCCAACAAGTATGCGGAAACGTGGGTGCTGTCGGTGAAAACTAAAGGCTAGTATGCTCAAACTCACTTCACCCCTGCTGCACGTGGGCCTGCAACGAATCGAGCACGCCAGCCCAACCGTCATACAAGAACCTGTCGCCCTGGCTGCCTTCAACGCCGCGCAGGTCGAAAGTTAGCTGAGTGCCGCCGTCAACCTCGTCGAGGTTAACCGTCACCAAAGGAGTGTCTTCTGGGTGTGCACCGGGAACGCCCCAGGTCAGCGAGAGCTTCTCGAAAGGCTCAACATCGATGAAGAAGCCGCCGGTCACGACGCTGTCGCCAGTGACGTCGTTGACCATTTCGTAGATGTATTTGCCGCCGGCTGCGGCGTTCATCTCGACAGTCTCGCGCGGGGTGCTAGACCCGGCGGGTGCCACCATTGGCTCACCTCGTCCGCCCTTGTCCAGGCTTGCCAGATCCGCTCTGGGGTGGCCGAGAGGACACGGACGATGGTGAAGCCCTTGGTGGCGTCGATCATGCCTGGCTGACCTTCTCCAATGCGTTGAGCACATCGACCACCAGGTCACCGCGGTCCTCGATGCCAACCGAAAGCCGGATGATGTTGTCCGGCACCTCCAACTCGGTGCCAGCAACCGAGGCGTGCGTCATCATCGCCGGGTAGTTCACCAGCGACTCCACGCCACCAAGCGATTCAGCCAACTGGAACAACTCAGTCGACTCGGCGAAAGCCTTGGCTGCCGCAGCGCCACCCTTCAGCGCGATCGAGACCATGCCGCCAAAGTTCTTCATCTGCTTGGCGGAAACGTCGTGGCCTGGGTGGTCCTCTAGCCCTGGGTAGTAGACGCGCTCGATCGCTGGGTGATCCACCAACGCCTGCGCAACTGCGGTGGCGTTGGCGCTGTGCTCCTTCATCCGGATGTTCAGCGTCTTGATGCCGCGAATGGTCAGGAAGACCTCCCACGGAGCCGAAACCGCGCCAGCAGCGAACTGGATGAAGCCAACCTTTGAGCGATCTCCTCCGAGCTCGTGACGACGAGGCCACCGAGCACGTCAGAGTGACCACCGAGGTACTTCGTCGCCGAATACACAACAATGTCGGCGCCGAGAGCCAGCGGCGTCTGCAGAGCGGGGGTGGCAAACGTGTTGTCGACAACCACGGTGAGGTTGCTCTCGTGGCCGACAGCAGCCACCGCTTCGATGTCGGAGATCTTCATCAGCGGGTTGCTGGGAGTCTCGACCCAGAGCATTTTGGTGTTCGACTTGATCGCCGACCGCACAGCCTCGACATCGCTCATCTCGACGGTGCTCAACTCCACGCCCCATGCAGCAAGGATCTGGTTGACGAGACGGTGCGTCCCGCCATACACGTCATTGCCCATCAGCACGTGGTCACCTGGTTGCAGCAGTGCGCGCAAGATCGCGTCTTCAGCTGCCAGGCCACTCGCGAAGGAAAAGCCGTGGTTGCCGCCGTCGAGGTCCGCAATCAACTCCTGCAGAGCATCACGCGTCGGGTTGGTGCCACGGGTGTACTCATAGCCTTCACGCAGGTCGCCGACGCTCTTCTGCACGAACGTCGAGGTCTGATAGACCGGCGGAATGACGGCACCGGTGGTCGGGTCGAATGCCTGGCCGGCGTGGATCGCGCGGGTGGAAAAGCCGTTCATGAGTTCACTTCGCTGACGTGATCGAGGATGTCCGTTGTCGTGAGAGTGGCAATGGGTTTGCCATCACTCATTGCGACTAACAACGCAACATGGCCTAATGCTTCCCGGGCGGCGTCAAAACTTTCGCCAGCGCCAATCAGGGTGGGCATCGGACCAACAACGGACTCAATCGAGTCAGTCGGCGAGACCGCGCCCGAAGCGAGCGCTTCGAGCAGATCGCCCTGGCTGAGGGTGCCTGCCACTTCACCCAAGACCACGGGCAGGTCAGCCTTCAGGACCGGCAAGGTATGGCCGGGGGCAGCCTTGAGCGCAGCGATAGCGTCGGCCACCGAGTGCTCGACACGAAGGTGGGCTATGTCTTCAGGCTGACGCCCCGTGACGGCGACGAGGTCAGCGACGCTGGTTCCTCCGCGGTCGCCATGAAGCCGTGCTGGGCCATCCAGCCATCATTGAAAATCTTGCCGAGATAGCCGCGGCCACCATCGGGCAGCAACACCACGACGACATCGTCTGGGCCCAGATCACGCGCTGCCTTAATCGCTGCGGCAGCCGCCAGACCACACGAGCCACCCACCAACAGACCTTCTTCGCGGGCTAATCGACGGGTCATCTCAAATGACTCGGCGTCGGTGATCTCGATAATGGCGTCGGGGATGCTCTGGTCGTAAGCGCCGGGCCAGATGTCTTCACCGACACCTTCGACGAGATACGGTCGGCCGCTACCCCCGAATACACCGAGCCTTGCGGGTCGGCGCCGATGACCTGGACGCGGTCTTCGGAAACGTCTTTGAGGAACTTGCCGGTGCCGCTGATCGTGCCGCCGGTGCCAACGCCTGCGACGAAGTGGGTGATCTTGCCTTCGGTGTCAGACCAAATCTCGGGGCCAGTGGTCTCGTAGTGGCTACGCGGGCCTTCGGGGTTTTCGTACTGGTTTGGCTTGAAGCCGCCAGGCGTCTCTTCCGCCAGTCGATCACTCACGCTGTAATACGAGCGGGGGTCTTCTGGCGAAACTGACGTTGGGCAGACAACAACCTCCGCACCGTATGCGCGCAGCACGTTGCGCTTGTCCTCGCCAACTTTGTCGGGGCAGACAAAGATGCAGTGGTAGCCACGCTGTTGGGCGATCAGCGCCAGGCCAATCCCCGTGTTGCCGCTGGTGGGCTCCACGATCGTGCCACCGGGCTTCAGTAGCCCTGCTCCTCGGCGGCATCGATGATCCGCTTAGCTATGCGGTCCTTCGATGAGCCACCGGGATTGAGGTATTCGACCTTGGCTAAAACGGTGGCGGAGACACCGTCCGTGACGTGGTTCAACTTCACCAGCGGGGTGTTTCCCACCAGGTCGATCACGGTCTGGGCGTAGCGCATGGTGATGTCCTCAGGCTTTCGGGGCTGTGGTTGCTAGGGACTGCAGGTGGTGCGTGTCGTTGAGGAAGGCGACGCGAGCGCCACCATCGGGCCAGATATCCAAGGCGGTAATTGAGGCCGGGTCGGTGGCCAACGCCCAGACCCGCTCGTGGTCCATGCCTAGCACTTCGGAGAGCACACAACAACGGTTTGCGGTGCGTTGCCACGATGACGGTGTCGCCCATGGCGACAGCGCGATGAAGTGCGGCTATAACCCGGGTGGCAAGGGCTCGGTGCGATTCCCCACCCGGCCTGGAGTAGTCGACGTCGCTCCAGAGGCTCTTGAGGTCCTCGCGACTTTGACCAGCGAGGTCAGCCATCGACATCCCGTCCCAGTCGCCGAAGGCTTGCTCGTCCCAGTCTTCGTCGACGGCGGCTTCGACTCCCAGCTGCTCGGCAATGGCGCCACCCGTTTGCTGTGCCCGGCGCAGCGTTGAGGTCAGCACGACTGCATCGTTGATGCCGTCATGGGCCAGGCGGTCTTTCATCGCTTGTCCTACGGCTGCCGCCTGCGCCAACCCCTCAGGCGCAAGCTCTGGGTTTGAGCCGCCGCGGCCATCCAACTTGCTGGCGAGGGTGAAGTCGGTGACTCCGTGCCGCACCAGATAGATGCGGGTCTCGCCAACAAGCGAGGCTCTGGCGGACATTGCGACTTCAGCAACCGGGGTACTGGAGTCATTGTCAGCGCCAGAACTATCGGCGACTGGGTCGTCAAACAAGCTGCCCTGGGCCGAGTCGCCCTGCGTAGATTTCGTTTCAGCGGCTGTTGCCTTCGGGGCCCGCACCGTCGCTGCGCTGGCTGCTGGCTCAACGTGATCACGGCGGATCGTCAGCCCATCCATGCCGTCATTCGACAGCGCATCGGCGGCCTTGTTTTCACCGCGAGGCATCCACTGCCAGGAGATCGATCCGCCCTGACGCTGAATGTCGTGGACCAGGTCGCGTGCTTCGAGCGCCAACCTTCGCATTGCTTCGTGCTTGATCTTCCAGCGGCCAGCCATCTGCTCGATGACTAACTTGGAGTCCATCCGCACGGCGACGTTGGCTTTTTCAGCCAACCCCAGGTCCACGACCGCCTGCAGGCCCGCGATGAGCCCCGAATACTCGGCGACGTTGTTGGACTCTTTGCCCAGTGGCGCGGCCCGCTCGGCGAGCAACTCCCCGGTGGCCACGTCTTGGACGAGCGCGCCGTAGCCGGCGACTCCCGGGTTTCCGCGCGATCCGCCATCGGCCTCAACGATGAGGCGACGGCTCACGAGGCGAGACCCGATTCAGGAGTGCGCACCAAGATGCGGCTGCACTCTTCGCAACGCAGCACCTCGTCCTCGTCGGCGGCCTTGATCCTGCTCAACTCGACTGGGTTGATCTCGATCTGGCAGCCACCGCAGCAACGTCGCGCCAAGGGCGCAGCGCCAGTGCCACTGTGGGCACGGAGCCGCTCATAGAGTGCCATCAAGTCCGAGCCCACGATGATGATGAGGTCTTCGCGGCCTGCCAAGACCTGTTCGCGCTCAGCAGCAATCTCTTGGAGTGTGGCGTCGCGGCGTTGCACAACTTCAGCCAACTTGGTCACTACGGCGTCACGGTCTTTGACCGCGGACTCAGCCTCGGCTTCAGCAATCTCGGCCTGCTCCATCACCTCAAGCTCTTCGTCCTCCAGCACACCCTGACGGCGAGCGAGAGACTCAAGCTCGTGCTGCATACCTTGCAGGTCCTTGGCTGAGCCCTGGCCAGCATCAAGGCGCTTGCGGTTGCGCTCGGCACGTTCGCGAACGACCGCGACGTCAGCCTCAGCCTTGCTGAGCACGCGCTTCACGTCGCCGTGCGCAGTTTCGGTCTTCACGACCTCTGCGTCCAAGTCATCTTGCTGCTTGGCCAGGGACGCCACCTCGGCGTGCTCGGGCAGCGTTTTGGCGCGGTGGTCCAGCTGAGCCAGCTTGGTGTCTAGCTGCTGCAACTCCAGGAGTTTGTTCTGCCGGGTGGGATCAGCTTTCATGCGGAGTCCTTGCTGGGAGTGGGTGTTGCCCCGCCGACGACGAACGTCCAGGGTCAGTGACGATGGTGCTCACATGCGCTTCCAGCGACTGCGCTGCATCGAAGTTGTGAGCGATCAGGCGGTCAGCTGGTCCTTGTAGCCACAGATACTCCGTGGCGAAGTGACCAGCATCAATCAGGTATGGCGTGCCGTTGCCGACGAGGGCTTCCTCACGGGCCTCGAGGGCGGCGTGGTGGCGCAAGTCGGCAGTCACATAGACATCGGCGCCGCTGCCGCGCACGGCACC
This sequence comes from Ornithinimicrobium sp. INDO-MA30-4, assembly GCF_021535045.1. Lineage (GTDB taxonomy): Bacteria > Actinomycetota > Actinomycetes > Actinomycetales > Dermatophilaceae > Ornithinicoccus. The sequence goes on along the minus strand of NZ_CP091056.1, from coordinate 500,544 downwards.
GAACGCGCTGTCACCGGCCCCACCCAGCACAGCGATGCGCTGGACGACTGCATCGGCCGGGCCAGACACTCGCAGGCCAGCGGCTGTTGGGGGCAAGTTGTCGGACAACAAGCCAGCGAAGTCAGCCAGCGACATTGACGCAGAGAGGTCTCCGACGCGCCCCAACTCTTGGCCCTCGGTGATTTCGAGGGCTTGGGTCGTCGTCAGCCCGGCAGCCTGTGCCAGCGCCTGTCCGACCCCGGGGTCTGCGACATCGGCGTTGGTGTGGGCGCAGTAGAGGGCAACTTTGCGGAAATCAACCTGGTGACTGCCACGCCTTTGGCCGACGTCGTGGCGACCGAGTTAATGCCGCGCAGCAGCAGCGGATGGTGGGTCACGATGAGGTCATAGCCACCGGCGATAGCTTCATCAATCACGGCTAACGAGGGGTCAACAGCCAACAACGCCTTGGTCACAGGCTGCGTGGGATCCCCCACGGTGAGGCCCACTTGATCCCATGATTGGGCCGATTCGGGCGGGAAAAACTCATCAAGGGCAGCAATAACCTGTCCCAAGCGAAGCGCTGATGTTGAGTTCTCCACGTGGGCCCGGCCGGCCTCGAACCGACGACAACCGCGGTGTAAACGCGGTGCTCTACCAACTGAGCTACAGGCCCTGGGCGCATACACGCCGCGGCCACATTGTGCCATCTCTACCCACCAAATTGCGCATTGACGGACAACACATCTCGGTCTATGTTGCTTACATGGTTAATCAGTTGACTAATCAACCCATAGGGACCGACATGGCAGCGAGCAGCCCACAGGCGCCAATCTTTGTGGTAGTGGCCAAGTCCTTGGAGGATGACATCCTGCACGGCTCGCTGGATGAAGGCGCGCAAGCACCCTCGACCAACGAGTTGTCGGCCTTCCACCACATCAATCCGGCCACTGCGCTGCGGGGGCTCAATCACCTCGTTGATGCCGGCATCCTGCACAAAAAACGTGGTGTCGGCATGTTCGTCTCGCCCGGCGCTCGGGACGCCATCCGCGCGAGTCGTCGCGCAGAGTTTGGCCGCAACTTCGTGTTGCCCGCAGTTGCCGAGGCACAGGCACTGGGCCTGACCATCGATGAAGTTGTCGACGAAGTGCGCGCCGCCGACACCGCGACTGGCGGTGACTCTGCATGACCGAGCAATCAGTCGATGCGAAGGACACAATTTCGCACCAAGAATCCGTCACTGCCACCGGTATCAGTCATCGCTTCGGGCGGACCTCGGCGCTCACTGATGTCTCGCTCGCCATCATGCCGGGCGAGCTCACTGCACTCACCGGCGCCAATGGCGGTGGCAAGTCCACACTCATGCGCATCCTCGCTGGCCATCTCAGCCCAAGCAAGGGCGCTGTGACTCGGCCTCGCGACGTGATGTTGATGGCTGGCTGGCGGCCGCTGTGGGCTGACCAAACGGTTGCGAGCCTGGCTGGCCATTTCTCTCGCCGACACGCGGGTTTTGACCACAGTGTTTTCAACGACGGCCTTGCTGCGTTTGGGTTGGAAGCACGCTCGAAGTTTTCCAGCGTTGGGCAACGCAGCGCTGGCTTGGCCTGCTTGGCACTGGCCACCCGCGCCGAGTTCACCATGCTGGATGAGCCAGAGCGCGGGATGGATGACCGTAGTCGTTCGATCTTGATGCAACTCGTCAGCGACGAACTCGCTGAGCATCCACGCACACTACTGATGGCTACCCACCACATCGATGAGGCCGCACCGTGGTGCAGCAAATTCCTGGTGCTCACCCGCGGTCGCATCACCCTCGACGCCGAAGTCGACGAAATCGCCGAGCGTTACCACTGGGTGACTGGGCCCGAAGGCGCTTGAAGGCTTCCCGAAGCACTCGATCCTCAAGACGTCCACCTTGGTCGGCGCACTCGAGCCCTCGTCGATACCGCTGCGCTGCTCTCCCAAGAGCTGCAGCACCCCGGCTCACCGTGAACTCCGCGCAACTGAGTGCAGTCGTTTCGGCACTCACTCACGATCAGGAGGAATCATGACTCAGACACACGAAGCAGCCACGACCAGCCCTGACCGCACAGCCAAGACCGCCTCCTGGGGAGCATTCGCCCTCACGAGAGCCTTGATGGGTCGCTTTGGCTGGCGCCTCTGGATTGTTCCGGCCGTCGTGCTCCTGGCTGCGGTGGCTTCCTACTTGTCTCTGGAGGCCAGCAAGACCTCTTCGATGCAAAGACTGTCATCAGGCTGGACCTGGAGCGCTCTCATCTTCTCGCTGGTGCCTTGGACCATCATGTGGTGGCGCTGGGCGGTCCCCTTCGCCCTGAGCATGGGGCATACCCGAATTGTGACGTATGCCGTGGGGCTGGCCTACACGTCGGGGCTTCCCGCTCTCTGGTTCTTCTGCATGCATGCGCTGTCGCGTTGGGAAGGACAAACAAACCCTTTTGGTGGCCTGACGATCTTTGCCGGCACGCCTGATGTCGCATTCTTGCCCTACTCACAGATCAACGTCGGCGGCGGCAGCATGTTGGCTCCAGCTGGTAGCCCTCTGTGGGACGAAGTGACGGTGACTGATGTCGCGACCCACGCTATGGCGTCGACAGTCTCCTGGCTTTGTTTCGCTCTGGTCTTCGCCATCGTCGGGACTGTTTGGGCCGCTTGGGGGCTTATCGCCAGCGTGGTATCGGCTGCTGTTTTAACCCCTTTCCAGATTTGGGCAGGGTTTCAAATGCAAGCCTGGGTCGTCGAACTGGACGTGGCTACCGATTGGCAGGTGCCGATGCTCCTCTTCTTCAACGGCGTTCTGCTTTTGCCCTTCCTTTACACGCCAATTCACGCCTGGCTGTTCAGCCGAGTGCCAACCTCATGAAGGGACGAAGTCATGGCCACTGAAACAAGGATTCGCGAGACCACTGCTGTCGGCACCACATGGACCGTGACGCTGGCTCTACTCGGCCGCTACGCCTGGCGCGCATGGGTCGTCCCGGCCATCGTGCTCGTCACGGTCGCCCTCTGTCACCTGTACTTTGCATTGGGCTTGTACTACACCGGCGGCACTGAACGCGCCGGCGTGGTGCCGGAGCAAACAACCTCACTACCGATCACCGTTCTCTTGCTCTCGATCGTGGCGTGGTCGGTGATGTGGTGGCGCTGGGCCGCACCTTTCGCTCTCTCACTGGGGCTGCCTCGGCGTGAGACTTTGCAACGGCAGCCGGTCTAAGCCTGGCACTTCCGATTGTCTGGCTGGCTATGTTCACCGTTGGCACCTGGCTCGAGGTGGCCTTCCAAACTGATGCGTCCGTCTTGGGTTTTTGGCTCGACAACAGCACCTTCCTGTCGCCAATGCTGAGCGTGCTGGGCTTGGGTCCGATTGGCATTGTTGGCATTGGCGTTACGGGGACAGTCTGGGCTGGCTGGGGCCTAGCCAAAGCTGGCCTGACAGCGTTGGTCGCTGTGCTGGGCAGTTGGGCCTACGCAGCACTAGAGACCCTCATGTATTCGAGTTGGACCGACCCACCTCAGGGCCTCTCGACCCAAATCACACCGTTGATCATCGAGTTGCTGGTGATCACGCCGCTGATCCTGTGGGTCCAATATCGTTTCTTCCGCCGGCTCTCTGTTTAGCTCAGTACCCGCCACCCTGACGGCTCCATCGGACACGTCACACAAAGGGGAATGTCATGAATCTCGATATGCGACCTGCAGCAAGCAAAGCCAGCACGCCGGCGATCGCGCGAGCTTTGTTGAGGCCGCTACGCGTGGCGGTTGTGGGCCGTCCCGGTCCTTGTCACCTTCGCGTCGCTTCTGTCTGGCCTTTACCTGGTCATCAACGAACCATCGATTCGTTCAGCACAAACCGGTCGGATCTCTACCGGCTTTCCGGCAGATGTCTACGCCATCCTGGTCTTCGCGTGGGTTGTGCTGTGGTGGCAGAGCGCCGCGCCGTTCGCCTTGAGTTTGGGCTTCGCCCGCCGAAGAACTTTCCTCACAGCGGCGGTTCTTAGTTTCATCATCCCGGGCCTCTGGTCGGCGCTCTTCACGGCCTGGGCGGTTGCAGAGGCAACCCTTACCCCATACGGACGCGTCGCGCTGAGCCCAACGGCCGAGGGGCCGATGCGCTTTTCGTTAGGCGTATCGGACTATCTCTTTCACTTGGCCCTCTGGGCCTCGCCTGCCTCGGCGTGGCAGGTACGATTTGGGCCGGCTGGGGCGTCACCCGCGGTATCCTGAGTGTCGCTGTCGCGCTGATCGTGAACCTAGCGTTAGCGGCTATCGCGCTCTCGATCGCAGCGCTCTTTCTTGCCGTGGGGCAGGACTACCCCTCCATGGTTGTTGACCTCATGGCTCCGATGGCAATCGCCATTTTCGTGATCACACCGCTGATCCTGTGGGTCCACTACCGACTCTTCCGCCGAATGCCGATTTAGGAGGCAAGGCCATGACACTCACCCAACAGCAGCCCACCACGTCCACCAGAACAAGGCATGCCGATAGTCGAGGCCCTCGGTGGACGCTACGGCTGGCGCATCTGAATCGTTAACGAGGAGTCGACTCAACCGGCAGCGACATTCTTTGGATAACCCTGTGCGTCTGGCTAGCGACGTTGCCGCTCTACCTCTTCATCCACTGCAAACTGGTGCGGAGGCTTCCTCTTAGCAGAGCGAGACCAAGTGCGTCGTTTGATGGTGCAGCGTCAGATCAGGTGCTTGACCGCGTCGTGCAGAGTGCCAATGTCACGCTGCTGTCCAGGCCCGTGCACCAAGGACCAGTCGATCTTCATTTCCGGGCTCACAAGGAAAGTGCCACGGACAGCCATACCCGACTCTTCGTGGAAGACGCCATAGTCGCGGGCTACGTCACCGTGTGGCCAGAAGTCTGAGAGCAAGGGAAGGCGCAAACCTTCGTGAGCGCCCCAGGCTTTGAGGGTTGGTATCGGGTCGCACGAAACCCCGTAAACCTGCACTGCGTCATTGGAAAATCGATCAATGTTGAGTTGAACTTCCAACAATTCTCCGGTGCAGATACCGGAGAAAGCAAAGGATAAAACACCAACAGCGCGTGCTTGTCGGCTACGGCCTCAGACAGAGTGGTGGCCACGCCGTACTGATCGCTCAGGGTGAAGTCGAGCGCTGGCTCGCCGACTTTGGGCTGTCGAGGCCAAACTCAGGCTCGTTCACTTGCGTCCCACGAGTCGCTGAGAGACCCAGTCGGTGCCAATCGGGACGGCACCGGCCGCAGTCAGACCAGAGGTGTTGCACGCATCTTGCAGTTCATGGGCCTCGACACGGTCGGGGCTACTGATGCCAGGCGTCGCCACGGCGATAAAGCCGCCTTCTTCCACCATGGTGAGTGCGTCGACCAACTCATCAGTGAGGTCCCCGTCGCCTTCGCGCCACCAGAGGAGCACGGCATCGACGACTCCGTCGTAAGCCTCGTCTTCCAACGGTGACTCAACGATCTCGGCAATTGCTGCGCGGAAGTCTTCGTTCACATCTTCGTCATACCCAAACTCGATGACGATCTGTCCGGCCTTAAAGCCCAACTTCTTCACCGGTCCGGCCAAGCGGCCGCTATCGGTGCCTGCCACGTTCCACTCCTTTCAGAGGTTGCTCGGTCTCCTGATGAGACGCGAACACTGATGTAAATACCAACCTAGTGTTACGCAAGCACGCCGCAGAGTCGACTGGCAGGGGGAAAAGCCCTATTTCCCTGTCAAATATTCTCGGTTGGGCCACCGAGACTGTCGCCGTGCATACCGCCGTGACAGACTAATCCCCGAATACGACTGACCAACCAGAGAGAGGACGCGCCGTGGCGAATGACCGAGGCAACTCCGGTCCCATCCTGAACGGGCTCCCGAGCCAAATCCCGGACACGGACCCTGAGGAAACCGAGGAGTGGTTGGCGTCTCTTGACGGTGCCATCGACGCTGGCGGTCGGCGCAGGGCGCGCTTCCTCATGCTCAAGTTGCTCGAGCGAGCCAGGCAAGAGCAGGTCGGGATTCCTTCGCTGACGACGACGGACTACATCAACACGATTAGCCCTGAGTCCGAGCCTTGGTTCCCCGGTGATGAAGAACTCGAGCGCAAATACCGCGCCTGGATTCGCTGGAATGCCGCGGTCATGGTGCACCGCGCTCAGCACCCGGACATCTCTGTTGGTGGGCACATCTCCACGTATGCCTCGGCTGCGACTCTCTACGAAGTGGGCTTCAACCACTTCTGGCGCGGCCGCGATCACGAAGGCGGCGGAGACCAGGTCTTCTTCCAGGGACACGCCTCCCCCGGTATGTATGCACGCGCCTTCATGGAGGGCCGGCTCAGCGAAGACCAGATGAATGGCTTCCGTCAGGAAAAGAGCCACATTGTCGACGGTGAGGTCAAGGCGCTGCCTTCCTACCCACACCCGCGCAGCATGCCCGAGTTCTGGCAGTTCCCGACGGTGTCGATGGGCCTTGGCCCGATGAACGCCATTTATCAGGCGCAATTCAACAAGTACATGCACAACCGCGGGTTGAAGGACACGTCCAAGCAGCAGGTGTGGGCCTTCCTCGGTGACGGCGAAATGGATGAGCCCGAGTCACGCGGTCTGCTTCAGGTCGCAGCTAACGACGAGTTGGACAACCTCAACTTCGTCATCAACTGCAACCTGCAGCGACTCGACGGACCGGTGCGAGGCAACGGCAAGATCGTTCAGGAGCTTGAGGCGTACTTCCGCGGGGCCGGTTGGAACGTCATCAAGGTCCTCTGGGGCCGCGGCTGGGACCCGCTCATTGAGGGCGACAACTCCGGTGCTTTGGTCAACCTGATGAACACCACGCCAGACGGTGACTTCCAGACGTTCCGCGCCAACGATGGTGCCTACATCCGCGATCAGTTCTTTGGCCGCGACCCGCGGACCAAGGAACTCATTAAGGACTGGTCTGACGAAGAGATCTGGTGGAAGCTTAAGCGTGGTGGCCACGACTACCGCAAGGTCTTCGCTGCCTACCAGGCCGCGCAGAACCACACTGGTCAGCCCACCGTTATCTTGATGCACACGATTAAGGGCTACAGCCTCGGCAGTCACTTTGCTGGTCGTAACGCCACGCACCAGATGAAGAAAATGACCCTGGATGACCTTAAGGACTTCCGCGACGGGCTGAAGATCCCGATCACAGACGAGCAGCTTGAGGCAGATCCGTACGCGCCTCCGTATTACCACCCTGGTGCCGACGACCCGGCCATTAAATACATGATGGAGCGTCGGGAAAAGCTTGGTGGCAATGTGCCGGAGCGCCGCCCGCAGGCTGGCAAAAAGCTCAAGTTGCCCGACGACAAGGCCTACAAGGCCGCAAAGAAAGGCTCGGGTAAGCAGGGCGTCGCCACGACGATGGCGTTTGTCCGTATCTTCCGCGATTTGATGCGCGATAAGGAGTTCGGCCCGCACATTGTGCCGATCATCCCGGATGAGGCCCGAACCTTCGGTATGGACAGCTTCTTCCCGACGGCGAAGATTTATAACGTCAACGGGCAGAACTACAACTCGGTCGACGCTGACCTGATGCTGGCCTACAAGGAGTCCGTCTCCGGTCAGATCTTGCACGTTGGCATCAACGAGGCTGGCTCGCTAGCCGCGTTGACGGCTGCTGGCTCGTCGTATGACACACGGTGTGCCGATGGTGCCGTTCTATGTCTTCTACTCGATGTTTGGCTTCCAGCGCACCGGTGACAGCATTTGGGCTGCCACCGACCAGTTGACTCGCGGCTTCATGATTGGCGCGACCGCTGGCCGCACGACGCTCACCGGTGAAGGTCTGCAGCACGCTGATGGTCACTCACAGATGTTGGCCGCGACGAACCCAGCGGTTGTGTCATATGACCCGGCCTATGGCTACGAGATCGCGCACATCATCCGCAACGGGCTGGACCGGATGTATGGCGAGACGCCGGAAGACATCTTGTACTACATCACCGTTTACAACGAGCCGATGGAGCAGCCTGCTGAGCCTGAGGACGTCGATGTCGATGGCATTTTGCAGGGCATGCACCTGGTCAAGGCTGGCGAGGACGCCGGTGAAGGTAAGCACGTGCGCCTCTTGGCCTCGGGTGTTGGCATGTTGTGGGCTGAGGAGGCCCGCAAGTTGCTGCTCGACGACTGGGGTGTCACTGCTGACCTGTGGTCGGTGACTTCGTGGACCGAGTTGCGTCGTGAGGCTATGGACTGCGACGAGGACGCGTTCATGGATTCAGACGCCGAGCGTCGCGTCCCGTATGTCACCCGTCGCCTCTCCGAGGGCAATGGCCCGGTCATCGCGACCAGCGACTGGATGCGTCAAGTGCAAGACCAGATCGCGCAATGGGTCCCGGAGGACTTCTACGCGCTCGGCGCAGATGGTTTCGGTTTCGCCGACACCCGCGCCGCAGCCCGTCGCTTCTTCCACATTGATGGCCCATCCATGGCGGTCAAGGCCCTGCAGATGCTGGCGGATCGCGGCGAAATCGACCCGTCGGTCCCGCGCGAAGCCTTCAAGAAATACCGCATCGACGATGTGCGTGCCGGCAAGTCCGGCCAAGCAGGCGGCGACGCCTAAGTAACACGCAAGCGAAAAGCGCCACTCCTCACTACTGGGGGTGGCGCTTTGCGTTGCCACCAGGCATCTCGCGCAGCAACGGCCAGATCGGGGTGATCGCTAAAAACTCCGTCAACACCCAGGCCCAACAAGGCCGTCACTTCTGCGGCCACATCGCCGTGCTCACTGGGGGCTTCGCTTGATTGCCAGGCCTGTGCAAGGAAGGCATTCTCCGCCCGGCACGTCCAGGGTGCACCACGAGTCCAGCAAGATGGGCTCGCTCGACGAGTGACGGCACGCCGGGCAGTGGGTTCAACAGCAGTGGGTTCAACACCAGGTCCTTGTGGGGGCCAAGTGCATCGACGTCGCCCGCCAATTCGCTCAGTCCCGTTGCGGTGAGCCACTCCGCGTAGGTCTTACCGGTCGGGTCCCCAGCCGGCGCGCCATCAGTGTCAGCGAGAAACACCAGCCTGGCCCGACAGCCAAGGTCGCGACGCAGTTTTCTCAGGTTGCCGACCTCGAACGACTGGATATATATCGGAGCATCAGCATGGTTGAGTCCGGCATCCGTGATCACCTTCATCAGCGGCTCTTCCAGAGCCAACCCCAAACCCGCAAAGTATGTCGGGTGCTTGGTTTCCGGATAGACGGCCAGCTCGCGAGCAAGCTCATCGCTGAGCCGCTCGCGCAGCGCCAGAATCTCCTCAAACCTGGGCACCGCATACAACCCGTTGTAGTCCGTATTCGCGGGCCTCAACTGCGGGATCCGCTCGATGGCGCGCAGCGTCTGGACTTGCGCCCAGGTCAGGTCCTCGGTAAACCAGCCAACAACCTCGGTGCCGTCGATGACCTTCGTTGTGCGGTAGTCCGCAAACTCGGCTCGCTGCGCAATGTCGGTCGTTCCTGAGATCTCGTTCTCGTGACGGGCCACCAACACCCCGTCGGCAGTCGACACCAAGTCTGGCTCCAGGCAATCGGCCCCCATTCGAGCCGCCAATTCATAGCCGGCCAAGGTGTGCTCGGGTCGATACCCGCTAGCGCCGCGGTGGGCAATGATCAAAGGCTGCTCCATTCCCCCATCACACCTTCATTGTGAATCTGGCACAACTGCAGCCGCCCACGACAGCACCGATGGGGACTAGAGTTGACCCCATGCCTGCCGACCATCCGCGTGACTTGCCTGCCCGCCACGCTGGCACCGTGGCCACCGCAGCGGCTCAGCGGATGGAGGCCGATCTCGCTTGGTATCGAGAGCTTTCTGCCGAGGACCGCTCGTGGGTTTCACTTGTCGCCCAGGCTGGGGTGGCGGCATTTCTTTCGTGGTATCGAAGTGGAGCCGATCAGCCGACGATTGCCTCCGACATCTTCGGCACGGCCCCACGCGAGTTGGCCCAAAGATCAGCCTGAGCCAGACTCTCGATCTCGTGCGCACGACCGTGGACACTGTTGAGGACCATGTCGCGCTGTTGGCTGATGTTGAAGATCAGGCGCAATTGCGTGAAGGTGTCTTGCGCTATTCGCGGGAGGTCGCCTTCGCCACTGCCACCATCTATGCCTCGGTCGCCGAATCTCGCGGCGCTTGGGACGCGCGACTTGAATCTCTCGTCGTCCACGCGGTGGTCCGCGGTGAAGCCGACGACACGCTGCGTAGCCGAGCCGCCGAGTTGGAGTGGTCGGATGTCACTTCGGTGGCTGTGCTCGCGGGCACAGCGCCCCGACCTGTGGGTTCTTCCAACGCTGGCACTGTCTTGGTGGCAATCCGGCAGGCGGCTCGGCGCGCAGGTATTGAGGCATTGACGGCGGTGCAAGGCAATCGATTGATCTGTGTCCTAGGCCGAACAACCGACCCGCTAGCGCACGCCACCGTCTTGGCCCCCAATTTTGGGGAGGGCCCGGTCGTCATCGGACCTGTTGTCCCCCACCTCTTTGCGGCCGGCCGTTCAGCGCGCGCGGCTTTGTCTGGGCTCGACGCCGTCCATGCCTGGCCGCAAGCGCCGCGACCGGTCAGCGCCGACGAATTGCTCCCCGAACGCGCGCTGCTCGGAGAAGCCCCCGCCAGGCGAACTTTGGTAGATCGCGTCTACAAGCCGCTGCGCGATGAAGGCTCGTCGTTGCTGGAAACTGCGCAGGCATTTATTGAGACGGGTGGTGCGCTGGAGGCAACTGGTCGCCTCCTCTTTGTGCACCCCAACACGGTGCGATATCGCCTGCGCCGGATTGACGACATCGTCGACGTGGACCTGACTTCGTCGCGTGGCGCCTGGGTCGCGCAGATGGCCTTGTCGCTGGGTCTACTTAGCGAGCAGCGTTCCAGTGTGTGGCGCGACACAATGAGCAGTCGTCCTCGCCAGTAACCTGCCCCTTTTGTAGGATCCCTACAAACACCACCGGCGTATCTGGTCGGCATCGTTGACACATGTGGAGACTTTCACCCGGCAGAGTGGAACACGTGCTAGCAATTGTTGCGCCCGGACAGGGCTCCCAGACTCCCGGCTTCCTCGCCCCTTGGCTTGAACTGCCCGGTTTCCGTGATCGCATGGAGTGGCTCTCCGCTGTGGCCTCAATGGACTTGGTCGCACACGGGACCACTTCCGACGCTGCGACGATCAAAGACACTGCAGTGGCCCAGCCACTGATTGTTGGCTCAGGACTCATCTCGCTGCTCGCGCTCTTCCAGCACCCGGCCGACGGCTTCCGCGCAGTCGGAGTTGGCGCCGGTCACTCGGTCGGCGAAATCACCGCCGCCTCAGCCGCAGGTGTGTTGAGCGCCGAGCAGGCCATGGTGTTTGTGCGAGAGCGTGGCCGCGGTATGGCTGAAGCCAGCGCTGCCCGCCCCACCGGTATGTCTGCAGTCGTGGGCGGAGACGCCGACGAGGTTGCGGCCGCCATCGCGCAGCACGGTCTGACGCCAGCCAACATGAACGCCGCCGGACAAGTCGTTGCCGCTGGCACGCACGAGCAGTTGGCCGCGCTGAAGGACAACCCACCCGCCAAGGCACGAGTCATCCCGTTGCCGGTTGCAGGCGCCTTCCACACCGAGCACATGGCCCCAGCAGTCGACACCCTCGGCCGCTACGCACGAGCAATTTCGGTGCACGACCCCCACCAAACTGGTCTCGAACGCCGACGGCAACGTCGTGCAGGAGGGCCGCGAGGTCCTGCGTCGACTGGTTAGCCAGGTTTCCAGCCCGGTCCGTTGGGACCTGTGCATGCAGACCTTCGCTGATCTGGGCGTGACCGGCCTCATTGAGATTCCGCCGGCGGGAACCTTGGCTGGCCTGGCCAAGAGGGCCATGCCTGGCGTTGAACTCCTGGCGTTGAAGACCCCCGATCAGCTTGATGAAGCACACCGGATGATCCGCGAGCACTCCTCGGACGAGGACGAAGCCGAGAGCCCCACCTGGCGCCTGATCGTCTCTCCCGAAAGGGAATGCTGCAGCACGTCGTCGCTGTCGGCGACACGGTCGCACCAGGCGATGTCATCGGCCGCATCGAAGGCCGTCGCGATGTGCACGAGGTCAAGGCTTTGCACCCGGGCCACGTCACTGAATGGCTAGCCGAGCCCGGCGACCCAGTCGCCCCCGGCCAACCACTGCTGCGTTTGCACCCCACGGAGGATTCCGAATGAGCACGCCCAAGCCCAACCAGCCCGCTCTCACCATTCCGCCCGCGGTCCAGCACGCTCGCATCCACGGTTTGGGCAGTTACCGCCCCGAGCGTGTGGTCAGCAACGCCGAAATCTGCGAGAACATCGACTCCTCAGATGAGTGGATCCAGCAGCGCACTGGAATCATTGAGCGTCGCTTTGCCGCCCCAGACGAGTCGATCATCGACATGTCCGAGGCCGCCAGCCTGCAAGCCATGGAGCAAGCCGGTGTCACTGCCGACGACATTGACTTCATCCTGTTCGCGACGATCAGCCACCCGTACCAAACCCTGCGGCCGCTCCCTCTTGGCCATTCGGTTGGGCATTTCAAGCCCCGGCGCCCTCGACCTTTCGGCAGCCTGCGCTGGCTACTGCTACGGCATTTCGATGGCCAACGACATGGTCCGCTCCGGTAGTGCCAAGCATGTTCTCGTCGTCGGGGTTGAAAAGCTCTCAGACTTCGTGGATCCACACGATCGCGGCAGTGCCTTCATCTTTGCTGACGGAGCAGGCGCGGCTGTCGTAGGACCCAGCGACTTCCCGGGCATTGGCCCGACGCTGTATGGCTCGGACGGTGAGAAGTGGGACAACATCGTCCAAAGGACTCCTGGCTCAACCTGCGCGAAGCGATTGAGAACCCCGAGTCTGGCTTGACTCCTCGTTGGCCTTACATCGAGATGAAGGGTCAGTCGGTCTTCCGCTGGGCCGTCTTCTCGATCGCGCCGATAGCCAAAAAGACCCTAGAGGCCTCTGGCGTCACGCCAGACCAACTCGATGCCTTCGTGCCACACCAGGCCAATATGCGTATCTCCGATGCGATGGTCAAGGCGATGAAGTTGCCAGAAGACGTCCCGGTTGCCCGCGACATCGCCACGACGGGCAACACTTCAGCAGCTTCGGTGCCGCTGGCTATGCACCGGATGCTCCAAGCAGGCGACGTCCCTTCGGGTGGCCTTGCCCTGCAGATCGGTTTCGGCGCTGGGTTGGCCTATGCCGCTCAAGTCGTCGTCATGCCGTAACCACACCCTCCCGTGGCCCGGCGGGTATCCCGGGTCAGCCTCAAGCCGACAACACCAAGGAGAAACACCATGGCACTGAACGAAAACGAAATCCTCGCCGGCCTGGCCGAGATCGTCAACGAAGAGACCGGCGTTGAGACCGACGCAGTCGAGATGGACAAGTCCTTCACCGAGGACCTCGACATTGACTCGCTGTCGATGATGACCATCGTCGTCAACGCTGAGGACAAGTTCGGCGTTCGCATCCCGGACGACGAGGTCAAGAACCTGACCCACGTCCGCGATGCCGTCAACTTCATCAACTCGAACCAGGGCTGATCCACTTTCGGTCCGGTATGCCGCGCACGCCCCCGGGCAGTGCCGCATACCGGGCCTTGGCGGTCCCCACCGCCACTGCACTGCCTAGGTCTGAACTCGTAATTGCTGAGGAGCCACAGAATGTCCGCCAATAGTGAGCGTCGCGTAGTCGTCACCGGGTTGGGTGCAACAACCCCCGTGGGCGGCACCATGACCGAAACCTGGGAATCGATTTTGGCGGGGCGCTCCGGCGCACGTCCGTTGCCTCAGGAATGGCTCGATGAATACGAGCTGCCCGTTACTTTTGCCGCCACTCTGCAGACCAAGCCCAGCGAAGTGCTGCCTAAGGTCGAGGTTCGCCGCAATGACCCCGCTGGCCAGTATGCCCTCATCGCTTCGCGCGAAGCGTGGGCTGACGCCGGCATTGAGAACGTCGACCAGGAGCGCTTCGGCGTCGCTATCGGCACCGGCATCGGTGGCGTCTGGACGCTGCTCGACCAGTGGGACGTCCTGAAAGAAAAGGGCCCCCGCCGCGTCTTCCCGCTTGCTGTGCCCATGCTGATGCCCAACGGCCCCGCCGCTGCGGTCTCCTCGACCTGTCCGCACGTGCCGGTGCGCACTGCCCCGTGAGCGCGTGCGCTAGTGGCGCTGAGGGTATGGGCATGGCCGCCAAGATGATTCGGGACGGTCGCGCAGATGTCATGGTCGCCGGTGGCACTGAGGCAGCAATGCACCCACTGCCGCTGGCCGCTTTCTCCCAGATGAAGGCGCTGTCGACTCGCAACGACGATCCAACCGCTGCTTCTCGCCCCTACGACGTCAACCGCGATGGCTTCGTCATGGGCGAAGGCGCGGCAATGATGGTGCTGGAGTCTGAAGAGCACGCGTTGGCGCGTGGAGCCCGGATCTACGCCTACCTTTCCGGTGTCGGTATGTCGTCGGACGCGTACCACATCACCGCAGGTGAGCCCAATGGTGAGGGCGCTGCCCGCGCCATGGTCGAGGCTGTCGAAGACGGTGGCCTGCAGTTGAGCGACGTCAAGCACATCAACGCACACGCCACCTCAACCCCAGTGGGCGATCTGGCCGAGACCAAGGCAATCAACCGAGCGTTCGGTGATTTGGCTCCCACCATTCCGGTGACGGCAACCAAGTCAATGACTGGACACTTGCTGGGTGCTGCTGGCGCTCTCGAAGCCCTGATCACCGTGTTGAGCGTTTATCACCGCACCGTTCCGGCCGCGATCAACTTGGTCGACAAGGACCCTGAGATCAACCTCGACGTCGTCACCGGTGAAGCACGTGCTTTGCCGGACGGAGACATCGCAGCGTTGAACAACTCCTTCGGCTTCGGCGGCGCCAACGTCGCTCTCACCTTCCGGAGCGTCTGATGAGTGTCCACTCCCCTCGGCTGCTTCGTCGCAGGCTTCGGCCGCGGCCAGCGCCAAGGTGAAGCCGCCACGCGAAGACGATCCGCGCTACCCGCGCAAGCGCCTCGAGACGTTCTATGACGACGGCACGGTTGAACTCATCAGCGATGAGGACATGTCCGGCTTTCTAGCCGCCGTTGGCACCGTCAAGGGCACGCGCGTTGTGACCTTCTGCTCCGATGCCACCATCCAAGGTGGCGCCATGGGCGTCGAAGGCTGCAAAGTCATCGTGCGCGCCTATGAGCGGGCGCTCGAGGAGCAGGTCCCGATCGTCGGGCTGTGGCACTCCGGTGGCGCTCGGTTGGCTGAAGGCGTTGTCTCGCTGCACGCCGTCGGCGAAGTCTTCGCCATCATGACGCGGTCTTCCGGTGTTATCCCGCAGATCTCGGTCGTGATTGGTGCAGCCGCTGGTGGCGCCGCATACGGTCCTGCACTGACGGACATCGTGGTCTTGGGGCCCGATGGTCGTGTCTTTGTGACCGGTCCGGACGTGGTCCGCTCGGTCACCGGCGAATCAGTCGATGCGTTGCGCCTCGGTGGCCCAGAGCCGCACGGACGCCGCTCCGGCGTCGTCCACGTGGTCACCCAGACGACCGACGACGCCTACGAGCAGGGCCGCGTGTTGTGCAACCTGCTGGCGAGCCAGGGCGAGTTGAAGGTGGACAAGGTCAAGGACCGCGACCTGGCCTCGACCTTCCCTGAGTCGGCAAAGCGCGCGTATGACGTGCACCCCTCGTCGAAAACGTCTTGGACAAGAACTCTGAGGCCGTCGAGCTCTTCCCGAAGTGGGCACCGAACATCGTGACCACCTTGGGTCGATTCGGTGGACGCACCGTTGGTGTCATTGCCAACAACCCGATGCGCCTTGGTGGCTGCTTGGACTCCATCTCGGCTGAGAAGGCCGCACGCTTCGTTCGGATGTGTGATGCCTTCGGGGTGCCACTTATCGTCTTGGTCGATGTGCCCGGCTATCTGCCCGGTGTTGGCCAGGAATGGGATGGCGTGGTGCGTCGCGGCGCCAAACTGCTGCACGCCTTTGCCGAAGCTGTCGTGCCGCGCGTGACTCTGGTGACGCGCAAGACGTATGGCGGTGCTTATATCGCGATGAACGCCCGCTCGTTGGGTGCCTCGCGAGTCTTCGCTTGGCCCACCGCCGAGATTGCAGTGATGGGACACGTTGCCGCGATTCGCATCTTGCACCGCCGCAAGCTGGCTGAAGTTCCTGTTGAGGAGCGCGCAGCAGCAGAGGCCGAATTGGCTGAAAGCCATGCCAAGATGACGGGCGGCTTGCCACGAGCCGTCGAAATCGGCGTTATCGACGAGATCGTTGCGCCCAAGAAGACCCGCTCTGCACTAGCGAAGGCGATTTTGGATGCTCCGCAATTGCGCGGAAAGCACGGCAACATCCCGCTATAGTGACGAATCTCTAGTCGTCCGTGACAGCCGGATAGCCCCGTCAACCGATAGGTTGGCGGGGCTATGCATATTGTTCGAATTGCCAACTTCGTCAGCCCGACCTCCGGCGGGATCAAGACTGCCCTGCGCGAATGGGGGCAGGTCTATCGCGCACGCGGGCACCAAGTTTCACTGGTGATCCCGGGACCGGGTGAGCCCGAGTCGGAGGAGCCCCAGGGAAAGATTTATCGCGTCGGCGCCCTGCCAGTGGGCTCAAGCGGCTACTCCCTGATCTGGAAGCGCTCAGAGATCACTGCACTGCTTGATCGCTTGCAGCCCGACTCCATCGAGGTCTCAGATCGGTCCACCTTGCGCTGGACGGGAGCTTGGGCGCGTAAGAACGGCGTTGGATCGATCATGATCAGCCACGAAAACCTGACGGGCATCATGGACCGACGCACGCCGGTGCCGGCCAAGCCTGCCCACTTCCTCGCGAATG
This sequence comes from Ornithinimicrobium sp. INDO-MA30-4, assembly GCF_021535045.1. Taxonomy (GTDB): domain Bacteria; phylum Actinomycetota; class Actinomycetes; order Actinomycetales; family Dermatophilaceae; genus Ornithinicoccus. Next base: position 483,716 of record NZ_CP091056.1, on the reverse strand, counting down.
TGGTGAACGGGCGTAGCGCAAAGGCATACGACATGATCGTGGCCCCCAGCGAATACTCTGCTCAGGAGTTTCACCGGATGGGAGTGCCCGCCGAGGTCGTCCCGCTCGGGGTGGATTTAGAAACCTTCGCCCCGGGGCGCCCCGACCCCCGCTTGATGGTCGACCCGCGCACATCATTCACTGCGGCCGGTTGTCGCCCGAAAAAACCCCCAGTTGTCGATTAAGACAATGGAGGTCCTGCTGCAACGCGGCCACGACGTGGAGATGACTGTTTTGGGTCATGGGCCCATGCGCGACGAGCTGATTGGCATGGCGCAGGATCTGCCGATTAAGTTCCATGCCTACATCACCGACCGGGCAGAACTGGCTCATCAGATGACGTTGGCCGATGCCGCGATTGCTCCAGGGCCAGTCGAGACGTTTGGTCTGGCCGCACTCGAAGCACTTGCCTGTGGGGTCCCTACCGTCTGTCCCGTCGAGGGGGCTTTGGGCGAAGTGGTCGGTGAAGGAGGATTGGCAGCGCGGTCCCACCCGGGCGCCTTCGCTGATGCCATCACGGCGCTCCTGAACGATCCTGCAGCGCGCACCGCGGCGCGAGATCAGGCTGAGCACTTTACGTGGGAAGCATCTGCAGACCACATGCTTGCGGTGCACGAACTCGTGAGTTCAATGCACCGCTAAGCAATTCTGAGTTGACGCCCGGACTAGCCGACCTTGTGGAGCCACTTCACGGGTGCGCCCTCACCGGCGTAGCGGAAGTGCTCAAGCTCGGCATCCCAGGCCGAGCCAAGAGCGACGTCCATTTCTGCAGAGAAGGTGCCCCATTGGCCACCGGCACTGGCCATCATGCTGCGCACCCGGTCTTCATTGATGACAACGTCACCGTTGGCTGACAACCGGGCGTGGTGAATCCCCAAAGCGGGGTGTGCACCCACCGGGCACCATCGGCCCCGCGGCTGGCTTCCTCGACGACCTCATAACGAAGGCCGTCCCAGCCGCGCATGGCGCTGGCAAGTTGTGCACCTGTCCCCTGCTCACCGGTCCACGAAAACTCGGTGCGCATTCCACCGTTTTGGGCAGGCTGCGGGGTCCAGTCAAGAGCGACCCGGGTATCCAGGACGCCTTCCAGTGCCCACGCAATATGCGGGCACAGCGCAGTCGGGGTGGAGTGAATGAACACCACCCCGCGAGTCACAACTCGCGGCATCACAACGGACATCCTGGCCTCCTAGGTTTGAGGGACGTCTTCCCCAACGGCCTCACCTAGCCGACACCACGATCTACGCGTCGCGATACTGCTGCCCTCAGATTGCCACATAGACCCCTCGTGTCACAACTGTTACGGAGAAGTGATCGCGACACGCGGAGCAAATAGTCAGCCGGAGATCGGCCAGTCGAGAGTCACAACCTCTCCCCCATAGCCGAACTCCTGGTCTCGGCCCTCAATCGTCAGGCTGGTTGTCCCCTCGGGAATGTCGACTCCAGACTGCGTGCGGGTGAAGGTCTGCTCGCTGGCGTGGTCGTGACCCAACGTGTGCTCACCGAGAACTTCGCCGTCTTGATCCAGCACCCGCCAACCATCCGCATACCGCTCGGGAGTGTCATAGGGCGATGAGATGGTGACGGCGAACGAGGCCGACTCGCCCGAGGTTGTCGCCTCAACTTCGAGGACGTCTGGAAACTGCTGGCTGGAGTCGACAGCGCCGCTCCCCGGGCTCGACGTTGTCCCGGCGTCGTTCTGGGCAATGGTGGTAGCGCTCTCGCTGGAGCAGGCTGAGAGAGCCAGAGCAGTGGACACGGCGATGAGGGCTAGCGGTCGCTTCATGGCCCTAGTCCATCACGCCGGGCTATCGACTTCACCCGGACCCAGCACCTTCCCTGGGTTCAGGATGCCTGCCGGGTCAAGAGCATTCTTGATCTGTCGATGCATCGAAACGACCGGGTCGCTCAACTCTTCAAGGAGCCCATCGCGTTTCAACAACCCGATCCCATGTTCGCCCGTGATGGTCCCGCCCAACGCGATGGCTTTCGTCATCAACTCTGCGAAGGCAACTTGCGCGCGTGCCTGAGCAGGCTCGTCACCTGGGGGCGTGATCAGCAAGGGATGCAGATTGCCATCTCCGGCGTGCGCCACCGTGGCGATCAAAATATCGTGCTTCTTGGCGATCGATTCAACGGCGACCAACATGGCAGGCAAAGAAGATTTGGGCACGCAGACATCTTCAGAAAGCACCGTTCCCAAGCGCTCCAAGGCTGTATGCGACAGGCGCCGAGCCGCAAATAGCGCTTCGGCTTCGGCCGGGTCGTTGGAGAGGTCAGCCCAGGTCGCGCCCGCCTGGCGGAAACATGTGACGACGGCCTGCGCGGTCTCGTCGCCCTCGACGCCCGCATCATCGACCTTGGCCAGCAGCAGCGCCGCGACCCCCGCGTCGACGCCCATCGGGGTCATGGCCTCGACCGCGGCGATGACGTGCCGGTCCATGAGTTCAAAGTGGACGGCGTAATGCCTGCCTCAGCGACCGCGCGCACTCCTCTCCAGCCGCCCCGACGGACGGGAAGAACCCGACGATGGCCCTGGCTGGCCTGGGGCTTGGCCGCAGTCGCAGGGTGATCTCGGTGATGATCCCCAGGTTCCTTCGAGCCCACCAGCAGGCTGGCGAGGTCATACCCGGCAACGCCTTTGGCTGTGCGGCGACCGACTCGCACCAAATCGCCGGTGCCAGTCACGACTTCTAACTCGAGGACATAGTCGCCAGTCACGCCGTATTTAACACAACACAAGCCACCCGCGTTGGTCGCCACATTGCCCCCGATCGTCGACCAGGCCGAGCTAGCCGGATCAGGCGGATACCAAAGACCTTGCGCGCCAGCTGCCCGACGCAGATCGTCACTGATAACGCCTGGCTGCACGACCGCATATCGCTCGAGTGAATTCACCTCGACGATCCGGTTCATCTCTTCAAACGCGATGACAACCCAGCCGTCGCCAGCATTGGCAGCCCCGGCCAGGCCAGTGCCGGCGCCCCGGGCGACGACGGGCCGACCGTGCGCCAGGCATACCTGCACAACGGCTTGGACCTCGTGAGCGTGGGCAACGATAACGACCGCCACCGGATCACCGGATTCTGCCCAGTCAGCAAAGTCTCGGCTATGCCCGGCCATGATGGCCGCTGACGAAACGAGACGCCCTTGCGTCAATCGCGCCGCTAGATCCTGCAGCACTTGTGCGTCTTGAGATTCGGTGAAGCGCGCCATATCCCGATCCAAGCACGCCAGCGCAAAGAGTGTTCTATGGACACCGCATCGCTTGCGTCCTAATTCGATTCGCTTCAATATAGATACATGTCAATGCAAGCATCTGTTGCGGCCACGCCCTTTGCCCCGAAGCAACTGTCAGCGTTAGATAAGTGGCTGCCAGCCTGGATTGGCTTGGCCATGGTCGCCGGGCTCTTGCTCGGCCGCTTCATCCCCGCAATCTCTGACCTGCTAGCCAGCATGGAGGTGGGCGGCATCTCCATCCCGATCGCCATTGGTCTCTTGGTGATGATGTATCCGGTTCTGGCCAAGGTCCGCTATGACAAGGTCGCGGCAGTCACCGGCGACAAGCGGCTGCTGGTTTCCTCACTTGTGCTCAACTGGGTTCTTGGCCCAGCGCTGATGTTTGCTCTGGCTTGGATCTTTCTGGCTGACCTGCCTGAATACCGCACTGGCCTGATCATCGTGGGCCTGGCACGCTGCATCGCCATGGTCGTGATCTGGAATGACCTTGCCTGTGGTGACCGGGAAGCCACCGCGGTGTTGGTGGCCATTAACTCGGTCTTCCAGGTCTTCGCTTTGCGCTGCTTGGTTGGTTTTATCTGACTGTGCTCCCCGGTTGGCTCGGGCTGGACACCCAAGGCCTGGAGGTTTCGACCTGGCAGATCGCCCTCAACGTGCTGATCTTCCTGGGTGTGCCGTTGATCGCCGGCTTTGCCTCACGGTGGATCGGTGAAAAGCGGCGCGGACGTGAGTGGTACGAGGAGAAGTTCCTACCCCGCATCGGCCCCTGGGCTCTGTACGGCCTGCTCTTCACGATCGTTTTGCTGTTTGCGCTGCAGGGTGAAGCCATCACCTCGAACCCGCTTGATGTCGCTCGCATTGCCCTCCCGCTCTTCGTCTACTTCACCGTCATGTGGTTCGCCGGCCTGCTGATGGGCAAAGGCCTGGGCCTTGGGTACGCCCGCTCAACGACACTGGCCTTCACCGCGGCCGGCAACAACTTCGAGTTGGCCATCGCTGTCGCCATTGGCACCTTCGGGGCAACCTCAGGGCAAGCCTTGGCTGGTGTTGTCGGGCCACTCATCGAAGTCCCGGTCCTTGTTGGGCTTGTCTATGTCTCCTGTGGGCAGCCAAGAGTTGGTTCAACACCGACCCGTATGCGAGCCAACGGAAAGTCTCATGACCGACCTGGTCAGCACCGAGGCTGACTGCGGGCCCACGTCAACGAACGCGATGGGGACGGAGCAAGCTGGCGCACTCGCAGGCGTGCTGAAGGCACTGGCTGACCCGTTCCGGCTTCGGATGCTCTCAGCCATTGCCAGTGATCCGCGTGGCGAGTCGTGCGTGTGCGACCTGGCAGAGTTGGCGGAGGTGTCGCAGCCGACCGTCTCGCATCACCTGAAAGTGCTGAAGGACGTCGGGGTGCTCACAGCTCAGCGGCGTGGCACTTGGGTTTGGTATCAGGTGAACCCAAGCCATCGGGAAGGCGTCACCTTACTGCTGAGCACTTTGCTGCCCAGGCACTGCGGTCTAGCGCCCCGGCCGGTCCGGCTAATCGGGATCTTGACGCGCAGATCTCCCGTTTGGGCGAGGATTTGGCATCGTCGCATCCGTCGCTACCGCGCGAGACAGTGGTCGGGTTGGTGCGAGAGTCTTACGCGTCGCTGCTGAGCTCGGCTCGGATCAAGACCCACCTCATACCTTTGACTGAGCGGTTCGCGAAGCAACGGTTGGCCGACATCACCAAAGATCGAGACTCGGCAAGGCCCCAAGTCCTCTTTGTTTGCGTCGCCAATGCTGGTCGGTCGCAATTGGCGGCCGCGCTCACCCACCATCTCTCTGGTGGCTCAGTCATCGCACGCTCTGCTGGCTCATCCCCCGCGGATGACCTGCATCCGCACGTTCGTGAGCTGATTGACGAGATTGACGGCGTTGAGGGGCAAGAGACCTTCCCTAAGCCACTCACCGACGACGCGATTCGTGCATCAGATGTCGTCATCACCATGGGCTGCGGCGACGTATGCCCTGTCATCCCGGGAGTTCGCTACGAGGACTGGGCAGTTGGTGACCCTGCCCTTGCTTCCCGCGACGGAGTGATCGCGATCCGTGATGACATTCAAGCCCGTGTTGAAAACCTGCTGAACACCCTCAAACCCACGTCCTGAAAGAAGCCACCATGACTGACGCTCAGCCCAAGCCCTCTGTTCTCTTCGTGTGCATCCACAACGCGGGCCGCTCACAAATGGCAGCAGGCTTCTTGCGCCACCTCGGAGATGGCCGCATTCACGTCCGCTCAGCTGGGTCCATGCCTGCCGACAAGATCAACCCGGTAGCTGTCGCAGCGATGGCGGAGGAAGGAATCGACATCACTGCGGAGCAGCCCAAAGTGCTCACGCCAGAAGCCGTGCAGGCCTGCGATGTTGTGATCACCATGGGGTGTGGGGATGCCTGCCCGTTCTATCCCGGCAAGCGATACGAAGACTGGAAGTTGGACGACCCCGCCGGCCAAGGCATCGAGTCGGTCCGGCCTATCCGCGATGCCATCAAGGCACGGATTGAAGAGTTGATTTCTTCGTTGCCCTGAGGGGCACCTGTTCTCGGTTTTCAACGGGTGGGCCAGGTGGGGCTTGAACCCACGACCGACGGATCAGGAGGCTTTGCGGAGGCGAGTCCGGGAGCGACCAACTCGGCCCGGTTCTCACCAACTTTGCCATTTTGCCTGCCCCAATATACAGAAGAGAGGCGCGGAGCAGGCAGCCCAGTCGACGCCGAAGTCCCGCCGATCAACGCGCGACGTGCCACTGGTCAACCGTGCCCTCACAGCAGCGCTGCGCGAGTACCTCTTCGCACACCCCAACCGCGCGAATCCCGACGCGCGGCTGTGGCCGGGACGGATGCCCGGTACGCATGCCGTGGACTTCACGAGAGTGTTCGACGTGCAGTCTTTCCGCCGCGATTACCTCCGGCCCGCGCTCGCGATTGCCAATCCACCGCCGATGCGCTTACACGATCTCCGCCACACCTACGCGAGCCTGATGCTTGCCGTAGGCTTCCGGCCGTACGAAGTGAGTCGCTGGCTAGGCAAAGCGAGTCTCGCAACCACGGACGCTATCTACGCTCACATGTACCCCAGCGACTACGCGAGCCACGTCGACCGCTTCGAGGCGTTTGTGGCGAACACCGTTCGCTAATTGCTCAATGCGTCGAGCAGTCCCATAAGCAGTGCGAGTCTGTCGTTCGCAATGGCACTTTTCGGTTTAGTGGAAGAGCGCTTAACCTCGTCAAGGACCGCCGAGTAGTCCTCAAACTCAGCCGATTCCGCTGACTCCGACCGCTTGTCGCTAACTCCGAGCGAAGCCGCGACTGTTGGCGGCAGTACCGGTACACGGCCAAGCGCGGGCTTGTCATAAAGCGGTTGGCCGGTCAATGTACGAACAAGGCTCTCGAAAGAGTCAGCGTCCTCCGGGTCGACCCAGAAACGCGAGGCTCGCATCAAATCCTTGGGAATCGCTGCATCATCCTGTGATGGCAACACAACGAGCATGACTTTTCTCTGCCAGTGATTTTGATCGACTTGGAAGAGACCCCTAAGCGCGTCTGCTTCGGCTACCGCCCCCGCGCCAACATTTGCACTATTGGCACCGGACCAGCGCTGGGCCCAAGCCTCCGAAATCGCGACAATTACATAGTCTGCGCGCTCAACAGCCGCAGGCCCGAAACGTGTCCAATCGATTGCAGCCTCGTGAGCATGAAAGAGGTCTAGGTCGGCATCTATACCGTTGGCGCGAAGTCCTGCCGTGAATTCAACAACTTCCTGGGTCCACTTAGCGGCCTCTTCATCGGACCAACCCTCACCACGATGCGCCCAACTAACTAACGCGGTGGGGGCGCTAATTCCCGCGGCCAGTGCCGTCGGTCGTTCTTTGGTATCACCATCGGTGTGTGCTTGGCGCCAGGCTCCGTGCGGAGATTTGGGCCGCTTTGGCCGCACGCGTAATCCTTGGGTCAGCCTTAAGCGGTGCCATAAAGGTGCTTCGCCATACTCGCGAAAACTGAGTCAATCTGCTCAGTTGAAGCATCTGCGGAAATGTGAACTTGAACGTCTATGTGAAGGTTCGGCTGACTTCGGTCCGATTTCCCACTCAGCGTGGCGGCGTTCTGCCCTCCCTCGGGCTCCGCCGCCTTCGCAGTCTTGCCCTTGGGCTTGGCAGGTTTAGTGCTCGTCGTCTTCTGTGTGCTCGCAGTGCCCCCGCCATTATCTGAAGCAGATTTACTGCGCTCTGCCGACGGCAGTTCACCGGACACCAAAGACAAATAAAAGCGCGCCTGGGTTCCGGAGGATGCCTGACCTCCCCGGTCTCCCGCATGAACCAGTTCGTAACTTCACTCACATTTTCGGACGGACCAGGAAAAGTTCACGCAGTTCAGCAGGGTAGACCGAATCAACGATCTCCTTCACCGCGTCTACGTACTCCGCGTCCATCCGGTATCTTTTGGCCAAGTCCTGAGGCACACCCTCTGCGTCAATCAATCCGACGGTACGAAGTTGAGGGATCAAGTTTTTTGCGGCCTTTTCGGTGTTGTATCCAAGCACAGACATGAGATACGACGCCGTGACCTTGGTCGGAAGCGTTTTCTGGAAGCGCCGACGCAACTCGCCCCAGACGTTTGTGGAGATGTAAGGGTACGACTTTGTACCGGTGTCCGCTTCTGACATGTGTCTCCCCCATGAATCGATACCAGTTGCTAGCCCTAGGTTAGCGCTGACCTGTGTCAAGGGTAACGCGCCACGCCAACCTTCTCGATACAGGCGGCGCTGAAGACTTCACGTTGGTTCCAGGGCATCTGGAGGGGTTTTCAAACCACAACCGTGTAACGTCCGTCATCTTGCCATCTAGCAGGTGGGCCTGTGTAGCTTCGGGTCATGCTTTACGTGACTATGTCGGGTGTTCCTTGACACTCCTTGCGGTTTAGTCTGCCTGCTTTGTCTTGCTGAGCGCACCTCCTAGTGGTCGTTTGTTCTGGACTGGGCCCTTGCTTTGCCGGGCCACGGTGCGCAAGAGGTCGTTACCGATCTAGAGCTGCAATACTTTCTCGCCGACATGAATATCGCAATGTTCACCGGCGCGATGACGCCCAACACTGACTTGCTGCCAGGACACGCACACCACGCCTACCGTGGAGACTTTCCTCGCAACCCAGCCTGGGTCCGTGCGTTGCGCGATGGCCGCGACCTCACGCCGCGTGAGTGGTTGATACCGCTGTTGCGGGGGTATCTATACCTAACGACTGATGAGGACGATCCCGGTAACCTCAGGCGTCTAACTCTGCGTGTGCTTGGCGCATGCTCGGGAAGATTCGCCCCGTCAGGAACTCATCACGCAGCGAACGGTGAAACCGCTCAATCTTGCCCGTCGTTGTCGGGGATCGAGGTTTCGTCAACAAGTGCTTGATCCCGTTCTCCCGGCAAATTCGGTCAAACAACACCTCCACCGGCGGCTGATTGAACCGGCCCGTGAACACCTTCCCGTTATCGGTCAGGATCTGTTGTGGCGCTCCGTGCTTACGCAAAGACGCATCCAGCCCGTCACACACTGCCTGCGTCCGCTCCCGGCGCATGAGCATGGCACTGATACAAAACCGGGAATGGTCATCCACCCCGGTTAAGCACTTCAGCATCGACCCGCCTGTGAGCCCGAAACCACCAACTACGTCGAACTGTCACATCTCGTTAGGCTCGCCACGTTCCCAACGTTTCCACTCCCGGACCCTGCGCGAGCGAGGCCCTGGCTCGATCAACCCAGCCTGGCGTAACGCGCGATACACCCCGGACTCAGAAGCAACCAAGCCCATTCTGTTGATCTCGAACACGATCCTGCGCGGACCCCACCGCGGGTGAGTCCGCCGCGCTTCCAACACTGCGACTTCAACAACTGCATCCATCTGATGCGGAGACCGACCAGGACGGCGCGAACGATCAGCCAGGCCTTCCAGCCCGCCCTCTTCATACCGAACTACCACGCATGCAACGTCTGTCTCGACACACCCCAAGCCTGAGCCACCTCAGAAACTGGCCGGCCATCAGCAATGACCGCCAACACCGCTTTATACCTCTGCTCCGCCACACTCATCTCCCTCATACAAAAGGAGTGTCAAAAAACAACCGAAGTAGCTGTCAACCATCAGTCGAAATACTGTCAAGCATCAGGCGAAGTAACACACCTAGAGGGTGGGCCAGGTGGGGCTTGAACCCACGACCGACGGATTATGAGTCCGCTGCTCTAACCGGCTGAGCTACTGGCCCGAGGCGCTGGCAAGTCTGTCAGCGCCTCACACATTCTGCCTTACCCATAGCGGTCTGAGCGCCTTTGGCTCCACCAAACATGGCGTAATGGTCTGTCGGAATCTCGCAGGACACAATTTGGTATCGGGATTGCCGAACATGCACCAAAAACGTATGCAACTGTGTACGTTCCAGAAATATGACCTCTTCCGCAGCAGCGTCCCAGCCACTCGTGGTGATGGAGAACGTCAACAAGCACTTCGGTGACCTGCACGTGTTGCAGGACATCAACCTTTCGATTGCCGAAAAGGAGGTCGTCGTTGTCATCGGGCCTTCCGGCTCGGGCAAGTCGACCCTCTGCCGGACCATCAACCGCCTAGAGACCTACGAATCTGGGTCGATCACGATTGGTGGCGAGCAACTTCCCCAAGAAGGTAAGGAGTTGGCTCGCCTGCGCGCCGACGTGGGCATGGTGTTCCAGTCGTTCAACTTGTTCTCACACAAGACGATCCTGGAAAACGTGACACTGGGCCCCATCAAGGTGCGTGGGATCAAGAAGGCTGAAGCCGACAAGACCGGAATGGAACTGCTTGACCGGGTCGGCGTGGCCCACCAGGCCAAGAAGTATCCAGCGCAACTTTCTGGCGGTCAGCAACAGCGTGTCGCTATCGCTCGTTCTCTGGCCATGAACCCCAAGGTCATGCTCTTTGACGAGCCGACCTCGGCACTTGACCCCGAAATGATCAACGAGGTCCTCGAAGTGATGACCTCCTTGGCCAAGAGCGGTATGACGATGATCGTGGTCACCCACGAAATGGGCTTTGCGCGCCGTGCCGCAGACCGTGTCGTCTTTATGGCCGACGGCCAGATCCTCGAGCAGAACATCCCTGAAGAGTTCTTTAACAACCCGCAGTCCGACCGTGCCAAGGACTTCCTTGGCAAGATCATCACCCACTGAAGGAGACCCCCTATGAAGCGTGCAACATTCCGTCTCGCTGGCGTCCTTGCTGCCTCGTCCCTCGCCCTGGCTGCGTGCGGTTCTGACGATGGCGGCTCGGATGACGCCGGCTCCAGCGAAGCCTCCGGCGACGGCATCACCGTCGGCATCAAGTTCGACCAGCCTGGTCTTGGCTTGAAGGACGGCGACAACTACTCCGGTATGGATGTCGACACCGCCATCGCCGTTGCGGCCGAGCTTGGCTACACCGAAGACCAGATCACCTGGAAGGAGTCGCCTTCCGCACAGCGCGAGACCCTCTTGGAGACCGGCCAGGTCGACATGATCTTCGCCACCTACTCGATCACCAACGAGCGCAAGGAAAAGGTCCAGTTCGCTGGTCCTTACTTCGTTGCTGGCCAGGACCTCCTCGTCTCCGCTGACAGCGACATTGCCAGCCTCGACGACCTGGATGGCAAGTTGCTCTGCTCAGTCACCGGCTCTACCTCGGCTAACAACGTGAGCGACGCAGTACCCGGCGTTCAGCTGCAGGAATACGGCACCTACTCCGAGTGTGTCTCGCAGTTGGCCAACGGCACCATTGACGCACTGACCACTGACGACACGATCTTGGCTGGCTACGCCGCCCAAGAGCAGTACGCGGGTCAGCTCACGGTTGTCGGCGTGCCCTTCAGCGAAGAGCGCTACGGAGTTGGCCTACCCAAGGAATCCGAGCAGTGCGAAGAGATCAATGAAATCGTCGCCGGCTTCTGGGAGGACGGCACGATGGACCAGATCATTGAAGACAACTTCGGTTCGGACTACAGCCCCAACGCTGACCTGAACCCGCCCCAGGAAATGGGCGTTGACTGCGGCTGATTAGTACCACGTCAAATCCGGCTGGCTCACCGAGAGGTGGGCCAGCCGGACTGCCACTACTGCACGAAGGAGAGACATGTTTGAGCTGATTGAACAGTTCAACGTCCTCGATGCCTTCTGGGTCACCATTAAGTTGGCCTTTTTTCGGCAATCTTGGCCCTGATCTTGGGCACCATCATGGCTATTTTTCGGCTGTCGCCCGTCGGCGTACTTCAGCGCTTCGGTGCCGCCTACGTGACGATCTTCCGCAATACTCCGCTGACGCTCATCATCCTTCTGTGCAGTCTGGGCTTGTGGGGCCAGTTGGGCTTTGAGCCCGCTTCCCGCGACTCAGATACCTTCATCGTTGACCTGAACTTCCGCCTGGCGATCATCGGCCTCGCCGTGTATCACGCAGCGTTTGTGTGTGAGGCCATCCGAAGCGGTGTGAACACCATCCCGCTGGGGCAGGCTGAGGCTTCTCGCTCATTGGGGTTGGGCTTTCTCCAGGGTCTGCGTGAGGTCATCCTCCCCCAGGCATTCCGAGGCGCCATCACACCGCTGGGCAACGTGCTCATCGCTCTGATCAAGAACACCACTGTTGCCGTGGCCATTGGTGTCGCAGAGGCCGCCTATGCACTGCGAAACATGATGGAGTTCCGGCCGGACGTGTTCCTGTTGAACTTCATGGTGATCGCGATCGGGTTCGTCATTTTGACCCTGCCCACTGGGTTGTTTATCAGTTGGGCATCGCAAAAATGGGTGGTTCGCCGATGAGCGCACAACAAGTCCTCTTTGACGCTCCTGGCCCTAAGGCCATCGCGCGCTATCGCATCCTGGCCGTAGCCGGCCTTGCCCTCCTCGTCGGCATTCTCGGCTTCATCGGATTCCGGATGTATGAGAAGGGCCAGTTGACTGCTGAAAAGTGGTCCCCCTTCATCGACCCCAACACCTGGACCAACTACTACATCCCCGGCTTCTTGGACACGATTCAGGCCGCTGCCATCGCCATCGTGATGTCGATGATCTTTGGCCTCCTGTTGGCCATGGGCCGCATGTCCGACATCAAGCCGGTCAAGTGGTTCTTCACCGCCTGGGTCGAGTTCTTCCGGGCTGTTCCGGTGCTGATCATGATGATCTTCACCTTCTATTACCTTTCGAACTCGTCCTGGACCCCAGACAGCTGGAACCCATTCATCGGTGTCATTGCCGGCCTGGTTCTCTACAACTCGGCTGTCATTGGCGAGATCATTCGCAATGGTGTGCAGTCGCTGCCCAATGGTCAGCGTGAGGCAGGCCTGGCAGTTGGTCTGAGCCCGTCCAAGACACGACGCTTGATCTTGGTGCCACAGGCCCTGACATCGATGCTCCCGACCTTGGTCAGCCAGGTCATCGTGGTCCTCAAGGACACCGCCCTGGGTTACATCATCTTGTACCCAGAGCTGTTGACCCGGGCCCGCCAGTTGGGTTCGGCCGAGGCAAACGTGCTGCCCGCATACATCGTGGCGGCCGTGCTGTTCATCATCATCAACTACGGACTGAGCCGCCTGGCTGAGTACGTGGAGAACCGTCAGCGCGCCAAGAACGCGGGCGCAGCAAAGAAACCCGACGATGAGAAGAAGGCCGGGCCACCCGTGGTTAATCAAGACCCGACGAGCCAGGCGCAACAGTGACGAGCCACCTGTAGCAAGGTTCTCGAAGTGAAACACACGAAAGGCCCGGACCGCTTAAGGTCCGGGCCTTTCGTGTGCTCGTTCACGACTGGCAGGACTCCCCCAGCCCGCCTTCCCTACAACAAAGAGGGCCTCCGCTCAGCTTTCGCTAAACAGGGACCCTCTTTGTCTTGCTCCCCCGACTGGACTCGAACCAGTAACCTGCCGATTAACAGTCGGCTGCTCTGCCAATTGAGCTACAGGGGACTATCTTTGCCGCGTCAGCAGCGAGTCAGACTGTATCAAAACCCGGCCCCGCACACGAATCAGCAGGTCGCTGATGCTCAGTGCCGTTGCGCCACAGGAGTCACACCGGGCTCAGACCAGCCTGGCCCCGCAACTCTTGCCGGATCTCTTCCGTGGCGGCGGTCAATTCTGGGTCCACTCCATGAGTGGCTGGACCCAAGATGACCTGGTCAATTAACTCCCTGGTGGCCAGCACCTTGCGGATCGTGATGCGCGCCGTGCGCTTGCTGCCAAGGTTGACTTCGCGCACCAAGATCACGCTCGCGGACACTCGCTCGCGGAAGACTTCGGGGATCCGGCCGGGTCCGGTCACTTTGCGCAGTTGCCATTGCAGACCGCGCACGCTGTCGATCCAACTGGCCGACAGGGTGAAGGTGTCCGGGTCCCACGAGCCAGTGTCGACCTCGTGCCACTCGCGGTTGACCTGGACGTCGCCGTTCTCCGCCATCGTCAGGATCCGATAAGTCGTGAGAACAATCCAGACGCCGGTGTTGTCCTCCTGGGCCGAAGCCAGGACCTTCTCCCCACGCGTCAGCTCAGGTTGGCACTGGGCAGGCAACTCGGGCACCTTCGTGTCGCGAAGAGGATCTTGCTCACGGGGCTTTCGCTTAAACACGTGCAGTTACTCCATCCCGGCCCGAAGTTGGGCCCGTTCACGGTGCAGTTGGGTCAAGGTTTCGCTGAGTCGGCGTGCCAATTGATCGTCGTCGCCAGCCCGCTGAAGGGCGCTCATGGCGTCGGCAATCTTGCGACTCACCACGCTGTCGCGGACCCGATGGACAAGCGAATCCGCATACCTCTCGGGCGGGAGCCCGGTCTCAGCCTCGAGGGTCACAGGGAGCGAGGCGACAGCAATTTCTGGGAGCAGCTCAGCAACGGCAGGCGCGGCGTGACTGGCTACCGCGTTGGCCCAACCTCGGGCACTGAACTTGGTGGCCTCAGCGAGCCCGCCCGCCGCCACAATGGCATCCCAGATTGCGCGGTGCGCAGGTGCAGTAAAGGCGTCAGCGGGCAACAGTTGGACTTCATCAACCAACAGTGCGTCCGGGTATTGCAGAATCACCTGCAGCAACTGACGCTCGGCCATCACGACCGGGTTTCGCAGGTCGGGGCGGGCAGCACATGCCGCACCTCACGCTCTGGCTCATGGTCCCCGCCAGCAGACTGGGCCTGACGCGAGGGTTGTTGCGGATGTGCCGCAGCGGCACGTCCTGCCTTAGCCACTTCACGACCGAAGGTGTCGACGTCCATGCCGAGCCAGCCAGCCACACTGCGGACATACTCCACGCGCAGGGCCTGGTCACGGATGCTGCCAACAATCGGGGCGACTGCCCGCATCGCCCGCACCCGATCCTCGGCGCGGTTGAGGTCAAAGGCAGCGAGTCGCGTGCGCACGGCAAACTCAAACATTGGCTGAGCGCCGTCGACCAGGGCCTTCACCGCATCGGCCCCTTCTGAGCTCAGCAATTCATTGGGGTCTTGCCCGGCGGGGGCAACAGCCACAAACGACTGCGAGGCCCACCGCTGGTCTTGGTCAAAGCCTTCATCGCGGCCTTTTGCCCAGCCGCATCGCCGTCAAAGGTGAAGATGACCTTGGCCGGGTCGGAGCCTGGCTCATCACGCAAGATCCGACGCAGCACTTTGATGTGGTCAGTGCCAAACGCCGTGCCGCAAGTAGCGACCGCTGTCTCAACACCGGCGAGGTGCGCTGCCATCACGTCGGTGTATCCCTCGACGACGACAGCCGTCCGCTGCTGGCTCATCGGCTTCTTTGCCAGGTCGATCCCATAGAGCACGGATGTCTTCTTGTAGATCGGGGTGTCCGAAGTGTTGAGATACTTCGCCTCGATGCGGTCATCGTCATGAATGCGACGGGCCCCAAAGCCAATCGTGTCGCCGGTGATGTCTCGGATAGGCCAGACCACCCGCCCCCGAAAACGGTCATAGAGCCCTCGTTGGCCGCGGCCAACGAGGCCAGCCGTGACCATCTCCTCGGTGCTAAACCCCTTGCTCTGCAGCTCGGCTGCCAACGACGTCCCGCCACCGGGCGCATACCCCACACCAAAGGTGGCGGCCACGGACCGATCGAAGCCTTTGGCCAGCAGGAACGCTCGGCCAGCCCTCGCTTCTCCCGAGTCGACGAGGGCTGCGTGATAGTAGTCGGCGGCCACGCGGTGCGCCTCCACCAACCTGGTTCGCTTGCCAGGAGCGGCACCATCGCGGGGTCCCCCACGCCCGTTGCTTTCCTCATACCTCAGGGTGATCCCCAGTTGCCCAGCGAGCCGCTCGACAGCTTCGCTAAACGTCAGGTGATCAACTCCCATCAGATAGGCGATCACGTCGCCGCCTTCACCGCAGCCGAAGCAGTGATAGACGCCCAGCGCGGGGCGGACAGTGAAAGATGGGGACTTCTCGTCGTGGAAGGGGCATAGACCTTTGAGCGACCCCATGCCGGCCTGGCGAAGGGTCACTTGCTCGCGCACCACATCTTCAATGTTGGCGCGTTCTTTGACTGTCTGGACGTCCTCAGCCTTGATCAGTCCTGCCATGAGTGCAGTATCTCAGGACTTAGCGAACTGTGGTGCGGCTAGCCCCACAAGCACTCGTTCACGTGGCAAAGTGACTCTATGCCTAGCGCCGCGAGCCCCGCCTTGGAACTGCCGGTCGGCGATCGCCTGGTGCGGATCTCGAACCCGGAACGGGTCTACTTCCCCGCGTTGGGACTCACCAAACTGGATCTCGCGCAGTACTACCTCAGCGTGGGCGACGGGATCGTCAACGCGCTCCGCGAGCGCCCCTGCATGATGCATCGCTTCCCCAAAGGATTGGACGGCGAGAAAGTCCACCAAAAACGGCTCCCCGCGGAGCCCCCGATTGGGTTGAGACGGTGAAGATTCACTTCCCACGGTGGAACCGGACCGCCGATGAGCTGACCGTCACTGAGTTGGCCAGCGTGATCTGGGCAGTTCAAATGAGCACCGTGGAGTTCCACCCTGGAACAGTCGACGAGACGACGTCGAGCGACCTGATGAGTGGCGCATCGACCTCGACCCTGGCGAGGAGACCGACTTCGCGACTGCGCGCCGTGTTGCCTTGGTTGCCCGCGACGTGCTCGATGAGTTGGGTGCCGTTGGCTACCCCAAGACCACCGGCAGCAAGGGCATCCACATTTACGTCCGCATACCCCCAGAGCATTCGTTTGCCGATGTGCGACGAGCCGCGTTGGCCTTCGCTCGTGAGGTTGAGCGACGCACCGATGAAGCAACGACGACCTGGTGGCGCAAGGACCGCGACCCCAAGAAGGTCTTCGTCGACTACAACCAGAACGCTCGAGACCATACGATCGCGAGCGCCTATTCAGTGCGTGGAGTGCCTGAGGCGCGAGTGTCGGCGCCACTACGTTGGGATGAGGTCACCGACTGTGCGCCCAGCGACTTCACCGTGTTGACGATGCCTGCCCGCTTTGCCGAGTTGGGCGATCTGCACGCTGACATTGATTCCACACCGTTTGATATTGCTCCACTGCTGGAGTGGGCCCACCGCGATGAGGCCGCGGGCAAAGAGACACCCCCAGAGCCCGAGGCTAGCTAGCCCCGCAAACTTTGATGTATGCCGTAGGCCCGCATGTCAGAACAAGCTCGCCACCTGGTCAATCACCGCACGCCGAGCGGCGACCTCATCGCCCTGAGCGATGGCCTCTTCGCGAGCATCGGCGTGGATCTCATCCAATGACTCCGGGCGCTGCGTGAAGTGCTGGACCAGCTCGGTGATGACGTCGGTTTGATGTGCCATCACACCGCGCCGCTCATCGCTCAACATCACATAGTGAGCAGCTGCTGCTTTGAGGACTGCCGTTTGAGCGCGGAGATAGTCGGGGACGACGACATCTGCTGCATAGCGAGCCAGGTCACCTGGGCCGGCTTGCGCTCGCGTCGCATCGTGCACGCCCCGGACGAAGTGACCCACCAACCGGCTAGTCATTGCCTTGAGCGCTGCAAGGCCTGCCCGATTCGCCTCGTGCTTCTGCGGGATCCAGTCAGTATCGAGCAACGTCTGGAACTGCTCTTGCAAGAGCTCAGCTGAGAAGTCAGGCAGGTACCAGCGCTGGGCTAGCGCAACAACGAGCGCCTGTTGGTCAGGGTCACGCAGCGCTCGCAGATCAATGCGCCCAGAGGTCACCGCGTCTTCGACGTCATGCACGCAGTAGGCCACATCATCTGACCAGTCCATAACCTGAGCCTCAACGCATCGGCGCTGGTTCCCCTCGCCAGCGTCCCCCTGTCGCACCCATTCGTATGCCTCCTCGTCATCTGGATAAAACCCAAACTTCCCCGACCCCGCCACGTCGCCACGCCCCACGGATACTTCACGATTGCGTCCAAACTCGCTCGGGTCAGGTTCAATCCGGCCGACCTGCCATCGGGGTGCAGACGCTTAGCCTCGAGCCGGGTCAGCACTCGCAAGGTCTGGGCGTTGCCCTCGAAACCGCCGACGTCTTGGCTGAGCCGAGCAAGGATCGTTTCTCCGTGGTGGCCAAAGGTGGGTGCCCCAGGTCGTGCGCCAGGCCAGCCGTGTCGACGATGTCGGGGTCACACCCCAGCGCCGAGCCCAACTCTCGCCCGATCTGGGCAACCTCTAGAGAGTGCGTCAACCGGTTGCGGACGAAGTCATCGGAGCCTGGCTGCACCACCTGCGTGGTCAGAGCCAAGCGGCGTAGACCGGCTGAGTGCAGCACTCGGGCTCGGTCCCGCGCAAGTTGGTCCGGTCCCCCCGACCGGCCTCATGGCCCTCTGTCAGCCAACGCGCAGTGTCCGACTCTCGGTATGGCAGCGTCACGGGTTGACCCCAACCTGCTCGCCGGTCTGTGCCGCCTGCGTGCCAAGCAGTCGTCCGCGCAACCTCGTCACGGAGTCTCGGATGACCGGCAGCACCGGACGCACAGGCACGTCGCGATACCCGCCCATGGCCAAGCCAGCCCTGCGTTCAAAAACGCTTCGCGCGGCCCTGTCCCCCGTCCGCGCCATCGACCAACCCATCGAAGCGACATACAAGGGCAGGAACGGCAATCCGCCACACCAGGCCCACTGCCTTGAGTGTGCCTCTTCATGCTCCAACAGGCGTGGTCGGCGTGCGCACAACTCGTTGAGATCGTGCTTGCTGATCACCACGTCTCCGACGGTGAAAGCGCTCGCCACGGGGAAGTCATACCGATAGAGGTCTGCGAGATACAGCGCGTCTGGGCCACGGCGCAGTCGGCCGCCACCGACTTTGGCCACGGCAAGGCCCAACGGCGTCGAAAGATTCAGCCAGTTGGCTGCCCGGCGGATCTTCACCCGGCGGCTCAGACCGCTCATCCGGTGGTTCCAAACCGGGCAGCAGAGCGCGCCTTGGCTTTTATCGCTTCTTCTTCGCGGTCCTTTGGCGGAGCCGTCGTGACCAGCGAATCTAGCAAGCGCTGAGTGGCCTCACCAATCTCGGCAACCGCCCTGTCATAGGCGGCCTGGTTGGCCTGAGACGGCTTGGCCGCACCACCGATCTTGCGGACATATTGCAGAGCGGCAGCCTGCACTTCATCCGACGTGGCGGGTGGCGCGAAGTTGTGTAGTTGGCGAATGTTGCGACACATACTGCTCACCTTAGGCTGTAGGACGTGAGCAACACCGTGACAGTCAGCATCATCAGGCAAGTAGATCCAGAACAAGCCGACCGAATGGTGGCCTGGATCAACGCTGGTGCCTCCCTCGCCGAGCGATTCCCCGGATACCTCGGTATGGGGTGGGTCCGGTCAGGAGTGGAGTCCAGTCGGTGGCACATGCTCTTTCGGTTTGAGTCCCAAGACTTGCTGGATGCCTGGAGCGAATCAGAGCAGCGCCGCTGGTGGCTTGATGCAGCCCAAGGGATCGCCGAAGCAACATTTGTTGAGCAGCGGACAGGCATTGAGGGCTGGTTTGATGACCCGACCTCTCAGGACGTCGCTGACTTGCGCCCCGGCCCCAAAGCCCCACCACGGTGGAAGCAAGGCATCGTCATTTGGATGGCCTTCTTCCCGCTGAGTTTGCTGACCACCTGGCTACTCACCTTTGTCCTACCAACGGACTTCAACCTTGTTTTGCGGGTCCTGCTCAGCACCTTCATTCTCACTCCGATCATGACCTACTTCGCCTTGCCAGGCATCACCTCAGCGATGAGTTGGTGGTTGCAGGGGCAACCGGCCCCATGGCGCAAAGAAAGGCAGAAATCATGACCTCTCCCTTGATCTCGGCAGCAGAATTGGCTGCATGGATTGACTCCGCTGAGCCTGACCAGCGTCCTAGCCTTGTCGATGTTCGTTGGAAGCTAGGGCACAGCGGCGCGGGGAACCGTGGGGACTACTTAGCCGGCCATCTGCCTGGGGCTGGTTCCTTGACTTAGAGACTGGCCTATCGGGACCGGTGGGGCCTGGTGGCCACGGTGGGCGCCATCCGATGCCTTCGCTATCGGCTGCCAGTGACGCCTTCCGGGCCGCAGGTATCGACCAAGACCGCCCGGTGGTTTTCTACGACGCGGCCTCATCGCTCGGAGCAGCACGTGCGTGGTGGGTGCTTTCCTACTTTGGCCACAGCAACATCCGCGTCCTTGACGGCGGGTTAGCAGCCTGGACCAAGGCCGGGTATGCGGTGGAAACCGGGCCGGTCGAAGTGGCCCGTGGGAATGTGGCGCTCTCCCCGGGCACCGAGCTTTACGCGAAGCCGACGACTTCATCGCCGGTGTTGAGGTTGGCAGTCTCATTGATGCTCGCCCTGCGCCGCGCTTTCGCGGAGAGACTGAGCCAATTGACCACACCGCAGGTCACATCCCGGGTGCCGTCAGCTTGCCCACGCTGAACACGGTGGCCGACGACGGGCAGTTCTTGGACCGCGAAACCCTGCGTGAGATGTTCTCAGCTGCCGGCATCGCCCAGGGGCCGGTCAGCACCTACTGCGGGTCCGGCGTGCAGGCAGCCCATCTGGCGTTGGCCCTCGAAGCGTCGGGTCACGACGGTGAGGCTGCCGTCTATATCGGCAGCTGGAGCGATTGGATCAGCGATCCGGCCAGGCCTATCGCCAGCGGAGCGGAAGGCTAGCCCTGGGCTAGCGGTCCACGCCACAGGCTGTCGCCGCTGTGCCGAGTGTCGCCGTCATACGACTCCCGAGTGACCTCAACAACGGGGAACTCAGACGGAGAGAAATTATCGGGCAAGACGTAATTTGACTCGTAGCCTTCGAGGAGGCCGATCGGCAGCATTCGGTCGCCAGCGTCGTCGAGGAGCCACACCTCCAGGTAGCCGTCGTCCATCTCAGGCAACTCTTCAACGTTGAGGTCCAGCAGCACGCGGTCGCCCTCGACTGTGACCGAGCAGACGATCGGTCCCATGCCTGCCATGAGTGGTGCCAATTGGCTCTCGGAGCCAGCCATGGTTGGGGTGTCTTCAGGAGAACCGGCCAAGGTCAAGCCGGTCCAAAGGCCACCGCGCCAACGGCTGCTGCCACGGCAAGTGGAAGAAGTCGGCGGACCACGCCGGTCCGGCGCTGCCGCCCTCTCGTGCCTGATCAATATCGACGACTGTGGCCTCGACACCCGTCACCTCGGCGTGGATGGCTGTCCACACATGGGGCGGTGGCGGCACGCGGAGCGGAGCGAACTCGGCTAGCCGTCGAGCGATGTCACTCAGGGCTTCGACTTCAGCGGCGCATTTCGCGCAGTCAGCAACGTGCCCTGCTGCGTCGAGGTCTGTGCCGCCGATTGCTAACTCTGCAAGATCGTCACCCTTGATGTGCATCGCGCTCCTCCAATCGGATGCGCAGCCTGCGCAGTGTCCGAGCAATGTGGCTCTTTACTGTGCCCAGCGGCATACCCGTCTGCTCAGCCACCTAAGAGTGGGTCAGGTCGTGGAAAAGGCCAACTCCACCACCATCCGGCCTGGATCTCCGATCCGTTCCAACTCCTCAATCAGGGTCAATAACGTCAGAAGCCGATCTTGTTCATCGGCATTCGCAACCGGGACCTCTTCCAGATTGAATTGCAGCAACTCAGGGTCCGTCGCCACTTCGCTGCGGCGGTAGCGCTCGGCCCAGAAATCGGCGATCCGGTGGCGGGTGACTCCGACCAACCAGGCGGCAAGGGGCCCGCTGTCGGGGCGATAGGTGTGGCGTGAACGCCAGGCAGAGGCAAAGACTTGTTGAGTGACATCTTCGGCGTCGATAGGGCCGATGGCCTTGCGGGCCAGACCGAAGACGATGCTTCCCCATCTGAGATACATATCCTCAAGAGCAGAGGCCTCACCTTCGGCGAAGCGCACCGCTAAGGCGATGTCTGCATTCCGTTGGCTGGCAACGGATTCGGAGGTTGTCACTCACTGAACGTACAGGTCAGGCTGCCATTGTCTTAATTTGGTGTCGGCCCAGCGCTCGTCTCGAGGAAAATGGACCGGGCCGACACCATTCAGGTTGCTCTTGCGGGCGAAAGGGCCGCAAGAACTCACTGTACTAACTACTTCGATTATGGAAGTGGTTTTGGATGCAGGCAAGGCCCAGTTTTCTCAGCCTCCGCTGACGGACTCTTCGGCGAGGGCAATCATGGCGCGCTGTTCGTCGTTCAACTCTTGAGAGTCCAACCAAAACTCTGGCAATGCCACCTTGCGGGCTGACCCTGCTCGCCCACGCTGGCCATCGGCGGCTTCTGAGGGCCAGGGCTGACTGAGATCAAGGCTGGCGATGAGGTCATCCAGAGAGGCCAGTGAGTCCACCAAGCCAAGTTGCTGGCGCATCTGTCCGCCGACTGCGAAGCCCTTGAAGTACCAAGCGATGTGCTTTCGTATGTCACGGCACCCGCGTCCTTCATCGCCATGGAACTCGACTAGCAAGCGAGCATGTTCACGCAACACAGATGAGACCTCGGCCAAGTTTGGCTCGACACGGGCACTGGAGCCAGCAAACGCCGCGGCAAGGTCAGTGAACAGCCACGGGCGTCCAAGGCAGCCCCGACCCACAACGACGCCATCACAGCTGGTTTCGGCCACCATGCGCAGTGCATCATCGGCAGACCAGATGTCACCGTTGCCCAGCACTGGCACTGTCGTCACCGCTTGTTTCAAGGCTGCGATCCGGGACCAGTCTGCGTGCCCGGAATAGGCCTGTGAGGCCGTTCGAGCGTGCAACGCAACCGCGGCCGCGCCTTCACTCTCAGCAATCTTGCCTGCCTGCAGGAATGTGATGTGGTCATCGTCGATTCCTACGCGCATTTTGACGGTCACCGGCACGTCATACGGCGCAGCCTCGCGCACTGCTGCGGCCACAATGCTGGCGAATAAGGTGCTCTTCCATGGCAGCGCGGCGCCACCGCCCTTGCGAGTGACCTTGGGCACGGGGCAGCCGAAGTTGAGATCGATGTGATCGGTGCGATCTTCCGTGACCAGCATGCGCACGGCAGCCCCTGCGGTGACCGGATCCACGCTGTACAGCTGAATGGACCTGGGCTCTTCATCGGGGTCATGCTCAATGAGACGCATTGAGATTGGCGTCCGCTCAACGAGCGCCCGTGAGGTGATCATCTCGCTGACGTAAAGCGACGACGCGCCCGTGGCACCGCCAGCCCGCAGGCCCTCTTGACCATACTGGCGACACAACCGGCGAAATGCTCGGTTGGTAATGCCGGCCATCGGGGCCAAGACAACTGGGGAGTCGATGGTGTGCTTGCCGATTTGCAGGGGCGGCAAGATGGGGGTGCTGGGCGCCGTGGCGGAGTCTGGTGCGGTACTCATAAACTCACCATTCTCGCACCACGGCGCAGCACTAGCGTCCGAGCATGTCCGCGAACGACGGCATGATGCCCTCGAAGTCTGCGAGCTCAGCCAATGGCTGCGAGCCACTGGCTCCACTCACCGCAGCGCTCCTGGGCCCCGCGCCAGGACGCAATTGGGAGACCAGCTCGGCCGCAGCCCGGTCAATCCGGTCCGCCAAAGAGTCGATGTGCGCCTCCCCAGCATCGGCCGAGCCGAAGTCTGCCGAAGCAGCCATGATCGCTGTCGGCAACGTCAAAGCGCCGAGGTAGGCAAACAATGGTCGCATAGCGGTGTCCACGACGAGGGGTGTCGAGCAGTGCCCGCGGTTGCACCCAGCGCCACTGGCTTGCCGCGCATGGTGCCCATCTCCAGAACGTCAAAGAAGGACTTGAACAGCCCGGAGTACGACGCGCTGAAGACCGGCGTCACCGCCACCACTGCGTCAGCGGCGGCAAGGGCACGCTCGGCGGTGAGCAAGGCGCTCGACTTCATGCCGCCGCTGAGCATGGCGGACATGATGTCTTTGCCCAGCTCGCGCAACTCGATTCGGGTGAACTCCACCGGTTCATCGGCGCGACGCATTTGCAACTCCACCGATGCGGCGATCTGGTCGGCAAGAATCCCCGTTGACGACGGGATGTTCAGACCAGCACTCACCACGACAATGCGGTAACTCATCAGACAGACACCTCCTGCGTCCTGCTACGTGGCCCCATCAAGGCGTTGGGGTGGTGATCTCCGGCCGCCACCAAACTGGCGTGAACCGGTGGGTCGGAGGGCACATGCGCTGGACGCCGTGCCTCAAACTCCTTGCGAAGCACCGGCACCACTTCGGTGCCAAGTATCTCCATCTGCTCCAAGACCATTTTGAGCGGTAGACCAGCGTGATCCATCAAGAACAGTTGACGCTGGTAGTCGCCCACCTGGTCTGCGAACCCTAGAGTCCTCTCGATGACCTGCTGGGGGCTTCCAACAGTCAGTGGAGTCTGCTGCGTGAACTCCTCCAGCGAGGGTCCGTGGCCGTAGACCGGTGCTACATCAAAGTACGGCCGGAACTGGCGAACCGCCTCTTGGCTGTTCTTGTGCATAAACACTTGCCCACCGAGACCGACGATGGCTTGATCTGCTTGTCCGTGACCGTAGAACTCATATCTACGACGGTAGAGATTGACCATCTTGGCCGTGTGCTCCATGTTCCAGAAAATGTTGTTGTGGAAGAAGCCGTCACCGTAGAAGGCTGCCTGCTCTGCCACTTCCGGAGTGCGGATCGAGCCGTGCCACACGAAGGGGGCACACCATCAAGCGGACGCGGGGTCGAGGTGAAACCCTGCAGCGGCGAGCGGTATTTGCCCTTCCAGTTCACGACGTCTTCGCGCCACAACCGGCGCAGCAAGTCATAGTTCTCGACCGCCGTCGGCAAGGCTTCGCGAATGTCGTGACCAAACCACGGGTAGACAGGCCCACTGTTCCCACGGCCCATCATCAGGTCAATGCGGCCATCCGAGAGGTGCTGCAACATCGCATAGTCCTCCGCTAGCTTCACCGGGTCATTTGTGGTGATCAACGTGACTGCAGTGCTTGGCTCCAACGTCGTGGTTTGGGCCGCGATGTAGCCCAACATCGTGGTGGGTGAGGAAGGCACAAACAGCGGATTGTGGTGCTCGCCCGTGGCAAAGACATCGAGGCCGACCTGCTCGGCCTGCTTCGCGATTACGACCATGTCCTTGATGCGCTCGCCCTCGGTGGGGGTCCGCCCTGTGGTGGGGTCGGGAGTTACATCGCCGACCGAGAAAACGCCGAACTGCATGTCGTGTCCTTCCCTACTAACCGTAGTCGTTGAAAGTTGCACTACTTACAGCGCACGACGTGCCCAGTTCATTCCCTAAGCTTCCCACCGTGGGTCAAACTCTCCCGCCCCTCGCTGACGACGGCGACGGTCGCTGCTTCGAGCAGCGAAGAGGCTAGCGCCCAGTGCTGCCAATAGAGGCCAGTCGGCCGGACGCACGGCTCACTCAAGGACACAAACTCGCCCCCTGGATAGAGATTCCCGAAAGCCCGGTTGTAACAAGTACCGCCCAATCGACAACACCCCCGCCCGAAGAATAAATATTGTTCGGATAAAAGTCGACGGCTTTCAATAGGTCATAGATTTCTCTACCGACAAAATTGCTAAGATCTACTGCAAGCGCACACAAGTAGAAAGATATATTAACCAGAATGGCCCAAGCAATTAATTTGGGAAGCAGTCTTTTTGATCATAGTTCGAAACCCCAATGATGGCTATTTGTGAGTAAACTATTACCAGGAACGCCAGCACAAACACCTCGTTGCCAGTGTACGCATCATGCCCAAAGTGCAAAAGCGGTTGAGTCGCCGTTGGAATCTCGTCCAAAAGCCATTATTAATAGGGAGCATGCTGCTGATTGTTCCGCAGGCAGCATCTATAGTGTTACTGAGTGTGCGCATGAACCGACAAATAAACCAGCCGAGGGCGCCAATTTGACACAGATTGGTTCGCCGGTGGCATTTACTTCGTCGCTGTACTCGCTGTAACTAGTCACGACAGCCGCGTCTGGTTATTGCCGTTCGCATAGCTGGTGTACGTACTCGCTCGGTCACTTATTATGTTCGCCAGCTCCGAACAGGTCCCTCATTTTTAGTTTTAGTCGTCACTCGTCATTAACGTTTCTTCTTCGGAGCCTTTTGTCTGGACTCGGTCCTTGTTGGTGGTCGATCCAGCCATATCTGTGTATCGCCCGCATACATCTCTGACTTCGCTGCCTGTGTCTACATTGTTACGTCCGACCGCGCTGACTTCTATGTAGTTTGGCGATGATTCAGGGTCTACTAATTCGGCATCACTAGATTCTGATATCAGGACATAGCCCGATACCTGACACGCGGCCTCAAACGTTCGTATTACCGCGAGCGTGTCGTCTATTGCAAGATATCGAATACATGGCCGATGTCATAGTAGCGGCCATCAAACTCTTGAAAGGCTGCGCCCGAACGTATGATTATCTTTGGATCGATTAGATCCAGCGTTGAATTTCCAAACGTCCTTGAATAACTTAGAACGTTCGGAGATTCTTTGTCCGACCAGCTTTCGTCGTACAGTGTAAGCGTGAAGTCTACTGAGATTACGTCGGCATCTGGATTGGGCTCTGGCTGTTCATTCATTGTCACTTCGAACACTGGGGAAGGATTGACGTACTCTCCTTCGACGTACTCGAAGTTAGTAAGAGTGGAGTTTTTCATTAGCTGATGGCCCTGAGTTTGAGCGATACGGTTAAATATCTGGTCGTAATCTTGCACAGTCTGATTCTGAGTAAGGCTGCTAGTGTACTTGGTATCAGTCCAGCCACTTATTATATCCGGAGTAGTTTGAGTAGTTGAATCGGCATATGCGAGAGCGTCAGCCGCGGCGCCGCCATCTGCTTCCGGCATAGGTTCAAAAAATCCGTTAGCTTCGGCCGTTGACTGCTGGTAAATTGCGCCAAAATAGATATTCATTCCAAGTGCTGCTGCTAGTATTTTTCGGCCCTCTTCGGTGTTTTCGATAGAGAGCGCTTCTATCGCAAATAGATCAGCAAGGGCCTCAGAATCCATATTCTTTCGCAGATTTTCACGGATATATCGCTCACGATCTACGAGTAACTGGTGGTTTTCTGGTGATAAATTAAGGCTTGCATAGGGATTAGCTTCTGGTATCGACTCTGTTTCGACCTCACCGGGTATTACTGTGCGAGTCGATTCCTGGATACCTGCTGACGTTTCTGGTGCATCTCGTGTTGTGGTACCTTTCGCAGCCCCCGTGGGGGTAGACTGCTCGCCGGCATTTTGCCGTATTGGGTCTTGATCTCCACAGCCAGCGAGACCGGTTAATACTAGTGAAGCGATTGCTACGCTAGATATATTTGAGATGCTGTATTTCCTGCTGGATTTTACCATGTGCACGAATTTCCTTTTCTCGTTGAGGTTCATTTAATACCAATCTATATTGCGCCACAATACACTTTGGTTGAATAATGAGTCAATAGCCCGGCGTGCCTCAGCCACTTTGAGCGGGTAGGTGGGGGTGGTGCCTCAGCTTCTGTGAGCGCGTAGCTCCGGGTTCGGGGCAGGCTTGCTGGCGTGGAAGGCAAGATATCTATGGCCGCGCGACGACAGGTCACAAACAAGCTCTGGAACGTGTATCGGGGCGCAGGTAAACACGACAAGGCTCGGTTCCTTGATGAGGTGATGGCGTCCACCGGGATGGGCCGGTCGACGGCTCGGTGGATGGTGACGGGCCCCGCTGCTGCTGGAACACGTGTGGACGCTGATGGGCTGCCCCCGTGCGGGAAGCACCTGGTCGTGATGTTGGAGCTGTGGCTGCCACTGCTCGAGGAGGTCGGGGACCTGGACAAGCCCTTCGCCACTGCGGAGACGGTCGTGGAGTTGAAGGCCATGAGCGTGGCCACGATCGACCGGTATCTGGCCGCGGTGCGCCGGTCGATGCAGCTTCGCGGCATCGTCCACGAAGCCGTCGCCGCTGCTGCGCAACTCGATCGGACTGAGCAAGGTCGGCGACGAGCCGCAGACTGTGCCATTCGACTCTGACAATGGATCGGAGTTCATCAACCACGAGGTCGCCGACTGGCTCCAGGCGCGCGATATCGCCCAGACCCGGTCGCGGCCCTACAAGAAGAGCGACCAAGCCACCGTCGAGTCGAAGAATAACCCCGTCGTCCGCAAGCGCGTGTTCCACTGGCGCTACGACTCGCCCGAAAACTCGTCCTGCTGGGCGAGCTCTGGCCGCTGGTGTCGATGCGGCTGAACTTCTTCACCCCGACGAAGAAGCCAGTCGGCTACGACACCGGCACCGACGGGCGCCGCACGCGCCTCTACGACAAGCCGAGGACGCCCTGGCGCGCGTACCGGAATCCGGCCCTGCTCGCCGCCAGGCAGACCCGCACCGTACAGGCGCGCATCGCCGGCATCAACCCGGCCGATCTGACCCGGCGCATCAACCAGATCCAGCTTCGGCTAATCGAGGTCTCGCGTGGCAAAACCAAGGCCATGGCCGCGAATCGGCACCTCGACATGACACCCTTGGAACCATCGATCCGCCGACTCCAGACAACCCAATAAGCCGCCAGCCCTCGTGCTCACAACTCGTGAGGCACCAGACCACCGCACGCGCTCACCTTTCAGTGAGGCACCTCGTAGCGGTTGGACTATGTATGACTGCGCGTCAAAGCGCTACCGAAGGTTGTCTCGGTGGTTGCCTTCAACGATGCTTGAACTGATTTTGTATTTGTTCATCTGGCTAGGTCCTGGATGGGATTATCGCGGTAGTGATGGTCTTCCTCGGGACGACGCTGATCGTGAGTGGCTAAGTGCTAGCTCGACAACCGGTCTAGTCCGGGATGATGCGCTTGCCCATACCTGTCGCGCCATCGGGTGAATACCCCCAGCGCTGATATCGCTCAATCTGCGCATCGTTGCCGGAGCGCACCTGCATGTTGACCTTGGGACAGCCCTACTCCAGCAGCAGTCCCTCGGCGTGGGCGAGCATTTGCCGACCAAAGCCCGCGCCCTGGTGCGAAGGGTCAACCGCAAGGTAGTAGATCCAGCCGCGGTGACCGTCATACCCAGCCATGGCCGTCGCGATGACGCTGCCCTGAACTTCGCCGACCAAGAAAAGCTCAGGTTGCACGCGGAGTTTGCGCTCGATGTCGCGATAGGGATCATTCCAGGGACGAGTAAGCCCCGTGGCCTGCCACAACTGCACGACCGCCTCGGTGTCTGAGACATCAAATGGTCGTATGTGCATGGTGGGCTGGCTCACGGGGCTCCCGGTCAAACTGTTAGCAGCCGATCAGGCGCTGAGCGAGGTAGCCCTCGATCTCGTCCAGCGAGATGCGCTCTTGGGCCATCGTGTCGCGCTCGCGCACGGTCACGGCGTTGTCGTCGAGGGTGTCGAAGTCGACGGTGATGCAGAACGGGGTGCCGATCTCATCCTGACGGCGATAGCGACGACCAATAGCGCCGGAGTCGTCGAAGTCGATCATCCAGTGCTGACGCAACTTGGCAGCCAACTCCTTGGCTGCCGGGCTGAGCTTTTCGTTGCGAGACAGCGGCAAGACAGCAACCTTGACCGGTGCCAGGCGCGGGTCCAACTTCAACACGGTGCGTTTGTCGACACCACCCTTGGCGTTGGGTGCCTCGTCCTCGGTGTACGCGTCCACCAAGAAGGTCATCAACGAGCGGGACAAACCGGCCGCCGGCTCGATGACATACGGGGTGTAGCGCTCGCCGGTTGTTTGGTCGAAGTAGGACAAATCGGTGCCCGAGTGCTTGGAGTGCGTGGACAAGTCAAAGTCGGTGCGGTTGGCCACACCCTCCAACTCGCCCCACTCGCTGCCGGCAAACTGGAAGCGATACTCCAGGTCAACGGTGCGGTCGGAGTAATGCGACAACTTCTCTGCCGGGTGCTCAAAGAGACGCAGGTTGTCGGGGTTAACGCCCAGGTCGATGTACCACTGGTAGCGGGTGTCGATCCAGTACTGGTGCCATTCGGAAGCGGTGGAGGGCTCAACGAAGAACTCCATCTCCATCTGCTCAAACTCACGGGTGCGGAAGATGAAGTTTCCGGGAGTGATCTCGTTGCGGAAGGACTTGCCGACCTGGGCAATGCCGAACGGCGGCTTCTTGCGCGCCGACGTCATCACGTTGGCGAAGTTCACGAATATGCCCTGGGCCGTCTCGGGGCGCAGGTAGTGCAGACCCGACTCGTCCTGGAGCACGCCGAGGTAGGTCTTCAACATCATGTTGAAGTCCTTGGGCTCGGTCCAGCGCCCTTGGTGCCACAGTTGGGGCAGGCGATAGTCGCCAACTCAACCGTGTCAGGGTCGATCTCCTTGCCCTTCTTTGCTGCCTTGTCGGCAACAGCTTCCTGCAGGTGGTCAGCACGGAAGCGGCGGTGGCAAGACTGGCATTCGGTCAACGGGTCGTTGAAGACACCGACGTGGCCCGAAGCCACCCAGGTCTCACGAGGCAGGATGATCGAAGAGTCGAGGCCAACCACGTCTTCGCGCGATTGGACCATTGAGCGCCACCACTGACGCTTGATGTTTTCTTTCAGTGCCACGCCGAGGGGGCCGTAGTCCCATGCGGACCGGGTGCCTCCATAGATCTCCCCGGCGGGGAAGACGAAGCCTCGACGCTTACACAGGTTGACAACGGATTCAACGGTAGTGGGTGCCATGCCTTCATCCTAGAGTCCAAAAGGCAACTATCCTGACAGGTATGGCACACGGGCATTCAACCTCAGACACCTGCGCGGAGTATGGCACTCCTCCCCCAAGCGGGATCAGGCACCGCGTCGAGAGCGCAAGTGCGCCCGCGTTGAGGGCCCTGGCGAAGTTGCCCTTTGGGCTCCGCTGGTGGGCGTAGTGGTTTTGCTCGTTATCGGAGGACTGGTCGGTGGTGCCGCTGGCACGGTCATCGTGGCTCTTCCCGTCATTTTTGCAGCCTGGCTGCTCTACCTCGCTTGGCCGACACTCGGCCTTGCCGAACGAGCCATGCGCACATCCGTGTGGGTCGCACTGATTGCCGTGGCCGTCGTCATTGCCTTCCCTCGGGACATCTTCTAAATCTAGTTTTGACAATCATTCTCATTTTCATCAGAATCTGAGTTATGAACTTTCGCCCTCGTCTCATCCCTGTCACCGCGGTTGCTCTGATTGGGCTGACGGCTTGTGGCGGATCCGACGACACCACCGCAACTGACGACTCTTCGCGAACCGTCATGACCAGCATCTATCCGCTGGACTTCATCACCACATCGGTGGCGGCTGACCACCTCGATGTCGTCAGCCTCACGCCCTCAGGCGTCGACCCACACGATGTTGAGTTGTCCCCGCAGACGATCGGCGACGTGCAGTCGAGTGACCTGGTGATCTACTCCGCCGACCTTCAAACAGCCATTGACGAAGCCGTCGAGCAACAGGCCAGCGACCACTCAGTCGACGTCAACGGTGCCGCTGATCTGATCAGCACTGGAGCCGAACATGACCACGACCACGGTGATGGGCACGAAGAAGAACACGAAGACGAAGGTGACAGCGACGAGGTAGATCCACACTGGTGGCTTGATCCTGCTCGGATGGCAGATGTCACTCAGATGGTTTCCGACGAGCTGAGCGAGATCGACCCAGACAACGCCGCCGACTACGAATCAAACGCTGCTGCCCTCATCGCCGAACTCGACACACTCGACGGGGACTTCGAGGCAGGGCTGGCCAACTGTGAGCAAGAAGACCTCGTCACGACGCACGCGGCGTTTGGCTACTTGGCCGAAAACTATGGCTTCCATCAGATCGGCGTGACCGGCATCTCCCCCGAGGCCGAGCCAAGCCCGGCTCGTCTGGCCGAAGTCACCACCATCGTCGAAGACGCGGGAGTCGACACGATCTACTCCGAAGTGATCCTCGGCAGCGACATCGCCGACACCATCGCTAATGAGACCGGGGCGACCGTGCTTACACTGGACCCACTTGAGGGCCTTACCGATGCCTCCGCCGGTTCGGACTATCTTGAGGTCATGCGGTCCAACCTGGATGCCTTGGCTGAAGGCCAACACTGCTCGTGAGCACCTCTGCGGCCATCGAAGCGAAAAACGCCTCCTTCGGGTATGCGGGCCAACCCTTTATCGCGCACCTCAACCTGCGCGTGGAGCCCGGCGATGTCGTTGCCCTGCTCGGACCCAACGGCTCCGGCAAGTCAACGCTGGTGCGTGGGCTGTTGGGCCTGAATGAGCAACTGGGCGGCACCGTGCACGCGCTCGGCGGGCCCATTGGTGACCGCGATGTCCGCGAGCGCCTGGGATACGTGCCACAACGGCATACCCTGTCTGGGTCTGTCCGCTCCACCGTGCGTGAAATCGTGGCGACCGGCCGGCTGGCGCACCGCCGCTGGTGGCAGCATGCCACCAAGCGAGACGCCGAATTAGTCCAAGAAGCACTGGAAACCGTGGGCTTGGCCGACCGCGCCTCAGCTGACGTTGCGAACCTCTCCGGAGGTCAACAACGCCGAGTGCTGATCGCCCGAGCCCTGGCTGGCGAGCCGGATGTGTTGATCATGGATGAGCCCACGGCAGGCGTTGACGCCGCTTCGCAAGAAGTGCTGGCACGACTTATTGAGCGACTGGCTCAGCGGGGCGTGACCATGTTGATCGTCACTCACGAACTCACAGCGCTGCAGTCAGCCATCACGCACATCGTTGAGATGAATGCTGGCGAGGTTGTTTTTGATGGTCGAGTTGCGGACTACACCGCACCAGCGCTGCCCGGCCACGGCCACCACCACGACGCTCCAGTGAGGTCAACGCCGTTGATGGCTGGGCCTTATGACCCCAGAGTCGACGGCGACGAATCATGACCGACCTTCTTTCGCTGGAGTTCATGCGCAACGCTCTCCTCGCTGCTGCCTTCGTCGGGCTAGCTGCCCCCTCGTGGGGATTTTCCTGGTGCAACGACGACTATCCCTGGTCGGCGACGGCATGGGGCACGTGGCGTTGGCTGGTGTAGCTGTTGGTGTCCTGACTGACCAATCCCGGTGTACACGGCGCTGATTGCGGCCGTGTTGGCTGGTGTCGTCATCGAGGTCATCCGGATGCGTGGGCGCGCGAGTGGTGATATCGCGCTAGCCATCATGTTTTATGGCGGCATCGCAGCCGGTGTCGTGATCATCAACAAAGTCGATGGCAGTCAGACGTCCAATCTGACTGGCTATCTCTTTGGTGCGATCACCACCACCTCGCGAGAAGACCTCGCGGTTTTTGGCGCGTTGTCGCTGGTCATCATTGTGGTGACGACCGTGCTGAGGCAGCGCCTCTTCGCCGTCGCTGGCGATGAGGAGTATGCCCGCGCCAGTGGTCTGCCCGTCTTGGCGCTCAACCTCATCCTGGCTGTGCTCACCGCCGTCACCGTCGTGGTGGCCATGCGAGTTGTCGGCTTGCTGCTGATTAGTGCGCTGATGATCATCCCGAACGCCGCCGCTCAACAGGTGGCACGCAGTTTCCAGTCGGCAACCTTGTGGGCCGTCTTTTTGGGCTGGCCTCTTCGCTCGGTGGTGTCGTGACGTCGTATTACGCGGACACCGCAGCAGGAGGCACCATCGTGCTCGTCGCTATCGGTCTGTTTGCCGTTGTGGCCGTGCTGCGAGCCCTGATTAGCCCGTGGATGGCGCGGCGACATTTTGTGGCCGAGGCGCATCCGCACGAGCATGGCCCCGATTGCGGTCACCCCACGGTCCCGCATGGAGATCACGTCGACTACGTCCACGACGGACATCGGCACGCCCCACACGGCGGACACTACGACGAACATGCCGACGTGCCTCACGACCACGACCACAGTCGCGAGAGGCAAGAGGAGCGCTCATGGAGTCGCAGCACGCGCAAGCCAACCAAGCAGCAGCAGGCCGTTGCCGCTGTGCTCGAGGAGTCGGGCGACTTCAAGTCCGCGCAAGACCTGCACGCCAAACTTCGGGCGGAGGGACAAACAGTGGGCCTAGCGACGGTGTATCGGACGCTGACCGCCCTCGCCGATCAGGGCGATGTTGATGTCTTGCGCACCGATGATGGCGAGTCCGTCTATCGCAGTTGCAGCACCGGGCATCACCACCACTTGGTATGCCGTGAGTGCGGCCGCACCGTGGAGATTGAGGGGCCGACTGTCGAGCAATGGACCGAACTCGTAGCCGCTGAGCACGGATTCACCCAGACCGGGCATACCTTGAGATTTTTGGGTTTGCGACCGGCACTGAGTGCGCGTGCATCCTGGAGGTGCGATTTGAGCGGATCTGGCGCTATTTCGCTCAAATCCCTCCGCTAAGAAGCATGGCTCAAGGTTTAGCCTGATCGACAGCCCCGCCATAGCGGCGATCGCGCTCGGCATAGGTCTGCACCGCACCCCAAAGATCACGGCGATCAAAGTCGGGCCACAACGTGTCGACAAACACCAACTCTGAGTAGGCGCTTTGCCAAGGCAGAAAGTTTGACGTGCGCTGCTCCCCCGACGACCTCACGAAGAGGTCCACGTCAGGCATGTCCGGCGCATAGAAATGCTTAGCAATCGAAGCCTCAGTGATTCGCTCAGGCTTTTGCTCACCCCGGGCAACCGCCGCCGACAACTCACGCACCGCATCAACAATCTCGGCGCGGCCGCCGTAGTTCACACACATGTTGAGGGTGATGACGGAGTTGTTTTTGGTCTGCTCTTGAGCGACCTCAAGCTCCTTAATCACCGAGCGCCAGAGCTTTGGCCGACGGCCTGACCAGCGCATCCGCACACCCCACTCATCCATCATGTCGCGGCGACGGTGGATCACGTCACGGTTGAACTGCATCAAGAAGCGGACCTCTTCGGGCGAGCGACGCCAGTTTTCGGTGGAGAACGCATACGCACTGATGTGCTTGACGCCGATCTCGATGCCACCAGCCACGACATCCATCAGCGAGGCTTCGCCTGCTTCGTGCCCTGCGGTGCGTGGCAACCCGCGAGCGTTGGCCCATCGGCCGTTGCCATCCATCACGACGGCGACGTGATCCGGCACGAACTTCGCCGGGATCGCCGGGGCTTTGGCACCACCAGGGTGCGGGTAAGGCGCTTGAGGTGTTGAGTTTCCAGCCACCTGTCGAATCATGCCAGAGGAGCAACGCGCGGCACGCGTTTGAGGTAGTGCAGCGCTCGAACGCCGCGCTCCAAATGCCACTGCACGTAGGCGGCCACGATGCCACTGGCCTCATTGCGCTCACGCGGACCGCTGCCGTCGGCCTCAGCCCAATCCCCGGTCATCAATGCGCCGAGCAGCACCAATGTCGTCGGGGCCGGTGCGGTGGAGCCACCGGTGCGGCAGGAGGAGCAGACGGAGCCACCCGAGGTGATGTTGAAGGCCCGGTGTGGTCCTCCTGCGCCGCAGCGCGCACAGTCGTGAAAACTTGCCGCCCAACCAGCGACTGCGAGCGCTCGCAAAAGGTAGGAGTCCAACACCAACCGCTGGTCTTGCGTCCCGGATGCCAAGGTGGCCAGCCCTCCGGCTAACAGCACAAAGTGTTGCTGGGCAGGCTCATTTTCGCTGGTTAACTGGTCAGCGGTCTCCAACATCGCGTTAGCTGCAGTCCATGCGTCATAGTCACGGGCGATCTCTTCCCCGTAGGACGCCAGGCCCTCGGCCTGGGTGATGGTGTCGAGATTGCGACCCTCGTAACACTGCACGTCAACGACCATGCCGGGCTCAAGTCGGGCACCAAAACGCGACTTGGTGCGACGCACGCCCTTGGCCACTGCACGCACTTTGCCCCGGCTGCGCGTCAGCAGAGTGACGATACGATCTGCTTCTCCCAACTTGTGGGTCCGCAGCACGATGGCTGCGTCGCGGTACAGGGGCATGTCGCCATTGTCCCTCTTTGGGCTGACAGACCAACGGGGCGCGCCACTGCCGGGTGAGTTCGCCCCTGACTCAGGCCAGCAACTCGCGCACCTCATCCGCGCTGGCGCTCTGCATCGCGGAGTGGGCAAGGTCTTGCAACTCTGGGCAAGAGTGCTGGCGAATCTTGGCCTTCACCTCGGCCACGCTGGCAGCAGTCGCGCTTAACTCGGTCACGCCGAGACCGACCAGAATCGCTGCAATGTCAGGATCACTCGCGGAGGCTCCACAGACAGCAACTCGCACACCGTCGGGAACGTCGTTGGCAACCATGCCGATCATCCGCAGCACAGCCGGGTGCAGCACATCACCGAGTTCGCCCAGCGCTCCGTTGCCGCGCTCGGCCGCCATCACGTATTGCGTCAGGTCATTGGTGCCAATGCTGACGAAGTCGAGCCCTCGGCCAGCCGCGCAGCTGTCAAAGCCGCAGCCGGCACCTCAACCATGATCCCGACTTCGAGGCCGTCCGGTCGGCCATCGCCGGAGCGCTGCGCAGCCTCGTCGAGCAGTCCCAAACCCAATCAACCTCAGCCCGAGTGCTCACCATCGGGAACATCACCCGCACCGGTCCGACTTCGCGGGCCACCCGGCATACTGCGTCCAACTGGTCAACCAACAAAGCGGGATCGGCACGGAAAGCCCGCACTCCGCGTACTCCAAGAAAGGGGTTGGCTTCAGGCGTCTGCGGGAAGAACGGCATCGGCTTATCAGCGCCGATGTCCCAGGTCCGAATGGTGATCGAGTGATCGGGCATTGCTCGCGCCAAATCGGCGAACACCGCGAATTGCTCGTCAACACTCGGCGCCTTGGCGTTGCCCTCCCAGACAACCTCGGTGCGCACCAAACCTGAGCCCTCGGCGCCCTGCTTCACAGCCGACTCAGCCTCATCAATGTCAGTGACGTTTGCCTCCACCAGGACCCGACGCCCATCGGTGGTGACGGCTGGTTCGAGCGCTGCAGCATCAGCTTGGGCCCTGGACTCGCTGCGTGCGGCCATCAGGTCTCGCAGACGCTCCTGCTCGCTTTCATCGGGGTCAACGAAGATCTCATTGGTCCGCTCGATGATGCCCAACAACGTGCCGGTCTTGACCTCGGCCCGTTCGCCCGCACCAGTGACCACCGGCACTCCACGAGACTTGGCGATGATCGCGCCGTGCCCCGTTGCTCCACCCTGAAGCGACACGACGCCGGTGATCTTGGCTGGGTCCAACGTTGACGCTGTGGCTGGGTCCAACTCATCAACGACCAAGATGCCTTCGGCCTCTGAGTTGTCTGTCTCGGGATCTGCAGCAGCGCTCGCTCCACCCGGTGCATCACGCTGCGCACGTCCTGGCCACGTTCACGCTGATAGGGATCGGCCAGGCTTTCAAAGCCACAGGCAACCTTGAATACGGTGCCGTGCCAGGCGTCTGCGGCGCTCCCACCGTCAGTAATCGCTGCTTGCGACGCCTCAACCAGGGCTGGGTCGTCCAGGAGTGCCTGGTGCGCAAAAAGACGGCGGCTTCGGACTCACCGACCTGCTCCGTCGTGTGCTCGATTAGCGTGCCCAAGCCCAAACGAGCCTCATCGATGGCTGCTTGCAAGCGTTCTTGCTCTTGGGCGGAGTCATCGGAGGCTTTGTATGCCAACAGGTCCGGGGCTTCGCGTCGCCGCATTGCTGGCCCTAGGGCGATGCCGATGCCTGAGCCCATCTGTCGTGGCTTGGCTGCAGCCGCGGTGCTGGCAGATTGCTGAGCCTCGGGCGTGCTGGTTGGTCGATCACCGAAGCCCTCATCGGCCAGCGCTTGAAGATCCTGCTTGGCCTGATCAAAGGCCTGCGGAGTCTCGGCCGCGATGTCGAAGCGGACCTCATGGCCCTCCCGTGCGCCCAGAGTGGTGACGGCGCTAAGGCTGCCACCAGAGACAGGCCCTTGCCCGTGGTTGCGTTTGTCATGCTCACGGTCGTCGGGCGCAGTTGGTTCACTGCAGCCACGAGGCGCGCGGCTGGGCGAGCGTGCAGGCCGTGGGGAATGTCGACCACGACGACCAGGCTGCCAGTTTCGCCGGATCCGCTACTGGACGTTGATTCTGGTGCGCTGTCGCCTTGGGCGGCAGATGTTTCGACATCA
This sequence comes from Ornithinimicrobium sp. INDO-MA30-4, assembly GCF_021535045.1. GTDB lineage: Bacteria > Actinomycetota > Actinomycetes > Actinomycetales > Dermatophilaceae > Ornithinicoccus. Next base: position 446,038 of record NZ_CP091056.1, on the reverse strand, counting down.
CCCAAGTGATCGCTCTTAGCTAAGGCTCCATTCATTGCCTCACTAGCCACTGTCGCCAGATCAGCACCGGTCGAGGCAGTGACGACTGCAGCAATCAAACCTTCAACCAGGGGTGCGCTGGTGAGCTTGACCCGATCAGCGATGTCAGGATCGACAAACTCAAGGGCCATCTCGGTGGAGAGGATGGCACTTCCCAAGTCAAGAAGCACCAAGACACCTGCCCCCTGCGAAGCGTCATCGGCGCGGCTGATGGCCTCGCTGATCGCAGCGGCATCTGTGCCAAAGGTGGTTTCATCAAGGCCTGCTGCGACCTCAATCACGGGTGCCGCGTCTGCGGACACCATCTCACTGGCCAGGGCCGCGGCCGCGTGGCCTAAGGCATGGGAATGGCTAACGAGGACAATTCCAATCATGGGATGACCTCCTGGGTCGCAGACAAAGTCGGTTGCGTCGGGCGTAACTTCTGTCGGGCGTAACTGATGGACAAACGACTGTGGAGCGCCCGGTCGGACGCCCCACAGTCAAGGCAATATGCGCTGATTAGGCCAGAGGCGCAGCGCGGACTCCAGCAAAAGCACCGTGCTGGTGGCGCCAGGGTCCTGGTGGCCCTTGCTCCGCTCGCCGAGATAACTCGCGCGCCCCTTCCGAGCAACCAAATCAACCGTTGCGTCGCGGCCCTGCTTGGCGCCGTCAACAGCGGCCTGCAGAGCTGCCTGGAGGTCGCCTCCGTCGGTCACGGCTGCGTCGTAAGCTTCAAGCGCTGGCGACCACGCATCGAACATGGTCTTGTCGCCAACTTCGGCCTTGCCGCGGGCTAGAACTCCGCCTACACCGGCATGAAGCGCCTTGCCAAAGGTGACCGCGTCGATGTCTTCAGCGTCGCCCAGGGCACCACCGAGGCGCAGGAAGAACGTGCCAAAGAGTGGCCCGGACGCGCCACCGACGTTGCTGACCAACGTCATACCCACCTTTTTGAGGTATGCGGCGCTGTTGTCGAATTCTTCAGCCTCGGCGAGGGCTGCCGTCTTGCTGGTGCCTCGGGTCATGTTGCTTCCGTGGTCACCGTCGCCGATAGCCCGGTCGAGGTCGGTCAGATGCTCAGCATTTTGACCGATAACCTGAGCAAAGTCCGACATCCATGCTTGGAAAGCGCTCAAGGCAGCCATCAGACCCCCAGCGCAGACCGGGCGTGTTCACCGGGGCATCCCAGTGACGCAGCATCTCGTCATCAACCTTGAGCAAGGTGAGCGAGCAGCCAGCCATCTCCAACGACGTGATGTAGTTGCCGACCAGATTGCGCTCAACCTTGATCCCTGCGGCATCCAGCAGTGCTGCGACCTCGTTGTACATGACGTAAAGCTCGATCAGCGGGGTGCCTCCCATGCCATTCATCATGGCAATCACCGTGTCGCCCTCGGCCAGGCCAAGATCACTGACCACTGGCTCGGTCAACATAGCAGCGATGTCCTTAGCCGGAGCCAACCTTTGGTCTCCCGGCCAGGCTCACCATGGATGCCAATCCCGATCTCCATCTCGTCATCGGCCAGCTCAAAGGTGGGCTTGCCAGCGGCTGGGACGGTGCAGGAGGTGAGCGCCATACCCATCGTTGCGCCCTGCTCATTGACTCTGGTCGCCAGGTTGAAGCACTCGTCCAGGGTCGCGCCGTCTTCTGCGGCAGCGCCCACGATCTTTTCCAGCAACACCGTGACACCTACACCGCGCCGTCCGGCGGTGAACAGTGAGTCTTGGACGGCCACGTCGTCGTCGGTTACGACCGAGCGGACCTCAGTGCCTGCCTCGGCTTCGGCTAACTCGGCGGCCATCTCGAAGTTCAGGACGTCTCCGGTGTAGTTCTTGACGATGTGCAGCACACCCGCGCCACCATCGACGGCCTTTGTCGCTGCCATCATTTGGTCGGGCACTGGTGAGGTGAACATTTCACCTGCACACGCAGCATCAAGCATGCCGACTCCAACGAAGCCTCCATGCAGCGGCTCGTGGCCAGAGCCACCTCCGGACACCAAGCCGACTTTGCCTTCGCGCGGCCCATCCTTGCGATAGATGATGCGGTTTTCGTGGTCAACTTTGATGCGGTCCGGGTGCGCGGCGGCGATGCCTTGAGTGCGTCGCTGATCACGTTGTCAGGGTCATTGATCAGTTTCTTCATGAAGCCCACTCAACCACCTGTTGCCCGGGATGACTAGAGGAACTCACGGCGATTTGTGAAGTGGCTCACGTCAAATTAAGAGCAATGTCAGTGCCACCTGGCAGAGTGCCGTCATGAACACTCCTCGACACTGCGGCTTCGTCCCTGATTATCTGTTGGCGCGCATCGCCAATGCTGATCCGCAACCGCCTCAGGGGTTGTTGGCCACCGTTGACGATCAGAGCAAGATTCGATCGCGACGCGAAGTTCGTGCCACCAGGTGGGTTGGTGGGCGACCGCCGCTGCCCGAGTCGGCCGTCGCCACCCAGAGTGCCGCCGATAGCCCGGCCCGCGAGATTTACGATGCGCTTTCCGGCATTCGGCTACCAGGCGTGCTGGTGCGACTAGAGGGCGCTGGACCGACCGACGACCAAGCTGTTACTGATGCTTACGACGGTCTCGGTCTGACCTGGAGCCTGCTCTTTGAGCAATACGGTCGCCGGTCTCTGGACGATACTGGAATGGAGTTGCTGGCCACGGTGCACTATGGCCGCGACTACGACAATGCCTTCTGGGACGGCTCGCAGATGGTGTTTGGTGACGGCGACGGGGTCTACTTCGAGCCGTTCACCGCGAGTCTTGACGTGATTGGCCACGAGCTCACGCACGGGCTCATCCAGTTCACCGCTGGACTGGTCTATGTGGCGCAGCCTGGCGCGCTCAATGAATCCATCAGTGACGTCTTTGGTTCACTGGTCCGGCAGCGCGCCCTTGACCAGACTGCAAATGAGGCTGATTGGCTTGTCGGCGCTGACATCTTGACCGACGCGGTCGCTGGCGATGGGTTGCGTTCGCTCAAGGCCCCAGGCACGGCATACGACGACCCGATTCTGGGCGTTGACCCACAGCCGGCTCACATGCGCGACTACGCCGATCTGCCACACGATGAGAGTGGCGACAACGGAGGAGTCCACATCAACTCTGGGATCCCCAACCATGCCTTCTATCTCGCGGCCACCCGGCTGGGCGGCACGGCCTGGGATCAGGCAGGGCAGGTCTGGTTTGACGTGCTCTCAACACCCGGGATGATCGCCAAAGACGCTTCATTCCAAGACTTCGCAGCCGCCACGGTTCGTGCAGCCGAGGGGCGATTCGGCGTTGGCGGAGATGTGGCCGGTGCTGTTGCCTCGGGATGGCGTGATGTCGGGCTCGAGGTCACCAAGAGCTGAAAGCGCATAAGCACAGGCCGGTTAGAAGCCCAGCTTTGCAACTGCTTAGGGTCCCGTTGCCAGTCCTTAGCCACCTTGACGTGAAGGTCGAGATAGACGCGATGGCCCACCAGTTTCTCGATGCCTTTGCGCGCCTGGGTGCCCACATCGCGTAGTCGGGAACCGCCCCGGCCGATGATGATGGCCTTCTGGCTGGGGCGCTCGACAAAGACGTGCACCCGGATGTCATCCATGGGCTTGCCCTCTGGGCGGTCTTCGCGGGGCACGATCTCGTCGACGACCACTGCCAACGAGTGCGGCAACTCATCACGAACGCCTTCGAGCGCGGCTTCGCGAACCAATTCGGCAATCATGACGGTCATCGACTCATCGGTCAGCATTCCCTCGGGATAAAGCGCGGGGCCTTCGGGGAGATAAGAGACGAGCACATCTGCCACTTCGTCGACCTGGTCACCGTTCACGGCTGAGCAAGGCACGATCTCGTCCCAGTCGCCCAACTTGTCGATAGCCATCAAGTGCTGGGCCATCCGGTCCCGATCGACCGCGTCAGACTTTGTCGCCAAGGCCACGATTTTGATCCCCTTACGGACTTGTCGCAGCTCGGCTAAGTCGTTGGCGATGTATTGGTCGCCGGGCCCGGGCCACTGGTCGGCCGGCAAGCAGAACCCAATGACATCGACACCCAGCAGGGTCTCGCGCACCAGATCATTCAGCCGCTCACCCAGCAGCGACCGCGGTCGGTGCAATCCAGGGTGTCTACCAAGACAAGTTGGGAGTCTTCGGCGTTACGAACTCCGCGGATAGCGTGCCGCGTCGTCTGCGGCTTGCTTGAGGTAATGGCGACCTTGTCACCCACTAAGGCATTCGTGAGCGTGGACTTGCCCGCATTGGGGCGCCCGATCAAGCACGCGAAGCCAGAACGGAAGGGAACTGACTCTGAAGACATACCCTCACTCTACCCGCGTCCCATGCGCCGATTCACTCGCGATGCACCAGAAAATTCTGGCTCCATGGCAGATGAAAAGGCGCATAGGGGTCAGTTGGCGTCGACTCGATTCGCATCTGACTGTTCGTTGGCTTCTTCGACATCACTGACGAGTTCGCCATCTTCGGCTGCGTCCTCATCGCTCTCGTCATCCTCGACCGACTGGTTGCGCATGTCGGCCACGATCACCGTCGCCACGCGTCGACGGCGACCAGCCATCCGCTCGGCGGTGAGTTCCAACCCGCCAATCTCTGCACTCGATCCGACGATCGGCACCTGCCCGGTTAGTGCCGCTAACAGACCACCAACCGTGTCGACATCTTCGATTTCGATTTCCATGTCGAACAGGTCACCTAGGTCGTCGACCGACATCGTCGCTGGGACTCGCGTTGTGCCGTCAGCGAGTTCTTCAACCTCAACGACGTCACGGTCGTATTCGTCGGTGATCTCGCCAACGATCTCTTCGAGAATGTCCTCAATGGTGACCAAGCCAGCCGTGCCGCCGTATTCATCAATCACGATGGCGAAGTGCAAGCGTTGGGCCTGCATTTCCCGCAGCAAACCATCGACGGCCTTGCTGTCGGGCACTCGCAAAACACCACGCACGACCTCAGTGACGCTGATGCCGCTGACTTCTTGACCGCCGGCATTGACCTTGCGCGCAACGTCCTTGAAGTACAAGGTGCCCAGCACGTCATCGCTGCCCTCACCAATAACCGGCATGCGGGAGAAGCCTGACCGCAAGAACAGCGACATAGCCTGCCGCAAAGTGCGATCCTTGCCGATCGTGACCATGTCCGGCCGGGGCACCATCACCTCACGCGCAACGGTGTCACCCAACTCAAAGATTGAGTGGATCATTTCCCGCTCGCCCTCTTCGATCATGGCGCTTTCGCCAGCCAGATCGACCAGACCCCGCAACTCCGCCTCGGAGGCAAACGGGCCCTCGTCATACCCAGAACCGGGTGTCACCGCATTGCCAAAAGTGACCAGCAATTTAGCGATGGGCCCAAGGACCGTACGCAGCAGGTTGACGACCGGAGCCGCCTGCAGCGCCACTTTGTCCACGTTCTGACGTGCCAAGGTCCGCGGCGAGACCCCAACGACCACGAAAGAGACAACCGCCATGATGGCAACCGCAATCAGCGCCGTCTGCCAGTGGCTGTTGGTCTGCGTGTCGACGGCAACAGCCACAGCGACAGCCGCCAACGCCTCAGCGATAACACGGGTGAAGTTCGTGACCGCGAGGTATGGCGCTGAGTCACTGACAATCTTGACCAGCGACTTGGATCCGCGGATGCCCTCACCGGCCAACTGCTCGGCGTGGTGACGCGACATCCGAGAGATCGCGGTTTCGGCTCCAGCGAGTAAAAAGGCGATCAGGATGGCGGCAATTGCCACCAGAATGAGGGCAGTCATAACAGGTAAATAGTCCGAGACGGTTTAGGCGCGGTCGCGGCGAGCAGCCGGCGCAGCGCTGGTGGTGCGGCCACGTTGGGCCAGGTACGAAAGTAACAACGTTCGTTGCAGGTCAAACATTTCTTTTCCTCGGCTTCATCAGCGTGATCAAAGCCAAGCAGGTGCAAAATGCCGTGAGTGGTGAGCAACAACAACTCATCCGCCACCGAGTGACCGGCTGCAGCAGCCTGTTGCGCGGCGACGTCAGAGCACAGCACCACATCCCCCAAGATGCCCTCAGTGCTGGGCTGGTCGTGGCTCCCGGGGCGCAACTCATCCATCGGGAAACTCATCACGTCGGTGGGACCTTCAAGGTCCATCCACTGCACGTGCAATGCCTCCATCGCAGCGGTGTCGACCAGAGTGATGGTTAACTCGGCAGCGGGGTGGACGTGCATGGCCTCCAACACGAAACGCGCCAGGTCTTGAAACTCCTGCTCCGGAAGCGCCGATGGCACCTGGCCGGACTCATTCAGAACCTCAATGCTCAACGCGGACCACGTCCACCGACGTACCCAGCAGTGGGCGGGTGCGTCGCGTCGTATTGACCGTAGGCATCGACGATCTTGCCGACCAGGTTGTGGCGCACCACATCTTGGCTGGTCAGATTAGAGAAGTGAACATCTTCGACGCCATCCAGGATCTCTTGCACGACACGCAACCCGGAGGTGGTGCCACCCGGAAGATCAACCTGGGTGACGTCGCCGGTGACGACCATCCGTGAGCCGAAGCCCAGGCGGGTCAGGAACATCTTCATCTGCTCAGCCGAGGTGTTTTGAGCTTCGTCCAAGATGATGAACGCGTCGTTGAGGGTACGACCGCGCATGTAGGCAAGCGGGGCCACTTCAATCGTGCCCGACGCCATCAGACGCGGGATGGAATCCGGGTCAACCATGTCGTGCAGGGCGTCATAAAGCGGGCGTAAGTATGGGTCGATTTTGTCGTTGAGCGAGCCGGGCAGGAATCCCAACCGCTCACCCGCCTCAACTGCTGGCCTGGTCAAAATGATGCGATTGACCTCTTTGGCCTGCAAAGCTGCGACCGCCTTCGCCATCGCCAAATACGTCTTGCCGGTTCCAGCCGGGCCGATCCCAAACACGATCGTGTGCGTGTCAATGGCATCGACATAGTGCTTTTGGTTCAGCGTCTTTGGCCTGATCGCCTTTCCGCGGCTGCTCAAAATATTCATCGTGAGCACATCAGCGGGTCGGTCTTGAGTCTGCCCACGCAACATCCCGATCGAACGCTCGACAGCATTGCGATCCAAGGCATGACCGTTGTTGGTCACCGAAATCAACTCATCGATCAACCGCTCAAGGAGCGCCATTTCAGCGGACTCCCCCGTCAATCGAAACTCGTTGCCCCGGACATGGATGTCGAGTTTGGGGAAACTGCGTTCAATGGTCCGCAACAGTTCATCCCGTGAGCCGACGAGAGCCACCATGGGCACATCGCTGGGGACGGTGATGACGTGCACGGGTTGTTGGTCAGGTGCTGGCGATTCGGGTAGTTCAGGCATGAGGCTGCTTATTCTACTCCTGCCGGTCCAACCAGCGCCCCGAGGTCGCGTCCACCTAAGACGTGCAGGTGTACGTGGTTCACGGTTTGCCCAGCATCGTCACCGACGTTGGACTCGAGTCGATAGCCAGAGGTGGCGATTCCCTCCTGATCAGCCACTTGCCCAGCCACGACAAATAGCTCGGCAGCCACCAGCGGGTTCACCGCAGCCAGCTCGGCAGCCGTAGCGTAATGCTCTCGAGGAATCACCAGCACATGAACGGGTGCGGCCGGGGCAATGTCGCGAAAGGCGATGACGTTCTCGGTGCGGGCAACAACTTCGGCGGGCATGTCGCCGGTTGCGATGGCGCAAAACAGGCAGTCAGTCATACCGAAACAGTAATGCGCGTCCGCTTCGCTGTCGCGACCGCCACCCCGCCAGCCAGCGCAGATACCACTGCAACCGACACAAAAGCCGTCTGCGGCGAGGTCGCGTAGAAGAGTCCAAAGCTGCTCCCGAAAGCGCCAAAACCCTGCGCTAGCTAGGGCTTCGCTGACCTGAAGCGATGAAGAGTTCTTGCCAACCTCTGATTCTGGTGATAACCGCAGCGTCAACAGCGACGTGATCGGATATGCCAATCCGACTCCGGCAGATGTCCAACCCCAGATCGTCAGGACGGTCCAACCAGGAGAGTCGACGCCAAGTGCCAGCACCAGAGCGGCCAGACCGATCAAGATAATGACGGAGCCGTGAACCAACAACTCATTGCGCCCGACTCGATCAGCCAACTTGCTCTGCGCCCACGAACCCACTGTCCAGGTCACCGATCCAACCGCGAGAATCGCGCCAGCCCACGCCGGCGAATACCCGTGAATCTCTTGCAACATCAACGGCAAATATGCTTCCGCAGCGATGAAGGACGCACCGATTGCTCCCCGAGCCGCAATGACCGAGGGCAGCCCTGGCACCAGGCGCAGAGTGCCAGCCGGCAGGAGGTGCGAGGACGCTAGGAGCAGCAACATCACCATGGGCACTGCCAACACGGCACGCCACCCGGCAATGTCTTCAGCCAGCACATTGAGCACTGCGGCGCTCAGGGCTGCCACACCCGCCCAGAGCAGCGTGCTGACTTTGAGGTAGGCCGCGTCGTCACTGGGCCGGGTCTTTCTCAGTGCGGGCCAAATCACGATGAGAGCGACGAGCACCAATGGGATGACTCCCAAAACACCCAGCGCCAACCCCACTGCTCGACGACGACACCGGTCAGGACCGGGCCCGCTAATCCAGGGATCACCCAAGCCGCGGCCAGCATCGAAAACAGCGCTGGCCTGCGTTCATCGGGCACGCCTTGGGCGATGATGACGTAGATAGACACCGTCGCCAGGCCGCTCCCCCACCCTTGCAGTCCACGCCCGACAACGAAGAGCTCCATCGTCGGCGCGAGGCCAGCGAGCAATAGGCCCCCAGCAAAGCTGAGACAACCGGTGAGCAGCACTGGTTTGGGGCCAGAGTGGTCCGACCACCAGCCACTCACCATCATCCCGACGACGCTGGTGGCGACAGTGGCACCGAAGGCCAACGAATACAGCGCTAAACCGTCAAGGTCGCGGGCCACCGATGGCATAGCGGTGCCGACCGCAATGTATTCAATGGCAAACAACGTAATGAGGCCAGCCGCGCCCCAGGTGATGCTGCGTGTCGAAACGTCGCTCATTACCGCCAGCGTGTCTGTGCTGACAACACCGCGATTGCTGCGCTGCCTGCTGTCGAGGTACGCAGCACGGTCGAGCCCAACCGCACAGACCGTGCACCGGCTGCCACGAAGTCGGCCAGTTCGGCTTCAGAAATGCCGCCTTCGGGGCCAACGATGAGCACGACTTCGCCAGCCTCAGCGGGAACGTCGATCTCAGCCAAAGGCTCCACGGCACTTTCGTGCAAAACCAAAGCGACATCCGCCGCCGCGATGCGATCCAGCACTATCTTGCGATCAGCCAACGGCGCCAACTCGGGTATGCGCGAGCGCCGGGCCTGCTTGGTCGCTGCGATGAGCGTCTGGCGCCACTTCTTCAAGCCTTTGGCGGCTCGATCGCCGCGCCAACGCACAATGCTGCGATCTGCTTGCCATGGCACGACAGCATCGACGCCGAGTTCGGTGCCGATCTCGATGGCCAGCAGGTCACGATCCCCTTGGCTAGCGCCTGGACCAGCGTGAATCCTGGATTTGGTGCGGGCTCGTGCACCAACTCTTCGATCACTGCGCGCAATTCGCCTTTGCCCGTGCCAGACACAGCGCAGTGAGCAATAGCGCCGCTGCCATCGGCTAGCGAAACAGCTTCGCCCGTCTTCAGCCTGGAGACATCCGCTGCGTGTCGCCCCTCAGAGCCGCGCAGCACCAGCTCGACTCCGACGCTGGCCTCAGCCAGCCCGCCGGAGTCGAGTAAGAACAGCGGAGCACTCACCGGCCGGAGAACGCTTCCCGGAACTTGCCGAAGATGCCGCCGTGCGAAGAAGCCATCTGACCCGACGGGCGTGATTCGCCACGGGACTCCGCGAAGTCGCGCAACATTTGGCGCTGCTCTTCGTTGAGTTTCGTGGGCACCTTGATGTCGAGGTGAACGATCAGGTCTCCTCGACCGGTGCCACGCAGATGCGTCACGCCCAAGTCTTTCAAGGTGATCGTCTCTTGCGGCTGTGCGCCGGCCTTGAGGTCAACCTCCTGGTCGCCGTCGAAGGAGTTGACCGTGAGGCTGGCCCCGAGCGCAGCCGCCGTCATCGGCACTTCGATGGAGGCGTGCAGGTCATCGCCACGACGGCGGAAGGTGTCGTGCGGCAGGATCGCGATCTCGACATAAAGGTCGCCAGCCTGACCGCCGGAGGGCCAACTTCGCCCTGGCCGGTCAGGCGAATGCGGGTGCCGGTGTCGACTCCACCAGGCACGTTGACCGAGATCTCACGGCGAGTCCGCACGCGGCCTTCACCGGAGCAGTCAAAGCACGGGTTCTCGATGACTTCACCGTAGCCGCGGCAAGCGCTGCAGGGACGAGACGTCATGACCTGGCCCAAGAAGGAACGCTGGACCTGCTGGACTTCACCGCGCCCCTGGCATACCGAGCACGTCCGGGTGCCAGCGAGCGGGCTGCGCGCCGGAGCCGGTGCAGGTCTGGCAGTGCACGGCAGTGTCGACGCTCAAGGTCTCTTCGGCGCCAAAGACGGCGGTCTTGAGATCGATGTCTCAACTGGACCAGGGCATCCTGGCCGCGCTGAGTCCGCGAACGAGGGCCGCGGCTGCCAGCCGAAGTGCCACCAAAGAAGGCATCCATGATGTCGGTGAAGGTGAAGCCCTGTCCGAACCCTGCCTGGGCGCCGCCGTAGGGGTCTTGCCCACGGTCAAAGTTGGCGCGCTTGTCAGCATCGGACAGCACGTCATAGGCCTGAGAGACCTTCTTGAACTCGGCCTCCGCATCAGGGCCGGGGTTGACGTCGGGATGCAGTTTGCGGGCCAACTTGCGGTAGGCGCGCTTAATGTCCTCGGCGCTCGAGTCACGGGAGACCCCGAGGTCTGCGTAATAGTCGTTCACGTGAGTCGTGTCCTGTTCGTCGTCACTGGTCAAGAATTGTCGATACATAGTGCGCAACAGCGCGCACCGAAGCCATAGCGGTTGGGTAGTCCATCCGAGTCGGGCCAACTACGCCCAACCCGCCGGCCTGCCCATACGAGGTCGTGATCACTGAAGTGGTCCGCAGGCTGGAGAACGGGTTCTCGGCGCCGATGCTCACCGCAACAGCGTCTTCGGACTCATTCAACGCAGCCATACTTCCCATTAACTTCAAAAGCACCACATGTTCTTCCAAGGCCTCTAAAACTTCTCCAAGCGAGGTCGGAAAATCGCTGCCCACTCGGGCCAGATTCGCGGTGCCGGAAAGCACGAGCCGTTCTTCGGTCTGCTCGCTCACCGCGTCCACCAAACTGGCAAAGACGGGCGAGCGACGTCGCGGTGCTCTGGCTTGACCGTCTCCATCGCGGTCTGGAGAAGCCCCTCGGCAGCGTTGAGCGGTTGCCCTCCCACCGAGGCGTTGATCGTCGAGCGGAGACTGCCGATCAATGAGTCGACATCGCCGGTCAACTCCCGGCCCACATCAACCACTCGTTGTTCCACCCGCCCGGTCGTCACGATCAAGACGACCATCAGGCGAGCCCTCCCAAGTTCACCAATTCAACGTGTCGCACGCTGGAGCGGCTCAGTGATGGGTACTGCATCACGGCAACCTGGTTGGTCAGCGATGACAGAAGGCGCACACTGCGGCCGACGACGTCATCCAGATCGATGGCGCCCTCAAGGAAACGGGAAACGGCGGTGCGCTCAGCCGCGCTCAGCGGCTTGACTGCAGAGAGCCGGTCAACAAACATCCGATAGCCCGCATCAGTGGGGACCCGGCCAGCGCTGGTGTGTGGCGCGCTGATCAGACCCTCGTCTTCGAGAGCGGCCATGTCATTGCGCACCGTGGCAGCGGAGACACCGAGTGAGTGGCGCTCAAGCAGAGCCTTCGATCCCACCGGCTCGCTGGTGCGCACATAGTCCTGCACGATGGCGCGCAAAATATGCAGTCGTCGATCTTCACTCATACCGGCCACCTCCTCATCGTTGCTGGCACTCCTGGCGTCCGAGTGCCAGTCTACGCGTGTCGTCAAAAGCAACGCATGCCTGGCTCCTAAGGTGGCCTGGTGGATGATCGCTATGGCAACGACGTGCTGTCCGGAGATTGGGATGCGCCCCGCGGGGGCCGCGCTCAATCTGTCGAAGCGACTCTCGGCTTAGTGGTCGAGGACGTTGAAACTGGGTGGGTCGGGGCCATCAAGCGCGTCGAAAAAGCCGGCGGTATGCATGTGGTGCACCTGGAGGATCGCCGCCGCAAACTCAAAGCGTTCCGTCTTGGGCCGGGGTTTCTGCTCGACGGCAAGCCGGTGATCTTGACCGAGGCCAAGGGTGCCGCCATCGCAGCGGTGGCCGCCGAGCGCAAGAAGTCCACCGTGACAGCGAGCGGTTCACGCGCTGTTGCCAACGCTCGCGCACGAGTGGCCAGCGAATCGCGGATCTTTGTCGAGGGCAAGCATGATGCCGAACTCGTCGAGAAGATCTGGGGCGATGACCTCCGGGTGGAGGGCGTTGTGGTGGAGATGCTCGATGGCGTCGACGACTTGCGCGGAATTATTGACGCATTTCGTCCCTCGGCAGATGCCCGAATGGGGGTGCTCGTGGACCACCTTGTGCCGGGCACCAAAGAGCAGCGCATCGTCGATCAAGTGGCAGGCCAGGGGCCCTATCATCGCTACGTCAAGATCCTCGGCCACCCCTATGTCGATGTCTGGCAATCGGTGAAACCAGACCGGTTGGGGCTCCGCACTGGCCCACGATCCCCGCAATATTGAGTGGAAACGCGGTATATTGGCCGAGTTGGGTTGGCCCCACCAGTCACAGATTGATGTGGCGCATGGTTGGAAGCGAATATTGGGCTCGGTAGAAACGTATCGGGACTTGGAACCAACGCTCCTGGCTAGCGTCGAAGAGTTGATCGACTTTGTCACCGTCCCCCAGGAGTAGCTCATGAGTAACCAACCACCCCCGCCACCCCCAGCGAGCCGCAGCATTCTGGCGACGAGCCCGACCAGATGCAGCAGCCCTACGTGCCACCGCAGCAGGCTCAGCCGCAGCCTACGCAGCAGCAGCCGATCACTCCGCAGGGCGCGCCGCGAGAGCACAACCAGGGCCCACCGTTTAACGGCCAGCAGCAGTGGAACAATTCGGGTCAATCGCTGCCATCAGGTGATCTATCCGCCTCAGAAGCTCGCACTTGGTCGATCGTTGCGCACTTGGCTAACCCCGTCGCCTCGCTGTTTTCAGCCGGCTGGCTGGGCTTCCTGGGGCCGCTGATCGTGTGGGCGATCTACAAGGACCGCAGCCCGATGGTGCGAAAGGCCTCCGCTGGCGCTTTCAACTTCAGCCTGACCCTGATGATCGGCTACATCCTTTTGTGGGTTGTCACGATCATCACCTTCGGCCTCGCGATTTTCATCACGTTGCCGCTGATGTTTGTGCTGTGGGCGGTCTCGCTCATTTTGCACATCATGGCCGCCATCAAGGCTGGCAATAACGAGGACTACACCTACCCAGCACAGATTCCTGTCCTGAAGTAGTCCGGACAAACTGCACGCAACGCGAAGGCCGTCACCGTTCCCGGTGGCGGCCTTTAGCCGTTAATGAGGTGATGGACCACGGTGTCTGCCAGCAGCCGTCCGCGCTGAGTCAAGACAATCGATCCGCGCAGGGCCGCGCGGCCTTCGATGAGCCCGTCGCCAATCAGCGGGGCAATGGCGCCCTGGCCCTCGTTTGGCAGTGCGGCAATCGGGTAGCCCTGAGCTAAGCGCACGCCAAGCAGTATGTCTTCATCGCTTCGCTGCTCGGCCGTCAAGACCTCGCGAGAGTGCGCGGGGCTTAAGCCTTGCGCCAAGCGGCTTGCATAGGCAGCAGGATGCTTCACGTTCCACCAGCGCACGCCGCCGACGTGGCTATGCGCGCCGGGTCCGATCCCCCACCAGTTCACTCCCCGCCAGTAGCCAAGGTTGTGTCGGCACTGAGTTGCCGGTCCGCGACTCCAGTTCGAGATTTCGTACCACCTCGTAGCCCGCATCCGTCAGCAACTCAGACGCCAACTCATACTTGTCGGCCTCGTCATCGTCGTCCGGGGTCGGCAACTGGCCTCGCTTCACCTGGGCACCCATCTTGGTGCCCTCTTCGATCGTGAGCGCATAGGCCGACAGGTGATCGGGCTCAAGATCGATTGCCTCTTCGAGGCTCATCCGCCATTGCCCCAGGGTCTCCCCTGGCGTGCCATAGATGAGGTCGAGGATACGGCCAATCCAGCGGCGCGGCAGGCTCGCAGAGCAGTCGCCACGTTCGCGGGATTGTGCGTGCGCTCAAGCGTCGCCAGCACCGAGGGGACAGCCGACTGCATACCTAGACTGACCCGAGTAAAGCCTCCTGCGGCTAGCTCAGCCGCTACCTCTGGGGTGATCGTGTCTGGGTTGGCCTCGGTGGTGATTTCGATGTTGTCGGCAAATCCCCACCGTTCGCGCGCTGCGGCCACCATCCGCACCAAATCCGCCGCGGGCAGCATCGTGGGTGTGCCACCGCCAATGAAGATCGTCGAAACCGACGGAGGGGTTGCCCCACCCGCAGTCAGCACCGCCTGCGCCACGTCCATTTCAGCGATCGCGGCGTCCGCAAAGGTGTCAATGGTGGCGCCGTGGCCGCCCAACTCTGGCTTGGTGTAAGTGTTGAAGTCGCAGTAGCCGCAACGCACCCGACAAAACGGGACGTGCAGATAGAGCGCAAACTCCGTGTCAGCGATTGTTGTGAGAGCACTGCTGGGTAACGCGCCGTTTGCTGGGACCGGGTCGCCAGTCGGTAAGGCAGGCACCGGCTAACTCGGCTCGCTCGACGGCTCGACCTTGGCATAGGCCAGATCTGTGATCGGCCGGCCAGCCTTGGTGCCCTTGCGCTCAAACCGGGTGATCGGCCGAGATTCCTCCCGCTCGGTGGAGACCAAAGACCAATCCGGGCGGTCATCCAGCACGTCATGCATGTGGTCGGCGTACTCCGGCCAGTCGGTGGCCAACCGCCACAGCCCACTGGGGCTCAGCAGCGAGTTCACCCGATCGGCAAAGACCGGTCCTACAATGCGTCGCTTGTGGTGCTTTGTCTTAGGCCAAGGGTCAGGAAAGTAGGTCCAGACTTCGGCGATCGAGCCAGGCTCAAACGCCGTGTCGAACGCCACGTGGGCATCGAGCGTGGCGAACCGCACGTTAGTCAGACCCCGACGCTGCAACCGATGAATGGCCTGGGCAACACCTGGTCGCCACACCTCGAAAGCAATGAAATCCCAGTCTGGGTGGGCCTGAGCGCCGGCGACCAAAGCGTCACCTGAGCCAGAGCCAACCTCAAGAACGACCGGTGCATTGCGGCCAAACCACTGCGAAGGCTGCGCCACAAAGGACGGGTCGATTGCTGTTGAGCCGCTGTCCCCTAGCGTCGGCAAATCCAGGATGTAGGCGTCGCCGTGCTTCTCATAAGCCCACTTGTGCTGCTCAGGAATGCGCCCGCCACGGCGAGTGAACGACCGCGTCCGAGCCCAGCGAACGGGCTCTTCCTCGTGTGCCGCAGTCACTTCTAGGCTTTTCTGCGCCTCCGCCATCCTGCGAGAGAGCAGCGATGAAGGCTTCTTGCGGAATCTCGACGGTGCCCACCATCTTCATCCGCTTCTTGCCTTCCTTCTGCTTCTCCAACAGTTTGCGCTTACGGCTAATGTCACCGCCGTAGCACTTGGCGAGCACGTCCTTGCGGATGGCCCGAATCGTTTCGCGCGCGATCACGCGCGAACCGATAGCGGCCTGGATCGGGACCTCATACTGCTGACGCGGAATCAGGTCTTTCAACTTGCCAGCCATCATCACGCCATACGCGTAGGCCTTGTCTTTGTGCACAATCGAGCTAAACGCATCGACCTGATCGCCCTGCAGGAGGACATCGACCTTGACCAACTGGGCATCTTGCTCGCCATCGGGCTCGTACTCAAGGAGGCATAGCCACGCGTCTTGGATTTCAACGCGTCGAAGAAGTCAAAGACAATCTCGGCCAGCGGCAAGGTGTAGCGCATCTCAACGCGCTCTTCGGAGAGATAGTCCATCCCACGCAGCGAGCCACGCCGAGACTGGCACAACTCCATGATTGCCCCGATGTATTCGCTGGGAGCCAAGATCGTTGAGCGCACGATGGGCTCGGTGACCGCGCCAATCTTGCCGCTCGGGAACTCGCTCGGGTTGGTGACGTGCACTTCGCTGCCGTCTTCCAACTGCACGCGGTATTCCACGTTGGGCAGAGTCGAGATCAACTCCAGGTTGAACTCACGCTCAAGACGTTCACGAACGATCTCCAGGTGCAGCATGCCTAGGAAGCCCACACGGAAACCGAAGCCGAGCGCAACGGAGGTCTCTGGCTCATAGACCAGGGCCGCATCGTTGAGCTTGAGCTTGTCGAGGGCATCCCGCAGCGTCGGGTAATCCGAGCCGTCGATTGGGTACAGCCCCGAGAAGACCATGGGCCTTGGGTCTTTGTAGCCACCGATAGACTCAGTCGCCATCCGCTGGGCGGACGTGACTGTGTCACCCACCTTGGACTGACGCACGTCCTTCACACCAGTGATCAGGTAGCCGACTTCGCCCACGCCAAGGCCATCGGAGGCCTTCGGCTCTGGGGAAATCACCCCGATCTCCAGCAACTCGTGCGTCGCCTTGGTCGACATCATCGCGATCTTTTCGCGCGGCGACAAAGTGCCGTCGACGACCCGGACGTAGGTGACGACTCCGCGATAGGTGTCGTAGACAGAGTCAAAGATCATCGCTCGAGCTGGAGCGTCAGCATCACCGACCGGGGCCGGCAAGTCACGCACCACGCGGTCCAGCAACTCCGGGACGCCCTGGCCAGTCTTACCCGAGACGTGCATGACCTCACTGGGGTCGCAACCAATCAGGCCAGCCAACTCGGCGGCATACTTTTCCGGCTGCGCTGCCGGCAGATCGATCTTGTTCAAGACCGGAATGATCGTGAGGTCGTTTTCCATCGCGAGATAGAGGTTTGCCAGCGTTTGGGCCTCAATGCCCTGCGCGGCATCCACCAGCAAGATGGCGCCTTCGCAAGCGGCCAGCGAACGGGACACCTCATACGTGAAGTCCACGTGGCCGGGGGTGTCGATCATGTTGAGCACAAACGTGCTCTGCTTGTCGTCTTCGTCCTCGAGCGCCCATGGCATCCGGACCGCTTGGCTCTTGATGGTGATGCCGCGTTCGCGTTCGATGTCCATCCGGTCCAAATACTGCGCCCGCATGGCTCGAGCGTCGACAACGCCGGTGACCTGCAACATACGGTCAGCCAATGTGGACTTCCCGTGGTCGATGTGAGCGATAATGCAGAAATTGCGGATGATCTCCGGCGGGGTTGCCAAAGGTCGAGGTGCGTTATGAGCGAGGGGCGACACGCGAGCCTTCCAGCAGGATGTTAAGAGTCGGAACTTCTATTGTCCCATGGTCTGCGGCAGCGCTAGCACACCGGCACGGTTAGCCTGGGGGCCGCAATCAAAGGAGTTCGGATATGAATTGGTCCTCGACGCTACGCCGGGTCGCGCGGGTCGCCTACGACGTCGCCATGGATGCTTCGCGCAAGTCCCAGCGGCAATCGAATAAGCCACAGAAACCCCGCAACGCACCTTCCACAGCCAAAGGATCCGACTACCCCGGCGACTACCGCGGCGCACTGCGACCTGAGTATGCGCCGGTCGACGACGACCTGCCCGACCCGGGCGAGATTGTCTGGAGTTGGGTGCCCTACGAAGAGGACTACAACCAGGGCAAGGACCGCCCGGTGTTGGTGATTGCCCGAGAAAACGCCGATTGGCTCTTGGCTCTGCAGTTGACGAGCAAGGACCACGACCAAGACGCTGCTCAAGAAGCCCGCGCAGGTCGATTTTGGACCGATATCGGCAGCGGCGACTGGGACGAGCAGCGTCGCGAGAGTGAAGTACGGGTCAACCGCATTTTGCGGATCGACCCATCAGGCGTGCGCCGCATTGGAGCCGTTCTTTCTCGCGAGGTCTTCAACGACGTCGCCCGGGAAGTTGCCAAGCATAACTAGGGGCAAACGCGTCTGGCCCCACCGGAGAAAGGGCAATCATCCGGTGGGGCCAGTGCTTGTTCGCTAGCGCCTTGCGCTAGTGCGAGTCACCCGAGGGTGATCACGGGGTGAGAACACCATCGATCAGGTAGACCGTTGCGTTCTCGGTGACAACGCCACCACAGATCACGTTGGCGTCGTTGACGGTGATCTCGTCGCCGCCGCCAGCAACCTCAACGTCCGCGCCGTTCACGGTGATCTGGGTGCCGATGACCTCGTCAGGGTCATCTGGCCGGGGACCACGTGGTAGGTCAGGATCGAGGTCAGCAGGTCTGCGTCGGTGCCCAAGGTGTCAACCGTCTCTTCGTCCAGAGCGGCGAACGCGTCGTCAACTGGTGCGAAGACGGTGAACTCGTCACCGTTCAAGGTGTCGACCAGGTTCACGTCGGGGTTCAACTCACCGGAGACGGCTGCGGTGAGGGTGGTCAGCAGCGGGTTGTTGCTGGCTGCAACGGCAACCGGGTCCTGAGCCATGCCAGCAACGGAGCCGTCGCCCTCGGGGACAGCCTCGGCGTAGTCGGCGCAACCAGCACCAACGAGGTTGGCGGCCGGGTCCATAGCGTCGCCGGTCTCCTCTGCCATGTCCTCTTCAGCCATGTCCTCATCAGCCATGTCCTCATCGGTCATGTCTTCGGTGGTCTCCTCGACGGCCGAGCCGGCGTCGTCTGCGACCTCTTCTGTGTCGCCACCGCAAGCGGAGACGGTCAGGACTGAGGCCATGGCAACTGCAAACATCATCTTCTGAACGCGCATGATGGTTCCTTTCAATGTGGTGGATACCGGTTGGTTAGGAGACGGTGACCGTCACGTTGTGCCATCCGGTAGACCCGTTGGGAGCGATGGGCTCCCGTTGGGACGTTTGGGTGTTGCCCGCACGGTCGGTCGCGCGGACCTCAAGGCGGTGAAGCCCCGATGTTGGTTGGGACCAGTCCCAACGCCAGGGGCGCCAGGTTTGGTCGTTGTCTTCGACGCCAAGCTCAGCGTCGCTCCACTCCCCTTCATCGACGCGTACTTCGACGCGGTCGATGCCTTCGTCCTGTGCCCACGCCACTCCCCCGACGACGGTGTCGTCTGAATTGAGTTGGGCGAAGGACCGCGGGACGTCGATGCGGGAGCTAAGTTTGATGGGGGCCAGCGCGGAGTAGCCACGGTCGGTCCAGTAGGCGGTGAAGTCTGCGAACCGCGTGACCTCAAGGTCCACGAGCCACTTGGTAGCCGACACGTAGCCATACAAGCCAGGCGTCACCATCCGGACGGGGAAGCCGTGCTCCAGTGGCAGCGGCTCGCCGTTCATCCCGATGGCAATCATCGCTTCACGGTCATCCGTCAGCACTGAGAGCGGTGTGCCGGCGGTGAAGTCATCGGCAGACGTGGACTTGACCGCGTCGGCTCCGTCTTGCACGTCAGCTTCGGCGAGCAATTCCTTCATCGGGACTCCGAGCCACGTCGCATTGCCTACGTAGTCGCCGCCAACGGGGTTGGAAACGCAGGTCAAGGTGACTCGACGCTCGATGAGATCGCGGTTGAGTAGGTCTTCGAAGGTCAGCTCAATGGGGTTGTCGACCATGCCGTGGATACGCAGGACGTAGCCTTCCAGCGGCACATCGGGCACCTCAAGGGCGGTGTCAACTCGGTAGAAGTCCGCGTTGTCGGTGAGGTATGGCGTCAGCCCGTCCAACTCGAAGGTGACACCGTCCGGGAGCGCTGAGACGGGGCTGGCCGGAGCGGGGAGCTGGATGGCCTCGCGAGACGCCGCAGCGGCTCCTCCGCCTAGTGCGCGGCTCACCACGCCACCGGCGGCGCCAACAGCGGCTACCGCCGATGCCGCGACCAGGAAGGCTCGTCTGTCGAAGGACAGTGCGCTTGGGTCCTCTGAGGTGCCGTCGTTGCTTGGCGCCACACGAGCAGGGGCCCAGGCCTTCAGTAAGAAGATGAAGCCGCCAATGCCGACCACGGCTGTCGCGAGGACGGCTACGAAACGCAGTCCTACTCCGGCGGTGGCCGCTCGGTCGGTGATCATGGCGAGCGAGGCTATGAAGATCAGGACGGAAAAGCCGATAACGGCTGCTCGAGGACGCTTCGTGCCGACGGCACCAAGCGCGAGAATGAGCAAACCCACGGTGACGAGGACCCCGCCGATCAAGACAATCTTGTCGGCATCGCCGAACGTCTCGATCGCGAATTCCTTCAGGGGACGCGGGGCCCAGTCAACGGCTCGGTTGCCGACGGCCAGCACGGGACCGGTAACGCCAGGAAGCACTGCAGCAGCCGCCTGTCCGGCAAGAATGCCGGCGGTGCCTGCAATTCCTCCGGCTAGGGCGCCAAGGCCGAGCCTGGCTGCTGTGTGCTGTCGCTGTGTCATGCCCGTTATTCGGAGCCACTGACAGGGCGGATTGTTTTAGATTCAAAAACTTTTGGCAGTGGCAGTAAGTACCGCTACCAGCACCCACATGCCCCTGGTGTAACAAATCGGGCGGCATCTCAATGAGATGCCGCCCGATCCAAACGGTGGAGCTGAGGGTGTTGTGGTTCACGACATTGTTCATAGATGAGTCGAGACATCGTTCATAGCCAGGTAGGCCGCGAAGATGGGTCATGTCCACGGCCAAGGTCATCGTGCTATCCGTCATCGAGCAAGGCCTCACTAAGGCCGAAACCGCCCGAAAATACGACGTGTCCTGGCGATGGATCCACACGCTGGTCCAACGCTATGAACAACACGGCCTGCACGGGCTAGAACCCCGCTCCACAGCACCACGCAGCAACTCCCGCGCGACCCCGCAACCTGTCAAGACCCGCATCCTGGAGTTACGCACCGAACTCCAGGATGCCGGGCTCGATAACGGGCCAGTGACCATCGCCTGGCATCTAGAACACGAAAGCCTCACCCCTGTGCCCGCTATCTCCACGATCAGGCGCATCATCACCAACGCTGGCCTGGTCACCCCAGCCCCACGCAAACGCCCCAAATCATCTCTGCGCCGCTTCGAAGCTGAGCAACCCAACGAAACCTGGCAATCAGACTCCCGCCCACTGGCCCCTCGCCGATGGCAGCAACACCGAAATCCTGAACTGGCTCGATGACCACTCCAGATACCTGCTGTCCTGCACCGCCCACGCCCGTGTGACCGGCAAACTCGTCGTTGACACGTTCACGACCTGTATCAACACCTACGGCCCACTAGCCTCAACACTGACCGATAACGGGTCGGTGTACACCTCCCGCTTCACCGGAGGCCGCAACGAATTCGAATACCTCCTGCACGCACTCGGCATCCAGCAAAAGAACGGCCACCCCGGCCACCCGCAAACCCAAGGAAAAATCGAACGGTTCCACCAAACCCAAAAACGTTGGCTTACCCAACAGCCACCGGCGCCCAACCTGGCGGCCTTACAGGCCCAACTCGACCAATTCGCCCTCGTGTACAACACCCAACGTCCCCACCGAGCCCTCGACCGAGCCACCCCACACCAGGCCTACAACGCCCGGCCCAAAGCAAAACCCGGCGGGACCACAATCAGTGGCCACTACCGCCTCAGATTCGACAAAGTCGACATCCACGGCGGAGTCTCCCTGCGCCGCGCCGGCCGAATGCACCACCTCGGAATCGGAGCCGCGAACCGCGGCAAACCAGTCCTGCTCCTCATCGACGAAACCACCATCACCGTCATCGACCGCACCACCGGCGAAATACTCTCCGCCCACACCATCAACCCCACCAAGTCCTACTGGCGCAACAACCAGAAAAGCCCGGCCGATGGCCGAGCTAAATCTGAACAATGACCCGACTCATCTATGAACGATGACTCGACTCACCACACGGTGGAGCTGAGGGGACTCGAACCCCTGACCCCCTCCATGCCATGGAGGTGCGCTACCAGCTGCGCCACAGCCCCGTTTGGGACGCTCAGATCATACGCAGACGCCGCGCGTGGTTCCAAATCGGGAATGCTGACCTGCACCGCGCTGTTAATTCCAGCGATGCACAAGGAAGTGCCGTTGTTCTTCACGCCGGATGTCGGCGCCCCTGCCTGAGAAGTTGAGATGATTATGAGCCTTGCCACGCAGTCCATTGATCGTGCCGCCGTCACTGATGCTGACTTGATCCCTGTCTTGCGCGACCGCTGGAGCCCGCGTTCGTTCGACCCCACTGCAGAGGTTCAAGATGACGTTGTCTCCACTGTTTTGGAGGCCGCTCGGTGGGCGCCTTCAGCGATGAATTCTCAGCCTTGGCGGTTCATCGTTGCTAAGCGCGGCGGCGCATCCTTTGCCAAGATCCATGAGGCTCTGATGGGCTTCAACAAGGTCTGGGCCGACAGCGCTTCGGTCCTGCTAGTGGCCTTGACCGAGACTGAGGACTCAGAGGGCAAGCCCCGTCCCTGGGCCCAGTACGACCTCGGCCAGTCCGTCAGCTCAATGATCGTGCAAGCCAGCGCAGAAGGTCTGCACGCCCACCAGATGGCAGGTTTTGACGCAGACCAACTCCGCGTATCGTTCGATGTCGAGGCTCAGTTGGCCCCCACCACGGTGGTCGCGTTGGGCTACCTTGGCGCTGCTGATGCGCTCCCTGAGGTTCTGCACGAGCGCGAGATCGCCCCGCGTGAGCGTAAGAGCCTCTCCGACATCGTCCTCGTCCAGGACTAACTGCCCCAGACACAACGAAGCCCGGCGCACTCTGGTCGAGTGTGCCTGGCTTTGCGTTGTCACGATGCGGCGGAAAGCGCCTCGCTACTCTTCGTCAATGTCGAACGCGCCGGCGTTCCACGACGCCAGGCGCCAGCCAGTGCGGTGCAGCACCAACTCTGCCCAATGCGCGTTATGCAGTCCCACCAGAGCCAGCCACGCTTGTTTCTGTGGCATGTCCAGCAACTCGGCCACGATGGTGCGCGCCGCTACCCCATGCGTTGCCACGACCGCCAAATCGTCTTCGCCCAATTCGGCCATGAGTTCACGAACCGCCGCAACGGACCGCTCCCCGACCTGAGCAAGCTTCTCTCCATCTCCGCCTCGAGGCACATCCTCGCCCGCTTCGGTGGCGGTAAGGATGTCGCCATCTTGGGCCTTGATTTGATCGAAGGAGAGGCCCGTCCACGAGCCCACATCGATCTCGCGCAACCTGGCGTCGTAGGTGATCGGCAGGTCGGCCACGTCAGCCAGCGCTCGCGCCGTTGAAGCCGCTCGGACGAGGTCGCTAGACCAAATAGCGCTGGGCTTGTAGGCGGCCAAGGCATTGCCCGCAACTCGCACCTGTTTTTGCCCCAGGGCTGACAGTTGGGTGTCGAGATGTCCTTGAAAGATGCGACCTGCGTTGTGCTCGGTCTGGCCGTGACGCCAAATGATGAGGCGCATGACTACTCAGCCTCGTCGGCGCTTTCGACCTCAACCTCAGGCAAGGGCACCGTCGGGCAGTCCTTCCACAACTTCTCCAACGCATAAAACTCGCGGTCTTCGGAGTGCATGACGTGGACGATGATGTCGCTGAAGTCCAGCAAGACCCAACGCGATTCACGGTGGCCCTCGCGACGCAGCGGCTTGGACTTCAAGCTCAGCAGCTTCTCTTCGACCGCGTCAACGATGGCATTGACCTGACGCTCGTTTGGCGCCGAGGCAATGACAAAAACATCGGTCAACGCCAACTGCTCGCTGACGTCGAGGGCGACAATGTCTTGCCCCAACTTGCTGCCAGCAGCAACTGCTGCGGCTTGGGCGAGCTCAACGGCTCGTTCGTTCGCTGTCATGGAGACTCCTTGTTATAAAGATCGTATTTGCCGATGTACTGCACAACGCCGTCCGGGACCAGATACCAAACTGGATCGCCCTTGGCTCTGCGCTCACGGCAGTCGGTCGATGAGATCGCCATGGCGGGGACCTCAAGCAGTGTCACGCGGTCTTGTGGCAGACCATCGTCGGAGAGCGCGTGCCCAGGTCGGGTCACTCCGATGAAGTGGGCTAGGTCCCATAGCTCATCGACGCCCTTCCAACTCAAGATTTGAGCGAGTGCGTCAGCGCCAGTGATGAAGAACAACTCGTCTTCGGGATGCTCCGCCTTCAGGTCGCGCAGCGTGTCGCGGGTGTAGGTCGGCCCGTCACGGTCAACATCGACCCGGCTCACCGTAAAGTGGGGTTAGACGCAGTCGCAATCACCGTCATCAAATAGCGGTGCTCTGCCTTCGTTACCTGGCTGACGTCCTTGCGGTACGGCTGCCCGGTCGGGACAAAGATGACTTGGTCCAGGCCCAATCGTGAGGCTGCCTCACTGGCAGCCACCAGGTGGCCGTGGTGGATGGGATCAAACGTCCCACCCATCACTCCTACCCGCATTAGTGCCCAGCGGAGGAGTCAGCCTCGTCCGTGGCTCCAGCGTGATCGCCGTGGTGGGCAACCGGGTCTAGAGCCAACGTGTTGCGGAAACTCCAGAGCAGGGCAAGCAGGCCCATCATGACGACGAGCGCGATGACACCAAACCAGAATGGGTCAAAGATCAACTCGACAAGCTCGTGCTCTTCTTCGGCAGCGGCAGCAAAGGCAAACGACATACGGCCACTCTACCGGGTCGCGTGGCGCTTAGAGTTGCCCCATGTCCCCTGTCTTGTCGATCGTCATCCCGATGTTTGACGAGCAGGATGTCTTGCCCACTTTGGTGGCTCGGCTGCGCCCAGTCTTGCAAGGCCTCGAATTGCCCTACGAAGTCCTCGCCATTGATGACGGCAGCCGTGACGCTACCCCCGTTTTGTTGCAGCGCTATCGCCGTGACTGGCCCGAGTTGAGAGTCGTCAGGCTCCGAGCCAATGCCGGCCACCAGGCCGCGATCTCGGCGGGTTTAGCGATGGCTGCAGGTGATTGGGTCGTCACCTTGATGCCGATTTGCAAGATCCCCCGAGGTCATCGCCCTGATGGTCGACGCCGCCTTGGAGCACAACGTTGACGTTGTCCATGGCGTGCGCACAGACCGATCGTCTGACTCCACCTTTAAGCGTGGGTCGGCTCGCCTTTTCTATGCCGGTATTCGAGCCGCCGGGGCCAAGGACGCGCCCACCAACGCCGGCGACTACCGACTGATGTCGCGGGCAACTGTTGACGCCGTCAACGCACTCCCCGAGGCGCACCGAGTGCTGCGCCTGGTGGTGCCATCGTTGGGCTTCCCCAGCGCCGAGGTCGGGTATGCGCGGGCCGAGCGAGCGGCCGGCACCAGCAAATATCCACTGAGCAAAATGATCCGATTGACCCTCGATGGATTTACCGGCTTTTCGCTAGCCCCATTGCGGCTGGCCACGTGGTTTGGCCTGGGCGGCTTTGCAGCAGCCATGGTGCTGCTGGCCTATGCGCTGATCTCCAAACTTGCTGGCTTTACGGTCGCCGGTTGGACTTCGACAGTAGCGATCGTCGCGGGCGTTGGGGCGATCCAACTGCTGTGTCTGGGCATTCTGGGTGAATACGTTGGGCGGATCTACGGCACTCTGCAAGGCCGCCCCACCTACTACGTGGCCTACGACTCTGCCGACTCCACCTCGGCTCCTGACCTGTCGAGGTCAGCGCGCTTGCCGCTGCAACCAGACGACATCTCGGCCGAACGACCAAACCAGGAGCGCTAGCGCTAGTGCGCACGCGGTGGTGGCCAGCCAAACCGGGATGAACGGGGCAAACACTGAGGCCAACACAACCCCTTGAATAGCTGCCACCACCCGCCGACTCTCGCGCGGAGGCAGCGCCCGACGCCAGGTTGGCTTGACCATGACGCCCAACCCAAAGGCGTAGCGCAGCAACCCACTGGCCAGGACCCACACCCCCACCAGCGGGGCCGCAATGAGGGAGAGAATTAGGAACAGCGCGGCATCGGTTTCGGCGTCTAGACGAGCCCCCGACCGGCTCTGGGTCCCCGTTGCGCGGGCCACGGCTCCATCCACGCCATCCAGCAACACCGCCAGCATTGCCACGGCAAAGATCAGCCAGGCTTGGGTCGGGACTTCGCCGCGCAACACGAGCACCGCATACCCCGCGGCGCCGCAGGCCAGACCACCTCGCACCAAAGTCACCAGATCAGCTGGACCCACTGCCGTGCGGGTCCGGTCTAAGAGAGACCCAGCGAGGAACGCATAGGTGGTCACAGCCACTAGCGTGGCTAACGTGGTGCCAAAACCGCCTGAAACGCGAGATGCCAAGATTGGGGTCGCGATAAGCAAAACTGCGACCACCAAGATGCGGATGGCAATCACGAGGCGAGAAGAGGGCACCCCGTCACCCTATGCCGACCTGCTCACACCTCCACTTTCGCCCGACACGAGGAGTCATCATCGCTGGTGAAGCACCATCGACCGCCCGAGGCCTGATCTCGCCACGTCCTGGGATTGCTGAAGTGCTGCCTGTTCCGCTAGCGCCACTGGGCGCCGATCAGGCCCTGGTCCGGGCCCTGCACACCGGCGTCAGCCGTGGGACAGAAGCGCTGGTCCTCAACGACCAAGTGCCACCGAGTGTCGCTGACTTGATGCGAGCGCCGTTCCAAGTCGGCGAACGCCCCGGACCGGTCCAATATGGCTACCTCAACGTCGGTGTCGTCGAAGACGGCCCGCAGGACTGGCTGGGACGTCGCGTGTTTTGCCTCTTCCCGCACCAGGACCGGTATGTCGTGCCGGTCAGCGCCCTCGTGCCGATACCCGACACCGTGCCCTCAGACCGGGCCGTGTTGGCCGGGACTGTCGAGACGGCGATCAACATCCTTTGGGACGCGCCACCGGCCTGGGGTGACCGCGTGGCGATCATCGGCGCTGGCCTAACTGGTCTGAGCGTTGCCGCGCTCTTACGCGACTTCCCTTGACCGAATTGGTCCTGGTTGACCCCGATCCGGACAAACGCCCCTTCGCTGCGTCGCTGGGTCTCGACCTGACCTCCCCCGACGCAATCCCCTCGGATCTTGACCTCGTCATCCATGCTTCAGCGACGCAGCAGGGTCTCGCATCAGGATTGAGTTCGCTGGGCGTGGAGGGCACGCTGGTGGAGGCCTCGTGGTTTGGCCAGGCTGCGCCAGTCGTCCCGCTAGGTGCTGATTTTCACGCCAAACGCCTGACGATTCGCAGCAGTCAGGTCGGACGAGTTCCGACGTCACAAGCCCTCGTCGGACCCTGCGGGATCGCCTGGAGTTGGCGCTCACCGAGTTGGCTGACCCGATCTATGACACCTGGTTAACTTCACGCAGCGACTTTGAGTCCTTGCCGCAGACGATGGCGGCGCTGGGGGCTGGTGAGTTGACCGGCCTGATGCATGTGGTCGACTATCCACATGTTTAGCCTCACGATCCGCAATCACATGATGATCGCGCACACCTTGCCCGATCCGTTTTTGGCCCAGCCCAAGGTATTCATGGCGCCACCTTCGTGACCGAAGTCAGTTTTCGCGCTCCTGCCTTAGATAACCATCAGGTCGTGCTCGACATCGGTGCAGCCAGCGAGCACCTTGAAGCAGTCTTGGCTACCTTGCGCTATCGCAACCTCGACGAAGTGCCCGAGTTGGCGGGGCAATTGACGACCACCGAATTCATGGCGTCCTACGTCGCTCATCAGGTGTGGAAGCGCTTGTCTTCCGCGGGGCTCGGAGGCAACCTCAGCGAGATCGCGGTCGTGCTGCGGGAGAACCCCGACGCCTGGGCCGAGTTTGCCATGGCGGTGCCGCCAGGTGGCGAGTAACTTCCCACCTTGGTCGTCGCCGATCTCGGTGGCAGCCCCAGTGGTGGCGATCGCTTCCACGAGCAGGTCGCGAGCGTTTGGCAGCAAGCCCTGATTCGTATTCCCGGATCCTGGCCCTGTCCAACAGCGAGCGAGCGCGATCATCTGGCGAGCATCTTGGACAGCGTGCGCGGACCCGTCGTCCTCGATGGCCTGCTCGGCTGCGCGGACCCAAAGCCTTGGCTCGCGCTCACTCTCAAGGCGCCCGACCGTGGCTGCTGGTTCACTTGCCGCTGGCCGCTGATCGTCAGAGCGCGGCCGAGGCCGGCGAACTCAACTGCCGTGAGAGGGCAGCCCTCGATCTGTCGGCTGGCGTGATCACGACCAGTGAGTGGTCCAAAGCCGACCTTGTGCGCCGGCATGGACCACAGGAAATCACCGTCGTTGAGCCGGGAGTCGCACTGCCGAGCACGATCGAGCCACGGCGTGTTGCCACCCCCGCATCTAGTGACCGTCGCAAGTTATACGCCCCGCAAAAACTACGAGTTGCTGATCGCCGCACTGGCACAAATCACCGACCTGGAATGGCAGGCGACCTGGGCCGGAGCCGCCCCTGAAGGTGAGACTCGACGGCTCCAGGAGTTGCTGCATACCCACGGTTTGACCGATCGGGTGCGGATGACGGGGCCCTCAACGACCTGGAAGTCTCACGCCTGTGGCGGCAAAGTGACCTGCTGGTTTTCCCTTCCCGGTTTGAGACCTACGGCATGGTCATCACCGAAGCGCTAGCCCACGGCATACCCGTGATCGTCAGCGCAGACACCGCGAGCGAGCAGACCTTGGCCGGGCCGATGGGCCTGCTCACTGGAATGGCGCCCTCTGCACAAAACCCCACGGCATGGGCCCGCTCACTGCGGCAATGGCTGGTCGAGCCAACAGTCCGCCAGAGTTGGGCCTCATGGGTGGCCGAGCGCAACCAGCACTTGCGCACCTGGGAGACTTGCGCGCATGACCTTGCCAAGACAGTCGGAGGCCGCAGTGTCAGATGAGGAAATCCAGTCAGACCCCATTGCGGCCGACTGGCTCGAGTTACGGCGTCCACTGGATGACCAGGCTCGCCGCAGCACAGTCGAGGCACTAGGACAGTTGATCGCCCAGTGCGGCCCGATCAGCTCTGTGATCGACGTTGGTGCTGGCACTGGCGCGAACACCGCGTGGTTGGCACACCACCTTGAGGCAATGGGCGAGGCGCCGCAGTGGATCCTGCTCGATCACGACCCCAACTTGTTGGCCAACATCGATCTGCCAGCGCGCTTGCCTTTTCCACCGTGGTTGGCGACATCGCCGATGTGGCCGGGGTCGTCGCTGCGAGCTCCGCGCCCTGCCTCGTCGGGGCATCTGCCCTCCTCGATGTGCTCACCTTCGAGTCCATCGACTCCCTCGTGGGTGCGATCTGCGAGCACGCCGACGCGGCGGTTCTGGCGCTTAGCGTGACAGGTCAGTTGTCGCTCAGCCCATCACACCCCTTGATCAGGACCTGATCCAGGCTTTCAATGATCACCAATCTCGCGGCACTCTGTCCGGGCCAGCAGGTCTTGAGGCTGCCGTCGCCGCCTTCGCCGCGCATGATTGGCAGGTGCTCCTCGTTCCGACGCCGTGGACGCTCGATGCGAGTTCCATGGCGATGACGCGTCGGTGGCTGCAAGACCGTGTCGCCGCTGCGAGCGAGCTGCTGTCAGATTCACCAGAGTTGGGCGCGTGGGCAGCAGCGCGTGAGGCTCAACTCAACGCGGGCGAGCTCAGCGTGATCGTCGAACACGAAGACCTTTGGCCTGGCCGCACGCCGCAGGCGCCCCCAACCCCACTGCACCTGGCTCGCCATGACGGCAAGGCAGCGATGGCAAGCCCTGGCGGGCATTTTGGTGCTGGTCGTCGTCATTGCTGGTTTTGGCTTAGGCCCCTTTTTGCTGCTTTTCAGTCTTTGACCCCCCTGGCCGCGCTGGTCGCCTTGGTCTGGGGGCTAGTGCCAGTCGTGACGCACGCCGAACGCTGGCGCTGTGTGGCCCACGCTTTCCAATCAGCACCCCCAAGAGCGACGGCGATGGCTGCCATTTATCAGAGTTCATTCCTCAATATGGTGCTTCCTGGCGGAGTTGCCGGTGATGTGCTGAGGGCTATCGATCATCCAGTTGGCACCAAACCCAAAGGCGGCTCGGGCGCGAGGTGGTGACCGCAGAGCGCCTCCTGGGCACGGCCGTGACGATGATGGGGGCAATCGTGGCCATCATGTTCACCGGGCTCAATCTTGCTTGGGGGCTGCTCGGCCTAGCTCTCACCGCAGTGCTGTTAACCCTGGTGTGGCTATTGGCGGCCCGACACCTGCCTGCTCTTCGAGTGCTGCGCGCGTTGGCCTGGTCGCTACTGATGTGGCTCAGCCTGCTCGCCCTCACGGTTTACGGTGCCAGGCTGGCGCTGCCAGAGTTGGGTCTGGCCTCCGCCACAGCCCTTGGTGCCATCTGTTTAGCGGCCATGGCCATACCGGTGAATGTCGGTGGTTGGGGCCCACGCGAGGGTCTGACTGCTTTGGCCGCTGTGGTCTGGGGGCTGCCGGCTCAGAGCGGAGTCACCCTGGCGGCAACATTTGGCGTGCTGGCGCTGATCGGCACCCTGCCAGGTGCCGTCGTCCTGGTTAGGACGGTGCTTCGCCCTCGGGAATCGCTCGGAACCACACCTGGGTCAGCAAGTCGTCTCCGAGCATGAAGCGGCGCACTGGAGCGCGCAAGGCTCCGGCGAGCGCTGGATTGCCAGCGAACCTCAATCCCGGGACACCATCACCAATGAGCATCGGCGCCGTGGTCAAAGACAACGAGTCGATGAGTCCGGCCTCCAAGAAGTCCGAAACGGTCTTGCCGCCACCCTCAACCAAGATGCGCCCCCAACCCTGACCTGAAAGTGCGGCCACAACGGTAGCAGCGGGAATGTGGAGTCGGTGAGTTGAATCGGCCAGTGGCTCACATGTGCAGCCAGCGCGGGCACATCAACGTCGCTGCCGGTGACCCACACCGTGGGCGCAGCCGGGTCATTCAGCACCTTGGCAGTGCGCGGGATCCGCCCTTCGGGTCCAAGACAACGCGCACCGGGTTGTCTCCAGGAGCATCACGCACCGTCAGTTGCGGGTCATCTGAGCACACTGTGCCGGCGCCTACGATGACCGCGTCAGCCAGGGCGCGCAATCGATGGAGATGCTGGCGATCTTGTGGCCCAGACACGAAGTTGGCATCGCCGGTGGATGAGGCGATGAAGCCGTCCAGACTCTGCGCGAGTTGGGCGAGCACGAAGGGCGAACCCGCATCCACGATCGGTGCGTAAATATCGACTAACTCACGGTCCACCCCGTCGCTGATCTCCGTCGGGACCCGCCCCTGCAGCAACTCATGCCACACGCCAGATTGATGGTCTGGCACGTCGTGGGCCATTCGTGCCCGCTTGGTTGCCAGATAGCGCGCGTTCTCGGCGTGCTCGGGGACGAACAGCGGGGAGCGCTGCGCCACGGTGATACCCAGGTCGCGCAGGGCGTCTTCTTTAGCAGGGTTCGAGGACAACAAGGTCACCGGGGCAAGCCCAAGTCGCTCAGCATGGCCGCCGCGGCGCGATAGTCCCGCGCGTCAGCGGGGTGTCCCAAGGCCAAATTGGCATCAACCGTGTCCACGCCCTGGTCCTGCAACCCATAGGCCTTGATCTTTTCCAGCAGGCCAATCCCCCGGCCTTCGTGCCCGCGCAGATAGAGAACTGCACCCGACCCGCGGCCAGCGATCACCTTTAGCGCGGCCTGAAGTTGCTGCCCGCAGTCGCATCGCAGGGAGCCCAAAGCATCGCCGGTGAGGCATTCGGAGTGCAGCCGGACCAGCGGCGCAGACTCCCCGTCTCGTCATGCAAGGGGTATGCGGCGCAATCAGCGCGACATGCTCGTGCCCGTCGGCATCGCGATAGCCAATCATCGCGAAAGTGCCGAACGGAGTGGGCAGTGTGGTGTCGGCGACACGCTCGACAAAGGAGCTATTCATGGCGGCTTCATATTACTCAGTGCAGATGCGGCACTCGTGACCGGCCCTCTTTCGACCGGCCCGACGCCCGAGTCAGCGGATCTGGCCGTTGCCCTCGACAACCCACTTTGTCGTGGTCAACTCCGGCAGCGCCATCGGGCCGCGTGCATGCAGCTTTGGGTTGAAATGCCGATCTCCGCGCCAAATCCGAACTCGCCGCCGTCGGTGAATCGGGTCGAAGCGTTGACCAACACGGCCGCAGCATCGATCTGGTTAACCCACGTCGTGGATGATCCCAAATCAGCAGTGACAATCGCTTCGGTATGCCCCGAGGTGTGCTCCTGCACGTGCGCAATCGCGGCATCGAGGTGGGGAACCACCCGCGCGCTGATGTCTAGTGACAGGAACTCGGTGTCGTCGTCCTCATCGGTGATCGCGACGCCAGTTGCCCCGGCCGCCTCGGCATACTTGAGCATCAACTCGTCGCCATGGACGGTCACACCGGCCGCCGCAAACTGGGCCATGATGCCCGGCACGACGGCCTCGGCGATGTCTTCATGGACCAACAGCGACTCCGCCGCGTTGCAGACCGAGGTGCGGTGCGTCTTGGAGTTGACCACGATCTTGGTGGCCATTTCGATGTCAGCGCTAGCGTCGACATACACGTGGCAGTTGCCGATGCCCGTCTCGATCACCGGCACGGTGGATTCGGTGACAACGGTCTGGATCAGGCTGGCACCACCGCGGGGAATGACTAGGTCAACGAGACCGCGCGCAGTCATCAGGGCCCGGCCCGCATCACGGCCACCCTCGGTCAGCAAGTTGATGGAGTTAGCTGGCAAACCAGAGGACACCATCGATGCTCGCATGATGTTGACCAGGGCTGCGTTGGTCGAAGCAGCAGCAGAGCCACCGCGCAAGATGACGGCATTGCCAGACTTCACGCCCAATCCAGCCGCATCGACGGTCACATTGGGCCGTGCCTCATAAATCATCCCGACAACGCCCATCGGGACCCGCACCTGGCGCATTCGCAGGCCGTTGGCCAGGGTCGATCCACGCACGATCTCACCCACCGGGTCTGCCAAACCCGCAACATCGCGCAGCGCGTCAGCCACCGCCCGCACCCGGTCTTCGTCGAGCGTCAGCCGGTCGATCAAGTTGATGGCCATCCCTTTGGCGCGGCCCCGAGCAATGTCCTCACCATTGGCGGCCACCACATCGGCGACCTGCGCGTCGATCGCATCCGCCATCGCAAGCAGCGCCGCGTCCTTCTGCGCGCGGGTCAGCAGCGCCAGGTCGCGCCCAGCCGCACGGGCACCCCGAGCAATCTCATGGACCATCTCAACGACGGCATTATCCAGGTCAGCAATCTGGGCGGGGCTCAGGACTCCTCGAAACGTAGGTAGAACAAACGAGAGTGAAGGGTTACAGGACGACGAGGTCGTCACGGCGCACCACGGTGCGGCCAGGGCCACGCCCGCGTGGGCTGATCCGGGAGGTCAGGTCATCTAGCCGGTGCCCGACCAACGGCTGGAGCTCTTTGGCGCCATAGCCAACGAGGCCTCGAGCCACCGGCTTGCCCTGCGGGTCGCACAGGTCGACAGTGTCGCCGGCGTCAAGGTGCCCTCGATCCGGGTCACACCGACGGGCAGCAGGGAGGTTTGTCGCTTCACCACGGCCTCCACGGCGCCAGCGTCCAAGATGAGTCGACCGGTCACGTGGCTGGCGTGGGCCAACCAGCGCCGACGAGCCGACTTTTGGGACCGGTGGGCGCAAAGGGTGCCGACGTCTTCGCCGGTCAGTGCTTCGTGAACTTGAGTCGCGGACGTCAGCAGCACAGGTATGCCTTCAGCCGCCGCCATGGATGCAGCGCCTACTTTGGTGACCATGCCGCCGGTGCCGACACTGCTGCCGGTCGTGGCGATGTCGATGTCGATGAGGTCACTAGCGTCTTTAACCAACGGAATCCTGGATGTTCCTGGCTTGCTCGGATGGCCGTCATACAGCGCATCAACGTCAGAGAGGAGCACCAAGGCGTCGGCGTCGACCAGTTGAGCCACCAGGGCCGCCAAGCGGTCGTTGTCGCCAAACCGGATCTCATCGGTCGCGACCGTGTCGTTCTCGTTGATGACCGGGACGACCTCCAACTCGAGGAGTCGCTCGAGCGTCCGTGAGGCGTTCACATAGTGGCTGCGCCGGTGCATGTCGTCAGCCGTCAGCAGGACCTGACCCACGTTTAGCCCAAAGGCCGAAAAAGCTTGCGTGTACGTCGCCATCAGGCTGCCTTGACCCGCGCTGGCTGCAGCCTGCTGCGTGGCCAAGTCTTTGGGCCGGCGCTCTAGGCCCAGCGCCAACATCCCCGCTGCAATTGCACCGCTAGAGACCAAGATGACTTGGGTTCCGGCCTGCCACTTCTTCGCGATGGCCGTTGAGAGGGACTGCAGGCGGAAACCGTCAACGCCGCCCTCGGGCAACGTGATCGAGGAAGAGCCGACTTTGACGACGACCCGATGGGCGCCAGACACCGACTGCCGAAGATCGTTCACGTTCAGCATACTAATCCATCCCGAGGCATACCCATACATCCCTCTCCCCCACGATGCACCTTCTCACTCGCCATGTGTACACGACTTTTGGTGCATAGCGGAAAAGGCACACAGGGCTATTCGTCGCTGTTGAACGAGCCCTTCTCTGCAGCCAGCTCCGCGCGAGCCGCCGCGGCCGCATCCATCTTGTTGTGGAACGCCTCTCGTTTCGCTTCGCGAGTCGGGCGATCGCCCTCTTCGAGCCGCAGGTCAGTGCCGCGCTGACCAAGCAGCTCAGCACCGGCGGCCATCGTCGGCTCCCAGTCAAAGACCACCGAGGAGTCCTCTGGGCCAATGACCACCGTTGAGCCGGCAACAGCGCCAGCCTTCAGCAACGCTTCTTCGACGCCGAGACGGTTCAGCCGGTCAGACAGGTAGCCGACGGCTTCATCGTTGTTGAAGTCCGTCTGGCGGACCCAACGCGTTGGGCGGTCACCCAGCACGCGGAACAATTCACCATCGGAGGTGTTCTCCCGACGCACGTGGAATCCGGTGTCGTCAAGGGCCTTCGGGCGCAAAATCGTCCGAGTAACCTGCTCCTCGGGAGCATCTGCCCGGCCTTGTTGACGGCGTTCGCCAGCGCGAACTTCAGCTCCTTCAAGCCTTGGTGTGCCACTGCGGACACGATGTGCACCTGCAACCCACGCTCTTCAAGGTCAGGCTTAACCAGCTCAGCCAAGTCACGAGCCTCGGGCACATCAGCCTTATTGAGGACCACAATGCGGACGCGGTCACCCAATGGAATGCCACCCAAGGAAGAGTCGGGGACATACTCAGCCAACTCGTGCTCGATGACATCAAGGTCAGTCATCGGGTCACGGCCAGGCTCCAGCGTTGCGCAGTCGATGACGTGCACCAGGACATGGCAGCGCTCAACGTGGCGCAGGAACTGCAGGCCCAAACCCTTGCCTTCAGACGCACCTGGGATGAGCCCGGGGACGTCGGCAATGGTGAAGCGGTTGCCACCTGCCTCGACAACACCGAGGTTGGGAACCAGCGTGGTGAACGGGTAGTCAGCAATCTTTGGCTTGGCCGCGCTGACGACCGAAACGAGCGAGGACTTACCTGCCGAGGGGAAGCCAATCAAGGCGACATCAGCAAGGGTCTTCAGTTCAAGAATTACCTCGTTTTCGAAGCCAGGCTCACCCAACAAGGCGAATCCTGGGGCCTTGCGTCGGGGCGAGGCCAGCGACTTGTTACCCAGGCCTCCGCGGCCTCCTTGCGAGCCGACATACTCTGAGCCCGCGCCAACCAGGTCGGCGAGAACTTCACCGTGGCGGTTGGTGACGACGGTGCCGTCCGGCACGGCCAGGATCAGATCTTCACCGTTTGCCCCGTGTCGCTCGCTACCCTCACCAGGACCGCCATTGGCAGCAGTGCGGTGCGGGTGGCGGTGGTACTCCAACAAGGTCGTGACCTGCGGGTCAACACGCAGAATGATGTTGCCACCACGCCCACCGTTGCCACCGTCGGGCCCACCGAGTGGCTTGAACTTCTCACGGTGCACCGAAGCCACACCGTGCCCGCCGTTCCCGGCTCGCAGGTGTAAAACGACACGATCAACAAAGGTGGCCATGATTCATCCTTTCAGGACAAACAGCAAAACGCCGGGGAGAAGCACTAGCTCCTCACCGGCGTTCTGCGTGAAAACTGCGTGGTGTTGCTCAGGCAGTGACAGTCTCGGCAGCCTCAGCTGCGACGATGTTCACTGTCTTGCGGCCGCGACGCTGGCCGAACAGCACAGTGCCGGGGACCATTGCGAAGAGCGTGTCGTCGTTGCCGCGGCCAACGCCTTCACCGGGGTGGAAGTGGGTGCCGCGCTGACGGACCAAGATCTCACCTGCACCGACGACCTGGCCGCCGAAGCGCTTCACGCCGAGGCGTTGCGCATTCGAATCGCGACCGTTGCGGGACGAGGATGCACCTTTTTGTGTGCCATGGCTGATGCCTACCTTCTGCTCAGAGTTTCGTTGACGGCTGTGATCAGGAGTTGATCGCGGTGATCTTGACCTGCGTCAGCGGCTGACGGTGGCCCTGACGCTTCTTGTAGCCAGTCTTGTTCTTGTACTTCTGGATGATGATCTTGGGGCCCTTGGTAGCCGTCATGACCTCAGCGGTCACGGAGACCTTCGCCAACGCGTCAGCGTCAGAGGTGATCGAGGCACCATCGACGAGCAGCAGCGGCGCGAGTTCAACGGACTCGCCAGCCTTGGCACTCACCTTGTCGATGGTGAGGACGTCGCCAACGGAGACCTTTTCCTGGCGGGCGCCAGCGCGAACGATCGCGTACACGTTCTACTCACTTCCTGCAGATTCATATGAGGACAAACCATGTCCCGGTCAATGGTGCAATGTGGGCTGCAACTTAAGTTCAGCAGGGCCTAAAATCCCGGCCGATCAATCAAGTGCGCACCGACGTGCAAGCCTACCGCCTGTGGGCGGTAGGTCCAAACTCGTCTCAGGCTTCGTCACTACCTCCAACAGGCGGACCTGCTGGTGCAACAACGCGGCCTCGGCTCCGGCGCTTTACTGGCTTGGTTGCCGCACCAGTGTCACCAGCTTGGGCTGAGCCGTCGGTAGCGGTGCTGGCGTCTGCGCTTGTCGCCGTCAAGGTCGCCGAACCTGCGACAGATGTCACTGGAGCGGTCTTGACTGGCTCGGCGCTCATACCTTCGCTGGTTGCCGAAGCAGCAGCCTGTGGGGCCTTGGCGCGCCGTGAGCCACGCTTTCGTGGAGCCGGAGCGCTAACAGCGACCGCTGGCTGCACTGGATCAGCCACAATGTGCGTGCTGCCCTGCTCGTCCGACTTCACCGACGAGTCCTGAGTCTGCACCTGTGGAGCTTGCGACTTTGGTGCCGTCGTCGTTGCGCTCTTGGCTACGCGCCTCTTTTTGGCAGCAGGCTTGGACTCGGCAGCCGGCTTCGCCTCGGCGACGGGCTCAGCTTGAGCCACTACCTCAGAACCCTTGGCCTCCGGCTTCTCTGCCTGCTGGCGGGGCGCGCTGTCCTCAGTCTTGGCTGACTCGGGCGCTACTTCAGCGACAACAGCCTCGGCTGTGGCGTTCGCGGCTTCGTCTGATGAGCCAGCCGTCAGCGCAGCAGCATGGGCAGCGGCAGCAATCTGAGCCGCTGTCGGGCCGGTCGGTGCTGGCTGCTCCGTCTCGACGGGTGCCTGGCGAGCCTTCTTACTGCGGCTGCGGTTGTTGTTCTGCCCGTTGCCACTATTGCCACCGTTGGAGTCCGAGGGACGGTCGATGGGCTCGGTGTGCACGACCAATCCGCGACCAGCGCAGTGCACGCAAGGCTCAGAGAAGACTTCAATCAGCCCTGCCCCGACGCGTTTACGGGTCATCTGAACCAACCCCAGCGAAGTCACCTCGGCCACCTGATGCTTGGTCCGGTCCCGGCCCAAGCACTCCAGCAGGCGACGCACGACTAGTTCCCGGTTGCTTTCCAGCACCATGTCGATGAAGTCGATCACGATGATGCCGCCGATGTCGCGCAGGCGTAGTTGCCTCACGATTTCCTCGGCAGCCTCAATGTTGTTCTTCGTGACTGTCTCTTCGAGGTTGCCGCCCGAACCGACAAACTTGCCAGTGTTGACGTCAACAACCGTCATCGCTTCGGTGCGATCAATCACCAATGAGCCACCCGAGGGCAGCCAGACCTTGCGGTCCATTGCCTTCGAGAGTGATTCAGAAACCCGGTGCGCGGTGAAGATGTCTTCCGTCTTGGTCCACTGCTCGACCCGGTCTGCCAGGTCGGGAGCGACGGAGCCGATGTAGTCGCTGACTTCGTCCCAGGCCTGGGCACCCGAGACAACCAGTTTGGAGAAGTCCTCGTTGAAGACGTCTCGGATGACCCGCACCGTCATGTCCGGCTCTCCGTGCAACAGCACCGGCGCGTTGGCCGACTTGGTCGCAGACTTCTTTCGATCCGCTCCCAAATGCCGGTCAGACGCTCGACGTCGGCGCGCAATTCGGCCTCGCTGGCACCTTCAGCAGCGGTGCGAACAATCACGCCGGCGTCTGCTGGGACTACTTCCTTCAGGATCTTCTTCAGACGCAAACGCTCTGTGTCGGGCAGTTTGCGCGAGATTCCGGTCATCGAGTTGCCTGGCACATAGACCAGGTAGCGGCCCGGCAGTGAGACCTGCGAAGTCAATCGTGCGCCCTTGTGGCCAATCGGATCCTTGGTGACCTGGACCAAAACCGAGTCGCCCGAGCTCAGCGCGTTCTCAATACGGCGCGGCTGGTTGCCCTCCATGCCAGCTGTGTCCCAGTTGACCTCACCGGCATAGAGCACCGCATTGCGGCCCTTACCGATGTCGATGAAGGCTGCTTCCATGCTGGGCAAAACGTTCTGGACTCGCCCCAAATAAACGTTGCCGACCATGGTGCTCTGGGTCTCGCGGGAGACATAGTGCTCAACGAGCACGCCGTCCTCCAAGACACCGATCTGGGTGCGGTCATCACGACCCCGCACAACCATGACGCGATCTACGCTTTCGCGGCGCGCCAGGAACTCTGCTTCGGTGATGATCGTGCGACGACGACCCGCTTCTCGGCCTTCTCGGCGTCGTTGACGCTTGGCCTCCAACCGCGTTGAACCCTTGATCCCGGTGGCCTCGTCGCGCGACGAGGGCTGGCTGCGTTCGGTGCCAGCGCCACGGGTGCGGCGCCGACGACGCTTGCTGCTGCCGTCGCCGTCATCGTCTTGGTTGGCATCATCGTTTGGCTTTTCAGCCTGCTCGCGGCCGCCGCTTTGCCCGTCGGAGTCGTTGCCTGCGGAATCTTGTGTGCGCTCGTTGTCCTCGCCATCGCCGCCCCCGCGGTTACGGCGTCCCTTGCCGCCACGACGGCGTCGGCGCCCATTGCCCGAGGACGCGTTGTCTGCGTCGTTTCCGTCCGAGTCATCGGACCGGTTGTCAGCATCATCGCTTGAGGAGTCGGCGGAAGCGTTGGCCTGAGCTTTTGGTTGCGCCTCCGGCTCGGTCGATCCGTTCTCTGCCGGATCTGAGGACGCTGCGGGCTGCTTCTTCTTGC
The DNA here is from genome assembly GCF_021535045.1 of Ornithinimicrobium sp. INDO-MA30-4. GTDB lineage: Bacteria > Actinomycetota > Actinomycetes > Actinomycetales > Dermatophilaceae > Ornithinicoccus. The sequence goes on along the minus strand of NZ_CP091056.1, from coordinate 406,608 downwards.
CCTTGCCGCCGGACTTGCCGGACTTGCCAGAGCCCTTGTTGCCGTTGTTCGAGTTACCCGAGTCGTCCGAGCGCTTTGAATCCGCTCGGAGGGCGACTCGTCCTTGGGCTGCTGCCCCTTGGACTGGTCGTCGCTCGAGTCCTTGGCAGGTTTTTCGGCTGCCCGCTTGCGCTTTGGGACCTCGGTGAGGTCTGGCGCTTGAAAAGCACACCGAAGGGCGAGCCCCGGCCGGTGGTGTCGTCTTCTGAGGCGGTGCTGCAGCCGGTGCCCCATCAGCTTTGGCTGCACTGAACAACGCAGCAGTCGATGACTCTGCCTTCTTTGGCGTGTCGCTGTCACTCATGGACGTAACGTCCTTCCGTGGCTAGCAGAAAGCCCACACCGGGCCTGCTTGGCCCGCCCTCCGCGTAGCGCGGTTGCAGTCGTCGGGCCCTGGTGGGCCGGACGGAAGTCAATCCGGTACACCCGCTGGCTCGCGCTAGTCGCGCGTCACCTGCGTGTGCCGGGCACCCGCTCAGCGCCAAAGCTGCTCATCAGTCAATCGAAGGCGGCGCTCATCCGGGGTGTCACCGGGGCTCGCGACGGGTGTGGATGGACGCGAGACCAAGTGAAGTATCGCACATACAAGAGACAACCCGCGGGTCCAGCGATCTGGACACGCGGGTTGACTACCTCAGCAGCATCAGATTTGTGCGAGCACCAGACCGCCACGGGCCTTGGGCGTGAACCACGTTGACTTGCGAGGCATCTTTTCTCGCTCCAGGTTGACCCGGACAAAGTCATCCACTCGAACGGGCGCGATCAACAATGCCGCCACCGCTTCGCCAGCATCCACCTGCTCACGCAACCACTGCGCTGAGTAGTCGCCACCGATGTAGCGAATTCGCTTATCGCCAGCATCGAGTCCGAGGACCTCGTTCACCAGCAGGCGTTCGATCAGTGCGTGGTCCAGAGCCGCGACGCCGCTGGCGTCCTGCGGGACGGGCAAGGTGACAGCAAAGCCCCCATCGGCGGTATGCAGGTGCAAGACTCCCGGCTCCTGCGGAACCTCTGCGGGGGTGTCCAGGGCGACCACCGACGCGCCAATCGCGCTCAGAGCGTCGGTCACTGACCCCAGGCCTTCTGGCCACGAGGTGACCAACCGGTGGTACGGCTGGAGTTGGACCGACTCAGGCGTCGTCACGACCGCAAGGAAACGGTCCAGTTGGCGGTCTGAGCCGCGAGGCTTCGGTGGTTTCCGTCGGCTACGACCAAGTCGCCGCCGCCAGCCAAAGTGTGAGTTCCGCCACCGCGGCCGGATCGGAAATCGACCAAACTTCATGCAATCGCCCGGCCTGGTCCTGGTCGGTGACCGGCGCTGGGCCAGCCTGCTCAATGACCTTGGTTAGGGCCGTCTGCAGCTCATCGGCCTTCTCCGTCTGCAGCAACAAGACCGGCGACAGCAGGTGATCGATGGTCTGCAAAGCGCCACGCGCTCGCGGACTTTCTCGATAAAAACGTCTTCGTTGCGAATGACGAGACCCGGCTCATCGGCCGTCGTTGAGATCTCGTCAGTGTCCACCATGGCGAACATGCCCAGGAACGAATGACCGTCCTGACCACCACTAATGCGGTAAACACCAACGACATCATCGGCGGCTGTGTAGCACCATCGGCCTTGGCTGCAGCCAACCGCTGAGCTGCGGCGGGCAGGGTGTCGGCGAACGCCTGGCCCAGGGACTCCGGGGCGCAATGCGGCATCTCAACACCGAGCGCGCTGTAGGGAGCCGAAGCGATGAGATCAGTGATCTCAGCGTCGCTAGCAAACTCGTCGTAGTTCTGGGCACCGGTCGATCCGGCGCTAATCCAGGCATGGCTAATGGGGTGCACAGCGGTCATGCGAGCAGGTTACCGGGCTTGCCGTGTGGTCAAGGTATAGCGATGCGCGTTGATAGTCTGAGGGCTCCGCAACCTAGTCAATCTTGAAGGTGGAAAAGCGTGCGCGTCTACAACTTCGCAGCGGGGCCAGCGACCATGCCCCTCGAGGTTCTCGAAGAAGCCCAATCTCAACTCTCCGACTGGGACTCTCTGGGCATGAGCGTCATGGAGGTGAGCCACCGCAGTAAGGAATTCGTCTCCGTTGCGGACGAAGCCACTTCCTGATGCGCGAACTGATGGGCATCCCCGAGGGATACAGCGTCCTCTTCATGCAAGGCGGCGCGAGCGGCCAGTTCTCCGCCATCCCGCAAAACCTCACTGCCCCAGGCGACACGGTTGACATTGTCAACACCGGCTCCTGGTCAAAGAAGGCCATCGCCGAGGCAAAGAAGTACGTCTCGGTCAACGTCGTCGCCGACGAAAAGGCGTCGAACTACAGCACGGTGCCGGACGCCGCAGCCCTGGCTCAGACACCGGGCGCTGCCTATTTCCACTACACCGCCAACGAAACCATCGGCGGCGTGGAGTTCGACTATGTCCCCGACGTGGACGCTCCCCTGATCTGTGACATGTCGTCCACGATCATGTCCCGTCCGATTGATGTGTCGAAGTTCGGCTTGATCTACGCCGGCGCACAGAAGAATCTCGGCCCGGCTGGCATCACCGTCGTGATTGTTCGCGATGACCTGATGGGTAAGGCCCGGCCCGAGACGCCTTCGGTGTGGGATTACGCACAAATGGCCGCGGCCGACTCGATGCTGAACACTCCCCCGACGTTGGCTCTCTATCTCCTCAACCTGACGTTGAAATGGGTCAAGAAGAACGGTGGGCTCGAGGGCATGGCCGCTCGCAACCAGGCCAAGGCTGCCAAGTTGTACGAGGCCATCGACAACTCCGACTTCTACTCCAACCCCGTCGCACCGAATGCTCGTTCGTGGATGAACGTGCCTTTCCTCGTGGCAGACCCGTCCTTGGAGAAGGAATTCGTCAGCAGCGCCGCTGACGCTGGCCTCACCAACTAAGGCGGCCACCGCTCGGTCGGTGGCATGCGCGCCAGCATCTATAACGCGATGCCGCCCGAGGGCGTCGACGCACTCATCGACTTCATGAAGGAGTTTGAGCAGAAGCACGCCTGAGCGCGCACTGCGAACACACCATGACTCACCGCATTAAGACGTACAACGCGATCAGCCCCATCGGCTTGAACCGCTTTCCCGACGACTACGAGGTCGGCGCTGACGTCGCCACTGCCGATGGCATTGTGCTGCGTTCGGCCAACCTGCACGACGAGCCGCTGGAAGACAGCGTCTTGGCCGTGGCCCGCGCCGGCGCTGGCACCAACAACGTCCCGGTTGCCGACTTGTCGGCCCGCGGAATTGTGGTCTTCAACACCCCTGGCGCCAACGCCAATGCCGTTAAGGAGCTCGTGATCGCCGGCATGCTGCTGGCCGCTCGCAACCTCTACCCGGCAGCCGCCTTCACCGCTGGCCTGTCCGCCGCAGAGGGCGACATCAACGGCACCGTCGAAAAGGCCAAGAAGCAGTTCGCTGGCTTTGAGCTGCCAGGACGCACCCTGGGTGTCATTGGCCTCGGAGCCATTGGTGTTCTGGTCGCCAACGCTGCCGCTTCAATGGGTATGAAGGTGCTGGGCTTTGACCCCGCCCTCAGTGTCGAGCGGGCTTGGCAGCTCAACCCCTCGATCGAGCAGGCCTCCTCCATTGATGATGTTTTCTTGCGCGCCGACATGATCACCGTCCACGTGCCGCTGATCGACGCGACTAAGGGTCTGGTCAACGCTGAGCGTTTGGCGATGCTCAAGCCTGAAGGTGTCGTGTTGAACTTTGCGCGCGGTGGCATCGTTGATGACGAAGCCGTGGTGGCTGCCTTGGACGCCGACAAGTTGCACGCCTACGTGTGCGACTTCCCGACCCAGACGCTGGCTGGCCACAAGAAAATTCTGGCCCTGCCACACCTGGGTGCATCCACGGCTGAGGCCGAGGAGAACTGCGCTGTGATGGCTGCTGACCAGTTGCGCGACTACTTGACCGACGGGACGATCCGCAACAGCGTGAACTTCCCCAAGGCTTCGTTGGCCCGCACCCCGGCTCGACGCGTATTGCGATCTTCAACGCCAACGTGCCAAACATGGTCGGCCAGATTTCGTCGGCGCTGGCCGATGCAGGTTTGAACATCGCAGATTTGTTGAACAAGTCCACTGGCGACTTCGCCTACACACTGGTGGACACCGATGGCGATGTGCCCGACTCGGTCGTCACCGCCATCCGCTCCATTGAAGGTGTCATCCGGGTGCGCGTGCTGTAACCCGAGGTGACAACGCAAAAGGTCCGAACCGCTGATGGTTCGGACCTTTTGCGTTGCGCGGTGTTTGTCAGCGTCTGCCCGGCTGTGCCAGCAACTGTCGGCAGCGATCCACATCATTGGCCATTTGCACTAACAGTTCCTCGATCGAGTCGAACTTGAGGTTGCCTCGCAACCGCTGCACAAAGTCAATCGACACGTGCTCGTGATAAAGATCAAGGTCGACGCGGTCAAGAACATAGGCCTCGACGGTCCGACGCAGAACATCATCAAAGGTTGGGTTGGTCCCGACCGAGATGGCAGCCGGCAGTCGGTGCTCAGGATCGTTCTCAGCCAGGTCGTGGCGCACCATCCAGCCCGCATACACCCCGTCGGCTGGAATGAGACCCTCGCTCTCGGCACACAAGTTTGCGGTCGGATAGCCCAACTCCCGGCCCCGGTGATGCCCATGCACGACGGTCCCGGAGACTCGGTGGGTGCGACCTAAGACGTCGTTAGCGGAGGAGATATCGCCAGCCGCCAGCGCCTTGCGCAGTGAGGTTGAGGACCAGTGCCGTTGGCCCTCTTGGTGCTCCCCGACCGCGTCTTGAGTGACGACTTCAAAATTGAATTGCTTGCCCAACTCGCGCATCGTGTCGATGTCGCCGGAGTTGCGGACGCCGAACCTGGTGTCCAGACCAACGACGACGACGCAAGCATTGAGCGCCTCCACAAAAACTTGGCGCACAAAGTCTTCTGGGGTGAGCTGAGCAAATTCGTGGGTGAACTCGACCACGAGGGTCGCATCAAGCCCACTCTGCGCCAACATTTCTAGGCGGTGCTCCAGGCTGGTGATCTCTTTGGGGCGCGCTCTGGGTGCAAAACAGCAACCGGATGTGGGTCGAACGTGACCGCGATAGCCTGCGCCCCGTGCTCTTTCGCCAACGACGTCACCGTCTCTAAGACAGCTTGATGTCCTCGGTGAACGCCGTCGAAGTTGCCGAGTGTGACCACAGACTTTGCGAGGTCGCTGGGGATCGCTTCGAGGCCAGACCATTGATGCACAACGCTAGCCTAACGGGCGGCAAAGACGACGTGAGTAGCGACCTTGTTGCCGCTTTCGTCCAACAAGGCCGCAAGGCTGCCATCTGGGGCGATAGCCGCGACGACTGGGCCACGGGCCGCACCGGATTCAATGCGCTGGCCATAGCCGAGTTTCGTGGTTTCGCTCTCGGAGAGCTGTCGCACCGGAAATGCCGCTGTGGCTGCGTCCTGCAAAGGCAACACCTGCGCTGCGGCACCTTCATCAGCCAACTGCTCCAGGCTGTGTGCCTGCTCGAGCGAGAAGTCGCCAACCTTGGTGCGTTGCAGGGCGCTCAGGTGGCCTCCGACTCCCAGTGCAGCACCTAAGTCGCGGGCCAGGGCTCGAATATAGGTGCCCGAGCTGACCTCGACCTCGACATCAATATCCACGAAAGTTCCCTCGCGTCGTGGCTCGCCGAGGCGCATCAGAGAGTGGACTGTCACTGGGCGAGCCGCCAACTGCACGTCTTCCCCTGAGCGCACCCGGACATACGAGCGTTGGCCGTTGACCTTGATTGCGCTCACGGAGCTGGGGACCTGCTCAATGGCGCCCGTCAGATCACGCAAACCTGCGTCGATCGCGGCAATGTCCAGACCAGTTGCATCAAAGGTCTGAGTGATGTCGCCCTCAGCATCGTCCGTCACTGTGTCGGCGCCCAACCGGATAGTCGCAAGGTATGTCTTGTCGCACCCCACGAGGAACGTCAACAACTTCGTTGCCCGGTTGACGCCAACGACCAACACCCCAGTTGCCATCGGGTCCAGCGTCCCCGCGTGCCCTACCTTTCGGGTCTGGCAGAGGCGGCGCAGTCGCCCCACCACATCGTGGCTGGTCCAGCCAGCGGGCTTGTCGATGATCAACAGACCATCGCCAGCTGGCGGCCCGACTGGTGGAGGCAACGGCGCGCGGTCCTTGGGCGTCACTGCGAGTCCTGCTCCGATTCGTCGTCGGCCACGCGGGGCTTGCGATACGGGTCAGCTTCGCCGGCGTAGTTGTTCTCCTTGCGCGCCGCAGCCAACTCGGCATCTCGTTTGGCGGTCTCGCGCAGCAGGTCGGTGATGTGTGCGGCGTCCTCGGGCAGAGCGTCGAGGACAAACTCCAGCGTCGGGGTCAGACGAATGCCCAAACCCTTACCGACGTGGGTGCGCAACCGACCACGGTAGGCTTCCAGCACCTCGGCAGCGGCCTCACGATCCGCCTCCTGACCCATCACGGTGTAGAACACTGTGGCGTGCTGCAGGTCCCCAGTTACCCGGACGTCGGTGATGGTGACAAAGCCCAGGCGAGGGTCCTTGACTAATGTGTCCAGCCCTTGGGCCATCAATACCTTGGTGCGCTCCGCAACCTTACGAGCGCGTCCCTTGTCAGCCATGGTTCCTCCTGGTCATTCGGCAGCGGATTGGCTCAACGCCTGATTCGGCACCAGTCTAGATAGGTTTTTTAGCGGCGAAGGCCCCGCCACCTCGTGGGTGACGGGGCCTGCGACACGGTGATGCCACGAAGCGCGCGGGATTTCGCGCATTTCGTAGGTGGTGATGAGGTCATCAGCCTGAACATCGTTGAACGAGCCCAGGTTGATACCGCACTCGAAGCCATCGCGGACTTCGGTGACGTCATCCTTGAAGCGACGCAGACCAGCGATTTCCAGGCCCTCGGTGATGACAACACCGTTGCGGGTGATGCGCGCCTTGGCGCCGCGGCGGATCGTGCCACTGCGGACCAGCGAGCCAGCAACGTTGCCGAACTTGAGGAACGGAAGATCTCGCGGATCTCGGCCGTGCCAGTCTCGAACTCTTCGTACTCGGGCTTGAGCATGCCCTTCAGGGAGCTCTCGATCTCTTCGATCGCCCGGTAGATGACCGAGTAGTAGTTGATCTCAACGCCTTCGCGCTCAGCAACTTCAGCGTTCTGGCCCTCGGCCCGAACGTTGAACCCGATGATTACTGCATCAGAAGCCATCGCCAAGTTGATGTTGTTCAGCGTGATGGCGCCGACGCCGCGGTCAATGATCCGCAGGTCAACTTCATCGCCCACATCGATCTGCAGCAACGCGTCTTCCAGTGCTTCCACTGAACCGGACACGTCACCCTTCAGGATGAGGTTCAAGGTGTCGACCTTGCCAGCTGCGAGAGCCTCGCTGAGGTTCTCCAAGCTGATCCGCTTGCGTGCCTTAGCCAAGGCTGCCTGACGGTCAGCCGTGCCACGACGCTCGGCGATCTGACGGGCCGTGCGGTCATCCGGAGCCACGATGAACGTGTCTCCAGCGCGCGGCACTGAGGCCAAACCAAGCACCTGAACCGGGCGAGATGGCGTTGCTTCGGTGACATTGACACCGTGCTCGTCCAACATCGCTCGCACACGACCGTGGGCTGCACCAGCAACGATCGAGTCACCGACGTGCAAGGTGCCTTGCTGCACCAAGACGGTGGCAACAGGACCACGACCGCGGTCAAGGTTGGCTTCGATAGCCACACCGCGGGCGTCCTTGTCTGGGTTGGCGCGCAGATCCAGAGCGGCATCTGCGGTCAACACAACGGCCTCAAGGAGGCTGTCAATGTTCTGTCCAGCCTTAGCCGATACATCCACGAACAGCGTCTCGCCGCCGTACTCTTCAGCGATCAAGTTGTACTCGGTCAACTGCTGACGCACCTTGGCCGGGTTGGCACCTTCGACGTCAATCTTGTTAACGGCAACCACAATCGGCACATCTGCTGCCTGCGCGTGGTTCAAGGCCTCAATCGTCTGCGGCATCACGCCGTCATCGGCGGCGACCACGAGGATCGCGATGTCGGTGACCTTGGCACCACGAGCACGCATAGCGGTGAACGCCTCGTGACCGGGGGTGTCAACAAACGTGATGGCGCGCTCTTCGCCTTCGTGCTCGGCGTGCACCTGGTATGCACCGATGTGCTGGGTGATGCCACCGGCCTCGCCCTGAGCAACTTCCTCGGAGCGGATTGCGTCCAGCAGCTTCGTCTTACCGTGGTCAACGTGACCCATAACGGTCACAACCGGCGGACGAGGCATGAGGTCCTCATCGGACTCACCTTCGGCTTCGGCCTCAAGGTCGATGTTGAAGGAGTTGAAGAGCTCGCGCTCCTCTTCCTCTGGCGAGACCACGCGGATTTCGTAGCCCAACTCTTGACCGAGCAGCTCAAACGTCTCTTCGTCCAAGGACTGAGTGGCCGTAGCCATTTCACCCAGGTGGAAGAGGACAGTTACCAGTGCCGCTGCGTCAATGTTGACCTTGTCAGCGAAGTCGCCCAAGGACGCGCCACGACGAACAGTCACAACCTTGCCGCCACCACGGGGCACGTTGACGCCACCGATCGCCGGAGCTTGCATCTGCTCGAACTCTGCGCGCTTGGCCCGCTTCGACTTACGTCCACGGACCTTGCCGCCACCACGACCGAAGGCACCCTGTGTGCCACCGCGACCACGGGGACCGCCACCGCGGCCACCGCCACGGAAACCGCCACCAGCGGGACCGCCACCAGCACCGGGTCCGCCACCTGGACGACCGCGGCCGCCGGGACGTGCCGGGCGCTCACCGGGACGCGGGACGGCTGCCTTGTCGGGCATCATCGCCGGGTTTGGACGAGCACCCCCACCCTGCGGGCGAGGTGTTGCCGGGCGCGGGCCACCCGTACCTGCGGCGCCCTGACGGGCACTCGCGGGGCGGGGCATGCCCTGGTTGCTTGCATACGGGTTGTTACCCGGACGCGCTGCTCCACGATCGGGACGATCTCCGCCACGCTCGGGACGGTCGGTGCCGCGCTCGGGGCGCTCGCCTCGACCGGTACGCATGCCCTGGCTGGGCGCGAACGGGTTGTTGCCCGGACGCGGCGAGCCAGACTTGCCACGGCCACCGTCGGGACGGTTACCACCACGACCACCCTCGGGGCGGTCGTTACGCGGAGCCGGCCTGGGGCCAGGCTTGGCACCGGGACGGCTTGCGGCTGGCGTCGCTGGCTTAGCCGCGGGGCGGGGGCCAGGAGCCGGAGCGGCCTTAGCGGCTGCATCCTTGGGTGCCGATTCCTTCGGTGCGGGCTTGTCCGCCTTGGGCTCGGCCGGTGCGCCCTTGTCCTGGGCTGGTGCAGCCGGAGCAGCCTTTTCAGCCGTCGGCTGTGCCGGTGCTGGCTTTGAAGCGACTGGCGCCGACTTCTCAGCAGGTGCTGCGGAGCGGGCTTGGCGCCCGGCTTCGGGGCAGCGGGCCCAGGCGTAGCGCCGGACGGCTTGGGAGCCGCGGGCGTCGCTGGCTTTGCTGCACCAGACGTCTTTGCTGCCGGCGCGGAGGCACCGGACTTTTCCTTCGCAGCGGGCTTTGATGCCGCTGGAGGATTTTCGCGAATCTTGCGAACGACTGGAGGCTCGATCGTCGACGATGCCGAACGAACAAACTCTCCCTGCTGCTTCAAGTGAGCGAGCAGTTCCTTACTTTCAACCCCGAGCTCTTTTGCTAGCTCGTAGACCCGAACCTTGGCCACGTTTCTCCTACTTCGTTGCGCCACGGCTCGTCCCTCAAGGGGTTGCAGCCGTGCCTAGTACTGGTGGGTGCTCATCGCTGAGTACTCATCGGGTGCTCATCAGCGTCAAACCCGCTTCCGGTCCTCGATGACAGAGCCAATTCAGCTCCGCCTTCCGAAGGCCCAACCTTTTGATTGGGCCATGTTGCCGCCTCGTGGCGACTAGGTCACGACGACTGTTGCTTGAGGGCTGCCATCAACAGGTCCCCCGACAGCACACCTTGAATCTTCAAGGCACGCTCGAAAGCCCGACGTTGGATAGCCAGCCCACCGCACGTTAAGTCGCGGTGCACATATGCTCCACGACCCCCGTGGCGTCGAGACTCATCTGGATGCAATTCCCAACTCGTGGAGTCGGTCTCGCCCTTCACAGCAACGACGCGCAACAGCGCCATCTGCTCGTCCCGCTGACGGCATCCGACGCACGTTCGCACCGGTAGGTGCGCGACATGCCCGGATCCCCAGTGGGATACGCAGATGAAGCCAAGTCTACACGCTCAGGATTCAACAGTCGTGTCCGGGCGGATGTCGATCCGCCAGCCAGTCAACTTATTTGCCAACCGAGCGTTTTGTCCTTCACGCCCAATAGCCAGCGACAGTTGGTAGTCGGGCACGATTACCCGAACCTGCTTGGCCTGCGTGTCGACGACCTGTGCCGAAAGGACTCGCGCTGGCGAGAGCGCCGAGGCAACAAAGTCAGCCGGGTCGTCGGTGAAGTCGACGATGTCAATCTTTTCGTCTTGCAACTCGCCCATGACCGCGCGCACCCGCTGGCCCATCGGGCCGATGCAGGCGCCCTTGGCATTGATGCCAGGCACAGTGGCGATCACGGCGATCTTGGTGCGGTGCCCAGCCTCGCGGGCCAGGGCCCGAATCTCCACCGAACCATCGGCGATTTCGGGGGCCTCGAGGGCAAAGAGTTCACGAACCAGGTTGGGGTGCGTGCGCGACAAGGTGATTAGCGGGCCACGGTTGCCACGCTTCACGCTCGTGACGTAGCAGCGCAAACGCTGCCCGTGCACATACTTTTCACCGGGAACCTGCTCAGCGCTTGGCAACTCGCCCTCAACGGCACCGAAGTCGACCTTGACACTGCGGGGGTCGCTTGACTGCTGGATGACACCTGAAATCAGGGTGCCTTCGCGATCGGCAAACTGCCCCAGAACTGCGTCGTCTTCAAGCTCACGCAGACGGTTCACGATGACTTGGCGCGCCTGGGCAGCGGCCACGCGACCAAAGCCTTCCGGCGTGTCATCGAACTCCAGGCCAGGCTCGCCGCGCAGGCCATCTTCGGTGATCTCGCCTGGTTCTTGAGCCATCACCGAAACGTGACCACTCTTGCGGTCCAACTCCACGCGGGCATTGCGGTAGTAGCCAGGAACCTTCTCGTATGCGCTCAAGGTCGCCTGCTCAATGGCGTTGACCAGCACATCAAGGGAAATCTCTCGCTCGGCCGCGATAGCTCGCAGCATCGCCATATCGATATCCATCAGATTCCTTCTTTCTGGTCGGCTCGGGTGAACTCAACCTGCACTTTTGCTTTGCTGATCTGGGAAACGTCCAGGCTGACCGTTTCGCCGGATTCGTCACTGACCACAACGTTGTGCGTCGTCACCGAGGCAACACGTCCCGTGACCTGCGACTGGTCTTTAAGCGTCGCCTCGATAAGTCGCCCGACATTACGGCGGAACTGAGCGGCCGTTGTCAGCGGATGGGCAACGCCCAGGAGGTGACCTCAAGGGTGAAGGGGCGCTCGCCCATCACCGCCGACTCCTCCAACCATTCATCGCTGAGCCGAGAGGCATCAGCAACTTCGTCCAAGGTGAGCGGTTCCACTGGGGAGTCTGGATCGCCATCAAGCAGGTCCGTGACATCCCGTGCCACGGAAATACGCAAGAGGCGGCGTTTGCCAGCAGACTGCACAGTCACGTCTTCTACGACGAGGTTGAGGTCGGTTAACGCCGGATTTAGACCTTCAGTGATCTGGTCTCGCACGACTTGGCTGTCCACGGACGCTACCTCTCTCTGTTCTCCTGTGATCCCCGGGCACACAGCATCCGTCGGGGAAGCCCACTCTAACCTGTCGGGGACCTATTGCAGGGCATCGACAGAATTGGCGTCCCCCTGCGCATTCCGCAAGCAGGCCTTCGCGGATCACCCAAGCCGCTCTGCCATGATGACGGTCATGTCGCCTCATGCATCTCGTCGCCTTGTGCTCACTGCAGCGGCATTGGCAGGGTCAGGCTTCCTAGCCGCATGCAACTCCTCATCAACCAGTGATGCGGGCCCCACCAGGACAGACGGCGAACCTGTCGGGCCCGTGGCTCCAGACCTCGCTTTGTTGTTAGCAACCTGGGAACGAGTGGGCGTGCTCCAACAGTCGCTGCAACCCATCATGAGGCGCACCGAATCGAGCCAGTATGCGGCGCTGAGCGAGTTGCTGTTGGAGCAAGACGAAGTCCTCACTGGCCTGCTCAATGCGGCCGGCGCAGACCTGCCGCAACCCACACCTGCGGCCACGACAAACCCAGCAGCCACGGCTAGCCCGTCAGCGACCAGCGACGACGCCACCAGCACCAATGACGATGCGGCTGCCACTACGTCATCTCAACCATCGCTGGAGTCCCTGCGTACTGCTTTGGCACAAGACCTCAGCGAAGACGTCAATGCGGACAGCACCGCAGCGCTCGCAGACTCCACCGATCTCAACCTTGCGCTCCTCATCTCCATCAATGCTCAACACGCAGCATCAGCGATTCGGTGGGGCCAATCCCCCCTTGGCCCTCGATTGCGGGCACTAACCCGGCCACCGCCGCTGAGCTGGCGCGCATCCTGCGCCCACTGATCTACGCCCTCGAGGTCGTCACGGCGACGTCAAGCGGTGATGAGCGCGAGGGCTATCAGGAGGCACTCGATGAGCTCAGCGATTTGACCGATGAGTTGGTAATTGCGGCAGGCAGAGAGTTGGAGCCAGCTAAGTTGGGCTACGGGCTCCCGGAAGCTGAGGCAAGTCAGAACGGCCGCCGCAGTTTGCTGCTCAGCGCTAGCGAGAGCGCGGCAGCTCAAACCTTGTCACTCAGTGCCGAGGTGACAGGCGAGGTGGCCGGAATCGCCGCACTGACTCAAACTCTTTCGCTCGTCACATCACGCCGAACCGCTTGGGGTGCAACCCGTCTGGCATTTCCCGGGATGACCCGCCCGTAGGCCAACAGCCGTACTCTCCAGTACGCTCGCGGGATGGCCCAAAGACTGAGCTCAGCGACTTCACCCTACTTAGTGCAGCATGCCGGGAACCCAGTTGACTGGTGGGAATGGACCGATGAGGCCTTTTCGCAGGCCAAGGAATGTAACCGGCCAATTCTGCTTTCTATTGGCTACGCGGCCTGCCACTGGTGTCACGTGATGGCGCACGAGTCTTTCGAGGACGACGAGGTTGCCACGCTCCTCAACGAGCACTTTGTCTCGATCAAGGTGGACCGCGAAGAGCGCCCCGATGTCGATTCGGTGTATATGAACGCGACCACGGCAATGACTGGGCATGGCGGCTGGCCCATGACCTGTCTGCTCACACCCGACGGCAAGCCGTTTTGGTGCGGCACCTATCTCCCTAAATCCGACTTTGTTCAGTTGTTGACTGCCGCCAATGAAGCCTGGCGCGACCGCGAAGCAGAGGTTCGGGCAGGCGGTGACCATGTTGTGTCAGCCCTTGCCAAGGCTGCCGAAGACTCCCCCTCCGCCCGGCCGGTGAGCGAAGCCACCCTGGATACTGCTGTGCAGACGCTGTCTCGCGAATATGACCACGCCCACGGTGGGTTTGGCCGCGCCCCCAAGTTCCCGCCGTCTATGGTCCTGGCCTTCCTCTTACGGTATGCGGTGCGCACCGACCACGAAACGGCGTGGGACATGCTCCTGGGCACCACCGAAGCGATGGCCCGCAGCGGCACTTACGACCAGGTCAGCGGCGGATTTGCCCGCTATGCCGTTGATTCAGCCTGGGTCGTTCCACACTTCGAAAAGATGCTCTATGACAACGCACTGCTGCTGGCGGTGTATGCCGACCTGCTGCACGTGCAGCGCAGCAACGTTAGCGACTGGGCGCGCCCGGCAGTCGACGACACTGTGGCCTGGCTGCTGCGCGAGATGCGCACGGAACAGGGCGGTTTTGCCTCGTCGCTGGACGCCGACACTGAGGGCGTTGAGGGGTCAACCTATGTCTGGTCGCCGGCTCAACTGCGCGAAGTGCTGTCGGAAGATGATGCCGAGCGAGCGACTGAACTGCTCTTGGTGACCCCGGATGGGACTTTCGAGGACGGCCTATCCACCTTGCAGTTCGCCGCCGACGCCACCTCCGAAGACCGCCTCTGGTGGGCCAGCGTTAAACCGACCCTGCTGCGACACCGCAATGAGCGGCCACAGCCCGGACGCGACGACAAGGTGGTGACCGCCTGGAACGGTCTGATGATTGACGCTCTCGTGCGTGCCAGCATGGCTGCCCATGAGCCTGCCTGGTTAGATGCGGCTGCCGACTCCGCCCGCTTCTTGCTAAACGTCCACGTCCACGATGGCCGAGTTATTCGTAGTTCGCGCGACGGAGCACCAGGCAAGGCCGCAGGCGTTGCCGAGGACTACGGCAATCTGCTTGTTGGCTTGATCTCCTTGCACGCCGCCACCGGTGAGGCATCGTGGCTGGAGTCCGCAGAGCCCATTGTCACCCGGGCCATTGAGCTATTGAGCGACGGGCGCGGCGGATTCAACGACACCGCCAGCGACAGCGAGCCGTTGGTGCTGCGGCCACAGTCGAGCGGAGACAACGCCGAGCCCTCGGGTCACAGCGCTCCACCCTTGGGCTCATGCGCTACGCGACTTTCGCCGGGTCCGCCGAGATCCTGGCCCTCGCTGAAGGCGCCATTGCCGAGATCGGTGAGCTGGCGCATTCCGCTCCTCGGTTTGCCGGCTGGATTCTCACCGCAGCGGAGGAATCTTTGGCTGGTCCGTTGCAAGTGGCGATTGCCCGGGGCGACGATGAGGCTGGGGCACTTGCGCTGATCGAGGCGGTGTTGGACACACAACCGGCACTGGCCGTGCTCGCTGGAAGTGGCGACGACCAAGGCGTCCCGTTGCTCCGAGGCCGGGAGGCCATCAACGGCGCTGCCGCCGCCTATGTCTGTCGCGGCACTGTCTGCGACCTGCCAATCACTGACCCAGACGAACTGCGCACAGCGCTCAAGGCCAAGGGCTAGATCAAGCGAACTGGACGAACGTGTCGTAGCCGATCTTGAGAACAAAAGCGCTGACCAGCACGATGAACACGACGCGGATGAAGCCATCACCCTTGAAACCGCGGTGCGGGCACCGATGTAGCCGCCCAAAATGTTGCACAGCCCCATCACCAGGCCGATCTTCCACATCACTGCGCCTTGCGGGATAAAGATCATTAAGGCGGCCAAGTTAGTGGCCAAGTTGGTGATCTTAGCCTTGGCGCTGGCCTGCAGGAAGCCATAGCCCAGGAGTCCGACTAGGGCAAAGACCAACAGTGACCCGGTCCCAGGGCCGAGGGCACCGTCATACACGCCCATCACGAAGCCGATGATGGCCGCCACCACATGATGTTTGCGCCCGGTGAACCGCAGGCCAGAAATTTTGCCCATGTTGGGCTTGGCCAAGGTGTAGGCACCGACCCCGATCAGCACGACCAGGATGATCGGGTTGAAGGCAGACTTGGGGATAACAGAGCCGATCAGGGCCCCGCCGAGGCTGCCCGCGAAAGCCCAGCCAGCCATCGGCAGCGCAGTCTTTAAATCGGGTTTCACTCGCCGAAAATAGGTGATCGAGCTCGTTGTGGTGCCAAAGATTGAGGCCAGCTTGTTGGTCGCCAAAATCTGCACCGGGCTTGCCCCCGGAAATCCGATCAGCAGGGCAGGGAGTTGAATTAGCCCTCCCCCACCAACCACGGCGTCAATCCAACCGGCCGTGAGAGCCGCCAAACCCATCAGCGCAAAAGCCAAGGGGAGATGTCCTCCACTACGGCTCCCCTTGCCAACCTCGAATGATCCCAGCGATCTGGACAAGCTCGTGGGCCACCGCATGCGGCTGCGCATCGACCTCAACACGCTGCTCAGCGGGGATGTCGCTGTGTGGAATGTGGATCGTGCGCATACCAATTTGCTGCGGTCCGTAGATGTCCTCGTAGAGCCGGTCGCCGACGTAGACGCACTCACGCGGATCGGCCTCGACCGCCTGGGCAGCAGCCTGGAATGCACCGGCGGCAGGCTTCACAAACTCGATCTCGCTGGAGTAGATATCTCCATCAATGAGGTCGAGGACACCATCCCGCTCGAAAATATTGCGGTGATAGTCCCGCGACCACATGGTGTTAGAGAGCACACCCACCTTGATGCCCTGGCCGCGCAGCCACGTCCACAGAGGTCGGACTTGGGCGTCGGTGAAGGTGAAGGGCTCCCAGAACTCTCGGTATGCCGCTTGGGCCGGCTCGGTGTCAACCAACGCAAGGTCGACGCCTGTGGTCTCCGCAGCGCGCTGCAGGACTTGCGACATCCGCATACTCCGGTGCTCACGCGCCGACGTCGACCAACACCAGGCCTCGGCTGCGAGCAAGGCGTCGGCGAACTCATCAGCCTTGACGTCGTCGTCCCCAAAAAGGTGATGGGCAAACGTGTTGCGCCATTGAGCCTGCAGGTCAACCGGATGCCAAGGAGTCAGCGTGCCGCCCCAGTCGAAGATGACGGCTGAGATCTTCACCCGGCGCTCGAACTGCCGCGCACCTCATTGACAACATCGGTGACGGCCTCAGCAACGGCGACATTGCGACGTTCACCAGTGCGGCGGTCCTTCAACTCCAGGACACCGTCGGCCACACCTCGGCCGACGACCAGGATCGTCGGCACACCCAGCAACTCAGAGTCCTTAAACTTCACGCCGGGGAAACCTTGGGGCGGTCGTCGTAGATGACTTCAAGACCAGCAGCTTCCAGGCCAGCCAGCACCTCTTCGGCCGCCTCAAAAACAGCCGGGTCCTTACCTGTGGCTACCAGGTGGACGTCAGCCGGGGCGATGGCCCGTGGCCAGCAGAGGCCAATGTCATCGACGTTGGCCTCAGCGATCGCGGCAACGGCGCGAGTGACACCGACCCCATAAGAGCCCATGGTCACCGTTGCGAGTTTGCCGTTCTCGTCCAGCACCTTCAGGCCCAGGACCTCGGCATACTTGCGACCAAGTTGGAAGATATGGCCCATTTCGATACCGCGCGCCAACGTCAGCGCACCGCCACCATCGGGGCTTGGGTCGCCCTCTTGGATTTCGCCAGCCTGAATGGTGCCGTCCGCGGTGAAGTCGCGACCGTGCACCAAGTCGAAGACGTGCATGCCTGGCGCGTCGGCGCCGGTGATCCAAGCAGAGCCGACAGCGATCGACGGGTCAAGCAGGTAGCGAATGCCCGAGGCATTCTTTTCGCCCAACACGCCAGGCCCGATATAGCCCTTGACCAGGGCAGGGTTCTCGGCAAACTCCTTGCCCTCAAACGGCTGGACTTCAGCAGGTGAGACGGCCGACTCGAGGCGCTTGGCGTCAACGGCACGGTCACCGGGCAGGCCAATGGCCAACGGCTCACGGGTGCCGTCTGGGTGGCGCAGCATGACGAGCACATTCTTTAGCGTGTCGGCCCCGGTCCACTCGCGGCCGTCGCTACGGGGGTGCTTGGCGTTGGCCGCGGCCACCAGCGTCTCGATGGTCGGGGTTTCGGGCGTGGGCTCGACGTGGGCTGCGGGCGTCTGGCTAGCATCCACTTCGGGCGCCTGTGCCACGACGACAGCCTCCACGTTGGCCGCATAGCCACCAGCTTCGCAGCGCACAAAGTGTCTTCACCGTGCTGGCTGACTGCCAGGAACTCTTCAGAAGCCGAGCCGCCCATTGCGCCAGAGTCGGCGTGCACGATCACATACTCAAAGCCCAAACGGTCAAAAATCTTGATGTATGCCGCACGGTGGGCCTGGTAGGCCGCCTCTAGCCCTTCGTCACTGGAGTCAAACGAATACGCGTCCTTCATGATGAATTCGCGCCCGCGCAGGACGCCACCGCGCGGCCGCGCCTCGTCGCGGTACTTCGTCTGGATTTGGTAGAGGCCCAGCGGCAGGTCCTTGTAGGACGAGAACATGTCCTTAACCGTCAACGTGAACATCTCTTCGTGAGTCGGGCCAAGGAGCATGTCGACGCCTTTGCGGTCCTGCAGACGGAAGAGGTTGGGGCCGTACTCCTCATAACGACCAGTCGCTTCGTAGGGATCCTGGGGCAGCAGCGCCGGGAAGGAAACTTCCTGGTCACCAATGGCATCCATCTCTTCGCGGACAATGGCCTCGACATTGCGCAGCACCCGTAGGCCCAGCGGCAACCAGGTGAAAATGCCCGGGGCAGCGCGGCGGACATAGCCAGCACGAACCAGCAACCGGTGGCCTGGTAGCTCCGCGTCGGACGGGTCCTCTCGCAGGGTTCGCAGGAAGAGGGTCGACATGCGCAGGGCCACTGTGGCGCTCCTTGGTGCTTGAGAAATAGGGTTTGGAGACTCTGGTGAGCCTACCGGTCAGTCGCGCAACTGCTGCACGGCTGCATGGAGCGCCTCGCGGAATCGAGCCACCTCTTCGAGGGTCGAATAGGGAGCGGCAGACACGCGAATTGCTCCAGCCTCACCCAGGCCAAGCCGACGGCAGGCCTCCAAAGCATAGAAGTGGCTGGCCGGAGCATTGATGTTGGCCTGCGCTAGCCGTGAGCTGATCTCACTGGCGCTAAGCTCCTCGACAGTAAAGAACACCGACGGCGTCCGCTCACTGGCTCGCGAGTAGTTCGTCACTCCGGGAACGCTCTCGACTGCTTCAATCAAGGCCTGCGCAATCTGCCTTTCGTGTTCATGCAGGACAGCCATGGACGTCTCGAGGCGTTCTCGCCGCTCGCCTTGGCCGTTCGGTTCCAACCCGGCGAGGAAGTCAACTGCTGCCCGCACTCCGGCCAGCAATTCATACGGCAGCGTGCCCATTTCGAAGCGCTCCGGGACCGAATTGGGCGATGGTGCCAGCTTGGCAGGTTGGAGTTCATGCCAGAGGTCGGTGCTAGCGGCCTGCACGCCAATGTGGCCCCAAGAACTTGTAGGGCGAGCAAGAGATGATGTCGGCACCTAAACCCCGCATGTCAATCAACTCGTGGGCAGCCAAGTGAACCGCGTCGACGTGGACTCGAGCGCCGACCTTGTGGGCAGCCGCCGAGATGGCCGCGACATCCGGCTTGGTGCCGATGACGTTGGAGGCAGCAGTGATCGCTACCCACCTAGTGCGCGAATTCAACGCTGCGGTGATGGTCTCCACGGGAAGCTCGCCCGTCTTGGGGTCAAAGTCGAGCCAGCGCACGACAGCGCCCGCATGTTGGGCCGCCAACAGCCAGGGCCGCAGATTGGCGTCATGCTCAAGGGAGGTGACCACAATCTGGTCCCCTGGCTTCCACCTGGCGCTGAGGGTCCGAGTGAGGTCAAACGTCATCGCGGTCATACTGCGACCAAAACCACCCCGGCAGGGTCGGCGTTGAGGAAATCCCCCATCGCTTCTCGAGCCGCCAACGTGACGTCATCAGCGTGACGCGCCGATGCACTCCCCTTGCCGCGGTTAGAGATTGGGGACACCAACGAGTCATAAATGGCTCGCGCCACTGGCTCTGGGGTTTGCGTGCCCGCGGCCCCGTCGAAGAAGGCCGTTCCGCTGCCCAGACTGGGGAATTGAGACCTGACTTGCTCAATGTCATATGCCATGTCACCAGCCTAAACAGTCGCAGGCACCTTTGGTGGACGTGCCTCGCGCACGCCAGTTCAAAGTGACGCGAAAATAATCGTTCCGACCCGAACGAAATCGGCTAGCCTAGTGCCATGGAACTTCTCGTCGTTCAACATGACCCCATTTCCCCACCCGGCGCCATTGGCCGACGGTTTGAAGACCATGGCTACAACGTGACGCTGCACGAAATCGTGGGCTACGACAATTTCGAGACTCCCAATGTCGTTCCTGACCTCCCGTCGTTTACCCAATTTGACGCGATCTTGACCATGGGCGCGCGGTGGTCGGCCTACGACCATGACACGGTGGGCAATTGGGTGGTTCCAGAAATCGCGGCCCTTCGCGAGGCAGACGCGGCGGGGGTGCCGGTGCTCGGCATCTGCTTTGGCGGTCAACTTCAGCAGCCGCTCACGGCGGCTCGGTGATCGCGTCCCCGCACCAGAACTGGGCTGGGTCGATATCTCAACCACCGACGAGGCCACCGTCCCGCAAGGGCCCTGGTTTCAGTGGCACGGTGACAAGTGGATAATCCCGCCGACGGCCACCCAGATCGCTGAAAACCCGAGCGCCAGCCAGGCCTTTGCGCTTCGTCGCAACTTGGCGGTGCAGTTCCACCCTGAATTAGACCGGGCCATGTTGCAGGGGTGGCTCGACAACGGCGGCGCGGAGTACGCGACGAATATCGGTGTCGACCTGGAGGCTTTGCTCAGCGAAACCCAGGACCGTGAGGCCGAAGCGCGCACGCGGGCCCAGGCATTGGTGGATGGCTTCATCGCCAACGTCGCGAGACGCTGACACCAGCGCACGAGATCAACACCAAGAAGTGGCCGGAGCAAAATGCTCCGGCCACTTTTGGTGTTGCAGATGCGTTGTTGGCCTAGCGCATCATGTCCTGCAGTTCCTTGCTGTCGCTCTTCTTCACGCTGCCGACGGCAAAGCCGATCGCCAATGCGATGAATGGCGCGAAGACCAGGAAGTAGCCCAACGGAGTCAGCACCCAGGCTTCAACAGCAGGGTCAACCCCCTCGGGGACCGTGCCAGCCAGCAAGCCAAAGCGAGACATCAGGAGATACTCCCCCAGCGCCAATCCAACGGCGGCTGCTATCGGGGCAATCAGGGTGGCGAACGGCGAGCTGCCCTCGGTGTTCTTCCGGAAGTACCGCACGATGGCCGCACACACGAGGATTTCCACCAGCACAATCGCGACGACAGCCATGGCGCTGAACCAGAAGAACATTTGCAGGATCGGGTCTCCGCCAGTGACGGCAAAGATGGCAATCACCACACCAGCGATGACCGAGACCACAACGGAGCCGCGCAAAGGTGAGCCGACAGCATTTGCTTGACCTAGCCCCTTAGGCAACGCACCCGAGCGGCCCATTGCGAAGAAGTAGCGTGCTGCCGAGTTTTGAAGGCCAGCAGACCAGCGAAGAGGCTGCTGATGACAAGCCAACCCATCGTGGTGGCCAACCAACCGCCGACATACTGCTCGGCGATCGCGAAGAGCACCAGGGCTGAATCTGCCAGCGGCACCCCGTCAATCGACGAGAGCTCAACGGTGCGCTCCACCACCTGGTCAGCACCCAAAGCACTGACCACTGCGAAAGAGGTAAAGGCAAAGAGCAGCGTGATCAAGGTGATGGCGGTGTAGGTCGCCAGCGGAACGGTGCGCTTGGGGTCTTTGGACTCTTCGCCGTAGATCGCAGTCGCTTCAAATCCAATAAACGAGGCAAAAGCGAAGGCCAGGGCGATGCCAGCCGAGCCGGCAAAGCCGCCGACAAACACGTTGCCTGGGGCAAATGAGGCCGCGAAGTCAAAGCCATTGGCGCCACCCTGGAGGTAGACGGCTGCGGAGGTCAGCAACAGGGAGGCGACCTCCAAAATCATCAGCACGCCGAGAACACCGGCACCCACATCAACCTGGAACGACGACAGGATGAAAACGACCGCCCAGGCGGCCAAGGTGAGCACCCACCACGGGATGTCCCAGCCCCATTGGGCCGCTAGTTGCCCGGAAGCAACAGCCCCAAAGAAGCCGTAAATAGCCAGTTGGATCGCGAGGTAGGCGACCAGGGAAACGTAGGCCGAGCCAACACCGGCTGCGGTGCCGAGGCCGCGGGCCACATACGCAAAGAACGCTCCAGCGTTAGTCACCACCGTGGTCATTCGTGCATAGCCAACTCCAAACAGGAGTAGCACCAAACCAACGGCCAGGTATGCGCCAGGTGCCCCTGCTCCGTTGCCAACCACAATTGCTACGGGCAAAGCGCCCGTCATACCCACCAGAGGGGCTGCCGCGGCGATGACGAAGAAGACAATTCCTGCGACGCCTAGTCGACCTGATCTTAAGCCAGGGCGTTCATTGGTGGGCGCTTCACGTTGCGACTCCATGTGGTCTCCTTGGGTTTGTACGGGCCCGAACGATATTGGGAGTGTGACATCACCCCTAGCCCGCGTCAAGACCTTTTTGGGCCGAACGTTAAATCTTCATGCACCCTTGACGGGTGACGCATTTCCCAATTACGTTTGGACCCAAACGATCTATCGAGGAGGCGCAGTGGCCCAACACATCGCGGTGGTAGAAGGAGTGTCTGTAGACACTCGACACTGGATCGGTGGCGAGCGAGTTGCTTCGCAGTCCACCTTCGATGACACCTCTCCTATCGATGAAGCGGTGCTTGCGTCCATCAGCGCCGGCTCATCCGTTGAGGTCGACGCCGCGGTGTCCGCGGCGCGGGCTGCCTTTCCCGCCTGGGCGGCTATGCCCGTGGCGGAGAGGTCAGCCATCCTGCGTCGCGTTGCTGAAGGCATCGAAGCACGCGTCGAAGACTTGGCATTGGTTGAAACGCGGGATAACGGAGCCTTGATCAGGAGCCACCGCCGGGGCGTGATGCCCCGAGTGGCGATGAACTTCCGCTACTTCGCTGACTATGCCGAGCAAGAGTTGGGCCACCCTGACATGGAGGTCCGAGGCCACCGCGAGCGCGTGAGCTATGACCCTGCGGGTGTCGTGGCCATCATCACGCCGTGGAACGCTCCGCTGATGCTGGCGACGTGGCGGATCGGCCCAGCGCTGGCAGCCGGAAACTGTGTCGTCCTCAAGCCGCCGGAGTGGGCACCGCTGACCGCCTCGCTGCTCGCTGACATCTGCCACGAAGCTGGCTTGCCCGCCGGCGTCTTCAATGTGGTGCAGGGAACCGGTGCCGACGCAGGAGCCCCTTGACGGCTCACCCCGACATCAACCGCCTGTCCTTCACCGGGTCTGTCCCGACGGCGGGTGTCATCGCGAAGGCGGCGGCCCCCAACATCGTGCCGCTGTCGTATGAACTGGGCGGCAAGTCACCTCTCGTGGTTTTTGCCGATTCCGACCTTGACCTCGCTGTGAATTTGGCTGTCGAGCAGTTCGACAACGCTGGTCAGGTATGCCTGGGCGCGTTCCGCATCTTGGTGCAGGAAGACATCGCTGAGGAGTTCACTGCACGCGTTGTTGAGAAGGCTCGCACCATCAAGCAGGGTGACCCCCGCGATGAAGCCACGGACATTTCGGCGCTTGTCAGCCGCACCCACTTCGACAAGGTCACCGGCTTTGTCGAACGCGCAGTGGCCGATGGCGCCGAAGTCCTGCTCGGCGGCGGTCCAAACGAAGAGTTGGGTGGCCTGTACTTCTCACCCACCATCCTGGCCGGCGCCAAGCCGGAGTCAGAGATCATCTGCGAAGAGGTTTTCGGGCCGGTGCTCACCGTGCAGACCTTCACCGATGAAGCAGAAGCCGTGGCCATGGCGAACGACTCACGATTCGGCCTGGCCGCAACCCTGGTCACCGGTGACCGCGAACGCGCTGAGCGGGTCAGTCACCTGTTGGACGCAGGAACCGTTTGGGTCAACTGCTTCTTTGTCCGCGACCTGGGCGCTCCCTTTGGCGGCAACGGCAAGTCCGGGATTGGCCGTGAGGGCGGCATCTGGTCGTTTGATTTCTACACCAACATCAAAAACAGCGTGTTCAGCCCAGCCGGCTGGAACACTAACGATGCAGCCGAGGAGGCCTAGTAATGGGAGAAGTTGTCGGTGGCGGACTGATCGCTCACGTTCCAACAATCGTTTTGCCCGAAGAGGTGCGCCGCGAACTCAACAACGGCGAAGACTCCACTTTGGTGAGCGGGATCAAGCAACTCCGCAAGGAGGTCTTTGACACCGCGGACTACGACACGGTCGTCGTCCTGGACTCGCACTGGGCCACGACGGTCGAATGGGTTGTCACTGCTCAGGAGCAACGCAGCGGCCTGTTCACCTCCGAAGAGTTGCCGCGCGGGATGTGCCAGCGCCCCTACTCCTTCAAGGGTGACCCCGAGTTGGCCCACGCCATCGCGGCCAGGGCCAGCGATAACTCCACGTGGATCACTGCCATCGAGGATGACCACCTGCCGATCTTCTACGCCACCACGAACTTGTGGGAGTACCTGGGCGACGGCCTGGAAGACAAGAAGTGGATCTCGATCGGTGTCTGCCAGACCGCCGACGCCGAAGATGCGTTGCGATTGGGCCGGGCCCTAGGCCAGGCCATCGCCGAGAGCGATCGCAAGGTCTTGCTTCTGGCCTCTGGTGCGATGTCGCATACCTTCTGGCCGTTGCGACAGTTGCGCGACCACGAAGCCGCAGGCAAGGAGCACATCTTCACTCCCGAAGCGGTTGAGGCAGACTTCGAACGCCTGCAGTGGTTTGCCGACGGCGACCACGCCAGGGTTTTGGACACCATGCCGGAGTTCCGCAAGTACCGCCCCGAGGCCGGCTTCCAGCACTACTTGATGATGATGGGCGCGCTCGGCGAAGGAGACTGCACGGCGAAGGGCCGACAGTACGGCGAGTATGAAAACTCGATCGGCACCGGCCAAGTCCACGTGTGGTTCGACCGCCCCGAGGGTGGCTTCCCACCGGCTCGCCAGACCCCCACTGACCCCGACTTTGTCCGCCAGACTGGCGGCCCCGACCTAACCGCAGCAGGCTGAGGAGAACCATGACACTTCGCGAAACACGACGCATTCTGCTCGATGGCAACGTCGTTGACGTTGTTCGCAACGGCGACACTCTCGTGGCCGGAGATGGCCGAGAGGTAGCGATTGCCGACGCCACTCACCTGGCGCCGGTCACGCCCTCCAAGATCATCTGCGTTCACCTCAACTACTCCTCGCGAGTCGAAGAGATGCTGACCACACTGCCGCCGGCACCGACCTACTTCCACAAGCCGGTCTCTGCGCTGAATAGCCACGAGGGCTCCGTCGTGCGCCCCGAGGGCTGCAAGTGGCTCAACTACGAGGGCGAGATCGCCATCGTCATTGGCCGCACTGCCCGCAACATCTCTCCCGAAGAGGCTGGCGACTACATCCGCGGCTACTCCATCGGCAATGACTATGGCCTGCACGACTTCCGCGACACCGACTCCGGCTCCATGCTGCGAGTCAAGGGTGCCGACACGCTCTGCCCGGTGGGCCCCGGCATCGTCGAAGGCTGGGACTTCCGGGGCAAGCAGATCCGCACCATCGTCAACGGCGAGGTCCGCCAAGATGGCAACACCGATGAGATGAAGTGGAACATGCACTATCTCGTCGCGGACATCGCACGCACGATCACGCTGCAACCTGGCGACATCCTGATGTCCGGCACCCCGGCCATCAGCCGCACGGTCTATCCGGGTGACGTCGTTGAGGTTGAGGTCGAAGGCCTTGGCACCTTGCGCAACACCATTGTCGAAGGCCCGACGCCGATCCGCAGCGATGTCGGAGCCCAGCCCACGGAGAGCGAAGAGGTGCTCTCCACGGCACAGGGTGGAGATTGGGAGTTCCGCGGCGTCCGTGGCCCTGACCTATCCAAGACGCACTGAGCCCGACACTTTTCACCTCGGAGGCAAAGCATGACGACGCAGGCAGTAGATCACGTCAGCAGCATCGACTGGATCGAGAAAGCTCAACAGATTGCCTTGCCTGAGGGCATCTTTATCGATGGCGGGTTTCAGCAAGGTGCTGAAACCCGCAAGATCCTGACGCCACGTGACGGCTCGGTCCTCGGCACTCTGGCGTGGGCGGGCGTGGAAGACACTGACCGTGCCGTCGCTGCTGCGCGTCGAGCCTTCGATGACGGCCCTTGGCCCACGATGGCCGGCTCAGAGCGTGGCTTGGTGCTCAACCGCTGGGCCGACCTCATTGATGAGCACCGTGACGAGATCGCTCTGCTGGTCTCCCTCGAGATGGGCAAGCCAATTAGGGCACGCCTGGGAGATCGAGTTGCGGGCGTTGATCAACGGCCTGCGGTTCTATGCCGGTCTTGCCGACAAGGCGATGGGCGAAATCCTCGCACTCCACCTGGCGACTTGGCGATTGTGACGCGTGAGCCCTCTGGCGTCGTCGCGGCCGTCGTGCCCTGGAACTTCCCACTCACGATCGGTGGGTGGAAGTTGGGCCCGGCACTCGCTGCGGGCTGCACCATCGTCCTCAAGACTGCCGAGCAGTCGCCGCTGTCGATGCAGCGCGTTGCTGCCCTTGGTGCGGAGGCTGGGCTTCCCGCGGGAGTGTTCAACGTGCTCTCGGGTGACGGCACGGTCGTAGGTCGACGTCTGGGTGAACACCCGGACGTCAACGTGCTGACGTTCACTGGGTCAACGCAGGTCGGACGACACTTCATGCGGTATGCCGCCGACAGCAACCTCAAAAGGTGCACCTGGAGTTGGGTGGCAAGTCGCCGCACATCATCTTTCCTGAAGCGACCGACCTGCAGGCTGCTGCCGACTCGGCTGCCTGGGCGATCTTCTTCAATGCGGGTGAAATGTGCACTGCCGGGTCTCGACTCGTCGTGCACGAAGACATCGCCGAAGAAGTCATCACACGAGTGATTGAGACCAGCGCTGCGTGGCAGCCAGCAGATCCGCTGTTGCCTGACACGTTGATGGGTCCCCTAGTCGACAAGTCCAGCCTGACACGTATCCAGAAGCAGTTAGCGCAAGGTCTCGAACAGGGAGCCACCTTGCGCAGCGGCGGCTCCGCTGTGCACACCGAAACCGGCGGGCCCTACCTTGAGCCCACCGTGATCACGGATGCCGCTCGCGACAACTTGTTGGTGCAAGAAGAGCTGTTTGGGCCGGTGCTGGCCGTCCAGACTTTTAGCACCGAAGCCGAAGCGATCGAGATTGCCCGGGACACGCCATACGGTCTTGCAGCCGGCTTGTGGACCAGCGATCTGGGCCGAGCGCATCGAGTCTCGAACGCGATGCACGCTGGCATTGTCTGGGTGAACTGCTACGAAGAGGGCGACATGAGTGTCCCCTTCGGTGGCGTCAAACTCACTGGCGGCGGCCGGGACAAGTCCCACCACGCGATGGACGAATACACCGATTTGAAAACGACGTGGGTCAAATATGGCTAAGCGCCCTTGATTGCTGTGCCGAGTCGCTTCTCGGAAACCGCATCGGCTATCCGC
Organism: Ornithinimicrobium sp. INDO-MA30-4; assembly: GCF_021535045.1. GTDB lineage: Bacteria > Actinomycetota > Actinomycetes > Actinomycetales > Dermatophilaceae > Ornithinicoccus. The sequence goes on along the minus strand of NZ_CP091056.1, from coordinate 379,493 downwards.
TATCGGGCCGAGCTTGGCGCGCGAGCGTTGATCTCGGGTCTCTATGCCGCCGGAGCAGAGCCGTTGCTCGTGCATCCGCACGCACCTGACGCCCAGATTGATGTGGAAGCGGTGGCTGAGCGCCTGAGCTTTGCCGACGGCATTGTCTTGCCCGGTGGTGGCGATCTCTCGCACCGTTGGTCCAGTCAGGAGGCTCACCCCAGCCTGTACGACGTTGACGAGGAGCAGGACGCCTTTGACCTTGCGATCGCCAGCTATGCGCTAGACCAGGGCATCCCCCTGCTGGCTATTTGCCGCGGGCTGCAGGTCGTCACAACCCTGCTCAAGGGTGAGTTGCACCTCGACATGGCCGAAGTGCCAGAGATCGGCAAAGACCACCGACACTTGCGCCACGAGATCAGCCTGTCCCCTGGCTCGCGAATGGCATCAACCTTCGGTGACTCACTGCACATCTCGTGCTACCACCATCAGGCCATCAAGACGCTGGGCGCAGGCATGGTTTGCACCGCCCAGAGTGCCGACAGTGTCGTTGAAGCTGTGGAGATGCCCGAGTCGAAGGGCTGGTTCCTTGGGGTGCAGTGGCACCCAGAGGACACCTGGGACTCTGACCCGCACCAACTGGCAGTGCTCAAAGAACTCGTTGACGCCAGCCGGGGCTAGTCCCGGTCGGCTTCGACTGTCTCGACGATCTGACGCAACCCAGCGGTCATTTCTTCTAAGCGCTCGGGAGAAATCTGCGACACGAGCTGAGCCTCAACTGCGTTGAACTTCTCAAAGATGGTCTGCACCAACTCCGAGCCAGCAGGAGTCAGGCTTAGATTCACCATGCGTTTGTCCTCGGTGCCGCGGGCGCGGTCAAGCCACCCGCGGGTCACCAAGGTGTTGACCACGCCAGTCAAGGTCGCCTTGGAGATGCCAGCCGCTTCAGCCGCGCGGCGAGTCTCTAGGCCGTCCCAAATCCAAACGACCCACAGGACCACCCAGCCAGTCCAGGTGATGTCGTGCTCACGCAGCACGGAGTTAGTGAGCTTGGTTCTGGCTGCATTGGCCGCCCGATAGAGCGTTGAGACCGCTCGCGCCGAAGCGAAGTCGATGGGCAAGTTTCCAACCTTTGCCCTCATGGCTTCTTCCGATTCGGCTAGCGAATGGTCTCCAAGTTTCATGTCCTCAGCCTAACGGGAACTGTTGTCGCAGCGGCTATTCAGCCGTCCAACCGCTCCAGGCTGGTGCCGCCATTCCACTTCACGCCAATCTGCTGGAAATAGCCGCCAATGACCTCTTGGACGGGCAGACTGGTCAGCTCTTCGTTCGGCGAGTCATAGAGGTTCAACTCCGCGTCACCGGTCCAGGCCTGGCCGCCTTCGAACTCGGCAGCCCCAGACGAGATCAACTCCGAGAACGCGTCCCCTGGGCCATCAATGTTGGGGAAGACACGGTGGTGAGCCATCTTGTTTGCGTTGACGAAGCCGTTGGTCGGCGACTCTTCACGCAGCGTCACGACGGCATCAGCCAGACGGCGGTCGCCGGCTGCCAGTGAGGCGCCGAACATGCCGCCGGGTGCGATAGATGGTGATGCCTGCGGGAACGCGTGCGGACGGGTCTGCCACATCGAGCCCAACTTCTTGGGGTAGCCCTGGTGCAGGCCACGACCGATGGCAAAGTCCTTGTCCACCCAAATGAAGACACAGCGGGAGAATGTCTGTCCCTTATAGGAGCAGCGCACGACGACGAACGCTTCCTTGTACTGGCTCTGAACCGGGTCCAGCAGCTCCTTGCGCGAGCTAGAGCACGACTGCCAGTCAGCCCAAATCATTGCTACTGCGCCCGGGTCTTCTTCGGCTAGCGAGAGTGGTGCGGGGAGCAGATCGGCGACCCGAGCCGGGTCCGTGCGGTATTCGACCGTGAGGAGATCTCCGGAGTAGAACCACGGCGGACTGGGGATGATGCCGCCCTTGCCTTGTGCGGTTCGGGGTAGAGAAATCCGCTCATGTCAGCCATCTTGGACCTTTCATCGGGTTCGTTTGGGTCCGTACGATACCTCTAATCCGATGAGAATAAAAGGGGTTGTCTAGGGGCAAATACAGGGATATTGTTCGTACCCAAACGACGCAAGGAGGCGCGCATGGAACATCTGGATCCAGAGGAACTGGCTCGTAAGGCTGAGGAACTTGCTGCACAGGGGATTGACGTAGTCCGCCTGGGCTACTCAGACATCATTGGCACCGACCGGGGCCGCGACCTTCTCGTGTCAGGCTTCGAGCGCACTGCCGGCGGCGGCGTGGCCTTCTGCCGCTCGGTCTACGCCACCACCCCGATGGGTGATGTTGTCCCGATCGAAGGCGGGCTTGAGGCTGGCCTCCCAGACATCATTGCGCGTCCTGTGCTGGAAACGACCCGTGCCCTGCCCTGGGAACCGGGTGTAGCCCACTGCATCGGCGAACTCTTCAACGCCGACGGGTCTCCCTCTGAGGAGAGCCCGCGCAATGTGTTGAAGCGCGTCGCGGCAGCCTTCGCCGAGTTGGACATCACACCGATGATCGGCCCCGAGTTGGAGTTCTACGTCCTGGAAAAGAGCGAAACCTCCGAGAACGGTTGGGCACCGTATGGGCAGGCTCCGGGCAATGTGTATGTCTCCGGACTGCGCGGGGACCCGGACAACTCGCTCTTGGACTCACTGCGCAACTTGGAAAAATACGGCTTGGACGTAGTGGCCGCGAACCACGAGTTCAGCTCTGGTCAGTTCGAGATCAACATGTGGCACTCCGATGCCCTCGACGCGGCCGATCGCAGCCACCGGTTCAAGGCGGCCGTCCAAGAGTTGTCGCGCTATCACGACAAGCTCGCCACCTTTATGGCCAAGCCCTACAACGATGAGGGCGGGTCAGGATTCCACCTGCACTTCTCTGCACTCGACTCAGACGGCACCCCAGTCTTTGATGGCCCCAACTCCAAGGACGGCCTGTCTGACCTCGCACACCACGCGATTGCTGGCATCCTTGCCCACGCACCCGCGCTGGCAGCACTGAGCAACCCCACCATCAACTCCTACAAGCGCTTTGGCCCCGACACCTTGGCACCATGGTTGATCGACTGGGGCTTGGACAACCGCAGCGCCATGGTGCGGATTCCCCCAGAGCGCGGCAAGGCCTCGCGCCTCGAATTGCGTCTCGGCGACGCCAGCGCCAACCCCTACCTGGCCATCGGCGGAATGATGGCCGCCGCATACCTCGGTGTGCGGGACAAGTTGGAGCTCCAAGACCCGCTAGAGGGCTACGGCTATGACGTGTCGAAGGCCGATATGCTCCCGACATCGTTGGGCGAAGCGCTGGACGCTTTGGAGGCTGACGAAGCGATGGTCGACCTGCTCGGCCCCGCTTTCACCAAGACCTTCGTCGCCTATAAGCGAAACGAGATTGAGCGCTTCAATGCCTTCATCACGGACTGGGAGTTCCGTGAATACACGTATCACCTCTGATTCTGGCCCGTTGAGTGAACAGGAGCACCTATGAACCCCAGTGAACCCGTAGCCCTTGAGGACGTTGACCTCACCGACCTCGATGCTTTTCGTGACGGTCAGGCCTGGGCTCAGTTCGACACCTTGCGTCGCGAAGACCCCGTGCACTGGAACGAGGAGGCTGACGACGCAGGATTCTGGGCCGTCACCAAGTACGACGACATCTGGACCGTCGACAAGGACTCGGAAACCTTCACCTCGGAGGAGTTCGTCAACCTCGAGGAAGTCAGCCCGGAGAACCGTGACAAGCGCCGGTCCATGCTGGAAACAGATGGTCCCCGGCACGCGGCACTGAAGCAGTTGCTGGCGCGCGAGTTCAGCCCGCGCAACCTGATGAAGAACTACGAGGGGTTCCTGCGCGAAATCACCCGCAAAACGGTCGATGACGCCCTGCAGCACCCAGAGTTCGACTTCGTGCAGAAGATCAGCGCAGACTTCCCGATCCAGGTCTTGGCCAGACTTCTCGACGTCCCGCTCTCGGACACACCGCAGCTGATCGCCTGGGGCAACGAACTGGTGGCCAACACCGACCCTGACTACACGGCTCACTTGCTCGATGACCCCGAGAGTGAAAAGTACGCCCACCTACCCTTCCGCTCCCCCACGGTGCAGGAGGTCTGGGACTACGGTCGTGCGCTGCGCGACGCTCGAAAGGGTGGCGACGGTAAGGACCTGATCAGCCTGTTGGCCAACAAGGCTCCCTCCGACGGCATCCCGCTGTCCGAAGATGACTTCGACAACTACTTCACACTGCTGGTGATCGCCGGCAACGAGACCACTCGGCATGCCATCAGCTCTTCAATGCTGGGCCTGATGGAGCAGCCAGAGCAGTTGCGCAAGTTGCAGGACAACCCAGAGTTGATCGCTCCGGCCGTCGAAGAGTTGCTGCGCTGGGCCTCCCCGGTGCATCACTTCCGCCGCACGGCAACCAAGGATGTGGTCTTGGGTGGCAAGGAGATCAAGGAGGGCGACAAGGTCGTGATGTGGTTTGGCTCGGGCAACCGCGACGACGATCACTTCGAGAACCCCTACTCGATTGATGTCACCCGCACCAACGTTGACCACCTCACCTTCGGCAAGGGCAGCCCACACCTGTGCATGGGCAACAACCTGGCCCGGATGGAGATCCGGCTGATGTTTGAAGAGTTGCTGCCACGCTTGGAGTCCATCGAGCTCACTGGCGACGTCAAGCGCATCCGCTCCAACTTCGTCAACGGGATCAAGAAGTTCCCAGTGAAGGTCACGACCAAGTAGCGGCCCACCGCAGACAACAAAGGGCGCCGGGTGAAGTGAATTCACCCGGCGCCCTTGCGCTGCCCGCCCTAGGCTCCTTCTTCGGCAGCCAATCGGCGCATAATCCTGCGGACGCTCAACATCGCCGCGTCTGCCTGCACGCGCACCTCACGCTGAGGACCGTCGGCGTCCAGCACATCCTGCATCTCTTCAAGAAGCCCCTTGACCTTGGCGTAGTAGTCGAAGAACAAGGGCTTGAGGACGCCATCAGCAGCGGCGCCGGGGGCAAAGTTGCGACTGACCCGCCAGGCGTGCCAGGTGGAACTGCCATTGATCGGGGTGATGGAGTGGCTAAAGATGAGTTGTAGGTCCTCTTCGCCAGCACGTCGCACAGTCCAGCGGTCAACCCACTGCCCGGGGGCCACAAACTCGCCTTCTTCGCGCTGATCGAAGACCTCGTCCCGGTCAATATCCAAGAGCTCAGCTTGGAATGCCGGCATCGGCTGGCCAGGGAAATCGCGCCAGAACTTCACGCGGGTCTCGCTGACCTCGACCTCAAGGGTGGGCGTGCTGCCGAGCAGAGCCGGCGGACTAATCTCAGGGGCCACCGTGGCGACGTGGGTAATGTCCGAAAAGTTATCCTGCAGCAGGGTTGCCCCAGCCTGCGTGGTCCACTCCTCGCCCAGGGTTGACCAGGCGGCGTCATCAAGCCATGGCGTGGAGGGTTTTGGCCGTAGTCGTGCCACCGCTGGGTCGCCAATCCAGACATAGATCAATCCCCCGCTCTCGTGCACCGGGAAACTCTGGACCTTCGCGTCATAGGGCACCTCAGCCTGGGTGGGAACGGCGATGACAGCCCCGTCCAAGGAATAGGTGAAACCCGAGTAGCCATCGACGATGGTGTCGCCGGTGACGGTTCCCCGGCTGAGCGGGAACGGCAGATTGACGCAACGATCGCGCAGAGCGACCGCGGCGCCAGAGGTCTTGCGGGTGAGGAGAATGGGTTGGTCAATCAAGCGGCGGGCCACGGGCATACGTCCGACGTCCTCGCTGGTGGCCAACGCATACCAAGCATTGCGGGGGAAAGTGCTGCGGGTGCCTTCTCTAGTGCTCATCACAGATCTCCGTCTTGTCCTACAAATCGAGGGTGAGTCGGGCGGAACGGCAGCGAGAGACACAAATCATCATCACTTCGCCGGATTCACGCTCTTCGGGGTCGAGCACTGAGTCGCGGTGATCCAGATCGCCGGAGATGACCTCGGTCTCGCAGGTTCCGCAGATGCCTTCCAGGCAAGAGCCCAAGACACTCACCCCAGCCTCACGAACGACTTCGAAGACGCTTTGGTCGGCTCCCACCTGCAAGGTTTGCCCAGAGCGCTCTAGCACCAACTCAAAGGCAGTGTCGGTGGCGTCAGCATCTTGCTCCTTGGCGGTGAACCGCTCAAGGTGCAGACTGCCGGAGGGCCAGTGCCCGCACTGCTCTTCCAGCGCGTTGAGCATGCCCTCCGGGCCACACCCATAGACCAAGGTATTCGGGCGAGGCTCGCGCAGGATCTCTGGCAGATCTAAGTGGCCAGCCTCGTCCTGAGGAACGACCGTGACTCGGTCGCCGTAAGCGGCCAGTTCATCCAGAAAGGCCATTGAGTCTCGAGAGCGACCCCCGTAGAAGAGTTCCCAATCGCGCCCGGCCTCCTCGGCCTCCGCAATCATCGGCAACATGGGCGTGATGCCAATGCCGCCAGCGATGAACAGGTATTTAGCAGATGCGGCGAAGGAAAAGTGGTTGCGAGGGCCACGCACCGTCAGCGACGCGCCCTCGTGCAGGTTGTCGTGCACGAATTGTGAGCCGCCCCTGCTCTCGGGGCTCAGCAGAATGCCGATGCGATAGGTCTTGGACTCGGTCGCCGATCCGCACAGTGAGTATTGCCGGATGAGACCATCGCCCATCACCAAGTCAATGTGTGCTCCAGGCGTCCATGGCGGCAAGCTTTCGCCGTCCTGTGCTGCCAAGTGCAGTGAGACAACCCCGTCCGCCTCTTTCACGACGTCGACGACGTTGACTTGCACTTCGGCCTCTCGGACCACCGTCTGTGTAGCCATACGTTCCTCCGAATTTTGGTTGTCGTTTGGCTCCAAACGATAATCGTCAGAGCACAGTTCGGCAACCCTCAATCTGGGCAGGCCAACGCTGCCGGGGCTGCACATGATGAAGTAGGGCCATGAGCAACGATCCGAATCTGTGGCTGGAAGACGTGACCGGCGAGCGCGCGATGGAGTGGGTAGCGGCCCGCAGCGCCGAGGCCGAGGCGGACCTTGAGACCGAGCCCAGCTTTGCTGGCATTCACGCAGACGTCTTGGCGGCTTTGCAGGCCGATGACCGACTTGCAGTCGTCGCCCAAGCTGGCGACTTTCTCTATAGCTTCTGGACGGATGCGGAGCACCCGCGGGGATTGTGGCGCCGCACGACCTGGGACTCCTATCGCAGTGATGCCGTCGAGTGGGACATCTTGTTGGATCTGGACGCGCTGGGCGCCGCCGAAGGGGAATCGTGGGTCTGGCATGGAGCGCGATTGCTGCGCCCCGACTATCGCAAGGTCTTGATCACGCTGTCGCCGGGCGGATCGGATGCTGATGTCACGCGTGAGTTTGATCTGGAGACCCGTGAGTTTGCCGCCGATGGTTTCGTCCGGCCCGAGTCCAAGGGCGGGATCACCTGGCTCGATGCCGACACCACCCTGGTCTTCACCGATGGCGGAGCAGGCGGTATGACGACGTCTGGCTATCCACGGACCGTGCGGGAGTGGAAGCGCGGCACCGATCTCAGCGCGGCACCGATCGTCTTTGAGGGCGAGACGGAGGACCTCTTGGTTCAGGCCAGCCACGACCTCACGCCCGGATTTGAGCGGACTACTTTTTGGCGAGCCAAAGACTTCTACACCCACCAGCAATATGTGCTTATTGAGGGTGAGCAACGGCTGATCGATATCCCCGATTCGGCTGAGTCATCGTTGCACCGCGAATGGCTCACGATCTTGCTGCGTCACGACTGGGAAATCGGCGACGCGACCACCCCAGTGGGTCCGTGCTGGTCATCGACTTCGATCAGTTCATGGCTGGTAGCCGCGACTTCCGGGCGGTTTTTGTCCCGGATGCGCACTCCAGTTTGGATGGCTGGGCGTGGACGAAGAACTACCTCGTCTTAACTGTCCTGCACGATGTGCGCCATCAGGTCCGCACGATCAATCCCTCGACTGGCGTGTGGGAGGCCCAGGACCTTGAGCTCAGTGTCGAGGATCTCGCCACCGTCACGCTCGGCCCGGTGGACTCTCGGGAAAGCGATGTCGTCTGGGTCTACGCGACCTCTTTCATCACGCCCCTGACGGTTGGCTTGTTGGATCTCGCTGACCCCCGGGCAACCACCGAGATGTTGAAGCAAGGACCCTCGCGGTTCGACTCCACTGGGTTGGCAGTCACCCAACACTGGGCCACTTCAGCGGATGGCACCCGTATCCCCTATTTCCAAATCGGCTCCGCAGACCTGGACCTCGATGGGTCGAACCCCACGGTGATGCACGGGTATGGCGGATTCGAGATCCCCTTGACGCCGGCCTACGACGCCATCACCGGCCTGGCTTGGCTATCGCGCGGCGGTGTTTATGTCGTGGCCAATATTCGCGGTGGTGGCGAGTTTGGACCTGCCTGGCACCAGTCGGCGTTGCGCGAAAAGCGGGTCCGAGCCTACGACGATTTTGCTGCGGTGGCGCGCGACCTGGTCAGTCGCGGGTGACCTCAGTCGAGCATTTGGGCTGCGTTGGGCGATCCAATGGCGGCCTGCTGGTCGGCAACATGCTCACCGGCTACCCAGACGACTTCGGCGCCATCGTCTGTCAGGTGCCCTGCTCGATATGCAGCGCTACACCAAGCTATTGGCCGGAGCGTCGTGGGTGGCTGAATACGGCGACCCGGATGTCGCTGAGGACTGGGAGTTCTTGGAGGGGTATAGCGCCTATCACCGCTTTAATCCCAAGGACAACACGCCCCGACCTATCTTGCGACGTCCACCAAGGACGACCGGGTGCATCCGGGGCACGCGCGCAAGATGGCCGAGTTGCTGCGAACTGCTGGCAAGGAAGTCACCTACTGGGAGCAGACCGAAGGCGGACACGGGGGCGCCTCGACTGCTGAGCAAACGGCGCAGTGGCATACCCTGCCGTGGGCCTTCTTGCACCGCCACCTCGGCAGTAACGACTAGAGCAGAATGGTGGCAAACGTCCCGGTCTGCTGAAAACCGACGCGGCGGTACGTCGCGATCGCCGCCGAGTTGTAGTCGTTGACATAGAGGGTCACGGTCGGGGCCACGTGCGCTTGGGCATAGCGCACGACGGCGGCCATCGCGGCTGGAGCCAAGCCCTGCCCGCGTAGGTGAGGTGCCAGCCATACCCCCTGGTTGGGCGACCCCGAGCGCGACCGAGCCTAGGTCTGCCTTGAAGACGACCTTGCCGTGTTCGGTGCGGATCAACGTGTGCCCGCGGGTGATCAAACTGGCCACGCCACGGCGGTAGGTCTGATCAGAGCCGCGGTAGGGCGGGTAGCCAATCTCTTCGGTAAACATGGCGGCTGCTGCTGGAACAACGGCATCGAGATCTGTCAGGGTTGCGGGCCGCACCTGCTCATCGGTCGGCGCAGTCGAGGGCAACTCCCCCGAACCGATCGTCATTACCGGTTGAGCGCGTCGGTATTCACGCCTCGGCTCCCACGCCGGGCAAGCCGGGACCACAGTTCTTTCACTTGTTCCGCGGGCCCAAAAACGGAGGATGCTGTGCGGCGGCGTTTCATCACCTTGGCTGAGAAGGCGGCGATGGCAGCAGAGTCTGCGCTCGCGGGAACGATGTTGGCCGAGGCCCAGCAAATCGACTCGTGCCCGCCGTGGTCATAGCCGTAGGCCACAGGTCGGGCGCCTGAGAGACCAGACTCCAAAATGCGGGCCGCCACAAAGACATTGCTAATGGGGTCCTGGGCACAGACTTCGAGCGCCCAAGCCCGGTCAGAGGCCTCAAGGGGCGCACCGAGCCCAAGGTTCGCCACATACCGTTCAGCCTCCCTCATGGAATCACGCATGTCGACTCTAGGGGTGGCGTAACCTACTTCACATGCGAGACTCTGGGGTGTCCCAAAGTCATCACCTCCATTCCACCAACGGAAGGCAGCAATGAAAGCCCAAGCGCTGACAGCCAAGTCCCGTCAAGAAGCCTTAGATGCCCTTTCAGCCAGCGCTGAAGGTGGGCCAGTCATCGACGTTTTGGTGATCGGCGGTGGCGTCACCGGCGCCGGAACCGCACTCGACTCGGCAACGCGTGGCCTGAACACGGTCGTTGTTGACGCTCAAGACTGGGCCTCAGGCACTTCGCGGTGGTCCACCAAACTTGTTCACGGTGGCCTGCGCTACTTGCAGATGCTCGACTTCAAATTAGTCCACGAGGCATTGACCGAGCGCGGCCTCCTCCTCACCCGCATCGCACCTCACCTGGTGAAGCCGATGCCATTCCTGATTCCGCTCGAGCACCGCATCTGGCAGCGTGCCTATTACGGCGCCGGCGTGACCCTGTATGACGCGCTCGCCAACCTGATGCCGGGACGCCGGGCTCTGCCGATCCACCAGCACCGCAGCCGCAAGGGCTTGGCGAAGAAGTTCCCCGACCTCAAGCACGACCAGGCGATCGGCGCCGTCGAGTACTACGACGCCACCGTGGATGACGCCCGCCTGGTCGCCACGATTGTGCGCACTGCCGTGTCCTATGGCGCCAAGGCTGCCACCCGCACCCAGGTCGTCGAGATCCTCAAGGATGCTGCTGGCCGAGTCAGTGGCGCTGTCCTGCAGGACCTGGAGACCGGCAACAAGATCACCGCCAAGGTCAACCACGTCATCAACTGCACGGGTGTGTGGACCGACGATGTGGGCACGCTTGCCAAGACTGACGGCGGCTTGAACGTGCTGGCTTCAAGGGCATTCACATTGTCGTGCCCCGTGAGCGTTTGAAGGGCACCTCGGGCGTCCTGATCCAGACGGAGAAGTCAGTTCTCTTCTTCGTGCCGTGGTCGCGTTATTGGCTGATCGGCACCACGGACACCGCGTGGGAGTTGGACCGCCAGAACCCAGTCGCCACCGCGTCTGACATCGAGTACGTGCTGGAGCACGCCAACGAGGTCCTCAACACTGAGCTGACTCGCGATGACGTCATCGGTTGGTATGCGGGCTTGCGTCCGCTGCTGCAGCCAGGCACCAAGGAAGGCACCAACTCGGCCAAGGTCAGCCGTGAGCACACCGTCGCCAGCCCGATCCCGGGCTTGACGGTGATCGGCGGCGGCAAGTTGACGACATACCGGATTATGGCCAAGGACGCAGTTGACTTTGCCTTGGGCAACCGCGCCAAGGAACTGCCCAGCATCACCGACGAGATCCCGCTGTTGGGGGCCGTTGGCGAGGCTGCAATCCGCCGCCAGATGAAGGTCATCCAGAAGCAGCACGGCTGGAGTGACCAGATGGTCGACCACCTGCTGCACCGCTACGGCTCACTCATGCAGGAGTTGCTGGAGTCGATCGAAGAAGACGCATCACTGGCCAAGCCACTGGAGCACGCCACCGCTTACCTGCGCGCTGAGATTGCCTATGCCTGCACCCACGAGGGTGTTGTGCACCTGGAAGACCTCATGTGCCGTCGCACTCGGCTGGTCTATGAGGTCCTGCACCAAGGCCAGGAGGCAGTCCCGGAGATCGCCGACATTGCCGCCGACAAGCTGGGCTGGAGCGAGGAAAGAAGCAGGCTGAAGTCGATGCCTACATCTCCCGCGCTCAGGCCGAAGAAGCCGCAACTCACGCGGACAGCGACAAGGCCGCTGCCATCCTGCGCAGCCAAGCCGAATCTGTAGCACCTCTACAGCCCCTGGGCTAGGAGTCATCGGGGCGGCCTGGCTGATCAGGCCGCCTTGGCAAGACCCGCGGGAATCCCCGTTCCTGCGGCCAACTCGAAATAGATCGGAGCAGTAATGGGAGACATATTCCTCTCAGAGGTGATGGGAACGGGACTGCTGGTCCTGCTTGGTTGTGGTGTGGTGGCAAACGTGCTGCTCCCCAAGTCGAAGGGTTTTGACGGCGGCTGGCTGCTCATCAACTTCGGTTGGGGTTTGGCTGTCTTTTCGGGTGTGTGGGTTTCATTTGCTTCGGTGCCCACCTGAACCCGGCCGTCACCGTTGGCATTGTCAGCAGTGGCGCTGAAGAACTCGCTCCCGGCGTTGCTGTCTCGTTCGTCAACGTGTTGATCTACTTTGCAGCGCAGATGGTGGGTGCCTTCATTGGTGCCGTCCTGTGTTGGGCCGCCTACAAGGATCACTTCAACGAGGAAGCAGACCCCGCAGCCAAGTTGGGAATCTTCTCCACTGGCCCAGAGATCCGCAACTACACCAGCAACATGATCACCGAGATCATCGGCACCTTCGTGCTGGTTTTTGTCATCTTGAGCTTCGCCAACACGCCTTCAGGTCTTGGCCCGCTAGCGGTCGCGTTCTTAGTTGTTGGTATCGGTGCGAGCCTCGGTGGCCCCACCGGCTATGCCATTAACCCGGCACGTGACCTTGGCCCCCGTCTGGCACACGCCGTGCTGCCGATCAAGGGCAAGGGCGGCAATGACTGGGCCTACTCCTGGGTTCCCGTTGCTGGCCCCCTGGTCGGTGGCGTATTGGCCGGTCTGGCCGCCGCAGCCGCATTCTGAGCAACAACGAATCGCCTGACACGTTCACAATCCTGCAACACTCACACAACGATGTGGAGAACAACGCATGACTGATTACGTCATTTCGATCGACCAGGGCACCACGAGCAGCCGCGCCATCGTGTTCACGCACGAGGGCACGATTCACTCGTCGGGCCAACTCGAGCACGAGCAGATTTTCCCCAAGGCTGGCTGGGTTGAGCATGACCCGGCAGAGATCTGGAGCAACGTCCGTGAGGTCGTTGGCCAGGCACTGACTCGTGGAAACTTGACCTACGACAACATCGTGGCTGTTGGTATCACCAACCAGCGCGAGACCGCTGTCGTCTGGGACAAGAACACAGGCGAGGCTGTCTACAACGCCATCGTTTGGCAGGACACCCGCACGGACAAGATCGCTGCCGAGCTTGGTGGCGACGAGGGTCCAGAAAAGTACAAGGCCAAGGTTGGTTTGCCGCTGGCGACCTACTTCGCTGGCCCGAAGGTCAAGTGGATCTTGGACAACGTCGAGGGTGCCCGCGAAAAGGCGGAAGCCGGCGACTTGCTCTTTGGCACCACCGACTCCTGGGTTGTCTGGAACATGACTGGTGGCCCGGATGGTGGTGTGCACATCACCGACGTCACCAACGCCTCGCGCACCATGCTCATGGACCTCAAGACGCTGAGCTGGGACGAGGGCATCGCGGCCGACATGGGCATCCCCATGTCCATGCTTCCCGAGATCAAGTCCTCCTCTGAGGTTTACGGCCACGGCCGTAAGGGCGGTTTGGTTCCCGGCGTGCCGATCTCTGGCATCTTGGGCGACCAGCAGGCCGCAACCTTCGGACAGGCTTGCTTCGAAAAGGGCATGTCCAAGAACACCTACGGCACGGGTAACTTCATGTTGCTCAACACCGGCACCGAGATCGTCCCCAGCGAAAACGGCCTGCTGACCACGGTCTGCTACAAGATCGGTGATCAGGATGCTGTTTACGCACTGGAAGGTTCCATTGCAGTCAGTGGCTCTCTGGTGCAGTGGCTGCGTGACAACATCGGCATCATCTCCGATGCTCCAGAGATTGAGACGTTGGCCAAGAAGGTCGACGACAATGGTGGTTGCTACGTGGTTCCCGCGTTCTCGGGTCTCTTCGCTCCGTACTGGAAGGACGATGCTCGCGGTGCGATCGTCGGCCTGACCCGTTACGTGAACAAGAACCACATTGCACGCGCTGCGTTGAGTCAACCGCGTTCCAGACCCGTGAGGTTCTGGACGCGATGAACGCCGACTCTGGTGTTGACCTGGCTGAGCTTCGTGTTGACGGCGGAATGGTCGCCAACGAGACGCTGATGCAGTTCCAGGCCGACATTCTTGGTGTGGACGTTGTTCGTCCCGAGGTCGCTGAGACGACCGCTCTCGGCGCCGCGTACGCAGCCGGTATCGCTGTGGGCTTCTGGGATGGCGAGCAGGATGTCATCGACAACTGGAAGGAAGGCAAGCGCTGGAGTCCTCAGATGAAGGACAACGAGCAGGCTCGCCTTTACCGCAACTGGAAGAAGGCTGTTACGCGCACCTTCGACTGGGTCGACGAGGACACCGAGGCAGAAGAGGCTTCGGCTTCCGAAGCTGCTGAGTGACTCGCTTCTGACTAGCAGAAGCGCCTCACAGGAGGCATAGAGATGGGCCCAAACTGGTGAACAGTTCGGGCCCATCTTTCATGCACAGTGCTTTGATGCACAGTGCTTTGATGCACCGTATGTCGGCGCTCCCCCACGATGAAGACGCTAGACCACGGGCTCCTCGGGGTCGACCACCAGCAAGTGAGGTCGCTGTGGGTCGCTCAGATCAACCACCCACCGAGCCTGCTGCGCCGGGGACTGCTCAACGTAGAACTCCCACGCTTTGCTAGCGACGCTGGTGGCATCGCCTCCGCCGGCAGGGTGCACGAGCAACGACGCGTCCCACAGCGACGTCAACTCTGGTCGATGCAAGAACGGCCCGCTGACAATCAAGATGGAGGTGTCGCTCGGCTCAATGAGTTGCGGCTCTTCATCAGGGTTGCGTGGGTCAAGGACCACTTCTCGCCCCTGCTGAAAGGGCGTCAACAAGTCATTGTGCAACCGAGCGTGGTCGTAGTGCTCGCGGTAATAGTCCGCACCTGTTGCGGGCCCCTGTGCCTCGCTACCCGGCGCAGTGAAACTCTCCGTCGAAACCCCAACGAGGTCCCGGTCAGTGACGGCCGGGGCAAAGCAAGCAACTCTGCAACCAACTGCTGCTGATGGCGCGAGCCGTCACCGTCAAGGGCGACGACGGCTCGCTCAGTCGGCTTGGTGCCGACGATCAAAGCCAACAGATCGACAAGGACCAGTTGGCGGACAGGCAGGAAACCTGAAGGAGGCAACGGTGGACTAGCCAACCGTCACTGAGGGTGCAGCGCCTTCACCGTCGACCGGTTCGCCCATTTCTTCGGCAATGCGCATTGCCTCTTCGATGAGCGTCTCGACGATCTGGCTCTCGGGCACAGTCTTGATGACCTCACCCTTGACGAAGATCTGGCCCTTGCCATTGCCCGAAGCAACGCCAAGGTCAGCCTCACGGGCCTCGCCGGGGCCGTTGACTACGCAGCCCATCACGGCGACGCGAAGTGGGACCTCGAGGCCCTCAAGGCCAGCCGTTACCTCTTCTGCCAACGTGTAGACATCGACCTGGGCTCGGCCGCAGGAGGGGCAAGACACGATTTCCAGTTTGCGAGGCTTGAGGTTCAGGCTCTGCAAAATCTGGTTGCCGACCTTGACCTCTTCGACCGGTGGAGCCGAAAGCGACACTCGAATGGTGTCGCCGATGCCGCGGGACAGCAGCGCACCGAAGGCAACCGATGACTTGATCGTGCCCTGGAAGGCGGGGCCCGCCTCGGTGACACCGAGGTGGAGGGGCCAGTCGCCGCGAGCAGCCAACATTTCATAGGCCTGGACCATCACGACGGGATCGTTGTGCTTGACCGAGATCTTGAAGTCGTGGAAGCCGTGCTCTTCAAACAACGAGGCTTCCCAGACGGCCGATTCGACCAGAGCCTCCGGGGTCGCCTTGCCGTACTTAGCCATGATGCGCTTGTCGAGCGAGCCAGCGTTGACGCCGATGCGGATCGAGACACCCGCATCTCCAGCAGCCTTGGCAATCTCCTTGACCTGGTCGTCAAACTTGCGGATGTTGCCTGGGTTCACCCGGACGGCCGCGCAGCCAGCGTCGATCGCGGCGAAGACATACTTCGGCTGGAAGTGGATGTCAGCAATCACCGGGATCTGTGATTTGGCGGCGATCGCCTTAAGCGCTTCGGCATCATCAGATGTCGGGCAGGCGACTCGGACGATGTCACAACCGGTCGCGGTTAGCTCAGCGATCTGTTGCAGCGTGCCGTTGATGTCAGTCGTCTGGGTGGTGGTCATGGATTGCACCGACACGGGTGCGTCGCCACCGACCTCAACCTTGCCGACCTTGATCTTGCGCGACTTGCGACGCGGCGTGACCACGGGAGGCGGTGCGGACGGCATACCAAGGGAAATAGGGGTTCCAGCAGTCATAGTTTCAGCATCTCTCAGCCTATGAGTCGAATCGGGTTAACAAGGTCTGCATAGACCAACAACAGAG
Organism: Ornithinimicrobium sp. INDO-MA30-4; assembly: GCF_021535045.1. Classification (GTDB taxonomy): domain Bacteria; phylum Actinomycetota; class Actinomycetes; order Actinomycetales; family Dermatophilaceae; genus Ornithinicoccus. The sequence continues at coordinate 363,358 of NZ_CP091056.1, read as the reverse complement.
TCATCGCGATCAGTCCAATCGCGACGGTATAGGCCACTGGCAACGCCTTGGCGATGTCCACGGGGCCTGGATCGGGGCGACCCAGAACTTTTGCGTATGTCTTTTTGACGCCCTCCCACAGGGCGCCGGCAATATGCCCACCATCAAGTGGCAGCAACGGGATCATGTTGAAGACGAAGAGGGCGATATTCAGCGAGGCGAGCAGCGAGAGCAGCAGCACCATCCGCGCCGTCATGCCATCAGCAAGCAAGCCAAGGTCGCCCGAGGTCACTTCGCCCGCGACTCGGCCAACGCCCACCACGGACATTGGGCCTTCCGTGTCTCGCTCGCCATCGCCAAAGGCTGCGTCATAAACACCTACCAGCTTTGCGGCAGCAACAAGAAGATGCCTGCGGTGTCAGCCACCGCGCCACCCACGAAAGCAGGGGCCTCGGTGATGGGCTGTGTCACGTACTCCACCGAACCACTCGCGCCGAGGTAATTGACCAAACCAATAACCGGCTCCCCCGCGGCGTCGGTCTGCAGTGATCCGTCGGCGTTCAACAGCGGTCGCTCGCGTTGCAGCAGTTCAGCGGTCAAGGTCTGTGTCTGACCCGCACGCTCTACCTCAATCGTGGCGGGGTTAGAGGCGTTCTGAATCAAGTACGACGCGGTCGTCCAGTCGGCTGTGGCCTCACCGTTGATCGAGACAATCTGATCTCCGGTTTGCAGCCCGGCCGCTTGGGCGGGGGCCTCTGGCTCCCCAGCACAATCGGTCGCTGCAACATCAACAGGTGCGCACGCGGCCACTGAGGAAACGGTGGTGGTCACGGCTGGCAGACCATAAACAGTCAGGATGCCGGTCAGCAGCACGGCAGCAATGACCAAGTTCATCACCGGCCCTCCGGCCATGATGATGACGCGCTTCCAGACGGGCAGTTTGTAGAAAACTCGGTCCCAGTCGTCAGGACCAACCTCTTCAAGAGACTCGGCGCGGGCCTGCTCAGTCAGTTGGCTAAACCTGCCCGTGGTCGACGGTCGGAGGCGCTCGCCATCTTGGGCCCGTGGCGGAAACATCCCGATCATTCGGATATAGCCACCGAGCGGGATCGCCTTGACGCCATATTCAGTCTCGCCGCGCTTGCGTGACCACAGAGTTGGACCGAAGCCGACCATGTACTGCGTGACTTTCACGCCAAATTTCTTGGCCGGCACGAGGTGGCCTATCTCGTGCAGCGCAATAGACAGAGAGATGCCGATCAGCATGAGCAGCACGCCAAGCATGTACATCATTGCGTTTGCTCCTCTCGCTGGCCGGTCAACTCACTCTTCTCGATGATCTTACGCGCGGCTTTGCGAGCCCACTGGTCGGCCGCCAACACGCGGTCGAGTGTGACCTCGGCGGCTTCCTTGGTGGCAATGTCGGCCTGCTCATGCTGGCCTAGCACTTGGCCCACGGTCTCGACGATCTCAACGAAACTCAGCACGCCCGCATGGAAGGCCTCGACACACTCTTCATTGGCGGCGTTGTAAACCGCGGGATAGGTGCCTCCAGCCAAGCCGGCCTGACGGGCGAGTTGTACTGCGGGGAATGCCTCATCGTCCAGCGGCGCAAAGTTCCACGTTGATGCCTGCGTCCAGTCGCAGGGCTCATCGACATCGGTGAGGCGCTCTGGCCACGACAGGCCCAGCGCGATCGGCACCAGCATCCGTGGCGGGCCCATCTGGGCGATGGTTGAGCCGTCGTGGAACTCCACCATCGAGTGGATTTGTTGCTGTGGGTGCACGACAACGTCAATCCGGTCATAGGGGATGTCAAACAGCAGGTGCGCCTCGATCACTTCGAGGCCCTTGTTAACCAGCGTCGCTGAGTTGGTCGTGATGACCTTGCCCATGGAAAAATTAGGGTGCTTCAAGGCTTGCGCGGGCGTGACGCTTTGCAATTCTTCTTTGCTCCAGCCGCGGAAGGGTCCGCCACTGGCTGTCACGACAAGCCGCCGCACTTCCTCTGCCCGTCCACCACGGAGCGATTGCGCGATCGCGCTGTGCTCTGAGTCCACGGGGACAATCTGCCCGGGCTTGGCCAGTTCTTTCACGAGTGGCCCACCGATAATCAGCGACTCTTTGTTGGCCAGCGCCAGGGTGCTGCCTGCTCGCAGTGCGGCCAGCGTCGGAGCGAGGCCAATGCTGCCGGTAATCCCGTTGAGGACCACATCAACACCAAGCTCGGCGACCTTCTCGGCTGCCTGAGTGCCAGCGATGATCTTGGGTGAATACCCTGCGAGGTTGACCCGTCGCGCCGCCGTTTCGATGGCTGCTGCCAACTCAGCAGCAACGTCTGCCGCAACTCCAACGACGGGGACCTGGAGGTGAACAGCCTGCTGCGCCAAGACGTCGATCTGTCCACCGCCGGCGGCGAGCGCCTGCACCTCATAGAGGCCTGGGTGGTTGTCGATGACCTCGATGGCCTGGGTGCCAATGGACCCCGTTGATCCCAGGATGACGACAGAGCGCGCACTATTCACGCGCTCATTGTGCCTTGATCACCTGGAAGGCTGCTGACTTCTCGCCGCTGTCGATCATTGGCGCTGCGAAGCAGGTCTGCTACCTGGGTCACGATCACCGTTGACGACGTTGGCTCAAAACTGAAGTGCCCTGCGGAGGCCTCCCCGCTGCGGTAGCAGCCACCACCGCCTAAAGCCAGGATGGCTGGCTCAGGCACAGTCCAAGGCGTCAGCAGACAAACCTCGGCCAGAAGAACAGGGCGATGCAGTGACGCGTCAACGCCGGCGGGAGGCAATGACTGCTGGACTACGACAGGTTCGCACTCCGGGGCTTGGGCCGCTCCTGGCGGCACGAGGAACTCACTGAGCAACTCGTCTAAGTGGCTGAGTGACCCGATGGAGAGCACATGCATACCCTCGGCGGTCACGTCTTCCACCACGACAACTTCGTCCAGGACGAAGAGATAGCGGGTCAACTCCCGACCGAACGGCGAGGTTGGCCCGACTCGGCAGATCGTGCGATGGGCGACCAAGATCACCAGCGCCCCGCGTCGCACGGCAACCACTGGGCTCAGCGATGAGTCAACCACTGCGGTGCCTGACTCAGTGTCGATGACGTGGGGGTCGGTTGCCGCCGAACTGGCCACGGTTGCCTCATCGGCAAACCGCAATAAACCACGGGCTTGCAACTCCGCTCGGCGGCGAGTCGAGCTCTGGCGCTTTCGTCCCTGCTGAGCGAAGCCAAGTATGGGTAGATGACCGGATCTCCCGGCCCGTCCATCAGGACTTGGGTCTCCTCGTCAGTCAGTTGGGCCACCACCTCGCGGACGCTCATGGCATCATCTCCGTCGGAGGCACGGCTTCAGGGGCAACATTGGTGCGCGGGAGCAGCGGCGGCCAGTCAAACTCCATGGGGTTTGGGATGGGGATCGGTGGCATAGGCCCCAGGTAGTCACCCCACTTCTGGATCTCGGGCAAGTCCAGATTCAGGTCATCGACGTCAATGGTGGGTATCCGTGGGATGGGCACGTTGACCGGGACCCGAATCCCCGGCAACCCGACCGAAACTGGCACTTTGACCTCGCCTGGATCTGGTAAAGAGACAACGTTGTCGTGAAGCCACTGCCCGGTCGCCTCCTGAACATCGTCCGGATCGGGCAGCTCCTGCGCCAGTTGCGCGGCACTCTGCTTGCCCAAGCAAAACCCAAGGAGCCGTAACGCATGATGACCGCTCGGTTGTCATAGACCGCGTTCCCACCCATCCACGCGGTGTAAGCCCCGACAACGACAGCACCTGTCCCAACTGTGACCGGCGTGGGGATGGAAATCGCCACGCTGCCTACCAGCGCGCCACCGGCTAAGACTTGGGTGGTCGTTCCTCGCCATCCTTCGTAGTCATTGCCATCGATCAGGTCTGGAATGGCGGTGGAGGCCGTGCTGACAACGGACGCGACGGGGACAAATCGAAGGGGGACGCGGGCGACCGGCCCAACCCGCCGGGCAAGGTCACTGAAGAGGCGAATATCGCTCAGGATGCGCGACCGCGCTGCAACATCGACGGCCCTGGACAGTTGCACGGCCAAGGAGAGAATCCCGGTGCCCAGCGCGGCCTGAGTGAGCCCGGTGAATCCGCGCGTGGTGCCCTTATAGATGCCATACCCGTTGATTCCGTCCCGCACGAGTTGGGCTGGCCAGGAGTCCCTGATCTGCTGCCCCAGCGCCACGGCATGTTCGTCTAACTCATCGTCCAGGCCCGAGAGCGTTTGCCGGCCGGATCTGATCGACACCGTCAACTCTTCCCAACGCTGCTCAAGAGCAACGCGGGTGCCGGGGTCTGCGCTAGCCAGCAGGGCCCAGATCCGGTCTGCTTCGGCGGACCACCCTGGATGTGGGCATCCCAGCGGCTCCATTGCTCCTGCAGCGCCTGGACCGTGGCGGAGTAGCGCGCTATCTGCTCCGCCAGTTGGTCAAGGGCCGGAGCGCAGTGGGTTAGCTCAGCACACCATTGGTCTTCGCATGCTTGCTGCTCCCAGGCGGCCAGTCCACGCCAAAGCCCCGTCGCACTGCCACCCTGCCCCAGTGTTCGCAGCCCTTGGGAGTGCGCGCCGAGATCCCTTGCCAGTGCTGAGAGTGCGGACGGCGAGGCGTTCATCACGCTCATTGGCCAGCCCCGGTGGTTGGCAAGAAGCGCGACTGGCTGGCCCACTCGACATCACGATAAGCCTGGGCACTTGCCTGAGTTGCCAGCCCCAGTGATTCACCAGCAGCCCCGACGCGGTCAAGGCCCACGCTCCACCTGCTCGCACCGTCCAAGGCGGCGGCGTTGAGGCTGGCCACACCGGCTACCTGCCCCAACTGTTCCAGGGCGGCCTGCACTCGGACGCCAATACGCCGACTTGAGTCTGCCGATTGCACCAGTGCCTTGCCACGCGTTTCGACCGCCCCTGGGTCAACGGCGAGGTCCCCTGCGATGTCATCTTGCCCCTCCCGGCTTACCGCACCCAAGCGGGCACGGAAACAATCTAGAGAGACTTCACCGATGGTGGCTTTCGTTGTCCACAGGTTAGGGGGTCAGCGGCCAGGCGCCTTCCTGGTGCGCTGCATACAGGGGCGCGCCGATCGTGGCACTGACTTCGCGTCGAATAGCCTCTGACCAGGACCCGACAGGGGTGGCGCACACCACGGCAGGCACACCAGAGAGCATCGGCACCAAGACACTCATCAAAGCTGCCTGGCTCCAAACTCGGCCGTGGGCCCAGCACCAAGCGCTGTCAGCTGCCGCCTCGTCTTGACTCTCGCCGGTGAAGGCGCCACGCAAAGCTACTGCCAACGTCGCGGACCACCGAGGTATGTCCTTGCTCGCGTCAGGGCATGGCGCACTGTGCCGACCAATGGCCGCCATCCGGCCGGTTGCACGACGCCAGGCTTCATGACGCCGGCCCACGCGAGTTCGTCATCCCCCAAGATCCTGCTGCTGGCTCGCGCTGCACCACCACAGAGCGCAGCGGCTGATGCTCAGCGTCGCTCAAGGCTGACCGCACCTTAGTCAACGGATCGTCGTCTCCCCCGCTGCTAGACGTCAGCACGACATGCGACCTCTGTGCCTGGATGACGTCACGCAATTCCTGCACATCAGCAGTGGCTGGATCGATAAGGGCGACGGCAACGCCAAGGCGCAAAGCTCCTAGATAGGCGATGACACTTTCGGCGCAGATGGGCATCGCGATGAGCAGGCTTTGGCCGCACCGGTGTCCAGCGCCTGCAGCACGCCGCTGAACTGCCCCGTCTCCTGCACCAGGTGCGCAAAGCTCAAGGTCCGGCTAGGGCCCCGGTCTCATCAGCAAACACCAGCGCAACCTCATCGATCCGCCCATCGATGATGTGCCGATCCACGGCGTTGTAGCCCAGGTTGAAGCGCGACTTTTCCAGTCGTTGCCCCAGGCGGCGTCCGCAGATGCACGGGCCGGCTTCTTCACCCAAGACAGGCGCGTGACATCGTGCTCCCAGTCAGGTCGCGCTGCCCACTGCTCATCAACAGGCTGCGGCTGCGGAGTCGTTGCATCAGTCATACCCGCATGGTCTCTCGCCCTGGGCTCGGATACCAACTAACCTCGGCCCATGCCCGATCCTTCTGCCCTCCACCAGGTCCCAACCGGCGAGGTCACCTATCGCCGGATGGCTCGATCCACACCGGCTCGCCAAGCTGGTATAGAAATCGAGTCCCTCGATGCGCTCCGGGAGGTTCTGGCGCGCGACACATCCCTGGCTGGGTTGCGTTGGCAAGGTTTGGCCCTCGGCGATGTTGAAGCCACGCTGATGCAGCGCAAGGACTTCTCCGGCTTGGTCGTGTTAGGCGGCGAAGTGTCGATGACCCTGGAGCATCACCTGCGGGTGGGCGGGGCCATCATTTTCCGGCGGCCCCTGATGCGCCGGTCCGGCCCTACCGAGGGACGCTCTATACCGCTGAAGAACTCTACGAAGGTGTCAGCGAACACGGATATGAACACACCCCCGACGCCATGTCGTATGCATGGGCAGAGGACGCCTGTCTGCGCCACGATGCCTACGTCACGGTGTTGCGGGCAATTCACGACGACGCCATGAGCGATGCGCTCGCGGCGCATACCCGCAATCGCCCGGTTGTCGGCGTGATGGGCGGGCACGCGCTGGCCAGAGGCACGGACGCTTTGCGCAGGCTGCACAGTTGGGTCATGCCCTCGCCAACGCCGGGTGCCTCGTGGCGACAGGCGGCGGTCCGGGTGCCATGGAGGCTGCCAATTTAGGTGCGTGGGCGCCCACCCAGGCGATCCTGACCCAAGCCCTCGAGGCCATCGCCGCCGTGCCCAATTTTGCCGAGGACATTGGCGCCTGGGCCTTAGCTGCGCTCGAGATCACTCGCGCCTATCCCCAAGATCGCGACGACGACAGTGTCCGCAGTCTGGCCATCCCCACCTGGTTCTACGGCCATGAGCCACCAAACGTGTTTGGTGACCACATCGCCAAGTTTTCTCCAACGCCGTGCGCGAAGATTTGCTGCTAGAGCACAGCACGGCTGGCTTGGTGGTATTGCCGGGTGCTGCCGGGACCACTCAGGAAATCTTCCAGATGTCGACCCGGATGTACTACGAAAAGGACGGCCCGCTGCCACCGATGATTTTGGTCGGAAAGGAGCACTGGAACGAGAAACTGCCGGTGTGGCCGTTGCTGCATGCTCTCGGCGCTGGTCGACCCATGGGCCAGGCCCTGCACCTCGTCGACTCGATTGACGAGGTGCCCGACCTGATTGCCGCTACGCCTTAGAACTGTCGCGGCCAACTGGCCGCAGGCGCCGTCGATGTCCGAGCCACGGGTGTCCCGCACGGTGGTGGGAATGCCGTGCGCCCGCAAGCGCTCAACGAACTGCTGCTCAACTCCGGGGCGCGACGCAGTCCACTGGAGCCTGGCGTCGGGTTCAACGGGATCGGGTTGACGTGCCACCAGCCCTTGCCGCGCGCAGCAAGCTTTTCGCCGAGCAGGTCAGCCCGCCAGGCGTGGTCATTGATGTCCTTGATCAGCGCATACTCAATGCTGACTCGGCGACCGGTTGCTTCGTAGTAGCGGTAGGCGGCGTCCAGCGCTTCGTCGACCTTCCACCGGGTGTTGATCGGCACGAGTTCGTTACGCAGTTCGTCATCGGGGCGTGCAGCGACAGCGCCAATGTCACCGGGATACCTTCCCCAGCCAACTTGTCGATTGCTGGCACCAAGCCGACGGTGGACATCGTGATGTGACGAGCGGACATACCCAGACCAGAGGGTGCGGGCTCAACCATGCGGCGGATCGCGCCCATCGCTGCCTTGTAGTTAGCGAGGGCTTCACCCATGCCCATGAAGACCACGTTGGAGACACGCAGGGCCTGCTCGGTGGACCCGTCTCCGCCAACGCCTTGCACGGTGCCTTGACGAACCGCACGGGCACCAGCAACGACCTGCTCGACAATTTCGGCGGTGGACAGGTTGCGCGTGAGGCCAGCCTGGCCAGTGGCGCAGAAGGGCAGTTCATCCCGCAGCCAGCCTGGCTTGAGATACACATAGTGACCCGGCCGGGGTAGCGCATCAGGACCGCTTCGACCATGGCGCCGTCGTGCAGTTTGTGCACCTGCTTGACGGTGTCGCCACCGTCCGCGGTGAGGGTGCGAATGGAGTCAGCAACTCCGGCAGCATGACGCCTGCAATATCGCCACGGGTCGCCGCGGGGAGGTCAGTCATTTCCTCCGGGTCAACGACAAGACGCTCAAAGTAGTGGCGCGAGAGTTGGTCAGCGCGGAACTTCTGCTGCCCCAGTTCAGCAGCCCACTCGCGGCGTTCAGCCACGTCGAGGTCTGCCAAGTGCTTGGGAGCCTTGCCCCGCTTGGGTGCCTTGAAGGTCAGGGCTCCCGGCGGGGGCGCTGCGGTCGGAGTAGGAAGATCAGTGCTCATCCCCTCCAGTGTCTCAGGTTTATAACGCGGTGCTACACCGGGACAAAAATCGTCAACAATGCCCAGGTCACCGGCACGACAACCAGCAGCGAGTCCATCCGGTCCATGATGCCGCCGTGGCCCGGCAGGATGGAGCCCATGTCCTTGATGCCCAGGTCCCGCTTCAAGGTTGACTCCGCGAGATCACCGACAGTGGCGAAACACGCCGCGGCAACTCCGACCATTACGCCGACCAGCCAAGAACCGTCAAGCAACAGGACGACAGCGGCAATCCCGACCGCGACGCTCCACACCACTGATCCGGTGAAGCCTTCCCACGACTTCTTCGGGCTGAGGGATGGGGCCATGGGGTGTTGCCCCACAGGACACCAAACATGTAGCCACCCGTATCGCTAGCAATAGTGACCAAGATGAAGGTGAGCACCCGCGCTGGCCCGTCGTCCTCAGCCACCATCAGGACAGCGATACCGGCCAACAGCGGCACGTAGGCCAAGACAAAAACTCCGCCGGCCACATCGCGCAAGGCGTGTTCGCCTCGTTCGGAGGCCCGCCAGACCAGCACCAAGAGGCAGGCCAGGGCGAATCCCCCAGCCAGCCCCTCCGTACCAGCGATGTATGCGGTTGCGCCCAATACCAAAGTCCCACCCATGACGGGGACGTAGGGGACGTTGACCCGCCCTTCTTTGAGCGCATCAATCAATTCGGTGACGGCCAACGCGGCCGCTGCGGTCAGCACGATGACGAAGGCTGGCTTCCAAAAAATAGCGAAGCCATGATGACGAGGACCAGCCCAACACCCACCCCGATGGCGGCAGGCAGATTCCGACCGGCGCGCGACGGGGTATTTTCTCGCGCGGCCAAGTCTTCGGCCCGTCGCTTATTGCGGTAGGCCCGTCGGGAGGTGGGAGCGTTGGTCATCATCACACCGCGAGGAGCTCTGCCTCCTTGTTCTTCAGCAGCTCATCGACCTGGTCGGCGTGCTTCTTCGTGAGCGCCTCAAGTTCTTTTTCAGCGCGGTTGCCCTCGTCCTCACCGATGTCGCCGTCCTTGACGGACTTATCGATGGCGTCCTTGGTGTGGCGACGCACGTTGCGCACGGCAATCTTGGCGTCTTCACCCTTGGTGCGAGCCAATTTGATGTAGTCCTTGCGGCGCTCTTCGGTCAGCTGCGGCATCACGATGCGGATTTGGTTGCCGTCGTTGCCCGGGTTTACGCCCAGATCCGACTCGCGCAGCGCCTTTTCGATCGCGCTCATGGAGCTCTTGTCGAAGGGCACGATCAGAACCGTGCGGGCGTCCTGCACCTGGAAAGACGCAAGTTGCTGCAGCGGCGTGGGCGCACCGTAGTACTCCACGGTCAGCTTGCTGAACAAACTCGGGTGGGCACGACCAGTGCGAATCGAGGACATGTCCTCGCGGGCGACCTCAACGGCCTTGCCCATCTTTTCTTCGGCCTCAAGCATGACCATTTCAGTTTCTTCTGACATAAATACGCCTTGCTCCTTGTGGTGGTTGTTGACCTCGGCACTCAGCCTGCGGTCACCAATGTCCCAATCTTCTCACCTTGAATAGCGGCCGCAATAGTCCCCGGGTTATCCATCCCGAAAACCAGCATCGGCAGGTCGTTGTCCATGCACAGGCTGAACGCCGCAGCATCCACCACTCGCAGGTTTTGGGCCAGCGCTTCGGAGAAGGTCAACTGATCGAGTTTCACTGCTTCAGAGTCAACGCGTGGGTCAGCGGTGTAGACGCCGTCGACCCCATGCTTGCTCATCAAGACCGCGTCGCACTTGATCTCAAGCGCCCGCTGGGCCGAAACCGTGTCGGTGGAGAAGTACGGCATGCCAGCGCCGGCACCGAAGATGACGACCCGGCCCTTCTCCAGGTGGCGAATCGCGCGACGAGGGATGTAGGGCTCAGCAACCTGCCCCATCGTGATCGCCGTCTGCACGCGCGTGTTAATGCCTTCCTTTTCCAGGAAGTCCTGCAGCGCGAGACAGTTCATCACCGTGCCCAGCATGCCCATGTAGTCAGCGCGCGCACGTTCCATGCCCCGTTGTTGCAACTCAGCACCCCGGAAGAAGTTTCCACCCCGATAACGATGGCCACCTGCACGTCGTCGCTGATCGCTGATGCGATCTGGCGCGCGATACCGCGCACAACATCGGGATCTACCCCGATGTTGCCCCCACCGAACGCCTCCCCCGACAGTTTCAGCAGCACACGCCTGATTGATTCCGGCTTATCTTGCAGCGGAACATCCCCGTCGTGGTCGTTCATCGGCGCATCATTCATTTTTGGCCTCCCGGCAGCGCGACTAACTTCAGCGGTCGCTCGATACTGCCACATTCGGAGCGGCTCACCCATCTGGTGACGTAAGGCAAGGCATGATGGCGTCGTGAGCGATGAGCAAATGCGAGCCGAGTTGGTGGCAGTCATCACCTCCGTGATCGACGGCGTGCCTATGGTGCTCACGGCAGGAGAGGGCACCCGGCTGCCCTCTGGCCCCCTGCAGTCAGACCACCAAACCATGCAGTCAGGTATGCGGGCGTGGGTAGAGCGTCAGACCGGACATGAGCTGGGTTATGTCGAGCAGCTCTACACCTTTGCCGACCCTGGCCGGGAAACCGGGGACATTCGGGTTCTCTCGGTCTCCTATCTGGGCTTGACTCGCGGAAACGCCGGTGAGGCCGGATGGCGGCCTTGGTATGACTATTTCGGCTGGGAAGATCGCCGTGGAGGCGCCCCAACCACGACGCCGTGGCTAGCCGCGTTGCAGCGGTGGTCCCTGGAAGCGGGCCAGCCAGGCGCAGAACGCGCACTACGGGCCGCTGTCACCTTCGGGCTGGACCAACGTCCGTGGCGCTCCGACCTGGTGCTCAACCGATACGAACTCCTGTATGAAGCAGGTTTACTTCCCGAATCACCGGGCTCCACCTCGCTGTCTGCGCCCGCCCCTGGCCGAGCGATGGAGCAAGATCACCGCCGCATCCTCGCCACCGGCCTCGCACGGCTGCGGGCCAAGATTCAGTATCGCCCCGTCGTCTTTGAGTTGATGCCTCCAGAGTTCACCCTGGGGCAGTTGCAATCGGTGGTTGAGTCGTTGGCCGGCACGCCCTGCACAAGCAGAACTTCCGCCGACTGATGCTGCAGCAAGACCTCGTCGAGGAAACTGGAGCGACCGTTTCGGCCACCGGAGGTCGCCCGGCCAAGGCGTACCGCTTCCGGCGCGATGTCTTGGACGTTCGCAGCGTGGCAGGGACAAAACTGCCTATTGCCCGCCCCTGAGCATTCGCGCTCCCACATGTGAAACTCGTCTCTTTCCTGCCCTTGTGACACTTATGCTCAAATGAAGCATTACAGTATTGCTCAGAGTCAGCATAAGGCTGACATTGAGATGAGGTGCATCCCTATGAGCACGACGACCATCGACACCCAATCGTTGTACCGCCGCATCGAGCACGTCGTACCCGAGGTTGAGTGGGCTGGCTTCGAGGCTGACATTGAGGCCATCAATCGGCTCAAGAAGGAACGCAATGCGGTCATCCTGGCGCACAACTATCAAACGCCAGAGATCTTTCACTGCGTAGCCGACATCGTGGGCGACTCACTCGCGCTGGCTCGTGAATCGGTCGATGTCGAGGCAGACGTCATCGTGATGGCCGGTGTGCACTTCATGGCGGAGACCACCAAGATGCTGAACCCAGACCGCACCGTCCTCATCCCGGACCTGCGCGCTGGCTGCTCATTGGCGGAGAGCATCACCGCCACCGACGTGCGCGGCTTGCGCGAGACATACCCAGGGGTGCCGATCGTCACCTACGTCAACACCTCTGCCGCGGTGAAGGCAGAGAGTGATATCTGCTGCACGTCGGGCAATGCGATCAAGGTCGTCGAGTCCCTCGGTGTTGATCGCGTCATCATGCTGCCCGATGAGTACTTAGCCCAAAACATTGCTGCTCAGACCGACGTCGAGGTCATCACCTGGGCCGGTCACTGCGAAGTGCACGAGCGCTTCAGCCCCGGTGACATCGAGCAGATTCGGACCGACCACCCCGGAGCAGTGGTGGTGGCTCACCCCGAGTGCCCACCGGAGGTGATCGCGGTTTCGGACATGTCCGGATCAACCGCCCAGATGCTCAACTTTGTCGAAACCACCAAACCCGCCAAGGTCGCGTTGATCACCGAGTGCTCCATGAGCGACAACATCGCCGCCGGGATGCCCGAAGTCGAGTTTGTCCGCCCCTGCAACCTCTGCCCACACATGAAGCGGATCACCCTGGCAAATATCCGGCGCGCGTTGGAGACCATGAGCCACCCGGTCGAGATCGACCCCGATGTGGCTGATCGGGCTCGATTGGCTGTGCAACGCATGTTGGACGTGAAGTAACCATGGCTGCTGGCCAGACGCAGGGCCCCATCGTCATCGTGGGCGCTGGGCTGGCTGGTCTGACCACCGCCCTCTCGTTGGCGCCGCACCCCTGCCTGGTCCTGACCTCAGGTGAATTCCCTGGGGTATGCGCGAGCGACTGGGCACAGGGCGGCATCGCAGCCGCCGTGGGGCCAGGCGGCAGCATTGCTGAGCACGTGAACGACACCCTGGCCGCTGGTGCTGGGCTGTGCGATGCCCAGGCCGTCCAGCACATTGTGCGTCAGGGCGCACAGGCTGTCGACTTCCTAGAGACCAACGGCGTGCAGTTCGACGTCAATACCTCCGGTCAGTACGACATGGCTTTGGAAGGTGCCCACGGCCGACCACGGGTCTTGCATATTGGCGGCGACACCAGCGGCCACTTCATCATGCAGGCCATCGTGGACTCAGTTCGCCGAACGCCCTCGATCACGGTGGCTGAACATCACACTGCCCTCGAATTGATCTCGCAAGAGGGTCACATCACAGGTGTCACGGTCCAACACGGTGAGACTGTCCGCACCATCGCCGCAAGCGCCGTGGTGCTGGCGACCGGCGGCGCTGGCTCGCTCTGGCAGTTCAGCACCAACCCAGCCGGCGCGATGGGTTCGGGGTTGGCCCTCGGGTTGGAGCAGGGCGCCTTGGCCCGAGACCTGGAGATGGTGCAATTCCACCCCACAGCGCTCTTCGCTGGCCCAGGTCCGATGCCGTTGATCAGTGAAGCGGTGCGCGGGCACGGAGCGGTGTTGGTCAATAACGAGAACCAAGAATTCGTCGATTCCCTGGCCGCCCGCGACGTGGTAGCTCGGGCTATCCACGACCAAACCTTGGCTGGCCACTACGTGTTCCTCGATGCCCGGGCAGTCGGCGCAGACCTCTCAGCGCACTTCCCCGCCATGATGAGGGCCTGCCTGCAGGAAGGCTTGGACCCACGCCTGGACCTCATTCCGGTGCGGCCGGCTGCCCACTATCACTGCGGTGGCCTGCTGGTCGATGCTCACGGACGGACGTCAGTCCCCGGGCTGTGGGCCGTGGGTGAGGTGGCCAGCACCGGGCTGCATGGCGCCAATCGCTTGGCAAGCAACTCCTTGCTCGAGGCTGTCGTGACTGGACGGGAAGCCGCAGTGGACCTTCTCGATGATGCACGTGATCCCGGCAGTGCCCTCGGCACGCCGCGCGCTGTTGCCGCGCCGTCGCACGACCACGCTGCATTTCTCATCCAACGCCAGGTTGAGTCGTGGCGTGCTCTTGCCACCATCGCACCGCTGATGACCAGCGCAGCAGGGCTGGTCCGCGATGCGCAGGGCTTGCAGGGGGCTATCGACCTCATCGAGCACCACTATCGGAGCAACCCGCCATCGGCGGCCGTCGCCACAATGGTGTTGAAGTCTGCGCTTGCTCGCCTGGAAAGCCGAGGAGGACATTTCCGCAGCGACCACCCCGTGCTGCGCCTCGGCGAGGCTCAGCACACCGTGATGGCCGCGCAAACAACCGCCAGGAGCGCCCGATGAGCATTACTCCCCTGCCCACGATCCTGTATGCCGACACCATGCGGTTGGCATTGGCCGAAGACCTGGGCCGGGTCGGAGACATAACAACCACGGCCACCGTCGGCTCTGGCACCCAAGCAGTCTTCAACATTGTTGCTCGCCAAGCCGGAACCATCGCTGGCCAAGAGGTCGCGCGCGAGACTTATCGTCTTGTCGATACCGGCGTCAGGTACACCAGCATGGTGAGCGATGGCGCTCGCGTGATCGCCGGTCAAGAAGTTGCCAGTATTTCCGGCCAAGCCGCGAGCATCCTGACCGCCGAACGGGTCGCGTTGAACTTCCTAGGCCATCTGGTGGCGTCGCCACCGAGACGACGAAACTGGTGGACGCCGTGGCTGGCACAGGCACTGCGATCACCTGCACGCGGAAAACTACGCCGGGTCTGAGGGCGTTGGAGAAGTTGCCGTGCGCTGCGGTGGTGGCAAGAATCATCGCTTTGGCCTTGACGATGCCGTGCTGATCAAGGACAACCACATCGCGGTCGCTGGCAGCATCACTGCCGCCGTTCAAAGTGTTCGAGCGTCGGTGGGCCACCTCGTTGCAATTGAAGTTGAGGTCGACACCCTGGACCAGTTGCGCGAACTGCTCCAGAGCCCGGTTGATGTGGTGATGCTCGACAACATGCCACCGATAATGCTGCGCGAGGCTGTCGCTCTGATCGATGGGCGGATGACCATCGAGGCTTCGGCAATGTCACGCTGAGCACGGTGCGCGATATCGCCAAGACCGGCGTGGACACCATCTCAGCCGGCTGGATCACCCACAGTGCCCCCACGCTCGATCTTGGGTTGGACGCGGTCGGCGACTGACGGCATACACAATGGCTGTGGCCGGACCCCCGATGGGATCCGGCCACAGCCATTGTCTAGCTGATCAGGTGAAGATCAGACGCCAACCTTGAAGCGCACGAAGGAGGAGATTTCGAGGCCGCCTTCCTTGGCCACCTGGGCCACGGACTTCTGTGGCTCCTTGGCGAACGCCTGGTCGAGCAGGACGTTCTCCTTGAAGTAGCCGTTGACGCGGCCTTCGATGATCCGCGAAAGAGCAGCCTCGGGCTTGCCCTCCTCGCGTGCGGTCTCCTCGGCGATGCGACGCTCAGACTCAACGGTCTCAGCGTCGACCTCGTCACGAGTCAACACGGTCGGGCTGAAGGCTGCGACGTGCATCGCGATGTCACGCGAGAGCTGCTCGTCGCCGTCCGTTGCCACCAAGACGCCGATCTGCGCGGGCAGGTCGGGGCTCGTCTTGTGCAGGTAGGACACGACAGCGCCACCGTCAGCGGCCTCGACGCGTGCAACGCGACGGACCTCGATCTTCTCGCCGATGGCCGCGTTGGCCTCGTCGAGGATTTCCTTGACAGTCTTGCCATCACGCTCGGAGTCCAGGAAGGTCTCCGCGTCGACAGCGCCAACCGCAGCGGCCTGTGCCAACATCTCGTCGGCCAGCTCGCCGAACTTCGGGCCCTTGGCGACGAAGTCGGTCTCGCAGTTGACCTCAACCATGGTGCCAACGTTGTTCTCAACCTGGACGCGGACCAGACCGTTGGAGGCTGCACGCCCTCACGCTTGGTCACACCCTTGAGGCCCTTGACGCGCAAGATGTCGCGTGCCTTGGAGCTGTCGCCCTCGGCCTCGTCAAGAGCCTTCTTGACGTCCATCATGCCGGCGCCAGTCTGCTCACGCAGAGCCTTAACATCGGCAATCGTGTAGTTCGCCATATCTGTTCTGTGCTCCTTAAAGAAGAAGGAAGGAAGAATCAGGACTTGGACTCGTCGGCGGCCGGAGCGGCAGCCTCGGTGTCGGCAGCCTCAGCAGCAGGAGCCTCAGCAGCAGGAGCCTCAGCAGCAGGAGCTTCTTCGGTCGCGGCCGGGGCAGCAGCCTCGGTGTCAGCGGCCTTGGTCTCCTCGGAGCCAGCGAGCAACTCGCGCTCCCACTCAGCCATCGGCTCAGCGGCCTCGTCGGTGCTGGAGCCGCCGCCGGAGCGAGCAATCAGACCATCAGCAACAGCGTCGGCGATCACGCGGGTCAACAGAGTGACCGAGCGGATGGCGTCGTCGTTGCCGGGGATCTTGTAGTCGACCTCGTCGGGGTCGCAGTTGGTGTCGAGGATGGCGATCACGGGAACGCCAAGCTTGCGAGCCTCAGTAACTGCGAGGTGCTCCTTCTTGGTGTCAACGACCCAGATGGCCGACGGAACGCGGCCCATGTCGCGGATACCACCAAGGGTGCGGTCGAGCTTGTCCTTCTCGCGACGCATCATCAGAAGCTCCTTCTTGGTGCGGCCCGAACCGGCCACATCGTCGAAGTTCACCTCTTCGAGCTCCTTGAGGCGCGACAAACGCTTGGAGATGGTGCCGAAGTTGGTGAGCATTCCACCCAACCAGCGGTAGTTCACGTAGGGCATGCCCACGCGAGTCGACTGCTCGGCAATGGACTCCTGAGCCTGCTTCTTCGTGCCCACGAAAAGCACCGAGCCACCGTGAGCAACGGTCTGCTTCACGAACTCGTACGCTTCGTTGATGTAGGTCAGCGACTGCTGCAGGTCGATGATGTAGATGCCATTGCGCTCGGTCATGATGAAGCGCTTCATCTTCGGGTTCCAACGACGAGTCTGGTGTCCGAAGTGGACACCGCTGTCGAGGAGTTGACGCATTGTGACGACGGCCATGCCGTGTCTCTCTTTCTTTAGATGTGCAGTTGGCCCTGGTGCCACCACCCACCTCCACCGCAGCTTCTGCTGCGGACCGCGAAGGTTGGCCCACTCATTGCGGGTGGCTCGATGACACGCGAATTCGCCCAGTGAGCACACTGAGCGTGGTCTAAGTCTAAGCCTTGAGCACAAGGACACGAAATCGGTGAGCACGCCTCGATTGGCCTGGTCATGAGTGACTCTCCTACTACGGTGGAGGTATGTCGTCACCACTAGTTAGCCGGATGCAAGGGTTCGCGGATTCGATCTTCTCTGAGATGACTCAACGCGCGCTCCAATACGAAGCGGTCAACCTGGGCCAAGGGTTTCCTGACCAAGACACACCTGCTTCGTTGAAGCAGATTGCCCAGGACCAGATCGCTGGCGGCGCTAACCAATACGCCCCGGGGATCGGCAAGCCAGTGCTGCGACAAGCAATTGCCGAGCATCAACGCCGGTTCTATGGGCTCACTGTTGACCCCGACACCGAAGTGTTGGTGACAGTCGGTGCGACCGAGGCGCTGACCGCATCGGTGCTTGCCCTCGTGGAGCCTGGCGATGAGGTCATCACCTTCGAGCCGTTCTTCGACATTTACGCCTCGGCGATAGCACTTGCCGGTGGCGTTCAGCGCACAGTCCCGATGCTCTTTCCCGATTTCGCCTTGGACTTCGACGGGCTCGAGGCGCAGATCAACAGCCGCACCCGGGCCATCATGCTGAACAACCCGCACAACCCGACCGGGCGAGTGTTTAGCAAAGAAGAGTTGGACCAGTTGGCCGCCATCGCCAGTGCGCACGACCTGATCGTCATCAGCGATGAGGTCTATGAGCACTTAGTTTTGACGGTCACACTCACACGCCGATCGCCGCGCTGCCAGGGATGGCGCAGCGGACCCTGACGATCTCTTCAGGTGGCAAAACCTTTTCAGCCACTGGATGGAAAGTCGGCTGGGTCCATGGAAGTGCTGAGTTGATCTCCGCAGTTAAGGCGGTCAAGCAGGTGATGACCTTCGCGGCTTCCGGTCCGTTCCAGGATGCGATCGCCGAAGGCTTGGGCTTCCCGGATGAGTTCTTCGCGGCTGGCGCCGAAGATTTGCAGTCGCGCCGCGATTTGCTCCTTGCTGGCCTGACTGAGATCGGCATACCTTTGCGCAGCCAGCGGGGACGTACTTCGTCGTGGCCGACGTCTCCGGCGTTGGCGGTGAAGATGCCCTTGCCTTCTGTAGGCGAGCGCCACAAGAGTATGGCGTGGTCGCCGTGCCCGTCTCTGCGTTCTGCGTCACGACTGAACACTCGGCATCGTTGGTGCGACTGGCCTATTGCAAGCTGCCAGAGACCATCAGCGCCGGGTTAAACAAACTCTCCGCCCTCGCCGCTGGCCCCGCGAAAACGCCCTGAGATGTCGCAGCAGGCACTCCCGGCAACGCTGCTCGACTCCTTTGCCGATCATCTGCAGGTTTCGCAGGGCAGGTCAGAGCACACGGTGCGTGCCTACCTGGGTGATCTGCGCTCCCTCAATGACGCGCTCGCCAAGCAAGGGATCACCTCGATTCATCACGTGACCCTTCGTGTGCTGCGCTCCTGGTTGGCGCTGCAAAGCGAATCTGGCGCGGCGCGCTCCACCATTTCGCGCCGGTGTGCGAGCGCCAAGACTTTTTTCGCTGGGCTCTTGACCGCGGTGTCATCGTCGCTGATCCCTCACTGCGCTTAGTGGCTCCAGCCAAAGAACGCCACCTGCCCGAAGTGTTGGCTGCCGACCAGGCAAGTGGACTGCTCGACCTTGCAGCCCTGGCTAGCGATGACGGTGACCCTTGCACGCGCGCAATAGGGCTGCGCTGGAGTTGTTGTACGCCAGCGGCATCCGGGTAGGCGAGCTCGTTGGGCTCGACATCGACGACGTCGATTTGATGGATGCCACCGTGCGAGTCCTGGGTAAGGGCAAAAAGCAGCGCGTCGTGCCCTTTGGCAAACCGGCTAGCGATGCCATCGAGGCCTATCTCAAGGGCGCTCGCCCACAGCTGGTGACAGCAGAATCTGGCGCAGCGCTTCTATTGGGCAGGAAAGGCAAGCGAGCCGACCAACGCCAGATCCGAGCCGCCCTCAGCGATCTGCTTCAGCACTTACCCGATGCACCCGACGCTTCACCCCACGCGTTGCGGCATAGCGCGGCGACTCACCTGCTCGATGGCGGCGCCGACGTGCGGACCGTGCAAGAAGTGCTCGGCCACGCCAGTTTGGCGACCACGCAGATCTACACGCACGTTTCGACTGAGCGGCTCCGCGCTGCCTATCGGCAAGCACACCCGCGGGCCTAGTCACCACCCCATGCCATTGCGGCAGGGGCCGGCCACGCCCAGCAAGCTAGCCCCGCGTAGGCAACAGCACCACCTCGTAGCCCTGTAAGAGAAACATCGGGTCGAGGTAGGCATCTCCCCGTTTTGCGCCAAGGTGCAGGCAAGTCCCGATCGCGCAGTGGTCCATCCCTTCAACCAGATGCCCGATAGGCTCACCCCGCGCCACGCGATCGCCCTTCGAGACTGAGGCGTTGATGGGTTGGTAGGTGCTGTTGATGCCGCCTTCGTGGGCAATGGACAGAATGCCGATGCCCGCAATCGAGCCGCTAAAGGCGACCACACCCTCGTCCACTGCATAGAGCTGGTCCCCATCGACTCCAGACAAGTCGACTCCGCGGTGGCCAGGCAGCCAACGTTGAGCCGGCGGATCGAACGCCTCTCTCACCGCCACCTCCCGCCCCTGTGGCCATTCCCAGATCGGCTCCGACTCAACAAAGGGCGGCAGCACAAGCGCCACCACAGCAATCAACATCGGCAGCCTCTTTACTAGACCCGTTGCCATCGAAGCCCCTCCCTACGAACCCGCCGACTCGCTTCAAGTTGGCCTAGCGCTGACAACGCCTCCAGCGCGCTGAGCCCCGCGACGCGGGTGACTTCTTCAACGTCCATTCCGCGCCGGCCAGGTGGCCTCAGACATTCCCACACCCTCAACTCAAGCCCTTCTAAGCCGTCATGCGAGCGATGGGGACCGCTTTGAGCGGTGCCATGTCCTCGCCTAACGCGCCACACAGATCACGCACCTCGGCTGCGTCGGTGACCAGCACGGCCCGACCTGCTCGAATCTCTTCATGGCAGCCAGCGGAGACCATCGAGGTCACCGGCCCCGGTAGCGCCCCCACCGGCCTATTCAGGGCGACCGCTTCCGACACCGTGCTCCTGGCTCCAGAGCGCAGACCCGCTTCCACCATCACCGTGCCACCGCTGGCCGCGGCAATCAGGCGGTTCCTGGCCAAGAATCGAGTCCGCAGAGGCGCTGCACCCGGTGGGACTTCGCTGAGGACCGCGCCGCTCTCGGCGATTTGAGCCAGCAATTGCTATGCCGGGCCGGATAGGCCCGATCAACACCGCAGGCCAACAACGCGAGCGTGCAGCCACCCGCGGCGAGCGCTCCACGGTGGGCGGCGGCGTCGATCCCGTAGGCCGCACCGGAGACGATGCTGAAACCCTGGTCGCACAATTCACCAGCCAGGGTGGACGCCTCTCGGTCTCCATAGTGAGTGCTGGCGCGAGCGCCCACTATCGAGATCGATCGATGACAGGCAACGGCTGGGGACTGCTCACCTCGAGACCACAGCGCCCAGGGTGGGTGCTCTAACTCATCAAGTCGGGATGGCCATCCCGGCTGGCCGGGTAACAGAATGACGGCACCCACTTTGGCGGCCATTTCTAACTCGCGGTCGACGTCCACATGGGCCAACCGGGCAGCAAATCTTGCTCCGATGTCGACTTCGACGTCGCGTTCCTTGCCGCCTCCGCGCGAGATGCTGGTCTGCACGCGCTCCAGAGCTTCAGGTAAACCCCATTGCTCGATGAGTCTGCGTGCCAGCTTGTCTTGTGGCTCGGCGATTCTTGCCCAGGTGATCCTGACCCGCAGATCGTCTACATCCGGGCCTCTTGTGGCTTCCGTCCCCGTCGCTGGCTCACTCATGCCGCTCGCACTCCCCCGTGATTTCGTAGGCTCAAAGCCACGCCCAGATCATCAGCCGTCGGGGTCTCGTGGCCTTGCAGATCGGCAACGGTCCAGGCGACCCGCAGGCATCGGTCATATCCGCGCAGCGTGAGATCACCGCGATCAAGCGCCCGATCGATGGTTGATCGCACCCTCGCGGGCAGTCGAAATCGGCCATCACGCAATTCGCGGCCCGGTGCCTGAGCATTCACTTGCCAGCCTTTGGCGCTCCACCGTGCCCTTGCTTTTCACGGGCTTGCAACACTCGTGCGCTGATGTCGGCAGACGTCTCGCCCGCCGGCGCCATCAGATCTACCCGAGCGACGGGCAGCACGTTCAGGCGCACATCCATGCGATCCAGTAGTGGCCCGGATAATTTGGCGAGATAGGCCCTGCGGGCGGCGGGTGTGCAAGTGCACTTTGCGCCCTTGCCGTAGCCGTGGCCACACGGACACGGGTTGGCTGCCAGCACCAGTTGAAAGCTAGCCGGCAGATGCACGTGGCGCTCTGCTCGCGCAATCACCACTCGGCCAGACTCCAGCGGTTGGCGCAGTCCGTCGAGGACATCTCGCCGGAACTCGGGGCCTCATCCAAGAAAAGAACACCTTGGTGGGCCCGGGACACCGCGCCTGGCCGCACCCGGCCCGATCCGCCACCGATCACTGCAGACATCGAGGCCCCATGATGCGGCGCCACGAACGGCGCCCGCTCGATCAGATCTTCGCTGCCCGGCAACTCACCCAGAACCGAATGAATGCTCGTGACTTCGATCGCTTGGTCATAAGGCAGGGGTGGGAGCACCGATGGCATCCGCTCTGCCAACATTGTCTTTCCTGCACCGGGTGGCCCGATGAGCAACATGTGATGACGCCCAGCAGCCGCGACCTCCAGGCCGAGCCTGGCTTCGGGCTGTCCCACGACGTCGGACATGTCAGGGTGCTCGATTGGGCCCCGTTTTGAGAGCGGGATACCCAACAATGGCGGCTCGTCGCCTTGCGCCAATCCCTCGTAGAAGGCCAACACGTCAGCCAAGTCCCGCACGGCAATGACCTGAACCCCAGTCACTAGAGCCGCCTCACGAGCGCTACCCAACGGGACCATCACATTGCTAACCCCCGCCTCAGAGAGAGCCAAAACCATCGGCAGCACCCCGGCGACGGGTCGAACCGTGCCGTCCAACCCCAATTCACCGATGTGTCCAAAATCCGCAGACTGCCGAGCAGTGATCTTTCGGTCAGCAGCAAGCAGAGCAACGGCCAGGGCCAAGTCAAAGCCGCTGCCGTTTTTGGGCACACTGGCTGGCGAGAGGTTGAGGGTCCACCTCTGCGCCGTCAGCGCGACCCCGGTGATCGAGGTGGCTGCCCGGACCCGGTCGGGGGCTTGAGCACAGGCTGCGTCCGCGAGCCCAGTGACGACGTAGGCGGGCAACCCCGAGTGACCGTAGGCTTCAACGCGCACCACAGCGCCTCGGACACCGTTGAGTCCAACCGCGAAGGTTGAGGCAAACCCCATCACGCCACCCCACGCAGGTGCTGCACCAACGGCTCTGCTCCAGGCCGGAGCATGATTCCGATGACGTCAACCCGGATCAAACTCGCCTGCACCTTGTGCTCGCGAGCGTAGGCCCACGCCAACCGGCGCAACCGCCCCAGCTTTGCCCTCGTGACAGCTTCGACCGGGGCACCAAAGCGAGCCGATCTTCTGGTCTTCACCTCGACAACGACCAGGGTCGAGCCATCGCGGGCTACTAGGTCGATCTCGCCCCATTGGCAGCGCCAGTTGCGCTCAATGATCTGCCAGCCCCACTCCGAGGCCAGATTTGCTGCGATCTCCTCGCCGTGGTCCCCCACTGCGCGAGCAAGTTTGTGCGACATTCCCGTGTTGGGCATCTCCCCCACCTCCAGCACTCACTCTCGCTGGTGAGCATGGAGCGCAGGGGCATAAGCCGGTCGAGGTGGACAACCTCAAGCTCACAGCAGGGGTGTGGAAATGACCACCGAGCTACTTTTCGTTTCGCTCGTCGAGTCTGCAGCTCGATTAAGACGGAACCTCAAGATCTGACTTGGAGATTTCTTCGACGTTGACGTCTTTAAAGGTGATGACTCGCACCTTCTTAACGAATCGGGCCGGCCGATACACATCCCACACCCAGGCGTCGGTCATCGTGACCTCAAACCACGTTTCGGATCCAGCGTTCCGGACCTGCACATCGACGTCGTTGGCCAAATAGAAGCGTCGCTCAGTCTCTACGACATGGCTAAAAGCCCGACGACATCGCGATATTCGCGATACAACTGCAATTCCATGTCGGACTCATAGCGCTCGAGATCTTCGGTGCTCATACCTGACGTCCCTTCTCGTGTGCGCCGGTGAGGTTCCAGCTCCGCCGGTGATGCTCGCAGGGCCATGCTCGCGCAAAGCCTCTTGGTGACCCGGCGCAGCGTACCCCTTGTTGAGGTCCCACTCGAAGGGCGGATACGACGTCGCTAGGTCAACCATCATGCTGTCTCGAGTCACCTTAGCCAGAACACTGGCTGCCGCTACGGACGAACACGACATATCTGCCTTGATCAGCGTCTGCACGGGTGGAGCCGGCGCAGACTGCGGGTCGGCAAAGCCAAAGAGGCCAACCTGCTCAGGCACCGTGAGCCAATCGTGATTGCCGTCGAGGATGATGATGTCGGGCACCAGATCCAGTTGCGCCAAGGCACGCTGACCAGCGATCCGAAGACCAGCCATGATCCCGTGGGCGTCAATCTCTTCTGGGTATGCGTGGCCCACCCCCCAACTCAAGGCCCACCGCTGCAGTTGGGGAACCATCCGCTCTCGCGCTGCTGCGCTGAGCAATTTGGAGTCTTTGACCCCCGCTGGAGCCGATTTGGTTGCGGTGTTGATCGCTACCACCCCCACGCTGACCGGCCCAGCCAATGCTCCCCGGCCCACTTCATCCATGCCCACGACCACGTCATACCCCTGACGTTGCAGTGTCCGTTCGTGGCGCAGGGAGGGCTTGCCGCTGGGGATCTTCTTAACGCGCGTCACGCTCATGGCGCGGGATTGGCTCAGCGTGTCCGGCGGCGAGAGCCAATCGAGGTGGTTGAGTGGCCAAACCAGCACGAAAGCCTGTCCCACAACGTTGTCCATCGGCACCGAGCCAACAGCCCCGGTGCCATCATCGTGCACTCGCGAGTCAGCGGAGTTGGAACGGTGGTCACCCATCACCCAGAGGCTGTCTTGTGGCACCGTGATGTCGAATTCGATGGTGCTCGGCGCATCGCCCGGATAAAGGTAAGCCTCATCCAGTGGCTGGTCGTTCACCGTAATGCGGCCACCAGCATCACAACAGACGACATGATCGCCGCTGACACCGATCACTCGCTTGATCAGGTGATTGCCCTCGCCCGTGGGCGCCAATCCGACAAACTCCATGACATCGACTGCACCGTTTAAGAACGGGCCACGGTCAACGGGGGTGATTGCGGGGAGCCACTCGTTGGGGTCTTCGAAAACGACAACATCACCGCGGTCGATGTCAGCAGGCCCGGCCTGAATCTTGCTGACCAACACCCGGTCCCCTACCTGCAAGGTGTTCTCCATCGATCCGGACGGGATCCAGAAGGCCTGCACCAGGAACGTCTTGATCAAGAACGACACGACCAAGGCGATGACCGCCACCATGGCGATTTCTTTGATCAGAGCACCAAAGCGCCCTAGAGACGACGATGCCGCCGCGCCGGAGTCTTGTCGACTCCTGCGCGACGGCATGTCAGGATCGAAACCAGTTGAGGATTCGTCCGTCACAAAGTGTCCTTAGGTTGCCTAGTAGTGATGCCTGCTAAATCTAGAAGCACCGTAAGCCAGGCACCTGAGGGGTTGCTGCGATTTACTTCGCGGCGCTCGGGGTTTCGCGCTTCTCGCGGATGCGAGCGGCCTTACCGCGCAGGTTACGGAGGTAGTACAGCTTGGCGCGACGAACGTCACCGCGGCTGACCAACTCGATCTTCTCGACCTGGGGGTGTGCACCGGGAAAGTACGCTCCACGCCGGTGCCGAAGGAGACCTTGCGGACCGTGTAGGTCTCGCCAACGCCACCACCGTGACGACGGATAACAACGCCCTGGAAAACCTGGACACGCTGACGGTTACCTTCAATAACCTTCACGTGCACCTTGATGTTGTCACCGGCGCGGAAGTCCGGGATGTCGTCGCGGAGGCTGGCTGCATCAACAGCGTCAAGCTTGTGCATGAGTGTCTCTTTCTCGCCAATGCCACAGGTCATCAACGCGGTTCAGGTGCACCATCGAGTGGTGCGAATGGAAGTCAAAGTTGCGCTGCAAACTGGTGCACTCACCCCCTGTGGCAGGGGCACACCTCTGCGTCAGCAGACGCAACTCTTGAGTTTGCCACATGAAGCACAACGGCCAAAATCGCCGATCAGCGGGAAATCCGCTTGGCTAAATGCTTCGTCGGCACGCCCAAGTGTTCGCTTGCCCCCGTCACACGGTAGCCAGCCTTGCGATACATGGTCAGGTTTCGCTTGGACTTCGCACCGGTGAAGAGGACAACTGACCTGGCCTCCTCTGGCGCCTGCGACTCAGCCAACTCCAAGAGCCAACGACCAATCCCTTGGCTCTGCAGGTCAGGAGCAACAATCAGGCGGCCAATCTCCCAGTCATGACCGCTCATGCGGGCGCGCACCGATCCGATCATCCGCCCCTGCGAACGTAGGACCCAGGTCGTCCATTCGGCCAGCGCCTCGCGAACTGACTCTGTCGTTTCGTTCAGGGCTGGCAGGCCAAACGAATTATGGTCCCGCCCTCTGCCACGTAGCAAGCGACCGTCAGCGTTAAGAGTTCACCTGCATCTGCCGGCAGCGCCGTCTGCACGTCGCTGCTCTCTATGCTCTGCGGGCGCAGGCTTTGAGTGGCAGACAATAGGTCGGGACGCCGTGCGGCCGTCCGCTCAAGTCGCTGCTCGTGACGCCAGGTGCGGATTGCTGCGTGATTGCCTGACAAGAGAATCTCTGGGACACCACGGTCTCGCCAGACTGCGGGTTTGGTGTAGACCGGATACTCCAACAAACCATCCTCGTGGGATTCTTCTACGAGGGATTCTTGATTGCCGATGACGCCTGGCACCAGCCGCACGATGGCTTCGACCATGGCCAGCACGGCTACCTCTCCCCGTTCAGCACATAGTCACCCAGCGACACGATTCGCACGTCATATCGCTGCGTAGCGAAGTCGTAGACACGCTCGTCGATGCCCTCATAGCGCCCACAGGCGAAGACCAGATTTGGTGCCTGAGCCAATTCTGCGGCCATCTTTGCGTGAACCGCTGCCCCGAGGGGCCCGGCACAATCAGAATCGGCCGCTCAAGGTCACCCTGATGATTGCCCGCAATGTCATCCGCCACGGCATCAAGGCCTTGGGCCCACGGCTCGGGCTTCATCACCATGCCGGCGCCGCCGCCATACGGAGTGTCGTCAACTCTGTTGTGCCGGTCGGTCGTCCAGTCGCGCAAGTTATGGGCGCGGACATCGAGCAGGCCACGTTCGCGGGATTTGCCGATGAGCGACAGGTCTAGCGGGACAAGGTATTCAGGGAAGATGCTGAGAACATCGATGCGCATTTACTGGTTGCTCTCGTTAAGTTCTAGCAGCCCGGCAGGTGGGTCGATGACCACGCGTCGGGCGTCAACGTCAATCTCAGGGACAAGCTCATCGACAAACGGGATCAGTGCGTTCGGCCCCTGGGTGCGGGTCACTTCAAGCAGGTCCTGAACCTCCCGGGTATGCAGGTCAGCCACCTCACCGACGACCTCACCGTTGGTGGTGACGACGGCAAAGCCCATGAGGTCCTCGGCGAACCAGGCGTCTTCCTCATCATCTAACTCTTCATGCGCACCCACCAGGGTGGTGTTGCGGAGCGACTCAGCAGCGTTTCGGTCCGCGACACCATCGAGCCTCAGCAGATACGTGCCCTGGTGAACCCGCACCCCAACGATCGTGAGCGGACCACGGCTAGCCGGGTCGGTCGCATACTCAGCACCGGGCACGAGTCTCGTCTCGGGGCTATCGGTGTGCACCTGGACGGTCACCTCGCCCTTGATTCCGTGCGGCTTTCCAATGCGCGCGATGACGAAATCTGCGTCCGCTGCGTTCTGATTCATGGTGATGTCACTCCTGTGACTGTTAATAGCAATGGCCCCCATAGTGTCGAGCACTACGGGGGCCAAAGCGATGCTATGAACTAGCGAAGCCGGTCTGTATCAACAATGTCGATGCGGACCTTTGAGTTGTCGGACAAGGCGCCTAGCACGGTGCGGAGTGCACCCGCAGTGCGACCCCGGCGGCCAATGACGCGTCCCAAGTCGTCCGGGTGAACCCGAACTTCGAGGACATCGCCATGCCTCACGGTCTTTTGCCGAACCACGACGTCTCCATCGTGATCAACAATGCCCTTCACCAAGTGTTCTAGCGCTTCTTCCAACATGCTCAGGCCTCGGTTGAAGCAGCCTCGTCGGCGGCCGGCTCGTCAGTCGAGGCAGCCTCGGCCTTGGGCTCTTCAGCCTTCTTGGCCTTCTTCTTCGTGGGAGCAGTCGTAGCGTCGGCGCCATCGGCGGCGGCTAGAGCGGCTTCGTAGAGAGCCTTGCGGTCTGGGCGGGGCTCCTTGCTTCAAGGAACCTGCCGGGTCGCCAACACCAGTGTGCTTGGCCCAGTCACCGGTCACCTCGAGGAGCGCGCGCACCTGCTCGGTCGGCTGTGCGCCAACTCCGAGCCAGTACTGAGCACGCTCAGTGTCGATGTCGATGAGCGAAGGCTCCTCGGTCGGATGGTACTTGCCGATCTCCTCGATGGCGCGACCATCCCGCTTTGCGCGAGAGTCCATCACGACAACACGGTAGAAAGGTGCACGGATCTTACCCATGCGCTTCAGACGAATCTTGACAGCCACGTTTGCGGTGTCTCCTCATTCTTGTTCTGGGGCGAACGCTAAGCCGTCCACGTGGGGAAACACGCGTGGGGCTAGCAATCTATGGACACGTCCTAGCCCGGTGAGAGGGGCCGGGCTGGATGAGTACCCCGCCATTGTGCCAGACAACGACCGAATCTCGTGAACCTGACCGAACTCTGCCTGCGTCACAGGGGCCGGATACAAAGAATGCCCGGCCACAGGGGCCGGGCATTCTCAGAGTTAAGACTGAATCAGAGCTTCAGTTCTTGCTCAATGCGGTTCAAGCGGAAGCGAGCCATCGCCAGGTTGGCGCGGGACTTGTCCAGAACCAGGTAAAGGAACATACCGCCCTCTTTACCGAAGGTACGGATGATGTGGTACTGGCTGCCGAGGATGATCAAGATGTCCTCGATCTCCTCATCGATGCCCAGGTCAGCCATCGTGCGCATCTTGGCGGAGACAACGTTGCTGTTACCGGCAGCGGCCACGTTGAGGTCCAACCCGTTCGGGTTGCCTGCGGTAGCCAGAGCCATGCCACTTTGACGGTCGACCAAAGCAATGCCCATGGCGCCCTCGATCTGCATTGCGTCGTTCAGTGCAGTTGTGTGGTCACTCACGGGAGGTGCTTCTTTCGTTTGGGGTTCGCCTTCGCCAACTTCGGGCGTTGGCGCTTCGTTCATTCCACTACCAAAAACAGAATTTCGACCTTGGGACATGCCAGTTGAAGAGCAGCTTCAATGGTGTCGCGAACGACTTGGTTTTGAAGCAATGGGCATCATCGCCCTGGACTCCTCGCTGCTGAATGTCCGCGGCGTGGCGTTTGTGTTGCCCTATACCGCGCAGCCAGGCCACCGCACCGGTGACCGCATCTACTCGAACGGGATGCTCGTCGCAGACTCTGATGACCAGTTAGTCCCGTCTTGGGCGTTCTTCTGCCGGGCTGTTGTTGACTCCGGCGACCTCCCGCTGACGGCCTCCCGCGAGGCCCTCCTCGAGTCCAACTCGAAGTCTTTTGTCAGCGAACGCCTGGGTGCTCGTCTGCTGAGCGAGCTCATCATGGTGCAAGGAATGGCCCCCGATGTGTACCAAGACATCATCCGGTTGCACTCCGCTGGCCTGAAGTCGCTCGCGGTTCAAGGCCCTGACATGCTCAGCCTGTTGCGGACGAGCCTGCCGTTGACGACCACCATGGGCAAGTTCACCCTGGATGACTTGATCCGCCAGGGCGATGACCTCGCTTACGTCAGCGATGCCGGTGCCTATGCCGCGCTTGAGGAAGTCGCAGTGCACGCCGACGCTTTGGTGATCGACGCTGGTGGTCCGCACGACCAAGCCCTGCTAGAGCGGATCAACAAAACCGAGCAACAGCGCTTCCGTGAAGTCGACGCTGATCACATCGTCCACTTGGCCAAGCCGGAGAACCACCCCGATTCCGCCGCTGCGGACCGCGTGGCGTGGCTGGGCGCTGAGGCACTCGCCGAGCACCGCATCAATGTCCAGGTAGCGCTCTTTGCCGGACACCCGACCGGCCATGTGGTGGTCCGCCGCCGAAGCGCGTGGCATGGACAATGCGTCGGCCACTCTGATCCTCAATGGCAATCACCCAGTGGTTGCCCGCCTGATGAAAGACGAGACGGCGCCGGTCGCGGAGACTGTTCACGCCTTGTATGTCGTGGGTCTGCTGATGGCCGGACACTCCGTGACGCAGGATCAGACTCGCATCCTGAGCTAGGCCGTCAGCACGCTGAGCCTGCGCGCCTTAGCGAATAGCGAATAGCAACCTAGCTCACCCGGTCACCGGGCGCCCACGCAGCACAATGCTGCTGGGTGCCCGCAGCACCTGAACATCCTGGGCTGGGTCAGAGTCATAGAGCACGAAATCTGCGCTAGCACCTTCGCTCAAGGCGTCGCGGCCTAGCCACTCGCGAGCACTCCAGCACGCCGTGTTGATCGCCTCCAGGGGCGCCATCCCGATCTTGACCATCTCGGCGACTTCGCTGCCAATGAGTCCGTGTGGCAGTTGGCCCCCTGCATCAGTGCCGGCAAAGATCGCAATTCCGGCGTCGCGCGCCGCAGCCATCGTTTCGTAGCGGCGCCGATAGAGATCGCGCATGTGCTCGGCGTAGGTAGGAAATTTCGATTCGCCCGCAGCGGCAAAGTCGGGAAAGTTCTCGATGTTCACGAGCGTCGGCACGATAGCGACGCCAGCTTTGCGAAAGAGTCGATTGTGTCGCTGCGCAAACCTGTGGCGTGCTCAATGCAGTCCGTGCCGGCGGCCACGAAGTCTCGCAGAGACTCCTCGCCAAAGCAGTGCGCTGTGACCCTGGCACCTTCGTCGTGTGCTGCGGCAATCGCCAGGGTAAGCACGTCGCGGGGCCAACAGGTGTTGAGATCACCCGTCTCGCGGTCAATCCAGTCCCCCACCAGCTTGACCCAGCCGTCGCCACGCTTGGCTTGGACTCGGACGTATTCGACGAGCAATTCTGGCTCGATCTCGTGCGCAAAATTGCGGATGTAGCGCTTGGTTCGAGCAATGTGCCGGCCAGCACGGATCAGCCGCGGCAGATCGACCTCATCGTTGATCCATGACGTGTCGACCGGGCTACCCGCATCGCGCAGCAGCAATGCTCCGGCATCGCGGTCTCGTTCTGCATGCTCTCGAGCACGCTCGTTGTCGACGCCGCCAGTCGCTTCTAGGCCAACGTGACAATGCGCATCCACCAGGCCGGGCAGGACAAAACCGTTGAGCCGGTGATCGACGGACGAGGGCCGATCAAAGGTCACCCGTCCATCAACCACCCACATGGCACCGACGACTTCCTCAGGGCTCACCTGATTTGCCCAGTGACCTCGATGGTGCCAGTGCTCATGTCGTCGCCCTTCGCCGGTGAAGCGTTGCCCTGTCTTACTTTGAGTCGTTCCCCAAGAACTTCTCGAAGCCCTTCGGCAACTGCAAGTCAGACATGTCATCACCTTGCGCGGCACCGGCCCCGAACGCATTGCCCAGTGCCTTTTGTGCGCCTTCTTCTTGGCGCTGGGCGGCTGCCTTCTCCTCGGCGGCCCGCTTGGCCGGGTTGCCGCTCTTGGACTTCTTGCGCTGAGGTTGTTGCTTGCCCTTGGCCTTGCCAGCGCCGCCTCCGGGCATACCTGGCATACCGGGCATCCCGCCGCCCTTGCGCATCTGCCGCATCATCTTTTGAGCTTGGCCGAACCGTTCCAACAACTGGTTGACGTCGGAGGGCGTCACACCGGAACCGCGTGCGATGCGGGCCCGCCGAGACCCGTTGATCTGCTTGGGGTGGGTGCGCTCAAACGGAGTCATGGACCTGACCATGGCTTCAACACGATCAAATTCGCGCTCATCCAAGGAGTCCAACTGCGCCCGCATCTGCTGCATACCGGGCATCATGCCCAGCATCTGCTTCAGTGAGCCCATCTTTTTGATGGCCTGCATTTGCTCCAGGAAGTCATCAAAGGTGAAGTCCTCCTCGGCCATGAACTTGCGGGCCATTTCCCGCTGCTGAGCTGCGTCAAACGCCTTTTCAGCCTGTTCAATCAGCGTAAGGACGTCACCCATGTCCAAGATGCGGCTTGCCATCCGGTCAGGGTGGAAAGTCTCAAGGTCCTTGTATCCCTCACCGGTCGAGGCAAAGAGGATGGGCTCACCCGTGACGGTGGCCACAGACAGGGCAGCACCACCGCGAGCATCACCATCAAGCTTGGTCAGCACCGAACCCGTGATTCCGACGCCATCGGCGAAGGCCTTGGCGGTCTCGACGGCCGCCTGCCCGATCATCGCGTCAATGACAAAGAGAACCTCGTCAGCCTGCGTTTCCAGGCGGATGTCATGGGCTTGGCGCATCAGGTCAACGTCGACGGCCAACCGACCGGCGGTGTCAATGATGACGACGTCGTGGCCCTTAGTGCGTGCGTTCTCCACACCGTCGACAGCAACATCGACCGGATCCCCGAAGGACTTGGTGCCCTCGCCGGAGTCCATTGCAGCATCGTGGCCGAAGACGTTTCCTCGCTCCGGCGCGAACACCGGAATGCCCGCCCGCTCACCGACGACTTGCAACTGGTTGACGGCGTTGGGCCGCTGCAGGTCAGCTGCCACCAAGATCGGGGTATGCCCCGCTTCCTCAGCCAGTGGCCCAGTTTGCCCGCGAAGGTCGTCTTACCTGAACCCTGCAAGCCGGCCAACATGATGACAGTTGGCGGTTGCTTGGCCAGGTTGAGGCGCCGAGTCTGGCCACCCAGGATCGACACGAGTTCTTCGTTGACGATCTTGACGACTTGCTGGCCCGGGTTAAGCGACTTGGAGACCTCGGCACCCAAGGCCCGCTCACGCACGGCCCCAGTGAAGGACTTCACGACCGGCAAGGCCACATCGGCGTCCAGCAAGGCCAGGCGAATGTCACGAATCGTGGCGTTGACGTCGGACTCAGTCAGGCTTCCCTTCCGCTTGAGGTTGCGGAAGGTATCTGTCAGGCGATCGGAGAGACTGTTAAACACCTCCCCAGGTTAACGAATAGTTCAGCCAACTATTGCGTCGACAAAGGCCTCAGGGTCAAATGGCGCCAAATCGTCAGGCCCTTCGCCCAATCCGATGAGCTTGACCGGCACTCCGAGACGGCGCTGGACGTTGACCACGATGCCGCCCTTAGCCGTGCCATCGAGCTTGGTGAGCACAATGCCGGTGATGTTGACGGCTTGCGCAAACACCTCAGCCTGACGCATCCCGTTTTGCCCGGTAGTCGCATCGAGCACCAGCAGCACTTCATCAATTTGGCTGCGCTTTTCAACGACACGCTTAATTTTGGACAGCTCGTCCATCAGACCGACCTTGTTGTGCAGCCGCCCGGCTGTGTCGAGCAACACGACGTCTGCCTCGTATTCGATGCCGGCAGCAACCGCGTCAAAGGCCACCGAAGCAGGATCCGCGCCATCGACATCTGATCGCACGGTGGGGACACCCACTCGCTCACCCCACGTCTGGAGTTGGTCGGCGGCGGCGGCTCGGAAGGTATCTGCCGCACCCAACAGCACATCCTTGTCTTCGGCAACCAAGACCCGGGCAAGTTTGCCCACTGTGGTCGTCTTTCCCGTGCCATTGACCCCCACGACCATAACCACGGCGGGTCGGTCACCAACGCGACTAGCCGCGATCGTGCGGTCCATCGATGGGTTGACCAGAGCCAAAGGTCTTCACGCAGCCACTGCCGGACTTCAGCGGCGTCCTTGCTGCCGTCAACCTGGACGCGCTTGCGCAGGAGGCCACCAACTCTTCGGTTGCTTCCACGCCTAAGTCAGCCTGCAAGAGGGTGTCTTCGACGTCTTCCCAGGCTTGCTCATCCAGGCCGCCTCGCGAAAGAAGGGCCAGCAGCGCATTGCCGATGGCGCTATTGGAACCGGCCAGGCGCGCTCTCAGCCGAGCGAGCCGCCCTCGGGCGCTCTCGGGCGTCTCAATCTGGGAGGTGGGCTCAGCTACTACTTCGGCTTCACCATCACCTGGCGTCGTGGTGACGCCGTCCGAGTCAAGATCCGCACTCCCCCGCTGCCCATCGGGTGAAAGGTCAGTGCCGGCCGCCTCGCCAAATTCACCCTCTAACTCGGCTTCTTCGGCTTCCCGACGACTTCGCAGGCGCGAACGAGTCAGGCCCACCACCACGGACAAAAGCACCAGCAAGAAGATGCTGGCAAAGATTATGTACTCCCAGTAGTTTTCCATCGCGCCTTATTGTTCCACTTCTTCGACTCGGTCAGTTCGTCGGCAAACAAAAAACAACGACCACCCGATCAAATCGGAGGCCGTTGTGATGTCTGCTGTCGTGCTAGTTGTCGTCGCTGCTCTCGCCGGAGGACTTGGGGCCCCGCTGCGACGCTCGCCCCACCTGTTGCTTGGTGCGCTGCGCAAATGCGTCGCCCCGGTCTCGCATGCCTTCGCCGCGGCGACGGGCCTCGGCAATCAGCCGCTCGCCCTCAGGCGTCCAGAACTGACGCTCTTCCTTGCGCGCCTCGACGGCGACATACCCCATGACGACAGCGCTGATGATCAGAACGAGCAGGATGCTGACGACAAGAAAAGGCATATCTCTAGAGTGCGCTCGCCCGCGCTACAGGACCAACTCATCCCTCGGCGTGTCCGCATAGAAACGCCGAGGGGTGAGGTGATTCACATGCTCAGCGGCCAGACAGCGAGTTGATGAGGCCGTTATCAAGCGGGTCACGCAGCGAGCGCTTGAGCTCGGCGAAGCCATTGAAGGTCGTCATCGTCTCGACTGCATCCCACAACTTCACAGCGTCTTCGTCGGAAGGCGTCGAGGAGATGACCGGGCCAAAGAAGGCCGGGCCGTTGGGGTCATCGCCGAAAGCCAGGATGGGCGTGCCAACGTTGCCGCCGGTGCGGCGCATGGCCTCGTCCGTGGACTCTTGCAACTCGGCGTCGTACTGGGTGTCTTCGGCTGCAGCAGCCAAGTCGGCGGGCAGGTTCACTGCCTCGAGGATCTCTGGCAATTGAGCCAGGATGGCCAGGTGGTGTGGGCCAATGGCGGCGTACAAGTCCTTGCCTTCAAGCGGGCCGTCGATCTCCGGCGCGGTCTCCCACAGACGGTTGCCCATCTCTTCGTACAACGCACCAATGACGTCAGCGCCATGCGCCTTCTTGGCGGCAGCGGCAACTCGCAACATCTTGTGGCCGACCTGGTGGCCAGTTGCGCTGTCCAAGTCATCCATTTCGTTGTTCAGCATGGCGAGGGAAATGAAGCGCCAGGTGGGCTTGATCTCGACCTGACGCGCAACCTGCCGGAACCACCTGGCGGTCTGCCAGCAAAAGGGCAGGCGGGGTCGAAGAAGAACTCAACGGTGCGGGGCTGTGTTTCGGTCATGTGCGGTTCAACCAGTTGACTCCGCGAGTTGTTCCGACTGTGGTTCAACATTGTGGTTTTCGCGCAGGCGCTGAGAAATGACGGTGGTCACCCCATCGCCCTGCATCGTCACGCCATACAGTGCATCGGCGATCTCCATCGTCCGCTTTTGGTGAGTGATAACAATCAACTGGCTTGAGTCGCGCAACTCTTCAAACAGTGTGATGAGCCTGCCCAAGTTGGTGTCATCGAGCGCCGCCTCGACCTCGTCCATGATGTAGAACGGGCTGGGCCTGGCCTTGAAGATCGCGACCAGCAGGGCCACCGCCGTCAACGAGCGCTCACCACCAGAGAGCAACGAAAGGCGCTTGATCTTTTTGCCCGGCGGTCGAGCCTCCACTTCAATGCCAGTCGTCAGCATATTGTCGGGATCGGTCAGGACTAGCCGACCCGCGCCGCCCGGGAAGAGTCGCGAGAAGACACCCTCAAACTGCTCGGCGGTGTCGGCGAAGGCCTCGGTAAGACTCGCTCCACTCGGTCATCAACCTCGCGCACGATCTCGAGAAGGTCCGCCTTGGACTGTCGCAGGTCTTCCACCTGGGCATTCAGGAAGTTGTAGCGCTCCTCCAGTGCCGTGAACTCCTCTAGCGCCAGCGGGTTGACCTTGCCCAGAGCGTTGAGCTGCCGTTCGGCTTTGCGCAGTCGCTTCTCCTGCTCTGCACGGACAAAGTGCTCTGGCTCCGCTTCACCCTCAGGGTCCTGCGGGCTGGGGATAGCCGGAATCGGCAGATGCGGGCCAAACTCGTCAATAAGTTGCTCGGCGTTCATCCCCCACTCGTCAACCGCCTTCTGCTGCAAACTCTCGATCCGTAGCCGCTGCTCAGCCCGGGCCACCTCATCCTGATGCACCGCGTCCGTGAGTTGCCGCAGCCGATCTTCAAGACCGCGCAGTCCCGCGCGTCGCTCGGTGAGCTCGTGATGGCGCTGAGCCTGTTCACCAGACAGTCCGTCGCGTCGGCGCACGGCTGCTTCAACCAACACCTCGGTCTGCTCAGCGACATACTTAGCACCTCGCGTCACGGCGATGGCTGCGGCGACAGACGCTTCCCGGCGTTGGCGCTTAGCTGCAGCGCGCTCTTGGCTGACCTGCTCATGTTTGGCGGCCGCCTCCAGCCCATCTGCCCGCCCAGAGATCGCACGCACTCGCTCTTCTTGGGTGCGCAGCGCCAATCTGGCTTCAGTTTCCTGAGTCCTCGCCAGCGCCGCTAGCTCAGCCAACTCATCCTTGCGGCTGGCATCCGACTCCTCATCTGGTGCGGGCTCTTCGGTGGCGTTCGCGAGCCGCTGCTCTAGCTCAGCCAGGGTCTGCAACTTGTCCTCCAACGCGGA
Organism: Ornithinimicrobium sp. INDO-MA30-4; assembly: GCF_021535045.1. Lineage (GTDB taxonomy): Bacteria > Actinomycetota > Actinomycetes > Actinomycetales > Dermatophilaceae > Ornithinicoccus. Next base: position 327,036 of record NZ_CP091056.1, on the reverse strand, counting down.
CTGCGCGACACCGACCGTGGCCTGGTTGCGATCCCGGTCGGCCGCCGCGTCTCGCATCGCTGAACCCCACTGGCCCAACTGTTCGGCAATGGCCGTCATTTTGGCATCGGAGTTGTGCAGTTGATCTAGGGCTCGGTCTTCGGACTCCGCCAAGTCACGCAACGTGTCAGTCGCCTTTGCAACTCAAAGCCAAGGCGTTCGACCTCCCCCGTGATGCGGTCCAACTCATCCTTGGCGGCGTCCAGGGAGGCTTGCACCTCGATCGTGCTGGGTGCCGTGCTGCTGCCACCACGTGCCCAGCCACGCCCATACACATCTCCCTGTGGGGTCACGACGCGAACGTGTGGTGAGTCCAGGTCATCCACCAAGCCCTGAGCCAAGGAGTCATCAGTTTGTAGCACCGTTTGAGCAAGCAGAGTCTCGAGCACAGGCGCGAGCTCCGGCTCCAGGGAGACGACATCTAGCGCCCACCGTGCCCCTCGGGAAGGCTGGGGCGCGGGTCGTTCGGACCCCCAAACCCTCCGGTATGCGGGTAGCACCGTCTGCGAACACGACGCCGGCTTGCCCGGCGTCAGCTGAACGTAGCCAACTCAGGGCACTCGCAGCGCCGCCTGCCTCCTTGACCAAGACAGCCTCAGCGGCCCAGTCCAGCGCCGCCGCCACCTGAGCTTCAAAGCCTGGCTCCACCTTGAGCGCCCTGGCCAACTTGCCCTTGACTGTGTCCAGACCTGATGTGGCCAAGGCTTCAGTGCCGTCTTTACGTTGCAGGTTGAGGGCCAATGCTTCACACCGCGACCTGAGTCCGGTCTGCTTATCTAGAGCCGCCCTACGCTGCCCTTTTAACTGCTCAACTGCAGCTTCAGCCGCTTCACGAGCCGCCTGCGCTTTCTCAAATGCTGCGTCGAGGCCCCCTTCGCCCTGCTCCACGTCCAGGATCGTTGCCTCAAGCGCGGCGAATTCGCGCTCTGCTTTGCTGGCACGTTCGCTCGCCGCGGCCACAGCTTGACCCAACCTGCCAACTTCAGCATCGCCAGCTTCGACCCGGCTGCGACTAGCCGCGACTTGACCGGCCAACTTTGCCAGCCCTCACGGCGATCGGCAGCAGCCCTGGCGAGTTGGGCCAACCGATTCTGCTCAGCTTGAAGGCTTTCTCCGCTTCGGCCCGCCTGAGTCCAGCGCCGCCAAGATCGCCCTGCAACCGCTCGATCCGTTGGTGAATCTCGGCCTCTTGATCACGCATGTTGGCTGCCTGGTCCCGCAACTCTTCTGGGTCGCGACCACGCTTGGTGTTGGATGCCTCTTCGTCCGCTTCGGCATTGTGCAGTCGCACTCGCTCTGCCGCGAGGTCAGCTGTTGAGCGCACCCGTTCCACCAGGGAAGACAGCGCATACCAGCGTTGTTGTGCGTCATCGAGATCTGGCGCGGCGGCAGCGTTGAGGTCTTCAAGCTCGCTGAGGCTGAGACGGCCGGCATCCAGTTGCTGGCGGGCCGCCGTCTGCTTCGTCAGCATCGCCTTTTCATCCGCCAACTCTGCGGCCAAAGCAGAGGTCATCTGCACAAGATCATCAGCAAGCAGGCGCAGCCGAGCATCGCGGACGGTCGCTTGAATCGAGCCAGCTCGCCGGGCGGTTTCTGCCTGCCTGCCCAGGGCCCCAATTGGCGTCGGATCTCGGTGGTCAGATCGGCCAGCCGCGTCAGGTTCGACTCCATTGCGTCGAGTTGCGCAGCGCCCGCTCTTTTCGTTTGCGGTGCTTGAGCACGCCAGAGGCTTCCTCGATGAAGCCGCGACGCTCCTCGGGGGTGGCGCGCAGCACCTGGTCTAGTTGTCCCTGCCCAACAATGACGTGCATCTCGCGCCCGATGCCAGAGTCAGCAAGCAACTCCTGCACGTCGAGCAGTCGGGCCGAGGTTCCGTTGATGGCGTAGTCCGAGCCACCACTACGGAACATGGTGCGGGTGATGGTGACTTCGAGTAGTCGATCGGCAATGCACCATCGGTGTTGTCGATGGTGAGCGACACTTCAGCTCGGCCCAGCGGAGGGCGTCCGGTCGTGCCAGCAAAAATGACATCTTCCATCTTGCCGCCACGCAGGCTCTTAGCCCCTGCTCCCCCATCACCCATGCGAGTGCGTCAACGACGTTCGACTTGCCAGATCCGTTGGGCCCGACGATGCAGGTGATGCCTGGTTCGAGTCGCATCGTCGTTGCCGAGGCGAACGACTTAAACCCCTTGAGGGTCAGACTCTTGACATACATCGGACGGTCGCTCCTGGGTGCTGGTCTCTTGGCGCAGGTTTTGCCACTTTACTCGCGGCTGCGCCACGACGAGCGGTTATCCACTGACGCAGAACTCATTGCCTTCCGGATCGGCCATCACGTGCCAGTGGTGTGGTCCCTGCGAACCACTCTCTAGGTATGTCGCGCCTCGGGCTAGCAGGGCATCTCGCGCCTGACCCAAAGGGACCTCGGGCATTCGAACGTCGATGTGGAGGCGGTTCTTAACATTCTTGGCCTCCGGCACATCCTGAAACAGGATCCGCTGTCGGCTGGGCCCATCCCCGAGGTCGCCAGGAGTGATGGCCGCAGCTCCTCGCCAGACAATCTGACCGCGATGCTCTTCGGTGTCTGAGTCAGAGGCGAAGCCCTCGTCGAGCATCCTTCGAATGAAGGCTTCATCCGTGGGCTCAACCACCCAGTTAAGAGTTTCAGCCCACCAATCAGCCAACTCATGAGCTGCCTGGGTGTCCACCACAATCTGAATGCTGCGCGCCACGATCTACCTCTCTCGAAAGCCGCTCAACTCCGGTCGAGCCGCATGCCACTGCCTCACGAGGCCAACCACCCGGCCCGGGCGACCCGCCGGCTCAGCGTCAGGTTCCAACATACTCAGCAAGACTTCGATCTGCTCTTCACCGCCCTGAGCGCACACCTCAACCCGGCCATCACGCAGGTTGCGGGCATAACCCACCAATCCCAACTCGAGTGCCCTGGCCCGAGTCCACCAGCGGAACCCCACACCTTGGACATTTCCCCGGACAAACGCCAGGGCCCGTGTCGATGACTGCTCGCTCATCGTGAGCCTCGGGGTGCTGGCTGGCACTTTGGGCAGAAGTGGCTGGACCTGTTCATAAACACCTCACGTTGGATCAGCGTGCCGCAGCGCGAGCACGGTTGCCCAGTTGCCCGTAGGCATCAAGGGAGCGGTCAAAATAGCCGCTCTGTCCGTTGATGTTGACGTAGAGGGCATCAAACTTGTCCCGCCGACGTCGAGGGCGGCGGTCATCACATCGGTGGCGTGCTCCAGCAATCGGGTCAGCGCTGGCTTGGTCAGCGAAGAGGCCGGACGTGCCCCATGAATCTTGGCTCGCCAAAGGGCCTCGTCAGCATAGATGTTGCCAATTCCGCTGACCACGTTTTGATCCAACAAGAGACGTTTGATCGCGGTGTCTTTGGTCTTGAGCACCCTGACAACAGCCGGCAGGTCAAAGGCTGCCTCAAGAGGATCGGCGGCGATATGCGTGACCGATGCCGGTATGCCGTGCGGGTGTTCACCCTGAGCGGCACCACCGCGATGATCTGGGACCAGGTCGGTCAAGGCGAGACCACCGAAAGTGCGCTGGTCGACAAACCGCAACTGCGGATCGCCATCGGTAAAGGTGAAGACGGCATGCGCATGCTTTTGCCGGGGCGCCTGGGCAGGATCAACCAGCAGTTGACCGCTCATCCCGAGGTGAACAACAAGCGCTTGCGGGTCCTCATCAGGCGTCTGCACGACCAGCCAGAGATACTTCCCCGCCGGTCAGCAGCCAATAGTTGCCCGCCAGCTAAGCGATCAGCCAGGTCCAGCGGCCCGGCTACGTGGCGCCGAGCCACCCGATCACCGCGGATATCAACATGGGCGATGGTCCGGCCAATCGCATGCTGCGCAGCGCCACGGCGGACGACTTCTACTTCAGGTAACTCCGGCACGACACCTGCTGGTCACAATCGGGGCCGACAGCGCCCAGGGTTGCGTCATCGGCTGCACCAGCCATGGCGGCCACTCGTTCCGACAGCACTTGGTAGGCAGCTTCCGCGGCCTGTTGCTCGGCGGCCTTCTTGGAGCGGCCAGTGCCGAGCCCGATGGCATCGGCGCCTAAGCAGGCCGAAGCGGTGAAGAGTTTGTCGTGGTCTGGCCCGTCGAACTCGACGTCATACGTGACCACGTCATTGCCCAACTCTGCGGCGATCTCTTGCAGGAGGTCTTCCAGTCCAGTGCAGCACCGAGAGAAGCGCTTTCGCGCATCAGCGGGTCGAGCAGGTGGTGGACCAACGCGTCTGCGGCGGGCATCCCCAATTCGAGATAGACGCACCCGATCACGGCTTCGGTGGTGTCAGCCAGAATGCTGTCCTTGTCCCGCCCGCCGGTGGCAAGTTCACCCTTGCCCAGAAGCACGTAGTCGCCGAGCCCAATCGTCCGAGCCACAGACGCCAGGGCACGGGTGTTGACCACCGCGGCGCGCAACTTCGCGAGTTGCCCTTCCGGGAGGTCTTCGTGCTTTCGATAGAGAGCGTCAGTCACCACAATGCCGAGCACCGAGTCGCCCAAAACTCCAGGCGCTCATTGTGCGGGATCCCGCCATTTTCGTACGCGTACGACCGGTGGGTCACGGCACGCCGAAGCAGCGCCTCGCCGCTCAACCCGCCAACAACTCCACGAAGATATTCGTTGAAGTCATCGAGCGGATGAGCGTCGGACGCTGCTGACGATGCAGGTGATGCGCTAGTCGAGGAGTTCACGACTGCGTATCGGATCTACTCAGTTCTGGTGCTCGGTGCGCTCGGCGACGTCGTAGTGACGCTCGCCGTAGTTGCCGCACGAGGGGCAGGCGCGGTGGGCCTGTGCCGGGGACTGGCACCAGGGGCACACGGTCAATGCGACCGGGGCTGCCTTCCAGTTCGCACGGCGGCTCCGGGTGTTGGAGCGAGACATCTTGCGCTTCGGGACGGCCACGTCAGGTCCTCTTCTCGTCGTCGGTGGGGGCTGTGTGGGTCAAATCTGCCAACACAGACCACCGTGGGTCTAAAACTTCATGGTAATGATCGGGGTCATCGCTCAAGTGAGCACCGCATTCGAGCACAAACCTGGGCAGTCCTCCCGGCACACGGGCTGGAACGGAAAAGTGGTGACCACCGCATCCGTTACCAACTCTTCCAGGTCCATCATGTCCTGGACGAGCTCGCGTTGTTCATCTTGCTCATCGTCTGCCCCCACCTCGCGGTGGTGTGCAGCCCGGTCCGGATAAGCGAACAGTTCCTGAAAGAAGACATCCACGTTGGTGGATATCGGATCCAGGCACCGCACGCATTCGCCGGTAGCGGTTGCTTTGACCGACCCCGTTGCCAGGACACCTTCGACAACCGATTCCATGCGCAAATCCAACTTGACCTGCTGGCCAGGTTGGATGCCCATGACGTCAGTGCCGATGAGGTCCTTGAGAGTGACGACATGCTGAGCCGTTTGCATCGTGCCCGGTCGTCGGACCAGTTCCCGGGTATCGAAGACCCAGGGGCCTTCTTCTTCCTGGTGCACCATGCTGAAACACTGCCTGTCGTTGTCTGTTGGGTCAGCCTCACGGGTTAAGGCAGGCCGACGTGCAAGATTACCTGCAGGAGTGGCTCTACTCCAACTCTGCTGTTCCGTGCGGGCTCGGCGATCTATTTCAGAGCGTCCCAGACAGCCCGGGGAACAAGGTGGGAGACGTCTCCCCCGTATGACGCCACTTCCGTCACCAACGAACTGGAGACGTGGTCCCACTCTGGGTCAGACGGCAAAAAGAAGGTCTCTACACCGGCTAGTTGCCGATTCATCCGAGCCATCGGGAGTTCGTATTCATAGTCAGCCGGCCCGCGAATGCCCTTAACGATTACCCCGGCTCCAAGGTCAGCGCAGACATCAACAAGCAAGACGTCCGAGAAGGTCTCTACACGAACTCCGCGATCGTCCTTGAGCGAATCCCGCATCAACGCAACTCGCTCCGCCACAGGAAAGCGACCGGCCTTGGCCGGGTTGTGCATGATCACGACAATCAGCTCATCAAAGTGCTGACGGGCTCTCTCGATGATGTCGACATGGCCGTTGGTCACTGGGTCAAACGATCCTGGCAAAACCGCGCGCCTCGTCATGGTGCGACCTCTCCGTCGGATTCTCGCTGCGCAAAATGCAATGTGGTCTCACCATAGGCGGGGCTCGCGACCGCTGCCCAGCCCTCTGGCCATTGGGGCGCCGGGCTGCGCGTTGATCGCTCCAAGACAAAGACACCGTCGGGTGCGAGCCAGCCGCCCGCCGCAATAGCAGCAATCACGTCAGCAACCTCAGCCTCGCTGAGCGGGTAGGGCGGGTCCGCCAAATTATGTCTGCCCCCGGCCGCTCCGGGTGGTCAAACCCACCCTCGGCTGGTCCCCGTTCAAGCACCCGCAGCACCTTTTCCGCGGCAACTTTGACCATCGGCAACTCCAAGTCGCGGGCGTTGCGCTGAATCACCTGGCTCGCCACACGATTACTCTCCACGCACAGCACGCGGGTCGCTCCTCGCGAGGCCAACTCCAGGCCAAAGGCCCCCGACCCGGCATACAAATCCAGCGCCCACGCCTCGTCAATTTCGGTCATCGCCGCAAGGCGAGAGAACAGCGCTTCGCGGGCTCGATCAGTCGTTGGCCTGGTGCCGTCGCCACGGGGCGTTGCTAAACGGCGCCCGCCAGCGGAGCCAGAAATGATCCGTGTCACCCCGACATGGTGGCAGATCTTGGCTTTCAGATCGCTCTAGCCACGCTCCAAGAATTCGGCACGCTCAGCGTCCAGTCGCGCCAAGTCCTGACGCAGCAGGGGTGTTTGTCCAGGTCAGGATCGTCATTCACCACTTGCCAGGCGTCTTCGTGCGCCTCAACAATCAGCGCTTCGTCCTTGACGAGTCGCAGGAAGCGAATCGCGCTCCGCCCGCCGCTCTGTGACGCGCCAAGCACGTCCCCCTCGCGGCGCTGCTCAACGTCGACCCGAGCTAACTCGAATCCATCGTTGGTAGCAGCGACCGCATCCAGCCGCTCTTGAGCGGGCCCATCAGGCTGCTGGCTGACGAGCAGGCACAACCCAGCCTTGCCGCCACGTCCGACGCGACCCCTCAGTTGGTGCAGTTGAGAGATACCAAAACGGTCGGCATCCAAGATCACCATCACGGTTGCATTGGGCACGTCCACGCCAACTTCGATCACCGTGGTTGAGACCAAGACATCAATGTCGCCGGCGGCAAATGACGTCATGACTGCTTCTTTGTCGGCTGGCACCATGCGCCCGTGCAAGGAGTCGATCCGCAGATTGCGAGTGGCTGGCAGCGCCTTCAGACTGCGGCTCACTTGATCGACCGAGTGCAGGGCGCGCTCTCGTCGGGACCTACGGCGATCGGCTCCCCGGGGCCGCCTGGCGCCTCCAAGTCAGGGTCATCTTCGCTGCCGATCCGGGGGCACACGACATACACCTGGTTGCCTTGGGCTGCTTCCTCGGCGACGCGCTCCCACATCCGGGCAATCCAGTGCGTCTTCTCGCCGCTGACGACATGGGAACTGATGGGTTTGCGCCCGCCGGGCAACTCCCGCAGCGTCGACACCTCCATGTCGCCGTACACCGTCATGGCCACGGTGCGTGGGATCGGCGTTGCCGTCATCACCAAAACGTGCGGCGCAGATGACGCCTTTTGGCGCAGTGCATCGCGTTGCTCAACGCCAAACCGGTGCTGCTCATCGACGACGACCAGGCCCAGGTCGGCAAACTGCACTTTGTCCTGGATGAGGGCGTGTGTGCCGATCACAATGCCTGCCTCTCCACTGGCAGCGAGCAGCATATTTTCCTTGCGGCCAGCAGTGTTTTGGCTGCCGGTGAGTAGCGCCACGCGGGTGCTGCCCACCGTGTCCGCAAAGAGTCCACCGTGAGCGAGCGAACCCAACATCGAGACGATAGAGCGGTGATGCTGCGCGGCAAGCACCTCCGTGGGAGCCAAAAGCGCGGCCTGCCCCCAGCATCAATCACCTGCAACATCGCCAACAGCGCCACGATCGTTTTGCCCGAGCCAACCTCACCTTGGAGCAGCCGATTCATCGGCAACTCCTTCGACAGATCCGCGCTGAGTTCCTCGCCGACCGCGCTCTGCCCTTGCGTCAACTCAAAGGGCAAAGACCCACGAAACGCCTCTGCCAAACCACCTTCGCGAGGCGGGCGGGCCACTGCTGGTTGTCGGTAACTCGCTTGCCTGCGGTGGGCCAATGTCGCCTGGATGGTGAAGGCCTCTTGGTACTTCAACCTCTTCAGACCTAAACGATGCTCGGTCGCAGTTTGTGGCTGATGCACCATTCGGTATGCCTGGGCGAGGGTGGGCAGTTTGCGTGCGTCCAGGACCTCGGGCGGCAACGGGTCTTGGAGGTCCTGGGCTGCATGCAGTGCCAGGTCCATCGAAGCCAGCACTTTGATCGCGCTCATACCCTTGACTCCCGGATAGACCGGGATGAGGCCATCGCGCAGGACCACGGAGGTGGATTGGGCGTCCCCAGCATTGCCGAGAACCTGATAGTCGGGGTGGGTCAGTTGCCGACGTCTCCCAAAGCTGCTGACGGTGCCCGAGCAGACCACGCGGCGCCCCGGAGTCAGCTGGCGTTCGTGCCCATACGGGCTAAAAAGGTGAGGTCGAGCTCGCCACCCTGTTCATCCTGAATCGTGGCGACAAACATGCTGCCTCGGCGTTGGCGCATGGGGCGGGTTTTGGCATTCATTACGGTGGCCACCACCACGACGTCCTCACCCTCATCCACCTCATCAAAATTCGATGGTCGGGTTGGATCAAGGTATGTCCGCGGCAAATAGTCCAACAGTTGGCCAACCGTAGAAATCTCTTTGGCCTTGGCCCAGGTAGCGGCAGAACGCCCCAAATGCTCCGCAGCCCCGAATCCCGAGTCAGGGCTGGATCTGGAGCGTCTGGGTCGTTGGGGACCGAATGCAGGTGTCGCGTCATTCCATCCCCACCAGCCACGCAAAGGTTGGCTGTCCCCCGGTAAGCCATTCAATCGAGACCTCCGAATGGGCCTTGCCCCACTTAGTCACTCGCGGTTCGGCTACGTCGAACTCAGCCGGCTGGCCAGCGATCACCGTCAAGATCTCCACGGGTCCGGCGTGCGCTGCTTCAGCGGCGCGCAGGACCTTCTTCAGCGCCTGCCCTGACCCTTGCTGACAGCGACGACCTCCCCGCTGACGAAGGCGAGCCATTGTCCGCGTTGCACCCGACCAGCCGGAGTTTCCCCATTTTCGCCGGCCTGAACGACCGAGCCGTAGGTGACCTCACCAGCAGCTTCAGCCATTCCCTCCAAGGCTGATTCAACGGGTGCTTGCGGATCCCACACCGCGAGCGCGGCCAAGCCCTGCACTGCGGCCCGGGTCGGCAAAACACGCACCGACAGCCCTTCGTTGCGGGCCGCCCGCGCTGCGGCCTGCGCCACCAGGATGGTGTCCGGGTCATTCGGCAGCACCAACACATCGGTGGCCCGCACGGCCCGGATCGCGCTGAGCAGTTGCCCAGTCGAGGCCCGCGCGCCCACGTGTGACTTGACGGTTTCAGCCCCTGCACGCGAAAACGCCGACTCAAGGCCTGCACCAGCCGCGCAGGCTACGACTCCGACGCTGGGCTGGGCGGCGGTCTCGATGGCTTCGTAGGTCTCGGCACCACCCGACGGAGTCAAGCACTGGTTGTCACGTTGGTGACCCTGCCAGCCAGGGCCCCCGCTTCTAACGCTTGCCGAGGGTCGTCCAGGTGAACGTGCACGCGCCATTGGGTGGGTCCACCGACCACGAGCACCGAGGCACCAACTCGCACCAGGTGCTGCCGCAGCCGATGGGCGCTTTCTGGGTCGGAGCCTTCGAGTAGATACATCACCTCGAACGCCCCATCACTGTGATCGCAGTGCGAGTCACCATCGACAGTGATGGCGACGTTCGCCTCTGGCGGTCGATGGGCAATTTCTTCGGTCCACCACGTCGGCACCCGCCGCGCATCTTGAGCAGATCTGCCGGCCAAGACGCCCTCAAGAGCCTCGATGACCAGCAACAACCCGGCACCGCCGGCATCCACGACGCCAGCCCTGGCCAGGTTAGGCAACTGCTCGGGAGTATGCGACAGAGCATCCGAGCCGGCCCGCAATGCGGCTTCGGCGATCTGGTGCAGGTCCTGACCTTCATCGGCAGCCGCCGGGATCCCTGTGCGGCCGCCCTCGCCACACTTAAGATCGTGCCTTCAACGGGGCGGGCCACTCCGGCCCAGGCCAAGTCGGCAGCGCGCTCAAACGAGGCGGCCAGCATTGGGGCATCCAATTCGGTCACGATGCTGCCAGAGGCCTCTTGACTAAGCACCACCTCCTCGGACATACCCGCCGCTAGTTGGCTCAGGATCACCCCGAGTTACCGCGGGCAGAGAGCAGCATGCCTCGGGCAAGCAACTCCAAGCCCTGGGCCAGCGTCAACGGCTCGCTCATCAGCGAGTCGTGACTACGGACATACTGAAGGGCGCCATCGAAGGTGAGGAAGAGATTGGTGCCGGTGTCGGCATCGGGCACCGGGAACACGTTCAACTCATTGATCCTGGCGCAAGCCTCATCGAGCAGGGCATGCGCGCTCAGGGCCCACCGGTGGGCGGCCGCGAGGTCGAGTTGAGTTTCTGACATGGTGCTAGGAGATTATCCGGCGCTGAGCATCATCGACAGGTGGACTTCCCGAACGGGGTTATCCACGTTGAGATCTACCAAGCAAATGCTTTGCCACGTGCCCAACAGCAACTGCCCGTCAACCACCGGGACGGTCATCGATGGCGCAATGATCGCTGGCATGACGTGCGAGCGGCCGTGCCCGTCCGACCCGTGACGGTGTAGCCATCGGTCGTCGCGAGGCAGCAACTCCTCCAGCGCGGCGAGCAGATCGTCATCGCTGCGGGCTCCCACCTCGAGAATGGCAACGCCAGCTGTCGCATGTGGGACGAAGATTTGGAGGAGGCCATCGCCGCGGGCATCGCCGGCGAACTGGGCACACTCACGGGTGAGGTCTTGCACAACCTCGGTTGACCCGGTGTGCACTCGTAGAGTCGTGGTCTGCATGCTCATATGGTGTCAGGGATGGTCAATTTGGGGGGTCACCACCTTCTCGGCTACGATCGACCGGTTCCCCGGATGCCGTTCGCGGCCTGGGGTTGCCCGAAAACAACAACTACTTCAGGAGACACCGTGGCTGCCACTTGCGACGTCTGCGGCAAGGGACCGAGCTTCGGTCACAGCATCTCGCACTCTCACCGCCGCACTAAGCGTCGTTGGAACCCGAACATCCAGCGCGTTCGCGCAATGGTCGGAAGCGGATCGACCCCGAAGCGCATCAACGCGTGCACTTCCTGCCTCAAGGCAGGCAAAGTTACTCGCTGACAACTTGCAACGAAAAGGCCGACGTCATCTGACGTCGGTCTTTTTGTGCCTCCGGCCCTGCCCACTACACAGTTGAGCCTTCAAAATGGTCCCAGCCCAGATTTTCTAGCGGCTTCCCGCCCAATACACCGCGGGTATGCGCTGGTCGCCATCGCTGACTTCCTGGACCGAGCGAACTGCACCGATCACCGTCCAGCCCGATGGCACGGTGGCTGCATTGGCAAAAGTGGCCAGGAGTTCATGCTCTTCGCCACCACCGAGCACATGGCTCAATGCCGCCTGGCTGCCTAACACGCCAGCGAAGCGCGAAGCCATCGCTTGGATTGCAGACTCCTCGAGGTCAATGTCCACCTGGCTTGCTTCGGCAATTCGCCGCGCGTCTCGCCCCAACCCATCCGAGACATCAAGCATGGACGTTGCCCCATGTTTGGCTGCCAGACTTCCCTGAGTGAAATCGACACTGGGCGCGCAGTGGAAGCCCACCCAGTCGGCTGCAGTAGCCCCTTCGGACTCTGGTGGCCACCACCCGGTGTCAGAACGCTGCAGGAGGTCCCAGCCGGCAGCCGAACGGCCTAGCGGCCCCGAGACTGCTAGGACATCTCCGGCTTGCGCCCCAGAGCGCAGAACAGTCCCGTGCTCGGTCAACACACCCAAAGCGGTCACGCTCACCACAACTTCGCCAAGCGACGATGACAGGTCTCCGCCTAAGACAGCCACTCCGGCCGCCTGGCACGCCTGCGAAAGCCCCTCGGTGAAGTCCATCGCCCACGAGACGCTGAGGTCAGCCGGGGCGATCAGAGTCACCAGAATCCCGGTGGGCACTCCACCCATCGCCGATATGTCGGCAAGGTTCTGGGTGACCACTTGACCCCTACGTCGTGGCCAGTCGACCACTGATCCAGCCAATCACGACCCCGAACCATTGCGTCGGTCGTGGCGATCACCGGCCCCGAGATGTCGTGGACCGCGGCGTCGTCTCCTGGCCCAACTTCGGCAGATGTTGCCTCGCGGCCCGGCCCTAGCCGCGCAAAACCTCGCGGAGGATCCCCGACTCCCCCAACTCGCCCAAGGTGACCACTTGTCCCCGCGCTTGAGCATCGTCCTGCTCTGGCATTCCTACTCCTCATCCGCGATAGCGTGATTGCCATCGTCCACTATGGGCGACGATGGACCGAAACGAACCAGGAGCCTGTCATGGTCGAGGCCTACATTTTGATTCAGACCGAAGTCGGCAAGTCATCTTCGGTGGCGAGGGCGATCTCCGGCGTTGATGGCGTGCTGAGCGCCCAGGATGTCACGGGCCCTACGATGTTATTGCTCACGTGCAGGCCCCCACGGTGGACGACCTAGGCCGACTGGTGATCGCCAAGATCCAGGATGTGCCCCACATGACAAGGACCACCACGTGCACCGTCGTTCACGACTCGGGGCGCTAACCTGCCTCGCTCTGGTGCTCACCGGCTGCACTAGCGCCATCAAGGTTGCTCCCTATGAGGGTGCTGACGATGGCAGTTGTGACTTTGTCGCCGATGCCTGGCCAGCCAGAGTCGCCGGTCAAGAACCCGTGGTCACTGCGGTGGAGTCCACCTCAGTGGCGGCCTGGGGCGAGCCAGCCATCATTGCCCGATGCGGAGGCCCATTCCCGGCCCGACCACCGATCAGTGCCTCGATATCGACGGCGTTGACTGGGTCGCGACGGAACTTGAGGACGGCGTGCAGTTCACGACCTACGGCCGTAGCCCTGCCCTAGAGGTGCTGGTGCCAGATGACTACGAGCCACAGGCACTACTTATGCCCGCCTTTACGGACGTGGCGATGATGGTCGACCAGGGCGATCGCCGCTGCAGTTAGCGGCTTAGCGCAAGCCCAGGGGCGCTCAAGAGCCAGGGTGATCAACTCATCGATCAGGTCTGGATAGGGCAGGCCACTCGCCGCCCACACTGCTGGATACATTGACCAAGGGGTAAAGCCGGGCATGGTGTTGATCTCGTTGATCAGCACCTCGCCGTCCTCGGTGTAAAAGCAGTCCACTCGGGCCAAGCCCTCACAGCCAGCCACGTCAAAGGCAATCGACGCAATTCGCTGCATTTCCTCGCGAGCCTTTTCAGGCAATTCGGTGGGGCACGCTAGCTCCACGTTGGCCGAGTCGAGATACTTTGCCTCAAAGTCATAGAACTCATGGCCCGAGACCACGTTGATCTCACCGATTTGGCTCACCCGAGGCGCAGCATTGCCGTGCGCCTGCAGCACGCCGCACTCGACCTCACGCCCGTCGATGCCGGCTTCGACGACAACCTTTGGTCGTGCTGGTGTGCAGCCTCGATCGCCGCCTGCAGCTCGCTTGCGTCGGCCACCCGCGAAATTCCGACCGACGAGCCAGCCCGGGCCGGCTTCACGAACACGGGGAACCCCAACTCGTTCACTCGCTCCATTGCCGCCGGAGCGTCCCGCTGCCACTGAGCCGCTGTGATGACTTCGAATGGCCCCATCGGCAGGCCAGCAGAGGCAAACAACACCTTCATCACGTGCTTGTCCATCATGGCCGCCGAGGCCAACACGCCACAGCCGACATACTTCACGTCGGCGACTTCAAGAAGCCCCTGGACTGTGCCGTCTTCGCCGAAGGGTCCATGCAGGAGCGGGAAGACGACATCAATTTCGCCCAGGCCTTCCCACTGGCCATCGCGGCGAATGCGCCAGTGCCGATCGGCACCACCCATTGGCACAAACACGTGAGCGCCAGTATCAGCGACCTGCGGCAACTGCCGTTCACGAATCTCTAGCGCACTGGGGTCGTCATCAACGAGCACCCATTGGCCCTGCGGCGTGATGCCAATAGGCACCACGTCATACCGGGTGCGGTCGATGGCCGTCAGCACGCTGGCCGCTGTCGCACAAGAGACCGAATGCTCCGTTGAGCGCCCACCAAAAATGAGGGCAACCCGCACCCGTGAGCCGGTCGAGGTGTTTTGATCCGAGTGACTAGTCATCAAGATTGAGCCTATCGGGAGATCAGGGGCAGACGCAGCACCCAGGGTCAGGCTTGCTCGTGTTTGCGCGCGCGGGCCATCAGCCCATCAGCCAGCGCTGAGGGGGCCATGCCTTCTTCGACGACCGCGGTCACTCCAGCGCAAATCGGCACTTCGACACCATGCCTCGTTGCCAAGTCCAGCACGGAGCGACACGACTTAACCCCTTCGGCCGTCTGGTGCTTGCGAGCGCTTAACTCGGCGAGACTGAGGCCTTGCCCGAGTCCCACACCAACGGTGTGGTTGCGCGATAGCGGCGACATGCACGTCGCAATCAGGTCGCCGACGCCCGCGAGGCCCATCAAGGTCGCTGGGTCTGCTCCCAGTGCCGCTCCGAGACGCGCTGTCTCAGCCAACCCTCGAGTGATGATGCTGGACTTCGTGTTGTCCCCGTAGCCAAGGCCCTCGGCCATGCCGACTGCAAGAGCGATCACGTTCTTCACCGCTCCCCGATTTCGGTGCCGATCACATCGGTTTGGGTGTACGGGCGAAAGTAGGGTGCTGCACTAATCGCGGCGATGGCTTCCGCGGCTTCAATGTCTGACGCAGCAACGACCGACGCAGCCGGTTGTTTGGCCGCAATCTCCTTGAACAGGTTCGGGCCCGAGACAACCACGATGCGGCTTTGATCCACGGCACCCGACTCTTGGATGACCTCACTCATCCGCATTCCGGTGCCCAGTTCAATGCCCTTCATCAGCGAGACAACCAGGGCACCTGATGGCAGGCAATCACCCCACGCTTCGAGGTTGCCACGCAGGGACTGGGAGGGCACAGCCAAGATCACTGCATCGGCTTCACTGGCCGCCTCGCGCGGGTCGCTGGTGGCCCGAATAGTGGGGGCAGCACCAAGTCAGGCAGGTAGTCCGGATTTCGATGCTGCTTGTTGATCCTGTCGGCCACTTCTGGTCGTCGGGCATAGATGGTGACCTCATGGCCTACATCCGCCACGATCGCCGCATAGGCAGTGCCCCATGAGCCAGCACCCATGACCGCAACTCGCTTAGTCATTAGATTCCGTCGCGTCATTGTTGGTGGAGTCCTGCGCGAACCGATCAAACGGCGCACTCGGCGGCTCTTCGGACCTAAACCGGGCTACTTGCGCGGTGACGCCAGCCATAATTCGCCCAGTTGCCGTAGAAATGGCGCTGCTGCGATGGGCTTGACCGGCCAGGTCACTGAGATCAACGGCCGGACCGGCCGAAACATGGATCACTGGACGCTTAAGGAGGTTGGTGGGCCGGCGGGCATAGGGAGCGAGCAATTCGTGGGCACCCCACTGCCCAATGGGTATGACGGGAGCTCCGGTCCGCAGGGCGAGGCGCCCCACTCCCGTGTGCGCCTTCATCGGCCACAGGTCGGGATCACGAGTGAGCGTGCCTTCAGGCATGATCACCACGCAATGACCGGTTCGGATCGCTTCTTCCGCAGCCGCGAGCGAGTTCGCAGCCTTGCGAGTGCCTCGATAGACCGGCACCTGCCCTAGGTGACTCAGCGCCTTACCTGCCACGGGGATCTCAAAGAGCGACGATTTTGCCAAGAACATCGGCGGACAGCCATGGTCCACCAGGAAGTGAGCCACCGTGAAGGGGTCAATCTCGGACACATGGTTGGCTGCCACGATGAAGCCGCCTGAAGCAGGCAAGTTTTCGCCTCCATGCCAATCGCGCCGGGTGATCCCCTGCAGGAGAGGGCGCACTCCCGCGACGACAAACTTGTAAGGCTTCGGGGCTGCTGTCCGGGCGGGCTGCTTCTTCACGCCTGCCATCTTGTCATCACAGGCGGCGAAACATCAGACTTTCTCGGGCCATAGGCCAGAATGATGCCGTGATGATGCCGATTCCCTGGTCGCTCGTGATCCCGGTCAAAGAGGCCGACGCCGCGAAGTCTCGACTTATCACGCCACTCTCGCTCGACAAGCCCGCTTTTGTCCGAGCAATGGCGATGGACGTGCTGAGCGTGGCACTCGAACTTGTCCCGGCTCCCCGCATATTTCTCGTCTCCAACGACAGCTATCTCACCAAGTTCGCTGACGAACATCGCATCCGCACGGTCGCGGACCCGCAGGCCGGCCTGAACGAAGCCATCATCGCCGGGTTGGCAAACGTGCCAGCAGGCCCAGTAGCCGTTCTCTTGGCAGATGTGCCGGCGCTTCGGCCGGAAGACTTAACGAAAGCCCTGGCCGCTGCGCGTCACCATTCGGCGTCTCTCTTGGCTGACGCCGAGGGCACCGGGACGGTGCTCCTCACGAGCCAGGACCCGATGATCAGCCCCAGCTTCGGGCCAGGTTCAGCGGCGAAGCATGCGACCTGGGCTACCCCACTGCAACTTGAGTTGCCCCACCTTCAGCGTGATGTCGATCGCGCCGAAGACTTGGTCCAAGCCCGAGCGCTTGAGTGGGGCCAAGAACTGCTGCCGCTTGGCCGGCCGCACTGTAGACCTGCCTGTCCTAGGGTGTGGCGTATGCAGGCAAGCGTGCACACCTACGAACCTCAGTCAGGCATGGGCTCGGTCATCTTGGACACCGGGAAGGTTCTCGCATGGACGCGGGATGCGTTACCGCAAGTGGCCTGCGGCATCTCCGTGTCGGACAGCGCGTTCAGATCACTGTGAACGTCGCCGACACCGAAGACCCGCAGGCCACTGTGGTAAGGTGTGGGTCAGCGGAATATCCGCTTGACTGTCTTAACCCCGATTTTGCGCTGGTGGAAGTTGCCCACCTGGCGCGCCACGCTGCCACCCTTGGCTTCGATGGCTAGACCATCGGCGCCAGCGGTGACGTGGGTGCTGACGCGTGCGCCCGCCAATCGGTCATCCGGCAGGGACTGCGGCTCGCACACAACCGTCTTGAAATACGTGCCTGGGCGGAAGCGGGGTGTGCATGTCCCCGCGATCGGCACGGCAGCCCCGGTGCGGGGGTTGCGGCCCGTGCGCGGTGCCCTATCGACCTTCTCGAAGGTACCGAAACCGGTGATGCCAACGGTCCCGCCGTTGGACACTTCGCGAATGATCGTGTCGAGAATCAACTCTAACGCGGCAGTTGCTTCAACCTTGCCACCGAGTTGGTCAGCAACGTGTTCAATGAGATCTGCTTTGTTCACGGAATAGCCTCCGATTATTCAAGCCCAAGCCAGCCACTTCTTGACTGGCATCCTATGAGCCACACCAACATTAACCCGATCTGAGCGATGTTCCCACCGGAACGAGGCCTCATCCACATGAACGTCATTTCATCTTCGGACAGACGCGAAATTGGCGGACAATATATCGCACGATCTTTTGCCCACCTATTGACTATCCATAGAGAAACTGCGCACAACCCGCTGCGCCCTGAAGCCCCCTAAAACGCAAAAGCGGCCTTCACTCACATGAGTGAAGGCCGCCAACTTGTAGCCCCGACGGGATTCGAACCCGCGCTACCGCCTTGAGAGGGCGACGTGCTAGGCCGCTACACAACGGGGCCAAGTGCGCTGACTGCTGAGCAGCCGAGGCAAAACACTACCTCACGTAGATGCTCTGCCTGAACCTCGCCGAAACGGCGAAATTCGTGCTGGGGTACCAGGACTCGAACCTAGAACAACTGAACCAGAATCAGCCGTGTTGCCAATTACACCATACCCCAAGGGGTTTCACACGGACCTTTTCAGATCCCTCCGAACCGAGAAGCAACGATACCTGGCCTCGACCCTCACCCCAAATCGGCCTCTGATGAGGCGTCCGACCTACAGCGACCTGGCCTTAGACTTCGGCGCGCAACCTACGCAACCGGGCCATCGTTGAGTCCTTGCCCAGGATCTCCATGGACTCAAAGAGCGGCGGCGAGATGCGTTGTCCGGAAACAGCAGTGCGCAGTGGCCCAAAAGCCAACCGAGGCTTCATTTCGAGGCCATCAACGATTGCTTCACGCAGGCCGGCTTCAATACGCTCCGCCGTCCACTCAACGCCACCGCCCAGTGGATCGCCCACCGTCCCAGAAATCTGCTCCAACGCCTGAATACCAGCGTCAAGCACCTGACCAGCCGACTCCTTCAACTGCTTGCGGGCGTCATCGGCAATCGGCAGTTCTTCATCGGCCACGAAGAACGGCGAGACCAGGTCGACAGCCTCGGCCAGCACTTGGACACGCGTCTGCACCAGTGGAGCCACCTGAGCCAACCGAGCCAGCTGGGCCATCGTGGTCGGCACCGGGATCGCCTCCGCGTCCTGCAGCACTGGAAGCAACTGGGAAGCGAAGTCCCCGGTGTCCATCAATCGAAGATGCTCGGCGTTGGTCGCCTCTGCCTTTTTGATCCCAGCGGGCTGGGTTTGGGTTGACAGACTCGACATCGAAAGCCGCAATAAGTTCGGCGGGGGTAAAAACATCTCGGTCGCCGCCAATCGACCAACCCAAAAGCGCCAAATAGTTAATCATTCCGTCGGCAACAAATCCGCGATCACGATGCAAGAACAAATTGGATTGCGGATCACGTTTGGAAAGTTTCTTTGACCCTTCGCCCAAAACGAGCGGGAGGTGACCGAACACCGGCACTCGCTCGGCTTCGCCGATCGCGATCAATGCCCGGTAGAGCGCGATCTGGCGAGGCGTTGAAGAGAGCAAGTCCTCGCCGCGGATCACGTGCGTGATGCCCATCGCAGCATCATCGGCTGGGTTGACCAACGTGTAGAGGGGCGCTCCGTTGCCTCGAACAATGACGAAGTCAGGCACCGAGCCAGCCTTGAAAGTGACTTCACCGCGGACCAAGTCCTGGAAGGTGATGTCCTCATCGGGCATCCGCAGCCGCAAAACCGGCTCCCGGCCTTCGCTGCGGAACTCATCGCGCTGCGACTGCGTCAGCTCGCGATCAAAGTTGTCGTAGCCCAGTTTCAGGTCCTTACCAGCCGCGCGGTGCCGCTCCTCAACCTCCTCGGGCGTGGAGAACGACTCATAGGCGTAGCCAGATTCGAGCAACTTCGCAGCCACTCGTCGGTGCTCTTCGTGCCGTTGGCTCTGACGATATGGCTCATGCGGGCCCCCGATGTCGGGACCCTCGTCATACTCCAACTCCAACCATTGCAGCGCCTCAATAATCTGCGCGTAGGAGTCTTCTGAGTCCCGAGCGGCGTCTGTGTCCTCAATGCGGAAGACAAACGTGCCGCCGTGGTGGCGTGCATAAGCCCAGTTGAAGAGGGCCGTGCGCGCCATGCCGACGTGCGGTGTCCCCGTCGGCGACGGGCAGAACCGGACTCGGATATCGCTGCCAGTGACGGCGGCGTTTTCGGTCGTGGAAACAGGAGCAGAGTGCGTCGTCATGATGCCTTCACACTACTGGGTCGATTCCTGCGTTCGTCACCTATCTCTGCATGAGCGCCATCGTGAGGGACTCTTGCAGCCAGGAGAGGAAGTCGTAATAGGCCATCTGCTGGGCCTTGGCCGGATCCATTTCGGCTTCACCCGACAGCGACGCCTCAAGCTGGGCCCGAAGTCGCTCGGAATCTTCATCGGTGCGCAGGTCTAGCCGCTCCCCCAAAATCAGCCGAATATCAGTGAGCGCGACCATGATTGCTTGGCCTGCCCGTCGTCCAGCTCCAGCTTTGAGCTGGGCGCCCCCTCCAGCACCTCAATCGCACGCTTGGCGTTTGCCGCCTTGCGGGTGCGCAGCGAGTGCTCTGTCAACCGCCGAAACTCACTGGCCTGTTCTGAGTCTGTGCGATGCGCCGGCGGCAACAACCGCAACAGTGCCGGATCGGAAGGCTCACTGGGGTCAGGGTCTGTTTCGCCCATACCTGCGACGAGATCCAGGAACGGGTCGCCGGTCTCGGCGCGCTCGGGCGCGACAAAGTCCCGCGTCAGTTTCAGCAGGTGCACGACGATGCCGAGTTCGTCTTGATCCAGGGTGCCGACGATGCGACCGCGTTTGCGCCGGAATGCTGTTGCCATCAGTCGTCCTTTTGAAAGGTCGCCCATAAGCCATACCCGTGCATGGCTTCAGTGTCGGCTTCCATCTTTTCGCGGGCCCCAATGGCAACCACGGCCCGGCCCTCTTGGTGGACGTCCATCATCAACTTGGTGGCTTTCGCCTCGCTGTAGCCAAAATGGTGCTGGAGCACCCACGTCACATAGGACATGAGGTTGACGGGGTCATTCCAGACCAGTGTTACCCAGGGGTGTCGGCAAGCGGGCGTTCAAGCAGGCCCACATCACCTTGCTCTTCGGGCGATTCGGCTGGCCGGTCAACGGCAGATGCGGCAACAAACACATACCCACTCTAAAGTGCTCAGGTATGACCAGCACCGCGTTGCTCACTGACCACTACGAACTTACGATGTTGCAGGCCTCTCTGGCCAGCGGCCACGCGCACCGCAAGTGCGTCTTTGAGAGTTTGCCCGAGGATTGCCCGGCGGTCGCCGCTACGGCGTGCTGGCCGGCACCGGACGCGTGCTGGAGGCCCTCAAAGACTTTCGCTTTGGCGATGACGAGTTGTCCTTCCTTTCGCGCACCAAGGTCGTCAACGGGGAAACGCTGGACTACCTGGCTAACTATCGATTCAGCGGCAACATCAGTGGGTATGCCGAGGGCGAGTGCTACTTCCCCGGCTCGCCGTTGATGGTCGTCGAGTCCACGTTTGCCGAAGGCGTCATCCTTGAGACCTTGGTGCTGTCGATCCTGAACTACGACTCTGCTGTCGCGACCGCGGCCTCGCGCATGACTGCCACAGCCGACGGTCGCCCTGTCTCGAAATGGGCTCGCGCCGGACCAACGAGCAATCGGCCGTTGCCGCCGCCCGCGCCGCTTACATCGCCGGCTTTGAGGCCACCTCAAACCTTGAGGCAGGCAGGAGCCACGGCGTGCCGACCGTTGGCACCGCTGCTCACTCCTTCACCTTGCTGCACGACACCGAAGAAGAAGCGTTCGCGTCACAGATCGCTTCCCTGGGTGCCAACACTGCCTTGCTGGTGGACACCTATGACGTCACCAACGCAGTGAAGATTGCCGTTGACCTCGCTGGCAGCGAAGTGGGAGGTGTGCGCCTCGACTCAGGCGACCTGGTCTCGCAGGCCCGTGAGGTGCGCGCTCAACTCGACTCTCTCGGCGCCAAAGACACCCGGATCGTGGTGACCTCTGACTTGGATGAGTATGCGATTGCTGGGCTGCAGGCAGCGCCCGTGGACGCCTATGGCGTGGGGACCAGGGTCGTCACCGGGTCCGGATCACCGGCCGCTGGCATGGTGTTCAAACTGGTGAGCCGCGAAAGCCAATCGGGCGAGATGGAGGGGTTGCCAAGGCCAG
The DNA here is from genome assembly GCF_021535045.1 of Ornithinimicrobium sp. INDO-MA30-4. Taxonomy (GTDB): domain Bacteria; phylum Actinomycetota; class Actinomycetes; order Actinomycetales; family Dermatophilaceae; genus Ornithinicoccus. The sequence continues at coordinate 305,262 of NZ_CP091056.1, read as the reverse complement.
CAAGAACAAGGCCTCTGTCGGTGGGCGCAAATACGCGCTACGCCGCCGCAATGCCGTCGGTGTGGCGCAGGAAGAACTCATTGGCATTCAACGCGAACCCCAAGACGATGGGGATGACCGGCTATTGCTGACCGAGTTGGTCCGGGACGGCGAAGTTGTTGCCGCGACCGACGCCCAAACCGCGCGCGCCCATCACCAAAAATCCAGGGCCGAGTTGCCGACTCGCGCGCTGCGACTGTCTGCTGGCGACCCAGCAATCCCGACGACCTATCTCGACGACTGGTCCTGATCTAGGCTGGGGCCATGAGGCCGAGCCCTCGTCATCGTTGATGTCCAGAACGACTTTTGCGAAGGAGGGTCGCTGCCCGTGACCGGCGGCATTGCCGTAGCCGAAGCTATCTCGCACTATGTGCGGGACCACCACCAGGAGTACGCCTCGATTGCTGCGACGGCAGATTGGCATATCGACCCCGGGCAGCACTGGTCAAAAACACCTGACTTTGCGCAGTCCTGGCCGGTGCACTGCGAAGTGGGCACCGCGGGTGCTGACTTCCGCGTCGAGTTGGAGCCTGCCCTTCAGCGCGTCGACGCAGTCTTTCGCAAAGGTGAGCACACGGCGGCTTACAGCGGCTTCGAAGCCAGCGCCGAAACCCCTGACGGCACTTTCGGGCTAGCCGATTGGCTTCGCAATCGCGGCATCACTGATGTTGATGTTGTTGGCATCGCGACTGACTACTGCGTTCGAGCCACCGCCCTGGATGCTGCCACAGCGGGCTTTACGACTCGGGCTTTGCTACCACTGATGGCCGGGGTAGCCCCGGACTCGACTCAGGCAGCGGTCGCTGCGTTTAACGACGCCGGCGTCACTGTCGTGAACGAGGTTTGAGCTAAGTTCAGCTGCTGAAGACGACCTGCGTCCCGGCCGCCTTGTCATTGAGCGACTGGTTTTTGCCATCCCACAGTGGCCACAGACCATTGAGGAGGAGAAAGAGCAGGAAGGCGTAGCCAACGATCGGCACATTGCTCAGCAGACTCGCGCCGTGCCACGTTGCCGAGCGAATGGCTGCGGTGACCCACGACAGCGGTGCTTCGTCAGCCAACTTGTGAACCCTCAGGCCCATGGCAAGTTTGCCCAGTGTTGCCGACATGGTCTTTAGCAACACTGTCTCGTAGATGAAGCCCACGAGGCCCGTCGCGACGCCCAGCCAGAGCGAGAAGGCATCAATACCTTGACCCCACAAGACGAACATCATTGGCACACCGACCACCAGGCCGATCAGAAGCCCGTCGAGAATACGAGCGACCAGGCGGCGCCACCACGGTGCGGGACTACCCACCGGTGCCATATCTGCGGAGTTCCATTGCTGGGCATTGGGGTCATGTGACCCGCCGCCTTGTGCTGCTGCCGGGTACGTCTGCTGGTAAGACTGCTGACCGTACGACTGGCCATAATCCCCCTGCGCCTGCTGCTCTTGCTGGTAAGACTGCTGACCGTACGGCTGCTCGCTGCCCGTCGATTGCCACTCCTCACCCTGCTGATCCCCGACGGGGAAAACATCGGTCTCAGCAGTCTGCCATTGAGTTGGGGCAGTTTGCTCCGGCGGTGCCTTCGTGTGCGTATGCGGAGTCCACTGGGCACCGTCCCAATACCGCAGCTGATCGCTATCGCGTGGATCGTCGTACCATCCGGCAGGCTGTTGGCTCATGCGTTAACTCTGCCACGTCAACCGGCAAAGTCGTAGCTATTTTCGCCCGACAAACCACCGGCGCAGAGTTTCCACCCGCTCCAGGACTTGCTCAGTCGATGCTGTTGCCAATTCAGGGGCCGCCGCACGTGCGGCGCAATTCTGCGTGCACAATGGCGTGCGGCTGGTCGGTCTTTCGGGCATAGCCAGACACCAACTTGTTGAGTTCCTTACGGTGTTCAGCGAGCGCGCGGTGTGCTGCGACTCGCTCGGCCACCTCTTTGCCGCCGCCGTTGCGCTGCTGCTTTTTCTGGCGATCCCGCAGCAGGTGAGCAACTTGATCAGGCTCTAGCAGGCCAGGCAGGCCGAGGTAGTCCTGCTCATCATCGCTACCCGACAACGCACCCATGCCAAATTGCTGGGCATCAAAGAGCACGTGGTCAAACTCTGCCTCGGACTCAAGCGCCTCAAAGGTGCCCGATGAGTCAATCGCGGCCTCGCCCTCCTGAGCGGCCTTGATCAGACCTTCCTCCGGTGACCACAAATCATCTTCATCGCCATTGGCATTCTCAGCTCGGTCAAGCGCGTGATCACGCTCAATCTCAAGGTTGCCAGCGTGCTCCAAAATCAGCGGGACGCTGGGCAAAAAGATTGACGCAGTCTCCCCGCGTCGGCGAGCACGGACAAAGCGCCCAATCGCTTGGGCGAAGAACAATGGGGTCGACGTCGAGGTGGCATAGACACCCACACAGAGACGGGGGACGTCAACGCCTTCAGACACCATTCGCACCGCCACCATCCACCGAGAGGTGGAGTCGGCAAAATCTTCAATGCGCTTCGATGAGCCTTTGTCGTCGGAGAGCACAACGGTCACAGGTTCGCCACTGATGGCCTCAAGTTGCTTGGCATACGCCCGGGCATTGCGCTGATCCGTCGCAATCACCAGCCCGCCAGCATCAGGAACGTGGCGACGGACTTCGCTGAGCCGCTTGTCAGCCGACTGCAAGACGGAGGGCACCCACTCCCCCGCAGGGTCAAGGGCGGTTCGCCAAGCTTGCGCGGTGACGTCCTTGGTCAATGGCTCACCCAAGCGAGCGGCGACCTCGTCGCCAGCGCGAGTGCGCCACCGCATACTCCCGCTGTAGGCCATGAACAAGACCGGACGCACGACATGATCACGCAATGCCTCGGCATAGCCGTAGGTGTAGTCAGCGCTGGAGCGCAATATGCCGCGCTCATCCATTTCGTAGCGAACAAACGGGATAGCGGCCGTGTCCGAGCGGAAGGGCGTGCCAGTGAGCGCGAGTCGATGCACAGCCGGCTCAAAGGCTTCGCGCACCGCCTCACCCCAGGACAGCGCGTCGCCGCCGTGGTGCACCTCATCGAGGATCACCAAAGTTGGTTCGTTCTCGGCACGCGCTCGGTGCAGCAGTGGCTTGCTGGCCACCCCAGCGTAGGTGACGGCGATGCCCTGGAAGTCAGCCCCGTGCTTGCCCTGCGCGTTGGTGAACTTGGGGTCAATGCGGATGCCTACCTTGGCCGCTGCATCAGCCCACTGGGTGCGCAAGTGCTCCGTGGGCGCAACGACCGTGATGCGCTTGATGACACCGCGGTTTAACAACTCAGTAGCGATGAGCAGCGCGAAGGTAGTTTTACCTGCGCCTGGTGTGGCCACCGTGAGAAAGTCACGCGGCAACGACTCTAGATAGGTCTCAAGAGCTTTCGCCTGCCAGGCGCGGAGTTTGCGTGCAGTGCCCCAGGCCGCCTTGTCAGGGTATGCGGGGGAAAGGTGCGAAGCGGCTGTAGTGCTCATCGCATCCGAGGATAAGCCCGGTCCCTGAAGACCCGGGCAAAGAGGTCAGCGCTTGGCGCGCCGATCACTCCCCACCATCTTGCGGAGCCTTCAGACCCTGGTAGATCTCTTTGCAGGTCGGGCATACCGGGAACTTGTTGGGGTCGCGACCCGGGATCCAGGTTTTGCCGCACAAGGCAATCACTGGCTCGCCGGTGACTGCGCTCTCGGTGATCTTTTCTTTGCGGACGTAGTGGGCGAAGCGCTCGTGATCGCCCGGCTCACTCAGTTGGGGATCCACGCGAGTGTCTTCGCGTTCCAGCAGACCAGTCTGGGTCGAGGGTCCGCCCGGCTCAGTCGGAGCGTCCAAAGGCTGGCTCATCACGGGGGTGAATTTCTGACTCATCAGGCTCATACCTCTCACTGTAGAACGCTCAGTTGGCTTCTGGGGTGTCGGTGTAAGTGGTGACAAGGGACATGGAGTTGCGTTGGCGGGCTAAGACGTCGCGCCACAGTGCAGTGCTGTCACTGCGAAAAACATCGGCTGGCTCTAAGTCAACAACGAACCAGGCACCTTCAGCGATCTCATCCTCTAGTTGGCCATCGGACCATCCCGCATATCCAACAAAGAGGCGTATTGCTTCGGCTCCGCCAGCAACAATCTCCACTGGCGCGTCGAGGTCAACAAGGCATATTTGAGGCAAGGCGGGGTGCAGGCCGATCAGGTCGTCGTCATCGGTCGCCTCAGGCACCCAGGCAAGGCCCATTGCGGCGTCGGTGCCCACCGGACCGCCGTGGTAGAGCAGTGGCGGTTGGACCACGACTGAGTGCCAATGCGGCAAGACAGCGTCAACCTCGGCACCCGAAGGGTCATTGAGCACGACCCCTTGGCTGCCATCGCCGCTGTGCGCCAGGATCACCACGACGCAACGCTCAAAGTCGCCTCCAGTGATGGGGGTGGCCACCAGCAACTTGCCGATCAGCGGGTCATCCGCAGTCATCGCTGTCCCACCTTTACCCGCGCGCGAATCAGCGCTATCGCGGCGACGCCAAGCGCGACTCCCAGCAGATCGGCTACGGCATCCCAAACGTCCATCTGGCGCCCGCTCGTCAAAACTCGCTGGGCCGGTTCACTGATCACCGCATGCACTATCAGAACCACGATCATGGCGCGCGAACGGACCACGGCCGCGACAGCCGCTGGCAACGCAAACATCAGGAAGTGAACAACCTTGTCAGCGTGCGCAAACGGCGGCGGGCCAGTGCCGGTGGCGAGGTAGAGCAACTGCACCTGCAGAAGCAGCAATGCACCAAAGCAGACGTACCCAACAGCCGCGCGCTGCGAGCTATCCAGCAGGTGCCGCTGCGTCACCAGATGCTTCCTGAGTTGTCCGAGCGCGAGCAGCCTCTTCAACTGCTTTGGCCACGGCTTTGGTCGCCTTGGGGTTAAAGACGCTGGGGATGATGTAGGTCGGGTTGAGCTCGTCAGGGCCGACTACATCAGCCAGCGCCATTGCCGCAGCCAGCAACGTGTCGTCACTGACCATGTCGGTGCCCGCATCCAGCAGACCGCGGAAGACGCCGGGGAAGACCAAAACGTTGTTGATCTGGTTGGCGAAGTCGCTTCGACCGGTTGCAACGACGGTGGCGTGCTGCCCAGCCGCCGCGGGGTCCACCTCGGGCACCGGGTTGGCCATAGCGAAAACGATTGCGTCGTCATTCATTGTGGCGATGTGGTCGCCAGTCAGCAGGTTGCCAGCCGAGACGCCGATAAAGACATCGCTGCCCACGACGGCTTCAATGAGCGAGCCCTGGAACCCGTCCTGGTTGGTGTGACCAGCGACCCATGCCAACTGCGAATCTGGATCGGCCGCGATGTCCGCGCGTTCGGGATGCACGACGCCATGAACGTCGGAGACCACAAGGTTCGCCGCCCCAGCCTTGATCAGCAACCTGATGATGGCCGTACCTGCCGCGCCAGCCCCGGACATAACAATGCGAACATCTTTGAGTTCTTTGTGGACCACACGCAGGGCGTTTCGTAGGGCGGCCAACGCAACGATGGCCGTACCGTGCTGGTCGTCGTGGAAGACCGGAATATCTAGCTCTTCGCGGAGTCGCTCCTCGATGTAGAAGCAGCGTGGAGCAGAGATGTCCTCCAGGTTGATGCCAGCAAAACCGGGCGCGATTGCCTTAACGATCGCAACGATCTCATCGGCGTCCTTGGTATCTAGACAAATCGGAAAGGCGTCGACGTTGGCGAACCGCTTGAACAGCGCTGCCTTGCCCTCCATGACCGGCATCGCTGCCAGTGGCCCGATGTCACCCATACCGAGGACAGCTGTGCCATCCGTGACCACCGCGACAGTGTTGCGCTTAATCGTTAATCGGCGCGCGTCCTCTGGGTTGTCATAAATCGCCTGGCAGATCTTTGCCACACCTGGGGTGTAAACCAGCGACAGGTCATCGCGGTTGCGGATCGGGAGCTTGGACTCAACGCTGAGCTTTCCGCCAAGGTGCACCAGGAAAGTGCGGTCGCTGACCTTGTCGATCTCGACACCGTGGACGGTGCGCATTGCCTCGACAACCTCATCCGCGTGATCGCTGCCATAGGTCGCGATCGTCAGGTCGGCCTGGAGCCGCTCTGTGCCTGACTCAGTGATGTCTCTGCGGTAACCATGCCGGACGCTCGCTCAACGGCGCCGGAGATTTCGCTAACTGCCGTGACCCGCGCAGGCAAGCGCAAGCGGACAGTGATGGAGTTGGACACGGAAGGAACAGGGCTCATGCGCTTCATTGTGACCTATGCCGCCCCCAGGTGCCGGGAATCTCTGGGCGCGTTCGCCTGTTGGCCCCAATATGAGCACTGTTGAACTGACTACAGAGACCTTCGAGCAGACCCTCACCGACAACGACATTGTGTTGGTTGACTGGTGGGCAGAGTGGTGTGGCCCGTGCAAGCAGTTCGGACCCATCTTCGAGGAAGCCTCCAACGAGCACTCCGACATTGTCTTCGGCAAGGTTGACACCGAAGCGCAGGGCGAATTGGCCGGTAGCGCCAACATCACCTCGATCCCGACCGTTATGGCCTTCCGCGAGGGCATTCTCGTCTTCGCACAGCCAGGCGCACTCCCCGCGAACGCACTTGACTCGCTGATCTCGCAGGTTAAGGAGCTGGACATGGATGACGTCCGCGCCAAGATCGCAGAGCAGAGCGAAACCGCAGCGCAGGGCGCTGATTCGTGAGGCGTGACCTCACTTGGTTAGTGGCTCTCGGGGCAAGTCTGTGGGGAACCTCAGCGCTGCTCCGGGAGCCACTTTCGCGTGGGCTCTCTGCTCCCACCGTCGTCTTCTTTGAGCACCTGGCTTTGGTGCTCTTTGTCTCGCCGTTCCTGCCAGCAGCCCTGCGCGCCTGGGCTTCATCGTCCGCGCGGACTCGGGCCGCCACCGTCATCATCGGGGCAGGTTCTTCAGCACTCGCCACGACCCTCTTCACCGCAGCTTTCCAGTTTGGCGACCCGATCACGCCACAGGTGCTGCAAAAGTTGCAACCGCTGCTGGCTATCTTGTTGGCGGTTGTCATCCTCGGCGAGCGGCTGCGACCGAAGTTTGCGTTCTTCGCGATTCCAGCGCTGATTGGTGCTTGGCTGCTGACCTTCGCGGAGCCCTTCAACGTCGGCATCTCCGATGCTCAAGCGGCGCTGTTTGCTTTGGGAGCGGCTGCGCTGTGGGCAGCAGGGACTGTTTTGGGGCGACTCGTAGATCAAGAACTGGGCGCACGCAACACTCTGGTGCTGCGCTTTGCCTTTGGGCTGCCGGCAACGTTGCTGATCGTTTTGGTGACCGGGTCCGGTTGGACAATGCCGATCTCGTTGGCGCCAACGCTGATCGGCCTCGCCTTGATCCCGGGGTTGTTAGCTCTGACCTTCTACTACATCGGCTTGCGGCGCACCCCGGCCTCGCGGGCGACGTTTGCAGAGTTGTTCTTCCCGGTGACAGCAGCGATTGTTGGCGTCACTCTGCTGGATGCCTCAATGACACCGAGCCGCTGGATGGGCATGTTCATCGTGGTCGCCAGCGTGACGGCTTTGGCATGGCACGAGCAAAGAGTGACAAGCCTGCCGTCATTGCGCCAAAGGCGCCAACAGAGTTGAGCAACGCGTAGGCGTTCAAGAGCAGGCATGACTAAGGGCGGCGATCACCGAAATGATCGCCGCCCTTAGACGTTGCAGAACAATGGACTGAACAGTGTGATGTGGTCGAAATGGTGGAGGTGGCGGGAATCGAACCCGCGTCCGCTGCCGGGGAACTAGAGCTTCTCCGGGCGCAGTGCGCTATGGATTTTCTCGGCCCCAGAGCTCGCACGCACACGTCCTCTGACAGGCCCAGTTGAGTAAGAGTCCCGCGTCATCCCCCAACATGATGACGCAGCAAGTTTCCTAGCTGATGCCAGACACTGAGTCGGAAACTACCTCAGGCTGACAGACTTCAGGCTCGCTTAGGCAGCGAGGGCGAAGTCGGTGCGCTTGGAATCGGCACCTGTGGTTTTGCAAGGAACATTAACGAGTTGACCTTGCATTCTCGGCCCGCTTCCTCTAATTGGCCGCACAACGTCGAAACCGATCACCCCCATGAGGTGACCACATCACACTGTCCAGTTTTCAATGTTCCAGAGATGTAGTCTACCCGTGTTTCTTCAGATGGTTGGACATGGCCCGCTGGGCTTCCATCTGATCTTGACGCTCTCGCATCGTCTGTCGCTTATCGTGCAGTTTCTTACCCTTGCCCAAGGCGATCTCGACTTTGGCTCGGCCATCCACGAAGTACAGCGAGAGTGGCACGATCGTGTAGCCAGCCTGGCCAGCCTTCATGATCATTTTGTCGATCTGATCGCGGTGCATCAACAACTTGCGACGCCGCCGGGCGCTGTGGTTGGTCCAATTGCCCTGGGAGTACTCGGGGATATGAGCATTCTCGAGGTACAACTCGCCGCGGTAGTCCGTGACATAGCCATCGACCAGAGCAGCGCGTCCCATCCGCAAAGACTTAACTTCTGTCCCCGTCAGGACCAGGCCTGCTTCGACCGTGTCCTCAAGGTGGAACTCGTGGCGCGCCTTCTTGTTGTTGGCAACAAGCTTGCGACCCTTCTCCTTCACCATCTGCTCTTTCCCTCGCCGTGGCCTGCGGGCAGGCCCAATAGTGCAACGCGAACGCGACGCAACGTCCGAGTTTACAGCCAATTCATCGGGTTAACCGTGATGCCGTTTTCTCGCGTCTCGAAGTGCAGGTGGCACGCTGTTGAGCTGCCCGTCGTTCCGGCGTAGGCAACAACTTGCCCGCTGCTCACTGAGCCCGACTTCACCGCATACGACTGCAGGTGCAGGTATGTCGTGGTCAAGTTCACGCCGTTCACCACACCATGGTCAATGATGATCTTGTTGCCACCACCCGCGGTGAACGGGGTGTCGATGACGGTGCCGTCAGCGCCCGCATACACCGGAGTGCCGCAGTTGGAGGCGAAGTCGAGTGCCAGCGTGTAAGCGCTGGTCGCCGAAGATGGGGTGGGTCCGGTAGCCGTAGCTGCTGGTAACGGCAGCTGGGGTTGGCCGGGAGAGATACCCGCCGCTTGGGGCTGGCGCAGGTGCCGGTGCGGGTTCAGGGGCTGGCGCGGGAGCAGGGGCTGGCGCGGGAGCAGGGGCTGGCGCGGGAGCAGGGCTGGCGCCGGCGATGAAGACGACTGCTGCTGACGCTCTGCTTCGGCTTGGCGTTCTGCTTCAGCCTGACGCGCAGCCTCAGCCTGACGCGCAGCCTCGGCTTCGGCTGCGCGTTGCGCCTCGGCCTCAGCGATGCGCTTGGCCTCTTCGTCCGCGAGCCGTTGGACCTCAGCCTGCTCGGCAATGTCGAGGTCGTACTTCTCGGCCGCCAATTCAGCCAACTGCGCTTCCAGGTCGTCGTTCTCCTGTTGCGCTGCCTCCAAGTCCTTTGAGACCTTGGCCTTCTCCTCTTCAAGCTCGCTTGGTCTGCTTCCTGCTGAGCTTGCAAGTCTTCCAAGTCAGTCTTCGCCTCGTCGGCAGCCGTGACCGCGTCTTCCTTTCGGATGACGTTGGCCTCGGCTTCAGCCAGCAGGTCCGCGATATCGGCCCGGACGCCCGCAAGCCGATCTTGCTCGGCTACTTCGACTGCTTTCTGGTTGCTCAACTCTTGAATGCTCTGGTCTTGGACGCGCAGAACTGTTCGCGACATCTCGAGCTCTTGCACTGCGTCGCCATCGCCAGCCAAGACGTCAAGGGTCGCCTCTAGCTCGCCAACCCCACCATTCTTGTAGGACTCGCGGGCGATGGCTCCGACAGCGGCTTCTGTTTCTTCTTGCGCCTGCGCATTGTCATCAAGCGAGGTTTGAATCTTTTCTTCATTGGCGTAGGCAACATCCAACTCACCCTGAATGCGGTCTGCCTCCACTTCGGCAGCATCCAACTCATCCTGAGCTCCGGCCAGGGCTATTTCAGCCGCCGCAACATCGGCGTTGGTTTTCTCAAGCTTGGCGTTGGCCGCTTCTAGCTCAAGTGATGTGTCCTCCAGGTGCTCGCCCAGGTCTTCAATGGACCCCTCGACCTCAGACTTGTCGTTCTGAGTGCCTTGCTGCTCCTGTTGGACCCGCTCTTGCTGGTCTTGAATATCATCGAGCTCGTCTGCCAGTGCGGGCGTGCCCATAATCATTCCGGCACTCAGCGCAATGATCAGCGATGCCTTAATCCCCCGGTGACGGTGGGGTCGGGCCAGAGTGGTGCGGGAAAGAACATTCATCAGGGGCCTCACTAAACGCGAACGTAACGACGCAGGGCGAACCAGGAGGTGATGACCGCCAGCAAGACGGCCCCACCGACCAGGAAGGGGCTAAAAAGAAGAGTTCTGAGCTGCCGATCAAGCTGACCAAGCCACTCTGTCCGGCTAGGAGATCGGATAGGTAGCCGGTGATGCCGTACTCAACGACGCCATACAACAGGGCTAGAGCCAGCAGACTTCCAAGCAGAGTGGCCAGGACTGTCTCGATAATGAACGGCACGTACAGAGTGAAAGCGCTGGCGCCCACCATCCGCATGATGTTGGTTTCTCGGCGGCGTGACCAGGCTGTCAGCCTGATAGTGGTGCCGATCAGCAGCAGAGCACAGATCAGCATGGCCAGGGCCAGCGAAACCGCGCCGAAAGTCACGACATTGAGGAACGCTGCCAGACGCTGGACCAGGTCACGCTGGTCCACAACGTCGTCGACGCCGGGCGTGCCCTGGAAGGCACCGGCGATGACGTCGTACTTGCTGGGGTCGAACAATTGCACCCGGAAACTCTCCGGGATGGCCTCTTGCGGAATGGTGTCCAGGGCTGGGGAGTTGCGGAACTGCTCCCGGAATCGATCGTATGCCTCGCCATTTGACTCATAGAAGTAGTCCTCGACCAACGGGCTGAGGCTCTCTAGGTCACTCTCGATCTGGTCACGCTGCTCTTGCGTGGCAGCTCCCCCGACACAGGCAGCGACGTCGGTCGCGTTTGGAGTGCACAGGAAGATCGTGACCTGGACCCGGTCATACCAATAGCCCTTGGACAGCGACGCTTGCTGTTGCGCGAGCAAGCCGCCACCCATGAAAAACACCGAAACCATGGTGACGAGCACGACAGAGACAAACATTGCGGTGTTGCGGCGCAGACCGTTGGCCACCTCGCCGAAGAGGAACCCTAATCTCACGAGCCCTCCCCCACCTGTGTGTCGACATACTGGCCATCGGCTTGGTCTCGGATGATCACGCCATCGCTGAGTTGAACGACCCGCTTGCGGAAGGTGTCGACAATCGTGGTGTCGTGCGTGGCCATCACCACGGTGGTGCCAGAACGATTGATCCGGTCCAGAATGGCCACGATCTCTTGGCTAGTTTCTGGGTCCAGGTTTCCGGTGGGCTCATCGGCCAGCAGGATCGGTGGTTTGTTCACCATGGCTCTGGCAATCGCTACTCGCTGCTGCTCGCCACCAGAGAGTTCGTGCGGCAATCGCTTGCCTTTGCCTTCGAGTCCGACCAGTTCCAGCGTCTCGGGGACTAGCTGCTTGATCATGTGTGGCTTTGTCCCCAAGACCTGCAACACATAGGCGACGTTTTGATAGACGGTCTTGCCAGAAAGCAGACGGAAGTCTTGAAAGACCGTTCCCACTCCCCTGCGCAGCCGTGGCACGTGCCGTCGGGGCATCTTGTTGAGGTCATTGCCTGCAACCAGGACCCGCCCCTTGGTGACCGTACGCTCCAAAATAATTAGCCGAATCAAAGAGGACTTACCCGACCCAGAGGCTCCCACCACGAAGACGAACTCTCCGCGCTGGATGTCGACCGAGACGTCATCGAGCGCCCAAGGATCGCCCTTGGCGTACCGCACGCTGACATTTTCCAGAGTAATCATGAGCTATCGAAAACTGCCTGACAGATCGGGGGCATCGGTCGGCCCGCTCACCAGGCACAAGCCAGACGAGAGTGAACCACACACGATGTTACGTGTGGGACCTATGTGACTGCAGCAACCTCACGTGACCGGCGTTGCGGAAACGTGACCCCTGAAGGGTTGTTTTTGCTCGACCTACTCGGCGTCGCGCTCTTGTGAGCGCTTCCACCGAATGCCAGCTTCGATGAAACTGTCAATCTCGCCATCGAGAATGACCGACGCGTTGCCCGACTCCTGTGCCGTGCGCAGGTCCTTGACCATTTGGTATGGGTGCAAGACGTAGGACCGCATCTGGTCACCCCATGAGGCCTTGATGTCTCCAGCCATCTCCTTCTTGGTCGCGTGCTCCTCGGCCTTCTTCAACAACAAAAGCCGAGACTGCATGACACGAAGTGCTGCCGCGCGGTTCTGGATCTGGGACTTCTCATTTTGCATCGACACGACGGTGCCAGTGGGGATGTGCGTCATTCGGACGGCAGAGTCGGTGGTGTTGACCGACTGCCCGCCAGGGCCGGATGAGCGGAACACGTCGATCTTGAGGTCGTTGTCCGGAATTTCGATGCTGTCGGTGGTCTCGATCAGTGGGATGACCTCCACCGCAGCAAACGAGGTCTGACGGCGCCCCTGGTTATCGAATGGGCTGATCCGAACGAGGCGGTGAGTGCCCGCTTCAACGGACAACGTGCCGAACGCGTATGGAACCTTGACCTCAAACGTCGCGGACTTCAGCCCGGCCTCTTCGGCATACGAGGTGTCGAGCACGGTCGTGGGATAGTCGTGCCGCTCGGCCCAACGCAGGTACATCCGCAAGAGCATCTCGGCCCAGTCGGCCGCATCGACGCCACCGGCACCCGAACGAATCGTCACGACCGCTTCGCGCTCGTCGAACTCACCGTTCAACAGGGTGCGGACCTCCAGTTGATCCACGTCTTTACGCAGCGAAGCCAACTCAGTCTCGGCTTCAGCCAGGGCTGCGGGATCTGACTCTTCTGTGGCGAGCTCGACTAGGACTTCCAACTCGTCAATGCGGTCACCCATCCCGACAATGCGGTCGCGCTCGCTGTTTGCCCGGGAGAGTTGAGAGGTCACCTTTTGGGCGTGATCGACGTTGTCCCAAAGGTCGGGAGCGGACGCCTGCTCTTCGAGGTCAGCGATACTGGCCGCCAGACGATCCAGGTCGGTCACCTGGGAGACCGTCAGCATGGTCGCGCGCAGGTTCTTTAGTTCGGTCTCAAAGTCAACAGCCACGAGCCAACAGCCTACGCGCTCCCTATACCTGGCAGGTCCGCCTCAACTAGCTAGCGACGGCAGACTTGTCGGCAGAAACCGACGAACTCACCTGAGTCATCAACCACTCGACAGCAACTCCGGCCTTCCAACCTTGCGGATACTGACCCATGAGGTGACGGGCACCGTCGAGATCCTGCCCGAGAGTCACCAAGCGCGTCTCCGAGTAGCCGTCCTTGCGGGTCTGGCCCAGCCCGATGTTGGCCATCAAGCCATTGCACAAGCACTTGCGGCCCTCGGTGGCTGGCTTTTCGCCACCCTTCTTGAGGTACATGTCGATGGGCTCCGCGGGGCAGCGAAAGCCTACGTCGCCGTTTTCTTTCTCGTATGCGGTACGCAGGTAGGACAGGTCGCACAGCCGAGGACGCTCTTGATAGACCTCTTCCTCGCTGGCCGTGTCCTTGAGTGTCGCCACCTTGAAGGGGAAGCCAGTCGGGCTGGCACGCGGGTCGTTGCGGACTTTGATGTCGCCGTTATCGCGCAATTGCTCAAGCAACTGCTCACGCGTTTCTTCGGTGACGCCGCTGTCGTTGCTCAGCGCAAACAGAGTTCCGACCTGAACGCCAGCTGCCCCTGCCTCGAGCGCTTCGGCGACCTTTTCCGGCGTGCCGTAGGCACCGGCCACCCAGAAGGGCAGACCGATCTCAGCCATCTTGAGCAAGTTAGCCAAGTCGCGGGGGCCGTAGATGGGCTCGCCGTCATCGTCCAACTTCATCTTGCCGCGCGGTGGCGCGCTGTGGCCGCCTGCGCTGGGGCCCTCGACGATAAACCCATCAGGGCGAATCTCGGGGTCGCGGTAAAGGTAGTTTGCGAGCACCTCAGCCGACACGATCGCCAGGAACTGAGGACGCTTGATGGTCTCGGGGGTGTCGTCGCCAAGAATGTCGACGGGGTCTGCGCTGATATAGCGGGTGATTGACCCACCAGCCACGTCGGCCGTGATCTTGCCCTCGCGCTTAGCGGCGAAGTCGTTCAACAGGGCGGGGATTTCGCGCGGGATCCCAGCACCCATCAGCACGTAGTCCACACCCGCCAGTGCCGCACCCAGCAATGCCGTGGGGGTCGCAACCTGCAACTTTTCCAAGCAGTTGATGCCTACGACGCCGTCGTGGCCCTCTTGGCACACCACACTTCCGCGAAGTTGCCGACAACGGCTAACTCGGCGGCCGCGCGGGAGGTGTCCAAGGTCAACTTGGGCAATGGCCGGTAGGGCGCGTCCTCAGCCTTGCCGCCTTCAATAAAGAACTTATCCAGGATCCGAGCAGCCATTTCTGGCGAAGGGAACGCGGCAAGCGCCCGGCGCATGTGACCGCCTGGGTCGCCCTGCTGTAAGCGCCGCGCCAACACAGCATCCATCGCGGTTCCCGAGATCACACCCATTTGTCCGGCCATCGACACTTCACGTGCGAGTTGCCAGGACGAAACGGCTACGCCCATTCCACCTTGAATGATGATGGGCTGCGTGCTTGGGGCCACAGGAGCCTCCTTGGTACGTCAGGAAATCGATACCACGACACCGTAAGTTTCGCTTGCGTAACCTACGGTAACGTAACTAAGCCGTGATGTCGCTTCCCGGCGACGATTCACCGGCGGCGATTCACCGGCGGCGCAAGCGAATACCCTGCTCATCGATATCAAACTCGATCTGCGAAAGATTGGCAATGACTAAGTCTGCGGTGAGCTCTGCAGCGTCGTGAGTGGTGGCCAGACCAAGGGTCGCGCAGCCTGCGGCACGACCAGAGGCCAGACCGCTATGGGCGTCCTCGACGACCAAGCACTTTGATGGGTCCACGCCAAGCCCTTGAGCTCCCAAGACGTATGGCTGTGGGTCGGGCTTGCCGCGAGTGATGTCATCAGCGGTAATCATCACCGGTGGCTGCACTAGTCCGGCCGCGGCCACTCGCACGCCAGCCAATTCCGCTGTTGCTGAGGTGACGATTGCAGCGTGGCCAATTAGGGCTGACAGGCCCGCGCAGCGCCGGGCAGCGCCACCACACCTTCTGTGTCGGCAACCTCGAGCTCAACGATGCGCTGGAGCCCGGCGACAGGGTCAATATCGGGTGCCACGGCGGCAATGATTGCGGCAGCGGGCATGCCGTGATAATTCTCCAGCGAAAACTCCGGCACCTCATATTCGGTGGCCCACCGTCGCCAGGACCTTTCCACTGCTGCGGTTGAGTCAGTGAGCGTTCCGTCGTTGTCAAAAAGGACAGCGTGGAACGTGCGCCCTGCAGCGCACCGAGAGTGCCGTGTGTGTCGGTGTCTTCAGCGTGAGTCATAGCGCTATCGTCACCTACGCATTCGCGCTCTTGGCCATCGCCACTAGGTCACATGTAGACCGCCGCCACGCCGAAGGTTAGATTTACGCCTACGTGCTGTTAAACCTGATGACGTCCTTCACGCTGACCTTCGGCGTTTCCTGACAATTGTCGCGTTGTTGATGCGGGGAAACCAAAGACCAGGATTTCGAAAACAATGTCAGCTGAATTTCGCGATCGTTGGTTTCTACTCATCGAGATCTGAGCGGGCCCGGCTCTCCACCGTCACACTCACTCCAGAGCCAAATTGGTCCAATACTGAAGTGATAATCGGCAGGTGCGCGACCCCTTGCACCCGCACCACCGCCGTGCGTCCATCCGGTGAACCTGTCCCCGGCGCAACACCCCAGCTCGAGACTTGCGGCGGGAGCGGCACGCTCGAAAGATGCTCAGCAGCAGCCACCCGGACGGCAGAGTCGGTCAGCGGAACGCCGCTGCCTAACCCGCTCTCGTAGAGCTGCTCTTGGGCGATGGAGTCTGCGGCGTCCAAGGCTGCCGCATCCGCAGCATCGAGCAGGTGGATCCGACTCAATTGCACGGAGGTCACGGAGACAACCGACAAGATGAGGGTCAATGAGATGGCAGCCATGCCAAGGATCAGAACACCTATTTGCCCATCCTCCCGCCCGGCCCGCAGGAGGGCGAGGCGGGCATCGAGCCCCTGGCGCGTCACTTGCTCTCCTGGAAGAAATCAACGACTTCGGTATGTTCCGCGGCGAGACTAACCGTGGTGGGCACGATGCCCTCCATAAAGTCGGGAATCAGTGGCAACTCGACGGCAATCCGCGAGTTCGCCACCACCCGGCTGCCTGGCTGCAAACACTCGGCATCAGGACAAGACACATCGACCGAACCATCCTGGGCTTCAAATCCATGACTCATCAAGACGAGTTGGCCTCCCCCGGCTGCCCTACCTGGTGCTTGAGAAACATCAGGGGCAGTGACGTAGGCCCGGGCTGATTCTCGCGCCATCGCCGACGCCGCATAAGCACCGGCCTGGACCCGACCTAGAGTCCCGACGAGATAGAGCAGAGGCAGCATCACCAAGACCATCAGAACTGTCACCTCGATCAGCATTGAGCCACGATCCGGCTGCCCGATGAGTGATCTGCCCCGATTGGCCGTCATCCCTGATCCTCGGCGTAGGCCAAGCCAGTCACGGTCATCGTCCCGGAAAGCCTAAGGGTCCGAGCACTGGCAGAGGTAAGTCAACGGTCACTCGGCTGACAACGACACCGTTGATCACGGTCTCATCAGACGTGACCTCCGTGCCGTACCTCCCCGGCGCAGTTGACCTCAGCAAGGACTCGGTGCGGATCGCGCCTTCGAGCGGCGAGGTATCGGCACGGGCAGCGACCCGAGCGCCCTCGATGGCATGCGCTGTCGCCGTGTTGCGGATGTGCAATGAATACCCCACCTGCAGGACAGCAGCGAATATCAGCGACACCAACCCAGACAGCAGGACGAAGTCGGTGACTGCAGCGCCCGATTCTCGGCGTTGACACCACTTCGCCAACTCGCCCCAGCCGCACACCCTACGGGCCGGTCACACCAGAGATGGCTGTGCTGAAGAGATTGGCCAGCAATGGCTCCGCGATCAGCCAAAGCGCCGCTACTAGGCCGGCAGTCATGACCGTGATTAAGACCCATCCGGGGACGTCGCCCCGCTCGGGTTGGTTGAGCCAGTTGTTCAACTGGCTCGCCATGCGACCGCGGATGCGTCCCGTGACCCGGCGAACTCCGATAACTCGCTTCATCTTGTATCTCCTTCGTTGTTTCTGAACATTGCTAAGTCGTTGGCGAAGACCGCTAAACCGTGATCTGCAAGAGCGACAGACCGGGATAGACGGCAAAAAGCACGGTCACAGGCAAGACGAGGAAGACGACCGGCACCATCATGTAGATCTCACGCTTACCGCCTTCCTCAATCAAGGCTTGGCGAGCAGCTGCACGGGCATCGGCAGCCTGGGCTCGCAAGACCTCGCCCAGCGGTGTCCCGCGTTGCATCGCGACCACGAGCCCATCCACAAATCTGCTGAGCGCGGTGAGACCCGTGCGCTGGCCCATCCCTTCTAGGGCCTGGGGCAAAGGCATTCCCGTTCGAGCTTGACCGAGGGCAAGCTCAAGCTCGCCTGCCAACTCACCGGTCGAGAGGCGCGAAACTCGCTCCAACGCCTGCATGGTCCCCTCCCCAGCAGTCACTGCCAGCGCCAAGAGCTCCGCCATCGCTGGGAATTCCGCCATCAGACGCTTCTCGCGTCGGTTCGCCATCGAGGTCAGCACTGAGTCTCGGGCAATCACCCCGCCGAGGCCAGCACAGCAGACCAGGACGAACAGCGCCCAAGGAGATGCCCCGCGAAGCCACCACACGAGCGAGCCTCCTGCCGCCGCCAGCACCATGCCGGAAACACCCCATAGGACCTGCTGCAGCCGGAATCCGTCGACATCGTCGGTTAGCCCAGCCCTGGTGAGGCGCAGGCTGACAGAATCACGGCCGCCAAAAAGCCGATCGATCCAGCCGGCCGCACGGTGGCCGAGAGGACGGCCGATATCCGACCAGCGCAACGGGACTGTCGGGTCCTGAAGAAGCCGCGAGCGCCGCGGAGCACGATCGAGGTATGGCTCGATTCGCTGCACCAAGTCGGTGCCGCGAGTGGCCGGCAGCCCTCGCCAAACAAGCAGAATGCCCAGTGCAAATATTGCTCCCAGCAACGCGCCCAGCCAGACCGGATTCATACTCATCGCAAGACCCGCTCATCCTGCGGCAGCCGGCCAATACGGACCATGGCCCAGTAGGCCAGAGCAGACATTGCGCCACCTAGTGCCAGCACGACAATGCCTGTTGGCTCGCTGTAGGCAACGAGTGCGGTGCTTCGAGTGGCCATCAACAGCAACACAACCCACGGCGCCGCCATCGCCAGTCGAGCGGCGTTGACCGTCCAACTCTGCCGGGCTTCCATTTCGGCCCGCGAGTGCGCGTCCTCGCGAAGAAACGCGGAAAGAGTGCGCAAGACGCGGCCAAGGTCACTTCCACCAACATCTCGGGCGATTCGGAGCGCTTCAATCAACCGGTCCGCGACTGGATCGGACAAGAGGTCTTTAGCCGGTCAAGACTGTCAGAGAAGCGACCAGTAGCCCGGTAATCGGCCGCGAACGCGGCGAACGGTTCACGCAGATCCTCTGGGCCACGGTCGGCAAGTTGGACCAGAGCCTCAGGCAAAGCCAGACCTGCTCGCACGGCTGACGACACGTGATCGACAACGTCAGGCCACACTTCGCGTAGCGCTGTCCGCCGTTGGCGGGCTCGGCTACGCACCCAGCCGATCGGAGCCCATGCGCTCATCGCGGCAAAAGCCAAGGCGATGGCCAGCACACTCGTTAGGGTGTACCCGATCAGCAGGACGATCAGGAATGTCGCAAGGCAAAAGCCAAGAGTCCAGGGCCGGACAGCCCGCGGACACCGGCAAGTGCGATCTCGTCGCTCAGTCGGAGCATCCATGCGCGGGCCGCACTGTGCCTTCTCCGGGGCTCGCGCGGCCAGAAGGACCACCACACGCAGGCCAGTCCAATGCCAAGTGTGAGCCCCCAAAACGCCCCGCTCACGAGCCGTCCCCCAGCAATTCGGCCAAGTTGAAGCCAGCGTTTTCGAATCGTTCTGAGCGCGGTGGGAAACCATCAGCCCGGCGCAATTTGCCGTCCTGGCGGTGGAAGATATCGGCAACCTCAACAACGTCGCCTTCGACCCTGCCGGGTAACCCGACGATTTCTTGGACGCGGCGGTGACCATCGGCTTGCAACGCGACGTGCACGACCAGATCCAGCGACGAGGCCACCGTGGGGACAACAAAACTACTGCTGACGTTGGCACCGGCCAGCAGGGGCAAGGTGCACATCTTCGTCACAGCTTCACGGGCGCTATTGGCGTGGACCGTGCACATCCCAGGAAGGCCACTATTCAGCGCAATCAGCAGGTCCAGGCTCTCTGCTTGCCGGACTTCGCCCACCACGATCCGGCTGGGGCGCATGCGCAAGGCCTCTTTCACCAACCGCCGTAGCGGGATCTCCCCTGTGCCCTCAAGGCTGGGCTGACGGCATTGCAAGGCCGCGACGTCTCGTAGCGGAAGTTTCAGTTCAAAGACTTCCTCACGTGATGACGCGTTCTTGTTGAGGAATCGCAGCAGCGAGGCAGTTGAGCATGGTCGTCTTGCCTGCCTGAGTGCCCCCGGCGACCAAGATATTGAGTCCACTGGCAACTGCTGCGCTCAAGAATCTTGCAGCGCCCGGAGTCATCGACCCCAACCTGACTAAGTCCTCTAGGTCATCAGCGGCGACAACGAACTTGCGAATGTTGACGGCCCAGTGGCGCCGCGTCACATCCGGGATCGCGACATGCAATCTTGAACCATCGGGCAAGGCCGCATCGACAAAGGGCGAACTCAGATCAACCCGGCGCCCCGAAGACCTCAACATCCGCTCCACCAAATCCTGCACTTGGTGCTCGGTGAGCAAAGTTGGCGTTAACTCGGCACGACCATGCCGGGCTACGAAAACCCGGCTTGGTTCGTTAATCCAAATCTCTTCGATAGACGGATCATCAAAATAGGCCTGAAGTGGGCCATACCCTGACACCGAGTCGACGAGTAGGCGCTCAGTCTCGTTGGCGTCCGCGATGGGCGGCAGGCCTTCGATGAGGACACGCTCTTCATAGTCCGCCAGCACTTCGCGCACCAAAGACAAGACAGCTGCCGCATCCCGATGCGGGTCCAAACGCCGGCGTCGAATCAGTTCGCGCACGTCGTCTTCCAGCAAGAAACTAGCGCCTGTTGCCACCCGAATACCCCCTAGCCTTACGTATGAGGCGTGTGGTGGCCCCCTGCAGCCACCACACGCCTATGAAAAGAGAATCATGCTCCGGAAGCCAAAGTAAGCGATTTGGCGAAGTCTTTACTTTGCCAAAACCAAAACTTGTGGATAACTCGACAGTAACCACACCTGGGGATAACTAAATGCTGAAGCCGGTCTCTCTTGGCACTGTTGTCGGATGCAACTGCGCCTGGTGATGGTTCATCATTCCGACCGCTATGCCGTGGAGGTCACCTCCGAGGGTCCGGTCACCTTCAACGACTTAATGAACCACTTTCCCTTACCTGGCCACGCGATCCGCGCTGCTATCGAGCCTCGATACACCGAAAGACTCAAGCCCTCGTTGCCACCGACGTGGTTGGCCAATTTCCGTTGAGCCACGGAGCGACTCTGGCCATCTCAACCCTCCTTGGCCCGAGAGTCCAGAGGCTCCTTCCCGTACGCCGGCGCTAGTCACCGTCAGCACGGGGCCAGATGCCGGACAAGCCCGATCTCTGAAGCCTGGCCAATCCATCAGCATTGGACGCGACTCCGCCTGCGGTCTATCGCTACAGGACCCATCGTTGTCGCGTCGTCACGCCCTGGTCCGAGCCAGCCGCGGAGGCATCGAGGTCGACGATCTTGGGTCAACCAATGGGATCTACCTCAACGAGGTCCTTGTCGTGAGCGAAGCCGCCTGGAAGCCGGGCCAAGTCCTCAGGCTGGGCGCCAATCAACTTCAACTGGTCCCACAGCAACGACTGCCGCTGGCCACCATGGCTACCGGCACAGGGCACCTCGAGGTCGCCATTCCCCTGCGCCCGTCCCCACCGCCATCCCCCATCGAGCTCGAGGCTCCAGCACGTCCAACACCGCTCACCGCCCGGCCTATGCCAATCCTTAGTTGGGCCATTCCATTGGTTGTCGCGACCGGACTCGCGGCCGTGTTTCGGATGCCCATGTTGATGCTCTTCGGCCTTTGGCACCGGCGATGATGCTGGGCACATGGGCCTCCGAGCGCATTTCCGCTAAGAGGCAAAGCCGGACAGACATTGCGGAGCACCGCTCCCATTGCGCGTCTCTCGCGCACAAGTTACAGACAATGTCGCGGGTCACCGTCGAGCAGATGAACGCCGCCGACCCTCCGGTCGGGGAACTCTGCCTAGCCATCGAGACTGGACCACGTGAGGGCTTGTGGTCTGGTCAGGCGAGGCCGCTGACGCTACGGGTAGGACGCGGCAATCTCACCACCGGGGTCAACCTCGACGGTCTTCCCTGGAAAGGGACGGATGTCCCCATTTTGGTTCGCGGCCGCGTCGTTTGTGTCGTTGGCCCACCGGAGTTGGTGCGCCGCGTTGGGCGCGCCATGCTGCTGCAAAGTTGCTGCACTTCAGCCCGGCGCAGATGAGTATCGAGGTAGAGGGCGAACACCCCGCTTGGGACTGGGTGGCCTGGTGTCCACATCGCAACTCACGCGCGTCCGAGATCTCGCACGTCACCCTCGTTGACCGACTCGACCTTCGCACTAACCACCCTGGGTTCGTCCCGAATCCGCCGAGATGGTCGTCGTTCTTGCTCCTGAGCCGGATGCGATCTTCGGTGCTGATGAGGTAGTCACGGTGCAGGACTCACACCAAATCTGCGTGTCCACCCCGACCCATGTCGTCACTGGTGTGCCTGATGAATTGAGCTTGCCGCAGGCCCATCAGTGGGGACAGGCGCTGGCGTGCCTTCGTCTCTCGGAGGCGCCCTCGGGCGACAAAGGCCTCCCCGATCGCGTCGCGCTTGAAGACATCGTCCATCACGCGACAAGCGGGCCGGAAACGGCCGCTCGCTGGCAAGATCGCCAATCCAAGGCGTCCGCGCCGATTGGCAGCACGTCGGAGGGTGTCTGCACGCTCGACCTTGCCAAGGATGGTCCGCACGCTCTGGTCGCAGGCACGACGGGGTCAGGCAAGTCCGAACTGTTGCGCTCCTGGGCGCTATCGATGGCGTTGTCGCATAGCCCTGACGACCTGGTCATGGTCCTCGTGGACTACAAAGGGGATCAGCCTTTGGCGACTGCGCAGCCCTGCCGCACTGCGTCGGCCTGGTCACCGACCTTGATGAACATTTGGCCGAACGAGCGTTGACCTCACTCATGGCCGAGATCAAGCGGCGCGAAAGGCTCCTCGCCAACTACTCCGCACGTGATCTGGACGCCTACCTGTCAGCAGGGAAGGGGCCATCCATTCCGCGCCTTGTCATCATGATCGACGAGTTCCGCGTGCTCGCCGAGGAAGTGCCACAGTTTGTCGATGGGTTAGTGCGGCTCGCAGCCCTCGGTCGTTCATTGGGCTTGCACGTCATCCTGGCTACGCAGCGCCCAGCAGGTGTTGTCACAGCCGATATCCGCGCCAACATGAATCTGCGGATCGCGTTGCGGTTGCGCGATGCGACCGACTCGTACGACGTGATCGAGTCGCCCGAGGCGGCTGCACTTCCCGAAGGCACACCCGGTCGCGCCTTGATTCGAACAGGCGCGGAGGCGGCCAGGACTGTCCAGGTGGCACACAGCGGAAGCCGACGTCAGTCAGCGGAGGCCAAATCACGGACCGTTTTCTTGGACTCGTTGTGGCAGCGACCGGGCTGCAATGACGGGGTTGAGGCACGTGGAGCCACCGGACGAGGGCAATGATCTCGTCCATGCCTGCCAGGACGCCGCCAAGTTGCTGCATTGTGAAATGCCCCAGAGGCCATGGCTTGCGCCACTCCCGGACCTCATTTCGGTCGGGACGTTGCCTGAACGTGGAGAGACTGCAGACCTTCCGTGGGGACTGGTCGACATGCCGTGGGAGCAGTCGCAGGTGAGCGGGATGTGGAACCCGATTAGCCAGGGCCATCTGGGCATTGTCGGTGGGCCGCGCACCGGGCGCACGACCTGGGTCCGGACCATCTTGGGGCAAATGGCGATCGGGTCGAGGGCCTGGGGTGTTTATTGCTTTGACTACCCAGGCGGGCTCGCAAGCCTGGATGAGGCGATCCCGTGCGGAGCCCGCGTAACCGGCGGCGAGACGTTGCGTGGCAGCCGAGTCATCAAGCAACTCGAGAGCATGCTCGTGGGGCGACAGACACTTCTGGCTTCTTGTGGCGCCACCACACTTGCTGAGTGGGAGTCGCGGTCGCGAAACCAGTTGCCACTGGTCTTATGGATCATTGAGGGGTGGTCACAATTCGTCGAGGAGTATTCGTCCTATGACCGTGGGGCGGTGTACGCGGCAGCGCTGCGCGTCATCCGAGAGGGCGCTTCGCTCGGCATCGTCGTGATCGTGACCGGAGATCGATCGCTGCTCAGTGGCACGATTGCCGGGCTTCTCACCAGCACCTGGTCCCTCCGGCTCAGCGATCCGATGGATCTGCTGATGACCGGACTAACCCGGACCAAGTGCCAGCACGAATGCCACCCGGTCGGGCCATACAGATTTCTACTGGTTCGGTTGCTCAAGTAGCGGTACTGGGCGCTTCAGCGGACGGAGCTGATCAGGTCGCCGCGCTGAGGACACTGCTGAGCAAAGCCAACCCTGGCAACCCGGGTCGCTGATTCCATCCGTGATCCGGCTTCCTCACTTGGTCCACCCCTAGAACCTCGAATCGACCACCTCGTCGTAGGGGTCGGCAATGACGAAGGTGAAACCGTGGCCATACCATTGCCTCGCGAAGGCCTGAGAATAGCCGTAGCCGGGCCGCCGAGATCCGGACGCACCTCGACGCTGCGTGCACTCGAAGCTAGCGCACGTGCCAATGGCCTTGAGGTGGTCCGTATCTCTGGCTCAGCGCGTGACCAGTGGAGCCACTATGAGGACGTCATCGGGCAGCAAGGCGATGGCCTCGTTCTTGTCGATGACGCAGAGATGCTCCTGGACTCATCGCTGGAGGAGGCCACCCTGCGTTGGGCAGCGGACGGGAACATGCACCGCCATTTGGTGGTCGCCGCTGATGTCAGCGACACAGGCACGATTTATCGCGGTCTCATCCCGGCTGCGCTGCGGCAAAAATGTGGGGTCCTCCTGAACGCCGCAACTGCCCAGGAGGGCTCGCCGTGGGGAGTTGCCGCCCCGGTCGGTGACTTACGTTGCCCTGGCCGCGGGTCAATGATTTTGGGCGGAACCTGCACGCGCGTGCAGGTGTACGCAGCCTCTTAGTCCAGTGAACCCATGGCCAGGGTTGAAACCACGACAGTAAGGCCAGCCACGAGGACGCCACCAGCCACCAAGGCCGGAGCGAATTGGAACATCGCGATGCCAAGGGGGACGAGCAGGCCATTCGCTGCGATAGCGGGAGCTTGAGCCCGGGGTTGCGATGCCAAAGTCCGTAGGCGACGTAGCCAAACCCCACGATGAAGACGACAAACAGCACGATCGACATCAACACAATGATGGGGTCGCTCCCCTGCCCGGTCAGCAGCTCCCAGGCATAAAGAGCGCAAAGCCAGTCAGGGCGATCGTCTCGACACCGACGAGAGTGGCGGCGATGCGACCGGCCTGGAGGTTAAGCGGCGTTGGCTGGACAGGGCTAGTCATGGAATCCGAGGGTAGTCGCAGCGGGCCACGTCGCTATCACTACGCTGATGCCAGCACCTACCTACACCTCAGGAGTCTCGATGGATTGGTCAAACTTCGCCTTGGTCGCGCTGATGAGCGCGCTAGGCCTTATTTTCTTGCAATTCCTCACATGGGTCTGGTCGCAACGTGCGGGAAAACTCTCCGTGGCCGACTCGGTTTGGGGGGCTGGCTTTGTCGTCGTTGGCTTGATGTCTTTGCTCTTCGGCTCTGGCGATGGCCAGCGCAGGTTGCTTCTTTTCGTCCTCGTCGCGTTGTGGGGCCTGCGCCTCTCGTGGCACATCTATGTGCGCTCGCGGGACAAAGGTGAAGACCCGCGCTACGCCGAGCTTTATGGCGATATGGACCCCAAGGCCGCGGCCTTGCGCGTCTTCGGCTTTCAGGGGTTGTTGCAGTTCGGCGTCTCGCTTCCGCTGCAGGGCTCGGCTGCCGCTGGCGCAACCACTGGATTCGGGTGGGTGCTCTTAGTGCTTGGCATCATTGCCTATGCCATTGGCTTGACCTTTGAGGTCGTTGGTGATGCTCAGCTGAAGGCCTACATGAAGAAGAAGGACGCCAACAAGAGCAAGGTGATGGATGAGGGACTGTGGGCCTGGACCCGTCACCCCAACTACTTCGGTGACGCCTGCCTATGGTGGGGTTTCTTCCTGATCGCACTATCGGGCAGTTGGGCCTTGTGGTGGACCCTGGTGGGCCCGGCCATCATGACATTCCTGTTGCGAAATGGTTCCGGCGCAAAAACCTTGGAAAAGTCAATGAAAGAACGACCCGGCTATCGCGAGTACATGAAACGCACTGCCTACTTTTTCCTCGTCCTCCGAAGAAATAATCTTCAGGATCGCCAGGGTACGAGGGCTAGGAGTTTGCTAGTCCCCGCACTTGTGCGTCTGCGCCCGTCAGGACTGGGTCTCCGTGGCCCACGTAGGCGCTAGCGAAGGTCAGCTGCGCCATCGCTTCGACAGATTTCAGCGCTTCGTCATAGTCAGGCGTGAAGTCCGGGTTGGGCAAGGCCAGGGCGCCATCGTCGCTGATCAGGGCGTCACCCGCGAGCAATACGCTTCGCTCAGTGTCCAGCGCCGCAATATGTCCCGGGGTGTGGCCAGGCGTCGCGATAATCGTCAGGTTGGCCACCTTTTGTTGGTCATCCACCCCGATCACCTCACGACCGATGTCGATGGCAGCCAGATCGGGCTTACCGGCATAAAAGGCTGCCTCGGGGGCGGCTTGCGCGATGGCCGCCGCTGACCCCACGTGGTCACCGTGTGAATGCGTCAAGATGACGGTGCTGAGGCCGCCCCACCCCAAACCTGCTGAGGTCAGCATCGCCTCAATATCGCCTTCGTCGCCTTGATTCCCGGTATCGAGCAGAGTCGCTTCACCGCCGCGAACTAACAGGTATGCCGAGACGAAACCGAGATTGATGCGTTCCCAACTCGCTTCGGCCGCCTCAGACGTGGTTGCCGCAGCATCCGAGTCGGCCGTTGCCTGGGCCCCCTCGCTAACTTGTTCATCGCTAGAGCAAGCAGCAAGCAGCGCGAACAGGCTCGTGCCTGCTCCGATTTCGAGGACACGGCGGCGCGAGAAGGTCGTCATCACGCCAGTATGCGCGCGCTAGCTTAAATGCCGCAGGCTGGGGCGACGTTGGTCGGCGTGGCGGGCTTACCGATGGTGGGAATGCCCAAGCTGACCGCGGGTCGTCCCGCATCGGGCTGGTCCTGCAAGGCAGCCCAGGCGTCGCCACCACGCGTGCGGCGGACGCTAAACAGTCCACCCTCAACCCCAGAATCAGCGACGAGGTGGTGCGGCGCAGCATGGGTTATCTGCACTGAAACCATGTCACCAGGGCGTGGTCGCTCTGCATCTTCGGGGATGCTGAAGTGAATCAAACGGTTATCTTGCGAGCGACCCGACATCCGCCCACTCGCGGCGTCTTTGCGGCCTTCCACCGGAGCCACCAAGACCTCGACTTCTTGGCCCATGAGCGCCTGATTCTCCTCATGAGAGATTTCCTTTGCAAGGCTACGAGTCGCACAAATCGCTCTTGGACGATCTCCTTGGGCAACTGATCAGGCATCTCAGCGGCGGGAGTGCCAGGACGGATGGAGTATTGGAAAGTGTAGGCACTGGCGAACTTGCTGGCCCGGACGACATCCATGGTCCTCTGGAAGTCCTCTTCGGTCTCCCCGGGAATCCAACAATGATGTCGGTGGTCAACGCGGCGTGCGGGATCGCTTCGCGAACCTCTTCGATGATCCGCAAGAACTTGGCGCTTCGGTAAGAGCGCCGCATGTCTTCGAGCACCTTGTCAGAGCCGGATTGCAAAGGCATATGCAAGGTGGGCATGACGTTGGGCGTCTCAGCCATCGCATCAATAACGTCGCTGGTGAACGCGGCCGGGTGTGGGCTGGTGAACCGAACACGCTCTAGACCCTTGATCTCCCCGCAGGCACGCAGCAACTTGCCAAGGCCAAACGGTCACCGAACTCAACGCCGTAGGTGTTGACGTTCTGACCCAGCAGCGTGATCTCGACCACGCCATCAGCAACGAGGGCTTCGATCTCAGCCAAGATCTCGCCCGGCCTGCGATCGCGCTCTTTACCTCGCAGAGCTGGCACGATGCAGAACGTGCAGGTGTTGTTGCAGCCGACACTGATTGACACCCAGGCGCTGTAGGCGGAGTCGCGTCGAGTAGGCAACGTGGAGGGAAGGTATCGAGCGCCTCAAGGATCTCGACTTCGGCCTCTTTGTTGTGCCGAGCGCGATCCAACAACGCTGGCAGCGAGCCAATGTTGTGGGTGCCGAAAACAACATCAACCCAGGGCGCCTTTTCGACAATGGTCGCCCGGTCCTTCTGCGCTAAACAGCCACCCACGGCAATCTGCATGTCAGGGTTTGCCGCCTTGGCCGGGGCCAACTGTCCCAAGTTGCCGTACAACTTGTTACCGGCGTTTTCACGGACAGCGCAGGTGTTGAACACCACGACGTCTGCTGTCTCGGGACGCTCAGCCGATGGCACACTCCCGACATCGACATAGCCTGCCGTCTCAAGCAGCCCGGAAAGGCGCTCTGAGTCGTGGACATTCATCTGGCAGCCGTGAGTCCGCACGTCATAAGTCTTGTTGCGGGCGGTGGGGCTCTCGGCCTGGGGCTCAGTATTGGTGGCGGTGCTCATATCGCCTTCCAGGATAGACGCACAGATGAGGCCTTCTGAGCCATGCCGCCAATCAGAGGGACGCCCCAGGAGGCAAAGCATCAATTGCCTCGCGGATTACTTCATAGGAAAGACCCGCAGGATAGCCCTTGCGCGCCAAGAGACCAGCCAAGCGGCGTGTTTGCACAACCCTTTCCAGCCCGTGCATCGTGCGCAGCTTTTTGTCCACTAATGCTTGGGCTGTGGCGCGCTGGTCGTCTGGCTCCACCTCGCCCACCGCAAGGGAGATCAAGTCATCACTGACGCCCTTCTTGCGCAATTCGTGCCGCAGAGCCATGGGAGCGAGTCCGCGGCTATCAACCTGAGAGCGCACAAACATGTGAGCGAAGGCTTCATCATCGATCAGGCCAACCTCGGTCATGCGATCGAGCACACTCTTTGCGGCATCGTTGGGGATGTCTTTGTCCGCCAACTTGGTGGCCAGTTGGTGGCGGGTGCGTGGCCCCACCGCCAACTGGCGCAACACAATTTGGCGGGCTTGTTGCCCTGGCGACAATCCCTCGGACGCATTGCCCTGTCGCCCTCGGCCTGCACGGCGGTCCGACGATCCGGATGAGCTGGGCTCGTGACTCTCCGGTCTGGGTTGATCGGCGCGAGCGACTTGCTCTGCTTGCGCCAGAGCCTGCCGAGCAGCCTCAAGCCTGTCTGGGTTTGGATTCGACACGCTCTTCACCAACCTCAGAAGCTGACTGCAACCTCACCAGTGACCGGATCCACGCCCTCTGGGACGTCCTCGGCGCTACGTGGACCGATGCCTAGCTTTTCCTTGATACGGCGCTCAATCTCATCAGCAGTATCAGGGTTGTCGATGAGGAAGGCGCGAGCATTTTCTTTGCCTTGACCCAACTGGTCGCCCTCATAGGTGTACCAAGCGCCGGCCTTGCGGACGAACCCTTGCTCCACGCCCATGTCGATCAAGCCACCCTCGCGCGAAATCCCGTGGCCATACAAGATGTCGAACTCTGCCTGCTTGAACGGCGGCGACACCTTGTTTTTAACGATCTTGGCGCGCGTCCGGTTGCCGACTGCGTCAGTGCCATCCTTCAGCGTCTCGATACGACGCACGTCGATGCGAACCGA
This sequence comes from Ornithinimicrobium sp. INDO-MA30-4, assembly GCF_021535045.1. Lineage (GTDB taxonomy): Bacteria > Actinomycetota > Actinomycetes > Actinomycetales > Dermatophilaceae > Ornithinicoccus. The sequence goes on along the minus strand of NZ_CP091056.1, from coordinate 275,971 downwards.
GGCGTAGAACTTCAAAGCCTCACCAGTGGTGGTCTCCGGGGACCCAAACATCACACCGATTTTTTCGCGGAGCTGGTTGATGAAGATGGCTGTGGTGCCGGTGCTGTTCATGGCACCCGTGATCTTGCGCAGCGCCTGTGACATGAGTCGTGCTTGCAGACCCACGTGGCTGTCGCCCATCTCGCCTTCAATCTCTGCCCGCGGCACCAGGGCCGCGACTGAGTCGATCACGATGATGTCGAGCGCTCCGGAGCGGATCAGCATGTCGGCGATCTCGAGGGCCTGCTCACCCGTGTCGGGCTGGCTCACCAGCAAGGCGTCAGTGTCGACGCCCAACTTCTTGGCGTACTCCGGGTCAAGCGCGTGCTCGGCGTCGATGAAGGCAGCGATCCCGCCAGCCTTTTGCGCATTGGCCACTGCGTGCAGGGCGACCGTGGTCTTACCGCTGCTCTCTGGGCCGTAGACCTCAACAACTCGACCACGAGGAAGCCCGCCAATCCCGAGCGCAATATCCAACGCGATGGACCCGGTGGGGATAACGGCGATCGGCGGACGAGTGTCATCGCCCAAGCGCATGACGGAGCCCTTGCCGTAGGACTTCTCGATCTGGGCCATCACCGTGTCGAGGGCCTTGAACTTGTCGTTGCCGGCCCCCAATCCTGCTGCGGGCTTGCCCGGGGACTTGGTCCTGCTTGCTGCTGCCATGTGCTGCTCCTTCGCCTCGTGGATGAGCGCGTCTACCTTCAACGGAACCGAAGGCGATCTTGCTCGCTCCGGACACGTCAGACGCTAGAACGCAGGTCTGACATACCCATGAAAACCACTCAAGATGTGGATAGCAGAGACGTCAGTTGCGGCCTGGGGACAACACTAGATCGAAAGTGTGTACGAACCTACTCGCCACGCGCGGCGCGTCTGTTTGTGTCGTTAGGCAGCGCATTTATGCGGAGCCCCACGCGCAGTCAGACCGCGGTCACACGCGAAATCACACCGCCGTCACACGCGCAGTCACAACGGAGTCAGACGGTATTCGTCATTCGTCTCGCTCCACTCAACGTCCACGCGGCCTTGCTCTTGCGCGGCCTTGCAGAACTGCAGAAAGGAGCCGTAGCCCAACTTCTTTTCGCTGAACCCGGGCTGGCGGCGTTGCAGCCGATTCTTTAGACCTGACATACCGGTGTCCCCCAACTCAGCAACCACATCCCCGAGCAGGGCAAATGCATCCGAATCACCGCCAGCCTCGGGCAGCAGGATTTCTGGGTCTCCTTGGCCGGGCCGGTCGCCAATTCGATCACGCCGCGGTTGGAAAGGTGCTCAAGTAGGTCGCCAAACGCGCGGAAGCCGTGGTCAGACTCGCTAAACGTAGGGTCCTTGCGCAGCAGTGTGCGCTTCAGGACGGAAGCGGTGACCGCTCCCCGGTCGATTGCTGCAGGCCCGAGACCGTTTGCACCACGAATACGGCTACGTCGACCTTGGTTGCCTCGGGCTCGGTGACTTCAGTTTCATTCGGGACGTCACGAGGCTCCGACTCCGGCTCGGATGCTGGCGCGGACTTGGGGTGCGCCCTGAGTCGATGCTGCAGACTTGGGTGCCTGCGATCGCCCGCGCTTGCTGTTTCGGCCCCTGTTTGGCGCTTCCACCGGCATCGGCTCAACACCCTCGAGGTTGTCGTAAAACAAGAACTCATCGCAGGCTGGGGGCAGCATCGCCGAGGTCGAGTCTCGGACCCCAAAGCCGATGACTCGCTTGTTGAGTTCACGCAATTTGTGCACAAGCGGCGTGAAGTCGCTGTCTCCGGTGCATACGACAAAAGTGGAGATGTAGTCCCGGACGAAAGCCAACTCAATGGCATCGACAGCCATTTTGATGTCAGCAGCATTCTTGCGAGAAGCCCCCATGCGCTGCGGCATCTCAATGAGCTCGACGTGCGAACGCGTCAGCATGCGGCGATCTTCGTCAAAATAGGACCAGTCCGCGTAGGCGCGACGCACCACCACCCGGCCACGCTCTGCCAACGCATCGCTGATCGGCTTGAGATCGAAGTTGACCCCTGGTGAGTCTCGGGCTCCGAGGGCCAGGTTCTCGTAGTCAATGAATAGGGCGATCCGGTCTTCGTGGTCCACACCTGGCAGCCTACGCGTCCAAAACAACGCCGGGGCGGCGACAACCTGTCTCCGAAACCTGTGCCTGACGACTTTCAACGGCATACTTGCCGCTACGTCAGGAATTCCCCCGTAGACTGGGCGAGCCTGGTCAACACCGTGGTTGAGTTGCAGGCTCTTTTCTCTGCCCTTCTCCCACAGGATCCCACCCTTATGGCACTGCTTGTCCAAAAGTTTGGCGGCTCTTCCGTCGCTGATGTCGAGGCGATGAAGCGCGTGGCCCGCCGCATCGTGGAAACGCGCAAAGCTGGCAACGACGTCGCCGTCGTTGTTTCGGCCATGGGCGATACGACCGATGACCTCTTGGATCTGGCCAAGGCCATTGGCCCCGGCCCTCCCCAGAGCGTGAGATGGACATGCTGCTCACCGCTGGCGAGCGGATCTCGATGGCTCTGCTGGCCATGGCCATCGAGGACCTCGGCGTACGCGCCCGTTCGTTCACCGGTGAACAGGCCGGTATGCGGACCGACAAGTCGCACGGTCGGGCGCGCCTCCTCGACGTCACGCCAGACCGCGTCAAGGCCGCACTGGCTCAGGGGTACGTCTCTATCGTTGCTGGGTTCCAGGAGTCTCCGAAGACGAGGACGTGACGACGCTGGGTCGTGGCGGGTCCGACACCACTGCAGTTGCGTTGGCTGCTGCCTTGGATGCGGACGTCTGCGAGATCTACACCGACGTGGATGGCCTTTACACCGCAGATCCACGCATCGTGCCTTCAGCGAGCCGAGTTACCCGCATCACCATCGAAGAAACACTGGAGATGGCCGCCCAAGGCGCCAAGATCCTCCACCTGCGGGCCGTCGAGTATGCCCGTCGATTTAACGTGCCACTGCACGTTCGCTCCTCATTTTCAGACCAAGAAGGCACCTGGATCTTGGTCGGTCGCCCCCTCACCTCGGATCAGGAAGAAACCATGGAAGAGCCCCTCATCTCCGGCATTGCCCACGACAAGTCACTGGGCAAGGTGACGGCCGTTGGCATTCCCGACCAACCCGGCGCTGCCCCAAGGTTGTTGGCGCCGTGGCCGCCCAGGGCGTCTCCATCGACATGATCGTGCAGAACGTCTCCACCTCCAGCGCATCAACCTCCGACATCTCATTCACTCTCCCGGAGAGCGAAGGGGCCGCCGCTGTCGCTGCCGTCCGTGAGTTGCAGCACGAGATGGGCTTCGCGGATGTCCTTTACACCAGCCACGTAGGCAAGTTGTCGCTCGTCGGCGCTGGCTTGCGGTCCAATCCGAATGTTGCCCACCGGTTGTTTGGCGCCCTGGCGGACGCTGGCATCAACATCGAAATGATCTCCACCAGCGAGATCCGCATTTCGGTCATCACCGACCAAACAGATTTAGCCGATGCAGTGCGCTCCGTGCACACCGCTTTTGCTCTCGATGCAGACACCGAAGCCGTGGTCTACGGCGGAACCGGAAGGTGACCGATATGAAGAACATGAACATCGCCGTTGTCGGCGCAACCGGCCAAGTGGGAGCCGTCGTTCGGCGCCTCCTGCTGGAGCGCAACGTGCCAGTTGCCTCGCTGCGTTTCTTTGCCTCGGCTCGCTCTGCAGGCAAAACCCTGCCCTGGGCGGGTATGTGGGATGGCCAGTTGCAGGATGCGCCCCGCGAGATCACGGTCGAGGATGTCGCCACCGCTGATCTGAGCGGTTTGGACGTCGCTATCTTTTCCGCTGGCGGCAGCACCTCCCTGGAGCACGCCCCGCGCTTTGTTGAGGCCGGCGCAGTTGTCATCGACAACTCTTCCGCCTGGCGGATGGACCCACAGGTCCCGTTGGTCGTCAGTGAGGTCAACCCCGAGGCCATGTCCAAGGCACTGGGCCGAGGCGGCAAGGGCATCGTCGCCAACCCCAACTGCACGACGATGGCTGCCATGCCGGTCTTGAAGGCATTACACGATGAGGCTGGCCTCCAGCGCTTGATCGTTTCGACCTACCAGGCTGTGTCCGGTTCAGGCTTGGCCGGGGTCGAGGAGTTGGCAAGCCAAGCAACAACGGCCATCAACAACGACGCGGCGGCCCTGACGCATCACGGCAGCGCAATAGACCTAGGCGAGCCTCAGGTTTACACCGAACCCATCGCTTTCAACGTGATCCCGGTCGCAGGCGACATTGTCGATGACGGCTCCGAGGAGACCAACGAGGAGCAGAAGCTGCGCAACGAGTCGCGCAAGATCCTGGGTCTCCCGCGCTTGGCCGTTGCCGGAACGTGCGTTCGGGTGCCGGTTTTCTCTGGGCACTCGCTGGCTATCCACGCTGAGTTTGCGGATGCCATAAGCCCAGACCGTGCGCGTGAGGTGCTGCGTGAGGCCCCCGGGGTTGCCCTGGAGTCGACTCCAACGCCGCTCAAGGCGGCCGGCCAAGACCCGGCATACGTCGGACGCATCCGCACCGACCAATCCGTTCCGGATGGTCGTGGGCTGGTGTTCTTCATTAGTAACGACAACTTGCGTAAGGGCGCAGCACCTAACGCAGTGCAGATCGTTGAGGTGCTGGGAGCCAGCGTGCCCGTGTAACCCACAACCACGAAATGAGCCCGGTCTCCCGTCACGGGAGACCGGGCTCATAGTTTCCTACCGGAACAGTGAAACTTTCTTCACAAAAGATGAAGGGTTCCGCCTGAGTAGGACAATCAGGAATCTCCGAACAGTGAGGTTTCTGACATGAACAACCTCGAGGGATCCGCGGCAAACGTACGCAACGAAGCCCGGCTTTTGAATTGCTCGACCGGCTGGGCATGTCCGGTAGAGACTTCAGCGTCAATGAGGCTTTTCCGCACGACCGGTATCGTCGCAGCGTCGAGATCCCGCCGCCCCCACCTTCCTCTACCAGCAACCGCGAGTCGTTCGGGATCGCTGTGGACCACGAACGCTGGTACGCCGCCCTGATCTCTAGCGACCTGGGGGTCTGGGACTGGAATATGGTCGACAGCTTTTGTTACATGAGTGACCAATACATCAAAATGCTCGGCTACAAACCGGAGGACTGGACGTCGAACGTTGTCGAGTGGACCGACCGCTTGCACCCAGACGACGTTGACCATACGACCAGGGCCCTGCAGGCTCACCTGGATGGATATGCGGATTTCTATGCCGCAGACATTCGCCTGTTAACCAGCGCCGGCACCTACAAGTGGGTCCACACTCGTGGCCGGATGGTCGAGTGGGACGAGAGGGGCCAGCCCACTCGGATGATCGGCACCCACACCGACATCGACCAACAAAAGCGAGCGGTGGAGCAGCTGCAGCAACAGGCCGTGCTGGTGGATAAGGCACATGACGCGATCTTTGTCGTTGACCTCAGCTGGATCGTGACCACATGGAACAAGAGCAGCGAACGTCTCTTCGGTTGGGATCGGAATCGGGCGATTGGGGCGAAACTCGACGCAGTGCTCGCGGCTGACCAACAAAAGCTGAGAGAAGGGTTTGAGCACACGCTCGTAGCAGGTGAATGGACTGGGGAGTTGGAGTTTTCGCGCTTGGGGGCGAAGACGCTGTTGGTGATTGCCGCTTGACTTTGGTGGCAGACAGCCAAGGCGAACCCAGCGCGATCATGGCCATCATCACCGACATCACTGAACGGAAGGAGATTGAACGGCAGTTCTTCCGCGCCCAACGCATGGAGAGCATTGGCACCATGGCCGGTGGCATCGCCCACGACCTCAACAACGTGCTCGCCCCCACCCTGCTCTACAGCGACATGCTGAAACAGGATCTGGCCGACGACCCCGCCAAGCTTGACCAAGTCGCTGGCATTGCAACGAGTGCTCAGCGGGCTGCTGACTTGGTGAGCCAACTGCTGAATTTTGCGAAAGGGACTCAAGGCAATCAACTGGTGCTGCGGCTCGATCGGCTCATCCTCGAGACGGTAAAAATTGCCAGCGAGACCTTCGATCCAGGCATCGAAATACGCACCGAGATCGCTGATGAAGTTTGCGTCGTTGAGGAGACCCAACACAACTGCATCAGGTCCTCCTCAATCTCTGCGTCAACGCTAGAGACGCCATGCCTGACGGCGGCACACTCACCATCAAGGCCCGCGAAGAGTTAGTCAGCGGAGCTCACCCGGCCCGGGCCCCAAAGCGAAGCAAGGACTATTTGCCTTGATCGAAGTAATTGACTCCGGCGTCGGCATTGAACCAGATGTCCTGCCGAGGATCTTTGACCCATTCTTCACTCAAAAACCCAGCGGCACCGGGATCGGACTGTCATCGGCCCAGACGATCGTGCATAGCCACGGTGGTTTCATCGATGTCCTGAGCGAGCCTGGGCAGGGCAGTCAGTTTCAGGTCTATCTACCAGCCAGCGCAAAAGCGGGTAGCGAGGTGATCGATCTGCTCGGCGCTACAGAATTTCGCGGGGACGGGCACCTCGTTCTCGTCGTTGATGATGAGCCCATCGTTCGTCACGTCCTGGCTCAAATGTTGACCGAGTGTGAATACGAGGTTCTGCTCGCGAGCGGGGGGATGAAGCCCTTGAGTTGTTCAACCAACACGATGAGGACATCAAGACCGTCCTGACGGACATGAAGATGCCTGGCATGAATGGCACCACATTGCTCCGCACCCTGCGGGCCACCAACCCGAACGTTCGGTTGGTAGCAACGAGTGGGGTCAACACAGCGGGATTGGCGCAGGAAGCCCTGGCAGCCGGGGCGACTGAGTTTGTTGCCAAGCCCTATACAACTCTGGACTTACTCAGGGCCTTGTCGAATTCCTGAGAAAGTGCTCACAAATAGGACTGCGTTCCGCGTGCACGCAACAATGGGGAACCGTCAAAAGTGAGGTCTGACATGGAATCTGCGAATGTGACCGAACCTGGCCCGGGCAACGAAGCCCGGCTTATCGCGATGTTCGCCAATCTCAAAGCCAGGGCTCAAGAAGTTGACCATGAAGGTGCCAGCCGCCCCCATTTCGACCTTGGCTCCCGGGACATTGCCGACCTACCTCGTACACCAGCAGCCACCCGGGAACGCGAAGCCGAGGCCCTGCTCCACAGTGACCGTTGGTACTTCGCCCTCGTGTCGAGTGATCTCGGGGTGTGGGACTGGAACCTCCTGGACGGTTATCACTACATGAGTGACCAGTACATCCACATGCTCGGTTTCGAGGTCGAAGAGTGGTCCGACAGCGTGACTGAGTGGTCCGACCGGATACACCCAGACGACGTGGTCGCTACCTCGCACGCTTTGCAGGCACACCTTGATGGTCAGAGCAGTATCTACAGCGCTGATTTCCGCATCCGCACCAAGTCTGGCCACTACAAGTGGGTCCAAACCCGGGGTCGCGCCGTGCGATGGGATCAGCAGGGCAGGCTTACCCGGATGATTGGCACTCATACCGACATTGACGAGCGCAAACGCGGAGAGGAACAACTCCAGCAGCAGGCCATGCTGGTTGAGAATGCTCACGATGCAATCTTTGTCGTGGACCTCAACCGCTTGGTTACGACCTGGAATGACAGCGCCGATCGGCTCTTTGGCTGGCCGAGGAGCGAAGCGATCGGCACTCCGCTTGAAGAAGTTGTGACCGCTGACCACGAGCGACTCTGCGATGGATTTGAACGCACACTGGCTGACGGCGAGTGGAGCGGCGAGTTGGAGTTCTCTCGGGTTGGAGGTGAGGCCGCGGTCGGCGACTGCCGTTTAAGCCTGATCGGTGACAGTCGAGGCAAACCTAACGCCATCATGGCGATCATCACCGACATCACTGAACGCAAGCGGATGGAGCGGCACTTCTTCCGAGCACAACGGATGGAGAGCATCGGGACGCTAGCAGGCGGGATTGCTCACGACCTCAACAATGTTTTGTCGCCGATCTTGTTGTATTGCGACATGCTCACCGAAGAGCATGCTGGCGATTCGGCCACCCTGGGTCAGCTTTCGGGGATTGAGTCGAGTGCCAAGCGGGCTGCGGACTTGGTCGGTCAACTCCTGGGCTTTGCCCGGGGCACCGAAGGCAACCGACTAGCCCTGCGCCTCGACCAGATTGTGCAGGAGACCGCCAAGATTGCTCGAGACCTTCCATCCCCACATCCAGGTCACCACCAACATTTCGGATGACTTATCGCTCGTCGAAGGCGACCCGACGCAACTCCATCAGGTGCTCGTCAATCTCTGTGTGAACGCACGGGACGCGATGTCTGAAGGTGGCATCCTCAATATCGCGGCACCTGACTCAGTCGTTGAGGGCATGCACCCGGACCGGGCTCCCGGCGCAAGCGAAGAACACTATTGCTTGGTTGAGATCACCGACACTGGTCATGGCATCGAGCCCGACATCTTGCCGCAGATTTTCGACCCATTTTTTACCCAGAAGCCAACAGGCACGGGCATTGGGCTTTCTTCAGCGCAGTCCATCGTGACGACCCACGGTGGATTCATCGACGTGCAGACCGAACCGGGTCAGGGCAGCACATTCAGGGTCTTCCTGCCCGCCCACGGCAAGGCTGGTGACGAAGTCATCGATGCCACTGGTGCCGTCGACTATCGCGGCAATGGCGAGAAAATCCTGGTTGTTGACGACGGGCAGATTGTCCGCAAAGCGTTGTCGCAAATGCTCGGAGAGTGTGGGTATGACGTGCTGCTAGCGGCCGATGGGCAAGAGGCCATCGATCTTTTTCACGAACAACGAGACGCTATCGCCATGGTCTTGACCGACATCAAGATGCCCGTCATGGATGGCCCCGAGCTCTTGCGCCAGCTCAAGAGCATCGACCCCTGTGTTCGCGTCGTGGCCACCAGTGGGGTTAACTCCCCGGACTCCAAAGACGCTGCTATGTCCGCCGGGGCAGCCGCCTTCATCCCCAAGCCCTACACAACGATTGAACTGCTGCGCACACTTTGGACAGGAGACACTCCCTCCCACCACGAGAGTTAGGACTACTTGGACTTGCCGAGATCTGCCAGGAAGCGCCGCTCATCGGGAATTTGCAGGTCATCGCACAGAGCTGTCCACACCCGACGCACCGGCACAGCAGCCTCAATCGCTTCGACCGCTGTCCGGTCTTGAAGGGCGTGAATGACATGGGTCATCGCAACTGAGCGGCCATAGGCTCCACCAAACTCTTGCTCCATCAGGGCCCAAAACTCACTCAATCGCATGCCGCACACGCTACCCCGCTCGGTTGCGCACAAATTCACTGCCGGCGACGAGCACTAGGCCCGGACATACAAAGAGTGCTCCTGTAGAACCCTGCCGAGGTGGTCTCTGCCCACGCGAGAGATGGCCCCCGCCTCCAGGGACCGAGCCGACAACGATCCGTGCTGAGTTTTGGCCCGGCGGATTGCCTGCATGCCGGCCTCGCTGAGCCCCGTCGTGAGGAATGAGCCGAAGGGCGACGTGCGGCCCTTGCGCCACAAGACGACGCTGCGTTGCGTGCCGATAGGGCTTGTGCTGCTGAATTGGGTCACCAAGACAATGTCCTGCACAGGGAAGCGCTTCAGCGCGAAGGTAAGCGGAGCGCGATAGCCCACGGCCCCGTCGTCACTCACCAGCACAGCTCTGTAGCGCAGGGCAAGAATGAACCACGCACCAAAGGCAAGCGCGAGTAGACAACCTGCCACCAGGTATGCGGCGCCTTGCCAATCGTCAGCCTGCAGCAGCGGTGGCAGCGCGCCCACCAGTACCAACGATGCGATTCCAATAACGAGCCAAGCGAAGGCTCGACCGACTCGCCCAGCGACGTCGCTGACTGGGTAGATGAGCTCGCCTGGCCGGGAGCCTCGTTGCGCCCACGCAGGTGGGCCTTCCTCGACCACCGGGATTGCATAGCGCTGCATTTGCCCCAGGACGTCACGGCTCGAGTCATCATTCAGCGCGATCACCGATATCCGGGTCCCCGCCAAGGGCCGGTTTCTCCTACCCAGTTGTCCACTGGGTGTTCGCCCCGAGTGTCGATCAGGTTTTTACGTGCCTGAGCACAGGTTCGTCGCTGCAACCAGCCCAAGGTCTCACCCTTCGCGAGGCTCGACCACAAAGTCAGGTGGGCACGGCTCGGCTGGTGCTGTCCACGCGATCTTTGGCAGTGGCACCCACCACGCTGGAAAGGTCAGTCCAGCGTCGAGGGTTGGGATGGGTCGGGCCAGCGTATAAGTCGCGATCCGGCTGCCCTCGATGATCACCCCTGCAGGGATCCACCACAATAGCCACGCAACCAGCGCCAGCAAGGCCAGCGCAAACGAGATCCAAAACCCTGGTGAGGTCAGCACGCCATTGGCAGTTGGCCCAGAGACCGGCACCAACAGGGCCAAGATCAATAGCCGTCGTCCCCAATACGACCAGAGGTCCGGCCTGGGATAGCGCCGCTGATCTGGAGCCGAGGTCATGGTCTGACCCTACCGAGCGTCAGCGGCGACTAGGACGTCCAGGCTCGCCACAGCGCCGCATACTCACCGTCGTGGGCCAACAACTCCTCGTGGCTGCCCAACTCAATGATCCGGCCATCATCAACGACAGCAATTCGGTCAGCGTCACGTGCCGTGTGCAAGCGGTGCGCGATCGCCACCACGGTGCGACCAGTGAGCAGCGCGTTGAGGGAGCCCTCGAGGTGTCGGGCAGTCCGTGGGTCGATGAGCGAGGTGGCCTCGTCCAACACCAGAGTATGCGGGTTGGCCAGGATGAGCCTGGCCAAGGCAATCTGTTGGGCCTGAGCCGGGGTGGGCACCAGGTGGCCTGGCCCAACCTGCGTCAACAACCCCTTGTCGACATCGCGCACCCACTGCTGGGCGCCCACAGTTTCAAGCGCAGTCATCACGGCGGCGTCATCGGCATCTTCACGCGCCAAAACCACGTTGTCGCGGATCGTGCCACGAAAGATGTGGTGCTCTTGAGTCACCAACGCAACCTGCGCCCGCAAATCGTTGAGCGGAATCGCGGTGAGATCGACTTCGCCAACAGTGGCTCGGCCTTGCGTCGGCGCGTGAATGCCCGCCAAGAGCCGACCCAATGTCGACTTGCCTGACCCCGAAGGCCCCACGATGGCCAACCGCTCCCCCGCCGCCAACTCGACGTCGATGCCGTGCAGAACGTTCACTCCAGGGCGGTAGGCATAGTGCAAGTCCTCGCCCTTGACTCGGTCATGCTCAGGGCGTTCATCACCGACCATGCGATCATCAGGCACTTCGGCGATACCCAACAGGCGGGTGCTCGAGGCCACTGCAACCTGCAGGTGATCGGCTGTCATGACGAGACGATCAAAGGGCAGGTAGAGCGTCTCGACATACAAGACGCCAGTGGTGACTTGGCCCAACGTGAGCCATCCCCCCGAGATCCCCCACGCCCCGATCGCCAAGGTAAACACCCTGGGCAGGCTGAAGGCCATATCCATCACGACGAACAGTTGGTTGCGCAGCGTCATCGTGTAGCGCTCGCACTGGCCAGAATGGGCGATATCACGCTCAATCGCGCGCAGCCTGACCCGGCGCATGCGCAGTGACTCAACGGTGCGCGAGCCCTCAACCGCTTCGGTCAGCGATGAATTGATGCGGCTATAGCTGGCGCCTTCAGCCAGGTATCCAGCAGGGGCATGCCTGAGGTAGTAACGAATCATCGGCCAAGCGAGGATGATCAGGATGACCACGGGCACGGTGAGTTGCCAACTATTGAACCCCATCGCCGCGATCGTCAGGATGGCGGTGATAGCGGCGATGAGCACCTCGGGAGTGCCCACCGAACCCCCCCTCACATCGAGCTGACATCTCTGGTGACTCGGGTGATCAAGTCACCAGTGCTCGCCGATTCCACACGGCCTAGCGGCAGTCGCAGAATGGTCCGAACGACATACTCACGGGCTTGGGCGAGCACCCCATGGCCCAGACTCGCCGCCGCCCACTTGGACAAGAACGTAAAGACGGTTTGGAACACGAGGGCTATCACCACCAGCCAAAACATTGTGGTGACGCTCCAGCCAAAGGGCACGCTACCGCCGGTAACCGAGTCGACAATGTCGCCCAGCAAGAGCGGGACCACCAGGCCGGCAATCGCCGCGACTGCATTGACTACCACCACGGCAATCAGCAAGCCGCGGTGCTGGGCCAACAACCCACGAATGTAGGCGAGCACAACAGAGGCCGACGCAACGGGGAGCCCACGTTCAGGGTTCATCGCCGTGGAGGCATACTTCTGTGCCCAGGCACGACGGATAGCGTTTCGCTGCCAGAGATGACGCCAACGTTCGGACAAGTTGCCTTCGGCGGGTTGCATAAGTTCAGGAGCGACATCCGGACCGTTGACGGTCTCTTCACGCCAGGTCTTCGCCGAATCGCCGAGCCAGTCACTATTCGACATGCGATTCCTCCCGCAAGACAACAGCGCGGTACTCCGGTGATGCCGCGACCAACTCGTCATGGCTGCCCTGGCCAACGACGCGGCCATCGCGCAGCAACACGACATCTTCTGCGTGGTGCAACAGCAGCGGAGACGTCGTCATGACGACGGTGGTTTGACCGGCTCTGCTGGCTGGGAGCCTGCTGGCAATCAAGGCCTCGGTATGCGCGTCAACGGCAGACGTCGGCTCGACCAGGATCAGGACGGGCGGGTTGCTGGCCAACGCCCGGGCCAACGCGAGTCGCTGTCGCTGGCCGCCCGACAGCCCCCGCCCACGCTCGTCCAAGATGCCAGCCCATCCGCCGGGAACGGCCTCGTAGACATCGTGGGCCCCGGCGGACTGCATCGCCTCTTCAGCTTGGGCTCGCGTGCAGACACCCTGCGGATCGATGGCCTCCTGCAGCGTGCCCGCAAACAAGAAGGGCTCCGTGTCGCCGACCAAATGTGATCGCGCAAGGTGTCGATTGGCACGTGTGACAGGTCAACGTCGCCGAGGGTCACTTCCGCTGGAGCGCCTGCAAACTCAAGTCGCGCTTGATGATCTCGGCCCGTTGTTGCTCGGCTTCTCTGCGTGCTTTCTTGGCAGCCGCGCCGCTCAGGTCATCAACCTTCATCGAGGGCGCGTCGGTGCCGCGTGGCAGATAGCGGCCAAGCCGATCCGCCAAGGCTGCGGTGGCGCTGGGGTCTGCGCTCACCACCATGGTCAGCACTCCGTCGCGAGCCCGCAAGCCGCTGCGTTCGTCGACGAGGTCGCCCTGCAGCGGCGGGGACTGCTCAATCTGTGGCCACGGGTTTGGTTGTCCGAGCACCCCCACTGACTTGCGTGCCGCCACCAATGACTTCGTGACCTTCTGAGCAAACTCAAAGAACGTGCGAATCGGCTGCACCAAAAGAGTGCGTAGCCCAGAAAGGCGATCAACTCGCCAATCTCAATGCGCTCGGCACGCAACTCTTCGACGCCTTGCACCATCAGCGCCACCAGAAAGAGGCCGGAGAGCAAAACGCCGATGGCATCGACCAAGCCCGCCCAGACGCCTGCCCGCACCCCAGCCACCCGAACCCGCTGAGATTGCCGGGCATAGTTGTCGCCGAAGGTGGTTTCTCCGCCGATCCTCGCAACACTCGCAGGCCCGCGACGATATCGGTGGCTTGCGACGTTAACTCCGAGTCACGAGACCGCTCTTTGCCTTGTGCCCTAGTGAGAGGTCGCATCAAGGGTGCTGTCGTGATCACGAGCAATGGGGTAACCAGCAACATAATCAGGCCGAGTCGCAGGGATGTGCTCAAAACAATGGCCGCGACGATGGCATAGGCAAAGAGGTTGCCGATCACTCGCGCCGTGATTTCCACAAAGGCGCCGAACTGGTTGCCATCGCTCTCGGCAACACTGAGCACTTCACCGGTGGGGGTGCGTCGCGGCAGCACATGGCCCAACTGCAGGCCTTTTCGCGCTACCAACAGGGCAGTGCCATAGAGCGCAACCAACCAGGCTCGCACCACAATCGTGTGGCCCATGGCTCCGGTGATTGCGGCCACCAAGGTGATCGCCAACAGCAGGCCAACCCAGCCCACCAGAGCAGTCGTTTCTCCGCCGGCAATGCCATCGTCGATCGCGTGCCCGACAATCCAGGGAGTCAGCGCAGAGGGCAGGATCCAGAGCATGCTGAAGGCCGAGGCCAACACGACCAAGCCCCACTGATCTCTCAGCACCCAGCGCAAATAGCGCCAAGCTGAGTGAGTGTCTGGTTCGTTGTCCCCGGAGCCTTCAAATGCCGTTACCCGCGGCGGAAAGTCCTTCATCTCACCAACAGACTAAACTCACTGTGACAAGAAATGTGTATGCGTTGTGCCCGGCGACTGCCTAACTACGGCAGAATGCCAGCAGGACGTGTCGCAGCGCGACGCTCGGTAAGACGTATTCGACAACGAAGGGCCTGGTGGCAAGCGTGAGCAACTCGGATAACCGTGAATTTGCCTGGTGGCAGAAGGCGCTTATCGCCTTGAAAATTTGGACGCCCCCGCACATCACCAACCATCACCATGCCAAGGAGATGGAGCGCCCGACGCCTCCCCGGTGACCGGCGCATACGGCAACGAAGTTGTCACCGAGCAGCGCCCCCGCCTCGTGCCGCAGCGCAAGGACCAGCAGAACTGAGCGATGTGCTCGGCCGCTTCACTGCGGCGACTCAGGCGTGGTTTGAGTCCTCGTTCGGACAAGCCACGCCCGCTCAGGCTGGCGCCTGGGAGTCGATCTCGGCTGGCAACCACACCCTGGTGGTTGCGCCTACCGGCTCAGGAAAGACCCTGGCCGCGTTTCTCTGGTCGTTAGACCGCCTGTGGGCCGATCCGCGCCCAGCCGACCAAGCACGGTGCCGCGTCATCTACGTCAGCCCTCTCAAAGCCCTGGCAGTCGATGTCGAACGCAACTTGCGCTCTCCCTTGGTCGGTATTCAGCACGCCGCACGTCGGGCCGGGCACGAGCTCCCCGGCGTATCGGTGGCTATGCGCTCCGGAGACACCCCGGCCGCCGAGCGACGCGCCTTTGCCAAGAACGGCGCCGATGTCCTCATCACCACCCCTGAGTCGCTCTTCCTGCTGCTGACTTCGGCGGCCCGTGAAGCACTCAGCGGCGTTGAAACGGTGATCGTGGATGAAGTTCACGCCGTTGCTGGCACCAAACGAGGTGCTCACTTAGCTGTCACTCTTGATCGCCTCGACGCCCTCCTCGACAAGCCGACCCAGCGCATCGGCCTATCGGCGACAGTTCGCCCGGTCGAAGAGGTGGCCCGCTATCTGACGGGTTCCAGCCCGGCCACCATCGTTTCGCCGCCGACGACGAAGTCCTGGGATCTACAGGTCCGGGTGCCGGTGCCTGACATGACGGATCCCGGTCTCGCCGCCCCCACTCAGCCTCTACCCAGCGCGGCTGCTCGCGACGAGTCCGCCGAAAACGAGGCTGCAGCCGCGCTTGACGGCCCAGTCCTGCCAGATCTGCCTGGCCTGCCGCCGATCGACGACTGGGCCCCCAGCAGCGACCCGATCGAGCGAGCCTCCATCTGGCCGCACGTCGAACGTGAAGTGGTGGACTTGGTCGACCAAGCATCATCCACGCTCGTTTTTGCCAACTCACGCCGGCTGGCCGAGCGGCTAACAAACCACATGAATGACTTGTGGGAGAGCGCACACCCCAGCAAGGCTCCCTCCGACGAGGGCAACAACAGTCCTGCCCAAGTCATGGGGGCTGCGGGTATCGCCACCGCCGCACCACCGGTCCTCGCTCGCGCCCACCATGGATCAGTCAGCAAAGAGCACCGCGCCGATATTGAAAACGCGCTAAAACTGGCTCCCTGCCAGCCGTGGTCGCCACCAGTTCGCTGGAATTGGGCATCGACATGGGCGCAGTAGACCTCGTTGTCCAGATCGAGTCACCACCGAGCGTGGCCAGTGGGTTGCAACGCGTGGGTCGAGCCGGCCACCAAGTCGGCGCCACCTCACGCGGAGTGTTCTTTCCCAAGCACCGGGGCGACCTGCTGCAAACCGCCGTTGTCGTTGAGCGGATGCGCAGTGGCGGGATCGAAGCCATGCGAGTGCCGACGAACCCGCTGGATGTGTTGGCTCAGCAGATGGTCGCGATGGTTGCCCTGGATGAGTGGGCGGTCGATGACATGTTCGACCTGTTCCGCCGCTCGGCAGGCTTTGCCTCCTCCCCCGCAGCATCTTCGAGGCGACCTTGGACATGCTGGCTGGCCGCTATCCCAGTGAGGACTTCGCGGACCTCAAACCGCGAATCACGTGGGACCGTTTGACCAACACCGTGTCAGCCCGGCGCGGGGCTCAACTCCTCGCCGTTACCTCCGGCGGCACCATCCCGGATCGTGGCTTGTATGCGGTGATGCTCGCTACCGGCGATGGACCCGGACGTCGTGTCGGTGAGCTCGATGAAGAAATGGTCTATGAGTCCCGGGTAGGAGACGTCTTCACCCTCGGCACCACCTCGTGGCGCATCGAAGACATCACTCACGACCAGGTCTTGGTCACTCCAGCACCGGGGCAGATTGGTCGGTTGCCGTTTGGAAGGGCGACTCGCTGGGCCGACCGGCTGAGTTGGGTCAGGCCCTGGGCGCCTTCGTGCGCACCACCGCCGCCGCACCTCGCGAGCAGGCCGAGCGTGACCTGCGTGCCAGTGGCCTCGACGAGTGGGCGAGTGCCAATGTGCTCGATTATCTCGAGGAGCAAAGGAAGCCACGACCTCCCTGCCGGACGACAACACCATTGTGGTTGAGCGTTTCCGGGACGAGATCGGTGACTGGCGCGTCGTCATACACACGCCGTTTGGCACGCCCGTGCACGCCCCCTGGGCGTTGTGCCTGTCGGCAAGACTGCGTGAGCGGTTCGGCACCGATGTGCAGGCCATGGCTGCCGACGACGGCATCGTGCTGCGCTTGCCCGATTTGAGTGACGACAGCGACTCGATGAAGTCGTTCGACGCTGATCTGGCCGCGGCCATCACTCTCGACGCCGACGAAGTCCACGCCCTGGTCACCGAGGAGGTCGGTGGCTCGGCCCTCTTGCCGCCCGCTTCCGTGAATGTGCGGCCAGAGCGCTGCTGCTGCCTCGCCGCAAACCCGGCAAGCGCCAGCCCTTGTGGCAACAACGGCAGCGCTCGGCACAACTCCTTGAAGTCGCCTCGCAATATCCCAGTTTTCCCATCGTGCTCGAGGCGGTCCGCGAGTGCTTACAGGACGTCTATGACGTTGATGCCCTGCGCGATTTGATGGCCTCGATTGAGAACCGCTCGGTGCGGATCGTCACGGTGGCCACCACGACCCCATCACCGATGGCCCGCTCGTTGCTGATGGGATATCTGGGCCAGTTCTTGTACGAGGGCGACTCGCCGATCGCCGAGCGCCGCGCCGCTGCACTGAGCCTGGACCCTGCCCTGCTGGCTGAGTTGCTGGGCCGCGGCGATGGGGCGGCACTGCGTGATCTGCTTGACCCCTCGGTGGTGGAGCGCACTTATCTGGAGTTGCAGCGACTCCTGCCGGAGCGGGCCTGCCGCGACGCCGACGACGTGGTTGATCTGTTGCGCACGTTAGGCCCGTTGGACACGAGTGAGATCGGCGAGCGCACCCAAGAGCCCGTCCGTGATCAGGCGGATGGCTGGCTAGCCGGGCTGCAAGACCAGCGACGCATCATCTTGGTGCGGATCGCCGGCCAGGACCGCTGGGCCGACGCGCAAGACGCAGCCAGACTGCGCGATGCCCTGGGAGTGCCGCTGCCACCGGGCGTGGCCAGCATCTTCACGGAGTCAGTTGCCGATCCGCTAGGCGACCTCGTCGTCCGCTACGCACGCACCCACCCCTTTCACTGCTTCCGAGGTTGCCGATCGCTACGGGTTAGGTGGGGCTGTCGTCCGCGATGTCGCGCGTCGATTGATCAGCGATGGCCGGCTCACCGAGGGTGCTCTGCGACCGCTTACGGCGGGTCAGGCCGATCAGGGCGCTACAGATTTGTGCGACCCAGACGTGTTGCGCAGCCTGCGCCGACGATCCTCGCCGCCCTTCGCCAAGAGGTCGAACCGGTTGATCACGCCACCTACGCTCGGTTCTTGCCTCAGTGGCAAGCGATTGGCGGTATGCGCGGCGTGGACGGCGCTCTGCGTGCCGTTGAGCAACTAGCCGGTGCACAGCTGCCAGCCAGCGCCATTGAATCGTTGATCTTGCCAGCACGCGTCACCAACTACGTGCCGGCAATGCTGGATGAGCTGATGAGCAGTGGCGAAGTCCTGTGGCAGGGCCACGGCTCTGCGCCCGGTGACGATGGGTGGGTGTCGCTGCATCTCGCCGAAACGGCACACCTGACCTTGGCTCCTCCCACAGTGACTGATGACGACCTTAGCCAGCGCGTGCTCGACGCCCTGCGAGTCGGTGGCGCGTACTTCTTCCGGGCCTTGAGCGACGCTGTCGGGCGCGCTTCTGGTGAAGGCGGTGGCATCGTTGACGACACGACACTGCTGGCCTCGATCTGGGATCTGGCCTGGGCCGGACATCTCACCGGCGACACTTTCGCCCCGCTGCGAGCGCTGCTGGCCGGTGGCCGCACCAGCCACAAGTCTCGCAAGACCGCACCGCGCAGCCATCGCTATAGTCGCCCCTCCATCGGCCTGGCAAGCAGCCGCCCTGGTCGGCCCGCCATGCCATCGCGCAGCGGACCGCCGAGCGCGGTGGGCCGATGGTCTTGCTGCCCCCATCGAAACTGACGACACGATCCGCGGGCTAGCCGGGGCCGAGCAACTCCTCGATCGCTATGGCGTTTTGACCCGCGGCAGTGTGGCTGCCGAAGGCATCGTCGGCGGGTATGCCGGGGTCTATCGGATCCTGGCCGCCGCTGAGGAAGCCGGCAAGGTCCGCCGCGGCTATTTCGTTGAGCATTGGGCGCCGCCCAATTCGGCAGTTCTGGGGCGGTAGATCGACTCCGAGCGGCTGGGACGCCACAACGAACGGCGGAGCCTCAGGCAGCTGTTTTGCTGGCTGCCACTGACCCCGCCAACCCGTTTGGTGCTTCTATTGGCTGGCCTGAAAACAGCAATGTCGAGGCCACGCATCGTCCTGGGCGCAAAGCGGGCGCGATGGTTTTGCTCTACGAGGGCGAACTAGCGCTCTATCTTGAGCGAGGCGGCAAAACGGTGCTGACTTGACGGACGACACGGCCGCCTTGGACTCCGCAGCCCAACAGATAGCTCGCGCCATCAGCTCGGGGAAGTTGTCCGGTCTCACGGTGGCCAAGATCGACGGCAGCACTGCATTGGGCGAAAGCGCCCTGTCTGCTGCGCTGCAACGGGCCGGATTCCATACCGCTCCGCAGGGCCTGCGCATGCGGCGCTAAGCGTCTTCCGTTCCGCGAGGCACGTCGACGTGGATGTGGTCCAGGTGCCGGAGCACATCGTTGGCTGGTGCTGGAGCGTCATAGTCACGCCAACCTCGACGCGAGCCGCGCACCCCCAATAACGGTCGTCGTAGATGACGTATTGCAGATCAAGCAGATCAGCATGGGCCACCAGCCATTGCGCCATCAGCCAGCCTTCGCGCTGGTTCTCATCGGTGATCGGCCGAAAGAAGATATCAACGGCGCGGCCCTCGTAGTGCGTGGACTCCGCCCCGTGGCCCGACGAAATACCGCCGGGGGCAAACCCGCCGATGCTCTGCTCGCCAAACGACTCGTTCACACCGTCCAATACCGCTTGGGCTCGCGGCGTGAGCCCAGTCTCGGTGAGGTCTTGCTGCTCGAGTCCTGATGCCTGGTTGACCTCGCAGGTCAGCACTGGCCCTGGTGCCTCGGCTGGTCCAGAGGCAATTCGATCCAGCATCTCGGTGCTCACTCCAGCCACCTCGGGCCAACTCTGGGCACCTGGATCTTCGACGACAACCGTCATCGCTGCACGGGCCTCTTTCAGGCTCAGCGGCTCTTCGACGCCAGCGGGCATTTCGACGGCACACTCATCGCTGATCGATTCAACCTGCTGACGAACGTCGCCAAGGTCTAACGCTGGGGTCCAGGGGTGCCGGTGAACGTCGCAACGACTGCCCCCACAACAACTGCCCCGACAAAGAGCCCTCCCCTGCTTCGAGGCTGTTCCGGGGTAGTCACGCTTAGTACGACGCTCAAACGGGGCTGAGTTGTTCCCGCCTGCGAGGGTGCTAACCGGGGCTACTACGGTGGAGGTATGACTCGCCCACCCCATCTTCGCCGTGCCTGAGGGCGATTCGGTGTGGCGGGCTGCCACCAAGCTGCATCAGGCCTTGGCGGGCAAGGTGTTGACTCGGTCAGATTTTCGAGTGCCCCGTTTTGCCACCGTCGACCTCGTCGGCCGTCAAACCCTCCAGGTCGTCCCGCACGGCAAACACCTCCTGCACCGCGTCGAAGGCGGCGTCACGATCCACAGCCACCTCAAGATGGAGGGGCGCTGGATGGTGCTCGCGCAAGAGTCGCTGCCTCCGGCTGCACGTCGCCACACCGTACGCGCACTGCTCAGCACGTCTACCCACCTAGCAATCGGCGACAGCCTCGGCATGCTGGATGTGTTGGCAACTCATCGCGAAACCGAAGTCGTGGGTCATGTGGGCCCGGATTTATTGGGCGTGGAGTTTGATCGGGACCAAGCCGTGGTCAACCTGGGCACTGACCCAGCCAGGGCTATCGCAGCGGCGATGTTGGACCAACGCAATGCTGCCGGCATGGGCACCATCTATGTCAGCGAGCCACTATTTGCCCACCACATCAACCCCAGTTGGCCAGTAGCCCGGGTCGCCGAGCAACTTCCCGACATCCTCGACACCGCTCGACGGATGTTAGTCATGGGTGCTCGAACGGGCAGAGAGCCCATGCAGGTGCACGGTCGGCGTGGCTTGCCGTGCTTGCAGTGCGGGCAGACCATTCGCTGGGCGCCTATTGGGTCACAGCCTGCACAGCGCCAGGTCTCCTACTGTCCGGGCTGCCAGGGTGGCTTGGCTGCCGGAGACGACGGAGCCCCAGTGAATCCATTGGGTCACCGGGGCTCGGCGTAGCGCAAGCGTCCATGCGACGCTTGCTGCGTCCTGGCTGCTAGAGCGAGGACGTCGCTAGGTTTTGGTTGCGCTTGAGCAGTCGTGGGTCGATTGGCTTAGCCAGCCCATCTGCCAGCATGGCAGTGACTGGATCCTGAGCGGCTTCAGCAAGCATCACCCGGTCGGCAACATCGCTGAGCATTTGGCCCAAAGGCAATTCCAGGGCCTTGCAGATTGAAGCAAGCAACTCCGAAGAGGCTTCCTTTTCACCGCGCTCGACCTCGGACAAGTAGCCCAAAGACACCGAGGCACTGGCAGAGACCTCACGCAGAGTCCGCCCTTGGCCGGTGCGCTTCTCGCGCAGAACATCGCCCAACTCACGTCGTAGCAACACCATCGCTGACCCTCCTCTTCTGTGACGTCCGTGGCACCTAGTGTCCAAGAGATCCCGAAGATCTCAAGAACTTGGACCTATACCGTACCCCGAGCGTCTGTGATGGGCCTGTGGGGATCCACTATCGCTCCCATCGCCAGCGCTAAGGCGGCGGTCACGGATTGAGAACGAATGGCAGATCGAGACCCTTGTATATGTAACACCGTGGAGTGGGTCACTTCTTCCCCCGATTGAGCAGACCTGTGGGCCACCGCTAGGCATACCGTCCCCACCGGCTTGCCCTCACTCGGCTCTGGGCCTGCCACCCCAGTGGTTGCAATTGCCCAATCGGCACCGGCCCTCGTTCGTGCTCCGGTTGCCATCGCTTCCGCGACCTGTTCAGAGACGGCTCCATATTGCGTCAGCAGCGCCCGATCAACGCCCAGCAGATCGGCTTTAACTCGTCTTGGTAAGCAACGATGCCAGCCTGGAACACCTGGCTGGCGCCTGCCACATCAACGATGGCTGAGGCCAGCAGGCCGCCAGTCAGAGACTCGGCGACCGCGATCGTGTGGCCACGTTCGCTTAGCGCGGCCACCAGGTCTTCGCCGGTTACTTCTTCGGACCCCAACGTGCCACCTGCATCACATAGTCAATACCCGTCACAACGGTCACGACAAGGGCTGCGTACATCACCGTCAAGCCAACACCATGGAGCAATCCGGTCAGCGGCAGAATCAGCAACAAGAGGCCCAAACCCTGCAGCGCCGTCTTGAGTTTGCCTCCTCGGCTAGCAGCCAAGACCTGACGACGGATCACCACAAACCGCATCACCGTGATGCCGATTTCGCGGATCAGGATCACGATCGTCACCCACCAGGCCAGCTCACCGAGATAGGACAGCCCGATGAGAGCGGCACCCATGAGTGCCTTGTCCGCAATGGGGTCGGCGATCTTGCCGAAGTCCGTGACGATGTTGCGACGACGGGCAATGTCGCCATCCAGCCAGTCGGTCGCCGTGGCCACCGCAAAGATGATGGCGGCAACCCAACGTAGCGTCGTGTTCTCGCCGCCCTGAGCCAAGAACGCCCATAGAAAAGCGGCACCATGACGATCCGCGACATGGTCAGGACATTCGGCAGATTCCAGATCTGGCTTGCCTGATGACTTCGGTTGGCCACAGCCATACCTCCGTTGAGTCGAAGAGCGTCAGTCGGTCTTCAGCGAGGCAATCAAGTCGACGCCCTCGCTGTCGGTCACGGTGGCGCTAACGATGTCCCCCACCGAGACAGGTTCCGCGAAGTCTTGCAGATCGAGCAGCGTGACACCATCAACGTCAGGGCCCTGTTGCTCTGCGCGGCCGACGATCTCGCCGGATTCTTCATCGATTTCTTCGATCAACACCGAGATGGTCGTGCCAATGCGCTCGGCTGCTCGCTGAGCGTTTAACTCTTCAGCCAACGAGGTCAACTCGGCCACTCGGGAAGCAATGGTGTCGGCATCGTGCTTCTCGCCATACCCTTCGGCCTCGGTGCCGTCCTCATCCGAATAGCCAAAGACACCCACGACGTCCAACCGAGCCTGCTCGATGAACAGCTTCACCTCGGCGAAGTCTGCTTCGGTCTCGCCGGGGAAGCCAACAATGATGTTGGTGCGGATGCCTGCCTCTGGGACGCGGGAGCGGACCTGCTCGATCAGGCTCAAGAAAGACTCGCGGTCACCGAATCGGCGCATCTTGCGCAGCAGGGGCCCAGAAGCGTGCTGGAAGGAAATGTCGTAGTACGGCAGCACTCCGGGGATGGATGCCATGGCGTCGAGCAGATCGGGCCGAATTTCGGCAGGTTGCAGATAAGACACCCGCACCCGTTCGATGCCTTCGAGCGCGCTGAGATCAGGCAACATCTGCTCCAACAACCGCAGGTCGCCCAAGTCCTTGCCATACGAGGTCGTGTTTTCACTGACCAGGAAGACTTCTTTGACACCGCGCTCGGCGAGCCAGGCGGCTTCGGTGATGATCTCGTGCGGCCGACGGGAGACGAAAGATCCGCGGAACATCGGGATGGCGCAGAACGAACAGCGCCGGTCGCAGCCAGAGGCAATCTTCAGCGGTGCCCAAGGGCGGCCATCCAGCCGAGCACGCATGACGGGTGGGCCCGAGGCCGGTGCAACGTCAGCCAACTCCGCGGCAGGCTGGGAGTGGCCGGGCAGCGAGACCGTGTTTGCTTTGCCTGCGCGCGCGGCTGGAGCGATGGGCAACAATGTGCGTCGATCGCGCGGCACATGCGCCTGCGGCTTCTCCCCGTCCAGGATGCGCTGCAAGTTATTCGACATGTCCGCGTAGGAGTCGAAGCCCAACACCGCGTCGGCTTCAGGCAGTTGATCTGCCAGCGTCTTGCCGTAGCGCTCTGCCAGGCAACCAACAGCCACAACGGCCTGCGTGCGCCCGGTCTCCTTCAAGTCGCCAGCCTCAAGCAGGGCATCGATGGAGTCTTTTTAGCCTGCTCGACGAATCCGCAGGTGTTGATGACCGCAACGTCGGCCTGCTCGGCGTCATCAACCAGAGTCCAGCCTTCAGCCGTCAGGCGCCCGGCAAGCTCTTCGAGTCAACTTCATTGCGGGTGCACCCAATGGTGACGAGGGCTACGCTTCGCTGGCCATTCATACCTCCAGGGTATGCGAACCAACCCACGCATCACGCCAAGGTTTACCTGCCCAAGCGTGGGCCCCTTAGCGACGGAACTTAATCAAGGTCAGGCCCAACAGTCGAGCAATCACGAGGGCAACGTAGTTCATCCCAGTCAGCATCTGAAGCATGATCACAGCCCGCGCGAAGTTAGCTCCGGCCTGGGGGGCAATGTCGCCCAAGCCGGTGCCCGTCAGCGTAGTTGTTGAGAGGAACAGCAACTCGAACCAACTAAGTTGAGAGTCGCCGCCAGCGACGCTGAAAGACCCTGGAAACACGATCTGAACCGCGCCGTAGGTATAGGCGTAGGCCCAAACCAGGACGGTGAAGGTCGCTCCGGTGGCAAACAACTCGTCGCGGCTTACCCAAGCATCCGCAAACATGTAGCGCAGCAGGGAGATGGCGGTATAGAAATAGAAGATGGCGTGAAAAATGTTGCTGATGAGCGTGATCCACACCGTGGGCGAATCGACCAGGGTGAGGTCCATTGGGTCTACCCAGATCGCTTCAGCGATCGTCAGCAACAAGACCGGAGCGCCCAAGGACCAGGCCACAATCCGCGTTGATGGGGTTCGGTTGACTGCTAATACCGCCAGAGCCAACACCAGCAGCCCAAAAGGAGATCACCGTGCGACCGGCGCCGCCACTCTCGGTGAAGGGGAACACCAAAATGCCGATGAGTTGGGCAACCAACAACACACCTGATGGGTGCTCGCGCACGATGTCCCACTGTCGCTGCACTTGGTGCGCCCGGCGGCGCCCGCATTCTCAAACATGCCTAGAGCCTAATCACGCTCGGCCGGTCAAACTCCACGCGTCCTGCGATTCCTCGTCATCGTCGCTGTCGCCGTAGTCGTGGGCGACAGGCGGCGCGCTGTCAGCAATGGGGTCACCGGTGGGCTCTGGGGCTGCCTGCTCCGGTGGTTCCTGACCCTGCAGTGCAGCCAAGGTTGCTTCGAGATCGTCCGGCTTGACCATCACGTCGCGTGCTTTGCTGCCCTCCGAGGGCCCCACAATATTGCGGGACTCCATCAGGTCCATCAAGCGCCCAGCCTTGGCAAAACCAACGCGCAACTTGCGCTGCAGCATCGAGGTCGAGCCAAACTGCGTGGTGATGACCTGCTCTGCAGCCTGCAACAACAAGTCCAGGTCATCACCGATGTCGTCTTCGACCTTTTTGCGCGGAGCGGCGACCGTGACGTCTTCGCGATAGCTCGGTGACAACTGGTCTGTGACGTGCGAGACCACATCGTTGATCTCTTGCTCAGAAACCCATGCGCCTTGCACACGCATCGTCTTGCTGGCGCCCATCGGCAAGAAGAGCGCATCGCCTTGCCCGATCAGTTTTTCAGCGCCTGGTTGGTCCAGCACCACTCGGCTATCCGTCACCGATGATGTGGCGAACGCCATCCGGCTGGGCACGTTGGCCTTGATCAAACCGGTCACCACGTCGACAGAGGGTCGCTGGGTCGCCAGCACCAGGTGAATCCCTGCAGCGCGGGCCAACTGGGTGATTCGCACGACCGACTCTTCAACGTCGCGCGGCGCGACCATCATCAGGTCAGCCAACTCATCAACAACAACGAGCAGATAGGGTATGGCCGCAGCACCCGCTCCGAACCAGCCGGCGGCGAGATGGTCCCCGCCCGAACGGCCTTATTGAAGTCGTCGACGTGCTTAAACCCGAAGGCAGAGAGATCGTCGTAGCGCTGGTCCATCTCCTTAACGGTCCACGCCAGAGCCTCAGCGGCCTTCTTTGGGTTCGTAATGATCGGCGTGATCAGGTGCGGGATGCCCTCATAGGCCGTCAGCTCAACCCGCTTGGGGTCAACCAAGATCATCCGGACCTCGTCCGGGGTGGACCGCATCAGGATCGAGGTGATCATCGAGTTAATGAAACTCGACTTACCCGAACCGGTCGCACCTGCCACCAGCAGGTGAGGCATCTTCGCAAGGTTGGCGATGACATACCCGCCTTCAACGTCCTTGCCGACACCCATCACCATGGGGTGAGTGTTGTTTCGGGAGGCCTGCGAACGCAGCACATCACCCAGCGAGACATTTTCGCGGTCGGTATTGGGGATCTCCACACCAACGGCGGACTTGCCCGGAATCGGCGACAAGATGCGAACGTCAGCCGAAGCCACCGAGTAGGCGATGTTCTTGGACAGCGCCGTAATGCGCTCAACCTTGACGCCGGGTCCAAGCTCGACCTCATAGCGCGTCACTGTCGGGCCGCGCATGAAGCCGGTGACCTGGGCGTCAATGCCGAAGTCATCAATCACCTGGGTGAGCGCGTTAACGACCTTGTCGTTCGCCTCGAGCGCGTCTTGTGCGGGCTGCCTGGCTTGAGGAGTTCGTTCTCGGGCAGGACGTACGTCACGTCGCCAGCCAGCATCAATTGCTCGACGCGCTGAGGAAGTGGCGAGTTCGGTGGCGCTTCAAGCACTTCGGGTTGCCCGGCCGGGACGGTCTTCGGCACGGGCCGGGTGCCAGGAACTGGCGGGATGGGGCCGGTAGCGTCTGGGTCGCCCACGGAAGCCTTGGACTTCGGCTTCTTTGCGCGCTGGCCCCAGCCGCACCCCTGCGGCAGTGGCCGCGGGCTTGCCCCTCAACGACTTGGACTCAGTGCGCTCAACTTCGGCGGCCTGGTCGAAAGCCGGGTTGCCCGTGCGCTCGACGCGGCGACGCTCCTTGCGCTGCGAGCGAGACATGCGAGAGCCGTCTTCGTTGTCGAAGCGACTGGAGTTAAACAGCGTCTCTTCGATTTCACGCAGACGGTCCGGGATGCGGTGGGCTGGCGTCGCCGTGATGACCAGCAGGCCAAAGATGGCCAGCAGGCTCAGCAGAATAAGCGTCCCCCACATCGTGATGGCCGCGGTGATCGGTGCTGCGATCATGAAGCCGAGGATGCCGCCCGCATCCTGGAGCGCCCCCATACCCAGGCTGTAATCGGGAGAGTCGAAGGCGAGGTGCGTCAACCCACACGCCGCGAGAATGAGCGCAGAACTGCCCACCATGAAGCGGTTGTTGGCAACCTGTTCTTGTGGCGCCTTGAGCATCCGCACGCCGAAGATGACAAACACGATGGGCATCACCAAGGCAACTCGCCCAAAGTGCCCGCCGAGACCGCATGGATCGCGGTGCCGACGACACCTGGCAGACCCCACCACTCTCGGATAGCAATCACGACCGCTAGCCCGATGAGCAAGAAGCCAAATCCGTCACGCCGGTGCTCGGGCTCTAAGTCTTGGGCGCTACTGCTCGCCTTGCGAACTGCTCCTCCGGTCACGGTGGCCATTCCCATCCAGGTTCCACGCGCTACTCGCCAGGGAAGCGGGCCGCGTGGGTCACGGGTCTTTTGTGCTGTGGTCTTTTTGGTGCTCTTGGAATTAGTGCTCTTGCGGGCACCGCTGCCACTTTGAGCGGTCGTTTTTTTGGCGGCCGGACGCGTGCTGCCAGCCTTAGCGCTGGAGCGCGGCCGGGACGTCGTCGCAGAATTGGCCATGTTGGCACGGTACGACATGCACGCCTAGTCACACAGGACCCACGCGGCACACTGTCCACAAAGTGGTGGACTAAGCGCGCCCAGACACCATCATTAGCAAGTCGATTGACCTCGCCCGCATTTGCGGCCCCTGCCCCACGTCGAGGTCAGCATCAGTGGCAACCAGCCTGCGACCCTGCGCTATTTCTTTGCCACCGCCCATCTTCACCGATGTTCCTCGTTGCAACTTCAAGGCAGTGACGACGTGATCAATCGGGTAGTCAGCCGCGATCCCCAAGGGGCGACGGATGTCTTCACCGTGCACGAACGCTTCGACCAAACGACTCGACAACGGAGCGGGCGGAGTCGCCGTGTAGTGAGCGACTCGTCGCCATTCCGCGAGCGTGTCTTGCGAGACCTCCCGGCGCTCGCGCTGCACGCCAATCTCGTTGTCGGCGTCGAAGTCGAAGCGCGCTTGCGCCATCCGCCAAGCGAAGCCCGACCGGGTGGTCTTGGCCGCGTCGATCAAATGCGCCAGCAGGTCATGCACGCTCCATCCCTCGCTGAGCGATGGCGTGTCCCATTGGGTCTGATCTAACCCCTCCAGGTCCTCTGCTAGAGCCAATCGCTCTCGATGAACGGCATCCCAGATGGCAGCCTTCTGTGACTTATTCATGTGCTCCCCCGTCGTTATCCGCGCGCAGGCCATAAACACCCGGGCTGATGCGCTCGAACCACCCGTAGTGGTTATCGGCCATCATCCTGGTGGCTAACTTCACCTGGTCGCCTTCGCGACATGGGCACCTTGGTTGGCCCATGCTCGAGCAAGTACACCCTGAGTCGATCTGCATCTTGGCGGTATGCCGTCACGGTGCCACCCCGACTGGCCGACCCGCCGAGATTGGGGTCACCCTCGCGCCGGGCAAACTCACGCAGGAGCAGTCGCTTTCGCTGGGCAGACTTTCGCGGTTTAAAGGGGCTGGATCAACCACAACCTGCACGTGCTCATCTCGCAGCCGGACAACGATCAGCCCAAGCCCTAAGCGCCGGCAGAGCTTTTGATTGGCCTTGAGGCTCGTGTGCCACCGCTGACCCGAACCGGTGGGGACGGCTAAATAAACCCAATCGCTGATCGCCTGGCGAGCAATGCCCTGGTGCACCAAGCTCAGCGAGAAATTTACTTTGAGCTCAACGACGACAGGCTCCTCGAGAGCCTCTGGATGCACCGCTACCAGATCTGCAGCGCCCACCTCGCCCTTGACGTCATACCCTGGCCCACCAACAGCGACTTCACCGGCCCATACAGGTCGCTCTCGGTCGGTCGCTGGCTGCTCACGCTCCTATCTTGGCAAACCAAGCCGCGACTATGCGTCAACCACCAGGTCTCCAGTCGGATAGGAGCAGCACGGCAAGAACTTGCCCGCCGCGATTTCGCGGGGCCGAATGCCGCCAGCATGCTGCATATCGACCTGCCCGCTGACGAGATCGCTCTTGCAGGTTCCGCACAGCCCCTGCCCACACGAACTGCGGATGACAACCCCGGCAGCCGTTGCGGCTTCGAGGACGGTTGTGCCAGGTGGGCAGGCAACGTCAATTCCGCTGCGCCGGAAATACAGGCTGGCTGTGCCGACTTCCCGATCAACCTCGGCTGGGCCATCAGGAACAGCGGTCAGCGGCACCGCAGGAACGTCCAGGGTGAAGCTCTCCTGATGTACATGACCTGGATCGACACCTAACTCAGCGAGCACGGCATGTGCCGCTTTCATGTAGGGCGGCGGTCCGCAGATGAAGACTTCCCGCGCGGCGACATCCGGCACACACGCTGCCAGAAGAAGCGCGGTGAGCCGACCGCGTGGGCCAGCCCAGCACTCTTCAGGGCTATCGGCCTCGCAGATGCTGGTGACGGCGAGCGCTAGCCCGGAGTTGGCCAATGTGGCCAACTCGCTCCGGCAATGATGTCCACGGGACTGCGCGCGCTATGCACAAAGGCCACATCGCAGTCTTCAGCTAAGTCCGCCAACGTCCTCGTCATGGAGAGCATGGGTGTAACACCGCTCCCCGCCGAGAGGAACAGATACTTCAAGGCTGGATAGTTGACCAGGAAAACTCACCCAGTGGACCTCGCACCAAGGCTTGTTGCCCCACGCCGAAACTGTCGTGCAGCCAATTGGAGACGACGCCGTTCGGCACTCGCTTGACCGTGATGGTGAGCAAGTGCGGCCGCGTGGGCGGTGACGAGATCGTGTAGCACCGTTCGTGCTGCTCACCGTCAATCTCGACCGTGAGCACCACATACTGGCCCGGTTCGAAGGTGAAGTTTTGCGGAGTGAGCGGCTCGAGCACAAAAGTTGAGACATCGGGCGTGAGGGCAATCACGGCCTTGCACAGCATCACTTGGTCGAAGGCGCCCTCGGCACCGGGCAACAACCTCAACTGTGGGGTGGCCGCCGCAACGCTGATGGCTCCATGTTGGCTATTGGTGATCGCGCTCATCAGATTGCTCCCGTGTCATGGGCTTCAAGCCGGCGTAGGTACCACCGCACGAAGGCCTCAACTTGGTATTCACTGCGCATGTACGGCCCCGGTTGGTATGCAGGACTGGAGACACCCCGTTGGGCGCGAGCGACAAACTCAGAATCTTGAGCGTTGGTTTCTCGCCAGACGTAGGTCAAGGTGTCGATGTCGTAGTCGACACCTTCGACGGCCTCCTCATGGACCAGCCAGGTGGTGCGCACCAGCGTGCGATCAGGACCAAGCGGGAACACCGCAAACGTCACGGCGTGATCAGACATGAAGTGGAACCAAGCGTTCGGTTGCAGGTGCATCGAAAGCCGCCCAAGACGCGGCATGTCCAGGTCTCCCATCAGGCGTTGGCACAGCAGCCTGCCGTTCAAGCTGAAGGACTCTCCGACCCCATCGAGGGCTTCTCGCTGAATGCGAAAAGCGGTCGCAGGCTCCACGAGTTCTTCGATGCGTTCAAAGCGCAGACCTCGTTGGCTACAGGCCAACTCGAGCTCGCTCTCAGCCAAGAGGTAGCGATCGTGCGCCGGGCGGAGCCGGGTCGGCACCTCGTCGTCAGCAAGACCATAAGTCAGAAAAAAGGTGCTCGATAACTCCGGGTGTCCTTCGCAGTGGTAGCACTCACGGTTGTTTTCCATCACGAGTTTCCAGTTGCCGGTCTCGATGATGTCCTGTTGGGCTGCCACTATGGTGCGGGCTAGTTGATGGCCTTGGAGGTAGGGCTCAATTCGCTCGGCCATGCTGTTGATGTCTGTGGGCGGGTCGCTAGCAAGGCAGAGATAGATGAGCCCGCCCACGACTTTGACTGCAACGTTTTTGAGGGCAAAGCAGGCCGGATCAAAGTCGTCCTCTGCGCCCGGGGCGTGCAGCAACTTCCCCCAGTGCTGTAGGTCCAGTAGTGGTAGCCACAGACCAAGTTGCCGACAACACCCTGCTCATCCGTCAAGATCTTGGCCCCTCGATGACGGCAGACGTTGTGGAACGCTTGCACCTGCTCGTCATCGTCACGCAGCACCAGAAGCGAGATTGGCCCAAAATCGAGCGTGATGTAGTCGCCTGCCTCCGCGCACATGCGCCTCGGTGGTGGCGAAGAACCAGTGCCGCCCGAAAATCACCTCAAGGTCATGGTCGAAAACCTGATTGCTGGTGTAGAAATCGCCCACGAGGGGTCCTCCCGGAGACCAATTCCTGGCCATGGCGGCCACAGATTCGCCCGCGAGTTGCCTACGGGTTTGATCTGCGCTCTGGGTCTGGATGGTCATGGTTTCCTCCTCATCGGTGGTCGCTAGCTGTTCTTCCCCGTGAGGTTGTGAACGCGGTCTGAGGGTGTTTGGCCGTCGATGCCGGTGTGGGGTCTGTGGTGATTGTAGTGATGGATCCAGTCTTGGTAGGTCGCTGCTCGGTCTTCGTCGCTCGCGTATGAGGCGGCGTAGGCCCACTCGGCAGCGAGGGTGCGGTTGAAGCGTTCGACTTTGCCGTTGGTCTGGGGCCGGTAGGGCCGAGTCCATCGGTGTTTGATCGTGCCGAGCGCAGCAGCGAAGTCGCGGGAGCGGTAGCAGGAGCCGTTGTCGGTCATCACGGCCGTCACCGTGATCCCCGCGGCTTGAAGAACGCGTTGGCGCGTTCCCAGAACGCGGAGGCGGTCTCTTTGCGTTCGTCGTCGAGGATCTCCGAATAGGCCAGCCGGGAGTGGTCGTCGACGGCGTGGTGGAGGAACGCGTAGCCGCGTCCCTTCTTCTTGTTGTTGCGGTTCCCGGCTTGCCGCCCCAACATGCGATGCCCGCCCCGTCGGGGATGCGGCCCTGCTTCTTGATATCCACGTGCACGAGCTGACCCGGCTCAGCGAGCTCGTAACGGATCGGCTTCGCCCTCCGCACCCGGACACCGCTCGACTGATCGATATGGGTCAGCAACGGCATCCGAAAGCGGGCGAGGACCCGTCCGACAGTTGATCGATGCAGCCGGAGATGAAACGCGATCCGGTGCGGTCCCCACCGGCGGTTGACCCGCAATCCGACGATTCGCCGTTCGACGCGCTGCGGGAGACGCGAGGGCGACGTCCGGGGTCGGGAGCTGCGATCGACCAAGGATGCCCCGACCCGATAGCGGTCGGCCCACCGTTTCGCCGTCGCCGGTGAACACTGAAACCGTTCCGCGGCCCGACGAAGGGACCAACCCCGATCAACGATCAGGACCGCGAGACGACGACGCCCTTCCGGCGTCAAGGAGCGTTAGCGTGAGTCACGAAGACCTCCGTGTTTGGACAGTGAGTGTGGTAACCCACATCCTGCACGGAGGTCTTCGCTATCTCAGACGTTCACAACCTGCCGGGGAAGAACAGCTAGATCGCCATGCAAAGGCGAAGGGCGTCGTAGATCGCGGCGTGGATATTGCGGCTCGCGACCGCATCACCAATCCGGAACAACTGGAACTTCCCGCGTCATTGGCGCGGATGCTCTGGGGGTCACCAGCGAGGAGAGCGCTTTGATTGACCTCGCCGAGGTTGACGGAGTCAGCGACCAACTCGAAATACAACTCGTCGTTGGGCAGCGTGCCGTGCTCGACCACGACAGTGTCAACCTCTCGATCCCACGTCTTGATCGTGTAGTCGCTGCCCAGGTGGGCGACCAGGCGCTTGCCCTCCCCTCGGGTCACGCCGACGAGTCGGGTCGCCAAGGTGGTGCGCACAGAATGCTCAGCAAAGGCAGTGAGATAGGCCGGGCTATTCATGCTGCCGACACCCGGTGCCAGCATGCGCTCCGGAGTTATCAACTCAACAGTGGCCTGGGGCGCCAGCAATTCGGCCGCACCCATGGCGCTCTCATTGCCGTTGTCGTCATAAATCAAGACCCGCCCTTTGGGATGCACCGTGCCGTCCATCACGTCCCAGGTGTCGTGCACCAGATTGGCCCCAGTCTGCAAAAAACTAGTGTTGGGAGTCCCCCGGAGGCAATGATCACCACGTCCGGGGACATCGCCCGGACTGAGTCGGCATCGGCATAGATGCCAAGGCGCAATTCAACGCCGAGCAGTCGACACTCACTGACCCGCCAGTCAACGATCCCGATGAGATCCCGACGACGGGGTGCTCTCGCGGCAAGCAGCACCTGCCCACCAGCACTGTCGCTAGCTTCCAGGATGGTGACTCGGTGTCCACGTTCGCCCAGCACTCGCCCGGCCTCTAACCCCGCTGGCCCAGCCCCGACAATCACAACCCGCTTGGACTGTGCCTCACTCGGCTTGACCAGGTGCGGCAAGCTTTGCTCCCGTCCCGTTGCTGGATTGTGGATGCACTTGGCATCGCCTGACTCATAAATCGCATCGAGGCAATAGTTGGCACCCACACAAGGCCGGATTCGATCTTCTTCCCCTCGTGCCACCTTGGCGACCAGGTAGGGGTCGGCTAGTTGCGCCCGGGTTAAACCCACCAGGTCCAGCAAACCTTCACGCACCGCATACCGCGCTGTGGCGACGTCGCCGATGCGCCCAGCATGCATCACCGGAATGCCGACGGCTCGCTTTATCTGGCCAGCGAAGTCGAGCGCCGGTGCGGACGGCGTGCCCATGGAAGGGATAACTTCGGCCAGTCGTGCGTCGCGGTCGATAGTGCCTTTGATGACTGACAAGAAGTCGACGCCAGCCCCGGTGAGGTGTTTGAGCGCCAGCAGGGTGTCTTCACGCTCAAGCCCTGGGTCGGTGTCTTCTTGCATACTCATCCGCAGACCGATCAGAAAGCCGGGATCGACCGCAGCGCGGATCGCCCGGATCACCCGCAACGGAAACTCCAGGCGCGCTTGCGGGTCACCACCGAACTCGTCATCACGCTGGTTGGTGGCCGGAGATAAGAAGCCGTCGAAGAGGTGGCCATACGAGTCCACCTCGATGCCGTCGAGCCCGCCAGCCTGGCAACGCTGTGCCGCTTCGGCGTATTGCGCCACGATTCGATCGATATCCCACACCTCGGCCTGTTTAGGGAACGAACGGTGGGCGGGTTCGCGCAGCGGCGAGGGGAAGACAACGGGCAGCCAGTCTGCGCTGAAGTTGCTGGTTCGTCGACCAAGGTGGGTGATCTGGCAGGTGACGGCTGCGCCAGCCTCATGAACATCGTCAGCTAGTCGCCGGAGCCATGGGACCACTTCGTCCTTGTAGAGCAAGATGTTGCCAAAAGCTGGAGGACTATCGGGAGCCACCACTGCTGACCCGCCGATCATGGTCAGACCAACCCCACCTCGAGCCTTCTCCCGGTGGTAGAGCCGATACCGATCCTTGGGCATACCGTCCACGGTGTATGCCGGTTCGTGCGAGGTGCTCACGATGCGGTTGCGCAGGGTGAGCGGGCCGAGGTCAAACGGCTGGAGAAGCGGGTCGGAAAGTGCGGCCATAGCTTCAGTGTCCAGGCCATGAAAGTAAAAGATAATCTCACGCATTTGCACCTTTTCGTGCGACTATTTTGCATGATCGACCCGCGACTTAAGAGCCTTCAACTGGTTGCTTGGCATGGCACGGTGACCGCCGCAGCAGCGACGCTGCATTACACGCCATCAACCATCTCGGCTCAGTTGCGTTCGCTAGCCCATGACGTTGGTGTCCCCCCATGCAGCGGCAGGGCCGGACCCTAGTGCTGACCCCCGCCGGAAGTCGCCTGATCGACCAAGCCGCGGAACTGTCGTACCGATGGGAGCAGATGCACGCCGAGCTGCTCGCAGCATCGCCGCGGGCACCCCGGACACTTCGCGTCTGCGGTTTCTCAACCGCGGTGGCCTCTTTGTTGCCCAGCCTTGCTCACCGGGTGATGGAAGCTCACCCGGGCAGCAGTGTGCGGATCATCGAAGCAGACCCGCAGGCGTGTTTCGAACTGTTACTGGCCGGCGGAGCCGATATCGCCGTCGTCGTCACGACCGCTGGCCTGCCCCGCGCAGACGATCCACGCTTTGAACAACGCTCGCTGCTCAGCGATCCACTTGACCTGCTCGTGCCCCAAGCTCACCCGCTGGCAGAACGCTCATCGGTGCGACTGGCCGAGACTGCTGCAGAGACCTGGATCATGGACCACCCCGGCTCGACAAACCACCAGTTGGTGCTCAGCGCGTGTCTGGCTGCCGGATTCACTCGAACGTCGGCCACGCCATCGTTGAGTGGGACGCAGGCGCCGCCATGGTTCATGAAGGTTTGGGCGTGGCGTTGGTCCCGCGCCTGGCTCGGTTGCCTGCGGGATACGACATCGTCCGAGTGCCACTGGCTGGAGATCCCAGCCCCTCGCGGCACATCCGCACCGGCATTCGAGCGGGATCTTCGCAAAGCCCGCTGGTCGCGACTGCCCTGAGCTGCCTGCCTTTGATGGCCGCGAGAACCCGTGGGCTGGCCAGACGGTTTCAACCAGGCCACGCAGAGATGTGGCCAGTTCGCTGATCGTGACCACTCGGCAGAGTCAATCAGCGCTCTTGCCGCAGACGACAACAGCAAGAGTTGCTTATCGTAATTAGCAATCTTTTTACTTGTCACCGTTTCGATCGCTGCCCTACCCTATAGAAGTGACCGACAGCAGTAAACGCGTGACCCTCATCGGGGATGTCGTTGGCTCACGCCACCATCCCGATCGCGTTGTGCTGCAACGAACTCTGGTTTCAGCTCTGCAAGCAGTCAATCAGTTGGAGCCGACGCACCACCCGCTCAAGATCACGGTAGGGGACGAATTTCAGGCGTCCTACGCTCGACGTGGGCAAGCCATGAACGCCATGTTGCAACTACGAGCACGCCTAAATCCCGACATCGATATTCGCTTTGGGGTCGGTCGGGGGGACGTAAAAGTGCTAAACGTGCGACTCGGAAGCCAGGACGGACCCGGATGGTGGGCGGCTCGTGAATCCATCGAGTGGGTCAAGGTGCAACAAAAGAAGACGGGTTGGCACTCGGCTCGGAGTCGCTACAAAGAGGCCAGCGGATGGGAAACGACAGAAGCCGCCGTCAACGCTGCCCTGTCCAGCCAGGACGTGATCCTTGCTGAGTGGGACCGTCGCACCTGGGAAATCATGCTTGGTCTGATCAACGGCGCCCCGCAGTCAGCAGTCGCTGACAAATTAGGCATCTCTCGACAAGCTGTGCAGCAACGGCGCAAATCGGCCAACCTCCCGCTTGTTGTCTCGGCACACGAATGGCTCGCCCAACTGAACTAGCCCGCGTAAGGTCTGCGGTGAGGACCGTTGACCGCAGGAGGGCACGCCGATGATCTTTGTAGGTGCGCTGCTCTGCGCCATTGCACTCGCCGACATCACCCGCTCACAGTTGCCTGGCAATGCCCCAAAAGGCGGCTCGCTGCGCTACTAGTCGGGTCGATCACGCTGATCACCATCGCCCTGATCGCAAATCTGCTCACCGGCGCTGACCTGCTGAGGTTGCTGCTGGCAGCCTTCACGGTGGCTGCTTGGGTCCTTACCTCAGATGAAACCATGGCCCCTCGGTTGCCCCCTGCGGCGCCACTTAGCGTGCTCACGATGGGCGCGGTTCTGATGCTGCTCCTCGGAGGCGCAGGCAACAACGGGTCAGGCGGTATCGAACAATGGCTCATGTTTGCTGGCTTGGCCGATCGGTTCTCGCCGGACCGTGTCGTGCTGCTCGTTGGCCTTCTCTTGCTGCAGACCTCCACTGCAAACGTGGTGGTCCGACTTGTCTTGACCCACGTTGGTGCCCTGAAATCCACGGATTCACCTCAGGCCTCCGACAAACTCCGTGGCGGTCGGCTGCTTGGACCCATGGAGCGTCTGATCATCCTGGGCCTGGGACTTGCTGGGGAGGTGACGGCTGCCAGCCTGGTGATCGCGGCCAAAGGATTGATTCGGTGGCCAGAGATACAAAGTTCACGATCAACTGCAGATAAACCCAGCGGGGCGTCTGACCCCGGGATCGATGAAGTCACTGAGTATTTCCTGGTCGGCAGCATGGTGAGTTGGATCTTCGCCCTCGCCTCACTGGCTATCGTGACACTCTCGGCTCCGCTGTAAGTCCCCTTGTGGCATGCTGCCGCCGTGGACACATTTGATGCCGCACGGCAGATTTGAACCGACGGCGCCCGCCCCACCCAGGAGCGCATCGAGGCGCTGCTGGGGCAGATGACACTGGCCGAGAAGGTCGCTCAACTGGGGAGCGTCTGGGAAGTCCAAAACGAGGCTGGCCCGGACGTTGCCCCCATGTCCGGTGAGCTCAACAGCGGCGCTCCTCATTCGCCGATCTGACTGCGCACGGGCTTGGGCACCTCACCCGCGTCTTTGGCAGCACGCCGATCACCGCCGGTGATGGGGCCCGGTTACTTAAGGCCAAACAAGACCAAGTTCGCCACGGTAACCGCCTTGGCATACCCGCGATTGCCCACGAAGAATGTCTCACTGGCTTCACCGCGTATGGGGCGACTGTCTATCCAACGGCCCTGGCCTGGGGCGCAACCTTCGACGAGGCACTCATCGAGTCAATGGCCAGCGCCATCGGTGCCGATATGGCCGCAGTCGGAATTCACCAGGGCCTCTCCCCCGTGCTTGACGTCGTCCGCGATCTGCGATGGGGCCGCGTCGAAGAGACGATGGGCGAAGATCCCTACCTTGTTTCGTTGTTGGGTTCGGCTTATGTGCGCGGGTTGCAGTCCGCCGGGATTGTCGCCACGCTCAAACACTTTGCTGGGTGTGCAGCGTCGCAAGGTGCGCGCAACCACGCGCCGGTCTCGATCGGTCGCCGTGAATTGGCCGACACGGTCTTGCCGCCCTTCGAGATGGCAGTTCGCGATGCCGGTGTGAAGTCGGTGATGAACAGTTACGCAGACCTCGACGGGATGCCGCCTGTCGTGGACCACGCGTTGCTCACCGGGCTATTGCGCGACTCCTGGGGTTTCGACGGCACGGTCGTCTCGGACTACTATGCCATTCTGTTTGCTCAGCAGATGCATGCTGTCGCGGCCGATCGGGCCGGCGCCGCGCGGCTCGCCCTGACTGCTGGCGTCGACGTTGAGTTGCCGCAGACCGACACTTTCTCGACTATCAGCGCACAGTTGAGCCGGGCGAGGTGATCTTCCGCGCCGGGCCAAGCAGCACGGACCTACCCTTGCAGACGAGCGTCCTGGTGACTGGCAAAACGAGAAAAATCCCCGGCGCACGCGTCATGCGCACACCGGGGACAGTTCTCGACTGATGAGCAACGTTTAAGCGTCGATCACAATCGGGATGATCATCGGGCGGCGACGCAGACGGCCACCGACAAACGATCCGACAGTCCGTCGGATAATCTGCTGCAACTGGTGAGAGTCCTTCACGCCGCTCTTGCGGGCCTCTTCCAGGGCCTGCTCCAACTTCGGGCGGACCTTGTTGAAGACGTCAACGTCTTCGGCAAAGCCGCGAGCCTGAATCTCTGGACCCGCGGCAATGGCACCGGTCTTGGTGTCGCGCACCACGATGATCGTGACGAAGCCTTCGTCACGCAGGATACGGCGATCCTTCAGCAGAGTTTCGGTGGTCCCGCCGACCGATGAGCCATCGACATAGATGTAGCCGCAGTCGACGGCGCCGGCGATGCTTGCCTGGCCATCCACCAGGTCAACAACGACGCCATCTTCAGCAAGGATGACGTTCTCCTTGGCGATGCCGGTCTGCTCTGCCAATTTGCCGTTGGCGACCAGGTGACGCCATTCGCCGTGCACCGGCATGACGTTTTGGGGCGAATGATGTTGTAGCAATACAGCAGTTCACCCGCACTGGCGTGGCCTGACACGTGCACGAGCGCGTTGCCCTTGTGCACCACATTGGCGCCCAGGTAGGTCAGGCCGTTGATGACGCGGTAGACAGCGTTTTCGTTGCCAGGGATCAGCGACGAGGCGAGCAGGACGGTGTCGTCTTCTCCCACCTCGATCTTGTGGTCGCCGTTGGCCATCCGGGACAGGGCGGCCATCGGCTCACCCTGTGAGCCGGTGCTGATCAAGACCTGCTGGTCCTCAGGCAACTGAGCCAACTGGCCCAAGTCCACCAGGATCCCCTTGGGGACCTTCAGATAGCCCAGGTCTTGGGCGATGCCCATGTTGCGCAGCATCGAACGGCCCACCATGGCGACCTTGCGGCCATTGGCCTCAGCGGCGTCTATGACCTGCTGAACGCGGTGAATGTGAAGAGAAGCAGGCCACGATGATGCGACGCTGTGCCTGGTGGAAAACCCGCTCAATGGCGGGAGCGATGTTGCGCTCGGGGGTGGTGAAACCGGGCACTTCGGCGTTGGTGGAGTCGACGAGGAAAAGATCGACGCCCTTTTCCGAAACGCGAGCGAACGAACGCAGGTCAGTGATCCGGCCATCGAGCGGAATCTGGTCCATCTTGAAGTCCCCGGTGTGCAGCAGCGTGCCACCGGAAGTGGTGATGTAGACCGCGAGCGCGTCCGGGATGGAGTGGTTCACCGCGATGAACTCACACTCGAACGGGCCGAGGTCTTCGACGTCGCCTTCCTTCACACCAAGGGTGAAGGGGCGGATCTTGTGCTCCTTCAACTTGGCTTCGATCAGCGCCAAGGTGAGTTGCGAACCAATGATCGGGATGTCGGCCTTGCGGCGCAGGAGGTAGGGACGGCGCCAATGTGGTCTTCGTGGCCGTGGGTGAGGATGATGGCGACCACGTCGTCCATCCGGTCCTCGATGTAGGAGAAGTCCGGCAGGATCAGGTCGACACCTGGGTGGTGCTCTTCGGGGAACAAGACGCCACAGTCAACAATGAGCAATTTGCCCTTGTGCTCGATGACGGTCATGTTGCGGCCGATTTCGCCTAGTCCACCCAACGCCACGACACGGACACCGCCGTCTACGAGGGGGCGGGCTCGGTTAGTTCGGGGTGGGGGTGACTCATATCGACACCATATCTACTCCACACAGTGAACGCCGACAGCACCGCCATTAGACCCGCTCCTCGAATGGCCGATTAAGGTGGACGTATGCGCCAATACCTCGACCTCTTGGAGCGTGTCCGCGACGAGGGCATCACGAAGGGTGACCGGACGGGCACGGGGACCAAGTCTGTCTTCGGGCATCAGATGCGGTTCGACCTGAGCCAAGGTTTGCCAGTGCTGACCACCAAAAAGTGCACCTGCGATCCGTGATTGGCGAGTTGCTGTGGTTTTTACGTGGCGACACCAACGTTGCGTGGTTGCACGAACGCAACATCACCATCTGGGATGAGTGGGCTGACGAGAATGGCGATCTCGGGCCGGTCTATGGGCACCAGTGGCGTTCGTGGCCAACGCCGAGCGGCGAAACGATCGATCAGTTGGCCCAGGTCATTGAGTCGCTCAAGACCAACCCCAACTCGCGCCGTCACATCGTCTCTGCGTGGAATGTCGCCGACGTCGGTCAGATGGCGCTGCCTCCGTGCCATGCGTTGTTCCAGTTTTATGTGGCTCCGGGAGCGGAGGGCGAGCGCGGCAAGTTGTCCTGCCAGTTGTATCAACGCAGTGCGGACATTTTCCTGGGCGTGCCGTTCAACATTGCTAGTTATGCACTGCTGACGCACATGGTTGCCCATGTCGTTGACCTTAATGTTGGCGACTTTGTGCACACACTGGGCGATGCCCACCTCTATCTCAACCATCTTGAGCAGGCTGACCTGCAGTTGACGAGGCAGCCCACAGCATTGCCGCGGGTCCGGCTTAATCCACAGATCCGCGACATCGATGCCTTTGATCTGGCCGACGTGGAGATCCTGGACTATGTCAGCGCGCCAGCGATCAAAGCCCCGATTTCGGTATGAGCGACATCGCCTCCGCCTCGAGCGACCCCGCGCAGTCGCTCACCTTCGTTGTCGCGATGGGCCGCAATCGCGTGATTGGCGACGGCGTCGGTATGCCGTGGCACCTGCCCGAAGACCTCGCTCACTTCAAGCGCACAACGCTGGGCGGGACCATGCTGATGGGCCGGACGACTTTCGACTCGATCGGCCGGGCACTGCCGGGTCGACGCTCCATCGTCATCACTCGCGATGAGTCATGGTCAGCGGATGGAGTCGAGGTGGCCCACTCCATCACCGTAGGTCTTGAACTAGCTGGCGCTGTCGAGGTCTTTGTGATCGGCGGAGGCAACATCTATGAGCAGATGCTCCCCCAGGCTGACCGGATCGTGCTCACTGAAATCGACCAAGAGCCAGCGGGCTCAGTGTTCTTCCCCGAGATCAACGCCGATGAGTGGCCCGAGGTCTCCCGCGATCAACGCGATGGCTTCGCCTTCGTCGAGCTACAGCGAAAACCACCAGCCAGCGGCCTACACGAGGCTGCGTGATTTTGCCTTGGCCGCTTTGGGGTAGATCAGTTCAAAGCGCTCCAACACGACGGGCATGGTTTCGCTGAAGCCTCTGTCGTGTTCAGCGCTGCTGCGGAAATACTCTTCGTGACGTCTGCGCCAGTCGGCGAGCGACCCGTCACCTTCGCCTTCGGCCCTCGCGTGCTCTTCATCGACCTGATCAAGGGCACCACATCAACCGCGCGGACGACGATCAGAGCCCTAGGGTGGTCATATCCGTCGACCAGAATATTCATCGTTCCCGGGGTTGGCAGCGGCTCACCCGCGGCTTCATAATCCCAGGCTGCGCTGCTCGTCAGCGTCTTTTGGCCGGCAACGACCAGTTCGGCCAGGTCGTCGTATTGACTCGGATCGTCGCCAAACTGCACCGGCGCTGGCTGCAATAGCTCCAACGGGACGGGTCCGCCATACACCGGCACCTTCTCAAGCCGGGCATGTCGGCGGGCGACCTGCCAGAAGGCGGTGATTTCGGCGTTATCCATTGGCTGGCTCCTGTGCGGCTTCACTGGCATCGGCGACGTGGAAAATTTCCTGATGGACGCAACCGGGGCCAGCGTCCGCCCGCCCAGCCACTTCGATTCCTGCTTCCACCACGGCAGATGGGCCGCTGAGATACCACTGCGTCGCGGTGCCGACTTCGACGCCGCTGCTGAGCAGCGCCTGTTCGATCACGGCAGCGCTCAGCCTGCCGGAAACTGGCGTGGTGGCCTCGGCGTTCGGGTGAGAAGCGACATGCCGGGAGAAGACATGAACAACACTCAGCCGATCAGCGTGGGCACGCTCGAGTTCGTGCCACTCATCGGCAAACATGACGTGCTCTGGGCTTCGATTGCCCAAGACCGCTAAAACGCTGGCGTCTTCTGGTGACTCCAATAACGAGCGCACGATCGAGATGATCGGCGTCACCCCGACCCTGCAGCGATCGCGACGTGCTGCCGCGCTTGCCCGGGCTCAATGGAGCAATCGAACTCTCCGCGAGGTGGCAACACCGGGATCTGATCACCGACAGTCACGTCGTCGACCAACCAGTTGCTCATCGCCCCACCAGACACCCGACTAGCAGCGATTCTGATCTGTCCGCTGCTCTTGGCTTGGCCCGGCGACAGGCACAGCGAGTAGTCACGCCTAACGTCAACCTCATCGATCAGATGCCGCAGCGTGACGTATTGCCCAGGCTTGAAGGCGAAGGTGTCGCTGAGGTCGGCCGGGACTTCAAGCCATACGGCCACTGAATCTGGCGTGAGCCTTTCGACTCGTGCCACCGACAAACGGTGGAAGGAGGGGCGGGCAGGGCGGGAACTCACCAACAAACTCACGGGGCCATTCTCGCACTGGTGCTGCGTGACACACTGGACGGGTGACTGATCTGCATTCCCACTCCCCGGCCCTCTGGCAGATGCCAGTGTCCGCACAGGACGTCCGACCGATGCTCCGGCGATCGGCATGGTGCAAGAGACCGTCTATACCGAAGCGTTCACGGGCATCCTCCCCGACGAGACGGTAGCTCAGTTCGACGCGGGTGAGTTTGGTTCGATCTGGCGCACCTCCATCAAGAACCCGCCGACGCCTGCCCATCGAGTGCTGGTTGCATGTGCTGGCGATCAAGTCGTGGGCTTCGCCGCCATTGGCCCTGCTACTGACGACGACGCCGCCGCCCCGGATAAGGCCGGTGAGATTTTGGCGCTCGCGGTGCACCCCGATGCGCGTCGGCAAGGTCACGGCTCACGATTGCTCAACGCCATCGCCGACACCCTGCGCGCACACGAGCACGAAACTGTGCTGGCTTGGGTGCTTGCGGACGACGAAGTCACCCGAGGATTCCTGCGCCTCGGTGGCCTCGACCCCGATGAGGCCTGGCGTGAACGGGCCGTCGATGCCTCCGGGGCGACTGTCCGCGAGGTGCGCGTCTGGGCTTCCTTGCCGGGATGAGTACGTGACCTCGGCGGCATCGCCGGCAGAACCGACCAATGGGCTGCTCGCCAGCCCAGCGCTGCGCCAAGGCGTGGCCGTGGGGATAGCCACGGGCTTGTACGGCATCAGTTGTGGTGCCCTGGCTGTGGCTGCGGGCTTGTCGGTGGAGCAAGCCATGGCCACCTCCCTGTTGCTCTTCAGCGGTGGGTCGCAGTTTGCCTTCTTTGGCGTCATTGCCGCTGGCGGTGCCCCCGTCGCTGCGGTGGCGACATCGACGCTGCTTGGGGTCCGCAATGCGTTCTATGGCCTGCAAATGGCCCGCCTACTGAATGTGCGGGGGCTGCGAAAGATGGCCGCGGCTCATCTGACGATTGATGAGTCCACAGCAGTCGCTGTCAGCCAACCTGACCTGAGGCAATCCACAATCGGCTTCTGGGCCACCGGGATCGCTGTCTTTGTCCTGTGGAATCTGATGACGCTGGTAGGAGCCTTACTCGGGGACGCGATGGGCGACCCGCGCACCTATGGGCTCGACGCTGCCGCGGCCGCAGCGTTCCTGGCTTTGCTGTGGCCCCGCCTTCGCGGCTTCGACCCGCTGGCGACCGCCGCCGGGGCTGTCGCGCTCACCCTCATCACCGCCCCTGCCCTACCCGCTGGCATCCCCATCCTCATTGCGGTTCTGGCCGCGGTGATCGTTGGCCTGCTCCCCCGACGGGCGGCAGCCTCATGATGTTGTGGGGTGCTGTGTTGGCAGCCTGCGTCTTGTCCTTCGGGCTAAAACTCAGTGGCTATGTGGTGCCGGAGCGCTACGTGCAACGACCCTGGATCCAGCGGATCATCCCGCTGCTACCCGTAGCGTTGCTCACCTCGCTTCTGGTCACTCAAGCGTTCTTGGGCGACGCGGGCCGTTTCGCAGTGGACGCGCGCGCCGTTGGTGTCTGCGTCGCGGTCCTAGCTCTCATGCTCCGCGCACCATTCCTCGTCGTTATCGTCGCGGCTGCCGCGACCGCCGCCCTGACTAGGACGATCTATGGCTACTGAGACCCTGTCCAAGAGCCGCATGTCTCGGCCACGCCTGGTCGGTCTGGATGTCGCCAGGGCGATTGCCTTGATTGGCATGTTTGCCGCCCACATCGGCCCCCGCTATGACGCCTCCGGCGATCTTTCCGCCAC
Source organism: Ornithinimicrobium sp. INDO-MA30-4 (assembly GCF_021535045.1). Lineage (GTDB taxonomy): Bacteria > Actinomycetota > Actinomycetes > Actinomycetales > Dermatophilaceae > Ornithinicoccus. Next base: position 231,481 of record NZ_CP091056.1, on the reverse strand, counting down.
CTTCACCGTTGTCGCAGGTCGTTCCTCGGCGCTGTTCGCTGTCCTGGCTGGAGTATCCCTGGTGCTGATGTCGGCACGGCGCCTGCAACGCGATCCTGCCGCCGTCGGTGTTGTCCGGGCTCAGATCGCGAGCCGCGCGCTCTTAATTGCCGCACTTGGCGCCTTTATCGGGGCGCTCGGCTCAGGAGTTGCGGTCATTCTGGTGAATTACGGGGTGTTGTTCCTCCTCGCCATCCCGGTCATCACCTGGGGTTGGCGGCGGCTCCTTGCCCTATGGCTCGCCTGGCTATTGGTCAGCCCGACGGTGACCTGGCTGCTCGCTCCTCACCTGCCCGCTCCCACGGGGCGCGTCACCTCCATCTTGTCGCTGAGGACCCCCTAGAGTCGGCGAGCGAGCTCCTACTCACCGGGTACTACCCCGTCTTCACCTGGGGCACCTACCTGTTTTTTGGTATGGCGCTAGCTCGGCTGGGTCTGCACCGCAAAGTCGTCAGAACGTCACTGCTGGCCATCGGTCTGGTCACCGCACTCGTCACGCTGTGGTTTTCGCAGGTGTATACCGGGCTGAGCACCACACGCGAGCGGCTCACAGCAGACGTGGGCATGACACCGCAGATGTGGCCTGTGCTGGACGCCCAATTGCAGCGGGGTTGGTCGGGCAACCCGATGATGGAGTCCTGGGCATGGATGCCCGTATGGGCACCACACACCAGCACCATGATGGACTTGCTGCACACCTGCGCCACCGCAGCGGCCGTGATCGGGCTCGCCCTCGTCCTCACCGCGGCGATCCCACGGGCCCTTGCTCCCGGTTGGCGCATAGCGTGGGGTGCCGGGACGATGACCCTCACTCTCTATGTTGGCCACGTCGTCGTGTTGGCGGCTCCTGCCTGGGTGCCTGGCAATCACTCATTTGCCGCGCACACTCTAGGAGCTCTCTTAATCGGTGCCATCTTTGCCGCTGCGTGTCGCCGTGGCCCGCTCGAGGCGCTCTTAAACGCGGCCGTGAACGCCCCGGCTAAGACGCACCAACGGGACTGAACACAGGGCTCGGCGCTCATCGCACAGCGCGCAAGGGCTGACACCACGTGGTGTCAGCCCCTTGCGCGCTACTTAACTAGTCTGCTTCAGCCCTCGTCAGAGTTGCCCTCAGCAGGCTTGTCGCCATTGCCACCGCGACCACGGCCGCCGCGACGGCGACGCTGACGACGTGGGCGGTCGCCCTGGCTGTCGTCGTCGCCGTTGGACTCGTTGTCGCTGGAGTCGTTGTCGCTGGAGTCGTTGTCGTCGTCACCATCGGCGTCTGCCTCAGGTGCAGCTGCCTCCTTGGCCTCGGCGGGTGCGGCTTCCTCTGCGGGAGCAGCGGCCGGTGCCTCATCCGATTCGGCAACAACGGCGCCCAGCGAGAGCTTGCCGCGTGGGTCAATCTCCTTGAGCTCAACCTGGACCTTCTGGCCGATTGACAGCACGTCTTCGACAGCGTCGATGCGCTTGCCGCCGACAAGCTTGCGGATCTCAGAGATGTGCAGCAGGCCGTCCTTGCCGGGCAGCAAGGAGATGAAGGCACCAAGGTGGTGGTCTTCACGACCGTGCCCAGGAAGCGCTCGCCGACCTCAGGCATCTGCGGGTTGGCAATCGCGTTGACCGCGTTGCGTGCCGCTTCGGCCGAAGGACCGTCGGTTGCGCCGATGTAGACGGTGCCGTCGTCTTCGATGGCAATGTCTGCGCCGGTGTCTTCCTGGATCTGCTTGATCATCTTGCCCTTCGGGCCAATGACCTCACCGATCTTGTCGACGGGGACCTTGACGGCGATAACGCGAGGAGCGAAGGGGCTCATCTCGTCGGGCTCGTCAATGGCCTCGTTCATGACATCCAGGATGTGCATGCGAGCGTCGCGGGCCTGCGTCAAGGCTCCACCGAGCACCGAGGCGGGGATCCCGTCGAGCTTGGTGTCGAGCTGGATGGCCGTGACGAACTCACGGGTGCCAGCAACCTTGAAGTCCATGTCACCGAAGGCGTCTTCGGCGCCGAGGATGTCGGTCAGTGCGGCATACTGCGTCTCGCCGTCGACCTCATCGGTGACCAAGCCCATCGCGATGCCGGCAACGGAGCGCGCAGCGGCACACCAGCGTTGTAGAGCGACATGGTCGATGCGCAAACCGAGCCCATGGACGTCGAGCCGTTGGAGCTCAATGCCTCAGAGACCTGACGGATCGCGTAGGGGAACTCTTCACGCGAGGGCAGCACGGGCATCAGGGCGCGCTCAGCAAGTGCGCCGTGGCCGATTTCGCGACGCTTGGGCTGCCGACACGACCGGTCTCACCGGTGCTGTAGGGCGGAAGTTGTAGTTGTGCATGTAGCGCTTGCGGGTCACCGGCGAAAGGGTGTCCAGCTGCTGCTCCATCCGCAACATGTTCAGGGTGGTGACACCCATGATCTGGGTCTCGCCGCGCTCGAAGATGGCCGAACCGTGCGTGCGCGGGATGACCTCGACCTCTGCGGACAGGGCACGGATGTCTGCCAAGCCACGGCCGTCGATGCGGACCTTGTCGCGCAGGATGCGCTGACGGATCTGCGCCTTCTGCACGGAGCGGTAAGCAGCCGACAGTTCCTTCTCGCGGCCTTCAAATGTTGCACCTTCGCCAGCGAGGGACTCGACCATGTTGGCTTTAATCTCGTCGATGCGCGCTTCACGCTCCGACTTGCCAGCGATCTGCAGGGCAGCGCCCAAGTCAGCGGCAACAACGGACTCAACGGCAGCCAGTGCGTCGTCCTGGTAGTCGAGGAAGCGGGGAAGTCCTGCACTTCCTTGGCCGAATGGCTAGCGAGCTCGCTCTGAGCGGCGCACAGTGCTGCAATGAAGGTCTTGGATGCTTCCAAGCCCTCGGCAACAACGTCTTCGGTCGGAGCCTGCTTGCCCTGGTTCTTGACCAGGTCCCAGGTGGCTTCGGTGGACTCGGCCTCAACCATCATGATGGCGACATCGTCCTTGACCACACGGCCAGCGACGACCATGTCGAAAGTGGAACGCTCAGCGTCGCTGAAGTTGGGGAAGGCAACCCACTGACCATCGATCAGCGAGATGCGGACGGCACCGATCGGGCCGCTGAAAGGCAGACCCGAAATTTGAGTGGAAGCCGAAGCAGCGTTGATAGCAACAACGTCGTACTGGTGGTCGGGGTTGAGCGACAGCACCGTGATGACGACCTGGACCTCGTTGCGCAGACCCGAAACAAAGCTCGGACGCAGTGGCCGGTCGATCAAACGACAGGTCAAGATGGCGTCGGTCGAGGGCGACCCTCGCGACGGAAGAAACTACCGGGGATCTTGCCCGCGGCGTACATGCGCTCTTCGACATCCACCGTCAACGGGAAGAAGTCAAAGTGATCCTTGGGGTGCTTGCCCGCCGCAGTGGTGGACAGCAACATGGTGTCGTCATCCAGGTATGCAGTGACTGCACCGTGGGCCTGCTTGGCCAGACGCCCGGTCTCAAACCGGACAGTACGGGTGCCGAACGAGCCATTGTCGATCGTGGCTTCGGCAAATTGATCTCTGGACCCTCCATCGGGTCCTCCTTTTCTCTCATGCTCAGCACGGGGCATCGTCGTTGTGCCCGGCTGTTCTTCACCCTCAACGCTTAGCGTTGAGGCCTACCGCGCCCAGGAAGGGCCCGATAGACCGCTGAGCGACCCCCGGATGTGTTATCCGGGAGTCGCTTAGCCCTGCGAAGTATTCAGCGGCGCAGACCGAGGCGCTTGATCAGCGAACGGTAACGCTCAATGTCGGTCTCCTGCAGGTAACGCAGGAGACGCTTGCGACGACCGACCAGGAGCAGCAGACCACGACGGCTGTGGTGGTCGTGCTTGTGCTCACGCGAGTGCTCGGTCAAGTCGCGGATGCGCTGGGTCAACAGGGCGACCTGGACCTCAGGCGAACCGGTGTCGCCCTCGGTGGTGGCGTATTCCTCGACGATTTTCTTCTTCACGGCGATGTCTAACCCCATGGGCGACTCCTTTGATCTCGTTGCGCGGCGCGCCTGGGCATGTTCTCCAGGGCACTACAAATCCGCGGCCGATCTAACGGCAGCCCCTAATCTAACAGCGCGCCCGCCCACGCCCCTAATCAGCGTGGGAGGCTGGGCACCATGACCCTTGATAATTTTAACGAAGACTGGCAAACAGCACTCTGCGTGGCTGCCCATCCCGATGACCTTGAATACGGACTGGCAGCCGGGGTCGCGCGCTGGACGCGCCAGGGCAAAAGATCACCTACCTCTTGGTCACCAGCGGCGAGGCGGGCATCGACAGCATGCACCCGGCTGAGGCTGGTCCGTTACGGGAGCAAGAGGAACGCGACGGCGCGGCACTCGTCGGTGTCAACGACATCACCTTCCTGGGTATGCCGGATGGCTCCTAGAGCATGGCCTGCCACTTCGTCGGGCAATCGCGGCGGAAATTCGCCGCACCCGCCCCGATGCGGTCCTTACCTTGACTCACCGAGAGACCTTCCCCGGCGGTGGGTTAAACCAAGCCGATCACCGCGCAGTCGGGTTGGCCACGCTGGACGCTTGCGCCGACGCAGGCAACCGCTGGCTCTTCACCGAGTTGATGGACGAAGGGCTGGACCCTTGGCCTGGTGTTCGCCTGCTGGCCTTTGCTGGCTCCACCGAAGCCAACCGCATTGTCGATGTCAGCGAGAGCTTTGATGACGGTGTCGCCTCATTGGAAGCCCATGCTCAATACCTGCAAGCCCTTGGACCGGGCTACCCCACCCCGCGCAACCTCTTAAGCGGGATGCTCGGGTCAGCCGATGACGTTGAACTGGGCGATTACACGCTTCAGCTCGAAGCCTTTGACCGCTAGGTGCGGCGCTGGCAATTCGCACACCAAAACAGATTGCGCCCAGCAACCACCTTTGTCTTGATGATTGAGCCGCAGCGGCTGCAGGCCTTGCCCGTCTGCTTATAGGCATAGGGCTTGGGCCGCGGCGCGTTCACCCGCGCCGAGTCCCCCGACCCCAGGCCCAAAGCCGCCACTTTTGCTTCAACGGCGACTAACTGCTTTTCGTTGGTGATGATGCGTCCGGTCGCCACACCGACGGGCATCATCCGCACCAAGTCATCCCAGATGGCATCCCAGGTCTTGCGCTTGATGCGCTTGCCAGCGAAGAGCGGATTCACCTGGTGCCGGTGCAGCACTTCGCTGCGATAAACATTGCCGATGCCAGCAACGACCGACTGGTCCATCAGCAACTCGGCGATGCTGCGATTGGCCCGATGGATCTTGGCCCACGCGACATCTGGATCAGCTTCCGCGCGCAGCGGGTCTGGGCCTAATTTGGCGATGACGGCTGCTACTTCGTCAGGCGTGGCCGTGGCGCAGACCATCGGGCCGCGCAGATCAGCGACGGCGTCTGAGGTGGCCAGTCGCAGGCGTACCTGGCCAACCGGCTCGGGCAGCAAATCCCCCAGCAACGGATTGACACTGAACTTGCCGATCAGCCCGAGGTGGACATGGATGGACTTCTCGTCAGCAAACTCGATAAACAATTGCTTGCCCCATGCTCGGGCCGCCACAAACTCAGTTTGGTCGACCGTCGCGGCCCCCTCGCCAAAACGCCCCTGCGGGCTGGTGACCTCGGGCTCTTCACCCGAGAAAGCAATATTGAGATCGCCCGCGAGGCGGTGAATGGTGTGGCCTTCTGGCATGTGAGAAGTATCCCGCACGCCCATGAGCCGTTTCGTGCCAGGGGTGCTTGTTGGCAACGCACCCATCCGGCACGAAACTGCGCATGGCGACCTAGCCGGTGTTGCGCAGACCTGCCGCGACACCGTTCACCGTGATTAGCAGAGCACGCTGAAGTTCCTGCACGTCATCGCCCACATCGCCAGAGCGCAATCGACGCAACAACTCAACTTGCAGATACGAAATCGGATCCAGGTACTGGTCGCGCACAGCGAGGAACGCTGTAGGACAGGCTGTTCCGCCAAAATCGGCGATCCCGTTAACTCCTGCAATTCGGCGACGGTGATCTCAAACTCGGCCTTGATCGCTTCAAAGATGTGACGCAAATCGTCCGGCACCAGGGACTCGACGTAGTGCGCAGTGATGTCCAAGTCGGTCTTGGCAACCGTCATCTCCACGTTGGAGATCACCGTCGCGAAGAACTGCCATTCCTTCAACATGGTCTTCAGCGTCTCGCCATGGCCGGCTTCGCGGGCCGCCCGCAGGCCCGAGCCCACGCCATACCACCCCGGAATGATCTGACGGGTTTGCGTCCAACCGAAGACCCACGGGATGGCCCGCAGCCCGTCCAGACCCTTGCCCTGGTCGGGCCGTTTGCTCGGCCGCGAGCCAATGTTGAGAGCGCCCAGCTGGTCAACCGGGGTCGCTGCAACAAAGTACGCAGGCAGGTCTTCGTTTTGGATGAGCTTGTTGTAGGCCTCAAACGCCGAGTCTGAGGCGAGGTCCATCACCGAGTTCCACTCAACGAGCTGCTCTTGAGTAGAACGTGCACCACGGTGCAAGGCCGTCGCGCGCAGCACGGCCGCCATCGACAGCTCAAGGTTTTCACTCGCGAGCGCTGGCAACGAGTATTTATCCGAGATAACTTCTCCCTGTTCGGTGAACTTGATCTCGCCCTCCAGCACGCCGGGAGGCTGCGCCAGAATCGCTTCGTAGGTGGGTCCACCGCCACGACCCACTGAGCCACCACGGCCATGGAACAGCCGCAGACTCACGCCGTGCTTGGAGGCAACATCGCGCAAAGCACGCTGCGCCTGGTGGATCCCCCACTGGCTGGTCAACACCCCAGCCTGCTTGTTGGAGTCGGAGTAGCCGAGCATGACTTCCTGCACGTCACCGCGCAGACGCACCAACTCACGGTATGCCGGGTCGCTCAGCATGCTGTCTACCAGGGCAGCCGAGCCACGCAGCTCGTCGATGGTCTCGAGCAATGGGGCGAAGCCGATGTGGGCAAACGCACCTTCACCGTTAGCGTCGCCCTGCAGGTCGAGCAGTCCAGCCTCGCGGGCCAGCACAGCTGCGGCAAGCACGTCATCCGGCCCCTGAGTCATCGAGATGATGTAGGTCTCGATGACTTCGGGCCCATAGGCCTCCACCGCATGCCTAATCTCGTCAAAGACGGCCAGCGTCTGGGGTCGCTCAGCAGCGGGCGTGAGCAGCGGGCGCCGTGATGCCATCTCAGCAGCCAACACGTCAAAGCGGTTGGTGGCATCCAGATCTGCATACGGAGCCGAGGTACCGCTCACGGCGTCAATCATCGGGGCCAGCGCCTCGTGGTGCCTTTCGGCGTGCTCACGAATGTCCAGTGTTGCCAAATGCAGACCGGTGCCGGCCAGTGTTTGCATGGCACGCGAGAGTCGGCCCTGAGCAACCAGGTCTCCCCCGTTGTGGGTCAACGACTCGGACACCACCATGAGGTCATGTGCCAACTCGGCAGCGGCGGCGTAGTCGCGGCCTGGCTCATGCACCGTGCCTGCTTGGACACGCTTGCGGGTGTTGCGCAGTTGGCCTTAACGCAGGTGAGTTTGAGTCGGTAGGGCTCGGAGACGTTCAACTCCTTCACCCGTGGGTCAAGGCCGGGCAGGTTAATCAGGTCTGCCTCAAGAGAGTCGACCAGCGCCTCGTCGACGTCCACGATCACGGTCGACGACGAGATCTGCGAAATTAGCTTGTCGACCAGCGAAAGGGCAACCTTGATCGCGTGATCGTTGTGCAAGCGCAGCACCTCTGCGGTGACGGCGGGAGTGACGAACGGGTTGCCGTCGCGGTCACCTCCGATCCAGGAGCCAAAACGCAACGGTGGTTTGGTGACATCGGTCTCGACACCATGCTCAGCCAGCAGGTCGGAGAGGTCGCCGAGCATGTCAGGCAAGGTCGTGGTCAGAACTTCGTCCAGGTAGTACATCGCGTTCCGGGCTTCATCCATGGGGGTCGGCCGAGTCCTACGCAACTCATCGGTCTGCCAGATGAGGTCAATCAACTCACCGAGGTTGCGGTCTTGGCGACGACGAGCCTGCGTGCCTGCCTGCGTGTCCTGAGCCAACTCATCGGAGAGGTGGCGGATTTTGGTCAAAATCGATCGGCGACTCGCCTCAGTCGGGTGGGCGGTGAAGACCGGGCGGATGTCTAGCTGCGCGATGGACTCGGCGAGCAGCTCTGGGCCCCTTGAGCGACGATGTCGTTCACGGTGCTGGTGAGCCAACCTTCGGACTCTTCGCGCATGTTGAGAGTCCGCACGCGGTGCACCTGCTCAGCGGCGTTGGCCAGATGGAAGAAGGCGGCAAATGCGCGCACGAGGTCACGTGCCTGCTCCAGCGGCAGGTCCGCCAGCAGTGTCCGAACATCCTCGGCAGCCTGGTGATCGCCGGCCTTGCTGTCCTTGGTGGAGAGGCGAACAGCCTCAACCTGGTCAAGGAGTTCCTGGCCGTGGTGGCGCACCAGGGACTGGCCCAACAGGGTAGAAACCCGTCGGACGTCGGCGCGCAGTTCTGGACTGATGGGGTCATGGGTCACGAGTCAAACCCTACCTACATCAACGTGTCGCGCAGGTTACGTGGCGTCAATTGCCGACAAAAGTGCGGGCCCGCGCACTCGGCCCGGACCCGCATACCTGCCAATTACGTGGCAGAAGGATGTCGTGGTGCTACGCAGCGTGCTCCGGGAACCAGATGCTGATCTCACGCGCTGCAGACTCGGGCGAGTCCGAGCCGTGGACGATGTTTTGCTGCACCTTCAGGCCCCAGTCGCGGCCCAGGTCGCCGCGAATGGTGCCCGGCGCCGCAGCGGTCGGGTCGGTTGCACCAGCCAACGAACGGAAGGCTGGGATGCAGGCGTCCCCTTCGATAATGACCGCAGTCAGCGGGCCAGATGACATGAAGTCAACCAGTGGCTGATAGAAGGGCTTGCCCTCATGCTCGGCGTAGTGCGCGGCCAACTGCTCCTGCGTTGCCTCAACAATGCTCAGAGCAACGAGCCGATAGCCCTTGCCTCGATGCGCCGCAGGACTTCGCCAGTCAGACCGCGACGGTAGCCGTCGGGCTTGACCAGGACGAGGGAGCGCTGGGGGGTCTGGTTTGTTTCAGTCACGGGGACAGCCTAACGAGCGGAGAGGACACCAGCGCCCAAGAGGCCAAAGAGAACCAGGGCGAGACCGATGCGATAGATGACAAATGGCGTGAAGGTGTGAGTGGAGATGTACTTGAGGAACCAAGCGATGACAGCCAAAGCCACCATGAAGGCGATCGCAGTGGACAGCAAGATCGGCCCCCACGCTGGGATCACCGGGTCTTCGGAGATCTTGAGCACCTGGAAGAGTCCCGAGCCGAGCACAGCAGGGATAGCCAACAGGAACGAGTAGCGAGCCGCTGCTTCACGTGTGTAGCCCATGAACAGACCGGCCGCGATGGTGCCACCACTTCGCGAAACACCCGGTATGAGGGCCATCGCCTGAGCGAAACCGTAGATGATGCCGTGTTTCCAGGTCAGGTCTTTGAGCTCTCGAGTGGTCTTTGCCGCCTTGTCAGCGGCATAGATCACCAGGGCAAAGACGAGCAACATGGTGGCCGTTAGCCACAGGTTGCGCAGGCTGCCTTCAATGAAGTCCTGATACATGAAACCCAGGACGCCAATGGGGATGGAGCCGACGATGACGAGCCACCCCATCCGCACATCCGGGTCACTTTGCGGGATCTTGCCGACCAGGGCTTGAGCCCAGCGTCCGATGATGCGAGTGATGTCTTTCCAAAAAACACCAGCACGGCGGCTTCGGTGCCCAGTTGGCTAATCGCGGTGAAGGCCGCGCCAGGGTCTTCGCCGCCAACGAGTTGACCCACGATCGATAGGTGCGCGCTGCTGCTGATCGGCAGGAACTCAGTGAGGCCTTGGACAAGGCCCAAAATCACTGCTTGTAGATAGTCCACGAAAGTTAGTTCCCGTTCTCTTCTTCGCTAGCAGCCTGGGCTGCCCACTCCACTCGAATTCGATCAATGCGGTGGCCCTGCACCACGCTGAGCCACCATAGCCCCCCGAAGATCACACCGACCCACACCATGGCAGGCAAGATCAGCGCGCTGGCAAAGGTCGCCAACTGGATCAACCAGCCGACCATCAGGCCGTAGGGCTTGCGCAGTAGTCCTGATGCCAACACGCAGGCAACAGCAAACCCGATACCGCCCCACAGGTAGACCTGCGCCAAGCCGTTGGGATCACCGTCAGCGATCGCAAACTGTCGAGCGGTCAACCCGCCGAGGAAAATCGCAATACCTTGGCCAATCAGCGATGCTGCAGCGATCCGCCGAGTCATCTTGTCCGGATGCCGATCAAAGAGGACCTTAGGGGCGAAGGGGCGCGAAGGCATCGACACCGGGACCTGCCCAGGGTCTTGGCTTGGTTGGTTGCTCCGTCCGGAGCCTGGTCTGCGGCTGCCATCAGGTAGCGCTCTGCCCCAGCAGCATCCGCACCTCGGCCGCAGTGACGACGCTGCCAGTGGCCAGCACCGCACCTGACATGCCTCCGTCGTCGGCCATCCCGGCAGCCAGGTCAAGCGCATCAGGCAGGTCGCGTATGACGCTGATCCGGTCTTCACCGAAATAGCCGAGCGCGATTTCGCCTAGACGTTGGGGTGAGACGGCTCGGGGTGAGGTTGTCCGAGTGAGCACGATGTGATCGAGCACTGGCTCCAAGAGCGCAATCATCGACTCTGCATCCTTTTCTGCCAGCACACCGATCACACCGACCAACCGGCCAAACATAAAGGACTCGCGCACAGCCTCAACCAGGGCTTCGACTCCTGCCGGGTTGTGTGCAGCATCGACCAGCACGGTCGGGCTACGACGCACGATTTCGAGACGTCCGGGCGAACTGAAGTTGGCGAAGGCCGAGCGAATGACCTCATCGGTCAGACGCTGCTCGCCACCACCGACAAACGCCTCAACCGCAGCCACCGCAATGGCGGCATTGTGCGCCTGGTGAGCGCCATAGAGCGGCATAAAGAGGTCGGTGTAGTCGCCAGCAAGCCCTCGCAACGAGAGCACCTGGCCGCCAACGGCCACTTCGCGCTCAAGCACGCCAAAGGCAACGCCCTCAGCCTGTAGCGATGCATCCTTTTCCTCGGTTTCGGCAGCGATGATCTCCATCACTTCGTGCGTCTGCACACCGGTGACCACCACAGCGTCGGGCTTGATGATGCCGACCTTTTCGGTCGCAATCGACTCCACGGTGTTGCCAAGCAGCCGGGTGTGGTCGATGGAGATTGGCGTCAAAACGCTCACCAAGCCGTCGGCCACGTTGGTGGCATCCCAGACTCCCCCAGACCAACCTCGACGACTGCGACATCGACGGGGGTGTCCGCAAAGGCTGCGTAAGCAACGCATACCAGGATCTCGAAGTAGGTCAGTTTAGGGCCACCATCGGCCACCGACTTTTCGTCCACGATCCGCACAAAGGGCAAGACGTCGTCGTAGGCGGCAAGGAATCGTTCGTGCGTGATCGACTCACCACCAATGGCGATGCGCTCGCGCAGATCGTGCAGATGAGGGCTGGTGAAACGACCGGTATTCAGGCCCATCTCAGCCAACATGGTCTCGATCATTCGAGCCGTCGACGTCTTGCCGTTCGTCCCAGTGATGTGGATGACGCCAAAGGTCTGTTGGGGGCTACCCATCAGATCCATCACCTCAGCGACGCGGTCCAGCGTCGGCTCAGGATTGTTCTCCGGCGTGCGCGCCAGGATCACTTCGGTGACCAAGGCCATCCGCAGTTTGAGGTCTTCTGCTGTTCCGCTCAGCGAGGGCACCACCGAGATAAGTAGGTCAACGGATCGATTGCCGTCGAGTGTTGCTGAAGAGCTAAAGCGCCCTTCCTTGGCCGGCGGCAGGGTGCACCGGCGCCAGCAGCGCCGAACTGCACAGTCAGGGTTTCCTTCATCACCAAGCCCTGGTGCTCATTCGCGGCTTGCCACACTCGTCGTCGCCGACCACGGTCAGGCTGATGCGGTCGCTGACGTTCAACTCAGCATCACGACGTGCTTGTTGCACCGCACGGATGAGGTCTCGGGCCAGGCCTTCTCGAGCCAGGTCATCCGTGACTTCGGTGTCCAACACGATGAAGCCACCACCCGGCAAGACCGCCGTTGCGCTACTGCCAGCGGCACCTTCGCCCGCCACCGTCTCCAGGGTGTATTCGCCCTCGACCAGAGCCAAGCCACCACTGGTCACAGTGCCGTCATCGGCCACCGACCAATCGCCGGACTTGCTGCCCTTGATGGCTTGCTGCACCTCGCGGCCAAGCCTCGGACCGGCGGCCCTCGCGTTAACCGTCAGGCGCTGCTCAACGCCGAAGTCCTGAGCGGAGGCGTCGTTGACGTCAACAACGCGGACATCGCGAACGTTGACTTCGTCCCGCAGCACGTCGGCCACCGACGTCAGACCAGCCGGGTTATCCACCGCAACCGTCAGCGAGGCCAACGGCAACCGCACCCGCAGGCCATCAGCCTTGCGCAGCGCCAATGTGGTCGAGCACACCGAGCGGACAGCATCCATCGCTGCCACCAACTCGGGGTCATTCGGCAGGTCGTCCGCGTCGGGCCAGTCGGCGAGGTGCACCGATTCGCCACCGGTCAACCCACGCCATACCTGCTCGGTGACGAGCGGGAGCAGCGGCGAAGCGACCCGGCACAGCGTCTCCAAAGCGGTGTACAGGGTGTCAAAGGCTTCGCTCGAAACGTCGCCGTTGGTGCCCCAGAAGCGCTCGCGTGACCGGCGGATGTACCAGTTCGTGAGTCCGTCGACATAGCCGCGCACGACATCGCAGGCACCGGAGATGTCATAAACATCCATCTTGGCCTGGACATCGGTGACCAGGTTGTGAGTCTTGGCCAACAGATAGCGGTCAAGTCGATGGGTCGACGCCGTCGACCACTTAGCCGTGTAGTTGGCAGCGCCGGCATACAAGCCGAAGAAGTACCAGGCGTTCCACAGCGGCATCACGACTTGGCGGACGCCTTCACGGATGCCTTGTTCGGTGACAACGAGGTTGCCGCCTCGCACCACCGGCGATGACATCAAGAACCAACGCATTGCGTCGGCGCCATCGCGGTCGAAGACCTCGTAGACATCCGGGTAGTTGCGCAGCGATTTAGACATCTTCTGACCATCGCTGCCCAGCACGATGCCGTGCACCAGGCAGGTCGAGAAGGCCGGCCGGTCAAAGAGCGCCGTCGACAGCACGTGCAGCGTGTAGAACCAGCCGCGAGTCTGCCCGATGTATTCGACGATGAAGTCAGCCGGGAAGTGGTTTTCAAACCAGTCGGCGTTTTCGAACGGGTAGTGCACCTGCGCATAGCTCATCGACCCAGAGTCAAACCAGACATCCAGGACGTCTTCAACGCGACGCATGGTCGACTTGCCTGTGGGGTCATCGGGGTTGGGCCGGGTCAGTTCGTCGACGAACGGACGGTGCAGGTCGGGCTCGCCCTGGTGGTTGCGCGGCAGGTCACCAAAGTCGGCTTCCAGCTCGGCAAAGAGCCATAGACATCAGTGCGTGGGTAGGCCGGGTCATCGGATCGCCACACCGGGATCGGGCTGCCCCAAAAACGGTTGCGCGAGATCGACCAGTCGCGGGCATTTTCTAGCCACTTGCCGAACTGACCATCCTTGACGTGCCCGGGCACCCAGGTGATGTCCTGGTTGAGCTCGACCATCCGGTCCTTGATCTTGGTGACCGCGACGAACCAACTCGACACCGCCTTGTAGATCAGCGGGCGGCGGCAACGCCAGCAGTGCGGGTATGGTGGTCATACGTTTCGCGGCGCAGCAAGACGGTGCCAGCACTCACCGAACCCGCGTCGCCCTCACCCTTGGTTGCGGCCTTGAGGTGCTCAATGACATGCGGGTTAGCGTCGAAGACCAGCTGGCCGAGGTATTCGTTGACCGGCGCGGTGAAGGCGCCATCGGGGCCAACGGGCATGACGGCTTCGATGCCCTCACGGTCGGTGACTTCCTTGTCCTCTTCGCCGAAGGCGCCAGCGCTGTGCACCAGGCCGGTGCCGTCGGTGGTCGTGACGAAGTCAGCTTCGACCACTCGGTGAGCGTTCTCGTGGCCTTGGTAGTAGGAAAACGGCGGGGTATAGCTCCGGCCCATCAGGTCAGAACCCTTGAGCCGTTCCACCACGACCGGCTCCTCCCCCAGCTCGCGGCTGTAGGCACCAAGCCGTGCTTCGGCGATGACGTATCGCTCAGTCGTGCCGGTGAAGTCACTCTCGACCACGACATAGTCGATATCGTTGTCCACCATGATCGCCAAGTTGGCGGGCAGGGTCCACGGCGTGGTGGTCCAGACGAGAGCCAACTCGCCGGTCTCCAGGCGCAGGCCCACGGTGACAGCTGGGTCCTGACGGATCTGATAAACGTCGTCGTCCATCCGCAACTCGTGGTTGGACAACGGCGTTTGGTCATTCCAGCAATACGGCAGGACGCGGTAACCCTCATAGGCCAAGCCCTTGTCGTACAACTCCTTGAATGCCCAGATGACCGATTCCATGTACTCCGGGTTCAGCGTCTTGTAGTCGCCCTCGAAGTCGACCCAACGAGCCTGCCTCGTGACATAGGCTTCCCAGTCATCGGTGTAGGCCAAGACGGACTCACGGCACTTGGCATTGAAGGCGTCGATCCCCAACTCGACAATTTCGTCCTTGGTTTTGATCTCCAACTGGCGCATCGCTTCGAGCTCGGCCGGCAGACCGTGGGTGTCCCAGCCAAAACGGCGCTCAACACGTGAGCCGCGCATGCTTTGGTAGCGAGGGACGATGTCTTTGATGTAGCCAGTCAGCAAGTGGCCGTAGTGCGGCAGGCCGTTGGCGAAGGGTGGGCCGTCATAGAAGACATACTCGTTGTCGCCGTTGTCACCGCCGTCGCGTTGATCAACGCTCTTGAAGAAGGTGCGGTGCTGCTCCCAGTAGTCCAGCACGCTGCGCTCGATCGCGGGCAACTGAGGCGAAGAGGTAAGGCCGAGGCCTGAGGTGTCTGCCTGCGGGTATGTCATCAGTGCTCTCCTGCGTGGTGACGTCATCTACACATCGGTCCACGAGGACGGCAATAGGCCGCGGTACCACCTCGCTTGTTGCTGCTTGCGCACCAACCACTCATTCACGGCGATAACGGGCCTACCCGTCCAGATCTACTGAGATGCCAGGGCATCCGTTCTGCTGGAAGCTCGCCGCTGATAACGGCTCAATTGCTGCTCTATCTATTATAGCGATCTCTCGCGGGTGGACAGACCACCAGCAGTCCAGATGCCACGGTCGGGACATGGCACGAACCTGAGACATGCCAAAGGGGCCAAGAGCAAATGCTCTCGGCCCCTTTAGGCATCCCGCGGGTGCGGGTCTAACTGATCAGATCAGATCTTGTCTGCTGCGATGTCCTTGTCCGAGTCGTCCAGACCCAGCTGGTACAGGCGGCCGCTTGCGCGGTCTGCCAGGTACTCGTTCATCTCGCGCTTGATTGTCGGGAGCATGAAGTACACACCCAGCAAGTTGATGAAGCCACAGATGAACAGGAAGGCGTCAGCCAAGTCGATGACGGTGCCGAAGGCCAGTGCACAACCGGCAACGGTCATGGTCAAGAAGACAATGCGGTAGACCGTGTTGCTGGTCTTGGACTCACCGAAGAGGTAGTTCCAAGCCTTGTTGCCGTAGTACGACCAGGTGATCAAGGTCGAGATGGCGAACAGCGAAACTGCGATGGCCAGCAGGATTGGGAACCAGGAGATAGCCGACTCGAATGCGTCGGAAGTAACTGCAACGCCGCCGCCGTACTCGGGTGCGTCGGTGCCAGCCTCGTTAGCGGCGAACACTGCTTCGCGCGTCTCGTTGTAGAAGGTGGTGTTGGCGATGATGATCGTCAGGGCGGTCATCGTGCAGATAACGACGGTGTCGATGAAGGGCTCGAAGAGTGCAACGAAGCCTTCCGAAACCGGACGACGGGTCTTCACAGCGGAGTGAGCAATCGGAGCCGAGCCGAGGCCAGCCTCGTTCGAGAAGGCTGCACGCTGCATACCAACGATGATCACACCGATGACACCACCGGTAACGCCCTCAGCGGTGAATGCACCGGAGAAGATTGCGCCGACTGCGGCGGGGATTTCGCCAGCGTTGCCCAAGATGACAACCAAGCAAGCCAGGACGTAGATACCGCCCATGAAGGGAACCAGGGTGCCGGTGACCTTACCGATGGACTTGATGCCACCGATGATGACCAAACCGATGATTGCTGCGAGCACGAGGCCGAAGACGATCGAGGCGCCGTCGCTAGCAATGAAGCTGTCTTCGCCACCGGTGACGGTCTTCATCTGCGAGTAGGTCTGGTTGGCCTGGAACATGTTTCCGCCAGCAACACCGAAGAACAGGATGGCAACGGCGAAGCTACCGGTCAGTGCGACGGCAACAGGCTTCGACAACTTGGCGAAGGCAACGGGGAGGTACTTGAAGGGGCCACCGGAAACGGTGCCGTCTTCGTAGACCGTGCGGTACTTCACGCCGAGGGTGCACTCAGCGAACTTAGTGGCCATACCAATGAGGCCAGCCAGGATCATCCAGAAGGTAGCGCCGGGGCCACCGAGGACGACGGCTGCACCCACACCAGCGATGTTTCCCAGACCGACCGTGCCGGAAACTGCGGAGGTCAACGCCTGGAAGTGGGGGATCTCGCCCGGGTCATCCGGCGAGGAGAACTTGCCACGGACAACCTCAGTCGCAACCTTGAGGCCGCGGAACTGAATGAAGCCAAAGTAGACGGTGAAGATCAAGCCTGCGCCGAGGAGCCAGACGACCACGAACGGCATAGGCAGGAAGCCAAGGTCAGAGAAGACGATGCCAGACACAAAGTCAGTGAAGGGGGTCACGAAGCCGTCAATACTGCCGGCAACCCTATCCAGGGCGGTTTCTTCGTCCTGCATAGGCAGGAACACGGGATGCGTAATCATGTTGGTCAGAACATCCCAGATCGCGCCACATATCAAGCACCTTTATCCCTTAGTGACCAAACCGTGACATTTGTCGGGAACAAAAATGCAAGATCGAACGTAAGCGACATTTTCGATTACAAATTCCCCCTCTCCCCGCCGCTTCCCAGACGACTCTATATGTCTGGGATAATCCCTCTATGACTAAGAGTGCCTCATCTTCAGCAAACTTGCGACCCATCGCCCTACCCGATCGCCCCAGTGTGGACGGCCTGGAGGCAAACTGGTCTGCGGTATGGGCTGAGCAAGGCACGTACGAGTTCGATCGTGAGCGTGCCTTGGCTGCTCCGCGCGAGCAGGTCTACAGCATTGACACACCCCCGCCGACAGCGAGTGGTTCGCTGCACGTGGGCCACGTGTTCTCCTACACCCACACTGATTGCCTGGCCCGCTACAAGCGAATGACCGGGCACTCAGTGTTTTATCCAATGGGCTGGGACGACAACGGGTTGCCAACTGAGCGCCGCGTCCAAAACTTCTACGGGGTTCGCGGAGATTCCTCACTGCCCTACCAGGATGACTTCGTGCCGCCGATGCGTGGCAGTGAAGACGGCTCGGGCAAAGCTCCGAAGATGCGCGATCAGCAACCGATTGCCCGCGCCAACTTCATTGAATTGTGCAACGAGCTCACGGTCCTGGACGAGGTCAAGTTCGAAGAGCTATGGCGCAAACTCGGCCTATCGGTTGACTGGTCGCTGACCTACCGCACAATTGATGACCGATCGCGGGCAGTCTCCCAGCAAGCCTTCTTGCGCAACCTGGCCCGCGGCGAGGCTTACCAGTCGCAGGCTCCGGGCTTGTGGGACGTGACGTTCCAGACTGCTGTCGCCCAAGCCGAGCTGGAAGCGCGCGACTATCCCGGCGCATACCACCGCATTGGCTTTAACCGCCCTGACGGCGGTGAGCCCGTGATGATCGAAACCACTCGCCCCGAGTTGATCCCGGCTTGCGTCGCTCTGGTGGCACATCCTGACGATGAGCGCTACCAAGACCTCTTCGGCACGACCGTCACCTCGCCGCTGTTTGGCATCGAGATCCCGGTGTATGCGCACTCGTTGGCTGAGAAGGACAAGGGCGCTGGCATCGCGATGTGCTGCACCTTCGGTGACTTGACCGACGTCACCTGGTGGCGCGAGTTGAGCCTGCCGACGCGACCCGTCATCTCCCGCGCCGGCCGCGTCATCCGCGAGACACCGGAGTGGATCGTGGGGTCAGCTGGTGAGGAGCTGTATGCCGAGGGCTTGGCTGGCAAGACCACCTTCAGCGCGCGTGAGGCCATTGTTGAAGCGTTGCGCGAGTCGGGCGACTTGGACGGCGAGCCTAAGAAGACGCAGCGCAAGGCCAACTTCTTTGAGAAGGGCGACAAGCCGCTCGA
This sequence comes from Ornithinimicrobium sp. INDO-MA30-4, assembly GCF_021535045.1. Taxonomy (GTDB): domain Bacteria; phylum Actinomycetota; class Actinomycetes; order Actinomycetales; family Dermatophilaceae; genus Ornithinicoccus. The sequence goes on along the minus strand of NZ_CP091056.1, from coordinate 213,064 downwards.
GATCGTCACCACTCGTCAGTGGTATATCCGCAATGGCGGCAAGGACACCGACCTACGCGCTGCCCTGGTTGAGCGCGGCGAAGAGGTCGAGTTCCACCCTCGTTTATGCGTGCGCGCTACAAAAACTGGGTTGAGGGCCTCAACGGCGACTGGTTGATCAGTCGTCAGCGCTTCTTCGGGGTCCCGATCCCGGTTTGGTATGGCCTGGACGCCGATGGCGAGATCGACCACGAAAAGATCCTGGTCCCGGATGAGGCATCGCTGCCGGTGGACCCGACCAGCCAGGCGCCAGCAGGCTACACCGAGGACCAGCGCAACCAGCCAGGCGGCTTCACCGGTGACCCCGATGTGATGGACACCTGGGCCACCTCGTCGCTATCGCCGCAGATCGCCACCGGTTGGCCGGTCGCGGAGCATGGCGACGGCACGATGGGCAATGACCGCGACCTGTTTAATGCAACGTTCCCCATGGACCTGCGCCCGCAAGGCCAAGACATCATCCGCACCTGGCTCTTTGCCACGGCCGTGCGCTCGCACCATGAGCACGGAGTTGCGCCGTGGAAGCACGCCAACATCAGCGGCTGGATCTTGGACCCGGACCGCAAAAAGATGTCCAAGTCGAAGGGCAACGCCCAGACACCTGAGGGCATGCTCGACAACCATGGCTCCGACGGTGTCCGCTATTGGGCCGCTTCGGGCCGCCTCGGCACCGACGCAGCATTCGACGAGGGCCAGATGAAGGTTGGCCGACGTCTGGCCATCAAGGCCCTTAACGCCAGCAAGTTTGCTCTCTCGATGGGGGCTGACGCTGATGGCAACCTGCCTGACCCGGCGCCGCTGGATGAACTAGTTGGCCGCATCCAGGCTCCGCTGGACCGCGCCGTCATCGCACGAGTGAGCGAAGTCGTCGAGGCTGCGACCAAGGCCTACGGGAACTCCGACCACACCAAGGCTCTCGAGGTCGCCGAAACGGCCTTCTGGACCTTCACCGACGACTACGTCGAACTGGTTAAGGAGCGGGCGTACGGATCGGTTGAGGGCCTATCGGAGGCAGACATCCAGTCAGCCCGGGCGACCTTGCTGGTTGCTCTCGACGTCTACATGCGTCTGCTGGCACCGGTGCTGGTCTTTGCCACCGAAGAGGTTTGGTCCTGGTGGCACACCGACTCCGTACACACTCAGCCTTGGCCCACAACTGCTGAGCTTGCTCCGGCAGCCGCTGGCGGGCAGAGCCGGATGCTTGACGTCGTCGGCCGCGCCCTGGCGGGTCTGCGTAAGGCAAAGTCCGAGGCCAAGGTCAAGATGCGCACCGAGATCACCGAAGCCACTGTCAGCGCTCCTGCCTCAGACCTTGATCTGGTGCAGCAGGCTGAGGTTGACCTCAAGGCGGCCGGAAAAGTCACTGGCGCTGTGACCTTCACTGCCAGCGATGAGTTCTCGGTGAGCGATGTCGCGTTGGTGCCGCCAGCCGAGGTCTAAACCAGCGCAGGACCAACTAGCCGATACGCAAAATGGCCCCGATTCAGCTGATCTGAATCGGGGCCATACTCATGTCTCAATTCTTAGGCGGATTCCTTGCGCTCGTCGCGTGAGTCAGCCTCAACGCCGCGGCGGACGATAGTCGGGTTGACGTTGTCCATGACAACCTCACGGGTGATCACGACCTTGGCGATGTCGTCTTCGCTGGGCACATCAAACATGACCGGCAGCAAGACCTCTTCCAAAATGGCGCGCAGGCCACGCGCACCGGTGTTGCGCAGCAGCGCCTGCTCTGCGATTGCAGCCAGAGCGTCGTCGCTGAACTGCAACTCCACGCCATCAATCTCGAACATCCGCTTGTATTGCTTGACGAGCGCATTGCGCGGCTCAGTGAGGATGTTGATGAGCGCATCGCTGTCCAGCGGCGAAACGCTAGCGATGACCGGAAGACGACCAATGAACTCGGGGATCAAGCCAAACTTCATCAGGTCCTCGGGCAAGACGTCCGCATAGCGGTCCATCGGTGCCTTGGCCTCTTGCAGGGTGGCGCCGAAGCCCAAGCCCTGCTTGCCCGCGCGGGCTTCCACCATCTTCTCTAGACCAGCGAAAGCGCCACCGACGATGAAGAGGACATTGCCGGTGTCGATCTGGATGAACTCCTGATGCGGGTGCTTACGTCCACCCTGTGGTGGCACCGAAGCCGTCGTGCCTTCAAGGATCTTCAACAGTGCCTGCTGCACGCCCTCGCCCGAAACATCCCGAGTGATCGAAGGGTTTTCGCTCTTGCGGGCAATCTTGTCGATCTCGTCGATGTAGATAATGCCGCTCTCGGCCTTCTTCACATCGAAGTCGGCCGCCTGGATCAACTTCAGCAGGATGTTCTCGACGTCTTCGCCGACATACCCGGCCTCAGTCAACGCCGTGGCATCAGCGATGGCGAACGGCACGTTCAGCATTCGCGCAAGAGTCTGAGCCAGGTAGGTCTTGCCACACCCCGTCGGGCCAATCAGCAAGATGTTGGACTTGGCGATCTCGACACCGTCGTCGCCCTGGCGCCCCTCACGCGCCTGCACACGCTTGTAGTGGTTGTAGACCGCAACAGCGAGCGAGCGCTTTGCGGAGTCTTGGCCAACGACATACTGCTGCAGGAATTCGTTAATCTCGCGAGGCTTGGGCAACTGCCCCAACCCGAGGTCCGAAGACTCAGCTAGCTCTTCCTCGATGATCTCGTTACACAGATCGATACATTCATCGCAGATGTAGACCATCGGTCCAGCAATGAGCTTTTTGACCTGCTTCTGGCTCTTTCCGCAGAAAGAACACTTCAGCAAATCGCTGCTCTCACCCATGCGTGCCACGCCACGATCCCTTCATCGAACGATGCGCGCGAATAGCCCCGCGCGCTTGAAGCCTGAGACGACGCTACATCGCCGAAGCCTTCTATTACAGGTTAAGCGCATCCACGGCGAGTGTGCGCCGATGCACCTACATGCGAACTGCTGGAACAGAACAGGTCGCAGAGCGAGATTCACTCTGCGACCTGTCTATGTCATGCGATCAGGCAGTTATTCACTCTTCGAGCGATGCCTTGCGCGACTGCAGCACCTGGTCGATCAAGCCATACTCCTTGGCCTGGTCGGCGGTCAGGATCTTGTCGCGCTCGATGTCCTTCTGGACAGCCTCGACGCTCTTGCCCGAGTGCTTGGCCCAGGTCTCCTCGAGCCAGGTACGCATCCGAAGAACCTCGTTGGCCTGGATCTCGATGTCGCTGGCCTGGCCATAGTCGCCGCCAGCCAACGCGGGCTGGTGGATCATCACACGGGCGTTCGGCAGCGCGTAACGCTTGCCCGGAGCGCCAGCAGCCAGCAGCACAGCGGCAGCCGAAGCAGCCTGGCCAATCACGAACGTCTGCACGTCGGGACGGATGTACTGCATGGTGTCGTAGATCGCCGTCAACGCGGTGAAGGAGCCACCTGGAGAGTTGATGTACATCAGGATGTCCCGGTCGGGGTCCTGGCTCTCCAGCACGATCAGCTGAGCGATGATGTCGTCTGCGGAAGCGTCGTCAACCTGGACACCCAGGAAGATGATGCGGTCTTCGAACAACTTGGTGTAGGGGTCCTGACGCTTGGTTCCATAAGCGGTGCGCTCTTCGAACTGCGGCAAGATGTAGCGGCTGCTAGGACCGGCCGGAGCCATGCCCTGCGCGCTCGCATAGGGGTTAGGAACGTGAGTCATGCGTTTCTCCACCTCTCTTCTTTTGGTCTCAGACCTGGGCGCCGGCGTCGACCGAGCGCTGGTTGACGTGGTCGACGAAGCCATACTCCATGGCCTCTGAAGCGGTGAACCAACGGTCTCGGTCGGAGTCAGATTCGATCTGCTCCTGGGTCTGGCCCGTGTGCTCAGCAATGAGCTCGGCCATCTGACGCTTGATGTGCAGCATCTGCTCGGCCTGGATCTTGATGTCGCTAGCCGTTCCACCGATGCCACCAGAAGGCTGGTGCATCATCACGCGAGCGTGCGGAGTGGCGTAACGCTTGCCCTTGGCTCCGGCCGACAGCAGGAACTGGCCCATGGATGCGGCCAGACCCATGGCCACAGTGGCCACGTCGTTCGGAATCCACTGCATGGTGTCGAAGATCGCCATACCAGCGGTCACCGACCCACCTGGGGAGTTGATGTAAAGGAAGATGTCAGCCTCGGGGTCCTCGGCAGACAAGAGCAGCAACTGGGCGCAGATCGCGTTGGCGTTGTCGTCGCGAACGTCCGAGCCCAAGAAGATGATGCGCTCCTTGAGTAGGCGGTTATAGATCTGGTCGTCCAGTCCGCCCATGGCGCGGTCGCCGGCTGACACGATCTCGGTGTTACTCATTCGTGCTCCCTTGCTTTCAAAGGTCGGGGTGCGCCGCCTAGACGGCGCCTCGTTAATGACACTAACGCTCGGTATGCCCGGTGCAGTCCCGAGATTGCCTCTTGTTCGCCCTGAGCGCACAACCGCCCGCCAGCGAGTGCTGACGGGCGGTTGTATTAGTGCTAATTCTCAGTGGTTCAGGCGTCCTTGGCCGGGGCCTCTTCGGAGGTCTCAACCTCGTCAGCAGCCTCGTCGGCCTCTTCGCCTTCTTCCAACTCGTTCAAGTCAACGACGTTGCCGTCGGTGTCCGTCACGGTGGCCTGCTCCAACACGTTGGCCAGCGCCTTGCGGCGGCCAACCTCAGTCACCATGGCTGGAACCTGGCCCTGCTGGTCGATCTGCTGGGCGAACTCGTTCGGGTTCATGCCGTACTGCTGAGCGGTCATCATGATGTATTCGATGAGCTCACCCTGGTCGACGTTGACGTCATTCTTTTCGACGAGAGCGTCGAGCAGGAACTGGGTCTTCATGGCACGGCGGGTCGAGGTGTCGACCTCAGCGCGGTGCTCATCGTCGTCCGAGCGGCTTTCCTTTTCGAGGTGGTTGTTGACCTCTTCTTCGACCAGGTTTTCTGGCAGGTCGATCTCGGTCATCTCGAGCATGGCGTCGAGCACCTTGTCGCGAGCCTGAATGCCCTGCTCGAACTTGACGCCCTGCTCAGCCTGCTTGACCAAGTCGGCCTGCAGTTCTTCCAGCGTGTCGAACTCGGAAGCCAACTGAGCAAACTCGTCGTCCAACTCGGGCAGCTCGCGCTCCTTGACGGACTGGAGCGTCACGACAACGTCGGCGTCCTGTCCGGCGCGGTCGCCACCAGCCAACGCGCTGACGAATTCAATGGTCTCGCCGGACTTGTGTCCGATGAGGGCCTCGTCCAGACCTTCCAGCATGTTGCCGGAGCCGATCTCGTAGGAGACGCCGGTGACCGAGTCGATCTCTTCGCCGTCGATGGTGGCGGACAGGTCGATGGAGGTGAAGTCGCCGTCGACGGCTGCGCGCTCGACGCCAACCAAGGTGCCAAGCGGGCACGCAGGCTGTCCATGCGGGTGGTGACGTCTTCGTCCTTGACTGCGACCGGGTCAACCTCGACCTCAAGGCCATCAAAGGCAGGAAGGTCGAACTTCGGCATGACGTCGACCTCGGCCTCGAACTTGAGGTCCTGGCCATCGTCCAGCGGCAACTCGGTGAAGTTCACCTCGGGCTGGCCGAGCGGCTTCAGCTCGTTCTCCTGCATGGCGTTCGTGTACAGCGTGGGCAGTGCTTCGTTCACTGCTTCCTGCACCACGGCGCCGCGGCCGAAACGCTGGTCAATGATTCGCGAAGGAACCTTGCCCTTGCGGAATCCTGGGATGTTGACCGAGTCAGCGATCTTCTTGTAGGCCGCGTCCATCTCGGACTTGAGGTCCGCTGAGGGCACCTCCACGGTCAACTTGACCCGGGTGGGGCTGAGGTTCTCGATGGCACTCTTCACTGCGTGGCACTCCAAGTCAGATTGGGTTGCGGCCGGGTGGCCGTCTGGTAATTCCTTCTAGGCATGCTAATCGGTCGGGGTAGACGGATTCGAACCGACGGCCTTCCGCTCCCAAAGCGGACGCGCTACCAAGCTGCGCCATACCCCGTGCAAACACGATCCCGATTTGGCAGAACGTGTGGTGCAGCGGCTACAGTAACGCCTCGGAGCCACATCAAGCACATCGGCTCCTTGCGGGTGTAGCTCAATGGTAGAGCCCCAGTCTTCCAAACTGGCCACGCGAGTTCGATTCTCGTCACCCGCTCCACTGCCTGAACGGCCCCCATACGACGATGTCCGTAGGGGGCTTTTCTTATGCCATAGGGGAGAAACGCTGGGCGAGAAGGAATCTCGACACACGGCGTCTCTTATGATTAGTTATTGGCAGAAAGCGATGAGAAATCGTCGATCCCCAGATAATAAGGAGAACCACATGGGTTTCATGGACAAGGCCAAGGACGCCTTCAACAACAACAAGGACAAGGCCACCGACGCCGTCAACGACCACGGCGACAAGATCGACTCCGGCCTGGACAAGGCTGCCAACTTCGCCGACGACAAGACTGGCGGCAAGTACTCCGACCAGATCAACTCCGGTGCAGACAAGGCCCGTGACGGCCTCGAGAACTTGGACGGCCAGCAGGACGGCGACTTGGGCGGGCAGGACAACAACGCAGGCAAGTAAGCCACGTCCCCTCTAGACCACGAGGCCCCCGGAGCATTGACTCTCGGGGGCCTCGTGTTTTTTGCCGTCTTGCTATGCAGGCAGGTCAGGCAGGGTGCCATCGCTCACATAGGCGTCCATCATGTCGATGCGTCGCTGGTGACGCTCCTCGCCAGTGAACTCGGTCGCCAAGAAAGTCGAAACAATCTCATGGGCTTCCTCGATGGTGTTCATCCGAGCGCCAATCGAGACAATCTGAGCGTTGTTGTGCAACCGCGACAGCTCAGCCAATTCGGCGTTATAGGCCAATGCCGCCCGAATGCCCGCAACCTTGTTGGCGGCAATTTGCTCGCCGTTGCCTGAACCACCCAACACAACCCCGAGTGAGCCAGGGTCCCCAGCCACTCCTTCCGCGGCACGCAGCACGAAAACCGGGTAGTCATCCACCGCGTCGTACTCGGCCGGCCCGTGGTCAATGACTTCGTGACCCTGCTCAGCCATCCAGGCAACAAGGTCTCGCTGCAACTCAAAAGCAGCGTGGTCTCCGCCAATGTGTACGCGCATTTTTAGGCTCCTTCGTGGATTCAGCACTGCAAGTGGCACCATCGTGGCATCACATCCTTCACCTATCTTGAGGCCACGTAATGCCCGGCACCAATTTGTCCCGCGCTGAAGCCCAAGAACGTGCGGCTCTGATCGACGTCGTTTCCTACGACGTCGACCTAGACCTCACCGCTGGCTCCGAAACATTCGGCACGCGCACCACGGTGGTTTTCACCGCAGCCGAAGTTGGCACCGCCACCTTTATCGACCTGATTGCTGACTCGATCAGCAGCATTGATCTCAATGGCACCGCCCTCGACCCAGCCACCGCATACCGCGATAGCCGGATTGAAATGTCCGACTTGCAGGCAGAGAACACACTGACGATCGACGCCGTCGGCAACTACATGAACACCGGCGAGGGGTTGCACCGCTTCGTTGACCCGGCAGATGGTGAGGTTTATCTCTACACCCAGTTTGAGGTCCCCGACAGTCGTCGGATGTTCGCCGTTTTCGAGCAGCCTGACCTCAAAGCCACCTTCACCTTCCATGTGACTGCACCTGCACACTGGCAGGTGATCAGCAACGAGCCAACGCCGGAGGCCATCGCAGCCCCGAACGCAGCCAACGCTGATGGCATCGAAGTTGCCCGCTGGGAGTTCCCCGCGACCCCGCGCATTTCCTCGTACATCACCGCACTGATCGCCGGTCCGTATGACGTGGTCCGCGATGAGGTCACCTCCACTGCCGGCACGGTCCCGTTGGGTGTCTTCTGCCGCAAGAGCCTGCGTCCGCACCTGGACCCAGAGAACATCATGAACATCACCAAGGCCGGCTTCGCCTTCTTTGAGGCCGAGTTTGCCCACGCCTATCCGTTCACTAAGTACGACCAGATCTTCACCCCCGAATACAACATGGGCGCGATGGAGAACGCTGGCGCGGTCACCATTGTCGAGGACTACGTCTTCCGCTCTAAGGTCACCGATGCGATCGTTGAGCGCCGCGCGCTAACGATCCTGCACGAGTTGGCCCACATGTGGTTCGGCGACTTGGTCACGATGAAGTGGTGGGACGATCTGTGGTTGAACGAGTCATTCGCCGAGTGGGCTTCCACCACCGCCCAGGCTGAAGCCACCGAGTGGGAACAGGCCTGGACGACCTTCGCTACCTCGGAAAAGGCCTGGGCCTACCGACAGGACCAGCTGTCCTCAACTCACCCGGTCGCAGCCGACATGGTGGACTTGGCCGCCGTTGAGGTGAACTTTGACGGCATCACGTATGCCAAGGGGCCTCTGTCCTAAAGCAGCTTGTCGCTTATGTCGGCCGCGAGCCCTTCCGCGATGGTCTTCGGGCCTATTTCGCCAAGCATGCGTGGGGCAACACCACCCTGGCTGAACTGCTGGTTGAGCTAGAAGCGACATCGGGTCGTGACTTGAAGCCATGGTCGAAACTGTGGCTGGAGACAGCCGGAGTTAACACCCTCTCGCCCAAGGTGGAGACCGACGCAGCAGGCGTCATCACCTCTGCTTCGATTGAGCAGACTGCGCCGGAGGACTTCCCGACACTGCGCCCCCACCGCCTCGCTGTGGGTTGCTACATGATGGCCGAGGGCAACTGGAGCGCACGGAGCGCCTTGAGTTGGACATCGACGGCGCCAGCACGCCAGTTGACGGCCTCGTCGGCTTGCAGATGCCTGACTTGCTGCTGGTCAACGATGATGACCTCGCCTACGGCAAGATCCGCCTTGACGACCGCTCGCTAAAGACGGCTCTGGCCGATCCTCGCGCGCTCACCGAGTCACTCCCCGCGCCTTGGTGCTGGGCGCCGCTTGGGACATGACGCGTGACGCCCAGATGGCTGCTAGCGACTATGTTAGCCTGGTTGTCAGGGCTCTACCTGGCGAATCGGACTCGACGCTGTTGCGCGTTCTGTTGGGTCAGGTGAGCACGGCCGCCTCGGTCTACACCGACCCGGCCAACCGAGCATCAGTTTTGGCCGAATTGGTCACCGGCTTGCGCGAGGCTGCCTGGTCTGCCGAGCCCGGGAGCGACGCTCAGTTGCAACTGGTGACTGCCTGGGCCTCATTGGCTTCAAGCGCCGATGACGTGCAGCGGCTCAAGGGCCTGCTGAGCGGCGAGACGCCACTCGAAGGCCTGGAGACCGATCAGGACATGCGCTGGGCGCTGTTGACCGCTCTGGTGGCCGCTGGAGCCGCCAGTGAGGACGATGTCGCTGCAGAGCGCGAGCGAGACAACACCGCTACCGGCCGCGAAAAGCTGCGCGCGCCCTGGCGGCCCGCCCGAGTGCAGCAGCCAAGGAAGAGACCTGGGTTGCCGCGGTCGAGGAGAAGGGCCTGCCGAACGCGGTCACTGCTTCCATGGCCCTGGGCTTTGGCCGAGTGCATGACAAGGAGTTGCTGCGCCCGTTCGTTGATCGCTACTTCGCCATCATTGGCGAGGTGTGGGAGAGCCGGACGCTGCATATCGCTGAGGGTCTCGCCGTCGGGTTCTTCCCGCTGGCCCTGGCTGACCAGTCTGTGTTGGATGCAACGCAGGGATGGCTGGACACCAACCCTCAGGCTCCCAGTGGTCTGCGCCGCACGGTCGCCGAAAACCGCGACACCTTGGTGCGCGCCTTGGCTGCTCAGGCTGCGGACGCACCGACTGGCTAACTAGCACAAGCGCATAGCGAAGGCCCTCATCACTCCACCTGGACTGATGAGGGCCTTCGTCATACCTGCTTGGGTATGCGGGGTGCTGGCTTAGGAGCGGCGCGAGACCGTTCGTGCCAACCGTCGCGCCGACCGATAGCTAAACAGCTCATCCAGCAAGACTGGCCGACCATGCGGACCAGCGAGCGGGACGCGCCAGTTCGGGTACTCCTCATCGGTCCCTGGCTGGTTGATGATGCGCCGGTCTTGGGCCAAGTCCGAAACGCTGACACCAAGCAGTCGAGCAGGAGACCAGGTCAAGTAGCGGTGTAGCGCCTCCACCTGTTCGGCGATCCCGGCACCATCGCGCAGCAAGCCACGGTCACGCAGTTGCTGCAGCACTTCTTCGCGGGCGGCTTCGTCTTCGGCGCGCTCTTCCTCAATCGGGCGGGTCAGCAAATTGAGGCTGGACCGCAGGTCAAGGTGCACCCCGGTGAGGTAGCCCGCCGTTGGCGGCAGGTCGTGGGTTGTCACGGTTGCAAGACACAACTCGCGATAGCGCTCCGGCGCGATCGGGCCGTCCTGATCCCGCTCGAACCACAGAATCGAGGTGCCAAAGATGCCCCGGTCACGCAAGTAGTCGCGAACCCATGGCTCGACCGTGCCTAGGTCTTCTCCAACGATGACGGCTCCGGCCCGCTGAGCCTCCAGCATCAGGATGCCGATCATCGCGTCGTGGTCGTAGCGGACATAGGTGCCGTCCTTGGCCTGGAGCCCTTCAGGGATCCACCAGAGGCGAAAGAGTCCAATGACGTGGTCTACCCGCAAGCCACCGGCGTCACGCAGCACGTTGTGCAGCATTTCGCGATAGGGGCCATAGGCCGATTCGGCCAACTTGTCGGGGCGCCACGGCGGCTGGGACCAGTCTTGCCCCAGTTGGTTGTACTGATCGCTGGGTGCGCCCACCGTGACGCCTCGCGCGAGCGCATCGCCCAAGCTCCAAGCATCAGCACCGTTGGGGTGAACGCCGACGGCCAGGTCGTGCATGACCCCGATCTCCATACCGGTGTCGAGCAGGTCCTTTGCACGGTGCTGAGCTGTTCGCCCAAAATCCATTGCATCCACAGGTGGAACTCAATCTCGCGGTCGTGCTTTTCACGGAAGGAGTCCACGGCATGCGAGCGCGGGTCCTGCAGGTCGGTTGGCCACCCGTGCCAGTCGGGCCCGTGAGTGGTGAAGATGACGGCCCAGGTGGCGTAGTCGATCAGGCTCTGGCCTTCGCGCTCAACGTAGGCGTGGAAGGCCCGCTCGCGCCGCAGGGAGCGGGGCTGCTTGAAGACCAACCGGAGAGCTGCCTCCTTGGCGATCCAGCACGCGTCGCGCTCAAGGAAATCAAGCTCAAGGAAGCGCTTGGCGTCGTCAGAGTGCCACTCGACCAACTGCCGCTCCGCAGCGGACAGGTAGCCAACTTCGGGCACGTCTTCGACCCGAATGTAGAGCGGGCTGACGAATCGGCGTGATGTCGGCAAGTAGGGCGAGGGCTCAAGCGGGGTCTCTGGCTCAGCCGCATGCAGCGGGTTGACCAGGACGAAGTCAGCACCCAGGCCGGCAGCCCAGGCTCCGGCATCACCGAGATCGGCGAGGTCGCCGATGCCCCAAGAGTTGGCCGAGCGCATCGCATACAACTGGGTCATCAAGCCCCAACGCTGAGTGCCCTCTTGGCTCAGCGCTGGATGCAGATCTGGTTGCGCGGATAGATCACCACGGTCATTGAGGAGGCCTCGCCACCCTCAGTGGGCCGCGCGACAATCTTGTGCCACCCAAGTGGCAGGTCTTCCGGGATTGTCAGCAAGACCTTGACCTTGGTCTGCCCATCGATCTCACGGGTCTCGTGATCGCCTTCGACGATGCGCAGGGCGCGCTCCTCCCCCGACTCCAAGATGATGCGTGCGCTCACGGTGACGCCCTCGTTGAGGTGCACCGGCACAATTGACCGCTCCCCCAACGGCATCGTCTTGACCGGCGGCAACACCCGATGCCAAGGCTTTTCACTGAGCGCTGCCAAGGCTTCGCTCACTGATTCTTCGGTCGATGCGTCCACGTCCAGCGCAGAGAGCACCGCCCGGATGGCGTCCGCAGAGACCTGGGTGTGATTGCCCTGCCAGTCCCAAAATTCGGTGGCAACGCTGTAAGCATGGGCCAATTCAGCCAGGCTCGCGGGGAGGGAATCAGTCACGAAGAAGCCTTTCGATGAATGTTAATACCGTGCTGCTGGGCCTCAGTCTGTCACTTACCGACCAACTCTTTTGCCAGAATGGGCGGCATGCCGTTTAACACTATGGACGAGTTCTTGGTCTGGTTGCTCGACGCACCGCTGCGGATTCTGATCATCATCTTCGGGGCGATCATCTTGCGTTGGCTGGTTCACCGGTCAATCGGTCAGATTGAGAAGTCAGCCGTCTCCCGAGCCGAAAAGCGCCCTGGACGCCTCGACCGCCTCATGAAGGTCGACCCCAATGACCTCGAGCGCCGGCGCCAGCGCGCGCTCACCCTGGGGTCATTGCTGCGCAGTCTCAGCACCTTTGGGATCGGCTTGGTCGCTGTCCTGATGGTGATGTCTGAGTTTGGCCTTCCGCTCGGCCCACTCCTGGCTTCTGCGGGTGTGGGCGGTGTGGCGCTTGGCTTTGGTGCACAGTCACTGGTGAAGGACTTCCTCTCCGGCGTTTTCATGATCATTGAGGACCAGTACGGCGTCGGCGATGTGATCGACACAGGAGAGGCCACCGGCACTGTCGAAGAAGTGGGCCTGCGCATCACTCGGCTTCGGGACGCCACCGGGGTGGTGTGGTTCATCCGCAACGGAGAGATCCTGCGGATCGGCAACAAGAGCGAAGGCTGGGCAGCGGCGCTCATCGACATCCCCGTCAGTTATGAAGAAGAGCCTGCCGAGGTTATCGACATTCTGGAGAAGGTCGTCGACGCGGTCTATGGCGATGAGGCTTGGCACCACAAGTTCGTTGAGCGCCCCGATGTGGTTGGAGTTGAATCTGTCTCCGGGGGCGTGATGACAGTCCGCATTGTGGCCAAGTGCTACCCCGGTGAGCAGTGGGCCATTCCACGCGTCATGCGTCAGCGAGCCAAAGATCAACTTGATGCGGCCGGCGTGAAGGGCCCGCAGATCAACCCATTCGGCGCCCAAACAACCCAGTGATGCGAGACTGACTCAGTGAGTGAACAGACCCCCGAAACACCTCAGACGTACTACGAACGCGTGGGCGGGCACGAAACCTTCGCCAAGTTGGTGCGCGAGTTTTACCGAGGCGTTGCTGGCGACCCTCCGCTGCGAGAGATGTACCCAGAAGCAGATTTGGCTCCGGCCGAGCAAAGGTTCTTGATGTTCCTTGAGCAGTACTGGGGCGGGCCAAAGACCTACAGCGAACAGCGGGGGCACCCGCGCCTGCGCATGCGCCACGGGCCCTTCGTGGTGACCCCGAAGCAACGCGATCGCTGGATGTTCCACATGTCCAATGCCATCGACTCCATTGATCTGGATCCGATGGATGAAGAGCTCATGCGGTCCTACATGACCAATGCCGCCAACTTCATGATCAACTCCCCCGATCTGGACTAGAGATAAACCCGCCCGGTATGCGCGCGTCGCCCTGGGCTAAGCCGCGTACCGTGCTCGATTGGCACTGACAGTCACGTCAGGCAGGATTGGCCTTGTGACTATCGACTCGAATCCGATTGCCCGCGACTCGTCCTTGCATTGGTGGCGCGATGCCGTCATCTATCAGGTCTATCCCCGCTCTTGGGCGGATGGCAACGGCGATGGCGTCGGTGATCTGCCAGGCATTACCGCACGCCTGCCCTACCTGCGCGATCTCGGCGTCGATGCGATCTGGATCAGCCCGTTCTACGTTTCGCCGATGGCTGATGCCGGCTACGACGTCGCTAACTACAAGGACATCGACCCGGTCTTTGGCAACCTTGCCGACGCCGACGCGTTGATCGCCAGCGCGAAAGATCTCGGCCTGCGCGTTCTTATTGACCTGGTGCCCAACCACACGTCTGACGAACACGAGTGGTTCCAGGCTGCGCTGGCCGCTGGCCCCGGCTCTCGGGAGCGCGATCGCTACCTCTTCCGCGATGGGCAAGGCACTGACGGCAACGAGCCGCCCAACAATTGGGATTCCGTCTTTGGTGGCGGCGGTTGGGAGCGAATCACCGAGGCTGACGGCACCCCCGGCCAGTGGTACTTGCACATTTTCGACGTCAAGCAGCCCGACCTGAACTGGGAGAACCCAGAAGTCCGCGAAATGTTTCGCGGTGTGCTGCGGTTTTGGCTAGACCGGGGAGTCGATGGCTTCCGCGTGGACGTGGCTCACGGCCTGGTGAAGGCTCCCGGCCTGCCCGATGTCGGGGCGTCAACAAGCTTCAACTATGAGGGCCGCCCCGTCCCCACCAACTCCCACCCGATGTGGGATCAGGACGGCGTTCACGAGATCTACCAGGACTGGCGTCGGGTGCTCGATGAATACAACACGGACGGTGACCCGGCAACAGATCGCATCCTCTGCGCCGAGGCCTGGGTTGAGCCGATGGACCGGTTGGGCCGCTACGTACGCAGCGACGAGATGCACCAGTCGTTCAACTTCCCTTACCTGGACGCCCCGTGGCGCGCCGCTGATCTGCACGAAGTCATCACAGACTCGTTGCGCATTTTGGTGACGTGGGGGCTCCTGCATCTTGGGTTCTGTCTAACCACGACGTGATTCGGCACGCCTCCCGACTGGGCTACCCAGTCGGAGAAGAGCGACCGATTGGCATTGGCGCCGACGATGCGCAGCCCAACGCGATGGTTGGTCTGCGCCGAGCTCGTGCCGCCACCGCGCTGATGCTGGCCTTGCCTGGCTCTGCCTACATCTATCAGGGTGAAGAGCTTGGCCTGCCCGAGCACACCGCTGTCCCCGACGATGTTCGTCAGGACCCGATGTGGGAGCGCTCCGGACATACCTCGCGAGGACGCGATGGCTGCCGTATCCCGATGCCCTGGGTCGGCGGAGAGCCCGCGTATGGCTTCGGCACCGCTGCGGGCACCGACACCTGGTTGCCGATGCCAGAGATTTACGGCGCTTTGGCCGTGGACCGCCAAGAAGGCGTCGCGGACTCAACATTGGAGATGTATCGGACCTTTTTGCGCCTTCGCCGCGAGCACCAGTTGGGCTCCGCGCACCTGACCTGGTCGAGGGGTATGGCGACGACGCTCTGGCCCTACGCCTAAGCCACCAGGACATGGCCGGTGATGTCGTCGTGCTCACGAACTTTGCCGCGGAGGCCCTCGAGTTGCCGGCCGGAGCAACAGTGCTGGCAAGCAGTCATCGGCTGCCGGGCACTGCGCTCCCCAGGACACCACGGCGTGGATTACGACCTGAGCAGTTAAGCCCAGGGTGCGCTGGTCGATGGCTCATCGCCGTCGGCCAGCGCATCTAGCTCACGAGGCAAGTCACGCATGGAGCGAAGCGGGCTGAAGAGCACAGGGATCGAGGCCGCCGCAAATAGAACAACCCCAACCCACAAGGTCGGGACCACACCGAAGATCGTGCCGAATACTCCACCGGTCAGCGCGCCTATGGGGATTGGCCCCCAGACTAAGAACCGAATCGAAGCGTTCATCCGGCCCAGCAGTCGTGGCGGGCAGAGCCGCTGACGAAAGCTCACCTGCACGACGTTGTAGACGACGACAGCCCAGGCGAAGAGCGCCGAGCCAACCATGAGCGTGGCAACAACTGGTGTCAGCCCCAGACTTGCCAGTGGAGTCGCCGCGGCGGCGAAACCCACGGCCAGCGCAGTCAGCGGGATCGATCGCCCCTCACCAATCCACTTGGAGAGCGGGGCAGCACTGACGGCGCCCAACAGACCGCCAACCGCCCCGACGGCCAAAATAAGACCGAAGGTGGACGGTGAAAGCCCAAGGGTCCTCAGGATAAAGATGGCGAAGGCTGCATCCCAAAACCGTTAGCGAAGTTGCTGATGCCAGTGCAGGTGGTGATGCGCACCAACAACGGGTGTTTGAACACAAACTGAAGACCCTCGCCGATCTCTCGCTTCAGACTACGGTCAGGCTTGGCCTCCTGCTTGACCTCGACGGTCTTCATCTGCGACACGAAGAGGCTCGAAGCGGCCATGCAGATCGAGGTGACGATCAGCGTTAATGGCCCGCCGATCACACCCACAAGGGCGCCGCCTGCTGCAGGACCGGCCACCCCAGCCACCTGGTTTGTGGCTGAAAACTTGCCGTTGGCATCACTGATTTTGTCGCCATCAACCACGAATGGCAGGAACGACTGGTTGGCGACCTCGAAAAAGACGGTGACGATGCCGACCACAAAGCTGATGGCGTAGATGTGCCACATGGCCAGCATGTCGAGCCACCACAGCATGGGGATGCCTAGCAGCAAGACCGACCGGATGAGATCGCCGAAGACGATGACCGGTCGCTTAATCCATCGGTCAATCCACGCGCCAGCGAGCAGGCTAAAGAGCAGGAAGCCGATCATCTCGGTGGCGTTGAGCAGACCCATCTGAAAAGTCGAGGCACCCAGATCGTTGATAGCGATGATTGGGATCGCGATCCCAATCAAATGGATCCCCAGAACGCTGACCGTGTCTCCAGCCCACAACAACCGGAAGTCACGGTGGCGCAAAGGAGGTCGACGCAAGCATCCAGTAAGACTATGGCGCGGTCCCGTGGCCTCGGCCTGGGCGCGCCGAAACGCAGGGCCGTGACCCTAGCGGGTCAGGACGTGCCCTCGTGGCGTGCTCAGCCGGCGCCAGGGGCCATTGCTATGCACAGTCGCTGCCTGCCCTGGAGTCAAAAAGCCCAGGGAGTATGCGGCGAAGGCGGCGGCTGCGGGTGTGCCCTGCGATCCAGTCATGGCCACGCCCCACACTCGCTGACGCAATGCAGCGACAGCGGCGGCACCGGCCACATCGGGAGTGCCGTGCGCTACGGCAGTGATCCCTTGGGTTGCCACCTCCTTGAGGAGTGCAGAGTCGATCTCTTCGACCGGCTGCCAACCACTACGCGGCGGGGTCAGCGCGGTCCACGCCGCGGGGACCTCTTGCGGGGGCACATCGACGGTGGCTGAGACGGAGCCGACGCTGCTGCGTCGGGCGAAGCGATCCGCTAAACCGGCCAAGGGCACCGTGGTCTCAAGCGAGTGTTCACCCATCAACGGCATCACCCGCAGCCCCAAGGTGAGGCCTTGATTAGTTAAACCTTGGCCGGGCAGGACTCGCACCCAGGAAGCCAGCACTTCGCCCATCGCTTGCAGGCGGATGGCGCCGTCTGCATCGACATGCTTCGCGCGTCCGACAAAGGTGCCGAAGTCTTGCACGGACTCCAGGTCGCTGAAGGTCAGGTCACGATTCACGAGGTCCTTTTCGCTGCACGACGCGCACCGGAGCGGCTGCGCAACGCGGCGGGCTCCCCCATCCGGGCCCTGAGGGCTTCACGCTCGGGCGTGCCCAGCCGCCGGGGGTGCCCTCGTTGAGGTTGTAGGCCACGAGGGTCACTTCAGCCAACGCGTAGGTGACGTCATTGTCTGGCTGCTGCACGGCATACCCGAGATCGAACGAGGCTCCACTGATGCGGCTACACCAGACCCTGATTCGGGCTGGCTGATAGTTAAAGTTCAACGGCGCGAGGTAATCGATCTCTTGACGCGCGACCAACAGGCCATCGTCGATCAGGTTGCGATCGTGGCTGAACCAGTCACGCAGGGCATAGACCCGGGCCTCTTCGAGCAACCTGACAAATTGCACATTGTTGACGTGGCGGTATGCATCCATGTCAGACCAACGGATCGAAATGTCCACAAAATAATCACCAAACGACATACGCCCATCCTGTCAGTCGGTCAGCGGTGTTACGCACCACGCTGGGTAGGGTGGTGCGGTGACTCTCGATAATCCCATTGATGACCTGCTCGACGTCCTTGACCTCAAACGGGAAGGCTCGACCACCATTCGAGTGACTTCCCCAGACGGCAACACCCAGGACCTCGGGGATTCTGAAGGTGACGTGTTTGTGGGGCGCAGTCAGCCGCAGCCGATTGGTCGGGTTTTCGGGGGCCAAGTCCTGGCTCAATCGGTCATCGCGGCAGGCCGCACCGTTGCAAACGAAGGTGCGGGCGATGGCAGTCGGCGCATCCACTCGCTGCATGGCTACTTTTTGCGCCCCGGCGATGACCAACGACCGATTAACTTCCTGGTGGAGCGGATGCGCGACGGAGCATCCTTCTCCGCCCGTCGAGTGCACGCCGTTCAAGACGGTCGGCTATTGCTGTCAATGATCACCTCGTTCCAAGACCAGGCCGAGGGCCTTGAGCACCAAACCGAGATGCCGACCGTGCCCGGCCCTGACAGCCTGAAATCGGACGCTGAGGTCTTGGCCGGCATCGACCACCCCGCAGCCAAGCACGTCGTGCAGCGCCGAGCGATCGAGATCAAGCACGTTGAGGGGTCGCTCTATTTGGAGCCCTCTGACAAGGTCGCGGAGCAGCATGTCTGGTTCCGGGTGCCTCGCGACATCGGTAACGACCCTTGTTGCATGCTGCCGTGCTCGCATATTCATCGGACTACAGCCTGCTCGAGCCAATCTTGCGCAAGCACGGCCTGGTGTGGGGAGACCCCCGGCTGCGGCCAGCCAGCCTCGACCACGCGATGTGGTTCCACCGTGAGCCCCGTGCCGACGACTGGATCCTCTATCGCCAGGCCTCACCGTCGGCACAGAACGGCCGCGGACTTGGGCATGGTCTGATGTTTAGTCAAGACGGCACCCTCATGGCGTCAGTTGCCCAAGAGGGCATGGTCCGGGTCAAGGAGTAGGTCCAGCTTCCGAGCCGCTCGTGTCGAGCCCGCTGCCGCGTCGCTAGGCGGATGCAGCGGTCGATGCCTCGGCTAGCGTCATCAACTGGCGCTGCGCCACGAACTCTCGTGGTTCGCCATTGATCGGATCGATGAAGGCGAGCCGGTGCGCCAAGAGTTGCAGGGGCCGGGTGAAGTCATCGCCAGGCCCGGCCTGGGTGCCATAAAGCGGGTCACCCACGATGGGCGCGCCCTCGCCAGCGAGGTGGGCCCGCAGCTGATGAGTCTTGCCCGTGCTCGGCATCAATCGATACTGCGCCAACCCATCAGCGACGCCGACGACGTCAACATCGGTGACAGCGTTCGGCTCACCTGCGACGATCCGGGTGCGATGATCGCCGCGGACCCGCTCTAATCGATTTTCGATCCGCAACGGCATCAGCCGATCCATCAGCGGCGCGGTCGCCTGATACTCCTTGGCCACCTGCTGGCGGGCGAAAAGCTCTTGGTATGCGCGGCGCGCCTGTGGCCGCAAGGTCAGGAGGAGGACACCTGAAGTCAGCCGATCTAGCCGGTGAGCAGGAGCGATGTCTTCAAGACCATATTTGCGCCGCAACTGCACCACGGCCGTCTGGACGACATGAGAGCCGCGCGGCATCGTGGCCATAAAAGGTGGCTTGTCGACCACGACGATGTTGTCATCGCGATAGAGGATGTGGATCTCGCCCGGCACTTCGATTTCATCAGGCACGTCTCGATAGAGGAAAACCAACCCGCCTGGCAGGTATGCGGTTTCCCGATCAACGACAGAGCCGTCGGCTAACAACACTTCTCGATCAGCCAACCGGCGCGCCACCACCTGGGGATCGCCGGTGACTGATTCAAGAAAGGCGACCACAGTTGGCTCGGTCCGACCTGGGGGCATACGCACCCTGGCCGGACCGAGTCCATCACGCGTCGGCAGCGGCGGTGGTCGCTTGGGTCGCCGTGCCATCTGTGCTGGTAGTGCTTAGTCGCGGGTCAAGCGCCGGTGGGTCACACGGTGCGGACGCGCTGCTTCGGCACCCAACCGCTCAACCTTGCTTTCCTCATACGCCGCGAAGTTGCCCTCAAACCAATACCAGTTATCGGGGTCTTCATCCGTGCCTTCATAGGCCAGGATGTGCGTTGCGACGCGGTCCAGGAACCACCGGTCGTGGCTGATGACCACAGCGCAGCCCGGAAACTCCAGCAGAGCATTTTCCAGCGAGCCCAAGGTCTCAACATCGAGGTCGTTAGTCGGCTCATCGAGGAGCAGCAAGTTGCCGCCCTGCTTGAGCGTCAGAGCCAGGTTTAGTCGGTTGCGCTCACCACCGGAGAGGATGCCCGCCTTCTTTTGCTGGTCTGGGCCCTTGAAGCCAAACTGCGAGACATAAGCACGCGAGGGGATCTCAACCTTGCCGACCTGGATGAAGTCGTTGCCATCAGAGACAACCTCCCAGAGCGACTTGTCAGGGTCGATGCCGCCACGGTTCTGGTCGACGTAGGAGATGTTGACCGTGTCGCCAACCTTGACCATGCCGTCATCAGGCTCTTCGAAGCCGACGATGGTCTTAAAGAGGGTCGTCTTACCGACACCGTTGGGACCAATCACGCCGACAATGCCGTTACGCGGAAGCGTGAACGACAGATCGTCGATGAGAACACGGTCGCCAAAGCCCTTCTTGAGGTCCTTGACCTCAATGACCTGGTTACCCAGGCGCGGACCAACGGGGATGGTGATCTCTTCGAAGTCCAGCTTGCGAGTCTTTTCTGCCTCGGCAGCCATCTCTTCGTAGCGACTCAGTCGCGCCTTGTTCTTGGTCTGCTTGGCCTTGGCGTTAGAACGAACCCACTCGAGCTCCTTCTCTAGGCGCTTAGCCAGTTTGGCGTCCTTCTTGCCCTGGACCGCCAACCGCTCGCGCTTCTTCTCCAGGTAGGTGGAGTAGTTGCCCTCATACGGGTAGAGACGACCACGGTCGACTTCAGCAATCCACTGAGCGACGTTGTCCAGGAAGTACCGGTCGTGAGTCACGGCGAGAACAGCGCCGGGGTATGCGGCAAGGTGCTGCTCGAGCCACTGCACACTTTCAGCGTCAAGGTGGTTAGTCGGCTCGTCCAGCAGCAGCAGATCTGGCTTGCTGAGCAGCAACTTGCACAACGCCACGCGGCGACGCTCACCACCGGAGAGGTTGGTGACAGGCAGATCGCCTGGGGGCATTGCAGAGCGTCCATCGCCTGCTCCAACTGGGAATCCAAGTCCCAGGCGTCTTCGGCGTCGATCGCTTCTTGCAGTTTGCCCATCTCGGTCAACAGCGCATCAAAGTCAGCGTCGGGCTCGGCCATCAACTCAGAGATCTTGTTGAAGCGGTCGATCTTTGCCTTGATCTCACCGACGCCCTCTTGGACGTTGCCCAACACAGTCTTTTCTTCGTTCAGAGGCGGCTCCTGCAGGAGGATGCCCACCGAATAGCCAGGCGTTAGACGGGCTTCACCGTTAGACGGCGTGTCCAATCCGGCCATGATTTTGAGGATGGTCGACTTACCAGCACCGTTCGGCCCCACCACGCCGATCTTGGCGCCTGGGTAGAAAGACATGGTCACGTCGTCGAGGATTACCTTGTCACCGTGCGCCTTACGCGCGCGGCTCATGGTGTAAATGAACTCAGCCATGCCCTAAGGCTAGCCGCCGGTGACGCACTCAAGAGAATCGTCACCGGCGGCTGCGAGCCACCGGGCCCAGGGCAGCCCCCGCGGGCTGTGTCATGGATCCTGCTCAATGCTCTGCGGGTGCTCAACTGCGGCGTCGTGTGTCTCTTGGTCATCGCCGGATTCGCTGCCGTCACCGCCGTTGACCTCCGTGTCGAGCCGGTCGCGGCCGACCGAAGCCGAGCGACGCCGCTTGTTGAACTCGCTCGTCCCGAAGGTGAGATCGGGCCCGATATTGGTGGCGTCGATCTGCACGGTCGTGCCTTTGCGTTCGCCGTTCTCCCAGTCGTGGACGCGTAGCCGCCCATGGACGACAACCGGGTCGCCTTTCGCAATCGAGTCGAGCACGTTTTGCCCCAAGGCTCGGAAGGCAATCACCTCATAGAAGTTCGTGCCCATGGGGACGATGTCGCCCTTTGCATCTCGCTTTACGCGGTTTTGCGCCACTCCGAACACTGTGAATGGCGTGCCCGTCTCCCTGCCTGCTCTGGCCTGCGGCTCCCTGTGACGTTGCCCGTGACCGTGATGAAACTGTCGTTCATGTTGTGCCACCCTGTGATCATCCTGCCCCTCGGTGAGGCTGGTGCAATCACCCTCCTGCAAGGGCACGGACACAAACATCCCGCCCCGTCATTCGTGGAGAACCTACGAAGACGAAGCGGGATGTGGATAGACACCTATGAAACGGCGGATTCCAGTTGCTGGCGAGTCTGCCGGTGGCGGTCCAGGACCGTCGTGACGGGCACTCGAATGTGCTGTTTGGCCACCTTGCCGACGGACTCATCCATCCGCTTCTCGACTAATGCACGCCTGCGTTTGGCTCCGGCGCCAGCCATCGCTCTCGCGATCATCGCGAGCAGCAGACCAGCCAGAATGCCTCCCACGAACAACACCGCCGGTATCGGCAACGGACCCCAGGTCGGCACCCCAATGTCCATTTGCAGCCATCCGATGACACCGATGGCAGCAAGCCAGACGAAACCAACAACCGTCGCAACGGCTAAGACAAACTGCAGGAAGCGGAACAGCGACCACCAGAACGGGTTGCCAGCGCGCAGCGAGGTCCCAAAAACGGCCTGGTCAAGCCCATCAGCAAGGCTCGAATCATCCGGGCTTGCAGCCCTAGACACAGCGTCGGCCCACAGCGGAGGCAAGCCCTCGCTAGCCCGATCCGCGACTCGTCGGCTGGCCAACTGCACGGCCGATCTAGCGGCCGGTGTGGGCGGTGGCAGCGAAGAACGCCCCAACACGGCGCGGACATCGGATGGGCTGATACCCGAACTACCAGCGCGGTCATCGCCCAAACGCAGGCGTTTGAGTGGGTCCGGGCGCAGCGCCGACAACCAACGGCTGAACGGCCAACCGGTGTTGAGCTTGCTCTGAATCAGGTATTCCTTTGCACCGCGTCCAGGACGACGGGCACACCGGCGGCCTGTTTGAGCGCGGTCAACAAGTCATCGGAGACCACATCGGAGCTGGCGATTTCGGTCTCCCCGACCATGCTCAGCATGCTCGTTGCGCTCGTGCGCAGGTCACCCACCAGTCGGTTCTCCGCGGCGTTGCGCTCTGCGACCACAGAGCCAATGGCTTGCCGGACATCTGAGACGCCCAGCCCCATCCGGGCAGAGGTGCCATAGATAGTGAAATCTCCGGCGCCATCCGCAGCGACCAGTGCCTTCAAGTCATCCTTGATCCCTTCGACACCGCCCTCTTCGGAGACTCGATCGATCTGGTTAAGCACGACCATCATGACGGTCTCGTGCTCTTTGAGTGCCGAAAGGTAGTCCTCGTGCAACCGGGCATCCGCATACTTTTGCGGATCGGTGACCCACACGAAGACGTCGGAGCGCTCCAAGACCCGATCAGCCTCGACTCGGTTGGCGAGTTCGCGAGAATCGAAGTCGGGGAGGTCGATCAAGACGAGGCCGTCCAGATCGCTCTGGTCGCCGTCGGCCGAAAGGTGATGGCGCTGATTGACGCCGAGCCAGTTCAGCAGGTCTGTCGCGTCCTCGTCGCCCCAAATCGCCGCCGTCGCGCGTGATGTGGTGGGTCGGCGAGCACTGATATCGGCGACGGTGTGACCAACCAACTGGTTAAACAAGGTGGACTTGCCCGACCCTGTAGCACCGGCCAGGCTCACCACGGTGCGCCCGCCCTTGAGCGCCCACCGCTCGCGGACCTTTGCCACGACCCGTTGGCCAGCGATGGCGGCATCGGAGATTAGCTCCGCGCCACCGGTCTCAATCGCCTCTTGGAGTTGATCGGCTCGCCAGGTCAGCGACTCCGATCGGGATCCCGTGCTGCGCCGGGGGCTCATCGCGCTCCTTCAACATCCACTGCTGCCGAACGCACAGCGTCAACTGCTGCCCGGGTCAGTGGAACTTCGTCAATCACTTCGTCAAAACGCTGGCGCTCGGCCAGCAACAACTCTTCGGTCCGGCTCAACAGGGCCTTACGCGCCTTCTTGGACATCTCGCGCACGGCCTGATCACCAAACACTGCTTCTAGTAGGCGTTGGGCAAGCACGGCTGATCCACCCGCGATCGCCACCTCACCACCAACCAAGGCCCCACCTGTTGCGCTAAACACCAGCAACATCAACATGACCGCCAGGCCATTGACCCCGAAGGCCAAATAGCGCGCCGTCGTGCGCCTCTTGCCTGCTTCGGTGCGAATCATCTCGAGAATTTCGCCTTGCCAGTCCCGGATCATTCGCTCGGTGCGCTCTTCCAAGTCTGGCGCAGCGCGTTGCAACTCCGGGTGTGCCTCAACCAAAGCAGGGCCACCAGGGTGGTCTTCCAGGACCGGGCAGCCGTGCTGCTCGCGACCTGAGTATGCGAGGTCACCAGGGCGGCCACACCACTTGAAGCGCCTCCCCCAGTGGCTCAGCGCTGATCTGCTTGCCAGTAATGAAGGAGGTCAGGCGATCACGAACCCGTGCAATGCCGACCTCGATCTGGCGCAAAAACTCACCGGTGCCGACCAACTCTTGCCACCGGGCCAAGACTTCACCGCGCAGCAGCGAGCCATCGGCAACGCCAGCCTCAATCCCCTTCTGCGCGTCTTGGTAGGCAGAACGGGCCAACGAGTGAAGGTGCTCTTGGGCCTCAACCTGGCGGTCGGCAGCGGCAGTGACATCCGCCGTGCGGTCTGAGAGGGAGGCCAGCGCTCCGGCTAGGGTCCGGCGGATCACCACCGATCGGGCTCGCGAGTCACCTGCTAGCGAATGCAGCCAGCCCGTTAACCGCGCCGTGTGCTTGGCGGCGATCATCTTGTCGGCGTCGAGGTCGACCTCGGGGATCGTGAAGATCGGCGATTTGTCCAAGCCTTGCTCACGCAACATCTGAGACAGGTGCAGTCGCACCTCCTCCATCGCCTCCGGCGGCACGCGGTCAAGAACAACGGCCACTGCCGTGCCACGCTCGAGGCTTGCCTCAACAAGTCCCACGGCACCGCGTCCGCATACCGAGCAGCGGTCGTGACAAAGAGCCAAAGATCGGCGGCCGACAACAATTGCCGAGAAAGACTGCGATTAGTTTGGACGACTGAATCAATATCGGGGGCATCGAGTAATGCCAAGCCCGCCGGCAATGTCTCTGATTCGACCAATCGCACCGAATTGGGATCGTCGACATCAATCGCGTCACCGGTGGCCCGGGCAAGCTCAGGCAGGATCCGCGCGTCGGTGAACCACGCGACGTCGTCGGGGTGGTGCACCAGCACAGACGCGCGGGTCGTCGGCCGCAGCACGCCGGTGCGAGTGACGACCTCGCCAATGACGCTGTTGACCAGTGTCGATTTGCCGGCTCCGGTAGACCCGCCAACGACGCAGAGCAGCGGCGCGTCGAGCGAACGCAGCCTGGGCAAAACATAGTCGTCAAACTGCTGCAGCAGCGCCGACCGGGATTGCCGGGCTTGGTCCACTTCTGGCAGGTCAAGCGGGAGACGGACAGCCCCCATCGCTACCCGCAGTCGCTCGACCGCAGGCAGCAGCTCAGAATTGGTCTCAATCTCCGTCACAGGGCTAAGCGTGCCCTGTCCGCGCCCGGTATCCAAAGCGAACCGCCGTCGTGAGGGCAACCACTCTGACTAGGCAAAGAGGCCCTGACCAACCCATTCGTCTTGGGCGGCACCCGGTGGGACCGCAAAGAGAGCCGATCCGGTGTGTTGCAGGTACTCCATCAGACCGTCTTGGGCTGACATGCGCGTTTGCATCGGGATGTACTGAACTTCTGGGTCTCGGACAAAGGCGACAAAGAATAGCCCTGCGTCTAACCGGCCCAATTCGTTGCTGCCATCCGTGAAGTTATAACCCCGACGCAACATTTGAACGCCATCGTTCTGACTCGGATGCGCTAGTCGCACATGCGAATTGGTAGCCATCAGAAATTCACCGTCGCCGCCCTTGGCCTCGAAGTCTGGCTCAGTGAACTCAGTGCCGCCAGAAAGGGCGCGCCTTCATTGCGGTCACGGCCAGTGATGAGCTCCTGCTCGGCCAGCGAGGTCCGGTCCCATGTTTCGATGGACATAGAGATGCGCCGGGCCACGAGATAGCTGCCGTCCACCATCCACTCAGCCTCAGCGTCATCACCGGCGGCAACCCACACGCTCTCGTTCACCACATCTGTCTCTTCAGATTTGATGTTGGCGGTGCCGTCCTTGAAGCCAAACAGGTTTCGCGGCGTGGTCTGAGCCGTCGACGTCGACGAGGTGCGGCCAAAACCGAGTTGTGACCACCTCAACGAAGCACGACCAAAAGCGATGCGGATAAGTTGCGGATTGCGTGCACTGCCACTTGGGATCATCTGCACACGCCTGTATGCAGAGGTCACCGTCGCTGCGGTTCTCCTGCAGAGCATCGGCCGGGAAGTGCGGCAACCTGTTGAGCACAGCAGGCTGCCGCTCGGCCAGGCCAAACCGATCCTCGCCAGACTCATCAACAAAGAGAGACGGGCCAAACCCAAAGGTCAGCGTGAGCCCAGAGGCGGGCAGCCCGATGGCTTCGCCGGTGTCGGCGGGTGGAGCCTCATAAGGCAACGGTCCGCCGACGCTCTCCCCTGCTGTCATCGCCGCGGCCGCCTGAGTCCACTCTTGAAGCAACTCGATCAGAGCGTCGCGGTCGCTCGTGGCGACATCAAATGCGGCAAAGTGCATCCGGTCTTGGGCGGGGGTCGTGATGCCGGCTTGGTGCTGGCCATAAAGTCATACTGATCGGCACCGGATCCAGCGCCAACGGCCTGGTCATCGTCGGACTGGCCCACCGCATACCCGCTGGCGACCCCAACGCCGACGCCTGCTGCGCCGACGCCGAGGGCACCAACTAAACCTCTCCTGCTAACCCCTTTGTCACTGCAGGACAGCCGCCGTGACCTGGGATAGCGGCTCAGAGAGTGCATTCACGGCGTCGGAAAGCTCCTTGACCTCTTCCGTGGAGAGCTCGGTGTAGAGCACGAACCCTTCACCGTCGCGGTGCTGGTCCAAGAGTGCCTGCAACTCGTCGAAGCGCTCAGCGACCTCGGCGTCCAGTGCTGGGTCCTTGGTCTCCAAGATGGGGCTCAGGCCCTGCCATGCAACACGTGCGCCATCAACGTTGGCCTGGAAGTCCCACAGGTCGGTGTGCGACCAGATCTCTTCCTCCCCGGTGACCTTGCCGGTCGCGACCTCGTCCAACAGGCCCTTTGCCCCGTTGCCGATCTGGTCTGCGGTGAAGGTCATGTCACGCGTGCGGTCGTACAGCTCTTGGGTGTCCGAGTTCAGCTTTTCCGCGAGCGCCTCACGACCAGCCTGGTCAAGCGCCTCGTAGTCACCGTCCTCCGGTGGCCACAGGTCCTTCTCGATAGCGTGCCAGCCGGTCCACTCTTGGCCCGGCTCAAGGTCTGCTTCGCGCAGGTCCATGGAGGGTCTAGGGTCACCGAAGGACTCGGCAACCGTTTCGATGCGCTCCCAGTGCAGGCGCGCTTCCGGGTAAAGCTCGCGCGCCGCGTCATCGTCACCAGCAACGTACAAAGCAGTGAACTCTTCGGTGTCGGCGAGCAACTGTTCTGTCTGATCGCGAACGTAGGCGCCGTACTGCTCGTCAGCTTGGGCCACCAATTCGGCGGAGTCTCCGCTGGCCGCCATCTCTGCACCGGAGTCGGTCACGGTGAACGCAGCCTGGATGCCGTCGCCCACCATGCCCGGCTTGCAGGCCGTGAAGTAGTCACCGGCGGGAGCCTGCACGACGAGGTCACGCGACAAGCCCGGCCCGATGTTTTCGACTTCACCGATGATGCGCAGTTGGTCTTCCCCGAGCAGATAGAACTCAGTGACCTGTGAGCCGTCGTTGGTGACGTTGAAGGTCAGCGTCCCCGAGCCCGTCTCGGCGGCTGAGAGTTCGCAGGCATCGTCGGTGGCTGAGACGGCGATCGCGCCAGAGTCGCCGGTCGAAGCACCATCACTCGTGGTTTCGGAGTTATCCGTGCACGCTGTCAGCGTCAGCGCGAGGATCGCTGAGCTAGCAAAGAGGACGCGTTTCATCGCGGGCCTTTCAAGATGAGGATGAAGGTTATTCAGACTGCGACGGTGTCGCGCTGTGGTGCGGTGGCTGTCGTCGCAGGCGCAGACGGCAAGCGCGTTCGTTTCAGGAAAAGCACCAGCACTGGGATCAGGTATGCGAAGTAGGCGATAACTTCAAGCACCGTCATGGCTGGGGCAATGTTGAAGATGCCCTTGAGTAAAGTCGCCGTGATCGAGGTCGGAGCCAGCGTGTCGGAGACGTCGAAAGCCAAGTTGTGCAGGCCCGGCAGGATGCCTGCTTCTTGTAGGTCGTGCACCGCGTAGGCCAGCACACCAGCAGCAACGAAAACCAACAAAACACCGCTGACCCGGAAAAACTTGCGCAGGTCAATGCGAATGGCGCCGCGGTAAAAGAGGTAGCCCATGACCACCGCGGTGAGGATGCCCAGCAGCGCGGCGATCAGCGGGGCCGCGGTTGAGCCATCGGCAGTCCCAGCTGCGGCCCGCGAGGCAGCCCAGATAAAGAGCGCTGTTTCGAGGCCTTCGCGACCAACGGCAAGTGCGGCAACTAAGACAACCGCGCCGTGGCCCGATGTTGCCGCGTGGTCGACAGAGTCCCGCAAGGTGGTGCTCATCGTGCGAGCGGATTTGGCCATCCAAAAGATCATCCAGGTGACGAAGACCACGGCAACGATGGACAGCGAGCCGCCAATGGCTTCTTGGGCGGTGAAGGTTAAACCCTTGGTCCAAACGTCAGGATCGCGCCAAAAGCAAAGAGACAACGACGGCCAGGCTAACGCCGGCCGTCACCGACGGCAGCAGGTGCCTCCGGTCAGATTTGACCAAGTAAGCCACCAGGATCGAAACGACAAGAGCCGCTTCGAGGCCTTCACGGAGGCCAATCAGGTAGTTCGCGAGCACCAGAAGCACCTTCAACTCGGCGATGGCAAGGTTAGGCTGTCCTTGCCCGGACGCTTTAAAGGTACACGAGGCTTGCGTTAATCCAAATAGCCCCCGCGATCCGCCGCTTCTGCCTGCCCATGACCTGTCCCGGCTGCGGCAGCGACAACTCGCGAGTGCCCCCGGCAGGACTCGAACCTGCAACCTACGGATTAGAAGGCCGTTGCTCTATCCATTGAGCTACGGGGGCCGAGAAAGAGTCTAAGCCCGACTACCATCGGCGTCATGGAAGACCCATTGGCACAGTTGCGCTCGGAGATCGACGAAGTGGATCAGGCGATGCTTGACCTGTTGGGTCGACGCCTCGAACTCGTGAGCCAAGTTGGCGAAGTCAAGGGGAAACATGGCCTGCCGATCTATGCGCCCGATCGCGAACAGGCCATGATCAACGCGCGCCGTGCCCAGGCCACAGCCAAGGGCATCCCACCCGACCTGATCGAAGACGTGCTGCGCCGCTGCATGCGGGAGGCCTACGTCCACGAAAAGAACATGGGCTTCACCCAACAGGCCCCCGATTTGGGCCCGGTTGTCATCGTTGGTGGCGCCGGTCGGATGGGCGCAATGTTTGGCCGGATGCTGACGCTGTCTGGCTATGTCGTGCGCATCTTGGACCGCGATGACTGGGACCGTGCCGCAGACATCGTTGAGGGCGCCGGGCTGGTGCTGGTGAGCGTGCCGATCCACCAAACCGCAGACATCATCAAGGCGCTTCCCCGCTGCCGGCCGACTGTCTATTGGCTGACCTCACCTCCACGAAGGCTGGCCCAGTCGCCGCCATGCTGGAAGCTCACCCCGGCCCGGTCCTGGGTTTGCACCCGATGTTTGGCCCCGACCTAGAGTCGTTTGCCAAGCAGGTTGTGGCTGCCAGCGTCGGCCGCAACCCCGAGTCCAGTCAATGGCTGCTCGAGCAGATTCGCCTTTGGGGTGCTCGGGTGCACGAGGTCAGCGCCAAGGACCACGACGCCGAGATGGGCCTGATCCAGGCGCTGCGCCACTTCTCAACCTTCGCCTATGGCTCACACCTGGCCTCCGAGGACCGCAGCCTCAGCGAATTGCTAGCCCTTTCCTCCCCATTTACCGCCTGGAGCTCATCATGGTGGGGCGTCTCTTTGCGCAGAGCCCTGAGTTGTACTTCGACATCATCACGGCCTCCACCGACAACTTGGAGCTCATCGAGCGCTACCACCAACGCTTCGGCGAGGCCATCGCCCTGCTCAAGGCTGGAGAGTCCGAGGCGTTTATTGAGCGATTCAGCGAGATTGGCGAATGGTTCGGCTCGTATGCCGGGCGCTTCCTTGATGAGTCACGCTCGCTCCTGGCCCACGCCGACTCCACCCGCTGACTCGACGCGCTGGCTTCAGAGGGCGGGAGCAGCAGTCGCGGCGCTATTGGCGCCCTGCACGAAGGCCTTGCGGTGAGCCACCAGCGAGCGCAGCAGCACCCGTTCACGTTCGCGCCAGTGTGGGTCTCGGTCGCCCCGATGCAGGTGTTCAGCGGCTATCGCCAACTCTGCGGATTCGTCTTGGAAGGCCCGCATAGCGCGCGCCCCGGCCTGCCCGTACTGTTTTTTGGCCCAAATCCGTGCCTGACGTCGTTGGTTCGGCGAAATCAACATGGAGACCTCGGACGGGGTAAACCACCCGTTCATCCCGTATTCGGTCAGCCGCTCTCGCATCGTCCGCGACTCAAGGGAGCGGGCGAAGATGACAACAGCCAAGAAGCCCAAGAACAGCGGGACCTGGATGACCAAGTAGAGGACAAACCAGATGTCTAAGGCAGCACTGGCGTTCCAGACACTGTGAATGGTGACCGCAGCCGCATACCCAAGGATCGGGACGGGGAAGTAGATCCTGCGGCGCCGATGAGCCAAGAGGCCAAAAGCGATCCCTAGGCAGACGGTGAACATTGGGTGGGCAAATGGAGTGGCAAGGCAGCGAACCACGAAGGTCCCGACGAGGCCAGCCTGACCCAACTGTTGGTAGTTACTACCCAGATAGAGGATGTCCTCGACGTAGGCAAAGCCGATCGCAATCACCCCGGCATACGCAATGCCGTCAACCACACCGTTGAACTCACGCTTGGCAAAAATGAAGATCAGCAGCAGACCAAGACCTTTGAAGAACTCCTCAACAAGTGGGGCCTCAAAGACCAGCAAGAAGTAGTCAGGTTCCACGCCCATGTTCAACAGCATGTTTCGCACGGCGCCACCGACCACGAGGCTGCCAGCCGTTGAAATCAGGGCACCCCAAAGAAAGGCAAACCACATAATCCTTGCTGGCTCCGCTTCGAGGCGGTCAACCCAGAGAAAGACCGGCAGGACGATGCCGATGGCCACAGTAGAAATCACCAGGCCAAGCAGAGTGCCCTGGATACCGATGCTCACGGTGAACGACCACGAGAGGAGGAATGCAGACATCGCAAAAGCGGTGACGAGGACAGCCAGCACCATGATGTGGCGCAGCCCCGGGCGTCCGGTCACGTTTGGCTCCACGGGCGAAGCCACAGCCTGACTCACTGCGCAACCCAAATCGACATGGAGCCACCCTAACGATTCCCAGCCGTTGAACAGGCCAGTAGTCTGTTGCGGTGACTTCTCAAGCATCTGTACGCGGGGCCCAGGACTGCATGGTCTGGATTGACTGTGAAATGACCGGCCTCGACACCATCAACGACGCGCTGATCGAGGTGGCCGCGCTCGTCACCGATTCAGACCTCAACATCCTGGGTGATGGTGTGGACCTGGTGATCCGCCCTCCCGAGGAGGCGCTGGAGCAGATGACTGACTTTGTCCGCGCCATGCACGTGGAGAGCGGTTTGCTCGACGTCCTGGAGCAGGGCACCACGCTGGAAGACGCTCAAGCCCAGGTATTGGCCTACATCAAGGAATGGGCACCTGAAGGCGGCAAGGCTCCCCTGGCAGGCAACACCGTCAGCACGGACCGGGTGTTCCTCGCCCGTGACATGCCCGAGCTAGAGCGCCACTTGCACTATCGGATCGTCGACGTGTCCTCAATCAAGGAACTGTCGCGCCGTTGGTTCCCCCGCGCGTACTTCTCCTCGCCCAACAAGACCGGTGGGCACCGCGCCTTGGGTGACATCCAAGACAGCATCAACGAACTTCGCTATTACCGCGAGGCTGTCTTCCAGGAGCAGCCCGGGCTAGAGACTGCAGCCTTGCGCGAAATTTCAGCCAAGATCACGGACTGCTAGACCGCCGCGCCCCGATTCTTCGTATGAGAAAACCCCGCCTGGCTTGAGCCGGACGGGGTTTTTTCTTTGGGTGAACGACGGGACTTGAACCCGCGACATCCGCCACCACAAGGCGGCGCTCTACCAACTGAGCTACGCCCACCATGATGCTCAGAATCTTGAAAAGATCTCCGAGGCAACGCGGATCATCGTACAACTTTTGTGGCCCGACTAAAAACCAGGCCGCTCGGCACTGCTAGTCGCTCTTGCCACTCCTGCGTTCAGCGGCCGCGTTGATCCGGATTTTGCGCATTTCGCGGACCTGCGCAGCCTCCTTGGCTTCCTTCTTTCCACGCCACTCGCGTCCCGCAGTGGCAACTGCACGCGTTCTTCAGCGGCAACACCCGCCTGCAACTCGCGGCTGCGCTCCAACTCGACGTCGAGTTCGGCGCCCAAGATCAGCACGATGTTGGTGATCCACAACCAGAGCAATAGCACGATGGCGCCAGCGAAGGCTCTGTAGGTGCCGCCGTACGAGGCGAAGTCGCTGGAGACGTAGGCACCGAAGCCCAAGGTCGCGATAGCCCAGACGATGATGGCGAAGGCCGAGCCTATGCTGACGATGCGAAACTTGGGTCGCACGTTTGGTGTGCCCCAATAGAGCAAAGCCACCAAGACCATCACCAGCAGGACGACGACGGGCCACTTGGCCAGACCCCAAATCTGCACGGCACTGTCGCCCAGGCCCACGACCGAGCCAATCGCTTCAGCGAGCGAACCACTCAGCACCAGCGCGCCAGCAATCAAGATCACGACGAACATCAAGATCAACGTCAGCAGGAAGGTCCACGGGCGTAGTTTCCAAATCGGCCGGCCTTCCTTGACGTCGTAGACCCGGTTCATCGTCCGAGAGAAGCCGTTGACAAAGTTAGAGGCCGAATACAACGCACCGAGCAGACCAATGGCGAAGGCCAGGCCCGCTCCCGGAGTCTCTTGAAGGTTGGACACGAAGGTCTCAACCGGCCCAAGGACACTGTCGGTTGCTCCCATCTCTTTAGCCACATCAAGCAGAGCTTGGGTGGTCTCACGGCCGTTGCCGAAGATGCCGAGCAGCGAGGTGAACGCCAGAATCGCTGGGAACAGCGACAGCGTTGCGTAGTAGGTCAGCGACGCCGATAGATCTGTCCCGCCGTGGGCGACAAAGTTTGCACTGCTCGCTTAAACGAGTTCAGCAGGTTCGGCTTGGCTGTCTCTGGTCGTTGCTCTTTGGTCCGCGAAGTCACTGGCCCAGTGTGCCGCACAACGGCGCTGGTCGAAGACCCGGCACCCCGACACTGCGACATTTGAACGATGCTGAAATGAGAAAAGGCCCAATCCTCAAAGGGACCAGGCCTTTTCAATGAGTGCGCCAACAGGGACTCGAACCCCGAACCCGCTGATTAAGAGTCAGCTGCTCTGCCAATTGAGCTATTGGCGCAACAGAGGAAGACATTAGCACCCGCCGAGGGCTGCGCAAAAACGAGCGCCCAACCGTGCCCGAGGCGAGCAAATGAGAGAGGATGTCGAGCATGCGAGCCCTCGTAAAGACAGCGGCGCAAGCCGGTCTTGAATTGATTGATGTCCCCGAACCCACCCCGGGCCTGGCGAAGTGAAGATCCGCGTTCTGCGGGCCGGCCTGTGTGGCACTGACCTGCACATTGAAGGTTGGGATGCGTGGACAGCGTCCATGTTGAAACCGCCGTTGACCATTGGCCATGAGTTCTACGGCGAGATCGTCGAACTCGGCGATGGTGTCCCCTTCGGCGAGGGCAAGTATGACTTTGCCGTCGGCCAGCGGGTCTCTGCCGAGGGCCACGTGATTTGTGGCGTATGTCGCAACTGTCGGGCCGGCCGTCAACACATGTGCGTTCAAACCTCGAATCTTGGCGTGAATCGCGATGGTGCGTTTGCCGATTACGTGTGCGTCCCGCATACCAACGTCTGGACCCAGCCCGACGACATTGACCCAGAGTTGGGCGCGGTCTTCGACCCGCTCGGCAACGCCGTGCACACGGCCCTCAGCTTTCCGATGGCTGGCGACGATGTGCTGATCACCGGCGCGGGCCCGATTGGCGTGATGGCCGTCGCAATCGCTCGTCACATCGGCGCCCGTTACATCGTGGCCACCGATGTGTCCGACTATCGCCTCAGCCTGGCGACAGCGGCCGGTGCTGACCGGGTCGTCAACGTCTCCCGCGAGCGCATCGCGGACGTGCAAGAGGACTTGGGCATGGCCGAGGGCTTCGACGTGGCCCTCGAAATGTCCGGCAACCCGGCCGCGATGACCGAGCTCATCGACAACTGCACGCACGGCGCCAAGATCGCGATGCTTGGCCTGCCCAAGGAGCCGTTCGCCATCGACTGGGGCCCGGTCATCACACACATGCTGACGATTAAGGGCATCTATGGCCGCGAAATGTATGACACGTGGTATCGGATGACGTTCATGATGCAGACCTCCCCAGAGCTGCGCGAACGCATCCGCGCCGTGATCACCCACCGATTCCCCGCCGACCAATGGCAAGAAGCATTCGCCACTGCCCGCTCTGGCGAGTGCGGCAAAGTCATTCTGGACTGGAGCCAAGGAGCCCCTCATGTATGCCTTCAAGGACGACCTCAACACCGAGTTGACCTCGATCAAGGACGCCGGTCTCTACAAGGTGGAGCGCGAGCTCACCACCCCACAGTCCGCGCATGTCGGCACCACCACCGCTGACGCGTTGAACTTCTGCGCCAACAACTACCTCGGTTTGGCCGACCACCCCGAGGTCGTCAAAGTCGCCCAAGACGCAGTCAAAGAATGGGGCTTTGGTATGGCCTCAGTCCGGTTTATCTGCGGCACCCAGACCCAACACCGCGAGTTAGAACGGGCCTTGGCCGACTTCAGCGGCACCGAAGAAGCCATCCTGTTCTCCAGCTGTTTTGACGCCAACGGCGGAGTCTTTGAGGTGCTCTTCAGCGCAGAGGACGCAATCATCAGCGATGCGCTCAACCACGCCTCCATCATCGACGGCATCCGACTGTCTAAGGCCAAGCGCTTCCGCTACGCCAACCGCGATATGGCTGAT
This sequence comes from Ornithinimicrobium sp. INDO-MA30-4, assembly GCF_021535045.1. Lineage (GTDB taxonomy): Bacteria > Actinomycetota > Actinomycetes > Actinomycetales > Dermatophilaceae > Ornithinicoccus. The sequence goes on along the minus strand of NZ_CP091056.1, from coordinate 177,961 downwards.
CTGCGCAAGCAACCTGAAGCAGCCGATGATGCCGGTGCCCGCCGCAAGGTGATCGTCACCGACGGGGTCTTCTCGATGGATGGCTACTACGCCCCGCTCGAAGAGATCTGCGACTTGGCCGACGAGTTCGGCGCGATGGTCTTGGTCGATGACTCCACGCCGTTGGATTTGTTGGCGACAACGGACGCGGCACCCACGAGCACTGCGGCGTCATTGACCGCGTCGACATCGTCACCGGCACCCTTGGCAAGGCCCTCGGTGGCGCCAGCGGTGGCTATGTGGCTGCGCACGCCGAGATCGTGGACCTGTTGCGTCAGCGTGCCCGTCCCTACCTCTTCTCCAACGCTGTGGCCCTTCGGTGGTCGCTGGCTCGCTGAAGGCGCTCGAGATCGCCCGAGAGGCATCCGAGCCCCGTGAGCAACTGAAGCGCAACACGGAGATGTTCCGCCGCCTGATGGGCGAAGCAGGCTTCGACATGTTGGAAGGCAGCCACCCGATCGCGCCGGTGATGTTCCCGGGTGAAGACGGCGCTCGGCACGCGACCGCAGTGGCCGACGCCATGTTGGAGCGCGGCGTCTACGTGATTCCGTTCAGCTTCCCCGTGGTCCCGCGTGGTCAGGCGCGCATCCGCGTGCAACTGTCTGCCGCGCATACCGAAGCAGATGTGCAGGCCTGCGTGGACGCGTTCATCGCCTCACGGGATGCCGTCATGACCTCCTAAAATCTTCCTATGAGCGGCTTGGGCCATTCATAGGAAACACATAGCCCCGATTGGCTAGATAGTTCCAACGCACCAAACACCAATCGGGAGTCATCGTGGGAACTACGTATCTGATCGCCATCGACCTAGTCGCCGTCAGCATCCTGACGTTCGGCCTGTACTTCCCCAGGCACCGCCGGCGGGACTTGGTCGTGGCCTTCCTCGGGGTCAACGTCGGAGTCCTGGCGGTGGCCACCATGCTGGGCAGTAGCGACATCGGCGCCGGTCTGGGCCTGGGCCTCTTCGGAGTGCTGTCCATCATCCGACTGCGCAGCGACGAGATCGCCCAACACGAGGTCGCCTACTACTTCGCCGCGCTGGCCCTGGGCCTCATCGCGGGCTTGAGCACGACGCCGACAATCCTGGGCACCTCGCTGATGGCCCTGGTGCTCTTGGCTCTCTTTGCCGGTGATCACCCCCGGCTCTTCGGCAGCTATCGCCAACAGTTGATCCAACTAGACGTCGCCATCACTGACGAAAAGGCTCTCGAAGCCCACCTGGCGCAGATGCTGCACGCCGACATTCGCAAGGCCAGCGTCAAGAACCTCAACCTGGTCAACGACACCACGCTGGTCGAGGTGCGCTACCAAGTCACGAGCAACGCACCTGCAGCGAGCCTGCCCACCACCTTGGTGGCCCGCCGATGACCACAATCACCCGCCCCGAGTCCGCGATGGCATCCTTCACCCCCATCAGTTTGGAAGACCTGGTCGCTCGCGCCAGCCTCCTGACCCGCGTAGACCGCAAGTACGTCCTCACGCTCGACACCCTGACCACCCTGCTCGACGATCTGGCAGACCAGAGCGACGCTGCAGTCCTGACGATGAATGGCCAGCAGGACTTCGGCTACGAATCGGTCTACTTCGACACCCCCGACCTGGCGAGCTACCGAGGCGCGGCCCACAGCCGCCGACGCCGCTTCAAAGTGCGCACCCGCACTTACCTGGACACTCAGGATGCCTACCTTGAGGTCAAAACTCGCGGCAGCCGCAGCGCGACCGTTAAAGAACGCATCCCGTATGCGGTGGCAGACCGCGAGCGCCTGACCACCGAGGGCATCGCCTACGCCAATCAGGCCCTAGCCGAGGCGGGCATCCGCCACGTTGACCCGGCCACGATGAAGCCAGTCATGTCGACTCATTACACCCGCAAGACGCTCTTTATCCCGAGCAGCCAAAGCCGGGCCACGATCGACACCAACCTGGTGTGGACCTCTGGGAGCCGCGAAATGCGCCGTCCCGAAATGGCCATCGTCGAGACCAAGTCGGGCCAACGCGCCGGCGAAGTTGACCGGCTGCTCTGGAGCCACGGTCACCGCCCAGCACAAATCTCCAAATACGCGACAGGCATGGCCGCGCTCAACCCAGACCTGACCGCCAACAAGTGGCACCGCGTGCTGACGCGCGACTTCTAACCAGCCCCCTCCCTCTCCCTCATAGCCCAACTTCGAAAGGCTCCATCATGAAGACCAACCGCCTCGCCGCCCTCCTGACCAGCTCGGCCCTCACCGCCACCCTGGCTCTGTCTGGCTGCTCGATCGGCGCATCAGCCACCGATGCCGCCTCAACCAGCGAAAGCGCAGCTGCAACCGCGACGGCCACCTCTGGATCGACGACCGCTGAAGAAGTGCTGGCAGCCAACCAAGAACTCCACAAGATCGACGACGCCCTTGACTACACCGAGGCCGACGTCATCGACATCACCTTGGACGGCGACACCATCACCACAAGCAACGACGACGGCATCACGATCGACGGATCCACCGTCACGATCACGGCGGCCGGCACCTACCGCCTCAGCGGAGAACTTACCGACGGCCAAGTCAACGTCAACTCAACCGAAGAGGGCACGGTGCGCTTGGTCCTCGCGGACGCTGACCTGACCAGCACGACCACCTCGCCGCTGGTGATCACCGAGGCCGACAACGCCACGGTGGTGCTCGCTGATGGCAGCCCCAACAGCCTGACCGACACCTCCAGCTATGCGGAGGACGACGAAGCGGGCGCGGCTCTCGACAGCTCAGCTGACCTAACCATCGCTGGCACCGGCTCTCTGAGCGTCAACGGCAACGGTAACGACGGCATCAACTCCTCAGATGGCCTGGTGATCTTGGACGGTGACATCACCATCAACGCGGCCGACGACGGCATCCGCGGCAAGGACTACTTGGTAGTGCAGGGTGGAAACATCGGCATCACTGCCGGTGGCGATGGCCTCAAGGCTGACAACGAAGAAGAGGCCGAGCGCGGGTTTATCGCACTCTCAGGCGGCAGCGTCTCGATCGCCGCGGCTGGCGATGGAGTTCAGGCCTACACCGATGCCATCATCAACGGCGCCGAGGTGGACATCACCGCTGGCGGCGGTTCCGCTGAGGCCATCGCAGACGCCTCCACCAAGGGCATCAAGAGTGGGGCGCTCACCCTGATCGAGTCAGGAACGGTCACGGTTGACGCCTCTGACGACGCGATTCACAGCGACCTCGAGGTGCAGATCACCGGCGGGGACACCACCGGCGCAACTGGCGATGACGGGGTGCACGCGGATGAGGCCATCTTGGTCACTGGCGGCAACGTGGTGATCAGCACTTCCTACGAGGCCATGGAGAGCGCCTATGTGACCATCGCGGGCGGCGAGGTCGACCTCACCGGCACGGATGACGGCATCAACGCCTCCGTCGGCAGCGCCACCGAGGACAGTTCAGCCCAAAACACTGCAGCGGCTGAGGGTGGCGCGCCTGCCGATGGTGGCCCTGCAGGCGCCGCACAGGGCACAGACACTGATGCAACTGCTGGAGGTATGCCGCCAGCCCGGGGCCAGGGTGGGGATGCCGGGGCGCTCCGGTTGATGTTGTCGAGGATGCTGCCATCACCATCAGCGGAGGCACCTTGACCGTGAACTCCGATGGCGACGGCTGGACTCCAACGGCACCATGTCGATCAGCGGTGGCGCCACCACGGTCTATGGCCCGACCACCAACTGGCAGGGCGCCCTTGACTCCAACGGCACCTTCACCATCTCCGGCGGCGACTTGCTGGCTGTCGGTAGCGCGGGAATGGTGATCAACCCCGAGGTTGACTCGCAGCAGGGCTGGTTCTCGCTCAACCTTGTTGACGTCATTCCGACGGACACCGAGATCGAGTTGCAAGAAAGCAATGGCTCGACGCTCAACACCTTCTCGACGATCAAGGACACCCAGAACGTCACTTTCTCCTCAGCAGACGTCAGTGCGGGTGAGACCTACACGGTGGTGATCGACGGTGAGAGCTTCGACGTGACCGCTGGCGAAACTCCAGAGGCAACGGCAGCCGACGGCCCCGGCTCGGTGCAGCAGCCCTGAGCGATTAGCTCGGCTATAACCACCTGATCTGCGGAAGGCTCGAAAGAGCCCTCCGCAGATCAGAGCCATCAACAGCAACGCAGCCGGGTAGCCCCAGGTCCAGGACAGCCCCGGCATGTAGGTGAAGTTCATCCCGAAAATGCCGGCAACCAAGGTCGGGACTGCGGCGATGGCGACCCAGGCACTGATCTTGCGCATGGCCTCGTTTTGCTCGACCCCCACTTGGGCCAGGTGCGCGTTGAGCACATCAGTTAGCAGCGCGTCATAGGAGTCCACGTGGTCAACCACCTGAATCAGGTGATCGGCGACATCCCGAAAACGCAAAGACATGTCCTCAGACATATCTGCTTCGGCCTTTTGACCCAACACTTCGATGTAACTCAGCAAGGGTGCCGCTGCCCGCTTGAACTCCAGGACTTCGCGCTTCAGCAGATAGATCGTCGAGGAACGGGCTGGTTTACCGCTGCCAAAGACAGCGGCCTCAATATCCGTGAGGTCTTGCAACACCTCACGGTCGATAGCCCGATAAGTATCAACAATCGCGTCAAGGACCGCGTGAAAGACCACCACTGGCCCCGACTCCCCCGTCAGCGTGTGTTGCTCCTCTGGTCGCTTGCGCACTCCCTCCAGGGGCGCCGCCTCGCCACGCCGGACCGTCACCACAAAGTGCTGGCCGATGAACATCATGATCTCGCCAGTCTCAATGTCCGAGGTGGCCTCGACATACCTGAGCGTCTTGAGCACCGCAAAGAACGTGTCGTCGTAGTGCTCAATCTTCACTCGCTGATGGCCATTGATGGCATCTTCGACAGCGAGGGGTGCAACCCCAACTGCGCGCGGACACGCTCAAACTCCGCGTCAGTGGGGTCTTTCATACCAATCCAGACGAAGCCGTTGCCGCTATCAGCGTGCGCCGCGGCCAACGCCAACGGCAGGTCGTCGCACGGTATGCGACGACCTTCGCGATAGACGGCTTGATCGACAATCATGAATCGGCAGTCTCGCTCCCGGCGGTTCTTAGCTCAGTCGCCCTGGTAGAACAGGCGGCGCGCGAGGCCCAGGACGATTGCTGTCCCTGCGAGTCCCGCCAGACCATAGGCGACCAGATCCATCCGGAACTCGCCGTTCTCGTCTTTGGTCTTGGCGTCGACCTTGCCTTGCAACGATGCGAGGCCACGGCGCCTGAGTTCGCCCGGGCTAACTCGGAACGTCAACTCATCAACGGTGCGGGCCAGTCGCTCCCGAGTTGCGGCCAGGTCAGCCTCGATTTCCTTCTCGGAACGTGGCTTCTGCTTGTTGGCCATTTTCTGGCTTCCTTCCGGTGGTGAAACGAGGTCTGGTTGGAGATGAGTGCAGTCGACTGAGACGATAACGCAGTTAGCCACACACTGACTCTTTGGAGGTCTGCATGTCACGTCTGGAACCAGGGCAAAAGGCGCCCGAATGGACCCTGAAGGATTCCACGGGCCAGCAAGTTTCGCTAAGCGACTTTGAAGACCGCAAGGTCATCATCTATTTCTACCCCGCCGCGATGACTCCCGGGTGCACGACACAGGCAAATGACTTCCGCGATAACTACGACGTCTTCACCAAGAAGGGCTATGCCGTCCTGGGCATCTCCCCTGATGACACGACGAAGTTGGCTCGCTTCGTCGAGCGCGAAGAGATCAACTTTCCCGTGCTCTCCGACCCGGAGAAGTCAGTCTTGGTGGCTTACGGCGCTTATGGCGAAAAGAACCTTTACGGCAAGACCATCACCGGAGTCATTCGCTCCACGGTTGTTATTGATGGCAATGGCGTCGTGACTCTGGCCAAGTACAACGTGCGCGCTACTGGTCACGTCGCATCGCTGGCCAAGCAACTTAATATCGAGCTGGACTAGCGAGCGGCCGGGAACCTCGACTCGAGGCGCCCTCACTCGCTAGGAGTCGACCCGGTGTCGGGTTCGACGGCTGATCTTGTAGCCCGCCTTGCGGCGTCGGTACTCCTGCTGCACGTCGCGTTCGGCTTGATCCGGCGGGCGGCGGAACCGGCGCACGCTGTAAAACACCAAGACAATGGCAAAAATCGCAGACGCGATGATGCTGTAGCCGGTGCCCGCGCCGCCGACGAGCCACAGTGACTCAGGGGCAGGCCACCAGCCCGGCACGGGCGGCTTAAGCACAAAGAGCCAGCCGACTGACCCCACAACCAGGGCACTGAGGACACTGACCGCCACCCGTGGCCAGGTCTTTACGCCTTCACGAGCGCCCGCATACGCACGCACTTTGATGGGGACGAGTTGGCGCTCAGCCCAGTCGTATTGCTGCGAGAGCACAACAAGCCCCGCCACGATAGTGAGCAAGCCGGGCCCGGGCAGCACTAAAGCAGCAATCCCCACCAGGACGAGGGTCCACCCCAGGACCTCTAAACCTGTCCGCCGGACCACTCCGACCAAGGCAGTGCGTTTGCTCACATCTTCAGCATGTCACGAAGTGCTGCAAAGTTGCTGGGCGGGGATGATCTACCATCGGTACTCGAGCGCTCGTGGTGGAATTGGCAGACACGCAGGATTTAGGTTCCTGTGCCTTCGGGTGTGCGGGTTCAAGTCCCGCCGAGCGCACACAGCAGACCTTAAACTCGGGTATGCGCTGGCACCGATGAGTTGGTCCCTTCGCTATTGCCGAGGTGGTCGGAGGGGCTGGCGAGTTCTGGTCTGCGAGCAGCCCGCATACCGTTAAAGATCACAGCGACTTCAGCAGCCTCGTGCACCAAGACCACCCGGCCAACCCCAGGACGCCAAAGAGCGCAAGCGGAAAAGCACCACGATGATCGCCAGAGCCAGCGCAATGTTGATCGTCAGAATCCGTCGCCCGCGTCGGGCGTGAGCCAGGGCTTCGGGGATCAAGCGCAGGTCATGACCAGTAAAGGCGATATCTGCGGATTCGACGGCCGCGGCAGCACCGCTTGCCTCGATAGCGATACCGACAGTGGCGGTGGCCAGCGCGGGGCGTCGTTAATCCCATCACCCACCATGGCGACCGGCCCCGCCATCTTGAGCTCAGCGATCACCGCCGCTTTGTCTGCGGGCAACTGCTCCGCCCGCACATCGTCGATGCCCGCCGCGTGGGCCAACGCATGCGCCGTCCTGGCATTGTCGCCGGTCAGCATCAAGGTGGCGATCCCCGCTCGGCTTAAGAGCCGCAATAGCCTCCGCTGCTTCAGGCCGCAGGTCGTCGCGCACCCCGACCAATCCAGCGACCTCGCTGTTGCCTCCACGACCACCACAGTCATCCCTGCGGAAGCCATCGCTCGAGCTTCACCAATGAGGTGGCCGGGCTCAATCCACCGGATGCTGCCCACGCGGACCAGATGCTCACCCACCTGCCCGCGCATACCAAAACCTGCTTCCTCGGTGATGTCGCGGGCCGCTGGCAGATGATCGGCTGCGGCGCAGATGGCCGCTGCGAGGGGATGTCTGCTGGAGCTCTCAATCGCCGCAGCCAACGCCAACAACTCTTGCTCGGAAAACGCCCGCTCGTGACCACCTGAGCGACTTGAGGGTCATTGCGAGTCAGGGTTCCTGTTTTGTCGAACGCAACGGTCTCAATGGTGCCGAACTGCTCAAAGGCGGCTCCCGACTTGATCACGATGCCAAGTTTGGACGCTGACCCAATGCCGCTAATCACTGTCACCGGCACGGCGATCGCCAGCGCGCAGGAGACGCTGCAACGAGCACCACCAACGCACGCTCTGTCCACGTCGCCGGGTCCCCCACGATGATGCCAAAGAGGGCGACTGCAGTCCCAGCAATGAGGACAATCGGGACCAAGGGGCGCGCGATGCGGTCGGCGAGCCTAGCGCGCTCGCCCTTCTTGGCGTGGGCCTGCTCAACGAGAGCCACGATCTGCGTCAGCGAGTTGTTGTGGCCATCGGCTCGCGCTTGCACCAGCAGCGTGCCCGACCCGTTGACGGCACCCGCTGGCACCTCTGACCCAACGCCCACATCAACCGGAATGGACTCTCCCGTGACCGATGAGGCGTCCAAGCAGATCGGCCTTCCAGGACGACGCCATCCGTGGCAAGCCGTTCGCCTGCGCCCACGCGCAGGACATCCAACTGACGGATGTCTGCCACTGCGACGACCGAGTCGCGACCGTTTTTCACCACCCGGGCTGTCTGCGGGATCAGCGACAACAGAGCTCGCAGACCTTCTTGGCCCGGTCCATGGCTCGATCCTCCAGAGCTTCGGCCAGAGAAAAGAGAGGCCAGTGCGGCAGCCTCGCCAACATGGCCCAGCAAGACAGCGCCAACTGCGGCCAGAGTCATCAGGAAACCGACGCCCACTTTGCCGCGGATCAGGAGTTTGAGCGCCATGGGGACAAAGGTTGCTGCGCCGACCAGCAGCGCGATCGTGTGAGCGGCTAGCGCCACGCTGTCGAGACCGCCCCAGCCAAGAAGCCACCCAGCGACTAAGAAAATCCCAGAAATAGCAGAGGGCAACAGCGCAGAGTCTCGCCACCAGAGCGGACGGGCAGGCGCAACCTCACTAGCGGGCGAATCATCGGCAACGGAGCCACAGCATTCGTCGCTCACTGCAGAACCCCTGTCCCGTCACAGCAGCCCGGCACAGCGCATTCGGATTGGACACACCCAGCGCCCTGATCGACGGCCAGGGTCGCGTTAAGCAAGGCCACCAGCGCAGCAGCGATATGCGGGTCGGCAATCTCGTAGCGAGTCTGCCGGCCTTCAGGCTCAGCAACGACGATTCCGCACCCACGCAGGCACGCCAAGTGATTGGACACATTCGTCCGGGACAGCTCTAACGCCCGCGCCAATTGAGCGGGATACCCCGGCTCTTGCAACAGCGAAAGCAAGATTCGCGAGCGGGTTGGGTCGGCCATGGCGCGGCCTAACCGATTCATGGCGTCAAGGCGAGAGGAAATGGTCAGCACATACTGACCATACACTCACGGCTGACCTATCAAGGTTGACCCGCTAGCTCAGGAGATGCCCAGCCCCATCCCCCGCCAAGAAGTGCGAATCGCATTAATGTGCCCTGTTCGCATGGCTGAACACGCGATCCGAGCGCAAAAGAGCGAATCGCGCTTTACGACGGCGCCAGCAAAAGCGCCTCATTAGTTAGCTTTGGCGGCAACGACCCCAGCCGTGTCGATCCCCGGGCGCAGAACCTTCCAACTGCGACCCCATGAGCGCACTTCGGCTTGCACGGCATCGGCTACATCGCTGCGCACGAGGGCCAGCACCGTGGGGCCCGCTCCCGAGATCACTGCTGCGTGGCCAAGTCCGCGCAACGCGTCGACGGCGGCCATTGAGGCCGGATAAGCAGCTCGCCGCGGCTCCTGGTGCAGCCAGTCACAGGTCGCGTCCCAGAGCAGGTCCGGATCCTGCGTCATGGCGTGCACCAAGAGAGCAGACCGCCCGGCCTGCCGCACTGCGTCGCCATGATTAACCAACGGCGCCAGCGCAGCCCTAGCCGTGCTCGTGGACAGCCGGTCCCCGGAGGGCACCAACACCACTGGCTCAATCTGCGGGTGCACCTGGAGTTGCGCGGTCCGCACGACATCCGCTGAGGGCTGCCAGCTCACGGTCATCCCGCCATAAACGCTGGCGGAAGAGTTATCCGGGTGGCCCTCCCACAGGCCAGCATGGGTGTTGATCAGCGAGCGTTCGGCCTCGGTGAGCTCACCGTCACCAGCTAGCGCAAAGCCCAAGCTCAGACCGCCGACGATGGCCGTCGCTGACGAACCCATGCCCGCTGACATGGGAATCACGTTGTAGCAATCCAGTCGCAAGCCAAGGCCATGCGTCGCCAACTCCGGGAGCCAGCCGACACCGCTGAGCGCCAGGCCCTGTTTGAGGGTTCGTGCAACTAAGTGCGACTCATCGCGACGCAGCCCCTGAGCGCCTTCACCGTGCAACTCAACCTGCAGCCCAGGCGTTGCTGTGACGGAGACCGAGTATTCGTCACGGACCGCTAAAGCCAACCCAATGCTGTCGAAGCCAGGGCCAAGGTTGGCCGAACTCGCCGGCGCCCCCACCGCCACGGAACGGCCAACACGCCACTCACTGACCGGGTCAGTTGTTGTCATGGGCCGAGTGTTGGGCGTTTCACTCATCAAGCCCGAGTGCCTGCGCCGCGCTGACCGCGTCGATGGACACCTTGGTGGGCTCCACATCTGCGCCATCAGCAGTCTTCAAAGCCCACTGAGGGTCTTTGAGCCCGTGGCCGGTCACCGTGCAGACAATGGTCGCCCCGGCGGGCACCTGGCCTGCCTGGGCCATCTTCAACAAACCAGCAACCGAAGCGGCTGAGGCTGGTTCGACGAAGATGCCCTCACGCGAGGAAAGCAGCCGGTGCGCGTGCAAGATTTCGGTGTCGGTCACGGCGTCGATGACTCCGCCAGACTCATCACGAGCATCAAGGGCTTGCTGCCAGGAGGCAGGGTTGCCGATCCGAATAGCAGTCGCGATGGTCTCAGGGTCATCAACCGGGTGCCCCTTGACGATGGGCGAGGCACCTTCGGCCTGGAAGCCCCACATCTTTGGTCGGTGCCTCGCCGGGCCAGGCATTGCCGAGTCGGTGGTGTATTCGGTGTAGCCCTTCCAATACGCGGTGATGTTGCCAGCGTTACCGACCGGGAGACAGTGAATGTCGGGGGCATCGCCCAATTCGTCGACGATCTCAAACGAGGCCGTCTTTTGGCCTTCAATGCGTGCCGGGTTCACCGAGTTCACCAGTTCAACTGGGTAGGACTCGGCCAATTGCAGGGCCAGCGTTAGGCAATCGTCAAAGTTGCCAGCAACCTGCAGCAAGGTCGCCCCGCCAGCGATCGCCTGCGATAGCTTGCCCATCGCGATCTTGCCCTCCGGGACCAAGACGCCACACTTCATACCCGCCTTGGTGGCGTATGCCGCGGCGCTGGCACTGGTGTTGCCGGTGCTCGCGCAGATCACCGCCTTAGCGCCCTTGCGGGCCGCGTCAGACATGGCCGTCGTCATCCCGCGGTCCTTGAAGGAGCCAGTGGGGTTCAAGCCTTCGTACTTGATGTGCACGTTGGCACCAACAAGTTCCGAGAGGTGCTCAGCTGGGATGAGCGGAGTGCCGCCTTCGCGCAGGGTGATCACGTGCGAGGTCAGAGTCGATGGCAAGCGATCGGCGTATTCGCGGATCACGCCGCGCCACTGGTGAGCCATGAGATTCCTTCGGTACAGGGTGAAACGAACGGATGAACTTAGGGCGTTGCGGGCAAGAGTCTGGACACATCGTCGGCCAGCGCCCGGAATGCAGCTCCCCGGTGGGAGATCGCATGCTTCTCAGGAGAAGAATACTCGGCGAGCGAGCGGCCATCAGGCATCAGCAACAGGGTCGTAGCCAAAGCCGCCGTCGCCGCGGGGGGCCGGAGCAATGTGCCGCGGGCCTGCCCTCACGGACAACCTCCGTGCCGTCGGGCAAGACCAAAGCCGCCGCGCAAACGAACCGCGCAGCCCGGTGTTCATCAGGCACATCGGCAAGTTGGGCGAGCAACAAAGCGTTGTTGTTGGCGTCGTCACCATGCGTGCCTGACCAGCGAGCGCTAAAGATCCCCGGCTGCCGCCAAGCACATCCACTGCCAGACCAGAGTCATCAGCAAGCGCGGGCAGGCCCGTCGCTTGGGCTGTGGCTCGCGCCTTGAGCAGCGCGTTCTGCGCAAACGTGACTCCGGACTCGACAACGTCAGCAAGCTCAAACTCGCCCACGCCCACAAGTTCGCGGCAGGTGCTAGCCAAAACGTCGCTCAGGATATCGGCCAACTCACCGACCTTGTGCTCGTTGCGGGTGGCCAGAATGATTCGACGGTCCGTCACAGGTTGGCTCCTGCAGCGTGAGCATCACTGCCACCCATGTCATCTGCGCCGAACGATGCAGCCTGTCGGGCGATGAGCTCAGCACACCCGGCCTGACCAAGGTCAAGAAGTTGGTCCAGCAGTGCGCGGTCAAACGGGACACCTTCAGCGGTGCCTTGCACCTCAACAAACCGTCCGTCGCCGGTCATCACGACGTTCATGTCGGTTTCGGCGGTTGAGTCTTCGGGATAGTCGAGGTCCAACACTGGCTGACCCTTAACCACACCGACGCTGATGGCCGCTACTTCGCCGGTGATCGGCTGCGCTTTGGCGTCGATCCACCCGCGCTCACGAGCAGTCTCAACCGCATCGACCAAGGCCACGTATGCGCCGGTGATGGCGGCTGTGCGAGTGCCGCCATCGGCCTGCAACACGTCGCAGTCCAGTGCAGAGTGTTTTCGCCAAGCGCCGACAGGTCTACGACGGCGCGCAGGCTTCGACCGATCAGCCGCGAGATCTCGTGGGTGCGGCCACCGATTTTGCCCTTAACTGACTCACGACCGCTGCGGGTGTTCGTGGCCCGCGGAAGCATCGCATACTCGGCGGTGGTCCAGCCCTTGCCACTCCCCCGGCGCCACGGCGGGACACCTTGCGTGAAGGAAGCCGCGCACAACACCCGTGTCTTGCCAAACTCAATTAACACGCTGCCTTCGGCGTGATCGAGCCAGTTGCGGGTGATGCGGACCTCGCGCAACTCGTCTGCGGCGCGACCGTCATGGCGGGGTTGGGGCGCTGAAGTCATGCCCCAGCCCAGGTGTTAGCGCAAGAGCCAGGAGACGCTGACGTTGACGCTGTGCCAACCTGTTGCACCGCTGGGGGCTGGTGGCGCAGTTTCGAGGTTTGCGTCTCACCGTCGGCGTTGGTGGCTCGCACCGTGATGGTGTGATCACCCGACGTGGCCTCCCACGGCAGGGTCCACTGACGCCATGAGTCGATGCTGGGCTCAGAAGCGAGATCGGCTTCTTGCCACTCGCCATCGTCGACCTTAACCTCGACCTTGTCGATACCGGTGTGCTGATCCCACGCGACACCCGCGATCGGGGTCGTGCCCGCGGCGACGTTGGCGCCACTGCGCGGCACGTCAATGCGCGAAGCCGTCTTGATTGGCCCCAGCGCCGTCCACCCGCGCGGGGTCCAATAGCCCTCGTCATCGGCAAAGGTGGTGACCTTCATGTCAACAACCCACTTAGTAGCCGACACATAGCCATAAAGGCCGGGCACAACCATCCGCACCGGGAAGCCGTGCTGCGCGGGCAACGGCTCGCCATTCATCCACACCGCGAGGAGTGAATTGCGGTCATCGGTGAGGGCCTCAATCGGGGTGCCTGCGGTCCAGCCGTCAATGCTGGTCGACAGCACCATGTCGGCTCCGTCTTGCACGCCCGCACGAGCCAACAGCTCGCGGATTGGCCAACCAGTGAACACCGCGTTGCCGATCAACTCGCCGCCGACCGTGTTGGAGACACAGGTCAACGTGGTCAACGATTGGATCATCTCTTGGTCAAGCAACTCGTCAAAGGAGATCTCTACTTCGTTTTCGACCATCCCGTGCACCCGCAGCGTCCACGTTGCCGGATCGACCTGTGGCACCGAGAGCGCGGTGTCGATGCGGTAAAAGTTGTCGTTCGGGCTGATGTAGGAGGCTAATCCGTCAATGCCCAGGTCGGCATCTGCGGGGACGGTGACCGGGTTAGCAGCTGTGGGGCCACCGATAGCTTCGCGGGCGACTCGCACCGCTTGCTGGGCCTGATCTTGCATGCGGCCCCACACCAGTGCGGCACCACCCACGATGCTGAGGCCAGCGCCAGCCGCGACAACACCACGGCGGCTTGGGGCTTGAGGGTCATAGGCCGCGACCCGAGCATTCTCTGAGGCTCGCCCCATCGCCGCCAGCACCATCAGGCCAACAAGTGTCCCCACGATGGTGGGCACCATGTCGAGGGCTACCGAGCCTGGCCGGGTGAGCACAGCGGCGCTGCCAATGGCTCCAACAATCGCGAACAAGATCAAACCGAGGGTGCGGAACCGCGAGGCAATCTCGCCCAAAACGGCGCAAGCCACCAGGAGCGTCAGGCCCATCCCGACAAAGAGGGCAATCTTGTCGTTAGTGCCAAACGTCTCGATCGCAAAGTCCTTAAGCCACGACGGCGTGCGGTCGACGAATGCGCCTCCCACCGCGAGCAACGGCGAGGGCGTGCCCGCTGTGCCTTGTGTGCGAGTCAGGAGGACGGCGCCAATTTCTGCGACGCCGAGAGTCATTGCACCGGCGGCGATACCACCAAGGGGTGCTGCTAGTCGTGAAGCCATGCTCCTAGTCTCCCATCGACTACCTCAACGAGTCCTAACGAAACTATGACGGGCTGTCGATCAGATAGACGTGGTTAGGCTCGGCAACCTCAACCTCACCTGGCCACACTTCGGCCGCTTCGGCGCGGCATACGTCAGGATTGGTCCAGGGCGGAATGTGGGTGAGCATCAGCCTTTGCACCCTCCCGCTGCCACCGCCGCCTGCGCCGCGCGCCGGCCGCTCAAATGCACGCCAGATGCCGATTCACGCCCCTCAACAAACGCACTATCGGCCAACACGAGGTCGGCGTCAGCCATCAGCGGTGACAACTCAGGGCAGGTGTCCGTGTCGCCGGTGTAGGCCACTGTGGCCCCGGCACAACTCACCCGGTAGCCAAATGCCGTGACTGGGTGATTGACCAGGATGGGCAGCAGGCTGAAGGGACCAACCCTGAACTCCTGTCGACAGGACACCGCACGAACATCGAAGGCGTCCTCGACCGGCTTCGCCGAATCCACCCCTGCGCCCGCGCCAGCCGCTCTGCTGTGCCGCTTGGACCGTAAACGGGCAACCGCCCCGAGGGTTGCATGACGGGGTGATGCGTCCACATGACGTGCAGACCGGTCAGATCAAGGCAGTGGTCGGGATGCAAGTGCGAAAGAACGGCAGCATCCAGGGTCAGCGGGTCCATGTGGCGCTGCAACCCGCCGAGTGCTCCGCTACCGAGATCTAGGACGATCTGCCAGCACCGTCCGTCCTGCTCCGCCCGGAGCAGATAACAACTGGCCGGACTGTCTGGGCCAGCGACCGAGCCGGAGCACCCGATGACAGTAAGTTCCATTACTCCCCGGCCGCCCGACATACGCCCGACCGACGTGTTCCACCTCGGGCCCAAGAACCGCCGCGCCAACGGAGTGAAACCGTGTGGATCACCGGTGGTTAAGAACTGATGGGTCGGTGCGGGCAAGTCCATTGAACGCAGATCATCGGCGTCCGTCAGCACCCGAAATAGCTCGGCCGCCGTAGCAGCCGCCGAACTCACGAGGTTGACCTGATCGCCCAACACGTAAGACAAGGCTTGCGTCAGCAGAGGGTAGTGCGTGCAGCCCAAGATCAGCGCATCAATGCCGGCGTCCTGCAGCGGAGACAAATACTCGCGGGCCGCTGCAATGACTTCCGGCCCACTGGTGATGCCGGCTTCGACAAACTCGACAAATCGAGGGCACGGCTGACTAAACACCTGCACGTAAGGTGGCGCCGCCGCGAAGGCGTCAATGTAGGCGCGTGACTGGTGCGTCGCCACGGTCGAGATAACGCCGACGCGGCCGGTGTGCGTCACTGCCATGGCCCGCCGGACGGCCGGTCGTATCACTTCGATGACCAGGGCGTCGTAGCGCTCGCGGGCATCTGCCAGCATCGCGGCCGACGCTGAGTTGCAGGCGATGACCAGCGCTTTGACTCCGTGCTCGACCAGCCGATCGAGGCACTCCAGCGAATACCGACGGACCTCAGCAATGGGCCGCGGTCCATATGGCGCGCGAGCGGTGTCGCCCATATAGAGGACGGCCTCATGCGGCAGTTGATCCAGCACTTCGCGGGCCACGGTGAGCCCGCCGAAGCCGGAGTCAAAGATGCCGATCGGGTTGTCAGTCACAGTCGATGAGCATAGTGGCGGACGCCGACAGTCGTTCTCAGCTCAACTCAGTCGTCTGAGGCGTTCACAAAGGGTTGCTGAAGGAGCCGATTCCCTCGACTTCGATCTCAACTCGAGACCCGGAGGCAACTGCCCCAACGCCTGCAGGCGTCCCCGTGAGGATGACGTCGCCAGGCAGCAGGGTGAAGGCCGCAGAGACATACTCAATCAACTCGCCGATGCCGAAGATCAAGTCAGCGGTTGAGCCGTCTTGGCGGATCTCGCCGTCCACCCGTGAGATCACGCGCAGGTCTGAAACATCCAGGTCAGTCTCGATCCAGGGGCCGAGCGGGTTAAACGTGTCCATCCCCTTGGCACGAGCCCACTGGCCGTCGCCGCGCTGCAGATCACGAGCGGTGACGTCGTTTGCAGCGGTGTAGCCAAAGATGACCGAAGCTGCTTCTTCTGCCTTGACGTCCTTGCACAGGCGGCCAATCACCACTGCGAGCTCTGCCTCATACGAAACTTCAGTGGTGAAGTTAGGCATGATCACTGGGTCATCCGGGCCGGCGATTGACGTGTTCGGCATCAGGAACACCAGTGGCTCCTCGGGAGCCTCGCCAGCCATCTCAGCGATGTGATCCGCGAAGTTCTTGCCGATACCGATCACCTTGGAGCGGGGAATGACCGGTGCCAACAACCGAACTTCGTCGACCAGGTGAGTCGCTCCGGTGAGCTCAATTTTGGTGTAGAGCGGATCTCCGGTGATCTCAGCGATCTTGGCGCCCGCGCCATCGACAAGTCCGAACATGGGGTCTTCGCCCGTGGTGAATCGACAAATACGCATGCTCCTAACCCTACGCCGGACCTGCCCCGCGTCGGGCCGGACGTGGTTCAGTCCGCTGAGCGACATCACGCACAATGGATAGCGTGATTGTCCTGCAACCTGACGAGTGGCTACCCCGTGCTGCCGCTCATCGAGCGTGTCGAATCCCTGACCGCGGGGCGGCGCGAGCGCAAGAGCCGGGGCGAGAAGCACCCGGTCGACGACTTTCTGTTTGAGTATTACCGGCACCGCCCGAGTGGTCTGGCACGCTGGCATCCCGGCGTCGGCGTTGGATTAGTCGATGCTCCTGAGCACGAGCAGTGGCGGGGATATGCCACGACCGATGGCGTGACTTCACTCCACGTGCCTGACTTTGTGGAACGGCGCGGTGCCACCGTCGACTTCGTTCGCGCGCTGCTGGCCTCAACGCTTGAGCGCACCGCGGCGTTCAGTTGCTTCGGCTTGCACGAATGGGCGATGGTCTACGGCCTGGACGAGTCGGCGGTACGCCACGAAGACTGGCCTTTGCGCCTCGGCAGCGCTGGCACCGATGCCGTCGTCGAAGCCCATCAGATCTCATGCTCGCACTACGACGCCTACCGGTTCTTCACTCCCCAGCCGAATCGCTCAACCAACTCAGGCCTGCCCGTGACACGATGCCAGCGTTTGAGCAGTCCGGCTGCCTGCACGCCGGGATGGACATCTATAAGTGGTGCTTCAAGCTTGCCCCGTTGGTCCCCAGTGATCTGACCTTGGACGCCTTCAAACTGGCCCGCCGCATCCGGGAAATGGATATGCGAGCCGCACCGTATGACCTGAGCTCGCTTGGGTACGAACCGGTCCGGATCGAAACCCCGGAAGGCAAGGCCGAGTATGTCGCAGCACAACGCGTCTTCACCCGCGAGGGGAACCTGCTGCGCCAGCGACTACTCGCAGTGCTAAGGGCACCTGCACTCGCTCATTCGCTAGTGGGCTGATCAGCCTCGCTCGTCTCATCGGCTGCGTCGCTTGACGCCACGGATTCGTTGGCGAGTGGCGCCAACGCCGGGACCTTTTCAAACGGCGCGTCAGGCAGTTCAGCCTGGGCACCAGGCACCGGCTCGAGGGTGAAAAATTCCTGATTGAGAGTGGCCTCGACCATCCGGACTGGATAAACGTTTCCAACGCTCACACCCGTGGCCAAGGAGTCTGCACGGCCGCCAGATATTCCGTGCAGATCTCATCGCCACACCAATCCGACGGCTCGGGCTGCACGACCTCAATCGGATTGCCATCCTGGTCAAACAGCTGCAAGTTCGAGACTGGGACGCCCTGTGCGTCGTAGCCAAAGATATTGGAAATCGGCTCACCGTCCTGTGCCAACCCCGGGAAACCAAGATATTGATCCTGCTCGTAGTAATAATCGTCACGATCCACGCTCAGTAGCGCCGGGATGGCCAGGACCACGAGCACGTTCCCTACCACGATCATTGGCTTCAGGCCTGGGAAATGCCACCGCTCCCGGCCCCATTGGACGCTCACGATCAAGAGGGCCAGGAAGAAGATTGCCCGGACAGCCTCGTTACCACTCGGCCCGAGCAAAAGGCCCACGACCCCAGCGTAAACGGCCCACGCGCGGATCACCCACCAAGCGGGGCGGAGCGCGCTCACGAACCCACCAAGGCCATCAATGACCGGGTTGGCCCGGAGCCCGGCGAAGCCCCGACGGAGATCTTCGAACAAGCTGCTGGACTTGCTCCCTGCGAAGCCAGGCAACCCAGCGGCCGACCGCAACTCCGACGCATACCCAGCCGGGTCTGAAATGTCTGCGGTCGCGCCATCTTCTGCGGCGGCAATCAGGTCGCCTTCAAGCCTTCGGTGAGCTCATTCACCACGTCTTCAGGCAGGTCGGTAGGGACTCCCGAACTTGGCTGGCAAAGGCTGCAATCTGCGCGGGTTCGGTCTGGGTGTTCATGCCGCTTCCTCCTTCAATAGGTCTGTCATGGTTTGGGCAAATGACGCCCAGGTGACGCGTTGGTCAGCTAACATCGACCGCCCGGCATCCGTGATTCCGTAGTATTTGCGGTGGGGGCCCTCATCAGAGGGCACCACGTATGACGTCAGCGCGCCGGTCGCGTACAACCGACGGAGAGTTCCGTAGACCGAGGCCTCACCCACGCCTTCCAGCCCGCCAGCCCGAAGCCGCCGAACCACGTCGTAGCCATAGCCGTCCTCGGCTTGCACTACCGCCAAGACAGCCACATCGAGAACTCCTTTGAGGAGTTGCGTCGCATCCATGCGCTGAACAGTACTACGCAATGCGCATTACCGACTATAGTCTGCGGAAGCGTGTCTTGGCGGGCTTTTCTTAAACCAATGCTTCAGTGGACACGACGGTCGCGAACTCGCCATGCAGATTCGTCGCGGTGATCCGCGCCAATTCATCGGCGGTCACGTTGTCACCTTCGGGCGTCGCCCGATCAAAAGTATGCGTGGCGTCGAGAACGAAACTGACGTCATACCCCAAATTGCCGCCAACCCTGGCGGTGGTCTCGCAGCAGTGGTTCGTCGTGATCCCACAAATCACTACCTGGGTGAGTCCACGCGAGCCGAGCCACTCATCCAAGTTTGGCTCTCCGTGAAAGCTGCTGTTGACCGACTTGGTCACCAAGACATCGCCGACCCCGTCGAGGAAGGGCAGCAACTGATGACCTTTGCTGTTCGGATGCAGCGGCGATTGTTGCGCCGACCCCAAAAGTCGAGATCGGCGAAGCCGCGCTGGACGTCGACGACGACCAGCGCGGGAGCCTCAGACAAGCTGGTGCAGCCAGCCGTGGGTGTCTTCCTTGCGTCCGTACTGAATGTCGAGGAGTGCCTGACGCAGCGCCAAAGCCACGTCGCCACCCGTTTCTTGGTTGCCCATCGTTATCTGACCTTCGCGCCAGACGAGTTTGCCAACTGGTGTGATGACGGCGGCGGTGCCACAGGCAAAGACTTCGGTGATGTCGCCGTTGGACACGCCCTCTCGCCACTCTTCTAGCGAGAACTTGCGCTCAATCACTTCGTGGCCAGCGTCCCGAGCCAATGAGATCACCGAGTCGCGGGTGACGCCCTCAAGAATGGTGCCGCTCAACTCAGGTGTGACGATGCTGCCGTCCCGATAGACGAAGAAAAGGTTCATGCCACCGAGTTCTTCAACCCACTTGTTTTCGATGGCATCGAGGAAGACCACCTGGTCGCAACCGTTGCGCTGGCCTTCAGCCATCGGGTTCAACGACGCGGCATAGTTGCCGCCGCATTTCGCTGCACCCGTGCCGCCTGGGGCTGCACGTGTGTAGTCCTCCGAGAGCCAAATGCTGACCGGCTTCAGTCCGCTGGCGAAGTAGGGGCCAGCGGGCGAGGCAATCACCATGTAGGCAGCGCTCTTGCTGGGGCGCACGCCGAGACCGACCTCCGTAGCGATCATGAAGGGGCGCAGGTAGAGGCTCGCTTCGCCACCATCAGCCACTGGGACCCACTTGATCGAGTGTGACCAACTCGGTGATGCCGCCCAAGAAGACCTCGTTGGGGACCCCGGGCAGCGCCAGGCGGGCAGCACTGCGGCGGAACCGGTCTGCGTTTTGCTCGGGGCGGAAGGTCCAGATGCTGCCGTCTTCGTGGCGGTAGGCCTTCATACCCTCAAAGATTTCTTGCCCATAGTGGAAAACCGAGCAGGCCGGATCCATTTGGATGGGACCGTAGGCGGTGATTTCGCCATCGTGCCAACCCTGCTCGGCATCCCAGTCGATGCGAGCCATGTGATCGGTGAACACTGCGCCAAAGGCAGGCTTGGCATGAACCTCAGCGATGCGCTCGCTCGTGGCCCGGTTCTCACTGGGGTTAATCGAGAACTTGCTCGTGTCTTGCACGGTCCAACTCCTTGATGGCGCCATTCTGAATCTCAATCGCGATCGCCGTCGCGGTCGAGTCCTGAGGATCTCCTGATCACGGTATCGCTTGCCGCGACGGCAAGCGGGCTATCACAAGCGGGCGGTGTGCACGTGTGTCAGTGTCGCCGTGCCAGCAACGATGGCCTGCCAAGGGCGGTCAATGTCCATTGCCGCGAGGGTCGAGGTGGCAAACCCACGGTTGAAGCGGTCGACGGCCTTCTGATCGGAGGCATCAGGGTCAACGACCTGCGGGATGAGATCGGGAATGCCTGGCGAGTGCCCGATCAGCAACACCGTGTGAGTGTCATCGGCTACGTCACTGAGCACATCGTGCAATCGCTCAGGGCTTGCGTCATAAATACGTGGCTCGTCGACAACATCGATCTCTGCGACCTTCACGTCTAGCGAAGCAAGCCCCTCGCTAATCGCCTCCCACGTCTGCTGGGCGCGCACTGCGGTCGAGACCAAGACCACCTGTGGCTGCAAGTCGTGCTCAATGAGCCACGCTGCTGCCGCCCGAGCATCTGTCTTGCCACGCGGCATCAGCGCACGGTCAAAGTCGGTGTGGCCATGCGAGGGCACGGGCTCAGCTTTTGCGTGGCGCATCAGCACCAACTTGCGGTGATCCATCACTTCTCCTGCTCAGGGGGTCAAACTCCAACAGCCACGGTATGCGGTAGCTCGCCATATTGCCCAAAGGCGGTCAGTTGTGATCGCACGAAACGCAACATCCGAGGCGCCAGCGCTGGCGTATCGCTGCCAACGTGTGGGCTGATCAGCACCCCAGGCGCACTCCAGAGGGAATGCCCCTCTGGCAACGGCTCAGGTGCTGTGACATCGGCAGCCAGGCGCAGCCGGCCCGCTTGCAACTGCGGTAGAAGCGCTTCGGTGTCCACTAGCCCACCGCGCCCAACGTTCACGATCAAGGCGCCATCTGGCAGGGCTGCCATCAGGTCAGCGTCCACAAGGTGCCGGGTCGCCTTGGTCAGCGGGACTGCGAGCGCCAACACATCGGCATCGGCAACCAACCCGCGCAAATCTGAGACACCATGCACCTGATCGACGAGGTCATCACCGGCCCGTGGCCTCGACGCAACGGCAACAACGTCTGCTTCGGCTGCTTTCAGCCGAGCCGCCAATGCTCGGCCAATCCCGCCATACCCAACAATGACGACGCGGGCGTCGGCCACTGAACGGTATTGATTGGGGGCCAGCCACTGCCCGCAGTCACCAGCTCGCACAAACTCCGGAATCCCGCGCTGCGAGGCGAGCATCAGCGTTAACGCCAGCTCAGCGGTGGCAGTGTCATGCACGCCCACCGCATTCGACAGGGTCACGCCTGCTGGGATGTACTTCACCGCACTGTCATGTCCAGCAGAGCCGATCTGCACAGCCTTCAGGGCGGGCAACTCATCGAGTCGCTTGATCCAGGGTGCACGGTGGCTTGGAATCATCACTAACTCGATATCGTCCCGAGGCGGGGATTCCTGCATGTCCCAGGTGAGGATCTCTACTCCATCGATGGGCCCGACAGCGTCGGCAAGGTCAGAGGGCAGACTCACAAAGCGCATGGGCACAACTTACCGGCCGCCGTTGCGCACCTGCGTGGCCCCCGAAGCGACCCTGAGTACGATGGCTGCGTGGCCGAAAAAGACACCCACCCACAAGCCGCTGAGGCACAAGGCGACACCTGCGGATGTGCGCCCAGCAGTGCCGGGTTTGGGCCAGGCGAGGCTCCTCCCGCCCCCTCGGGAGGACGGCGGGAGACTGGCGTCGGCGGACACCTGATCGAGCAAGCGGTCATCCCCGGCGGCACATTCACGATGGGTGACTCCTCGGGCGCCCAGAATTTCGGCGACGGCGAATCCCCTTGCACCAGGTGCACGTGGACGGCTTCTCGATCGACACGACCACGGTCACCAACGCCGCCTTCGCCGCGTTCGTGGAGGCCACCGGCTATCGCACTGAAGCCGAAGTTTTTGGCTTTTCCGCGGTCTTCCACCTCGCCTTCGACGCCGACCCAAGCGATGTTGTCGGTCAGCCGCCGCAGACCCCGTGGTGGCTTGGCGTGCTGGGCTCTGACTGGCGTCACCCGGGTGGGAAGAAGTCTTCGATCGTCGGGCTTGAGGATCACCCGGTGGTGCACGTGAGCTGGAATGATGCCCGGGCCTACTACGAATGGGCCGGGCGCCGGCTACCCAGCGAAGCGGAGTGGGAGTATGCGTCGCGCGGCGGGCTCGATAGCGCTAAGTATCCGTGGGGCGAGGAAGAGCCAGCCGCTCATTCGGAATGGCCCATCAACATTTGGCAAGGCAGCTTCCTCGCAGCAACACGCTGGAAGACGGCTACCTGAGCACTGCACCAGCCAAGAGCTATCCAGCCAACGGCTATGGCCTCTGGCAGACAGTCGGCAATGTCTGGGAGTGGTGCTCCGACTGGTATGACCCCACTTACTATCGGTCCTCGCCAGCAGAGAACCCGCAAGGACCGACATCAGGGCAGGCACGAGTCATGCGCGGCGGCAGTTTCCTCTGCCACATCTCGTACTGCAATCGCTACCGCAACTCAGCCCGCAGCCAAAACACCCCTGATTCGTCCATGGCCAACGCTGGATTTCGCACAGTCGCCCTCGCCTGAGCGCTTGAGCTCAAGCCACCGGCACCCCAAAGATTGAAGTGCTGAACGAAGCACCATTCAGATCGAGGTACATGTCGCGCTCGGTGATCGACAGCGTCATCACGTTCCTTCGCTCAACCGCAGTGACCACCTGATCGATAAAGGTCGGGTCGAAATAGTGCAGCACGATGTCTGATGCCTGGTGAATCCTCTCACCCGCCCACGCCGCTCGGACTTTGGTGGGATCTCGATGGGTGTAAATCGTGGTGCGCTCCGCCAGTTTGCTGGCGTGGTGCAACCGGGCCGCATCCGGTGCGCCGATTTCGATCCAGACTGTGAGCTTGCCGGTCAGGTCGCGCACCAGCACCGCGGGCTCATCCGCCAGGGATATCCCTTCACTAAAGACAATGCCCTCTTCAAACTCGAGGCAGTATGCGAGCAGCCGCGTCACCATATAGGCGGCGGTCTCCGAAGGGTGCCGGGCGACGCGCAGCTTCAAGTCCTCGTAAATGCCCCGATCGACGTCAGCCAGTTGCACCGCGAAGGTGTGAATTGTCGCTCCGAGTGCCATACCGCGGGAGCCTACGTGCTAAATCGACGCGGCACTGCCTGTCCTACGACAGCGCGTCCCCAAGTTGCCTCGACCAATCATCAGCAAGACAGCTCCGGCCAAGACCCACACCACACTGGCGGAACTGGGGTTTACCCCCAACGCGAGAAAAACGAATCCGATCAGGGCAAACGCAAGACTCTCGTTTCGACGGTTATCCATCGCCCACCCAAACCCTCTCCAGGCCTGCCAGCCTTCCAGACACCATACTCAGCCCTACCCGAGCGCGTAACCCTTTGACCAGCCAGATCCTGAGCCTCGTGACAATCGCCGACCCAACGGCGACCATATGTTCATGACCAGCGAACTCGGCCCCACCAAGCGCACTCAAATCAATCGCGGCAAGCCCCACGCGCAGAGCGACCGAGCGATCTTGGCGCAGGTGTTGGGCGAGGGCTTGATTGCCCACGTCGGTTATCAGGCCGTCTCCCACCCAGTCGTCTTGCCTATGGCCTATGCCTTTGATCTCGCCGGCCCGGACGCGGACGGCACGCTGTATCTGCACGGTTCAGTGGCGGCCATGATGTTGCGCGATCCGAATGAGCGCCAACTGTGCGCGACCATCACCCTGCTTGATGGGCTGGTCGCCGCTCGCTCAGGGTTTGAGCACTCAATGAACTACCGGACCGCGGTGATCATCGGTGCCGCTCGCCTAGTCACTAGGCGAGAGCGAGCGCCTGCTCGCTCTTGACCTGATCGTCGATCAGATGATCCCCGGGCGCGCAACGACGTTGCGGCCAGCCACCCGCAAAGAGCTCAGCGCCACCGCCGTCATCGCACTTCCGCTGCACGAAGCCTCCGTCAAAACGAGTGCCGGCGGGCCCAGCGAAGACGAGCCCGCAGACATCGCAGCAGGGACCTGGGGAGGGCACATTCCGTTGCGGCTTCGGGCGGATGCAGTTGTTACCGACGCAACCAATGACGCAGAGGTGCCCACGCACGTTGTCGAGCGTGTGGCGCATTTGTCCTGATCAGAGGCCTGCCACAGCAGAATCACAGCGGATTGAAACACAGTTACCGTTCCGTTACCTAATCGTGACAATTGCGTGACCTTGTGCTTACAGTAGTGCCATCTTCCCCACCGGAAGATGCCAATTCAGGAGCCCAATCCTGTCCCCTGAAACCCCTGGCCACTACGCAAGCAACGACAGGAGCGGGGGACCGAATTCCGGAGTGCATGTCACTTCTTGGGGTTAAGTCCAGCGCAGAGGATTGAGCTGGACCGGGTGTGCCTTTCACCCGAATCCGACACCTAACCTCGCAGGCTGAAGAAAAGGACACCTCATGACCGTTATGACCAAGCCCGGCCGTCACCGCGCACCTCGTGGCGCTCGCAGCCCTCAGCTTGTCCGCGCCGGTGCAACAGCCGCAGCAGTGGCAGGCATCGCAGCAGCCGGAGTCGCACCCGCCTCAGCCAACGCTGGCGCCGGTGGTGGCGGCGACGCTACTGGCTCCTACAGCAACTCCTCCTACGACAACTCCGGGTATGACTCGGGCCGCCAGGGCGCTCCCGACCGCGGCGAGTACCGCAACGACGGCGGCAGCAACAACAACGCCACCGCAACGGCTACCACGAGCACCGCAGACTCCGGCTACGCAGCCACCGCGGCTAGCGCAACCACGAGCACGGCGACCGACGCGTCTTCCTCCTCGATCATTGGCGTTGCTGCCCAGTACACCGGCATCCCCTACGTCTGGGGCGGCGAGACCACCGCTGGATTCGACTGCTCGGGCTACACCCAGCACGTCTACACTCAGGCTGGCATCAGCATCCCGCGTACGGCCGCTGCCCAGCAGGCTGCCGCAACTCCCGTTTCAGAGCCGGCCGTCGGCGACCTCGTCTTTGGGGCTCCCCGCCTGGCACGTTGGCATCTACGCCGGTGACGGCATGATGTACGACTCGGCAACCCCGGGCACGACGACCGCCAAGCGCGCCGTATTCTCCGGTGTCACCGGATACGGTTCGATCGGCTGATCGCAGGCATCACGCAAAGTGGCTCCACCCAGACGGGTGGAGCCACTTTGTCATCTCCTGCGATTGCGTCCCCACATGAGACGAACCGCGCTGGGATCAGCTGGGCAGCAACCGGGCCAAAATCAGCTCGCGCGCCTTGGCAGCGTCAGCTTGGCCCTTCATTTCCTTCATGACCTGACCAATCAGCGCGCCAGCGGCCTGCACCTTGCCGCCACGGACCTTGTCAGCCATATCAGTGTTGGCGGCAATCACCTTGTCGACGGCGGCCTCGAGGGCTCCGTCGTCTTGGACTAGCTCAAGGCCGCGCGCATCTGCCACCGCCGTCGGGCCACCTTCGCCGTTCAGGACGCCCTCCATGACTTGGCGAGCCATGGCATCGTTAAGGCGGCCATCCCGGACCAACCCATCGAGCTCAGCGATATCTGCCGGAGTCACGCCCATGTCGGTGATCGCAACGTCGGCCTTGTTCGCGCGCCGGGCGATTTCGCCACCCCACCACTTGCGGGCTGCACCAGCCGAAGCGCCAGCGGCGATGGTCTCCTCGATCACTTCGATCGCGCCAGCGTTAATCACGTCGCGCATCTCCAGGTCTGAGTAGCCCCAGTCGGCCTGCAGCCGCTTGCGACGCTCAGCAGGAGGCTCGGGCAAGGTTGCCCGCAGTTCTTCGACCCACGCCGCATCAGGAGCCACCGGGACCAAGTCAGGCTCGGGGAAGTAGCGGTAGTCATCGGCATCAGACTTAGGGCGGCCCGCAGTGGTCACGCCGGTGTCTTCGTGCCAGTGACGAGTTTCCTGAGTAATTGACCCGCCAGCATCCAACACCGCCGCGTGACGCGTCATCTCATACCGCACGGCACGCTCAACCGAACGCAGTGAGTTCACGTTCTTGGTCTCGGTGCGGGTGCCCAGCGGCACGGCCAATTGCTCCGCGCTGGTGGCGTCCTCCCCAGCCTTGGGCCGCAGCGACACGTTAGCGTCGCAACGCATCGAGCCCTGCTCCATCCGGACATCTGAGACGCCAAGTGCCTTCAACAGGTCACGCAGCACGCTGACGTAAGCGCGGGCAATCTCCGGTGCTCGCTCCCCGCACCAGTCAGTGGCTTGGTGACAATCTCGATCAGCGGGATGCCTGCTCGGTTGTAGTCAACGAGTGAGTAGTCGGCACCTTGGATACGTCCGGTAGATCCACCGACGTGCAGTGACTTGCCGGTGTCTTCTTCCATGTGCGCGCGTTCAATCTCCACGCGAAAGGTCGTGCCGTCATCCAGGTCGACATCCAGATAGCCCTCAAAGGCGATGGGCTCGTCATACTGGCTCGTCTGGAAGTTCTTGGGCATGTCCGGATAGAAGTAGTTCTTCCGAGCAAACCGGCACCACGAGGCGATCTCGCAGTTCAGTGCGAGGCCAATGCGGATCGCAGACTCGACGCCCATCGCGTTGACGACCGGCAATGCGCCGGGCAGGCCGAGGCAGATCGGGCAGACCTGGGTGTTGGGGTCGGCACCAAACTCGGCGGCACACCCACAAAACATTTTCGTTTTGGTGTTGAGCTCGACGTGGACCTCAAGACCCATCACCGGGTCAAACTTGGCCAACGTCTCATCGATGGACAGCACCGAATCAGCGGTATGCGTCTGTGCGCTCATGCGCCGGCCTCCTGCTTGTCAAAGGGCTGGGCGAGGGAAAGGTGGGCGGCCTGATCCAGCATGGGCCCACCCCATTGCTCGGTCAGCGCCGCTTCCAGGGCTGCGCCCACGGCATACAGGCGCTGGTCTTGGGTGGCTGGAGCCAGGAACTGCAGGCCGACCGGAAGGTTGTCCTCTGCGACACCAACGGGGATCGACATGCCAGGCACACCAGCCAGGTTGGCCGGAATCGTGGCGAGGTCACCGAGGTACATCGCCAGTGGGTCATCCAGCTTTTCGCCCAGTTTGAATGCTGTCGTTGGCGTCGTGGGGCTGATCAGCACATCAACCTGCTCAAACGCTGCCTCAAAGTCGCGGGCGATCAGGGTGCGGACCTTTGCGCCTGGCCGTAGTAGGCGTCGTAGTAACCACTGGACAGCGCGTAGGTGCCCAAGATGATCCGACGTTTGACCTCGTCACCGAAGCCTGCGGCACGGCTCGCGGCCATAACCTGCTCAGCGCTGGGGCTGTCGACGCCATCGGGCCCGACCCGCAGGCCATAGCGCATCGCGTCATAACGAGCCAGGTTTGAGGAGGCCTCGCTCGGCAGAACCAAGTAATAGGCAGCCATCGCTGAGGTGAAGTGCGGGCAGGAAACCTCCACGATCTCGGCACCCAACTCGACGAGCTTGGCCCGGGCCTCTTCGAAGCGAGCCAGAACTCCAGGCTGGAAGCCCTCACCCGAGATTTCCTTGACGACACCAATCTTCATGCCGGTGAGATCCCGGGTGCTTGACGCTTCGACAACAGCGGGCACCGGGCCGTCAATGGATGTGGAGTCCATCTCGTCATGCCCGCCGAGCACCTCGTGCAGCAATGCCGTGTCTCAGACCGAGCGGGCACAAGGGCCGATCTGGTCAAGCGAAGACGCCAGCGCGATCACGCCATACCGCGACACGCCACCGTAGGTTGGCTTGGTGCCAACGGTGCCGGTGACGGCGGCAGGCTGACGGATCGAGCCGCCCGTGTCGGAGCCGATGGCTAGCGGAGCCAGGTAGGCACCGACTGCCGCGGAACTGCCGCCACCAGAGCCACCGGGAATCCGGTCAAGGTCCCACGGGTTGCGGGTTGGGCCAAAGGCTGAGTGCTCAGTAGATGAGCCCATCGCAAACTCGTCCATGTTGGTCTTGCCCAGGATGGGCATTTTGGCCGACTTAAGTTTGGTGACGATCGTCGCGTCGTAGGGCGGCATCCACCCTTCGAGCATCTTTGAGCCAGCCGTTGTCGGCATGCCGATAGTGCAGGCGATGTCCTTCACGGCTACGGGCACACCGGCCAATCGCGGCAGGTCCTGTCCACCGGCGCGGGCTTCGTCAACTTCGCGCGCTGTCGCCAGTGCCCCCTCGTCATCGACGTAGAGGTAGGCATTCAGGGCTGGGTTGAGGTCAGCGATGCGGTCCAGGTGGGCCTGCGTTAACTCCACTGAAGTGAAGTCACCCGCGGCCAGTCCGTCTGCCATCTGGGCAGCGCTGAGGAGGCAAAGTTCGGTCTTGGTCATTGACGTCTCAGTCCTCATCCAGGATGCGGGGAACAGCAAAACGGTCTTCTTCGGAGGCGGGCGCACCAGAGAGCGCTTCCTCAGCGCTCAGGCACTCACGCACCTCATCGGGGCGGGTCACGTTGGTCAGCGGGAGCGGGTGCGACATCGGTGGGACGTCGGCAGCCGCTACCTCGCTGATCTGACCAACCCACTCAACGATTTGGTCGAGTTGGCCAGCCATCGTGTCCAACTCGTCATCGTTGAGATGAATGCGGGCGAGCGTGGCTACGTGCGCGACATCGTCGCGGGACAGTCCAGACATGCGCCCTAGTGTATGCGCCGTCTCAGGCGTTCAGTTTGTCCAGGACAACCTTGGGGTTGGGGTTGGTGACGGGGATGCCGTCCATGACGACGGTAGGCACAACCTCGTTGCCGTCATTGACGCTGCGAACGAATGCCGCTGCTTCCTTGTCTTCCCAAATGTTGATCCACTTGGCCTGGTCTGCTTGCTTACCCAAGGTTGAGCGCAGACGTGAGCAAAACCCGCAGCCGGGACGCCAGTAGACAACGACGGACTGATCAGACATTTGTTGAGCCTCTCGGTGAGTTGTACTGCTGATTCCGCCCAGCCGAGGTGCGATCCACCAGGCCAGGCCCACACCTGCAACGCCGATGGCCACCGCAATAATCCAATCACCGTTGACGGCTGTGGCGAAGGCGGAATACCCAAAGCAAACCAGGACGAATAGCCACGTGTACTTGGCGACGAACTTACTCATGCCAGCTGCCCACCTTTAACCTTGAGGACATCTGCGGTCACTTGTAACTGACCGCGGTGCTGGGCTAATTCCTCCAAGACGTGGATCAGCGCTCCACCCTGGGTGCACCCTTCAGGAATGTTGTCGGTGTCTGGGCGTTCTTGACCTACGCAGGGCCCAGCGACCTTGTGACCAGCCCAGAAATCAATGACACCGAGGCAGTGATTCACGATGACATAGGGCGTGTTGGTCTGATTGAGCTGCAAACGTTCATTGGCGATGGTGTCGCCAAGATCGACCACAGTGCGCAACATCCCGTCCAAGGCCTTGTCGACAAAATGAAGGTAGTCTTCAGCGGAGATCACGTGGTGCCCTCCAGTTGCGGGCCATCATTGATGAGTTGCTTAAAGCCAGCTTCGTCCAAGATCGTCAGACCCAACTCTTCAGCTTTGGCTGCCTTGCTGCCCGCGTTGGCTCCGATCACCACGTAATCGGTCTTCTTGGACACCGACGATGCTGCTTTTCCGCCGCGGGAGATAATTGCTTCCTTGGATTCGTCACGGCTGAAGTCATCGAGAGATCCGGTGACCACGATGGTCAGGCCCTCCAGCGTGCGCGGCACCGACTCGTCACGCTCATCGGCCATCCGAACGCCGTCTTGCGCCCAGGCGGACACGATTGCCTGGTGCCACTCCAGAGTGAACCAGGAGGTGACTGACTCTGCAATCACCTGTCCCACTCCGTCAGTGGCCGCAAGCGCCTCAAGGTCGGCCGATCGGATCGCCTCAATAGAGCCAAACTCGGTCGCTAAGGCGCGCGCCGCAGTCGGTCCAACGTGCCGGATGGAGAGCGCAACAATGACCCGCCATAACGGCTGGCTCTTCGCCTCTTGCAGGTTAGCGACCAATTTTTTGCCGTTCGCGGACAACACACGCCCGTCAACAACGGCGTCTGCTGAATCGGACTTCTTTGCCGCCCGGGTATAGATCGGCACCTGAGCGATTTCGGGTAGCCCCAGGCCGAAGAGGCCAGACTCATCCGTCAAGACACCGGCATCAAGAAGCGCGGTCACGCCCTCCCAGCCGAGCGCCTCAATATCGAAGGCCCCACGGCCAGCCAAGGCAAAGAGCCGCTCGCGCAACTGTGCCGGGCAGGTTTGAGCGTTGGGGCACCGGATGTCCTTGTCACCCTCCTTCTCTGGCCGCAACTCCGTTTGGCAGTAAGGACAGTGGGTAGGCATCACGAACTCGGTCTCTGTGCCATCGCGCAGTTCGGCGACTGGGCCCACGATTTCCGGGATCACATCGCCAGCCTTGCGCAGCACAACGGTGTCGCCAATCAGCACTCCCTTGCGGGTCACTTCAAACCCGTTGTGCAGGGTTGCTGTAGCAACCGTCGAGCCAGCGACTACTACTGGCTCCATGACCCCGTACGGCGTCACTCGTCCGGTTCGCCCGACGCCAACCTCAATGTCCAACAACGTGGTGTTGACCTCTTCAGGTGGGTACTTGTAGGCGATGGCCCAACGCGGGGCGCGCGAGGTGGAGCCCAAGGTCCGCTGAACGGACACTTCGTCGACCTTAATGACGGCCCCATCCAACTCGTGATCAAGGCTGTGGCGGTGCGCGCCGAAGTAGTCGATAAACTCCTGAACCTCGCGCAGGCTGTCGACAACTTGGTGTGCTGCGAGGTCGGCAGCCCCCATGCCTGCAGAACCTCATACGCTTGCGATTGACGGGTCAGGTCAAATCCGGTGCGCGCACCGATGCCATGCACGAGCATCCGCAGTTTGCGTGTTGCAGTGACGCGCGGATCCTTTTGCCGCAGCGAGCCAGCGGCCGTGTTGCGGGGGTTGGCGAAGGGCGGCTTGCCCGCCTCGACGAGCGAGGCGTTCAACTCTTCGAAGGCGGCCACCGGGAAGTAGATTTCACCGCGAATTTCTACCTGTGCGGGGACGCGCACTTCACTCTCGCTGAGTCGGTGTGGGATCCCCTCAATCGTGCGCACGTTGTGGGTGACGTCTTCACCGGTGCGGCCATCACCTCGGGTCACTGCTCGGACCAGGCGGCCCTCTTCATACAAGAGGTTAATCGCCAGGCCATCGATCTTTGGCTCGCAGAGGTAGTGGACTTCGGCGCCGCCGGCTTCGCGGGCCACTCGCTCTGCCCACTCCCGCATTTCGTCGGCGTCGAAGGCGTTGTCCAGGCTGAGCATCCGCTCCAGGTGATCGACCGCGGTGAACTCCGTAGAAAAGGTGCCACCGACCTTTTGAGTAGGGCTATCGGGGCTGCGCAGACCAGGGTGGGTCTCCTCCAATGCCTGCAACCGAGCAAATAGCTCATCGAATTGAGCATCGCTGACTGATGACGCATTGCGGACGTAGTAGGCAAACTGGTGTGTCTGGACCTGCTCCGCTAGATCCGCCCACTCATGCCGAGCTTGCTGCGGGATGGCTCCCTGAGCTAATTCGGGCGCGCCTGCCTCAACGTCGCCCTGCTTTGCCTTGATTGCTCCCTCATCTGCGCTCACGCTCGCATTCTTGCCTATGACTCTGACACTGCCCATTGGCGACCTCTAGAAGCAATCGTGTTAACGCTGACTCGTTTCCAACAAAGCGGTAGCAACCTCGATTGAGCGCCGGGTGGCTTCTCTGGCTTGCGCTTCGCTGACGCCAGCGAGCCCGCAGGCTGGCGTCACAGTCACCCGCTGCAGGTCCTTGGTGGTTAGCCCAATTTCTCGCCAACGGCTGGCCAAGGCATCGTGAGCCTGGGAGTAGTGCGAAGGAAGATGTGAGGGCTGAAACACGCCAGCATAAAAGTTTGTCCCCGCTTCGAAGGCTTCGGCTACAGCATCCCACCCAGCCAAACCCAAGCTAGCGGTATCAAGCGCTAGCGCCGAGGCGCCTGAGTCACGCAGCACACCGATGGGCGACTCGCTCGCACAACTATGAATGACCGTGCTGACGGCACCCTCGCGCTCTGCTTGCTTCACCAGGCCAGCCAAGACATGGGCCGCGGCTGCCGCATCGGGCGCGGGGATAACGCTGTAGCCCGATTCGGTACGCACTCTGCCGCGCACCACTGCGGCCAGGCTGGGCTCATCAATTTGGAGCACCAGGCTTGCTCCTGGAATGAGGCGCTTGACTCGCCTGAGGTGTTCCGCGACACCCTCAGCCAACGACTCGCCCAAGTCCCGAGACGCTCCAATGTCACTTAAGACCTTGTCGCCTAGCGGCAACCAGACATTCGCCGCCAGGGTCCACGGCCCAACGACCTGCAACTTCAGTTCACCGCGGTATCCGTCGTAGGCCTCGGCCAACTCATCAAGGTCCTGCCGCCAGAAAGAGGAGGCCCGCTCGGCGTCCCTTCCCGGGTGATCCACCATTCGCCACCCCTGCGGCTGAACGTCGACCGGCAAATCCACCAGTATGTTGCTCGTCCGGCCAATCATGTCGGCCCCCGGCCCTCTGGAGGGCAACTCCGGAAGGTATGGCAGTGCGCTCAGCCCGTCATGTGCGGCATCGAGGAACAGGTCTCGGACCATCCGGATCGTGTTGCGCGAATCTACTCCGGGCCAAGAACCAATCCCACTGACAGCAACCATGGTCCTAGTGTGCAGGTTGCCGCATCGATGCCCAATTGAGACCCCGGCCCCTACTCGTCTGGGCATCGGTATCGCTAACGTTGAGGAGTCTGTGTTGACCGTGCATTGAAAAGGTGTTGCATGAAGCGCTTTGGAGTCTTGGCCATTTGCCTATCGTGGGGACTGGCGGGGTGCGTGGGAGGAGCCCCCGCAGCCGAGCAGCCCACGGATGTTCCCGCTGCTGCGCAGCCATCGAGCGATGAGCCCACCTCCGAGGCGCCTACCTCGGAGGAACCCACCGAGGAGCCAACGGAGGAACCGTCGAGCGAGGAGCCAACTTCTGCCGA
The DNA here is from genome assembly GCF_021535045.1 of Ornithinimicrobium sp. INDO-MA30-4. Lineage (GTDB taxonomy): Bacteria > Actinomycetota > Actinomycetes > Actinomycetales > Dermatophilaceae > Ornithinicoccus. The sequence goes on along the minus strand of NZ_CP091056.1, from coordinate 144,270 downwards.
GCCTGCGGGGGCACCAGCGATCGCGGTCACATCATGGTGAGCGCAGGGGACACTTTCGAAATCACCGGCGAGAGCGGCTCTGTCGTTGCCGAAGTCACCCTGACCGCCATCGAAACAGATCGGTCGTGCAACAGCGACTTTGATGACCCGCCCGAGAACGAACAGTTTCTCTTTTTGGACTTCGACGTGAAAACACTGACCTCGCTCGCGGACGAAGAGTTCTTCAACGACTACAGCATCAACCCCTACGACCTCATCGTGCTGGACAACGACGGCGTGCGGGCTAAAGACTCCATTGGCAGCAGCTACTTCTGCCTAGACATTAACGACTACTTGCCGACGGCTCTTGGCCCTGGAGAGAGCTCCTCAGGGACCGTTGTGCTGGACGTCCCGTACGAGTCGGGAATTGTTGTCTACGAGCCCTTCTTCGGCAACTCTAGTGAGAGCTTTGAGTTTGAGTTCTAGCACTTGATGCAAAAAGGGGCCATGTGGGCCCGGCAGTAGATGAGGATTGAGTTGTACTGGCCAAAGTTCTCGGTTGGGAGCAGGTAGGACTGCTCGCCACGTGCTCGGGGCATGATGCCAATCCGCACGCGCTGGGGTGGACTCTCTGCTCGGTCTCGGCTGCCGATGTCGGCGATGTTCTGACTGGTCACATAGACCTCTAGGTCAGGGCCATCGCCAGTCTGGAAATCGCTCTCCAAATTGAGCACGAGACCTTCACCGTCAACGGCAATGTTCCAGCCGCCACGGACTGGGTAAGTCTTAATGACCCAACTGTTGCCTGATTGTTCGTGTGCCTACAGATCCATGGGAGTTTCTTGCAGATGCGGTGAGTGCGAAGTTTCTACCCGCACAATAGAAGACATGAGCGAGCGAGGTCCTACTCCACCTATCCCACCCCAGTTGCGCCCCTTCGTCGAAGAGGCGACGGGCATGCTGATTCAGATCCCGCGCCGAGAAGCAAAACGGGCCATCGCCCTCGACTGGATCACGGCTCACCTGCCAGCGGGTGCCACGCTTAACGAAAAGCGAATGAATGAGGCACTGGCGGCCGTTCACGACGACACTGCCGCCGTGCGGCGCTACCTCGTCGACTCAGGTCGTATCACCCGACCGGAGCCAGGTGTTTATTCGATACCGAACGGCTGAAACGTCGAGCGCCCAAGCCTGAGGGCAAGGTTTAGGTGAGCACCAAGACAACCCTGCCGCTGCCGCCATTGGTGGCTGGGGCACCTCCACTGCCTGCGTCAGCAAAGTCCGGATTTCCTAAGGTGCCAATGCTGGTTGCGCCACCGCCACCACCACCGGTGCGGTTCAACATATTCGCAGGCGAGGCTGACGCGTTCCCGCCAGCTCCGCCATCTTGGCCAGACCCAGCCGCGCCCAGTGGGCCTTCGCTGTCATTTTCAGATTGCGGAACCCCGCTGCAAGATTCGACCACGGCGTCTCGGCCCAGATGCGTCCTGGATCCGTTGCCCTTCAAACCCTTGGCCCCAACATCTCCGGCACGCCCGCCGAAGCCACCTTTCAACTGGCCAACCCTGGCTTAGTTCCCTTGCCAGGATTGCCACTAAAGATTCCCCCGCCACCGCCACCACCGGCCAATTCGTACGCGACCTCACACCCCGCGGGGATTTCAACATTCTGACCCTGAGTTGGAGAAAGGAACTCGAAACGGTTCCTTGGCTGCTTGGTCGGTGCCCGGGTCGCTTATGTGCACATTTCCCCTGATTGCAGCGGCTCAGACCACTACAACGATGCCACGATCACACCAGCTCAGCGACTTGTACGAAACGGTCTTCGCCCTTGCGGGCAGGGGCGTTTCCTTTTGATCCGATCGGTCGACGAAATAGTGGCCGACCCGATGACCCTGGTGTCGTCGTACAGCACGACCGACTGCCCGGGTGCGACACCACGGATCGACTCGCTCAGGTGGACGTGTAGGTCCTCGCCCTGCGCCCAAGCCTTCGCACGGTATTGCTCTCCATGTGCACGCACTTGGGCCAGCACATCGACCTCACCCTCGGGCGCAGGGCCGCACCAGCGAGCGTGGTCACCAACGATGACATTTACACCAAGCAACTCGGCGGTGCCAATGGTGACCGTGTTGGTTTTAGTGTCGGTGCCCACGACATATCGCTTTGAGCCATCATCGGCAGGGACCTTGAGCCCTAATCCACGCCGCTGACCGACGGTGTAGCCGTAGGCACCCTGGTGCTCGCCCCAGACCTTGCCTTCGGTGTCGACGATGTCACCGGCCTGCTCGCCAAGCCTCTTGGCTAGCCATGCCCGGGTGTCGCCATCGGGGATAAAGCAAATGTCGTGGCTGTCGGGCTTTTGGCGACTGAAAATCCCCGCCCGGCAGCCTCTTTGCGGATCTCTGGCTTCGTGGTGTCACCAAGCGGGAAGAAACTTTTCGCCAGTTGATCCGAGTCAAGCACACCCAGCACATACGACTGATCCTTCGCGTCGTCGACGGCGCGGTGCAATTCGCGGCGCACGCCACCATCAGCCTGCCCATCCGGGACCTCGACGATCTGCGCGTAGTGGCCGGTGGCGACGGCGTCGAATCCCAGAGCAAGAGCCTTGTCCAAGAGCGCAGCAAACTTAATCTTCTCGTTGCAGCGCAAGCACGGGTTCGGTGTGCGGCCAGCCTCATATTCGGCGATGAAGTCTTCCATCACGTCCTGCTTAAAGCGCTCGGCCATATCCCAGACATAAAGGGAATGCCCAATTTGTCGGCGACGCGCCGGGCGTCGCCTGCGTCCTCGATGGTGCAGCATCCGCGAGCGCTTTCGCGCAGGGTGGCCGCCGACTGGGAGAGGGCCAGGTGGACGCCGACGACCTCGTGACCCATCTCGAGCATGCGGGACGCAGCAACAGCTGAGTCCACTCCACCACTCATTGCTGCCACGACTCGCATTGACCTACTCCTCAATCTCAAAACTAGTTGCGCCCGGTCGACACCTGATGGGCGCGACGGGCTCGTTCGGTGGCCGCAGGCAAGCAGCCAACAGTGCCTCAACGTCAGACATGGTCGAGGTATGCCCCAGGGTCAGCCGCAGAGCTCCGCGAGCATCCGCTTCGGGCACGCCCATGGCCAACAACACGTGGCTGGGTTGTGGCACCCCGGCCTGGCATGCCGAGCCGGTTGAGCACTCGACTCCTGCAGCGTCCAGCAGATACAAAAGCGAATCGCCCTCACAGCCGGGCACTCTCAGGTGAGCGTTGCCAGCAAGGCGGCGGGTAAAGTCCCCGGGATGCCAATAACCACTGACTTCTATCGTGCTGTCCTGGCGTTGGGCGCCGACGATCAAAGCGTCGCGTAACTGCGCCAGTTCTTGAGCGTGAGCCTCTTGTCGTTGGGTGACATGCCGCACGGCCGCCGCCAGACCAGCGATCCCGGGGACGTCAAGGGTGCCTGAGCGAATCTGTCGCTCCTGGCCGCCACCATGTGGAGGGGAACCGGTGATTGATCTCGTGCGGCAATCAGCAGGCCAATCCCCAGCGGGCCGCCGATCTTGTGCCCTGTCATCGTGACCAAGTCAGGGCGCACCTGTGTGAGGCCCAAGTCCACCTGCCCAAGGGCCTGAACAGCATCGGTATGAAAGGGGATGCCAGCCTCACGAGCGATCGACGCCAATTCAGCGACTGGCTGGATGGTGCCGACTTCGTTATTGGCCCACATCACCGAGATCAGCGCGACCTCGGCTGCTCGGCCCTCCAGGGCTGCCTGCAGTTCCGAGGGCTGAATCACTCCCTCTGGGTCCGGCTCCAGCCACGTGATGTCGGCTTGTCCAGAAGTCACGAGGTATTCGACTGCATCAAGGACTGCGTGGTGCTCGATGCTGCTGACCAGCAGGCGGCGACGACGCGGGTCAGACTGCAGGGCCTTCCACAGCGTGCCTTTGATAGCAGCGTTGTCGGACTCTGTCCCGCCACTGGTGAAGATAACTTCGGAGGGTCGGATGCCGAGGTCATCAGCGATGGACTCGCGAGACTCTTCGACGACACGGCGAGCCGAGCGCCCAGCCGTGTGCAGCGAACTGGCGTTGCCCACGCGCATCATCTGCGCAGACATGACCTCAATCACCTCAGGCAGGACCGGAGATGTTGCGGCGTGATCTAGATAGGAGCGGGACACGTGTCCATCATCCCATCCGTGGGCAACTGCCAGTTGCGTTGCTTAACTCTCGTTGATCTTGGCGGTCGCCGCAGGCAGCACGGTGAACAGGTCACCGACAACGCCGAAGTCAACCATTTCAAAGATCGGCGCTTCTTCGTCCTTGTTGATCGCGACGATCGCCTTGGACGTCTGCATGCCAGCGCGGTGCTGGATGGCACCGGAAATGCCAGCAGCAACATACAACTGCGGTGAAACCGAAACACCGGTTTGTCCAACCTGGCTTGAGTGCGGATACCACCCAGCGTCAACAGCAGCACGCGAAGCGCCCACCGCTGCGCCGAGGGCATCGGCAAAGCCTTCGACTGGGCCAAAGTCTCCACCTGTGCCACGTCCGCCCGAAACCACGATGGCGGCTTCGGTCAACGACGGTCGACCGCTAGCTGCCTTGGGTTCCGTGCTCACGATGCTGGAAGCCTTCGCCGCGTCGGAAATGCTGACCTCGACCGTTTCTTCGGTCGGAGTGGCCGCAGACTCTTGCGGGGCGATGGAGTTGGGCTTGACCGTGATGATGGGCGCGCCCTTCACGATCTTGGCGGTCACTGTGTAGTTGCCAGCAAACACGGACTGCTTGCTTGAATGCCGCCGTCAACGGCGTCGACATCAATCGCGTCGGTGATGACACCAGCCGAGATCTTGATCGCCAACCGACCAGCGATTTCCTTGCCGGTGGTCGTGGAAGGCAGCAACACGGCAGCGGGGCTCACCTTTTCGCACAGACTGGCCAGCACTTCAGCCGTCGGTGCGACGAGGTAATCCGTGACGTCGCTGGAGTCGACGACATAAATCTTGGTGGCGCCATAAGCGGCGAGCGTCTCACGGGCGGCGTCCAAGCCAGCCCCGACAAACACCGCAGCAGGCTCACCAAGGCGGGCTGCGGCGGTCAACATTTCACTGGTCGTCTTACGGACGGCTCCATCAACGTGGTCGACCAAAACGAGAACTTCAGACATCAACATGCTCCTTTGCGCGAGATGGTCGATCAGATGAATTTGCCGGCGGCCAAGTAGTCGGCCAACTCGGCGCCGCCGTTGCCCTCGTCAGTGACGATGGTGCCCTGGCTGCGCGGGGGACGCTGCTCGACATTGACGACGGTGCTCCAGGCGGCATCCAAACCAACCTGGCTGGCCTCGACCTCGATGTCAGCCAAGGACCAGGTGTCGACCGGCTTCTTCTTCGCGGCCATGATGCCCTTGAAAGACGGGTAGCGCGGCTCGTTGATCTGGTCAGTCACGCTGACCACGGCTGGCAGGGAAGCCTTGATCGTCTCGGCAGCAGCGTCGCCGTCGCGGCGGATCGTGACGCTGCCATCGGCCACGGTCACCTCCGACGCGAAGGTCACCTGCGGCAGGCCCAGGCGCTCGGCGAGCATGGCCGGAACCACGCTCATACCGCCATCTGTGGAGCCCAGGCCGGTCAGGACCAGGTCTACGTCGCCAATCTTGCGGATGGCCGATGAAAGAATCAGCGAAGTAGCCACTGAGTCAGACCCAGCAATAGCGTCGTCAAGGATGTGAACACCCTTATGAGCGCCCATCTGCAGGGACTTCTTGATGGCCGTTGCGGCGTCGTCTGGGCCCATGGTCAGGACCGTGACTTCACCGTCGTTAGCGTCGGCGATGACCAGCGCTTCTTCGACGGCGTATTCATCCAACTCAGACAGCAAGCCATCAACAGAGGCTCGGTCAGTCGTGTTGTCTGCGGTAAAACTGCGATCAGCCTGGGCATCAGGCACGTACTTGACACAAACGACGATGTTCACGTCTGTCTCTCCTCAACAGTTGGGGGCTCACCGCAACGACGCGGGAGCATCTCATGATGCCATCTTGACACCTCACGTCACGTCAGGCGTTACTTAGCGCCCTTCAAACTCAGCTTTCCCGGGTCCATCCTGCACAAACGAGGTCATCCCGATCTCGCGGTCGCGGGTCGCGAAGACGCCAGCAAACTGCATGGCCTCAATCGCCAAACCAGCATCGAGGTTCGTCTCAATGCCCCGATCGATAGCTTCCTTGGCTGCCCGCAGAGCGTAGGCCGGACCATGGACATAGCGAGCCATCCGCTTCTGCGCCGCGGCATACACCTCGCCTGTCTCGACGACCTCGTCGACCAGGCCAATCTCCAGGGCTTCTTGCGCGTCGATCATCCGACCGCTGAAAATCAGGTCTTTGGCTTTGACGTGCCCACCAGTCGGGGCAGTCGCTGAGAGCCACCAGCACCCGGAATGACACCGAGCAAAACTTCGGGCTGGCCCCAGCGAGCTTCCTTCGAAGTCACCCGGAAGTCGCAGCAGAGCGCGAGCTCACAGCCAGCGCCGAGCGCATACCCGCTCACGGCCGCGATGGTCGGCTTAGGGATCTTGGCCACCGCTGCGAAGCACTCTTGGATGATTGGCGCGCGGTCCACCATGTCGGTGTACGTCATCCGCGCCATTTCCTTGATGTCCGCGCCAGCGGCAAGGCTGTTTCCCCGCCGTAGAGCACCACGGCAGCGACCTCGTCATCCGCCGACACTTGACGTGCGGCGGCTCCGATCTGGTCTTGCACAGCAATGCTGAGTGGGTTCATCTTGGGACGGTCGATGCGGATCGTTGCGACGCCCGCCTCCACCTCAACGTGGACGTACTGTTCGCTCATTCGCCATCCTCCTTGGGCTCCTCGGCCGTCACCGCAGTGGGACGGTGCGCAGCATCCGAAAGCCAAGGGGCGGGAGCGTCTTCGCCCTCGGCGACCTCGCGGGTCTTGGCAATGACGTTCTTGTGCCACAACTGCACGGCTTGCAGCACAAGGCCGGTGGCAATCTGCAGCTTCGCCTTGGGGTTTTCGCGCTTAGCAATGATCTGCTCGACCGAAACGACTAGGTTGCCTCCGGCAATGCCGGCCTTCACCAGATTCATCCCGAGAGAGACGTCGTTGCAGGCATTGAGACGAACAGTGATGTCCTCCGGCACCTCAGAGCTGATCGCCCACTGACCAAAGGTGCGCATAATGTCGACCTGGCCACCGGTCATCGAGCGAACGAAGAACTTCTGCTGCTGCGCGGTGAACGCAACATCACCAGCTTTGTCGATATTGGGCTGGTACTCAAGGTCCTGAAGAGCGTCCAGGACCCGACCGCGCAAGGGTGCTCCTCGGGCGGGGGCGGGAAGTTTGGCAGTGATGTGGGATCCGTCATGTGCTCAAGGTACCGAGTCATCGGCCAAGACACATAAGGTGCCGCTCATGACGTTTGACTTCCCCGCACGCCGCTCCAGCGACACGCCACCCCCGCTGGGTGTAACCCTGACCCCTGGCGGCGCCACATTTTCGCTCTTGGCCAAGCACGCCGACAGCGTCGAACTCTGCCTCTACGATGCCGACGGCATCGAGACTCGGGTGCCGCTCACTAGGCGTGCCTATGGCATTTGGTGGGAAGAGGTCCCGCGTGTGGTTGCTGGGCAGCGGTATGGCTACCGCGTTTCGGGACCGTGGGATCCCCGCGCCGGACACCGCCATAACCCCAACAAGCTCGTGATGGACCCGTATGCCGACGCACTGGTGGGCGAGGTCGCCTGGGGCCCCGAGGTGCACGGTCACGTCGTGAACGACGACTGGCACGGTGATAGTGATCTGGCTGATTTGCGCGATAGCGCCGAGTTCATGCCGCGCAGTGTCGTCGTTGATCACAGTTTTGACTGGGGGATGACCCGCCGCAGCGTCGCGCTTGGGGCGAAACGGTTCTCTACGAAGCACATGTTCGCGGGCTCACTGAACACTTGCCAGGGATCCCCGAGGAAATTCGCGGCACCTACGCGGCCCTGGGCCACCCGGCACTCATCGATCACTTGCTTGACTTGGGCGTCACGGCACTCGAGTTGCTGCCGGTTCACGCCTTTACTTCAGAGCCACACCTGGTGCGCAATGACTTGGAGAACTACTGGGGCTACAACACGTTGGGGTTCTTCGCCCCACACCCAGTGTTCGCGCACGCTTCCAACCCGGGTGACGCCATCTCCGAGCTCAAGAGCGCGATCAAGGAGTTGCACGAGGCCGACATCGAGATCGTTCTGGACGTCGTCTACAACCACACGAGCGAGCAGTCCAGCGGCGGTGGCGCCACGTTGTCTTGGCGAGGCATTGACAACGCGACCTATTACCGCTTGGACGAGAGCGGCACTGACATTGATGTGACCGGCTGTGGCAACACAGTCGACACCCGAGAGCCGATGGTTGTGGGCATGATCTTGGACTCGCTGCGTCACTGGGTGACCAAGTTCCACATCGACGGCTTCCGCTTTGACCTGGCTCCAGCCTTGGCTCGCGGGAAGGATCACGGCTTTGACCCGGACCACCCGATCATCGTGGCGATGCGCACTGACCCGATCCTGTCGCATACCAAGTTGATTGCTGAGCCGTGGGACATCGGGATGCACGGTTGGCGTACTGGCCAGTTCCCACCCCGTTTGCTGAGTGGAATGACCGCTTCCGCGACGCCGCACGCACCTTCTGGCTGCCTGATCTCGCCCGAGCCGTCAATAACGAGGCGGGCCATGGGATTCGCGAGTTGGCGACCCGGATGGCCGGCAGCGTCGACAGCTTTGGGCACCTGGACCGTGGACCGATCGCCTCCATCAACTTTGTCACCGCCCACGATGGCTTCACCATGGCCGACTTGGTGGCCTACAACCACAAGCACAATGAGGCCAACAAAGAAGGCAACCGCGATGGCAGTGACAACAACCGCTCGTGGAACCACGGTGTCGAGGGCCCGACCGACCAGGCGAATATCTTGCGCGCTCGGCGCCGCTCGATCCGCAACCTGTTGGCCACGATCGCCACGTCTATCGGTGTCCCCATGTTCACGGCTGGCGATGAGTTTGGCCGCAGCCAGGGTGGCAACAACAACGCCTACTGCCAGAACAACGAGATCGCCTGGGTGGATTGGGATCTGCAGGACTGGCAGACCGAACTCCTCGAAGACACCCAGGCTCTGCTGAAGTTGCGCAGCGAACTTCCGGCTCACCACCAGCAAGTACCCCACCTTTGAGCCCGTCGAAGGCCGGGTGCAGTTGCGCTGGCACGACGAAGGCGGTCACGTGATGACCGAGGGCAACTGGCGCGACTCGGGCCGTCGCTTTGCCCAGGCGTTGTTCAACACCAGCCATGACCCACAGATCGAAAGTGACGCGGTCTTACTGGTGGTCAACGGCGGCACCTCGGCAGTTGACCCCGTCATGCCCGAGGTCGAGGGCTACGGCTCCTGGCAGGTCCGCTGGAGCAGCAGCACATCCCAGACACCCGGCAACCCGGCCAGCTTCAGCATTTTGAGCGCGACCAAGGTGGCTCAATGACTGATCGGCAAGCCCGCTGGGCAGTCAGCGCGCTGTTTTTTCCAACGGCGCTATTGCTGCCAACCTCATCCCGCGACTGCCTGAGGTTAAAGGTGACCTCGGCCTGTCGAATACCGGCTTCGGGCTGGCTGTGGCCTCCACGCCGATTGGCGCTTTGAGCGCTGGGCTTCTGGCCGGAGTCCTCATCCGCCGGTTCGGTTCGGCCAAGGTCGCGGTGATCGGCATGATCGGCTCTGGCTTCGCGGTCATCTTGGCTGGTGCCGCACCGATATGGGCTGTCTTTGCGCTCGGCCTGTTCTTGGCCGGGGCCCTCGATGCCGTTGTCGATGTCGCGCAGAACTCACACGGTTTGCGGGTTCAGCGCCGGATGGGTCGTTCGATTCTCAACTCGTTCCATGCGCTGTGGAGCATCGGGGCTGTCACCGGCGGCTTGATGGGTGCTGCCGCCGCTGGCTTGGGGCTGCCACTCGTCGTGCATCTGGCGATCTCTGGCGTGCTGTTTGCTTGCCTGAATGCTGTTGCTTATCGGTATTTGTTGCCCGGGCCAGAGCCACAAGACGCACCCGTCGAGGCCCCCGCTACGTCTGCTGACGCAGTAGGTGCCGGCAAGCGGGCTGCGGCTCGCTATGGCACCCTCGGCGCCCTGCTGGCCCTCGGGTTCATCGTGGTCGCCCAATCGGTCGTCGAAGACGCTGGCAATAACTGGGCCACGCTCTACATGGGGTCGTCTCTGGGTGCCTCGGCCAGTATTGCTGCCTTCGGCTTCATCTCGCTAGTGGGTATGCAGTTCATCGGTCGGATCACCGGCGACTCCTTGGTTGACCGCTTCGGCCAACGCAATATGGCCCGGTTTGGCGGCACGCTGGTCGCCGTTGGCATGGGCTTGGCTCTGGTCTGGCCCAGCATCCCCGGATCCATCATTGGCTTCGGCGCCGCGGGCTTTGGCATTGCCACCCTGGTCCCCGCAGCGATGGAAACGGCGGACCGCTTGCCCGGCCTCAAGGCTGGGACCGGCCTCACTGTGGTGAGTTGGCTGCTGCGCGTGGGTTTCTTGCTGTCGCCGCCAGTCGTCGGCGCCTTGGCCGACGCCACCAGTTTGCGGTTTGGCTTGATCGTGATCCCGTTGGCTGGCCTCGGCATTGTGCTCGCTGCTGGCGTCCTGCCTAACCGGTCTAGCCGAGCGGCTCACTAGTCGGTTAGCCAAGCCCAGACATGACGAAGGGCGCTCACCGGGATTCCGGTGAGCGCCCTTCGATGTCTTAATACTCGTGCGGCTACGCCTGAGCGACCAGGCCCAACTCAGCGGGGTTCACCAACGAGGGGTGAGCGGGCAAGACTCGCACGGTCCAACCCAAAGCGCCGGTGCGCGTCAACTCCACCTGAGCGGTGAAATGGTGGCGGCCACCTTCATACGACTCCACATGCGCAAGGTCGACAAACTCGACATCCGTGAGGTTGTCACTGGTCCGAGCCCGTCCCCAGGCCAATTGCACCTTGACCTGATCAGGGCCAAATCACCGAGGGCGACATAGGCGTGAATCCCCACAACGTCGCCGATCTGCGGGGTGTCGGGCACGTTGTCAGCGTCGATGTGATCGACAGTGACACGGTCCCACCCTTGGCGCACATGGCCGACAAAGGCAGCCAGATCACGTGAGCCAGCAAAGCTATCGGCCGCCGCTGACCAGCCACTACGAGCAGCAGGAACGTACAGCGTCTCGGTGTATTCAGCCACCATCCGGTCAGCGAGCACCTTGGGGCCTAGCGTGCTGAGCGTGTGGCGCAACATCTGCAACCAACGAGTCGGCAAACCATCCGCGTCACGCTCGTAGAAGGCCGGGACCACCGAGTTTTCGAGCAGATCGTACAGTGCGGCCGACTCGATGTCGTCGCGGCGCTCGGGGTCAACGACCCCGTCAGCCGTCGGAATGGCCCAACCGTTCTCGCCGTCGAACCACTCGTCCCACCAACCGTCCAGGACTGACAGGTTGAGGGCGCCATTGAGCGCTGCTTTCATGCCCGAGGTGCCGCATGCTTCAAAGGACGCAGCGGGTTGTTCAGCCAGACGTCACAACCCGGGTAGAGACGCTGCGCCATCGCAATGTCGTAGTTGGGCAAGAAGACAATCTTGCTGCGCACCTCCGGATCATCGGTGAAGCGCACCATCTGCTGGATCAGGGCCTTGCCCGTGTCGTCCGCCGGGTGGGACTTGCCCGCGATGACCAGTTGCACCGGGCGATCCGGATTGCAGAGAATCTTCTTCAACCGCGCCGGATCCCGCAGCATCAGTGTGAGGCGTTTGTAGGTCGCGCCACGACGGGCAAACCCGATAGTCAAGGTGTCGGGGTCGAGGACGTCGTCGATCCAACCCAACTCCGCCAGCGACGACCCACGGTCCTGCATCGACTTAGTCAAACGCTGGCGTGCGTCCGCCACTAAATCCGCACGCATCTCGCGTTTGGTTGACCACAGCGCGTCGCCGGGCACCTGCGCCACCTCACGCCAGATGTCAGCGCCGGACGCTTCAGCGTTGCCGCCAGTGCGACCAGGCAAGTCGAAAACCCGCTGGTCAACCCACGTTGAAGCGTGCACCCCGTTGGTCAGCGAACCAATCGGCACCTCATCCTGCTCAAAGCCCGGCCACAAACCGTTAAACATGCCTCGGCTGACGTCACCGTGCAGCACTGAGACACCATTGACGCGCTGGGCCAACCGCATTCCCATGACCGCCATATTGAACACGCCCCGCGCACCCCCAGCGTAGGTTTCGGCACCCAAAGCCAACAGTGACTCCACCGGGACTCCTGGCAAGGCAGCGCCGCCGCCGAAGTGAGAGGCAATCGCATCCGCCGCGAACCGGTCAATACCCGCCGGGACGGGGTATGCGTGGTGAACACAGTGCCTGCCCGCACGGTCTGCAGAGCCTCATCAAAGGACAAGCCCGAGCCCGTGCTCAACTCGCTAATCCGCTCAATACCGAGGAAGCCAGCGTGGCCCTCGTTGGAGTGATACACATCTGGGGTCGGTGCACCGGTGATTAGTGACCAGGCACGCAGTGCGCGGACACCACCGATGCCGAGCAACATCTCCTGCTCAAGGCGCTGATCACCGCCGCCACCATAGAGCCGGTGGGTCAACTCACGGCGAGCGCTGTCATTGGTTTCTACATCCGAGTCCAACAACAGGAGCGGCACGCGGCCAACCTGCGCCCGCCATACGTGCGCCTGTAACCTGCCCCCGGCCGGCATCGCCAACTCAATCAATACTGGAGTGCCGTCGGCTTCGCGCAGCAAAGAAAGTGGCAGGTCATCGGGGTCGAGGATCGGGTAGGACTCCTGCTGCCAACCCTCTGAGTTGAGGCCCTGACGGAAATACCCCGACTTGTAGAACAAGCCAACGCCAACAATCGGCACCCCGAGGTCGGACGCGCTCTTGAGGTGGTCACCGGCCAAGATGCCCAGTCCGCCAGAGTATTGCGGCAACGCAGCGGCGATGCCGAACTCCAGGCGAGAAGTAGCCAATCGCGCTCGGCCAACCTTGCGACGATGCCTGCGACTGGTACTGATACCAGCGCGGTTCACTGAGGTAGGCGTCTAGTTCGGCCTTTGCGGCATCGACGCGAGCAACGAATGCCTCGTCGGCAGCTAGGCCCTGAAGTTTTTGTGGGCTCAAGCGGCTCAGCATGGCGACGGGGTCTGCCTGCACCTCCTCCCAGGCCTGCTGGTCGATCCCCGCGAACAGGTCCCGAGTGGCGTCATGCCAGGACCAGCGCAGGTTCATCGCCAAATCGGAAAGGGGGCCAAGGTTGGGGGAGCACGGTTCGAACGTGCAGCCGACGTATTGCCTTCACCTGCAAGAGACTAGGGGTTCAAACCGTGACCACACCAAACCACGCGAATCGTGGCAATTGAGGACCGTTTACGGGTAGCGTCGGGGATGTGACTGAGCCACGACGCAACCCACCCGATCCCATCGACCGCAGCGTCCTCGACTTAGTTGGCCAACGGCCGATTGGGCGCATCCCGGTTGTCAACGTATCCCCCGCTGTGGATGGCGGTGCTAGGCCGACAAAGTCTGTTGTCAACGAGCAGTTTGTGGTCAAGGCCACGGTCTTCCGCGAGGGCCACGACGCAGTCAATGCCTCCGTGGTGCTGACCGATCCAGACGGCACCGAAACCATCGTGCCGATGACCGAGTTGAACCCCGGGTTGAGCTTGTGGGGTGCCCAGGTACACGCCGACGCTGAGGGCTTTGGCACTACCGGGTCGAAGGCTGGTCCGATGTGTACGCCACCTGGCATCACGACGCCACGTTGAAGGTCGAGGCCGGTGTCGACGTTGAGGTGATGCTGGAAGAAGGCGCTCGCGTGATTGAGCGGGCCGTCGCGGAGTTGGACTGGGACGGGGGACAGACCCGCGCCCTCAAGGACGCCATTGCCGGGCTGCGAGATGACAGCCGACCCGTGCCAGCGCGTCTCGCGGCAGGTGCTGGGCAGGAGATGCATCGCCTGCTGACCAACAACCCGCTTCGCGACATGATCAGCCCCACCCAGAACTTCGCCTGGTGGGTGGAGCGGTCGCTAGCCCTCACCGGCGCTTGGTATGAGATGTTCCCCCGCTCCGAGGGCGCCGTTCAGGACCCCGATACCGGGGTGTGGACCACCGGCACGTTTGAGACCGCCGCCAAGCGGTTACCTGCCATCGCCGACATGGGCTTTGACGTTGTCTACCTGACGCCGATCCACCCGATCGGCCGAACGAACCGCAAGGGACCAAACAACACACTGGAAGCAGGAGAGCTCGACCCCGGCTCGCCCTATGCCATCGGCTCAGAAGACGGCGGGCACGACGCGCTGCACCCAGACCTCGGTGACTTTGACGACTTCGACGCGTTCGTCAGTGCCACTGAAGACCTGGGCATGGTGGTCGCGATGGATATCGCGCTGCAGGCCTCCCCGGACCACCCGTGGGCCAAGGATCACCCCGAGTTCTTTGTGACTCGGGCTGACGGCACCATCGCCTACGCAGAGAACCCGCCCAAGAAGTACCAGGACATCTACCCGCTGAACTTTGACACCGACCCTGCAGGTTCGTATGCCGCCATGCGCGACGTGATGCAGGTGTGGATCGACCACGGCGTCACGGTCTTTCGCGTCGACAACCCGCACACCAAGCCTGTTGAGTTTTGGCAGTGGCTGATTGCTGACGTGGCGGTTGACCACCCCGAGGTCATTTGGCTGGCCGAGGCCTTCACCAAGCCCGCGATGATGCACACGTTGGCCAAGGCCGGATTCCAGCAGTCCTACACCTACTACGCCTGGCGCAACCAAGCGTGGGAGCTGCGCGAATATGTCGAGGAGTTGGCTGGTGAGTCGGCCAACTACATGCGTCCCTCCTTCTGGCCGACGACGCACGACATCTTGACGCCATACATGCAATACGGCGGGCCCACGGCCTTCAAATTGCGGGCTGCACTGGCTGCCACTTGGTCCCGACTTACGGCATTTACGCGGGCTATGAGCACTGTGAGCACGTTGCTCGTCCGGGGGCCGAGGAGCAGGTCGACAACGAGAAGTACGAATACAAGAACCGTCGCTGGGGTCTTGATGGCCCGCACGGCGGCACCGGCGAAGCAGAAGGCCGCCCCAACTTGGCGCCCTACCTGCGCTCGATCAACCAGATTCGTCGTCGCCATCCCGCCTTGCACTGGTTGCGCAACATCACCTTCCACACCGCTGATGACGAGAACTTCTTGGTCTACTCCAAGCGTGGCGGTGGTGCCGGCGATGGCTCCGAGAACGACACCGTTTTGGTGATCGCCAACTTGGACCCGCACTCAACCCGGGAGACGACGGTGCACCTTGACATGGCCGCGCTTGGCCTGAACTGGGATGACGGCTTCATCGCTCAGGACCTGATCAGCGGTGACCAGTGGCACTGGGGCCAGAACAACTACGTCCGTTTGGGCACCGACGCCGAGCCCGTACACATGATCGCAGTGCGGCGGTTCTAGTGGTTGGTCTGAACCTCTACCAGCCAGGGCTGAAACACGATCCGGATTGGTTCCGCAAGGCAGTTTTCTACGAAGTGCTGGTGCGCGGGTTTGACGACTCCACCGGCAGTGGCTCTGGGGACTTCAGCGGACTCGTCCGACGCCTCGACTACCTGCAGTGGCTGGGTGTCGACTGCCTCTGGATTCCGCCGTTTTATGCCTCACCGCTTCGGGACGGCGGCTACGACATTGCCGACTACACAGCCGTGCTGCCCGAGTTTGGGACGCTGCCAGATTTTCAAGAGTTGATCTCGCAAGCCCATGCCCGTGGGATCCGGATTGTTACCGACCTGGTGATGAACCACACCTCTGACCAGCACCCGTGGTTTCAGGCGTCTCGCTCAGAACCAGATGGTCCCTACGGCGACTTTTACGTCTGGTCTCAGACGGATGACAAGTATGCGGACGCGCGGATCATTTTTGTCGACACCGAGGTCTCCAACTGGACCTTCGACTCGGTGCGTCGTGAGTTCTTCTGGCACCGCTTCTTCAGCCACCAGCCGGACCTCAACTTTGAGAACGAGGCTGTTCAGGAAGCGATGTTTGACGTCGTCCGCTTTTGGATGGACATGGGCATCGATGGATTCCGCCTCGACGCGGTGCCGTATCTGTTCGAAGAAGAGGGCACGAACTGCGAAAACCTCAAGCCCACGCATACCTTCTTGGCCAAGTTGCGCGCCATGGTCGACAAGGAGTATCCGGGCCGAGTCTTGTTGGCCGAAGCCAACCAGCTCCCCGCGGAGGTCGTTGACTATTTCGGCACTGAAGAGGAGCCGGAGTGCCACATGTGCTTCCACTTCCCAGTGATGCCGCGCCTCTACTACGCCTTGCGCGAGGAAAAGGCCGAGCCGATCATCACCGTGATGAACGAGACGCCTGCCATCCCATCCGGCACTCAATGGGGCACCTTCTTGCGCAACCATGACGAGTTGACCCTTGAAATGGTCTCGGGTGAAGAACGCTCGGCGATGTATGGCTGGTACTCCCCGACCCACGGATGCGCGCCAATGTCGGCATCCGCCGGCGCCTTGCTCCACTGCTGGATAACTCCCGCAGCGAGTTGGAATTAATCAACGCACTGCTGTTTTCATTGCCGGGCTCGCCATGCTTGTACTACGGCGACGAAATCGGCATGGGCGACAACATCTGGCTTGAAGACCGCGACTCGGTGCGGACCCCGATGCAGTGGACCCCCGACCGCAACGCTGGCTTCTCGACCGCTGACCCGGGCAAGTTGTATCAACCGGTGGTGTCTTCGCTGGTTTACAACTACACGGCTGTCAACGTCGAGGCACAAGCTGCGTCGGGCTCATCGTTGCTGCACTGGATGCGTGGAATGTTGCAGGTCAGAGCTGCACATGAAGTCTTTGGTGTCGGTGACTTTGTTATTTGCGAGGCCGACAACCCTACTGTCTTGGCCTTCGTGCGGGTGCTCCCCCGCGGAGATGAGTCCGAACGGGAAGGCCTCAGCGCCGTCTTGTGCGTCAACAATCTGTCCTCTCGACCACAAGCCGCCACCATCACCGTGCCGGATCACCTTCGCGGCGCTCTGGCTCAAGACCTGTTCGGCGGCGTAGGCTTCCCCGACATCGACGACGATGGAAACGTTGTCATCACTTTGGGGTCACGAGACTTCTATTGGTTGGGGCTCACACCTGATGAGGGGGTATCCGATGAGCGATGAAATGAACGCCGTGATGGCCGCCCTGGAAGACTGGATACCCAGTCGACGTTGGTATGCGGGCAAAGGCAGCGCAGCAAAGTTGCGACACCTAGGGTCGGTCACCTGGCCTAACCCTGGCGGGAACACAGACGCTGGCCCACTAGCGCTGATCCGGACCCATTTCGTGGTTGATGAGAGCGCGGCCGTGCCGGTCACCTACCAAGTGCCGCTCTCTTATCGGCACGAGGCTGCACCGGATCTGCACACCGCGCTGGTGGGTGAGTTTGATGGCTTTGCCGCCTACGACGCCTGCCACGACTCTGCCTTCGTGCAAGCGATGCTGGACACGATGCATACCGGTGATGTGATTGGTTCCGACACCAAGACGGGCATGTCTGGAAACCCGGTAGACACGGGGGCCGCCCGACCGATCGTCGCTCGCTCTGCGGTGCTGACCGGCGAACAGTCGAACACCTCCATCATTATCGAAACCGACAACTCCGATGCGCCGCTCATCATCAAGGTTTTCCGCGTCTTGCATGAGGGTGAAAACCCAGACGTGACGGTGCAAAGCGCCTTAGCGAGCGCTGGCTCGACTCTGGTCCCCGGCCCGTAGGTTCGCTCGGTGGTCAGTGGCCCGCCGCTGATGGCGGACCGTTCTTGCGTGGCCACCTTGCCTTTGCGCAAGAATTTTGCCTGGCGTCACAGATGCCTGGCGGACTGCCCTGGTCTCAGCACGGGATGAGAGCGACTTCTCCGATCGGGCCTACGCCCTAGGGGTCGCAACGGCTTCGGTCCACGCGACCCTGGCCACTGCGATGGGCGCTGGCCCTATCACCGAACAACAGCGCACAGAGTTGGTTCGCCAGTGGCATGACCGCTTGGGTGACGCTATTGAGGCAGTCCCTGAGTTGGCAGGGCAAGAATCCAGGATTCGCGACGTCTTTGCCGAGGCCGCCAACCAGCCTTGGCCCCAAACCCAACGTATTCACGGCGACTACCACCTTGGTCAGGTTCTCGACGTGCCCGAACGTGGATGGGTGCTGCTCGATTTTGAAGGCGAGCCACTTCGTTCCCTAGCCCAACGCACCGCCCCCGATCTGCCCGCTCGCGATGTCGCAGGCATGCTGCGCAGCTTTGACTATGCGACCGGATCGATCAACCTGGACCACGATCTTGACCGCCAAACGTGGGCTGCGAAGTCACGAGGGCTTTCCTTGCCGGATATGCCCAAGAGACAGGACATGATCCCGAGCGAGACAAGGCGCTGCTAGAGGCCCTGGAACTCGATAAAGCCTTGTACGAAGTTGTTTACGAAAAGCGCAATCGGCCCTCGTGGGTCGCGATCCCACTGCTTGCCATCACGCGACTCCTTGAGCGTCGCGATGCTGCACAGACCCAACCTGCAAAGGAAGAGACCACGGTGACTGATCGCCAGACTCCGACCGCACGCCCCCTATCGACCAGCGAGGTGGAGTCACTGCTGCGCGGTCGGCACGGCAACCCACACAACCTCCTCGGCGCCCACCCCCACGACGGGGGCGTCACGGTCCGCGTTTACCGCCCGCTCGCACGCACCGTCGCACTACAACTCGCCGACGGTGAGCGAGTGCCCTTGAGCATGAGACCCATGGCGTATGGACAGCAGTTGTTGCCAGTCCTGAGGTCACGGATTACCGCATTGTGACGTCTTGGGATGACGGCCACGAGCACACTCAGGACGACCCTACCGGTTCTTGCCGACGGTTGGCGAAATCGACCAGCACCTCATCAACGAAGGACGCCATGAGCAGTTGTGGACCGTCTTGGGGGCTCACGTTCGCCGTTACGACGGCCCGATGGGTGAAGTTGTCGGCACGTCATTCGCCGTCTGGGCCCCGCACGCCCAGGGCGTTTCGGTCGTTGGTGACTTCAACAGCTGGGACAACTCGGTGCACCCGATGCGCGCGTTGGCCTCTTCGGGCATTTGGGAGCTCTTCATCCCCGGCGTCGGCGCGGGCACCCGCTACAAGTTCGACATCACCGCCCCGGATGGGAACCGCACCACGAAGGCAGACCCGTTGGCTCGCGCGGCCGAACAGCCGCCGGCATCGGCTTCCATCGTCACCGAAGCCCACCACGAGTGGAATGACGCCGAGTGGATTACCAAGCGGGATAACACCGCGGTCGTTAAGGCTCCGATGAGCATCTACGAGGTGCACCTGGCCTCTTGGCGACAGGGCTTGTCCTACAGCGAGTTGGCCGACCAACTGGTTGACTATGTCTCTCATCTTGGCTTCACTCACGTCGAGTTCATGCCGGTGATGCAGCACCCGTATGGCCCCTCGTGGGGCTACCACGTGACCGGCTACTACGCCGCTGACTCACGGATGGGCTCCCCGAAGAGCTCAAGTTCCTCATCGACCGTATGCACCAAGCTGGCATTGGCGTCATCCTGGACTGGGTCCCTGGCCACTTCGCCACCGACCCGTGGGCGCTGGCCAAGTTCGATGGCACCGCGCTGTACGAGCACCCGGACCCGCGCAAGGGTTGGCACAACGAGTGGGGCTCCTACATCTTCGATTTCGGTCGTCCGCAGGTGCGCAACTTCTTGGTCGCTAACGCACTCTTCTGGTTGCAGGAGTTCCATGCTGATGGGCTGCGTGTTGATGGTGTGGCCTCCATGCTGTACCTCGACTACTCCCGCGAGGAAGGCCAGTGGCTGCCCAACAAATACGGCGGCAACGAAAACCTTGACGTCGTGGAGTTGCTCCAAGAAACCAACGCCACCGCATACCGTCGCCACCCTGGCGTCACGATCATTGCCGAGGAATCGACCTCGTGGCCTGGCGTGACCCGCCCGACCGAAAACGATGGCTTGGGCTTTGGCTTCAAGTGGAATATGGGCTGGATGCACGACTCGCTGGACTACGTCGCGAACGAACCCATCCACCGTCAGTACCACCACCATGATGACGTTCTCGATGGTTTATGCCTTCTCTGAAAACTTCGTGTTGCCGATCAGCCACGACGAGGTCGTGCACGGCAAGGGCTCCATGCTGCGCAAGATGCCCGGTGATCGTTGGCAGCAGTTGGCCAACCTACGGGCATACCTTGCCTTCATGTGGTCCCACCCCGGCAAGCAATTGATCTTCATGGGCACCGAGTTTGCTCAGGAGTCTGAGTGGGCCGATGGCCGCAGCCTGGATTGGTGGCTGTTGAACCAGCCAAGCCACCTGGGTGTCGCCAACATGGTGCGCGACCTCAACTCCGTCTATAAGGACATGCCTGCCTTGTGGGAGTTGGACACCGACCCGGCTGGCTTCACCTGGCTCGACGCCGATGACGCATCAGGCAACACGTATTCGTTTGCCCGCTACGGTGCTCCGAACGAGGACGGCGAACGCCCGGTGTTGGTCGCTGTTGCCAACTTTGGTGGCTCCCCTCGTGAAACCCGCCTAGCCCTGCCTCAGGGCGGTACGTGGCGCGAAGTGATGAACACGGACGCCGAGACCTACGGCGGATCAGGCGTGGGCAACATGGGCAGCATTGAGGCCACGGATCAGCCACACCATGGTCAGCGCTACTCCGCAGACGTTGTGCTACCGCCGCTCGGCGTCATGTGGTTTGCGCCAGATTCCGCCCAGCAGTAATCCCGACCATCCATTGATTCATAGGAGAACTGATGGCACTTCACGAGCATGCCGGACAGGTAGCCCGACCGGAAGACCTCATTGATGTCGCCCACCTGGTGACGGCGTACTACACAAAGTCGCCAGACCCGGAGAACGTCAATCAGCAAGTGGCGTTTGGCACCTCGGGGCACCGTGGTAGTTCGCTGGATGCGGCCTTCAACGAAGACCACATTCTGGCGACCACGCAGGCCATTTGCGACTACCGCGCCGAGCAGGGCATTGAGGGTCCGCTCTTTATCGGTCGCGACACCCATGCGCTCTCCGAGCCCTCGTGGGCTAGCGCCCTCGAGGTGCTAGTGGGCAACAAGGTCACCGTCATGGTGGACATGCACGATCGCTACACCCCGACCCCCGCGGTGTCTCGAGCCATCATTGAAGCCAACGCGGGGTGACCGGCGCTGGTCGGGCTGACGGCATCGTGGTCACTCCTTCGCACAACCCGCCGCGCGATGGTGGGTTCAAGTACAACCCGCCACACGGTGGCCCGGCCGACACGGATGCGACCGGCTGGATTGCTGACCGAGCCAACGAATACCTGCGGGCCAAGCTTTCCGGAGTTCAGCGCGTGCCACTGCATGAGGCACGCGAGAAGGTCCAGTCCTTCGACTTCATGGCCGACTATGTGGCTGCACTGCCGAAGGTGATCAACATCGAGGCGATCCGCAAAGCTGGAATTCGCATCGGTGCCGATCCGTTGGGCGGAGCTTCAGTCGACTACTGGCAAGCCATCGCGGACGCGCATCAGTTGGACCTGACCGTTGTGAACCCACTAGTCGACGCCACCTGGCGCTTCATGACCCTGGACGGCGACGGCAAGATCCGGATGGATTGCTCGTCGCCGCACGCTATGGCGTCCTTGATTAAAGCCAAGGACGACTACGACATCAGCACTGGCAACGACGCCGACGCCGACCGGCACGGCATCGTCACGCCCGATGGTGGGCTGATGAACCCCAACCACTTCCTCGCTGTGGCCATCGACTACCTGTTCGGTGGCAACCGCCCGCAGTGGCCAGAGCAGACCGCGATCGGCAAGACGTTGGTGTCTTCGGGCATGATCAACCGCGTCGCGGAAGGGCTCGGGCGAACGCTGCTTGAGGTCCCCGTCGGCTTTGAGTGGTTCGTGCCTGGCCTGATTGATGGCTCGATTGGCTTTGGTGGCGAGGAGTCCGCTGGTGCCTCGTTCCTCTGCCACGATGGCTCAACGTGGAGCACTGACAAGGATGGCCTGATCCTCGCTTTGCTGGCCGCCGAGATCCAAGCAGTGACAGGCCAAAGCCCCAGCCAGCAGTATGCGGAGTTGACCGAGAAGTTCGGTGACCCGGCCTACGCGCGTATTGATGCGCCAGCCAACCGTGAAGCGAAGGCTAAGCTCAAGCAACTTTCGGCTTCGTCCATCACGGCCACCGAGGTCGCTGGTGAGCCGATCACGGCCATTTTGACTGAGGCGCCCGGCAACGGCGCCGCGATCGGCGGCCTCAAGGTCGAAACCGAGAATGCTTGGTTTGCGGCACGTCCCTCGGGCACAGAGGACGTGTACAAGATCTACGCAGAGTCCTTCAAGGGTGCAGAGCACTTAGCCCAGGTGCAGCAGGACGCCCAGAAGGTCGTCGACGCAGCACTGAGCTAACTCAGCGCCTGGACTAACAGCGAAGCGGCCCCCGAACTCATCAGAGTTTGGGGGCCGCTTCGTCTACCTATGTGCCTATTCATCTGGCATGTGTACCAAAGTTTTGGTCGCCTACCGGATGAAAAGGCGCCTTAGAAGAGGGCGTTAGTGAGAGCGCGGCGAGCCAGGTTGACCCGTGGATCGCTGGTGCCGATGACCTCAAACATGGAGAGCAGGTGCTCGCGAGCGGTCGTCCGCTCGTCGCCGGCGGTGATGCGCACGGTGTCGATCATCCGGTTGAAAGCATCTTCCACGTGGCCACCCACGAGATCGAGATCGGCGGCCTTCATCTGTGCTTGCACATCGCTCGGGTTGGCAGCCGCTGCTGCGCGCGTCGCGGTGAGATCAAGGTCTGCCGTGCGGGCCAACAGTTTGACCTGGTTGAGGCCAAGCTTTGCTTCCTCATCGGCCGGGTTAGCAGCCAAGGCCGATTCGTATGCCGACTCCGCTGCGGGATAGTCCGCACGCTCAATGGCGTCATATGCCTGCTGGTGCATGGCGGGCAGTTCTTCCTCGTCTTCCTCGGGCTCGTCGCTCGCTTCACCGACATTCACCCGGCCCTCAACACCGTTAGCAACGGCGGCTTCAAGGAACTTGTCGAACAACTGCCCCAGGGCGGCTTCCTCTTGCACACCGAGGTAGAACGGCATTGGCTGGCCTTGCAGCAACCCCATCACCACCGGCAGTGCATCAACCTGACCAAAGGTCTGCTGCAACGCCGGAGTCAGAGCCTGCAGAATGCCCGGGTTCGCTTCAAGATTGATGCCGACGACGGCGAACCGACCCTGGTACTGCTTGGACATCTTGGCCAACAATTGCGCGTGGGCCAACGACTCAGGAAGTTGCTCGCTCCACAGCACCAAAACGGTCGGCACCGTCTTGGAGTTGGTCACGACGGCTTCAAAGGTCGCGTCGGTGCCCTCTGCTAGCGGGACGTCGGCCGCATTCGTTCCGGCGGCCGGCGCTGCGGGAGCCTTCTTGCCTAGCCCGGAAAGATCGACGGCGCCTCGAAGGGCTGCTGCACTAAACGGTTGCTGACTCATTTCCCCATTGTCTCCTGAGTTGACGTGAGACCCGAATCAGGGGCGACTCACTCGCCGGATGCGCCGATAATCTGCTCGCGTGCGGCGATCATTTCGGGAGCGCCTTCAGTGGCAGGCAGCGTCACGGCGACGAAGACATAGGTCTCGAGGTTGGCCGACTCGTTGATCGAGTTATCGCCAACGAAAGTCGTGAAGGTGTCCGGCGGAGTTAACTCCATACCGTCTTCAACAGTGAACGTGCTCTGCCGATCCAAGATCGCAAACGAGATTCCCGAGCCATCTTCGAAGTACAGGGTGACCGTATTGCCGGGGATGACCGCGTTTGTTTCCACGAAATCAGCCTGAACCTCGACGGCCCTCTGCTGCGCCGATGCATTCGATCGGACCTCGGGCGCAAAGCCGTAGCTCTTGACGCCAGAAACATCCTTGCGTGGGTAGTCGAGGGAGTCTGCGAGGTGGTTCAGCGCCGTGCCAGGAGTCAGCGCGAAGTCGCCACCGCCCTCACGGACGACCGGGGTTCCAGCAGTACGCCGGTCAAGGTGCCCAGTTCAGTGCCGGGACGCATGGGGGCTTCCCAGATCACCTTGTAGTCATCCATCCCGTCTTGGCTCACCAAAGGTGCAACTCCGGGATCCCAGAGACCTGAATCGTCTGAGCGAGAATCACGCCGGGTTCTTCGCCATCGTCCTGGCTGATCGCCAGAACGGTTGGCGCGACTGGGTTGGCGATCAAGTCGATGCTGGCAGGTTCACCCTCCACCTTTTCCAACTTGTCCGCTGCCTTGGCCGCTTCCAGGGCGGGGCCTGCATAGCCCGCCTCCATGTCGGACACGGCAGACTCGCCGTCCGACTGGGTGGACTTCGCGACCGCCGTCAACACTTCAGTGGCAATGACCTCGGCTTCGCCAATGGACAAGGCGCCCTGCGTGGACTCCTCGGTTGGCTCAGCGGTTACAGCAGCCTCATCGGGACTCGCTGTGGCAGCCCCTGCGTCGGTCGTAGCCGCGCCAGCGTCGCCCGTTGAGGTCGCCTGGTCCGCATCGGTGTCGTCGCCGCCACTGCAGGCGGACAACAACAGGGCAGAGCTCAGGCACAGGGCAACAAGGGAGCGAGTCGACTTCATAACATTATGATAAACGGCCCGACCTAAGCCCCGGAAATCCGGAGACGGTGAATCTGCGCACACCAGCGCCCTTCGAGGTGCAAACGGGCACTAGAAGCGTGGCGGCTCGATGTGCTTGCCCCACTCGTTGCGCAGGACCTGACAGATCTCACCCAATGTTGCTTCGGCTCGCACGGAGTCCAACATTGCCGGGATCATATTTTCGTCGGTCTTGGACACCGCCACCATGTGGTCCAACGCTGCTTGCACGCGGCTAGCGTCGCGTTGCGCCTTGCGGTCGCCGAGCACCTTGACCTGATCGCGCTCGACCTCGTGGCTCACCCGCAGGATCTCAAGCTCGTTGGCGACTGACTCGGTGTGGCAGTTGACGCCGACGACCTTCTTTCCCGACGCTCGAGGGCTTGCTGATACTGATAGGCCGACTCGGCAATCTCGGACTGGAACCAGCCGTCTTCGATGCCGCGAAGGATGCCAGAAGTCATCGGGCCAATGGCGTGCTCGATGTTTCCATCGGCGTCGGGCTCACGGCCCTGCACACCCATCGCCCGGATGGTGTCGAAGATCTCTTCGGCTTGGGCTTCGATCTTGTCGGTCAACTCCTCAATGAACCAGGAGCCGCCAAGGGGTCTGCCACGTTGGCGACCCCGGTCTCTTCCATCAACACCTGCTGGGTGCGCAACGCGACCTCAGCGGACTGTTCACTCGGCAGCGCCAAGGTCTCATCCAACGCGTTGGTATGTAGGGAGTTGGTCCCGCCCAAGACTGCGGCGAGCGCTTCAACCGCCGTCCGCACCACGTTGTTGAGCGGCTGCTGTGCCGTCAATGACACTCCAGCGGTTTGGGTGTGGAAGCGCAGCCACTGCGCCTTCTCCGACGTTGCGCCATATTCGTCGCGCAACCACCGCGCCCAAATGCGGCGAGCGGCACGGAACTTGGCGATCTCTTCAAAGAAGTCGAGGTGAGAGTCGAAGAAGAAGGACAGCCCAGGAGCAAAGACGTTGACGTCGAGCCCGCGCGACAGGCCCAACTCGACATACCCAAAACCGTCGGCCAGGGTGAACGCCAACTCTTGACCAGCCGTGGCTCCCGCCTCACGAATGTGATAGCCCGAAACCGACAGCGGCTTGTAAGCCGGGATGTCCCGGGAGGTGTACTCCATCAGGTCACCGATCAGCCGCAGGTGCGGCTCCGGCGGGAAGATCCATTCTTTCTGGGCGATGTACTCCTTGAAAATGTCCGTCTGCAACGTGCCATTCAGTTTGCCGAGGTCAACACCTTGGCGCTCGGCTGCAACCAGATACATGCAGAAAACCGGGACAGCTGGCCCGCTAATAGTCATGGACGTCGTGACATCGGACAGGTCAATGTCAGAAAACAAGATGTCCATGTCGCTGGCCGAGTCAATGGCCACACCACAGTGCCCAACTTCACCCAGCGACTCTTCTTCGTCAGAGTCGCGCCCCATCAGGGTCGGCATGTCAAAGGCAACTGAGAGACCACCACCGCCACGGGCCAAGATCATCTTGTAGCGCTCGTTGGTCTGTTGCGCGTTGCCGAACCCAGCAAACTGGCGAATCGTCCAGGTCCGACCCCGATAGCCGGTTGGGTACAGCCCGCGAGTGAAGGGGAACGCACCCGGCCACCCAATGCGTGGCATCCGCTCGTCGACGGCTTCGACCCGTGGCGAGGGGCCGTAGGCTGGCTCAAGCTCGGTGCCAGACAGGGTGGTGAAGTCGGCGTCACGGACGCGTCCGGAGGCTTTGGCGGCGTCAAAACGCGCTTGCCAAGCCGCTCGCCCAGAGCGGGCTCCGGAGGTCTTCGAATCAGAAGGATCAACAGCACTGTTGCTCATGACCTCACCGTACCTGCCTCTTGCGCAACAACCGTTCTAGGGCCTCATACCCGGCATACAGTGCCAACAAAACCAGCGTCACATGGAGCAAAACGGCCAATGCCAAACCCACAATGGTGCCCGCCGCCCATTGCTTTCCCCAGGACGAAGCCAAGACCGGTGGTATCAACACCGCGAACAGCCCGCCCAGCGCCAACTCTTGCCACAGCGGGCGGTCCCCCATCCAGGGCAAGACCGACCACACATCGAAGAGGTCCCCCGTCGCCAATGCCCCGAGCACCGCAATCACCCCGATGAGCATCCACAGAACGATCTTCCGGGCTATCGAAGGGCTCTTGCGCATCGTGCCCACGGTGACCGCCGACCACATCAGCCAGGCCCGCACAGTGCCCGTGCCTAACTCAATCATCGACTCGCGGAAGATCAGGTCTGCTTTGATCCTGTCGACCCTCGGCCCTAGGTAGGCATCGTCTAACAGGGCGTCGTGCAGGACAGCCGCTGGCAAGAAGGTGCCGCTGACGGGGACGAGCCAGGTGAAAACCGTGGGCACCGAGGCTAAATCAGTCGTGAATGTGGCGAGGTCGGCCGGGACAGTAAAACAGTCGTCAAAGCGGTCGCTGTGATAGCTGATTTGCCGCAGGACTGAGAAGTCACGCCCATCAACACTGCGCAATTCAAGGCGTAGCGGCCCGCCAGTCTGGGTGTCGGTGAAGTCCCCCATGTCGAGTTAGCGGGTGTCCCGCTCCCCTCTCTCAGATGGGCCTCGACCCGGTCAACCTTGGAAGTAAGTTGCCCAGTGAAGCCAGGACGGAGGTCGGCTTTCAGCACCAACCCAACCCGATCACTATGGGCAGCCATCGCGTCGCAGGCGTCCTTGATCACCTGCATGCACTCATCCCATTCACCTTCAATGGTGGTGAACATGGAGGTGGTCTCATTCGGCAAGCCCGACTCGCGGACAACGCGAACAACGTCGGCCACTGCGGCACTCACCGATCCAGATTCGTCGGCAGCACCGGAACCGGAGGGAGCAATAGAAAAGGCAAATAACATATCCCCACGCTATCGACCCAGGGCGGCGTTGTCGGTGTTGCGCTGTGCCCAATTCGGAGAGCACGACGTCGGCTGCGGCGTAAGGATCGAGTTCACCCCGCGCGACTTGCTTGGCCAACGCTGACAACGAAGCACCACTGGCCAGGTCACCCATCTGCTGTCGCAACTGAGCAAGCGCGATGGCCTCAACTTCTCGTCCAGCCCTAGCGGCCCGGCGCCTGGCCAGCCCGCCCGATTCTTGGCTCCAGGCAAAGTGCTTATCGAGCGCCTCCAGGGCATCTTCAACACCCTCGGAGCGAGCAGAGATGGTCTTGACCACCGGCGGTCGCCAATCACCGGCTTCAAAGCGGTCGCCCAAACTGATCATGTGTCGGATCTCGCGCACCGTCACGTCTGCCCCGTCACGATCAGCCTTGTTCACAAAGAACACATCGCCAACCTCGAGAATCCCCGCCTTGGCCGCCTGTATCCCGTCGCCCATTCCGGGCGCGAGCAACACAACGGTGGTGTCAGCCATACCTGCTACATCTATTTCTGACTGCCCAACACCAACGGTCTCCACCAAGATCACGTCGAATCCGGCTGCATCAAGGACGCGCAGCGCTTGCGGAGTTGCCCATGACAAACCGCCAAGATGCCCTCGACTAGCCATCGACCGGATATAGACCATCGGATCGAGTGCGTGATCGCCCATCCGGATTCGGTCGCCGAGAAGCGCACCCCGGAGAACGGCGAAGAGGGTCAACAGCCAGCACCGCAACCCGAAGGCCGCGCGCGCGGAAGGCTGAGACAAGCATGGTCGTCGTGGTCGACTTGCCCACGCCCGGGCTGCCAGTGAGCCCGATCATCCAAGCATTGCCGGTATGCGGGGCCAGCGCAGCCATCGCCTCACGCAATGCGTCGTCAACGTTCTCCACGAGGGAGATCAGCCGCGCTACCGCCCGAGGCGAGCCATCGCGCGCAGAACGAACGAGTTTGTCGACACTAGGCCGACCCCGCGTCCCCACGGATTAGCCCTGGGTTGGCACGGTGAGGAGCAAGGCGTCGCCTTGACCGCCGCCACCACACAACGCCGCTGCTCCAGTCCCGCCGCCACGTCGCTTCAGTTCGTGCGCGAGGTGCAAGACGAGGCGAGCACCCGACATACCAATGGGGTGGCCAAGCGCAATTGCTCCGCCGTCCACATTGACCTTGTCGGGGTCGACGCCCAACTGCTGCGTTGAGGCCAAGCCAACGGCAGCAAAGCTTCATTGATCTCGATCAGATCTAGGGCCGCAGCCTCGATACCGGCCCGCTCACAGGCTGCCGCGATCGCGTTGGCCGGTTGGCTCTGCAGTGATGAGTCAGGGCCAGCGACGACCCCATGGGCACCGATCTCAGCGAGCCAAGTCAGCCCTAATTCCTCGGCCTTGGCCTTGCTCATCACGACAACAGCAGCGCCACCGTCAGAGATCTGCGATGCCGAACCAGCCGTGATGGTGCCATCAGGACGGAATGCCGGACGCAGCTTGGCCAACGACTCCGTGGTCGTCTCGGGACGGATGCCTTCGTCTTGCGACATGACGATCGGGTCGCCCTTGCGCACCGGAATCTCAACCGGGGTGATCTCCTCAGCAAAGCGGCCCTCTTCGCGGGCGGCTGCGGCCAACTGGTGGCTCCGCGCGGCGTAGGCGTCCTGCTCGGCGCGAGTGAAACTGATCCCGGCGGCGTCCTCGTCGTTGGCCTCTTCGGTCAGACCTCCCATGGCCTGGTGAGTGAATACGTCATAGAGACCGTCGTGAGCCATGTGATCGCGCATCGTGACGTCGCCAAACTTAAACCCAGAGCGAGACTTCTCCAGCAAGTGCGGGGCATTTGTCATGGACTCCATGCCACCAGCAACGATCACGTCGAACTCGCCGGCACGAATCAACTGGTCAGCCAGGGCGATAGCGTCCAAACCCGAAAGACAAACCTTGTTAATGCTCAGGGCCGGGACGTTCATGCCGAGTCCACCCTTGACGGCCGCCTGGCGAGCCGGGATTTGCCCCGCGCCGGCGGTGAGAACCTGCCCCATGATCACGTAGTCGACCTGCTCAGCGGTGATGCCCGCGCGCTCGACGGCGGCCTTGATGGCAAATCCACCCAAGTCAGCGCCAGAAAAATCCTTCAGAGATCCAAGCATCCGGCCCATGGGGGTGCGGGCTCCTGCGACAAGAACCGTGCTGTTGTGGTGCGTCATGAAATCTCGTTCTCCCAGCGTCGTTGGTGGACTCTCACTCTAACCTTGCACTGCTGCGGCAAGCGGGCCGCGTACGTGCCCGCCAATCACGGTGCCTGCAACGGCCATCGACCGCAATGCTGCTGCCTGTTCAGAAGGGTCCCCCGGTGCCAGCGGGTCTTGGTCCAGCAAGATGACGTCGCCGCGGTCGCCAGGACGCACCCGTTGGCCATCCACCGACGCGGCCAGCGCCTGGTGAACGCTCAGGGCTTGCTCTGGATGCCAGGCGGGGCGCCGGGCTCGCCCCGGTGCACAGCTGAAGACATCGCCAGCCAAGGGTCGAGAGCTGCCACGGGTGCGTCAGAGCCAAGAGCAACCTTGATGCCTTGGTCGAGCAAACCGCGCACCATGAACGTTCGGTCGGTGCGATCTGGCCAGCACTGCTCCGTGACCGATCGATCATCAAGCAAGTGCGCGGGCTGAACACTTGCGGTGACCGGCAGTTTTGCCCAGCGCGGCAGATCGGCCAACTGCAGCAATTGGGCGTGTTCGATGCTCCCCGTTGCCCCGGTGGTGGCAAAGACGTCGAGGGCCGCTGCCACGGCGGCATCGCCAATGGCGTGCAGCGCGGTGTGCAATCCAGCCTGGTGGGCTTGAGCCACGAGGTCGAGCATCTGTTCCTTGGAGAAGTTGGGCCGCCCCAGCGGGTATGCCAGGTGCTCGGCGCCCGCATACGGGCTGCAGCACCATGCAGTGCGAGTGTTGAGTGACCCATCACTGATCAGTTTGAGGGGGCCTTGGGTGGCCCAGCCGTCACTGCCAGGGATGACATCACCCGCTCGCCGGCCAGTCGCCAAGATCTCAGGGAAGCGTCCGGCATACACACCGGTTCGCACCCGCAATGGCCCACAGCCCGCAGCAAATCGTAGGGGCCACTGCTCCCAGCTACCGGAAAATTCAAGGTCAACAATGCCGACGACTCCAGCACGGCGGGCCACATCCACAGCCAACTGCACCCCGGCCTCTGCTTCAGTGGTGGCCCCGGGCAGGCCGTCAAGCAGGGCATAGACGTCAAACCATTCGTCTTCTTCGATGATGCCGTCGCGCAACGGAATGCCCAGTCGCTGCAGGGCAGCCGTATTGAGCCAGCCGTGATGCCCATCTCCGCTGATCAGAACAACAGGCACCGAGCCGGTCACGGCGTCGAGTTCAGCAACGTTGGGCTGACGCTCCCACTGGGCAGATCGGTGACCCCACCCAGTCAAGAAGCCGGTCGGGGTGTTTGCCTCGCCGCGAGCGATGGCTGCCTGCACCAGGTCAAGGGTGTCCTGCGGGCTCGAAACCCCCGAGGTATCGAGGCGGTTGAGGCTCAATGACCACCGAGTCATGTGCACGTGCTGGTCCCACAGCCCAGGCATCGCCCAGCGACCTTCGGCATCCACAATGAACGACTCGGGCGTCGGTTCCAGCGACTGCCCCACCTGAGCGATCTGACCATCACGAATCAGGATGTCCTGGGGCTCGTCTGCCTTAGGCGCACGAACGTCACGGGGCGCGCCGAGTGGGACAAGTTTGGCCTGGCGCAACAACAGGTCAGTCATATCCGCACCGTATGCGCTCAGACCGGGTTGAGGCGAAACGGCCCTGCCAGGTCGGGGCTAGCCTGGGGTGATGACGCACACGAGTGAAGTCCTCAAGCCGTTCATGTTGGGCATTGACCACGTGGGCATCGCAGTGCCAGACCTCGATGAGGCCATCCGTTGGCATCACGACGTCCTAGGGCTTGACGTGCAGCACCGCGAACAAAATGCCGAGCAAGGTGTCGACGAGGCCATGGTCGGCCCCTCAGACGCAGCCCCCGGCGGCGTGTTGATTCAACTGCTTGCTCCGCTGACTCCTGAGTCCACGATTGCCGGTTTTTGGACCGCAAGGGCCGGGCTTGCAGCAACTCGCCTATCGAGTCACTGACGTCACGGCTGCGAGCGCCGCACTGGTTGAGCACGGTGTCCGGTTGCTGTTTGCTGAGCCCAAGCGCGGCACAGCTGGCAGCCGGATCAACTTCATCCACCCCAAAGACGCTGGCGGCGTGCTCGTGGAATTGGTCGAGCACCGCTCCGATTAACTGGGGGTCTGCACCGCGCTACGCGCAGCGCTATGCGAAGGATCCGCCTGGCCGCCGACGTTCCCTGGCTGACCAGCACGTTGTATGCCAGTGTCGCCGGTTATCAAGCCCGCCCATCCCGTCGTTGGGCCATGCCACGGTGTGAGCAAGGGAGGCAGGCACCTGCTGCTGGCATCCGGGGCAGACATAACTACGTCCAGACTCGTTGCCGCGAACTTGCCGCACGGACCACTCTTGACCTGCATACCGCGTCGTCTGGACCCAACTGCCCTGCGTCATCGCCGGGGTGGCCTTCGGCTGACCAGAGGTTGGCCTTCCCTTGCGCTTCGGCCGATTGGACCGCGGCATCAGTCTTGATGGAAGAGGCGATCAAGCAGCACGTGCTCGACCAACAACGGCGAAGGCACCAGGTGTGTCTCATAGCCGTATGACCCGGTCATCAAGTCTTCGACCGTTGCCAAAACCTCGTCGGCCCCAACGTGGTCGATCATCGCAAGCGGTCCCATGGGGTAGCCCAAGCCAAACTGAATCGCGGTGTCGATATCTTGAGCACTGGCATACCCTGATCAACCATGCGGACAGCATCGTTGAGATGTGGCATCAACAAGGCGTCCACGACCAGTCCAGTGCGGTCCCTGCTCACCACCGAGTGCGCATCAAGCGCGGCGATCGCCGCCCGGCTCACGACGACTGCTTTGTCCGAGGTAGCCACCGTCTTACCGACTTCGATGACTTGCCCCGATTGGGTCGGGGCGTGGATGCGCCACACCAGCGTCTCTGCGAGGCGTCCTGTGAGTGCCGATAACGCAGCGGCACTCGCCGGGTTAATCGTGCTGAGCACTGCTCCCGCCTTGGCCTTGCGACCTAGCTCGGCAAACAACTCATCAGCGTCTCGGCCTGTCAACTGGTCTTGGCTGGGGTCGACTGGCTCACCCTGGGCTTCGATCACCAACTCTGCCTGGCTGACGGCGCTCAGGTCACCATTCGCATCCTCGACGTGCTGCGTCGCGACGCCGGCTGCTTCAAAGCGAGCCACGAGATCATCAGCAATCTCACCAGCCCCGACGATCGCCACGGCACTTGGAGCAGCCATCAACGGAGTGGGTGTCGAAGCGTCCTCGACGACCTGCCCCTTATTGGGGCCGGCGTAGGTGTAGAAGCCGCGCCCGGACTTGCGGCCCAGCCGGCCGGCGGAAACCATCTGCTCAAGCATGCTGCTGGGCGCATGGACACGGTCCCGGCTGTGGCTATAGATGACATCGCCAATGTGATGGCAAACATCAAGACCAATCAGGTCCATCAACGTGAGCGGTCCCATCGGCAAACCAGCACCGACGCGCATCGCGGTGTCTAGGTCCTCGCGGCTGACGTGGCCCTGCTCCAACATCGTCATCGAGGAGTTGAGGTAGCCAAAAGAGGTAATTACGCAAAGCCAGCGCGGTCGCGGACAACGACGGGCTTCTTACCCACCGATGTCGCGATCCCGCTCACCTGCTGGACCAACTCATCCGGCGTGGTCAGAGTCGTGATGACTTCGACCAGTTTGAGGATCGGTGCCGGGTTAAAAAAGTGCAGGCCAATGACGCGCTCAGGCTGCGCAGTCCCGGCAGCGATCGCAGTAATCGACAGGCTCGAGGTGTTGCTCGCCAAGATCGCCGTGTCGCTGACGATGTCGTCAAGGGCGGAAAAGACCTGGTGCTTGATGTCCAGTCGCTCGGGAACAGCCTCAATGACAAGATCCGCCGGCGCTAGGTCCTGCATGTCGGTCGTGATCGTAATCCGACCAAGGATCTCCTGTTGGCCCTGCTCATCAAGTTTGCCCTTGGCAACGGCACGATCCGTCGAAGCCTGCAAGATCGCCTTGCCCCGGTCTGCGAACTCTTGGGTAGTCTCCACGCCGATGACGCTGGTGCCTCCCCGTGCGAACACTTCCACGATCCCGGCACCCATCGTGCCCAGACCAATGACTCCTACGGTCGTTGTTTCTTCAGCCATACCCTGATCATGTCATCGAGGCTGCAGGCTGACGAGCGGGGCAAGGCTAGGGTGGTGTCCCGTGCGTGTAGTGATTGCTGAATGCAGTGTTGATTATGAAGGCGCCCTCGAGGCCCACCTTCCGTTGGCGACTCGTCTGTTGATGATGAAGGCCGACGGCTCGGTCCTGGTGCACTCCGATGGTGGCTCCTACAAACCACTCAACTGGATGGCTCCACCGTGCTCAACGGCCGAGATGGAGCCAGACGAGATCGAAAAATCAGAAGGTGTCACCGCGGTCTGGTTGGTGCGCCACCGCAAGCGGGAAGACACCCTGCGTATCAAGATTCACCAGGTCATTAGCGATACTGCGCATGACCTCGGTGTCGACCCTGGCTTGGTCAAGGAAGGCGTTGAAGCCCAGTTGCAGGCACTCTTGGCCCAGCACATCCAGACCCTTGGTGAGGGTGGACGCTGCTCCGTCGCGAATACCCCACAGCGATTGGACCCGTTGACATCCTCTGCCGAGACACCGATGGCACCACGGTGGCCGTGGAAATCAAGCGACGCGGCGACATCGATGGGGTGGAGCAACTCACTCGCTACTTGGAGTTGCTGAATCGCGACCCCCACCTGGCCCCCGTGACCGGCATCTTCGCGGCTCAGGTCATCAAGCCTCAGGCTAAAACCTTGGCCACCGACCGGGGCATTCGCTGCGTGACGCTGGACTACGAGGCTTTGCGCGGCATTGACGACGCAGAGGTGCGCCTCTTCTAAGAACCACCCGAGACCCGGGGAGGCGGCACAGCGCTTCGGTTGCTTCAGGCCTCACTGACCGTTGCCCATCTCGCAATACGGCAGAATCACTCCTATGACGCGACAAGCCGCAATTGCCGCTCCCAATCCGATTGCCACCCAGGCCGGCCAGGCCGCGCTCGCTGACGGCGGAAATGCTGTGGACGTAGCCATCGCAGCCATGACTGCGGCCTCGGTCTCCGAGCCAGGTCTGATTAGTCCACTGGGCGGCTGCTACATCAATATCTGGCCCTCCCAGGGGTCTCCGGTAGTGATTGATGGCAACGTTGAGATGCCGGGTCGGGAAGCACGTGCCGAGCAGTTCGGACAGGGCTTGCAGGAGTGCCACACCACCTATGGCGGCGGGCTCACCACCTTTGTTGGCCCTGGTTCGGTGGCAACGCCAGGAATGTTCTCAGCAATGGGGTGGGCTCACGAAAACCACGGCAGTGCGCCCTGGTCAAGCCTCTTGGACCCGGCTGCGCGAGCCGCCCGGGCCGGATTCCCCGTGAGCGCGACAGCGGCCAGTTATAGCGAGTTGGTCTCCAACAAGATCTTTGCCTGGGACCCCAAGACCCGCGAGGTCTACACCCAGGAGGCTGGCCCTCTCAAAGTCGGTCAGATCATCGTCGATGAAGACCTGGCTGGCGCGCTCGAGCAGATCGGAGCCGAGGGGGCAACCAGCCTCTACACCGGCGACCTGGCCCGAGCAATGGCGGCCGACATGAAGGAACGCGGTGGCTTGTTGGGCCTCGCCGACCTCCAGGCATATCAGCCGATGGTTCGGCCAGCATTGCGCACTACTTTTGGCGAATGGGACTTGGCCTGCAATCCCCTCCCGCCATTGGCGGCCCAGTCCTCACCGCCATGCTGCGCCTGATGGCAGCCAGCAAGGAGCCTCTCACCACCTCCGAGATGGCTCACATCATGCGGCAGGTTCTCGACCTGCGACTGGGCACCGTGGACATTGCGCCAGACCTTGAAGTCGCTGGGCATGGGCTTTTGGAAACAATCGCCAGTATGGACGGTCTGGGCATGCCAACGACGGCCAGCACGGCGCACGTGTCGGTCGTCGACAACGACGGCATGGCCTGCGCCATCACAGCGTCCTCTGGCTACGGCTCCGGTATGACGATTGCTGGCACCGGGATGCTCGCCAACAACGCGCTGGGTGAGCCTGAATTGAACCGCCTCGGCCTGCACGCCCTCAAGCCCGGGACCCGGATGGCCTCCAATATGGCGCCGACAACGGGCATGCACGCCGATGGATCGCGGCTGGCTATCGGCACTCCTGGCGCCGACCGCATCACGACTGCCCTGGCGCAGGTCCTGTGGCACTTCTGCCAATCTGGCCAAGGGCTCCAAGAAGCTATCGACTTGCCGCGCATGCATATTCGCCACTTGGACGATGGCAGCGTGCGAATCGATCACGAGCAGGACGAAGCCCTCGTGGCAGATCTCGCCGCTACCGGATTGCCGCTGCACGAGCACCCGCCACACGCCATGTTCTTTGGCGGAGTTGGCGGTGCCGTTCGCCACAGCGATGGCGCCCTCAGCGCTGGCGCAGACCCACGCCGGGCCTCGGCAACGGCGGTGGGCTAAGTGCTTCGCGATTTGAGCGATGACCATCTGATCCAGGCGGGCCCGATGAAGTGGGCCCTGGATGAGCCTGGGGTCATCCCGGCCTGGATTGCCGAGATGGACTTTGCCGTTGCTCCGGCGATCTCCGAAGTCGTCAAGGACTACGTTGCCAGCGATGTGTTTGGCTACCCCGATATTCGGCTCAATCCACAGGTCATCGATGCGTTCGTTGCCTTTGTTGACCGGCGCTGGGGAGCAACCATCGAGCCCGAGCGTGTGATGATCACCGGCGACGTCATGGAGGGTATGCGTCTCGTCTTGTCGCATATTGCTCCCGCCGGTCCAGTGATCGTGCCTACCCCCGTTTACCCGCCGTTCTTGGTCATGACGCGAGACATGGGTCGGGAGGTCATTGAGGTTCAGATGTCGGATGACACTCCGAACTTGGACCTCGCAGCAATTGAGGCTGCAGCGGCCAACGGCGCGCAGGCCCTCCTGCTATGTCAGCCGCACAACCCGCTTGGCCGGGTCTGGACTCGCGACGAACTCACCCAGATTCGGGACATTGCCAGGGCCTACGGGGTTCACGTCATTAGTGATGAGATTCACGCACCGCTTGTCTGGCCAGGAGTGGAACTGACCTCTTATGCGAGTGTCACGGACGAAACCGACCTGGCCACGGTTCTGATGTCAGCAACGAAGTCATTCAACATGCCAGGTTTGCGGTGCGCTCAAGTCGTCAGCAGCAGGGCCGAAGACCACGAAACTCTCAGTTCACTGCACCCGGTGTTAAACCACAGCATGTCCACACTAGGCATGCGAGCCTCGATTGCCGCTTTCACCGAATCCGACGAGTGGCTCGACGCAGTCCGGACCCGCAGCGCCGAAAACCACGCACTCATCACAGCCCTGCTCGCAGACCAGTTGCCTGAAGTCTCCTGCCTTCCGGCCCAGGCAACCTATTTGGCCTGGATTGACGTCAGCCGAGTCGCGACCGATGACCCCATGGCGGGAGCCCTCGCGGCTGGCGTCCGCCTCGACGGACAAAACTACGGCGCCGGCACCGATGGGCACCTGCGGGTCAACCTCGCTACTTCTTCAGACCGGGTGCGAGAAATCGTGCGCCGGTTGTCGTCGGCTCAGTCTGGCTGGCGAGCGAGTTAACTAGCCGAAGCGATCGGCACAGCCATCGGTGACTGGCGCATCAACACAGCGTGCAGTTTTGTGGCCCGCAGCAATCTCTCCATCCGCGCTGAGGCTTGACCAATCACCAATCGGCGGCCTTGCCGCAGCGCCCGATGGTGCGCCCCGACAAGCACTCCCAACCCCGTCGCGTCGTCCACTTCTGCTCGATCCAGGTGAACGATGAGATCACCACTGCCGGAGGCAAGCAGTCGGTGCAGGGTTACCCGCAAATCAGCCACCGTCTCCATATTGAGCGCCCCGACGAGAGTCACCACTGAACCGCATGGTGTGACCTGCACATCGAGGGTCCCCGCCCCTGCTGCCATTTCCTGCTCCTCTGCCTCATGCGACCAATTTCTTAGGCCTGCCCCGAATCCAGTTCAGCAACTAAGACGTCGCGACATGGGGATTTGATGCACTTTGAGAGATCACGATTAGGTCACGAATACCGGACAGTAGCTTCGGGCGAAATGAGCGGCTCCCCTATCCGCTCTTTCAGGGTCTGCGAAGATGGCTCCATGGTCACTTTGTCTCGCATTTACACCCGCACCGGCGACCAGGGCACCACGGCCCTTGGCGACTTCAGCCGCACCTCCAAGAACGACCCGCGACTCATCGCCTACGCCGACACTGACGAGGCGAACGCAGCACTAGGGCTGGCCGTCACTCTGGGCGGCTTACCTGCCGACGTTCAGGCCTGTCTCCAACGGGTGCAGAACGATCTCTTCGATGTCGGTGCTGATCTGTGCAACCCATTGGCGGCTACGTATGAGTACCCACCGCTGCGGGTGAAACAACAGTGGATAGATGAGTTGGAGCGCGACTGCGACACGTTCAACGAGGATCTACCTGCACTTCGCTCGTTCATTCTGCCGGGTGGCACGCCGGGATCGGCCTATCTTCACCTGGCCCGCACAGTGACTCGTCGTGCAGAACGAGGTGCCTGGGCTGCTATCGAGATGTATGGCACCCAGCCAGCGGCTGATGGTGAAACCGCGCAGGAAGCGCAGCGACCCGGTGGCGTCAATCCGCTCACCGCGACATACCTCAATCGGCTCTCCGACTTGCTCTTTATTCTTGGCAGGGCAGCCAATCAAGACGCTGGTGGAGATGTGCTCTGGCAGCCCGGTGGCGGTCGCCCCACGGAGTCCACGGACTCCCAAGAGTAGGCGGAGTAGTTAGCCGCTAGGCCACATTCGAATTCCAACCGGGCGGAGCCGCCTCAATCCACGACCGCAATGCGGTGTAGTGGGCCGGGCTCAACGCCAGCTGAAAAGACGTGCCGAGATACGAGCATGGGACGCTCAGTCCCTGCTCTAGGTCTACCCAACGGCGAGAGATGCCGCTGGGGTCGATCCGTTCGGCGACGCCCAAGTCGAGATAGTTGCGCTCCCAGAGGGTGACCACACCACCAGGGATTTGGCGATGCACCAGCAGAGTGCCGTCATACTGCACCGTGCCGTCTGTCCATTCGCTCGCGCCTGCTTCTCGGAAAGCGCAGAGCAACGGCGAGCTCACGTTGGCTTGTGGCTGACCCATCCGCGAGAACGCATACCAGGCAAGCGAAACCAGGATGGCGGCTCCAATGACCGCCATACCTACGAGCACCAACGTTTGCCCGAACATGGGGCTTAGCGACCGACTGCTTCGACCATGTCGTCGGCGTCGACGCGATCGGCAACGATCGTCACCGAGTTGTGGTCGACGGAGAGGAAACCACTGTCGATGGTCGCCTTGTGCTGCTTGCCGCCAGACTCGATGCGGACGTCGCCGCTCACGAGCACCCCCAGCACTGGGGTGTGACCGGGCAAAATACCCATGTCTCCCTCAATGCTGCGGACGATGACCTTGCTTGCTGTCCCTTCCCAGACCGTGCGGTCGGCGGCGACTAGCGAGACCTTCAGTTCACTCATCTTGTCAATGTCCTCTCGAAAGGGTTAGACGCATATAGATACTACTGGTTCAAAGTGCTGGTCTCGTCACTGACAACCGAACCAGTGGCACGGTTGATAGCGGTGAGCCCATGGAAAATGATTAATGCTGCGGCGGTGCCCAAGGCGATGCCTGCAAAACTCAAACTGCCGATTTCCCAAGTGTAGTCAGCGATGCCGATGATCAGGGCTACTGCGGCAGTGCTGAGATTAATGGGGTTAGCAAAGTCCACCCGGTTCTCCACCCAGATCCGCACGCCCAACACGCCGATCATGCCGTATAGCACCGTCGCTGCCCCGCCGAGCACCCCGACCGGGACAGTCTGAATAGCGGCACCAAACATCGGAAAGAAAGCCAGCAAGATCGCGATGATGCCGGCCACCCAGTAGGCAGCGGTCGAGTAGACCTTGGTTGCCGCCATCACGCCAATGTTCTCAGCGTATGTCGTGGTGCCCGAGCCACCCCGCTGCCAGCCAGCGTCGTGGCTAGTCCGTCGGCCATCAGGGCCCGGCCCATGTAGGGATCAAGGTCCTCACCAGTCATTTGAGCAACCGACTTCACGTGGCCGATGTTCTCGGCGACCAGCACCATCACGACGGGGACGAATAGCCCCACGGTGCTCAGATGAAAGGAGGGAGCGGTGAACTCGGGAAGGCCGATCAGCGGAGCCGAGGCAATGGCCGAGAAGTCGACCTCGCCCCGGAACGCGGCAAACACATAGCCGACCACAACACCGATCAGGATCGAAAGGCGTCCGATGAGGCCTCGGAAGAGCACACCGGCAAGCAAGATAGCGGCGAGCGTCACCAGACCCGTCGCTGGCGCTGCACTGAAGTTATCTTTGGCCGCTGGCGCAAGGTTGAGACCGATCAACGCAACGATGGCACCAGTCACGATGGGCGGCATCAGCGCCTGGATCCAGCGGTATCCCAGCACTTGGACTGCAACGCCAATGGCAAAGAGCGTCAGCCCCGCCATCACGATTCCGCCGAGGGCTCCCCCGGGTCCATATTCGTTTTGCGCGGCTGCGATGGGAGCCAAGAAGGCGAACGAGGAGCCCAAATAGCTCGGCACCCGATTGGCGGTCAGCGCCAAGAACAGCAACGTGCCGATGCCCGAAAAGAGCAATGTCGTCGAGGGCGGAAAGCCGGTAATCAGCGGCACCAAGAAGGTTGCGCCAAACATCGCCACGATGTGTTGAGCACCCACTCCGATGGTCGGCCCCCACGCCAACCGCTCCCCTGGTGCAACAACTCGACCGGGCTCAACACGGTAGCCATTGCCGTGCAGCGTCCACTTCATTCTTTGCTCCTGATGGGCTCTAGCCCGATGCCGGACCGGGTACTAAGTGCAGACATGCCACGCGGGCCGGTCCGCCATGGTGGCGACGGACCGGCCCGCGTTGTGCAAAGTTCAGAGTCAGAGCTCTGTGATCAGCTGTTCTTCTCGAGCTCAGCTGCCTGACGCTCCACGTCGTCCAAGCCACCACATGAAGAAGGCCTGCTCGGGGAAGTGGTCGTACTCACCGTCAGCGACCTTCGTGAAGGCCTCGATCGTCTCTGCCAGCGGCACAGTCGAGCCCTCAAGTCCGGTGAACTGCTTGGCGACGTAGGTGTTCTGCGACAAGAAGCGCGAGATACGACGTGCGCGGCCCACCAAGATCTTGTCGTCTTCCGACAACTCGTCAATACCAAGAATCGCGATGATGTCCTGGAGCTCCTTGTAACGCTGCAGGATCGAGCGCACGCGGACAGCCGTGTCGTAGTGGTCCTGCGCAATGTAGCGCGGGTCCAAGATGCGGCTGGTCGAGGTCAGCGGGTCCACGGCCGGGTAGATGCCCTGCGAAGCAATCGGACGCGACAACTCAGTCGTTGCGTCGAGGTGCGCGAAGGTGGTTGCCGGAGCCGGGTCGGTGTAGTCGTCAGCAGGAACATAGATGGCCTGCATCGAGGTAATCGAGTGACCACGAGTCGAGGTAATGCGCTCCTGGAGCACACCCATCTCGTCAGCCAGCGTCGGCTGGTAACCCACGGCAGAAGGCATACGGCCCAACAGGGTCGAGACCTCGGAGCCGGCCTGAGTGAAGCGGAAGATGTTGTCAATGAACAACAGCACGTCCTGCTTCTGCACATCGCGGAAGTACTCAGCCATGGTCAGGGCCGACAACGCGACACGAAGACGCGTGCCTGGCGGCTCGTCCATCTGGCCAAAGACCAGGGCGGTCTGGCCAAGAACGCCAGCCTCCTCCATTTCCACCATGAGGTCATTGCCCTCACGGGTGCGCTCACCAACACCGGCGAACACCGACACACCACCGTGGTCGCGTGCCACACGGGCAATCATTTCCTGGATCAAAACGGTCTTACCGACACCGGCACCACCGAACAGACCAATCTTTCCACCCTGCACGTACGGCGTCATCAGGTCGATGACCTTAATGCCGGTCTCGAACATCTGGGTCTTGGACTCCAGCTGGTCGAAGGCCGGCGCCTGGCGGTGGATGCCCCAGCGCTCGTTGACCTCGAAGGTCTCGCCTTCAGCAAGGTTCAGGACCTCACCGGTGGCGTTGAAGACCTTGCCCAAGGTGACATC
This sequence comes from Ornithinimicrobium sp. INDO-MA30-4, assembly GCF_021535045.1. Classification (GTDB taxonomy): domain Bacteria; phylum Actinomycetota; class Actinomycetes; order Actinomycetales; family Dermatophilaceae; genus Ornithinicoccus. The sequence goes on along the minus strand of NZ_CP091056.1, from coordinate 102,247 downwards.
ACCAACGGGCACCGAGATCGGGCCGCCGGTGTCCTGCACTGCCGAACCGCGAACCAGTCCGTCGGTGGGCTGCAAGGAAATAGCGCGGACCATGTTGTCGCCGATGTCCTGGGCAACCTCAAGGTTGATGTTCTTGGTTTCGCCCAACAGTTCAACGCTCGTGGTGAGCAAGTTGTACATCTGGGGGATCTGTCCTGGGGGAACTCGATGTCCACAACCGGACCAATGATCCGGGCGAGACGACCGACGCCGCCCCGTTGCTGCTCCTGGCTCGGAGCCTCAGTAGTGGCAGTGCTCATGGTGGTTGCTTCCTTCTACTTGGCGTCTGCGAGGGCGCTGGCGCCGCCCACGATTTCGCTGATCTCTTGGGTGATCTCGGCCTGACGGGCTTGGTTGGCCAGTCGGGTGTAGGTCTTGATGAGTTCTTCGGCGTTGTCCGTTGCAGACTTCATCGCGCGCTGGCGTGCTGCCAACTCGGATGCAGCCGCTTGCAGGAGAACGTTGAACATGCGCGCCTTGACGTACTTAGGCAGCAACTGGTCCAAAACCTCTTCCGAGCTGGGCTCGAAGTCATACAGCGGGTACAACTCTTCATCAGAGGGCTCAGCGTTGCCCTTCACAACCTCAAGGGGCAGCAGGCGAATGACCTGCACCTCCTGGGTGACCATGTTGATGAACTTCGTCGAGACGACGTGCAGTTCATCGACACCGTCTTCGACAGCCCCGGCAATGAAGTCATCCGTGATGCGCTGACTGATCTCGTCGGCTGCGTCGAACGAAGGAGAGTCGGAGAAGCCTGACCAGGTCCCGGCTGCTTCACGCCGACGGAACTTGTAGAACTGCTCGGCCTTGCGACCCACCAGGTAGGGCACGACCTCACGGCCGGACTGCTCCAGGTGCTCACGCAACTGTTCGCTGCGCTTCATCACGTTGGCCGAGTAGGCACCAGCCATACCTCGGTCACTCGAGATGATCACCAAGCCAGCACGCACGGGCTTGTCACGCTCGGTCGTCAACGGGTGGTCAACGTCGGCAAACGTGGCAACAGCCGAGACTGCCTTCGTGATGGCCTCCGCATAGGGCGTCGTCTCAACGACGCGGGCACGGGCCTTGACCACGCGAGACGCGGCGATGAGTTCCATCGCACGCGTGATCTTCTTCATCGACTTAATGGACCGGGTGCGTTGGCGGTACTCGCGCTGCTGCGCTCCCATATCTCTCCTTAACGTTCCGCGTTATAACAGATCAAGCCTTCCGAGTGTGGCCCGCTGAGCGGGCCACACTCGGTCGCGACTAGCGCTTTTGGCTCTTGATCTGCTCCTGGTCCATCTCATCGTTCGGCTCGACGTCGTCGTCAACCGGAACCGGGCCGGTGCCATCGTCCGTCGGCTTGAACTCCTGCTTGAAGGCCTTCATAGCGTCTTCAAGGGCAGCAGTGGTGTCGTCGCCCAGCTTCTTGGTCTCGCGAATGCCGTCAAGGAGACCCGACTGTTCGCGGTGCATGTAGTCGACAAACTCAGTCTCGAAGCGGCGGATGTCTTCGGTCGGAACCGAGTCCAACTCACCAGTCGTGCCGGCCCAGATGAGCGCGACCTGCACCTCAACCGGAATCGGCGACGCCTGCGGCTGCTTCAGCAACTCAACCATGCGGGCACCGCGCTCCAGCTGAGCGCGCGAGGCTGCGTCCAAGTCAGAAGCGAACATGGCGAACGCTTCCATCTCACGGAACTGAGCCAAGTCAACCTTCAAACGACCTGCGACCGACTTCATCGCCTTGATCTGAGCCGCACCACCAACACGGGAAACGGAGATACCCACGTCGATAGCCGGACGGACGTTCGCGTTGAACAGGTCAGCCTGCAAGTAGATCTGGCCGTCGGTGATCGAGATGACGTTGGTCGGGATGAACGCCGAAACGTCTCCGGCCTTGGTCTCAATGATCGGCAGACCGGTCATCGAGCCAGCGCCCAACTCATCCGACAGCTTGGCGCAACGCTCAAGCAGACGGGAGTGCAAGAAAACGTCACCGGGGTATGCCTCACGGCCCGGCGGACGACGAAGCAACAGCGACACGGCGCGGTATGCGTCGGCCTGCTTGGAGAGGTCATCAAAAACGATCAAGACGTGCTTGCCCTGGTACATCCAGTGCTGGCCGATGGCCGAGCCGGTGTAGGGAGCGAGGTACTTGAAGCCAGCAGAGTTTGATGCCGGGGCAGCAACAATGGTGGTGTAGTCCAGCGCGCCAGCCTCTTCCAGCGTGCCGCGCACGCCAGCGATGGTGGAGCCCTTCTGACCGATAGCTACGTAGATGCATCGGACCTGCTTGTCCGGGTCACCGGACTCCCAGTTGGCCTTCTGGTTCAGGATCGTGTCGACCGCGACCGTGGTCTTACCGGTCTGACGGTCGCCAATGATGAGCTGGCGCTGGCCACGGCCGACCGGGATCATCGCGTCGATCGACTTGATACCCGTCTGCAGAGGCTCGTGCACCGACTTGCGCTCGACAACCGAGGGAGCCTGGAGCTCGAGGGCGCGACGGCCTTCGGACTCAACCTCGCCCAGTCCATCGATCGGGTTACCCAGCGGGTCAACCACACGGCCGAGGTAGCCGTCGCCGACTGGCACGGACAGGACCTCTCCGGTGCGGCGGACTTCCTGGCCCTCATCGATACCGGCGAACTCACCCAAGATGACGACACCGATTTCGTGTGCGTCCAGGTTGAGCGCCAGGCCCAATGTGCCGTCTTCGAACTCCAAGAGTTCGTTAGTCATGGCCGAAGGAAGACCCTCAACGTGCGCGATGCCGTCACCGGCGTCAACCACGCGACCGACCTCTTCGCGAGAGGCGGCGCCAGGCTGGTAGGACTGAACAAAGTTGTCCAGCGCGTCGCGGATCTCCTCCGGACGGATCGTCAGCTCCGTCATTCTCTTCTCCTCAAGTGTGCCCCGGTTCGCTGGGGCATGTGCGTAGCTATGTGGTCGGGTGGTGCGCTCAGCTGGTGAGACGACGGCGTGCGTCGTCCAGCCTGCTGCTGATCGTGCCTTCGATGATCTCGTCGCCGATCTCAACGCGAAGGCCACCAATGACCTCGGGATCAATCACGACATTCATGTGAACCTGCTTGCCGTATTGCGCAACCAGGGCCTTCTCGAGCCGGTCCAGTTGCGTCTCGCTCAGCGCGCCCGCCGTCGTGACGATTGCCGTCACTTCGTCCAAGCGCGTCGCGGCAATTGCAAGTAGTCCCGGATCTCGGAGTCGAAACGCCCGAAGGACGTCACGGCCAGAGTCGCCAGTCGCACCGTCTCCGGGGCAGCCTTGTCGAACAACAGTTTCTGCATCAGCGCAGTCTTTGCCGAGGCCGGGGCCTTCGGGTCCGACATAGCTGCCAGCAGTTCGTCCTGGCCAGCGACGATGCGCTCGAAGCGGAACAACTCATCCTCAACGGTGCGCAGACGTCCAGCCTGCTGAGCATGAGCCAACACAGACTCGACGCCCAAAGCAGTCATGGCAGCCGGCAAGTCAGCATCGACCGTCCAGCGCTGTGCGGCGACCGCGCGAGCGACCTCCAGAGCACTGTCCCCAATGCGACCTGCAAACAGACGGTCAATCAACTTGCCACGATCGCGGCCTTCACGCGTTGGGTCGGCCAGGTTGCGCCGCAAAACGCCAGAGCCTCGCACCACGCTGGAGACAGCCAAGAGGTCTTCTCCGAGACGCGCAGCGTCAACCGAAGGGCCATCCAAGACTGAGTTCAGCGATTCCCGAGCGTTCTTCAACGCAATTTGCGAGGGCCCGCGCATCAGGACTCCTGACCGGTTGCGACCTGGTCGCTCTTGACCGAGCCGTTTTCGAGCTCAGCAAGGAACCGGTCAACAACGCCGCTGCTGCGAGTCTGGTCGTTCAGCGACTCACCCACGATGCGGCTGGCCAGATCAGTTGAGATCGCACCAACTTCACCGCGAAGCGAAACCATGGCCTGCTTGCGCTCAGCATCAATCTGCTTGTGCGCCGTCTCAGTGATCCGGTCGGCTTCGTCCTTGGCCTGCTGACGCAAGTCAGCGATGATCGCAGCGCCCTGCTCCTTGGCGTCCTCGCGAATGCGAGCCGCCTCGTCGCGAGCCTCTGCCAACTGGTCAACATACTTCTGGCGGGCTGCTTCGGCCTCGGCTTGGGCCTGCTCCGCCTCTTCCATGCCGCCTTCAATGGCTGCGGTGCGCTCCGCGTAGGCCTTCTCTAGGTTGGGGACGACCTTGGTGGCCACAACCCAGTAGAGAATGCCGAACGAGATAATACCGAAGACCAGTTCCGGCCAATACGGAAGAATCGGAAGCGCTTCTGCCTCCGGGTCTGCCATTGGCAGGCTGAGGGCAGTAAGGGTGTCAGCAATGTGCTGCACGGTTTCTCCTTACGGTGAACGCCGCTAAGCGACGTTGCCTGTCGGTCGAGAAGTTGGTCAGGCTACTGGGATGAAGAAAAGGACCAGACCGAAGATCGCGAGGGCCTCAGCCAACGCGAAACCAAGAATGGCGATCGGGCGGAGCAGGTTGCCAGCCTCAGGTTGGCGAGCAACGCCGTTGATGTAGGCGGCGAAGATCAGGCCCACGGCAATGGCCGGCCCAATGGTGGAGAGGCCATAACCGATGATGGTGAGGTTGCCAGTCACGTCACTGTCTCTTTCTGTGTGGTGAACCAAACGACGCTTCGTCGCTCGGGAGTTCGTAGATATTCAGTTGTGTATCTAGGAGGACGGCTTAGTGCTCGTCCACGAGTGCGCCACCGATGTAGCTGGCAGCGAGTAGCACGAAGACATAGGCCTGCAAGAACTGCACCAATGCTTCAAAAATGGTCATCATGAACGCCAAGATCCATGCGGGCAAAGCCACGACAGACAGTAGGCCGCCCTGCATCAGCAACTCATAGCCTCCCAGGATGAACACCACGAGGAGCATGTGCCCGGCGAACATGTTTCCAAACAGTCGCAGCGCCAAAGTCAACGGGCGAGTGATGAAGAAGGTCATGAACTCGAGCACGAAGATGGCGGGAATCATGATCTTTGGCAGGCCCGAGGGGACCATGAAGGCGAAGTAGCCACCGAGGCCGTGCTTCTGGATGCCAACCCAGTGGTACACCACATAGACGATTAGCGTCAGGGCGATCGGGAAGCCGACTCGGGCCATCGTGGGCATCTGCACCGGCGGGATGATACCCATCCAGTTATTCAGCAAGATCAAGATGAAAAGGCTGAAGAGCAACGGCACGAACCGCATAAACTCTTTGCTGCCGATCATGTCGCGAGCAACGCCGTTGCGGACGAAGTCGTAGACCTGCTCGGTGTAGTACTGCCCCTTGCTAGGGACCACGGCGGCCTTGCTGGTCGTGGCCAGGAGCCACCAGGCCAACAGACCTACAGTGATGGTCATGACCACCATGGGGCGAGTAATCGCCAGCGTGGTCTCCATGCCGAAGAAGTCGACGGTGCCGAACTTAACGAGTGGTTGCCAGAAGAGGCTGGGCTCCGGGGGAAGTGCTCTTCTTCTGCCAATGGCAGAAGGACCGAAGTCACGTTCACTGGATCTCCTTGGTCGAAAAGGCGTCGGCGATCTGGGCGTCCCGGCTGCTCGCTACATAGCGGCATCCGGGGAAGTCACTGTGAACCATACCGGAGCCAGATGACGTAAATCGACATAGTCATTCCCGCGATGATGCCGACCGGCACCAGGAAGGAGGTTCCGAGCCACCAATCGAGGAGGAATCCCAAGCCCCCGAAGGTAATAGGACCGGACAACAAGTAGGCGATGACCGACGTTGCTAGGTGGCTATCGGCGGCCGTTCCGGTGGTGTCATGGGTGGGCGGCAGAGGGCTCTTCTTTGGCCGCTGCGGCTCTTGCGTCATACGTCTTCACGCCCTTCGTCGCCCGGTAGGACGACATCGATGGCCACCATCCGGGCGGTCAAGAAGGCCCAGACTTGACCGATTTGGTAAGCCAGGCCAGCGATGAGCAACCCAAATGCTGCGGCTCTGACATTGATCCATGACATTTCACGCATCACGAGAACAGCGCTGACCAGTAACAATAGTTGGACGAGAAAGAGAGCAAGTGCACCAGCAATCTCGATGCCCGGTAGATGCTCCAAGACCAGCGAGATCGCCCAGGTCCCGGCGAGGAAAGCTATAACTGCCACCATCCCACCAAGCAGTGCGCCGGTACCAGCAGCTCCATCAACGGCAAGATAGCCAAACGCGCTACAAAGAACCGTGGCCAAGAGGCTGAGCCCGCCGCCATACTTTTGCATCGCATTCACGGTCGTTTGCCCCAGCCGGGCATGCCCACTCACGGGGTCCCCCATCTGGTGTCGACTGGGTCCCGCAAACCACTGAAAAAACGGCTCGTGAAAAAATCACAAAGCCTCCTCGGTGCTCGGACTGTGCCATGGGCGCCAGGTCAGGGTAGCCACCAAAATTAACCCAACGGCCAGTCCGAGAGTCGCGTAGACGGCCGCAAGATAGGCGTAAGAGACTGCTCCGGCGGCGATCACGGCAGACCATAGATAGAGCAGGCTCACGGCGCGTCGATGGCTGTGCCCAATGGCCAACATTTGGTGGTGCAGATGCGAAGCATCTGGCTTCCAGAAGCCATCCCCACGCCGGGTGCGCCGGATCACCGCCAACACGATGTCCAAAGGGGCAAAGCCAAAATCGCCACCGGCAGGATAATTGGCAAAATAATGGCCGTCAGCGTCGACGTCGTTGCCACCGATGAGCTGGGGTCGACACTGCCGGTCATCGAGATCGTTGCCGCCGACAGCAAGAGGCCCAGCAGCAGCGCACCGGCGTCTCCCATAAACAGTCGCGCCGGGTGGAAGTTGTGCGGCAAAAAGCCGATGCAACAGCCCATGATGGCCGCCGTGATCAGTGTTGCCGTCGAGAACACATTGGGTGGGTCGAAGTCACGACTGACGACATACGTCCACGAAAAGAACGTGCCGGCCGAGATTAAGACGATGCCTGCAGCGAGACCGTCAAGACCATCAACGAAGTTCACGGCATTGGTGGTGAAGACGACGATCAAAATCGTCAGCACCACCAGGACAGCTTCGGGCAGGATCGTCACGCCAAACAGCGGCAGGCTCAAGAGCCGGACACCGAAGAAGGCCATCACTCCCCCGGCCAGCACCTGCCCGGCCAACTTCGTTGACCAGTCCAAATCCCGGACGTCGTCCAGTGCCCCCAGCGCGGTGATGATGATGGCGGCAATGAGGACGCCATAAATCTCATTGGTCTCAAACAGCTGCCCCAAGAACGGCAACTGGGTGGCCAACAACACTGCCGAAGCAAAGCCGATCAGCATCCCTACGCCGCCCATACGCGGCGTCGGCACAGAGTGGACGTCTCGGGCACGCACGGGTGTCACCGCACCCACCTTTTGCGCCCACAGGCGAACGATCGTGGTGCCTACATACGTGAAGATGGCCGCGGTGAGCAGGATCAACAGATACTCACGCACGGCTCACCTCACAGTTATGTCGGGCCAGCAAAACGCCTCAGATAGTCGGGTATGCGGGGTAAGCACCCAACAAGTCAGTCACTTCACCACGGATGGCCTGGGCATTCGCGTTATCAGCCGATCCGTCAGTTTGAGTGACCGCGCGGTGGATCAAGTCAGCAACCTGGTCCATCTGATCCACACCCATACCCTGGGTCGTCAGCGACGGAGTGCCCACGCGCACGCCCGAGGCAACGTTGGGCTTCTCGGGGTCAAACGGGATGGTGTTCTTGTTCAAGACGATGCCGGCGGCATCGCATCGCAGCTCAGCGTCTGCTCCGGTCACGCCAACTCCACGCAGGTCGTGCAGCGACAGGTGAGTGTCGGTGCCGCCCGTGATGGGACGCAGACCACGCTCCCCCAAGCCTGCTGCGAGCGCCTGAGAGTTCTCAATGACCGACTTCGCGTAGGCCTGGTAGCCAGGCGTTGCGCATTCGGCGAAGTTGACGGCCTTGGCCGCCACGGCATGCATCAGCGGCCCGCCCTGCATCATCGGGAAGACTGCTCGGTCAATCTTGGCCGCGTGCTCGGCCTTGCAGACGATGGCGCCGCCGCGTGGTCCACGCAGCACCTTGTGCGTCGTGAAGCTCACGACATCGGCCAGATCAACTGGCGATTCGAGCACCTTGCCAGCGACCAAGCCAATGAAGTGTGCTGCGTCGACCCAGAAGATCGCTCCAACCTCGTCGGCGATGGCGCGGAACGCAGCGAAGTCAATGGCACGGGGGATGGCAGAGCCACCGGCAATGATCAACTTGGGACGGTGCTCCAGGGCCAATGCACGGACCTGGTCGTAGTCAATGTGCTCCGTCTCTTGGGAAACGCCGTAGTGCACCGCGTTAAACCACTTGCCCGAGAAGGAGACCTTGAATCCGTGGGTGAGGTGTCCACCGTGATCAAGGGACATTCCCATGATCGTGTCCCCGGGCTTGGCAAACGCGCCATAGACCGCCTGGTTTGCGCTGGCGCCCGAGTGCGGCTGGACGTTAGCGTGCTCTGCCCCAAAAGCGTCTTTGCCCGCTCAATAGCGAGCTTTTCGACCTTGTCTACCTCTGCACAGCCACCGTAGTAGCGCTTGTCTGGGTAACCCTCGGCGTACTTGTTGGAGAGCGTCGAGCCCAGGGCTGCCAGCACCGATGGGCTGGTCTGGTTTTCGCTCGCAATAAGTTGCAAGCCTGAACGCTGACGATCGAGCTCGCTCACCAGGAGCTCAGCAATTTGGGGATCTGACTCCACCAGCGCGCCGAAACTCGGTCCGTAGTAGGTGTCTGGGTTGACTTGAGTGCTCACGTGGGCTGCTCTCCTGCTCGGCGGGTCCGGTCAGTGACCGGCTGGGGGTTTATCAAACTGTAGGGGGTCATCACTCGCGACCTGAGCCAACGGGATACAACTCGGTGAGAGCGCCGCGCCGAAATGCCACTCCGCTATCGCGTACCGAGCCAATCAACCGGGCGCCGTGATCAAGGTTGAGAGCAGCCTCCGTGCTGTCAGCGCCGGTGCTGTCATCGAGCGCCGCCATCTCGGCGGTCTCGCTGTCAGCTGTCTCAGTCTCACCGTTGTGCGACTCGTCTTCCTCGGGGTCCTCCACCACCGGCTCGTCATGCAGGGCTGTCGTCCCCAAAACTTCGCGCATGGTGTCACCTGATAAAGCACCGTGACGAAGAATCACTGGCTCATCACCGGTGCAGTCCACAATCGTGGAGGCGGCCGAGTTAGTCCGAACTCCCCCATCGAGATAGACCTCAACAGCCCCAGTCAACTGACCCTGGGCTTCCTGGGCTGTCGTTGCGGCCGGCTGCCCGGTGAGATTCGCGCTCGTCACCGCCATGGGGCCGACCTTTTCCAGCAACGCCAGCGCAATCTCGTCGTCTGGCATCCGTAGCGCTACCGTCCCGTTAGTATCGCCCAGATCCCACATCAGCGACTGTTGAGCGCGCAAGACCAAAGTCAGTGGCCCCGGCCAAAATCGACGCATCAGTATTTTGGCGTACATCGGCACTTTGGTCGCTAGACCGTCGACAGTGCGAGCGTGCGGCACCAGCACCGGCGGCGGCATCTCACGCCCGCGCCGCTTGGCGGCGAGCACCATGGCGACGGCGACGTCATCAAATGCATCGGCACCAACGCCATACACGGTGTCCGTCGGCAGCACGACGATCTGGCCGTTACGCAATGCATCAACGGCTTGATCTATGGCTTCGTTGCGGCCTTCGGGATTGGAACACTCGACGATCACGTAGGCATTCTCCCACTATCGACGTGCGATGCTAACCCGATGCCACAGTTAAATAACGAGGTCCTCAATGCCGCGGACGTTGTTGAGTTGGTGAGCGGCTCCGAAAGCCTGCACTTGGTTAGCTGTGACCTGCGTGAACTTCGTCTTACCGGACTAGATCTCAGCGATGCCGTCTTTGAGGATTGCCACCTAGATGGGGCCGACTTGCGAGGTGCATTGTTATCCGGAACTTCCTGGTCGCGGGGCTCGCTCAGTGGCACGCTGCTTGACCGTGCTGACCTGGGAGATGCCCATTTTGACGCTGTTGATATGGCCGAGGCGCGGCTCACCGGTGCCATGATGACGGACGCTGTGCTGAGTGCGTGTCGACTGACTGGCTTGCATGCAACAGACACACAGGGCATGGGGCTGCAGATCATCCGTTGCAATGCCTATGGGGCAGACCTCAGCGGCATGGTCCTCCGACGGCGAGACCTCAGCGGCAATCGGTTGGCGGAGGCGAACCTGCGCGGTGCCGACCTGCGCGACTCACGTCTTGACGGGTGCTCGTTGGAGAATGCCGACCTGGTGGGAGCCAAGTTCGCTGGGTCTGACCTGCGCGGCGCTAGTCTGGGCACCTTCGATCTCGCGCGCGCTGCTGCGTTGGCAGATGCGCACATCAGCCCTCGCCAGGCCCAAGCTTTGGCTTATGACCTCACCGGAGCCATCACCGTCGGTGATTGAGGTCACCTCACACACCGGGAACAGGGCTACCCGATCCAGGGTTGACCGAGGGTGAACTAGACCTCAATATCGCCACGGTTATCTTTCTTGCTAGGCACGCATTGCGCGCGCAACCCTGGGTCGGCCCGTCAGATCATCATGATCAGACAGGTCGACCCATTTTTGTGTCTTCGATAGGGCTGCCGCAAGGGACTCACGCTGCACGTCAGCGTGCTCCATCAGCAGCACTCCCCCAGGCTTCAGCAACTCAGCTGCGCGGGCAGCCATGGTCAGTGGGATGGCCAAGCCGTCGGCGCTCCCCCCATAGAGAGCCATGGACGGATCGTACTGCGCGACCTCAGGGTCGATGGGGATCGCGTCATTGGGCACATACGGCGGATTGCACGTCACCACGTCAACCAAGCCGATGAGCTCGTCAGCAGCGTGCCCGGCATCCCCCAACCGCAGATCAACATCCAGCCCGGTATGCGTTGCATTGCGCGTGGCCCAAGCGTGCGCCTGGGGCGACAACTCGACACCGATCACCGTGGCACGCGGGACTTGCCTTTTCAGCGCTAGCGGGATCGCACCGCTGCCGGTGCACAGGTCAACCACGACTGGCTCCGATCTCCCCACCAGGTCTGTGGCCGCCATCGCCACCAACGTCTCCGTTTCCGGTCGAGGCACAAAGACACCCGGTCCAACCAACAACTCGAGGTCGGCGAAGGGTGCAGTTCCGGTCAGGTGCTGTAACGGCTCGCGGGCGGCTCGGCGACAAATGAGCCGCGCATACCTGTCGCCATGTTCATCCGATAGTGGCTTGCCCAGCACCGCCATCCGCACCATGTCGCCACGGCTGGTTTGCAGGACATGGGCCAGCAATATCTCGGCGTCCGCCCGAGGGCTTGGCACCCCCGCTGAGCTGAGATCACCGGTAGCGGTGCGCAGAGCCGCGCTGATCTCGGTCACGGCGCGCGGAATCAGTCTTCGGCCGACATGGCAGCAAGCCTGGCTGCTTCGTCGGCGTCAATGGCGCTCACGACTACCGGGTCGAGGTCACCATCCAGGGCTTGGTCAAGTTGTAGGCCTTGTAACCCGTGCGGTGATCGGCGATGCGGTTCTCGGGGTAGTTGTAGGTGCGGATGCGCTCACTGCGGTCAACGGTGCGGATCTGAGACTTGCGGTGGGCTGATGCTTCCGCATTGGCCTCTTCAATCGCCAGTTGGTGCAACCGACCACGCAGCACGCGCATGGCTGACTCTTTATTCTGCAACTGCGATTTTTCGTTCTGGCAGGACACGACCAGGCCACTAGGCAGGTGGGTGATCCGAACCGCTGAGTCGGTGGTGTTCACCGACTGCCCCCGGGACCATGGACCGATAAACATCGATCTTGAGATCGTTAGGGCCAATCTCCACCTCAGCCGGGTCCTCGACTTCTGGGAACACCAAAACACCGGCGGCTGAGGTGTGCACCCGCCCTTGGCTTTCTGTCACGGGGACTCGCTGCACGCGGTGCACGCCACCTTCATACTTCAACCGAGCCCACGGGGCCTCCCTGGCCCGGGAATCCCAGTTGCCTGGAGTGCAATGCGGATGTCTTTGTAACCGCCGAGGTCAGAAGCCGTCGAATCCAGGACCTCGGTGCGCCAACCACGTCGCTCGGCGTAGCGCAAATACATCCGGACCAGGTCAGATGCGAACAGAGCAGACTCGGCGCCGCCTTCACCTGCCTTCACTTCGATGATGGCATCTTTGTCGTCGTCCGGGTCGCGAGGCACCAGCAGGCTGCGCAAGTGCTCAGCGACTTCCGCCAACTGAGTCTCCAGCGCCGGAATCTCCTCGGCAAAACTTTTGTCGTCCGCGGCCAACTCACGAGCAGCCTCAAGGTCATCCCGCACCGAGATGAACTCACGATAGGCGGTGACAGTCGGGCCGAGTGCCGCGTAGCGCTTATTCAACCGGCGGAACGCAGCCGGATCGCTGTGGATTGAGGGGTCAGCCAACTGCTCCTCGATCTCGAGGAACTCAGCAACTAACGGCTCGGCTGACTCGTCCATGCGATTCTCCTGCGGTCTGGGCGCCGTGCAGGCGCTGCGGTGCTCTTTGGGGGCCTATCAAAGACAACACCGGCCCAGCCACCACGAGGGTTGCTGAGCCGGCGTCGGAAGTCTTACTTGGCAGCCTTCTTGCCGTAACGCTCCTGGAAGCGAGCGACGCGTCCACCGGTGTCCAGAATCTTCTGCTTGCCGGTGTAGAAGGGTGGCACTGCGAGCACACATCGGCGCTGATCTTGCCGGACTCGGCCGTGCTGCGGGTGGTGAATGTCGAACCACAGCTGCAGGTCACAACGGTCTCGTTGTATGCGGGGTGAATGTTCTGCTTCACAAAATCTCCTCGGGTGGTAAACCTCCCGGGTCGCCCTGGCGGATGCCAAAACGTGAACCGGTGAGCCAACCGTTAATAATGCCACGCGAGCCAAAGATATTCCATTCCGACCCGAGGTCAGGGGTGTGCACTAGGGTTCCAGTGCGGAGCCGGGCCTCTACGCAGCCCGCCGCCTGTTTCATCTATGCGATCACCTGACGGCACGGCGATCTTGGTGGTGGGCCCCGCTTCGTGGTGGCTGCCCTCTGGGGCATTGCAGTCTCTCAGATGGGTGGCGGCGCCTATTATCACGCCTTGGCGGCAGCCAACCAGCCGGCGGTCACAGACCCAGATTCCATCTCGGTGGGCCAGGTCTTGCGAGTGCCCTACCGCGATTGAGCACTAGCAACAGCAAAACGAGCGCCAGGCAATGTGCCTGGCGCTCGTTTTCGATGTGCGAATGAGTTACTCCTCGTCGTCCAACTTGATCGAGGACGTTTGCTGCACCTGAGTCAAGAACTCGTAGTTGTTGCGAGTCTTGCGGAGCCGGTCAAGCAGCAACTCGATGCTCTGTTGGCTGTCCAAGGCGGCCAAGACACGACGCAACTTCCACATGATCTTGAGCTCTTCGCCCGACATGAGGATCTCTTCGCGGCGAGTGCCCGAGTTGTTGACGTCAACGGCCGGGAAGATCCGACGGTTGGCCAACTGGCGGTCCAGCTTGAGCTCCATGTTGCCGGTGCCCTTGAACTCTTCGAAGATGACCTCGTCCATCTTCGAGCCAGTCTCGACCAGAGCCGTAGCCAAGATCGTCAACGATCCACCGTGCTCGATGTTGCGAGCGGCACCAAAGAACTTCTTCGGTGGGTAGAGCGCTGCGGAGTCGACACCACCAGAGAGGATCCGACCGCTGGCCGGAGCCGAAAGGTTGTATGCGCGGCCCAACCTGGTTATCGAGTCGAGCAAGACGACAACATCGCCGCCCATCTCCACGAGGCGCTTAGCACGCTCAATTGCCAACTCGGCGACCGTCGTGTGGTCATCGGCGGGACGGTCGAACGTTGAGGCGATGACCTCACCGTTGACTGCACGCTGCATATCGGTGACCTCTTCGGGACGCTCATCGACCAGCACAACCATGAGGTGAACCTCGGGGTTATTCGTGGTGATGGCGTTGGCCAGGGACTGCATGACCATCGTCTTACCGGCCTTGGCCGGGGCGACAATGAGGCCACGCTGGCCCTTACCAATCGGGGCCACCAGGTCGATGATCCGAGTGGTGAGGTTCTTGTTGTCGGGAGTCTCCAACCGCAGACGGTCCTGCGGGTACAGCGGAGTCAACTTGCCGAACTCGGCGCGGGCCTTGGCCTGGTCTGGCTCAAGGCCATTCACGCTGTCCAGACGCACCAGGGCGTTGAACTTGCTGTTGCGACCGTTGCCACCGTTGTTGATGGGCTCGCCGTCCTTGGTGGCCTTGATGGCACCAACGACTGCATCGCCCTTGCGCATACCGTTCTTGCGGATCATGCCCATTGGCACGTAGATGTCCGTCGAACCCGGCAGGTATCCGGTGGTCCGGATGAAGCCATAACTGTCAAGAACGTCCAACACACCAGCAACCGGGACAAGCACGTCCTCGTCGGAATAGCTGTTGTCCTGATCGTCGTAGTCGTTGCGACCGCCGTTGCGGCCCGAAGGACGCTTGTTGCGGTCGCGACCACGCTGGCGGTTGCGTCGGCGGCCCCGACCGTTGCGGTCATCATCGTCGTCGAACTGGCCGGAGTTGTTGTTCTGGCCTGCGTTGGACTGGCTGTTGTCGCGACCGCCGTTGTCACGGTTGTTGTCGCGGTTGTTGTTGTCGCGACCGCCCGAGTCGTTCCGGGTGTTGTCGCGGTTGTTATTGCGACCGGAGTCACGGTTGTCACGACTGCTGTTGTCGCGTCCGTTGTCGTCTCGGCTGTCATTGCTGCCCGACCGGTTGTCGTTCGAACGGTCCTCGCTTGAGCCGTTGTCCCGACCATTGCGCAGGCCACCGTTGTCATGACCACCGTTGTCACGGTTGTTGTCGCGCGATTTGTTGCGCTGATTGTCCCGACGCTGGTTTTCTCGCGAGTCACCGTTGTTGCTACCGGCCTGCTCGTCGTTCGACCCAGACTTGGTGTCGTTGACGTCGGCAGTTGGCTGGCCCGACGAGGTCGGCTCTTCGGCCTGTCCTTCACGGGGGCTCTTTGCCTCGGGCGCCGAGTCTGCAGTGTTCTGCTCGCTACTGGCGGTCCCCTTGGGCTCACCTGCAGCAGATCCGGCGCGACGAGAGCGACGAGTCGGACGCTTGGGCACCTCGGACTTTTCCTGCTCAGCGGCCGGGGCCGCTGCAGGCTGCTCGTTGGTGCTGGGGAGTTGAGGTGCGTGGGTGCTTGATGCACCACCACGGGCTTGGCGAATGGCTGAGACGAGGTCAGCCTTGCGCATCCCGCGGGCCACGTCGAGGCCCATGTTGCCGGCTAGATCCTGCAACTCGGCAAGGCGCATTGCGCTCAGGGCGCCTGTTTTGGTGCTGCCCTGCGCGTTCGAGGTTTCAGTCACTAAGAATCCTTCCCCCGCTTCCTCCGCGTTGGGAGCGTTGGGGTATCACTGGATCAGCGCTCAAGCGCTGTTGGGATCGATCCCCGTACGTGCGATTGCGGCATCAAAAGCCGATGGACAACGAATCTGCCAACGATCTGTGCGGGGAAACACCACGGGATTACGAGGAGAATGTGAGTTGCGAGAACCCCCGGTTCTCACTCGTCCACGAGGATGACACAACCGTAGCACTGGGTGAGCCGATAATCACACTCCGACCGGCCCAGCCAGCGCAGAGACCGTCACTCCGGGCTAGAACGACGCTCAATTCACCTGTCGAGCGACGTCCATCAGGTCGCCCAAAATTGCCGAAGCGGTGGCGTCTCCCCCGGCCCCAGCACCGGTCATCAACAACGGCCCAGCAGACATAGTCTCGATCATCAACGCGTTGTTTCCTTCGCGAATCCCAGCGAGTGGGTGGTCAATGGGCAGCGGCACTGGTCGGACCGACAATTCAACGCGCGGGGCACGTGCCGATCCGGTCGCATTGGCTGTCGCCACCAACTTGATGACCTGACCGGCAGCTTGCGCCTGGTCAAAGTCAGCGTCGCTCAGGTCGGCGATGCCTTGGAGGTGGACGTCGTCCATGCTCGCGTCGATGCGCCAGGCGGTCCGAGCAAGAATCACGATCTTGGCGGCCGCATCGATGCCCTGCAGATCTTCGGTCGGATCGGCTTCCAGGAAGCCGAGTTCGCCAGCCTGCCTGACTGCATCCTCAAACGGCACACCCAGGCGGCTGACCAGGTCAAGGACGTAGTTGGTCGAGCCATTAACGATGCCCGAGATGGTCTTGACCTCATCCCCTGGCAACGACTCACCAATCGCGCGGAGCACTGGGACAGCAGCCATCACGGCGGCTTCGTACTTCAACTCCACGCCAGCATTCGCCGCTGCCTCGTGCAACTCTGCGCCCCGATGAGCGATCAATTGCTTATTGGCGCTGACGACATGTGCTCCATTCGCGAACGCCTCGCTCATCAGCGAAGCAGCAGGCTCCAGCCCGCCCATCACCTCAATGACGACATCGGCATCTGCCAGGACAGACGCTGCGTCATCGGTCAACAACTCAGCATTGGCCGCTGACAGGTCACGCTGGGTCGACAGATTGCGCACCGCGATGCCGGTGAGGACCAACCGACGCCCCAACCTGGCCTCGTACAGGTCTGCTCGCTCCGACATCAATCGAGCGACGGAGGATCCGACGGTGCCGCAACCGAGCAGGGCGACGCGAATAGGGGCCTGTGTCATCACAAAGTCCTTCGGGGTGGGGTATGTCGCAGGTCGGGTCGGACTACATGCGCTCGGGAGCGTCGACTCCCAGCAGCGCCAGACCGTTGGCCAGCACCTGGCGGGTGGCGTTGTTCAGCCACAGCCTGGTCCGGTTCAGGTCAGTGATCTCGTCCTCAGCGTTAAGCGGGCGCACTCGGCACACGTCGTACCACCTGTGGAAACGACCGGCTAGATCCTCAAGGTAGCGAGCAATGCGGTGTGGCTCGCGCAGCGTTGCAGCCTGCGCGACTACGCGCGGGAAGTCGCCGAGGGTGGCCAGCAGTGCCGCTTCGGTGTCGTCTGCGAGCAGTGACGGGTCAAAGCCATCGGCGCGGTTAACTCCGTCAGCGGCCGCCAAGCGGGAGACGTTGCACGTGCGAGCGTGCGCATACTGCACATAGAAGACGGGGTTGTCGTTGGTGCGCTTGCGCATCTCTTCGCCGTTGAGGTCCAGCGGCGAATCCGCGGGGAAACGGGCCAGGGAGTAACGCAATGGGTCCGAGCCGATCCACTCCAGCAGGTCGTGCAGGAAGAGCGCATTGCCGCGACGCTTGCCCATCCGCTCGCCTGAAATGTTGATCAGTTGGCCGATCAAGACCTCGATGTTCTGTTCGGGGTCGTCTCCAGCGCAGGCCGAGATGGCCTTCAACCGGTTGACGTAGCCGTGGTGGTCGGCGCCGAGCAGGTAGATCTTTTCCGCGAAACCGCGGTCCTTCTTGTCGAGGTAGTAAGCAGCGTCGCTGGCGAAGTAGGTGGGCTCGCCATTGCTGCGAATCAGGACGCGGTCTTTGTCGTCCTTAAAGTCTGTCGTGCGCAGCCACACGGCGCCGTCGACATCATCCACGTGGCCCTGGGCGCGCAAACGCTCAACCGCCGTCTCGACTGCTCCCCGTCATGCAGCGTCTTTTCGGAGAACCACATCAAACTGCACCTGGAAGGCGTTCAACGTGGCCTGCATCTGTTCAAGTTGAAGCTCATAGCCGCGAGACTTGGCCAATTCATGGGCTTCGTCGTCGGGCATCGTCGCGAAGTCAGGGTTTTCGCCGGTGATCTGTGCGGCCAAGTCGTTGATCCAGCCGCCCGGATAACCACCCTCAGGGATCTCCTCACCCCGGCGCGGGCAACGATGGAGCCGGCGAACTTGTCCATCTGGCTGCCAGCGTCATTGATGTAGTGCTCAGCGGTCACGGAGGCGCCACTGGCTTTTAACAAGCGCGCGATCGCATCGCCGAGTGCAGCCCACCGGGTGTGGCCGATGTGCAGCGGACCCGTGGGGTTGGCCGAGACAAACTCAACGTTGATGACATGACCAGCCAAGGTGTCGTTGTGGCCATAAACCGCGCCAGCTTCGACGATGTTTTTGGCCAATTCACCCGCGCTAGCGGCATCCAGCGTGATGTTGAGAAATCCGGGCCCCGCCACATCGACCTTGGCAATGCCCTCGCCTTGAGACAGTCGAGCAGCGAGCGCCTCCGCGATCTTGCGCGGCGGCATACCGGCGGACTTGGCCAACTGCAGAGCGATGTTCGTTGACCAGTCTCCGTGCTCGCGACTCTTTGGGCGCTCGACTCGCACGGATTCCGGGAGTGGCGCGGCGAATTCGCCTGCGTCAACAGATGCGTGGAGGGCGGCCAGAATCGCTTCGGCAAGTTGCTCAGGAGTCACCCCATCAGTCTAAGGGAGAACGCATACCCCCACTCATCGACAGAATCGTGATGAGCGCCACGGTGCTGATATTGTCTGTGGCTGTTGCCCCCGTAGCTCAGGGGATAGAGCACCGCCCTCCGGAGGCGGGAGCGCAGGTTCGAATCCTGCCGGGGGCGCAATGTGATGTCTTCCGACATCAGCGATAGTGGCCCTACGGAAACGTAGGGCCACTATTGTTGTGCTGGCCTATCTTTGGTTGCCGTCAGATCGTGCTGCCGGACCCTGGGCACGCTTGATGTGGGCGTCCAGATACGGGAAAGCGTCCCTTACGCTGCCCCAACCGTCTTCGTACTGCGGCAGTTTCCGATGGCCGTTGATCATCCGGGTCCGCGCTTCCTCCGCCTCCATGCCTAGCCGAGTGTCTTGCCACGGGTGCTTAACATGCACCCAGGCGAGGGCTCGCGAGTCAATGATGGTGGGCAACTGGCGGTGCACTAGCCGGTGATGCAGCAGTGGCGACATTTCGAGTCCGCCTGACTCGGCATCAAATCGACCCACGTAAGCCTGTCCAATAGCGATCAGTGGCGAAACCAAAGGCCGGAAGTCAATGAGGCCCTTGCTATCCGTGCGAGCCGCCAAACCGTACCCCAGGCTAATGACCCAACCATGGTGCTCAGGAGTCACGTAGGGCGCCAACTGGTCAAGGAAATCAGCGCTCATGATGTCGTCGTCGTCGACCCTCAACATCACGACCGGACCCGTCTTGCCGTCGGCCTGCAAATCCTCGCGGATTCCAACATCCGATTGGACGAAAGTTTCTGTCGGCACGAGCCGCAAGGCTGGGTATGTCTCGGCTAACGATCGCAACTGTCGAAAGTAAGGCTTTGGCAGGTCCGGCGAATATTGCACCAAAACCCGAAAGTCGTGCCGCTGTGCCATCGCTTGATAGTGCGGGGCGGCCCACTCCCCAAAGATCTTCAACCGCGTCTTCATCCTGCCTTCGCCCCAAAGATGGTCGCGGTACTCCTGCGCGCTACCAAAAAGCCCGCGTTCGTGGCTCGCCAACCTGTCCAGTTGGGGTCGAAGACGCTGAACTTCACCACTGCCCGATACTGCGGCGGCGCGTCTGCTGCTGACTGCGGCGCAGCCCTGATCAACGTTTTTGCACGGTCAAAGATCGCCATCGTTAAACCGTATCCGCAAATTGGCGAGCCAGCCATAGACATGCAGATGACGTGCTCTCAGCAGTGAACGCGTAAACCGAAGGTGAACCCACGACTCACGATTTCAATCAAAAGTCTCACCCTCAGCGAAATCAGTCGCTCGAACGGCTAGTGTGGTTACGCACGATTCCTTCTTATCAACCCGGTCAGGAAGAGGCGTTCACGCCGTGGCAACGCAGCCCCCAGCAACGACAACCCGTTGGCAGATTTTGGAGCCAATGAATGGCTCGTCGAAGACATGCGCGACATGTACTTAGCCGACGAGTCGTCCGTCTCGCCCGAGTGGCGAAGTTACTTCGCTGGGGCTGGTGGTGAAGCGGGTTCGGACTCAAAGGCCGACGCAGATGGCGACAAGGGCAAAGCGTCCAAGCCAGCAGCCGACAAGACTCCTGCTGAGCCAACGAAGCCCACGCCGAAAGCAGAGTCTCCGGCCAAGCAAGAGGCCAAGAGCGAGTCTGAGGCCAAAGAAACCCCCAAGAGCGAGCCAGCGGCAAAGAAGCCTGCTGGGCCAAAGACCGACCCCAAGAAGGAACCCTTGACCAAGAAGGAAGAGGTGGCTTCGCCCACCCCGCGCGACACTCCGGCCCGCAAGAGCACTCGCCCTCAGGAAGAGTCGCAGGCCACCACCTTGCGCGGCGCAAATGCTCGCGTTGTCTCCAACATGGAGGCAAGCCTCACGGTCCCAACCGCAACGAGTGTCCGCTCGCTGCCAGCGAAGTTGCTGATCGACAACCGCACCGTGATCAACAATCACCTGACCCGCACGCGGGGCGGCAAGGTTTCGTTCACCCACCTCATTGGGTATGCGATGGTCAAGGCCGCGCGCTCGATGCCTTCGATGAACAACGGCTTTGAGATGCGCGAAGGCAAGCCTGTTCTGGTGGAGCCAGTCCACATCAACCTGGGTATTGCTATTGACCTGCCGAAGCCCGATGGCTCGCGTCAACTTTTGGTGCCCAGCATCAAGAGCACCGAAGAGATGGACTTCAACAGCTTCTTCCAGGCTTACGAGGACCTCATTCGCAAGGCTCGCGACGGCAAACTCACGATGCCCGACCACCAGGGCACCACCATCACCCTGACCAATCCCGGCGGCATCGGCACCGTCCACTCGGTGCCCCGACTGATGCAGGGCCAAGGCGCCATCATCGGCGTCGGCGCGTTGGACTACCCCGCCGAATGGCAGGGTGCGAGCGCCAAGACCATCGCCAACAATGCGGTCAGCAAGATCCTGACGCTGACCTCGACGTATGACCACCGGATCATCCAGGGCGCAGCCTCTGGTGAGTTCTTGAAGCAGATGCACTCGTTGCTGCTAGGCGGCGATGACTTCTTTGACGAGATCTTTGCCTCCTTGCGGATCCCCTACGAGCCGATCCGCTGGTCGCCGGACATCTCGGCCTCGCATGAGGACGACATCTCCAAGACCTCACGTGTGCAGGAGCTGATCCACGCATACCGGGTCCGTGGTCACCTGATGGCCGACACCGACCCCCTCGAATATCAGCAGCGTCGTCACCACGACTTGGACATCACCAACCACGGCTTGACCCTTGGGACCTTGACCGTTCATTCGCGACCGGCGGATTCGGGCACGAGAAGCGCCTCACTTTGCGCAGTATTCTCGGGACGCTGCGTGACTCGTATTGCCGGACCACTGGCATCGAGTACATGCACATTCAGGATCCAGAGCAGCGAGCCTGGATCCAGGAACGCGTTGAGGTCCCCTACACGAAGTCCAGCCCTGCCGAGCACCTGCGCATCTTGCGCCGGCTGAACTCGGGTGAAGCCTTCGAGACGTTCTTGCAGACGAAGTTTGTCGGCCAGAAGCGATTTAGCTTGGAGGGTGGCGAGTCGGTCATCCCACTGCTGGACCGGATCTTGACTCAGGCTGCCGAAGAGAGCCTCGACGAGGTCTGCATCGGTATGCCGCACCGTGGCCGTCTCAACGTCTTGGCCAACTTGGCTGGCAAGTCCTACGGACAGATTTTCCGCGAGTTCGAAGGTAAGCAACAGCCCGGATCCGTCCAGGGCTCCGGTGACGTCAAGTACCACCTGGGCACCGAAGGCACCTTCGAGACCGAAGAAGGTGAGACCACCAACGTCTACTTGGCTGCGAACCCCTCCCACTTGGAGGCAGTCAACCCGGTGCTTGAGGGCATCGTGCGGGCTAAGCAGGACAAGTTGGACAAGGGCGAAGAGTTCAGCGTCCTGCCTGTCTTGATGCACGGTGACGCTGCCTTCGCCGGGCAGGGTGTGGTGGCCGAAACGCTCAACCTGTCCCAACTGCGCGGTTACCGCACCGGTGGCACGATTCACGTCATCGTCAACAACCAGGTCGGCTTCACCACCAGTCCGTCGCAGTCGCGTTCCTCTGTCTATTGCACAGATGTGGCTCGCATGGTGCAGGCGCCGATCTTCCACGTGAACGGCGATGACCCCGAGGCGTGTGTCCGGGTCGCCCAGTTGGCGTACGACTACCGCCAGGCGTTCAACAAGGACGTCGTGATCGACATGGTTTGCTACCGACGCCGTGGTCACAACGAGGGCGATGACCCTCGATGACGCAGCCGCTGATGTACGAACTGATCGAGTCCAAGCGTTCGGTCCGCAAGATCTACACCGACTCGCTCGTTGGCCGTGGTGACATCACCGTGGACGACGCCGAAGAGGCTTTGCGCGACTACCAGAAGCAGTTGGAGCAGGTCTTCACCGAGACCAAGGCGGCGCTGAAGGGCGAGGACGGCCAAAGCGGTGGGCTTGAGCGCCCACAGGCTCAAGAGCGCGACGAGCAAAGCAAGCACCGCAAGGTGAACAGCGCCATCGATGAAGAGACGCTGCATCGCATTGGTGACTCGTTTGTTGACACCCTGATGGCTTCACCGTGCACCCGAAGTTGGCGCAGTTGATGACCAAGCGCCAGGAGATGACCCGCAAGGGCAGCATCGACTGGGCCCTGGGCGAGTTGCTCGCGATTGGCTCTCTGCTCATGGAGCAGACTCCGGTGCGTATGGCGGGTCAAGACTCGCGGCGAGGCACCTTTGTGCAGCGTCACGCAGTGCTCACGGACAAGCGAAACGCCGCCGAATGGGGCCCGTTGGGTCAACTCTCCGACGACCAGGCAAAGTTGTGGATCTACGACTCGCTGCTGAGCGAGTACGCCGCCATGGGCTTTGAGTATGGCTACTCAGTTGAGAACCCGAACGCTTTGGTGCTGTGGGAAGCCCAGTTTGGTGACTTCGTCAACGGCGCCCAGACCATCATTGATGAGTTCATTTCGTCGTCTCAGCAGAAGTGGGACCAGCGCTCATCTGTTGTCCTGTTGCTGCCGCATGGGTATGAGGGACAGGGCCCGGACCACTCCTCCGCACGCATCGAGCGCTTCCTGCAGATGTGCGCAGAAGACAACATGACGGTCGCCTACCCCTCCACACCGGCGTCGTACTTCCACCTGCTGCGCAGTCAGGCATATGCCCGTCCGCGCACCCCGTTGATCGTTTTCACGCCCAAGGGCATGCTCCGGCACAAGGCTGCCGCCAGCGCGCCGGAGGACTTCACCAACGGCACCTTCCGTGCTGTGTTGGCAGATAACCGCGCCGCGGCAGGACCGGTTGACCGTGTGCTTTGGCTTCCTCAAGTTGGTCTATGACCTGGAAGAAGAGCGCGCCAAGCGCGAGGACGAGAACACCGTCATCTTGCGGGTGGAGCAGTTGTACCCGACTCCCGCCGCCGCCATCGCGGACCTGGTTGGCGACTACCCAGATGCCGAGTTGGTCTGGGTCCAGAACGAGCCAGAGAATCAAGGCGCTTGGCCATTTATGGCCTTGAACCTGCCGCCGGCTCTGCGTGAGTTGGGTGTGGAGCGGGGCTTGCGAGTTGTTTCGCGCCCAGCTGCTGCCTCACCTGCCACGGGTTCAGCCAAGGTGCACGCCGTTGAACAGGCCGCACTTGTGGCCAAGGCTTTTGACCGCTGAGGAGATCATGAGCGCATCCCCACCCCTAGTCCGACGCTGCCCGACGGCTGGACGGCCGCTGAGCCGACCGAGGCTGACATCCCTGACCTCGTCGAGTTATTGCGGCTGCACGAGGAAGAGGCTCGAGGCTTCCCGGGTGCCGATAGCGAGAACGTCGCAGCCGAGGTAACCGGCCGAGGCGCGCGCACGCATACCCACCTTTTGGTGCGAGATGATCAAGGCAAGGCTCGCGCCTGGATCTCCTGCCATGACCGAGCCAAGGGCCGCGTTCTCGTGGGGATCACCGTGGACCACCACTTTGATCCTGAATTGGCCGACATGACTGCTGAGTTCAGTTTTGCCAAAGCCAAAGAGTTCTCGATCCAGATCGGCGCCGAGCGCGGCCTTGAGGTCACCCAGATGGACTCGGGTGCGTTCAAGGAAGACAAGCGCCAAGCGCGTTGGCTGACTGAAACGGGCTTTGAGAACGTGCGCGAATGGTGGCAGATGTCGCGCCCGACTGAGCCTGGCGATGAAGATGCCGTCGGCACTTTGCGTGAAGGCGTCGAGATCCGCCGCGTGGCGCGAAACAACACCGACAAACTGCCCACAGAACAAGACCTGCGCGATGTGCACTTTGTGCTGGAGGAGTCGTTTGCCGACCACTTCAACTCCTACCGTGAAACTTTCGAGGAGTTCCTGGGTAGGTTGCGGGAAGACCCCGGTCACCGCTGGGATCACTGGTGGTTGGCCACCGTTGATGGCAAACCGGCTGGCGCCGTCGTCGCTGCGGCGCTCACTGGCCGAGTTGACTCCGAGGGCAACCCCAAGGCGGATGCCTCCTACGTTGACTACATCGAGTGCACAAGCGAGCACGTGGTCGCGGTGTCGCCAAAGCCCTGCTGAACACGGTTATTGCCGATGCTGCCGAGCGCGGACGTGGCTCAGTTGCATTGGAAGTTGACGCCGATTCCCCCACCGGCGCCGATGGCCTCTACACCTCAATGGGCTGGAAGACGTCGTACATCACACAGTCTTGGCACAAGGATGTGAACGTCTTCGCGTCGTGATCCCGCAACTTCGGGTAATACGACGTTAGGCTCTTGGGTGTGGCGCTTGCCGCACCCAAGAGTGACCTCAGCAGCGAAAGGCAGTCACTGTGACAACCGGCCCAGACCAAGCTCCGATGGAGTTCACCCCCAGCGCGGAGTTTCAGGTCACCGATGGCCCCCGCGACATCGGGGTGTGTTTCGTTGGAGACGGCTTCGTCGCGGGCTACGGCGACCCCAAGGCCCTTGGTTGGGTGAGTCGCGTTGTGGGACGCACGCCAACCCACGGAGCCGACCTGACCGCATACAACCTGGGTGTGCGTGGTGATTCCAGCGCCGAAGTGATGAACCGGTGGCGCACCGAGTGCCCGCCGCGCTGGGAAGACCGCACTGAACGTCGACTTGTCATTGGTGTCGGCGCCCGTGATCTAGATGGTGGGATTAGCACTGCCCGGTCGCGGCTCAACTTGGCCAACGTGCTTGATGAGGCGGCCGCCACCGGTATCGCTACCTTCGTCGTTGGGCCAACCCCGACCCTGGACACCGACGAGAATGCTCGGCTGCAGGTGCTAGCTGAGGCTCAGGCTGACGTCTGCTCACGCCGCGGCGTGCCCTATGTCGACTGCTTCTTCCCGTTGCGCGACCACGAGCAGTGGCAGTCAGACCTGGCCGCCGGCGATGGAGTCCACCCTGGGCAGGCAGGCTACGGCTTGATCGCTTGGCTCGTGCTGCACCACGGCTGGCAGCGCTGGCTGCAACTTGACGGCTAACCGGGGTCAACGCCGACTACCTGGGCTCCCGCTAGCGGTTGCCGCCTCGGAGCGACTGCACCCAATCGCTAGCCGCCCGGTATGACGTGACGTCGGCTCCGTGTGGGGCTGGCGTCACTCGACCATCGGCTCGGGGATAACTGCCCAAGAAGAGCACCTTGGAAGACGTGCGGTGCAGACCAGTCAATGCCTCGGCCATCCGCGGCTCATCGATGTGCGCATCAGCGTCAATCGCGAAGCAGTACTCCCCCAACCCGTCTCCGGTCGGCCGCGATTCCAAGCGACGCAGGTCAACGCCTCGGGTAGCGAACTGCTCAAGAATCTCGAGCAAGGCTCCAGGACCGTTCTCGTGCAAGTAGGCAACCATTGTGGTGTTGTCTGCCCCAGTCATCGCCTCCGGCGGCCCAGGCTGTCGCACCTGCACGAAGCGGGTCACCGCGCCAGCGCGATCAGCAATGTCGTCAGCAACAATCACGAGCCCATGGCGAACCCCTGCTAACTCAGATGCGATCGCTGCGTCATACTGTCCGGCTGCCACTAACTCGGCTGCCCCTGCTGTGGAGGCCTCAGGCATAACTTGGGCAAGCGGGATGTGGTGAGCAATCCACTGGCGGGTTTGTGCTGCGGCGTGTGGATGAGTGGCCAAGCGCTTAATGTCGCTCAGTCGCGTGCCTGGCCGCGCCACCACAGCAAACCGAACTGAGACTTCTACTTCCCGGACAATCACCAGCGGTGAGCCGTGGATTAGCCCGTCAAGCGTCGCCGAGACGGAGCCTTCGACTGAATTCTCAAAGGCACGACCGCACTGCGCGCCCGGCCAGTACGCACATCGTCGAGGGCCGCTCGAACCGTCGGCGCGGGCGAAGTTGAGGCTGTCTGTCCCTCCACCAGAGCCAGGACAGCTTGCTCAGTGAAGGTGCCGCTCGGCCCGAGGTAGGAGATATCGACTGGTGCGCTCACACTCGAACTTTAGTAGGCACCAGCCTTGTCCGGGAACAACACGACAGCCACGGTGCGCCAGAGGATCATGACATCAAGAACCGGAGTCCAGTTTTCGACGTAGTACAGGTCAAGCCGGACCGCCTCGGACCACTCCAGGTCGCTGCGACCGCTGATCTGCCACAAGCCAGTCATGCCGGGCCGCACCAAGAGCCTGCGATGCGCAGCCTCCTCATACTCTGCAACCTCGCTGGGCAAGGGGGCCGTGGCCCGACAACACTCATATCGCCAACGAGCACGTTAAAGAGTTGGGGCAGCTCGTCAATGCTGTAGCGCCGGATGAACGCACCAATCTTGGTCACCCGTGGGTCATCCTTCATTTTGAAAAGCGGACCCGCGCCATCGTTCTGGTCCATCAAGCCTGCACGCTGATCTTCAGCGCCGGTCACCATGCTGCGGAACTTCCACATCCGGAAGGTGTCGCCGCCACGACCGACCCGCTCTTGCCGGAAAAAGATTGGTCCCCGGTCTCCGCGGTAAATCGAGAAAGCCACAGCAATCATCAGCGGAGAAAAGATCAACAACAGCGCAACAGCCAACAACTTGTCGAGAAGTTGCTTGAAGATCAATTGCGGGCCAGCAAACGTCGGCGATTCGACGTGGATCAACGGCAACCCCTGAACTGGGCGGGTTTTCACCGAGGACCAGCGACGTCCATGATGTCCGGCGACACAACCAAGTCGATATTGGATCCCTCGAGAGCCCAGCCGAGCTCGCGCAAGCCATTGGAGCCGAGGCCCGCCGACGAAGAAACGGCCACGACATCGATGCCCAAAGTTCGTGCCTGCTCAGCTACTTCGTCAGCATCCCCTACGATCGGCACACCGGCGACGGTCCCCGTCCTACTTGTGTGGTGGCTGACGCAGGCTCCATGCACCTGGTATCCAGCCCCTGGGACGCGCCGCAGGGCAGCGACCAGTTGATTCACGTGGCTGTAGTCACCCACCACCAAGACCTTGTCGGACAATTTCCCTGCTGCTCGATGATGCACTAACCAGCGGCGAGCTAGCCAGCGACCCGTGAGGAGCAGGAGGGTGCCAAGGGGAAAGGCAATCAAGACGTAACCGCGGGCGAAGTCCAGCCTGAAAACGAAAGAAACAATCGCTAGGAGGCCGAAGAGCGCAAACGTGGCATTGACCACTGCGCGATACTCCTGCACCCCGTGACCGGTATAGCGTCCGTCGTAGGCGCCTTGAAGGTGCAGAAAAATGGCCCAGCCCACAACGAGAGCGATCGACACGTAGGTGTAGCTGACCGCGTCCAGCCCTCCAGCCGAAGCAAGCAACTCATCGGCGAACCCGAAACGGGCCACCTGGGCGACCACGGCAGCGGTGCCAATGGCGAAGACGTCGGACCAACGAAGCCACCGCAAATAAGGCCGTAGGTAATGGCGAGAGGACGGGCCAGACGATTCAGGCATAACTGACGAACCCCCACGGGAGTCAAGTATTTGCGATGAAGCTTATTGATTTTCTGTCCTGTCACGGAGGAGATCTGCCTGGTAATGATAGTTCACTATGCAACCGGAATTTTCATCTTGACCAAAACTTTACTGTTTTAAGCGTGTGTCACGGGCCGCACCTCGCCTAATGTTGCGACAGGTTCGTCTGCGCATCACCCCTACTGCGCAGACGAGCAGCCGAAAACTCGGCTGTCACCAAGTGCCCGGCAATCGGGCATTCCCCTGTTGAAAGGTTTGTCGATGAAACTCCACACCTCTCGTGCACGCTATTCCATGGCCCTCGTGGCCGGTGTTGCACTCACCCTGTCCGCTTGCGGCAGCGACGACGCCGAAACCGACTCGGGCTCGGAAGCCGCGGCCGAGGTGGACACCGAGTCTGAAGCAGCCGGCATGGTCCCCGACGCCATCAAGGAAGACGGCAAGATTGTGGTTGGCACCGATGCTTCGTACGCCCCGAGCGAGTTCCTCGACACCGATGGCGAAACCATCATCGGAATGGACATCGACTTGTTCACTGCCGTCGCTGCAGAAATGGGCCTCGAAGTCGAGTTCCAGAATGCTGACTTCGGCAGCATTATTGCCGGTGTTGACGGTGGCAAGTACGAGATGGGTGTCTCCAGCTTCACCATCAATGACGAGCGCAAGGCTGAAGTCAACATGGTCAACTATTTCAGCGCTGGCACCCAGTGGGCTGTCGCTGAGGGCAACCCAGAGAGCGTCGACCCCGACTCCCCTGTGGTTTGACCGTCACGGTGCAAGCCAACACGGTTCAGGACCTGGATGACCTGCCGCCGAAGGCCGAGGCGTGCGAAGCCGATGGGAACCCAATGGAAATCTTGCAGTTTGAGGGCCAGGACCAGGCCACCGCAGCACTCGTCTCTGGCAAGGCTGACGCCATGCTCGCTGACAGCCCGGTTGTTTCCTACGCCATCACCCAGGTTGACGGCATTGAGGCCGTTGGCGAGATCTACGACGCAGCTCCCTACGGCTACGTGATCCCGATGGACCAGACCGAGTTGGCCGACGCCATCGTCGTCGCCCTGAACTCGATCGTCGAAAGCGGTGGCTACGAGGAAGTCCTCGCTGAGTGGGGTCAAGGTGAAGGCGCTATCAACGACTTCGCCGTCAACCCGTGAGCACCAGCACTCCTGCTGATCAGCGGCCGGGACTGATTGACGCCGTCCCGGTCCGCCATCCTTGGCGTTGGGTCGCAGTCGGTGTCGTAGCCGTGGTGGCTGCCATGTTCATCAACATGCTGGTCACCAACGAGGCCTTCAACTGGCCTTTCGTCTTTGAGACGATGACGCTGCCACCGGTCATCAACGGCCTGCTGATGGGCACTTTGCTCGTCACCTTGCTGGCGATGATCATCGGCGTGGTCCTCGGAGTCACGCTGGCCGTCATGCGACTCTCGCCCAACCCGGTGCTGCGCTATGCGTCGTTCACCTTTATCTGGTTCTTCCGAACCATTCCCCGACTCGTGTTGCTGACCATCATGGGTGCGCTTGGTGTGCTCTTCCAGGACGGTCTCGCTATCGGTGTGCCGTTCGACCACATCTTGTTGGCTCCCTTCGATTTCAGTTGGGATCTTCGGTTTATCACGCTGGATGCCAACACGGTCTTCGTGGGTGTCACTGGTGGCGCCATTGGCTTGGCTTGAGCGAAGCGGCCTACATGGCCGAGATCGCTCGAGCTGGCATTACGTCTGTGGACACTGGCCAGCGCGAAGCGGCAGAGGCGCTGGGTATGGACGGCGGCAAGACCATGCGTCGTATCGTCCTCCCCAAGCGATGCGGGTCATCGTGCCGCCAACCGGCAACGAATTGATGTCCATGTTGAAGGACACCTCGCTGTTGATCGGGATCCCGGTCGGTGCTGAGTTGTTCTTCCAACTAAGCGCGGTCGGTGCTCGGACCTTCCAGGTTTTCCCGGTTCTTGTCGCGGCTGTCCTTTGGTACATGATCATCGGCAGCATCTTGATGGTTGGCCAGCACTTCCTGGAGAAGCGATTCAACCGTGGGTACGGCGCCCGTCGCGCTACGCCTAAGGAGTCCGAAATAGCTGCGTCCGTCGGTGCGGCTGGCGCAACTGGCGCTGGAGGTGGCGACGTATGACACGTCCAATTGTTGAAGCGGTCAATGTGACCAAGTCATTCGGCCACAACGAGGTGCTCAAGGGCATCGACTTGAGTGTCGACACTGGCGAGGTCGTGTGCTTGTTGGGGC
The DNA here is from genome assembly GCF_021535045.1 of Ornithinimicrobium sp. INDO-MA30-4. Taxonomy (GTDB): domain Bacteria; phylum Actinomycetota; class Actinomycetes; order Actinomycetales; family Dermatophilaceae; genus Ornithinicoccus. Next base: position 72,179 of record NZ_CP091056.1, on the reverse strand, counting down.
CCTCGGGCTCCGGCAAGACCACCTTTTTGCGGTGCATCAACCAGCTCGAGACGATTCAGGGTGGCCGTATTTGGGTCGACCAGGATCTGATGGGCTACAAGGACCGTGGCGGCAAGTTGTATCGCCTGAACGACAAAGAGATCGCGGCCCAGCGTCGTGAGATCGGCATGGTCTTTCAGAAGTTCAACCTCTTCCCACATGACGGTGCTGGAGAACATCTGCGAAGCACCCATCCGGGTGAAGGGCCGCAAGAAGGCCGAGGTCCAGGACGACGCTCGCGCGCTGCTGGCTCGGGTCGGACTGGGCGACAAAGCCAACGCATACCCGAACGAGCTCTCTGGTGGCCAGCAACAGCGGGTAGCCATTGCCCGGGCGCTGGCGATGAAGCCTAAGCTCATGCTCTTTGATGAGCCGACGTCTGCGCTTGACCCTGAGCTAGTCGGTGAAGTGCTGTCGGTGATGCGCGACCTGGCCAACGAGGGCATGACAATGGTGGTGGTGACCCACGAGATGCAATTCGCGAACGAGGTTGCCGACCACGTGGTCTTCATGGCTGACGGTTATGTCGTGGAGAGCGGCCCACCGGAACAAGTGCTCGGCAACCCTCAGCAAGAACGCACCAAGGACTTCTTGCGCATGGTCAAGGACGACGAAGACTGACCTCGTCGATGCCTGACTCAAGACCGCCGCGACGCCAGCGGGGCAACTGCCCTTTGGCGTCGCGGTTGTGCATGGTGCCTCCATGCTCCCCACGTATGCCGAAGGCGACCGTTTGCTGGTCCGCTACGGGGCGACAGTGAGCCCGGGCGATGTCGTGATCGCTCAACTGCCGCACGCCCCGTCAGGCAAGCGCCCGTTGGGCGTCAAACGCCTCGCGCGCTGGGAATGGGGCAAAGCGTGGCTGGCCTCTGACAACCCAGAACAGGGCACCGACTCTTCTGTGTTCGGCGCGCTACTGCCTGAGAACATCATCGGCAAAGTCGTGCTGCGACTCCCCCGCAAGAAGTCAGAAGCCTAGGGTCGCCAACTCCCGCTGGGCAGCATCAGTCGCCCAGCGGGCACCGACTCCGCGCACTTTCACCATGCGAGTCTGGTCTGGGCCATCCACGTCAGGCCTAGCCAAAATCACTTCAAGCCGGTGCTCTGCCACGTGCTCGACCAGGCCAGCGCCCCACTCCACGATAGTGACGGCCTCCTCGACAGCTGTGTCGAGGTCGAGGTCATCCAACTCAATCTCATTGCCAAGCCGATAGGCATCCACGTGGATCAGCCAGGGCCTACCCCCAGCGGTGGATGCTCCCGAGCAATCACGAAGGTCGGCGATGTGATCGGGCCCCGGACATCCAGTCCGATGGCTATCCCCTGGGTCAAGGTGGTTTTACCCGCCCCCAAGTCGCCGGTGAGCACCACGAGATCACCTGCCTGCAACACCTGGCCCAACCGCTGACCCCAGGCGTGGGTCGCCTCAGGATCAGACAGCACAACAGTCAACGGCTCAGGGTTCATGAAACCGATTGTCGCAAACCAACCTTGGGGATGCCCGCAGCGGCCGGCGGTCAATAATCTTGCGTGGCACGGCAGGTTTCGCGACCGCCAGACCGCCTTGCGCCCGCGCCAACAGTCTGAGCAGTTCTTCGTTCAAGATCTCCGGGTGCTCCAGCGCGATGATGTGGCCAGCCGCTGCGACCCGTACCAACTCAGCATGGGGCAAGTGCGCCGAGAGCGCCTCGCTGTGCCAAGGCGGGGTGAGCACGTCTTCTTCACCCACCAAGATCAGCGCTGGGACGTCGGCCAACACCTCGATCGATGCCTTCTCGTCGTGCACCTTCAACGCGTCGGCAAAGCCAGGCAATATCGCCAGATCGGTCTCCATCAGCATTTGGGCGTTCAGCGCCAATTCGGCCTCGGGCACCAAGGAGCCGTAGGCGGACATCCCATACAACGGGCGCTCGAGCGGCCCACACACCTGATGGAAGCGCCGGACGAAGGCTTGATGAGGCACAAAGTCGTCACTAGCGCCGTCAGGCCCCTTGCCAGAAGCGCTCCCCCGCGCTCTCCCAAGCCCCAATTGACCTTGTCGAGATCGCCAGCACTGGTGCTGATCAGACCTACTCCAACGATCCGCTGAGCAAACTCCTCCAGATGGCTCCCGGCATACGCCATCACGGTCATGCCACCCATTGAGTGGCCGATCAGCACAATCGGTCCATGCGGGATCATCTCGCTGATCAGCAGTGCGAGGTCATCGCCCAACCCCTTGATCGAGTATGCGTGGGACTCGGCCGCCGTGGACCGCCCATGGCCGCGTTGGTCCCAGAGCACGACTCGATAGCCAGCCTCGACCAGCGCGTCAGCCTGATAGTGCCAATAGCGGTGGTCAAGGGCATAGCCGTGGGCCAGGACAACCGTAGGCGAGCCCTCAAGCCGCTGCGTGGGCGACCGATCGATCACGAAGAGTTCGACGCCATCATGTGCCTCGACCCGATGCTGCTCAGTCCTCATTTAACCGATCATCGCTGATGGCATTTTCGAGATAGACACGGGGTAGGTGTGGGCCAAACCGCGTGACGATCTCATAGCTAATCGTGTCGATCGTCGCAGCCCAATCTTGAGCCGTCGGCTCGCCCGCGTCGCCCGCGCCAAAGAGCACGACTTCGTCACCGCAGACCACATCAAGATCGCCCGCATCAATCACGATCTGATCCATGCAGACCCGGCCCGCGATTCGACGCCGCTGCCCGGCGACCAGCACGTCGGTCTTGCTGCTGGCATGCCGTGGCACCCCATCGCCATAGCCGAGCGGGACATTGAGCAATGTTGTGTCTTGGGCGCAGGTGTAGCTGTAGCCATAGGAAACGCCCTGGCCGGCGGGCACTCGCTTCACGTTAGACACCCGAGCAATCACCCGCATTGCCGGGCGCAGACCGTAGTCGGCGCTGCTATGCAGGTCAGGCGCCGGGCTCAGGCCATACATCGCCAGGCCGACTCGGACCATGTCCCAGCGGGCATGCGGCAACTCCAGCGCGGCGGCAGAGTTAGCCATGTGCCTGATCTCGATGCCGAGACCGGCGTCGTCGGCCAGCGCCACCGCAGCCACGAAGGCTTCGTGCTGGGCGGAGACGCTGGGGTGGGTTGGCTCATCAGCAGCCGCGAAGTGCGAAAAGATGCCGCGCACGTTGATCGAGCCTGCCTGTTGGGCCGCAGCGGCGTGGTCGACCAGTTCAGCAAAATCCGTGCGTCCCTCCCCGGGCTAAAGGCTCCGTTACGCCCCAATCCAGTGTCGACCTTCAGGTGCACGTTAGCCGTGACTCCCAGCGATTGCGCGGCAGCGATCACCGCATCGAGCGCCCAGTCGGTCGAGACGCCGAGGTCGATATCAGCCTCAAGCGCTGGCGCGAAGTCCACGCCAGGGGCATGCAACCAACACAACAACGGAGTCGGTATGCCGGCAGCCCGGATCGCGAGTGCCTCGCTGAGTTGAGCGGTGGCTAGCCAATCGGCGCCAGCGGCGACAGCCGCCCGAGCAACGGGGATGAGGCCATGTCCGTAGGCATCTGCTTTCACGACACATCATCTTGGCGTCACCAACGGCAGCCCTGAGCCTGCGCACGTTGGCCGCGATAGCGCCCAAGTCGACCTCAACCCAGGCAGGATGCACAGCAGGCGAATACTCTGCCCGCTGCGACCCTGGCGCGGCATCGATGGGGTTAGGCACGATCGCGCAGACCCGCCTGAACCACCGCCAGCTGCTCCATCAAGGAGTCACCTGGCAACCCTGGCGCCTCATCGCTTTGCATGACCGCAATGATTCGCTCGCCAACTCCGGTCGTGCTCATCCCCATCGCTTCACCGGCCAGCCCCGGCAACTCAGCGAGAACCGCCGCAGTGGCCCGCTCAATGGCCGCTGCCGCCTTGCCCTCGCCGAGCGTGGAGAGCAGCAACGCCAGGGAAAGAGCCGCACCGGCCGGGTTGGCCCAGCCCTTGCCTGCGATATCGGGCGCTGAGCCGTGGATGGGCTCAAACATGCTGGTCGCAGAGCCATCAATGTTGAGGTTTCCGCTGGAGGCAACTCCCAAACCGCCCTGCACCACAGCACCGAGGTCGGTCACGATGTCGCCAAACAGGTTGTCGGTCACCACGACGTCAAAGCGCTCCGGGCTCACCGGCAGGTGCATGCACATGGCATCAACGTGCACGTAGTCCTGCTCAACATCGGGGTAGCGCTCCCCGACGACGCGCATGGCTTCGAGCCACAACGCGCCAGCCTGGACCAAGACGTTGGTTTTGTGGCACAGCGTGACCTTCTTGCGTCGTTGCTGCGCGAGGCGGAAGGCAAAATCGACAGCCCGCTCCACGCCATACCAGGTGTTAATGGACTCTTGGGTCGCCACAGCGGCCGTGGTGCCACGGTGCACGGTGCTGCCAGTGCCGACGTAGGCGCCTTCGGTGTTTTCCCGCACGATCACCATGTCGCAGCGCTGCGGCGTCAGACCAGCGATAGGGGTTGGCACACCTGGGTAGAGACGCACCGGGCGCAGGTTGATCGCCTGACGCATCGAGCCACGCAGAGCCAAGATGATGCCGCGCTCCAGCACGCCGGGCGTCACCTTGGGACTGCCGATCGCGCCAAACATGATGGCGTCGCTGCTCGTCAACGTCTCGATGGCTTCTTCGGTGAGCAGGTTGCCGGTTTCGAGGAAGTGGTCCGCGCCCAGAGGGACTTCGGTGCGCATGGTGCTGAAGCCAAACTGCTCTTCCGCGGCGTCGAGGATAGACAGGGCCACCGCGGTGACTTCGGGGCCAACACCATCGCCGGGGATCACAGCCAGGTTGTGGTTCTTCATCGGGTTGCAGCACTCCTTGACGTCACGTCACAAAGGGGGATTAGAGTTGAGGAACATCGTCGCAGGTCTACCAGGAGAGGTCGATGGGCAACACTCTTGCAGAAAAGTTGTGGCAATCCCACGTAGTTCGACAGGTCGAGGGAGAGCCCGACCTCCTTTATATCGACCTTCATCTCGTGCACGAAGTCACGAGCCCGCAGGCCTTTGAGGGTTTGCGGACCGCTGGTCGCCCCGTTCGGCGGCCCGACCTCACCGTGGCAACCGAAGACCACAACGTCCCCACCACGCTCGGTCCCGTGACCGACCTGGTCAGTCGCACCCAACTTGAGGCGCTCAAGGCCAACTGCAAAGAGTTCGGCATCGTGCACCACGAACGCGGCAACTTGGGCCAAGGCATCGTGCACGTCATCGGCCCAGAGTTGGGTCTGACCCAGCCGGGCATGACCATCGTCTGCGGCGACAGCCACACGTCCACTCACGGAGCATTCGGCGCGCTCGCGTTTGGCATCGGCACCAGCGAGGTCGAGCATGTGTTGGCCACCCAGACGCTGCCGCTCAAGCCATTCAAGACGATGGCGATCAACGTCAATGGCACGTTGACCCCAGGTGTTTCGTCCAAGGACATCATCCTGGCCGTGATCAACAAGATCGGCACCGGCGGCGGTCAGGGCTATGTCATTGAATACCGCGGCAGCGCCATCGAGTCGTTGAGCATGGAAGGCCGGATGACGATCTGCAATATGTCGATCGAGGCTGGCGCCCGCGCTGGCATGGTGGCGCCGGATCAGACCACCTTGACTACGTGCAGGGCCGCCCGCACGCTCCGACCGGGGCTGATTGCGACGCTGCCGTCGAGGCTTGGACCGCGCTGCGCACTGATGATGACGCGGTCTTTGACGCCGAAGTCGACATCGACGCCGACTCACTCACGCCGTTTGTCACCTGGGGCACCAACCCTGGGCAGTCGGTGCCACTGGGTGAATCGGTGCCCGACCCCGACAGCTTTGGCGACGAGGACGACAAGGGCGCCGCTAGTCGAGCCCTCGAATACATGGGTCTGACCGCTGGCACCCCCATGCGTGACCTGGACATCGATGTGGTGTTCCTCGGCTCGTGCACCAATGGCCGGATCGAAGACTTGCGCATTGCCGCGGGCATCTTGGAGGGTCAGCGCTTGGCGGACGGGCTGCAGATGCTGATCGTTCCTGGCTCGCATGCTGTGCGCCTGCAAGCTCAAGACGAAGGCCTCGACAAGATCTTCCTCGACGCTGGCGCCGAGTGGCGATTGGCTGGTTGCTCTATGTGTTTGGGCATGAATCCTGACCAGTTGAAGCCTGAGCAGCGTTGTGCCTCCACCTCGAACCGCAACTTTGAGGGCCGCCAGGGCGCCAAGTCGCGCACCCACCTGGTCTCCCCGAGGTCGCTGCGGCAACCGCTATCCGTGGCACCTTGTCCAGCCCCGCAGACCTGATGGAAGGAGCCAAGTGATGGAGGCTTTCTCGACACACACTGGCATCGGCGTGCCCATTCGGCGCAGCAACATCGACACCGACCAGATCATCCCCGCTTCCTACCTCAAGCGGGTTAGCCGCACCGGCTTCGAGGATGGCCTCTTCGCCCGGTGGCGGGAAAACGCCGACTTCGTCCTCAACCAGCCACCGTATGCCGCTGGCTCGGTTTTGGTGACAGGCCCAGACTTTGGCACTGGCTCTAGCCGCGAGCACGCCGTGTGGGCGCTGCAGCAATACGGCTTTCGCGTGGTGATCTCGGCTCGGTTCGGCGACATCTTCCGAGGCAACTCGGGCAAGGCCGGTCTGCTCTGCGCGCAGGTCAGCCACGATGATGCCGAGTTGCTGTTGAAGTATCTTGAGAGTGAGCCTGGCGCTGAGGTTTCGGTCGACTTGGCCGCTCGGCAGATTGTGGCTGGTGGCGATATCGTGACCACGTTCGAGATCGACGAATACACCGCGTGGCGCCTGCAGAACGGCCTCGATGACATCTCGCTGACGATGCAAAACGATGCAGACATCGCGGCCTACGAAGGCGCGCGCCCGGCATACAAGCCGGTTGTTCGTGACGTGAAGCCGGTCGTTCCCACCCAGGCTTGATCCACTTTTGCACGACCCGTCGCGACATCTCTACATCCTGTAGGGGTGTTGCGGCGGGGCAACATGGGCTAGGCTCACCGACGATGAAGTCACTTCTGCTCCTCCTCGGTTGCCGCAGCGAGACCTCTTAGGTCCGGCCCTCGCTGCGGAGTTCGTGTTGCCACCGGGCACACCACCTGAAACAGCGAGGATGAACGTTGACTGCAAAGCCCAACCCCCAGCAAACCAGCGCAATGCCCTTTGAGCGTTACGCCCCTTCGCCCCCGTCGATCTGCCCGATCGCACCTGGCCGGCCAAAGAAATCACCAAGGCTCCCCGCTGGTGTGCCGTTGACCTACGCGATGGCAACCAGGCGCTGATCGACCCGATGACGTCGGACCGCAAGCGTCGGATGTTCGAGTTGCTCGTCAAGATGGGCTACAAGGAGATCGAGGTTGGTTTCCCATCGGCTAGCCAGACCGACTTTGACTTTGTCCGGATGCTGATCGAAGAAGACCTGATCCCCGACGATGTCGTCATTCAGGTCCTGACCCAGGCGCGTGAGCACCTGATCCAGCGGACCTACGAGTCGATCGAAGGCGCCAAGCAGGCCATCGTGCACCTCTACAACTCCACCTCTACTCTGCAGCGTCGCGTGGTGTTCAACACCGACATGGACGGCATTGTGGATATCGCCACTCAGGGTGCGCGGTTGTGCAAGAAGTTTGAAGAGCAGATGACCAGTGACACCGACGTCTACTACGAGTACTCCCCCGAGTCCTACACCGGCACGGAGTTGGAGTTCGCTGCTCGCGTCTGCAACGAGGTCAACGAGATCTTGAAGCCGACTGCCGAGCGCCCCGTCATCATCAACTTGCCCGCCACCGTCGAGATGGCCACACCCAACGTCTACGCCGACTCGATTGAGTGGATGAGTCGCAACCTCAACAACCGCGAGCACGTCGTGCTGTCGCTGCACCCGCACAATGACCGCGGCACTGGTGTTGCGGCTGCTGAGTTGGGCTACATGGCTGGGGCTGACCGCATCGAGGGTTGCTTGTTCGGCAATGGCGAGCGCACCGGCAATGTCTGCCTGGTGACCCTAGGCTTGAACCTGTTTAGCCAGGGCATCGACCCACAGATCAACTTCTCTGACATTGACGACGTTCGCCGCACTGTTGAGCACTGCAACCAACTGCCGGTCGCCGAGCGCCACCCCTATGGCGGCGACTTGGTGTTTACCGCCTTCTCCGGCTCCCACCAAGACGCCATCAAGAAGGGCTTGGATCGGATGGAGTCCGACGCTTCCGAGGCGGGCAGTGCAATCGACGACTTCCGCTGGGAAGTGCCCTATCTGCCCATTGACCCCAAGGATGTCGGTCGCTCCTACGAGGCCGTGATCCGAGTTAATAGCCAGTCCGGCAAGGGCGGTGTCGCCTACATCATGCGCACTGAGCACAAGTTGGACCTGCCGCGCCGTCTGCAGATCGAGTTCAGTCGTGTCGTGCAGGGCAAGACCGATGGCGAGGGTGGCGAAATGTCGGCCGCCGCAATCTGGGCGGCTTTCGAGAGTGAATACCTGGTGCCGACTACGCCGGTGCGGCTGCTCTCGGTGGACACCCGGACCGCTCCCAACGGCGACGATGAGATCACGGCAACGGTTATCGCCGATGGCACCGAGCAAAAGATCTCTGGCACCGGCAATGGCCCAATCGCGGCCTATGTGAAGGCCCTGGCGACGCTGGGGCACGACGTGCGGGTGTTGGACTATGCCGAGCACGCACTCTCCAGCGGTGATGACGCGGTTGCTGCTGCCTATGTCGAATGCGCGATCGAGGGCGAAGTCCGCTGGGGTGTGGCGATTGATGCCAACATCACGACCGCGTCGCTGAAAGCCATCACCAGCGCCCTCAACCGCAGCTAGCCCTCACTGCTCAGAATCCGCCGTCCGAGAGCAGGTCAGCCACAGCACCAGGTATGGCGTGTGCCACCGTGAGCGCTCGCACCGGCCCGCCAGGGTTGGCTCGGTGGGCCGCCTGCCCGTGCACCATCGCTGCGACAGCGCCGACGTCGCGCATCGGCAAGCCAGCCGCAGCCAAGGCGCCACACAGGCCAGCCAGAACGTCTCCAGCGCCAGCCGTCGCCAACCACGGCGGAGCATCGTCTTGCATCCGCATGTCATCCGGGGCATCCGGGCTAGCGATCAGCGTTTGGGCCCCCTTGAGCAGCACGGTGGCACCCGTGAGGTCGGCCATCCGCTGGGCCATCCCCATACGATCGGCTTCGACTGAGGCTCGGACAACGCGATCCCCGGTCCACCGCGTCAACAACTCCGCTAGCTCCCCAGCGTGCGGGGTCAGGAGCGTGGCAGCAGAGCGATGCCGCCTCAGCAGGCTTAAGGCTCCAGCATCAACCACACAGGGTGTTTGAGAGTAGCGCCTCGTCAAGGGCACTCATCTGTGCTCGACCCGCCTTGGTCCGATCGGCCGGATCGATGCCGGGGCCCAGGACCCATGCCTGCACCTGACCGGCGCCTGGCACAACCTCCGGCGTTGCGCGAAGCACCAAGTTAGTTGGTGTTTCTGAGCCGACATATCGCACCATGCCAGCACCTGACTCCACGGCGGCGACACAGCTCAAGACTGCAGCGCCGGGGTAGGCCTCACAGCCCGCAATAATCCCGAGTACGCCCCTGGTGTATTTGTGATCACTAGCCCCAGGGACTGGCCAGAGCTCTGCCGCGGCCGCAGAATCTAACGTCGGAAGGCCAGCGAGATCTAAAGCCATATCATCGCTAAACACGAGTCAGCCCGAAGTGCGGCTCCGGTGGTAGGTCAACGGCGATGGGGTCGCCTGGCCGCACGGCACCGCCACGGGCAACCACGCCCATGACTCCAGCCAACCGCATAACCTCACCCGATTCGGTCTTGACGATCAATTGGTTGAGCAGACCTGGGGAAAAGTTATTGATTTGTTGGCACGGATTCCGCAGGCCAGTGATGATGATGTCGGCGTCACCGATCGTTAAGTGAGACCCCACCGGCAGCCCCAGAAGGTCGATCCCGGTGGTGGTGATGTTCTCGCCCAAGTTCCCGGCAGCGACGGTGAAACCGGCATCAGCTAGCACGTCGAACAGTTCACGGTGCAGCAAGTGCACTTGGCGAAGATTTGGCTGGCGCGGGTCATGGGAGCGGCCCAGGTGCACAGAATCAACGGTTGCGGTCATCGCGTCAGCCTTCAGCAATCACAACGGCTGAAGCCACCCCAGCATCGTGCGAGAGCGACAGGTGAAACGACGCCACGCCCAATTCTTCGGCACGGGCTGCGACGGTGCCGGACACCTCCAGTGAGGTCGCCCGTCATCATTACGGACAACGGTCGCATCCTGCCAATGCAGCCCCACCGGAGCACCCAGGCTCTTGGCTAGCGCTTCTTTGGCGGCGAAGCGGGCCGCCATCGACTCGGGCCGCAACTCTCGCTCGCCAGGGGTAAATAACCGCAAGGCGAGGCGAGGGTTGCGCAACATTCGCTCTTCAAATCGGGCGATGTTGACGACGTCGATGCCGACCCCGATGATCACTCGACAGTGACCGACTTCGCGAGGTTACGAGGCTGGTCAACATCCAGCCCCTTGGCCGAGGACAACTGCAGCGAGAAGTATTGCAACGGCACAACGGTCAGCAACGGAGCCAACAACTGCGAGGTCGCCGGGATGCGAATGACCTCGTCAGCGAAGGGCACCACGTCGTCATCGCCCTCTTCAGCGATCACCAGTGTGCGGCCCCACGGGCCCGGATCTCCTGGATGTTGGAGACAACCTTGCCGTGCAGACCGTTCTCGGCAGAAGGCGAGGGGACGACGATAAACACCGGCTGGCCAGGCTCGATCAGCGCGATAGGACCGTGCTTCAGCTCGCCAGCAGCGAAGCCTTCAGCGTGGATATAGGCCAACTCCTTGAGCTTCAAGGCACCTTCCATCGCGATCGGGAAGCCAACGTGACGACCAAGGAACAACACCGAGCGGGTGTCAGCCATGAAGTAGGCGATCTCCTTGACGCGAGCCAGGTTGCCCAGCAGGTCCGACATCTTGGCCGGGATGCCATGCAGTTCTTCGAGCACCTCGGCAGCGTTGCGGCCAAACGAGCCGCCACGCAGTTGAGCGAGGTAGAGCCCCAGGATGTAGCTGGCGGTGATCTGTGCGACAAAGGCCTTGGTTGAGGCAACGGCGATCTCGGGACCAGCATGGGTGTAGAGGACAGCGTCCGACTCACGCGGGATCGTCGATCCGTGAGTGTTGCAGATGGAAAGGGTGCGAGCGCCCAGTTCCTTCGCGTGCCGCACGGCCATCAGGGTGTCAGCGGTCTCACCGGACTGGGAGATCGAGACCACCAGGGTGTTCTCGTCGATCACCGGGTCGCGGTAGCGGAACTCGTGGGCCAACTCGACCTCGACGGGGATCCGCGTCCACCGCTCAATGGCGTACTTGGCGACCATCCCGGCATACGCTGCGGTGCCACAGGCCACGATGACAATCTTGGAGATGCCACGCAGGTCCTGCTCAGTGATGCTCATTTCGTCCAGGACCAACTGGCCATTTTCGTCGGTGCGACCCAACAGGGTGTCGCGCACGGCGTGTGGCTGGTCGTGGATTTCCTTCTCCATGAACGTGTCGTAGCCATCCTTCTCGGCGGCTGCAGCATCCCAGGTGACGTCGTAGGCCTTGCCCTCGCTTGGCGTGCCGTCGAAGTTGATGACGTCGCACGAGTCGGGCGTGATAGTGACGATCTGGTCTTGGCCCAGCTCAAGAGCCTTGCGGGTGTGTCCGATGAAGGCGGCCACATCAGAACCCATGAAGTTTTCGCCGTCGCCCAGGCCGACCACCAACGGTGAGTTGCGGCGGGCAGCGACCACCGTGTTTGGCGCGTCTGCGTGCACAGCCAACAGAGTGAAGGCACCTTCAAGAGTGCCCACGACATCCTGCATGGCACGAGTGAGGTCGCCTGAATCCGCGTATGCGCTGGCGACGAGGTGCGCAACGACCTCGGTGTCGGTCTCAGACGTGAACTCCACGCCGTCAGCCAGCAAGCTCTGACGCAGAGAGTGGAAGTTCTCGATGATGCCGTTGTGCACGAGGGCCAACTTGCCCTCGGTGCCACCCCGGTGTGGGTGAGCATTAGCGTTGGTCGGCCCACCGTGGGTCGCCCAGCGAGTGTGACCAATAGCGGTGGCGCTGTCTGCCGGGGGTTCTCGGCGAGCGCTTCGCGCAAATTAGTCAGTTTGCCTGCACGTTTGGCTGTGGCGACTCGGTCGTCGTCAACCAGGGCAACGCCAGCGGAGTCGTATCCGCGGTACTCCAGTCGCCCAAGCCCTTCCATGACAACCTCAAGAGCTTTGCCCGAGGTATTTGGCCCCACATATCCAACGATTCCACACATCCCGCAAGGATAGTCGGTCAGCACAAATCCGTCCGCATCCGAAGGGCTCGAATCGTGGTGATCTTGCAGACAAGGCACAATGTGCTCCATGTCCGCCTCCGGTCACCCGCTACCTTCCCCTATGTCGAGATGGATCGGCAAGCCTGGGCCGCGCTGCGTGAGCAAACTCCGATGCACTTGACCGCCGAAGATGTGGTGCGGCTGCGCGGATTGGGTGATCGACTCGATATGGCGGAAGTTGAAGAGGTCTATCTGCCGTTGACGCGATTGCTTTCTTTCTATGAAGAAGGCACCGCCGGCTTGCACCGAGTGACGAGTAATTTCCTCGGGGAGCGACCAGAGCGCACACCTTTCATCATCGGCGTGGCCGGCTCAGTCGCCGTCGGCAAGTCAACGACAGCCCGCATTTTGAAGGAACTCATTTCACGGTGGGACTCCAAGCCCAAGGTTGAACTGGTCACCACTGATGGCTTCCTCTTCCCCAACCGGATCCTGGCCGCTCGCAATTTGATGGCGCGCAAGGGATTCCCCGAGTCCTACGACGTGCGGTCGTTGCAACGATTTGTTGCCGAGGTCAAGGCTGGCAAGCCGGCTGTCAAAGCACCGGTCTATTCACACCTGACCTACGACATCATCCCCGGCGAACACCTCGCGGTCGATCGCCCCGATGTCCTCATCGTCGAGGGCTTGAACGTCTTGCAGCCGCCTCGTCGACGCGAGGACGGTCGCCCTGGGATGGCAGTGAGCGACTTCTTCGACTTTTCGGTCTATGTCGATGCCCACGTCGACGACATCAAACGGTGGTACATCGATCGATTCCTCAGCCTGCGGGAAACGGCCTTCAGCCAGCCCGAATCGCACTTCCGCCGGTATGCCACGTTGGACGACGAGGCTGCGATCGACATCGCGGAAAACATCTGGGAAGCGATTAACGCTCCTAACCTGCGGGAGAACATTCAGCCCACCCGCGGCCGGGCCACGTTGATCCTATCCAAGGGCGCGGCCCACTCTGTGCAGCGGGTTCGCTTGCGCCGCCTTTAAGGCAACCCGGCCTCCAACACCTGACCCACTCTTGGGCGCACACTAGGGGCATGACCTACGAACCGCAGTCAGCGCCAGCCACTCGCATCGAAAAGGACTCGATGGGCGAGATCGAAGTCCCCGCGGATGCGCTATATGCCGCCCAAACGGCCCGAGCCGTGGTGAACTTCCCGATTTCTGGTCAGCGGGTCCCCACCCCGATTGTCCAAGCCTTGGCCAGGATCAAACAGCACGCGGCCCAGGTCAACGCCGACCTGGGAGTCATCGATGGCCCCGTCGGAGCAGCAATCACGGCGGCTGCCAAGGAAGTTGTCGCCGGAGACCACGACGAGCACTTCCCGATCGACGTCTACCAAACGGGATCAGGCACCTCGACCAACATGAACGTCAACGAGGTCGTGGCCCGATTGGCCAGTGACGCCAGCGGCCTTGCCATCCACCCCAACGATCACGTCAACGCTGGCCAGTCGAGCAATGACACGTTCCCGACGGCACTTCGCGTCGTCGCGCTCCAGCTGCTCGCCGAGCAGACCGAGCCCGGATTGGCCGCGTTGGAAGAGTCGCTCAGAGCCAAATCCGTCGAGTTCGCCGACGTCGTCAAGGCCGGCCGCACCCACTTGATGGATGCGGTGCCCGTCACGTTGGGTCAAGAATTTGGCGGGTATGCGCGTCAGATTGCGCTGGGACGCAAACGCCTGGCTGACGCTGCACAAGATGTTGCCGAGTTGCCCTGGGTGGCACAGCAACCGGCACTGGACTCAACGCCCACCTGGACTTTGCGCCACGGGTCATCTCAGCTCTGGCTGACGACCTCGGCCTGCCTTTCACCGAGGCAGTCGACCACTTTGAGGCTCAGTCAGCGCAGGATTGCCTCGTTGCCCTCTCGGGCGCGCTCAAGGTCATCGCTGTCTCGCTGACCAAGCTCTGCAACGACCTGCGCTGGATGGGCTCTGGCCCCCGTGCCGGTCTGGGCGAATTGGCCCTTCCAGAACTGCAACCTGGCTCGAGCATCATGCCCGGCAAGGTCAACCCGGTGATCCCAGAAGCAACGCTGATGGCTTGCGCACGCGTCATGGGCAATGACACCACGATGACCATTGCTGGCGCGTCAGGTTCATTTGAACTCAACGTGATGCTGCCCGTCATGGGACAAACGATCGTGGAGTCCCTCACCCTGATCGGCAATACCTCACGCGTCATGGCCGACAAGGTGATCGCCGGCCTCAGCGCCAACGTCGAGCACAATGAGCAACTGGCCATGAGTTCGTCAGCCATTGTGACGGCCATCAATTCCTTCATTGGGTATGAGGCGGCCGGCGCCGTCGCGAAGGAAGCACTGCGGGAGAAGAAAACGATCCGGGAGACAGTAATCTCCCGCGGCCATGTGGCGGCCGGGGAGATTACCGAAGAAGAACTAGATGCCGCGCTTGACGTGCTATCTATGGCACGTGCTGGGCGAAGCTAAGCGTTAGCGGCTCAGTACCAGCCAACGGACTGCGAGTGCGACCATGCAGCGCAGGGCGAACCGTAGCGCTCGTTGATGTAGCCCAAGCCCCAGGAGATCTGAGTAGCCGGGTTGGTCAAGTAGTCGCCACCGGCGCTAGCCATCTTGCTGGCTGGCAGGGACTGCGGGATGCCGTAGGCACCCGAGGACGGATTCTTAGCCGTGTGGTTCCAGCCCGATTCCTTGGTCCACAGGGAGTCCAAGCAGCTGAACTGGTCGCCGCTCCAGCCATAGCTGCTGAGCATGCCAGCGGCGATGTCCCTAGAGCTGCCCGACGGGGCAGACGTAACCGGCGCGGGTGCGGCCGCCTCGGTCGGCTCAGAAGAGCTGGACGAGGATGACGAGCTCGACGACGAAGAAGAGCTAGACGATGATGAGTTGGACGAAGAGCTCGTCTCGGCTGGCGCGGCGGCCTGCTGGGCTGCTGCCTCTTCGGCGGCGGCCTGCTCGGCAGCCTCTTGAGCGGCGGCCTCTTCAGCTGCTGCTTCCTCGGCGGCGGCCTCTTCAGCTGCGGCTTCTTCGGCTGCGACCTTCGCGGCCCGCTCTTCGGCGATGCGCTCCGACTCTTCGCCAGCCTGCTCCAGGCTGGCGGTGACAGCGGCTTCGCCGATCTGCACCGAGTTGGCCTGGCCGAGGCCAGTCTCAAGGCGGTCACTGGAACGGCTTGCGCCGGCCTCGCTGCCAGTGACTCGCACCGAGTCAATCGCGACAGTCGACAGCGCCGACTCATCAAGCGAAGCGGTCAGCTGCTCAGCGCGCTCTTCGTCACTCATGCTGCCACCGGCGACACCGGCTAGCGCAACGGAACCCAGGGTGATCGCTGCGGTCACCAAGTGGCCGGGCTGCGGAAAACCTTGCGGGCACGGTGACGGCCGTTGTCGCGACCGGACTCGTCAGTGTCAAGCGTGACGACATCTGCAGTCTTGGACTCGGGCAGGAACGCGTTGGACATTAAGCCTCCAGAGTGTGCGCACCAGTTGTGCGCGGTAGCGGTTGAGCGTTACCAATTTGTGATCTAAGAAGACCATAGCCATGCCCGACACGGACGGGCAACTCAAATTGGCCTCTCGTGGCCAAGGTCACATGCCTTGCGACCAGCCTAAATATCGACTTACGTCACTCCAGTAACTCTGTTACCAGGGCTGCAATCGCACTCCGCTCGCTGCGATGCAACGTGACGTGGGCGAACAGGGGTTTCCCTTCAGCGCTTCGATCACGGCTGCAACGCCGTCGTGACGGCCGACCCGAAGGTTATCGCGCTGCGCCACATCATGAGTCAGCACGACTCGAGACGACTGCCCGATCCGAGACAACACGGTGAGCAAGACGTTGCGCTCCAGCGACTGCGCCTCATCCACGATGACAAAAGAATCGTGCAGGGACCGCCCACGGATATGCGTCAGCGGCAAGACCTCTAAGAGACCCCGCTGAATGACCTCTTCAATAACTGTCGGCCCGACCACGGAGCCGAGGGTGTCAAAGACAGCCTGCGCCCACGGGCCCATCTTGTCGTTCTCACTGCCCGGCAGATATCCCAACTCTTGGCCCCCGACGGCATACAGCGGTCGAAAGACGACCACCTTGCGGTGTTGCCGGCGTTCCAGCACTGCCTCCAGCCCCGCACACAGAGCCAAGGCACTCTTGCCCGTGCCTGCCCGGCCACCCAAACTCACAATCCCCACGCTCGGGTCAAGCAGAGTGTCGATGGCGATCCGCTGCTCCGCGGATCGCCCGTGCAGCCCGAAGGCCTCACGGTCGCCTCGAACCAGGCGCACCACGCCGTCTGAGTTGATGCGGCCTAACGCGCTGCCTCCTGGCGCAAAGACGGTCACTCCGGTGTTGCACGGCATCTGCTCAGCGTTGGGGTGCGCCAACGACCCGTCGTGATAGAGCGAGGACATCTCTTCGTCCGTCACATCGAGGTTGGCCATCCCTGTCCATCCAGAGTCAACAGCCAATTCGGCGCGATACTCCTGGGCGTCTAGCCCTAGCGCCGACGCCTTCACCCGAAGCGGCAAGTCCTTACTCACGACGCTGACCGAGCAACCCTCGGCTGCAAGGTTGGCTGCCACTGCAAGGATTCTGGTGTCGTTGTCGCTCAGCCGAAATCCTGCGGGTAGAGCCGACGGGTCAGTGTGATTGAGCTCAACCCGCAGCGTTCCATCCGACTCCCCCACGGGGATGGGCTCACTCAGCGTGCCGTATTCAACGCGCAGTTCGTCCAGGAGGCTCAGCGCTAGCCGAGCAAAGTAGCCCAACTCCGGGTGATGCCGCTTGTCTTCCAACTCAGTGATGCCCACGATCGGCAAAACCACGGCATGCTCGGCGAACCGGAACATAGCGCGCGGATCGGACAAGAGAACCGAGGTATCCACCACATACGTCCGGAAATCCGTCGAACGACTTTCACCTCCCAGCGTCAGATCGTCGGCGCGCGCAGACTGCTGGGTCAGGTCGGTCATCGAAGCTCCCTAGGCGAGTGCATTGAGTTCCATCGCTCTCACCGTAGATCGCCTCAGGGCGGCTGCCGCGCTCGAAACAGCGCGTAGCGAGAGATGTCATCTGCCCGAAGCTGAGTGTTCAGCAACTCCCGTCACTTGTGTCTCACGCGACACAAAACTCCGCCACAGGCGGCTGCCTTGCACAGGGCCTAACGACCGAAGCGACGCTCTCGCTCGGCATACGCGCGCAGTGCCCGAAGGAAGTCGACCTTGCGAAAGTCCGGCCAAAAGCTTCACAAAATAGAACTCGCTATGCGCGCTCTGCCAGAGCAAGAATCCGCCCAGCCGTTGCTCGCCGCTGGTGCGAATCACCAAGTCGGGGTCAGGCTGCCCCTTGGTATAGAGATGCTCTGCGATGTCATCAATCTTGAGCGTCTGCGACAGCTCTTCTAGCGAGGTCCCGCGTGTCGCGTGCTCGGCCAGCAACCCTCGGACCGCATCAGCGATCTCTTGCCTGCCGCCATACCCAATAGCGACATTCACCACCATCGCGTCGACGTCTTCGGTGGCTGTCACCGCGTCGTCCAACACGCCCCGGGTTGCTTCTGGGAGCAGATGGCGGGCCCCACGACGTTGACTCGCCACTTGCCGGTCGAAGCCAAGTCGGTGACGACATCCTCGATAATTGCCAGCAGCGGCTTCAGCTCAGCCTCCGGGCGGTCAAGGTTGTCCGTCGAGAGCAGCCAGAGCGTGACTACCTCAACCCCCGCCTCGGCACACCACCCCAGCAGCGGTTTGATGTTGTCAGCACCCGCTCGGTGACCGTCCTCGGTCGCCGCCCCGCGCTGCTTGGCCCATCGCCTATTGCCGTCCAACATGACACCCACGTGCCTGGGCAGCCGAGCCGTTGGAAGTTGCTTGCTCAGCGAGCGACCATAAAGCCGGTAGAGCAGTTCACGTGCAGAGGGCATGGGGCCAAGGTACTCGGAATCTCCTGCACGTCGGCAGTTGAAGTCCTCACAATTCCTGAACATTAACCTACCGAGTCGTAACTTACGGTGCAGTAGTTACGCTCGAATCATGAGTTCTTCCCCCAATCACAAAGCCGCTCAGAAGGTTACGGCCAAGGCCAACGACCTGACGAGTGAGCTCACCCAAGCTGCCCGCGAGGTCGCCGCCACGGTGAAGCCCAAACTTAGGGGATGGCTCCACCTCGGCATGGTCCCCCTCAGCATCGCGGCCGCGATCGTGTTGATCGTGTTAGCCCCGACCGCCGCTGGCCGTATCTCAGCCGTGGTCTTTGGCCTGACGTCAGTCATGCTCTTTTCAACATCGGCGACCTATCACCGGGGCAAGTGGAGTGAGGCGGTCGGCCGGACGCTCAAGCGGATGGACCACGCCAACATCTTCCTGATCATCGCCGGCACATACACACCATTCGCCGTGATGCTGCTGCCCGACAACGAGCGCAATACGTTGCTGTGGATTGCCTGGTCCGGTGCCTTGGCCGGGGTGGCTTTCCGGTTCTTGTGGGTCGGCGCACCACGATGGCTCTATACCCCGGTGTATGTCGCGCTCGGCTGGGTAGCCGTGTTCTACATGGGCTCGTTTTGGGAAAACGGCGGCGCCGCGGTTGTCGTGTTGATGGCTGCCGGCGGGTTGCTCTACACCCTGGGAGCCGTTGTTTACGGCCTCAAGCGGCCCAACCCCTCGCCACGTTGGTTCGGCTTCCACGAGATCTTCCACGCCTTCACGGTGGCAGCGTTCATCTGCCACTACATCGCGGTGTCACTCGCGATCTACGGCGCTACTCCGATCGGAGTCTGACTCAGCCGACGGCTCGGTCTTAGCGACACCGGCGTCCTGCGCCGCTGCCGAAGACTTGTTTTCCTCGGCCTCGACGCGCAGGCTCTCGCGCTGCCGCATACCGCGTAGTCGGCGGCTGAGGTCTCGACCGAGAAACCAGACGGCCAGGCCGAGGGCAAACAGCACCAAGAACCCGCCGAGTCCGGCGGTAATTTCGACGCTGCTCAGGTCATTGACGTCAACATCGGCAAACTTCACGAGGCGACCTGCTCGTCGCTCTCGTCGTGCTCACCGTCGCTGTGGCCTTCGCGGTGGCGCAGGTCATCGTCAGTGGACTCTTCATCGACCGGCTCAACTTCGGCCGGCGGTGGCACTGGAGCGATGTAGGCAGCCACGGGGTTGCCCTCCTGATCACGAGGCACCGACGCCTGGCAGATTGCGTCGATGTCGCCAGAGTCAATGAGGCCAGCGAACAAGTCAGACTCGGGCAACTCGACGGGCACCAACGAGACGGCCAACTCGTAGTCTTCGGTCGGCGCAACTTCGCGCTGCAGGTCCATCGGAATCGCGAAGAAGAATCCATCTGGGTCAACTTGAGTGGCGTGGGCGCGAAGCGCGTCGTCCCGAGCCTCGAAGAAGTCACCGCACTCGACGTGCGTGAATTGCTCGCTCCGGGCGACCCTCCATCCGCTTGATCCAGTCGCCAAACGGCGACTCCATGCCACGGTCGAGCATGGCCTGGTGCAACTTCAGCATCCGGTTGGGCGAGAAGCCGCTGTAGTAGACCTTCTGCGGCTGCCACGGCTCACCTGCGTGCAGGAACGCATCGGGATCACCGGCCGCCTTGAACGCGGCCATCGTGACGACGTGGGTCATGATGTGGTCGGGATGCGGGTATCCACCGTTTTCGTCGTATGTGGTGATGACGTGCGGCTTGAAGTCGCGGATGACGCGGACCAGCGCTTCGGTGGTGACCTCAATCGGCTCCAACGCAAAGCAACCCTCGGGCAGCGGGGGCAACGGGTCGCCCTCGGGCAGGCCGGAGTCGACGAACCCTAGCCAAGTGTGCTTGATGCCCAGGATCTGCGCCGCCTTGGCCATTTCGCGGCGCCGCACCTCAGAGAGGTCACGGGCGATGTCGGCGTTGTCCTTGAGCTTGGGGTTCAAGATGTCCCCACGCTCGCCACCAGTGCACGAAACCACCATGACGTCGACGCCGTCATTCACGTACTTTGCCGTCGACGCTGCACCCTTGGACGATTCGTCATCCGGGTGTGCGTGCACTGCCATCAATCGCCAGCCGTTGCTCACCTGAGCTCCTTGCCATTGTTCGTTGCCGGTAGGGAGATATTTCCTACCGATGAGACAATGCTTATTGTCTCACCACCATTCCCAGGAGCTGAACGATGTCCACGCCAGGTCGCACCACTGATGCCGCAACAAGTCGCTGGTGGATCATCGGCTCGATCGGCGTCGCCGCCATGACAGCCCTGGCTATTTGGTTTGGGATTGCCGCAACGTCCGGCAAAGTCGACTGGGTCAACACGGGCAATAGCGTTATCTCTGATGAACAGGTCGACATTCGCTTCGACCTCAACAGAGATCCCAGCCGGGCCGTTCGCTGCGAATTAGTGGCACAGGACTATGGCTTTAATGTGATCGGCCGCACTGAGGTCGTGATTGCCCCGGAGGACTCCTCCCCAGCCGCCACCTGGGCAGCGTCGAGACAGTCGCGCCGGCGGTCAGCGGCAAAGTAGACACCTGCTCATACGTTGACGTCGAGAGTTAAGGCCGCAAACAAACTAGACACCTGGCCTTGCCTTGCTATCATTAAATTTCCCTAAACGGTCCGGGCACGAAACCCAGCCTCATTTCACAGCTGAGAAATTCGCCCGGACCTTGTGTTTGCTCTGGGTCTCCTCGTCATCGTCGTTGCTGGATAACGCCGCTGTCAGAGAAAGCCTGTGCGACGCAACGACATACTGACCAAGGAGTGATCATCGTGACCGAGAGTGCCAAGGCATCCTCGAGTTACCTCACACAGGAGGCGTACGACCGCCTCCACGCCGAGTTGACTCACCTCACCGGACCTGGCCGCACCGAGATCGCCAAGGTCATTGAGGCCGCCCGCGACGAAGGCGACCTGAAGGAAAACGGTGGCTACCACGCGGCCAAGGACGAGCAGGGCAAGATGGAGGATCGCATCCGCCAGCTTGAGCAGTTGCTGCGTTCCGCCACGGTCGGCGAAGCACCCGTTCAGGACGGCACTGTGAAGCCCGGCAGCGTTGTGACCGTCGAGATGTTCGGCGACACCGAGAAGTTCTTGCTGGGTAGCCGCGAAATCCTAGGGACGAACGACACCCTGGATGTCTACAGCGAAGGCTCCCCGCTCGGAGCGGCCATTCTGGGGCAGAAGGTCGACTCGACGGTTTCCTACGACGCGCCCAACGGCAAGTCCATTGAGGTCAAGATTCTCAACTCTGAGGCCTACACGCCCTGAGCTAGATCAGACAGCAAACTGCGCCGACTCCGTATGGGGTCGGCGCAGTTTTTGTTTTAGCTCGCCCCTGGTTTGCGCTCGCGGTGGTAGCCGCGGTTAATCAGGGACTGCTGAACGCGAGCCGAGTGTTCCTGACCCTCCGTCTCGACCGTCAGCGCAATGAGGACCTCGCTGACCCGTAGGGATGTTGTCGTGCGGCCATGTTGGACTTCCAACACGTTGGCCCGCAGTTCGGCCAATTGGGAGATCAATGTTGCCAGCGACCCTGGGGAGTCGGGCACGCGCACAGAGAACTGCAAGTAGCGCCCGGCGACCCGCAGGCCTGTGCGGATGATGCGCAACAACAGAATCGGGTCGATATTGCCGCCCGAGAGCACTGCGACGACGGGTCCTTCGACTTCTTCATCGGTATGCGCCAGCAAGTGGGCAACGGCTGCGGCACCGGCCGGTTCCACCACCATCCGCGCCCGCTCCAACATAAACAGCATGGCGCGAGCCAGGTCCTCTTCACCGACCGTGCGGATGCCGTCGGCATACTCCTGCACGAGCGAGAACGGCACATCCCCGGTCGTCCCACCGCGATGCCATCGGCCATCGTGGACATGTGCTTGAGCGCGATCGGGTGGCCTGCATCCAACGACGCGGGCCAAGCCGCTGCCTGCTCAGCCTGCACACCAATGACCTTCACATCGGGGCGCAGGGCCTTGACGGCCGTGGCAATACCCGCCAGCAGGCCTCCCCCGCCGGTACAGACCACGATGGTCTTGACGTCGGGGACTTGCTCCAGAATCTCCAGGCCGCAGGTGCCCTGGCCAGCCACGATGTCCGGGTGATCGAAGGGCGGGATAAAGACAGCCCCGGTCTGCGCGCTCTCGGCACGCGCTGCTTCGATGCAATCATCAATAGTCGTGCCCACCTGGTGCACTGTGGCGCCATAGCCCTTGGTGGCCAGCAACCTGGGCATGGCAGCGCCCTCAGGCATGAAGACCGTCGCTTCGAGACCTAACAACCGCGCTGCGAGCGCCACACCTTGAGCGTGGTTTCCAGCGCTGGCCGCCACCACACCGGCAGCCTTTTGCTCATCGCTCAAACCGGCGATCCGGTTGTAAGCCCCGCGAATCTTGAACGACCCGGCGCGCTGCAGGTTTTCGCATTTGAGGTGGACGGGCACTCCCACCCGGTCCGTCAGTGCCTGGCTAAACTCCATCGAGGTCGGCTGGATCACTCCCACCAGCAACTCTCGTGCCGCTTCAATATCTACCAGTGTCACTTCAGCCGTTGCATCCACCCCTGCAGGCTAACCCTGCTCCAGGATCTGGGCCGCCAAACCACGACTGACCCCCGTGTCTTGGTCATCTATCAGACCCAGGGCGGCGAGCAGATAGTGCTCGTCAACGAGCGCGTTGGCTGCTGTGGGCGTTCGCCAGCCACCTCCGTGATCAGTGAGGACACCGCTGAGCACACCCTCGGCCACCCCGCTGGGCGCATGCCTCAACGCCCCACCCGAGCCAATCAGATACTTCACATTCACCAGCGGACGGGGACCTTCGGCCGGATTCGCTGGGCGGCCGTGCCGACGGACGGCAAGGGTGAGGGCGAGGCGGGCCAGTTCGGCGTCCCACCCCTGCTCCTGAGCCGATTCAGGTATGCGGTCAGTGTGCTCGCGCAGACTCCTCACCCACCCAACCAGGCCGGCGTCGTCTGCTCCCGACATTCCCTCCGATTGGGCCGCTTCCAGCACGGTGGCCGCACTCCAACGCATCCCAAGGTCACCCTCGACGGTGCGCGACTGCCACAGAGGTGCCACCACGTGTTTACGCAGGGTGGCGTCTTCGCCCTCTGGCTGCAACACCGAATACACGTCCGTCGTTGCGCCGCCGACATCGGCAATCACGATGTCTTCGCCCAGAAACGAGCCGAGGTTTTCGGCTCCGGTGAGGACCGCGTCGGGGGTCGCAGCCTGCACGAGGGAGGCAAACAGTGGCCCCTTGGATAAGCCCTTGCCACCGATGACATGTCTGAGAAACATCACCCGAATGGCCGACCGCGCCGAGGTTGGCGCGACCTCGCCGATCTTGGGCAGGACATTGTCAGCCATAACAAAACGCCGCTGAGTGTCCGTCAAAGCTTCGGCGACCGCCTGGGCAGCTTCGTCGTTGCCAGCCGCGACGATGGCGGCCCCCACCCGAGAGGTCGCCAGCCGCCGAGCGTTATGCAGCAACACTTCGCTGTTGCCGCCGTTGGTGCCCCCAACCAACAAGATGACATCGGGGCGATCAGCCCGCAGCGCGGCCACATCAGCGACGCTCAGTCGACCGGCAAAGATGTGCAAGACCTTGGCTCCTGCACTGAGCCCGACCCGATGGCCAGCCTCGGCCGTCACTTGCCGCTCAAATCCCACGACGGCTAGCCGCAACCCACCGCCAGCGCTCGAGCAGACATACACGTCATCGCCCTGAGCCAAGTCCGGCACCTGATGCCCCTGATCGACAAGGTCTTGCCTGGCCCGCTGCATACCGACCAGGACATCAGTTTGAGATGTCGTGGGGCGCGCGCTTCGAGCCAGTAGTTGCCCGTCTGTGGGCGACACCAAGCACGCCTTAGTGAAGGTCGACCCAACGTCGACGCAGAGCAGGTTCAATCGATGAAAACCCAGTACGCGACCGTGCCGAGCACCCAGATGGAACCAATCGACATCACGACCAGCGAAATCAGCACTCGCTTGCTGGTCTTTTGCAGCGTGACTTTGCCTTCTCCAGGTCAAAGCCGATCTCTTCGAGGGTCTTGCCCTCCTTTTTTCTACCGCGGCCGCTTCAGCCTTCTCCATCACTTCGTTGCGCTCAGTCCGCGCGTGCAAGTAAAAGAAGAACCCCACCATGACTGTCAGCATGGGTCCAAGCAACAACGACGGACCCTCCATCATCCCGCCCATATTGGACAAGATGCCGATACTGGAGTCTTGAGTCGCCCATTGCATTGTCACCATGCTTGAACGGTGCCACACCACCCTGAATTGTGGCGAGCAGCAGGGCCGACGTGCAGGAACCCCTATGCGGCGTGGTCTGGAATGAAGTGGGACACAAGGTAGTTGAAATTAGCGTGATGCTCTTCAACTCGAACCCACCCGTTGGCCGCAGTCAGGCCCCGAACGATATTCCGACGACGCACGAGGTTTTGGGCACTCCGTTGCAAGGCCCCTGGGAGGACAGCGCAGAGATTCTGTATGTCGCCATGGGCTGCTTCTGGGGCACTGAGCGCCTCTTTTACACAATCCCCGGTGTCATCAGCACCGCTGTTGGCTACATGGGTGGGGCGACCCCCAACCCGAGCTACCGCGAAGTTTGCTCCGGCCGGACCGGTCACACCGAGGCAGCCCAGGTTGTTTATGACCCCAGCAAGGTGACGCCCGAGCAGTTGCTGAAGGTCTTCTGGGAGAACCACAACTCCACCACGGCCAACCGTCAGGGCAACGACGTCGGCACGCAGTACCGTTCGGCGATTTACTTCACGAACGAGTCGCAGGAGAAGGCGGCCAACGCAACAAAGGACGCCTTCCAGCAGGTGCTCAACGACCAGGGTCTCGGTGTTATCAGCACCCAGCTTGACTCGGCCGAGAACGCTGGTGAGTTCTTCTACGCAGAGGGTATCACCAGCAGTACCTGCACAAGAACCCCGGCGGCTACTGCAACCACGGCCCGAACGGCCTAACTTGCCCCATGGGCATCGTTCGTCAGGACGAGGCTCCAGCCCAGCAGGACATCGCACCACCGGCGTGATGCCCGCTTAGATTGACGAAAGTGCCCGATGCGAGATCTTCGCATCGGGCACTTTTGCGCGTGCTAACTCGATCAGCGGTCGCTAGAAGTTCAGGTCTTCCATGTTGAACTCCATCACGTCTGGAGCAGGCGGGGCCTGAATGTCTTCGTTGTGACCCCAGTCCTCAAACAGCAACGTCAGGTCGCCATCGGTGGAGTTCACCTCGATCTGACTCATGAAGTCGTCTTGGTTGATCCAAATGTTGAAGGTAGCTTCGCCGCTCATGGACGCGTCAAAGTCTTCGGCGGTCATCACGATTTGGTACTGATCCTGACCGTCTTGACTGCCGACATACGTCATGGTGGAGCCAGACTCATCCCAGCCCTGCCACATCTCCTCAAGACCATCCTCAGCAAAGAGGTCCAGGTCGTCGCCAGCGCCCATCCCCTCCATGCCCATCTCACCAAGGTCTGCTTCGTCAAGGGGGATGGAGTAGTAGGTGCCCTCACCCGTCAGGGCGGGGATCGAAACGAAACCCTGCCCATCCGCCAAGACGAGATGCATGCTGGAGAACATTTCCATACCCGCCGCCGCAACTTCATCGCCTTCCAACGTCAAGCGCGCGTCGAGTTCGGGCTGGGCCCCACTGACATTCACTGAGGCGCTGAGTTGCATCTGGGCACCCTCGACGTCGCCGTTCATCATCAGGTTGAACGAGGACATCTGGCTTTGATCCGCGGAGAGCAACCGATCAACGACGTCTTTTGGGTCGACCTCTGAGCCGGGTGCAACATCGAGTGGGCCGCCTGCCACACCACCAGGCACGTCCTGGCTGCCTGCCACACTGATCACGCCATCAGTTCCGTCAGGGGCCTGAGCAACGCTGGCTTGATCGCCACACGCGGATAAGGCGAGGGGCAAGGCGACAACTGCAGCCCACATGCCCCCGGTTCGCTTGGTGATCTTGTTCATAGCCCTCTCCTTTTCACACGTCAGGGGAACAACCCCGCGTCGGAGTTGGTTGTCCAATGACACTACGGTTGTGGTGTCATAGTCCCACCTGTATCGACGTCTGAATAGTCACTGAGGTTCCCTTTGAGCGGCAACATTACTTTTCGCCACCACGACACGGCTGTGCTTGCTGTCACCGCCGTGGACGCACCGGTGGTGAAAACCTCCGAAGAGTTCGACGCCATCATCGGCGATTCCTACACCCGCAATGGTCTGCGCCCCGGCATGCTCGCCAAGCTGGCTGGCATCTCCGAACGACGCTGGTGGCCAGAAGGCACCAGCTTTGTCGACGGTGCAATTGAGGCTGGCAGCAAGGCCATCGCTGAGGCAGGTGTTGACCCCAACCGCATTGGCTTGTTGGTCAACACCTCGGTCAGCAGGAAAACCTGGAACCTTCGGTGTCGGTGGGCATCCACCACGCCCTGGGTATGCCGACCAGTTGCTTGAACTTCGACATCACCAATGCCTGTTTGGGCTTCGTCAACGGCATCCAGTTGGCCGCCACCATGATCGATAGTGGCCAGATCGACTACGCACTGGTGGTGGACAGCGAGGGCTCGCGCAAGCCGCAGGAGAACACCTTGGGCCGCCTCTCGAGCGAGACTGCCACCGCTGATGACATCCTGCGTGAGTTTGCGACTTTGACCTTGGGCTCTGGCGCCGCAGCGATGGTGTTGGGCCGTGCCAGCGAGCACCCCGATGGCCACCGTGTTGTTGGTGGGGTCTCCGCGCGGCCACCTGGCACCACGAGCTATGTGTCGGTGACTTCGACCAGATGCGTACCGACACCACCGGCCTGCTGAATGGCGGCATGGAATTGGCGGGCGACTTGTGGAAGGACGCTGCCGATGAGTTCGACTGGACCGACATGGATCGCTACATCGTCCACCAGGTCTCACAGGTCCATACCCAAAAGACCGCTGAAAAGTTGGAACTTCCCATTGACCGCATCCCGCTGACCTTCCCCTTGCTGGGCAACGTCGGTCCGGCGGCTGTGCCGATCACCCTGGCCAAGGAGGTCGACTCGCTGAACAGCGGCGACCGCGTCTTGTTGATGGGCATTGGCTCGGGCTTGAACATGACCTGCATGGAGATTGACTGGTGAACCTCGCTGACCTGCCCGGAATCGATCCGGATTGGTCGGTTCAAGTTTCGGTCCCTAGCCGCTCGCCTCAGGGTCGTAGCCACTTGTGGCACGTGCTCGATAACCTGGCCTCAGTGCAGGCCAGTGGGCACGACGTGATCGGCACTATCCTGTGCGTGCACGGCAACCCAACCTGGTCATACCTCTGGCGTCGGGTTGTCGATCAGGCACCTCCGGGGTGGCGCGTCGTCGCGGTCGATCAGCTCTCCATGGGCTGGTCTGAGCGTCTTGACGAGCCGCGCACGATGGCTCAACGGATCGATGACCTTGGCGACCTGACCAAAGCCATGGAGATCACCGGGCCCGTCATCACGCTGGCTCACGACTGGGGTGGTCCGATCAGCCTGGGTTGGGCGATTGACCACCCAGAGCAGTTGCAGGCAACGATTCTGACGAACACCGCGGTGCATCAGCCAGCGGATCAGCCCAAGCCCATCGCGATCACCACCACGCGCTCAAAGCCGCTGATCCACACGCTGTGCGCCCGGACCCCCGCGTTTGTGCGGGCAACGACAGCCTTGTGTCTGCCGCCGTTGGGTAAGCCGCTGCGCGATGCCTTTGCATCTCCCTATGCGAGCGTCGCACGCCGTCAGCCTGTCGCGGACTTTGTTGCAGACATCCCGTTTGAGACCGACCACCCCAGCTTCCCGACGCTGGAGCGGGTCGCGGAGGGCGTCAAGCAGTTAGCGGTGCCCGCTCTCTTTGTCTGGGGCATGAGCGACCCAGTGTTTTCGCCGCGCTATCTCACCGATTTGCAGCGGCGGATGCCGCACGCCGATGTGCAGACCTACCCCAAGGCCTCTCACCTGGTGCTTGAAGACAAGCCTGAAGGTGTCGGCGTCATCTGGCAGTGGATCACCGATCACTTCGGTGACGCGCAGAACCCCGCCCGTGATGAGGCTCCGGCCCGTCCCGCCCAGGGTGAGTTGCTACCGATCGAAGTTGACGCCACCGAGCCCGATGAGTTGGCAATCGTGGAGTTGGCCAGTGCTGCCGGGCAGATTACGCGCGGTGCGTTGGCTCAACGCGTTGCCGATGTCGCTGGCGCTCTTGATGCCCGCGGCGTGAAGCCTGGTCAGCGAGTCGCCGTCCTGGTGCCACCCGGGATTGACCTCACCACCATCGCGTATGCCGTGTGGCGCCTCGGTGCCGTGGTCGTAGTGGCCGACGCGGGTCTGGGGCTACCACGACTTGGCGCTGCTTTGCGGGGAGCTAGTCCCGACCATGTCATTGGGATCCGTAAGGCTTTGGCCCTCACCAGCGCCACCCGCGTGCCCGGTAAGCGCATCGCCGCCGACCCAGACGATGTGCAGGCGCTGATCGCCGACAGCGTGAGCTTGCCCGACCTGGAAGCTGCCAACATCTCCCCGGATGCTGATGCAGCCTTGCTGTTCACCTCGGGTGCCACCGGACCGCCCAAGGCTGTGGCCTACACCCGGACTCAACTAAGTGCCCAGATCCGCCAACTGCGCGACACCTTCGGGTTGCACCGCGGCGAGCGTTTTGTGGCGGCCTTTGCGCCCTTTGCGCTCTATGGTCCGGCCCTCGGGCTGACCTCAGCGGTGCCGAACATGGATGTGACCGCCCCGCATACTCTCACCGCCCAGGCGCTGGGAGAGGCAGTCGCAGCCATTGATGCCACCGTCGTTTTTGCTTCGCCCGCCGCGTTGCGCAATGTGGTCGCGACCACGAGCGAGTTGACGCCATCTGCTGCCGCCGCGCTGACCGGCCCTCGGTTGGTGCTGTCTGCTGGTGCGCCGGTGCCGACCGAGTTGTTGCTGGCAGTCAAAGACTTGCTCACCAACGCCGAGACGCACACGCCTTATGGCATGACCGAGGCGCTGCCGATCGCGACCATTGACCCGACGACGCAGATCACCGATGCCTCCGACGGTGGCGGGGTATGCGTTGGCACCCCGCTTGAAGGCGTCGAGATTGCGATCTCGCCCTTGACCAACCTGCCGAGACCCTGGTCAACACCCCTGGTGTCGTCGGCGACATTGTCGTTCGCGCGGCACACGTCAAGGAGCGCTACGACCGACTGTGGGCCGTGCAACGTGAGTCGGCCCAGCCTGCAGGTTGGCACCGCACTGGCGATGTTGGACACCTCGACTCCCAGGGCAGGTTGTGGGTCGAAGGTCGCGCCGTCCATGTGCTGGCGACCGCCCAAGGCGCCCTGACGCCATACCCGCTGGAGAACGATCTGTCCGCGGTCTCTGGTGTCCAAGACGTCGCGGTTGTTGGTGTTGGCCCGGTTGGCACTCAGCAAGTCGTTGTCGTGGTGGTGCCGCAAGGACGGCTTAGTCGGGGTGACAGCGCTATTGCCGAGCCGGACCTCGCTGCTCGAGTGCGGGATGCGGCATCGGTCCCCGTTGCGGCAGTGCTGGTCAAGGACTGGCTGCCCGTCGACATCAGGCACGCGTCCAAGGTTGATCGAACGGCCCTGGCAGCGTGGGCAAGCGATCAGTTGCAGCCCGCCGGCATCCGCGAGCGCGTTGCTCGTGCACCCCGCAACTCCGCGGCGCGCCCAGCACCAAGAGTCGGGCGTAGAGGTCAAGCGATGAAGGTACTCGTGACCGGCGCCAGCGGGATGTTGGGTGGCGCCGTTGCCGACCTCCTGGCTGAGCGTGGCGACGATGTGACCGTGATGCAGCGTCGCACTGCAGGTGGCAGGCATCGCGAGCGTCTGGGGGACATCGGCGACGCTGACGACGTGGACCGCGCTGTCGCTGACCACGACGCGATCATCCACCTCGCAGCGAAGGTCAATGTGACCGGTCGGTGGTCAGACTATGCACGCACCAACATCGGTGGCACGCACAACATCGTGTCCGCGGCCCAACGCCATGGCGTCCATCGCCTAGTGCAGGTGTCGTCGCCATCAGTCGCCCACAGCGGGCGTTCGATCAGCGGCGACGGCGCAAACCCGGCTGATCCACGCTCGGCACGGGGCAACTACGCGCGCAGCAAGGCCGCCGCGGAATTGCTCGCGCTGCACGCCAACAGTGACGAACTAGCCGTCACGACAGTGCGACCGCACCTGGTCTGGGGACCTGGTGACACCCAACTGGTCGGGCGGATCGTGGCTCGGGCTAAGTCTGGTCGTCTGCCGCTGATCGGCTCCGGTGCCGCGCTCGTTGACACCACGTATGTCGACAATGCGGCCAGTGCCATGGCGGCGGCTCTGGACCGGGCTGAGTTTGCGGCTGGTCGGGCTTGGTCGTGACCAACGGCGAGCCTCGCCCCATTGGTGAACTGATTGGCGACATCTGCCGCGCGAGTGGCGCTCCAGCACCCACCCGACGGGTGCCGTTCGCGGTGGCGTACGCGGCCGGTGCGCTCGTTGAGGAGCGATGGAAGTGAGCCAACGAATCTCGCTCGTCCCCACGATCGAAGAGCCGCCACTCACGCGGTTCTTGGCGGAGCAACTAAGCACTGCGCACTGGTTTGACCAGCGACAAACGCAGGCTGCTTTGGCTTGAAGCCCCACATGACACTGGCGGAAGGGTTCGCTGCGCTCAGCGCAGCGTCAGAGTAGCGACGTAGGCTTACGTGCCATGAGCAGAGCACAACGGGCCAGAGCAATCGCTGGCCGAGCGGCGTTGGGGGCGGCGGGTTAGCCGCCATGGGCTTGCTTGGCCTCGGGGTGTTAAGAGCTGAAGCAGAGGTCGCTCGTCATGTCATCGGCGATGATTCGGGTGTCCCTCAAGAAGATTCGGGGCGCTACGGCGCCGGTGTCGGAGAGCCCTCTGCCTGCTTATTCTTGGTGATTCCACGGCCGCTGGTGTGGGTGCCGACAGCGCCAGCACGACAGTGGGAGCGACCGTCGCCACCGGCATCGCAGCGATGACTGGCCGGCCTGTTGATCTGGTTAATGCCAGTCGCAGCGGTGCCACCTCCGAGGCCCTGCCCGCTCAGGTCGAGATGGGTCTTGCCGACATGCACCAGCCAGACGTCGCCATCATCATGGTCGGCGCCAACGACGTCAAAGAACGCCTCGATCTTGCCGACTCAATTCGGCACCTCAGCACAGCAGTCCACGCTCTGCAGGCACTCGAGTCAAAGTCGTCGTCGGCACCTGCCCAGACCTGGGCACGATCCGGCCAGTGCCTCAGCCGCTGCGCTGGCTAGCTCAGCGATGGAGCCGGGACTTGGCTGCCGCTCAAACCGTCGCAGTCGTCGAAGCCGGAGCCCGGACCGTCTCCCTCGGAGACCTCATCGGCCCGGACTTCCACGCCATGCCAACTGAACTCTTCAGCAGTGACCGGTTCCACCCTCCTCTGCGGGGTATGCGCGCGCGGCAGCCGCCTTGCTACCCAGCGTGAGCGACGCGCTCGGCTTGAACACCCTGATTCTGGTCGGTCCCCCGATCGCCGCCGTGGCGAGGCTGTGGAGCCCTTGGCCCAAGCGGCTGAGCGAGCCGTTGATGACCCCGGAACGGAGGTCTCGGGTGCTGTCGTGGACGGCCAATACCGTGGGGCACGTGGGCGTTGGGCACAACTCCTGCGTCGTCAACGCGCCAATGTTGACGACGCACCCGACGAAAGCTCCGACGACGATCCCCGTGGCGCAGACGCCGAAGCCATGAACAGCGAAACCCCCGAACCCGCTAGTGCGGAGTCGGGGGCTTCGAACGGGCCTTCTGAGGCGAGTTAGGCCAGAGCGTCCGCGAGCGACAGCAACGGCAGGCCAAGCGCTTCGGCGACACCAGCATTGGTGACCTGACCGTTCAACGTGTTCAGGCCGGGTGCCAGCACCGGGTCGTTGCGCAGTGCGTCGCGCCAGCCCTGGTCAGCGATGCGCACCGCATACGGCAGGGTGGCGTTGGTCAGGGCGAAGGTGGACGTGCGCGGCACGGCTCCAGGCATGTTGGCCACGCAATAGAAGACCGAGTTGTGCACCATGAAGGTCGGGTCGTCGTGCGTCGTCGGGCGTGAGTCCTCAAAGCAGCCGCCTTGGTCAATGGCGATATCCACCAAGACGCTGCCCGGCTTCATCCGGCTGACCAGCTCGTTGCTGACCAGGCTGGGGGCCTTGGCACCGGGGATCAGGACTGCACCGATGACCATGTCGGCCTCAAGCACCTGACGCTCCAACTCAAACTTATTGGAGGTGATCGTCTTGATCCGGCCCTGCCAGCGACGGTCAAGGACGCGGAGCTTTTCGACATCGGTGTCCAAGATCGTGACGTCGGCCCACAGACCGATGGCCATCGTTGCTGCGTGTGCACCGGAGACGCCGCCACCGATGACAACAACCTTGGCCGGGTCAACGCCAGAGACGCCACCGAGCAGCAACCCGCGGCCACCGTTAGCGCGCATCAACGAGTGAGCGCCAGCCTGTGGAGCCAAGCAACCAGCGACTTCGCTCATCGGGTAGAGCAGCGGCAGCGAGCGGTCAGCCTTTTGCACGGTCTCATAGGCAATCGCCGTGGTGCCCGCCTCAAGCAACGCCGTGGTGCATGGCTCAGATGCGGCCAAGTGCAGGTAAGTGAAGAGGATGAGGTCGGAGCGCAGACGGTGATACTCCTCCGCAATCGGCTCCTTGACCTTCATAATCATATCGACTGCGGCCCAGGTGGTGTCCGCATCGGGAGCAATGCTCGCGCCCGCAGCGACATACTCTTCATCACTGATCGAGGAGCCAAGACCGGCGCCCGTCTCAATGGTGACCTGGTGGCCGTGAGCGACGAATTCGTTGACGCCAGCCGGGGTGAGCGCGACGCGGTATTCGTGGTTCTTAACTTCCTTTGGCACTCCGATGTGCACAGCGGACCTCACTTCGTTGGGTGTCTACCTGTTTCCGTCATCGTGACAGGTTGAAAGCCGGGCGCACGCGCGCCCACTGAGAGGTGCGTCATACACTCGCAGGAACGTCCCTGTTTGCACTGGAGGAATCATGGCTGAGGCCGTCATCGTCGCCGCGAAGCGCACACCCATTGGTCGCGCTTTAAGGGGTCGCTCAAATCCATGCGCCCCGACGACCTCGCTGCGGTCGCCATCCAAGCGGCGCTCAACGACGTGCCGGGTGTCGACCCGCGTCTGCTCGAGGACCTCTACCTGGGCTGCGCTGAGCCTTCGGCCGAACACGGCTCAAACATGGCCCGAATCGTTTCTGTCCTACTAGGCCAGGACCACCTGCCCGGCGCCACCGTGAACCGGTTCTGCGCTTCCTCGGCACAAACGACCGCGATGGCTTTCCACGCCATCAAGTCCGGCGAAGGGATGCTTTCATCAGCGCCGGGGTGGAGTGCGTCTCGCGGTATGCGGACTTCGCTGGTGCCGGTGGCTCTGCCGGTTCAACTCAAAACCCAATCTTTGCCGATGCCCAGGCCCGTTCAGCAGCGATGGCTGAGTCAAATGAGGTGTGGACCGACCCCCGCGAGCAGGGGTTGCTGCCCGACGCATACCTGGCCATGGGACAGACCGCCGAGAACGTCGCCACGTCCCGGGGCATCTCGCGCCAACGCCAGGACGAGTGGGGCGTGAGTAGCCAAAATCGAGCGGAGGCCGCGATCAAGGCCGGCATCTTCGACACCGAGATTGCCCCAGTGACCTTGGCCGACGGCAGCGTCGTCAGCACCGACGACGGCCCCCGTGCTGGTGTGACGCTGGAGAAGATCTCAACGCTGCAGCCCGTATTCCGCGCCGATGGCACCGTGACTGCTGGCAACTGCTGCCCGCTCAACGATGGAGCGGCAGCGCTGGTCATCATGAGTGATGTGAAGGCCAAGGAGTTAGGCCTGACGCCGTTGGCCCGCGTCGTGGCCACCGCGGCCTCTGGGCTCTCCCCGAGATCATGGGCCTGGGGCCGGTCGAGGCATCACGCAAGGCGTTGGCCCGCGCTGGCATGTCGATCTCGGACATGGACCTGTACGAAATCAACGAGGCTTTCGCCGCTCAGGTGCTGCCGAGTGCGGATGACTTGGGCATGGACTACGACAAGCTCAACGTGCACGGCGGTGCTATCGCGTTGGGCCACCCCTTCGGGGCTACTGGCGCGCGGATCACGACGACGCTGATTAACGCGCTACGCCATAAGGATGGGCAGTTTGGTCTGGAGACCATGTGCGTGGGTGGCGGCCAGGGTATGGCCGTGATTTTCGAGCGACTCTCGTAGTCGCTGCGTTCGCGGCTACGGCAGCGAACGTCGCAAGGCAGTGAGATGGGCGGCTAACCAAGCGGGTTGGCCGCCCACTTGCGTGTAGTCAGCACAGATGACTTTGAGTTGATCAACCGCCACAGCGGGGCCAAGATCGGGGACCGCCTGCCGTCTGGCGGCGAGGCCGACGGGCCACGGTGTCTCCTCGGCGATCTGCCGCACCGCCGCCAAGAGGCCAGGGAATGCAGCGAGCGCCTGGTCCAACGGCAGCTGTTGCCACCGCCGGTCCAGGCGCTCAATCTCAACATCCACGACTTCGCTAGGCGATTGGTCTGCGGATGAGCCGTGCATGGTCAGTCGTTGTTAGCCAAGATGGCGAACAGACGCAGGAACTCGATGTAGAGCCAGACCAGGCTGGCGACTAGACCGTGAGCCATTAGCCACGAGTACTTCTGCGGGGCCCCACCCTTGATGCCACGATCGATCGAGTCGAAGTCGATCGCCAGGCTGTAGGAAGCCAATGCAACACCGAGCAGAGAGACAACGATCGGAAGCCAGCCGCCTCCACCGTAGATGCCTGCACCGCCGCCAAAGCCCAAGAAGCTAGCGCCAACGTTGACAAGAGCAAAGACCAGGTAGCCCATAGCCATCATGCCGAAGATGCGCCGCGACTTGCTGGTGACCTTAATAAAGCCGATCTTCCAGGCCAGGAACATACCTGCAAAGGTGCCCAACGTCGCCACAACAGCACTGGCAACGACGCCTGCATAGATGGCGTTGAAGTAGACGCTGACAGCACCGAGAAACGCTCCTGCAGGAGTGCGTGAGCGATAATCAGCGGGACATTGACCTTCTTGAGAAGGCAATAGCAAACGACAAGCCGAGCGAGCCGAACATGCCCAACAGCCAGATCGGCATCGTCAGCGGCGACATTTGACCGGTGACATCGTCGGGTGCGGTGATCTGCCAGCTGGCGAAGGCCGTGACAAGCACGATGGCAAAGATGCCAAGTGACTTCATCATGACGTCGTCGATCGTCACGCGACCGGTGTCTCCGGGCGTTGCCGAACCCTGGCCATACATCTGCTCAAGCTGCTCAGGCGACATGCTCTCCGAGGGGCCCGGGTAGCCAGTCGGCATGGGCTGGCCCTGCTGGGCGCCACCCTGCTGCGGTGAACCGAAGCCCGCATACTGCGACGATTCTTTGT
Organism: Ornithinimicrobium sp. INDO-MA30-4; assembly: GCF_021535045.1. Taxonomy (GTDB): domain Bacteria; phylum Actinomycetota; class Actinomycetes; order Actinomycetales; family Dermatophilaceae; genus Ornithinicoccus. The sequence continues at coordinate 36,302 of NZ_CP091056.1, read as the reverse complement.
CGATCCGGTTGAAGACCGGGTTGTTGGCCATGAGGCCTTCCTCTCGTATATGCCTAAAACGACTTCTCGTTCCATAGTTTAGAGCGTTTGGCGAGCAACTTCTGTTCCCACATAGCCTGCGCGCTTATCCACATCTCGAAACCTCGTCTGTGGCTCTGGGCCAGAGGTGGTTAGGCTAGGTCTTTCGGACGGGAGAAGGAGGGCATGTGATGGGTAGTCGCCGCGCCATGCCCTTTGCCCTCGCACTGGGCCTCGCAGTCACCTCCGCTGGGATGTCAGCGACCGCGTCAGCCGTGCCCGTCACTTCCAGTATTGCCACCCAAAACGAGAATCTCAGCCTAGACGCGGCCGGTGCCATTGGCCTCGTGGAATCCGCGGAAATCAACGAGCGACTTCTCGCCTTGGCAAGCAACAACGACCGTGTGAGCACCGAAATCATCGGCGAGAGCGTCGAAGGCCGGGACCTCTTGCTGGTGACGGTGACCGATCCTGCGGCCGACGATGACCTCCCGGTTGTCCTGTTCACCGCTAATCTGCACGGCGATGAGTGGGAGGGTTCCGATGCTGCACTTCAACTCATCGAGGATCTAGCCACCAGCACTGATGAGGCCGAGGTGGCTTGGTTGGAATCCACCCGGGTTTCCTTCGTCGTCACAGCAAACCCTGATGGCCGGTTTAACAACACCCGCGAGAACGCGGCTGGCATTGACCTCAACCGCGACTTCATGACGGCAAGTCAGCCCGAGACGCAAGCCCTGCGAGATGTCGTCATCGAGCAGCAACCGCTGGCACTGGTGGATCTGCACGGCTATGTCAACGGCACGCTCGTCGAGCCAACGACTCCCCACACGGCGAAAACGCCGAATTCGATTTATTGATTGAAAACTCCTACCCCTTGGGCCTGGAGATCGAGTCAGGGATCAACTCACTGGACCTCGATGACTCCGCCGATGTCCGCGACGTGCAAATCCCGCTGCGCGAGTGGAGCGATGGCTGGGATGGCTGGCCACCGGTCTTTCTGCCGCAATACGCCAGCCTGCACGGCACGGTGGCTCTGACTGTTGAGTTGCCGCTGAGGACCAACAACGGTGCCTACGACCTTGAACAGGGTGAATTGGATCGGCGCTCGGGCATCAACGTCGCCATCGCCGACCAGGTGATGCGCTCCACCCTTGACTACGTCAGCGACGAGGCCGACAGCCTGCTCGCCAACCAGCAAGAGACTTTTGACCGCGGCGAAGCAAACGCCGAGCAACGACCTGCGACCGAATTGGACCTGGATGTGATCGGCACGGAGGATGTTTTCCTCACCGAGTTTGCCGACGCATACGTGATCCCGCAGGGAGTCCACCAACGTTCGGAGCCTGCGGCGGCACGCTTGATTGACGCGTTGGTGGCCAACGACGTTGTGGTGACTCAGTCAACCCAGGGTTTTCGACTCGATGGAGTTGCCTACCCCGCTGGGAGCTATGTCGTCCCGGGTGAACAGGCCAAGCGGGGTGTCGCCGGAGCCATGCTGGGCCAAGGCAGCGACATTTCCACCCGGGTGGAAAGCATGTATGACGTCGCAGCCTGGTCGTTAGCTGAACTGTGGGGCGCCGACGTCATTCGGGTTGAAGACGCAGCAGACCTCCCCGACCTCAGCGATCCAGTGGCATCCGCCCAAGACACCGGCGGCCTCACCGGCGCTGGCCCATGGGCGTTGACCTTGACCGATCCCAGCAACGTGGCTGCCATGAATGACCTGCTCGCTGCTGATGTTGCTCTTGGTTGGTCGCCCGACGGACAAGTCATCATCCCGCGCGATGGAGCCTCGGCTGCCAAGGCTGCCGCTGCCACGCACGGCATTGAGATCCTCACTGTTGATGCGGAAACGCGCGATCAAACCACCGCGAACGCCCTCACCGATGAGATCCAGGTCGCTGCTGCGGCCGAGCCTGGCGAGGTTGCCGCGCTGGGGCAGATGGGCTTTGCCGTCACCGAGTTTTCCGGCGAGGACCTGAATGATGGGTTCGCTTGGCAGGACTTTGACGTTGCCTATGTCTCGAGCGATCTACGCTGGGACAGCCTTGAGACGGACGCCAAGGATGAATTTTCGGCGTTCCTGGCTGACGGTGGCGGTTTGATTGCCCAGGGCGAAGTCGGTGCCGACCTCAATGAGGAGATCGATGGCCTCGACGCCACTGCCGAGCCAGGGCCGGCCCATGCCAACGGCATTGTGAACGTCACGTCGACTGCCGGGCCCATCGCCACGCGCGCCACGGAGCAGACGTTCGCCTACGGCCCGGTCTGGTTCACCGACCTTGGCTCTGACGTCATAGTTGATCAACGCTTGTCCACCAACCCTCTTCTTAGCGGCCACTGGCGTGCCGCTGGTGCAGGTGCGACGGGTCCGATTGACGCCGGCGGCCAGGCACTGGTTGTGCACGGCGTGGACCAAACCGGCACCACGAGCGGTGCCCCTATCGTCCTCTTTGGCAGCGACCCACTCTTCGCGCCCACCCCCAAGGGCAGTTCCCACTGGTCGGCGCGGCGATTGCCTGGACGACGCTGGCAAACCCTGACGAGATGGCACGATAGCGGCGATGATTCCTCAGATTTCGGGGCTAGAAGAAGCCACCGAGCGGATGCGGGCAGCCCAAGTGGCTGAACCTGCCATTGAGGTGTTCAAACATCACTGGCTGAAGTTGCAGCATGGCGACGACGTCGACATCCACGAGGGTACGATCCGGCCCGTCGGCACGGCCGATAAGTTGCACGACCTGTCCCCCGATGCCGACACTGCTGCACTTGCGCGGACGGCCATCATCAAGCTCAACGGCGGCCTGGGGACCTCCATGGGGATGGACCGCGCCAAGTCGCTGCTGGAAGTCCGACAAGACGCCACCTTCCTCGACCTCATCGTTCGGCAGGTCCGGTATGCGCGGGAACGGACTGGCGCTGCTCTGCCGCTGGTCCTGATGCACAGCTTTAACACGCGCAAGGGCTGCTTGAGCGCCCTAGCGCAACATCCTGACCTTCCGGTGCCCGGCATCCGCCAGGACTTCCTGCAGAGCCAACAGCCCAAGATTCGCACCGATGATCTGACCCTGTGCAATGGCCCGCTGACCCGGCCTTGGAATGGTGCCCGCCAGGACATGGGGACATTTACGTGTCCCTGCTGAGCTCCGGCATGCTGGATGACCTCTTGGACGCCGGGTTCCGCTACGCGTTTGTCTCTAATGCGGACAACGTTGGTGCAGCACCGTCGGCCGCGATTGCTGACTGGTTTGCCCGGCGCGGAGCGGCCTTTGCCATGGAAGTTTGCCGACGCACTCCCGCTGACCGCAAGGGTGGTCACTTGGCACTGCGGATTGAGGACAACCGGCTCATCTTGCGTGAGTTAGCCCAGGTCGCGCCCGAAGACCGCGTGCACTTCGCTGACATCGAGCGTCACCACTACTTCAACACCAATAACTTGTGGCTGGACCTGCGTCAGGCCAAGGCCGCCCTCGAGGAGCACAGCGGGGTGCTCGGACTCCCGCTGATTCGCAATGACAAGCACGTGGACCCGAACGACCCCACCTCGACGCCGGTGATCCAGGTCGAGAGCGCGATGGGTGCTGCGATTGAGATTTTCGACGGCGCCACGGCCATCGAAGTGCCCGCCTCGCGCTTCCGCCCGGTCAAGTCAACGGAAGACTTGCTGCTGCTGCGCTCTGACGCCTTCCGGGTCGCCGATGACGGCACCTTGGACGCGCTGGTTGATCCCTTGCCCCTCATCACGCTGAACCCGAACTATCGAGGCATTCGAGACTTCAATGCCCGATTCCCCTTGACCGCCTTCGTTGAAGAACGCCTCGTCCTTCACCATCAACGGTGACTGGACCTTCGGCCGCGATGTGGTCGTTGAGGGGCACGTGGAGTTGCCAGACAACGGCAAAATCACGCACGTCAGCGACGGGACCGTGCTCTCAGGCTGAGCCTGAAAACTGCTAGAAGTGTGCCCCCGACGGGATTCGAACCCGTACTGGACCCATTTTAAGTGGGCTGCCTCTGCCGGTTGGGCTACGGGGGCGCGGGCCTAAGGTTACCTAATGTTTAGGCCTGCGAAAGCGCAATGCCATCAAGGATGTCGCGCTCGGAAGTGCGGACGTGGGTGATGCCGGAGTCGCGCACCAACCGCTCGATGACTGAGCGCCAGACCAAGGCCCCAGCGCCGATGACGTCGACACGTCCGGGGTGCATGAAGCCCAACTCTGCTCGCTGCTCACGGTCGCGCTGCACCAAGTCAGTGCAGGCTGCCAGCACGTCTTCGACCGGCAAGGTCACGCCGTGGATCCGCTCGCTGTCGTATTCGCTCAAGTTGAGCGCATGCGCCGTGATGGTGGTGACCGAGCCAGCAAGGCCAACCAGGGTTGAGATGCCAGTGAAATCAACATCCTGCGCTGCCTCGTCGATGCCAGCATGGATGTTGTCAGCGCTGCTTCGACCTGTGCTTCGGTGGGTGGGTCCCCCGCTAGATGACGCTCGGTCAACCGGACACACCCCATGTTGACCGAGTGTGATTGCTCAACGTCACCGTCGCCTCGGACAAACTCAGTCGAACCGCCACCAATATCGAGCACGAGGTATGGCGCGGCAGCACCTTCCGCGCGTAGGTCGCCAGTAGCGCCGGCAAAAGACAGCGAGGCCTCTTCGTGACCGCTCACCACCTCAGGGCCGGTGCCGAAGGCAGCAAAGCTTCTTGCACGCCAGCGATGAACTCATCCGCGTTCTGCGCGTCGCGTGAGGCTGACGTGGCAACGAAACGAACAGACTCGCATCCTGCCTCAGAGCAGGCCGCGGCATACTCGCGGGCGGCCTTGAGGGTGCGCTCCATTGACTCGGGCGCAATGCGCTTGGTGGCGTCCACCCCGTGCCCCAGTCGGACAATCTGCATTTGCCGGGTGATGTGCTGCAGGCTCTTGCCGTCGTCATCAATGTCTGCGATCAGCAACCTGATCGAGTTGGTGCCACAGTCGACCGCTCCAACGCGCTTCACGGGCTGACCTCCTCATCGTCTTGCTTGCTTTCGTGCTTGTCGGCGTCGTCCTCGCCGCAGCAACCGTTGTCCCACCAGCGGGGCAGGGCAGCGATGGCCTCGTCACCCAGCGGGTTGATGCCGGGGCCGACAGCCAGTGAGTGTGCCACCAGCACGTGCAGGCATTTGACGCGGGTCGGCATTCCACCGGCTGAGATCCCTTCGACCTCTGGGACATCACCCAACTCGGCACGGCGACGCAAGTAGTCCTCGTGCGCAGCCTGATACGCAGCAGCCAGCGCAGGGTCAGCCGCGATGCGCTCACTCATCTCGCGCATCATGCCTGAGCCCTCAAGAGTCGAGATCGCTCCCGTCAGTTTGGGACAGGTCGCATAAAAGGAAGTGGGGAAGGAGTGCCATTCGGCAGTCGCGGTTCGGTGCGCACCACCGTCGGGCAGCCACACGGGCAGCGGTGTGCGATCGAGACAACGCCGCGCACCGGGCGACCAAGCTGTGCGGTGACCGCTTCCAGGTCCGCCGGCGTGGGTGCTGTGGGATCGGGCGCGTGCAAGACGGTGTCAGCCACCGATGTCATTCGGGAAGTCCTTCGTTGGAAACTTTGATCGACTCCCAAACTTCGCCATACCAAGGGCCCAGTTCGTGGATGTCATTGCTCACCGGGGCCATCCCCGGAATCGCTTCGGTCAACTGAGCGCCGGTGTCATCCAGCACAGTGAATGCTGTTTCTCCGGGGCGAACGAACCGCAGGCGCTCACGAGCCTGTTGCTCGACGTAATCGGGGTCTTCCCACGCTGAGATTTGCCCTTCCAACGCTTCGATGTCCCGTTTTTGGTTCTCGATGTCTTGTTGGAGTGCAGCAATTTCTTGGCGCTGACTGATGTAGCCGCGCACGGTGGGGAAGAGGAAAACGCAGACCAGCACAAAGACCAGCAGAACAAAAGCCATCCGCAGGACCTGCGGGGTGCTGTTTTTGCGTGCTGGCTTGGCGCTGGAGGTGCGGTCACCACCCGCCTTGGGTCGCGTATTCGACGCCCCAGGGCGGGTGGTTTTTGCCGGCCGACTAGCGTTCGCTCGACCGGGACCGCGGTTACTCATGTGTTCAACAACCTACGTTCTTGGCTCAGGCCTTGAACCGAGGGAAAGCGCCGGCGCCCGCGTAGATTGCCGCGTCGTCCAGTTCCTCTTCGATACGCAGCAACTGGTTGTACTTGGCCACGCGCTCGGAGCGAGCGGGGGCACCCGTCTTGATCTGACCGCAGTTGGTGGCCACGGCCAGGTCGGCGATGGTGACATCTTCGGTCTCGCCGGAACGGTGACTCATCATGCAACGGAAACCGTTGGTCTGAGCCAGCGTGACTGCGTCGAGGGTTTCGGTCAACGAACCAATCTGGTTGACCTTCACGAGCAAGGCGTTTGCCGAGTCTTCGTCGATGCCACGCTGCAGGCGGGTCGGGTTGGTCACGAACAGGTCATCACCAACGAGTTGGACCTTCTTGCCCAAGCGCTCGGTAATGGTCTGGTAGCCCGCCCAGTCGTCCTCATCCAACGGGTCCTCAATCGAGACCAGCGGGTATGCGTCGACCAATTCGGCGTAGTAGTCCGTCATCTCGGCAGCGGAACGGCTCTCGCCTTCGAAGGTGTACACACCGTCGTTGAAGAACTCGCTAGCTGCCACATCCAGGGCCAGGGCAATGTCGCTTCCTGGGGTGTAGCCGGCCTTGTTGATGGCCTCGAGGATGAGGTCCAAGGCGGCGCGGTTGGACTCGAGGTTCGGCGCGAAGCCACCTTCGTCGCCCAGGCCGGTCGAGAGGCCACGTTCCTTGAGCACGCTCTTGAGTGCGTGGTAGACCTCAGCGCCCCAGCGCAGCGCTTCGCGGAAGGATCCAGCGCCGATGGGAGCAATCATGAACTCTTGGATGTCGACGTTGGAGTCAGCGTGCGACCCACCGTTGAGAATGTTCATCATCGGGACCGGCAGCAGGTGCGCGTTCGGGCCACCGAGGTAGCGGAACAGCGGCAGCCCAGCAGACTCAGCGGCAGCCTTGGCTACGGCCAGGAAACACCCAAGATGGCGTTAGCGCCGATCTCGGCCTTGTTGTCGGTGCCGTCAACGGCCAGCATCTCGTTGTCGACCAAGCGCTGCTCGCTGGCATCGAAACCAATGAGGCGCGGCTCCAGGTCATCCATCACCGCGGCAACAGCCTGCTCGACGCCCTTGCCCAGGTAGCGGCTGTCGTCACCATCACGGCGCTCAACGGCCTCAAAGGCACCCGTGGATGCGCCTGATGGCACTGCGGCGCGGGCCACGATGCCGTCGTCGAGAAGGACCTCAACCTCGACGGTGGGGTTGCCTCGTGAGTCCAAATCTCTCGGGCAATGATGGCGTCAATGACTGCCATATGAACTCCTTAGGTCTGCTCGTTCGGCGGTGCCCAGCCCACCGGCGGCGGGCGGAGCGAGGCGACATTGCTTCAGGGATGAGCCTATCGGGTCTAGGCGGACCCGTGCGGCAGCAATCGCTAGTTAGCCGAAGTCGATGGCACGGCTGCTGCCATCTTGCGCAGGGTCTCGCGGGTTGCGGCTGACAGGTCCACGCCGTCGGCCCGGGCTCGCAGCACCAGCCCGAGGACGGTCAACCCGTAGGCGTCAGTCGATCCATTTCTGCTGGTTGCTCGGCTATCCACTCGGATAGCCAGGCACCGAGACCGTGCTTTTCAAGCGCGAGGCGAACTTGTTTGCTTTCGCCAACTCCGGCATACCCCCAGGGATTCCGTCGAGGACGTGTCCACGCTCTGGCTTCTCTTGCGCCTTGATCTCGTCCCAGCGCAGCGCGACTTCGTCCGGATTGCTGGCATCACCATCGGCAAAGACGTGGGGTGGCGTCGCACCAGTTGGCCACCAACCCCGCCGCAATCTCGTCAATGTCGAAGCCCGCGTCGGCGTTCTCTTCAGCCACTCGAGCATGGAACAAGACCTGCAGCAGCACATCGCCAAGCTCTTCGCTCATGTGGTCAGGGTCGCCAGACTCCAGCGCCTCCACTGCCTCAAAGGCTTCTTCAACCAGGTATGGCGTGAGGCTGGCGTGTGTCTGTTCGGCGTCCCAGGGCAACCCCGGGCGATCGCAGCCGATCCATCACCGCAACCACGTCCAGCAAGCGAGCGCCGGGCGGATCCCACGAGCCGACCACAATTTCCAGCTCGGCGGGGTCTTCGGCGCTGGTCAGTTGGGCCGCGAGCGCCTCATGCAATCCGGGATCGCCATCGGGGCTGTTTAACCACAGGACGTCTTGCTTCGCATCGGCTGCCAGCAACTGGCTCGCCAATTCGTGGGCAACAACATCGCCCACGCAGTGCACTGTTATCCCCTGGTTGGTGACCTCTTGGGCGAGTGGGTCTGCTGCGTCGCGCGCCCAGACGCTGGCCGCTGACTCGATTGCACTCCAGGCCGATCGCGAGAGCAGACCGGCCGGCAAACGCGGAGAGGTCAGCAGCAATTTCACTGTTCGGAGGTGATCCACTCAGGCGGGTCAACGTTGATGGCGCCCAGTTGCACCGGGTCCCAGGTGCCATAGCGAGGGTTGATTTCAACACTCATCTCGGAGGCGTCCATGGCCGACAGAGCTTCGTTCACCTGAGCGCTCTCGGGGCTGGCCGCAAAGCCGGGTCCTGCAACACGGTTGTGTAGCGGATCACTCGTGCCACGTCGATGGTGATGTCGTTGGGGGTCGGGACGCCTGATCCTTGCAACTCAGCAACCAAGGCCTCATCGCTGATGAGGACGCCGGCGTCGGTGAACGCTTTCTCAATCGATGGCGCGGTGATCGCGGTCTGCAAGGCGGTGGCTGGCGTGATGGGCTGGCCCAACACAGTGTTCAGCTGCGATGTGCTCTCCTGCAGGTCTGCCTCGGTGATGACGACGCCGTCCACCACTGCTGCTTGCCCCGCCTCAATCTCACCGCCGGTGCCGCACGCAGCGAGCATCAGAGTGGCGGTTACTGCCGTTGCTGTCCCGATCGCTTTCTTCACGGAAGTCATCATGTCACTCATTCGCCGATCTTGGCATCAGCCAGGTTGGTCGTGTGCATTGTCATTGCCGTACTCATTTGGCGGATTGGGCGGCCGCGGCACCGATGTCGTCGAGCAGCACGGCCCGGATTAGCTGTCCTGCCCACTCAAGACGGCACCATCACGCAGCGGCTTGCCGCCGACCCGAGCCGTTTTCGGTCCGGGCACCAAAACGGTGCGAGTAGTCGCCTTGATCAACGTTCCTGGGTAGAGACGGTTGAGCCGCAGCACCTGGCTCTCCCGCAGATCGTCCACCGGCGCGAAGCGGATGCTCTGCCCTGGCTCGCGATGTCGCTAATCCCGGCAGCGCGCGCATACGTGCGCAGTTGGCGACTTCGAGCAGCGTCTCGACCGGTGGTGGTGGTGTGCCATAGCGGTCGGTGAGTTCTTCGCGGATCGCGTCGAGCTCGTCGAGGTCTCGCACTTGCGCCAGCTTGCGATAGGCCTCTAGGCGCAACCGCTCCCCCGGCACATACTCATGCGGCAGGTGAGCATCGACCGGCAGCTCGATCTTGACTTCGACCGGGCCTTGTTCGTCTTCGCCCTTATAGGCGGCCACAGCTTCGCCGACGAGGCGCACATAGAGGTCGAAGCCCACGCCAGCGATGTGGCCCGACTGTTCGCCGCCGAGCAGGTTGCCCGCACCGCGGATCTCCAAGTCCTTCATGGCCACGGCCATACCCGCTCCGAGGTCGGTATGCCCGGCGATCGTCTGCAGCCGGTCGACGGCCGTCTCAGTGAGCGGTTTCTCTGGCGGATAGAGGAAATAGGAGTAGGCCCGGTCGCGGCCACGACCAACGCGTCCGCGCAACTGGTGCAGTTGCGACAGACCCATTTGGTCGGCGCGTTCCACGATGAGGGTGTTGGCGTTGGAGATATCGAGACCAGTCTCGACGATCGTGGTGCAGACCAGCACGTCAGAGCGGCCCTCCCAGAAGTCGAGCACCACTTGCTCCAGCTGGTGCTCACCCATCTGTCCGTGCGCGACGGTGACTCGGGCTTCGGGCACCAAATCGCGGATGCGGGCTGCGGCGCGCTCAATCGAACTGACCCGGTTGTGCACATAAAAGACCTGGCCATCGCGCAACAACTCACGGCGGATCGAGGCACCGATCTGCTTCTCGTCATAGCCACCGACGAAGGTCAGCACCGGGTGCCGCTCTTCTGGTGGGGTGGTCAGCGTGGACATCTCGCGGATGCCGGTCACAGCCATCTCGAGGGTTCGCGGGATCGGGGTGGCCGACATGGCGAGCACGTCAACGTTGGTGCGCATCGCCTTGAGTTGTTCTTTGTGCTCGACGCCAAAGCGCTGCTCCTCATCAATGATGACCAGGCCCAACTCCTTGAACCGCACGGTGGCGGACAGCAGGCGGTGGGTGCCGATCACCAGATCGACGGATCCATCGTTGATTTTGGCAATGACCTCTTTGCTTCCTTGTCGGTCTGGAATCGCGACAAAGCGGCCACGTTGACCGGGAACTGCCGATAGCGGTCGGTGAAGGTGTTGAGGTGTTGCTGCACGAGCAGCGTCGTCGGCACCAAGACGGCGACCTGCTTGCCGTCTTGGATCGCCTTAAACGCGGCACGCACTGCGATCTCGGTCTTGCCATAGCCCACGTCGCCACAGATCAGGCGATCCATCGGCATGACCTTTTCCATGTCGCCCTTGACCTCGTCGATGCTGGACAACTGGTCCGGCGTCTCGGTGAAGGCGAACGCGTCTTCCAACTCACGCTGCCACGGGGTGTCCGGGGCAAAAGCATGTCCCTTGGTCGCCGCGCGAGCGCTGTAGAGGCGGATCAACTCATTCGCGATCTGCTTGACGTGGCGCTTAGCCCGCGACTTGGTCTTTGCCAGTCCGAGCCGCCAAGGCGGTTCAGGCTGGGAGACTCGCCACCGACATACCTGGTGATTTGGTCGAGTTGGTCGGTGGGCACAAAGAGCCGGTCGCCTGGCTGGCCCCGCTTGGACGCGGAGTATTCAAGGACCAGGTATTCGCGGGTTGCCCCAGCCACGGTGCGCTGGGACATCTCGATGAACTTGCCGACACCATGCTGCTCATGCACCACAAAGTCGCCGGTGCGCAACTGCAGTGGGTCAACCTGGCCTCGGCGCCGCGAAGGCATCTTGCGCATGTCTTTGGTTGAGCCAGCGACGTTGACCTGACCGGTGAGGTCGGTCTCGCCCATCATGATCAGGTTGGCCCCGGGAAGGTCGAAACCTCGCCCGACGGACCCGGTGGTGACGTGCACCATTCCGGGCTCAATGACCTCCAGGTCGGTGTCGATCCGGTGGGCTACTCCTTGGCCGCCCAACACCTCCGCAACCCGGCGGGCCATCCCGGCGCCCTCCATGGCCAGGACACTTGCCGACCGGCCGAGAGCCATTCCTTGACGTCAGCAACGACGGCTTCGACGTCGCCGCGATAGGCGTTGAGGGCAGGAGCCTCAACACGGACCTGCTCAACCGGGTTGGCGTCCTCGACGAACTCCTCGAGTCCCTCGTCACTACCAAACTGAGTGACGCGCCACCACGGCATACCCAAGTTGTCGCTGATTTCGTGTGCCTGTGCCAGACCCAGGTATGACGCGGTGCCCAGGACGGATTCCAGGTCCACCGGCACTGCGTTTCCGGCCGCGGCGTTGGCCCAACTGGCCTGCAAAACTCTTCGCTGGTCGACACCAAGTCGTGCGCCCGGGTGCGGACGCGTTCGGGGTCGAGGATGAGCACCCGTGACTGCTCGGCAGCACGTCGAGCACGGTCTCCATGCCGTTGACCAGAATCGGCGCGAGGGACTCCATGCCTTCGACGGCGATGCCTTCGGCCACCTTGGACAGCATGTCCTGCACGCCTGGCAGCGTTGGCGCGAGGTCGCGGGCTCGCTGTTGCACCTCTTCAGTGAGCAGCAATTCACGGCACGGCGGGGCCCAAAGACCGTGGTCAGCGATCTCTAGGGATCTCTGGTCGGCCACCTTGAACCAACGGATCTCTTCCACCTGGTCGCCCCAGAAGTCGATGCGGAGCGGGTGCTCTTCGGTGGGTGGGAAGACATCGAGGATGCCACCGCGAACTGCGAACTCGCCACGACGCTCGACCAGGTCAGAACGGGTATAGGCGGCATTGGTGAGCGCTTCAACGACGTCGGAAAGGTCCATCTCGTCGCCCGCGCGAAGTTGCACCGGCACCAGTTCGCCCAGGCCCTTGACGATGGGCTGCACCAGGGCGCGCACGCTCGCCACCACAACCTTGAGCGGACCATAGGCGCTGTCGCTGGCATCTGGGTGCGCGAGGCGCCGCAAGACCGCGATGCGCTTGGCCACCGTGTCGCTGCGCGGGCTCAAGCGCTCGTGCGGCAGCGTCTCCCAACTGGGGAACGTCGCCACCGAGTCAGCCGGGAGATAGTCGCTGAGGGCGAGCGCCATGTCGTCGGCTTCTCGGCCGGTTGCGGTGACGGCGAGGACGGTCCCTTCGCCGGTCAGGGCAGCAACCATCGGCGGGTGGATCCCCTTGCCGGTGGCGATATCGAGGTGCGCAACCTGGTCGGTCGCGGCCTGGGTGACAGCACTAAATCCTGGATCCGTTGAGATGAGATCCAGTGCAGCGTTTAAAGGCATAACGTCCTGTTCAAAGCGGGGCTAATCGCGGGCCCTCTTGGAGATGCGCCTGCGATGACTCCATTCTACGGCTTAGGTCCGTCTCACCTCGCTGGGGCGGACCTCAACCCAACTTCTACCGCGCTTCAGAACGGCAGCCACCGATCGTAGGCGGGCCGAGACTTTGTTGCGTCTACGGCCAAGTTAGCCCCCACCATGTCCAGCACAGCGCCGACCGCCATCGTGATGATCAGGGTTTGGCTGGAGACCGACGAAAACAGGAAAGGCCGACAACGACCAGCTCCAGAGCCCAGCCCAGTCCCGAAACAACGATCCCTACGCTGAAAAACGTTGCACTTCAGCTGGCCTTGGGTCTGGCCCACGACGCAGCTGGCGCGATTTCACTGAGCGCTGTTAGCAGAATCCTGAGAAATCGGAACTTCTATAGGCCAAGATGAGTCTTAGCCTTGACGCCACACCGGTGGGGTCATCGAGGGAGGTCGTGAAGCGTGCAGGGATCGAAGAGCAAGTCGCGAGTGGGTCGTGTCGCTAGGGTCGGGGCAAGTGCCGCATTGGGTATGTCCGTGGTCGTGGCTGCCCCTGTGCTTGTGCCCGAGTCGATGCTGAGCGCCGCCCACGCGGAAGACCCGCTGGACCTGCCCGATCAGATCTATGACCCCGCTGATGCTTTGAGCGATAGTGACGAGGCGGAAGCCCTGGCCGCGATCCAAGAGCTCGATGACGACACCAACCAGCAGCTATTCGTTGCGTATGTCGATTCTTTCGACGGGTTGTCGGGCGCTGATTGGGCGCAGCAGACGTATGACACCTCCGGGATGGGCGGCAACGATCTGCTGATGGCCGTCGCCGTTGATGATCGTCGGTATGGTTCAGCTGCCTCAACCACGGGGCAGCAGGACGCCGATTCAGTTGCCACCGTTGAAGCTGACTTCATTGAGCCCCAGTTGGCTGATGACGACTGGCTTGGTGCCGTCGTCGAAGCATCTCAGGGCTATGCGGATGTTTCGGCAGGAGACACGTCAAGCTCTTCTAACTCATCTAGTTCTTCGGACTCAAGCGGGTTTGGCAGCTTCTTTGGTTTCGGCGCGTTCTTCTTGTTGCCCCTCATCTTTGGTTTCGCTTTCACGGTGATCAAATGGGTTGCCAACCTCTTTAGTGGCAAGTCCACTAGCAAGAGCGGGCGCACCACCACATACACCGGAGGGCCTCGCCCGGCACCGAGCGAAAAGGCCACCGCGGCTGGTGTGCCCACCCAGGAGCTGCAGCGGATGGCCGCCGAATCGCTGGTCAGCCTGGACAACGCGATCCGGTCGGCAACGGATGAGTTGGCATTTGCCCAGGCTCAATTTGGCGATCAGCGCACCAGCCGCTTCGGCGAAATCTTGGTGTCCACTCGGGCCAAGGCCCAAGAGGCTTTCCGCATCCGCCAAGAGTTGGATGACACGGACAAAGAGCCCGAACCGGTGGAGCGCACCATGCTTGCCCAGATCATCGACATCTCTAAGGCAGCGAAGAATGAGTTGGACTCCCACGCCCAAGAGTTTGCTGATCTGCGATCCCTCGAAGATCGCGCGCCAGCCTTGCTCGCTGCCTTGACGACCCAAATTGCTGAGGTCAACGACCGGCTCCCAAGCGCCGACCAGCAGATTCGTGGCCTGGAAGCGCGCTTTTCCCCAGCAGCACTGCGCACCGTTCATGAGCATCGCGCTCAGCTGGATGGTTTGCTGGATAGCGCATCGGGATTTGTCGAAGCGGGCCAAGCCTCGCTGGCCAACGACCGCTCGGCGGCTGTCGCCGCGACCCGCGCAGCCGAAGAGTCAGTGGGCCTGGCCGTGCGGTTGCTCGACCAAATCTCCGGTGCTGGCGATGACCTGGCCAACGCCAAGGAGGCCCTCTCGATTGCTATCGCCTCCATCTCATCCGACATCCAAGATGCCAGTCGCTTGGCTCCCAACGACTCGACGGTGCAAGCCGCTGTCGTTGAGGCACGGGCGGCCATCGAGCAGGGGCAACAGTCCACCCGCGACGGCGACCCGCTGGCCGGGTTGGCACGATTGGATGCCGCCGAGCATGACCTCGACACCGTTCTTGAGCCGATGCGCAAGCACGAGGCAGACACCACCAAGAACCGTGAAGCCTTTGACTCGCGTCTCACTCGAGTTAGCGCTCGGCTGCACAGCATCGACAGCACGATCAATGCGCACCGTGGTGCGGCCAACAGCACCGCACGCACCCGTATCTCCGAAGCCTTGCGGCTGTTGGACCAAGCCCAAAAGACGGTCAGTTCAGACTCGCTGGCTGCAAGCTCGCTGCTGAACCAGGCTGAACAGCTCGGCGAACGTGCATTCCAGAATGTCCAAAGCGACACGGACCGCTGGGATGGACCGACCGGTGGCGGCTTCAACCGTGGACCGCGGCGAGGCGGCCGCAACCAAGGCATCAACCTTGAGTCGCTCATCTTGGGTGGCATCCTGGGCAGTTCGGGACGACACTCCGGCGGATGGGGCGGCGGCGGTGGCCGTTCCAGTGGCGGCTTTGGTGGCGGCGGCAGTTTGGTGGGGGCGGCAGCTTCGGCGGAGGAGGCGGCAGCTTCGGCAGCGGCGGGCGCTTCTAACCCAGCCCCCAAAGACAACTAACCCCAAGCGGCGGAACTTCCGCCGTGGATCAACCGTCTGAATCAACAGAGAGCACAACGAAAGGACGTCACGATGACGCAGAAGCAGAGCATTCTTGGCCGGATCAGCCAGTTGGCTAAGGCCAACATCAACTCGATCCTGGACCGCGCAGAAGACCCGGAGAAGATGCTGGACCAGTTGGTCCGCGACTACACCAACTCGATCGCCGAGGCCGAGGAGGCCGTCGCTCAGACCATCGCCAACGTGCGGATGTCCGAAGCCGACCTGCGTAGCGACGAAGAAGCCTCCTCGGAGTGGGGCAGCAAGGCGTTGGCCGCATCGGCTAAGGCCGACCAGATGCGCGCCGCTGGCGATAGCGCTGGTGCTGACAAGTTCGACAACCTGGCCAAGCTGGCCCTGGGCCGTCAGATCAACCACGAAGAAGCCGTCACTCAGGCACGCCCTCCATTGAGCAGCAGAACGCCACTGTTGAGCAGCTCAAGGACGGCCTTGTCTCGATGAAGTCCAAGCTTGAAGACCTCAAGGCGCGCCGCAGCCAGCTGATCGCTCGCGCTCGCAGCGCCGAGGCCCAGAGCAAGGTCCAAAACGCCATGTCGGCCCTCGATGTCATGGACCCGACCAGCGACCTGTCTCGCTTTGAGCAGCGCATCAAGCAGGAAGAAGCCCTCGTGCAGGGTCGCGCTGAGGCTCAGGCCACGACGTTGGAAGACCAGTTCGATGAGCTCGAAGAGGTTGGCCACCAGAGTGAGATCGAAGCCCGCCTGGCTGCGCTGAAGAACAAGTAAGTCTCAGCGCTGGAGCCACGAAGCCTCAGCGCATAACGCAAAGGGCGGCCTGCCGGTTCATCGCGAACTGGCAGGCTGCTTCTTGTGCCGTGGAGTCGGCCCCACCAGCCGGCCTCCTTCCCCGCTACGTCTTCCCCTATGCCCTGCTGCGTCCCTCGCAAAAGTGCGAATCGCGTGATTGCGCTCGATTCGCGTGTTTATACGTGCGAGCAGGGCGCGTTTACGCGAATCGCACTATTTCCCGCTAGCCGCGCGAAATGTGTGCGACCAGCGGGATTCTCTGCGACCAGACGGTGAGATCCGGTGACATCGGGCGGCTCGAGAGGTCAGCCGGGATGGAAGCGCTGCTGGGTGGCCTCCAGGCCGCGGGTGATCAAGTCCTCGACTGCGTCAACGCCATCCCCGATCAGCAAATCACGATCAACCTGCTCACGGCTCGGAAAATCACTCAACACGTAGTCAGCCGGGTCTTGCCGTCCCGGTGGACGCCCCACGCCAAGACGAATCCGGTAGTAGTCCTTCGTGCCCAAGGACTGCGAAATGCTGCGCAGCCCATTGTGGCCGCCCTCTCCCCCGCCACGCTTCAGCCGCACCTTGGCAAAGTCAATATCGAGCTCATCATGTAGCACAACAATGCGCTCGGCCGGGATGTCATAGAACTTCGCTAGGCCGGCGACTGGCCCGCCAGAAGTGTTCATGTACGTCATGGGCTGGGCGATCACTGCCTTGGGGCCAGGGATGCCACCAGGAAGGGTGCCGAGGCGGACGTCGGCGGCCCAGGCGTTGGCCTTGTGCTTCTTGAGCGAGGAGTTGCCTGCCTTGGCCAGCGCAGCGACAACCATCGCGCCGATGTTGTGCCGGTTGCCCGCATACTTCGGCCCGGGGTTGCCTAGGCCGACGATGAGCCACGCGTCCATCTCCACTGCCTTTCCTCAGATGACAAACGGCGGGCGCCGAGGTTTCCCTCAACGCCCGCCGTGTGCAAAGTGCTAGCGAAAGATCAGGCCTCTTCGGTCTTCTCTTCAGCCTTCTCGTCGTCGCCAGCTTCAGCTGCTTCGGCCTCTTCCTCATCGGAGAGGTCCTGCTCGATGCCAGCCTCGGCCTCGGCCTCGGCAAGCTCGCTCTCCAGCTCTTCCTCGGAGATGGCCTGAGCAACGTTAACCACGAGCGCCTCGGGGTCGGTGACCAGCGTGACGCCTGCGGGCAAGGTGACCTCGCCAGCCAGGATGCGGGTGCCAGCCTCCATGCCCTCGATGGACACGGTGAAGGACTCGGGGATGTTGGTGGCCTCAGCCTCAACGGTGATCTCGGTGTAGTCCAAGCTGACGACCGTCTCGGGAGCAGCGTCGCCCTCGACGTGGATGGAAACATCGACCTCGACCTTTTCGCCCTTGCGGACCTCGACCAGGTCAACGTGCTCGATGGTGCGCTTGATCGGGTCGCGCTGAACGTCTTTCACCAGCGCGAGGTGGGTCTCGTCACCGACGTGCAGCGACAGGACGGCGTTGCTCAGCTTGAGCGCCATCATCGTGGCGTGGCCCGGGAGGGTGACGTGCAGCGGGTCGTTACCGTGGCCGTAAAGGACGGCGGGCACGAGGTCCGCGCGACGGATACGACGGGCTGCGCCCTTGCCGAACTCTTCGCGCTTGGTGGCGTTAATGCTGGTCTGGTCGGACATATATTGCCTCTTTCAAAGTCAGGGTAATGGCCTGGAGTGCACGGCCTCGGCGCGGGAAATAACACGGGCTTCAGGGGCACTTCTAACAGGCAGGCGGGCATCGAAATGATGACCGCTCCCGCGTCGAATCACGGATGCGATGTGCCACTCAACGTTGATGTTGATGACCGTGTGCTATCCCTCGCCGAGGCAACCGTGGCAGTCTACGTGATCCTCGGTGCCGGAAGAAACTCAGGCGCGACCGTCAAACATCTGAGTGACCGAGCCGTCTTCGAATACTGCCTTGACCGCACGGCTAATCAGCGGCGCAATCGAGAGAACCTTAATCTTCGGCATGGAGCGAGCCTCTTCGCTGATCGGCAAAGTGTCGGTGACAACGACCTCGCGAGCGACCGAGTCGGTCATCCGCTGGACGGCCGGGTCAGAAAAAATAGCGTGCGTGGCGACGATGACGACACTGGCCGCACCCTCTGCCATCAGCGCGTCGGCGGCCTGGCAAATCGTCCCGCCGGAGTCGATCATGTCGTCGACCAAGATGCAGGTGCGACCACCGACTTCACCAACAACACGATTGGCGACAGACTCATTGGGGCGAGTGATGTCACGCGTCTTGTGAATGAAAGCCAGCGGCTTGCCACCCAGACGCTTGACCACTGCTCGGCGACCTTGATGCGACCAGCATCCGGTGAGACAACGGCTAACTTTTCGTCGCCATACTTCTCAGCGACGTAGTCCGCCAAGATCGGCATCGCCATTAGGTGGTCAACCGGGCCGTCAAAGAAGCCCTGGATCTGTGCCGTGTGCAGGTCAATCGCCATCAAGCGATCAGCGCCAGCCGTCTTAAACATGTCAGCCATCAGACGGGCCGAAATAGGCTCGCGACCACGGTGCTTCTTGTCCTGACGAGCGTAGCCATAAAACGGCAAGACAACCGTGATGCGCTTGGCCGAGGCTCGCTTGAGCGCATCAACCATAATCAGGTGTTCCATGATCCATTCGTTGACCGGAGCCGCATGGCTCTGGATCACGAAGGCATCGCAGCCACGGACCGACTCGTTAAAGCGGATATACAGCTCGCTGTTCGCGAACGCATATGCGTCCGTGGGCACCAACTGGGTGTCCAAACCTTCGGCCACAGCCTCCGCCAATGCGGGGTGCGCTCGACCGGAGAAGACCATCAAGTTCTTTTCAGTGGTGCGCTGAATGCCAGTCATTCGTTCGCCGTCTCCTACTTCTGCTCGGAATCAGCATGGGCTGCCGCTGCTGCTTCGGCCTGAGGAGTGCCTGGGCGTTTGGCCGCTGCCCAGCCCTCAATATTGCGCTGTGGTGCCACGTTAATCGCCAAAGCTCCGGCGGGCACATTCTTGCGGATCACCGTGCCTGCTCCGCTGCCCGCGCCGTCGCCGACAGTCACGGGAGCGATATACATGCTGTCGCTGCCCATGCGGCAGTGGTCGCCGATCGTCGTGTGGTGCTTGTTGACGCCGTCGTAGTTCACAAAAACGCTGGATGCACCGATGTTGCTGTGCTCACCGATGGTCGCGTCGCCCACGTATGTCAGGTGCGGGACCTTAGAACCGGTGCCAATTGTGGCGTTCTTCGTTTCGACGAATCCGCCTATCTTGCCGCCCGCGCCGAGATCGCTGCCTGGCCGTAAGTAGGAGAAGGGCCGACCGAGGCATTCTCGCGAATAACGGATAACTCGGCATGGGTGCGAATGACGCTGGCGCCATCGTGGATTTCCATGTCCTTCAACGTGGTGTCCGGGCCGATCGTGACATCGCTGCCGATCGTGGTGGCACCCAAAATCTGCGTGCCCGGCAGGATGGTCGTGTCGGTGCCCAGAGTGGCGTTGACGTCAATCCAGGTGGTGGCCGGGTCGACGATCGTGACTCCCTCGAGCATCCACTTTTGCAACACCCGTTGGTTCAATTCGCCACCCAGGCGGGACAACTGGCTGCGGTTGTTGACACCCTCGGTCTGCCACAGGTCAGTGATCAAGTGGGCAGACACTCGACGACCGTCGCGACGGGCGATGCCGATGACGTCGGTTAGATACTTCTCGCCCTGCGCGTTGTTGGTGTCAACCTCTGCAAGAGCAGCACGCAGAACCTGGGCGTCAAAGGCGTAAATGCCGGAGTTGATCTCGCGCACGTTGATCGCGTCGGCGTTCTCGCCGCCAGCCTGCTGCGCTGCGAGCGCATCTTTATGCTCCATGATCTGTTGCACTGCGCCGTCGTCATCCCGCAACACCCGGCCATACCCGGTGGGGTCGGGCAGTTCAGCGGTGATGACGGTGACGGCCGAGCCCGAGCCTTCGTGCTCCTGGGTGAGGCCGAGCAACGTGTCAGACGTCAGCAATGGGACGTCGCCCATGGTCACGATGACGGTGCCGCTCAGGTCGGCGGGCAATACGTCCATGCCACACTCACATGCGCGCCCAGTGCCCTTGACCTCGTCTTGGTCGGCGATAGACGCGTCCGGGTCAACTTCAGCGATATGGCCAGCGACCAAATCACGCTGGTGCCTCACCACTACACAGAGATGAGCCGGCTCAGCACCGCGAGCGGCTGCCAGAGCGTGACCGACCAAAGAGCGACCGGCGATCCGGTGCAGAACTTTCGGGGTATTCGACTTCATGCGGGTGCCCTCGCCTGCGGCGAGAACAATGACGGCTGCGGGAGAACTCACAAACACTGACTCTAACGCTAGGCGCGGCTCTGATGTGGCTCCCCGGGTTGGAATCGAACCAACGTCGCTAATCCTGATTCAAAGTCAGGCGGCCCCTACCAGCAGAGCAACCGGGGAACAGCCGTAAGCGCACTTACGGCCCCCACAAGCGTAGACCAAAGTTTGGGCTGAGGAGGCAACGGGTTGGAGAGGTTGGCATGATGGGGGTGTGAGTAACTCTTCTGCCAAGGCAAGCCACGCCCGAGCGCGCATGACCGGGCCGCAGCGACGCGAGCAGTTAATCGACATTGGGCGCAAATTATTCGCCGAACGAGGCTTTGAAGGCACGAGCGTCGAAGAGATTGCGAACGCGGCTGGGGTGTCTAAGCCCGTCATTTATGAACACTTCGGTGGCAAAGAGGGCTTGTACGCCGTGGTCGTGGACCGCGAATTGCAGAAGTTGCTCAACGCCGTCACCCACGCACTGCGCGAACCGGGTCATGCACGGGCGCTGTTGGAACGGGCTGCCGTTGCCTTGCTGGACTACATCGAATCTTCCACAGACGGCTTCCGGATCTTGGTGCGAGATAGCCCGCCCGGCCAATCGACTGGCTCATTCGCCAGCCTGATCAGTGACATTGCCTCCCAAGTCGAGCACATCTTGGCGGCCGAGTTCCGCCGACAGAACCTCGACCCCAAAATGGCTCCGCTGTATGCACAGATGCTGGTTGGCATGGTCGCTATCCCTGGCGGATGGTGGCTGGATTCTCGGAAATTCAAAAAAGACGATGTCGCTGCTCACCTGGTCAACCTGGCCTGGAACGGCTTGGCTGGCATGGAGCCCAAACCGACATTGCGGTCTTTTCCCAAGGCTTAGTCCCGAGCCGCCCTCATCTCTCGACGTCAAGAATCTTGATGTCATATTAAGGTGAGCCTTATGACGTCCGCAGGCACGCCAGATGAAGTTGACCGGATTGTCGCCGCCTGGCGCCGGGAGCGCTCTGACCTCGACGTCTCGCCGCTGGAGGTCTTTTCGCGGGTCAGCCGACTAAGTCGGTTCCTTGATTTGGCGCGCAAATCAGCGTTTGCAACCGCTGGTCTCGAAGGCTGGGAATTTGATGTCCTGTCCGCGTTGCGCCGCTCAGGCGATCCCTATCAGCTGACTGCCGGCGCCTTGGTGCGGCAAACTCTCGTCAGCAGCGGCACTATGACGAACCGCATCGATCGACTGCTCAAACGTGGCTTGGTGGCCCGCAGCGCTTCGGCCCAAGACCGCCGAGCAGTCCTGATCGATCTGACTCCAGCAGGGCATGACCTCATCGATGCAGCAATGGATGCGCTGGTGCTGCGTGAGCAAGAGTTGCTGTCTAAACTTTCGAGCGAAGACCAAGCACAGCTCGCTTCTTTATTGCGCACCCTCGTCTCCCCTTGACCGGCCAGGCAACGATCCTCGCTAGAGTCGCGATATGAAGATCGTTGTCGCTGGGGCCACCGGCGTTCCGGGCGCCCGCGAGGTGGGACCGACTTTCGCCCAGTGGCTAGCGGCTCTCCGGTGAGCGCGCTCACCTTCTTGTTGGCAGCAACCGCCCTGCACGCAGGATTTCAACTGACGGTCTCATCGCTGGTCTATCCGGTCTTGGCGGCTGCCGACCCGCAGACCTGGCAAGCCACTCACCCGCCACTCGCGGCTCATCACGCCGATGGTCGGCGTGACCTACCTGGGTTGTTAATCGCGCTCCCGTGGGCGCTGTGGACTGAGCCCGGCAATGTGTGGATTTGGGTGTGCGGTCGCCGTGGCACTCACCTTCGCCGCCACCGCGTTTGGGGCAGCTCCCACCCATCAGGCCCTCACGCCGGGCAAGGATCCGCGGCTAGTCCGGCACTTGCTAATCAGCGACCGGGTGCGGGCGCTCGGCGCAGTGATCGCGTTAGTGTCTGCTGCCTTCGCCTTGTAGGCCGGAGCGTGCACGATCTAGTGTCGAGTTGTCTGCGATTTTTCCGTCAACCAGATGAACGGCTGAGTGCATCCGGGGAAGTTGCTCTCGGTCATGGGTTACCAGCAGTGTCGAAGTGCGTAATTCATCCGTTAGTCGCAAAATCAAGTCGATAATGCTGGCTCCACGCTCTTGGTCGAGGGCGCTAGTTGGCTCGTCCACGAGCAATGCGCTCGGATCGTTCATCAGGGCACGGGCAATGTTGACCCGTTGCCGTTGGCCCCCAGAGAGTTGATGAGGTCGCTTGTGGCGTTGGTCGGCAAGGCCAACCGATCCCAACAGCTCATTGGCGCGAGCCGTCGCCGAGGGTCTCGACGATCGAGGGTGCTTTTGCCCTAGTTCGTTCATGACTGTGAGTTGCTCTTCAGCGGTGAGCGAGGGGATCAAGTTAGATTGTTGAAAGACGATCCCGATCTTGTTTCGCCGCAGCAATGTCGCCTCTGCCCGGCCCATCTGCGACACGTCGATGTCATTGATCAGCACGCGTCCAGAGTCTGGCTTGATGAGCGTTGCGGCAACTGCAAGCAGGCTGGACTTGCCGGATCCGCTGGGCCCGGTGATTCCGGTGACCGTCCCCGGCCCTGCTGTCAGGCTGACCTGATCGACGGCCGTCACCGTGGAGTCTCCATCGGGGAAGGTGAGGGTGATGTTTTCAAGACTGATCATCGGTTGCTCCCAAGCGCGGTGAGGGGATCGGCTGCGGTCACAGACCGGAGGGCAAAGGCTGCACCCGCAAGACCCAGGGTGACCATGATGGCTCCAGGCAGGATGGTTGTCAGAGGGCTGAGCAAGAAGGGCAGTGCTCCACCAGCCACGCTTCCAAAGAGTATGACGATGACGAAGCCCAATCCGATTCCTGCCAGCAAGACGATCAGGGCCTGACCCAATGCGTCACGAACCAGAGAAGCGGTGCTTGCGCCAAGAGCCTTCAAGACCGCGATGTCACCCTTTCGTTGCATCGTCCAGACCGTGAAGAATGCACCGATCATCAAGCCGGAAATCCCGAAGAGCATCGTGACCATGAGCAGCAAGGACCCAACCTCAGATTGAAAGGCTGCCAGGGCCGTCAGCGACTGCAGGGGTGATTTCGAAACTGTGCCGTTGCTGGTGTCCAAGGCAGCCCAGTTCGCGCTGCCGGTAACCGCCAAGACCGTGGCGTACGCATCTGGGCTCCCGGTGGCCGCGGCCTGGTCCTGCCAGTCAGCCAAGGTCATCTGCACAACAGGGGTGTGGCTATACCAACCGTCCCCGGCAATGGACTCCACGACATAGGACTTTCCGGCGATGGCTATCTCGTCCCCGACTTGTGCACCCAATTCGTCTGCGGCTGGCAGAGAAAGGCTCAGCAGCCCCTCGCTCGATGGAGCACTCGCTGCGTATGACGGCTGGACGCCGAAGGCAGCAATGGCAACTGCGCGATCCCCCACCTCGGCGCGAGTCTGAGTAACCCCGACCGGCTCAACGGCTGAAATACCCACCGCAGTTGCTAGGTTTTCGGCTTGCTGTTGCGTGACCGAGGAGTCGGCGAAACCAGGACCGGATTCGGCTGCAGGAGCGGAGAAAACAATTCGATCCGCGGGCATCGCTAATATCGCCGAGATGTTTTGGTTGGCTAACCCTCCGGTCAGACCGCTGAGGAAGCCAGCCAAGATGGTGATGAGCGCGACGACCGAGCCGATCAGCAGGAATCGGCCTTTCGCGAAGCGTAAATCGCGGAGCGCGACGAACATTGTGTTCCTTTCCGACCAAGGGCTGTCCTGACATACCCACTGTTTCGTGTGATCGTGCAAAGGTCATCGGCTTCCTGGACGGTCTTAGGACCCCAAAAGGGCTAGCAATCTTTCATCCTTTTGGACGATTGATCGGGCCAGCCACAGGCGTAGCCTTCAGCTATGGCCCACAGCGCACTGACCCCAGTGTTCGTCGGTCTCCGCACCGGGCTGCACAGCCTCTTCGTCATCCTGGTGCTCATCGTCATGGGGCGTGCAGTTCTTGCGCCTAGCGGCACCAGCGGGCTCGCCCTTCTCCTGTCTGCTGTGCTCTTGGGAACCTACGCACTCGGTGTGTTTGTCGCGCGTTCCGCTGGGGTTCTCGGCCAACCAACCGGCCGGATCTGGTTGGCCGTCCTCACGATCGAGTGGTTTGCGCTTTTGTGGCTCGTCACCGATGCCGCCTACCTCGTCTTTCCCCTCTTTTTCCTCTATCTCCACCTTCTTGGCCGACGTCTGGGGTCGGCGGCCATCGTCTTCACCACTTTTTCTATTTGCGCCCTTGGCCTGCACAACGGTTGGACCGTCGGCGGTGTGGTGGGACCCCTCGTCGGCGCTGGTGTTGCCCTGCTGATCGGCCTTGGTTACCAAGCATTGGAGCACGAGTCTGCACAACGTGAGGCCCTCGTCCAAGAGCTGCTCAGTGCGCGCAGCCGACTGGCTGCCACCGAGCACGAGGCTGGGGTCTTAGCCGAACGTGCACGTTTGGCCAGGGAGATTCACGACACGGTGGCCCAAGGGCTTTCGAGCATTCAGATGTTGTTGCATGCTGCCGAGCGCAGCGACCCTGACCGGCACGGCGTGGAGCACATTCAGTTAGCCCGGCAGACGGCAGCCGCAAACCTTGCCGACACGCGCCGGTTCATTCGCGAACTGGCGCCCCCCGAGCTTGACGATCAGGGTCTCGGTGGAGCCCTGAGCAGACTGGCGCAGGGGCAGTGGGCTAGCCAAGGACTGAAGGTCACTGTGCAGGCTCCAACGTGCTCGGGCCTGCCGATGTACTTGCAGACCGCGTTGTTGCGGATCGCCCAGGGCGCCATCGCCAACGTCATCCAGCACGCGGACGCCACTCAAGCCACGGTGACGATTTCGATCACTGGTCGGGCCCTCACTCTGCGCATCGTTGATGATGGTGTTGGCTTCGATCCTGCCCACGCGTTCCAGGGCCACATTGCGACCTCCGACTCATTTGGTCTGACAGCAACCCAAGAACGGGTGCACCAACTCGGTGGAACCCTGCAGATCGACTCCGCCCCGGGCGGCGGCACCACCGTCACCGTCGAACTAGATCTGAGCGAGACACCATGATCAGGCTTGTTTTGGCCGATGACCACCCGATTGTGCGTGCCGGGCTCCACGCGCTGTTCAGCCTGGAGGCCGACTTCGAAGTCGTCGGCGAAGCCGCCACTGCGGATGAAGCCGTCCAAGCAGCAGAACGAGAAAATCCAGATGTGGTCTTGATGGACCTTCAATTCGGCGCCCAGCAGACCTCTACAGGAGCCGACGCGACGAAACGGATTCGAGCCCTCGAGGCGGCGCCCTACGTGTTGGTCCTCACAAACTATGACTCCGACGGCGACATTCTCGGTGCGGTAGAGGCTGGCGCCAGCGGCTACCTACTCAAGGACGCCCCGCCTCATGAGCTTATTGAAGCGGTCCGCGCAGCCGCGGCCGGTGAGAGCGCGCTCGCCCCCATGATTACCTCACGGCTGCTGGGCCGTATGCGCGCTCCTGCGGTCAGTCTCAGCGGACGCGAAATTGAGGTCCTCAAACTTGTGGCCGCTGGCAGATCAAACAGCCGCGTCGCGAGCGACCTTTTGTGACTGAGACAACGATTAAGTCGCATCTGGCCCACATCTACTCCAAGTTAGGCGTCACTTCGCGAACCGCCGCGGTGTCCGCGGCACGGGAAAAGGAATCCTGCGCTAGGCCATCAAGAATGCCCGTGCTGGAGTTTCAGGCTTCGGCGACCTCGGCTGCTTCCAGCCACTCCAACTCAAGCTCTTCCTTTTGCTCAGCGAGCGCTGACAACTTGGCGCTCAACTCTCCCATCTTGGTGGCATCGGTGGCTGCTTCGATCATCTTGTCGTGCACCTTTTGCTCATCGCTTGCGATCTTGGCCAACGAACGCTCGATCCGCGTGACCCGCTTTTGGCCTCGCGGGTCTCAGCAGCAGAGGGGCCACTGGCCGGAGCCGCGGCACCTGATGCGCCGGGTACTTTGCCGGTGATCGGTGACTTGTCTGAGCTCATCGCGGCCTTGAGCTCAAGGTATTGCTCCACTCCACCAACCAGGTCGCGGATCTTTCCATCACCCAGCAATGCGATCTGCCGGTCAGTCATCCGCTCCATCAGATAGCGGTCGTGGGAGACCACGATCAGGGTGCCAGCCCAGCCATCCAGCACATCTTCCAGCGCTGTCAGGGTGTCGATGTCCAAGTCATTGGTCGGCTCATCGAGCAGCAGCACGTTGGGCTCATCCATCAAGAGCCGCAAAAACTGCAAACGCCGACGTTCGCCACCGGAGAGATCGCCGACGCGCGACTGCTGGCGGCCATTGGTGAAGCCCAACCGAGTCGCCAACTGAGATGCCGACGTCTCTTTGCCGCCCAACATCGTGAACGAGCGCACCTCAGTGATGGCCTGCAGCACGGTCCATTCACGGACGCGGTCAAGCTCTCGCAACTCCTGGCTCAACGTGGCCAAATGCACGGTCTTGCCAGTCTTGAGCTTTCCAGCCGACAGATCGATATTGCCCTGCAGCACGCGGAGCAACGTCGACTTGCCAGCACCGTTGGCGCCGATGATGCCATAGCGGTCACCTGGGCCCAGTCGCCAGGTGACCTTGTTCAAAATCGTCCGATCACCTAGCACCACAGTGCCGTCGATCAGGTCAAAGACGTCCTTGCCCAGACGTGTCGTGGCAAAACGCACCAACTCGACTGAGTCACGCGGATCAGGCTCGCCGGCGATCAACTCATTCGCGGCATCAATGCGGAACTTTGGCTTGCTGGTGCGAGCCGGAGCACCGCGACGAAGCCACGCCAACTCCTTGCGCAACAGGTTGGAGCGACGCTCTTCGGTGACTTTGGCGATCCGGTTGCGCTCGGCCTTGGCCAGCACATACGCGGCGTATCCACCATCGTAGGAGTTCACTTCGCCGTCGTTGATCTCCCAGGTCCGGGTGCTCACTGCGTCCAGGAACCACCGGTCGTGAGTCACGACCAGCAGGCCATTGTCAGGGCGTGCCCGCCGCTGGCTCAGGTATGTCGCCAGCCAAGCGACGCCTTCAACATCCAGATGGTTGGTGGGCTCATCAAGCAGCAGCAGGTCGGGGTCTTCAACCAAGAGTGCTGCGAGGGCCAATCGGCGTCGTTCACCACCAGAGAGCGGGCCAACGGTGGCTTCCCAGCCGCCGACATTGCCAGCATCGAGGTCGCCTAACAGGCCAACGATGATCTCGCGCACCCGAGAGTTGCCAGCCCACTCATGCTCAGCTAAGTCACCGAGGACGGCTGCCCGAACGGTGTCGTCGGGGTTGAGACCATCGGTCTGGCCCAGCATGCCGACGGTGATGCTGCCGGTGCGGACCACTCGGCCGGTGTCCAACTCGCGTGTGCCTAAGACGACGCCCAACAGTGTCGACTTGCCACCGCCATTGCGGCCGACGATGCCAATGCGCTCACCCTGCTGCACACCGATCGTGACGGCATCGAGCAACACCTGGGTGCCGACCACGATAGTGGCCTTCTCCAGGGCAGTCAGTGGCGCCATTAGGCCAGTCCGAGCGAGGGACCAGGCCCTCGCGAGTCGACGACAGTGGCACCGGCCACCGGTCCAGTCACACGCACAATGTCTCCCTTGGGGCCGCGAGCGGCTAAGCCCATTGATAAGTCGAGCGCCTCGGCTTGGGAGGCCACGACAAATGCCACGGTTGGCCCCGAGCCAGAGATCAACGCTCCGCGAGCGCCCAACTCTAAGCCCGCATCGATCACCTCGGCTAAACGAGGCTGCAACGAGATAGAGGCAGCCTGTAGGTCATTACGCAGGGCAGCACCCACTGCGTCGGGGTCCATGGTCCGCAGAGCGGTCATCAGTTCAGCCGACAATTCGGGCATCGGCACCTCATCGCCCTCGTGCAGTCGATCGAATTCGGCATACACCTCAGGGGTCGACAATCCCTCGTCGGTGCTGAGCCACAAGACCCAGTGCACTTCGCCACGTGAAAGCACCGGAGACACTTCGTCGCCCCGGCCAGTGCCCACCGCGTTGCCCCCATGCAGCAAGAACGGCACGTCCGAGCCCAACTCAGCAGCCAGAGGCTCTAAGTCCTCGCGCAACAGGGCCAGGTCCCACAAGTCAGCACACGCCAACAGCACGCCAGCGGCATCAGCCGAGCCACCGGCCATACCCGCGGCAACTGGGATGTGCTTATCCATGACCACCGCGACCGGGCCGGGCTGGGACTCAGCGCCCAGCTCAACCGCTCTGCTCGCCAGCAACTTGGCGGCGCGTACAGCCAGGTTGTCTTGGTTGTCCGGGACCAAATCCGCATACGGCCCAACGGTTGTCACCGACCAGTCTGGCGCCGGCGTGACGGTGATCCGGTCATACAGGCTGACCGCGTGAAAGACCGTGGCCAACGGGTGAAACCCATCGTCGCCGCGGGGTCCTACAGCTAACTCAAGATTTATTTTGGCTGGCACTCGAACGGTCACCCGCTGGGATGGCTGGATGTCAGTCATGTTCCCCACACTAGGGGCAGACGGCCTCACGTGCTGGCTTGGCCCCGCTCGTGCGCGGCGGCGATCGCAGCAAACTCAGCCACAGCCAGCCGTTCTCCGCGAGCGGTCGGATCAACCCCAGCTGCGACCAGCGCTTTTTCAGCCTGAGGCGCTCCCCCGGCCCAACCAGACAGCGCGGCCCGCAGAGTTTTGCGGCGTTGTGCAAAGGCTGCGTCGATCACGGCAAACACGGGCCGTCGGTCAACATCAGTCACCGGTGGGTCCCGGCGAACCATTTTGACCAGGCCAGAATCGACATTCGAGCTGGCCAAAAACGTTGCGCCCGATCCGACCGGCCAAGGTGACATCGGCATACCAAGCAGCTTTCACGCTGGGCACTCCGTAGGTCTTGGAGCCAGGCTTGGCAGCGAGCCGCTCAGCGACCTCCAACTGCACCATCACCAAAACCTTCTCCAACGTCGGGAAGTGCTCGAGCAAGGTCAACACGACCGGGACAGCCACGTTGTAGGGCAGGTTGGCCACGAGCGCGGTCGGTGCTTCGCCGGGCAACTCGCGCACCTTCATCGCGTCCTGTTGCACGACGGTGAGGCGCTCGGCCCCGTCCGGTGAATGCTTGGCCACGGTCACGGGCAGTTCGTCGGCCAATTTGGGGTCAATCTCAATGGCCGTGACCGACTTGACCTGCTCCAGCAGCGCCAGGGTCAGCGAGCCAAGGCCAGGGCCGACCTCAAGCACAACATCGTCCAGGCCGACGTCGGCCACCCGCACAATGCGCCGAACGGTATTGGCATCAATGACGAAGTTTTGCCCCCAAGTTTTGGTGGGCTTCACCCCAGGCGGTCAGCCAGTTCGCGGATGTGCGCTGGGCCAAGCAGGCCCGTTTCGGCTACCACTGGCCATACACCCGCGTGCTGTTGTCACAGATCGCCTTGCACAGGTCGACGACATCCATGTCGAGCGAGGACGCCATCGCGCGGACCGTCAACGGCACCAGGTATGGCGCGTTGGGGGCTCCACGGTGCGGGTGCGGCGTCAGATAAGGCGCGTCGGTCTCGACCAGCAACTGATGCGGTGGCACAACGGCCATCGCACCCCGCAGCGGCTGAGCGTTCTTAAAGCTCACCGTGCCAGAGAACGACAGGTAGTAGCCCCGCTCAACGCACTCGCGGGCCATCTCGACATCGCCGGAAAAGCAGTGCAGCACGGTCTTCTCGGGCGCACCCTCTTCAGCCAAGATGCGCAACACATCGGCGTGTGCATCGCGATCGTGGATTTGCAGGGCTTTGTCCGTCCGCTTGGCCAACTCAATGTGCCACCGAAAGGCCTCTTGCTGGATCGCAATACCTTCTGGCCCAGTGCGGAAGTAGTCCAGCCCCGTCTCGCCGATCACCCGAATGCGGTCGTGCCGCGAGAGGTTCTCGATCTCCTCCAGCACCTCATCAAGCTCATCCATTTCGGCGTGGATCGGCACTTCATTGGGGTGCAGGGCTACGCCGCCAAGCAACTCTTCGTGCTCAATGACCGTGTCGACGGTCCATTGGGCGCTCTCCCGGTCGCAACCGATCTGCACCATGCGGTCTACGCCGACAAAAGCAGCAGCGTCGATAGCGTCTTGCACGTCAACCGGCGGGGACCCATCACGCGTGATGTTGAGGTGACAGTGGTTGTCGACCACGGGCACCGGCAGTGGCTCAGGGAAAGGCGGGAAGGTTTCGCGCTCGGTCCGACTCACGAAGCGTCCAACCCCAGACGCTGGCGCTCAATATCGGCCGTCTCCGGGTCAAGCTTGGTGAAGATCGGCGTCGGCTTGGCCACCGGAGCACCGACGGTGACCGGGCAGCTGGCCCACGCCGGCATCGCCGAATAGTCACCCGTGATGATCGGGTATGTCGCCCGCTCGGCTTCGTCGAGGTCGCTCACCTCTTCGACGTGCGGCATCGGCATAAACTCCCCGTCGCCGCCCAAGGCTGCGAAGACAGCAGTCGAGCTGTGCGGCAGGTAAGGCGACAAGAGGGTGTTGAGGTCCAGCACCGCTTGAGCCAGGACATGTAGCACCGTGCCGAGGCGTTCGCGCTGGTCTTCGCCCTTCAGTCGGAACGGCTCAGTCATCGAGACATAGGCGTTCGCTTCGCCGACCAAGCGCATAGCCTCGGCCAGACCAGCCTTTTGCCGGTGCTCGCCGATGGCCTTACCGACGACGTCAAAGCCAGCGGTGATCTGGTCGAGCAGGTCGCGGTCAACCTGCTCCAAGTCAGCGGCGGCCGGGATCTCGCCGAAGTTCTTAGCGATCATCGACGCCGTGCGGTTGACCAGGTTGCCCCAGCCAGCGACCAACTCGTTGTTCGTGCGCTTCACAAACTCGGGCCAGGAGAAGTCTGAGTCGGCGCTTTCCGGCGCAGCGGCCGAGAGGAAGTAGCGCAGCGCGTCGACCTGATAGCGCTCCAACACGTCGTTGACATAGATCACGACACCCCGGCTTGACGAGAACTGCCGACCTTCCATCGTCAAAACTCCGACGACACGACCTCGGTCGGCAACTGCAACTCACCGAACGGGCCAACCTCTCCGCCGCGAGCGCCAGCGCCGTTGTGCGCAATCATTTCGGCGGGCCAGATCTGGGAGTGGAAGGTGATGTTGTCTTTGCCCATGAAGTAGTACGACAACGTCTCGGGGTCATTCCACCAGGCGCGCCAGGCTTCAGCGTCCCCTGAGCGGCGGGCCCACTCGATCGAGGCGGACAGATAGCCGATGACCGCGTCGAACCAGACATACAGTCGCTTGGTGGGTTGTTCACGCCACCCATCGAGTGGGATCGGAATGCCCCAATCGATATCGCGACTCATGGCACGGGGTCGGATGTCTTTGAGGATGTTCTGAGAAAACTTGATGACATTGGGCCGCCACAGGCCAGAGGCTTCGCGTGCGTTAAGCCACTCGTTGAGTGAGTCCGCCAGGGCAGGCAAATCGAGAAAGAAGTGCTGGGTCTCAATAAACTTCGGGGTTTCGCCGCTGACCTTGCTCTTGGGGTTAATCAACTCGGTGGCGTCCAACTGGTTGCCACAGTTGTCGCACTGGTCACCACGGGCTTCGGCGTAGCCACAGATCGGGCAGGTGCCCTCGATGTAGCGATCGGGCAGCGTGCGTCCCGTCGAGGGGCTAATCGCGCCGTGCGTGGTCTTTTCGACCATGTACCCGTTGTCGTGCACGGCAGTGAACATGTCTTGGACCACGGAGTAGTGGTTAGCCGTCGTGGTGCGAGTGAACAGGTCGTAGGAGACGCCGAGCTTGGCCAGGTCATCGACGATGAGGCGGTTGTTGCGGTCGGCCAACTCGCGGGCCGTGATGCCTTCCTTGTCCGCCCCGACCAAGATCGGTGTGCCGTGCTCATCCGTGCCCGAAATCATCAGGACGTCGTGACCAGCCATCCGCATGTACCGGCTGAAAACGTCAGAGGGCACCCCAAACCCGGCAACGTGACCGAGGTGGCGGGGACCATTGGCATAGGGCCAAGCGACAGCATTCAGGACATGGGTCATACCGTCGAGTCTAAATGGGCTCGGTCGCCTATGAGTCCAGACAGGCCAGTGGCGGAAGGGAACCGACACGCGATGCGTTACGTCTATTGTAAAGAGAAAAGGAGGTGTCACCCATGCTGGCAGCACTTACCGGCGCCGGACTGAGCGCCGCAGCAGGCCTTAATGCCTACATCCCATTCTTAATCGTGGCCTTGGTGGCCCGTTATACCGAAGTCATCAACCTTCCTACACAGTTCGCCTGGATCGAATCAGGCTGGGCCATCGGCATCGCCGCTGTGCTTTGGCCAGCGAAGTCGTGCTCGACAAGGTCGCTGTCGTTGACTCCATCAATGACGCCATCGGCACCGTGATCAGACCTGCCACAGGTGGTTTGATCTTTGCCGCGACTCAGGCCGCCGAAGACTTCGAGCAAGGCTCCACCTTTTTCTCCGAAAACCCCTGGATCGGGGTTGTGCTCGGTGTGGCTACCGCCGGCGTGATACACGCAGGTAAGGCAGTCAGTCGGCCCCTGATCAACGCCAGCACGCTGGGCGCTGGTGCGCCGATTGCATCGACCGCCGAAGACGGAGTCTCGATCGGGCTGAGTTTGATCGCGATCTTCTTGCCGGTGCTGGTCATCTTTGCGCTACTGCTAATGGTGGCGGCCGCGTTTGCCCTCTGGCGACAAGCCAGCAAACGGCGTCGCTATAAGGACACCGTGATGGGCACAGCGGGCTACTAGCTGGTTTCTAGCGACCGGGCTTGGCTGCCACGACGGCGTTGTACAACGTCTTGGTGGCCAAGCCCGATGTTGCTGCCAACTCCTTGCAGACATCCTTCAAACGCTCCCCTGCAGCAACCCGGGCTTGCACTGTGCGCACCAAAGCAGCCAGGTCAACGTGCTCGCCACTTTCGTTCGGCGCAGCGCCGGAGACCACCACAGTGATCTCGCCACGGACTCCCTCTTCAGCCCAAGCAGCCAGATCAGCCAACCCACCACGCTTGACCTCTTCATAGGTCTTGGTGAGCTCACGGCATACCGCTGCGGGGCGGCCCTCCCCAAGCCTGCAGCCAAGGCAGACAACATAGGAGCAAGGCGGTGGGGCGCCTCAAAAACACCATCGTGCGCGGCTCGGCCGCCAACGATGCCACGATTTTGTCGCGATCCCCTGGCTTGCGGGGCAAGAACCCCTCAAAGCAAAAACGATCAACAGGCAGCCCAGAGACCGCCAGCGCCATCAGGACCGCGCTGGGTCCAGGCACACACGTCACCGGTATGTCCTGGGTGACGCACTCGCTCACCAGCCGGTATCCCGGGTCCGAGACTGAGGGCATACCAGCGTCTGTGACGAGCACGACGCGCTGGCCAGCCAAGAGAGCTTCGACCAAATCGGCAGTCCGGGTGGCTTCGTTGTGCTCGTGATAGCTGACCACGCGGCCCGACACGGTAATGCCCAGGCGGTCAACTAACCCACGAAGCCGCCGAGTGTCCTCGGCGGCGACGATCGGTGCACTGGATAACTCCGTCAGCAATCGCGGCGAAGCATCTTGAGCGTGCCCGATAGGGGTGGCGGCCAGCACCAGGGTGCCGGCCGAAACATCAGTATTGGTCACTGATTATTTGCCGTGCGACTTGGCGCGCAGCAAATCACGGTTCATCTGCGAGATGACGTTCAGCGGGATGCCCTTGGGGCAGGCCCGCGAGCACTCACCAAGGTTGGTGCAGCCGCCAAAGCCTTCAGCGTCGTGCTGGTCAACCATGGAGACAACGCGAGCGTCGCGCTCGGGCTGGCCCTGCGGCAACTCACCCAGGTGGGTGATCTTAGCGCCCATGAAGAGCATGCCCGAGGCGTTGGGGCAAGCCGCGACGCACGCGCCACAGCCGATGCACTCAGCGCCCATGAAGGCACGGTCAGCGTTGTCCTTAGGCACCAGGGTCGCGTGTGCGTCGGGTGCAGCACCAGTGTTGGCAGAGACGTAGCCACCAGCCTGGATGATGCGATCCAGCGACTCGCGGTTTGTGCAGAGGTCCTTGAGCACCGGGAACGCCTCAGCACGCCAGGGCTCAATGGTGATCTCGTCGCCGTCCTTGAAGGAGCGCATGTGCAACTGGCAGGTCGTCGTGACCTCGGGTCCGTGAGCTTGGCCGTTGATGACCAAGCCGCACATGCCACAAATACCTTCGCGGCAGTCGCTGTCGAAAGCGACCGGGTCTTCGCCCTTTTCGATGAGCTCTTCGTTCAGGACGTCAAGCATCTCCAAGAAGGACATGTCTTCCGACACATTGTCAATGACGTAGTTCTTCATCGCGCCCGTCGTCGACTGCGACTCCTGACGCCAAATATTCAGGGTGAGTTTCACTTGTAACTCCGTTGCTTTAGCTCGATGAACTCGTAATCTAGGTCTTCTTTGTGCAGCGTTGGCTGGCCGTCATCGCCGCCAAACTCCCACGCCGCGACATACGCGAAGTTCTCGTCATCACGCAGCGCTTCGCCGTCTTCGGTGACCGATTCGGCACGGAAGTGACCGCCACAGGACTCGTTGCGGTGCAACGCGTCGATGCACATCAACTCGCCAAGCTCCAGCAGGTCAGCGACGCGGCCAGCCTTTTCGAGCGACTGGTTGAGCGAGTCGGCGGTGCCGAGGACGCGCACGTTCTTCCAGAAGTCAGCCTTCAACTCCTTGATCTCACCGATCGCCTCGGTCAGCCCCTCGGCCGTGCGCTCCATCCCGCACTTGTCCCACATGATCTTGCCGAGCGCCTTGTGATAGCTGTCGACCGTGCGGGTGCCGTTGATCTCCAGGAAGTGCATGACTCGGTTTTCAACCGACTGACGCGCTTCAACGACTGCTGGGTCGTCCTCATCAATCTTGTCGAACGGGCCATCAGCCAAGTAGTTGCGGATCGTGTTGGGCAACACGAAGTAGCCGTCAGCCAGACCCTGCATCAGCGCCGAAGCGCCGAGGCGGTTGGCCCCGTGGTCGGAGAAGTTAGCTTCACCGATGACGAACAAGCCGGGGATGCTGGACTGTAGGTCGTAGTCAACCCAAAGGCCACCCATCGTGTAGTGAACCGCCGGGTAGATGCGCATCGGCACCTCATACGGGTTCTCACCGGTGATGCGCTCGTAGATGTCGAAGAGGTTGCCGTACT
The DNA here is from genome assembly GCF_021535045.1 of Ornithinimicrobium sp. INDO-MA30-4. GTDB lineage: Bacteria > Actinomycetota > Actinomycetes > Actinomycetales > Dermatophilaceae > Ornithinicoccus. The sequence continues at coordinate 655 of NZ_CP091056.1, read as the reverse complement.
TGGAACGCACCGAGTCTTCGCCCAGACGCTCGATGGCGTCGGCAAAGTCGAGGTAAACGCCAAGCCCGCCGGGGCCGACACCACGGCCTTCGTCGCATACGTTCTTGGCAGCGCGCGACGCAATGTCACGCGGCACCAAGTTGCCGAAGGCGGGGTAGATCCGCTCCAGGTAGTAGTCGCGATCCGACTCTGGGATGTCGCGGGGGTCTCTGCCACAGTCGGCTTCGTCCTTGGGCACCCAGATGCGACCGTCGTTGCGCAACGACTCACTCATCAGGGTCAGCTTGGACTGGTGATCCCCCGAGACCGGGATGCAGGTCGGGTGAATCTGCGTGTAGCAGGGTTCGCGAAGTGAGCGCCCTTGCGGTGGGCACGCCAGGTCGCCGTGACGTTGCAGCCCATGGCGTTGGTCGAGAGGTAGAAGACGTTGCCGTAACCACCTGAAGCCAACACGACCGTGTCGGCCATGTGGGTTTCGATCTCACCGGTGACCATGTCACGCACGATGATGCCGCGGGCCTTGCCCTCGACCATCACGAGTTCAAGCATTTCGTGGCGGGTGTGCATCTCGACCGTGCCAGCCGCGATCTGACGCTCCAGGGCCTGGTATGCGCCGATCAGCAACTGCTGACCTGTCTGACCACGGGCATAGAAC